>CAVPNI010000001.1:0-830238 GCA_963706715.1 uncultured Verrucomicrobiae bacterium
CAACGATCCGGTCAACTTCGCAGACCCAGATGGACGACTAGGGAAAAAAGTGGTGAAGGTCATGGACTCCACACTGGGAAATCCAAGAATCCAAGGTGGACTTACAGTAGCCGGAGGAGTTGCGGAAATGCTCGGAGGGGCTGCACTGTGGGCAGTACCAGAACCAACGTTGCTCACTAAAGTAGGAGGTACCGCATTAATCGGGCATGGTGCCGATATGACCACAGCCGGATTAAAACAACTCTGGACAGCTCAGAGTACTCAGACCTTCGTTGCCCAAGGCGTATCCAAAGGACTCCAAAGCGCTGGTGTTCCTCTTCACTACGCAAAAACTGTAGGTGCTGCGACGGAGATTGGGGTGGTCGCAGGAATACCTATTGGGATAATGGGGAAAGGTGCAACTATTGGGAAGCAATCGGTTAAGGCATTACATAATGATAATGCAACGGGTGTTTTGGGTAGGAGTGGAGAACCTCTTGTAAGTGCCGTAATTCAACCATATCGTAATCAGGCAACAGCTATTGGTGGACGCCAGTTCACCGGCCATGCTCTCGATCAGATGCAGAACCGAGGGATCATGCCCTCAGTTGTCGAGAATACAATTAGTCATGGAACGGTTTTTCCTACGCGAGCAGGGGCAATCGGATTTTATGATCCAGTAAACAATGTACGAGTTATTACAAATAGCATGTCTGGAGGCGTTGTAACCGTAATTCCAGGAGTACCATGACAAGCCATTATCAAGACCAAGCACGCATTTATCATGAAGCCATCCGCAATATTTTGTTCAAGGAATGGGATCCAATTGGTGTGAGTGAAATCAATGAGGCGAAGGATGAGTACGATTCTTATGTTGGACCAATTTACAAGATGTTAATTGCTCGGAAATCTAAAAATGAGATTTTCGGTTATTTGTGGTGGCTGGAAACAGAACACATGGGATTGACCGGAGATCGCCAAGCAACAGAGTATTTTGCAGAGAAACTTGCAAAGTTACCTGATGAAATTGATGCTGCTTTAGCGCAACGTGCCACCAACGACCGTAATCTCTACAATACTAAGAAAGTGTAGGGCCATTATTACTGACTAGAGCATTTTACATTTAAGTAGATACAATTGAACCTGGTATGCTAAAAAGAACGAATGGCGAAGGCATATTCCAAAGATTTAAGAGAACGAGCATTGAGAGCAATAGATCGAGGAGAGAAACCTGGGACAATAGCCAAAAAACTTGAAGTGAGCCGCCAATGGGTACATCGGTTAAAAAAACGATCTGAAGAAACCGGAGAACGCGGGAGTTTTCCAATGGGCGGGCATCGCAAGAGCCGAATTGGGCATCTTGAAGCCGAGATTGGAAGCTGGGTAGAAGAGCAACCGGGAATCACATTACGGGAAATGAGTGAAAAATTGGAGAAAGAGCACGCAATCTTAATAGACATCCACAGTTTATGGCATCGATTAAAAAAATGGGGCATTACCTATAAAAAAAAAGCCTGCGGGCCACCGAACAAGATCGGCCAGATGTACAACAAGCCAGAAAGGAGTGGAAAGAAAACCAACCTACCATGGCAACAGATCGGCTTTTCTTTCTGGATGAAAGCGGAGTCAATACCAAAATGATTCGCCTTTATGGCCGCTCTCGAAAGGGAATGCGGTGCATGGATAAAGTCCCTCATGGAAATTGGAAAACAAGCACCTTCATTGCAACTTTGTCTCATGATGGTCTGGTAGCTCCCTGGGTACTTGATGGTCCTATGAACAAAGAAGCCTTTGTAACCTATTTGAAAGAGGTCCTTGGGCCAATCCTTAAGCCGGGTGATGTTCTCATAATGGACAATCTTTCTTCTCACAAAAACATTGATGTCCAAAAAATTATAGAAGCCCGTGGTGCAAAACTCCTCTTTTTGCCCGCTTATTCACCAGATCTCAATCCAATTGAAAAATTTTTCTCCAAATTAAAAGCCCATCTTCGAAAAACAGCCGCCAGAACGCTCGATGCCGTTCTCTCTTCCATTTCCAATATTTTAAATTCTCTCACAAAAGACGAATCTTCCAATTATTTTCGTCACGCAGGATATGGAAATACTGTAACTACTTAAATGTAAAATGCTCTAGCGGATTAATTTATTGGACTTCCATCCAAAATCACATACCCAAACTGATACCTGATCTTTTCTTTTTTGGGTCTTGTTGAGGATGGAAAGACTTGGATAGAGATCTGAGCTTTTTTGGAAGAGCATGCTCCAGAGGAGATTTAGGAACTGTGGAGAGCGAATCATTCATCGAAATCTTCAATCCCATGCCTTTAAGCGGAGTTGAATCCTTCCCTTCCTCCTCATCGGAATCATCCGGTTCTGATTCCAGAGGAGGCGGGAACACAGTATCGCGGATATGTTGAGGCGACTGCTTCATCAGATCTGAACGGGCTTGATCCGGATCATTTCTGAAACCTTTGGCTTCAATCTCGGCGAGCAAATCCACATCCATCAAAAACGCATAAGCATTGATCTCAAGCGCAAGCAACTTATGAATCAACTCCTCGGCATCCGACGTGCGAGGAATGCGGTGAGCTTTTGTTGGAGAAAGAATCAGATCTGGAAAGGGGTTCATTAAGATCTGTCAGTGCAATAAATCTTAGAAACAAACGGCCGATGACTAGAGAGTCCCTCATAGCGGTCCTTGAGAGCGTGTACGGCGGCGAGACGTCCTTGGCTTAAAAGAGGAAGAAGATTTGAGAGTCGCCAGCCATGGAGCACAACTTTATAGGTAGAAAATTGAAGAGCAAAAAGATCAGGTGGGTCGTTAGGTTTAGGATCTGGATCAGGGTGGCAAACATAGTGGAGGAGATGGCCATAAGGAAAACCAAAGATATGGCCATTGTGATCATGAAACTCGATTGCAAACGGAGGATTATGGGGTTGGGCTTCAATGATGCATCGAGGATCAAGTGATGTCTCAGAAAGTTTTATTAGAGCCATAAAGAGAGACCTTGCCTATTCATAAAGAGAGACCTTGTCTATAACGGATACGCTGACGAAGTACAGGCGCTTTCGATTGAGAAAGAGAAATTACCTTCTCATTAACAACTTGTTCTGGAGAGAGCTGAGCTTTCAATCGCTGAGAAACTATCTTGCGAAGGACTTGACGCGAAAGCTCGGCCATACGCTGGAACAGAGGAAGTCGCTGGGAAACACGTGATACCAAAGTGACCTTTGGAACTGGTTTACTTGAACCTTCCATCTTTGAAGCAAGCCCTTCCTCCTGCAAAGCAGCGCGCACTAAATCCAAAGCCGCCTCTCGTTGAGTCGAGCGGGCAATTCGACTTCTGAGCAAATCCTTATCATCCGTAAAAATGCGGCATTCCTTCCGGCCACGAGAAATCGACACATAAAACTGCTCCTGGTGGATCGCCGGAGCAGAACGAGACGAGGCGACAACAAAAACCGAATCCACCGTACGGGACTGAGAAGCATGAGACGTCACACAATACCCATGAGAAAACTGCCGATAATTAGCGGGAAGTTGACGGCCATCTGATAAAGAAATCCTGCCATCCTCCACCGACCGAACCGTGACAACCTCTCCGTTCCTTAAACCGTGTTTCCTGCGGTTGGCCTGGAGTAAGAGTTGATCCCCTGGAGCAACAGCAATCTCCCTGCGTTCCCCGACCTCAAACGAAGTGCCCGTTCGAGGACGAAAAAAATGCTCCGAGCCATCTTGTCGGCGAACCTGCAAAGCGCCTGAGCGTGTGGCTACAACCTCCACCTCCTCATTCTCCCGGAAAGAACCCGAGCAATTTCGAAACAAAATCCGCTGACCTGGAGAAAACTGAAGCGGCTGACACCTTTGAGCCTGCGTCCAACCGAGCGAAACAAACACAGGAACCATTGTCTCCTGCTTTGCGATCACTCCCTGACTTTTTAACTGTGAGCGGACCTGAACTGTTACCGACTCAATCTCGCTCCACGTTGGAGCTACCAACAGCGTGGAGCGGCCTTCCTTGCGAGCCTCAAGAAACGCCGTAGCAGCCGACTCATAAAGCTTTGTTGGCTCCTCCACACATCCCAAGCCATCTAAGCGATCAAAAGCCTCCTGCGGCCTTTGAGAAGCAGCTAACTCCACCACTTCGCGATAAACAACTACCTGCTGACGTCGGATCTGAGACAACTGACCAAAGGCATAAAGCGAATGTTCCTCCAAAAGCCTTAACGCATCCCCACGAGCCACTCCGGAATGCTGACCAGTATCACCTGAAAACACCACACGGGCATTCTTTTTAACAGCTAGAGAAAAGAGACTGCTCATCTCATCGAGACTAACAAGACCTGCCTCATCTAAAACAATCACCCCCTTATTGGAAACCCTCTGTTGAACCTTTGGATCAGCGAGAAGCCGCTGCAAAGTGATCGCCTCGGGAAACCCATCCTTTTGCAACACATCCGTAGCAGCTAGCGTAGGCGCACAAAAAAGAGCCGAACACCTTTCCTGCTCCAAAGCAGCGGAGAGTTCCTTTAAAGCAGTCGTCTTACCTGCACCAGCCAGGCCACGAAAACCTGTAAACTGATCAGAACTTCCCAAAACATGAGAAATCGCCTTCCGTTGATCCTCGGCCAAAGCTGACGTTAATTGAAACGCTGGAGCCAAAGGCATACAAACATTGCGGCCTTTATTGAGAGTCTCGATGAGCTTCAGTTCTGTTGTTAAAATGCTTCGAGTTGAAACTTTCTCGCCAACTTTAACAAACTCCCGATTCGTAGACAGCCGTTGCTTGAGAGTGGCTAACGAAACCTGACCACGGCCATGAACGAGAGCATACCGTAACAACTCCTCCTCCGGAACCACCGAACTGCGTTCAAACACATGCTCTGAAGCAAAAGAGAGAGAGGCTTCTTCATTGATCCGTTGCTCTGGGACATGAGGCACACCTTGAGCCCGAGTCTTCACCGCATTGAGCGAAGCTATCTCCTCGACACTCAACTGATCGAGCTGCATCTTACGTACCTCAGCAGTAGAAATGCCCGTTAACTTTTTGGAGCGCGTACGATGAACCGCAACCGAGACCTCATTATTAGAAAGCTTCCTTCCTAGCCGTTCTTCCATTTTGGCAATCACAGCATCACGTTCCGCAGCACGCTTAGAAAACTTTTTTATCAGCGTTGGAGCTACGTCCTTAATCTCAAAACCGTGAGAACGTGCTTCCACCTCATACCCCATCTTTCGGAGGCGGCAAGCCAACTCATTACGGTAAACCTCAGTTCCATACTTTGAAGCTGCAAAAATATCCACCTCTTGAAGCGCCTTCCAACGTTGCTCCTTGGTATCAAACGTTGCATTAAAAAACGTGAAATGAGTGTGCAACTGAGGATCAAGTGAGCGCGAACTATTATGCAAAAACTCCGCTCCAACTACATTCCCCGTACGTCGATTCTCATCAGCACCACCGACTCGAATTCGAGTCGCTGCAAAACGTTCCAACTCCTTTGCGGCAAAACGAGCTGCCTCCTGATGAGCGCGCACCACCCGTTCATCATTCATCGTGACTGCTAAAATCGAAACCGACTTTGGAGCCGAACAAGTGAAATCAAAAAATACCCGTCGATTACCTTCTTGATTTAACCGTTGAGTTAGTCTTTCGCCATTGAATGGATGACGTCCATCACAGAGCGTCATAAACTTCTCCCTCGATATCGGCTGACCTTCTATGAGTCCTAACTTCTCACCACCAAGTCCAATCCATCGACCTGGCTCCACCTCACCTTGAGTGTAATAATCATTGTGAGACAAGTGCTCATCAAAATAACTTTTTGCTACAGCAATATTCTTCTGCGCAATCCCCGTGAACATAACTGGAAATAAAGCACATCGCAGCCCTTTATCAACTTGGGTCTCAAAACACAGAGCGGTCCGTAAATAGTGATGACACCAATCCCTTAACTTTTGGTTAAGGAAAAGCGCGGCGAAAAAATCACGAGATAGTCAGTGATTCGTCACAACAAAAGTCATGCTCCCGTCACAAAATTCGTCACACTTGGAGCGGCTAAAAAATCGAAAGAAAAACAAACATCGCACGAACAATCCGCAAACACATCGCAGGAAAAAACGCAGATGATTTCGCAGAAATAAAACGGAACGAGCGCAAAAATTTTAGCGACTGAAAAGCGACTAAAATAAAATTGGTTACAGACTCGGAATCGCAGAAGAAAAGTCGTCTCGATCGTTGCGTAAAAAGCAGCGAACTATTTTTAAGTGAGGCGAGCTTTGCGGAAGCTCGCGGAAGGAAGGTTACAAGGGCTTCATTGCCAGCCCTTGTAGATCCCTAGCTAGGGAGGAGTGCTGGGTTTACGTGCAATCCGTCTGCACATTCAAAACTTTTTTAAACTCAGCGACTTTTTTTTGAGTTGATGTGTTGGAGAACGAAAGGTTCGAGGACCGAAAGAATTTTTTCCTGCTGATTGCGAGGCAACTGGGAAAGCAGATCAAAAAGCCGTTTAGCCCTGCCAACCGGACCGGAGCCGCGGCGAGGCTTTGGGGCTTTACCAAGAAGCTCTTGAGGTGAAACTTTTAAAATATCGGATAACATAGCGATTTGCTCGGGACGGAAAGCGACCACATCACGTTCCCACGTGGCATAGGCGGACTGGGTAATATGGAGTTGTTTAGCTACTTCAGCTTGTGAAAGACCAAGGGCTTGTCGTGCGGAAAAAACCCGCTCTCCAAAAGAAGAGCGTTGACGTTGAGAAGGTCTGCCTCGTGACATGGTCGTCATCATACAAGGCAGATAAGGGAATTATCGAAATGGCTTGAATAATTAGTTCTAATAGAAATAAATACCCCACATGTCAAAACCAATATTTTCCGGCTTGACGCAAAGAGGGCTCAGCGTGGTCGAAGAGATAGAGGAACTGGACCGAAAATTATGGGAGGAGCTTGAGGAGCAACTCTGGTTGAGATGTCCGTGGCAATGTCGATTTGACATTCATCACTTTGGGATCCAACAGCGGCCATGGGAATGGCTGATCCAGCGATGTCACACATGGGAAGAAGTTGAGCGAGTACTCAACTGGCACAAAGTGGATTGGAAGAAAGAAGGCTATCGCAAAATCGTGACCGAAGGAGTGCTCATCTTTCGTTGCCGCTAAAATGGAAAAGGAATCCATTACAGAGAGTAGCAATCCCGCTAAGGAAGTACGGATAGAGCGCTATAGGGGATCAAGATATTGGGGAGTCTGGCGGGGAGAAAAATTAATTGCAGTGACCGTTTACAAGCGTGGAGCGGAAATGGTGGCTGAGCTGGCTCGGGAATGCGTCCAAAGACATCCTTCCGGAGCCCTTAATGACTAGCAACCTCCAAAGGCAGAGCAGAAGAGCCGCCGTCCGATAAATGCTCGTGCAAAAAACGGTCAATCATAGCCGAGAAAAAGCGTTGTTCGCTTTTAGGCAGTCGGCTAATGGCTTCGAACTGACGTTGTAACTTGGGAGCTGGTCCTGGCTTGCCTTTGGCGGGTTCTACAGCAAGAAGCTCCTCTAGAGTTACTCCAAGAATATTACTCAAGGGAATCAAGAGAGAAGAAGGCAACCGGCGAGTTGCGTTCTCATAGGTAGCAAGAGCTTGCTGACCGAAACCGAGGCGATGAGCAAGAGCTGCTTGTGTTAAGCCACGTTGCTGACGCAACGCGGCAATACGCTGGCCTAAGTTTTTGAAAAAATCTTCGTCCCTCATATTGGCTGAATACCTTTTGTAGTTGGCCGAAATTATACTCACGACATTTTGTAGTTGACGGGTCATATCCATATATTACTACATTCAGTAGTAAATAGAGCGAAGAAATAAAAACTGCATTTTTGGCTTGATACCCCATCGGAAAACCCATGCCGCGAATCCCTACAGAACACATTGAACGCATCAAACGGGAAGTCCCGATAGAAGAGTTGGCCCGAGAATACGGAATCGAGCTGGAATCGAGAGGCAAAGATCTTTTTGGTCGGTGTCCATGGCATGAGGACAGCGATCCATCCTTCTCCGTCACACCAGGCAAAAACCTATGGAACTGCCTGGCCGGATGTGGCGGAGGGGATGTCATTGAGCTAGTCATGCGAACTGAAAAGATCAGCTTTCGGCAAGCGGCTGAAAAACTTCTTTCCCGGTTGGGACTAGCGCCGCCACGCTCAGACGAAATCAAAGCCTACAAAAAAAACCACGAGATCCTGACCCTTCCTGGGGAAGAATTAAGCGACAGTCGGCTTTTAGGAATCGTGGCCGACTTTTATCACACGACCTTCTGCAATCAGCCGCAGGCCATGGCCTATTTGCAGAAGCGGAAATGCTTTCATCCGGAGGCCGTGAAACACTTTCGACTAGGCTATGGCAATCGCACAATAGGATACCGAGTACCGACAACAACCTTGGCAGGAAAAGAACTCAAAATACGGCTGCAAGGAATCGGCATCCTTCGAGAAAGCGGACACGAACACTTAAGCGGATCCGTCGTCGTTCCCCTCTTTAACGAGCACGGAGAAGTCGTTCAAATGTACGGGAGGAAAATCGAAAAAGTCAGTAGAGATGCTCCCAAACACCTTTACCTAAGCGGAGAGCTGCGAGGAGTCTTTAACCGAGCGGCCTTAGAACATCAAAAAGAAATCCTTCTCTGCGAATCCATTTTAGACGCATTAACCCTCTGGAGCGCCGGCTTTCGAAACGTTACCACCACCTTTGGGACAAACAACCTTACCCCGGAACTCCGAACACTCTTAGAAAAACTGAGACCGGAACGGATTATCCTTTGCTTCGACCATGATGAAGCCGGAGAAAAAGCGGTCAAACGATATGCACCGGATCTCGCCAAACTGAGAGCACGAGTAATGCGCGCAAAACTTCCCTACGGAGAAGACATCAACGAAGTGGCACGCAACACTAATAACCCATCCTCGGCCCTAGCAGCCTGCATCGAGAACGCAGAAGAAATCCTATGCAAACACATTGCCATGGAAATCGATGAAGATACCGGAGAGCCACAACCATGCGTCACCAACGAAGGACTGAAAACCGGAGTAGGATGGGCGCCGTGGCCCTTCATTCCCGCACCCTACGATGAAGTGATAGCGCAGCAGCGGGGAGAAGAAGCAGCTAAGAAAAAAGAACCTGTCTCTGAACCAGCACCAATCCTGAATCCGCAGTCTTCCTTCTTAGCTGCCGCCTCATCCTTAGCGGCACACGGAATGGAAATCGAGCTGCGCGGAGAAGACATCCACCTGTGGAGTGGAGAGCGGGAATACCGAGTACGAGGATTAGCCAAGAACCTGAGCTTTGAGACCTTAAAAGTGCAACTGCGAGCTATGCGCAAACACTCGGACACCTTTCACCTGGACACGCTTGACATGTGCAATGCTAAACACCGCTACCACTTTATAGAACAAGCTGCTGAGGCCACAAAACTTTCAACCGAAATCCTCAAACGCGACCTGGGACTGATCCTATTAAAACTCGAAGAGCTTCAAGAAGAAAACATCCGCAAAGCAATAGAGCCGCAGAACAAGCAAATAAGCCTTCCAGAAGACGAACGGGAAATAGCCCTAAACCTTTTAAAAGATCCCAAACTCCTCGACCGCATCCTTGCCGATTACGAAGCATGCGGCATCGTTGGAGAGAGCACCAACAAACTCGTTGGCTACCTTGCAGCCATCTCCCGGAAACTCGATGAACCGCTCGCCGTCCTCATCCAGAGTACCAGCGCAGCCGGGAAATCATCACTAATGGAAGCCATCCTTGCCTTCATTCCCGAAGAAGAGCGCATCAAATACTCGGCCATGACTGGCCAGAGCCTTTACTACCTTGGAGACACTGATCTCAAACACAAAGTCCTAGCCATTGTTGAAGAAGAAGGAGCCGAACGCGCCTCCTATGCTTTGAAGCTCCTTCAAAGCGAAAGAGAACTGGCCATCGCCAGTACCGGCAAAGATCCCAATAGCGGCCGAATGATCACCCAAGAATACCGAGTTGAAGGACCTGTGATGATCATGCTGACCACAACCGCCATCGACATCGATGAAGAACTCATGAACCGCTGCATCATCTTGAGCGTAGATGAGAGTCGGGAACAAACGAGAGCCATCCACGAACTACAGCGTGAAAAGCGGACATTAGAAGGTGTACAAAGAAAACAAAAAAAGGCTTCCATCCTTGTTACCCATCAAAACGCACAACGACTCTTGCGTCCCTTGAAAGTCGTTAACCCCTTTGCCCGACAACTCACCTTCCTTGACGACCGAACCCGGACCCGAAGAGACCACGAAAAATACCTCACCCTGATAGACACCATTGCCTTTTTACACCAATACCAGCGTTTACTTAAGCGCGATGGGAAGGGACTCGAGTACATCGAAGTTACCATTGAGGACATTGCAATCGCCAACCGCATATCCGGGGAAGCCCTGGGACGTAGCCTCGACGAACTGCCGCCACAGACACGGCGTTTACTCAACCTTATCCAAGAGCGAGTAACAGCCGAATGCCAGCGACTAGCCATCAAACAGAGTGACCTTCGATTTACCCGTCGAGACATACGCAACTGGATCGGCTGGAGCGATAGTGCATTGAAAATCCATCTTCACCGCCTGGAAGAAATGGAATACCTGCTTCTGCATCGCAGTGGCAAAGGCCAGAGCTATGTTTACGAACTCCTCTACTCCGGAGAAGGAAATGATGGCGGAAAATTTATCATGGGACTCATCGACCCGGAAAAACTAAAGTACGATGCTGACCCGTCAGGCCAAAACGGTGACCGGTTAGGGCAAAATGAAGACCCGTCACCCCCTGGTCAGGCCAAAGTTAGGGGGATGTTAGGGCCAAGTCAGCCCTATCAAAACGGAGCTAAACCCTTTATCTATGAGCTTTCGGAGACTACTAGCTTCCAGGAAAAAGAAAACAGCATGCTAGCGGAGAAATAAAAATGGCACGGCGCGGACATCGTAAACCACCTCAAATAATAGGAGAGCGACTGCTCAAAGGAGGACTCACCCTTCGTGCGGAAGAGTTCCTGGCGTGGCTGCGAGTACGCCAATACAGCGAGCGCACCATCACAACCCGACGTACCTGTCTCAACTACTTCATTGCCTGGTGCCAGGAACGAGGACTCTTAAGACCGGAAGAAATTACCAAACCGATCCTGGAGCGCTATCAGATCTGGCTCTCACACAAACGCAAAGCCGATGGAAGGCTCTTGGAAGGACGCACACAATACATGCGCATCGTTCCCATTAAAATGTACTTTCGCTGGCTTTGTCGTCAAAACTACATCCTCTTTAATCCGGCCAGCGAACTGGAAATGCCGCTTTTTAATCATCGACTACCGCGAGCCGTTCTCAATACCAAAGAAGTGGAAGCCGTCTTAAGTCAGCCCGATATCACCCATCCGCTGGGACTGCGAGACCGGGCCATCTTGGAAACCCTTTACTCCACAGGCATGCGACGTTTTGAACTTCTAGGACTCACAGCCTTTGATGTCGATGACGAACGAGGAACTGTCACCATTCGGCAAGGAAAAGGAAAGAAAGAACGCATCATTCCTATTGGAGAGCGAGCACTATTTTGGATCGGGCGATACATGAGCGAAGTGCGTCCCTTCCTTCAGAAAGATCCTTATGAGAAGACCCTCTTTCTGACACACTGGGGCGAACCTATTACTCCCAGCAACCTCACCAGCCAGAGCTGTCGTTATGTGACGGCAGCCCAAATCGGAAAACGCGGAGCCTGTCACATCTTCCGGCATACCATGGCCACCCAGATGCTCGAAGGCGGTGCCGATATTAGGTACATTCAAGCCATGTTGGGACATGCGGAACTCTCCAGCACCGAAGTCTACGCCCATGTCGCAGTGCAAAAGCTCAAAGCTATCCATGATCAAACCCATCCCACCGCAAAGTTCGAAGGATATCAACCAGTAGCCAAAGACACTCCCCAATCCGATCCTCAAAAGAGAGCTGCTCTCTTAGCCTCCTTAAAATCAAGAGGAGCGCACATCAAAACAGAGCCCGAGTAAAAACTCGCCTTCTTTATTTAGCTGCTTATCCTTAGCTGCTTGCCATGTTCCCCGCAGCTAAAAGAATACTCCTGCCTTCATGGCTTCTTGCTCTATGGATCATAGCTGCTGTCTGGACGTGTCTGCCTGATGCATCAAAAAACAGCGTCTGGAAAATTTTTTACAACAGTCTCCAAACGAGCCTGCCAAAAGTCATCGTTCTCTCTGTAAATCAACAGGATAAAATCCAAATATCCTGGCAAATCGCATCAGAACAGACATACGGAATCAACTGGACAGATCCTACGGGAAGATTCGGGAAAGCGGCGGTGAATACCGTGACTAACATAGCAGCAAACCCGCGAGTTCAAGGAGGAATACAAGCGCTTGGTGGAGTTGGAGGGATGGCTGCTGGAGCTGCTCTAGTACTAACACCAGAACCAACTATGCTGACCAAGGTAGGTGGTGTGGCGGCAGTTGGTGTTAGTGCGGATTTTGTATCGGCAGGAGCGCGTCAGATGTGGTCGGGCCAGTCCGCTCAAACATTGACCGCACAGGCCGTATCCGGAGGACTACAAGGCATCGGTGTCAATGCCGAGAGCGCAAACAGGATATCCGGTATCACAGAAAACACCATCTCAGGCGTGCTACCGCTGGGAATTGCAGGTAAAGCTGCCGCTTTGGGTGCCGCTGCCGGAAAGCAGTCGGTTAAGCCGTTGAGTAATGCGGGAGCAATGACAGGAGTCCTACAAAATGCGAACTACGCCCAACGGACTTTTAGTCCAGCTTTCAGTTCGGGAGGGACATTTGCAGGGCAGACGGTTCAAGATGTAGCTAATGCTCTGCGAGCGGGCACGCTCAGAACAGCGGATGTTCCTATTCAATATATCGTTAAAGATGGTAATGTATTGTTATTAAACACTCGGTCTGCCCAAGCACTTGAGCAGGCTGGCATTTCGAGGTCGGTGTGGAATGCCATTGACATGACGGGAGACGCAGCCGCGCAAGCCAGGTTAGCTGCCCAACTGCGGCGGAGCGGCCTCGGTAGCGAAGGTATAACAACTGTTACACCAAGCGGACACTGAATATGAATTTTAAGAAACCATTACATACAATTCCAGTTCCTTCCACGGACTTCAGGACCGAAGCATATTTCGATGGGAAAGGGATTATGCCCACAATTCGCTTTGGCTACGAGAAAGAAGGAACAGTGTTTCAAGGTGGAATTAAGTTCAGTAAAGTAGCGGCTGTGCGCCTCCGAACTGAGCGGTGTTGCAAGGCGTGGCACATTGAAGGCGCTTACGACACACTGGTTGAGGTTGAAGACTCGCCTTGGGTCGAAGAAATCCGAGTAGACACTATTGAACAATGGCGAGACAAGTGGGAAATGCACCACTACATGATCTACCTCGATAGCGTAGGGTGCTTCGAAATTATCGCCGA
Source organism: uncultured Verrucomicrobiae bacterium (assembly GCA_963706715.1). Lineage (GTDB taxonomy): Bacteria > Verrucomicrobiota > Verrucomicrobiia > Chthoniobacterales > Xiphinematobacteraceae > Xiphinematobacter. The sequence goes on from CAVPNI010000001.1 coordinate 13,458, forward strand.
ATCGTGGGCCACGCTATAGTCGACGGCAACCACAGCAACAGGAGTGCCAAAATTTTGCAACGAGCGTCACGATAAGCTTCTTAAACTCGACCCGGCACAGTGACGGTGTGTTGTTTCTATCTCCCGACGAGTGAGCCAATGGCAGGGCCCACCACAATAGTCCTCGTCAACCAACGGACGTCCGAGCGGGATATTTTACACCGAGGCAGATCCTTATGACAACGAGTGAGACTCGCGACTTATGCGTGCTATGAACACGGCAACATATCCAATCTCTGCGGAAAAATCAAGCGGTTTATACTCGAGAATGTTCTCATAAAATTGGCTGCTTAAAAAAAACTGTGGGTAAAATTTGGGAGAGGTAAATTAGCAAGAGAATGATAAAGAGCGACTTCACGAGCATCAGCGGTGCGAAACCCATAACTCCGTTTTAGAGTTAATTTCAGCTTGGCGTTAAGCCCTTCAACGACACCGCTGGAATATTGAGATTTAGCCTGAAAGTAATTTAAAAGGAGAGAGCGGTGAGAGGTGAGAGAGCGGGCGACTTTTTTAAGAGGCTCGAGGTGACTTCGAGTAATTTTAGTGCACCAAGCATCCAGGAATTTAGCAGCCCAGGTAGGAGAGCGGTAGGTCCAAAAGTGCTGGAAAGTTTCCACTAAGAGAAAGGCGCGTAGGGTGCGTAAGGTGGAGCCTTCAAGGGCGCGCATGCTCGCGCGCTGGGTCTTGGTCCAATTGCGTCGTTTTTTTAGAAACGCCCAGCGCATCTTTTTTAGAAGAGGCTCGAGGCCCGCTTGAGCACGGGTGCGGGTTTCCTCTCTGCGAATTTCGTCGATAGCCTCGTTGAGTTTTTTGACGATGTGAAAGCGATCCAGGATATGCAAGGCAGCGGGCAGATAACTGGCTGCTACCTTCAGATATGGTTTCCACATATCTGAGCAAATAAATTGGATCGCCGAGCAAAATTCAGTGCCGAAAACTTCGAAAAAGAACTCAAAAGTCTTTTCAGTACGATCGCGCCCAACCCACAGGAGTCGTTTGCAGTGATCGTCGATTTGGTAAACCAGCGTCCAGAATTTATCTTTTTTACCCACATGAATTTCATCTGCACCGAGGGCTTTTACTCCAGTTAAATCCCGATGTTGGATGCCGTAATCAACCACCCATTTTACCGAGCCATATACATCAGCCCAACCGACACGGAAGACTCTGGCTACCTCGGCCCAGGAGAGCATGCGCGCCCATTGTGCCAGAAAGAGACGGAAGGCTTCACAGGAATGTAATTTTCCACTAGCCCAAGGAAGCACTTCCACTGTGGGGCCACCACAGAAACGGCAGTCAATTCTACGTGGTGCATAGACCAACCAAACCACCAAGCCCCAAAGTGGCACAAAACGCCAGCGCCGCTCTTCAAGTCTATCATATCCAGATCCTTTACGTTTGCATCCTGAGCATCTTCCCTGGCTGCCTTCTCTGGCTCGTACTTCCGCTAAGAGGGTTCCCTTTTCTTTATCATCCCACCCCACAGCATGATAGACAAATCCCTTGATTGGATGTAGCTGCCTCATTATATTTTTGAGCGTTATATTATGCATAACAGAGGCTGGTTTATAGGTATCCATTTGGATGCCGCCAGCCTCTTTTTTACGTTTCGCCACAATGCCAATGTAACCGATCAGCGCTCCCCCCCTGTTCCCCCTGAACGCCTGCCGCGGCGAGCGGTGCGGGGGTCTGGGGGCGGCACCAGCCCCCTTCTCTCCCTCTTTTTTTACCCACAAATTATTTTATAGAGCCGCTTTTCCCAAAGCATGTCGGCTCGCTCTTGTCCTTATGACAATGCGTGGACAGAGTCATTTTTTGGAACTATGAAGCGCGAGATGCTTCAAAAGGGCGTCTTTGAAAGCTTTGAAGATGCCAACACTGAAATCTTTGAATACATCGATGGCTATTATAATAGGAAGAGAAAGCATTCTTCTTTGGGCTATACAACCCCGGCTCTTTTTGAACGTCTACACTCCCCGCAAGTCATTCTTTCCACATAGTTTATGAATTCAAATTTACTGAACTTGTTCATAGCGAACGCTAGCGCTCTGCGAGCCCAGCAAAGCTCGCAGATTTCCGCTAAGGAAAAGCTAGCGACGCTCGTGAACAAGTTCTCACAATTTTACCAACTTTTGGTCCAAAAAAAGGTCGCACCTCAGTCCCCGGCACAAAAAACAATGGGGGTTGGGGGTACTCTATCCCGATCCTTATAAAATCTCTTTTTTTGCTCCTTTCTGACCCCTTCTTTCTGTTATTCTCTCATTTATTCTTGGCTTCTTACCCCCTATGAAATTTCCGGGTTAGCCCCGCTGCGAGATATTCTGGGACAATTTCGCGTACAAAACACCTTGTTTTTGATGCGTCAAATTGACTTTTCCCAGAGTAAATGCAACCTAGCTGAAACTGACGAAGTCAGTCAGCAGGCCAAATACCGGCGAAGATGACACTTTAGTTCTTCTCGCGCGCGAAAGAGCATGCTTTTTACCGCTGGCAGCGAGGTTCCCAAAACTTGGGCAATGTCCTCGTAGGGCATTTCTTCATAACGCCGTAAAACGAGCGCCAATCGCTGCGGATCGGGCAGTTGTTCAATAGCCGCTTGAATCATCTCTTGCATTTCCAAATCCAAAATTTTTTGCGCTGGAGAAAGAACGGTTAAATCCTGTAGTGGTTGCACCCTTTCCTCCATTTCCATTCCTCCGGCAACTAATTTGCAGCGTTGCCGTCGGCGCATCTCATTGAATACCAAATTTCGTGTAATGGTTAGTAACCAGGTCGTAAATTGAGCACTGGGCACATAACGTTTGGCAGATTTCCATACCCGAATGAACACCTGCTGTGCTAAGTCTTCCGCCTCTATTTCATCCCCTAACATCTTGGTAACTACGCCAATCACACGCGTCTGATGCCGTTCGATCAACGCCCGAAAGTATTCCTCACGACCAGCTTTGACTCCGGTCATGAGTTCGGCATCTGAAATCTCAGCCAAATGACTTGTGTTTAGGGGGAGCACACAATGTATGGAAAAAATTTAATAAGAAAACATTGCTTTTAGGTAGGATGGCAAACTTTCTTGAGAGCTAAGCGATAGACCATAATGCCGGACATGAAAAAACGTCTCTGAAATTCAGTCGGCGGAAGTTCCTCGCGGTGATCCCATTTTTCTTCCGAAAGTTCATTGCAACTCTGTAGCGCAGCCTGCATAGCCGCAAAATAGCCCATATGATCTGTCATTAATCGCAGGCGGCCGGATGAGGTAAGAAGCTGCACACATTTCCGCAAAAATTCCGGAGAAACCAACCGACGGTTATGGTGACGCCGTTTGGGCCATGGATCAGGAAAAGAAATATGGATGGTATCAATTCTTGCTTTGGGAAGGAGCGTTTCCACTGCTTGTCGGCAATCGACGCACCAGACCATCGCATTATTCAGAGAGGCCACACGACGGACCGTTTTTTCGTAACGCAATTTTAGGCGTTCCACTCCAAGAAAAAAACGATTGGGATATGATCGTGCCATAGCTTCTAAAAAGTGCCCCCGAGCACAGCCAAGATCAACTTCGACCGGCATTCCAGTGGGAGGCAAATTCCAACCTGGATCAATGAAGGGCTCCATAGTGAGTCAAGAGCGATTTCAGTGAACCGACCGTCGTTGAGATATGAAACTTATCTTGAGCTAATATTCGACCTTGCTCTCCCATTTTTTTGGCGGTCTCAGGATTCCGTAAAAGTGTTCGTATGGAGGAAGCCAATGCATCACAGTCCCCTTCAGTCACTAAATATCCGGTTTCTCCATGTAACACCGTTTCGGGAATTCCGGCAACGTGAGTCGAAACAACCGGCACTGATGCCATCATTGCTTCTACGATAACAGTCGGGATGTTGTCCATTCCACCATCTCTTGCTGTTTTGCAAGGCAGGACAAATATAGAGGTGCTGCTCAACAAATCCGCTATTTCGCTTTCTGTGCGTGGTCCCACGATAAATACTTTTTCTTCCAGTCCGGCTGCTCGTACTTCTTTATTTAACTCATTTTCCAGTGCACCTTGCCCGACAATCAAGCACTCAAATTTTTCGTCCTTAAGAACCGCGCATGCCCTGATCAAATCAAAAAATCCCTTCTTTTCAATATATCGCCCAACCGATAGGATTCGCTGTGGATTGGAAGGAGTCCTTTTACGGACGAATCGATCCGGTGAAATTCCATTATATACCCGATGGATTCGCTGACGATAGTCTGGAAAGCGCGTCCCCAACCAATTTACACTAAAGTCAGTTACGGTAACGACAAATTCCGCTTCGCGAATCAAATCGCCCAGATGTTTTTCTTTCTCCTCAGGATTTACCCAAAAATCGTTAGCATGCGCGGTAAAGCTATAGCGAATTCCCGCCGTCTTTTTTAGCCAATACGCGGTGCGGGTAGCTACACCCGCAAAATGAGTGTGTATGTGCCGCACCCCCAGTTTTTGTAAAATGGGTGTCATCCAGGTCACTTCCTCGGCTCGTTTTGCATCTCGGCCCCACTCTCTTTCCAATTGAATCTGAAGAGCTCCTATTTGCTCTTTAACCTCTTTCCCACTTTTTTTGGCCCATCGCCTGATATTCTCCGGAAAGTAAGTGGTAAGCCCCTCAAGCTGTTCAGGAAAATTTTGCGGTGAATCGTCGTGCTGCAGCCAGATCGCAAAAACTGGGAACCGCAGTCCTTGATTCAGCATTTCGTTCACCTCTCTAAAACAAAATGTCTGAGTAAATGAAGGAAAAGTTTCAAAAAGGTACGCGAATCCGTGCGGGGCAGTCGGAATCGTGGAAGTAAAGTCTCGAGGGGATCCCATTTCATTTTTTTTTTCGATCCCAAGGGAAGTCAATACCTCCCAAACTCGGCTAATGTTCATTGTCTCTATCCACGGCATTCGCGACTGAGCGTACTAAAACTCAATACTCTAACAAGCCCCCCCCTTTTTCACAATGAAAAATGCTCACTGCTGGAATTTATAACATACAATTATACAGCAGGTTGCATTAATATCTGTGAGCATTCATTGTTGCGGAGAGCTCCGTGCCGAGTTAAAAGTGATCTCAGAGAGCCGACGGTCTTAGCAATATCAAATCTTTCCAAAGCTAGCAATCGCCCCCGTTCTCCCATTTTTTCTGCTAAAGACGGATCCCGTAATAGAGTCTTAATGGCCGAAGCCGAGGTATTGCAATCTCCTTCTGGGACTAAATAACCGGTTTCCCCATGGACAACCATTTCAGGGACTCCAGCCAGGGCGGTCGTAACCACTGGCACTGAAGCTGCCATGGCCTCCATGATGACGGTGGGCAAATTATCCATGTTACCTTCTTCGTCTGTTTTGCAAAGGAACGCGAAAACAGATGTTGCGCTGAGTAGATTTGCAATTTCGTCTTCCGTGCGAGGTCCTGTAATAAATACCCTGCCCTCGAGTCCGGCATTTCGCACCTGCTCTTTGAGCGTCTTTTCTAATAAGCCCTCTCCGACAATTAGGCACTCAAATTCCTCATTTTTAAGAGTTGCGCAAGCCTTAATGAGATCAGAGAATCCTTTTTTTTCAATATAGCGGCCGATCGATAATATCCTGGGCGGATTTAAACGAGTTCTTTTTCGGACGAATCGGTCCGGAGAGATACCATTATAGACACGGTGGATTTTGTGAGCGCAGTTTGGAAAATGCTCGCTCAACCATTCAACGCTAAAATCGGCTACCGTCACTATAAATTCCGCTTCGCAGAGAAGATCCCCCACATGTTTTTTTTCAAACTTTCCCCAAAAATCGTCCGCGTGAGCCGTTAAACTATAACGAATTCCAGCTGTCTTCTTCAACAGATAGGCAGTACGGGCAGCCAATCCTGTAAAATGAGTGTGTACATGGTTCACTTGAAGCCTCTTTAAAACGGGCACTAGCCACGCGACCTCTCGGCCTATCTTTTTATCTTGGCCGCGTTCTCTTAGAATTTTTATTAAGCTTCGTTTTTCGTTTTTCCATCGCTCTTTTTTTGCCCAAAGTTTCATATCCTCGGGGAGATATGTGGTGAACTCAGTCAGTTGGGCTGGGAAATTCTGTGGTGGTTCCCCTCTTGGAGTGCATATGGAAAATATTGGAAACTGCAAACCCTGATCGTACATTCCAGCTACTTCACGAAAACAGAACGTCTGAGCAAATGAAGGAAATCGTCCGAAAAGATATGCGAAGCCGTGCGGGGCTTCTGGCGCTCTAAAAGATAGATTTGCATCTACGCCATCGAGAAGCCAATTTGAGAATCGTGGGACACTATCTCCCCGTAACGCGTTTGACATAACAAACTACGATAGATTTCTGCGCTTCCTACGAGTCGGCTCGTATTTGTTGATTTCCCAACCGCATTAGGCGGCGTCCTTATCTTGTTTTCGACGGATCAAGGGTTCTTTTTTACCTTCTACCACGGCCCGATTGATGGTAATTTCCGCAATGTCGTCTCTACTAGGAATTTCGTACATAATATTCAGCATAATACGCTCTAGCATAGAGCGTAACGCTCTGGCTCCTGTTCCTTTCTTAATTGCTTCAACTGCTAAAGCTCGTACGGCATCTTTGGTGAAATTGAGGCTGACTCCATCCAAAGCCAGTAGCTTTTTGTATTGTTTAGACATCGCGTTCCGGGGATCAAGTAAAATCTGACAAAGGTCGGTTTCCGTGAGGGGCTTCAAAGGCGCTACCACGGGAAGGCGTCCGATAAATTCCGGGATCAGGCCAAAGGCTAAAAGGTCCTCTGGTTCAACTCCCTGTAAATCTTGATAAGAGTCAGGGGATTCTTCCTCTTTGGACAATCGAAAGCCTATCGATTTGCCGCCAAGTCGCCGTTGAATAATTTTGTCCAGTCCCACAAAAGCGCCTCCGCAAATAAAGAGAATTCGTTCCGTATTGACCGGGATGTATTCTTGGTGGGGATGTTTACGTCCTCCTTGAGGCGGCACATTGCAAATAGTCCCTTCTAGAATTTTCAAAAGGGCCTGCTGCACTCCTTCTCCGGAAACATCCCGTGTGATGCTCACATTGTCCGTTTTACGTCCGATCTTGTCGATTTCATCAATATAGACGATCCCGATTTCAGCGCGTTTCACATCATAATCGGCATTTTGTAAGAGCCGGAGAATAATATTTTCCACGTCTTCGCCCACATATCCCGCTTCCGTGATAGTTGTGGCATCGGCCATACAAAAGGGAACGTCCAAGATGCGTGCTAATGTCTGCGCCAATAATGTCTTACCAGAGCCGGTTGGCCCCACTAACAGAATATTGCTCTTTTCGATTTCCACATCGGCGAAGGATTCCATTGGAATCGTTGCCGATGAATAGGCCGACGCGTCTAATAAGACGCGCTTGTAGTGGTTGTGGACAGCTACAGCGAGAGTCCGTTTTGCGAGATCCTGTCCGATAACATACTGGTCCAGTTCGTGTTTAATATCTATGGGCTTAAGAACGCAGGTCTTTGATTTTTGGCGACGAGAATCCTCTCCCAGCTCTTTCTCCAGGATTCCCTTGCAAACCGCAATACAGCTATCGCAAATGTAGACACCCGGCCCCGCAATGAGCTTCCGCACTTCCGAATGGCTTTTGCCACAGAAGGAGCACATTGTTAAATTGTTTGGGCGGGCCATGACCTCTTGCGAGTAAATTTCTTAGAATATTACAGAAAGAGACTTTCTTTTCTTGGGCGTCTCCCTCTTCTCAGAGAGAATGCCTTAATTTAGCGCAAGAGTAAAGTTTAAGCTGCTGTGCCTGCTAAGGTTTCAAAAATCCTAGCTATTACTTGGCTTTTCGCCGGGGGCTTTAGATTCTTGCTCACCTTGAGGCTTGGGATCCTTATCCTTACCCTCAGGGATTTTAGATTCTTTGCTGGAATGAATCACCTCATCCACTAAGCCGTAGTCCTTGGCTTCCTGAGCCGTCATGTAATAATCCCGGTCGGCGTCTCTTTCCACAATTTCAGAGGGTTTGCCGGTATGGTGAGAAAGAATTCTATTCAAGCGTTTCTTAAGTTTGAACATAAACTCAACTTGGCGCTCAACATCGCTCGCCTGGCCCTGTGCACCACCGGATACTTGATGGATCATGATATCGGAATTTGGTAATGCGTAACGCTTCCCTTTGGCTCCTGCGGCCAGGAGCACTGATGCCATACTGGCTGCGATACCCATACAGTAGGTGGTGACATCGCACGTCACAAACTGCATGGTATCATAAATTGCCAGTCCGGCAGTCACCGCTCCGCCCGGTGAGTTGATATAAAGATTAATATCTTTTTTCCCATCTTCCATTTGCAGGAACAGCATCTGCGCAATCACTAAATTTGCGACATTATCGTCAATCGGTGTCCCAATGAAAATAATCCGGTCTTTCAACAAACGGGAATAGATGTCGTAGCTGCGCTCTCCTCTTCCGGTCTGTTCTACGACGATGGGGACAAGCATACTATTTTGAGGCGATTGGTACATGCAATTAAGGATGGTTTGGTTTTCGGAGTGGATACGTCTCAGCTAAGCAACAGCTACCGTGGCATCAGCCTGGCTGGTGTCGGGCTCGCGCACCGTAGCATTGGCTACGATGAAATCGAGGGTCTTGTCCAATAAGATTTCTTCACGAAGAGCCGCAAATGCATTCTTTCGGTTCAAATCTTTAATGAGCTTAGGAACGGTGATATTATAACGCTGTGACATCTTCAGGATTTGTGCTGAGTATTCCTCATCCGTCACTTCAATATTTTCTTTTTCAGCAATTTTAAGCAGCAAAAATGCGCCGAGCACTCGGTCTTGAGCGCTCTTTTCAGCAAAACCGACGATGTCTTGCTCTTGAGCAAGCAGCTTAGAAGCCTCCACTCCACGCGCTTGATTTTCCTCCACTATCTCCCGGAGAACACGCTGCGTTTCAGATCGCACGAGGTGACTGGGCACTTCAGCTTGTATGTTTGAAAGAAGGTGCTCGATCACTTCCTGACGTTTGCGAGACTCGAATGTTGCACGTGCTTCGTCTTCCAGCCTTTTACGTAGCAGAGTCTTCAATTCTTCCAGGGTTTTCCCAGGGAAAACTCTGCCAGCTAACTCATCCGATAGCTCGGGTAAAATTTCTTTATTGATACCCTCCAAGACAACTTCAAATGCAATTTTTTTGCTCCGTAGACTCTCCACAGAATAGTCCAAGCCAACCTGAAGCTCGAAGTTTCTTGTTTCATTAGGTCGCATTCCCAAAAGGGCTTCGCTAAATCCCGGAAGGAGCGTCTCCGCTTTCAACTGAACCCATGCGTTTTTTCCGGCCATCAGCCGTTTTGGTATCTCAGGAGCATCAAGCGGCTGACCGTCAACTTGCGTCGAATAAGTCACAACAGCCAGGTCTCCCATTTCCAAGCCACAGTCTTCGACAGGTTCATAGCTACCGTAGGCTCGCCGCAAGTTTTCGAGCGTTTGGACCACCTGATCCTCAGTAACCGTTGGTGCGGGAACGTCGAGCTCAATACCCATATAGGAAGGAAGTTCAAAGGTAGGAGCAGTCGCAACTTTTGCCGAATAACGAAGGCCTTGATCTTTTTCCAAAGCGATATTTTCGAAACCCAGAACAGAAATAACCTCCAAGTCCTTACTTTTGATCGCTTCTTGCAGCGAGGAGTCTAGTAATTTACGCTGAAGTTCCTGCCGAATTTCTTTGGCGAAGCGAGATTCGACGAGTTTTTTCGGGGCAAATCCTTTACGATACCCCTGAAGAGAGGCATGTTTTTTAAATTCATCCACTACCTCATCCCATTCCCGAGCAACGCGCTCGACCGGGACTTCCACATGCAAGGTTACAAGGCAATTAGGCTGGTGTTCTTCGACTACATTCATGAGAAAACTATCCAGAAAGTAAGCATATGAAACGACTTCGGACAACTCTTATGCACAAGTGCCCTGCCAAGAACATGTTAATTGCGTATGGACAGGACCTTAACAGCGAGTATGCGAAAAAATGATTCGCCATGTGAACAATTCACAGCTTTTCTGACTATGCTTGGGATCCAAGGCATGCATTTAAATACAATAGGAAGCGGAATCACCGAATGATCCGAACGATTGTCATTGGAGCTCCCTTATTGTTTGCCTTTCTGATCACGGCCTCATTTTTGAATGCGCTCACCCTTGCTTCAAAGAAAAAAAACGAAATGACTATTTCGTTGGCAGGCGAGCCCCAAAATTTTAATCCCATCCAGAGTACTGACACTGCTTCCAGTGCAATCTCCAACAATATTTTCGATGGGCTTCTAAAATACGACGAAAATTTGGAGCTGGCTCCCGAACTCGCTCAACGTTGGACTTTAAGCCAAACCAGTACGTTTTTCTTTGCAAATCCCACTGACGCAGCCAACGCCTTAGCTACTTTAAAAGCAAATTCCGCAAGTTGGGCCGCCTGGCACGTGGCCAATGCTTGGTCACAAAGCAATCGTCTCATAGTATCTCTTTCAGTTCCAGGCTATTCCGACTCTAATACTATCGCTTCTCTCATTTTCCCGCTGCCTGTGAGCATTCTCCGTGCTGATTTTGCAAATGCCTCAGCTCGTCGAGCACTCGCCGCAGCTCGCACTGCTACAGCAACACAAACTTTTGCGTCCGCTCTTCTGCCCGAGAAAAATTGGTATGACTACGACGGTGCCTATGAGGCAACCCTTATCGGTCCCCCTGAAGCTGCCTTGGCAGAGCTCATCGCATTTCACTCTATAAAGAGCTCTTTTCCGGCTTCGGTGCAACTTATTAAAACGAGTCACTTCATTGCGGAACCTCAAATTGACTTCGACCTTCGTCGCGACGTCAAATGGCAAGATGGCGCTCCTTTTTCTGCGCGCGATGTGGCGTTCACCTTTCGCTCCATCATGGACGAAAGCGTGCATTCGCCGCGAAAGGCGGATTTCGATAAGATACTCAAGGTCGAGACTCCCACACCCTATCATGTTCGCGTCACTTATCGCGGGCTTTATTCTCCAGCACTGGCAAGCTGGACAATGGGAATTCTTCCGGCCCATATCCTGGAGGGGAAGCCAACCTCCTGGTGGGCTGTAAATTTTAATCGCCGACCCGTTGGCACCGGTCCGTTTAAATTCGAGGAATGGAAGACAAATGAATTCGTCCGGCTTTCGAGAAATCCCCTTTATTTCGACACCCCTCCCTGGTTGGATGGCTTAACCTACCGCGTTATTCCGGATGTCCTCACGCAACGGCTGGCATTTGAAACCCAGCAGGTAGACTTTTTGCAAGTGGACCCCTGGTCAGTGAAATCCAGCCGGGAAAATCTCGATTATCAACTCTACTCAACGCCAGGCAATACTTATGGATATATCGGCTGGAATCTTAGGAATCCTCTTTTTCAGGACCTTCGTGTCCGGATGGCTCTTGCTCACGCAGTAAACATCCCAGCCATCGTTCATTTCATCCTTTACGGTCAGGCCATCCAAAGTACCGGGATCTTCACCCCCAACGCATGGTATTTTGATCCGGCCATACGTCCTTACCCTTTCGACCCCAACAAAGCCGCCGCCTTGTTGGAAGAGGCCGGTTGGAAAGAGGGACCGGAAGGCATTCGCTTCAAAGATGGCAAACCGTTCTCTTTCACGCTTCTGACTCCCAGCAACCAGGAAATCCGAAAAGATATCGCGACGCTTGTCCAGGATGATTTGCGAAAAATCGGCATCGAAGCAAAAATCGCGAACTACGAATGGTCGGTATTTCTGAGTCAGCATATTTTGAAACTCGATTTTGATGCGGTTGTCCTGGGTTGGACAAGTGGCAATTATGATCAGTATCAAATTTGGTCTTCCACTCAAACCCGACCTGGACTTCTGAATTTCGTCGGTTACTCCAATCCCAAAGTAGATCAACTCTTGGAGCAGATTCGCCAGGAATACGACCGCGGAGAAATCATCCGGCTTGCCGGGGACTTGCAAAGCACCATTTATCGCGATCAGCCCTATCTTTTTCTTTTTGTCCCAAATGAAACCACAGCAACTTGGAAAAATGCTTTCCGCATCTACCGTCCGGATGGATGCGGCGGTTACGTGGATACGCCCATTAGTCCCACCAAAGCAGGATGGTCTTACTATTCCAAATGGTTTTACCGTCCCGAGTATGCTTCCCGCCTGCCCTCGCCAACACAACATCTCTCGCAATGACCGCTTTCATTCTTCGGCGTCTGGCAATTAGCGCCGTGCTCCTTTTTTTTATTAGTATTGTGGCCTTTTTGATCATGACCCTCACCCCAGGCAGCCCTTATCCATGGGGGGATCTGAATCCTAAAATCTCTTCGGCCGTTCAAAACGCTTTCCGCAAACGCTTCCATCTCGATCAACCTCTCTACAGACAATATATGCTCACGATGAAGGACCTCTTTACCGGCAATCTTCGTAGCACAAAGGATGATCGCCCTGTGTTAGGAAAGATTGCCGAGCGACTCCCGGCTACTCTGAAATTAAACATCCTTGCTCTCACCCTTGCATTTACTTTCGGTATCCTGCTGGGAGTTTTCTGCACACGACATTACGGCAGAGCCCCCGATACACTGGCTTCTCTCGTCGCATTTGTTCTCATCGCATTACCCAGCTTTTGGATCTCGTATCTGATTACCATTGCGTTAGTGAAGGGGTTTGCAGTCCCCGTCCTCGGCACACAATCTTATGGTGTTGTCTTTTCCAATCATCTCCAGCAGTGGTTGGACACCTTCTGGCATCTCGCTTTACCGGCCACCGTCCTTTCACTGAATGGCATTGCCGTTCAATCCCGTTTCATAAGGGCCAGCATGACGGAAACTCTAAAGGAAGACTACATTCGTACAGCGCGAGCAAAGGGTCTTCCCGAAGACGCCGTTTTCTATAAGCACGCCCTGAGAAATTCTATCCGGCCCATGGTAACCGGCTTGGGATATCTCTTGCCGGCTTTGTTAGGCGGCAGCATTATTATTGAGACTATATTTGCTTACCCTGGTATTGGTCGATTGGGCTATCAAGCAGTACTCGATCGGGATTATCCGACTCTGGTGGCACTGAATTTTATCACCGCCACACTGGTTCTTCTTGGTAACCTGATCGCCGACCTTTTGTATGCAGTGGTCGATCCACGAGTTCGTCTGGAATGAGCATCAAAAGCCCGTTTGCCCAAATGTGGGCCAGGTTTACCAAGAATCGGATTGCCATGATTGCGCTCAGCGTAATTACCGGTTTCTTTATCATCGCGCTTGTCTTCGGCGTGATGGGCCTCTTAAACATCCACTGGCCTCATGATCCTAATGCAACTTACTTGGAACGGAAGCTCCTCCCTCCTGGGCCAAGTCATTGGCTCGGCACGGATAATTTGGGCAGGGACGTTCTCTCCCGGATGTTACACGGTGCTTATATTTCGTTAACCGTAGGTTTTGTTGCGGTCGGTGTCGCTCTACTGATCGGTATCACAGTAGGGGCTTGCGCAGGTTACTTGGGTGGCTGGGTGGATAATCTCCTGATGCGCATCGTGGACGCCATTATATGTTTTCCCGCCTTCTTTCTGATTTTAAGCGCTGTTGCGATGCTTGGCCCGAATATTTGGATCATTGTCATTGTGATCGGTCTCGTCAGTTGGACCAGCACGGCACGGCTGGTGCGCGCAGAATTTTTGACGTTGCGCGAAGCTGAGTACGTGCGTGCAGCCCGCAGCCTGGGACAGCGCCCTTTCACGATCATTCTTCGTCATATTTTGCCCAATGCTGCCGCTCCAATCTTTGTGACCGCTATATTGGGAATCCCGGATGCCATTATGACCGAGGCAGGACTCAGTTTTCTGAGCTTTGGGGTTCCTCCTCCGCAGGCGACCTGGGGCAATATTATTTCTGATGGAAAGTCCTACATTCTGGATGCCTGGTGGCTCATTTTATTTCCGGGTTTGGCAATCTTTACTGTTTGTCTTGCGTTTTATGTGGTGGGCGAGAGTCTGCGCGAAGCTTCTCAGACAAAATCTTAGGAATGAGACTCGTTGGAATCATACAATTTGTGTATATTGAATTCTTAGAAAATGCCCTATGCCCGAAACTCTGCTGAAACTCCAGGACTTCTCCCTCTCTTTCGAAACCGGCAACGGTTTCTTCTCAGCAGTCGAAAAGATTTCCTTAAGCCTGGAAGAGGGGAAATCGCTGGCAATTGTCGGGGAGAGCGGCAGTGGAAAAAGTGTGACTGCTCTGTCACTGACACGACTGCTCCCATCTCCTCCCGCACATTATTCCGGCGAGATTCTTTTTCAAAATCGTTCCGTTCTGCAAATGAATCCTGCGACCTTACGCCAAATTCGAGGAGGCGGGATCGCCTATATTTTTCAAGAACCAACCACCTCTCTCAACCCTGTCTACTCGGTTCGTAGCCAAATTGCGGAAGCCATTCGCCAACATCGCTCCGACGTTCGCGACATCGATACCGAAGTTCTTCACTGGTTGGATGCTGTAGGGATCCACAATGCCGCTGAGCGAATGTACGATTATCCTCATCAGCTCAGCGGTGGCATGCAGCAACGCGTCATGATCGCAATGGCACTTGCCTGTAAACCGAAGCTCCTTGTGGCCGATGAGCCTACCACTGCCTTAGACGTCACCATTCAGGCTCAAATTCTGAAACTGCTACAGGAAATTCGATCCCACTTGGACATGAGCCTCATTTTAATCACCCACAATTTTGCCATCATTCAAGACTTGTGCGATCAAGTAGCCGTCATGTTTCGAGGCAAAATTGTTGAAAACGGAGAAACAAATCGTGTTCTCAAGGACCCGCAACATCCCTACACCCAGGCTCTTCTTGCTTGCGTTCCCCGCCTGGGGACTCGAAAAAAACGCCTCCAAACAATTGATTATTCCCGCTTCAAAATTAGTTCGTAGTTGGTGGTTCATGGTTCGTTGAAACTGTTTTGATTCGTGGTCGATAAGTTTGCACGCAACATTCCCTTCCCTACGAAGAATCGCGATCTGCCAACCACCAACCGCTATGAACCACCAACCACGAACTTTATTTTCGGTACATCGTTCGAAAAGGATGTTCGTCCAGTAGATTCGCCTCCAATCCCCCCACGTGTGAATCATTAAAAAAAAGGACTCCCACATAGGCAAAAAGCGGACAAATCGCCGCCTGTTGATTCACTAAAAAATCTTCTGCTTGAGCGAGAATTTTAAAACGTTTCTGTGTATCGGTCTCTTTTAGTGCCTCTGCAATCCAGCGGTCATACTGTGGACTCGACCAGCCGGTCCTATTGTTACCATTCGCAGTTGTAAACATGTCGAGAAAGGTATTGGGATCTGCATAATCCCCCACCCACACTCGACGCGAAATATCAAAATTCAAGGTATCCAAAGAGTTTAAGTATACCTTCCATTCCTCCTGAGTGAGGTTAACGGTAACACCGAGTTCACGTCGCCAGGTATTTTGTAATTCCACAGCAATTCCCTGATTAACCGTGTTGGAACTGTAAAGAAATTCAATGAACGGCAGACCGCGTCCTCCCGGATATCCCGCTTCTGTTAGCAATTTGCGCGCGCGAACCGGATCATAAGGCAGGCCCCTCACGCCAACATAACCGGCAATCCCAGGTGGAACCAATCCTGCCGCAGGCTGCTCGCCTGCGCGCGTGATGTTTCGTGTAATGCGCTCTTTGTCCGCGACCAGAGAAAATGCAAGCCGGACTCGTGGATCATCAAATGGCTTCCGGGTGCAATTGAATCCTAAAAAATATGCGCCCAAAAACGGCGCGGCGTGATAATCTGGAGTCTGCTTGAGCGCGTCAATATACAGTGGAGAAAGCACTCCTTTGTCCAGTAGAACATCCACTTGACCGGCATAGTAAAAATTCAAAGCTGTATTGGCAGCGGAAATCGGGAGCAAATCCATGGTCTGCAGACGA
The DNA here is from genome assembly GCA_963706715.1 of uncultured Verrucomicrobiae bacterium. GTDB lineage: Bacteria > Verrucomicrobiota > Verrucomicrobiia > Chthoniobacterales > Xiphinematobacteraceae > Xiphinematobacter. Next base: position 29,409 of record CAVPNI010000001.1, read on the forward strand.
ACGTTAGCTGCGTCCCAATAAAGCGGATTTTTGCGTAACCGAATGCGATCATTGAGCCGCCACTGCTCCAAAATAAAAGGTCCGTTGCTGACTATGTTTTCTGGTTTTGTCCAGGCCCCGCCGTGTCGCTCAATGAGATCCACTCGTACCGGTGCAAAGACAGGAATCGCACACAGATCGAGGAAATAGTTCACCGGATTCTCCAATTCCACCTGCAAAGTATGTGCATCGAGTGCTTTTACTCCGACTTGATTAAAGTCTGTTATTTTCCCCTGTTCATAGGCTTCCCCGTTCTTAAGAGCGTAAAGTTGGCACGCATACGCGGCTCCAGTGGAAGGAGAAAGGGCCCGTTTCCAAGACTCCACAAAATCCTGCGCCGTCACGGGTTTCTCGTCACTCCAGCGAGCCGAGGGTCTCAGATGAAAAAGATAAGTTCTGCCATCAGGCGAAATTTCCCAAGATTGGGCGACCCCAGCGACAGATTTCCCCTTCTCGTCAAAACGAGTTAATCCCTCAAAAAGACTACTCGCGATCCTTCCCTCGGGCTGGCCGGTGAGAAGTGCCGGATCAATCGACTCAGGTTCCGGGCCATTCACAACGACTAAATCCGCGTCTGTTTCCGGTCTGCCGCAGCCACAAATCAACAAACCGCAAACCACCAGCAGAATCGCTCTTCCGATATTCTGAGTCGTAAATTCCATTTCGGTAACAATCGCACATCGAGGCCGTTATCTGCAAGGCACAGTAAGATAATAGAAGGGGATGGACTTCCCATCTTCGGCTAAATTTGCCTTCCCTTTCCACCCATTCCAAATAGCGAGGGTCCATAAATAGTGGCCGGTTTCCTTGCAATAGAGTGCCGGAACTTCACGCTCAACAATCCAGCCATTATCGTAGAACGATTGTACCATATCTTTAACCATTTGAACATGGTACGGCGATCGACTGGTTTGTTCGTGGATTTCTTTGAGCAGTCGCAGCACCGTTTTCTTGGGCGGAGGGGTACCAACGTATGGCTTGCCTGCCTGTCCGTAAAACCGGCCTATGGTGTACCCGAGGAAGTCGAAGGTTCCTCCCGGCACCCGAGACGATACGCGTTTTCTCCTGGTTTATGCTCAGTCCGATTCTCCGCATCACCTCTGTCATGGCCTGTAAGGCAAGTTTTTCCTTGCCAGGCCGAGACAACACTTGGCTTTCAGTTATTCTTCAACTGAGGCTTTTTTCCTTTTCCGCACAAAGCTTGCCTTAAAAACAAAACAATATTATCAGCAAGCTATGCAACCCCCTCCTCCCCCAACACCACCAGTACCCACCACAGAATTGCTCCATGTGCGACCCACCTGGTTGATCATTAGTGGACTCCTCTACTTTTTTTCCGGGCTCGCCGCACTCATCTTTCCTCACTTTGCATCCATAGCGATTGTTCAAATCATCTCGCTTCTCCTCATTATTACCGGAATTGCCTCTCTCATTGCGGCAATTTCCGGACGGTGTGACAGCCATCGACTCATGCATGGTTTATTAGCCTTTTTACGCATTATAGTCGGTATTTTGATTCTCAAGAAGATCATCGTCGGCTTGGAAATTTTTACCATCATTTTAGCTGCATTTTTTCTCATCGAAGGAATATTCGAAATCGTTGCTGCCGTCAGACTTAAAGAGCACAAATATTGGCCCTGGTTACTTTTCAACGGCATCATAGCCCTCGCCCTGGGCATTATTATTCTCATCCAGTATCCGATCGCCGTATCCTGGATCATTGGCCTTCTTTACGGAGTCAACGCTATCTTCGGTGGCATTGCACTCCTTCTGCTGGGTTGCAGTGGGATCACATTTCCGGATACCTCAAAGGGAATAACGTATTAGAGCTTGTATATCAAGCTATTATACTCCAATTCTCTCTTTTCCTTTTTGAGAATTTCTCACGACTCGCCTATTTTCTTAAATAGGATCGTGAGCGTGACTGAGAATAAACGTTGGTATATTTAGTGCGCTATGTGGTAACAACGCAAATCACATATTCGTATCTCCCTCTTCAGAACTCATCATATTGAAAACAGCAACGAGAAACAATTCTTCGCAACGCGCTTATGGTAAAAATATTAAGTGACATTTCAGGTCAGATATTGTTCGTCCTTCTGGTAGCTTGTGGAGCCTATTTCACGATACGTTCTCGGTTTGTGCAGTTCCGTTATTTTTTCCACATGTTCCAAGTCCTCTTGGAAGCTTTGAGCCGAAGCAAAGACCATATTACTTCCTTTCAAGCTTTGCTGATCAGTATGGCGGGGCGGGTCGGAAGCGGGACTATCGCTGGAGTTGGGGTTGCCTTGGCACTTGGGGGGCCAGGCGCGATATTTTGGATGTGGGTGACAGCGATCCTTGGTATGGCAAGCAGTTTTTTTGAATGCACCCTTGCCCAGCTTTATAAACGCAGTGGGGGAAACGGTATCTACTTTGGAGGACCGGCTTATTATATTCAGTATGGTTTGGGCCAACGTTGGCTTGCAACCCTCATTTCCATAATATTGATCATTACTCCGGCATTTGGTTTTAATAGCCTTCAAGCACATGTTGTTACCCACTCACTCAAGGAGTCTTTTGGTATTCCTCTCGCTACATCCACCATTGTGATAGTTGTGATGTTGGGCCTGGTCATTATGGGCGGCATTAAGCGAATCGCATCCGTCTCCGACACACTAGTCCCAATAAAAATTCTATCCTATCTGGGTGTCACACTGTTTGTCATTGCCGTTCAAATTCGCCACGTCCCCGAAGCGATCACCCTTCTTTTCCGAAGTGCTTTTGGCATCGACCCTGTATTTGGCGGAATAGTCGGAACTGCTATTACTATGGGAGCAAAACGGGGCTTATTTGCTAATGAAGCAGGTCTGGGTACGGCGCCAAATATAGCGGCGGTTGCCGAGGTTAAGCATCCTGTAGCCCAAGGTGTGGTGCAGTCTTTGAGCGTATTCGCCGATACCTTTATTATGTGCACCTGCACGGCCTTGCTCATTTTACTTTCCGGATCTTATCAGTTTCATCAACAGGGTAGCGGTGTCACCTTAACGCAACATTCGCTTGCCTCGGTAGTCGGTCCATGGGGCTCTCCGTTTATCAGCGTGATTTTGGTCCTCTTCGCTTTCTCCACTATGTATTACAATTATTACTTAGGAGAGAATAACTTACAGTTTGTATTTGGGCGCAACCGGTTGATTTTATCAGGCTACCGTATCTTGGTCTTACTCCTGGTCTTTTGGAGTGGGAAGGAAAGTTTGGATATCGTTTTGACCTTTGCCGATACCACAATGACTCTACTGGCTGTGGTGAATCTTATTGCTTTGTTGCTGTTGTTTAAAGTGGGGCTCAGAGTCATGGAAGACTACAACGCGCAAAGAAAAGCAGGCATCGCTGTACCTGTATTTGATTCAAAAAAATTCTCTGATTTGAATCTCGATCTTTGCGCATGGAAGTAATGAATTGTGCCAGGGCCTGAAATGGCAACTGGAGAACACGTGCCCATTCAGACTCATAGTAAAATTTGTAAATTGTGAAGGATCTTGGACAATCGGTACTGATACTTTATACCGGTGGCACTATTGGAATGTGCTCTACAGAAGAGGGATTAGCACCCGCGACTGGATTTGAGACGTACCTGCGTGAGCATCTTAATAAACAGACTCATCCGAATCTACCGTCCTGGGAATTTCGTGAGCTGCTCCCGCTGATAGACAGTGCCAACATTACTCCCGCCCACTGGTTACATATCCGAGAAGAAATTGTCGAGGCTGCCTCAAAAAGAGATATCTCAGGGGTGATAGTGCTCCATGGCACGGACACATTGGCTTACAGCGCTGCTGCTTTGAGTTTTCAATTGCTTGGTTTGGATATTCCGGTGTTATTTACAGGGGCTTTACTCCCGGCATATGTGACAGGCAGTGATGCATGGGAAAACTTGACCGGTTCGTTAAAAGTTCTCACCGGTACTATTCCCTCTGGTGTGTACGTGTATTTTCACAGAAATTTGTTTTATGGGACTCGCTGTAGTAAGGTACGGAGCTTTGGACGCAATCCATTTGCATGCCTCCCTCACCACCAAGATGTGAAGAATAAAGCTCAGAGGCTTCCTGATGTCCTTAAATACGATCACGCGAAAGCTCTCAGCAATATTGCAGTCATGCCCTTATTCCCTGGCATCCAGGCCACGCATCTCTCCGCGCTAATCAATAGCGGAGTGCAAGGTCTGGTGCTAGAATGTTACGGACAGGGCACAGGCCCTTACTATGATAAAGCTTTTTTGACTGCCCTCCGTACAGCAGTAGATCGCGGAGTCATTCTGTTTGCTGTATCACAGTGCTTGGAAGATAAAATTGACTTCAAACTTTATGAAGCTGGCAGCCATCTTTGTCAGGCGGGCCTGATATCCGGAAATCGCATAACGAGAGAAGCTGCAATCGGGAAACTGCAAGCACTCATTGGCGCTGGCTTAAAACAAGATGAAGTTGCCTATTGGTTGACGCAAAATTTGTGCGGCGAGCTTTTTTGATATTCGGGAATCGAGATGCCTTCCGGCTTCCGCACAAGAAAGGCTTTGTCGGGGACAGGATTTGAATCCGAAATCAATTTTGAGCTTGCGGTTGTTACCTGTTTCAATAGACTTATTATTTGTTAACCGCGGGGTGGAGCAGCCCGGTAGCTCGTCAGGCTCATAACCTGAAGGTCGCAGGTTCAAATCCTGCCCCCGCAACCAAACAATTTTGAGGCTACGGTCTGGCGACCGTCGGGTTATGAGATTTGGGTAGGTGGCTGAATCAGCGAATAAAATTCTCTGCCTCTACCTGTCGATTCAATTTATTCTCCAATTTTCGGGCACTCCTTACGAAGGCATCCCTCAAATTTGGTTTTGGACACAAATTCGTAACCGTGGCTCAATAAAGGATTAACGATGGCTACTTCTTGGTATTGGTGGGTACTTTTCGGGGTTTTTGTTACGATTCTTCTAGTTTCGGATTTGGGTCTCTCGCGCCGATCTCAGAGTGTTGTCAATCTACGAACAGCTTTGTGCGCGACTGGGTTAAGAGTCGGCTTGGCACTACTTTTTAATCTTGGGATTTACTTGGGATGGATAGGGGGATACACAACTCCCCAGGCACAGCAATCTGCGGGTCTGGAATTCTTAACCTCTTACCTGGTTGAATTGGCTCTGAGCGTTGATAACGTCTTTGTATTCGCCCTAATTTTCCGTCATTTCCGTGTGGACGGCACCTCCCAACATCGGGTCCTCTTTTGGGGCATACTCGGTGCTTTGGTAATGCGGGCTTTGATGATTTTTGCGGGCCTCCAAATCTTACACCTTTTTCACTGGGTCATCTATCTCTTTGGAGCAGGCCTGATCGTAGCTGGGGTTCGAATGCTCGTACATTCAGAGGACCCTTCCGCAACAAAAAATTCCGCGGTGGAAACATGGGCAAGGCGTCTTCTCCCAATCTCAGAGGAATTTCATGGCAGTTCCTTTTTTGTCAGAAAGAATCACACTTTTCTGGCAACACCATTACTCGTGGTTCTCTTGGTCGTTGAAACGACTGACCTGATTTTCGCCCTGGACTCGATTCCCGCCGTATTGGCGGTAACCCGGGATGGCTTTATCCTCCTCACTTCTAATATTTTTGCCATTTTGGGCCTTCGCGCCATGTATTTTGCACTTGCGGACCTCATGGGCCGCTTTCATTTCCTGCACTACGGCCTCTCCGCTATCCTGGCATTTATTGGCATAAAAATGATTCTCAGCGATACGCCACTTCAAATTTCTACCTTGCAATCACTCTTCGTCATACTGACATTCTTAGCCGTCTCTATCGCCGCCTCCCTTGGACTTCCAAAACAGAAGAAATAAGTCAGTATAATATCAAGGTAGTTACGTGGATGCAGCCGGATAAAAATTGGAAAATTCCTTAGCCTTTTCCGGAGAAATAGATTCGCCTTTAAAATACAGCTTAGCCGTATCCTTAAGATCTTCTGAATTTTGGCTTCTACCCTCCTTACCACGGAGAGGAAGCATTGCCGCCTCCAATGTAAAACCAGCGTTTTTAAAAGATGTTATGTAGCGGTATACCACTTCCCGGTGGGGGGCGAACTCTGGGTTATTTAAAAAATCAGCTAGTATGGTTGCCTCATTTGTCACGTAAACCGATTTGTCATATTCCGGATCTGACCGTAGTTGTCCCAGCTCGGAGTCAGCCTCTTTTTGCAGTTTTGTCGCGTGTTCATATATCTTCATGGTCTTCGCCATGACATTCTTTACAATTTCCTCCTTGCGAGGGTCATGGCCCGGTAAAATCAGGCACTCTGGCGTGTCGAATACTTCCCTAAAACCGATCTGGCTGGCACCGCCAAGCTTTTCGTGAATCAGGTTGCACACGGCTGGAAATCCTTTTTCATCGGCAAATTCAAATTCCTTAAATTCTGCTTCGATATGAAAATACTTATCAAAAAACTTTTCCGCCTGCTGAGAAGAATTCAAACCCAGCCTTTTCAGGATGCGACCAGCTATCTCCATAGGCTCAATATTCTTTGCTCCCGCAAGGCCGCTTCCAACTAGCTTCAAAATATCACGCGCAGTTAAAGGCTTGTCCTTTATTGATTCATCGTCGCAATAATATGCCATGAGTCCTTCCGGAATAGCTCCTCCTTTTGCCTGAATCATATCTATCACGTTTCGAATACTTGATTTATTATATTCCAATGTGGTCTTTTTATTAAAAAAACCGATTGTTCTTCCGGACCAACTCACTGTCCCCTGTTTATCAACTTGGACAGAAGAGTTTAGATCTCCTTGTCCTATCAGCGATTGCTGGATCTGCGCGAGTGACAGTTGGCTGGTAACAAGTCGTGGCATATTAGTTTCAATTAACTACGCTCGCATTTGTGACAAAAAGTCGAATGTTTGTGCCGATGCAGGCTCGCCGCGAGATAAATCTCCCGAGACCGCCTTATCCGCAATTTTTAACATCGTATCCATAGTTTCAATGACTTGAGCCACCTCCAAGCCTTGGAGCGGTAAGCGCGCCAAAAGAACAACGCTATCTGTATTCGGGTCAACGGATATGAAACAACCATCGTGATAAGCGGCTACAAAATTCAAACGAAGATAGGTCATTGCTTCCATATCCGCAAATCTTCTATCCAGCAGAATACACTCAAATATTAAAAACTGCTCGGAATGATCTAACGCCAAGCCAAAGTTATAGTTTTTATCCACCTTAAACCGGACTCGAGATCCCTCCAGATGCGAGTCAAACGGCAATTGGGTGTGTGTTGAAAGATCACTTAATAATGTATAAAAGTGAGATCGCATAAATGATCTGATAGCCGGTTTTTGTCATACGTGAAAAATAATCCACCATAACCATGCATCATCAATAGTCTCAATTTTATGTCAGTTTGGATCTTGGATCCGCAAAAAAATACTTTTTTTTTGCGTAATTTGTACTTATAGCGAAAATCCTACTCAGATGACAGGCATGTGGCAAAAAAATATTATTCTTTATTAAGTGATGTTACGCAAAACCAACTTCGTTGGTTTCTTTTAGAAGCCGATAATTACAAACGACGTTTTATTGAGCTACAAACAAAGGAAACATTATTGGTTAGAATAGTCTTTTTTTGATCCCAGAGTTCCTAAAAGTATGTAACGTCAGTTACTAACTCACAGTTGGTAGTTCGTGGTTGGTAGAGGCTCATGGTTCTCAGTTGCAAATTGAACACGGGCTGACACCTTTAGTGCTATAGCATGTCCCCTATTAAAACAAACGAAACGGCGCGTTTTTTCACATTTCATGTTTATCCAACTTATTAAATACAAGATAATTATCTTGTATGACAGGAAAAATTTTGCAAAGACAACCAAAAATCCTGGACCCAAACACAAATTTTCGAGAGCATTGATGGCCAGATAGGTTTCTGGTGACAATTTATAATCATTTTAAAGGCGATAGGCTATAACATGGCGTTGCCAGAAGATCTCTCATTGGCGAAAACCGTTTGACTGATACAATCGCCCCCGTGCAGAAAAAACCTTTCATTAAACTCGGTTTGTCGTCGGACGTCCTAAAAGCCATCGATCGTTTGGGTTTTGAAGAGGCTTCTCCTATCCAATCTGAAGCCATTCCCCATTTGCTAGAAGGGCGAGACGTGGTTGGGCAATCTCAAACTGGGTCCGGAAAAACCCTCGCATTTGCTATCCCTGCCATCGAGCGCGTGGATGCTTCGCTACGTTCTCCTCAGGTACTGATTCTGTGTCCTACGCGCGAGTTAGCGGTGCAAGTGGCGGAGGAAGTAGCCAAGTTAGCTACTTTCAAGCGAGGAGTTCGCGAACTTCCAATTTACGGTGGTCAATCTTATGAACGACAATTCCGAGGATTAGATGCTGGCGCTCAGATTATTATTGGAACACCGGGCCGCGTCATGGATCATCTTGAGCGCGGATCGCTCAAACTAGGGGAAATCCGTATGGTGATTCTCGATGAAGCCGACCGCATGCTCGATATGGGTTTTTTGGACGACATCAAAAAGGTGTTGAGCCAAGTTCCCGAAAAACGCCAGACGGTACTATTCTCCGCGACTCTTCCCCGTCCCATTCTCGAACTGGTCAACACATTCACTAACAACGCTGTCCGAATACGCATTGAAGCGCAGGCATTGACTGTCCCAGCTATCGAGCAAGTTTATTATGAGGTGGACCGGCGTTCCAAACTGGAGGTCCTCTGTCGTCTCATCGATTTACACGATGTGAAGTTGGGTATTATTTTTTGCGCCACAAAGCGGATGGTGGATGAATTGGCCACTCATCTGGCAGCACGCGGCTATTTAGCAGATAAACTGCATGGTGACATTTCCCAACAGACGCGCGAACGTGTGGTGGCTAAGTTCCGCAAACGTGGTTTCGAATTTCTCGTCGCAACAGATGTCGCGGCTCGCGGATTAGATGTGGATGATATTGAAATTGTCTTCAATTACGATCTTCCTCACGATGGCGAGGATTATGTGCATCGTATTGGACGAACAGGACGTGCAGGGCGCCCCGGAAAAGCCATTACATTTGTAGCCGGACGTGAAATTTATAAGCTGCAAAATATCATTCGATTTACAAAAGGAAAAATTCGCCGAGAACGTGTCCCTTCTCTGGAAGAAGTTGAAGAAAAACGGGCCAATCTTTTTTTTGAGGGACTTCGAGAAACTTTGGAGAGTGGAAAATATAAGCGCCAAGATCCCCTCATTGAACGCCTGCTTGATCAAGGACACAGTCCCACGGATATTGCATCCGCTTTGATTCATCTTTTGAATCCTGAAAATCCGGAAAACCAAAATGAAATCCGACAAGATGACGATCGTTTTGAGAAAGATAAAGGCACGCGCGAACAACGTCAATTGAGCAATATTTCGCACGAAGAAGGGATGACACGTCTCTCCATGAATGTAGGTCGTGAACATCGCATTCGTCCCGGCGATATTGTCGGCATCATTCTAGGTGCCACTCAACTTGATCGCACGATTGTTGGCGCAATTCATCTCTTATCTAAGAGCAGTCTGATTGACATTGCCACTGAGCAGGTTCCCACTGTTCTTGAAAAAGTGAGCGGCGGACGCTTTAAAGGACGCAAGATTAGCCTCAAAAAGGCTTAGTATCTGCTGTTTCCTATAATGCTAGGGAAGAAGCCGGAGATGCGGCAATAGGCGGGAGCGTGTTGTTACAAAATGTTGGTCTATCGCCAACAATGGAATATCATTTCCATGCGCTATGGTAGCGATTAATAAATCTGATGCCGACATAGAATAGCCTCCGGATCGAAGTTTGGTACCAAGCACAGAGGCATCATCCCAATGCTGAGGCATGAGGATGATGCGACCGATGTGCAAAACCCAAGCCCATACGCAAATCGGGGAGCTCCTGTGGACGCGCACCAGGGGGAGCAGTTCAAAATGGATGTCAAAGGCGTTATCATTTTATACGTTCTTCGCTCTATATGCACTTAAAACGGAATGTCGTCGTCTTCCGGTTGAGATGCTGGACCAGATGATTGTCCGGAAAGGGCCGGTTGGGAAGGAATGGAAATAGGCGGTGGACTTTCGAAACCGGAATCTGGTGTTCTACTTGCTTGACGATTTCCAAGAAGCTGAAGATTTTCGGCCACCACACGAAGTCGGCTTCGTTTCTGGCCGGTTTGTTTATCGTCCCAAGTATCCAGTTGAAGTCGCCCTTCGATATAAACCGGAGCGCCTTTTTTAAGGTATTGATTAGCAATTTCGGCCTGCCTTCCCCAGAGAGTAACGTCCACAAAGGTTGTCTCTTCCTTTTTTTCTCCTCCATCAAGGGTGTAATAACGGTTGATAGCCAGCCCGAGATCAGTAACAGCGGTCCCTTTAGGGGTATACTTCAGTTCAGGATCTCGTGTAGTATTTCCAATGAGGATCACTTTATTGACGTTGGCCATATGAAGGAGACTAATCTAACTCATACCAATACGGCCTCAGCCGAAAAGGTACTCTAGTGAGTTGAAGATACCTTATTTTTTTGTGGCTGCAAAGCAGAATACTGCTGCAAGGCTATTTCCTCATCGAGTTTAAATTTTTTTCTGAGTCGTTCGATGAGGGATGGCTCTGACTCGAAGACAAAATTTACGAAGTAGGCCGACTTGAGGTGATTGTGTTCGTATGCAAATTCACGTTTTTCGATACGTTGTACTTGCAGGATCTTTGCGCCTTCCGCAGCAAATTCCTTTTCCAGGCGTTCGATTGTTTCTTTATTTCCTTCCTCTTTGCCACGGGTATCGAGGGCAAAGAAGGCTTCGTATTGACGGATGTGATGGGGCATGTGTTTTTTGTTGGTTAGTTAAATCGGTTCATAGCGGTTTCCATTCCCACGGAACTTATGATTTCAATGGCTTCACAAGCTCGGTCAATCGCCTGCTCCATGACTGGAATCTCCTCTTCGGAGAAAGTGCTCAAAACATGGTCGGTCATGCTATGATTGGAAGTGCCAATCCCAATACGCAGTCGAGGTACGGCTTCAGTGGAAAGGTGATTTAATACGGAAGCAAGGCCATTATGTCCCCCGGCACTTCCTTTTTTACGGATTCTCAGGGCCCCCACGAACAGTGCACTGTCATCGAGAACAACGAGTGTTTCCTCCGGAAGAATTTTGTAGTAATGAACTAGTCCCCCTACTGGCTGACCGGAAAGATTCATATAACTCATCGGTTTCATCAGAATTCTTCCCAAATGGTCTCGGGCAACTTCGGCATTGCCCTCGCGTTTAAAATGACAATTCCGGTTGTCTGCCAATCGATCAAGAACCATGAACCCGATGTTGTGCCGCGTTTTTTTGTATGCCCTCCCAGGATTCCCCAGGCCAACGATGAGCCGGAGGGAGGCCCCTTCCATACGAAAATCGGCTCCTATTTTTTGGGCGCCTCCTGCGCCGCCGCAGCTTCTGGTTTCTTCTCCTTGATCACTTCGGGAGCGCTAGGCTGTTCTTCAAGAGCAGCAGCCGATTCAGTGACCACAGTAGGCTCGGAAACACGAAAGACGGTCAACTCCGGATCAGTGATCGCTTGAACCCCCTCGGGAAGAATCAGATCGCGGACGTGAAAAGATTGCCCGATTTCGAGGACCGTCACATCCATAGAGATTACGTCGGGAAGATTTTGTGGGAGGCACTCGACTAATAAGACGCGCAGACTCTGCTCGAGAAGCCCACCGTCGGTTTTCACGCCCTTCGGTTCGCCTTTGGCTTCCACGGGAATTTCCGCCTGAATGGTTTCGGTGGCTGAAACGGCTTGGAAGTCGACATGTAATATATTGCCTCGGACGGGATGATGCTGAATTTCCTGAATTAAGGAAAGCCGGTTCGTCGTTTTCCCTTGGGCAGCGATTTGGAGTTCCACGAGAAGGTTTTCTCCGATCGCATGGGCAAGAATTTTTTCGATTTCGCGACGATTAATTTCAAGGTTGTTCGGGGCTTCGGGGCCACCGTAAATGACCGCGGGGACAGAACCGCGAGCGCGTACTTTTTTTACCGCATTTCTACCTGATTCCACCCGTGGGGTCGCCGAAAGCTTAAGTTGCTTAGCCATTTTTATCTATTTTTTTAATTCGAACAGCGAGCTGACTGACTCGTCAGCGTGAATACGTCTAATCCCTTCGCCAAGCAATTCTGCGATGGATAATACTTTGACGCGATCACCGATATTCCGAGGCACCGGCACGCTGTTGGTTGTAATCAACTGCCTGATCTCGGAGGACTTTAACCTCTCCATGGCATGGTTTGTCAATACTGCATGCGAAACTCCCGCATAGATGTCTTTGGCCCCGTGTTCATGGAGAATCTTAGCGGCACCTGTCAAGGTACTTGCTGTCTCGGTTAAGTCATCTACTATCAACACGTTTTTCCCATGAACCTCTCCGATAACATAGAGGGCCTCCACCTCGGTAGCCGAAAGGCGCCTTTTTACAACAATTGCCAGTCCGGTCCCTAGGGCTTGAGCATAGGCAGAGGCCATTTTTACACCGCCGACATCGGGCGAAACGACGACTAGATTTTCAAGTGAGATGTCCCAAAGGTATCGAGCAAGGACCGGGAGGGCATACAAGTGGTCCACAGGGATATCAAAAAAACCTTGGAGCTGTTGAGCATGTAAATCCATGGTAAGCACCCGGTTGACTCCTGATGCGACAAGGAGATTTGCCACCAGTTTCGCCGTAATCGGGACGCGGGGCTGGTCTTTACGATCCTGCCGCGCATATCCAAAAAAGGGAATGACAACGGTTACCCTGGCTGCGCTTGCTCGCCGCGCCGCATCCACCAAAATCAAAAGTTCCATAAGATTTTGATTGGTAGGCGGACATGTTGGCTGAACGATGAAAACGTCCTTTCCTCGGATATTTTCGTTAATTTTTACAAAAGTTTCGCCATCTGGAAATGAAGATACCATCGCATCCCCAAGGCACACTTGCAGATAACCGGCGATGTCCATGGCCAATTCAGGATGGGCCGTTCCTGTAAAGATTTTCATTTCAAGGTTATCGCGGTTCATAATCAAAAGAGAATATTTTCCAGCTACGGCGAGAGGTTTCCAAGGAGAGGGTTATGGGCTCAGCGGCGCTGGGGGGGGTGGTGGATGGAGGGGAATCGTGGGCTCGATACGGGTTTGAGCGAGCCTTCTTAGGTAGGCTTCCTGCATGCCACGCGCCTTGTTAGCTAAGGAAGGATCCAGAAGTTCTATTTTTTTGAAAAGCATCCGATAATACTCTCGCATAGCTGCTCGGTAGTCTTCATTAGTTGACGCGCGTTGGGCCCGATCATAGAAGCTGCGAATGGTTGGAACTTTCTCCGCTTGGATTTTGACAGCTTTGTATTTTGCCAGTTCCATTGAAGCCACTTCTTTTTGTTGCTCTGCGGCAATTTTCGGAGAAACGGGAGGCGTCGAAGTGACTTCCGAAGCGGGAATCAAGGCATTGGGATCCGCCGCAGTGGGCGGGCCCGGAAGGATTCCCTCGTCAGAGGGGGTCGGCCCTGGATTCGGTTCCGTATCCGGTACCGCGGTGTTTACATTCTGGGTCGCATCTTCATCGCCCGCACGTGGTGGTATCAATTGATCATCGGTCGGAGATGAAGTAACGGAAGGCAACGGGGTGGGACCGGGAATCTCGGGAGTCAAAACATCGATCTCTTTTGTCTTTGTAGGGAGGGGCTCTCCGAACGCAGTGGAAACCACAGGAACGGTGAAAAAAATGATCGCAAAAAATATTAGGCTATTTAAAAGCAATATGTACCTCTGGAGCGAGATACGTTGCAAAAATATTTGCAAACTCTCTTCGAAATTCGAGTATATTTTCATTCCAAAAAAAATTTTAGAGCGATTTATTTTCAAAACGATTCATCCCCAAGAGGCGTAACCTGTTTAGGAAAACAACTTATATGTCAAGTTTCAAGCAGCCAACTCACCACGGAGTTTCATCTTCGGATTTTTTTCGACTGGCCAGAAATCGGAAAGGGCGACCTGGATTTGTTCTCTTCGAGACTTTAAATGCGAGCCCTCCCGGTCTCAGCCTGGTAGCGGCCGAACCTGAAGAAGAAGTCAGCGGCACCGATTGGAAACTGCTCGAGGAAGCTTTTTCTCGACGGCCTCGCACCCAAAAACTCGAAGAAGGAGCCGCAATCGGCTTTGTTCAGTACGATGGCAGCTTTCACTTCGGATTCTACCCACAAGTCATTCTCTCGCATCAAAAGCCGCTCCTCTCCCCCCCTCCAACCCTCATAAACATCTCTTTTTCGTCCGATATGGAAGGAGCCACTTTCATTGGTCTTGTAAATCGCGCGCAGGAATATATCGCAGCCGGAGATATTTATCAGGTATGCCTTGCGCACCGCTTTCAAGGAACATTTAAGGATGATTTCTGGGACTATTACGAAGCCTTGCGACACATTTCTCCCGCACCGTACTCAGCGTTTCTCAGATTGGGAGAAGACCAAGTGGCTTCCACCTCACCGGAATGCTTTCTAAATATGCGTGATCAGCACATTCGTACACGTCCCATTAAGGGTACTCGCCCCCGTCATTCCGATCCGCAACGGGACTCCGAATTAGCCGCCGAGTTACTCGCATCTGAAAAGGAACGGGCGGAGCTTTTGATGATCACGGATTTGGAACGCAATGACCTTGGCAAGGTCTGTAAGCCCGGCTCTATCCATGTCCCCGATCTGTTACGCCTGGAGACATACCCGCAGGTTTTTCATTTAGTTTCAACAGTTGAAGGGGAACTCCGGGACGATATCTCTCACATTCAGGCTTTGAGAGCCTGCTTCCCAGGTGGATCTATCACCGGTGCACCAAAAAAACGAGCCATGGAAATTATCTCCGAACTGGAACCCATTCCTCGTGGCCTCTACACAGGCGCTATCGGATTTTTTGGATACAACGGAGAGAGCCGATTTAATATCGTCATCCGGACTGCTGTAAAACAAGGCGACGAAGTGTCCTTTCATGTTGGGGCAGGAATCGTGGCGGATTCCAATCCTCAGGCTGAATGGGAAGAAACTCTTCACAAAGCACGGGGACTACTGCTCGGCACTTTGCCGGGAGAGAGAAAAAATCCGGCAGCTATTTTAGCTCCATTAAGCTGCGTTAATTAACCCGTGATATCTCTGCAGTTGTTAGTTCGTAGTTGCCGGAAAAAGAGCAACAAGGCATGTTAATAGTTAAATTAAAAATGCTCTAGCCTATAAATTTTTTATCGATATATTTTTTTATTCTCCATTCACCCTCATGCAGGCACCAAATATCGGGCTTATTCATAGGATCAAGTCCTAGATCGCAATTATCGTCAGGCGATTTAATAAAACCCAATGCATGATAAGCCCCTGTCGCATTGTCATTATCGCTGTCTAACCAAAGTTTTCCACCATACCCCCATTGTTCGGATTTTTGGACTGCCCGTTCCATCAGGATGCTGGCTCCTCCTTCCGAACCAGGATGTGTCACAAGCATGTCAACAGTTGGAATAGATTCCTCCTTATCCATTGCTAACAAGCCTTCGCATTTTCCCGCCACAAATAAACCGAGGACACAACCATTTTTTATGCAGCTCCAGTTCGATTTTAGCGAGGCTCCTGCAGCGAGCCGGGCAAGTACGCGGTCCATCTGCTCGCCCCTCCGATTCCACTTCACTTGCTCAGCACGTTGTGGGTTACCCTTGGGTAAAAGCGATCTTGATCTTACCTTTTGCCAATAACAATCACTATTCCTTTCATTGATAGCTTCTTGCATATCTTTGATCGCAGGAATCAGCTTTTCCGCATCTAGTTCTTGAACCGGCGGAACAGTCATCCACTGCAAGCCGAGTTCGCTTCCCGCCATAAGCCAAGTTATAGATTGATTGTGATCGCTCATCCCGTTTTTACTCGGGATGAGACGCGGTGAAGTAGAAGGTGCTTGCCTCCATAGAAAAGCAGTTTGGCTTGCACCAGTAGATCGCAAGTCACTTGTTGATAATGAATTACGTAACAACTTAGTTGAAATACCACTCGTAAGACACATAAGTAAGAGTACTCTCGTATTTGACTGGATCCCTAGGATACGCAATAGATTACTTTGCGCATCGGTTATGAGTTTCGAACCCACATTTCATCAGCTTCGGGATCAATTCGCTCTTTTTAGAGAAGAAGCGATAGGGACGGCCCATATTGCCTATTTGGATAACGCAGCCAGTACTCAAAAACCTGAGGAAGTGATTCAAAGGATGGCGGAGTTTTCCCGCTATGAATATGCAAACGTTCACCGCGGACTCCACGAGCTCAGTGAACGAGCAACGGCAGCGTATGAAGCGGCTCGTAAACGCGCCGCTCAGTACATCAAAGCTGAACAACCCGAATCGATTGTTTTTACCTCCGGCACCACGGAGGCAATCAACTTATTAGCAAATACTTGGGGAGAACAGAACGTACAGGCTGGGGATATTTTGCTTCTCACCGAACTGGAACATCACAGTAACCTACTTCCTTGGATGCAATTAGCTCGTAGAAAAAGAGCTTTGCTTGCCTATGTGCCGGTGGATCCCGTCAGCCAGGTGCTCGATATCGAGCGCGCTCGTGAGCTGATTCGGCAAAAGCCACGCCTTTTCGCCTTCGCACATGTTTCTAATACTCTGGGCTCGATTCAACCGGTCGAGGAGTTTTGCGCTCTTGCCCGAGAGAACGGGATCACCACCGTAGTGGACGCCGCACAGTCCGCGGGACACAGGCCATTAAACGTCTCTGAGATGGGTTGCGATTTCTTGGCCTTTTCAAGTCACAAGATGTGTGGTCCCACAGGCATTGGGGTACTGTACGGACGTCATGAGCTTCTTCTCTCAATGCCACCGTGGCAATATGGTGGGGAGATGGTGGATCGCGTCGCGTTCGATGATGCAACATTCAGTGATCCGCCTGCTCGATTTGAAGCGGGTACTCCCCCCATTATTGAAGCTGTCGGACTCCATGCCGCAATGGACTTTTTGGATTCCATCGGGAGGGACAATATCGCCAAACATTCTGTTGCCTTGGCTGAAGAGGCTGCCGAGGGTCTTCGAAAAATCGACGGTCTTCGCCTATTTGGACCAAGCTCGGGCCGCGCGGACCTGGTCACTTTTGAAGTCGCAGGTATCCATGCGCACGATCTGGTGTTTTTCTTAAATTCCCGAGGCGTTGCCTTACGGGCAGGCCATCATTGTGCTCAGCCCCTGATGCGTAAATTAGGTGCACCCTCAAGTAGCCGAGCCAGCTTTTATCTTTATAATACACGCCAAGAGATCCAAAGACTCTTGGAAGGAGTCCGAGAAGCTGTCGCTTTTTTTCGCTCATAAATAGGCCAACTTCGTTGGTTTCCTTTAGAAGCCCGACTTCGTTGGTTTCCTTTAGAAGCCCGACTTCGTTGGTTTCCTTTAGAAGCCCGACTTCGTCGGTTTCCTTTAGAAGCCCGACTTCGTCGGTTTCCTTTAGAAGCCCGACTTCGTCGGTTTCCTTTAGAAGCAAAAATTGCAAATAAACATCTTTTTGAGCTACAAATTACTTTTCTTTAGCAAAACAACAGTGATTGCTATTTCACCAGGATGGATACGGAAATTTATCAAGAAGTGATTCTTCAGCATTCCAAGCGGCCCAAAAATTTCGGCCCCTTGGATGGCGCCACCCATACGGCTGAGGGCCGTAATGCCTCTTGCGGAGATGAACTACAAGTCCAACTGGTCGTTGAGGACGATACCATTCGGGAAATTAAATTCACCTCGAGCGCCTGCGCAATCTGCACGGCTTCCGCGTCTCTGATGACTGCTGAAGTCAAAGGATTACCCAGTCCCCAAGCTTTAGAAATTGGCTCAAATTTCCGAAAAATGGTGGTTGATGGCACCCCTCCCGATGCTCTTTCCGATCGACTGAAAATCCTGGCGGGAGTACATCAATTTCCACTTCGGGTGAAATGTGCCACACTTCCATGGGAAACCTTGGCGGCTGCGCTACGCACCTCTTCTTTATAAATTCTGAGAAATCCCAATCCCCAATACCCTCCAACTTTATGTGGAGACTCTCCTTCCTCTTCATACTCGCATTGATCCCGCACCTCTTAAGTGCTTCTTCGATTCAAAGCAAATGGATTCAGGTTCCTGGTGGGCAGCTCTACTGCGAAGTTACCGGAAAAGGAGAACCGGTGATTTTGCTGCACGGTTATACCTTGGACCGTCGATTGTGGGACCCTCAATTTCTTGAATTGGCAAAAAAATATCAAGTCATTCGCTATGATTTACGCGGCTATGGGAGGTCGCGCGCAGCTATTGATATCCCCTACTCCCACCCAGCCGATCTCATTACCCTCATGAATGCGCTCAAAATTCAAAGGGCACATGTAGTCGGACTTTCACTAGGTGCCAGCGAAGGAGTGGACTTTCTTGCTCAATATCCCAACCGTTTACTCTCGCTAATAGCTGCAGGTGGAGGAGTCAGCCCGATGCGTAGTTCTGAAACAGCCACCCCGGAATCCCGAGCGCAACGGGCGGCCCGCCGGTTCCACCAAAGCGCCGCCTCGGCGGAAAAATGGAAGAATCTCGGAATTGACGCTTATCGCCGTCAGTGGCTGACCACGCTGTATTCCGTATGCGGTCCCAATCGCGATGCAATTTGGCCGCAGGTCAAACGAATGGTGGAGGCTTGGCCCGGCGAACAGCGACTGACCGCTGAGTATCGGACGCGAGTGGAACCGCCTGCATTTGTCTGCCTATCTCAATCCGGTCGGCCGCGCGTACCTGTTTTAATTATTATTGGAGGATACGACAAAGGTAATACGGCATCTTGCTCTGAACTGGCACGACTTGTCCCCAACGCAAAGTGCGTACGAATTCCAAACGCGGGCCACCTCGTCAATTTGGAATGTCCCAGGAAATTTAACCAGGCTGTTGAACAGTTTTTAGCTACCTCCTCTGAGAAATAAAAAAAATTTTGCCCATACTATGAAATTTCCCAATACCGTTGAATTAAGCATAATTGTAGTTCAAAAAGACGTTTTTTGCAATTTTTGCTTCTAAAGGAAACCAACGAAGTCAGCAGTGCAGATGGCTCATCCTCGAGATCTCTGTACTTTCACTGTGGCCTCCATGAAGCATTTTTCAGCTAGTTTCAGAGCATGATTCAACTTCGGAAAATTTTCGGCATCAAGGGTTGAAGAATATCCCTCGATGGTGACTTTTTTCAAAGCTGGGAGAATCGTTGCCCTCCAGGACGCGTTTGGATAAGTGGCACTAAAGAGATGGAAAGCAGTTTCTCGGAGCTTTGGTGGAACCTTATTATCAAACAACACCACCACAGGTTCTTTGATTCGAAGGATTTTTTGTTGTAGTTCATCGTAAGCTGCAGCCAAAATTTGGAGATAATTGCAGACAAATGGCGTCAAATCATGTTGCGCCGAGTGCCAGCCAAAAGAAGATTGCTCCAAGGCCAAATAATAAGCTTCTTTGCGTTCGTTAATCATTCCTTCCAAGGAGATGAGCCGTGGCATTTGACGCCCTTGGCTCAACATTGTGACGATGGAAAGCAGCCGCGAAACTCTGCCATTGCCATCGGTAAAAGGATGGATACAGGTGAAATCGAAAGTCAATGCGGCGGCAGCAATTTGCGGGGCTACTAATTCCTTATCCAAAACATGCTGATAGCTCACGCAAAGAGCCTCGATTGCACTTCTCGTTTCGCGCGCGGATATGGGGCGGAATCGAACTCTGGAAATTCCTCGAACAGTTTCCACAATTTGATTATCTTTCTCTTTATACTCTCCCGCGTGTGGACTGCCCTCCAATGCTATGCCATGGAGATTGCGAATCAATTCGGGGGTAATAAGAAGTTCATCGGAAGATTGAGAATAAAGGAAATCCAATGTTTTTTTATAATTAAGAACTTCTTGCTCATCCCGTTTCGTCAGCGGTTCCTTTTCAAAAATGAGCTCTTCCAATCGATTTTCGGAAACGTGAATATTCTCGATGGCACATGAAGCAACGGCTGAGGTAACGACTGAGCTGTGGTGCAATTCGTCAAGTAATGCGGGTTCGGTATTTGCCAGCGTAATTTCCCTTCCCTCCCCTTTGGCAACTCGAACCAGCAAATTTGCCAATCCATTGGAAATGGCAAATTTTTCAAGTCCAATGAAAGATTTCATGAAGGAATAGCCATTGATTTGCTTGCGGAAGTCAATCTAATCAACCCCCTAACATGACACACATCGACTTTTGATTGCGAGATGATTATTGGAACAAGGCAAGGATGTGGTTTCAAAAGTAAAAAACTCGATTACCTTATCTCCATGATTTCCATCGGTATTGACTGCGGCACCCAAAGCATCAAGACACTAGCTCTGGATTGGGAGACGGGCAAAATTCTCGCCTCTGCTCATCAAGCTTACGAATTAATTCCCAATTTGCCACTGGGCAGCATGGAACAACATCCTCAGGATTGGATCGCCGCGGCAGAAAGCACTATATTATCGGTATTAGAGCAATTAGGGTCTCTCAAGGAAAGGGTTAAAGCCATTGGCGTCAGTGGACAGCAGCATGGATTGGTGGCACTGGATGCTCAAGGCAATGTGGTGCGGCCCGCTAAATTATGGTGCGATTCCAGTACGGTTTTTCAATGCGCTGAGATCGTAGAATATTTTGGCGGAACAGACCGCCTCTTTGCTCTCTTAGGGACCGCCAATATGTTGCCAGCATATACGGCACCCAAAATTCTCTGGCTTCGAGAAAATGAGCCGGAAAATTGGAAAAAAACACAGACTGTTCTTCTTCCGCATGATTACTTAAATTTTTGGCTGACAGGGGAATTCAGCATGGAATATGCAGATGCCTCCGGTACTGCATTAATGGACGTTCGATCCCACAAATGGTGTCGCCCGGTATGCGACTTCATCGCTCCCAACTTAATCGATAAATTACCGCGTTTGCATTCTTCCTTGGTGCCAGCGGGCACCCTCCGTGAAGAACTCCGGAGCCGCTGGGGACTCCCTCAAGCGCCGACTATAAGCTCTGGTGGCGGAGATAATATGATGTCCGCTATTGGAACAGGAAATCTCCACGCCGGATGCGTAACCGCAAGCTTAGGGACCTCGGGAACTCTATTTGCTTATTCGGAAAAACCAGTCCTCGATCCGCAAGGGGAAGTGGCGGCGTTTTGCGACAGTACCGATGCTTGGTTGCCGCTCATTTGTACGATGAATGTTACGTTAGTCACAGAACGCATACGAACTCTATTTCAATGGAGTTATGATCTTTATGATGAAAACGCCTCTCCGGTGCCCCCGGGTGCGGACGGGCTATTATTATTGCCATACTTGACTGGCGAACGCACTCCGGACTTGCCACACGCTTCAGGGGTCTTACACGGAATCACAATTCAAAATTTAACAAAAGGTCATCTGGCTCGAGCCGCCGTGGAGGGCGTAATATTAGGCTTAGGTTATGGCCTCAGACGTTTTCGCGAATTAGGAATTGAAGCCAAGGAAATCCGCCTGACCGGCGGCGGAAGTAATAGCGCTCTTTGGCGGCAAATCTGTGCCAATGTTTTCAAAACCCCTGTGGTCTGCTTACAAAATAGCGAAGGTGCCGGTTTGGGAGCGGCTCTCCAAGCAGGATGGTCAGTCGATTCCTCTTCTTCTCTTAAAGAAGTCGCCACCCGGTTCGTACACCCCGACGAAAGTACCCGTACTGATCCGACAGAGAAGGAGTGTGGAATATATGAAAACCTGTTGGAGAAGTCCTGCCAACTACGGAAGATGCTTCATCAGGGTGGGTTTCTCTAATTTGCCACATCAACATTGGCAGCTCATATCATTATAAAAATTCGTTGATGATGTTTTCAATTAATTCCTGTCGGCCACTGGCAAGGGTATGCAAATGGGGACGGGAAAGCGTATACTTTTCCAGTTCTTCGAAACCGGTTCGGCCCGATTCAATCTCGGCTCCGATTCCGGAGTCCCAAGAATGATAGCGATTTTTGATGATTTCGGCGATTCTTCCGTCCGTCCGAATAGCAGCCGCGATCTTTAGCCCTCGGGCAAAAGCATCCATGCCACCAATGTGAGCATAGAACAGATCGATAGGCTCGAAACTTTCACGGCGGACTTTAGCATCAAAATTTAAGCCGCCTGTACGAAATCCACCGGATTTCAGCACAATCAGCATAATCTGAGTGGTTAAATAAAGATTGGAAGGAAATTGATCTGTGTCCCACCCGAGAAGTTCGTCGCCCGTGTTGGCATCGATGGATCCCAACGCGTCCGTTGCAGCCGCCACTTCGCATTCGTGGAACATAGTATGCCCAGCGAGGGTGGCATGATTCGTTTCCAGGTTTAGCTTAAAATGAGGAAGGAGATGATATTCCCGAAGGAAATTTAAACATGTTGCAGCATCGAAATCGTATTGGTGTTTAGTGGGTTCTTTCGGTTTGGGTTCAATATAGAAAGCGCCGGCAAAACCTATTTTTGTTTTATAGTCCACTGCCATGTGCAGAAAACGAGCCAAGTGATCGAGTTCGCGTTTCATATCTGTGTTCCAAAGCGTTGAATATCCTTCACGCCCTCCCCAAAAGACATAGCCTTGTCCTCCCAGTTCGTGGGTCACTTCCATAGCCTTTTTCACTTGAGTTCCAGCATAAGCATAGACATCCGCATCAGGACTCGTCGCCGCTCCGTGTACATAGCGAGGACTCGCGAAGAGACAAGCCGTTCCCCACAGCGGCTTCACTCCCGTTCGTTGTTGTTCTTCTTTCAACACTTCAACAACTGCATCCAAATTGCGGTTTGACTTCGCCAAAGTCGCTCCCTCCGGGGCAACATCCCGGTCATGAAAGGCATAAAAGGGAGCTCCCAGTTTCTCGATAAATTCAAAAGCGACCCGCACGCGATTTTTGGCATTTTCAATGGACTCAGATCCATCATCCCAGGGCCGAATTGCTGTCCCAACTCCAAAAGGGTCAGCAAGAGGATTTCGGAAGGTATGCCAATATGCTACAGAGAAGCGGAGTTGCTCCTTCATCGTTTTCCCCCCCACAATTTCTTCAGGATTGTAATGTTTAAAGGCGAGTGGGTTTTTGGAATTAGGGCCCTCGTAAGGAATTTTCGGGATATCGGAAAATGGAGACTGCATGTCGTAGTTGAATATATTAACAAACCTAATTTTATTCCCTTGAATTTTTGGAGTCGAGCAAGAACCCCCACATCCGCCCAACCACTCCAATTCGCGATAATACTCTTATTAATAACTGCTTTCACAGACTGAAACAATACGACTGGCCCGCAGGTGTTCCTTTCTCGTGTTACTTCGGGATCGGCATCGCTATGCGAAGGGTCACCATCAGCTTTTCTTTTTCAAAAAGGAGTTCGATTGCCTGCGGCTCTGATCCATCGCTCTGGCTCGTAAGGGCGCGCATCGCCGTATTGTCGAAGTTGGGGTCACGTTTTTTAGGTGGATTACTCGATTGCGAAGTGACTTGCATTGCCTCGACACTAATGAGTTGCGGGCATTTTAGAATGAAGTTTAAAATTCCGCGCAGCGCTTGTTGATCTGAGATAAAGCAAAGATCAAAGATTCTCCGTTGTTTTGGAGACTGGGAGATTTGCGTTGATGATTCCTCAGGGAAAGGGAAACGATAAATTGCTGATATACCGAATATTCGGAAATCAATCAATTGGCTCACAATGGCGAAAATAATTTCTAATTCCCGGTCTAATTCAGATGTAATATTATGCAGTGGCAATGTCGCTCGATATGCATCAAATCCAAGATAAAAGTTTGCGGGAAAGGTTATCTGAGCATCGCTTGCTTTTGTAATAATTACGGAAACCCGATCGCGAAGTTTGTCCTGGAATAGCTGGGGAGTGACCGTTTGTGCCGAAAATTGAGGGAGCATTCCGAGGAGTTGGAGGGCCGCGCTGGCGTATTCTTTACTTTGTGTTCTGATCTCGGAAAGGGAAGATAAAGGAATGTTATTTTCAAGCTCCCGAATCTGAATCGATACGTTGTCTAATTGTTTTGAAACTATTTTATAGTTTTTGTGAGCAAAAAGGACGGCGGCAAGTTCTGTCGCGAGGATTGAAATCACAATGATCGTGCAAGGAAGCGGACGAAGAAAACGTTTCCAATTCATCATCCTAATTTAATGGAAGCACGAGCCTGTATCGATAAGCCCAATGTTCGCCATCTGGTGTGTCTCGCAAGCGAATGACTTTGGCTTTGTCGGGAATTGAAAAAAGGGCGGACTGGGCAAGGTTGTGGACAAATTGGTCGACTACTTTCGCGTGCTGGGGATTCTCCAAATAAAGCCCCTCAATGAGCAAGTGCTGCTGGCTACTTTTTAGTGAGGGATTCTGCGGTTTTCTTTCTTTTGCCCATTCAGGGGGTGCAGGGAGAATCGGCTGGTTTTCAACAACGGGTTCCAATCGAGTGATCCAAATATATTTGGGAGGCAGACTCATTTCTAATGTATTTATTAAAGCAGGCCAAATGGCACGTTGTTGAATTACGTTGATAATAGGTTCTAAGCGACCTGTTAACTGTTCATTTTCGCTGCAAAGTTTTTGGAACTGGCTGGTCTGAGTTTTCAAATCAGATAGTTGGGCTTCCGCCCTTTTTAGGGCACTTATCTTTAGTGTGGTGGTTCTAAAAAAATAAAGCCAACTGCTAGCAAGTGTTAATATCAGGGAAAGACCGGCGGCAATCAAAAATGGTTTTCTTCGAAGCAAAGCTGCTTCGCGAATGGCCTCGGGAGAAAGGAGGTTCACTTCAACGGGTACATTTTTTAACCCGCGAGTCGCCAATCCCGCAATCGACCCAAGCGAATGGGGAGAGACGGTCATGCTGCCAGCGATTATTTTTATATTTCGCAAAGGATTAAAAATGTTTACCTCCGTCCGCATCTCTTTTTTAAGAAGCTTTTGCAGGATGTCTATTTCGCCCGTTCCGCAGATAAAGGTACGAATGGGCAGAGTGCCCCCTTGATGATTGCAGTAAAAGGAAACTGAGCACTCAATTTCTTTTTGGATTTGTTTCAGCGACGGATCGAAAGAGCAGGGAATCGAAATTTTATGTGCGAGGGGAGGAGGAGGCGAGCATTCATCATCTGCGGGTTTACGAAAGGAGCCCAGAGACCGAACGGTACGGACAAAAAGTTTTTCATTTTCGGAAAAAATCAGATTGGTCAAGTGGGTTTGAAACTCAATAATCAAGGAACATCCTTTGGCGGCGGGATAGTTAAAGCGAAAAGCATTATAAAGGGCCAGTGGAGCAGCATCCACTGTTTCGACAAAGAAGCCTGCTTCCGTAATAGTCTGTTTTAATTTTGAAAATAAGGCCTTTTTTGCAGCGACTAATACAACATCCCAGGTTCCCTCGAAAGACGGACCAATGATTTGGTAATCCCAAATGATTTCGTGCAACGAAAAAAGGATGTTTTGTTGGGCTTCAAAGCCCATCACAGCCTGCACATCCTTAAAGTTTGTTCCCGGTAATTTCAAAAATCGGATTAGCAAGCTTTGGGACGGTAAGCCAATAGTGAGTTTTTCTCCCCATTTTATTTTTTTCTCTTTTCGCCATTTCTGAAGGATTGTCTTCAATTGCTCATAGCAAAATTCCTTCGGTGGGAGGTCCGTCGTCAGTGCCTCTTGTGTTAAAGAACGAAGTGCGAGCCCCCCAGCCGAAAGCAACCGAAATTCCGCAAGGAACACGGACTGCATCCCCAGCTCAGCTACGAAAATTTTTGTGTTCGGAGCCATCGAATTATCCAACGGTTCACAATTTAAGGAACGAAAGATTTGCTCGTCATGAGCCCATTGCAACGCCGCAAAGGGAGTCTGATTTTATTCAAGGTCCATTCCACGATTGGTGCCTTTCCGACACTGCCTCATTCCAAAATGGATGTTTTTGGTAAGTTTTTAATAATCAATGATTAAGAACTCCGAATTCGTTCTTGGAAAAATTTGATTGTCACTTGTATTCCCTCTTCAAAAGTTATCTTGGGTTCCCATCCGAGAATTTTTTTTGCGCGAGAAATGTCAGGTTGCCGCACTTTGGGGTCATCGATCGGAAGTGGACGAAAGTCGATAGTGGAGGAAGTTCTGGTGAGGCGAATGATCTCTTCGGCAAACTGCCGAATCGTCATTTCATTCGGATTTCCAATATTTATCGGCTGATGGTAGTCACTCATCATCAGGCGATAGATTCCCTCGATCAAATCCGTTACATAACAAAAGCTACGGGTTTGCGAACCGTCCCCAAAGATCGTCAAAGGCTCGCCGTTCAGTGCTTGGCCAATAAAGGTCGGCACTACTCGCCCATCCTTCAAGCGCATACGCGGACCGTATGTGTTAAAAATGCGAACGATTTTCGCGTTGATCTGATGGTACCGGTGATAAGCCATGGTAATTGCTTCCGCAAAGCGTTTGGCTTCGTCATAAACTCCCCGTGGACCGATGGGGTTCACGTTGCCCCAGTAGTCCTCATTTTGCGGATGAACGAGTGGATCTCCATAACACTCCGAGGTGGACGCAAGTAAAAATGCGGCTCCTTTGTTTTTTGCAAGTCCCAGAGAATTGTGGGTGCCGAGAGCACCGACTTTTAAGGTAGGAATAGGCAGTTCCAGATAGTCAATGGGACTGGCGGGACTCGCAAAATGCCAAACGAAATCGACCGAACCGGGCAGAAATATGTATTCGGTAACGTCTTGGCAGATGAATTTAAAATTTTTGTTTCCAGCAAGATGTTCAATGTTTGCCACATTGCCAGTGATCAAATTGTCGATGGCGATGACTTTGTGTTTTTCAGCTAACAGGCGATCGACTAGGTGAGACCCCAAAAATCCTGCTCCCCCGGTGACAACGCTTGTGAATAGGTGGGATGACATGGCGATGGAACTAACTATCTTTTACTGTAAAAATGTTTTCCAGAAAGAAATATCAGGTCGACAGAAAATGCCCCCCCCTTACGTGGCTAGGGAGGGCCAGGCAGCTTTTCCGGGAGACTTTAGTTTTTTAAGTCTCAAACAAGAAATGGATATTTGCTTTTACGGACGGGGTTGGCCTTAAACCTATCTCAAACCGCATTGTACGGCGCGATAAGAGATTGTGGTGCAAGGCCACAAGGCAAGAATGAGGGAGGAGTGTAGCCCAGGAAGGCAAAATTGCTTACTGCTCAGTGGTAACCGATCCGGATGCCGCACGCCCTTCAGCAATCGCCGCCGGTGGTTCCCCTACCGTGACTTCGATCGGTACCCACCCCTTAGATTGAAAATATTCTTTTAAGGAATCGACCGCTTTTTGCAGCCAGATCTCTCGAATTTGCCGAACTGAAATCAGCGCATGCTCCGAGGGAATGTCCGCGCTGGCTTGCAATGCCTGAGGAAGGTAGCGAGATGTCCAACTTTGGTTCCACCGTTCGGCATTCGTAGTCGAGCTCCAACAGTGTCCTCCAAGCCACCGATTAGGGGTATTGTGTCTGATACCCCGAATTTCATCAGCCATTTTCCGTACGATTGCTTCGCGCAAAATATGTTCTTCCCTGATTATTTTCAGATACTCGTTGTTTATTTTTGTCTTGCACCGTTCAAATTCCGTTTTAGCAGCATTGGGCGTCAGGGAGGAATTTAAGCGATTCTTAAATGCATCATAGTGGAGACCAATGGATTTGCCTTGGTTTAATACAAAGCTTGTCAGCCTTGAGCGGAGTATGGCGAGTAATTCCTGTTTAGGATTTTTTATTTCGGAATTTGCGCCGTCACTTGCAAGGAATGCCTCCCAGTTTTGATACCCCAGATGGACGGGAGGATTCGGCTCCCCTTCCACACCGCGGGTACAGACGGGAGAAATTGGAGCAGGCTGATCCAGGTTGTTCAGATGGTCATACAGATCTAAAATTTCGCTTCCATTTGATGGCGTAGACACTGATGAATGAGACGGATCGGTGGCTGTCGGCGATCTTTTTACTCTGATGTTAAAATGTGAGCTGACAAGTTTATCTAACAATCTGGCTGATTGCTCTCTATTTGAGTCAGTCTGAAGCCATGCAAAACTTACATTTTTAACCTTGGGAGCTGAGGTTTTTGGAAATTCGGGACTGACCTTGGAAATAAGATGATTTTTGAAATTACCGGCGGATATGCTGCTTATTGATGAATTCATAGGTTGATAGGGTGTTGAGGTAATATTATTCTGTGTCGAAGAATAGCAAAGGATGCATCTTAGAGACAGGATGAACAGTAGTAAATTTTTGAGGAAACTTAGTAACTGACGTTACGCACTTTTAGGAGCTCTGGGAGCAAAAAAACTATTCTGACCAAATAAGATTCTACTTTTTGCGTAACATCACATTGCAATTAGATTGTTAACAAAGCACAAGCAAACAAATCGGGGCCCCATTTGCCTAGGGGCTGGAAGGCCCCGATAGATTTTTGGCTTATGAAACTCCTGCTGGCTGTGTATTTGGAGTGTTCTGTCTAAGGGCTGGAACTACAGGCAAAGGAAGATCTTCCGCTCCGGAAACTGAGTATGGCTGCCACCTCTTACTTGCAATATGACTACGTAGGGCATTCATACCTTTATTTAAATATTCGTTTCTCCGATTCTTAATTATATATTCTAAATCAGAGTTGGACTCATTGAATATAGCTCGCAATGCCTTAGGCAGCTCCTGCCCTGTCCATCTTTGATTCCATAGTTGCTCATCCGGTGTAAAACTCCAACACTGGCTCTCTATCCAACGATTTGGAGTCCCTAACCGTACCGCTCGAAGCGCTTCCGCCATTTTTTGAATAATTACATTTAAAAGTAACTTCCTCTTGAATAAAAGTGTGACGTAAGCATTGTCTACTTTTTCTTTAAATTGCTCAAACTGAGAAATTGCACTCTCGCGACTAGTAGTGGAATTCAGCTTTCTTTCAAAGTCGGAAAAAGCG
The DNA here is from genome assembly GCA_963706715.1 of uncultured Verrucomicrobiae bacterium. Classification (GTDB taxonomy): domain Bacteria; phylum Verrucomicrobiota; class Verrucomicrobiia; order Chthoniobacterales; family Xiphinematobacteraceae; genus Xiphinematobacter. The sequence goes on from CAVPNI010000001.1 coordinate 58,411, forward strand.
TTCTTATAGGACGCAATAGTTACAAATTCTTCCCTTATTAAAAAATTTATTGCTGCAGTGGATAACAGATCCCTCACTTCCTCGCGTGGATTCATTATTGAGCGATTTCCCTGACCTTCGCTAGCTAGGAATGCTTCCCAGCTTGCATACCCTACGGGTACGGAAGGATTAGGGCTGCCATCCGCCACTCTTAAACAGACTGGTTTTTGAGCCCTAATAGAATTTAAACGGATGATATCCTCATACCGACTTAAAAATCTAGCTTCGTCGACATTTAATTGCTGAACGGGTAGCTGCGTGGAAGGCGGAGTCGATCTTTTTGTCCTATCTCCAAAAGAGGCAGAAAAAAATTTGTCCGCCAATTTTTCCGGATTGGAACTGACGGACTGCCGTTTTTCAGTTAAAACTCGGTTGTGATGATCTTCGCCATTCGGGAATTGTATTTCCGAATTTCTGTGATTTGTAGCTGGACTCAGATGAATTTCTATTGGTGTTGATTGAATATTCATAATAATGAAACGTGTTAGATGTTGAGTGCTCAGTATAGCTTTAATTTTCATAATGAGCAACTTGCGAACAAATTACAGTTGAGAACTTTTTTTGAGGGGAACTAATAAAATGAGGATCGACTTTTTTTTCGCCGGATATACTTTAAGTATTTTGCTTGGATAAACTTTAAACGTTTCTATGGCTAAAATTTTTCCGAAATCCCGCATCTCTCTAAAGAAAGCCAATATCGTTGGCACGTTTCATTGCACCCAAACGCTGAGCGGTCAGGAAATCTGTTCTCTAAAGGGGATAGATGCTGTCGAATTTAGGTTAGATCTGTTAAAGAGGCTACCTTCTTCGACTGAGCTTAAAAAATATCAAAAGCCTTGGATTATGACGGCGCGCCATCCTGAGGAAGGCGGCAATCGCGATTTGGATCCGAAACAGCGTCTGCAATTCCTTGCGGACTCAATTCCTTTAGCTTCTTTCGTGGACTTGGAGCTGCGATTTTGGGATGAGGCCGCCCCTGTGGTAGAGCTGGCTCGAGGGGCGCATGTCGGCATCATTGCCTCGTTTCACGATTTTTCCGAGACTCCTTCTTATTCCGCTTTGTTAGAAAAATCCCATCTTGCACAACAAGTTGGAGCGGATGTTATTAAGGTAGCAACGTACTTGAATAGCCCCTCGGACCTGGGGTGTCTTCTTCAGCTGATCACGGCGTCTCCGATTCCGCTGGCGGCGATGGGGACGGGGCCTCTTGGAGCCGTATCCCGCTTGACGTTAGCAAGTTGCGAATCTGTGTTCAATTACGGCTGGTTGGGCGCCCCCCTAGTTGCAGGTCAATGGCCGGCGGAAAGATTTGCAGAAAGGCTTCAAGAACTCGATACTCTGAAGGGCGGTAGCTGACAAACGGATTTTGAGGTCAGTCGCTTTTTTGTGCAAGGATCTCTTGCTCCGCCCTCAGTTGTTTTAAGTGCCTACACTTTTATGAATGTTTATCTGGGACTAGCCCTTATCGCTGCCTTGATGTATGCTACCAGCGCAATTTTCCTGAAAGAGGCTTTGATTCGGGGATGCAGTTTCTGGCAAATCAACTTTTTCGCAAATCTTGGTATTGGAATTCTTTGCGCCCCACTCTGGTTGTTTGTAGACTCAACGGCAGCAAAAGGCCCGTGGAACTTGGCCATTTGGGCTGGCCTGACCTCAATTATAGGGCAGGTCTTTACTTTTTTGGCGTTTTCACGCAGTGATCCTTCAATTACAACCCCGTTACTTGGAACGAAAGTTTTGTGGGTTGCTCTCATTTCGGCCGTTTTTTTCGTCCAATCTCTTCCTCTGCAGTGGTGGTGGGCAGCAGGATTGGCAGTTTTGGGAATTTTCTTCGTCACGGGTATTCAACCCGTTGCGACAAAGGGTAACAGCAGTGCATTTTTCGGTATTTTTTTCGCTATAGCTTCGGCAATCTTTTTCGCTTTGACGGATGTCTTGTTTTCGCATGCAGCCAGGTTTGTCGGAAATCTTGGAGCTATTGCGATGACTTACTCGGAAGTCGGCTTCTTAACCCTTGCCGCTTATCCGATGATATTTGGGAGAAAAATTTGGATAATACGCAGCGAACAAGGACTCAATTGGGCCATTTTCGGATTAACACTGCTCAGTCTACAGGGTCTAACAATTGGACTTTCGGTGGTCTTGTCCAGAGATGCGACTGCTGCGAATGTGCTCTACAGTTCCCGTTGCGTATGGGGCGTCCTCCTCAGCTGGGCAATGGCACGCTTTTTAAATTTAGGGGAATCAAGGACGAGTAAGTCGGCGATGCTTCTGCGGGTCGTGGGTGCCATCTTATTATTTGCAGCTATTCTCGTTATTCTTCTCTAGAAAAATTGGAACCGAAAATCTTCCCAACCGGGAGTATCAAATGGAAAAGGAGATAAAAAAACTTCTCTTCAGCGAAGAGCTCGAGCCGTCAAACGTTCACGCAATCTGTAGTAGGCTTTTTGATCCGGAGGGGGATCTCAGTTGGAAAGTGAGCTTCTTGCGCGAATTTCAACGCCGAGAGGAGACTCCCATTAAAATCGCTCTTTTTGCGGAAGAGATCTTAAAAGGAGGGCGCTCTCTTCCTTCGATATCATTCCCTATTTTAGAGGTTTGTGGGACAGGTGGGGATCGATTGGGGCTTTTCAATGTTTCGACAACCGTCATGTTTATTGTAGCTGCTTGTGGCGCAAAGGTGGTAAAAATCGGCAATCGTGCCGCCACATCGCTAAGCGGAGCCGCAGATGTTCTGGAAGCTCTGGGCATCAATCTTTTTCTTTCTCCCACAAAAGTTCCTGCTGTGGTGGAGGCCATAGGCTGCGTTTTTCTTTTTGCACCCCTTTATTACCCTGCTCTTCAGTCAGTGGCGAGGGCTCGCAGTATTCTTGCTGAGGAGGGCTTGCCGACGATTTTTAATTTTTTGGGGCCGCTTTTGAATCCCGCGCGTCCTTCCCACCAGTTGCTCGGAGTTTGTAAAGCAGGCTTAATTCAAGATTATGCGGATGTGCTCAAATCCTTGGGAAGAAAGTCAGCATGGGTAGTTTGTGGGAAGACGGAGGATGCAGCGGGCAACGAAACAGGGATGGACGAAGTTTCCACGCTGGGTGAGACAGGCGTTTGCTCGCTTCGGGAGGGTAAAAAGCAGGTTTTCAAGCTCCATCCTCAAGATTTCGGAGTTTATAAAGCGCGGCGAGAAGATCTCCTCGGTGGAAATGCAAAAGAAAGTGCCCACATTTTGGTTAATATTTTGGATGGCACAGACTGCGGTCCTCGCCGGGACATCGCCCTTGCCAATGCTGCTGCCGCTCTCTGTGTTTGCGAAATCGCTTCGAATCTTTCGAGTGGCATGGGACTGGCATCGGAGGCAATTGCCTCGGGCGAAGCGCTCCAGCGGTTGCATGCCCTAAGAAGCTACAATTGCAAATGAAATCTTTTGGCAATTACAAACTTGTTGAGATCAGAAAGGCGGCGCTCCGCGGTTTGGCAGTACCCCTTGCCGCGTCCAAAACCGTATCACAAGAAACCCGAAAATAGATCCTCCCAAATGCGCTAGGTTTCCAATACCCGGCGGCCAGTTAATGAACGCAAGGATTAAAGATACAACAACGATGCCCCACCCCAGAGTTTTTGCGGTGAGTTGCAAGGGAATGATAAAAAAAATCAGAGCTGTAATCCGCTGATGGGGATAAAGAGTACAGAAGCCGACAAGGACAGAACAGACCGCTGCGGAGGCTCCAACCAGGACGGCTTCCGCGCCCCGAAAGATGAGCTGAAGACCCCCACCCACTATTCCTCCTAAAAGGTAAAGAATCAAAAATCTTCGCAAGCCAAGTTCTGATGCCATGAATTGGCCAACAAACCAGAGAGCCAACATGTTCACCACGAGGTGAAGCAAGGTTGCATGCAAAAATTGATAGGTCAGCAATTGCCAAACCGCACCGTGCACAAGGCCTTCGCGACTCAGCGCAAACCATTTTTCAATGAATTCCTTCCCAGCAAATGGGAGCAATTGAAAAATAAGGTATATTATCGCGTTGATCGCAACCAAAACACCTGTACAGCCCAGTCGGGCTAATGCGAGGGGCATACTATTTTTATAGAGCATTTGCCCAACGCATCAATGTCGTTATTCCTATTTTAACTCGTTTTGCTAGCTCCCGATAGGTGAGATTTTCCTCTTTTTTAATCTTGATTACATGTTCTCGAATTTTTAATGGATAGGACATAATTTTATTATCATTTTATACGGGCTTTGCTATAATTGCACACCCTACGATATAGAATGTGTAATTATTTTTCAGCATTGTCTAATATTCGGACGATCTTCTGACTAGCTCACCCACATATTTGATCGCTTTTTCGATCCGCGGGGACCAGGTAAGAGCGCAGCTCAAACGGAGGCAATTGGTGTAATTGCCGTGTGCGGAAAAAAGCGGACCCGGAACAAGACTGATTTTAGCCTGCACCGCTTGTTGGTAAAGATGGATGGTATCGACATGCCGATCCAACTCCACCCAGAGTAAGAACCCTCCTTGAGGTTGACAAGGACGAGTGGATTTGGGGAACGCATCCAAAATCGCCTCCCGCATTTTCATTACGGAGCGCTGGTATATTTGGCGAACTCCTCGGAGAAAGTGTTCATATCCGCCACTACGAAGAAACTCGGCCATTGCAAGTTGTGTGGGCGTCGGGGGCGCTATGCTAGTTGCAAACTGGAGTTTTTTAAAACTTTCGAGGAAACGGCCCGGAGCAGCCCACCCAACGCGATAACCTGGTGCAAGAGTTTTGGAAAAGGAGCTGCAAAGGATGACCCACCCGTTCAAATCAAACGACTTGATGGTTTTGGGACGCCGTTCACCGAAGTACAGATCCCCATAAATATCATCTTCGATCACGGGCATTTTCCAAGCCGCAGCCATTTCAGCAATTCGCTTTTTCTGGGCATCTGAAAGAAGTGTGCCCAGCGGATTGCTGAAATTCGCAGTCAGCAGAAGACAAGTAATAGCACAGTTTTTGCGCGCCGCTTCCAAGGCATCCAGGTCGATGCCGGTTGTTGTATTGGTTGGCACTTCATAGGCGCGCAATCCCAATGAACTGAGCAGCTGGACAAAACAATAGTTGGTTGGCGATTCCATGGCCACCATGGCACCGGGCGTGGTAGTCACCTGCAATGCTATGCGGACGGCTTCCAAACAGCCTGATGTCACTGAAATGTCATCCGGGGAAAGTGCACAGCCAAACTCAGGGGATCTTTTTGAAATTTGTCGGCGTAACACTTCAGAACCGGGCGGGAGGGTATAGGTGATACCTGCCAAACCGGCTTCACGTGCCACTCGCCCCAGGAAGCGCCCCAGTTTTGCAACAGGGAGGACATCAGGATTGGGACAGGCGGGACCCATGGGGATCATGTCCGCGTCATGACTTCCGCTCACCAGCCGCTCTCGTACTTGATCCAGAGTGATCGGCGTAGGTGGGGGACGCTGTATCAGTGTCCCCTTAAAACGCCGCTGGACTTGGGCACGAACATAGAAGCCGGATTTTGGTCTTCCTTCGATCAATCCAATATTCTCCAGTTCGAGGTAAGCGCGAACCGCAGTTGTTAAGCTGATCCCATAGTTTTGGCAGAGTTTCCGGACCGACGGGAGTTTATCACCAGGACGGAAGGCTCCGGAGTGAATTAACCTGGCGGCTTCCTCCGCCACCTTTTCATGTAGATATCCGTTCTTAGGCATGGAGGTGGTAAAGATAACCCAGGTAAGCGCAGAGAAGTTGGAAATATCGAAAAATCTGTTTATTAGCGAGATTACAATCTGTTCATAAGGAGGAATATACATTGAACAGTTTGTATCAGGCTGTGAAGCCTATAATATGGACACTGTCCGCAAGCGGATTTCGGGGACTTCCTCCCTTTCCTTTAGGAATCTGTAGATCGAAAAGGCGTCATTTATAATTACGGCTTCCTAAAGGAAACCAGCGAAGTTGGTAGCTCAAAAAAACCGTCGTTTTGTAATTATGGCTTTCTTAAAGAAACTGGCGAAGCCAGTTCACCGTCCGCAAATTGAATAATGAGTTCCTGGCATTTAGCGGCTTCAGTGGCACTGTATAGCAAGGAACCATCAGGTTTTTTAGTAATGGTGAAGCCTCGGAGAAGGGTGGCTTGAGGACTCAAGGTTTCCAAAAGGGTATTGAGCGCACGGAGACGATGTTGCCGTTGTTCAAGTGCGTGGGGAACGATTCCCATCAAGCGGCCGGAATACCAATTGAGGGACTGCCGGGCTTGGTTGAAAAGCGACACCGGGTTGCGGCTTTGCAGTATGGCAAGGGTGTGGGCAATCCGTGTGCAAAGGTTTTTCATCCGATTTTGAAGGGTGGAAATCATGGCCGATTCCAGACGATCCAAGTTTTGCCGTTTTTCAGATACAGCTCGCAGAGGTTCTCGCATGATTGAGGAACGGCGAAGGAGGGAGAGTTTTTCTCGATTCAGTTGAAGCGCTCCATGAATCATGCGCAAAAGACGGCTGGCTTGATGGCGAAGGAAGGCGCGGAGTTCCTCCTGATCGGCTACCAGAATTTCCGCAGCAGCGCTCGGAGTGGGAGCTCGGACATCAGCCACAAGATCCGCGATGGTAAAGTCGATCTCATGGCCTACTGCGCTGATGATGGGCACGGGAGATTCAAAAATCGCGCGGGCAACTTCTTCTTCGTTAAAAGCCCATAAATCTTCAATGCTACCACCCCCACGGGTTACGACAATCACATCCACTTCGCCGATGCCATTGGTCAGCGGTTGAGCAAGGTCACGCACAGCAGAAGTAATTTCTTGTGCGGCGCCTTTACCTTGTACTCGCACGGGATGGAGGATAACTTCCACGGCGGGATGACGCCTGGCCAGAACATGAAGAAAATCGTGGATGGCAGCCCCGGTGGGCGAGGTCACTACCCCAATGCGACGGGGAAACCGAGGAAGAGGACGCTTTCGCTGGGTTTCAAAAAGACCTTCCGCCGCCAGCTTTCGTTTTATAGCCTCAAACTGTGCCTGAAGAATGCCAAGTCCTTTGGGCTGGATGAGACGGATCACCAGTTGGTATTGACCACGTGGTTCGTATACAGTAAGCTCGCCAAGCAATCGGATTTCTAAACCGTCTTTGAGTTCCACTTCCCGGCAATAACGGGCTTGCTGAGCAAAGAGGACGCAAGCAATTTGGGCGGAAGCATCTTTGAGGGTAAAGTAAGAGTGACCGGATGTCTGTTTGCGCAAATTTGAAATTTCTCCCTCGACCCAAACTTCATTGATCCGAGTTTCCAGTGTTTTTCGAATCAGGCGGGTGAGCGCCGTCACGGTCAAAATTTGCGGAGTTTCTTCCTGGTTAGTATCCTGAAAAGACAAATCAAGTTGCATCTGCCAGCTTCGCTGGTTTCTTCTAGAAGCCGATAGTTATAAATAACGCCTTTTTCAATTACAAGTTTCTAAAAGAATCGGCCGCAGTCCGCGCCAGCTTCGCTGGTCTCTCCTAGCGTACAACGTACGTAAGAGAAAGCATGGCTTTCGGATGGTCAATTCCACAAAGTCAAAGTGCAAAAGTATGAAAACGACCATGAAAAAAAATGGTATGCACATACCACGGCTCCTCATTCTGGGGATACATGGTTTGGATTGGTATTTGATTTCCAGGAAGTTATTGAATGGAACTCTCCCCCATCTTTCAACGCGAGTGTCCAAAGGTGCTTCGGGTCCGTTGCATTCCGTGGATTCTGTAAATCGGGGCAGTGATTGGACCAGTCTTGCGACAGGGCGACGCGCTTTCCGTCACGGAGTTCTGGACACGAATTACTCTTCGATACGGCCGGAGGAATCCTCACAAATGCGAGAAGGTCCTGCCTTGTGGAATATATTGTCACAAGCTGGCATTCCTTGCGGTGTAATCGGCTGGCCAGGTGTGGCCAAGGCGGAAAAAATTCGAGGACTCATGGCGGCCTCCTCTTTCTTTGCGGCCAATGAGCCTTCGGTGCGAGATTGGCCAATTCCTGAGGGCTCGGTGACACCTGCTACGAAAGCAGGCTCTTATTCTGCTTTTCGACTTCATCCCGATCATGTTCCGGATAGCTGGTGCGGAACTTTTGTGCCTGCTTATTTTAGCGAAGAGCCTGAGGTGGCCATTCCGTTGTCGACTGTCCGCTCGGCCTTGGCAATTGACCGTGGCAAGCTGAATTTGGCAATTCATTGGGCACAAAAGGAAGAATGGCGGGTTTTAGGAATCTGTCTTTCCGGGTTGGATGCGATCGGTGAGATCGGCATGCCCTACCATTCCCTGCCTGTTTCCCGAGGTCCGATGCATGAATTAGAAATTTTTGGTGGATTGGTGGATCGGGTGTATGAGTGGTACGATGATTGGATTGACGAGCTTTTAAGTGCATTGCCGTCTGACACCAATGTTTTGATTGTTTCGGATCATGGGGTGGACACACGTCGGCGTCAGCAGGTCAGGAAACGGCTAATGCCGCGGCATTCCTCTCCTCAAGTGGAAAGAGGCTGTTTGATTGCTTCGGGTCCGGATTTTGCAAAACAAATTCCTATTCGACGCGCGACGCTTGTGGATATTTGCCCTACGGTGTTGAGTCTCTACGGGATACAGCGGGAACGAGAGATGGATGGCAAAGTCCTGGAAAGTCTTCTGGCTTCTCCCAAACGGCCGGCAAAGGTGGTCAATTGGAGTCAGGCATCGATGGGGGCGGCAAAACCACGGGACATTAACAGTCTCGAAATTCAGGAACTTTATCGACTGGGCGTGGCATTTTTAGATGCAGGACGGTTGTTGCAAGCCATTACTTCTCTGCGAACCGCGTGGGAGCGATTTCCTCATTCTCTGGAAATCGCATGGGCACTTGCTTTGGCTCTTTTTCTGGCGGGACATAAAGGTTACGCTTCCACTGTACTGCAAAAAAGTTTGCAAGCATCGGAAAAAAATGCAGCTCCATCAGTGGAAAATACGGGTTTCCGTTTTGACTGGCATCAGGAGGAGATCGGATCCCCAGGCCCCCTCTTCCGGTTGCGAGAAATTTTAACTAGGGTAGCTCAGTGGCTGGAAAATTCTGACAAGATTTCCGCAAATCAGATGTTTGAGTTGTTTCGGACGAGTCCTGACAGTTTTTTACTTTCGCTGATCTGTGGAGTTGTAGCATTACGGCTGGGTAGTTGGAAGGATGCGCAGATATTTCTGAATCGCGCATCTACTCTCAACACATCTGATGCTGAATCGCTTGTGGAAAGTGCTCGGATTCATTTGTACTGCAAAAATCCAAAGGCTGCTATCAAAACTGCGCGGCTTGCAATGGAGAAGGCCCCTCTCCATTTAAGGGGAACTCTTGTTCTTGCGGAGGCTCTGTTGGCCTTGGGGCAATTTAAGGCAGCGGAAGAGGCTGCCAAAAAAGCGACCTACTCTATCGAGCAAAGGCGGCCTGCATTCCTTGTTCTGGCAAGGATTCATCAATCGCAAGGGGATCGGAAAAAGGCCGCTCGCTACCGGCGCGTTGCTCGTCGCGTGAAACAGCAGTTAGCCGCGATTGGAAAATCTTTTTCCCAACACCAAAACACCAAGTGGTTTTTAGTCCAGCTCTGACTTCGCCGACTTCGTCGGTTTCCTTTAGAAGCGAAAATTGTAAACGAGCGTATTTTTGAGCTACAACTTACGCTCCAATGGCAGTATGGGGAGCGTGACGTCGTCAGTCTCCTTTATAGCGAAAGTCCTATAATATCTGTAGATACGGACTATTTTTTGCAACAAAGCTTAGAGCATTTTACATTTAAGTAGATACAATTGAACCTGGTATGCTAAAAAGAACGAATGGCGAAGGCATATTCCAAAGATTTAAGAGAACGAGCATTGAGAGCAATAGATCGAGGAGAGAAACCTGGGACAATAGCCAAAAAACTTGAAGTGAGCCGCCAATGGGTACATCGGTTAAAAAAACGATCTGAAGAAACCGGAGAACGCGGGAGTTTTCCAATGGGCGGGCATCGCAAGAGCCGAATTGGGCATCTTGAAGCCGAGATTGGAAGCTGGGTAGAAGAGCAACCGGGAATCACATTACGGGAAATGAGTGAAAAATTGGAGAAAGAGCACGCAATCTTAATAGACATCCACAGTTTATGGCATCGATTAAAAAAATGGGGCATTACCTATAAAAAAAAGCCTGCGGGCCACCGAACAAGATCGGCCAGATGTACAACAAGCCAGAAAGGAGTGGAAAGAAAACCAACCTACCATGGCAACAGATCGGCTTTTCTTTCTGGATGAAAGCGGAGTCAATACCAAAATGATTCGCCTTTATGGCCGCTCTCGAAAGGGAATGCGGTGCATGGATAAAGTCCCTCATGGAAATTGGAAAACAAGCACCTTCATTGCAACTTTGTCTCATGATGGTCTGGTAGCTCCCTGGGTACTTGATGGTCCTATGAACAAAGAAGCCTTTGTAACCTATTTGAAAGAGGTCCTTGGGCCAATCCTTAAGCCGGGTGATGTTCTCATAATGGACAATCTTTCTTCTCACAAAAACATTGATGTCCAAAAAATTATAGAAGCCCGTGGTGCAAAACTCCTCTTTTTGCCCGCTTATTCACCAGATCTCAATCCAATTGAAAAATTTTTCTCCAAATTAAAAGCCCATCTTCGAAAAACAGCCGCCAGAACGCTCGATGCCGTTCTCTCTTCCATTTCCAATATTTTAAATTCTCTCACAAAAGACGAATCTTCCAATTATTTTCGTCACGCAGGATATGGAAATACTGTAACTACTTAAATGTAAAATGCACTAGAGCACCAACACCGCTTCCACCAACGATACCTTGAGCTGAGTCGGAAAAAGGTCTACAGTCGCCCATAGGTGAAAAAATGCTTCCGGCCGAATACAGATAGCCACTTCGGTAGGGCGTATGGATCGCCGCAGCACCTATTAAAGCTACCTCACATTCATCACGTCGCAAACTTTCAATCGCTTGGTGCAAAGCGACGAGCGAGGATGAACATGCGGATTGTACGGAAAAACTTGGACCAGTTAAATTTAATCGATAGGAAATCTGTGTTGGCAGCCAATCCTTTTCATGCATCATCATGAGCTGGAGCGGATCGAGTGCGTCTTGCGCCGCCGGTTGTGCCATGACATTGTGGCGAAGATAGGTAAGGAAGTTTTTCCCCAGATAGAGCGCCATACCGGAAGTGGCAAAGACACCGACTCGCCGCTCGCCGCCTGCTGAGAGAACCCCGCTAGCCTCAAGCGCTTCGTAGCCGCATTCAAGAAACTTTCGATATTGCGGGTCGAGAAGCTCCGCTTCGCGTGGTGAGAAACCAAAGTGCGCCGCATCAAATTCTTCAACGCATTCGAGCAGACCTGTTGCTGGGATATAATTCGGATCGTCAATTAGCTCAGCGGATAGCCCCTCTGCAATCAACTGCTCACGAGAAAGACGTTGAATTGCACAACGCCCTTCTTCCAATAATGCATGATAAGCTTCGATACTCGCCGCACCAGGGAATCTGCACGAGAGGCCAATTATCGCAAGGTCTTGGTCTTGTATTTCGTTCATGCTGTAGCTTTCTGCCGCTGTAAGTTTGTGCGCCAGACTCCCGCCCGCCAGCGGAATGTGTTAAACAAGGCTCTCGCGCATTCAGCACATGCGAGACCGCACAAGACTCCAACAAATCCCCAGTACTGGCTGAAAAGAAATGCAAGCCAAAATCCGATTATCCAATGCGAGGCAATTGCAAACATCACCGGCGTGAGAACGTCGGATGACCCACGCAGGGACGGACTCAATACCTGACTTAATGCTCTTGCAGTCTCGCTGAAAACGAAGACTCCCAAAATGTTTTGTGCGGCAACCCAAACCAATTGATCTTGGGAAAAAAATCCAACGATACCTCCTGAAAAGTGCGATGTGCCTGCAATGCAAACAAGCACTAGGAACAGGGCTGGTACAAAAAGTTTGATGCTTCTCCACATCACCCTTGACGCACCATCAAAGTCTATACGTCCCTGTGCATGAGATACCAGAACTTGAGTAGCGACGCCCACAGCATCCGAAGTCGCTACCACAAGCAGCAACATTGAATTGCGACAGTAGGCTAGCGCAGCAAGCGGAGCCGTTCCAAACGGAGAGATTAGCGAAATAATTACGAGTTGCAGTAGATTTACTGATAGAGGCTCTGCACACGCAGGGACCCCATCTTTGAACGTCGCCTTGATGTACGCGAACGTCTCTGAGTCAAGTCGCAAATCTTTGCGAATATGGAAACCGCCCGACCAATGAAGCTGTATTGCCAATATCGCAATCGGCGGCAGCTGAGATATCAGTGTGCTGAGCGCAATTGTCAATGGCCCCAGCTTGCAACCAGGCAATACCTCAAACATCAGCAATGTGTTAATACACAGACTACAAGTCAGTAATGTCAGTGACGCAAACAGACTTTTCCTAGCCGCGCCACGCGCATAGAGGAAAGACGTAAATGTGAGAAAAAATCCGTCGAGCAGACACATTGGCGAGATGCCATAAATATAAAGCTCATTTGCCCGCGCCGCCCCTGGCGCTAGGCCTAACCAGTGACCGAGATGAGGCGCAACAGCAATCTGCGCAAACGTCAACAGCAGACCACACGCTAAGCACGCAAGCAGCCCAGCGCTGAATGCTCGCTTGACTTTCTCTTCATTTCCTTCGCCAATAGCACGGCCTAACCGGCCCATCGCAACCGTGACGAATGTCCCGATAATGGCAACACAGCCATAAATCAAGGGGAGCGCACTATTTACTCCAACAACTGCGTCGTTGGATACTTTACTAAGAAAAAATGTCTCCGATACAAGAACAAGCAACAAAACCAGATTGTTGCAAAAAATTGGGACCGCAATTGCGAAAAACCTTTGGTGCATGAGATATATCCCAATTATGCGTCAGTAACCCGCACAACGTGTTGAGATTTACGCGTGCTCATCGCCGATGAAAAATCGGAAATATATGGAAATTCAAAGAAATCGACTGCAGTTACTTTCAAGCCTATTCGGTGCTCAAGCAGGTTTGCCACCGACAACAGGGCAAGAGAAGTGCCACCAACGTCAAAAATATTATCCGAGCTTTTGATATCATCACGAAGTAGCACTTCGTTCCAGATTTCACAGAGCACAGCGCTAAGTTCCACATCACACGAAGGTATCAGAGGAATCAGCGATCGAGATGACGTTTCAGTCACAACAACACCAGGTGCACAAGGCCAATCCACGACAGATTTGAGACGCGGAGAGTCAAGTTTTAGACCAATAATGTGTGCATGAGAGGTGCCGTGCAGCAATTTTTCGAGCGTATCCAGGGCGGAATCTGCCTGTAACACTTTGTAACCCGCAAGCTCGACAAATTGCTGCGTCTGCTTGCCGGAGCTCATGCCGACATCGTCCCACATTGACCACGCAAATGTGCGCACTGTTGCCCGTGATTTACGCAGCCGCGCGCTTATTCGCAACGCTTCCTGGAACCGATTTGCAACCGAATATATAGCTGCCCCCGCTCCTCCTAATACGCCGTTAACAGAAGTGAAAAGGATGAGGTCTGGAATCCCATGAGACTCAGCCGCCTCGAGGAGATGAAGAGTACCACTGACTTTGGCTGCAAGTGACTCGTGAGCGAGCGGACGGTCGAAATTCAACGCCGCGTGCTCATTGAACACACCAGCAAGATGAAATATGCGCGCCGGAACTTCGCCCGCAGCCGCCAAGGCAGCGAAAACATTACGAACAGCGACAGTATCACAAATGTCTGTCGTTCGATAGTCTATGGCCCGAGGGTACAGCTTGCCAAGCTGCCTGAGTTTTGCCAGAGATCGCCCTTCGAGCTCGGACTCATTACTACGCCCAAGCATAACGATTCGCTTTTGCCCCTGAACAAGAAGGCGCTCAGCCAAATTTAACCCGATACCACCGGCACCACCAGCAATGACAACCACGCCACTACTCGCGAGGCACTTTGGACCAGCATGAACTTCGTTTAAGGAAACGAACCGACGAACAAAGCGGCGTCCAGATCGATATGCCACTTGGCTCTCACTATGGAATGTCATGAACTCTTTGGCTATAAGCGCCAAGATTCCAGATATATCATCAACGTCAATCTGCCTCAAAATGAGGCCCTTGTGTCGTTCCGTTGCGACCGACGCTATAAAGGCAGACAAAGAGCTGTCTGCAAGATTTATGCGTTCCTGTAAGAATTCGACGTCTTGCGCAAGCTGCGTAATGACATAAATCGGTTTACGCTGCATCCCTTCGGCGGCTGCAATAGAGGTCAGTAGCTGCTTGAGCCTGACAAGCCTATCCAGCAATTGATCGAGAACATCTTCGGAACTCTCATTATCATTTAATAGAACGGCAACCACATCACATTCCGACAAATCTGTTTTACCCAACGCGAGCGAATTGGCTGCAAAATGATAAACACCTGCCCACGGAGAATCGACACAAACTGATGGAACATCACCGTCATTCATTCGTTCCTCAGAGATCAATGCAATGTGGCGTAAGCTGGAAACCTTTCGACTACGCCCTTGTTCAGGCAGTTCGCGTAGTTTCCAACGCTCTTTGGAAACGCTGTCTATGCGCTGCTTTGGCGGAAATTGGCGTGCACATCTGTCCAACTTGGTTGTATCCGTGTAGCTAAGGACATGCTGGAAAAAAATTGACGTACAAAATCAGGTGGAATTTTTTGAAGCGAGCCAGCGATGAGGAGTCAGTTCAGAGACTTTTGTATTCATCCAGTTTCCCAGTTTTGGGAGAACATCGTTGAGGCAGTCGCGGATGTTAATTTTGAGCCGTTTGCAGGTTTCAAATACTGAGAGGATGGCGGCGATTTTAGGTCCGGCTTTTTCGCTGCCTATGTGGAGCCAGTTTTTTCTTCCTAATGCCACGGGTCTCATGCCGTTTTCGCAAAGGTTCCGGTGTACGCCTTGAAGAAGGCGTCCGAGTTATCCGGGTGAAACTCCCGGCTGGCGACAACGCTCCAGCCAGAAGCACTGGGAGCGGTTCAGGAGGTAACAAATGAATTGAAGTACTCACAGAAAAGGCTCCGATAAGCGGAGTCAGCAAACCATGCGGGCCGCAACGAGAGTGAACACCGAGCAGGCCTCGAAAGATGCAAGGTGGAAGCCGATCCGCCATCAAAACGGAGAAGGCCGCCGTCACGTTCAGTCACGATTCCAATAGACAAGAACCCTGCCAAAAAATGGTTCTTCCGGAAAAATAGTGGATAACCCAGCCAAATTTCCACAATACAATTACCCCACCTTGACTGACAGGCACGCACTATTTTTTTGTTGAGGAGCTTTTTTTTAAAAAGGAGAAGCTAGAAAAAAGAGATGAAAGACAATGAGTGAGGTGTGTCAAAATCTTGGACCAGTCAAATAAGAGAATAAGAGAGAAAGGTCCAAAATGGAGAAAAGACAGAAATATAGCAAAGAGTTCAAAGTAACGGCCGTGGAGCTAGTAAAAACAGGGAAGCCTATCCCGGAAGTAGCCGAGGAATTGGCTATAGGAACAGGAGTACTCTACCGCTGGGTAACACAAGCCAATAAGCATATAGAGATTGGAATCCAAGGAGTTGTAGGCGTAAGCGAGCAGACCGTAACAAACGAGCTCCAGGGGCTTCGGCGCGAGAACGCCCGGCTCAGACTCGAGAATGACATTTTAAAAAAGGCAGCCGTTATTCTGGGCAACAGTCCCCTGCACAGTGCCGCAAGATGATTTTAGAAATCCAAGAAAAAACAGGGGTCAGTCTTCGTAAAATCTGCAATACCCTGAGTGTCCCACGGAGTAGTTTTTATCATGCAGCCGAAGCTAGCCCCATGCAGCTTTCTGAGAAGAAAATGGGGGAGCAGATCGAGATCATATTTAAGCGCCATTGTGGACGTTATGGTCATCGCAGGATTCGCAGACAAATGGCGGAAGAAGGAGTCATTTGTTCGCCGAGGCATATTCGTAGACTGATGAAAAAGAGAGGATTGCGAGCTATACAGCCTAAAAATTTCATTCCTAAAACCAGCGATGGAAAGGCATTGAACCCTGCCCCTAATCTTTTGGCTAATCGCCCCTTACCTTCCTTACCTAACCAAGTCTGGACTGCTGATATTACCTATATTCCGAGTGCTGTAGGATGGTTTTACTTGGCTGTAGTGATGGATCTTTGTACCCGTAAAATTTTGGGATGGAAACTGGCTGATCACATGCGCTCGGAGTTAGTTCTTGAAGCATTCGCGCAGGCGCTAGGTTCCACAAAATCCATAAAATCTGCCATTTTCCACAGTGATCGGGGTAGTCAATATGGTTCTAAGGCTTTCCGAGCTGCTCTTCAGCAGGCTGGCTTCTCACAAAGCATGTCAGCACGCTCTAATCCCTATGATAATGCCTGGACTGAGTCTTTCTTTGGCACCCTTAAACGAGAAATGCTTCAAGGGGGCTCTTTTGAAAACCTTCAAGATGCTCATACTGAACTCTTTGAGTATATTCATGGCTATTACAATACTCATCGTAAGCACTCTTCCCTCAATTACATGACTCCGGATCTTTTTGAGCGAAATTGTCTTACCCTTGCTGCATAAATACATGAAAATCACCCATTGCTTTTTCATGCCGGGGCGAAGCCTACGGCTGAGGCGAACAGTGGCGCTTCTGCGAGCCCAACAAGCTCGCAGAACTTGCGCCAAGCAAGAGCCACTGACGGTGTGAGAAAGCAATTTTCATCACCACAAAATTTAACTGCTTTAAGCAACAAAGTGGTCCAAAAAAGGGTTGCACCTCACCGCTACTCGGGTCCATTTCCATTTGATTCCTGATTACTCCTTGTAATCCCTCAAATCCCTTTCTCAAATCGGTTGATCCTACTGCAAGATACACTTTCAGGCCTGCTCTTCCTATGTTTATCATCCCCAAACTTTCCCATCTTTTCCCTCCTCTGTTTAGTTGTCCTTAGTCACACGGATACCTTAGCTACACGGATACATAACAGTTACAGCTCCCCCCCCCCTTGCCGGGCGCACAAAAAAAGGCCCAGCAAATTCTGTTAAAGAATTTGCCGGGCATAGTTCTGGCAACGTCCTACTCTCGCACAACCTATAGATGCACTACCATCGGAGCAGCGGCGTTTCACTTCCGTGTTCGGAATGGGAACGGGTGGGTCCACCACGCGAAATCACCAGATTGCTGGAATTTTCCAGAATATCTACTGACTTCGCTATCTCCTAAAAATAGTTCAGAAAATTTTTGAAATAAAACTAAATCTCAATCAATTTTTAAAAGAACTCTCAGTGTTCGCTGACATCCGCATACAGTGAAAATCATAAAGCTTTAACAGCTGGCTTTGAATAAATCAGTTAAAAAAGCCGAACGAGTATTAGTATTGCTAAGCTGAACACATTACTGTGCTTACACTCGCAACCTATCAACGTGGTGGTCTCCCACGACTCTTCAGGGAAAATTCATCTTGGGATAGGCTTGGCGCTTAGATGCTTTCAGCGCTTATCCTTTCCAAACTTAGCTGCCCAGCGATGCTCCTGACGGAACAACTGGATCACCAGAGGTTTGTCATTCCCGGTCCTCTCGTACTAAGGATTGAACCCCTCAATTTTCCTGCGCCCACAGTGGATAAGGACCGAACTGTCTCACGACGTTCTGAACCCAGCTCGCGTACCACTTTAACCGGCGAACAGCCGGACCCTTGGGACCTTCTCCAGCCCCAGGATGTGATGAGCCGACATCGAGGTGCCAAACCCTGCCGTCGATATGAGCTCTTGGGCAGGATCAGCCTGTTATCCCTAGCGTACCTTTTGTCCGTTGAGCGATGGCAATTCCACATTCTACCACCGGATCACTTGGACCTACTTTCGCATCTGCTCGACTTGTAGGTCTCGCAGTTAAGCTGGCTTATATCCATATACTCGTCACCTGATTGCCAACCAGGTTGAGCCAACCTTCGTACTCCTCCGTTACTCTTTGGGAGGAGACCGCCCCAGTCAAACTGACCGGCTGCCAGTGTCCTTCGCCCGGATTCACGGGCCGAAGTTAGATGTCCCAATTTCGAAGGGTGGTGTTTCATTGTCGGCTCACCGCAGCCCTAAAACTGCGGATCAAAGCCTCCCACTTACGCTAAGCATCAAAATCGAAACAACAGTAACAGCGTACAGTAAAGGTGCATAGGGTCTTTCCGTCCTACTGCGGGTAGGCGGCATCTTCACCGCCATTACAACTTCGCTGAGCTCCTCGTTGAGACAGCGGTCAACTCGTTACACGATTCGTGCAGGTCGGAACTTACCCGACAAGGAATTTCGCTACCTTAGGACCGTTATAGTTACGGCCGACATTCACCGGGACTTAGGTTCAAAGCTTCGCCCTTGCGGGCTAACCTCTTACCGTAATCTTTCGGCATTGGTCACGTGTCACACCCTATACGTCGTCTTGCGACTTAGCAGAGTGCTGTGTTTTTGTTAAACAGTCGGTTGACCCCATTCACTGCGGCCCTTACGGGCACCCCTTCTTCCGAAGTTACGGGGCTAGCTTGCCGAGTTCCTTAACGAGGTTTCACTCACGCGCCTTGGCACATTTATGCCCACCCACCTGTGTCGGTTTACGGTACGGACGGCTCAAGGAACATATGATAGCTTTTCTTGGTGCTCAGTTTACGCAATCCGCTTTGGCCGAAGCCTCTGCGTCCCCCTGCGGGACCGCCACTTTCATTCGACGGCTGCACTCCCCTCACACGTCCCCATCATACTTAACTCAAGCCGGTGCAGGAATATTGAACCTGCTGTCCATCGCCTACGCCTATCGGCCTCGACTTAGGTTCCGACTAACCCTGGGAGGACGAACCTTCCCCAGGAAACCTTGGGTTTACGGCGGCCGGGAATTCAACCCGGCTTATCGCTACTCATGTCTGCATCCTCACTTGTCAGCACTCCACAATCAGTTACCTGACTGCTTCAATGCACTGACAACGCTCCCCTACCACTTATCGAAAACGTATTTTCGATAAATCCAGAGCTTCGGTATTATGCTTATCGCCAATCATTTTCGGCGCAAGATCACTCGATGAGTCAGCTATTACGCACTGTTTAAATGATGGCTGCCTCTAAGCCAACATCCTCACTGTCTAAGTAACCTCACATCCTTTCCACTAAGCATAATTTAGGCACCTTAGCTGCTGATCTGGGTTGTTTCCCTCTCGACCGTGAAGCTTATCCCTCACGGACTGCCTCCCGTGTTACGCCCTGCGGCATTCGGAGTTTGATTGAATTCGGTACCCGGGTATGGGCCCTAGTTCATCCAGTGCTCTACCTCCGCAGGTCAGCACACGAGGCTCTACCTCAATAGATTTCGGGGAGAACCAGCTATCACGGGGTTTGATTAGTCTTTCGCTCCTACCCACAGCTCATCTCAGGACTTTTCAACGTCCACGAGTTCGGTCTTCCACCTCGTTTTACCGAGGCTTCATCCTGGCCATAGGTAGATCACCTCCGCTTCGGGTCTAGCACCTGCAGCTGAACGCCCATTTCGGACTTGCTTTCGCTTCGCCTCCACCCCAGAAGGGTTTAGACTTGCCACAGACACTAACTCGCAGACTCATTAAGCAAAAGGCACGCCATCACCTCTTTCGAGGCTCTGACACCTTGTAAGTGTACGATTTCAGGTACTATTTCACTCCGCTCGCAGCGGTTCTTTTCACCTTTCCCTCGCGGTACTTGTTCACTATCGGTCGCCAGTGAGTATTTAGCCTTACGCCGTGGTCGGCGTGGATTCATGCGAAGTTTCACGTGTGTCGCATTACTCAGGAATTCCCTAGGCGTTCTTCGAATTTTCGGTTACGGGTCTGTCACCCTCTGTGGAGCGCTTTTCCACACGCTTCACCTAATATTCAAACTGCCACAACGGGCTCCTACTACCCCAGATGGCAAGCCATCTGGTTTGGGCTGTTCCGCTTTCGCTCGCCACTACTTACGGAATCGCTTTCGCTTTCTGTTCCTCCGGTTACTGAGATGTTTCACTTCACCGGGTGTCGCTCACACCGTTCTATGAATTCGAACGGCAGTCTTCCAATATGAATCGGAAGGGGTTACCCCATTCGGAAATCCACGGGTCATAGCGTATTTGCCGCTAGCCGTGGCTTATCGCAGCTTATCACGTCCTTCATCGCCTTCTGGCACCAAGGCATTCATCGTGCACTCTTAGTAGCTTTTTTAACCATTTGATAACTGAAATCTCGTATTTTGCAGGTCTCTGAAATTCGAAAAGTCGAATTTCGCGGACCTTCAGACTCAGCTGTTTATCAATGGTTTCCATGCCATATGTAACGGCATTTTCACCATTTTATTAAAGTTGTATTTTCTACCCTGTATGCGGATGTCAAAGAACACTTTTCAGGTCTTGCCTGAGAAGTACTACCTTCCAACGGTTGTTGGAAGTGACGCCTGAACTTAAGTTCCTGCAGTCAAAATTCGTATCAAAATCGTATTTTTGCCAACTAATCACTCTATGAGCTTTTGTTGTTAAACTCAAGTTTGCAAGTTTTCGGCTAGCGGCATGTGGGCCTGACTGGGCTCGAACCAGTGACCCTGCGCTTATCAAGCGCATGCTCTAACCAACTGAGCTACAGGCCCGGAATTGAGCTGATATGAAA
The DNA here is from genome assembly GCA_963706715.1 of uncultured Verrucomicrobiae bacterium. GTDB lineage: Bacteria > Verrucomicrobiota > Verrucomicrobiia > Chthoniobacterales > Xiphinematobacteraceae > Xiphinematobacter. The sequence continues at coordinate 79,127 of CAVPNI010000001.1, forward strand.
TTTAAAGTTTATATTTAAATTTTTACCATCCGCGACGTCACATGACGTATGATGACCTCCGTGGAGGCAAGGGGATTCGAACCCCTGACATCCAGCTTGCAAAGCTGGCGCTCTACCAACTGAGCTATGCCCCCGGTCTGAATGACCGCTTGGCTCACTGAATTGTCCTACTGATCTCTTATTTTTTAATAAAAAAATAGTGATTTGAGAAGGTATTCCGGTTGCTACGGCTGACAGCTATCCGGGCCATTCTGCACAAGGTGACTTGTGAAAATTGTATGGCAAATTTGCTTGCTATCTTTTGTTTTGGCAAAAACTGAACTGTGCGTTTCTAAAATTTCGGCCCAAATAAGCTTTCGTTTATTTGAGACTTCTCGCGTGTCTATACGATACGACTTGTATAGGTTTAGCGATCGACCTGTCGTTCGCTTTGCAATTTTAATTGCATTGCGAAACAACTACTCCTTAGAAAGGAGGTGATCCAGCCGCAGGTTCCCCTACGGCTACCTTGTTACGACTTCATCCCAGTTACCGCTCATACCTTAGGACGCTACCTCCCTTGCGGGTTGGTGCACGCACTTCGGGTACAAACGACTCCCATGATGTGACGGGCGGTGTGTACAAGGCCCGGGAACGTATTCACGGCACCGTGCTGATGCGCCATTACTAGCGATTCCGGCTTCATGTAGGCGAGTTGCAGCCTACAATCCGAATTGGGCTCACTTTTAAAGATTTCCTCCACCTTGCAGTTTCGGTTCATTCTGTGGTGAGCATTGTACTACGTGTGCAGCCCTGGTCGTAAGGGCCATGCTGACTTGACGTCATCCCCACCTTCCTCCCCGTTTCACAGGGCAGTCTGAGCAGAGTGCTCCCCAAAGGGGTTAGCAACAGCTCACAGGGGTTGCGCTCGTTGCGGGACTTAACCCAACATCTCACGACACGAGCTGACGACAGCCATGCAGCACCTGTGCAGCCCCAGCATCCTTGCGGACCGTCACCAGCTTTCACTGGTTGTCACGCTGCATGTCAAGACCAGGTAAGGTTCTTCGCGTTGCATCGAATTAAGCCACATAATCCACCGCTTGTGCGGGCCCCCGTCAATTTCTTTGAGTTTTAATCTTGCGACCGTACTTCTCAGGCGGCACGTTTAACGCGTTAGCTCCGGCACGGACGGGGTCGAATCCGCCCACACCAAACGTGCACCGTTTACTGCTAGGACTACCGGGGTATCTAATCCCGTTTGCTCCCCTAGCCTTCGTGCCTCAGCGTCAGGAGTTGCCCAGAGATCCGCTTTCGCAACTGGTCTTCCTCACGATATCTACGCATTTCACTGCTACACCGTGAATTCCGATCTCCTCTACAATCCTCTAGTATGGCAGTTTCGAGTGCAGTTTCGGGGTTGAGCCCCGAGATTTCACATTCGACTTTCCACACCGCCTACGCACCCTTTACGCCCAATGAATCCGAACAACGCTTGAGACCTCTGTATTACCGCGGCTGCTGGCACAGAGTTAGCCGTCTCTTCCTCTAGCGGTACTATCACTTTCTTGTTCCCGCTTGACAGGAGTTTACAAGCACGAAGCCCTTCGTCCTCCACGCGGCGTCGCTCCATCAGGGTTTCCCCCATTGTGAAAAATTCTCGACTGCTGCCACCCGTAGGTGTCTGGACCGTGTCTCAGTTCCAGTGTGGCTGGTCGTCCTCTCAGACCAGCTACCCGTCATAGCCTTGGTGAGCCGTTACCTCACCAACAAGCTGATAGGCCGCGAGCTCATCAGAAAGCGTCTTGCGACTTTAGCTTCAGGGTGATGTCACCCTTGGCCGCATGCGGTATTAGTTCGCCTTTCGGCGAGTTATCCCCCACTTTCCGGCAGATTGCTCACGTGTTACGCACCCGTTCGCCACTAAACCGAACCAATATTGCTATCAGCCCGGTCCCGTTCGACTTGCATGTCTTATCCACGCCGCCAGCGTTCGTTCTGAGCCAGAATCAAACTCTCCGTAAAGATTTGACCCTTATAAAAAGGGAAATTCTGGCATCCGTCTGCCAATCCAGAAAAATCCGGACGGCATTCGGGGCCTTCAATTATTAAGTATCGTCCATCAAGTGGACATTTTCGAAATTAACAAGAAACGCACAATTCAGTTTTTGCTGTGTGTCACATAATCGATTTGAATTTCAACTTGGAAATCAAATTCAGACTGTCAAATATCTACGCTCTGATACGGCTCCTTGCTTTCGCAACTCTTCGAAATCCAAGGATAATAATCCCCAATTAAGAATTGTATGCGAAGCGGTGATACCGTCCGAGAGAACTACTGCCCACTGAAGGGGATATTCATCTGAGATGGATCTTTCTTTAAATTTCAACGGACCATTTTTAGTGGGCCAAATTTAAAGGACCATCCCCTAAATCATATCTCCCCGTGTGGGATGAGGAATCTCCCACGAAATGTTGAACGGGTCAATGCTTTTTTAAGAAAATTTATAAAGATTTCCCCTGTGCTTCACTGGGCGTTTATGCTGAGGCGGCTACTAACTTTTCTTGGTGGCGGCGCAAGTAAGCCAAGACGCCTTGATGACACGGTAAAATGAATTCGGGGTCTTCTTGGAGGGTCTTGAGCGCAAGGTCACGCGCTTGTTCCATGAGAGCTGCATCTCGGAGAAGATCTCCTATTTTAAAACCAGGAAGTCCGGTCTGTGCGGTACCGATCAGTTCGCCGGGACCTCTCATTCGCAGGTCTTCTTCTGCGATTCGAAAGCCATCGGTGGTCTGTTCCAGGACTTGCAGTTTGTTGACACTGGCAAGTCCTGGTTTTTCGGAGTGAAGCAAAATACACCAGGATTTGTGCGATCCGCGGCCGACGCGGCCGCGCAATTGATGGAGCTGAGCCAATCCGAATCTTTCTGCGTTCTCAATGAGCATGACGTTTGCATTGGGCACATCGACTCCCACTTCGATTACTGTGGTGGAAATCAAGGCAGCAATTTCTCCGGCGCGAAAATTCCGAATTGTCGTTTCTTTTTCTTCGGAGGACATCCGTCCGTGTAAAACTTCCACGCAGTGAGGCGCCAGGAGCTTTTTCCAACGTCCCGATTCATCAACAGCAGCTTTTACTTTGAGTTTCTCTGATTCTTCAATGAGCGGGTAAACGATGTAAATCTGCCGTCCATTTTCGATTTCACCGCGAAGGAATCGCACAATATCAGCAAGCCGTGACGGTTCGCGAACGGCGGTCACAATGCGGCCGCGGTTAGCAGGGACCTCGTCGATAATAGAAATGTCCAAATCGCCGTAAAGGGTGTGTGCCAAGGTGCGCGGAATGGGGGTTGCTGTCATCACCAGAACATCCGGCAGGTTGTTTGCTTTTCCGATCAGGCTAGCACGCTGCATGACTCCAAATTTGTGCTGTTCATCGATGATGATGAGGCCAGCGGGCGGGTTCTGTGAAGGCTCTTCGTAAAGGAGAGCATGGGTTCCAATGGTGATTTGAATTTTCTCCGTCCCATGAAAAAGGGGCAGAGAAGAGGATTCCTGTCGACTGGAAGTTCGAAGAGCCACGGTAATGCCAAGTGGCTCCAAAAGCCGGGCGAAATTATTGTAATGTTGATCAGCAAGTATTTGAGTTGGAGTCATGAGCAACGCGGAGTGTCCGGCTTCGACTGCAAGAAGGATTGCAGCTAGCGCGACGAAGGTTTTTCCGGAGCCGACATCACCCTGGAGTAAACGGTTCATCTGACGGGGAGCGGCAAGATCTTTTCGAATTTCCTCAATCACACGGAGCTGGGCATTGGTAAGACGAAAGGGAAGCTGCGCTAAACAGCGCTCCAGAAGGGTACCGGACGCTTCTTTGGCGATTCCCGGAAGAGCATTTCTTTGAGCACGACGAGAGCAGACGAGAGTCTGCAGACCGAAAAATTCTTCTAACACCAAGGCCTTACGGGCGATTTCCAGATTTTTCAGGGAGTCAGGAAAGTGTAAGGAGCGCAGTGCTAATTCTCGGCTAAATCCGTGAGGCCATTGTGGAAGGCAGCAAGGCAAGGCAGTTAAATCCGCTTGGTTTAACAGCCGGTACACCCAGCTCCGCAGCATCCGCGTAGTGATGCCCTCCCCAGCAGGATAGATCGGCGTGATCCGATTCAGATGAATGGAGTCCTCCGCATCGGCTTCCAGAATTTCGAATTCCGGATGGTCAATGACGAGTAGGCGGCCGCGAGCTTTGGTTTTTCCGTAAACAATCAGGGTTTGACCCGTTGCGAGCATTTTTTGGAGGTAGTGGAGATTGAACCAGCGGCAAGTCAAGGTACGCCCGAAGAGGGTGTTTGTTTCTTGCAAGACAATCTCGAAGACTTTTTTCCAGCCCCCAAAACGCCGCACAGAGGTCTTAATGATTTCTCCTCGGAGGCAAACAGGCCACTCGAGTTCGGTATCCGGAAATGCGTCGAATTTCCGCCGATCTTCGTAACGCCGGGGATAATGTTCCAGAAGATCTTTGACGGTATCGAGTTTCAAATTTTTTAAGGAATTGATACGATGGGATGGAATCCAGCCGATTTCTCGCAAAGGGGTGTCCGGCGATAGCAGGTTCATTATCTCTAATTTCTCACGCTGGAGCGGATGTCTATGATCCTTAATTGTAGGGAAATATTGCCGTTAAATTCGTTTCGATCCAGGTGGAAGGCAATATCCCATGGGGGATCGGGGAGATCGGGAGCATTAAAAAAGACCGCCTGGAGCCGTCGCTTCTCAAAGGCAAATTCCAAGCGAAGATGCTTATCCTTCATCCACCGAGGTTCGTAAACGGGCTTTACCTCGCGAAGAAGAAAGAGAGGCTGAGGATTAGCGGTGCCAAATGGTTCCAGGGCATCTTGCCATTCGAGGACGGAGGGTAAAAGTTCGCCGCCGTGCATTTCGGCATGAAAACGCAAATGCGGAATGAGCATCTCCGGGACCAACAATGCGCGAGCGGCCTCTTCAAAGCATGTGCGAAATATTTCGAAGCTTTCCTCTCGCACGGTCAATCCAGCAGCCATCTCATGACCGCCAAATTTTTCCAATGCATGCGAACAATGCTGCAGCGCAGCCACTAATGAGAGCCCTTCGATGCTCCGCCCGCTTCCCTTACCCACACCATTGGAATCAAAACCCACCAGAAAGGTAGGTCTGTGATAACGTCGCGTGACTCGCGAAGCAACAATGCCAAGGACTCCGTTGTGCCAGTCTCGATGCCCAGCGACAATGCTCACATCCCGTTTGGGGTCGTGATGCTCTTCCAGCCAGAGATCCACTTCACGGACCACCGCTTTTTCCACAGCTTGCCGTTCGCGATTTTGAACATCAAGATTCATCGCGATTTGAGCCGACTCGGTAGGATCTTGGGAAAGCAATAATGCCAGAGCTTGTTGGGCGGTCCCCAAACGCCCAGCAGCATTGATGCGGGGCCCCAGGCGAAATCCGATATCAAAGGATGGTATAGGCGGCTTGACACCGGCGACATGCATCAAGGCTTTCAGTCCCGGCCAATGTGTTCGCTCCATTTGTTTGAGCCCTTTTTTGACGAGAATTCGGTTTTCTTCGATGAGAGGGACCAGATCTGAAATGGTCGCCAGAGCCACAAGATCCAAATATTCCTTAAGATCCAGCCCTGGCTGGGGATGATATTTTAGGAAAGCATGGGCTAATTTGAAAACTACTCCGGTGCTACAAAGATAGTGAAAATCCGATCCCAATTTCGGATTTACCAACGCCGTACAGTCGGGGCGCTTGGAAGCGGATTCGTGATGGTCCAAAATGATCACATCCGCACCTCGACGGCGAATTTCGGCAACCTCTTTTACTGAGTTAGTCCCACAATCGACCACGATCAAAAGTTGAGGATTGTGTTCTTGAAAACAGCGTTCAACACTTGCGGTACTCAAGCCATATCCCTCTTCAGCACGCAGCGGCAAAAAGCATTTTGCCTGTATTCCGTATGCCGCAAGAATCCGGCAAAGTAATGCCAAGGAAGCAACGCCATCTACGTCGTAATCTCCATACAAAACGATTCGTTCGTTTTTTCTGACTGCCACGTCCAGTCGCTCCACCGCGCGTTTCATGTCCGGTAGCAATTCAGGCTCGGAAAGAGACCTGAGTTTAGGGTAAAGAAAATTTTGCGCGGATTCCGCGTTGGAAAATCCTTTTTGGAGAAACAGGGATGTTAAAAACTGAGGAAGGGCAAGACTCTCTAACGGATGATCTTTAAATGATCTTAATTGGGGCAAAATCCATTTGCGCTGCATCGGGAAAATTTATCCGACGTCCCCAGCCATGACAACTACAGGGAAATAAATAAAGTTCTCGGTTGTCAGTTTATATCGCAAGGCCCGTATAAAATGATCATGGGTTTGATGCGCTTGCCCCCGCCAAGTCGCACCCTTGCGGGCTGAGCGAGTCAAAAGGGCGGCAAAGGCGTAATCTAGGCGTAATCTTTTTATACGGGCTTTGCTATACAGCCAGAGCTGTCCGCTCATGGCGGATGGAATTTCCTCGGCGACTGTTATTTCTCTCTGTTTGCTCAGCATTTCCAACATCCGTCTCCCTCGCATCGGATTTTTCCTGATCCGACGCTATTTCAAAGCTCCATTCCCCGCCCGTGCTGTTCACAACTGTAACTCTCCCCTTGCCAGCCAGGGAAAACACATCGTCTTCCAGGAAGGGCTGAACTTCTTCGCCTCCCGCCAGTTCATGGAATGTCGGTTGCGGATTGAATCCTACGAAGATTCTTCGCTCTCCAATTATCGCAGCATCGAAAATATTCGGTTCTAATTTGGCAAAGTAAGCCTTTTTATTTTTTGGAGACCATAGCCCAAGGCCCATCCCTCCCACTTCGGGGGGATATGTCCAACTCTTTACGAGAACCCAATCCTCTTTTCCCACATCCATTCGTATACTACGGCCACCCATTAGGTTTAAAAAAGCTGTTTGAGGTTTCGCTTTGTTGTTAGTTCCTTGCACTTTTACCCACTCTGCTATTTCTGCTCTTAGGGAGGAGGAAGAGCTGGGAGCCATATCTCCCAACTGCACATGTTGAGCAAATATCCCCATAAAATTACTTCCCTGTGCGGAGGGCTCCCCCTCTCTTCTTACGGTTTTAATATCTGTCAGCAATGCGTCCGAAAACTTGATGAATCGCTCTAACCGTTCCGAATCTAAGCCTTCGACTTGTACTAATTCAATCTTATCTTCTTTTAATGCATGAAACAGGGAAACTTCCTTGCTAGATACTATCGGAATGACTTGTTTGGCAATGAGCTGGCCGTTGATTCTTCCTACCCACTCAATACGACCCCCGCTGCCATCAAATATCAATTCATAGCTTTTTTCCTCATTCCTAGAGTCCTCTGTCTGAATCAACCGTTGTTTTATAGGGTCGAAATGAAAGACCTGATTTTCTACTACTCCGACTACCTTTATTCCCAGCCAAGGACGCAGGGCTTCCTCACCTCGTGCTGCTACTTCCTCAAAGGTTGGGTAATTCTTTCCGGGGCCAACCTGTTGCCACTGATCGCTATTTTTTGGTTTATAATAGATACTTTGGATGGAAAGTTCTTCGGCTTTTCGGAGCTCTTCCTGGTATTTGGCATTTTCTTCGTCACTGGCATTTCCTTTGGGCGGAGTCGGCAATGCGAGACCTTGGGTAAGAAGGAGTACTTCCGCCAGTTTTCCATTCTCTGCTAGTGTATGGAGTTTACTCCGTATATCCGCAATGGGATTATCTCTTAAGTCCAACATGTTCATTTGGCTTTTGCCACTACGGACATCTACCTCCCACCGAGTTTTTCCCGCTCCTACTACCACTATTTTTGAATCCTGATTTAAACCGCTTACATCGATTTCAGTAGTCCTTCCTGTTTTATATTTAATTACTATGGTTTTGGCACTTCCGGTATGGATGGAATTTATCGCATCGGCTTCCAGCAACTCTTCCCCGGTTACGTTCAGAAGGAATGAAGAGGGACCTTTCTCCCCATCTCTTAAGGTCAGTCTCACCCCAGGATTTACGTTCTGAAGTACACAGCTCCCTCCGCCCCCTATGATCCTATGGCACATTTTGCCTTGAATTTTAGGATCGTTGCTCTCGGGCGGCAATAGCAGGGTTCTCAACCTGCCATCCAATAGTATTTCCTGGGTTCCCTCCAGATAAGTTACCTCGGCTGCAGGTCTTAAGTTGCGCCATGAATTTTCTAAAACCGCTTGGCTATGTTCCGCAGTGGCTGCTTTTTCAATTCTATTTTCGGTTGTATTTTCCTCAGAACTCAACCGGGTTGCGGCATCTATAAACCGGGTGAAGATTTTGATGGGGGGTATTCCGGACAAGGCAAAAATGTCGCCGCCCGTATCAAATCGGGTGGTTCTATTTTCTAATACATTAAAATAATGATATCCTACTCCAGGGGTATAGATATGATCAGGCGCACCTCCGAAAAGCCAACTAAAAAATCCTTTGTCTTTTCGGCTTTCCACTAATTCTACTTTAGCCGCTGTGAGTTCTCCGTTTCTAAAATTAACTCTTTCAACGGAGACATTATTGTTAGGAATAGAGACCCCATTTTGTTGAGTATATATTTTATCATGATCGATGGCGTCGAATACATCGGTAAAATATTTATAAAAATCATGCGCCTTTTCGTTATTTTGCGCTATTTGCGTACCTAATGCACTAAATCCGACTCCCAGCCCTATTAATGGAACCATCAATCCTCCGAAAACTTCCGCCGCTCCACTTGCGGGAGCCAGCCAAGTTGCCGCGATACTAGCTCCCTGCATTCCCATGCCTCCCAGATTAAATCCCAACCCAATGGCTAGTCCGACTCGTGCCGCCGGGTCTTTGCTTCTCACCAATTCAGCAATATTAAATCCTACCGAAACGGCCATAAATATTGAACTCACTCCCCCTAAAACGCGCCCCAATGTTTGAAGCGTACGAGATACGGTGCCGTTTATTAATTCGTCTATTACTTTGGAAACTTCCACAGTCTCTTGTCCGGTCGCGGCGGCCATTCCCGTCAGGTTCCAATACACGCTGATTTTTTCTTCAGATGAGAGTTCCAAAAAATTCTTATCTCTTAAGTATCCTAGCAGGGCCAGTCCCAAGAACATGGTATTGAGGCTGCTGGGACGACCTCCCTCGCCGCCCGCCTCAACGTCTCTGATCTCTAATTCTCCGTTGTTTCCTTTTTTAAAATGTTGTTTTAAGACTTCATAAGCACGTTTTATGGTTTCCAAGGCGGGGGTCAATTTCTGACCCATTTCAGAGGAAATCAATACTCTCTGGGTGCTCTTGTTTTTTAATGAGGTGATCGGAACATAATATTTTCCTTTTTCTTCTATTAAGGCATCCACGTGAGTGATATGCTCTTCTCCGGATGTTTCATTGGGCAGCAGTCCCGCTTTGCTTAGGAATTTCACCTTCGCTTCTTTTCCCGCCTCATTCCACACTTTCAAGGCCGCATCGAATTGTGCTTTTGCCTTTGCTTGCTCTTTTTGTTGCAAGGCATTGGAAAAAGCTTTTCCTAGCGGACCGGTTTCCTGAGGCACTATTGTTCCATCCCCTTGGGTTTGATAGAGTGTTGTGATTATCTTCTCGGGATGACCGGGATCTCTCTGAAAGCTCACTCTGCCTTCTTCCAGTCCATGCACTGGCTCTGTGCCTTCTCCGTAAAGGCGCGCTCCAAGTTTTGGGCCACTGGAGTCTGAAAACCGGATAGAGCCGACCGGCCCGGTAACTGTTACATTCTTAAATCTTTCATCTATAATAGACAAAGTTGTGGTTTCCAAAACTTCTTCCTGGGAAAATCTGTCCAGAAAATTCCGCACAAAATTATCTTTTAAATGATCTCCTAAATTTTCCCCCACTTTACATCCCTCCAGGTTAATTTTATGGATGTTCTCCACATTTTTAAACAGCTTTCGAATGTTCAGTGCCAATGCCTCGGCAGTCAATCCCGCCATTTTTTTATTGTCGGCATGCCCAATTAAAATCAATTTATCGATGTTGGTGAATTCCGTGGGTAAATTTCCCACCAGTCGGTAACTTCCGATGGCAAAATCGAACTGATACAATTCCATTTCTCCACTGGAACGAAAAATAGATTTATAATAGTCCGGGGTTTTGTCTCCTATCTCCTTTTGTTGATAATTCTTGATTGCTTTTTGACGGCGCTCTTTTTGATCTGTTGTTTCTCCTTCTGATTCTAATTCTAATATTACTTTACCTATCGGTGGAGGAATCACAAAAGACACGCTTCTCCATCGATTGATTTGCTGCTGAGTAAAAGCATTTTTATTAACGAGGACATCGATAATAGGACTGCTTAATTTTTTTATTACTTCCTGAGGAATTTTTTCCAGTTGTGTTTTCAGCATCTGCCGGACTTTGGAGGGTCCGATCACTTCCCAAAATTGGGTATTAAGTTTTTTTACAACACTGTCTTGTATTTTCTGAAGTTGCGACTTTTTTATAAATGTCAGGCTGTTTACTAACTTATTTTTATTATTTTCATATGTTCCTCTTTCAGGTTCAAGTGCCCAAGCATTGAGTTGTTCCGCACTGAGCATGGAAAACAAATCGGGATCCAGGTCTGTATCTATAGAGGTATAATGAGATACGCGGTAGGCAAATTGCTTCGGTGGCAGTGCGAATATTTGGTTCGCCCTGAAATCCATCCAACTGTTATTATGGTAATTAATTAGTGATACAAAATGTTCCCATGGCAGAGTTTTACATACTTCCAAGCTAAGATGAAAGAGGCGCATTCCTAAACCCATCCGTGCAAAAACTCGCGGCCTTAACTGACGCACCATTTCCGGAGTGAGGCGTGCTATTTGTTGCGAGGTCAATTTTTGCATAAAATCTTCCATTACATACTGAAAAACCTCAGAGGGCACTTTGGAAAAAGCTTCGGGATTGAGATGAAGAATAAACTCATCACCCAGACATTGATATATTTTTAGGGGAATTACACTCATCTGTTTTCCCGTGAACTCTCCGATTACTTGATGGTATCTTTGTTTCCACTCTAATAATTCTTCCGAAGAATACAGTTCTGGCATTGCTCTCCAATCTGGCGACGGAGAGATTCTTCCCCAAAAATCTTCCCCTAGATTTGCCCAAACATCCGGAGGGATTGCCAGCCGTTGGTGCACACTCAATTTGAGGAACTTACCTAGGATAGCAAGCCGTACAAAGAAACGAACAAAAACTTCCGGTCCGGCATTGTCAGAATTGTGTTGCCTTATCTGTTCCGGAGTAATTGCCAATATTTGTTCATCGGTGAGAATATCTATTTCCTCATCACGTAAGTTTACGGAAAATAGGGGTCCCATTTTAGCAATTTGATTCACGGGGAGGCCGCGCAATGCTTGTTGGCGTAGCGTCTCGGGCTCTTTGAGTTGCACTTTGGCGGCCTGGAGATCTATCGGATCATATACCGCTTTTTGAGGTTCCGTTAGTACATTAATTTGATCTAAACTGAGTTTATATAAAAAATTGACTCCCAGTTTACCAAGAGTTGAGATGGCAAGATTGCGAATTACTTCCACTGGAACTCTCTGAATTTGAATTTTGGGTTGAAGGCGTAAGTATAGAAATTTTTCCAGGATCACAAACACATTGCCCGTAGTTCTAGCTCCAGCTAGTGCTGGAGGATTCAATGCTTCAAGCTGTTGTGGGTCCAGGCTACGAACTTGAGCCAGATTGAAACCTCTCAGGAACTCGAGGCCTCTTCTCGCGCTTTCTTCTTCAACCAGCCGGGGTCGTAATTGCTCTTTGAGTTCCCGCACTCGCGCCTCTTCTTGTTCATGGGTCCATGCCTGTTCTCGTCTCTCCTCTGATACTTGTTCTCGAGCCTCTATTTCAGCTTCTTCTTCCGCAACTGCATTTGCATATTGGAAGATGCGATAAAACAGTTCTACCCAAGATGGCATGCGAATATTCTTCAACTGATTAGAAGTTAAATGCTGAATTTGATCTTGCTCAAGCGCATCTAAAAATCTGCCTTGCTGAGAAAAATTAGCTGTTAAACTCCAGCGATCATCACTAAATATTTCCGGCTGGATGTCCGCAATTTTATCTCCTAACCATTGAATTTGGTCGTCTGTTAATGTCAGAATAAAGCTACTGCCCAGTTGACGGAAAGTTGACCTGGGGATTTTAGAGAGTTGAATTTGACTGATTTCCGAAACCCGTCTGAAATTATGGAGTTGTTCGGCAGATAACAGTGCAAATGTTTCCGCAGGTAATGCATGGATGTGTTCCGGAGTAAAGGCTGCCCAAGTTTTGACCGGTATTTGAGCAAGTTTGCTGGGTTTTAGTTGAGAAATTTTGGATACCAACAATACTTCTTCGATATCCCTCCGATCAAACCTCGCAAAAATTTCACCTGAAATTTCAGAAAGATAATCCCCGGAGAATTCTTTCAGGTAGGTTCTTCGTAGGGAAGGATTTTCGGAATGAATGAGTTTATTAATCACTTTTTCCGGCAATTGGCGCCAAGTCTCCAAGGAGATCCGGGCTACTTGTGCCGGAGTCATTGCGCCCAGAGTCTCCTCTCGCATGCAAGAAAGCTGATTCCGCATTAATCTCTGCATCCAATCCAGAGCCAAAAAAGCAGCGGCTTCCGGAGGGAGGTTTCGGAAGAAACTTTGCTCCAGTATGGAAATTTGATCTACGGGTGTTGCTTGGATTTTCTCTTTATACTGATCTAAGGTAAATTGTTCATAATTTTCGCGACTGCTTTTCGTAATCTGTAAAGGCGACACACCACGGCGTATTCGTTGAAGGAGCCTGTCGGATTGTTGCTGCTCCCTTTGGCTCGATATATCAGTGGATGAATCCGGAGTTGGAATACTTTCTAAATTCCGATGAGTATTATTTGAGGTAAGTATGGGGGAACTGGTGGCAAGCTCTGGTAAAACACGCATATTATATCGAACAATTATTATTATAGGGACAAGTAGGTCCTATTTGCTCGCATAACTTAATACTCAAATTTATATATTCAAGTGGTTTGAATAGAAAACTTATATACAAATTGTGAAAAAAATGTCTTGGTATGTGTACATGGAAAAATCCTATGTCTTCTATGTGCTATTCATAGAACACTTTTATTTTTCTGCTACACGGCAAAACAATTGTTTTAGAGTGCCCCTATTTTACGATACCATTTCAGCGCATCGGACAGCGATTCCTCAAGTCCCACCTTACAATGGAAGTGAAACATTTTCTCAAAACGGTCTCCATGCACTATCCAGCAATTAGGCCAAATTTCTCGGACGCGGTCCCGTGTCAAACTGGGAACGGCATTACGCAAGGCAGGGAATGCATCGACAAAAAACGCGACTGCTTGCACGATGTTATGTGGCAATGGAAGCACTAGTCCCTTCTTACCGAGAAGTTTTCCGGAGCATTCAATGAGTTCGCGATCAGAAATGGATTCCGGATGGCTAATGTAAAAAATCCGGCACTGGAGGAATTTTGTATCGTTCTCCAGCACGGTAAAAATCGCCCTGCATAGATCTGCCGCAGCGACAAAACTAAATCGCTTGGAAAGAAAGCCCGGCTTGGGCCACAATCTCTTCCTTGCCAAACGGAATAAAGGCAAGGTCGCTTGATCTCTCGCTCCCAAGACCATCGGCGGCCGAAGGATGATAAGATCTCGCTCAGGAAAACTAGAAAGACAGGTCTCCTCCATTTCCTTTTTGGATTTGCCATAGTCTGTGATCGGGTGGTCTGGGGTCGTTTCATCCCGAAATTCGCAGCTCTGAGGGGTCGGCCCGCCTGCGGATTGCGAGGAAAGAAGAACGACTTTGGCGGCAGGCGGCAATTTCTTTAACAGTTTAAGCGTTCCTTGTACGTTTGTGGAATAGTATTCCCGGGTTGAACGCCCAAAAAGTACTCCCGCACAATGCACAGCCGCATCACAGCCCAGGTCATTTCCCCAAGATTCCGGGGTACATTTTAATATCCGCAAATTTGTGGGAGGCGTTTTCCATCCTTCTGTCAAAAGCAAGCTGTACAGTTTTTCCGGATTTCGGACCGGGGCAATGATTTCGCTCCATCGTCCTGCAGAAAGAGCTTGTAGAAGAAAATTTCTCCCGATGAACCCCGTGGCGCCTGTAATGAGTAGAGTTCCTAGTTCGTAGTTCGTAGAAGTTGGTGGTTCTTGGTTCGCAACATTTGAGGGCATGTTGTTTATATAGCTTCCAGTCTTGTCTGGCATACCACGAAATTTTTATCACTCATATTCAGTTTGCACGAAATAGCACCTGCCAATGAAGAATCGCAAACTATCAATTACCAACTTCTACGAACTACGAACTAATCTCAGAGTATTTTCTCGTAAAGATGATAAGTCCGATATTTTTGCCCACCCATCACTTCGATACTCCGCATGATCTCCCAGTTACTTTCTTCGATCCAAGAAAGCTCGGCGGTTGCATAACCCATTTTTTTTGCGCGCGCGAGCTGTTCGTAGAAAAGCCAGGCGTTAATTCCTCGATCCCGGTAGGCTGGTGTCACGCCCAAGATGGCCAGCCGAATTTGTTTGGGACGTTGTGTCTTGATCAGCCAAAGCAGATGCAAAAGCCGGAGAAATCCCGCTGGAGTTTTTTTTGTTTTGGCAAGCAACTCGTTGATATTTGGAAAGGAAACTGCAAATCCGACTGGCTCACCGTTTTTTTCCGCAAAGTTGATAATTTGAGGATCTGCGATGAGTTTTAGTGCTTGGGCGGAGGCTTGTAAATCTTCCAAGGCGATGGGAACGAACCCCCAATTGCGGTCGAGGGTCACATTGTAGAGCCGGTGGATGATCGCCAGTTCTTCCTTGAGTTTTCTCAAATTAATGGAGCGAAATGTCCAGCCGCCTCGCTGAATGATCCGTTGTGTGATCCGCTCGACTCGCGGCGGCATGGGAACTAAGATGGATAGTAAATATGCATATAGCTTACGAACTACTTTAAATCCGGCATCTAAGATCAGTTTTTCGTAATAAGCAGGATTCCATGGCATCCCGACAAAGGGAGGAAGTTCAAAGCTGTCCATTAACAAACCGCATTCTTCGTTAACGGAGGGATTATAAGGACCTCTCACATGAGTCAGCCCTTCTCCCTTTAGAAATTTTTCGGCCTCTGCAAATAATGCTCGGGCTGTTTCCGAATTGTTTTCGCAATCAAAAAATCCAAAAAAACCGACTCGATCGCCGTAATAGTTATTATGTGAACGATTAACAATCGCCGCAATTCTGCCTATCGGCACACCATCTCTCTGCGCAATGAAGGCGCAAATTTTTCCATGAAGCTTTTGAAAAGAAGAGCCCTTATTAAGATATTTCACCACATCCCCGGGGAGCGGTGGAATGTAAGCTGACTCCATTCGATGAAGTATCTCCGGCATTCTCTCGAAGCGATTGAGATCCGCTTTGGTGCAGCAAGTTAAAATCGAGGCCATTCTTTCTACTGTTCGACTGAGCGTATGCAGGTTCGTCAAAAGTTCCAAGTTCTCGGGCAACTCGTCCGAAAATTTCCAGGACCTGATCCAGGTCTTCTTCCGTGTGCGTTGCCATGTAGCTGGTACGGATAATGGCCTCTCCAAGGCGAACAGCGGGGTATATTGCTGGTGTCGCAAATACGCCTTCCTCATAAAGCCGCTGAGCAAATTTGAATGCAAGGGCTTCGTTACCGACTAAAATGGGCACAATGGGCGTTTGTGTTGAGCCGATCTTGAAGCCAAGCGATTTAAAGCCGACGTGCATTTTCCGAGTATTTTTCCAGAGTTGCTCTATGCGTTCCGGCTCCTCCTGAAGAAGTTGAAGTGCTTTGAGAACTCCAGCCGCCACAGCGGGTGCGAGGGAAGCTGTAAATATGAGGCAGCGAGCGCGATGTTTTAGAAAATTCACTAACTCTGATGAGCCCGCGACAAATCCACCCATGGAGCCCAGAGATTTGGAAAAAGTCCCCATAATAATATCTACTTCGCCGTTCATGCCAAAATGATGTACAACTCCTCGGCCGCCCGGCCCTACAACTCCCAACGAATGTGCTTCATCCACATACAAGGATGCACCGGCCGCTTTGGAGACTTCAACAATCGGAGGAAGATCGAGTATGTCCCCAGACATGCTAAAAACACCATCAATTGCAACAAGTTTTCCAGCTTCCACGGGCAGACGCTGAAGACGGTTAGCCAGCGAGGTTGCGGAATTATGTCTAAATGGGATTAATTTAGCGGGAGAAAATGTGACGCCGTCCACAATGCTGGCATGGTTCTCACGGTCGCAGAGAACGGCATCCCCTTTTTCCACAAGCGTGGCAATGGTGCCCAGGTTGGCGAAATAACCCGTAGAATATAGTATAACAGCCTCCCGTTTAATAAAATGAGCAAGCTCTTCCTCCAGCTGTTCGTGGAGCTTAATATTGCCATTGAGGAGCCTGGAACCGGTACATCCGGAGCCATATTTACGGGTTGCCTCGCAAGCGGCTTCGATGACGCGGTCATCCTGAGCCAATCCTAAGTAGTTATTCGAACCAACCATGATCCTACGCTTACCGTCGCAGATCACATAGTTGCCGCAGGTATCATCAATTCGACGAAAATAAGGGTAAAAACCCTGTGCCCGCGCATTCTGGGGATCTTTGTATTCCAAACACTTCCTAAAGATATTTCGAGGCTTATCGGGCATCTGGTTATACTATACTAGATTTTCAAGAATCCGCCCGAAGTAAATGCTTTTTATAATTTATTATTATTCAACAAATTATCGTAATATTTTGGCCAATTTTTGGCAGCGCCACTCAGATTGGGCAAGAGCCGACCATAGTTTGAAAATATAAGGATACGTTGATAGGTTTGGCTTATATCTCTAGTTAACACGTTATCACCAACTTCGTCTTCTTTTAGAGGCCCTAACTAAAAAGTGCGTCTTTTTTGAGCTGCAAGTCTCCACAAAGAAGCCGTTCCATAACGGTGGCCGCAAATTTGACCAAGAGCCCGTTTTTTTGATGAAGAACTCTTTGTGGCTATATTCCTATCATTCTCTCCCCAAATTTGACGAAGAGCCCCCCCCAAAAAAACTCCTTTATGGTCGGGGCGACAGGATTCGAACCTGCGACCTCGTGGTCCCAAACCACGCGCTCTACCAAGCTAAGCTACGCCCCGAGTCGAAGAAGAAGGGCAGTCTATGACAACTCCATGGCGGATACAAACTAAAAAAGAAATCTGGAAAGAATTCCGCATCTATCCAACTGGTAATCACTTCAAAATCTATTGATTGAGGAATGAGAAAAGATTCCTCTTATTGTCCCAAATTAATATTATTTTAGTTCTGAATACCTCGTATTCAATGTGTTGAAAATTTGGATGAGCTCATGATCCGTGAATACATTTTTAGTCATGAGTTCACTACAGCCCTTCTTAAATTTAGAAAACAATTCTTCAGTATCAAGATTGGGCGCACTATCTGTTACCTGGTTTAGGGTATTTTTAAATTCTTCCTTTGTTTTCCATGTAGAAACGTCCTTTGGCCAATCAGCAACAGGTATATTGAGCACAGATGATAATGCCATATGTAATTCTCCTGAAAAATCTTGTGTGCTGCGGGAAACTCCGCGTTCCACTTTTGTACCAATTCTCTGAAAATTATTGGACGCAACAAAAGAAGTCCCAGCCGAATATTCTCTCCTCGTTGACCTCCCGGTTGACAGTGGTATGAGCATTTCTCCGGACAATATTTTTTCCGATATCCGAGGGTATGCAGGCTCAGGTTTTCTATAAATGCTGGAAACAACTTTATTAAAACAGGACTTACGCAAAAAGGCCTAAAAACAGTGTGGGAAGAATTACTACAAAATAGAGGTAGCGTCCAGCTTGAGAAAGGATTGTAGAGAAGAAGGTATGAGAAGCTGCCCAAGCCTGCTTGATTATTGCCAGTACCTGTTGGTGAGCCCAATCAACTACACGCTGACAAATTTTGCCGAGCATACGGAAAACATGAGCCACGATGCAATCAACAGATTTCTCAGTAAGGAGAAGATAACGCCGCGTCTGATATGGGAGAACGTGCGCGGAGAGATTATCCCTGATGAAGAGTGCTGCGTGGTGTTCGATGACACGGTGATCGACAAGAATTTTTCGCATAAGATTGAACTGGTTCGCCGCCAGTATAGCGGTAACGCACACGGACTGATCAAAGGCATTGGAGTGGTGAACTGCGTGTACGTCAATCCGCGGACCAACGCATACTGGCTGATCGACTATCGAATTTACGATCCTGCTGGCGACGGAAAAACTAAACATGATCATGTACGGGACATGCTCAGCAACCTTGTACATCACAAAAAGCTGCTCTTTCGGCATGTCTTGGTGGATACCTGGTATGCTAAGCGTGATCTGATGCTCTTCATTGAATCGCTGGGAAAAACCTATTATTGTCCCTTAAGTGACAACCGTTTGGTGGATGATTCCGCAGCTCAACGGCCCTATCAGCGAGTGGACTCCTTAGAGTGGAATCAATCAGAACTCGCACATGGCAAGACAATCAAAATCAAGGGATTCCCCAAAGAACACAAAGTGAAACTGTTCCGGGTTGAGGTGTCAGAACACCGCACGGACTACGTGGTTACTAACGACCGAACTCAAGATTCTTCCAAGCTCACACTTGAGATGTGCGGCTTGCGCTGGAAGATTGAGCAGTTTCATCGTGAGGCTAAGCAGTTAACAGGAATTGAACGCTGCCAATGCAGAAAGGCTCGTATTCAGCGTAACCACATCGCTTCTGCTATCTTGGTCTGGGGCCGTTTAGCTCATATTGCCAGAGATAGCGCAAAAACTCTTTACCGCGTCAAACAAGGAATCCTCGATGATTTCCTTTTTCATCAACTCAAATTTCCTTCCCTTACCATGGCTTTTGCGTAAGTCCTGTAAAAATATTAGCAATGCCCATACCTCTAGGTTATTCAGATTTCTTTATAATTTTTACAAATTTTTAAAATTAGTAAAAATTACGCAGACAAGTAAGGCATGCCTATTTGTTAGGCTCACGAAGTTGTGCCAGCACATGCATATCTTCTAATGTAGTAATGTCACCGGTGATGTTGTCACTGCTGGCAATGTCTTTTAAAAGGCGGCGCATAATTTTTCCACTCCGCGTTTTTGGAAGAGTCTCCGCAAAGCGGATCTCATCCGGTTTGGCGACGGGGCCGATTTGTTGAGCGACATGTTGGCGGAGTTCTTCGCGCAAGGCGGGAGCAGCAGTTGCCCCCATCCGCACCGTTACGAATGCAACTATGCTTTGGCCCTTGATTTCATCGGGTCGCGGGACAACAGCCGCCTCGGCAACTGCTGGATGACTTACCAGAGCGCTTTCCAATTCGGCAGTACCGAGGCGGTGACCCGCAACGTTTAGGACGTCGTCAACTCGGCCGGAAATCCAAAGATAGCCGTCTTTGTCTCGATATGCTCCATCGCCCGTAAAGTAGCAACCTTCAATTTGACTCCAATATTGTTTTTTATAGCGTTGTTTGTCGCCGTAAATGGTCCGAAGCATCGAAGGCCAGGGTGTACGAAGAACCAGCTTCCCGTTCTGACCAGGGGGGAGTGGGTGCCCCTGATCGTCTACGACGGCTGGATCCACACCAAAAAAGGGCAATGTGACCGTCCCAGGTTTGAGCGGCGTGGCTCCGGGTAGTGGCGAGATGAGAATGGCGCCGGTCTCTGTTTGCCACCAAGTATCGACGATGGGGCAGCGCCCCCCTCCAATATGTTGATGATACCACCTCCATGCTTCCGGGTTGATGGGTTCTCCCACAGTTCCCAAAAGACGAAGAGAAGTGAGATCGTGTCGAGCAGGCCACTCTTCTCCCCATCTCATAAAAGTGCGAATCGCGGTGGGAGCTGTGTAAAGGATGGTAACCCCATATTCGGCGATGATGCGCCAAAATCGATCGGGCTCTGGCCAGTTCGGCGCACCTTCATACATGAAGCAAGTGGCGCCATTAGCAAGTGGCCCGTAGACTCCATAACTGTGTCCGGTAATCCATCCCACATCGCCGGTGCACCAATAAATATCTTCATCGCGTATGTCGAAAATGTATTTGGTCGTTGAGTAGACACCTGCCAGATATCCCCCGGTGGTATGCAAAATTCCTTTGGGTTTTCCAGTGGAACCGCTGGTGTAAAGGATAAAGAGCGGATGTTCGCTATCAAGGGCCTCCGCGGGGCACTCGGCTTCCACAGCTTCCATTTCGCGATGCCACCAAACATCCCTGCCCTCCCGGATGGCAATCTCTGTATTACTTCGGCGAAAAACAATCACCCGACGGACTGAGTGAAGTCCCTCTAATGCGTGGTCTACGTTTCGTTTCAGAGGAATGAGTTGTCCCCGTCGATAGCCAGCGTCGGCAGTAATGATGATCCTTGCTTTGCTATCGGAAAGCCTTTCCCGAATGCTTTCCGAACTGAAGCCTCCAAAAACTACGGAATGGACTGCTCCTATCCTCGCGCATGCCAGCATTGCGATGACTGCCTCGGGAATCAGGGGCATGTAAATCAAGACGCAATTGCCTTTTTTTACTTTGTTACGCTTGAGGACATTGGCAAATAAGCAAACTTGCCGATGCAATTGTTGATAGGTAAGCGTTTGCTTTTCTCCCGGTTCGCCCTCCCAGATAATCGCAGCTTTGTTTTTGCGCGGACCGTTAAGATGCCGATCCAAGCAATTCTCTGTGACGTTGATCTGACCCCCAACAAACCATTTTGCGAAAGGCTGCCGCCAGTCCAAAACTTTCTTCCATCGCTTTTTCCAGAAAAGTTCGCTCGCTTCACGCGCCCAAAATTGAGCCGGCTTCCGAAGGGATTCTTTGTAGAGTCGCTGATACTCAGCAAACGAAGAAATCCGAGCTTTTTTAGAGAATTGTGATGAAGGCTTATAAAGATGTTTTTCTTGAACGGGGGGCATAAAAACGATTCAAGACCATTGTTTCACAGTGTGTGATGATTCGCCAACTGTGTTATGAGAGGTGTCTATTGGGATATTGGTGGCGGAGGAGGCGCAAATTCCTCACTCAGCGCTTCCCCCCCCGCCAATTGGTTATCATCGCCGGAGGTCTTTGATCTATTATCTATCAGGTTTTCCAATTTGTTCCTGAGCGAACTACCTACATTCCAAATATCCTCGGCCCCCTTCGTAGCTCCATGTTTTCCTCCCACTGCCGCACCCTGTACTATTTCTTTAGCCATCCACCCAGCCGCCGCTGTAATAGCAGCCCCCGCCGCAGCTGCCATACCCGCTAAAGCCACAGGCACGCCCACAACCGTCGCTGTTGCAATCCCTGCACCTTTGGCTGCTTTCACAGCCACATTTTCAATTTTTTCGTGATGTTTTGCGTGAAGCTGTTTCCCCTGTTCATCAACCTTCCCTTTGAAATCTCTTGCCTTCTGCATCCCGGAGCTGACCTTTGTTGCCGCCCAATCGAACGCCTTGCTCGGTAATTCCTTAACCGACTCCCATTTCCTCTGGACTCCTTCTTTGATCCCTGTCCATGCCATACCCATTTCGGAACCAAGAGCATGGGCTGCCTGTTTTGATCTTATGCCCATAGGGCTCTGGTTGATGGCCTCAAAATGCATTTTTACGTTCTCAAGTTTTGCATTCGCTATCCGGCTTTGCAACCCAACTACTTTTGCATGTTGGAAGGCTCTGGCAGATAGGGTGTGGGTGAGACCATTAGTAACGTCTTCCGCACCTTGTTTTATCTTGTTTGCATTTTTCAGAGTGGTCTTAATCGTTCCACTGAAGTCAGGCGATTCTATATCAACCATTACGCGCGGTTTGGTGCTAAACGTCGTAAGCGCAGTTTTTATTGTGCTCCAAGCCCCGTTCCGTGGTAACGGTTTTTGTTCAATGAACGCCGCGTTATGTGCGGATTTTGCCGAAATAGCAGAAGAACTTGACATAGTCTTATTATAAATGTTGTTTAAAGTTAAAAAACCTAAGCAATTACTCGACACTAGCTCTGGTCTCCCTGTTTCGCTAATTGAAAATTCGGGTAGAAACAACCTGTTGCACTAAGTAGAAACCACCCGTTTTTAGCAAATGGGGCCACCGACATGCGATTCTAATTGTAAGTTCCAGAAATACTGATGGTTGCGCACCGAAAGAACTCTTGGAGCTTTTGTAACATTTGAAGGCTACATCCCACACTTAGCGAAGTAGCACTAGTTAATATCTCAAATATCCGCCTGTTCAGCTGCCGGGACCGCCAATAATCAGTTGCTTTTATCCTGCGCAAGATGTCTTTTGCAAACTTTGAACACCACGTAACCAGCCCCCAGCGTACCTCCTATTCCCGCCATTACCGCTAGAAATGGAGGTGCAACTGCAGCCGCTACTATAAAAGAAATGCCACTTCGACGAATTAAGTGGGTAAAGGAGAAGGGAGAAGGATCTTTAATCGGGAAGCTTTTAAGTAAGAAGCAAGGCGGAAATAATGGAAATTGCGGAAACCTCTGGCGATTCTTTTAGCAGTTTGAAGCAGACCATTAACGGCCTCCATAGCAGCATTAGTAAGACCAGTTTCCCAATAGGCGAGGATGCCATGGAAATGTTTTTTGAGAGTTTTCGAAAGTTTTCGAAAGGGCTGAAGTTTGGAACGATCCGCCCAAGAAAACCACCATTTCAAGGAAGAGAGGTCTTTGTCAGCCAGGACATTTTGTAAAGCTTCGCGCAGGGCTAAAGCACGTCCGAGTTTGGGATAGGTGCGTGCTAAGTCCTTGCGTATTTGAAGTTGTTCTTCGGATCGGGTCCATTCATTGCCACGAAGTGCCCAAAGGCCCCCGCGCAGATCTGCTCCTTGTTTACGCAAGCTCTTACGTACGCTCTCCAGGGCTTCTCCTGCCAGTTTCATGATGTGGAAAAGGTCGAAGACTATTCGTGCTTTGGGAAAGTGCATTTGAACGCCGGAAATATAGGCCGGGCTCATGTCCATGACGACTTCGGTAATTTGCTTGGCTTGTGCTTGGTGGGCGGGCATGGCTTCGAGAAATTGGGTAACGGCTTCGGCACTGCGACCTTCCACCATCAAAAGCAGCTCGTGGTTATCGGCGTCGAGGATGTTGGTCACGTAGCGATGTCCTTTTTTGGCGCTGGTTTCATCTATCATGATGCGACGTACTCCGCTCCACTTTTTGGCTTCATGGGCTTCGGTGACGTAGTGATCTATGACTGGCCACAGTCGCTTGTCTGTCTCTCCAAAGTGTTGGGAGGCCGCTGATACGCTCATCTCTCTACAGAGTATGAGGATCATCGCTTCACTCATTAACGTAAAGCCGCTTCCACTGCGGGCCCAGGGTACCTCCGTTTGTAAGACTCCGTGTTTCTCGCAGTGGGTACGCGGGACTCGTGCTATCAAATCAGTCCGGTGTTGCCAAAAATTCAAGTGCCTCCACTTCTTTTCCACCGTGTCATGTACAGGGCAATATTCCCCGCATTTTGAACAGGCAAAATAACAGCCAGCTTCGAAGTCCAACCACAGGTTTAGCTGCTGTCCTGCCAGGTTCATCTCGCTTTTGGTTACTTTCCATCCACTGCCTAATCCCAGGGCTTGGCCAAATAGTATGTTCTCCTGCATATTGGATCATTCTACGGGAGTTTTTCTTTTTATTCCATTCCTTCCCGCCTCTCTGGGCGGGAACTAAAATCAGTTCCTCCCGAACGCCTGCCGCGGCGAGCGGCGCGCGGGTTTGGGGGGACGCGCAGCCACCCATTCTTACCCCACTCGTTATGTCGAGGAGCCTATTATTGCATCACGCTTTTCTGATTTTTTTCGTCATTTGCAGCTATTCGCTGAAAAGTTAGCATAGTAGATACATCCCTTCCTGTTGCTTCTTGACTAATTTTGTGAGTTATTTTTCCATAATTATCTGTAATTCCCATTACAGCAGACGCACCACCATCTAGATTAAATCCAGTTCCGGGATTCTTATTCATCTTACTCAGATGCGACAAAGTATTAGCCCATTTAGACATTGTAAACCCATCACTATTTTTTCCGCGACTGGTTGCCTTGGCTATTGCTAAACGGACCCTATCTTGCTTGGACGAGCTAGGAGTAGCCTCTGTTGACGAATTAGCAAAATCTTCACGTTGTTTAGGAGTGACAATTCCGGCTCTAGGATTTGGGTCACTTGCATGAAGTAGCTCTCCTGGCTTCACCTCAATATTTTTCCCTCTAATAGTTTCAAAGTTAAAACGATCTTCTTTTTCTAATTCGTTTGGAAACTTACTGATTCCGGATTGTACAAGAATAGGAGCAACAGAGATATGCGATCCGTCTTTAAAGCCTATGCTACCGAATTGGTCCTGATAGTTTTCTGGCGCCGGCACAAAATTTTGTGTTTGGGGCGTATGAGTTGGAGCAATTGGCATGTAATCTGGAAAACCAATATGTCGCGTGTTCGCATTAAAAAATCCGCCATTGATAAAAACATTATATTCTGATGTTCCCAAAATAGTTTGCCTGTGTTCGTCATTTGTTGCAACAGGGTTAAATATTTCCATTCCCCCAGTTGCATGTCCCTCATACTGATTTGTGTCAATTGATAAAATGTCCACCCGCCGCTTTCCTCGGCCAGCCTGAACTGATACACCTAAACGAGCAAATAAGCTCTCATCACCACATAACTGGATATGGATGACACCTGGTGCTACACGTCTGACAGATACTTGCTCTCTGGATACATCGCCCTTTTTTTTGGCCGCAATATTCCTTATAAGGCGTTGAATTATAGGCGCAGATTTATCTCTTATTGAAGCACGGCAATCTTGTGTGACGTGCGTTCCATTTACTTGATTTTTAATTTTCATTGATTGTCTGGAAAATGCTTAGCTAAATATAGCTTACATATTCGAATATAAATGGCAATGGACTCTCTTGCTGAAAAATTAGGTTTAAACAAACTATTGCATGTATTTGTTATTTTTTTAGCGTCTCTTACTTTCCGGCTGTTTGATAAAACGATCATTGATGCAATGAAATAAGGGGGGATGGAAAATAAAGGTGTCATGACTTGCATAAATATATTGCAAATCAATTGGATAGAAATATTATTTGCTTTTGATCCAATCAACTCCAATTTTGCACAGTCTGGCGCGCTGCTGGCAGATAACGATAAAGGGTTGATGGACCAACACCAAGTCGGCGCGCAATATCATCGATAGTAATTTCAGGGTCGGCCAGCAGTGCGCGTGCCTCCTTCAAATCTTTCTCTGCCAATGCTCGCGGACGTCGGCCCTTACGAGCACGCGAACGTGCAGCATTATACCCGATTTTTGGGATTTTTCCGTGCGAAAAAGATGAGATACGAGCTGTTGAGCGGGGGCGGATGGGATGGAATCCGGGCGCATTGCAGGATCAGGATCCTGCTCGTGGGCTAACATCATAATCGGTAATAGCGCCCAGCCATATTCCTGTGTGGGTATATTGCGGCTTGAGGGGGAACAAGCAGTCGTGTTACTAGCCGCCCTCTTGAAATGGCCGTGGGCACAATGGAACAGCCAACTGGCTTAACCGCACTTCCAGCTTGCTGGAATTAATGTGCCTTCCATGTCCAAGGGTTGATGACAGTCAATCCGGCAGCATCGAAAGGAAATGTGTCGCGCGTGGCTACCGAAAAACCATGCGTCGTTGCAATAGCAGCGATATAGCCGTCTGTGGTCGCAATTGCCTGTCCGGCAGCCCGAGCTTTGGCGCGTAACGTTGCATATGCTTGCGACGCAATAGCATCGAATGACAGGATGCGTCCAGCAAACAACGGCAAGACACGCTGCTCAAGACTGGAATGAAGCGTATCCCGGCGTTTTCCCTCTGGGAGCACAGCGATACCAAAACGCAGTTCCGCAAGGCTGATGGTTGAGAGGTACAGCGTTTCGATGATCTGCGCGTCAATCCAAGCAAGCACGTTCATATCTCCAGACGCCCTTAACGGCTCAGAAATAACATTGGTATCGACTAGGATCATTCAAAATTCACCGGATTGGAAGGTGTCCTATCTCGTTCGATTTCAAGCTCGACGCCGCCCACTTCGCGGCCAATTTCGGCGAGCAGCGAGCCGAGTTTGATCCGGCCTTCGGGACGAATAGTATTTTCGAGAATTTCCCGGATTTCGGCCTCAGTACTTAGGCCATGCATAGCGGCACGCAGGCGCAAGGCTCGGTGCGTTTCATCAGGTAGGTTGCGGACAGTGACGGATGCCATTGATTTACTAATTTGAAATAAATATCAATGATCTCATCATAGCACAAATGATATCATTTTGGTAGTGTCGCAAAACATATGTTTTACGACACCTTTTCGCGGGCCTTGCAAAAATCCCAGTCGAAGCCTCGAAAAATGTGCGGAAAACATTGTCGCAATGTACTACTATACGGAAATCTATTTTTAATTGTTATCCGTCTATGCTAGTGGGCTATATGCGTGTTTCGTCGGATTCCGACCGGCAGAGCACTGATTTGCAACGCGATGCGCTGCTGGCAGCAGGTGTCGATTCCCGCCATCTATTCGAGGATCATGCCTCCGGTGCCAAGGATGATCGGTCTGGTTTGGCGCAAGCCTTGGAATTTGTACGCTCTGGTGACATACTAGAGCATTTTACATTTAAGTAGTTACAGTATTTCCATATCCTGCGTGACGAAAATAATTGGAAGATTCGTCTTTTGTGAGAGAATTTAAAATATTGGAAATGGAAGAGAGAACGGCATCGAGCGTTCTGGCGGCTGCTTTTCGAAGATGGGCTTTTAATTTGGAGAAAAATTTTTCAATTGGATTGAGATCTGGTGAATAAGCGGGCAAAAAGAGGAGTTTTGCACCACGGGCTTCTATAATTTTTTGGACATCAATGTTTTTGTGAGAAGAAAGATTGTCCATTATGAGAACATCACCCGGCTTAAGGATTGGCCCAAGGACCTCTTTCAAATAGGTTACAAAGGCTTCTTTGTTCATAGGACCATCAAGTACCCAGGGAGCTACCAGACCATCATGAGACAAAGTTGCAATGAAGGTGCTTGTTTTCCAATTTCCATGAGGGACTTTATCCATGCACCGCATTCCCTTTCGAGAGCGGCCATAAAGGCGAATCATTTTGGTATTGACTCCGCTTTCATCCAGAAAGAAAAGCCGATCTGTTGCCATGGTAGGTTGGTTTTCTTTCCACTCCTTTCTGGCTTGTTGTACATCTGGCCGATCTTGTTCGGTGGCCCGCAGGCTTTTTTTTATAGGTAATGCCCCATTTTTTTAATCGATGCCATAAACTGTGGATGTCTATTAAGATTGCGTGCTCTTTCTCCAATTTTTCACTCATTTCCCGTAATGTGATTCCCGGTTGCTCTTCTACCCAGCTTCCAATCTCGGCTTCAAGATGCCCAATTCGGCTCTTGCGATGCCCGCCCATTGGAAAACTCCCGCGTTCTCCGGTTTCTTCAGATCGTTTTTTTAACCGATGTACCCATTGGCGGCTCACTTCAAGTTTTTTGGCTATTGTCCCAGGTTTCTCTCCTCGATCTTTTGCTCTCAATGCTCGTTCTCTTAAATCTTTGGAATATGCCTTCGCCATTCGTTCTTTTTAGCATACCAGGTTCAATTGTATCTACTTAAATGTAAAATGCTCTAGTAGTTTGGAAACTGGATCGGCTTGGCCGCTCACTGTCACACTTGCTCGCCATCGTGACCACACTGAAAGATCAGCAAGTGGCTTTTCGTTCGCTCACCGAAGGCATGGACACCACCACAGCATCTGGTGAGCTGATGTTCCATATATTTGGCGCGCTTGGGCAGTACGAGCGTGCCTTGATTCAAGAGCGTGTTGTTGCGGGCTTGGCTGCCGCCAAACGGCGTGGACGGATTGGCGGACGCCCGCCAGCCATTGTCGGCGAGAAATTGGACGCCATCATCTCCGCGCTGAATGGCGGCATGTCTAAGGCAGCTGTGTGCCGTAACTTTGGCGTCAAGCGCACCACGTTGATTGAAACCCTTGCTCGGCTCAAGTGCCCTGCATAAACACATACGATAGTAGCAGCATGATGAATCCTAGTTAGAGTCTGTCCGGAAAACAGCTAAAACAAAAATAGTCGGGGAAAAAATTTATGGGAAATGATAGTGGATGGCAACCATTGCGGAAATAATAGAGGGATTTGATTAAATTACATTAGAGAGCGCTATATTTTGGCAAGGTGGTTCGTATCGTAGCTTCGAAAGGAGGAGAGGATAAAAGAATCTGCTAGGCTGCGAGAAGTTTTTCGCTTTCTTCTGCCCAAGGGCAGCGAGCAACAACCCAAAGATTGTGAGCCAGTACGGCCCAGGTAACTTGGAGTTGTCGGTTGTGGAATCCTTTGGCACGTGGGGTTCCGTTAAGGAAAAAGTTTTTTAGAATAGCAACGCGCCCTTCGGTTTGTGCGCGCCGTTTTTGTGCGGTGACAAAGACTTCATCATTCCGGAGTCTTTTTCGCATTTGTTTTATATCCCGAGGACATAGTCCGTTAAAGGTTTCGTTTTCTTGAAGTTTCTGGCGCGAGTGGGCGCTGTCAAAGCCCCGGTCTGCCACTACTGCACAGAGCCGCCCCTGGCTTGCTGTTTTGAGTCTTTGATAATTTTGCTGCAGCCATTGAGCATCTCCTGATGAATTCTCTTTTTGAAGTTGGTGATGGAGGATGAATCCCTCGCTAGTTTCGGCAAGGAAAAGGGTGTTTCCAAATTCAACTTGTGCCCCGGATTTTCCACGCATGATGACATGAAGGTCGCTTTCATAGAGACTTAAAATTTTGTCGGTGTTGGCTACTGGTCTTTCTGTTATGATGCGCTCATGCGCTTGTTGTACTGCTGCGGGTAGTTGGCAGAGTATGTTGTCCATACGCCGCAGGATCACTTGTGCTTGTTTATAGGTGAGGTCGGTTGCTTCCCATCTTTTTTCTAAGGCCGCCCGATATTTTTGGGCATGTTCGCGGACTGTCCGACATATTTTTTCATGGTGCGAAGTGCTTTCTTACGGGCTTTTTTGTTTGCTTGTTTGCTCCGTGTGGCTGCACTCATTGCCATGGCTTGGCTGTTAATGGCGGATAAAAATGTAGTGGGCTCTGGTATTCGTATTTTTAGTCCATGTTTGCGGATGACTAGGATGGCTTTTACCAAGGTGCGTACGGCATCTCTCAGTAATACCCAATCAACGGGAAAGTGGATATTGGCTTTTAAACAGGTGGAATCTATCCAAGCTGCTTCCATCTACAGTTCGTTTTCCAACCCTATTTCCTTGGCTCGTTGGTCATTGCTGAGCGCCTCCCGCAGCTGCTCTAATATTTTTTCCATCTCTTCGGCTCTTAACCATTGCCCATATGTTTGCAAGGTGCTCTTGCCGGGAACTCGGGTTATGTCAAGTTCTGGAATTCTACAAAACCACCGAAATAAAGCGCTCTGTGCTAATCCAATGCTCATTCCTCGATAGTCTTCTCCAAGCAGGTTTTTTAGTATTGTACATCGCAGGGCTTGTTCGCTGCGTATGCTCCAGCGGATAAGATCTTTTTCAGTGGCTGCTTTTTGTGATCGACTTCGGAATTTTTCCAAGCTGAGTCTCACAAATTTTTTCTCCACTCCGCTTTCTTTCAATATCCGATCTACTCGCTTCAAAAGTTTCTCCTGCTCTTGATAATCTTTACACCCAATGACTCGAGGTAATGCTGGACGAAGGTACTCTTGGATCTCTATAATGTTTGCCATCGGTGCGGTTGTTTTTGGGTAACAACGAAATTATAACCACTCGATTTTGGGCATGACAGCGTTTTTCGCTGCTCATGCCCTCTTTTTTTCCTTCTAAACCGTCATCATTACTTGTTCCTCAGTTTCAGGACAGACTCTATTTAGCGAAACGCCTATATTTTAAGCTACAACTTACGCTCCGATGGCAGCATCGAGCGCATTTGCAATGCGCTCTGCCATTTTGGAAATTTGCTGCTCGTCGCGCCCCTCTATGAGAAGTCGCACCTTAGGTTCGGTTCCGGAATACCGCAGGAGGACGCGGCCTTTACCGTCAAGGGTTGTTTGTGTTTCTTGGAGAAGGGCTTGAATGGCGGGCAGTGATTCGAAGGGCGGTTTTTCTCGCACTTTCAGGTGATGTTGCACCTGCGGGTATTTCACGAGGCAACGTTTGAGCTTACTCAGTGGCTTGCCGGATTCGATCATAATGCGTAGGATTTGCAGGGCACTGACGATTCCATCTCCGGTGGTTGCGTGGTCCCGAAAGATCATGTGTCCGCTCTGCTCTCCGCCGACATTGAGTCCTTGGCGGAGCATTTCTTCGATCACGTAACGGTCCCCCACTTGGGTGCGCAGAACGCGTCCTCCGTATTGAGCAAGGGTTTCATCCAGACCAAAGTTGCTCATGACGGTGGCGACGAGGGTATTGGAGGTCAGGAGCCCTTTTTGCAGGAAGTCTATGGCGGCAATGGCCATGATTTCATCTCCGTCTACGATTTCGCCTTTTTCGTCACAGAGAAGGACGCGATCGGCATCGCCATCGTGAGTGATGCCTACATGCGCACCGGTTTCTCGAAGAAATTTTTGAATGGTTTCGGGATGTGTGCTCCCGCAATCGGCATTGATATTGGTTCCATTGGGCGAATTGTGAATGACACGCACTTCAGCACCAAGTTCATGAAGAATGCAGGGAGAGGATTTGTAGGCGGCGCCATTGGCGCAATCGAGGGCAATACGAAGATTTTCTAAGGTGAGGCCGCGCGGAAAGCTTTGTTTGGCGTATTCGACATAGCGCCCAACTGCATCGTCAATCCGCGTGGCGCGGCCGATTTTTGTAGCAGTAGGACGGATAGATTCGATTTTCCCATTAATGGCAAGGCTTTCAATGTGTGCCTCAATGGAGTCGTCCAATTTGTAGCCATCGTGCCGGAAAAATTTGATTCCATTGTCCTCATAAGGGTTGTGGGAAGCACTGAGAACGATGCCCGCATCGGCTCGCAACGACCGGGTAATGTAAGCAACGCCGGGAGTCGGCAATGGACCGATGAGCAGAACGTCCACTCCCAGGGAGGTAATTCCGGCAACCAGGGCATTTTCCAACATGTAGCCGGAGAGGCGGGTATCCTTGCCCAGAACAATTGTGCGTCTCCCTCCACGCGGATAGGGATGGCCTCTTCCGTCAGTCCCGAACACATGGGCGGCTGCGCGACCTAGTTTCAAAGCAGTTTCGGCTGTGACGGGTTCCACATTTGCGACACCGCGAACGCCGTCTGTTCCAAACAACTTTCTAGTCATCGAGCCATGGCAGTTGCCGAATGGCGGATCCATTCGGGGGAGAAAGGGCTTTTCATGACGTTTTGCCGCACGATGTACCATATCGCAATAGCAAGGGCTAAGCAGACTAGTTTGGCACGCCAGTTATGCAGAAGGAGATTTCTCATATTTTTCGAGAAGCAAAAGCTGGTTGAGCTTTCGTTGGAATTTTTCGTGGTTGAGATTGCGCTCAATAATCCCGTTGTGGCAAATGGAAACTTGCCCGGTTTCTTCTGATACGACGACGGTTACGGCATCGGTGTTTTCTGTCAGCCCCAAGGCTGCACGGTGACGCAGTCCCAGGTTGCGATCCAAGTCCTCGCGTTGAGTCAAAGGAAGGATGCAAGCAGCAGCAATGATATAATCTTTTCGCAGAATCACAGCACCATCGTGAAGCACTGTTTTTGGCTGAAATATGGTGATAATAAGCTCCTTAGAAAAAGAACAGTTGATACCGACACCGGTTTCGATAACCGGACGCAGGCTGATCTCGCGTTCAATGGCTATAAGGGCGCCAAAGCCTTTCGTGGCAAGTTCGAAAACGGTGTCACTCAGTTCTTCAATTGTTTCCCGTTTTTCAAAGGCATTGAGAAATAGGTGGTTGCTTCCTAATTCCGTAATTGCACGCCGCAGTTCCGGCTGAAAGATCACAACGAGGGCCAAAGCAAGGAAGCCCGTCAGACTCCGGAGCAGCCATTCGATAACGGTTAAATGAAGGAATTGGGAAATAAGAGTCAAGGCGACAAATACCAAGACGAGTCGCATCAGGATCCGAGCGCCCTGGGTCCCGCGGAGATAAAGGTAGATGAGATAAAGAACGCCTGTCAGAATAGAGATTTCAATGCCGACGGTCCAATAACGCTCAAGGAAGTCCAGTGCGGGGTGCATCATCAAGTGTACAAGATTGCTTCTGTCATCCTGAGTGCCTCTTTGTGAGGCCGGGGCTCATGGACACGAAAGAGCCGAATCCCGCCTTCCCGGCAAAAACTAGTCAGTGCAACCCCAGGCCAAAAACGGCCTTCTATGGAAGGATCGCTCGAAAAGCGGGAAAGGAAGGCCTTGCGGGAAACTCCGATCAGAAACGGCCGCCCGTTGCTGCTTTGAACTAGGAGCGGAAGGCCAGCCAAAAGCGCGATGTTGTGTTCGGCGGTCTTTCCAAAGCCAATTCCCGGATCAAAGACGATGCTCATTGGGTCTATGCCGTAGGATACCGCCACACCCGCTTGTCGTCGAAGAAAATTCCGAACTTCGACGACGATGTCTGTGTATTCGGGGTGATTTTGCATGGTGGCTGGCCGACCCCGCATGTGCATAAGGACCAATCCGGCATTGGTTTCTGCGACGACGCGAGCCATTTCGGGGTCACCTCGCAGCGCTGTCACGTCGTTGATGATGTTCGCCCCCTCTTTCAGGCATTGGCGAGCCACCTCGGCTTTTGAGGTGTCGATTGAAATCAGGATTTCTCTTTGTTTTTGTCGTAACTCACGGACGACCGGTAGGGTGCGGCGCAGCTCTTCTTCCATGGATACCGGTCGGGAGCCAGGTCGTACCGATTCACCACCGATGTCCACAATATCAGCCCCTTCTTCGATGAGCTGCTGGCAACGCTGAACTGCAGCACCGGTATCGAGATATTTCCCACCATCGGAAAACGAATCGGGTGTTACGTTGACAATCCCCATAATGAGTCCCCGGCGAGAGAGGTCGAGTTCGGTATGCCGTATTCGCCAAATCATTGGCTAGTTCGTGGTTCGTGGTTCGCGATTTTTGTTAGGTAACTGACGTTACGCACTTTTAGGAGCCCTGGGAGCAAAAAAACCATTGTGACCAACAAGGTTTCCCTTTTTTGCGTAACATCACTTAGGTAAGCCATATTTCATGCGAACTCAATTTCCAGCAACTATGAAGGATAGCTGCGGGCAGACTATCAGTTTTCTACCAACCACTAACTACTAACTACCCACTAACTGAATGGATTAAATATTGGGGACCAGGGAATAACCATGTTTTGCTGCGAGTTTAGAAAGAAGGCGTTTTTGGGAGAGAGCAACCTGCTCATGGTAAACTTCGAGGCCCCTTTCAACGTAGGGGAAGCCGTGTACCATAACGCGCCAAAAAAGGGCGGCCAACTTACGAGCCAGGGCTTTATTAGCAACTAATCCACCGCGCCGTGCACGCAATCGTCGATAGAAACCGCCCAGAGCCTTGTTTACACTGCGGGCAAGAGAACGGGCTACCACACAGAAAATGCGACCTGCTCGATTGCGACTTCTAGAACATCTAGCTTGCCGCTTACCACTTTGCTTGCTGCCAGGAGCTAATCCAAGCCAAGCAGTAAAATGCTTTTCACTTTTCCAGCAGGTCAAATCGGTACCTACTTCACCAATCAACTCGAGTAGACCATAGTCGGTAATACCGGGTAAGAGCGTCGGATCCTTTCCCTTACAAAGAGTCATAAGTAAACGGTGGAGATCTTTAATTTGAGGAGCATTGCAGCCTCCAATCCTTTTTGTTGCGCTGGGAGTTGAGGGAGGCTGAAGGCCTTGAACACTTTCCTGTAATAGCTCTTCTATGGCTTGGTCACATTGCCTAACGAGCTCCTGGCAAAAATGCCATGCATCATAAGCTTGTCTAAGGGCAAAGAGATGCTGTTTGGTCCAAGTCCCACGCAAACTCTCAATTACTCGATGGCGCTTTGCCCTCTGAATCTGGAGGCTACAAAGAGAAAGCAACACTTGAGGATCACGCTCGCCCTTTAGAATGGCTTCAATCACCTTAAGTCCACTAACTCCGGAAAGTGAACGAATTACGTCATGAAACTTGATATTCATGCGTTCCAAGGCCTTCTGCATATGCTGTACATGGCTAGCTGCTGCTCTGATATGATCGCTTCGCAAAGGCAAATAATCCTGCAACTGCCGAATATTGGCCTGAGGTACAAAACCACCTTTTAATAGGCCATGAGCATGCAAAGTTGCTATCCATTGGCAGTCGGCCATATCCGTCTTCCTTCCAGGTACATTGCGTACGTACTTACCATTAACCACTTTTATCTCTATGCCGCTCTCCTCTAAAATCTCATACAAGGCTATCCAATAAACTCCAGTAGCTTCCATTGCCACCGTACACACCTCTTCTTGAAGTAGCCAATCGCGCAGGGCGTGCAACTGACTGGTAAAGGTTCCAAAAACCTTAGGTGCTCCTCCGGCAATAGAAACGTGCATGTGTTCACTGTACGCTCCATAGAAACGCCGGCCATTTTACAGCTTGACCTGAGCAACCTTACCCTACTCAGTTAGTGGACTAAAATACGAGTCCTTTGGACTTGATGGCTACGAACTAAAAAGTCGTACGGAAGCCGAATAGGCATGGGCATCCAGACCTTCAACGGCGGAGAAGGTATTGAGAAAGGCAAGGCTCTTACGCAAAGAATTTTGATCAAAGCGGAGGATGCTGGTGCGTCGCTGAAATTGGTCCGCCGTGAGTCCCGAAAAAGATTTTCCGGCCCCTCCCGTTGGCAGAACATGACTTGGGCCTGCCAGGAAATCTCCACCCGCAATGGGCGAGATTCCACCAAGGAAAATGGCGCCCGCGGTAGTAAGCTGCGCAGCAATTTTTTCCGGTTTCTGTGTGGCAATGGAGACATGTTCGCTTGCAAACTCGTTGGCTATTTGGATGCACTGTTTCAGTGTGACACAATGAATCAGATGCGCATTTTTTAATGAGGTCGCAAGTTGAGTGGCACGAGACCGGAGAGCCATCTGGTTTTCCATGGCTTTGCGCACCGCTTCCAATTGTTGAGCGGAATCTGTCAATAAAATGGCCACGCTTCCATGGCCATGTTCAGACTGAGCCAGTAAATCCGCGGCGATCCAATCCGGATGGGCTGAGGTATCAGCAATAATTAAGACCTCACTTGGCCCGGGAAGAAGATCCACACTGACTCTTCCAAAAACTTGCCGTTTTGCTTCGACGACATATGCATTGCCCGGACCAAAAATCTTCCGTACCGGCGCAATGGTCTTCGTCCCATAAGCTAGTGCGGCAATGGCTTGGGCTCCTCCCAGTCGATAAATTTCTGTGGCACCACACAAGGCTAGTGCCGCCAATAGGACCGGGTTGATCTTGCCTGCCGCATCTCCTGGGGTGGTGGCAACAATTCCCGGAACCTTTGCAGCTAGAGCCAATGTACAAGTCATCACTGCTGAAGAAACCAATGGCGCGGTGCCTCCGGGCACGTAAATGCCGACCCGTTCAAAGGGATCGAAACGCTCGCCCACAATCACTCCCTGGGTATTTTTGGTCTGCCAACTTTTGCGCAGACTTTTTTTGGCAAATTTGAGGACGTTTGAGCGCGCCGCCTGAATGGCACGCTTCACTTCCGGTGCAATGATCGAAAGAGCAGCAGCCACTTCTTTTTCGTTCACACGTAAAGCTGAAGGTTTTAATTTTCCTCCGCCGAATTTTTCCGTATAATAAATCACTGCCGCGTCACCCTCCTGTTTGATTTTTTCCAAAATCTCCTGAACGGTGGATTTTACCGCAGGCTCCGGATCTGCGTTCCGACTGAGCGCGCAAATTGCTTGAGCAAAACCGTGATCCGTGTATCGCAAGATCTTCATCTGTTATCAAGGTACCTGTAGCACGCCCTCACAATCAATCTTGAGAACTCACAAGAGTGTCATCTCCTGGAGTTGTTTTTTCGTCTACGATCAACTCAGCAACGGAGCTGATATGGGAATCTATGCGCTGCAGGGTGTCTACAATGTCGAGAAAAGATAGCGTAGCCCAGAGGCCTTGTTTGTCGGTTTGTCGAAGGCCCTCTAAGCGAGTTTGTTTCACTCGGAGGTACGAAAGATCAATGCGATTTTTTTCCTGCATATATTCCTCAGCTCGAGCAGGATTTCGATCAGCTACCAAAGTAGCCGCGATATCGACTCGCCTAATGATAGAGGCAAATAGGCTATTAATGATCTCGGTTTCCTCAACGCTAAAATTGATGGGAGAAGAGACCTGCTTGATGATAGCATCGCATAGCTTACCCCCAATAACGTCACCTGCCATTTTGAGGTCGTTAGAAAAATTGAACAAGGCCAACTGCCAATGCCGATTGTAATCGCTAAGTCCTTCTCCGAGTTGACCCAGATAGAGCATAATGTCTTGGCTCACCTCATCCATACGATGGATGGAAGTTTGAACTTGCCGTGCTAGCGCAACGTTGGCGATCTTTTCTGCTAGCACCAGATGCTGAAGGGCACTGCGGATGGCGTCCACCATGCACAATGATTCCCTCGTGGCATAGGCAAGCGCAATAGCAGGGCTCTCCAAGGCCTGGGAATCTAGAAAGGTGTCTGGTTGGCTCCTCAGGAGAGTTCCCTTCTCAGGATCCGGAACCAGCAAGTACTTCACTACAGCAAGGAGTGGTTGCAAGAAAGGCAGAACCGTAATTGCCACAATCAGATTAAATAGAGTA
Organism: uncultured Verrucomicrobiae bacterium; assembly: GCA_963706715.1. GTDB lineage: Bacteria > Verrucomicrobiota > Verrucomicrobiia > Chthoniobacterales > Xiphinematobacteraceae > Xiphinematobacter. Next base: position 115,959 of record CAVPNI010000001.1, read on the forward strand.
TGCCAGATAGGTAGAAGATGACTCACAGGCAGGGACCCTATTTGGATAGGAACCTTTCTGGACGCAAAAGCAGCAATAAAAAGAAGAGTCACAGCAGATTTTGCGAGTAGATTGGCAAAACCCAACCGGCGTCCCTCTAGCGTGTTCCAGCAAACAATGAGCGAGGTTACAGCCAATCCAATGTTTGTGCCTACGATCCAGGGGATAAAATCCGAGGGCGGCAGAACTCCGGTTGTCGCAAACCCCACGCCTAATCCAATGGCCGCTGTGGAGCTCTGCATAAGCAGAGCAGAAATGACGGCAACCAGCCCAAGAAGAACGGGATACCGGTCGAGGATGATCAATGCGTCCTTGAGGTCTCGGTTCGCACCAATCTGATAAGCCCCCATGCCAATAAAAAGCATCGCAAGGAAAATCAGCCCCAGCGCGAGTACACACTGCCCCACCCCACGGATTTTTTGGTTCCTACAAAACAAAAACCCCAATGTGCCAAAGAAGAGAAATATCCCGGAATAGTCCTTTAGGTCAAAAGAGACCAAATGAGAGAGAAAGGTAATTCCAATATTGCCCCCCAGAAGCACCGCCAGCATGTTGGTTGCTGGAATTGTCCCCGCTTCGAGCATCTGTGCGGTCAGAATGGATAATCCCGTCGAGGACGCTGAAAGCGCGCCGGTCGCAGCTCCAGCTAGAACAGACGTGAAGCGATTATTTGTCAGTCGCCTTAACCAATCGATGAAATACCCCCCCAAAAATCGATCCAATCCCTTCCGCAAAAATCGCACACCCAGGATGATCAGTGCTACGCCCGCGCCAAGGTTAATGAGGATCATATCAAAAAGCCGCTGTCCGCTTCGCTTCTACGTTATTCGGGATGGAAACCGCGTGAGCCTTTAACATAGAGTATCTCCAGCAGGTCTTGCAATCAATGGAATGAGCTTAGGAGCGTAAAATGTACGCCCATCTCGGAATGGAAAGCTCTTGTTAAGTCTGGCATCTCCTTTTCGTATGGAAAGAAGCGGAAGAGCCTGTAACGCAGGGTTGCCACAGCATCAACTGATCGGTCAAGCACCTAATCCATTGAATCGACATGGTTTAATGGGCAGGCTTCAGCAAGCAGCTTCAACGGCCCACCGAATTTTCCAGCAACTTGGCGGCACCTCAGGGATTAAAAATGATCGACCTGTGAATTGGTCAACAAGCATGGGGAAGGTGAATCATCCCGACGTTAAAACAATCCTTCAAAAAGTTGACAATTTGCGATACCTTGAGGGCTTTGATCAAGAAGCATTCCAAGCACACTTATCCAGAGATTTCTTAAGTGTGGCGAAGGATATAGGGGCAGTTTGCAAAAAAAGATTGAAGCAGAATGACAAGGCAAATATCAACGAAGCAACCGAGTTTCTCGCTCAGAAGAGGGGGTTATATAAGGCCCTGCAAAATGAGGAAATCGGGGTGCGTATAGAAACCAAAAAGGTTGAGTTGGCAGCGCTGGCTTCAGGTGGTACTCCACCATCATAGAGCTTCTTGTTTCAATTGTCCGGTTTGCTGAGGCTCATTCCCAGGATTTTCTAATAAATTTCCACTGGAGAGCGCTTACCGCTTTCGGGACTCTTCTCCCAAGCGCGAGCTTCGCCGAGCGTATCCACCCGGAGTTGCCAAACTTCGGCGTTGAGTTCGGCAAAGGCGGCTTCGGAAAATTTCGAGGGCGGGGAAAATTTCTTTTTAAAGGCGGCCATTCGCCCGAGAGCTTCTTCTATAAGTGGTGCCGGCATTTGCTCAAACGTCTTAATCGCATCGGCAGCTAGGTGAGTGCGATGGCAAATCATGAGGAGATCATTTCCCGCTTCGACGCCCATGCGCATGGTCTGTTCAAATCCGTAATGGTTGAGAATAGCCCCCATATCCAGGTCATCAGTCATTACCAGTCCTTGAAAACCCATCTTTTCGCGCAGCAACCCTCGGATGATGGTGGAAGAAAGGGAGGCGGGCTGTCGGGAAGAATCCAATTCGGAAAATGCGATGTGCCCAATCATCATACTATCCACATTGGGGATGAAATGGCGAAAAACCGCAAGTTCATGACGTTCTAATTCCAAGCGAGAACGGGTGAGGATGGGGAGCTCGTGATGAGGATCGTTAGTAGCCAATGAGTAGCCCGGAAAATGTTTCCCACAGCTAAGAATACCGGCCTTGCGCAAAGCATCGTTAAAGAATGTGGCATTGTGAATGACCTGTTCTGCGGTGGTCCCATAACAACGACCAAACAAGGAATTATCCGCATTGTCATCAAAGGAAATGTCGAGCACGGGACAGAGATCGAGATTGAAGCCAAATAATCGAAGCAAGCGACCGGTCAGATCACCATGGCGACGGATGAGTTCCGGATCACCCTTTTCACGAAACTGCTGTGCGTTCGGTGGCTCGTTACCAATCATTCTCAGACGCGAAACACGCCCGCCTTCTTGATCGATAGTGAGAATGGGCTCAATTTCGCTTAGATTACGTAAGTCATCCATTAACTTCCTCAACTGAGAGGGAGATTGGATATTCCGTGCAAAGATGATGTAACCGCCGGCTTGAATTTTGCGAAAAAATTCAGCCGTCTGTAAATCCAGTTCAGGACCGGGGACTCCAATCAAAAGAAGTTGACCAAGGGTTGAGCTCATGTGCCTAACATTCACCTTCTTGAAAAAGCTGTCCAGGAAAGTTCTTTGCAGGCAGGATTCTTCCTGACAAAGACAAGGTTCACCTGGCAGCAGAAGTGTCGAATGATTATGAAGTGATAAAGAGCCCTTTGTTGGTGAGAATGGTCTTTTTTTGCTCCCAGAGCTCCTAAAAGTGCTAACGTCAGTTATGAAAATTGGTCTTTATGGGGGAACCTTCGACCCCATCCACCATGGACATCTGATTTTAGCAAGGGAAGCGTTGGAAACACTGGGACTGGAAAAAGTAATTTTCCTACCTGCGAAAGTTTCTCCTTTTAAAGTGACTTCGTCGCCTGCTTCTCCGGAATTGCGGCTGTGTCTCCTGAAAGCCGCTCTTCAGGATGAACCAAATTTTACGTGGGATACGTGCGAACTGGAACGCGAGGAGCCTTCCTATACGATTGACACAATTCGATTGATGCGAACCCGCTATCCTCAAGCACTGTTTTATTATTTCATTGGAGAGGACCACTTAACCGCTCTTCCGGCTTGGAAGGAATATGATACACTTGTTCGTGAGATGCGCTTCATTGTTTTGAATCGCGGGACTGTTCGACCGGCAACGTCTTTCCCCGTCATCGACAGGCGGGTGGATATTTCCGCCACAGAGATTCGCGATCGCATCGCTCGGGGTCTTTCTATCCGCTATCTCTTGCCTGAGGCAGTCCGTGAGATCCTCTTGGAATCAGGCTGCTATCACTGATTTCGTCCGTTTCTTTTAGAAACCGCCGTTGCGAATAAAGTCTTTTTTGAACTACAAGTCCCCTCGTGGAGCATCTTTCCAAAGAGTTTCGATGCCATAAAATTCCCGCTTTGCCCCGAGGAAAATATGGGCAACGACGTCGCCATAATCCATAACCACCCATTGGCTGGCGGGGGAGCCATTTACTGCGAGCGGACGCGCTTGACAATTCTCTCGAAGTTGTTCGCGGATAGAGGATACGATTGCCTTAAGTTGAGGCTCAGATGTCGCGGTACAAATGAAAAAAAAATCTGTTAGTGAAGAAATATTGCGTAAGTCCAAAAGAACCGGATCTTCCGCTTTTTTGTCAGCGGCAGCACAGGCGCATGCCCTCGCTAATTCCAAGCCTTCCCTCATGAAAATTTTAGTGCCCCGAGGTGAATTTTTTGTACCTGCTCAACTTCCTCCATACGTCATGTTGAAGGAAGTATTACCCGATCCGCCCAGAACTGACAACTAAGAAGGTCTTTTTTGTGGAACGAAAAAACGTAATTTCTAATCAGCGGCTTCTAAAAGAAACCAACGAAGTTGGCGGAGTCAGCAATTTTTAACGACTCGTGACTTGTAGCTCAAAAATGGCTTTAGTTGCTACTGTGGCTTCTAAAAGAAACCAACGAAGTTGGCGCCAGCAAGCAGGAGTCGTATGCCTGTACTTCTGAGAACGGCTGTCCCTCGCTGTCTTTTTTTGAAAGCAGTGGTTTTTGTTCCCCCACAAGAGGCCACCGGATAGCTAAATCCGGTGTATCCCAAGCAATTACTTTTCCGCACTCAGGAACATACCATTCCGTACATTTGTAATAAAATTGTGCTCGCTCACTCGTCACGTAAAATCCATGTGCAAATCCCGGGGGCACCCAGAGACGGAGCTTGTTTTCCGCGTTGAGATAGAAACCTTCCCATTCTCCAAATGTTGGTGAGAATTTTCTCATGTCGACTAGAACGTCGTAAACTTCGCCCTCAATAACCCAGACCAATTTTCCTTGGGCTCGGGGAAGCTGGTAATGCAATCCTCGGAGAGTGCCTTGGTAAGACATACTATGATTATCCTGTAAGAAAGTCGCATGGATTCCTAGGTCGCGGAATACGCGGTCATTCCAAGTTTCCCAAAAAAAGCCTCGGCTGTCCGCATAGACTACCGGCTCAAGCAACAGTGCATCCGAGAGGCGCGTATGATGAGCTTTCATGAGATTCTCCATTGATATATTCCACGAGGTGGAGGTTGTTTTTAGCTTCAGCAGCAATTTGGACGAGATATCGTCCATAGGAGCTTTGACCAAAGCGCTCTCCAAGGCGTTGTAGTTGCGCGCTATCGATCAATCCCATCCGAAATGCCACCTCCTCCGGCGCACCAATTTTAAGTCCCTGGCGCTGTTCAATAATTTGAATAAAGTTGCTCGCTTGAAGGAGGCGATCCTGAGTGCCGGTATCCAGCCAGGCGGTTCCTCTTCCGAAGCGTTCCACATGAAGGCAAGCCTCTTCCAGGTAAATTCGATTCAAATCTGTAATTTCCAGTTCGCCTCTCCCAGATGGTCTGAGAGTCTTTGTGATTTCCACGACGCGAAAGTCGTAAAAGTAAAGTCCGGTAACTGCAAAGTGCGATCGGGGGTTTTTTGGCTTTTCTTCGATTTTAATCGGAGCTCCTTGATCATCAAATTCAATGACTCCATAGGTTTCCGGTTGTTGCACATGACAAGCAAATATTGTCGCTCCATGCTCCCGCTGACTGGCTCGCCGCAGCACTTCGCCCAATTCCATACCGTAAAATAAATTGTCACCCAAAATCAAAGCGGAGGGAGAATCTTCGATAAACTCCTCTCCAATAAGAAATGCTTGCGCAAGACCTTCAGGTCTCCGTTGTTCCCGATATTCAATCCGCATCCCCCAATCCGCTCCGCTGCCCAAGAGCTTTTGAAAACGAGGGAGATCCTGTGGTGTGGAAATTACTAACACTTGCCGAATCCCTGCAAGCATCAAAGTGCTGAGCGGATAGTAAATCATCGGCTTGTCATAAATCGGCAGCATCTGCTTACTCGAAGCCAACGTGATCGGATGCAACCGCGTCCCGGAACCTCCCGCCAAGATAATTCCTTTACGTTGTGTCTGTTGGGTCATTTGGAAAAACTAACAAACGCCGACTAAAATTCCAGCCTCAAGTTCACCAAATTACCTTGCTGTCAATGAATTATGCGAATGGTTGCGCACAGAGTTTCGTTAAATATGCTATAAAAATAACAAATGCTTAAATATAAGATACTTATATTGACATCTCTCATCGAGTTTGAGGAGAGTCTGTCGGTGCGAGTTAGAGAATGGCAGAGGAATTTTTGGGGAATTTTTGGGCTTGGGGTTTGGGGCATTTTTTTGTTGGTGCTGACTATTCGAAACGTCGTTCGTCCAAGTGACTTGGCTGACATAGGGGTCTATTTGGCAGGGGCGCGGTATTGGATTGAAGGGACTGCATTATATGGTTACAAACAGAATACAGGCTTCGTTTACAGTCCGTTCGCAGCAATTTGCTACACACCGTTGACTTTGCTTCCGCCAATTGTAGCACGTACTCTCTGGCAAGTTTTTTCGGCGGGCATTTTGCTGACAGGCCTCGCCGGGCTTTGCAAATATGGTCCATTTCCTCACATTACCCGGCGGTCATTGGCAGTGGCGTTCGTGCTGCTCTTGCCGTTAAGCGCACACAATTTTGTGGAGTGCCAATCCAATGCACTTGTTATCGGCCTGATCATGATTGCGGTCACCGCAGTGAGTTTGGAGCGTTGGATGCTTGCTGCGATTGCAATTGCAGGGGCTGTTTACTGGAAAATTTATCCTATTGTCGTGGCGATGCTGCTGGTCTTGATAGCGCCCACCAAAATCACTTGGCGCCTTTTTTTCGCTTTCTTGGCGATGGCTCTCATTCCTTTTGTCTGTCAAAATTCATCCTATGTCCTGGAGCAGTATCAATTATGGTATACGACACGCATCCAAGATAACCGTTTGAATTATCCATTGAAGATTGCTCCGCTTGATCTTTGGTATTTACTTGTAAGACGGGCTGGAATGCCAATCAGCGAAACCGCCTACCAAATTCTCCGGATATGTAGCGGTGCCGCTATCGCCTGGTTTTGCATACTAGGGCGACTGCGAGGATGGCAACGCGAGCGCATTTTAGGGGGAATGTTCTCTTTTGTCTGCGCGTGGATTCTTTTGTTCGGACCAGCAAGTGAAAATGAAACTTATCTCTTGCTGGCGCCCGCTGTCGTACTGGGTGTGTTAGAAAGTCTATCCAGACCCTCACCGGTTATTTCTCGTTCTCTGATCTTGTCTGCATATCTCCTTTTATTTTTATCGATGGCCATCCGCCAAGCATTTTTCCCCTCTCTACGTCTTTCTTTTTTCCTTACGTTACAGCCCATTGCCGCCCTTTGTTTCCTCGGTTATGCGCTATTGCATTACTGTTGGCCAAGCAAACAGGTTCTTGCGTTCCCACTGTGGGGAACGGGAAAGCTAACATCCAAGGGTTATGAAGGATCTACGCTGTCCAAGGAAGAAATTGGCTGAGAAAGGTACGCCAATTTCTGGGAGGGTAGCGAACGGTAACACGCGGCAGGATAAAGGGATCTTCAATGTCCGCACAAACGCCGGGATCGACTGTAACGGCTGTCTTATAGCCCGCCTCTTCTACCAAATCTCGAACTTGTTGGTTCCAACTGCCATAAGGATAACAAAAATGTCGGATGGGGATTCCAAATTGATCCTCTAATTTTTTCTTACTGGAAAAAATCTCCTCCCGAGCTTGTTTTGGATTCAGTCGGGTGAGATGGGGATGTGTCAGAGTATGCGACCCAATTTCATGTCCAGCGGATAACCACTCCTGCGCTTCGGTATCGCCCATTAAGGGATCTTCCATCTCGCCTTTTGCCACATCCCATTCATTTTTCCCGCCGATCAAATCGGCAACGAGATACTGAATGGCAGAAAAGCCGAACTCAGACAGCAAGGTGCAAGCGGATTGAAAAACGCTACGACTGCCATCGTCAAAGGTGAAGACAAACTGACGGTCATTGGGTTTCGTAAAAGCCGCCCACCGGTCCAACCCTACAGCACGAAATCCTCCTCCCCGAAATTCCTTGAGCTGCCTTTCAAATGAAGATGGTGACATGTACAAGCTCTTGATCCGAGTTCCGGGAGGCGGACTTCCTATCTTGTGATACATCAGAATAGGCACCCCTTGGCGGAAGATCCTTCGATAGGGAGCCAGTTTCACATAAGAAACGTTCTTGTGTTGAAACGGGTGGTACCACATTGGGACACGCAAGCTACCACTACAGTTGTCAGTTCGTAGTTGGTGGTTCGTAGAAGTTGATAGCTTGCTTTCCGGCAACTACAAACCATTAACTTTTAAGAGCCAAGCCAAAAAAATTCGCGGACACTCCCACACTCCCCCAAGAACTGATAAAACCTCTCAGTTCTGAGCAGTTGTCAGACGGTGTTCAATTTGCAACTGAGAACCACGAACTACCAACTGTAGAGCTATCCACAGTCCTCGGTTCGCTGCAAGCTGTGAAGGCAGCGGTTTCTTTTCACGAATTTTTCATAGATCCGCAACGTTTCTAGCATGCGAGCATCCAGAGAAAACCGTTGCTCACCCGCATCGGCCGCAGCAACTGCCAATTTTTCGCGCAAGTTTCGGTCACTAGCCAAACGGATCATGGCTTCCGCGAGAGATTCAACGTCCTTAGGAGGGACTAACAGGCCGGTTTTTTCGTGTTCCACCACTTCCGGTAAACCTCCAACTCGACTGGCAATGATGGGTTTTCCCAAGCAAAGCGCTTCCGGAGCGGTCCTGGACTGTGCTTCTTCCAACGAGGGAATGACCACGACGTCAAAGGCCGCAGTAGCTCTTGCCACATCTGGTTCATGCCCATGCATCAGCAACGGGGTATTTTCGGAAAGGGAGATGGGATTTCTTGCTCGCCAAGCATCGTATCCGAATTTTTCCCGGACTAATTTACGGTATCTTGTCCGAATTTCCGATCCAGCCGGGTCAGTTCTCCGCGCGGGGTCCGTGTTATCTCCGACAAACACAAAACGTGCATTGGGCACCTTTTTGAGGACATGTTCCGCTGCTTCGATCAGGATTTTTTGACCTTTTTGCATCCGCAGCATGGCAACACACCCAAATATAATATCCTGTGGCTTTGCTCCCCAGAGCAGGCGGAAAGAACATCCATCCACATTTCGATTGAAACAAGCAAGATCAACTCCTTCGCCAACGACTGTCATGTGATCCGCTGGAATCCCGGTCTCATTGAGGAATCTCTGCCGAGTGAATTCCGCTGTTGGAATCAAATGGTTGCAAGCGTACCGGTAGCTAAATGTTCTAAAAAATCCCCTCCGCAGACGATTTGTGATATGACGGCTTCGAACAACTGGCGTTCCCAGAAGCCGCAACGGCGCGGCGGTCCAGGCACCGGAAGATCCATGGACGTGGACTACATCGCAATGGAATTCACGTACTATATGATAGAGTTTCCACATTGCAGCGAGACTCCGAGTCGATGGCATGTCGAGTGAGAGCATTGGCAATTTTGCCGCAGTACCATTTTGGAAAATCCAACTATTCGGGCTGCACGCGATCCACGCTTCGTGCCCATTGGCATTCAACCATGCTACTTCGGCCATAGTGCGGTATTCCTGCCCACCTGAATCCATGCTGGATTCCACATGTAATACCCTCATTTAGAATGAGATATATATAGAGCCGGCTGGCCTGCGCACAAGTGCGGAAATTATTGCTCAAAACGGATAGGATCATTCTTTGTTCAGGACTTTTTTATAGACTCCGAGTGTCTCCTTCATTCTGGCATCCAGAGAAAATCGCTTTCTTCCCTCCTCTGCCGCAGCAATTCCTAATTGTTTACGGAGCGCAGTATTCTCTGCCAGCCGTATCATTGCTTCCGCCAAAGCGTCAGGATCATTCGGTGGTACGAGCAGACCGTTTTTTTCGTGTTCCACGACCTCCGGTAACCCTCCGACACGACTGGCGATCACCGGTTTCCCAAGGCAAAGAGCCTCCGGAGCAGTTTTTGACTGCGCTTCTTCCAGTGAGGGAATGACCGCTACATCCAAGGCTGCGGTTGCCCGTGCCACATCTGGTTCGTGCCCATGCATCAAAACGGGGGTTTCCGGAGAGAAACAAATGGGACTCTCCGGCCTCCAAGGCTCATAACCAAATTTTTCCTGTATGAACCTGCGATACCTCGCTCGAATTTCGGATCCCGCCGGCCAGTTTTTTCCCGCAGGGTCGGTATTGTCACCGATGAGTATAAAACGAACATTGGACGCCTTTTTGAGAACACGCCCCGCTGCTTCGATAAGAACTTTTTGCCCTTTTTCCATACGCAGCATTGCCACGCATCCAAATAAAACCTCCTGTGGCTTTACTCCCCAAAGTAATCGGAAAGAAGACCCATCCACATTTTGGTGAAAATGAGAAATATCAACTGCTTCGCCAATAACAGTCATGTGATCCGCTGGAATCCCAGTCTCATTGAGGAATCTCTGCCGAGTGAATTCCGCTGTTGGTATCAAATGGCTGCAAGCATATCGATAACTGAATATTCTGGAAAAAGTCTTTCGTACCGGATCTGTCGAATGCCGGCTCCGAACGACTGGTGTTCCTAAAAGCCGCAACGGTACGGCTGTCCATGCACCCGGCGACTCGTGAACATGCACCACGTCACAATTCAGCTTTCGCACGATTTGATAAAGCTTCCACATTGCAACGGGAGAACGGGTCGATCGAATTGTCAATGGAATCACAGGCAGTTTTGCAGCGACACCGCTTCGGAAAATCCAACTCTCGGGTGCACATGCTATCCATGCCTCGTGCCCATTGGTATTTAACCATTGCACTTCCGCCAGAGTCCGGAATGCTTGTCCGCCGGAGCCTATGTCAGATTCTACATGTAAGATCCTCATCTTAAATTAAGTAATAATAGATGTGCATACGCTGGGTGCAGGTACCGAATGAGACTTAAAATGTCTTGAGCACCTTTTTATAGACTCCGAGTGTCTCTTTCATTCTGGCATCCAAAGAAAATCGCTTTTTCCCCTCCTCTGCCGCAGCAACCGAGAATTGTTTGCGAAGGTTGGCATCTTTTGCCAAGCGGACCATTGCCTCTGCTAGAGCTTCCGGGTCCTTACGAGGTACGAGGAGACCGGTTTTTTCGTTATCTACGACCTCGGGGAGCCCGCCTACGCGACAGGCGATGATTGGTTTTCCCAGGCACAAAGCTTCGGGAGCTGTACGGGATTGCGCTTCTTCTGACGAGGGTACTACAGCTACATCGAGGGCAGCGGTCGCGCATGCGACGTCCTCCGCGTGTCCCTGCATGAGGATGGGATTTTTTTCGGAGAGGCGGATCTGGGTTTCCGGCTGCCATGCGTCATATCCAAATTTTTCTCGAATTAGATCGCGATATTTCGCTCGCATGGGAGATCCTGGCTTTGTGTTATCTCCAATGAGAACAAATCGGGCATTGGGAATCTGTTTACAGGCGTGGGCTGCCGCTTGAATGAAATTACTCTGTCCCTTTTCCGGGCGTAGCATTCCCACACAGCCAAAAACAATATCCTGCGGGCCCGCACCCCAGAACTCGCGAAAAGAAGATCCATCCACGTTTGGGTGGAATTGCATGAGATTCGCACCCTCACCGATGACGGTCATTTGTTCTCTCGGGATCCGGTTCTGTTTTTCAAGCCTCTCTCTAATCACTTCCGCGCTGGGAATGAGGTGATCACAACCATACCGGTAACAGAATGTTCGGAAAAAAGTCGGGCGGATGGGATTCGTAATATGACGGGTCCGAACAACTGGCACTCCCACAAACCGCAAGGGCACTGCAATCCAGGCATCAATTGGACTATGGGTGTGTACCAAATCGCAGCGCAGATTGCGCGCCATGCAATAAAGCTTCCAGGTGGCTATGGGGGAAAAGGTGGCTCGCATAGTCAAGGGAAGCACAGGGACTTTTGCCGCGAGAGCTTGCTGAAACACTTCGCTATCGCGGTTGCATGCGATCCAGGCATCGTGTCCGGCCGCTCTGAGCCATTGAACTTCCGCGAGGGTACGATATTCCTGGCCTCCGGAATTCAATCCGGATTCCACGTGTAAAATTCTCATTTTATCTCATCTCGCAAATTTTGCTATCAGGACCCGAGGTGTTTGAGGGGGATTTGCTTTTTAGCAATTCATGACTGAAGAATCGCCCCATCTTCGATACGGATCTCTCGGTCGCCCTTTTGAGCAAGAGTAGCGTCATGCGTGACGACGATGAGAGTGTGGCCATCTCGGCGGACTAATCCGAGGAGAAGCTCGATAATAGATTCTCCAGTACGCGAATCCAAATTCCCGGTTGGTTCATCCGCAAATAAGATCCCCGGATCGTTGATGAGTGCTCTGGCAATCGCAACGCGTTGCTGTTCGCCTCCGCTGAGTTCCGCGGGAAGGTGATTCGCACGATGGGCCAATTTCACTTGGTCCAAGAGCTGTTCAGCACGCGCTTGTGGCCGTTGACCCGCAATCAGGGCCGGGAGTAAAATATTTTCCAGAGCGGTTAATTCCGGAAGAAGAAAATAAGATTGAAACACAAAACCCATTCTGGCATTTCTCAGCCTTGTCAGCCGATCTGAATGGATCTCATAAAGAGATAAACCCTCGAACAATACCTTGCCTGCTTCGGGGCGTTCCAACCCAGCTAAAGTGTAAAGCAATGTGGTTTTCCCAGCACCTGATGCACCACGAATGAAAATGGCTTCTCCACGAAAAATTTGCAGATTGACGTCTTGTAGCACTTCAACCCGCTGCTTCCCAACCTGAAACGAACGACGAAGCTCCCTGGCCTCCAATTCCACTTCATTCATGAACGCTTTAGAGTAATCCAAAGTTACTCCATGCAGCAACTGTAAAGCCACTCCCTTCTTGCCCCCGGCTTGCTACAAACCCATAATACCTTCGCCATTCTATGAATTTCATCGCTAAGATCCAGGCATTGATCCTCTTGGGATTGATGGCCGCAGCAGGGTCCGCCTTTGCGGCAAAAAGTGTGCCTGTTCAGGGTTCCGGAGCCTCTTTTCCAGCACCTCTCTATCAGCGTTGGATCGCAGAATTCGTAAAAATTCACCCTGATATTCAGATCGACTACCAACCGATTGGGAGCGGTGCGGGTGTTAAAAATCTGACCGCTGGCCTGGTAGATTTTGCTGGAAGCGATGCCGCGATGACGGACAAGGAAATCGCCGCGGTGCGCCAAGGGGTCGTCATGATTCCAGCTACCGCCGGTTCCATCGTTCTGGCTTATAATTTGCCAAATGTTTCCTCGCTGAAGCTTTCTCGGGCAGCTTACGTCGGTATCTTTCTTGGGAAGATCACTCAATGGAATGATCCCGCTATTGCCACTACCAATCGGGACGTTCAGCTCCCCAACCTTCCGATTATGGTCGTCACCCGTTCGGACGGCAGTGGGACCACATTTGCCTTTTCTAAACATCTTTCCGACATCGACCTGGAATTTTTTCGAACCGTGGGATTCAATAAAGCTGTCGCCTGGCCTACTGGGATGGCAGGAAAGGGGAACGACGGTGTTACGTCTCTCATCAAACAGACCCCAGGGGCCATTGGATATATTGAATACGGTTATGCTAACCATAACCACATTCCATCCGCCGTATTACAAAATAAATTTGGGAATTACGTGGCCGCGACGCCCACAAGCGGATTAGCCACCCTTTCCCACGCATCACTGCCCCCGGATTTGCGCGGCTGGCCTTCAGATCCCGAGGGCAAGGAAGATTACCCCATCGCCACATTTACTTGGCTGCTTTTGTACAAGAAATACAATGATCCGAAGAAGGCAACTGCTCTGAAAAAGTTTGTTTCCTATGGCCTCACAACCGGACAATCTTTCGCCCATGACCTTGGATATCTCCCTCTTCCGCAGGAAATCGTGACGCAGGCACGGACAACACTTGAAACAGTCCATTAAGTCACCTACCGCTGCCGCAACGCTATGGATGAGCCCACCGGTTCAAAATTGAAAAAAATTCGCGGCCTCGACCTCTTTCAGACCCTGTGCTGGGCCGCCGCAATCTCTACCCTGCTCCTCCTGGGGTGGATTGTCTTGGAAATCGCGACGCAGGCGCTTCCTTCCATAAAGGCTTTTGGACTGCGCTTTATCTTCAATGCACAGTGGAATCCCAACACAGAGCAATACGGGGTTTTGGCTTTTGTTTTGGGAACGGCGGTCAGCTCACTCTTAGCGCTACTGATTGCGCTTCCCTTGGGAATCGCGATCGCTATTCTCTTAAGTGAAAATTTTTTGCCCATTTACATCCGCCAAACCCTTCGTTTTGTTGTGGAACTTCTCGCCGCCATTCCCAGCGTTGTCTACGGCCTTTGGGGAATTACAGTGGTCGTACCCATCATTCAGCACTGGGGCCAATGGTTAGCCGGACATTTCGGATTTATTCCATTTTTTCATGGGCCTGCCTTTGGCAACAGTATGTTGACGGCAAGCCTGGTTTTAGCTCTCATGGTGCTTCCCACGATCACAGCCATTTCGCGTGCCGCTTTAGTCAGTGTTCCAAGAACATTACGAGAGGGAGCCTATGCTTTGGGGGCAACCCGCTGGGAGGCTCTTTTTGGCATCATTTTACCTGCAACCGGTCCCGCAATTGTAGCCGCAACGATTCTTGGATTTGGCAGAGCTTTGGGGGAAACCATGGCCGTCTCTATGGTCATAGGAAATAGTGCCCGCCTGACCTTCTCATTGCTCTCTCCGGCAGGCACCCTGGCCAGCCTGCTAGCTAACCAGTTTGCTGAAGCCGAGGGCCTTCAGATTTCCGCACTCATGTATGCGGCTCTCCTTCTCATGCTTTTGACTCTTATGGTCAACATTGCCGGACGATCCATCTTGAAACGTACCCAGCAAGCCACCACAACCCATAGCCGCTAATCTCGGCCATGACTTCATCATCTTCGCTTTCAACTTTTCTCAGTAGTCACGAAGGCTCCGGAAGACTCAAGTTCCGATCTCTGTCTAATCGAATCTTGAGTATCCTCTGCGTGAGCCTGGCATGCTTCACCTTAATTCCGCTGTTTTCGATTCTTTATCTGGTATTGAAAAACGGATTACCTCTTCTCAAGCCCTCCATATTCACTCAACTTCCCCCGGCTGCCCAAATGACTGGCGGAGGATTTGGTAATGCCGTTGTCGGCACCTTTGTGATGGTGGGTATCGCCCTACTTTTCGCAGCACCCATCGGCATCCTTTCCGCGGTTTATATTAACGAATACGCCCGGCAATCTTCGCTTGCCAGTGCAGTCCACTTTGTAGCCCAACTATTAACTGGTATTCCTTCCATCATTTGCGGCGTCTTTGCATTTGCCATTCTGGTAGTCCACACGGGATTTTCGGCTTTGGCAGGCGGAGTCGCCTTATCCATACTCATCTTACCGACCATCTTACTCACCTCCGAACAAGCTTTACTCAGTGTCCCGCAATCCTTACGAGAAGCATCCACTGGGCTGGGCGCCACCCATCTTCAAACCATCTGGCGGATTGTCCTCCCCGAAGCTCTTCCGGTTATGATGACCGGCCTGATGCTTGCTATTGCGCGAGCGGCTGGAGAAACTGCTCCCGTTCTTTTTACAGCACTCTTCAGCCAATATTGGCTCACCTCTCTCAATCAACCCGCCGCCTCTCTCGCTGTGCTCATCTACAACTTTTCCACACTCCCCTATGATCATCAGGTTAAACTGGCTTGGACCGCTTCGCTTGTCTTGGTCACTATCGTTACCCTTACCAACGTGGCGGCTCAAATTCTTTTCCGAAAAAAACACCATTAATAATGGTCTGATTTCACCGAGAAATTGCTATGCTTACTCTCGTTCAAAATATCGGTCAAAATGGCGCCATTTCCTCCCATATGGACAACCCTTCTCTATCGATGAGCTCTTTGGAAAGCAATCGGCCTGACTTTCTTTCGGTCCGGGATTTCAGTTTTTACTATGGGCCCCAGCAAGCCCTTTATAACATTTCTATGGAAATCCCGGAAAGGCAGGTGACCGCTCTGATTGGGCCCTCCGGTTGCGGCAAGTCAACGCTCCTTCGTAATTTTAATCGGATGAATGACTTAATTGAAGGCACCCATCATGAAGGGGACATTCACCTCATGGGAACTAGCATCTACGATCCGAAAGTAGAAGTGATAGCATTGCGCCGGAATATTGGAATGGTTTTTCAAAAGTCGAATCCCTTTCCCAAATCCATTTACGAGAACGTCGTCTACAGCCTTCGAATTTCGGGACAAACCAAAAAATACATCTTGGACGAATGTGTGGAGCGCAGCCTCCGCAGTGCGGCACTTTGGAACGAAGTCAAAGATCGCCTGCACGAGAGCGCACTCGGCCTCTCCGGCGGTCAAATGCAGCGCCTCTGCATCGCTCGTGCCATTGCTAATCAGCCTAAAATATTGCTGATGGATGAACCTTGCTCCGCCCTGGACCCTATCGGTACCGCTCGGGTGGAAGAACTCATTCACAGACTCAAACAGCACTTCACCATCGTCATCATCACCCATAACATGCAGCAAGCAGCTCGCTGTTCGGATCGGACTGCTTTCTTTTATTTAGGACACCTCATCGAGTACGATACTACGACGAAAATCTTTTCTAATCCCGCACAAAAACAAACCGAAGACTACATTACCGGACGGTTTGGATAACTTTTCTCCACAACAATGAACGAATCCACCTCGCGTCACATTTTAGGCACTTTTGAAACCGCTTTGACCTCACTCCGAACTAACGTTCTGATGATGGCGAGCCTCACCCAGCGCAATCTTCAGAACTCCTCTCAAGGATTGATCCAGCGTGAAGACGAATCCCTCAAGATCGCCATTGCTGACGATGAGGAAATCGATACCTTAGAAGTTCTCATCGATCGCGATGGAATTGAAACCATGATGCGCTTTAATCCGGTCGCCTCTGACATGCGTGAGGTATTGGCCACCATGAAACTGAGCGTTCACCTGGAACGTATCGCCGATCAATCCGTGGGCATAGCCCGTAGGGCACTTAAACTAAATGCTGCCCCACCGATTCCGGAAGTCATCCTGATCCATGAAATGCTTCACCATTCCATTAACATGTTTCAGGATGCAGTCCAAGCGTTTACAGATCGCAATATTGAGCAATCTCTAACACTTAAACCGCGGGATCGCCAATTGGATCAGATGAATAAAGACGTGGCGGAAAAGCTCACCGAGGCAATGCCCGAAAATGTTTCGCAAGTTCGCTCTTATTTGGATCTCATTTTTATTGCCCGCTATATCGAACGCATCGGAGATCATTCGGCTAACATCGCCGAAGACACAGTCTTCCTCGTCTCAGCTCAGGATATTCGCCACCAAACCGTCGGCTCAAATCCAATTGCGGGATTTTAACGCACTCGACAGCATTTTCCGTCTCAGAATGCGATCTTACGCTTCTTCCAAAGGCCAGTAATTCAACAAATGTGCAACTAATTACGGAGGTTCGCAGTACTAATTTCTAGCAAATGGCCTGACCCCACTGATTGGACACAAAGAGCAGCGACTTTGAAGCGGTATTGAAGTGGTTCCGACGTTTTCCCGAACGAGGAGGGGGAAGAAGGATTTCATCGCGGAGATCGCCAACCCAGCACCGCAAGGAGGCGTTCTCCTAAAATGCGTATCCAGGGCAACGCCGCAAATCGCCGAGGCGCTACTAAGCACAGGGCACGGAGAAACGAAACGGCACACGTGGTCTGGCAGCATTTTCGATAAAGAGAAAAGTCCTCTTCAGCCAGAATTTTTCGGATGGCCAGAATATCAGAATCTCGTTGGCTGGCTAGGAGTTGGTTTTGGAGGACAAAAAATGAGGTCCAATTTGCTAGCTCCGGTTCCAGCCAGGCGGCAGTCAGGATTGCAATTTGCTTTTCTGAAAGATCAAAAAATGCCTCACAGTTTTTCTCCATAATTTGACGAAGGGCGTTACGGCTCTTCACAAATGCTTCGCTGTGTTCCTGGCCCATTATCGAATGGGAATGAATCCGGTAATCGAGAAGACTGTCCTGAATAACAGCAATCTCGCCTTGGTTTCTTTGAATACGAGACCAAAGATCGTAGTCCTCACAAGCGGGCAGCGGATGATAGCCCCCGATGTCTTCCCAAACGACCTTTCTCCGAAACATAACAGATCCATGAACGAAACTGTTTCGGTAGCAGAGATCCCATCGGATGGCCGCTGGATTTGTTGGTGTCCTCACCCATCCAACGATCCTATTCTTATTATCGATTAAGCGCGCCCTCGAAAAGACAGCAACTAATTCCTTCCGTTCTTTAAAAGCCTCAACTTGCCTTTTTAGGCGATCAGGATAACTGAAATCATCATGATCTTGCCTGGCAATCAATTCCCCGGAAGCAATTTCCAAACCCCGGTTTAATGTGGCGGTAAGGCCAATGTTTTGCTCATTTCTTACTGCCCGAATTCTGGAATCCCGGTAGGAGCACACCTTTTCCCAAGTTCCGTCTGTCGAATGATCATCTATAATTAAGAATTCAAAATCTCGTAGAGACTGATTCAAAATCCCATCCAAAGCCCCACCCAACAACTTCCCTCCATTATAAACCGGCAGGAGGACTGTTATTAACATATGACTATCATTTTTACCCGCGTCTTGCGAGTGGACTCCTTAGTAAAGAGATCTTGCCCGGCGGACTTCGTCCGGCTTTTTTTGAAGCTTGTAGATCGAAAAGATATCATTTGCAATCGGTAGCTTCTAAAAGAAACCGACGCAGCCGGTCGGCAGGATGTCATAGTTTGTCTCGATCTGCATTTCAACGAGATAGTTTTTAGAAGCTGCGAGTTGAAAAATACGTCTTTTCCAATCTCATAGAACTTATGAAACCAAAATGCGTTGGCAGCACGTTGAATACAGTGAGCGACATTTATTTGGGAATTCAAAAGTTGTCCTCTACATCTCGGACGCCTCGCGGTTACTTGGCAGCAGGCGCTATTTTTCGAGAAGAAGTCCCGTGGCTGAGCGAATGGCTGGAGTATCATCTTTTGCTCGGCGTGGATCATTTTTTTCTCTACAACAATCATAGCCGAGATGATTTTCGCCGTGTGTTGCACCCTTATCAGAAAGCAGGTTGGGTCACGCTTTATGACTTGTCTTTGCCTGACCCATTTAATCGCTGGCAAATTAAGGCAATTAATCACGCAGCGAGCCTTTGCAGAGGGCGTTTTAAATGGTTTGCGGCAATTGATGTAGATGAATTCATCGTACCCCACCATGTTTCCACGATTCCCGAACTCCTCCGCCCTCTGGAAATGCATGTTGCCATCTTTCTCCACTGGCAGATGTTTGGTACCGCTGGCATCTCGCGGTTAAAAGAGGGGCAGCTCAGTATTGAGCACTTCACGAGAAAAGCTCAGCCTCATTACAAAGAGTGTCAGTTAGGCAAAAGTATTGTGCAGCCTGACAGGATCGTTCGCATGAAAGTTCACGAACCTGTACTTCCTGCCGAAGTCAGCATCGTCCTGGCTGATGGTTTGCCTCGGAGAGAAAATCCAGTGATCGACATCGCCCAGATCAATCATTATTGGACACGCGATGAATATTACTTTTGGAATCAAAAGGTACCTCGAGCGAGGCAATATGCCGCTCTTATGAAAGTTCCTCAACGGTCGAAAGAGGATTGGCTAGTGCACAAAGAAAACTTTAACGCTACGGAAGATTTTTCTATTCACCGGTTTTTACCCAAACTCAAACAGAGGCTTACCCCACAGGACAGACGAGTCCGGTAATAAATACATTATTATGTCCACCCCTTTAATTTGCACTACGGTTTTTAGTTATCAGGGAGGAACTGAAATTGTGAAGCGTCACTTGCCTCTTTGGCAGTTACATTCCGACTTTGTAATTCTCATTTATCCTGAGGATAGTCCCTCAATTGTGGAAGGCGTGGAGATGGCGGCTTTTGGAAAATCTAATAAATACGGCGGTGAATGTTTAAATCGGCAGTTAAGTGGAATGCGTTACGCTTTGCGCTACGCAGCTGATTACTACGTCTTTTTAGAATATGATGCCTTCTTGCTGCAGCGTCCCCGGCAGCGCCCGGGCATTCAGGCAAATGTTTTTTACACGGCAGAATCTGAATTTCACGCTCCACGATTCTATCATTTTCCTTGGATCTTTGACGCCGCTGCTCTTCAGTATTTCGTCGACAGGGCAACCTTCGAGCCTTTTGAAAAAGGCTTCGTGGATCGGTGGGTTGCTGCTCAGACGATTTCAATGGATATGGCTTGGTTCGATCTTGCAGCGGCAGGGGAAGGCTATTCGCGCAATACGATCCGGTCGTCTCAAGAGATCCGAGAAGCTGTTGCTCTTGCCAAAAGGGGAGCTTATGCGTTTCACGGAATCAAAACCCCAGAATTTCTCACCCAAATTCTGGACGCATCGGCCAGCTTCCGACTTCGCCAGCTCCGCTTTCTCTCTTTGTTTATTTAGAAACTTTTTACTATGTGATGTTACGCAAAAAAGGGAAACCTTGTTGGTCAAAATGGGTTTTTTTGCTCCCACGGCTCCTAAAAGTGCGTAACCCTACAGTTGTCATTTAGAAAGAAGAGGTGTAGATTTAAGGGTGACAGCAACAGCAGAGGAAACAATAGAGATATGGAAAGAGGGAATGAAGGAGATCCAGGAAAAAATCAAGCCGCTATTTATGCAGAAGAGAGTGGCAAGAAATGCGGAATTATTTTTGGAAGGGCTTCTAGGAAACGAACCACGGAAAACCGGATGGATGAGAGCAGAGGCAGCTGGGGATAAAGGCCCCTGGCGGCAACAAGCGATATTAGGCCGAAGGAGATGGGAAGCCGACCGACTCAAAGAGACAGTGAGGGAATATGTAATAGAACATTTTGGGGAGGAAGAAGGAATACTAGTGATTGACGAAACCGGATTTCTCAAAAAAGGAAAAGCTACTTGTGGAGTGGCTCCCCAATACACCGGCACAGTAGGAAA
This sequence comes from uncultured Verrucomicrobiae bacterium, assembly GCA_963706715.1. GTDB lineage: Bacteria > Verrucomicrobiota > Verrucomicrobiia > Chthoniobacterales > Xiphinematobacteraceae > Xiphinematobacter. The sequence continues at coordinate 136,508 of CAVPNI010000001.1, forward strand.
AATCACTAATTGTCAGATTGGAGTTTTTGCAGCCTATGTTTCCAGTAAAGGGTACGCCTTTATTGATAGGAAACTCTATTTACCCAAAGAATGGATAGAAGACCAAACACGCAGAGCAGCGGCGCATATCCCAGTTGAGCAAAAATTTTCGACAAAGCCTACCATAGCTCGGAAAATGATAGAGGAAACCATAGAAGCTAAAATTCCCTTTTCCTGGGTTGCAGCAGATAGCGTCTATGGAATTTCTGAAGTGACCGAAACATTACGTAAAACATGTAAGGGCTATGTATTAGGTACTACATCGAGGCGGCAATACTACTTGTGGGATAATAAAAAGGAAAGTGTTCGAGTTACAACAGCTGAGGAGCTAGCCAGTAAATTACCTGCCTGCCGCTGGAAACGCTTATCAGCTGGCGAAGGAACCAAGGGTGCCAGGCTCTATGATTGGGCTTACTTCAAATGGAACAATGTGGATGCCTCCCAATATAACAAAAACTACACTGGAATTTGGACTAGCGGCCTTCTCATCCGGCGCAACATCGAGGATGGAAAATGTTCCTATTACACTACCTGGTGTCCAAAGACAACTTCTCTCCAAACATTAGTCAATGTGGCAGGAGCACGATGGAGGATCGAGGAAAGTTTTGAAACAGCTAAAAATGAGTTTGGTCTTGATCACAACGAAACCCGTTCCTGGCATGGCTGGCATCGCCATGTTTCCCTGGTGATGCTTGCTTTTTCTCTACTGGCAATCATCCGTTATCGGGTGAATAACTCCACCTTACACAAAAAAAGCAGAACGCAGCTTCCTCCCTCAACAAGTCTCTGGTTTGCTGGTCTATCCAGGAAATTCGACGCCTTGTTACACGTTTAATCTTCCGATCTCTCCAACCTGCTTTTATCATCGCTTGGTCCCTTTGGCGCAGAGCTCACCAAGCTGTCGCTAAATTTTTTCATTCTAAACGACAACTGTAGGGGTAACGTCAGTTACTATAGAAAACGCCTCCACTGTCCCTTGGATTTCCCGGCTCCTTATGCTTGCCTTAGCCACCATTTCCATAAACATCTTTATCTCTAAACTTTCGGCTCCCTACCTCTCTTCTTTTTCGGGGAATATCCAGTCCGCTCCTCCTTATCTTTGGTTACACGAACGCCTTCTACCCATCGCGGTTTGCAGACGAAATCGACCCTTGACACAAAATTTCGGATGCTGCCTATTTAAGGCCTTATGAATACAGAAAGCACTTCTAAGCAGCCCCTGGTGCAACACCATACTGTGCGGCTCAGTGGGCAGGACATCTTTTACCGCGAAGCCGGCGCGAAAACCGCCCCGACGATTCTGCTTTTGCACGGATTTCCGACTTCATCCAACATGTTCCGGAATCTTATCCCGCGTCTCGCCAAGTCCTTCCATGTGATAGCTCCCGACTATCCCGGTTTCGGCAAAAGTAGTGCACCGGCTCACAAGAGCTTTGCCTACACGTTTGAGAACCTAACCAACATCATCGAACAACTGGTCGAAAAACTCGAACTCAAAAGCTACTCGCTCTATGTGTTCGACTATGGTGCGCCGGTGGGCTACCGCCTCGCGCTGCGGCATCCCGAACGCATCCAAGCGCTGCTCGTGCAGAATGGCAATGCCTACGACGAGGGTCTCAAGGATTTTTGGATTCCCATCAAAAAATACTGGAAAGATCCGTCCCCGGAGAATCGGCAAGCCCTTCATTTCCTCGTCGAGCCGGCGGCTACGCGCTGGCAATATGAAAATGGCGTAAAGGACTTCACGCTACTGGATCCGAAAACCTGGGAGTTGGACCAGTCCGGAATGGATCGCCCGGGAAATGACGACATCCAATTGGACTTGTTCCTTTCCTACGGGAGCAATGTTCCGCTCTATCCCGAGTTTCAGGCTTTTTTCCGGAAATACCAACCGCCGACGTTGATCGTCTGGGGCAAGAACGACGCCATCTTTCCGGCCGAGGGAGCAGCTCCATATGCCCGCGATCTCAAGAATGTGGAGACCCACCTCCTCGATACGGGTCATTTTGCACTCGAAACGCACGGGGAGGAAATCGCCACCCGAATTGAGAGATTTCTCAAGCAGCATCTGCCGGCCGTTTGATCCATAGTACTTCAGGCCAGTGCCAATGTGGAAGCAGCCATAAAATGATTGCAAATTGTCGTCCTACTAACACTGATACCGTTTCCAAAGATATTCATAGAGCTGGCGGGAAAAAGGCCAACTCACAGCCACCAGAGCTGTAAATAACTTTGGAAATGGTATCGTGTTAGAGGAAAGGGACGAAGTCCACCGTTAATGTTGGCAGACACATTCAAAGCATTTTAGAAAAACAGGGCTAAATGCAGTGGCGTCATTTTGAATCCATCGCCAAATTTGTGTTTCTTCAAAAAAAGCTCCCGCATCTATTTCTAGTAGAGCTAATTTAAAGGGTCCGTCATGCCGGGCATAAAAAATCTCAATAAACTCCCAGCCGTTCGCTTCGGAAGGCCCTAAGCGTCCGATCCGACGTATTTCGCAGTGAATTCCTAGCTCTTCCAACAATTCACGGCGCGCTGCGCTTTCATAATTTTCGCCTGCTTGTAGGTGACCTGCGGCGCTGGAATCCCATTTGCCGGGGTTTTGGTCCTTCCAGATTGACCTTTTTTGCAAGAACCACTCCCCGGCTCCATTTCGAATCAAGATATGGACGGCACGATGGATCAGATTTTGCTCATGAATTTTCCGCCGATTGGCTTGCCCTACTACGTGGTCATTGGAATCGACGATATCAAACATTTCGTCGGTTGCCGCCTGTGGGTCCAGAGACCGGGAGGGCTCGAGCCGGGCAGTCAATTCCGCATAGTCGTTTACAGAGAGTTCCTCGGCTCGAGCAAGGCTGGAAAGCCCTTTGGACCGAGCAAACTGTTCCCAAACACCATCTGTGTTGCCCAATAGTTTGCGGAATTGTTTCCGGCGTTCAGAAAATCCTAAGCGAACGATCTGTTCAAACAAAACCTCGTCACAGACGGGTAGCTGTGCAGGCTCCCGGGGAACAATGAGAATCACTGCGGAATCGACTTTGGGTCTCGGATAAAACACAGTGGGAGGCAGCGTGCGAAGGGTGCGTATTTTCCAGCGGCGCTGGATACAAACAGTCATTGCTCCATAGTCCTTGGTACGAGGAACAGCCGTAAGGCGGTGAGCCAGTTCTTTCTGGACCATAAATATGAGCCGTACCGCCGGGGAAAGTTTTCCTAAAAACAAGGAAAGAATGGGCGATGTCATATAATAGGGTAAATTTCCGATGATCTTTACCGGACCCCAACCGTACAATTCACGTAGGTCGATAGAGGCCGCATCACTGTGGAGGACATGGCATCGCTCTTTAAAACGAACGTTTAAATAAGCTGCGAGCCGCTTGTCCTTCTCGATAAGGGTCAATCTATTTTCGAAGTCTGACAAATATTCCGTAAGTGCACCCAGACCTGGCCCCAGTTCCACAACGTGATCTCCTGGAGAAATTTCCAGATTCGAAACCATCCACTTGGCTAAGTTTTGATCATGCAAAAAATTTTGTCCCAAGCTCTTGGAGGGTTGAATGGAAAGTTCCTCCAACAGCCTTCGTAAATCATTTAATATCATTTGATTTATAGCAAAAGAACTATAAAATAATCACGGCTTTGTCGCCTTTTTACTTGAGGCATTATTGCCAAAAAGTGTCCGTATCTATGGATATAGCCTCTTCTTGACGCCGCGCCTAAAGTAAAAATTTCAGTCAACCCCGGGCCGTGGAACGGCTGGGGTAGACTGCTGAAAGCGGCCCGCAAGGGTGCGACTTGGAGGGAGTCAAGCGTATCAAATCCATAATCTCATTTTATAGCTTTTTCGCTATACCTTCTTGTGAATAAGCCGGATTTCCTCTATGGTGCTTGGATTATGAAAAAAATGGGCTGTCTGGGCATTGTCCTGTTTTTGCTGCTTTGTCTCAGCATATTTTTTAATATTCTGTTTATTTCGATCCACACAAATAAAGGCATAAAATCCGTCGTCCTGCCGGAAGCGACCTATGAGGAAACGGTAGTTCTTCCGGGCTCAAAGACTTCGAAAATTGTTGTGATTCCGCTTACAGGAACGATTGGATTTACACAAACCAATCCTCTGGGAGAATCCTTGGTTGCGGATCTTAAGGAGGCTTTTTTACAAGCCGCCGCAGATCCTGATGTCAAAGCTGTAGTCATTTCCGTTGACTCGCCGGGTGGTGAGGTGACGGCTTCCGATGCCATCTATCATTCTTTACAAGGCCTTGCAAAGAAGAAGCCTGTGATTTATTATATGAACTCTATCGGAGCTTCGGGCGCTTATTACGCCGCCTGCGGGTCTTCATGGATTATGTGTAGCCCCACCACTTTCACGGGAAGCATTGGGGTGATCATTTCCACGCTAAACTATAGGGATCTTTTAGGGAAAATCGGTTTGCAAGCCATGGTCTTTAAGAGCGGCAACTTTAAGGACATGCTCAATCCCGCCAGAGAAATGACCCCGGAAGAAAAGGAATACGTTCAGAAGCTGGTCATGCAGACCTACGACCGCTTTTTAAATGTGGTAGCATCTGCCAGGCATTTGGACCCGGAGGCTTTGCGCAATGGAGTTGCAGATGGAAGAGTTCTGAGTGGTGAGGATGCTTATCGCGCAAAACTGGTGGATGGTTTGGGATATATTGAAGATGCTTATAATAAGGCAAAGGAATTGAGCGGTGCCAAAGACGCATCCGTCATCAATTACAAAGCCCAGTTCTCATTTTCAAAATTTCTTCGCTTAATCAGCGAGTCGGGGGCTCCGCAAATCCGTATTGATCTACCACAGGGACTTCACGGCACGCTAGAGCCCGGTCGGCTCTATTTGATTCCGTCTCTTCTTGTCCCTTAATTTTATTTGGTCTTGGGAGGGTGACGACGGGAGGCTCCTGTCCCTAGAGTTGCTATCATATCATCACAGCTCAATCGGGGGCGACCGCTTGTGGGGTAACACACCACCTGATGAATTTCCATTTTGCGAGACTTTTGGACGGAAATTGGACCAAACACCAACCCTGCCATTGTCATCCTTATCCAAATCACTACAAGGACGGTGGTTTTGGATCTTACCAGGGAGATCACGCAAACCTGTCGTAACATCAGAAAATCGCCTTCGGACGCCAGTCGCAAGCGAACTTAATCGTCCTAGAAACCGATTTGAAGAAGTGCCTGGTGCATCGGAACTGAGACTTCTTTGCTCGCCAACCTTGGTGGAGCTTGCTCGAGTAAATGAAGGCGAAGATAGAGACGAAGGCATACAATAAAAAAAGATTCGTCCGCGCCAAACATAACTATGTAAATAATATACCTAACCAAAAAAATAGCGTAGATTCTCCACCTAATCGAAATTTGGCAAATATTTTGCTATTATTTGTTTAATCTCAGAAAGGGCGTAGACTCGACTAAAATTTAGCGGCACCGATCTCCTGAACAGCGGTATGATTTGATGTAGGTTCTGATGATTTTGCAGATGAAATCACGGGGGGACATATTTTCCAAAACTTCGCTACATTTGCGGACCAATTTTCCAGGATTTGGCTGGCGAAATCGCTATTTGTCAATTGGAGATGCTGTTCGATGAGCTTTCTCAGTATATCGACATCAGATGGTTCAGTGAGGCGCTCTGGCGTAACAAGCTGCTGATTGCAGCGCTCGCAAAATTGATCATCGAGATCTAAGACATAGGCGAAACCTCCTGTCATACCCGCTCCGAAATTACGACCGGTGCTTCCCAAAATGATGACTGTGCCATTGGTCATATATTCGCAGCAATGATCACCGACTCCCTCAACCACTGCTGTTGCGCCTGAGTTTCGGACACAAAACCGCTCGCCAGCGCGTCCGTTTGCAAAGAGGCGTCCGCCGATGGCACCGTAGAGGACCGTGTTTCCAAGGATCATGCAATCTTTGGCAGCAAAGTGATGACCTTCCAAAGGTCTGACGATGATTTCGCCACCGCTCATGCTTTTACCCACATAGTCATTGCATTCTCCGCTGACGATGAGGCGCACACCGGAAGTAAGAAAAGCTCCCAGACTTTGCCCTGCGCTGCCTGTGAGCCTCAATTCAATAGTACCTTCCGGCAGTCCTTCTTCGCCATATTGATAACCAATTTCCCCGGAAATTTGGGTGCCAACGGCACGGTTGGTATTATAAATGGGATAAGAGAGGACAATGGGGTTTGCCTCGTTGATAGCATCCTTAGCATCCTGCATAATGATATCGTCCAAAGTGCGATCTTCGGGTCCGTCGTTCCGAAAGCGAGTTGCATGACGGACTGCTGTAGGATCATCCTTTGCTACATCCACTAGAAGTCTGCCCAGGTTTAAGGTATTTGCTTTTGGATGGTTGGGCACATTCCTTTGACGCAGACATTCCACACGCCCTATCATTTCTTCAATGGTGGAGAATCCCAATGTTGCCATAATCTGACGCACTTCTTGGGCAACAGCATTGAAGAAGCGAACCACGTTTTCCGGTTTCCCTTTAAACTTAGCTCGTAAATGATCATCCGAAGTTGCAACACCCACGGGGCAGGTATTCAGATGGCACTGCCTAACGTAAACACATCCCATTGCAATTAATGCGGCGGTACCAAAATTAAACTCTTCCGCTCCGAGCAACGTCGCGTAAACAATATCTTCACCAGAACGGATTCCGCCGTCAGTTCGGAGGGTCACACGGTTGCGCAGACCGTTTAACATCAGCACTTGGTGGGTTTCCGCAACGCCGATTTCCCAGGGGCCACCTGCATTTTTAATGGAGCTGAGGGGTGAGGCTCCCGTGCCTCCCTCATGACCGCTAATGAGAATAATATCTGCGTGGGCTTTTGCGACACCCGCGGCAATGGTTCCGACGCCGGCTTCGGCAACTAATTTTACGCACACGCGGGCACGCGGATTCACCTGCTTAAGATCGTAAATGAGTTGGGCAAGATCTTCGATGGAATAGATATCATGGTGGGGGGGAGGTGAGATCAGTGTCACACCCGGAATGGCGTGTCGAAGTTGCGCGATATAAGCACTTACTTTATGGCCGGGGAGCTGGCCTCCTTCGCCAGGTTTGGCTCCCTGGGCTATTTTGATTTCGATTTCTTTGGCGCTGGCCAAATAAGCAGCCGTTACGCCAAAACGTCCGGACGCAACTTGCTTAATTGCGCTATTGGCCCAGTCGCCGTTGTTTCTTCTATGAAAGCGTGCGGGGTCTTCTCCTCCTTCGCCGCTATTGGACTTTCCGCCGATGCGATTCATAGCGATCGCCAAGGTTTCATGGGCTTCGGGACTGAGTGCACCTAAAGACATGCCCGCGGTAGTGAACCGTCGACGAATTTCTTCAATGGGTTCCACATCCTCCAGAGGAATGGGCCCACTACTCCACGGCACAAATTCCAATAGATTTCTCAAGGAATGGGGACGTGCGCTTAATACACTTTCCACATATTTTTTGTAATCCTCTTCCTTTCCCGCTTTATCAGCTCCCTTAATGCCCACGAAAGTATGGAAATTTTGAATTACGGGAGCGGACACCACATGCACTTCTCCCGTGCGCCGAGACCGATAATAGCCGAGATCTTGCAGTTTTTCCGCTTGTCCTTCAAAACCTGCTGCATGCCGCTGTAAACTTTCATCCGCAATTTCTTCATACGAAATTCCGCCGAGCGGGGAGGGAGTGCCGGTAAAGCATTCTTCAATCAACGAAACTGCCAGGCCGATAGCTTCGAAAATTTGGGCGCCTCGATAGCTGCTCAACATGGCAATGCCCATCTTAGACATAATTTTGAGCAATCCGTTTTCGAGGGCAGTTCTATATTTTGAAACAGCTTGCGAGAAATCCTGGGCGTTCTTTTCTGACAACTCTTGGATGGTATCCAAGGCCAAGTAAGGATTGATACAGCTTGCGCCATAGCCAATCAAACATGCAACTTGATGGACATCTCGTGCCTCGCCGGTTTCGCAGAGGATGCTGACACGCATCCTTTTTCCCGCGCGGCAAAGGTGATGATGGACTGCTCCTACCGCTAAAAGCATCGGAACAGGCACGTGTTCGGCGTCCACTCCACGGTCAGAAAGAAGCAAAAGTCGCACACCGACATCCACCGCCTGCTCGGCTTCGGCACAGATGCGAGACACTACCGTCCGCAAGCCGTTTCGACCTTCTTTCACTGGCCAAACGGCGCTGATAGTCGTCGAGGTATGGATTCCGCCTATAGCTATCAAGCGGCTCAGTTCCTGATTCGTAAGAATCGGAGACTTTATCAAAATTACTTCCGCATGCTCCGGTGTTTCACTCAGAAGATTGCGTCGCCATCCCAAAATGCAATCAAGCGACATCACTAATTTCTCACGAATAGGATCGATGGGCGGATTCGTAACCTGGGCAAAGAGCTGCTTAAAGTAAGTGTAAAGCAACCGAGGACGGAGAGATAAAACTGCCAAGGGCGTGTCATCGCCCATCGAGCCCACTGCCTCTGCTCCATCCTTCAGCATGGGTTTCAAAACCATGTCCATTTCTTCGCTCGAATAGCCAAAGGAAATTTGTTTTCGCAGTAGCTGGGAAAAATCCAAGTTGCCTGCCGGTACCTGAATTCTCGTCTCCAACGGAAATTCGACCCTATTTTTTTTCAGCCAGCCGACATAATCTTTCTGTTTCGCTAAAGATTCCTTAATTTCAGCATCTCGTAATAAACGCCCTTCGGCAGTGTTGATCGCTATCATTTCCCCTGGGCCTAGCCTTCCCTTTTCCACGATAAGCGAGGATTTTAATCCGGAAACCCCCATTTCCGATCCCAAGACAAAAATCCCATCGCCGGTTAATTTATACCGAGCGGGACGTAATCCATTCCGGTCCAAACAAGCCGCTACGGTGACCCCGTCCGTACAGACAAGCGCTGCCGGGCCATCCCAAGGCTCGCACAAACAAGCGTTGTATTCATAAAACGCCCTGAGTTCCGGAGAAAGACGGTCGTCCCATGCCGGAGGTACCAACATGGTCAAAGAATGTAATAGGTTGCGGCCGGACATCGACAAAACTTCCAAGGCATTATCCAAGCTAGCAGAATCGGAGCCACCCGGTTGAATAATGGGCTTGAGGAGCTGAATGTCTTTCCCCCAGAAATCGGCGCAAAGTTCGGATTCGCGGGCATACATCCAGCTTCGATTTCCGCGGATCGTGTTAATTTCGCCATTGTGCGCTAACATGCGAAATGGCTGAGCCAGTGACCATGTCGGAAAGGTATTGGTGCTGTACCGTTGATGATACACCGAGAGGGCGGTTTCATAAGCAGGATTGGAAAGATCCGGATAAAATTTTTCTAGCGCTCCTGAAACAAGCAACCCTTTGTAAACCAATGTCCGATGGGAAAATGAGGAGATGTAAAAATGCCGGATTTGATCCGCTGCCGCCCTGTCTTCAATTTCGTTACGTGTCAAAAAAAGGCGGCGTTCATAGTCGTCATCCGAAATTCCCCAGGGACGCCCGATTAATGCCTGTTCAATCCGGGGAAGCGTTGATTTGGCTTTGTCCCCTAGGACATGTAGATTGAGCGGGACTTCTCTCCACCCGAATAAAAAGAGATTTCTTTTTTCAAGTACCTCAGCAGTAATTGCTTTTGCACGGGCTTGAGCATAGGCGTTGTCGTGCGGCAAAAAGAGGACTCCCACCGCTAAATCACTCTCTTGATAAAGATGATGTCCCAATTTCGCCACTTGAGGGGTAAAAATTTTATAGGGGATCTGTGTAGCAATTCCCGCTCCATCCCCAGTTTTTGCATCCGCATCCAAAGCCCCTCGATGCATCAGGCCGCAGATCGATTTTAAGCCAATCTTTAAAATTTGATTCGACCGACGCCCGTTAATATCGGCGACGAAACCAACTCCACACGCATCATGTTCAAAAGAAGGATCATATAAAGAATCGTTCCCAATTTCCATCTTTTTTCCTGTCTCTTCTTCCACCGTTTTCTGCTTCATCTCAATTTCCCCTGACTTGTCGATCTTTCTACATTAAAGCGATTAAAGCGATTTTTCCTATCGTCAAAAAAAGTGCTCTCCGCCGCCGGTTCTTTTTGCAAGAATCGGCAAATTTGTAGTAGCATTTTCCGTTCCAATCGAACAACTCTTTCGGTCGTGAACCGTCTAATAGTTGGCAGTTACTAAGTGATGTTACGCAAAAAAGGGAAACTTGTTGGCTAAAATGATCTTTTTTTGCCTCCGGATCTCCTAAAAGTGCGTAACGTCAGTTACTAATTCACCAGCCAGTTGGATTGCTGCAATCATGCTGTCAGCGCAAGCAATGCCTTTACCTGCGATTTCAAAGGCGGTGCCATGATCCGGACTGGTACGAACATAGGGCAATCCCCATGTAACATTCACTCCCGTATCAAAAGCATGAAGTTTTAATGGAATGAGTCCTTGATCATGATACATGCAGAGTACGGCATCGAACTCACCTTTTATCGCGCGATAGAATATGGTGTCGGGTGAATAAGGCCCCTCAAATCTTCCCACCGTGGCTAATGTGCGCACAGCGGGTTGGATAATGTCGATTTCTTCCCGCCCCAGGTCTCCATTTTCTCCTGCGTGGGGATTGAATCCGGCAACGGCAATACGCGGCACGGCTACTCCCCGCCTCAGTAAAAAAGTATACAGCAGCTTCCCGACGCGAACAATTTCTGTTTCGCTGAGCATTCGAGCAACGTCGGCAAGCGGAATGTGAACAGTCACTAGTGCTACGGTGAGTCTCCCGCCAGTAAGCAGCATTGCAAAATCTTGGACTGATGCTCGCGCTGCAAAGAATTCTGTTTGACCTGGAAATTGAAATCCTATTTGACGCAGTTGGTTTTTGGAAACCGGGCCCGTTACTATGACGTCGATTTCTCTGCGATTGGCCAATTCCGCAGCCGACTCAAGAGCTTCCAAAGCAACGCGTGCCGATGCGGGACTAGGTTTGCCTGCCTCAGACCCCATCTGGTGTCCGATTCTTAAAAAATCCCAATCGGAGGGGAATTTTCCCGAGCCGAGTGCTCGTTCGATAATTTCGGGTCCAATCCCAGCGGGGTCCCCTATGGTAATCCCTATGCGGGGTTGATGTGCCACAGATTTAAGTGCTGTTTTGATTACAAGTGATGTTACGCAAAAAAAGAGAACCTTGTTGGTTAGAACAGTCTTTTTTGCTCCCAGAGCTCCTAAAAGTGCGTAACGTCAGTTACAAGTTAAATCTTTGGAGTGGGGATTGGTTGTGGGAAAATGGGCGCCTTTCCTTGATTCAACAATGTCTTCAGTCAAACAGTGGAGCCTCTGCGAACTACCCACTAACTGAATGGATTAAATATTGGGGACCAGGGAATAACCATGTTTTGTTGCGAGTTTAGAAAGAAGGCGTTTTTGGGAGAGAGCAACCTGCTCATGGTAAACTTCGAGGCCCCTTTCAACGTAGGGGAAGCCGTGTACCATAACGCGCCAAAAAAGGACGGCCAACTTACGAGCCAGGGCTTTATTAGCAACTAATCCACCGCGCCGTGCACGCAATCGTCGATAGAAACCGCCCAGAGCCTTGTTTACACTGCGGGCAAGAGAACGGGCTACCACACAGAAAATGCGACCTGCTCGATTGCGACTTCTAGAACATCTAGCTTGCCGCTTACCACTTTGCTTGCTGCCAGGAGCTAATCCAAGCCAAGCAGTAAAATGCTTTTCACTTTTCCAGCAGGTCAAATCGGTACCTACTTCACCAATCAACTCGAGTAGACCATAGTCGGTAATACCGGGTAAGAGCGTCGGATCCTTTCCCTTACAAAGAGTCATAAGTAAACGGTGGAGATCTTTAATTTGAGGAGCATTGCAGCCTCCAATCCTTTTTGTTGCGCTGGGAGTTGAGGGAGGCTGAAGGCCTTGAACACTTTCCTGTAATAGCTCTTCTATGGCTTGGTCACATTGCCTAACGAGCTCCTGGCAAAAATGCCATGCATCATAAGCTTGTCTAAGGGCAAAGAGATGCTGTTTGGTCCAAGTCCCACGCAAACTCTCAATTACTCGATGGCGCTTTGCCCTCTGAATCTGGAGGCTACAAAGAGAAAGCAACACTTGAGGATCACGCTCGCCCTTTAGAATGGCTTCAATCACCTTAAGTCCACTAACTCCGGAAAGTGAACGAATTACGTCATGAAACTTGATATTCATGCGTTCCAAGGCCTTCTGCATATGCTGTACATGGCTAGCTGCTGCTCTGATATGATCGCTTCGCAAACGCAAATAATCCTGCAACTGCCGAATATTGGCCTGAGGTACAAAACCACCTTTTAATAGGCCATGAGCATGCAAAGTTGCTATCCATTGGCAGTCGGCCATATCCGTCTTCCTTCCAGGTACATTGCGTACGTACTTACCATTAACCACTTTTATCTCTATGCCGCTCTCCTCTAAAATCTCATACAAGGCTATCCAATAAACTCCAGTAGCTTCCATTGCCACCGTACACACCTCTTCTTGAAGTAGCCAATCGCGCAGGGCGTGCAACTGACTGGTAAAGGTTCCAAAAACCTTAGGTGCTCCTCCGGCAATAGAAACATGCATGTGTTCACTGCCTACGTCTATTCCTGCCGCTTTTAAATTTAGTATGGTCAGATTTTTCATTTTTTAGTTATCAGTAACTTGTAAGGTGTGCTCAGGCCAAAGCTGCCGGTCCGTTGACATATTGTAGACAAATCTACCCAGCGGGAAACTTTGCGTTCTCCAAAAAATACGTGTGCAGCGGACCGGAGCCAATCTACGATGCGGGCTTTTTACGCTCCATAGAAACGCCGGCCATTTTACAGCTTGACCTGAGCAACCTTACCCTACTCAGTTAGTGGACTAAAATACGAGTCCTTTGGACTTGATGGCTACGAACCACCAACTACCCACTAACTGAATGGATTAAATATTGGGGACCAGGGAATAACCATGTTTTGCTGCGAGTTTAGAAAGAAGGCGTTTTTGGGAGAGAGCAACCTGCTCATGGTAAACTTCGAGGCCCCTTTCAACGTAGGGGAAGCCGTGTACCATAACGCGCCAAAAAAGGGCGGCCAACTTACGAGCCAGGGCTTTATTAGCAACTAATCCACCGCGCCGTGCACGCAATCGTCGATAGAAACCGCCCAGAGCCTTGTTTACACTGCGGGCAAGAGAACGGGCTACCACACAGAAAATGCGACCTGCTCGATTGCGACTTCTAGAACATCTAGCTTGCCGCTTACCACTTTGCTTGCTGCCAGGAGCTAATCCAAGCCAAGCAGTAAAATGCTTTTCACTTTTCCAGCAGGTCAAATCGGTACCTACTTCACCAATCAACTCGAGTAGACCATAGTCGGTAATACCGGGTAAGAGCGTCGGATCCTTTCCCTTACAAAGAGTCATAAGTAAACGGTGGAGATCTTTAATTAGAGGAGCATTGCAGCCTCCAATCCTTTTTGTTGCGCTGGGAGTTGAGGGAGGCTGAAGGCCTTGAACACTTTCCTGTAATAGCTCTTCTATGGCTTGGTCACATTGCCTAACGAGCTCCTGGCAAAAATGCCATGCATCATAAGCTTGTCTAAGGGCAAAGAGATGCTGTTTGGTCCAAGTCCCACGCAAACTCTCAATTACTCGATGGCGCTTTGCCCTCTGAATCTGGAGGCTACAAAGAGAAAGCAACACTTGAGGATCACGCTCGCCCTTTAGAATGGCTTCAATCACCTTAAGTCCACTAACTCCGGAAAGTGAACGAATTACGTCATGAAACTTGATATTCATGCGTTCCAAGGCCTTCTGCATATGCTGTACATGGCTAGCTGCTGCTCTGATATGATCGCTTCGCAAACGCAAATAATCCTGCAACTGCCGAATATTGGCCTGAGGTACAAAGCCACCTTTTAATAGGCCATGAGCATGCAAAGTTGCTATCCATTGGCAGTCGGCCATATCCGTCTTCCTTCCAGGTACATTGCGTACGTACTTACCATTAACCACTTTTATCTCTATGCCGCTCTCCTCTAAAATCTCATACAAGGCTATCCAATAAACTCCAGTAGCTTCCATTGCCACCGTACACACCTCTTCTTGAAGTAGCCAATCGCGCAGGGCGTGCAACTGACTGGTAAAGGTTCCAAAAACCTTAGGTGCTCCTCCGGCAATAGAAACGTGCATGTGCTCACTGTACGCTCCATAGAAACGCCGGCCATTTTACAGCTTGACCTGAGCAACCTTACCCTACTCAGTTAGTGGACTAAAATACGAGTCCTTTGGACTTGATGGCTACGAACTATGCTACTGTTTGGACGCGGGTCCTTTTTCCTGACCCACTCGTTATGTCGAGGAGCCATTTTTAACAGGCCCTAAGAAAAGATTTTAATATAAGCTTTTTTCCGCAGTGTTTCCAGCCACCGGTCCTGCGCCTTGATACGCTCTTGTTGAATCAGATTTCGCTCGATTTCGTTACGGACGTCGCTGATTTTTTTCACCGCGGTATTTTTTCGCGCTTCGACTGTCAAAATGTAATAGGTATTCCCTATTGTTACTACCGGACTGATCTCACCGGGTTTCATTGAGAATGCCACATCGGTCAGCATTGGGTTCAATGTACCTCGCTCAACCCACCCCCAATCGCCTCCGGAATCTTGAGAGGAGGGGTCCTCCGAATACATACGGGCCATCCGGTCAAAATCGGCGCCTTTTGCAAGTTTGGCACGAATTTCTTCGGCCATGGTTTTTTTGTCCTCGGTTGATGTAATATCGTTGCTAGCTTCACCCTCCCTTAAAATAATCATACGAAGTTTCACCTGTTCAGGGGTGGTATAAGCACGGGCGTTGCCAGTGTAATATTCCTGAATTTTATTAGGGGAAATAATAAAATTATCTTTTGCGTTTTCTTGGCGCATGGCCATGACGATGATTTTGTCCATTTCCATGCGTTTAAATCGTGTCAGGGTGTAGCCTTGAGCTTGGATGGTCCGGACGAATGCTGTTCGATCTCCTCCGAATTCCTCACGAATAATTTTCTGTACTTGTTCGTCTACTATGTACGAAGGGATGGTAAATTTTTTGGCACGGAATTCCTGAAGGATTAATTGCCGATCAATCAGGTCTTTTATCGCCGATTTCTTGAGTTCTTCCAATTTGCTCTCAAGTTCCTCCCCATGGAAGGCTTCCCTTAGCGCACGTTCCCGGCCGCCCACGACTTCCCGCACTTCGGAAATGGTCACAACGTCGGTATTTACAATAGCAGCAATTCCATCCACTAGTTCCCCATTCCCCTCCTGCGGCTGTGCCCACAATATTGAAGAGAATCCTATGAAGGCACATAAAAAAAACCCAAAGATTTTCATTTGCAAAACATTCGGAGAAATTCGTCTTGCAAATCTAAGTTTGAGAACCCGCACCGTCAAGCGCCGACTTCGTCGGTTTTCTTTAGCAAGCGGTGCAAAACAACGTCATTTACAGCCAAAAGTGGAATTCTCCCAAAAAGATGGAGAGCAAGAGAGCAGTGATATCAGGGGTTCCCCCGGAAAAGTAGAGAGGGAGGGAGTAGAAAATGTCGTAGCGCTCTCAAGTCCCCTTGCCAAGGAATCATTTTTCGCTTCCTGTTTGAACTCTCAGATCACGTCAAAAGACAGTTTGTGGTATCCGGTTCGCATCTGCCATCACGCTGACGCCTATGATTACTGGAGTCGCTCACAGTAGTTAGAGCTTGTCCTGAAAACGGCAAAATTGCCCGGGAAAGTCTTTTTACTCTGTTGAATCCCTCTATTTTTATCCATTGATTCGGTTGTTTTTCAGTAATGCCAAAATTATAAATGCCTGATTTTGGGGAAAATGGCGTTTTTCTGTCTTTTCCGCAAAATTTTTTGCCTCTGGATCGGCTTCATTGCTGCTTCTACGGTTTCAGGACAAGCTCTAAATAGTTAATGCCGATTTTGTATCTCCCATTTTAATAGGTAAAACTTACCCTATACAGTTGCGAATATTTTCCCACACAACATCGTTGTTTCGTTATTTGAAGATTCCTTATAGTCCGTATCGCATTATTTATATCAAATTTTGCATTTAATACTTAACTTAATATAATTAAACTATGAGTTCATTTCCCATATCCAACCTCGGATTCGTTGATTCCGCCCTTATTTCTGGTGTAAGAGGCCTATTCACTCAAAATCCGAATATTGAAAAACCAATCAATACAGAATCCCAAAAGCCAACTGATAAGAGTGCAAAAACAGCGCAATTGGTTGCTAAAAAGAATTCACAAAATGTCGTAGCAGCCGATTCTTGGAGCTCTTTGAATAGTCATTTGGGGTTTATACTTCAAAATAATGATCTTATAAAAAATGCTGTAAACTGGCTCGCAAGATATAGAAATGAGTGCGTAATTAAAACGAGGTTTAATGTATCATTTGAATTAGCAAACATGTTTAAAAACATAGAGAACAAAATCGGACGCTCTATGTCCGATGCAGAAAAGCAATACGTAATGAAAACTTATAGTGATCATGTACTTAGAACCGTTCTCATAGATGGTAAAGCTGCGGATAAAAAGTCAGCAGACTTCGCAATAAACGACTTCTTACAAAAAAATAGTTCCGGTCCACACGGACCAGAACAAGCAATAAGAATGGAAGAGATTAAAAAGACTGCCAACAAATGGGGTCTCTATAAAGAAAACGATCAAAACCTCTTCGCTCAAAGGGTGATCAGTATGGAGAATGAAACGGGGCGTATCATGTCGCTTAAAGAAATAGGCGAATTAGCAAATGAAATATCTATAGCTCAGGTGGAGCACCGTGCCGGGCATTTCTATAGCGATAGATATGGAGCAGCGTAGCAGGTGAATGAGTAAAAAATATCCCTAGCTGCTAATCCGCACCAATCCCCTACCTCTTCTTTGGAGGGGGATTGGTTGCGGTCACAGCCTGCCAAACTGTTGGGACCTCATAAACGATGAACTCGTCTAATCCTAAAAACGGCGATGGCAAAATTATTTTATACGTAAGAATGGGATACGTAACTACTTACATACATTCATCGAGTAGAAACCCCAACACTGAGGGCTCCTCTCACAGAACCGTACCTGTGCTGTTCACATGCGGCTCTTCGGAACCACGGGTTATGACCCCCATGGTTGATTCTGCAACCTCTACTATTCAGAATGGCCATGTGCATTGCATGAGCTTCTGAGCGACCATGCGCGCAGGATGCTCCCGATACCGGTGTAACAGTGACTTGAGCCCGCGCGCGTGCATCCCATAAGGAATTCTTCAGTGCTCTGTCTATTGCTGGTGTGTGGCTCAGCGCCCACCAGGATTTACATCCCGGGTAAATGCTGCGCCACGCGGTTTTAGGTTTGTTCCCGAGCTGAATCATGGCCACTGTCGTTGCTTTCTCTGGCTTGAATTTTGGCACTAGCGGCGCGCACGCTCAAGCTGAGCTTCGGTGCTCAGCCCTTGCGCCGTCATTGGGGGTTTCGCCCCCTCTTCGGCTGATCCAAATTTCAGTTCAAGTTGCATTGACATTTTCTTCAACCGCAACCGCCTTCACTCCCCCAAGCCGTGTTTTTTTCCTGCTTGGGTTGAGACTGGCTTTCACCAGCCTTCTTGCTATAGCGAAACGCCTATAAAATGATTACAAATTTGGCTGAAATTTTTGCTTCAGACGCGACGCGAAAACGAGGCCATATCCATGTGATACGGACTTGTTTTCGTAACAAAGTCTGGAGGAAAAATAGCGACAAAGGTGTGATCATTTTATAGGCGTTTCGCTATATTAGTCAGAGCATCCAGGCTATATGCTTAGATATGAGCGGCATCTACCGCGAAGTGGCCTGCCCTGATCAAGGATATGTTGGCCTGCGGGTTTCACAAGGCACGGTACTGGCTGCGTGCAAAGAAGCCGCAGAACGGCTCACCCCGTGTGTAGAAGCCATTTTCCAAGTGTTACAAACAGGACTTACGCAAAAAGGCCTAAAAACAGTGTGGGAAGAATTACTACAAAATAGAGGTAGCGTCCAGCTTGAGAAAGGATTGTAGAGAAGAAGGTATGAGAAGCTGCCCAAGCCTGCTTGATTATTGCCAGTACCTGTTGGTGAGCCCAATCAACTACACGCTGACAAATTTTGCCGAGCATACGGAAAACATGAGCCACGATGCAATCAACAGATTTCTCAGTAAGGAGAAGATAACGCCGCGTCTGATATGGGAGAACGTGCGCGGAGAGATTATCCCTGATGAAGAGTGCTGCGTGGTGTTCGATGACACGGTGATCGACAAGAATTTTTCGCATAAGATTGAACTGGTTCGCCGCCAGTATAGCGGTAACGCACACGGACTGATCAAAGGCATTGGAGTGGTGAACTGCGTGTACGTCAATCCGCGGACCAACGCATACTGGCTGATCGACTATCGAATTTACGATCCTGCTGGCGACGGAAAAACTAAACATGATCATGTACGGGACATGCTCAGCAACCTTGTACATCACAAAAAGCTGCTCTTTCGGCATGTCTTGGTGGATACCTGGTATGCTAAGCGTGATCTGATGCTCTTCATTGAATCGCTGGGAAAAACCTATTATTGTCCCTTAAGTGACAACCGTTTGGTGGATGATTCCGCAGCTCAACGGCCCTATCAGCGAGTGGACTCCTTAGAGTGGAATCAATCAGAACTCGCACATGGCAAGACAATCAAAATCAAGGGATTCCCCAAAGAACACAAAGTGAAACTGTTCCGGGTTGAGGTGTCAGAACACCGCACGGACTACGTGGTTACTAACGACCGAACTCAAGATTCTTCCAAGCTCACACTTGAGATGTGCGGCTTGCGCTGGAAGATTGAGCAGTTTCATCGTGAGGCTAAGCAGTTAACAGGAATTGAACGCTGCCAATGCAGAAAGGCTCGTATTCAGCGTAACCACATCGCTTCTGCTATCTTGGTCTGGGGCCGTTTAGCTCATATTGCCAGAGATAGCGCAAAAACTCTTTACCGCGTCAAACAAGGAATCCTCGATGATTTCCTTTTTCATCAACTCAAATTTCCTTCCCTTACCATGGCTTTTGCGTAAGTCCTGACAAAGTGATGTTACGCAAAAAAGGGAAACCTTGTTGGTCAAAATGGGTTTTTTTGCTCCCACGGCTCCTAAAAGTGCGTAACGTCAGTTACAAAGAGCCCTCTCGGGCATGCCGATAAAATGGACCTGCGTAAAACTTTATATTGGATGCGGATGCATGTGGTGGCCACTAAATCGCTTGCTTGGATGGCCGACCATGTACGCAACGTGAAAAGATTGCCATAGAAGAGTTGGGACTTTTGCGCAACGGCGCACCCTCATTCACGATGGCTGGGAATCCTGCCGTACATTAGCATATGTCCATGGCCTGTGTAATACGTACCACCTGAGAGAATTTAACACTTACGTGTACGAAGAATAATGACCTTCATTCTCATTTAGGGCTTCTAAGAGCCTATCCCTAAGGAAACCGACGAATTCAGCCGGGGGATGTTGAATCCCCCGGTGCGAATTGAGATTTTGCAACGGGTTGCTAAATTCGGGGTTTTAAACAGCCCGTTGGCGAGAAGAAGATTTTAGTTTTTCAGTCAGCAGCAATACTTGCTGCCTCATGATTTTTCCGGACTTAAACTTCACCATCGCCCGTGCAGGAATCACTACATCGGTCTCTGGTTTGTTTGGGTTCCGGCCAATCCTCGACTTGGTCAACCGAACCTCAAATACACCAAAGTTGCGGAGTTCAACGTCCTGTCCCTTGGCTAAGGCTTCGGTGATATAGTCCAGGGTTTTCTGAATAACTTGGAAAACATCCTGTTGAACCAGCCCGGTTTCGTCGCTGATACGGAGGAGGAGATCCCGCTTAGTCAGGTTTCCTAACTTATTCGATTTCTGGTTTTTATCTTCTTTTTCTTTATCTATGTCGGTGGGAGTATGGTAGTTCACTTGGTTGTCTTGTTGCTTATTATTAAGCACATAACAGATCGATGTGCAAGGTCAGTCGTACAATATTTGTCGACAGGTTGTTTTTACGAGGTTCCGAAGGGAAGAAATTAATTTTTGTTTTTCTGTAATCCACAGTGCCACAGGGACTTCTAATCGCGCCTTCCAATTTGACTCAGCCCGGGTGCCTGGGATGTTAAATCTATGTTCTGTACCGAGGAAATCTGTGATGGTGGGGACAGCCAGCCAGGAATTGCATGTGAACAGTCCTTCCAGGAGGGCTAGCTGGATCTGTTCCGAGAATTGTTGTGGTACAGGGATGGAAGGGTGGCCCGCAAATTTTAGTAGCCCTCGCATCTGAGTCACGGCTGTCTGAGCGCGGGCCGAGTCCTCTGAACTTGCTTCCGACACCCACTCGCCCCAGAGCGTTTTCAGAGGGGGATGGTCGTGGGTCGTGTAGGTGGCAAGTGAGAGGCGAGGGTAGTCCCGGATGAGCTCCCCGTGCCGGTCCTTTGCCCAAATGGGAATCATAATGCCCGGTATTCCAAGTGATTGTAAGGACGGTGACATGTAAGGGGGGATGGTTCCAAGGTTCTCGGCGACCAGGCGATACGGTCCTGTTTCTTCAAGAAAAATCCGCAAAAGCCTTTCGCCTCGCGCTCGATTTTTGGACCGGTTTTCTTCTGTACTGTCATCCCGATCAATAAAACGGGGAAGGTCCCCGGCTAGGCTGCAAGCCTCTTCTTTACTCAGGCAAGCAAAGCGTCCGTCGTCTGATGGATACCAAGGAAATGTGTACATACGATAGAAACCAAGCACGTGGTCGATGCGGAGTAAGTGAAAGATACTGCGCAATATACGGAGGCGGCGCCGCCACCATCCATAATTATCTTTAAGCATTTCCTCCCAATTGTAAAGCGGAAATCCCCAATTTTGACCCCAATTTTTTGTAAAATTGTCTGTATAAAAGTCTTTCTCAGCAGGAGCACCGCAAGAATGCGTCAAATCGAATAAGCGGACATACTCCCAAGCATCTGAACTACAACGACTAATTCCGACAGGAATGTCTCCCATGAGAATCACCTTCCGTGCCTCGGCGTAACACTTTAGGTCCTGCCACTGGGAAGATGCAACCCATTGAACGTAGGAATAAAATTTTTGGAGACCGGTTAAATGGTGTTTTTTTTCGTCCGGTAGCTGCTCGGCCCATGCCTGGGCGGCGGAATAATTACGTTGCTCAGGGGGCCAGTGCTGGAAAAATTCAGATTGCCCATTGAGGTGCATGAGACTTCGAAAAAGCGAGTAGGGCCGGAGCCATTCGGAATGTTCTTTCCGAAAGTTTTCAAATGCTTGAATTCTTGTGGGAGAGGAAAGGTGTTTAAAGGCGGCGGAAAGCAATTCCAATTTGAGTGCCTTCACCTCTGTGTAGAGCACATCGCCGACTCGCAGGCGATGGAGATCGAACTTAGCAGTAATGGAACGAAAATCCTCCGGAGTCAGATCAGGCAAGAATTCCGGCGTTGCGGCGATTGTGGAGGGCTCTATTGCAAGCGAGCTGAGGATGTTATATGGACTGTGATCACTGCTGGTTTCGTTAATAGGAAGAATTTGCAGGACTCCGAGTCCAATTTCGGCACACCAATCCACCAGTTCGTATAACGCTTGGATATCCCCCACTCCAAGGTCCGCGGCTCCTCTCAAAGCAAAGAGAGGAGCCATGATTCCTGCCAGTTTCTTTTTTGGACTTAAATGAAGCACGGAATGTAATGAATTTAAAATGTGTTGATTATGTAGATTCTGTTTTGGTGGACCGTCAGTGTTTTTTGTCAAAAAGCAAGAGCGTCTTCATTCACATTATCAGCGCATGTTGAATCAATAACATGAACGAGTAATATGGTGTCGAGCATGCCAGCATGCAATTTCCGCAAGCCATTTTGTCGAACGCGCGCAGAAAAAGTCGCAATCTCTCCTCGCGTCACCTACTCCAACTTGTAACAATCCCATAGCAATATTCGTGTAAAAATGTTTAAGTCAGTTTTCAGCCTCCTGATGCTGGTTGCCACCATTGGTGAAAGGGCGCTTGCTGATGGCGGGACTGTGCAAATTTCTGAAGAGAAGGGTCCTTATCGAATTACAGTATTCTCCGCATCTGCTGTGCTCCGTGCCGGCCCGGAAGATATTAGCGTTTTGGTCCAGGATCGGAAAACGAATCGACCTTTATTAAATGAGAGTGTGCGACTTTCCTTTCGTCGCCTGGATCAAAAACCAGCTACGGCCAATGAGGCTTGGGTTCCGCCCTGCTGCCGAATGAAGTCGTCGAGTGGCTTGGATGAAATTGAGGCAACCCATCAAGTGGCAACGAACAAGTTGTTATATGCCGCAACCGTCATTTTGCCAGAGGCAGGAGAATGGGAAGTAAAAGCCACAGTCAAAACTTCGCCCCACCAGGAGGCTGCGATTACAGGGCAATTGCGGGTGAGTCCGCCGGCTCCGCCTGCGCTCGCTTATTGGCCGTTCTTTTTTTTACCGGTCGTTTCCGTCGCGGGATACATGTTGCATTTTAATTTGCGCCGACTTCGCGGACTTCGTCCGTTTCCTTTAGGAGCCGCTGAATGAAAATAAACCTTGTTTTGCTCTACAAACCAACTTCGCCAGCTTCCTTTAGAAGCCGCCAATCGAAAATAACGTCTTTTTTGAACTACAAACTTCTAAACAAAAACCGGAAAAGTCCGCTCGGAGTCTTATGAATATGTTTCCCATTACTACACTTTTTTTAGACATTGGCGGGGTGCTCCTCACCAATGGTTGGGACCGCAAACTGCGCAAGCAAACAGCGGAACATTTTGGGGTGGATTTCGAGGAGATGAGCAACCGTCATCATATCACATACGATACCTATGAGAGCGGCAAATCCACTTGGGACGAATATTTGGAGAAAATTATTTTTTTCGAGCCGAGAGAGTTTTCCTACGACGACGTGAAGCGCTACATTTTGGAAGCTGCCCACCCTCTCCAGGACATGATTGATTTGATCCGCAGTGTGCGATCTGTCCACCAGCTAAAAGTGGCTGTCGTGAGCAATGAAGGAAGAGAATTGGCCATGGATCGGATTGCACGTTTCCAACTGAAGGAATTCGTGGACTTTTTCGTGGTCTCCGCCTTTGTCCATTTTCGAAAGCCGGATTTGGATATCTACCGGATTGCCTTGGACGTAGCACAAGTAAAACCGGAGCAGGTGGCCTATATCGAAGACCGCGATTTGCTCGTGGAAGTCGCGGCTCAATTAGGGATCCACGGAGTCCTCCATCGCAAGGAAGCAGAAACTCGGAAAGAATTGGCGAAACTAGGACTGACGCTCTGAGAAGCTTACCAAGTGATGTTACGCAAAACCAACTTCGTTGGTTTCTTTTAGAAACCACCGTTGCGAATAAAGCCTTTTTTTGAACTACAAGTAGAGGTTCGCGCCACTCTGCCGACTTCGCCAACTTCGTTGGTTTCTTTTAGAAGCCACCGTTGCGAATAAAGCCTTTTTTTGAACTACAAGTAGAGGTTCGCGCCACTCTGCCGACTTCGCCAACTTCGTTGGTTTCTTTTAGAAGCCACCGTTGCGAATAAAGCCTTTTTTTGAACTACAAGTAGAGGTTCGCGCCACTCTGCCGACTTCGCCAACTTCGTTGGTTTCTTTTAGAAGCCACCGTTGCGAATAAAGCCTTTTTTTGAACTACAAGTAGAGGTTCACGCCACTCTGCCGACTTCGCCAACTTCGTTGGTTTCTTTTAGAAGCCACCGTTGCGAATAAAGCCTTTTTTTGAACTACAAGTAGAGGTTCGCGCCACTCTGCCGACTTCGCCAACTTCGTTGGTTTCTTTTAGAAGCCACCGTTGCGAATAAAGCCTTTTTTTGAACTACAAGTAGAGGTTCACGCCACTCTGCCGACTTCGCCAACTTCGTTGGTTTCTTTTAGAAGCCGATAATTACAAACAATGTTTTATTGAGCTACAAATAAAGGAAACATTGTTGGTTAGAATAGTCTTTTTTACTCCCAGAGCTCCTAAAAGTGCGTAATGTGAGTTACCAAAACGAGCGCCATTTTAACTCAACTTGGTGTTGTAAGCACCGCGTAAAGCGTTTTTTAGGTTGATGCCGAAGCAAAAAGTGAATTTTATCGGGTTACGCCTATGAAAAATTCCTGGTGGATGATTGTCACTACCGTGGTGATTTTGTTAAGCGCCTGTGCTGGGCCCACAAAACAAACCACAAGCCAAAATCGATTTGGAAGCGGCGCTACGCGGACTCCCAGTAGCGCTGAGCAAGATGCTCAGTTTGTAGGAGAACCACCTTCTCCTTCCCCAAGTCCCGGGACCCAAGAAAGCCAGATATCAACGGGAGCTCCTTCCCCAGCTCCTTCTGTGACCACAACCAGTACAACCAGTGCACAAGAATTACCTTATGCAACGCCGGTTCCTGGAAAGCCCGGCCTCGTCACAAGTCCCTTTGCGCCATATGCGGGATATGTGGATGTTCGGGGCTATCCACCGGGACAAGAGGTAAAATGCCCTTATACGGGTAAGCTTTTCCGGGTTCCGTAAGCCGTCTTGTTTGATTTAATGAGCGCGCCCTGCCGTTATTTGGTCGCTAGATATCGTGGCAACAACCAATCCGCTTTCAGCAAAAGCTGTTGCTTGAGCTGTTGCTTGTTGTGTTTCGCCTGACGGAAAAAAATGCAAGCCGACTCGCGTTCCTTAAACACAACTTGTTCCTCTCATACGGTTGCTCTCATTGCTCCCGGGCTCATTGGGGGATCGCTGGCTTTAGCTCTGGAAAAGCGCACTGACTGGAAAATCCGCGTTTGGGCTCGCGATCAAGTATCCCTGCAGCAGGCTGAAGAAGTCCTGCATCCCTCCAAAACCTCACTAAAATTCGAAGAAATTATTCCAGGGTCAAAGATTATAGTCCTCTGCACTCCCGTGACGGCAATGGGAAGACTGGCCCGGCAGATCTATCCTTTGTTAGATAAAGACGCGGTTGTAACCGATGTGGGAAGCGTCAAGACCGCCGTGATGAGCGAATTGGTTCCCCTTTTCAACGATCGTTTTGTAGGAGGGCATCCGATGGCGGGGTCCGAACAGAGTGGGCTCAAAGCGGCACGAGAAGATCTTTTTGAAGATGCTGTTTGTATTCTCACTCCGCTCGACTCCCCGCATCCCTGTTTACAAATGATACGGAATCTGTGGGCTGCGGTTGGATCTCGGACGGTTGAGATGACTCCCGAGGCACACGATGCGGCGGTCTCTCTGATCAGCCATTTACCACACGCCGTTGCGGCAGCCCTTGTTAACGTCGTCTGTTCGCAGAATTTGTCTTTGCAGAAACTTTCAGGCGGAGGATATCGGGATACCACCCGAATAGCACAGGGCACTCCGGAATTATGGGTCGATATTTTCCTGGAAAATCGAGAGCCGATTCTCAAAGCTCTCTCGGAATATATGGATCAACTGAAAGCAGTATCGCATTTTTTGCGTCTTGCTGATAGTAATGCATTGAGGTCTTTCTTTGAAGAGGCAAAGGAATTTCGATCTCTCATCTAAGAGAATTATGAGTTATGCTTAAGGTCAAATACGGTGCGCCCATCCAATGTGAAATTACTGTACCGGGAGATAAAAGCATTTCTCATCGAGCACTCATCCTTGCCGCGCTTTCTAATGGGCCTTGCAAAATCACGAATTTCCTCCAAGGAGAAGATTGCCTTTCCACAGCGGAAGCATTGCGAAAATTGGGTGTTCAGATTGAATTTTTTCCAGACTTCAATTTGGTTGCCGTCGAGGGATGCCATGGAAAGTTCACCCCTCCGGATAGCGACATCAACTGCGGTAACTCTGGCACCACCATGCGACTACTGGCGGGTATTTTGGCTGCCCAACCATTCCGCAGCCGTCTTGTGGGGGACGCTTCCCTCTCGCGACGTCCTATGGAACGGATCATTCAGCCTCTTTCTCTTATGGGCGCGCGCTTATCAGCCGAAGGCGAAAAAAGTTGCCCCCCCCTTGTGATTGAAGGAGGGCCATTAAAGCCAATCACCTATCGCATGCCGGTCGCTAGTGCACAAGTAAAGAGCGCTATTCTTCTTGCCAGTCTTTTCACGCAGGGCAAGACAAGCATCATCGAGCCGGGGCGAAGTCGCGATCATACGGAACGCATGTTGCAGCATTTTCTAATCCCGGTTCAACGTGAGGGACCGCAAATTTCGTTGCATGGTCCGCGTACTCCGGAGTCTCTGGATTTCCATGTACCGGGAGATATCTCCAGCGCCGCATTCTGGCTAGTGGCGGCTGCCGCCCAACCAGGCTCCCGGATCTTAATTAAAAATGTGGGCTTAAATCCAACGCGAACAGGAATTATAGACATTTTGGTTCGAATGGGCGCGCAAATCCGTGAGATCGTGGAACAAATCGAAGGCGGAGAGCCTTCGGGGAGTCTCGATATTAAGGGCGCACAATTGCGTGCCACAACAATTGAAGGAGATGAAATTCCGAACGTTATTGATGAACTTCCCATTCTGGCAGTTGCGGGAGCATTGGCTGAAGGAAAAACGATTATCCGCGATGCGGAAGAACTCCGAGTGAAAGAAACAGATCGCATTGCCGCAATCGTAGCTAACTTGCGAGCAATGGGAGTCAACCTAGTGGAACGTGATGACGGAATGGAAATCCTGGGAAAGCGTCCACTGAAGGGGGCGCGACTAAAAAGTTTTGGCGACCATCGAATCGCAATGGCATTTGGGATCGCAGGGTTATTTGCTCAGGGTGAGACGGTCATTGAAGATACCGGCTGCATTCGCACTTCCTATCCTGGTTACGAAAAAGCTTTGCACAAAATTCAGAAAGGGGACGGCTTTCTCAAGCGCCGGACGCCAGTTATTAAAATGCTCAATTTTAAGCAACGTGGAAGTCATCCATAAGATTAGATGTTTCCGATCATTGCCATCGATGGGCCGGCCGCCTCCGGCAAAAGCAGCGTTGCCCAGAAAGTAGCCTCTCGTTTGGGTATCACCTTTGTCAGCTCCGGTGAGCTTTATCGCGCGGTCACTTGGGCTGCTTTGGAAGCAGGTGTCAGTGCGGAAAATGAGGAGGCACTGGATACTTTTCTTATTTCCACTGAGATCTCCAGCCAGAAACTCGGAAACAAAGTCATTTTCTTCCTTGACGGAAAAGAAGCAGCTCATCACTTAGATGACTCGCAAGTAAATCGAAATGTTTCGCTTTTTTCCCAATCGCCAAAATTTCGTACCGCACTCTTGCAAATATTCCGCAACCTGGGAAACTGTTTTCCTCTTGTAATGGAAGGCCGAGACATCGGCTCTGTCGTGTTTCCGGAGACCCCTTATAAATTTTATTTAAATGCTCTCGAAAAAGAGCGTGAACGTCGGCGAGCCGCACAAGAAATCTCCGATACCATCGCTCATCGCGATCAACTGGACTCGAGCCGAAAAGTCGCCCCACTTAAAATCCCTCAAGATGCATACGTGCTCGATACCACAAGTTTGAGTTTGGATGAGGTTGTAAATAAGGTTTTGGAGGTGCTTAAGAGCAAATTTTTTGCCATGGGCCTTTCAACAGAATAGGAGTAGCAACTGTTTCCCCCGCCGCCGCCTCATCAAATGACGCTTGTTTACAATATTGGCTACCACCTTTCCAAACTGGTCGCCGCTGCCCTGTTCCGATACCGGGTCATTCACCCGGAACGAATGATTGAGAAAGGCGGCCTAATTTTAGCTGTTAATCATTCCAGCTATTTTGATCCTCCACTCGCTGGCATTTGTTCGCGGAGAGACGTTTACTTTCTTGCTCGCAGGACGCTCCTCCAATGGCCTATCTTGGGCCCGCTATTTCCGGACATGAATGTCATCCCGGTGGATCGGGATGGTACGGATCGGACCGCATTAAAGACAATCGTTCGCAAAATTCGCGAAGGCAATGGTGTAGTTCTTTTTCCGGAGGGAACCCGTTCGAAAAATGGAAATTTACAGGCAGCGCGACCCGGATTGGGTTTGATTATTGCGAAAACAGTCTGTCCTGTGCTGCCAATGCGTATTTTCGGTGCGGCTGACGCATTTCCCAGGAGCGCGAAAATCCCTCGGCCGGTACGCATCACCACAGTGATCGGAAAGCCCTTGTATTTCTCAGAAGCAGATACCCTTCCTGCTTCAAAAGAAACCTATTCGCAAATCAGCCAGCGAGTCATGGATACCATCGGCGCTCTCCAACTGGAAGAAAACCATGAATCGTGACCCTTCGCTTCGTTTCGCCTTAATAGCAAGCTGCATTTTTTTGGTATTAGGGTATATTTTAGGACGAATGCATTCAGAAGATCCCATTCAAATTCGAGTTCTCCCGCTTAAGCACCCTCTGGGAGCTGAAATAATTAAATCTCTTCCTGTGCCCAATAGGGCCGAACCGGATCTCCTTTCTTTCCAGCGCTCACTCCGCTGAAGCTTATATATATAGCGAAATTCATATAAAATGATAACGCCTTTGGCGTCCTTTTTGCCTCGCTTGGCGGGAGCCAAGCGCATCAAATCCATTATCATTTTATATGAATTTCGCTATATTCTCTAAATATTATTTAACGCACTGCTTATTACTATGGATTTATTGGAAGACTTGCAAAACCACGTGATTTGTGGTGATGGAGCAATGGGAACATTACTGATTGAACGTGGAGTGGCATTGAATCGCTGCTTCGAAGAGCTCAATATTCACTCTCCTGACGTTGTGCGGCAAGTTCACGAAGATTACATTCATGCGGACGCTCAGATCATTGGTACAAATTCTTTTGCAGCCAATGGATATAAGCTTTCTCGCTTTGGTTTGGAAAATCGTGTGAATGAAATCAATTGGCGTGCGGCACAACTGGCACAGCAAACTGCTAAGGGCCGCCATATTTATGTTGCCGGCAGTGTCGGTCCAATTGGTCTTTCCGCCGTCGAGGCCACTGAACGCGGTCTCGATCGAAAAGCTCTTTTCCGCGAACAGATCGGCGCCCTTCTGGACGGCGGCGTGGACCTTGTATTTTTCGAAACATTTCAAGATCCGGAAGAATTGGCCCTTGCGCTCTATATCAAGCAATCGCTCCATCACTGCCCTGCTATCTGTTCTCTGGTTTGCAATGAATCAGGCTGTCTTTCCAATGGCGCTTCCTTAGTGGAAGCGTTTCATTTTTTGAAGGAACGCGATGCTGATGTCATAGGCATCAATTGTATCAGTGGTCCTCATCGTGCGCTTCGATTATTGGAATTGATACCGGAAGGGGCGCCTCTCGCTGCCTATCCAAATGCAGGCCGCCCCCGTTACCACGAAGGACGATACCTTTATGAAGCGACGCCGGGTTATTTCGCAGAGCAAGCGGTTGCTATGGTCGCTGCGGGCGCCAAAATTATCGGTGGGTGCTGCGGAACGACACCCGCTCATATTGCCGCACTTTCCAAGGCAATTCGTGGATTAGTGCCCGCCCAAAAAAAACGAGTCCGCATCCTGCAAGAGCTCCCGGAGCCAGCACCCGCACCTCTTGGCGAGGAAAGTATTTTGGACCGGTGGCATAGCGGAAAAATAGTGATTCTTACTGAGTTGGATCCACCCAAAACACTTTGCTTGGAAAAATACTTTGTCGCAGCTCGTGCACTTATGGAATCCGGGGGTGATGTCATCACCCTAGCCGATAATTCCCTTGCAATTTTACGGGTCAGCAATCTCGCCGTAGGTGCCATGCTGAAAGAACGTGGAATTACACCGTTACTTCACCTTAGCTGCCGGGATCGTAATTTGCTGGGGCTGCAAAGTGATCTGATGGGCATGGCGGCTCTCGGCATGCGGCATGTGCTCCCGTTGACAGGTGACCCCGCCAAAGCAGGTGATCATCCGGGTGCAAACTCAGTCTACGATGTCAATTCAATCCAATTGTTGGAGATTATTCGGCGGCTCAATGACGGATTTACTCAGTCCGGCAGGGATCTCAAAAGGCGTTGTGATTTTGTCGCAGGGTGCACCTTCAATCCAAATGCAAAAAACCTCGATGCCCAAATTTCCCGTTTGGAACGCAAAATGGCCGCCGGAGCGCAATACGTCATGACTCAGCCAATCTTTGACCCCAAATTAGCCGAAGCCATCGCCACAAGAACACAGCACTTCGGAATCCCGGTCTTTTTGGGCGTTTGGCCTCTCCTAAATGGCCGTCAAGCACGTTTTCTCCACAATGAAGTTCCTGGCATCACCATTCCTGACTCCATCCTAGGACGTATGGAGGGACTTGAAGGCACTGAAGGCCGCAAGGAGGGAATTTCCATTGCGCGTGAGATTGCCCAAGCGGTCCTCGATCATTTTTCAGGAATTTATCTGATCACACCATTTCTCGCCTATGAAACCACGGCCGAACTAACGGAATGGATTCGCGCTCAATAATCATTGAGCTTTAAAATATATTTAACTATCTTGCAATTAATCTGTTAAACAGATGCAAGCGCTTTGGAGATGACAGATTTCTTGCGATTTACCAAGTTTTTATGGATGACGCCCTTTTGGGCAGCCTTATCGAGACAAGAAGATAAAGCGACGAGCGCTGAATGAATTGTCTCTTTTTTTCCTTCTTGAACCGCAGCACGGAATTTCTTTTGCTGCGTTTTCAATGTATTGATAATACTCGCGTTACGGGCTGTCCTCACTACGCTTTGACGCGCACGCTTGGCAGCTGATTTTATGTTGGCCATGGAATGGAATATAGTTATTGCTTACGGATGTGCCAGGGGGGAGAATTGAACTCCCGACCAAGGGCTTATGAGTCCCCTGCTCTACCTCTGAGCTACCCTGGCGTGGGCAATACATCCTAAACAGGAAGGAATGCCAGTCAAGCCTGACCCCGCTGTTTGGGGGGAACTTTATAGGCGCTACCGTGCCATCAAAAAACACCAAAAAATAAATCCAAAAACTAAAAAAACCAATTAAACTAATCCGACCCCAAACACAAAAACGCTGATACTACCGGTCCTGCGACAGTCACTGGGTACTCCTGGAAGTCGTAATCTAATGCTTTGGAGAGTATTTACCTAAAGATAGATACAAATTTTTTCTGGAAGTGAGAAAAAATATGTTGAGTAGTAAGAGCGCACCAAAGCTTAATGGAATCGTAAACCATTAAAAGAGGCTTTCCCCAAGCTATACAAAAGGACACAAAGCGCCTTTTTAGCCGCAATTTTAGAATTCGTACGCTTATCTTGTGGGATAAAATTCAGCCCGCATTCTTTGCATTTATAGCGCTGATGTCCTCGCACTTTTCCGTTTTTGACTATGCTTTTCCCCTCACATTTTTTACACTTCATTGTTTCTTTTAATTTACTTGAGGGGAATACCTTCTGTCTCAAATATCTATCCCTATGTCAATACTCTCCAGCTGTAAACGACGTCCTTTCGCATCTGCTTGCTTCTAAAAGAAACCGACGAAGTCGGCTGTTCAGGGACAAAAGTTGAAAAGCACTTTTAAAGCTAAACATGAACAATTTACTCGATTCTCCAACACAAAAAACATCATCCGCACAGAAATCCTTTTGTTCTGAGAACGCTAGTGGTACCTTCCTCCATAAGCAACTTGATGAAAAGTTGAGAAAAGGATTTTCCGACAACTCAGCCAGAATTATGAGCGAAACATTGATGGAATTTGCAGAATATCAGGAGGATAAACTCATGAAACGCATGGATAAAATCGTTGCCGACCTCATGCAACAAATCGACCAGCGTCTCTTGCGGTTTGCCGCAGATTTTCACAAGGAACTTCACAAGAAACTCCATCTTCTTACCTGGAGATTCATTAATGCGAAGTAGCTACGGGATAAGAAGTGCCCAGTTACGCTGGTCTCTTTTAGAAGCTACAATTGCAAATGAGATCTTTGACAACTGCGAGCTTCTAAAAAAGACGAAATGAAGACCGCTAGCAGGACAACAGGGGATCTCGTTTTGGAAAAGTTCGGCGCACACCTTCAGAGCTTCTGGAAAATCTTTTAAGACCAGCCAGGAAAACCAAATAAATCAGAAATCATGTTTAGTCGGCTCGGAGAAAAATTGCAGGATGTTCTAAAGGACCTACGGGGTCACGGACGTATCACGGAGTCCAATATCACCGAGGCCCTCAGAGAAGTCCGCATAGCCCTGCTGGAAGCAGATGTTCACCTCCAGGTAGCCAAGGACTTCATTGCAAAAATAAAGGAAAAGGCCATGGGGGAAGCGGTCTTGCGGAGCATTTCTCCAGGGCAACAGATCGTAAAAATTTTTCACGATGAGTTGACCGAACTTTTAGGCGGTGACGCAGCACCCTTGAGCCTTGCGTCTCCCAGCCATATCCTGCTCGTGGGTCTCAACGGAGCAGGCAAAACCACTTCCGCCGCAAAATTAGCACGCCTCCTTAAGGCACAAGGCCGCAAGCCGCTGTTAGTAGCGCTTGACCTGGCTCGACCAGCAGCCATTGACCAATTGGCAGCTCTTGCGCAGCAAGTCGGAGTTCCCGTTTTCCGGCCCCAACCTTCGGAAAAAAATGTCATGCGAGCAACTGCGGAAGCCTTGCGATGGTGTGAAACCCAGGAAGGAGACGTTCAAATTTTTGATACCGCAGGCCGCCAAGATCTGGATGATGCACTCATCGCGGAGTTACGCGAAGTTAAGAGACTCCTCTCCCCTCAGGAGGTTCTTTTGGTCTGCGATGCAGCAACAGGCCAGCAAGCGGTCCGAGTAGCGGAGTGCTTCCATGAAGCCGTTTCGCTCACCGGTCTGATTCTCACCAAGTTGGATGGAGATGCCCGGGGTGGGGCAGCACTCTCACTCCGTCAGATGACCCAGCAACCAATCAAATTTTCCGGTGTGGGGGAAAAGTTAGATCAATTTGAAACATTTCATCCGGAAAGACTTGCTGGAAGAATCCTAGGGATGGGAGACATCGTTGGCCTAGTGGAAAAGGCGGCAGAATCCATCGATGAAGAGGAGGCTCGCCGCCTTGAAGAGCGCCTGCGAACGGCAAATTTTAACCTTACGGACTTCCTTCAACAGATGCGCATGATGCGCAAAATGGGGCCACTGGAAAATCTCCTTGGCATGTTGCCTGGTATGGCTAACATGAAGGGTCCTGGGGTTGATGAAAAACAACTTTCGCGATCGGAGGCTATATTGCTTTCTATGACGCCGCAGGAGCGGACGCGTCCCGACATTTTGAATGCGCGTCGGCGCCAGCGCGTTGCTCGCGGAAGTGGTACTACCATCACCGAAGTAAACAACCTGCTCCTTCGCTTTAACCAGATCCGGAAATTGATGAAAAACTCGGGTAAAATCAAAAAAATGATGGCTCAATTTGGACGAATGGGTGGCAGGGAACAGGGAAGCCTTCCCATGAAGGCTGTTACTCAATTAAAAAAACAATTATGGCAGTAAAAATTCGATTAAAACGGGAAGGGGTACGCAATCACCCTTACTATAAAATTGTGGTAACTGATCAGCGGAGTCCTCGCGACGGTAAATTTATCGAGATCATCGGAACGTATGACCCGAAACAGAAGGGGGACAATTTTTCCGTGGAACTGGCACGGGCCGAATATTGGTTGGGTGTAGGTGCTCAGCCCTCGGAAACAGTTCGCAGTATTATCAATAAGGCTCGGAAACAACAGCCGGCAATGGCCGCTTAATAGCGCAGCCGACTTGTTCCGATTCAACCGATCAAGAAATCCTGCGAGGCAGGAAATCTTAAAGGAAAATATTACTAAGAGCGTGGAACACTTTCTGAGATATGTAATTCGCGAATTGGTAGAGTTTCCGGACGAAGTGGCAATCGCCAAAACGGAAGCTCCACAGAGGATTGTTTTTCAGGTAGCCATGCGAAAGAGCGATTTAGGACGTATTATCGGCCGCGGCGGACATACTGTCGAAGCACTACGAAGACTTCTAAATGCCGCAGCAAGTAAACGCGGGCTACGGGCATCGCTCCAAATCCTCGAATAGAATCATTGAAGTGAGTTAGCAAATGGAAATTACCCTTGTTTTATTGAAGCCGGATTGCATTTCGAACCGGCATATCGGCCATGTTCTCTCTCGTTTTGAAGAGCAAGGCTTTCGGATTTGCGGAATGAAGATCATGCAGCTTGATGCGTCAGTCCTGCGTGATCATTATTCTCACATTGCAGATCAGCCATTTTTCCCGGAAGTTGTGGCATTTATGCAATCTTCTCCCGTCTTTGCCGTCGCTTTATCCGGAGAAAATGTTATCGCAAAGGTACGCGAATTGGCTGGTCCCACAGATTCTCGCAAAGCAGCAAAAGGAACCATCCGAGGGGATCTTGGGAAGAATGTGATGGCAAACGTCATCCATGCCTCAGATTCTTCCGAGGGCGCTCGTGCGGAACTCAAACGCTTCTTCCGGCCCGAAGAAATTTTTGAAATAAAAATGCCATTGGTCGCTGCTTAACAGGCTGATCTACAAGTTTTTTAGGGAGTTGCAGTGCATACGACGCCTATTTTCATTCAATGATTTCCAAAAGAAACCATCGAAGCCTGTCTGACGAAGTCAGCAAACATTGCGTGAATGAGTGGCGCATATTTTTTTGTGATGATGTAGCGTTTCAACTTCAGAGTTTGAGTCAGTTCATCACCTACTTCAAATGGCTTAGGAACAATGCGCCATGAGACAATGTGTTCAAAAGGCTTGAAATCATTTGTTTCATTAATCAGTTGACGAATTTCCGCATCTATCAACTGAATAACTCGGCGATTATCTGCCAATTCCTTAAGGCTTCTAGCAATAATTCCCACAGCGGTCAAACCCTCCAAGCTGGGAACAATCAATGCTCCAAGATGCTTCTCATCTTGCCCTACAATCATACATTGTTCGATGAGGGGAGAACTCAGGAGGCAGGCTTCTAAGGGAAGCGGTTCGACGTTTTCTCCGCTGAGAAGAACGATCGTATCTTTCGATCTACCAAAAATCTTTAGGCAATCATTAAAGGTCATCATGCCAATATCTCCGGTATTTAACCATCCATCGTGCAATACCTGGGCTGTGGTGGCCTCATCGCCATAGTAACCTTTCATGACTTGCGGCCCACGAGCATGAATTTCTCCGATACGGCCCCGTCCTTGATCTCGGCGTGAAAAATCCGGATAGAGAATCTGATTACTTTCCAAATCTACGATTCGAATTTCCGTTTCCGGATAAGGCGAACCCACCGTTCCAATCACCAGATTTTTCCAGGTACGAACTGCCAAAACGGGACTGGTCTCAGTAAGGCCATATCCTTCCAGAATGGGAATCCCCGCAAAATTGAAAAACTCATCCACATGGGTTTGAAGAGCTCCACCTCCGGAAATAGTCCCGCGAAATTTTCCTCCAATCATTGCCCGGATTTTTTTAAGGACCAGCTTATCAAACAAACAGTAGGGCAAAAACCAAATGCACCAGCAGAGGCTATGAACGATAGCAAGCCCAACGTTTTCCGGAAGCGTTCTGCCTTTTATATCCAAAGCATTCCCGTGAAAGAAAGATTCCGCCAATTTAACACGGCGCGCAGCCAGATACGCAAGGTGAAATATGAAACGGCGAAACGGCGATGAGGAGCGCAGTTTCAAAAGGATTCGGCGGTAGAGTCCTTCCCAAAGCCGCGGAGCCGAACACATCACCGTCGGTCGGACAGTCTTGAGATCCTCCGCTATTGCCCGGAGGGATGTATAATACATCACAACGCCCCAGCTAAGCACCACCAGCTCAAAAACTCTTTCATAACTGTGCCAGACCGGCAGGATCGTCAGCGCACGATCGTCAGCTTGAAGATCGAACGGAAGGTCACGAATCTGAGATACCGCATTCGCATGTGTCAGTTGCACTCCCTTGGGAAGCCCAGTCGTCCCCGAAGTATAAATGAGTGTAAATAAATCTTCAGGCAGTATCTTGGAAATGCGCTCTTCCACACGGCAATCGCCTGCTTTTCGCAAAGCGGCTCCCTGAGCAATCAGATCGTGCAAAACATATTTTGCAATTGTTCCGTCTTGCCAGGAGGAAGCGTCCATAAGAATCACACAACTAGTGGACGGCAGGCAGGAATGAAATTTTTCCCAGACCGCGGCATTTTCAATAAAAACGAAGCGTACGCCTGAGTGGTTTAAGATATAATTCATTTCCGCTTCCGTACTTTCAATTCCACGTGGCACATTTACCGCTCCGGCGACTTGAATCGCACAATCGGCAAAAATCCATTCCGGACGGTTACTGGAAATAATCCCAACATGCTCCCGAGCTTGCAAATCAAGCGCAATCAAAGCGGTCGCTAAATTTTTCCCAATTGCGAAAAGTTCCCGATAGCTGGTGCTCACATAGTCCCCTCCTTTCTCTCTCGCAGCAATTGCAGGGCGATCCTCGTACCGCTCCGCTGCCTGTTGGTAGAGGCTGGCGATATTTTTCGGGACGATGCAGTCACGCATTCAAGCGTTCTTTTAGCTGAAAACTACTGACGTCAGAAGAAAAAACTATTGACAATTAGATAAATAACGTCAGCAATCGAAATTGGCTCCGACAATATACCCATCGCCATTGAAGATACCAACGACTTGATCTCTCGTATCAACGACAATTCCCATGCCATTCAGAGGGTTTCTTCATGTTGAATTGGTATATTTGTCAGGGTGTAGTTGATCGGACTGACCAGTAGATACTGGCAATATTCTTCGAGGCTTGTCCCTTTCTTCATCTTTGCTTCTCTAAGATTCTCTCTCCGCTTTTTAGGGGACTCTTTTTGTAGTATTTGTTACCCGTTCTCTTTTGCGTAAGTCCTACTCTGTTGAATCCCTCTACTTTTATCCATCGATTCGCTTGTTTTTCGGTAACTCCAAAATTATAAATTCCTGATTTTTAGGAAAATGACGTTTTTCTGTTTTCCCGCAAAACTTTTTGCCTCTGGATCGGCTTCATTGCCGCTTCTACGGTTTCCGGACAGGCTCTAGGTAGAATTAACACTCTTGTGCCACTTCGACGAATTATAGCAAGGCCCGTATAAAATGATCATGGATTTGACTGAAATTTTGGCTCCAGGCAAGACGCAAAAAAGAGGCCATATCTGTAGATACGGACTATTTTTTGCAACAAAGCTTGGAGGCAACACCTGGCCGTGGGAACGGCCGGGGTAGACTTGCCGAAGGCAAGCCCCGAAGGGGCGAGACTCAGCGGGGCTGAGTGAGTCAAAAGGGCGGCAAAGGCGTAATCATTTTATACGGGCTTTGCTATAAGTGGGTGAGCGCCAGGGAAGCCATGAGCCACACGGGTGAGAATCCCGTCGGTCGAATTAAACGGTTCACGACCGAAAGAGATGTCCGGAAAGAGGCTGTGAGGCCGAATCTGCAAGCGGGACATCAACTGAACCAACAGGCCATAACGAAAGTGAACTCCATCAAATGAGCATTGAAAATTTAAGAACCAGAAAGGCGAGCTGCTACCCACACAGTGAAGCCTGCAAGGGACAGGACGAACAACCGTCGCCGACTGACCAACATTCTGGCGGTGCCTGCGGAGATAGCATGTTGGAAAGGGTGAATGGGATAACCTGGGAGACCTGTAAGCGTGAGGAACAATAATAAAGACCTCAACTGGCGGAACAACGTAGCAAAAAGCGGAGGCCGACAGGCGCAGACAGGAGTCGGAGCCCCGAATAGTAGCAAGGAAGCGCCTATAATGGGTGTGGAGCCAAGGCGGGGCAGTTGTGCTGAAGCCAACCAAGCAGAAAGAGAAGAGGGCGATGGCCCGCAAGGGATAACAACGCCTACCGTCCCAGAAAGGGACGGAGGACTTCGGAAATTGCAAAAGACGCTATATCGGCAAGCCAAGAGCAAAAAGAACTGGAGAGCATGGAGCCTGTATGGGGACGTATGCCGCAAAGAAATACTGGAGGCAGCGTTCTGGCAGGTAAAGGCCAACGGAGGAGCATGTGGGGTAGATGGGGAGGACATAGGCTACCTAGCAGAAGAGGAAGAGAGGCGAGAGCGATGGCTGTTGCAACTCGAAGAAGAACTGCGAGAAAAAACCTACAGTCCAAGACCGGTACTCCGTGTGTATATCCCAAAGGCAGATGGGAAGAAAAGACCGCTTGGAATACCAACGGTAAGAGATCGAGTAGTGCAGACAGCAGTAGTCATGTTGTAAAGGTTGCAGCATCACGATTGCCGACAACTAGAGGCAACAGTTCTCCCTGTGCTACGATCCAAGGCCTTGATGATCCACTTTTTGTTTTTTTTGACCCACAAAATGCCACATCTCATCAAATTCCATTTCCTTGATATCACCTGATACTTTTGGGTCTGGCAAGGCACTCATTTCTTTTCGAACCCATCGGTAAATTAAAGCCGGAGAATGGCCAAAAATCTTTCCTAACATGTTAAAAGAGGCTTTCCCCAAGCTATACAAAAGGACACAAAGCGCCTTTTTAGCCGCAATTTTAGAATTCGTACGCTTATCTTGTGGGATAAAATTCAGCCCGCATTCTTTGCATTTATAGCGCTGATGTCCTCGCACTTTTCCGTTTTTGACTATGCTTTTCCCCTCACATTTTTTACACTTCATTGTTTCTTTTAATTTACTTGAGGGGAATACCTTCTGTCTCAAATATCTATCCGTATGTCAATACTCTCTGAATAGTTACAGAATTTCTAGGATTCCAGATGCAACAGAGGAAGGCTCCAAGTGGGAAATACTATCCTCATACGCAACCCGGTCCCAAGAGCTGTGAAAAACTACGCGAGGCTATCAGAAAAGAAACAGCATACAGCACCCAGTGGAAGAAACCCGAAAAAGTCTTCGGAAAAGTCAACCAAAAGGTAAGGGGCTGGATTGGCTACTTTCACTATGCGAACAGTACACAGGTGTTTAATGACATGCAAAGATTCACGCAAGAGAGGATGAGGCGCTGGCTATGGAAGAAACATGGAAAAACAAATAGCCAATACAGCCAACACTACTGCAACGAAAAGCTGCACAATGACTACGGACTCATTAAATTTCCCCTATATGCCACCTGGAAAAGCTCATGAAGCAAACCGAAGAACAGCCTCCGAGAGCCGGATGCGGGAAATCCGCACGTCCGGTTCGATGAGGGGGAACTGCCAGGCGGTCATTGGCTCCAAGCCTCTCAATCCGTCGTCAGTTCCCTACTCCACAATTACAAGCTTAGCTACACGGATACTCCGCAATGACACCGCTCGGAAATTGAAGCTAGCGTAGTTCGAGCCCCGGTTTTTAACAAACCGAAATTTCATAGTCAGGGCAAAAAGAAGATCGCTTCTCATTTGGCGATTCAAAACAAGATCTCTTTTTTTTGAGATTGCCGAGACATCTCCGTGGGGAATTTATTATTTGCTTAGTTTGTATATATATGATTAATAATTAGTTACTTATATACCTACCCTAGGAAATCTCGAAGAGATCTCTTTGGCGTGCCAATAACCCCAGGTAGTGAAGAGTCCCCCCCACTCTCTCCAGTGTCTTGTCGCCATTGTGGTTTTAATCACAATGTTGACAGAGAACGTTCAGGCCCAAGCCACAAATTGGACCACATCTGGAACAGGCGATTGGAACGTTTCGGGGAATTGGAGTACTGGAGTGCCTACAGCTTCTAGTGCAGCGACCATTGCTTCTGGGGGCACAGCGATCCTCAGTTCGGCAACAGGAGTGTACAACACTCTCACCGTCGGTAACGTGACGAATGGTAACCTAATAGTATCCGGCGGAGCTTTGACTGGCACCACATTGACCATTGGTTCGCTTGGAACGGGAGCAGTGACAGTCTCCGGAGGCACCTACAGTACCACTACCGTTACCATTAACTCTACTATTGTATTTACAGGCGCTGCTACACTAAGCGGAGGAGTACTCTCCACAACTTCCGTTACCGCCGCACCTTTAGTAGGAGCCACCACACTCACTTTTAATGGAGGCACCCTACAGGCAAGTGCTAGCAATGCGACATTCATCACCGGATTTCCAAATGGTTCAATCACCTTGGGAGCCTCTGGCGGTTCCATCGACACCAATGGCTTCTCAATTGCTACCGCAAACCAGATCAGCGGTAGCGGTTTGTTGACTACAACAGGCACGGGTATTTTAACCCTTACCGCTAACAATACCTATACCGGTAATACTACCATCAACTCAGGGACATTGCAGTTAGGGAATAACACCACTACCGGCTCCATCCTGAACAACGTGACAGACAATGGAGTACTTGTTTTTGACCACTCGAATGCCGTCACCTTTACCGGTACCATATCGGGCACCGGAGGAGTCACTCAATCGGGGACTTCCCTCCTCACCTTCACCGCCAACAACACCTATAGCGGTACTACCACCATTAGCACGGGAACACTGCAACTCGGCAATGCAGGAACCACCGGCTCCATCGGAACGGGTAATGTGGCGGATAGCTCCGCCCTTGTTTTCAACCGAACAGATGCTGGCGGCGGCGTGTCAGGTGTTATTTCAGGAACAGGAACAGTGATTCAAGCAGGGACTGGCCTCACATCACTTACAGGAAACAACATCTATACCGGCACCACTACAATTAGCACCGGCACCTTGCAACTAGGCAATGGGGGTGCCAGCGGCTCCATCGTCAGCAATGTAACAGATAGTTCAGTATTGGTTTTTAATCGATCGGATGCTGGCGGCGTATATTCGGGTATTATATCTGGAACCGGAGCCGTAATCCAATCGGGCAGCGGCCTGACAACCCTCACAGGAAACAACACCTACACAGGCAGCACCACGATCAGCTCGGGTACTCTGCAAATAGGCAATGGAGGAACCATAGGGTCTATCGTGACAACGGCAATAGCAGACAATGGAGCCCTCGTCTATGATCGCTCAGATGCGATCACCTTTTCCGGAACCATTTCAGGCGTGGGTTCACTCACCCAAGCGGGAACAGGACTTCTGACCCTTACCGGAACTAATACCTACACTGGTAATACCACGATTAGCTCAGGGACTGTGCAACTCGGCAACGGAGGAACCACGGGCTCCATCGTTGGCAATGTGGCAGACAGTGGAACTCTTATTTTTAACCGTTCGGATGCCATCACCTTTACCGGCACCATATCGGGAACCGGAGCAGTAACCCAATCGGGAACCAATAGCCTGATATTTACTGGTAACAACACCTACACTGGTGCTACAACTATTGGCACTTCGGGCACTCTGCAGCTTGGCAATGGGGGTACCACCGGCTCCATTGCAAGCAATTTGGGAGCAGTTAACGGATCTCTGGTTTTTAACCGTTCGGATGCCGGCCTTGTAATACCAACTTCTTTTATTTTGGGATCGGGAACGGTGATCCAAGCTGGCACGGGTCTTACGACACTCACTGGCACCAATGCCTACACTGGTCTCACCACCATTAGTTCGGGCACTTTGCAATTAGGCAATGGAGGAACCACTGGCGCCATCACACTCAGCAACATAGCAGACAGCTCCGCGTTAGTCTTTAACCGTTCGGATAGCAGCACCTTTTCTGGCACTATTTCGGGAACTGGAGGGGTGATTCAAGCAGGGACAGGTGTCACGATTTTAACGGGCGCCAATACCTACAGTGGCACTACTACCATCAGCTCAGGAACTTTGCAATTAGGCAGTGGTGGTGCATTGGGCACCATCTCGAATAGTGATGTGACAGACAATGGAGTCCTTGTTTTTGACCACTCGAATAGCATTGTCTATGCAGGTAATATCTCGGGAACTGGTTCACTCACTCAGGGGGGAACAGGCCGAGTGATACTCAATGGCACCAACACCTATACCGGAGGCACCACAATTAGTTCAGGAACTTTGCAGATTGGCAATGGAGGTACAGGAGGCTCCCTCGTGGGCAATGTGACAAATAATGGAGTTCTTGCTTTTAACCATTCAAATGCTAACACCTTTTCCGGTGCTGTTTCAGGAACCGGATCGTTGCTCCAATCAGGAGTTGGAGCAACGACATTTACCGGAAGTAACTCCTATACCGGGGGTACTACAATCAGCACGGGAAATCTGCTATTGGGCGCCGGTGGCACAACAGGTTCTATCGTAGGCAACGTAGTAGACAATGGGATCCTTACCTTTGATCGCTCAAATGCGGTCACCTTTTCCGGGACCGTTTCCGGAACCGGGGCAGTTAACCAAACAGGAAGCGGCCAAACAACGCTTACTGGAAACAACACTTATACTGGAAACACCCTAATCTTCTCGGGAACTCTGCAGCTAGGAAATGGAGGTACCACCGGCTCCATCGTGGGGAGTGTGGGAGACGGAACAGCCTTGGTATTCAACCGCTCGGATGCGGTTACCTTTTCCGACAGCATTTTTGGAGCTGGGGCAGTTACCCAAGCAGGAAGCGGAATAACGATACTCACCGGCAGTAATACTTATGCCGCAGGCACCACGATCAGTAGTGGCACGCTACAATTAGGAAATGGAGGCACCACCGGCTCCATCCTAAATAATGTAGTAGACAATGGGGCCTTGGTCTTTAACCGCTCAGATGCAGTCACATTCTCCGGCACTGTGTCGGGAGCTGGTTCAGTGACTCAAGCAGGAACCGGTCAAACAATACTTACAGGCAACAATACCTACACCGGAGTCACTACGATTAGTACAGGAACATTGCAACTAGGCAGTGGAGGCACCACTGGCTCCATTGGAACAGGCAATGCGGTTGATAACTCCGTTCTTGTCTTCAACCGCTCAGATGCCGTTACCTTTAGCGGTACTATTTCCGGAACTGGAGCGATGATCCAATCAGGAACTAACCTCCTGACGTTTACTGGAAACAATACATACACAGGCACTACAACCATTAGTAACACTGGCACTTTACAACTGGGCAATGGAGCCACAACCGGTTCGATTGTGAGCGATGTGACAAACAACGGAACCCTGATTTTCAACCGCTCGGATGCAGTTACCTTTTCCGGAACGGTTTCCGGGACAGGTTCTTTGACTCAAGCGGGAACTGGCCAAACCACTCTCACTGCAAATAGTACCTACACTGGCAGTACTACAATCAGCTCAGGAACACTCCAATTGGGCAATGGGGGCACCACTGGATCCATTGTAACAACCAGTGTAGTGGATAACGGAACTTTGATCTTTAACCGTTCGGATACCGTTACCTTTTCCAGCACCGTTTCAGGGACCGGTTCACTAACTCAAGCAGGAAGTGGAGTGGCAATACTGACCGGAAATAATACCTACACTGGGGCTACCACAATTAGTTCTGGAACAATGCAATTAGGCAATGGAGGAACCGCCGGTTCTATTGTGACAAACGTGACAGACAATGGAACTTTAGTCTTTAACCGCTCCGATGCCGTTACCTTTACCGGCACTATTTCCGGAGCCGGACCGGTCACTCAAGCAGGAAGCAATCTGCTAACGTTTACTAGTAACAATGCCTACACGGGAGTTACAACGATTAGCACAGGAACATTGCAGCTAGGTAACGGAGGCACCACCGGCTCCATTGGAACAAGCAATGTGGTCGATAGCTCCGTCCTCGTCTTCAACCGCTCTGATGCTGTTACCTTTACCGGTACTATTTCCGGAACTGGAACAGTGACCCAAACGGGAAACGGAGCAAC
This sequence comes from uncultured Verrucomicrobiae bacterium, assembly GCA_963706715.1. Lineage (GTDB taxonomy): Bacteria > Verrucomicrobiota > Verrucomicrobiia > Chthoniobacterales > Xiphinematobacteraceae > Xiphinematobacter. The sequence goes on from CAVPNI010000001.1 coordinate 180,198, forward strand.
AATTCTAACGGGTAACAACACCTACACTGGAAACACCACGATTAGCTCAGGAACACTCCAACTGGGCAATGGAGGCACCACTGGTTCCATTGTAACAACCAGTATAGTGGATAATGGAGCCCTGGTTTTTAACCGATCGGATGCCGTGACATTTTCCGGAACGGTTTCCGGAACAGGTTCTTTGACTCAAGCGGGAATTGGCCAAACGACACTCACTGGCAACAACACTTATACTGGTGCTACTACCATTAGCTCAGGAACATTGCAGCTCGGGAATGGAGGAACTACCGGCTCTGTTGTAGCAAGCAGTATAGTGGACAATGGGGCTTTGGTCTTTAATCGTTCGGATGCCGTCACATTTTTCGGGACTGTATCCGGAACCGGATCGCTTGCCCAAACAGGAAGTGGACAAACGACGCTGACTGGAAACAACACCTATACTGGAGTTACCACGATCAGCTCCGGAACACTGCAATTAGGCAATGGAGGCACTACTGGTTCCATCGTAGGCAACGTCACAGACAATGGAACTTTAGCCTTTAACCGTTCAGATGCAGTCACCTTTAGCGGAACCATTTCCGGAAGTGGGCCGGCAACCCAAGCTGGAACCAATCTGCTAACATTTACTGGAAACAACACTTACACCGGAGTCACTACGATTAGCTCTGGCACTCTGCAGTTAGGCAGTGGAGGCACCACGGGCGCCATCGCAGGCAACGCGGTAGATAATTCAGCCCTTATATTTAACCGCTCAGATGCAGTCACGTATACTGGAACCATTTCTGGAACCGGAGGAGTAATTCAATCAGGGACTAACCTCCTGACGTTTACCGGAAATAATACATACACAGGCACTACTACTATTAGTACCGGAACTTTACAGCTTGGCAATGGAGGCACAAGTGGCGCCATTGCCGGAGATGTAGCGGACAATGGAGTCTTGATCTTCAACCGTTCAAATACGGTTACATTTTCTGGCGTCGCGTCAGGAGCGGGGAACGTCACCCAAGCGGGAACCGGAGCAACGATCTTTACTGGAAATAACACCTATACAGGCTCTACAACAATTAGTTCTGGGACACTACAACTGGGCAATGGAGGAACTATCGGCTCAATCGCCACAACTCTTATAGAGGATGATGGAGCCCTGGTATTTAACCGATCGGATGCGATCACATTTACCGGAACTATTCAAGGGGCAGGATCTCTGACTCAGGCAGGCAGTGGTACCACGATCTTAACTGGTAACAATATTTATACCGGGAGTACCAGCATCAGTTCCGGGAATTTGCAGTTAGGCAATGGAGGAACCACCGGTGCCATCGTAGGCAACGTGACAGACAACGGAGCTTTGACCTTTAACCGCACAGATGCAGTTACCTTTAGCGGAACCGTTGCGGGAACTGGCAATGTTATCCAAGCGGGACCCGGAGTAACAATCCTAACAGCTAATAATACCTACAGCGGTACTACGACCATTAGCTCCGGAACACTGCAAATAGGCAGTGGGGGAACCGCTGGCGCCATTATCGGCCCCATAGTGGACAATGCGGATCTGGTTTTTAACCATTCGGATGTCGTCACCTCCCCCGGAGACATTACTGGAACAGGGAACGTCACCCAAGCGGGAATTGGCAATCTCATATTTACCGGCAGCAACATGTATACGGGGACCACCACCATTAGCTCGGGCACACTGTCATTGGGTAGTGGAGGAACTACTGGTTCAATCGTGAGTCAGGTCGTAGACAACTCCGTGCTGGTCTTCAATCGTTCGGATGCAAATAACATCGTGCCCAATGTGATTTCGGGAACTGGAACGGTGATCCAAGCGGGCAGCGGAGCAACGATCCTTACTGGAGATAATGCCTATACAGGTTCTACAACAATTAGTTCAGGGACACTACAACTGGGCAATGGAGGAACCAACGGTTCAATCGTAACGAACCTTATAGAGGACGATGGGGCCATGGTATTTAACCGCTCCGATACAATCATACTTACCGGCACTATTCAAGGGACAGGATCTCTGACTCAAGTAGGCAGTGGCACCACAATTTTGACCGGTAACAATATTTATACTGGGAGTACCACTATAAGTGCCGGCACCTTGCAGTTGGGCAATGGAGGTGCCACTGGTGCCATTGCGGGCAACGTGACAGACAATGGAGCTTTGGCCTTTAACCGGACGGATGCCGCAACATTCTCCGGAACCGTCTCAGGGACTGGGAACCTCACCCAAGCAGGGATTGGACTTACGATCCTAACAGCCAATAATACCTACAGTGGAATTACCACCATTAGCTCCGGAACACTACAAATTGGCAGTGGGGGAACCGCTGGCGCCATTATCGGTCCAATGGTGGACAATGCGGATCTAGTCTTTGACCGTTCAGATGACGTCACCTCGCCCGGAGACATTACCGGAACAGGGAATGTCACCCAAGCGGGAAGTGGCAATCTCATATTTACCGGCAGCAACATGTATACGGGCATTACCACCATCAGCTCGGGTACTTTGTCATTAGGCAATGGGGGAACCGCTGGTTCCATCACAGGCGACGTGGCAAACAACGGAGTCTTTGTTTTCAATCGCTCGGATGCAAATAACGTCGTACCAAATGTGATTTCGGGAACCGGATCAGTGAACCAAATAGGAAACGGCCAAACGACACTCACCGGAGACAATACCTACACAGGTGCGACAACAATCAGTTCAGGGACATTGCAACTGGGTAATGGAGGAACCACCGGTTCTATCGTAACAACCAGCATACTGGATAATGGAGCACTGGTCTTTAACCGTTCGGATGCGGTTACCTTCTCCGGAACGGTATCCGGCACGGGTTCGCTTGCTCAAACGGGCAGCGGAGCAACAATCCTTATCGGAAACAACACCTATACCGGAAATACAACGATCAGCTCAGGAACACTGCAACTTGGTGAAAGTGGAATCACCGGTTCCATCGTGGGTAACGTGACAAACAACGGAGCGATTGTTTTCCAGCGCACAGATGCTGTTACTTTTTCCGGTACGGTTTCCGGAACTGGCTCACTGATTCAAACAGGAGCGGGAGGAGTGATACTTATCGCTAACAATACTTATACAGGTACGACTACAATCAGTTCTGGCACTCTGCAACTAGGTTCGGGAGGAACCACCGGTTCTATCGTGGGTGATGTGATCGATGATGGAATGTTGGTTTTCAAACGTTCGGATGCCGTTACCTATTCCGGTACGGTTTCTGGTGCTGGTTCATTGATTCAGACAGGAACGGGTGCCATCATCCTCACAGCGAACAACACTTATACCGGAGGCACTACTGTAATCAGTTCTGGTACTCTACAGCTAGGTTCGGGAGGAACCACCGGTTCTATCGTGGGTGATGTGATCGATGATGGAATGTTGGTTTTCAAACGTTCGGATGCCGTTACCTTTTCCGGTGCCATTTCCGGACTTGGTGCAGTTACGCAAGCAGGAACGGGCGCAACAACCCTGACTGCTGATCATAGCTATAGCGGAACGACTATAATTAGCTCGGGTACTCTGCAACTTGGAGCAGGCGGAACCACTGGTTCCATCATGACTGATGTGACAGACAACGGTGCCTTAATTTTTAATCGTTCGAATAATGTCACATTTTCCGGCACAGTTTCCGGAACCGGAGCGGTAACCCAAGCTGGAAGCGGAGCATCAATTCTAACGGCTAACAATACCTACACTGGAGGCACTACAATCAGTACGGGTACTGTGCAAATTGGTATCGGGGGAGTCACTGGCTCCATCGTGAATAATGTGATAAACAATGGTGCCCTTATTTTCCATCGGACAGATGCCATCACCTTTTCCGGTACGGTTTCTGGCACCGGTGCACTCACTCAGGCAGGCGCGGGGGCGCTGATACTTACCGCCAACAACACCTATACAGGTGCGACTACAATCAGTTCCGGAACTTTGCAGTTAGGAGCCGGTGGAACCACCGGTTCTATCGTGGGTGATGTGATCGATGATGGAATGTTGGTTTTCAAACGTTCGGATGCCGTTACCTATTCCGGTACGGTTTCTGGTGCTGGTTCATTGATTCAGACAGGAACGGGTGCCATCATCCTCACAGCGAACAACACTTATACCGGAGGCACTACTGTAATCAGTTCTGGTACTCTACAGCTAGGTTCGGGAGGAACCACCGGTTCTATCGTGGGTGATGTGATCGATGATGGAATGTTGGTTTTCAAACGTTCGGATGCCGTTACCTTTTCCGGTGCCATTTCCGGACTTGGTGCAGTTACGCAAGCAGGAACGGGCGCAACAACCCTGACTGCTGATCATAGCTATAGCGGAACGACTATAATTAGCTCGGGCACTCTGCAACTTGGAGCAGGAGGAACCAGTGGTTCCATCATGACTGATGTCACAAATAACGGAGCCTTGGTTTTCAATCGTTCGAATAATGCCACATTTTCCGGCACAGTTTCCGGAACCGGATCAGTGAGTCAGATAGGAACAGGTGCAACAATTTTGACGGCTAACAATACCTATACTGGAGGCACTATAATCAGTACGGGTACTTTACAAATTGGTATCGGGGGAGTCATTGGCTCCATCGTAAATAATGTAATAAACAATGGTGCCCTTATTTTCCATCGGACAGATGCCATCACCTTTTCCGGTACGGTTTCTGGCACTGGTGCACTCACTCAGGCAGGAGCAGGGGCTCTAATACTTACAGCTAACAACACTTATACTGGAGGCACTATAATTAGTTCCGGAACTTTACAGTTAGGAGCCGGTGGAACCACCGGCTTCATTGCGGGCAATGTGTTAGACAATGGTGCTTTTGTTTTCAATCGTTCAGATACGATTACTTTCCCCGGTAACATTTCTGGAATCGGTTCAGTCATTCAGGCAGGAACAGGAACAACGATACTTACCGGAACTAATACTTATACTGGAGGTACCGTAATTCTCTCTGGCACCTTGATTGGCACGATTCCCTCGCTCCGGGGGATGATTGTCAATAATTCCATGTTAGTATTGGCCCAATCTGGTAGCGGCACCTTTAACGGAATGATCTCCGGATCAGGTGATGTGACTATCAACAATCCGGACGGATTCATAAATTTTGCTACCGATCAAACTTATACCGGTACTACCATAATTGAAGCGGGTCATCTTTTAGTAAATGCTCAACTTTCCAGCTCCAATGTATTAATTAATCCTACCGGAGCATTAAGTGGAATGGGAACCATTGTTGGCAATGTCATCAACTCCGGTATATTAAGTCCCGGAAGTTCTCCCGGGACTATGACAATCAATGGCAACTACACACAAAATTCCAACAGCACACTCCTCATCGAAATTGCGAGCGATCGCTCCTTCGATCAAGTTGCTGTGGGGGGGAGTGCTCAACTTGAGGGCACCTTGCAGGTACAACTCCTTGATGGTTTTGTCCCTGATGCCGGTTCGAAATTTACGATTCTTACAACCGAGAAAGGTGTCAACGGGACCTTCAGCCAATTAAATTTACCGAAATTTCCCGGAACATTACAATTACAGGTGCTCTACGACACCTTCACCGTAGATCTATTCCTCGCCGGAACTTTCTTTGGGACGACCCCGACGCAACAGTCCGTTGCCGACGCCCTCAACAAAGCGCTCCTCACTGGTACCCTCAGGGAGACTGTCTCGCTCTTAGGATTTATTCCTCTCGATGAACTGGATGCTTCACTGGAACAGTTAGCTCCTAGAATGGCAGCCACGATTAAAGACATCACCTTTAATGCAACCAATACTCAATACGGACAGATCACTGATCGACTCTCGGCTCTACGAGCAGGAGCAAGTGGAGTTTCGCTCCAGGGTCTTAACTACGAACCAATGGGGGAGCAACTCGGTAAACATGAAGCTACCTTGCGCGATAAGGCCGGAAAGACGTTAGCCTGCCGACCTCTCCCCTCTCCCTGGAGCATCTTTGCTTCAGCCTCGGGAGTCTTTTCCAAGATCGCAAACGTTGCGGATTTGAGACAATTAAATTCGATGACCGGCTACTTTAACGCGGGAGCCGACTGCCAAATTACCGAGTACGTGAATGCCGGAATTTATGGAGGTTACCTGGGTACCCGAGCCTGGTACGCGGATCGTTCTCAACTTCTGGGAAATGGAGTAAAATATGGCTTGTATGGCACCGCGCAATGGAATGGCTTTTATCTCAATGCCATCATCGGAGGTGGCCATGCGGGGTATAGTCTGCGCCGGTCGATTAATATTAAGTCTCTTCATTCGACAGCACGAAGTCATCCCTATAGTGGAGAACTAGACTCCCTGCTCGGAGGTGGATATGAGTTTAACCTGGGTCCCTGGAGATTCGGGCTGAACAGTTCTGTCCGATATACTTATTTGGGAATTTCGTCCTTTAGCGAGTCTGGTGCGGGCGAACGCAGCTTGAGGGTAGGCAGCCAAAATCCGAGTTCGTTGGTATCCACATTGGGAGCGAGTATTTCTTATATCTGGAATATTGCCCCTGGCTATCGGATCATTCCTACGGTAGGACTCTCCTGGCAGCATGAGTATTTAAACTACGGACAGAACATTAATAGTACATTTGCCAATGGATCTGGCCCTGGATTTAATATTACCAGTTCGACTGGAGATCGCAATTATGCCTTCGGGACCGCCGGGATTACCGCTCAACTAGGACGTCGCCTCAATTGTTATCTCTCCTACAATCCGCAATTTGGAGGTGGCCAAGTCGTCTCCCATGGTGTTCTTGTTGGATTAACCTATAATTTCTAGGAATTAAATAAATCAACTGATGCTCCTATCCCTCTACAAAAATAGGTAAAAAGGGTTCTTCCGGAAAAATAGTGGATAACCCAGCCAAATTTCCACAATACAATTACCCCTCCTTGACTGACAGGCACGCACTATTTTTTTGTTGAGGAGCTTTTTTTTTAAAAAGGAGAAGCTAGAAAAAAGAGATGAAAGACAATGAGCTCTATCAGCAGATCCTGGGACTGAGAAAACCATGGGAAGTGAAGAGGGTAAAATTAGATATGGGAAAAAAGGAAGTGCAAGTGGAAATAGGATATCAAGAAGGGACGAACTGGGAAGTGGAGGGGGAACAGATAGGGAAGATCTATGATCATGCGCCAGTCAGGAAATGGCGGCATTTAGACAGCTGCCAATTTAGCACAGTATTGGAAGCGCGAGTACCGCGAGTAAAACTTCATGACGGCAGAGTACAGACCGTACCAGTACCTTGGGCACAAAAGAACAGCCGGTTTACTGAGCTCTTTGAATGTCTGGCGATCAAAGTACTTCAAGCCAGCGCCAGCGTGGAAGCAGCTTGCCAGCTATTAAGGATTGATTGGGATGCCGCACAGCGGATCATGGAACGGGCAGTAGAACGAGGCCTGGAGCGCCGAGAACTGGAGACATTGCCAGTAGTGGGGATGGATGAGAAAAGCTTTTTGCGGGGCCAGAGCTATGCCTCACTCCTCTATGATCTGAATGGGGAAAATCCACGTGTACTTGAAGTGGTCATGCAGCGAGATAGCCAAGCTGCTGAACTACTCTGGGAAACACTTCCTGAAGAAGCCCGTCAGAGTATCCAGGCTGTATGTTTGGATATGAGCGGCATCTACCGCGAAGTGGCTACTGAGATGGTACCACAGGCTAAAATCGTTCATGATAAATTCCATGTTTCCAAACACCTCAATGAGGCTGTGGATAAAGTGCGGCGACGGGAAAATAAAACTCTGAAAGCCAAGGGCGATCAACGACTCAAAGGAGCACGCCAGCTTTTTCTTTTTTCCCCAGAGAACCTTCCTCAAAAACATATTGAAGACTTTGAGCGGCTAAAAAACTCCGATCTGAAGGCAGCTCGTGCCTGGGCCATTAAGGAAAGTTTTCGCGCTTTTTGGAAATGCTGCTCTGTTTCTGAAGCTCAGGAGGTTTTCAAAAAATGGTATGCTTGGGCCACGAGATGCCAACTCCAAGAAATAAAAAAAGTAGCTAAAATGCTCAAAAACCATCTCGATGGACTGCTCAACTTCATGTCCTTCTCTATTACAAACGCCGTGGCTGAGGGCTTTAACTCTAAAATCCAATCGATCAAATCCGCTGCCAGAGGTTTTAAAAATTTCCTTAATTATCGGACTCGCATCCTTTTCTTTTGCGGTAAACTCAATCTTTTTCCGGCCATTTATCCATTATAATCCCGGAAGAACCGTAAAAAGACCCTGCAATTTTTGGCGTTTTGTTTAGTCAAATATTGTATATCTCGATAAAAACTAAAATGAATCTGACCTTCTTGAGTAAGAAGGGGGACTAATCACGCCACCTTTTAAAATTGCGAGGAAGTGCACATTACCCCCAAGCACTGATGATTCGTTACCCCCCATACTTATTATTCTTAGCTATCCTGATTTCAACTTTAGTTTTTTCTGGGAACGTTCATGCCCAAGCAACAAACTGGACGACATCCGGAACTGGTGACTGGAATAATGCGGCAAATTGGAACAATGGAGTTCCCACGGCTTCCGGTACCGCAACAATTGCTTCCGGGGGCACAGCAATTCTCAGTTCCGCAACAGGAATGTACAACATTCTCACTGTCGGTAACGTCACAACTGGCGCTCTCACAGTATCTGGCGGAGTTTTGACCGGCACTACCTTAACCACTGGTTCGCTGGGTACGGGAGCAGTGACAGTCTCCGGAGGCACTTACAATACCACTACTGTAACCATCAATTCGACCGCTGCCTTTACAGGTGCTATGACATTAAGCGGAGGAGTCCTTTCCACAACCTCCGTGACCGCTGCTCCTGTGGTGGGAGCCACAACACTTACATTTAATGGGGGCACCTTGCAGGCAAGTGCAAGTAATGCTACATTTATTTCCGGATTTCCGAATGGTTCAATCACCTTGGGAGCATCAGGAGGTACGATCGATACCAATGGTTTTTCCATTACAACCGCAAACCAGATCAGCGGCAGCGGTTTCTTGACTACAACAGGCACGGGTATTTTAACCCTTACTGGAAGCAATACCTACACAGGCAATACTACTATTGGCACTTCGGGCACTCTGCAACTCGGCAATGGGGGTACCACCGGCTCCATTGCAAGCAATCTAGGAGCAGTTAACGGATCTCTGGTTTTTAACCGTTCGGATGCCGGCCTTGTGATACCGACTTCTTTTATTTTTGGATCGGGAACGGTGATCCAAGCGGGCACGGGTCTTACGACACTCACTGGCACCAATGCCTACACTGGTCTCACCACCATTAGTTCGGGCACTTTGCAATTAGGCAATGGAGGAACCACTGGTGCCATCACACTCAGTAATATAGCAGACAGCTCCGCGTTAGTCTTTAACCGTTCGAATAGCAGCACCTTTTCTGGCACTATTTCGGGGACTGGAAGGGTGATTCAAGCAGGAACAGGTGTCACGATTTTAACGGGCGCAAATACCTACAGTGGCACTACTACCATCAGCTCAGGAACTTTGCAATTAGGCAGTGGTGGTGCATTGGGTACCATCTCGAACAGTGATGTGACAGACAATGGAGTCCTTGTTTTTGACCACTCGAATAGCATTGTCTATGCAGGTAAAATCTCTGGAACTGGTTCACTCACTCAGGGGGGAACAGGCCGAGTGATACTCAACGACACCAACACCTACACCGGGGGTACCACGATTAGTTCGGGAACCTTACAGATTGGCAATGGAGGGACAGGAGGCTCCCTCGTGGGCAATGTGACAAATAATGGAGTTCTTGCTTTTAACCATTCAAATGCTAACACCTTTTCCGGTGCTGTTTCAGGAACCGGGTCAGTGCTCCAATCAGGAGTCGGCGCAACGACATTTACCGGAAGTAACTCCTATACCGGGGGCACTACGATTAGCGCAGGAAGTCTGCAGTTGGGTGCCGGTGGTACAACAGGTTCTATCGTAGGCAATGTAGTAAACAACACAATCCTTTTTTTCGATCGTTCCGATGCGATCACTTTTACCGGTACTATTTCCGGAACTGGGCAGGTTAACCAAACAGGAAGTGGCCTGACAACATTCACTGGCAACAATACCTATACTGGAAACACCGTAATCTTCTCGGGAACTGTACAGCTAGGAAATGGAGGCACCACCGGCTCCATCGTGGGGAGTGTGGGAGACGGAACAGCCTTGGTATTCAACCGATCGGATGCGGTTACCTTTTCCGGCAGCATTTTTGGAGCTGGGGCAGTTACCCAAGCAGGAAGCGGAATAACGATACTCACCGGCAGTAATACTTATGCCGCAGGCACCACGATCAGTAGTGGCACGCTACAATTAGGAAATGGAGGCACCACCGGCTCCATCCTAAATAATGTAGTAGACAATGGGGCCTTGGTCTTTAACCGCTCAGATGCAGTCACATTCTCCGGCACTGTGTCGGGAGCTGGTTCAGTGACTCAAGCAGGAACCGGTCAAACAATACTTACAGGCAACAATACCTACACCGGAGTCACTACGATTAGTACAGGAACATTGCAACTAGGCAGTGGAGGCACCACTGGCTCCATTGGAACAGGCAATGTGGTTGATAACTCCGTTCTTGTCTTCAACCGCTCAGATGCCGTTACCTTTAGCAGTACTATTTCCGGAACTGGAGCGGTGATCCAAGCCGGAACCGGAGTAACGATTCTAACGGGCAACAACACCTACACTGGGAACACCACCATTAGCTCCGGCACTCTACAACTGGGCAATGGAGGCGCTACCGGCGTCATTGTAGGCAATGTGACAGACAATGGAGCTTTAGTTTTCAATCGTTCGAATGCGATTACCTTTTCCGGAACTGTATCTGGCACCGGATCGCTTACGCAGGCCGGAACTGGCCAAACGACGCTCACGGGAAACAACACCTATACTGGCGCTACTACCATTAGCTCAGGAACTCTACAACTGGGCAACGGAGGCACCACCGGTTCCGTTGTGACAACCAGCATCGTAGATAATGGAGCTTTGGTCTTTAACCGCTCGGATGCTGTTACCTTTTCCGGGACTGTTTCAGGCACCGGTTCACTAACTCAAGCAGGAAGTGGAGTGGCAATACTGACCGGCAATAATACCTACACTGGGGCTACCACAATTAGTTCCGGAACACTACAATTAGGTAATGGGGGAACTACCGGATCTGTTGTAACAACCAGCATCGTAGATAATGGAGCCTTAGTCTTTAACCGCTCAGATGCAGTGACATTCTCCGGGACTGTTTCGGGTGCTGGCTCGCTCACACAGGCAGGAACAGGGCTTCTGACACTTACCGGAACCAATACCTATACCGGTGGCACCACCATTAGCACCGGCACTCTGCAGCTTGGCAACGGGGGCACCACTGGCTCCATTGGAACAGGCAATGTGGTTGATAACTCCGTTCTTGTCTTCAACCGCTCAGATGCCGTTACCTTTAGCAGTACTATTTCCGGAACTGGAGCGGTGATCCAAGCCGGAACCGGAGTAACGATTCTAACGGGCAACAACACCTACACTGGGAACACCACCATTAGCTCCGGCACTCTACAACTGGGCAATGGAGGCGCTACCGGCGTCATTGTAGGCAATGTGACAGACAATGGAGCTTTAGTTTTCAATCGTTCGAATGCGATTACCTTTTCCGGAACTGTATCTGGCACCGGATCGCTTACGCAGGCCGGAACTGGCCAAACGACGCTCACGGGAAACAACACCTATACTGGCGCTACTACCATTAGCTCAGGAACTCTACAACTGGGCAACGGAGGCACCACCGGTTCCGTTGTGACAACCAGCATCGTAGATAATGGAGCTTTGGTCTTTAACCGCTCGGATGCTGTTACCTTTTCCGGGACTGTTTCAGGCACCGGTTCACTAACTCAAGCAGGAAGTGGAGTGGCAATACTGACCGGCAATAATACCTACACTGGGGCTACCACAATTAGTTCCGGAACACTGCAATTAGGTAATGGAGGAACTACCGGATCTGTTGTAACAACCAGCATCGTAGATAATGGAGCCTTAGTCTTTAACCGCTCAGATGCAGTGACATTCTCCGGGACTGTTTCGGGTGCTGGCTCGCTCACACAGGCAGGAACAGGGCTTCTGACACTTACCGGAACCAATACCTATACCGGTGGCACCACCATTAGCACCGGCACTCTGCAGCTTGGCAACGGGGGCACGACTGGCTCCATCGTGAATAACGTGGTGGACAACGGGAACCTTGTTTTCAATCGTTCGGATGCCGTTACCTTTCCCGGTACTATTTCCGGAACTGGTGCAGTGACCCAAGCGGGAACCGGAGTAACGATTCTTATCGCTAATAACACCTACACCGGCACCACTACCATTAGTTCCGGAACCCTGCAAATCGGCAATGGAGGAACAAGCGGAGCCATCGTAGGTCCCATAGTCGACAATGCGGATCTCGTCTTCAATCGTTCCGATATCGTCACCGCACCGGGAGATATCACCGGCACTGGGAACGTCACCCAAGCTGGAAGCGGCAATCTGATCTTTACCGGAAGCAACATGTACACAGGAACCACCACCATTAGCTCGGGTACCCTCTCATTGGGCAATGGAGGCACCACCGGCTCTGTCATTGGTCCCATAGTGGACAACTCCGTGCTGGTATTTAACCGTTCGGATGCAAATAACGTCGTACCCAATACCATTTCCGGAGTCGGATCAGTGATTCAACTCGGAACAGGTTTAACCTCACTGACAGGAACTAACACCTACACAGGGGGTACCACCATTACCTCGGGCACCCTCTCGCTAGGTAACGGAGGAACCACCGGTTCCATCGTAGGCAATGTGACTGACAATGGAACTTTGTCATTTAATCGTACAGATGTAGTAACATTCTCCGGCACTGTTTCAGGAGCTGGAAACCTGGCTCATGTGGGAAGCGGAGCTACGATCCTTACTGGCAACAACACCTATACCGGCAACACCACAATTAGCTCTGGTACCTTACAACTAGGCGATGGAGGAGCCACAGGATCCATAATAGGCAATGTAGTCGACAATGGAGCTTTGGTATTTGATAGGTCAGATGCGGTGACATTCTCCGGAACCATTTCCGGAATCGGAAACATGATCCAAGCGGGTAGTGGCACAACAATTCTTACCGGTAACAACACCTACTCCGGAATCACCGCCATTAGTGCGGGAGCATTGCAAGTGGGCAACGGGGGAACAACCGGATCTCTTGGAAGCGGCCCAGTGGTAGACAATGCAAATCTGATATTTAACCTTATCAGCTCTACTACCGTATCAGGAAACATCTCTGGGAGCGGCGCCTTAACCCAAGCAGGATCGGGCGCGACAACGCTTACAGGAAACAATAACTACACAGGGGGAACGCTTATTAGTTTGGGTACACTGATTGGGTCTACCTCATCGCTTCAAGGAAGTATTACAAATAACTCCAACTTAGTATTTGCCCAAGCAAGCATCGGAATATTCAGTGGAGGAATTATGGGGCCGGGGATAGTCACAGTTAATAGCCCGGGTGGTAAAGTCTCCTTTAATACTAATCAGACTTATATCGGCACCACTATCATCCAGGCAGGAGAGTTATCTGTAAATGCAAGTTTGAGTAGCACGAATGTACTCATTAATACTAGCGGTACTCTCGGTGGCGTGGGGACAATTGCTGGCAATGTTACCAATTCAGGAGTCATTAGGCCGGGAACAAATCCTACAAGTCCCGGGCTTCTCTCGATCTCCGGAAATTATGTACAGAATTCTAATGGCACCATGGTGATTGCAATAGCAAGTGCAACTTCTTATGACCAACTTGCCATAGGAGGCACGGCGAACCTGGATGGCACATTGGAGGTGGAACTCTTGGGAGGATTTGTACCTAATACGAGCTCTGTATTTACTATCTTGACGGCGGCTGGAGGAGTGAGTGGAACTTTCAGCAATATGGATTTTCCGGAAGGCTTTCCGCTACAAATCTTCTACGATCCCAATGATGTTCGCTTAGCATTTACAGGCACACCTACACCACTAATACCGCCGTCGCCGTCTGGACCGTCTCCATCCGTCGTCGGTACTAGTGGAAAAGGAGGAATTAAAGTGGAAGAAATTGTGCAAGAAGCTGTAGTGGCAGCCGAAGAAGTCGGTGAAATTGAATTCTTGCTGGCTTTATTGGGAATCTCCTTCGAAGAATTAATTCCGGCTATGGCTGGGAATGTTAAGGATATTTTATTTAACGTTATTAATAATCAGTACGGACAGCTTACCACACGAATGGCAGCTATACGATCTGGAGTGAACGAAATTGCCCTGCAAGGATTGAGTCAGGAGCCCATGGCGCAAGCTTTCAGTAAACATCAGACCTACGCTAAACGAGTCATTGCGTACGGCGCCGAGGTCGATCACTGGGATATCTTTGCATCAGCATCGGGAGTCTTCTCAAAGCTCAACAACGTTGGGGATTTGCCGAGCGCCCGTTCTATTGCAGGTCTATTTTGCGTGGGAGCTGACAACAATCTCAATCAAAACGTAAGCATCGGAGTTTATACCGGTTACCAAGGACTGAAATCGTGGTATGCAAACGGCTCCTGGTTAAGGAGTAATGGGGTGAAGTTTGGATTATACGCAACCGCACAATGGGAAGGATTTTATTTAAATGGAATTGTGGGAGGAGGAGCAAATTCCCTCAATTTCAGCCGAAACATTAATTTAAGAGATACTCAACTAAGAGCACGCAGTCATCCCTTTGTCGGGGAATTAGATTCTCTCTTAGGAGGAGGATATGAATATCGATTGGGTTCGTGGATTTTGGGAGCAAATAATTCCATTCAATATACCTATTTAGGAGGCCCTTCTTTCACGGAATCCGGAGCGGAGAATTTAAATGTGAGGGTGGATAAAAGAAATGCGAGCTCCTTGGTATATACCCTGGGAGGAAATATTTCTTATCTTTGGGAGCTTGCTCCAAATTGCAAGGTTTTGCCTACCGCGGGTCTTTCCTGGCAGCACGAGTTTCTCAATTACGGACAGAGAATTGATGCAGCCTTTGCCAACGGAACAGGAACCCCATTTTTCTTCAATAGTCCAACGGCGGCTCGGAGTAATGCGTTTGGAATAATCGGGATCACCACACAGATTGGCTCTCACTTAGGGGCTTGGGTTTATTGGACTACGCAATGGGGCGGTGGTCAAATTTATGCCAATGGATTCCAGGTTGGATTAGGTTACAGCTTCTAAGATTCCACTCAAAGCAAATGTATCCGTCTAGCTATCCTTGTAATTACCCACAAGTCGGATTCAGTTCAAAGCCGATTTGAATATCAATGAGCCTACGAAGGCCTCGCCAGATGACGGTGTTTCCGGGGGGTGGATCTTTGGCACGAGCTAAGTATCCTCCTAAACGAGCGAGTTTGAAGAGGTAGCGCGCAAGTGAAGTTTTTTTGTAACTATTCAGCCATACCTAGAGCTTGTCCTGAAACCGTAGAAGCAGCAATGAAGCCGATCCAGAGGCAAAAAATTTTGCGAAAAAGACAGAAAAACGCCATTTTCCCCAAAATCAGGCATTTATAATTTTGGCATTACTGAAAAACAACCGAATCAATGGATAAAAATAGAGGGATTCAACAGAGTAAAAAGACTTTCCCGGGCAATTTTGCCGTTTTCAGGACAAGCTCTACCTAGGTTGAAGTATGGAAGCACGAAAAGACTGAATCAGAGAGTGAAAGACATTGGCGCCCTGCTTATACATGGTAGCCAAGTATGATCGGAGCGTGCAGAAGATGTCGGCCCCCTTTTGAGTACGAAAGCAACTTGAGATTTTTTGTTTTACCTTGGGCATGCGTATGGCTTGCTCAGCAATGTTATTAGTGAATGGAACTTGTGGGTTGGTAATAAATCTCCATACCTCATCGCGATAGAGACGCAGCCTGTCGATCAAGTTGGCTGCTTTGTTCTGTTTAACCCGACCACGCTTGCCCTTAACTGGAGGATTTCTTGGATTGATTAGGTCACCTACTTCAAGCAGTGTATGGAAGAAATCCCGCAGATGTGCCACTTTCTCTGGTGGCAGACTTGTGTGTTGCTTCACTTGATTATTGGCATGCACCAAGAGCTCAATCATCTCTCCTGCCCAGTCCTGTTCCAGCTCTTCGTAGAGGTAGGTGAGCTCACGCAAGTGATGGGCATTGCACAATCCGTGATTACAATCTAGCGCGTGATAGGGGCTCCACCCGTCATTGAACTAGGGTGCCCTTAAATTGGGGTAGCACTCCCAGATCCTCAAATGCTGAGGCTCCACGCTGGGTATGCATTGCCATCCAGGTTAAATTTCCAGTGACTGCCACATGCATCCAGTGCAATTTTTTGTTCACACGCAAACCGGTCTCGTCAGCATGTACTACAGCAGAATTTTGCACAGCCTGAGCGATAGCTTTAACGGTAGTAGTCAAGCGCTGCGCCGCTTTGGCACAAGCTTGCTGCACAGTAGCTGAGCAAACAGGTTGCCCCAACATCTCTCCCATCAGTTGGGCTGTGCGCTTGGCCGGCAACATGTGTTGATGGCTCAGATACACCATCATGGCTTGAGCTACTGCACCATATTGCACTGTGTTTGTGACATCGCTTGTAAACTCCGCCATGTACTCTTTTCCACAAGAACACACTGCTTCTTCTACCCGATGTTCGGTGACTTTCAAACGTGGCTCAGGCAAATCAAAAACTTGGCGAGAAATCTCACGTAGTTTGGGATTCAATTTCCTTTGGCATACTTCACAAACCCTGGGCACCTCATGAACAATGACTTCATCGGGTTCTTCCACTTGTCTCAAGGTAATACCAGGATGTCCTTTTTGCCCTCCGCAAGGACGCTGTCCCACTGGACGCAAAGATTTGGGTTTGGGTTTATTCAACCCGTCACTTGAGGGTGGTTTGCTGGAATTGCGACTGTTTAATGAAAGCTTGCCTTCCAGTTCCTTCACCCGTGCAACTAGTCTCTCTATTTGCCGTCCCTGCTCTTGCACCACTGCCCATAGCCGTATAATTAGTGCATCTTTTTCTTCGTCGCTGAGTCGCTTTAAATCCGGGAGCTTTTCCATTCCAGTTTCTTTTTATACCAAAATTCCAGCTTTGCCTGAAACAATTTTACTCAAAAAGATCTGATCTTTTTATGCTTTCCTTCTTTATCCTTCACCTGATGGCTGAATAGTTACCCATCTATTTAAGATAACCAGACTGATGTTCTTCGCTCCTACTTCTTAAAAACAGGCCAATTATCCATAAGAGATGGTATGAGTAGTACGAAGAAGGAAACTAAATTGTTTCAAAATCCACCCACCGGACCAGAGGAGAGAGTACAGGCGAGCCATCTTGATGCCAATCTGCTGGTGGAAACTGCATTTTCCCAAGAGGACAGACCCGGGAAGCTCCTAAGCGGACTGCAATTTGCGCATACTTTGCTTTAGCGGGCCAAATTCCAGCTCCCGAGATCCACGGACGGATCTTGGCGAAGGCTGCGATTGGCTTTTCGGGAAGTGGTTTGACAAAAACTGCGCGGCCTAGAGGAGAAATACGAAACTCAGGATTTGGATCATAAACGACGGTCCAATCACTGGATTTTTCACTCATCCAAATCTTCACACTTGGATGCAGCGACTGTAGAAATTCAAAGTATTGCCGTTCCGCAAAGATTGCGGCAGCTTCAGATGTACTGTGTGGTTCACAGCCTACTTTGCAAAGTTTTTGCAAGGCATTTGCCAGCCGATGAGCATATTCATCAGCAGGAAGAGGAGATGCAACGTAGAGGGCATGCGGCGACAAACAGCCTCTTTGATCATAAAGAAAAACGTCCATTGCCGCGGATTCGACAGACGAGTAATCGGAATCCTCAAAAATAATACCGAGGCTAACCCGGTGTCCGTGCGGCAAAAAAATCCGATCGGCTGGAATCTTCTTTCGCAAGGCCGCTATAATTTCATCCGATCCAAACGCAATTACGGCTTCAGCATTTTCCAACCAAGAATCTTCCAGGCGCCGAGAGAGGCAAAGTCGACTCGCAAGAGCAGACGGAAGCAGTCGAATGAATTCTTCCGCTTCAGGCAAGCCATTCGTAGGAATTTTTATGTAATTGTGGCAACCCGCCAACAGAAGCCCACGGACTAAGCTTTGGAGCGCAGCGTGAGGGGTATTGCCACTGACAATATGAAGAATGGAACGGACGGGAATGGCTTGGGCCAAGCGCGTGCCATAGGGACGAAAGCCGTCCAAAATTTCCGCGTGTCCCAATTCACGTTCTATAAGACCAAGAAGCGAAGAGGCATCCCAACCACTAAGACATGGAAAATGACGGATCACTTTTTCCAGTTCGCTAGCGGTTTCGGCAGTTGTCATTGCTCACGTGTTGCGAACTGGTAACTAACGTTACGCACTTTTAGGAGCTCTGGGAGCAAAAAAACCATTTTGACCAACAAGTTTCTCTTTTTGCGTAACATCACCTGTTAATGAACAGCCACGCGGAAGTGCGGCTGGATCACGCCCCAGCAGTTCAAATCCCTCTTCCCGCCGAATAGCAAGGTCCCGGGTTTGAATGACACAAGCGGAACCCAGATTAGCAAGGTCAAAAAGCCGTAGGAGTCCGGTCCTACCAACGGAACATTCCCGATTGGTCTCGGGATCGATGACCAGCGCGCGAGCCCAGGGAGGTGTTTGATGAGGCGTCCGGACACCTCTCGCATAAAATTGAGAGGACAGTTCTGTCATTCCATATTCGTTGACCACGCATGCTGCATTCAAACCAAAGTGGCGTTCGAAAAGTTGATAGAGGTCGGCTTTGGAAATTGTACGTTGAGAGCCTTTGTATCCTCCGGTTTCCACAGCAAGGCTCCCGGCAGGTAACTTCAATGGGGGAAACCTCTCGAAGTAATCTAAAAAAGCCAACGCTGTCCCAAAAATAATCACCGGTGAATCGCCAATCATTTCAGGTATGCGCTCCGGCTTGTCCAAAACAAAATTTTTCTCTGGCGTCAACCAAGTTGCCATTTGTGCGAGCGATGAGTGTGGTGCACTGCTGGGGTGCGGCAGCAGAGCGATGATGGGAATCCCAGCTAATCCGGCGCGATGCCAACCTTCGCAAACAGCCTGCTCGTAAAGAGTCAACGAACGGAACCAATGTTTTCCTGTTCCCGCCGTGGTTGTCCCGCTGGTGTAAAAGACTCGCATGCTCGCGCTTTCCGGAAACGTCGCGATGCGAAATTCTTTGAATGCCTCCTGGGGAATGGCCGGAATTGCTTGCCAAGATTTTGGTGACAACTTGCTCAGAGGAGCAATGACCGGGTCGTAGGTAGCCTGAAAGACATGAACCTCGAAGATCAGGGTTTCAAACGACTCCTCACTTTGACCTTGGATAAACCGCAAAATGCGGTCCTCCAAGTGGGAATATTGTACAGATTCCTCAGCCGATCCTAGTGAATTCATTACAAGTTTGTGGGCATCTGTTCATGTTGCTCAAGGAAAATCTCGTTTAAATTTCCCCAGTCCTAATTGACCATGAATATCGCGGATTGGAAAAAGAAAGTAGTGGGAAAAGAAGCAAAATTTTTTCTGCTGATTTTTCTGGGAATTTGTGGATTCAGTGCTTGGGAAAGTTCCAAAGGAGAAGGCGAGGGACGAACCGCTGAAGAACTGATCCGGGATGGCGATCGGGCACTGGCGGCTGGGAATTGGGGAGATGCTGCGGCCTGCTATGAACAATTTCTTAGGGATTTTGCATCGGCAGCCATTCCTTTGATGGACCGTATCCGCTATGCTATCGCCCGGTGTTACATTGAAAAACGGGATTTTTCCTTGGCTTTACCTGCGATTCAGAAGGCAATGGAATGCTCTTCAAAAGAGCCAACATATCGAAATGCCCAAAATCGGAATCTGTTATTGTGGAAAGGCATTGCGCAGCTTGAAACCGGGTCGGCACGAGAGGCCGCCGACACCTTCGCTGACTTCTTGAGGCTCCCCGCTGGTAAGGAAGGCGAACAACCGTGCGAAATCGTGTTGCTGCGCGCAACCGCCTTAATTCAGGCAAAATGTGCGCTTGAGGCAGCAAAATGGCTCCGGGAACAGAGTACTCCCTCCGTTTCGAAGGATTGCCGTAAACAAATGTGCCTGTTGCGAATTGAAGCCTTAATTGCTGCGGGAGATCCTGCTGCTGCCTTGGAAACACTCCTGGAAGAAAGCAATCATTTCGCCCTGATCAGATCGCAACTCTTGGCGGTAACGCTCGCTCAAAACCTGATGCAGCGGAGTCCAAAACCAGATCTGCTCCTCCGCGCCTTGAGCATCATTTTTCCTCGGGATGAAATTCTACGGAGGCATCAGATGGAAATAGAAAAAAACCGCCTATTCTCCGGAAACAAAAATGACCTCTTAGAGCGGCGACGAAAGCCGTCTTTGCTCGGAGATTTAAGCGAGTTCGAAAAATTCCAAAATTGGGATGATTCCATTTTACTGCTGAGAGCCAATGCATTTCTTGAGTTACACCGGTACCGGGAAGCCGCATTGGCATTGGAAGCTTTGCAAAAACCCAGCGTTAATGAATTTGTCACTGCCCTCCGTTGTTGGCTGTTAATAGAAAATCCACAACGCTGCCTGGATCTGATCCAAAAATGGAACAATCAATTTCCAGAATCTCCTCAATTAGCTCTCAGTCGGATTTTGGAAGGGACCGCTTATCTGATGTTGGAGAATTTTGAAGCAGCCATTCAATCCTTTCGTTCCATTCAAAACGGCGAATTTTTGGAAAGCGCCCAAGTTCAGGAAATCAAAGCTCTCCTTTTAGCGCATCACGATAATGAGGCTTTGGAGAAGATATCAAGATTTAGCAGTTCGAATACCTTGCTTCAAGAGGAGGTACTGTATCTGCGGGGAGTGACGCTTTCCAATCAGGAAGAATACAATGCTTGCCGTGAGGCCATGAGCGACCTCATTCGGCATTTTCCTAAGGGAGAAAGAATCCCGGAGGCACATTTCCTCCGTGCAAGCGCTGCTCATCGCAAGATGGATTTTTCGACCGCCATTACTGAATTGCGGGAAGTGCTTCGACGGTTTCCGGGCTCCAAAGATGAAGCTGAGGCACTTCTCCTCCTAGGAGATGCCTTGTTGGATCAAAAACAAATCGCAGAAGGTATCGCTGCTTACCGAAAAATCTCCTGCTCCTCCATCAACCTCCACGAAATTGCGATTTTTCGTCTCGGAAAGGTTTTAAAAAAATTAGGCAAACTGGAGGAACTAAAAAAAGAAATGGAACACTTCCGGAACACTCATCCGGAAAGTAGCCGCTTAGTGGAAGCGATGAGGGAAATTGGCTGGGTCTATCGCGAGAAAAAAGAACCCCACTTGGCACTCCAGCTTTATTGGGACACCTTGGAAAAACAAGGCGATAACCCCAATGCCGGCGGGGTGGAATCACTAATTGAGGATCTACAAAAATTCCACGTCGATGAAGCGCAATTGGAAACCTACCAAAAGCGAGCCCGTCAAATTCGCAACCAAGCCGCCGCGAAACAAAGCACTTTAGCTCTCCGTATGCTTTGGGCCGAAAGTCGCTTATTAAAAGATCCCATACAAAAAGCCCAATTCATTTCGAATTCTATTCAGGGCGAAGATTTTCAACAGATCAGCCCCCGGATCTTGTGTGATTTTGCGGATTCATTATGGGCTGTAAAAAATCCGGATCAACCATCTGAACTTTATCGATCCGTTTTAAAATGGCATCCTGCCGCAGAAGAGCGCGACCGCGCACTCGCGGGTTTGGCGCGCATTGCTCACAAAACCGGACGCTCGGAAAAATCCCTTTCCTACTGGAAACAACTGCGCCAGCAAATCCCTGAATCGCCATTCGTTCCAGAGGCCACACTCGCCGAATCCTTAGAACTCATGAAATCAGGGAAAAATTACAGCGAGGCAACCGCGGGATTTCAGCAAGTCATTCGTCACGATCTTGCGACTCGATCACAAAAAGTGGAAGCACTCTATCGACTTGGAGAAATCCAAATGAACCTGCGACAACCGGCCTTAGCCGTGCCCTATTTTCAGAGAATTTATATTGCTTATGGCGCCGAGAAAAAATGGGTAGCCCAGGCTTATCTGCAAAGTGCCACAGCCTTTGAAATACTCGGAGATACTCAAAGTATGCAGCGAACCTATCAGGAAATAATAACACGAGAGGATTTAAAGGAATTGCCGGAATGGAATGAAGCTAAATTAAAACTAGGAGCTTATTAACATGCTCATCAAATTCATCATCGTTAGCCTTTCAGTTGGCGCAGCTACTACAGCTTTCGGCACCCCACTTCCCGGAAGTTTACACACGTTCCATATGAACTCAGACGAAGTCAGAAATGGGTATGTCATAGGAAATAGGGATGACTGGGTCCGAGTGCAGGTTTCCGATCCGCAGAACGCCAGCACCGCTGAGCCAGTCGTAACCGTGTTATTGAAACAACAATCAATCTGCAAAGTGATCCCCTTGGAGTGGCATCTTTGGGACTCGATAATGAAACCAGAAAATGAAGAGCCACAAGATCAAGAAATGTTGGAACAAAAGAAAGAAACCCTGGCACAGGCCTGGAATGCAATGAACTGCATCTTAGGAATTCCGGAAGCCCGAGTTGGAACACTCGGAAATGTATTGGCTCAAACATTAGTCACAATATGGCGGCAAACCGTTGATGGCCGGAGAATACAGATGCCTGCTATTGCAGTTGATGCTGGTCTTCTTTGTGCGGCACAAGATCTTTATGCAACTGTCGAAGAAAAGTCCCACTGTCCTCAAGAACGAAACACCGCTCGTGCCGGGCGGCTTGCTATTAAGAGATTCCAAAAGCAAAATCACAAAGCGGCAGCGGAAGCAAAGGCATGGATCGAGGAATCTCCTCATCCTCCACCGGAAGCCTGGGACGCTTTGGGGGAAAGCTTATTAACCGAGGCCGAAGAACTCATTCAAGAACACCCTCGGTGGAAACAAGATCGTTTCGTACAACCCAAAATCATTTCTCTCTTCAACACTTGTCTCAATGCTTCATTAATCAGTTTTGTACGCCACCCTGTTGAGCTTCATTGGGCCGCACGTGGACTCATTAGAAGCGCTCGCGTCTATGAATTGTGGGAGAAACCTCAGCTTAGCACGCAAACTGCTGCAGATCTGATCCGGTTTTACCCTCAATTCCAAAATCAGCTCAGCCGCATTCTCCAAAATTTAACGGACTTAGAAAAACAAATCCAATGAAACCCCCTACAGCATTTAAACTTTTCGTCTTTCTCGCTATGTTGATATTCGGAACAGACACCTCATTCGCCGCAGACAATGCGAAAAATGCGGACCATGTAAAAAAAAGTGACCGAAAAACTGTATTAGATCTCTTTCTTTCCGGAGGCTTTCTCATGTGGCCCCTCTTACTTTGTTCAGCAGGCACAGCCACGGTTTCGGTTTATTGTGTTCTGCAAATCAATCGACGGAAAGTCATGCCCAAAGAACAGGCCGAAATCGCGTTTCGGCATCTGCGTTCAGGTGATGCAACCAACGCCTATACAGCATGTCAAAAGTGGACCACCATATTCTCCACTGTCCTTGCCTCCGCATTATTAAAAGTAAATTACGACAGAGACCTGGCTAATAAGGCTTCCATGGAGCAGGCTGCGGAAGAGGCATTGGCCGCAGAAGAAACTCGACTCATGCTTTGGATCAATTATTTGAATGTTTTTGCTACTATTGCTCCAATGCTCGGCTTATTGGGCACCGTAACGGGAATGATCGCAAGCTTTGATCAGTTAGCTCTCGGTAAGGCCGAACCCGCTGATTTAGCCGGGGGGATCGCCGAAGCCATGGTGACAACCGCCGGAGGATTGATCATTGGCATTCCAGCTATGTTTGCTTACTTCTATTTCCGGAATTTGCTCACAGTCTCGCTCAGCCGTGTTCAGAGCCAAATCTCTTTTTTAATTGATGTCGTTTCCGGTGAATTACGGATGGAAGACTGACTTCCAACTTCGCTGGCTTCCTCTAGGCCGCAAAAATTGCAAATAAAGTTCTCCTTCCACTACAAGTCACGAATTTCTAAAAATCTCCGATTCACCCGACTTCATCAATTTTCTGTAGAAAATTTGTTGCTCAAAAAAGACGTGATTTCCAATCAACCGCTTCTAAAAGAAACTTGTAGATCAAAAGGAACGTTATTTGCAAACTACGGCTCCTAAAAGAAACCAACGGAGTTGGCTATGAAATACCGCGTTCGCGCTGAAACAGAAATTCCCTTTCCCCTCGCTCCCATGATTGACCTCACTTTTCTCCTGTTGATTTTCTTTATGGTGACTTCTCGCATTTCCAAAGATCCCCAGCAAGAAGTCATCCAACTGCCTCTTGCCAGCGCTGGGTTACTCCCTCAGGACGCCAGCCACCGCGATATCATCGACATTGGCAAAGAGGGCAAAGTTTCAATCGCACAAAAAACGATGGATCGGCCAGCGTTAGAAAACCATCTGCGTTTACGACTGCAAAACAATCCCAATCGGAAACTCTATTTGCGCGCGGATGCCACTACACCTGCACAAAAAATTAAAGAAATTATCTGCTTAGCTACGGAAGCAGGCGCAAGCCAAATCCTGATGGGAGTCCACCAGCAATGAAACGGAGAAAGCTATCCCCTCTTCCACTGGACATGCCTATGGGACCTATGATCGACATGGTCTTTCTTCTCTTGGTATTTTTTCTGGTGAATGCCCGCCCTCAACCTCAGGAAAAGGAAATATCCCTTTCGCTACCTGGCACTGTTTCCCAAGAACAACCCGTGGAAATTCCCGAAGAGCTCCGAATCGTGATCGCATCCACAGGCCAAGTTTTTCTGAACGATTTGGCACTGGATGGAATAAGCACTCGCGAAATGCCCGCATTACAGACAACGTTATCCAGACTGCGCGAAGCTGCCATCGCAAATCGTTCGCCTCCTTTAATCACCCTTGATGTTGCAGATGCCACTCCTTACCAGCGAATCATCGATGTCCTAAATGCCTGCACTAAGGCCCAAATCACATCTGTCACATTCGCTCAAGACAAAGAAAATCTGTAAAGCTATTTTATGTTACGCTCTGTATATGGCACATATTTGAAATTGGCATATTGTTATTCCAATGCACATATCGTTCACAGCGAGGGTAATGAATGGGCCGATAGAATTTAGTATTGAAGATGGATTAATTGGAAACATTCGGAGAGATGGATGTTAAACGACGACTTTAATCACTATCCGGCTGATTTAAAAATCAGCGATCAGCTATTTGCTCAATTTGGTTCCTTTGACTGTCACTATAAAAGTGCATTAAACCATAATAATATTAACAATAAATAAATATATGACAATGACACCAGCTATTCATAACAATTCAAATGCAAAACCTCTTGCACATAACGAGATTCAGCGCTTGGCTCCCATAGAAAATTCTTCTGGGGCGGCTGCTGAACGACAAGCCCGGAACATAATCAATCGACTGATTGGTCAATTGCCAATTCAGCAGTTACCGACTGATGTGGTAGCAGGGCTTTACGAGGCTGTGGACGGTCCGAAAAAAATACCTTTCTCACAATTAAGGGATTTTAGGCAAGCATTAGTCGGCATTCTCCGGGGAATCACCAAAGAAGTGCGTGACCTTGATGATGGCATCATTCAATGCTTTCCACAACATCGTCCAATAGATTCCTTGCGGCTAGCCGATAAAATCAGACAAGTGCTTAGAGAGTATTGCACTGTACGATCAGGACACCTTGAGCACAAAGCCTCTTCCATCTCAAAACTCAATCATAAAATCCTGGAGCACAATCTTCGAAAAGAGATTCTGAAGGCAACAAATACAGGTGTGAGGATATTAAACGGGGCCATCGGAGTTTCTTTACCAGGAATCAGCCCTACGTTATTCGCGCTGCAAAATGAACGTACCCGAACACTGGATAAGAATGATATCCGGAAAAATGTTGCGAAAATCCTAGAGGCCGCAAATATAGTACCAGAGACCATCTCCAAATCAGCTGCACATTCCCTAGCATCTTTGCAACATAGATGGGCGTCAGCAATGTCCGTTTAGGAGCAATGTGATTAGGGAGATTACCAGGGGATCGTTGGATATTATGATCACAGAAGAGTTCAGCAGCCTTCAAGCTCTGAGTGAGAAAAATCTAACGGAGTAAAAAAGTATAAAATAGTAATTGGGGGGCTCCTCGGGAAATGCGAAGGCTCATTGATTTTCGAGGAGCCCCTTCTCTCCGTGATCTTCCCCGCTATTAACCGATGGACACGAAAAGAATCGGTGCTGCAAGAAAGGGGCAGCGTGGAAAAAAATTAGTTGTCTCGATTTTGATTGCAGCAGGAGCGTTACATGCCGGAGCCATACTCATTGCAGGGTTCCTTGTAATAGCCCGAAATTTGTTACCTGACCCGCCGGTATTGGAAGTAAAGGCCGATGTAAAATTTCCGGCAAAAGTGCGAAAACACCGAATCGAAATGCGTCAACTAGAAATGGCGCGGCCTAAAGTGAGCGCACACGAACTTTTAAAAACTGTGCATCCTACTGCGCTCTCGCTCCCGCAATTACCACCCCTTCCTAAATTCAACTCGGCAGCATTTTCCGGTTTGGCAACCGAATTTACCACGGATTCTGAGACTGCAAATGGAGTGGGCTGGTCCGCTACAGGACAAAGTAGTTTCTTTGGTATCGGAAGCGAAGCCAAGCGCATCCTGATCCTATATGACATCTCAAAAACTGTCGTCAATGCGGCTGCCCGGACCGCCGTTTCCATGGAAGCGATTCGAAAAGAAAGCTGTCGCTTAATAGAGGAGCTTGGAATTCAATGCCGATTTGGATTGGCTCAATTCGCAAGGAACTACGCATTTTTTAACGACACACTTTTGCCGGCGACGGACGAAAACCGCCGACGTGCCAAGGAATGGCTCAATCGATGGTTCGCCACAACAGGAATGATGCCTCCTTCAACTCCAAATTTGGTTTCCGGAAGTCCCGGTTTCCTTGAGGTCCTCACCCGCGCATTCAATTCCCAACCTGAGGTGATTTATATCCTAAGCGACGGCGGATTCTATCGGCAGAGTGGTCCCATCCCCTATAGTGAAATTCAATCCACGCTACGTGTTCTGCAAGAAAAACGTGAGCCACCCGTAAAAATCCACTTTCTTGCCGTAGGCATGAAAGACGACCGATTCCAAGAAATGCGAAAAATCCTCGCACTCCATGGCGGTACTATTCGTCAGCTTCCGACTTCGTCGGTTTCCTTTAGAAGCCATCGATTGAAAATTACATCTTTTCCGATCTACAAGCTCCTAAAAAAAATCGGATGAATTCCGTTACAAACGACGTTTTTTGCGCTACAAGCTTCCAGGGGTGTTGTATACAAATATTCTTTAAATAAATTGGAATAGATAGATTAGAAATAAATATGATTAGATTATCATCTTCCTACGGCGGTATTCAAAAGAAAACAATAACAATGATCGCGGATTCGGTTGCCGAGCAAGCTACAGCACAGAAGAAACGGCTCGGTATAGAACCCACTAAAAAAGCCCCCGGAATTAAACAGATGTCTCAAATAGAGGCGGCACGGGAGCTCTCAGAGCTACAGCGACAGAAAAAGTTACAAAAACTGTTAGAGATACTTATAGAACACCAAAAGCGGGCACTCCGTGTGGCCGCTGAGGACCTTAGGCAGCCGCCTAATTATAAGAATCGAGTTAAAACAGACATACATTTTTCAGATCTCATTCCTGGTTCCCAAAAGAAACCAGCAAAGCTGGTTGCCCTTGAGCCTGGTAGGTAGTACTACTTTTTTGACACCACGCTTAGAGTATTTGTAAATGAACCGGGATCACTCCAGTGCTCACCATGCCGATACATTTTGCTGCTTCAAAGCTGAGATCAATGATGCGTCCTTTCACATAAGGTCCTCGATCATTGATACGAACCACTACTTGTTTGCCATTTCTGAGATTTGTCACGAGGACCCGCGAATTAAAAGGTAATTGCCGATGCGCCGCCGTGACATCCATTCGTCCATAGCGTTCTCCACTAGCTGTTAGCCTCCCGATATCACGTCCCCCATACCAGGAAGCCTTTCCTATCTGGGCTCCTGGAAACGAGGCGGATAAAGCTACCTGATGTTCTTTTTTGACATGGTGTGCATGTGCACCATGCACAGGGACAACAGCCGTTCCAATGAAGATTACAACAAAAAGTTGTAAACTTTTTCGAATCAGCGAGGTACCTGGAAATCGGGGCATCCGGTGACTATTACTGGAAGTTTTCTAATTTCAACTGAAAATTTAAACACGCTGGTTTATTCCGGAAATTTCACGGTGCGGTCAAAAACAGCGAATTCTTCCTAGCAATGCGTTATAATTCAGTGTGATAAATCAAAAATAAAAAGAGATTTTACCAAGTGCAAAATCCAAAAATTGATAAAAACTCTCAGTTCTGAGTAGTAGTTGTCAGCCCGTGTTCAATTTGCAACTGAGAACCACGAACTACGAACTTTTAGAAGCCGCCGATTGAAAATTACTTCTTTTTTGAACTACAAGTTTCTAACAGAATCGGACGAAGCTAGCTGTGCTAGTTTTCTTTAGAAGCTGGCAATTGCAAATCAGATCTTTTTTGAACTACAAGTTTCTAATAGAAACAGACGAAGTCTGTGAATCGACCGCGCAATACCCAATCATTTCAAGAAGTTAAGGGTCTCATCCTCTTTGGTATGGGACTCCTAATTTTTTTGTCACTCATTTCTTATGATCCGAGAGATGTCCCATCCCATATCCCCTTAATTTCGGCGGCTTCACCCCCTAATCCTTCCACCAGCAATTACATCGGATTAGTCGGCACAATTTTTGCCGGCTATGGTTATTTCCTTTTCGGTGCGGGTTCCTATCTGGCTTCGATTTTGCTCGTCGCATTTGGTATCGGAAAGATGTTTCGGGCCTTTTTTTTGCTTAAAGAACGCCTGGGATGGAGTCTTGTCCTGCTTTTGAGCTTCTGTGCGTTGATGGAGATCCAACCCTGGTTCCTCCAAAGTTGGAGGAATCAGTTCGGAATTGAAGGTCCCGGCGGCTGGTTCGGAAACGCACTGTCCCGCGCCTTCAGCCCCTTAGGCTCTGTCGGTGCCATCCTCATTTTGTCTATCCTCTATATTTCCAGCCTCATTCTGGCGACCGGATTTCATCCTATCGCTTTTGTGCGACAGATTGTGACCGCTATTCACATCACTCTGCGCCGGATACAGGAAAAGCGCCTTGCGGAAATGGACGAATTATCGCGGATGGAGTTACAAAAAAAGGTGCTGGAAAAAAAAGCTCAGCAACTGGAGAAGAAACTCAGCAAAAAAAGCTCAAAGCCCGACGCCATTTCCCTATCCGGCTGCGTTCCCTTTCCGTCCGAAGAAGGAATTGAGCCCAAGCCCAAAATCATCGATACTTCTCTTCCCTCTGAAAGGCCGTCGGCTGCTCCTCTCTTGTCAAAGGAAATAAAGCCGACGAGTGGTCTGACCCATGTTTCGTTAGACAATTATGTTCTTCCTTCTTTTGACATCCTCGATCTTACAAGTACCGAGGGACTCAAGCCCGCCAATCCGGAAGAGCTCCGGGCGATTCAGGACACCATTCTCCAAACACTGCAACAGTTTTCAGTCGTAGCCAAACCTGGCGACATCACCAAAGGCCCGACGATTACCCGATACGAGATTTATCCCGCCGACGGGGTTCGTGTGGACCGTATTCTCAGTTTGGAAAAAGACATCGCCCGAGCAACATGTGCCGAACGCATTAACATTTTGGCTCCGATTCCCGGGAAAGACACTGTGGGCATTGAAATTGCCAATTCCCAGAAGGTAAAAGTCACCCTGCGAGAATTGTTTGAAACGGACACCTGGCTTCAATCCAAAGCGCGTCTGCCACTTGCCCTGGGAAAGGATGTGTACGGTCAGACTATCCTAGCCGATTTGGCACAAATGCCTCATCTCCTCGTCGCGGGCACAACAGGGAGCGGGAAAAGTGTCTGCATTAACGCCCTCATAGCTAGCCTGCTATTCCGTTACTCCCCTCAGGATCTCCGCTTTATTATGATCGATCCCAAGGTCGTCGAAATGCAGATCTATAACAAGCTCCCCCATCTCATCACTCCGGTGGTCACGGACCCCAAACGCGTGCTTCTTGCTCTCCGCTGGGTCATTGACGAAATGGAAAATCGATACCGTATCTTTGCAGCTTGCGGGGTCCGGAACATCCACGGATTTAACTCCCGTCCCGCGCCAAAATCACAATCCGAACTAGATGCTGAAAGCAAACATGAGGCCGCCGTCGGCTCCTTGAAAACGACGACCGAACCGGGAGATATTCAGGTGGCCCACGACTCTGACCTCAGAATTCCTGACCGGCTGGAGTACATTGTGGTCATTATAGATGAGTTGGCCGATTTGATGCAAACTGCCCCCGCTGATGTGGAAAACGCCATCGCTCGCATCACTCAAATGGCACGGGCCGCCGGCATCCACATGATCGTTGCCACCCAAACCCCTAGAGCAGATGTTGTTACAGGAATCATCAAGGCAAATATCCCCTCACGGATCGCCTTTCAGGTAGCTTCAAAGATCGACAGTCGGGTTATTCTAGACGAAAATGGGGCGGAAAAACTTCTGGGACAAGGTGATATGCTGTACCTTCCGCCTGGCACATCAAAACTCTGCCGGGCCCAAGGAGTGCTGGTCACCGATGAAGAAATCCGGCGGTTGGTGGATTCCCTTTCCGTACAGAGCGCCCCTCGTTACGAACCCTCCATGCAGGAGAAATTAGTAGCGGCTACCCAGTCCGAAGACGTCTCCGAAGAGGATGAAAACCTGGTACGCAAGTGCTTGGAGGTCATACAACAAGAAAAGCGGGCCTCGACTTCTATGCTCCAAAGGCGCCTGCGCCTCGGTTACACCAGAGCGGCCAGAATTGTAGATATTCTAGAACAAAGAGGTATACTAGGCCCAAAAGAGGGTACAAAAGACAGAGAAATTCTTATCGATCTGGACTCTCTGTAGTCTAAATTTTGTGCAAAATTGGAGTATACATGAACAAATCGTCCCAATCGCCTAGGGCAACAATTGAGTCAGCGGGTTCGATTCTTCGCGCAACACGGACAGCTAAGGGGATTCCCGTAGAACAGGTGGCTCATGATTTGAGAATGCGCCCTCAACAGGTTTTGGATCTCGAACAGGATGATCACGCTCGTCTTCCGCACACGAGTTACGTCCGGCTGTTGATCCTTTATTATGCGAGGTATTTGGATATTGCAGTTGCCCATATCGAACCACATCTTCCTGAGCGGTCAAATTTCCGAAGCGGAGGCTACCAAACGGTGTGTCAGCAATTACCATACCACATTGGCACCAGAAAAACCGTGGAGCCCCAGTTTTCGTCACTGCCTGCTCAAGTTGTTCCCGCAATTTCTACCTGTTGCATTATCTTAATTGTCATTGCAGTGGGTGCCGGAGTTTATTTCAGCTATCGGCATTCTCGGGAGGAACAGAACCGTCTCAAACCTCCTCCCCCTGGAGCTGCCATCCAAACTGAAGCCAAAATCGCTAAGAAGCCTGCTGCCACCTTGGAAACTATGCGAGCATTTGATTCCGCCGTACTGGAAAAAGTTCCTCAGCTCACAACGGTCGATCCCCCGCCTTTGAAGCTGACAAAACGCAATAATTTGGAGACAAAGGCCGAATTCATACGCAATGCTTCAAGAATGAGTTTTTTACCGTCCGCGCTTCCACAAATCACACCCGAAAGGGTGATGAAAGCTCTTCGCATCGATCAAAATAGTTCCATTCAAGAATGAAAGAGCAGCGGCAACACAAGGTGGGAATAGTCAGTCTAGGTTGTGCTAAAAATTTAGTGGACGCGGAGATCATGCTGGGTGATGCGGTGCGTCATGGTTTTGCGATTACGTCCAGTCCAGAGGAGGCGGATGTACTCATTGTCAATACCTGTGGATTCATCGATTCCGCAAAACAAGAGTCGATTGATGCAATTCTTGAAGTGCATAGGGATCGCCAGACAGAAAAGCGGACTCACCAAAAACTAGTGGTCAGCGGATGTCTGGCTCAGCGATTTTCCAATGAGCTGGCCAAGGAAATTCCGGAAATTGATGCCATAGTCGGATTGGATCAGGTTGGCGAAATAGGGCCTTTTTTACAGGACTTGTTGGAAAACGACAGCAGCACACAATCACCGATCAATCTCGTTGCTCGCGCTGCTTCACGATATATTCCCGACTATGATACCCCACGTTTTCGCCTCACTCCCTCACATTCTGCCTATTTAAAAATCGCGGAAGGTTGCAATCATCCTTGTAGCTTCTGCGTGATTCCCCGAATGCGCGGACGCCACCGCAGCCGTACCATTCTCTCCGTCGTGGAGGAGGTGAAGTCTTTGGTAAGGCAAGGTGTGCGAGAAATTAATTTGATCAGCCAAGATACGACCTACTTTGGCATGGATCTCTGGGAACAGAAAGCGGGTCCACGTCAGCCGGTTGATTCCCTGCGAGGCCCCACTCTCTCCAGACTCTTAGATGAAATAGCGGAAATCGAAGGAGATTTTTGGATCAGGCTTCTTTACACCCATCCCGCTCACTGGAGTGATGAGCTTATTGAAGCCATCGCAAGAAATCCGAGGGTCGTGCCGTATGTGGACATGCCTCTTCAACATATCCATACGGATATGTTGATTGCCATGCGCCGGGAGACCTCTCGCCAGCACATTGAAGATTTGATCCGGAGGTTGCGTGCCGGCATTCCTCACCTCGCTCTCCGGACCACCTTCATTGTGGGATTTCCGGGCGAAACATCCGAACATTTTGAAACGCTTTTGGAGTTCATCGAAGCCGTTCGTTTTGAACGCCTCGGTGTATTTACCTATTCGCAAGAAGATGGCTCTCGTGCCGCGAAAATGGAGGGGCAAATTTCTGTTGCTGAAAAGAGTCGCCGCATGCGGCGCGCGATGGCATTGCAACAAAAAATTGCGATCGAGATCGCTCAAAGTCAGGTGGGAAAAAATCTTCGGGTGTTGGTTGAGACCCCCTATACCGGCCGCACAGCTCACGACGCACCCGATGTCGACTGTAAGGTAATTCTGACCCGTCCTTCTTCACCGGGTGAATTTATTGAGGCCCGTGTGACAGATACCCAGGTTTACGACCTCGTAGCGCAACCTCCCCATTAAAAGAAATCCTGTACGCTGCCCATGAACAGTCCGATTCATGGGATGAATCGGCAGCTTTTTTGGCTGTGCGCCCTACGAACCACCAACTACGAACTGTGCTATTGTTTGGACGCGGGTCCACTTTCCTGACCCACTCGTTATGTCGAGGAGCCAACTATGCTCTTCACCGTCACTTCTTTTCGTAATGAGATCCTTCATCCGACCCAAGTATGATCCGACCCGTCAACGTACGACCAACCGACAAGTTCCGAACCAACTTTTCTCGGATTTTTTCGAAATCTGGATCAATTTTTTCTCCATCAACGACACTATAAATCCCAATAGTGATTACTGTCCTATATAGGAAGGATCGCACAGATCCCCATTCCCATGTGCCTTGCGCGGAAAAAACCCTTCCATCTTTAAGCCTGACCTGCTGTATGCAGCTTCCATCCGGCTTCAGTTCCAAGATCTCAGAACCGCCATCGGGAAGCCCAGGTGTTCCATCCTGCAGAACAGCTTGGTATACTCCAATCACATCTTTTTTATTTACAGGCCATAGAATACAACCACCAAATCCCGTCACGATTGCAAGGATTACAACGCCAGCTATGCTCTTCACCGTCACTTCTTTTCGTAGTGGGGACCCTCGTCCGATCCAAGAGCAACCCGGCCAGTCAAAGTACGACCTACCGGAAGACTCTGTACCACGTTCCCTAAATCCGCTTCCAGGTCGGGATTAATTCTGGGATTTATCCCTCCATCACGGATTACCCAATATAGTCCCATTACTATAACTGTACTGAAATATGACCCATGAGGACTCCATTCCCAGGTACCTTGAGCGGAAAAATTCCTTCCATCTTTAAGGATAATATCCTGTTTACACGTTCCATCTGCCCTTAATTCGAGGATTTCAGAACCCCCATCAGGAAGTTCAGGTGTCCCGTTTTCGAGAACAGATTGATACGTCCCAATCACATTCTTCTTCTTTACAGGCCACAACATTGGCAACAAAAGAATGCAGCCACCGAAGCCTATCGATAAGATCGTAAAGATTGCTAGCTTGGCCAAATTCTTGATCCGAGATAGGAGACCTCCCTGTTGCAACATCACTTATTAGTTGGCTGAGGCAATCGAGCTGGATCAATTGGCACCGTCCATTCGAATACCTGCTCCACATTGTGCATTGGACCAGTTTTGCCGGGCAGATTCGGTAACAGGTGATAAAAGAATGAATGTGCTCCTGCTACGTTTGGAATCCGAATAGTCATCGTGCCGTTACCATTGTTTGTGATAGTTGCACCTGCATAACCTCCCACCTGCATTGCAGTACTCTGCCAGTTGGCGGTAAAAGGATCACTTCTTTTCGTAATGAGGGGTTTCGGTTGACCCAAGGACGATTTGACCTATAAAATTGCGGCAAACTGAAGGGCTCTGTAAAAATCCGGTTGTTTTTTCGATTTCGGGATTAATTACATCATCCCTAATTGCGTTGTGGAGGCTTTCTAGGGTGATATTCCCCAGGCTCTTATTATATTTCCAAGTACCCTGGGCCAAGAATCTTCTCCCATCTTTGAGAGTAATTTTCTGTATGCATGTACCATCAGCCTTTAGTTCTAGAATTTCAGAACCGCCATCGGGAAGTCCGGGTGTACCATCCTGTAGAACAGACTGATAAGTTCCGATTACATCCTCCTCACTAACTGGCCGTATAATGCAACCAGCAAGATTCATCAGGATTGCAAAGCCACCGAGACTCTTAATCACTATTTGAAACGCTTTTTGCATTTGCGAAATCATTAACTCATTGGTTTTTTGGCAATAGGTTCAGATCGATTGGCACCGTCCATCTATAGCAAAGCCCGTATAAAATGATTACGCCTTTGCCGCCCTTTTGCCTCCAAGCTTTGTTGCAAAAAATAGTCCGTATCTACAGATATGGCCTCTTTTTTGCGTCTTGCTTGGAGCCAAAATTTCAGTCAAATCCATGATCATTTTATACGGGCCTTGCTATAAATGTTTGTCTGACATTACTCATTGGGCCACTGCTTCGGCGAATATTTGGTACCACATGCAAGAAGAATGAGTTCGCTCCAGCCGTGTTCTTGATCGTGAAGGTCGCGGTACCGTCATTATTGTTGGTCACAGTCGCTCCTCCAAATCCTCCTACCTGCATTGCAGTACCCTTCCAATTTGCTGTGGCTGGGTTGAAAATCGTTTCTACGTATGCCCTCCCTGTGCTGTAAGTCAGCCTCTCTTGTGACCGTAGGTTATTTAGATAGAAAGTATTTCGCATCCCTGTTGCACCCGGAGAATTTTGCATATCCCGGACCTGAACGGAATTCTGAGCATAAACGATATCGTTCGGAGCATTCCCCGTAAGCCAGTCCGCAAGAAACTGTTGATTGTGCATCCCAATGGCTGGCCTTAAAAGACTGGTAGTTGCATAAATCTGCTTATCAACTACCCTTCCCATTGGACCCTGGTTACCCGCAGTCCATCGATCAGCAACAAATTCCAAAATGCTTCCTGAAGCTGTCTCCAATTTGTTCGCGACGTTTGTTAATCCCCACCATTCCGCTACCTGGCCAGCAAATCCGAGATACATGCTTACCGGTATCCCTATTGTGGACACATGTGCAACGCCTACGTTAAAGTGCTGTTTCCAAACCCCCTCATCAGAATCAAACCGATTAACCAAAACCGGATTGCCAAGGGGATCAAAGGTTGTGGTGGTACTCACGGTACCGTTGGTTTCAGTTATGTTATTAGGAGAATAAGCATATGTTGTTTCATCTACCTTTTGATCATTAGCATCTTCATTTACAACGCTAGTAATGCGGCCTAATGCATCCTTGGTAAAAATTTGTTTTCCTCCCAAGTTGTTTATGATCATTAGCGTGTTGCGACCATAAGAAATATGAGTCTGCTCTTGTGCTGAAGGACCAAATTCAGTTTTTAGCCGATTGAGGCCGTCATATTGCCTGGTAACGGTATTGTTTTTCCCATCGGTATAGGAAATCACATTGCAGCGACGATCGAAAACAAACCTTTCTTGACTTAAAGTTTCTTGTGGCTGAACAAATGTTGAAGGAGCCTGTTGAGACTTATTCAGCCGAAGAGGTGAAAGAGGGAGTGCGGATTATAGATTGGACTGACTAGTGTCCCTTTATCTCCTTCAGAATTTTTGAATATTTACGCCTTTCCGCAGGAGTAATCTCTCTACCACCTTGCTGGAGGATATATTCGTCAAATTCTTTAGCGGTTAATTTATCTTTCATTGGCCGGATATGAACAAATGATGGTGTACCGCTAATTCTCTTGAAAGAAACGGATGTAGTTTTCCGCGTTCGTTTTGAAGTCTTGGATGGCATAGTGCATCACCTCCTTTTTACTTGAACCTAAAAATGGTTCTTTTGCAAGAATTCCTGCCTTTTTACCGAGAACATCACGATGGGGAAAGCCGTGTGCAGTGTCATATCGGACTACGCAGCACAGTTCGCCTTCAATTTCGGCAAGCAGTACTACGCGAAAATCTATCAATTCTCCACCTACATTATGTCGCCATACAAAGATGACGGCGTTTTCCAGGTAAATGAAAAAATCCTTTTCGGGCATGGGGATGGGCTTGATCTATGATTGAAGTCATGGTTATGGGAGGAATCCAACAAAAATTGGATGCTTCCTTTTAATCGCTCTAAAACTCCGTATAGCAAGGCCCGTATAAAATGATTACAAATAATTATCTGAAAAAAGGGAAATTATGGAACATTGGAGACTTCTACGGCGAGCTATAGCTTGAGCCCATTTATGTTCAATAGGATTAAGATCCGGAGAGTAAGTAGGGAGATATTCCAGCGTACAACCAGCCTCTTTTATCAGAGCTTGTGTATCACATCTCTTATGAAAAGTAGCATTATCCATAACGATCACCGAATTTTTCGGTAGTTTTGGCAAAAGGTCTTCTTGCACCCAGTTATAGCAAAGCCCGTATAAAATGATTACGCCTTTGCCGCCCTTTTGACTCACTCAGCCCCGCTGAGTCTCGCCCCTTCGGGGCTTGCCTTCGGCAAGTCTACCCCGGCCGTTCCCACGGCCAGGTGTTGCCTCCAAGCTTTGTTGCAAAAAATAGTCCGTATCTACAGATATGGCCTCTTTTTTGCGTCTTGCCTGGAGCCAAAATTTCAGTCAAATCCATGATCATTTTATACGGGCCTTGCTATATGGAAAATGTCGCCATTTATGGAACTCGTAAAGAGGCCGGTCGTGAGTAAACAAGCTCCTACCAAAGCCCCAATGACATTAGTTCTAGCCTGCTTGTGCCAATCATGTTTTCCAAAAGAGCGTTTTCCTTTATCAGCATAGCCATATCTTCTGGGCATATCCTCGGCAAAGCCGCTTTCATCGATATAGACAATAGTTTTTCCACTTTCCCGATGTTCATTCATTTTTGTTTCAAAAGTTTTTCTGGCAAGATGGTCCGCCTTCGGATGGCGGAAGGATTTTTTTAATAGGTGACTCCTAACTTTTTTAGGGCCCAATATATCCCATGTTTACTGACTCCAAACCGGACTGCCCGTTCTCTCTGATAGTCATCCGGATATTTTTCAACATCTTTTGCTAATGATTCCATGTCTATTTTCCGACTGTGCTTCTTTCTTTTTTGAATTGGGTTTATCTCTTTGGCCCAACTCATCAGTGTCGCTATTCCTATTTTGACTTGTTTTGCTAGCTCCCGATAGGTGAGATTTTCCTCTTTTTTAATCTTGATTACATGTTCTCGAAATTTTAATGGATAGCACATAATTCTTGTTATCATTTTGTACGGGCCTTGCTATAAGCGGCGTAGTGCTTTTCCGTAGTAGAGACAGTGGCATGACCCAAGAATTCCTTTGCAGCGTAAAGGCCATGTTCCGTGGCAATTCGGGCACCTGCATACTTGCGCAATTCATGCAGTGACTTTGAGCGGCCAGGCAGATAACGACGAATAAATGCGGATGCTGTGCGATACACAGCGTTCTGACGAGTGGTAGGAGGCTTGCCATCTGCGATGAGATATTGAGGTTTGCCGATGTCTTCGCAGAATTCATCGATCAGCTCCTGAGAAAGTTCCAGCCACCTATTTACACCTGCCTTGGTCTGAAACGACTGCTGAGGCCGATCAATGACCGCCAGCACCCATTTGCCACGACGTTCCTCAATCCAGTTACCTCGGACGTGGACAATCTCCTTGTCTCGCAGTCCCAATCTTGCGACCAACAAGTACACTCGGTAAGTATCCGGATCTGTCTGCCGAATCTGTTGAGCTGCCCATTTTATCTGTCCGGCTACGTCAGCACCGAAGTCTTTGAAGGTTTGATCGACTGACCTCCGACGCAACTTGGGAGCACTCGAAAATGCCGTAAGATCTGGAAGCTTCCATTTGCGACGATAGATTTCCATGGCGCGAGTACTGAAGACTGCCTAGGCTTGGTTCAAACGACTTGCAGCGGTGGTACGGTTTTCTGTACTCGTGGCTTTCCAGTAAGCAGCAATCAGATCGGAATTGAGTAATGTAACGGGAATTTCCTTTGCCTTCTCCTTATCGCATTGTCGCGCAAGACTGATGACTCGAAGTAATGCACTTATTCCTCCCATAAGGGTTTTTGACTGCAACTCTAACTCAAGAGCTGCCTTTTGATACTCATCTATGATCTTTCCAATGGTGGGAGCCGAAGAACGTACCTTCAAAGTATCAAGAGCAACCCAGTCATTCGAAAGGAGGTGTTCGACGTACAATTTTGCATTTTTGACTGCTACCTGTAGCACCGAAGTCCCCAAAACTTTTACCGCCCCATTTGGGTTTACAGTCCTGTGCTTTACACGCATCGCCCAATTACCGCCTGAAACACGAAATAAACGATAATTTTTCTTACCGATTTTGATTGTAGCAGAGTCGGATGATTCGGGCTTCATACCCCCAACATACTCATTATCATACCCCTTGCAATGACAAACCGGGCTTATTTCTGCTCATCCGTGCTTTACCAGAAGCATCCCAAAAATGTTGCCAGAACTTGATAAACAAAGGACCTAATGCGATTTCTCTCTGAATTCAAAAAGAGCCGGCAGTCGGATTCGAACCGACGACCTGCTGATTACAAATCAGTCTTGTTACTCTATACATATTCTGATGGTGCCCATTGGTGCCCGTAGACGTCAAAATCAAGACATCAATTTTCCTCAAGTTGCCTTTTCGTATAACCTTCATCCGTAAAAGATTCGACTTAATTCCTTCATAGAGGAGGAACTTAATGCGAACAATCGAGAACATATGGCGAGAACCGTTATTAAATGCGAAGAAGAATTAGGTATGGACTCACCACCACCTACTTTTTCTTCGGGCGACCTGGCCGAGGCTTTGCCTTAAAATTAATGATGTCTTCTCGATAAACGAGCCGAGTGTCACCTGTCTTGATGCTTCGAATACGCTTACGGGTTATGTGCCTTGTAATTGTCGCCTGATTGATGCTCCGAATACGTGCAGCTTCCGCTACGGTGATCCAGTCTTCAGGATTCTCTCCGGGTGGTAGTGCATTCTGCAATCCAGACTCAGGATGAAAATCAATTCTGGGTCGGTAATTCAAAACGTCCTGTTTGTTAACGAATGGTATCCCATTTTTTCTCAAAACCCGAATACGGCCTCTCTTGATCGCCGTTTGAATACCACTGACCGTAATTTGCCGTAGCTTTGCTGCCTCTTTTTGGGTGATCCATTCCTCGCAATTAATCAAAGCCATTGCAGTTTGTTTTGCGCTCCTGCTTGGGCGCCCTACCCCGGTTACCAAGGGCTTAAAGTTAGTGACATCTTCCATGTGCACCAGCTTTCGGCCCGCAACCATCTTACTTCTCAGTCGTTTGCTGCGTAAAAGACAG
Source organism: uncultured Verrucomicrobiae bacterium (assembly GCA_963706715.1). GTDB lineage: Bacteria > Verrucomicrobiota > Verrucomicrobiia > Chthoniobacterales > Xiphinematobacteraceae > Xiphinematobacter. The sequence continues at coordinate 220,390 of CAVPNI010000001.1, forward strand.
GCAATCGTGGCGGTGGTGACTTTTCGTAAGGCGGCTGCTTCTGTTTGAGTGATCCAAACCCCCTGTTTACTTAATTCACTAGAATTACATGTTGACATATATTGCTTTGTTGGATAGATTAGCCTCATGAAACGCGACGGATTCCCCTAGCTGGCGCGACGGGATAAAACGCCGTCTCCAACCGAATGGCTCCTCACGCATTCAGATAAACCTATTATTTAAAACAGAGAGGCATTGCTTATGACAAATGGGAATCGCTTTTGCGATTATTCCCTCTGCCATTCGTCCGTCTGTGCCCTGATATTATGAAAATCGACCATAAAAAAACACAAATCCCATGCCTGAACTACTCAATTTCCCCGGCCTATTGCTCTTTTTTGGAGCTTATTTAGGAAGTTTTATGGGAGCTGCATTAACAATTTTAGTTCTTCTAAGAAAATGAACGAGGCACAAATAACTGGTTCTAGCGTTGCCCATCTCGGCCTCAATTTTTGGAGACAACTGGTCGCAAAAGACACCAGCTATTATTTCCGATCCGATAATGCTCTCTTGCTTTGCTTGGAGGATGACGGGCGGCTATTGCATCATTTTTTTCTCAACCAAAACGGGCTTTCAGGCAGTTCTATCGTCATGTGGGCTTGTGTTACTTTGGCAAAAGGAATTGGTGCCTCAACTCTCGTCCGCATTCAGACGCATCCAGCCTATGAGGCCGATCCTTTACAGATAAATAGTTCGGTTACCAAAGTCCTCTACAAGGCCACCAATTTTTACGATCTCCATCTCACCGAGGTGGTCCTTCCACACATTTCTCCCATTTTCTAACCGCCATGAAAGAATACTCTGATAGCAATTTCAGTATCGCCCACTTTGGCCCCAATTTTTGGAGACAACTCGTTGCTGAGACTCCAAGCTTCAATTTCGAATCTGACAATGCCTTTTTACTCTTCCTTGATGACGATGGGCATTTGTTAGATTGCTGTCACCTCACCAGCGGAAAAGCTTCTTGTGCCGATGTCATAAATGCCTGCAAGGCTCTGAAAAGATTTCTCGAAGTTTCCGCAGTAGTCCGGATTCAAACCCAATCCGCTTACGAGAAAGATCCTTTTTGCATAAATGGTCTTCAGACACAGACTCTCTATACGTTCGCTGATCTTTACAACTTCCATCTAGCTGACGTGGTTTTACCAAGGTTCAACTGAGACATTCGGTGCTGAAATTTACTTTCCGTATTTTCCGTCATTCCCCCATCATTTATGAAAGAACACCCTGATAAGAATTTTGGCATCGCTCACCTTGGATTGGATTTTTGGAGGAAAGTCGTCGATGAGAATCCGTATTCTTATAAAAGAAATGACGTTTTGCTTTGCGTAGCTGATGATGGCAGGGTACTATGCCACCAGTTTCTTCCTTCCAGCGAACTTCGAATATACGAATGTGCCAGTCAATCCCAGGCAATGGGATGCTCAACTTTGATACGTATCCAGGAACATCCGCGTGATCTAAAAGATCCCTTTCAAATCGATAGCTATACAACAAGATCCTTGTACAAAGCCGCTTACCATTATGAAATGCAATTGGCTGAGGTCGTATGGCTTTCTCCGGAAAAGATAAGACCCATTTTGAATTTATAGGAACTATCCCCTCGGAAAATTCCTCGAAAGAACACCACCCCGCCTCTCCCGAGCTGTTTTTTCCTCCGATTTCCTGGATTCCTGGAAACGGCAGTTTCTCTATCTTTTGGAAATGCTGAACGCAACTGTCACAGGCGCAGGTTACTACTGCTTTCTACGACCGTTAAGCGTTGTCGTCCTCGTCCTGGATATGGAAAATTGTTCCTAATGTAGCTTCAAAATAATGAGTTGCAACAGTAATTGGGACTAACTGTCGTCCTTGTGGAACTGTAAAGAAATATTGTCTCGCTTTTAAGCGCACTCCGTTAATCACCCGCTGTCTCTGGTTCCCCACCTGTACTCCATTTACAGTTTCGTCTTCCGTAACCGTCATATCCGGGATGGGTCCCTCGACAGATACTCTACGCGGTCTTTCCTGTCGCGGCGACGCGTCAAATTGATAGTTAGTGCAGTCCCATTCTGTTCTTTGCAATCTCGTTGTTTCTTCAGGGTTGCCATTCCTCTCTCGGACATGAAAATACTCGCGCACGGTTGCAGGGCCATGCTTGTCCCGAGCATCCGGGTCGTGCGTATAATCTGATGTTGAAGGATATTTATTTATTTCTGGATTTATAATGTTCAGATTATTCCTCAGGAAGTCAGTTACTTGCTTTACTAGTACCGCCCTTTGCTGAAATCTAAGGTTTTTTATTTTTTCTTTGATGTTACGGCCCGTATTATCATCCGTAATATCCTCATTTAGATTGAATACCTCTCTCAATTGCTCAGGAATCCCCGTGTTGGCCCCTTCCATCACGTTTTTAAGCTCTTCAAGAAATAGCCGAACTCGAACTGGATGAGGGTTTGTTTTAGTCAATTCCTTTTTCAACTCATCCAATACCTTTTTATGTTCCATTATCCACGCCTTCACTAACCGCTTTTCACCTTGCTGAATATTCGTTTCCGGAAGCGCAAGGGTATTTGTTGTAAACTCCCTGATATTATTGTCGATTCTATTTATTACGTTAGTCAGATCGTCTTTATGAGACCTCTCTAACTTGAAAATGAAATTAGAAGCGGATGCGCCTGAAACAGCCCTCCTGCGTCGATTCGTTTCTGTCAAAACGCGCTGATTCAGTCGAAAACTTGCGGGGTTTTGACTCTGGACAGTTTCTGGATTTTCCATTTGCCTCCAGAGATTATTTAACCGAGAAGTTTCAGTTTGGAGCGGTTGAGAGGTGGCCCTAGCAGGCGCTGATTGATTAGTAATTGATATGGACATATTTTCGATAGAGATTTTTCTTATTTAGATAGTATAATATTAATGATATGTTTTTTATGTTTCTTAATTACTATTGAAAATTAGTTTATTAAAAAATTAGAATTGATATGCTGACATTTAGCAAAATGTTTACTCAGAGCTAGTAGCAATAGCACAAATTTATATTGAGCGGCAAGATCGGTGCTCGCTATTTCGATTTATTGCATGCAAATAATCGACATGGATTGGGGAAAGTCATACCCTATTCTGGTTGGATTGTTTACATGGCATAATGAACTGTATTATTTTATAAATGTCAAATTAATCATTTTGCAGAATTGATCCGGATTTATGGACAATTAAATACGGCATCCATGCGATCGTTATACAAGATGTCTAATAGTAGCATGTTTAGATTTGATCTAAAAAGCGACGGCGGGGGAGGCATCCATCTGTCTTTGCTCTTATGCTGGAATATGTCTGTAGGGGGCAGGTCTGATGAGAGGATGTCCCCTTTCCGGATTCGGCTAATGGTCCGTTCACGGTCATTGTAGGCGGTTTCCCAGTAGGAGCCATCGGAGAGGATCTCCTTTGTGAGACGTCCATCGAGACCAATGGGAGATATATACCCATTCAACATGAAGAAACCGTCTGAATGGCATGGAAGTCGTCGGTATCTTCAATAGCGATGGGCATAGGCTGCCAGAGTGTCTGAAACTGCGGCGATTTCTATTCATACGAGCGTTCAATGATTTTTTCAATCTTTCGTGGCACCCATACCTTCTACTTTCACAACCCAATATCCGAGCTTTTCAAAAAACATTATACGAATGGGCCCTCGATGCCATTCTCCAGTGGCTGTTTCCGTAGTTTGCGGCAGCCCTTCAGGGTTACTTGCCCATGCACCGGCTGGATACATACAGGGTGACAATCTGATGAGCATTTCATTGTCGATCTCCCATTTTCCTTTCGACTTATAGACCGAGGTCCCGCTTTTCTTGAATTCTTGAGAAAACGTTCCGTCCTGATTCAGGGTGAATGTCTCAATGCCGCCAAAGTAATGCTTCATGTAAACCCCTACAACCTCCCCACGAGATGGTGGGGTTCTATCCTCTGTGCAGCTCGTGAACAGCATCGTGACGAATGTCATCATAACAAGACGTTGAAATCTGGTACTTAAGATATTGTATATCATTCCTTCCGCGAAGATGGAACTTGAAGATCAAATTTATAATGCTGAATTACATTACGAAATGGCCCGTCTTTTCCAAATGGATTCTCTTTGAGAAGACTGCTGAATGGCACAAGCGGTGATTGAAATTGAACGGAAGGTAGCCATCCATTCCACTCAAAATGTGTTACCGGATTTCGAAAGGCATTTCCCTCAGCAATATTTTGCTGCAAAGAAGGGATATCCTTGTAACGCCAACTCATGGGCCATGGAGTTCTTGTAAGTGACGCGGCGGTGGTCGGATTTTCTCCTGAAAAATGCGCAATGTTATTTGCCGGATTCACAAGGCTCCATTGCCCACCCCACGACCCAGTGTAACTCGTGTAGTACCCCCCTCCAAAGCGGCCGGCAGACACAAAACCGATAATGTCTTTGATGGGTTGATGCCAAGGAGAATCTTTTAGGGAGGCGGCAAATTCTCCCCGTGTTTTACCCTGTGAGATATCATTTGCCACGAATGGCAAAGCTTTTTTTCCACTTTGAAATTGCTCCGAGCGAATGAGTGCTTGAGTGAAAGCATCATTCTGGCCGTAATAAATGTTTTGCGGAGCAGGATTTACTCCAATCAAAGCAGGTGCTCCTCCCATCACAAAACGGACGAAATTATTGTGTGGACCTGGAACTCCGTATCTGTCGACAAGAGTGTCATAGCCGGATTGCAAGTAAGGCAAAACATTGCTAATATAAAGCTGTATTGCTTTTTGCTTAATTAGCGCAGTCAACTCTTCAACAGAACCAGTCGGATTGACCGGAACTGGATTCCCAAAGGCATCGAAGGAAGTAGTGGTTATGCTGATTTTATCAGTGGAGTAAGCATACTTTGTCTCAGAGACCTTTTTATTGCTAGCATCTTGAATGAGAATGCTGGTAGTACGGCCCAGTGCATCCTTGGTGTGAGTCTGTTTCTCTCCCTGGGCATTGGTGATTGTGATCGCATTGCCATTGTAGGCAATAGTAGTCCGTCGTTGTGGTTCTCCGGGTTTCTCGGGTGGAGTAGTCTCCGCCGTTAACCGATTGAGGCCATCATATTGCCGGGTAATGGTTTTGTTTTGCCCATCGGTATAGGAAATCACATTACCGCGGCGATCGAAGGTATAGCTTTCCTGGCTTAGAGTCTTGTGCGAGGAATCTTTCCTTACACGGCTAATGTTTCGTTCACGGTCATTGTAAGCAATTTCCCAGTAAGAGCCATCGGAGAGGATTTCTTTGTCCAACCGTCCGTCGAGGCGATAACGCCATTGTTGAAGAGTCCCATCGGGATTTTGCCGGCGGTGAAGTTTTCCATCCGTTGTATAGAAGTATTTGGTCTCTCCGCCTTGAGGATTTGTATAGGTGGCAATTTCTCCTCCGGGTCCGTATGTGAACTTTTCGGTGTGGATCTTCGAGCTATCGGCATCATCCTGATAGGAGCGAGTGAGCATTCGACCCATTGCATCTTCCGCGTGTATCATTGCAGCATAACGATACATAACACTCACTTCTTTTCGTAATGAACTCCCTCATCCGATCCAAGAGTAATTCGGCCAGTCGGAGTACGGCCAACCGAATTGTTCTGCACTACCCTTGGCAAACTCTTTTCTAGGTCAGGATTCATCTTATCTCCATCGATGACAGTCCAATAGATTCCTGTTATTATGACATTTCTAATATAGTACCATTCGTACGTTTTCCATTCCCATGTACCTTGCGTGGAAAAAAACTTTCCGCTTTTGAGGCTTACCTGCTGTATGCAGGTTCCATCCGGCTTCAGTTCCAAGATCTCAGAACCGCCATCGGGAAGCCCAGGTGTTCCATCCTGAAGCACAGATTGGTAGGTCCCTATCACATCCTTTTTATTTACAGGCCATAGAACGCAGCCACCAAAACTCATCAGAATGACAAGACCACCAAGGCTTTTAACCGCTATTTGAAACACTTTTTGCATTCCTGAAATCAGGAATTTCATTGGTTTTCTGGCAATAGGCTCGGATTTTTTGGCTCGGGCCATTTAAATATTTGTCTGACATTACTCATCGGTCCACTGGTTCGGCGAATATTTGGCACGGCGTGCAAGAAGAATGAATTTGCTCCTGCCGTATTCTTAATCGTAAAGGTTACAGTACCGTCGTGATTGTCCTTGATAGTTGCACCGCTATAACCTCCTACCTGCATCGCGGTACTCTTCCAATTTGCCGTAAAAGGATTCAAAATCGTTTCTCCATATGCAGGAATCGTTTTGTGGACAAATTCATATCCTTCAGGAAAGCCTTTGGAATGTGCGTCAACCCTAGCCCGATCCACGTTTAAAGACGTCTGCATACCGCGGACCTGAATGGAATTCGGATCATAATCGAGATCGTTGGCCGAATTTCCCGTAAGCCAGCCTGCTAAGAGCTGTTGATTGTGCTCTCCAATCTTGGGTTTCAGGAGACCTGTTAGCCAATAGATGTCTTCATCAATCACCCTTCCCATTGGGCCCTGATTACCTTCCGTCCATCTGTCAGCTATAAATTCCAAAATGCTGACTGAAGCTGTGTCCAATTTGTCCGCGACGTTTGTTAATCCCCACCATTTCGCTACCACGCCACCAACTCCGATGTACATGCTCACCGGTATCCCGAGTGTGGATATCCTTGCAGCGCCTATCTTCCAGGCCTGTTTCCTTCGTTCTTCGTCAGAACCGATCGGAACTGGATTTCCAGAAGCATCAAAGAGGGCGGTGGTTATGCTGATTTTCTCAGGAGAATACGCATACGTAGTTTCAGAGAGCTTTTGATTGTTAGCACCTTGAGTGAGAATGCTAGTGGCACGTCCTGACGCATCCTGGGTGATGATTTGCTTCTCTCCCTTGGAATTAGTGACCGTGATGGTATTGCCACTATAGGCAATGGTTGTCTGTCGTTGTGGTGCGCCGGGAGTCTCGCCTGGAGTAGTCTCCGCCGTTAACCGATTGAGGCCGTCATATTGCCTGGTAATGGTATTGTTTTGCCCATTGGTATAGGAGGTTATATTACCACGCCGATCGAAGATGTAGCTCTCCTGACTCAGCGTTTGCTGAGAGGCATCTTTCTTAACCCGGTTGATCGTCCGTTCAGCATCCCTATAAGTGGTTTCCCAGTAAGAGCCATCGGATAGGATTTCTTTGTCCAACCGTCCGTCGAGGCGATAACGCCATTGTTGAAGAGTCCCATCGGGATTTTGTCGGCGGTGAAGTTTCCCATCTGTTGTATGGAAGTATTTGCTCTCGCCGCCTTGAGGATTTGTATAGGTGGCAATTTCTCCTCCGGGTCCGTATGTGAACTTTTCGGTGTGAATTTTCGAGCTATCGGCATCATCCTGATAGGAGCGAGTGAGCATTCGACCCATTGCATCATACGTCATTTTTATTGGAGGACGGCTCACTTCGACAAGGTTTCCAAATCGATCGTATTTGTAAAAGGTTCGAGCATCAGGACTGCGTTCAGCGGTTTTTGCTCCAGTCGCTTCCGGATTGAATTGATCAATTTGGGTCAATTCTCCGTTGTCATTATAATGAATTACTTGCCCGTCGATAAGATGGTTCGCTTTGTTTTTACGTTCCATCCGGATTTGCTTCTTGAGCGGGTCATGATTGTAGAGGGATACACCGAAATCATCGATTTGCTTGATGAGTTCTCCGCCAGGATTGTATTCAAATTGGGTGGTAAGCTCAGGGCCGCCGCTTCCCATTGTCTTTTGGTTCGTAAGAAGCCCTTGTTTGTTGTACCTGTACTCCACAGTTGTTTCGTCAGGGGTTCCGGCTGCTAATACCAGTTTTTGGAGGAGGTCCTGTGCCCCCTGGTTGTTAGCGCTTGCCGTATTACGGATATCAAATACGACTTGGCCTTGAACCCTGCGCTCTATGCGAGTGGGCACGCGGGGATTGTTGCTATCTTCATAGAAAATAGCAATTTCATTTCCAATGGGATCAATGACAGAGGTGAGTAGATTGTTACGGGTATACGCGAATTTTGTGGTCGCTGTATTACTCACACCGTTTCCAGTCATATCCCCAACAACGGTTTTTTCGATGACGTTGCCTTTTGTGTCGTATTTAAACTGGGTGACGAGTCCGCGCCTGTCAGTGTATTGTTTTAAGCTGCTAGGATAAGCACCGGGACTAGTGTCTCTGACTTGATACCATTCTTGGTGGATGGTTTGACCCATTGGGTCGGTAAATTTGGTAATGAGTCCATCCGTATGCTCAAGGCGTATCTCGTTATTATCCGCATCTTTGATAATTGTAACGCCGGTGGCAGTTTTATTAGGCGCTTGGGGATTTTCATAGGTAAATGAAGTGCGTACCGGTTTGGAGGTTGCTCCAGTTGTGGCCCTTTGAGCACTGACTCTACCTTGCGCATTATAGTCAATCTCTAAAACGCGTCCGTCGATTTGTTTCTCGCTAGTGATGCGGTGTGTCGGAAAGGTTATTTGTTGATTGTCTATGGTTTGCTGTGTCTTTTCGTAATTGTAGGTAACTTGGATGCGCTTGTTTCCATTATTTTCTGAGCGGCTTACCTCTATCAGATCGCCCTCTTCGCTGTACCGATAATGAATGTGATCTTCGCTAGTTAGCTCTATGAGATCTTCATCTTCAGTTACATCTAGGATATCTCCCTTTTCGTCAGTTGTGGCCTTGATAATGCGACCTTTCTGATCGTATTCAAAATGAATCTGCTTCCTGGTGTTTGAAGTGATTTTTTTTAGTTTTCCATAATCACTGTCCCGGTAGTCGTTGCCGAGTTCAAAAGCATAATAATTTCCATTTTTATCTTGCCATTTTTCTAAATAGAGGCGCTCGTTCGGGACAAAGCCGTTTTTTGCCAATTTATGCATTCTTAATCGGTGCATTTTAAATATACGCTGATCTCCACTAGAATCAGCTAAAATGTAGCGAACCTCACCATTGGAAACCTGTTTTGTTATGGAGGAATTAAATGTATTCCCAGCGGATTCGATTGTGTCGCCATTGACATTATTAATATGTGGATTTTTTTCAGGCGTTGGAATCCAGCGGTTTGCGTCACGCGGATCTTGAGTGTAAGCAATGACGAGATCATCGGCATCTACGGCGTAGAGTGTGGAACCATCGAGCGATGGAACCAAGGTGGGAACGCCGCTCATTTGCCAACCATATCCAAATTCGCTTTCCTCTAAATGTTGGCTTGAATGCTTGCGACCAATCTTCAGCGGAAATGCTTCTTTGAGTGTGACGTCGATATTGTGAGTATTATATTCACCCGTAATAATGTTCACGGGCTCATTGCTAAATTTGTTCAGTCCAGGAAGGGCAGAAAGGTTTTTATAGAAAATGGCAGCTTCCAAATTTACAATCTCTCTTTCAATCCGTGCCCGTGCTTTTTGTTCTGCGCTCTGCCTTTCGGATTGCTTTAATTGCTCTATGCTCTCCCATGCGCGCTTAATCGCCGCTTGTTTTTCGGCTATGTACTGTTTATAGTTCGCTATACGCTGCTCTTCCTTCTTTCGCCTCCGCTCCAGTGTTGCTTCCCTTTCCGCTTGCTCCTTTAGGATACGTGGCCTTGCCTTGACTTCCGCCTGTTGATACAATTCCCTCAGGCGTTGCAACCGAGGTTCTCGAGGGATTCCCTGTTTTTCCATTTGAAAAAAATCCCATTCATACTCCTCCTTAATTCTTGCTCTATGATATTCCCGATATTCGGGTGCCCAATCACGCGCCCAATTTCCTCCTGCATCTCGTCTATCATAATCTTTTTCAAATTCTTTTATTACCGTTTCTAGCGAGCGTCCCCAGTGCTCACGCTCAAGTTGCGATGCTCGCTCTGTTATCCGCTGTATCTTCTGATCACTTATTTTCTGCAATTTTTGAGTTACTTCGGTCAGTTTATCTTGTCTCCACCGAATTTCTCGATTGCGACTTTCGCTATCTCCGTTCCAAATCATTTCATCATCCACCCTGATCGCCATGGTCTCATCTCGCTGTTGAAACTCTTTAAACACCCGATATAATTCCCCCCTCACAATTGCCTTAAATTCCTGTTCTTCTCTTTGCCATTCTGCATGCCACTGAGACCACCAGGTTACCTTCGTCCACCCATTCTCAAGAGCCTGCTTGTTTAACTCGTGCTCATCCCGAAGCTTCACTTTCTGCATCACCGAATCTAAGGCTAGGTTGATCCGCTCCTCATATTCTTGTTTCCACCGAGCTCGTTCCTGCTGACGGGCTTGTTCCTGTTGGTGAGCTTGCTCCTGCTGACGGGCTTGTTCCTGTTGGCGAGCTCGTTCCTGTTGGCGAGCTCGTTCCTGCTGACGAGCTTGTTCCTGCTGACGGGCCGGTTCCCGACGGCGAGGTTGTTTGTGATCTATCTTGACTCTACCAATTCCTCTCGATGGCATAAATGCTGTCGCAGAAGGAAATGACGTCACAGAAATCTGGGGCACCGGTCTGTGAATAGGTATTTTTGGTGTACGAATGCTGAAATCGAAGCGTGCGCTCCTCTTAATACGTCCACGCGTTTCTGTCTCAGCATGATCGTAGCTCTCTGTCTGAGGAACCTTTATCTGCAAAAAAGAAGAAACCAGCTTGCCTAAAATGTCACCTCCATTTTCGAAGTTTTGGAATATCTTATCGGCCACTCCGTCTCTCGATCTCACAGATGTCTGGCCAAAACTCTTGTGTAATCTCCAGAGTATTTGAGAACTTCCTGCTCCTTCTATTAAGCCTCGTCGATCGGATTTTAACGCAATATTTTCTGTGGTAGCGTCATTATCCACCTGTTGCTCTACCTTTGCTTGGTGTGTGTTTCCTAAAAAAGGACTGATAGTAGGGTGTGAAATCTGATTCATAAAACTGAAATGAACTTAATGAAGTAAAGATGCCGTTTCTTCGGATGCGAAATCTAATATCCGCTTGCACAGGACAGATTATAGGGGCGCTGCCTTTTACCTAATTACGAAACCTAAAATCGTTTCCAAAGAAGCATCCGTAAATGTCTACCGAAATACGAATTGTGCAAGTGCAAAAATGGGAAAACATAAAATTATTTTCCGCTACCTGTTGTCTTTGAAATCCCATTGTGTCCAGTAACGAGCAACGACTTCCGGATGTAATATTTAGTGAAAATCGGTTAGCATATATTACATAATACCCTAAATTAATCTAAGAAACTAATAGTTATATATTATTACATTTCTAAGTGATTTGCGTAAACGAAATGCAATAGATGATTTTTCGTTCTATCTCTAGGCATACTCAGCGACAGAAACGGTGTGATTTTTATTTCCCTTTACCCCAATACTTTAAAAACCATTTGGCAAGCAAAGCCCGATGCAATCAGTCAATCTGGTTAAACTTTGTGACATAAAGTGCCTATTTTGGTGCTCAAGAATGTCCGTCTGCCTAATTTTACTCTGTAGATGCAATGCAACCGCGATTTTTAATTCTGTCTCTAGCCATACTGAACGAGTTCCAGGCCACCCGCACATCCCTCCCCCTTAGCAAATGACCCACAGCCCCCCTCTATGTCGGGAGAATATGGCCACTTCGACGAAACAAGTGAGTGGTTGGCGAACTAGGAAGTCTTGACCACGGTACTACTTCCTAGTATTTTTCCTAGTATGGATTCTTTGGAAAATCTGTTGAGCCAACCGGAAGGAAAAACCTTGGAATTCAAGCGTGATCTGAGTTCCCCAGAAAAATTACTTCGGACGCTTGTAGCATTTGCCAATGGAGCTGGTGGTATCCTCATTATTGGGGTGAAAGATGGAGACAAAACGGTAGTTGGAGTGACTGATGTCACGAAGGAAGAAGAACGTCTCGCCAATCTGATTAGTGATTCTATCCAGCCACCGCTCGTTCCAGAAATCTATTTATTACCCTATCGTAATATTGTTGTCATAGCGGTAGAGGTTTTCCCTAGCGGGCTCCGACCGCATTATCTAAAGTCCAAAGGTATTCCAGGTGGTGTTTATCTTCGTGTTGGTTCCACTAATCGCAATGCAGACCCGGCTCAAATTCAAGATTTACAGCGTTCCATTCTTGGACAGACTTTTGATGAACTGCCAATGACGGAATTGAACTCGGAAGCGATCGACTTCCGAGTAGCTTCCGAGTGTTTTATATCCAAACGAAAAATAACACTGCGGGATCTCAAACCGCTGCACATCATTACCCGGTATCAAGGCAAAGATGCACCTACAATAGGCGGGGTACTTCTCTTTGGAAAAAATCGAGGGAAGTTTTTTCCCGAAGCAACCATTCGAGCTGCTCATTTTGCTAATGACGATAAAACACGGTTAATTGACTCAGAAGATATTGATTGTGCCCTCCCCTTGGCAATGGAAGAAGTATTGCGGTTTGCAAAAAAGAATCTAGTAAAAGCAACGGAGATATCCGGCAGCCGCCATAAGGAAAGTTGGGCATTCCCGCTGATCGCATTACGGGAAGCTATTGCCAATAGCCTCGTTCATGCCGACTACTCCCTAAAAGGAAGCCCTATTCGGTTTGCTATTTTCAAAAATCGAATTGAAATTGAAAATCCTGGTCTTCTAGTTCCCGGACTGACAACTACAGATTTGCAACGAGGTATCTCCAAGCTTCGAAACCGAGTGATTGGGCGTGTGTTCTATGAACTTGGTCTAATTGAACAATGGGGAAGTGGAATACAGCGAATGAATCACGAGGTGCATCAAGCAGGGTTTCCTCTTCCGGTGCTTGAAGAATTAGGGCAGAGCTTTCGAGTAACATTCAGTCGAGTCCGCTCAAACGTTCCAAAACTAGATAATAAAGACTCAAAAATCGTGGAAATAGTGAAAAACGCTCCTGGATTAACAACAGCCCAAATTGCCAAACAAATTTGCCTTACAGCCAGAGCCACACGTGATAGACTGTCTAAGCTTACTGAGTCTGGAATTTTGTGTGTAGTCGGAACTCACTCTCGTGACCCGAAGCGAGCTTTTTATCTAACTCAAGCTTGATCGTAAATATGGACAACAACACAAGGAGTACAAAAATTGCCCTCTCTTCCGGCCGCTATACAGCAGAGCGACTACAAAGAGATAAACCAGAAATCTACCAATCCGTCGTCCGCATGTTGGGTGCTGGAATGTCAATCCGACAGATCCAAAGATTCCTGGCAGTTCACCATCGAACCGTAGCAGCCGTCGCTCAGCGCGAAATGCCTTCTGTGGACGCTTTTCGTAGCCAATTGACTACCCGGATAGCAGTAGCCCTTCAGTCGGTCACAGACGAGCTTGTGGATAGGGTTAACGAAGGGCAATTAAAGTCAGGTGAACTCTCGCATGCGTTCGGCACCCTCTTCGATCGATATCAGCTCCTCACTGGTGGTGCCACTGTCAGAATCGAAAAGATCGAGACAGAAGACATCCATGCCAAGTTGGAAGAGTTCTTGAGCAAGTTGCCGGAGGCTGATGTGAAAGTGATCGAAAAGACGGGGGAAAATACCGGTTCGGCTGAGGAGAAAAACGGCCTATTACCTGTTGCAGAAGTGACTCAAACACCTACTGAATAAGGCGTATCAACTGATTGGCATTCAGATGGTTTACTCTGGAGTATCACGAAATAGTACACCGCATCCTGTTGCGTGACACCAAAATTAAGACCGGGGGAGGAGGGGGTCAAAAAAGCCCCAGGGGGTGGATTTTATGATCGGTTCAGACGATAGAAATTTTTATCCCCACAGCTTTTTTGAACCGCATGTGCACTTTGCCGCATTCTTGAAGTCTCAAAGCTGCACTGCACAAAGTTCTCTGATGATCCCACGAAGGCATCTTCTATCCGCACTTAGAAAATACTAAAATCGTAAATGCCATTTAACCGCTCTAAAATGCCCTATACGGGATTTTGTCATTTTAGAGCAATAAAGTTGCAGTCGATAGGATTAAAGCCAGTATAGCCTAAATGTGAGCGATTGCTGGGCATTTGTGTTGTATTTGCACATCTCGCTCTGGCCATCATTCTCCTTTGCCAGCTTCGCCCCCCTCTCCCCCCAAGAAGATCTGCATAGTTCAGTCTTATCCCTTAATCCGATTGCTGCATTCTTCGACTCCGGAAAGTGATCAGCACCAAGGTTTCCCATACTCCCCATTTTTTCCGCACAGGGGACATGATTTCTGCACCTCTCAACCGACCTGATTTTGGATTTGTTGCATAAACTTTGTGGGGCAAAGAAATGCGGAGGTTGCGGAGGCAGTTTGCAACTTTCAAGAATCTTGATTTGCGAACGTTACGAACGTTTGAAGCCAGTTTCCCATAACCTTCCTATAGAGAATACATGTCGAAAATCTCCTTTGGGAAACTAATAGGGAAACCACCTTCAAACGTTCGCAAGTTTCGCAAAAATTGGATCATTGATTTAGAAAGGTTACCCAAAACCACCTTCAAACGTTCGCAACGTTCGCAAAAGTCATCAGATTCAGAAAAGGTTACCCTTTTTGACCCTCAAACGTTCGCAACGTTCGCCAAAGTCAAATTTTGACCCAAATTCCGGGCTGTTTTTGTGACGAAAATCGTTTTTGTTGCATAACTTTTGGAGGCGTTTTTGTGCTGAAAAAAATGGATGACGCCTGACAAGGAATGAAAGGGGGAAAGGTGCAATTCGTACGAGGCACACGAACTCTCAAGGAGGGATATGGCGATTATAGAAGAGGTTGTTGCTGAATTACACTACGGTACTGCCCCTTTCGGAGTTGCAGTCTCTTGTGCAGAATTGCCGGAGGTGCAAAAGGATGGACCGCTCTCTATTATAGGGACATCCTGAGAGCCGCTGGAAAGCCCGAGGAGGACATTGCAGCCATTGAGGAGGAGATTGAAGTACCCTTGCCTATGCAGATGCCCTTCTGGAACAATTTTCGGACCGTCAGGCTGTTTACGTGGCTGAACAAATTTCGCCTTCAATTTCGGCAAGCAGTATCACCCAAAAATCTGTCAATTCTCCACCTACATTATGTCGCCATACAAAGATGACGGCATTTCCAGGTAAATGAAAAAATCCTTTTCGGGCATGGAATTTCAACAAGAGGCAAGAGCTACAAAAGGAACGATGGTGCATAACAAGGAATGCGGGGGTAAAGGTGCAAATTTAGCGATGCCGATTTCCTCGTTCTGTTCCGTTTTTGAGAGGGTGCGGCCCTGCGGACTTGGATTTCCAGTAAACTCTCTTTGTATATAAATTAGTCCTATTTTTTATTCCCCATAGTACTTTATAGGATTTTCAAATCCGCAAGGCCGCAAAAAAAGCATTTTACTCTTATTTTTGCTATAAAAAGGCAAGGCCGCATGCAGGGCCGCAGCAAGGCCGCATTTTGAAGGGCAAGGCCGCATTTTTATGCAATCAGACTACAAAAATAGCAAATTATGCGGACATTTTCTTTGCAGTGCGGACGTGTTTAAGGAATTTGCGGCCCTGCTTTGAATTTTGCGGCCTTGCTTGCGGCCTTGCCTGGTATGACTTTTAGGCGCTATGCACCAAATGCTGGAAGGTCAGAGTGCTCTTCCTCATTTATTAGTTGAATGCCGAAAACATGTGATTTTTTAGCATGCCCAAGTTTTCTCATCTCGTATCCGGCATGCCGCAAATAGTGACAAATTTTCTGTGATGTTTTATAGCATGGGTTTTCGCCATTTTCTTCACACCATCTTTTGAAAGCCAAGGTAAGAGTCCTAAACGCTAATTGATTTTTAGAACTTTGAATTGTACAGTCTTGCAAAAATCGAGCAAATTGATCGGATTCTGCACGGTATTCCTCAGTGGCCTTCAACACGGATTTTGGAGGGTTAAGTCCATTCCCTTACACACAAAATAAAAACCGTATAAGCAACCCAAAAGAGCTGATAGCGAGAGAAAAGATTTGAGAATGAAGTCTTGGAGATGGACAAACATTGGGCAGCACAAGAGATGTCGGCAATAGATCTTGGAGATAAACGGTTGAACAAACGCTCAGTAAAGCTGCTGGAGCGGTTGGGAGAGAAGCCAGCAATGAGCATACCGCAAGCCTGCAAGGGATGGGCGGAGACGCAGGCGGCGTATCGATTTTTTGCACAAGAAAATATTGGCTGGAAAGATATCCTCTCGCCTCACATTAACTGTACCAATCAACGTATGAAGGGTCGGCCAGTGGTGCTCTGCATTCAAGATACTACAGAACTGGACTTCAACGGCCAAGAAATCGATGGATTGGGGAAATTAAGTTATGATGCACAACGCGGACTATATTTGCATCCGACCTATGCAGTCAGTCCAGAACGCGAGCCGTTAGGTTTACTCGATGCCTGGATATGGGTACGCGATAAGAAAGGGGAATTGAGCCGAAGCTTACCGCAGGGTAATAAAGAAAGCTGCCGATGGGTAGAGGGTTATAAACGATTGGCAGAACAGGCTCTACATAATAAAGATACACGTTTAGTGTATGTGGCTGACCGGGAAGGTGACTTCATTGATTTAATGGCCCAAGCACAAACAATGGGGACGCCAGTGGACTGGCTCATTCGTGCAGTGCATAACCGTAAAGTTGTGGGAGAAAAGGACAAATTGTGGGACGGATTTTCCAAAGAGCACATACTTGGTGAGATTTGCTTTACTCTACCTGCCAAGAAGGGTCAATCCGCACGGCAGGTCCGCCAACAAGTGTCATCTCGGCGTTGTACCTTGCGTTCTGCCAAGGGAGAATTGATAGAGACCACAGCACTCTGGGCACAAGAAATAGGGGCTCCAGTGAATACCAAAGCTCTGGAATGGCGATTGCTCACCAACCGTTGTGCTCACAGCCTGGAAGTAGCGGCGGAGTTAATTGACTGGTACCGCTGTCGGTGGGAAATTGAAATATTTTTCCATGTGTTAAAAAATGGTTGTAAAGTCGAAGCCTTGCAACTCTCAAGCATTGAGCGGCTTGAATTGGTATTAGCCTTCTTCATGATTATCGCCTGGCGCATTCAGATGCTGATGCGTTTGGGGCGAACTTGCCCCAACATGGATTGCGAAGCGGTATTTGATCAACAAGAGTGGCATGCAGCCTATATTGTCGCGCGCAAACCCATCCCTAAAGAACCCCCTCCGCTCAATACCGTAATCCGCTTAATTGCTAGTTTTGGCGGCTTTCTTGGACGTAAGTGCGATGGTGAACCAGGCGTCAAATCTCTCTGGACAGGTTTGCAACGTGTCATGGATTTTGCCATCGCTATTAGCTCAGAACGCTCCCGAAACTCTTGCTTTTGTGTGTAAGGGAATGGGTTAAGTCCTCCCATTTTCCATGCGGAGAAACCGCAAAGTGCCCAATTGAGTATACCGGATTTTTCCTTTTCGAATTCCGCCAATATTTCGCGACGGGGTCGTTTCTTTTCTTCAGAAATAGTCACAACCCACGGGATCAGATGAATTCGCCGCCAGATGCCGAGGTCGGTTCCACGAATTTCGAGTTTATGATTGCCTACCACCCAAAACTTGTGCGTCGGCTTAAATTTGTGTGGATTCTCATAAAGTCGCCTTGCTACTACTTCATCGCCTCCTACCAAGGATTTCACATGGTGCTCGGCAAGTTTTTTATTTTCCGGGATCTCGTCGGTTTTCACAAGCCTCATACCCTCCATGTTGGCTTTATGGCAATCATGGCTACTATCCGGTTTATCTCCCAACAAAACTGCAATTGGAACTGTTGTCATTAGGTCTCCAAACAAAAGCTCTAACCCTGAGAAAAAGGTCGATTTGCCATTGGCTCCTTCGCCATAGCAATAGAACAAAACATCTTCATCAGTGCGACCCGTCAAACAATATCCCACCGCTTTTCGAAGGTAGGAAATAAGTTCTTTATCTTCACTCATAAAATAGTTAAGAAATGCATCCCATGCAGGACATTCAGCGTGAGGATCGTAGATAACGGATGTTTTATGCGTTGAGTAATCGCTGAAACGATGTTCGCGAAAAACCCCTTCCGCAAGATCAAGAGTACCGTTTGCCACCACAAGCAAGTCTGGATTAGTATCGAAAGCTGTAGCCGGCAGTTGTAATCTCTTTAGAGCTAATTCTTCCACACCCCGGAGATAATTGTGTGTTGTTAGCGATTTAAGACGCACGTTGATTTCCTTTAATTTCTGAACACGTGGATCTTTATCTTTTTCTTCCTTCGGGGCAGGCTTATCAGCGATGTTCTGAATGTTTTTGGCGAGCTCGCTGTAAATACGACATAGTGTCTCCGAAATATCCAAAATAGCCCTGTCATCTTTTCTCCAAATTCCTTTTTCGTAGGTCATCCATTTCCTAGCATCAGCATTCCATACCCAGAGTCCTTGCCGAATATCGGTCCATAATTCGGCATCACCTATTTGTTGTTTTTGCAGGGCTTCAAGAGCTCGTTCAACGGGCATTTCTTGTTCGGCAAGAATTTTCTCAAGATCAGAAGTTGCCGAATCTTCTCCTTCCGCTGGATGGTAGGCACCATCAGTAAATCGAATTCGTCCTGCCCAGCGCTTTTTCTTCCACGCGGCTTTGGCATCAAATCCATATCGAGATGCAATATGAATTAGTGTTCCGATTCCGATCTGCTTAAGCTTATGTTTATGTTTGGTAGCATATTCTCCCTCCTTTTCCTCAGGGCTCCACTCATTCAAGAGTTTGCAGCCTTCTCCCATTGGCAATACGCTCCAAATTGCTGAAGCAATCCGCAACCACTCATCATAATCGGGTCGAGGAGGTATGAAGCTGAGCATCTCCCGAATATCCGCAGCAGTGGTCTCAACCGGAGGATACCATTTCTCTCCTTGTTGCTTTTGCGACTCCGGAATCGGCAAAGGAGTAAAATCTGAACTAAGTTCCGCCAATGGATCGTAAGATACGAAGCAAAGCCTCAATGGATCTTTGGTCGATCTATCAAGTTTCAGCCCATAATGATCGAAGAAATAAGCCTCAGCAGCAAACCAGGATTCCTTATGACGCTCTCCATTAATCCGCACAATGGCCTTGATGCCCTCGCCGCTCGGTCCGCAAAAGACCACTCCAACGTAAGGATCAGAGAGTAATTTCTGTCGAATCTCTTGCTCTGCCTGCGCATTTGCCAAATGGCTGTTGTCCTTTAAATCAAAGTCCGCTTGAAGCCATCCGGAATGCACTACTCCTTTTTCCTCAAATGAAAGATGCCCCGCACGAGACTTGCAAAGAGCGGACAGAGTGACTCCAGGCAGTGAAGGCTTGTTCTCATCATATTCCTTCCGCTTGTTGTCTCTTATGAACTCTTGCAGAGGAGCGACCCGCTCTTTCCAACGTCCATCCTTTACATCTTTGATGAAGTCTCGGATTGTGGCTGCCTAAAAAAAACTGTGGGTAAAAATTGGTTCAGGCAAATTAGCAAGGGTATGGTAAAGAGCAACTTCACGAGCATCAGCGGTACGAAACGCATAACTCCGTTTTAGAGTTAATTTCACCTTGGCGTTAAGCCCTTCAACGACACCGCTGGAATATTGGCCTTTAGCCTGAAAGTAATTTAAAAGAAGAGAGCGGTGAGAGGTGAGAGTACGGGCAACTTTTTTAAGAGGCTCCAGGTGACTTCGAGTAATTTTAGTGCACCAAGCATCCAGGAATTTAGCAGCCCAGGTAGGAGAGCGATAGGTCCAAAAGTGTTGGAAAGTTTCCACTAAGAGAAAGGCGCGCAGGGTGCGTAAAGCAGAGCCTCGAATTGCCCGCATGCCAGCACGTTGGCTCTTAGTCCAATTGCATCGTTTTTTTAGGAAAGCCCAGCGCATCTTTTTAAGCAAGGGATCCAGACCTGCCTGGGCACGGGCGCGGGTTTCCTCTCTGCGGATTTCATCGATAGCTTCGTTGAGTTTTTTAACGATGTGGAAGCGGTCAAGGATATGTAGGGCTTGTGGCAAATAATGGGCTGCTACCTTCAGATACGGTTTCCACATGTCGGAGCAAATAAAGCCGATGGCCGAACAAAACTCTTTGCCAAAAACCTCGAAGAATAGCTCAAAAGTTTTTTCAGTACGATCGCGCCCGACCCACAAAAGTCGTTTGCAGTGATCATCGATCTGGTAGACCAGTGTCCAAAACTTATCTTTTTTTCCGACATGGATTTCATCAACTCCAAGCGCCTTTACGCCGCTTAAATTCCGATGTTGAATGCCATAATCCACCACCCATTTTACCGAAGCGTATACATCGGCCCAGCCCACTCGGAAGACTCTGGCTACCTCGGCCCAGGAGAGCATGCGTGCCCATTGTGCCAGAAAGAGACGGAAGGCTTCGCTGTGCTGTATTTTTCCGCTAGCCCAAGGAAGTTCTTCTACTGTGGGACTCCCACAGTGTCGGCAGTCAATTCGCCGCGGTGTGTAGACTAGCCAGACCACGAAACCCCAAAGTGGCACAAAGCGCCAGCGCCGCTCTGCAAGTCTATCATATCCAGATCCTTTACGTTTGCATCCTGAGCATCTTCCCTGGCTGCCTTCTCTGGCACGTACTTCTGCTAAGATAACTCCCTTTTCTTTATCGTCCCATCCCACCGCATCATAGACAAATCCCTTGATCGGATGTACCCGCCTCATTACATTTTTAAGCGTTATATTTACCACAGAGGCTGGTTTATAGGTACCCTTTTGGGTGCCGCCAGCCTCTTTTTTACGCTCCGCCCTAATACCCAAGGAACCGATCCGATCCTCTTGCTACCTTTCAGCACTGCTCCCCCCCTGTTCCCCCTGAACGCCTGCCGCGGCGAGCGGTGCGGGGGTCTGGGGGCGGCACCAGCCCCCCTGCTAACTCTATTTTTTACCCACGAATTCTTTTATAGAGCCCGGATTGTTATAGAGCCTCCCGATTCTACTTCGCGAACAGAGGAAAATAGGGAGATCTGAGTATCGAGTTCACTTGCGGCTGTAACATTCTTATCTGAACTGCCATCGGCTCCGGGCAAGTAGACGAGATTTTTGTCGGATTCCGTAATTTCCCGTAACGAAGCATTCATTCCCTTGAAATTTTCCGCAAATCTGGGATTATTCTTTACTCCGTTTAACTCGGACCCGCGACCCGGACGAATAAGTTTCTGAGGCAAGTTCGTTCGGGCGCTCTTTTTTTGGAGTGCCATTTTCCAAGTCATTAATTCCTCGCCCCCTCCATGAGTGCTTTCAAATAAGAGAGGATGCTCGGCAGATGCCAAAGACGCTTTCCACGTATACTCCCCGGTCTTCGAAGACAAACGCTCTTAATTTTGCCCTCGCTAGCCAGCAGGTACAGATGACTTCGTGAAAGTCCGGTGTGCTGATTCGCGCCTTTTGAGTCGCAAAACTCCGGAATAAATGAACCACGAGTCAGATCTTCTCCGGATTTGCTTAATAGATTGTCGATTTCGTTTCTAGTCATAATGAACAAACAGAAACATAAAATAGATCAATTAGCTTAACTCGTAAAGTGCTTTTGAAAAATTGACAATTTTTGACGTATAAATTCGAACCCAACAAAATATTTTGAGTGCACTTGAGTGACCTTGTTTTCCCTTTTGCTTCTGTTAGCATACGTACAACATCTGATGAAAACTTGGGATACGGACACCATAAAAATTTCAAAATCGAAGAACTGCTATTTTTTTCAATGTGCTTCCACGTCCATGGATGTATTTAGCGCGCTTTGATTAGCTTTGTTTTCCCTAATTGACTTCGCTGGACATTGGAGACCATTTTAGTGAATTTTTTTGGGAATATGATTCACATTAACTGCGGAAATTTCCCAATCGGGCAAATGCAAATTTCGTCGTTAGCCTTTCTTTTTAGCCGCAGAAATAGATAAAAAATCCGGATGCTCCCCCAGCGTCTTTCCCGCTGACCGTGCCTACAAAGCGACAAGAGTCTTGCCGTGCAAGTTGATTAAAGACGCCGTTCATGGTCCCAACCATGATTTTCGACGATTATTTGACGGCGATGATAGACTCCTACAAATGGAATACCTTGATCGCATTACTCAAGAACCCACCATGATGGGTGGCAAAGCATGTATACGCGGCATGCGAGTTACGGTAGGCATGATCGTTGGTCAAATTGGCGCTGGTTACACCGTTAATGACATCCTAGCCGATTATCCCTATTTAGAACGTGAAGACATCATGCAAGCCCTGCGTTACGCCGCCTGGCGAACAGAGGAACGAGAGGTTGTACTAGCCAGTAATACATGAAATTGCTGGTCGATATGAATCTGTCGATGCGCTGGATTTCCAAGCTTACCAATGCAGGCATGGAAACAGTACACTGGTCGAGTCTCGGAAGAATAGATGCTCCGGATGCCGAAATCATGGCTTACGCTAAAACTCATGATTATGTTGTCCTCACGCATGATCTTGATTTCAGCGCAATCCTAGCCGTCACACACGGCGATAAACCCAGTGTAGTACAAATTCGCTCTGAGGACGTCAGTCCAGACATCATTGGACAGCCAGTCGTCGAAGCTCTACGGCAAATGACCTCTGAGCTAGTGTAGTCCGTCAAGCAGATTGCATTTTATTTAATTTTCTGTGGCCGCGTTTGACCTTTTCGAGAATGTCAGAAGCTGTAGCAGTCCAAATAAAAGGTTTGGGATTTGCATTATGAATACTAATGTGTTGTTCAATAGCGGTAGTAAGTTCCCGGAGGCTGCGAAAGACTCCCCGGCGAAGGCTTTTGACGGTGAGGTCGCGAAAGAAGCGTTCCACCATATTAAGCCAAGAAGCGCTAGTTGGGGTAAAATGGAAATGGAAGCGTGGGTTGCGCCTCTGCCATGCCTGGACCTTCTCATGCTTATGGGTAGCATAGTTGTCACAGATGATATGAATCTTTTGATTTGAAGGAGTACTTTTGGAAATTAGTCGTAAAAATTTCAGCCATTCCTGGTGACGATGCTTATTCATACAGGTACCGATTATGCGTCCATCAGCTATGTTCATCGCAGCAAAGAGGGTTGTTGTCCCATTGCGTTTATAATCGTGGGTCAAAGTTTGGCAGCGCCCTTTCTTGAGTGGAAGGCCTGGCTGTGTGCGATCCAAAGCTTGGATTTGACTCTTTTCATCGCATGAGAATACGATGGCATGCTCGGGTGGGGAAAGATAAAGGCCTATGATATCATTGAGTTTTTTTTGAAAGTGTTTGTCCTTGGAGAGCTTGAAAGTTTTGACCCGATGTGGCTTCAATCCATTAGCTGCCCAAATACGTCCTACACTTGAAGGACTTACTTTAACTTCCCGCGCCATGGATTCCCGGCTCCAATGTGTGGCTCCAGCAGGTTTTTTGCTCACTGTAAGCTTAATAATGCGCGATCTTATGGAGGGGCAAATAGGAGGAATGCGACCCGGACGTGTCTTGTCCTTGAGTATGCCTGCCAATCCTTGCTGTGCATATCGTTTCCGCCAGCGGCCAACTTTCCCGGAATCTTGCTTTAACTTTTCAGCTATCTCCTGGTTTTCATATCCATCCGCTGCCAGCAATATTATGGCCGCCCTCTCCTGTACACGCACCGCATTTTTTCTTCCTCCTCTTAGCTCTTCTAATTTCTTGCGTTCTTTTTCCGTAAGTTTAATTCTTGCTGCTACTCTCATTAGCAACTTTTACCACTTCTGCTTATAATACGCAATCTGTTTGACGATCTACACTAGAGCATTTTACATTTAAGTAGATACAATTGAACCTGGTATGCTAAAAAGAACGAATGGCGAAGGCATATTCCAAAGATTTAAGAGAACGAGCATTGAGAGCAATAGATCGAGGAGAGAAACCTGGGACAATAGCCAAAAAACTTGAAGTGAGCCGCCAATGGGTACATCGGTTAAAAAAACGATCTGAAGAAACCGGAGAACGCGGGAGTTTTCCAATGGGCGGGCATCGCAAGAGCCGAATTGGGCATCTTGAAGCCGAGATTGGAAGCTGGGTAGAAGAGCAACCGGGAATCACATTACGGGAAATGAGTGAAAAATTGGAGAAAGAGCACGCAATCTTAATAGACATCCACAGTTTATGGCATCGATTAAAAAAATGGGGCATTACCTATAAAAAAAAAGCCTGCGGGCCACCGAACAAGATCGGCCAGATGTACAACAAGCCAGAAAGGAGTGGAAAGAAAACCAACCTACCATGGCAACAGATCGGCTTTTCTTTCTGGATGAAAGCGGAGTCAATACCAAAATGATTCGCCTTTATGGCCGCTCTCGAAAGGGAATGCGGTGCATGGATAAAGTCCCTCATGGAAATTGGAAAACAAGCACCTTCATTGCAACTTTGTCTCATGATGGTCTGGTAGCTCCCTGGGTACTTGATGGTCCTATGAACAAAGAAGCCTTTGTAACCTATTTGAAAGAGGTCCTTGGGCCAATCCTTAAGCCGGGTGATGTTCTCATAATGGACAATCTTTCTTCTCACAAAAACATTGATGTCCAAAAAATTATAGAAGCCCGTGGTGCAAAACTCCTCTTTTTGCCCGCTTATTCACCAGATCTCAATCCAATTGAAAAATTTTTCTCCAAATTAAAAGCCCATCTTCGAAAAGCAGCCGCCAGAACGCTCGATGCCGTTCTCTCTTCCATTTCCAATATTTTAAATTCTCTCACAAAAGACGAATCTTCCAATTATTTTCGTCACGCAGGATATGGAAATACTGTAACTACTTAAATGTAAAATGCTCTAGAAGCGGGAGCATTACTCACAATCGATCCCAAGCGAACGCGTTTGCGGCTCCTACCCCTGCAATAATAAAAGTTGGCTCAACGTAATACTCATCGCCGATCTTCTTTAAGCGACCACAGTTTAGCCAACTACTCATAGAACGCTATGGCTCCCTTCTTACCCTATTTTTCACCCACAAATTATTTTATAGAGCATCCTATTCTATTGCATTAAATTTTTTTCAGGAGAAATCGTTACAAAAATTAACCGTGATGATCCAAAGGAGAGACATTCGTCCGGTATGATACTGAAAACTGGAAGTATGATTTGCTTATCAGGAACAGATGTTGCCTCAAATCGCCCACCAGGCTTCCGCTTGACTTTTACGGACAGCTTGAGCGTAGGTACGGTAGACCATAGCTGACGAAGTATGGCCCATTTGATGACCAGTTTTTCCGGCATCTCCATGTAGAGCCAAATGATAGCTGGCAAAGGAATGACGAAGGCAGTTTGCTGGCCAACCAGGTAGTCCTATGGCTTTGGCAGCAGCAACACGCTTGTGCCGAAAAGTAATGAATGGGACCGGGATAATCTTTCCATTGCCTTTCAGATCTTCTATGCGTCGTTTTATAGGATCGGTAAAATCAACATATCTTTCCGCCCATCCACCCGAATTCTTCTGAATTCCTCTGGCTACATGAATACTCTGTTCGTCATGAAGGATCGCTTTCCAATCCATGCGAAGTAGTTCTTCAGTACGAAGGCCCAAAAAACCACCAAGTAAAAATGTGACGCACAACCACTGCGGGTTATCCAGTGCGAGTAATGCGTGCATCTGCGCCGGGGTTAAAATATTGAGCCGCGTTTTTGCTGTCGGGGAATCTATCCGCTCCATTGTGTTTTCTTCAATCAGTCGCTTCTTGTATGCCCATCGCCAAAACATTCTTGTGTAGCGACTATACGTGGCTCCAGTCGATGCCTTGCCTCGTGAAATAATCCACTCTTCCAGCGCCAAGGGAGCTATCACATCCATCGGGACCGTTCCAAATTTTTCCTCAAGGGCACGAAAAATAAACATTGCCGTTTTTTTATGTCTGCCCTCCATAACCTCGATTTTATGTTTCCGATAAAGCGTCAATATCGCCGAGAGTGAAGCTCCTTGGACTTTTAATTCGAGCGATTGTGTTCCTTGAGTCCGAATCTGAGCGGCCAAAACAGGACCAGCAGCCTCTGCTTCGTTTTTTGTTGCAAAAAATCGTTTAACCCGCTTGCCAGCAAATGACGCGCGAAATTCCAGTTTCCAAGGGGTTGCTGGATGGCTGGGATAATATGAAATTAGGTAGGGTATATTCTTGGCTGGCATGTTGGTTCCCGTTGGTGCCCGTTGAAATGGGAAATCAAGGTAACTCAAGTGCATTCAAAGGCAATAAATTTATAAAATCTGTCCGCCTAAAAATCTCTGTTTATCGGATTACAGAGGTCATTTCTCTCTGAATTCAAAAAGAGCCGGCAGTCGGATTCGAACCGACGACCTGCTGATTACAAATCAGCTGCACTACCACTGTGCTATGCCGGCGTTATTGGACACCACAGAGAGAATATCAACAGGGAAGTCTCTTGCAAAGGGAACCCTATTGCAGCCAAGCACTTCAAGCTCAATTCCCCCAGCCGCCGCTCAAAGCTTGCCATAAAATGAGTTACTGCGCAAGCCGACTTCGGGAGCTTCGTCCCTTTCCTCTAGAAACTGTTGAATGAAAATAGGCGTTATTCATTGGCACTACAATTCCCAAAAACTTGTAGTTCAAAAACGACTTTGTTTGCAATTGTTGCGAAAACTGATGAAGTCTGAGTTGGCTAAATTCCGGACTGGAAAGTTTTCATTATTAACCAAACATTCAGAGCCAAGATAATAATAGCGAGGCTCCACGAGGTAACGCTGAGCCAAGCGGAGTTCGCGAACTCTCCCATTTTCTTCCGATCTCCTGTGAAGTATACGAGCGGAATCACTGCGAAGCTAAGCTGCATACTGAGGACCACTTGACTCAGGATCAGAAGCCGAGCGGTACCGCTTTCGCCGGCGATGATGGTCACGAAAACCGCTGGCACAATCGCTAAGAGTCGCGTGATCAGACGGCGGAGAGTAGGATGGATGCGAAGGTGGAGGAATCCCTCCATGACCACCTGACCGGCAAGTGTTCCGGTGAGGGTAGAATTTTGACCCGAAGCCAAGAGTGCCAAGGCAAAAAGCAGGCTCGCCAGGCCACTGCCCAGCAGCGGGGTAAGCAAGTGATAAGCATCTTGAATTTCAGCTACTTCAGAGTGACCTGTCCGGTGAAAAACCGCGGCGGCAATGATCAGGATGGCAGCATTGATGAAAAGGGCCAACATGAGAGCTATTGTCGAGTCCAGCGTCGCAAAGAAGACCGCTTCCTTACGTCCGGCCGACGTAGGCTCAAAATTCCGAGTCTGACAAACGGCTGAATGGAGATAGAGGTTGTGCGGCATCACAGTCGCTCCCAGAATTCCGATTGCCACGTAGAGCATCTCCGGATTCTTCAGAATCTGCGTTGTGGGGATACAGGCGGAAAGGATTGCGAGCGGATCAGGACGGCTGAAAATAATTTCCATAAGGAAACTTCCACCGATCACAGCAATGAGTGTAATCACCAGGGCTTCCACCAAGCGAAAACCCTTATTTTGCAACAAAAGGATCGCGAGAACGTCCACCGCCGTGATACAGACGCCCCAAACCAGCGGAATACCAAACAGGAGATTTAAGGCAATTGCGGACCCAATAACTTCCGCGAGATCACAAGCAGTGATAGCAATCTCACACGCAATCCAAAGTACGATGTTGATTCCCTGCGGAAAATGATCCCGGCAAGCCTGGGCAAGATCGCGTCCTGTGACAATCCCGAGCTTCAAAGCAAGGTGTTGAAGCAAGATCGCCATAAAATTCGAAATGACGATGACCGAAAGCAACGCATAGTTGAACTGCGCTCCCCCCGCCAGACTCGTTGCCCAATTCCCCGGGTCCATGTACCCCACAGCCACCAAATAGCCAGGACCCGAAAAAGCAAGGAGCTTACGTAAAAAACCAAGCCACCCTCGTCCAGTGCCCGGCACTCGAATGCTTCGATAGGCTTCTGGCAAAGAAGGAGATCCTGGCGGACGCCGCCATCCTGGATCAGACAGGTTCATCGTATTGGAATGTATATCGTTCATAGACTTTTGAAATGTCCAGAGGAGATTTGTTTATATGAGAAAATGTAGTCTTGCCTATATTTTAGCGGGAATGCTAGAAAAATACTCCGATGAGTTCCCCATCCATCAAAAATTCTCAAAATCACAAATCTTCCGAAAAGCCCGTTGGGCGGAGGCCCATTTTACGAGCCAAATCTATTGAGCAACAAGCGCGTACGATGGCTGCAAGCCAACGGCGCACCCGCCAACAACATGCTCAAGAACGAGCGGAGGATTATGTGGAAACTATCGCGGATTTGATTGATTCTGTGGGGGAAGCGCGTGCGACGGACATTGCAAAACGGATGGGAGTTTCTCACGTGACGGTCATCCAAACCGTCCGCCGCTTGAGACTCAAAGGATTGCTACGCTCCGAGCCCTACCGGTCCATCTTCCTTACGTCTGAAGGAAAAGCCATGGCTTTGGCAGCTCGAAAACGACATGAAATTGTCATCAACTTTCTTTGCGCATTGGGTGTGAGCAAAGTTGCCGCCCAACAAGATGCCGAAGGAATCGAGCATCACTGTAGCCGAGAGACACTTCGAGCTTTTGAGCGATTTTTAGCCGGAATACGCGCCAAATAATTTGGCTCTTCCCGAGTAATTGGATAATGACATGACGTGAATTTTGTTGCTCAACATCTTGGGTTTCTCCGTAAGGGGAGAGTCCTCATCTTTTTGATCATTGCAGCCACTTCCATTTTTGCCGCTTTTCATTATGATTCAAAGTTTCGCGCATGGGTCATTTCAGTTCAGGGCAAAGATTGGAAACAAAGCCCTGAATATGCCATCTCGGTAAAACTCAGTAAGTATGGGGACTGGCCGCAACTCATTGCCGGGGGAATTTTGGCGGCTCTCATCGCAAGACAATTACGAAGTCCAATTTGGGCTAGAATTTTTGTAACGGCAGTCATCTCCGCCGTCCTAGCAGGGGTCTTAGCGACCACTTGCCGTTCCATCACGGGCCGGACACGCCCGGATGCCAATCCCACAATCGCGCCCGGTTGGTACGGTCCGTACCATAATGGTCGATGTCTGATAGGGGTTCATAGTTATAATTCCTTTCCCTCCGGCCATACTGCCACTGCGGTAGGCCTCGCGGCTGTAATCTTTTTCACGCGGCCGCTTTGGGGGGCTCCTTGCATGCTCATTGCACTTTCCATTGCCACTTCCCGGCTTTATCTGGGGAAGCATCATCTCTCGGATGTGGTTGCAGCCCTTTTTCTAGGCCTCGCCGTTGGCTGGCTGCTGACTTCGTCAATTTCTTTTAGAAGCCCGACTTCGTTGGTTTCCTTTAGAAGCGAAAATTGCAAATAAACATTTTTTTGAGCTACAAGTTTCTAAAAGAAACTGACGAAGTCAGGATTTGTTTGCAGTCGCCGACGCCTCAATTATAGAGTGTCTGGATTTGGTACGGTTTTAAACATGCTCTCCAGAGTATCCTCTGAGAGCCTGTCTACCGAAACGGCTGATATACACTATGATTTACGATTCATTAATACCACCATCTGAGGGCAAAAAAATTACCATTTCTCACGGCAAACTGAATGTGCCCGATCATCCGATTATTCCGTTCATTCGCGGAGATGGAACCGGCCCGGATATCTGGGCAGCCAGCGAGCGAGTTTTCGATGCCGCGGTAAAAAAGGCTTACAGCGGAGAACGCAAAATTGCTTGGTTTGAAGTCTTTGCAGGCGAAGCTGCCAAAACCAAATTTAACACCTGGCTTCCAAATGATACGGTCACCGCATTTCAGGAATACCTCATTGGGATTAAGGGCCCTTTAACGACCCCGATTGGAGGCGGGATTAGCTCTCTCAATGTTGCTTTGCGCCAATTACTGGATCTCTACGTCTGCCTTCGTCCGGTCCAATATTTTACTGGTGTCCCTTCGCCGGTCAAACATCCGGAAAAGGTGAACATGGTCATCTTTCGTGAAAATACGGAGGATATTTACGCGGGCATTGAATTTCGTGCCGGTACACAAGAAGCCAAACGAATCCGAAAATTTTTGAAAGCGGAATTCCCATTCTTTTTTGAAAAAATCCGTTTCGGAAGGAAACGTAGAAATCTTGCTTGGGTGAACGAGGCCAATCTCCCACCGCAATTATACAAAGACGTGGAAGTTGGAATTGGGATCAAACCGGTAAGTCGCGCTGGCACGGAACGCTTGGTTCGAGCCGCCATCCAGTACGCCATCGATCAAAATCGTAAAAGCGTCACCATCGTCCATAAGGGCAATATTATGAAGTTTACCGAAGGGGCGTTTCGCGATTGGGGTTACGACCTTGCAAAACGCGAATTCAAAGCCACAGCAATCGATGGTGGACCCTGGTGCCAATTGCTGAATGGCCTTATCATTAAGGATGCTATTGCGGATATTGCTCTTCAACAGGTCCTCACACGTCCGGAAGATTTCGATGTCATCGCAACACTCAATTTAAACGGCGACTATCTTTCCGATGCCTTGGCAGCCCAGGTGGGGGGTATTGGCATCGCACCTGGTGGCAACATCAATTATGTGACAGGTCACGCAATTTTTGAGGCAACGCACGGCACGGCTCCCAAATACGCTAATTTGGATCGCGTGAATCCCGGCTCGGTAATCCTCTCCGGAGAAATGATGTTTCGTTATTTGGGTTGGACGGAAGTCGCTGACTTGATCATCAAAGGCTTAAACGGCGCCATCGCCAGTAAACGAGTCACTTATGATTTTGCGCGTCTCATGGAAGATGGCACAGAAATTAAGTGTTCAGAATTTGGTGATAATATTATTTCTCATTTGTAATATGGCGAAAACGCAAAAATCGCTTTACAGAATCACCTGATCCACACGTATTCTCTCAGTGATGCGTAAAGATGTTGGTTTAAAATCCGGCAGGCTCTTTTCACAAGCTAAGGCTCTGATACCCGGCGGCGTTAATTCTCCTGCCAGAGCCTTCCGAGCGGTTGGAGGCCAGCCGTTCTTTGTAGCAAAGGCGCAGGGTTCAAGATTAACCGACGTCGACGGCAACGAATATTTGGATTATGTCTGCTCTTGGGGGCCTGCAATTTTAGGGCATGCTCCACGTCCAGTTCTCAAAGCTCTG
The DNA here is from genome assembly GCA_963706715.1 of uncultured Verrucomicrobiae bacterium. Taxonomy (GTDB): domain Bacteria; phylum Verrucomicrobiota; class Verrucomicrobiia; order Chthoniobacterales; family Xiphinematobacteraceae; genus Xiphinematobacter. Next base: position 251,416 of record CAVPNI010000001.1, read on the forward strand.
CGGACCACCGCTCCAAACGGGATCAGTTTCGGCGCTTGCCACGAATTGGAGGTGCGGATGGCTCAGACAATTCATTCACTGGCACCCTCCATTGAAAAAGTCCGCATGGTCAACAGTGGGACGGAAGCCACCATGAGCTGTATTCGCCTCGCCAGGGGTTTTACAGGCAGGGACATCGTAGTCAAATTCGAAGGATGCTATCACGGCCATGTCGATTCGCTTTTGGTACGGGCGGGAAGCGGCGCTCTCACTCACGGAAAACCTGATAGCGCCGGCGTTCCCAAAGCTCTTGCCGCGCTCACAAGGAGTCTACCATTTAATGACGTAGAGGCACTTCAAGAACTCTTTAAAAAAGAAAAGCGTTCCATTGCAGCCGTCATTTTGGAACCCGTCCCTGCCAATGCTGGCCTTTACTTGCCGGAACCTGGATTTCTTGAGAAACTGAGGCATCTTTGCGATCGTTCAGGCACGGTACTCATTTTTGACGAGGTGATGACCGGATTTCGCTTGGCCCCGGGTGGGGCCCAGGAGATCTTTGGCATCCGACCGGACTTAACCGCTTTCGGAAAAGTCATTGGTGGAGGACTGCCAGTCGGCGCTTTCGGGGGGCGAGCGGACATTATGGATCACCTGTCACCTGACGGTCCCGTCTATCAGGCAGGCACGTTCTCGGGCAATCCGCTTGCCCTTGCGGCCGGTCTTGCCCAGTTGCAGGAACTACAACGGATTGATGGCTGGAGACGTTTGGAACGGAAAGGGCGTCACCTTCAGGAAATCTTTTTGGAAAGCATTGGCAAGAAACCAATTTGCTTTCATCGTATCGGCTCCCTGTTTTGTCTATATTTCACGCGCGGCCCAATTCGCAATCTTGCAGATGCGCAAAAATGCGATGTAAAAGCATTTGCAAAGTTTTTTCATTCCTGCCTGCGTCAAGGCGTGTACTTTCCCCCTTCTCAATTCGAAACCGCATTTTTCTCTACCGCTCACTCTTCCGAAGACTTTCAAAAAACTGCCCGCGTCGTTGCAAAGGCGCTGGGAGGTTAGTGGTTGGTCGTCTGGAATGTCATGAACTCCATAATGCTCGTCGAAAATGGAAATATTCGTAGAACCACGAACCTCCACCAACCACGAACTACCAACTAACAACTGTAGAGTAAGTTCCTGGGAACAAATACCGTTTGACAAAAATTAAACGTGCGCACATAATGTGTGAATAACTGACGTTACGCACTTTTAGAAGCTCCGGAGATAAAAAAAGATCATTTTAACCAACAAGTTTCCTTTTTTGCGTAACATCAGTGAATAAGCTCGGCATGAACATCACCCTTTCCATAGACGAACAAGTTGCACAGCGTGCCCGTGACGCGGCTAAAAAAATGGGCAAAAGTCTCAATCAAGTGATTCGTGACTACCTAGAACAGCTGGCAGGAAGTGCCCGCCGTGGTCAACAATGGGCTCAGTTCGAGGCGCGTTGCTTACAATCGTCTGCTCAGCTTGGGGGTTGGCACTTTAATCGCGACGAAGCCAACGAGCGTTGATTCTATGGCAACCCGCAGTTTCGTCGATACCAACATCCTTGTATACGCTGAGGCAAGTGATGCACCGCTGAAGCAGAAAGCTGCACTTGCACTTCTCAAGCAACTTTACAAAGACGCGAGTGGTGTTCTGTCTACCCAAGTGCTCCAGGAGTATTGCAACGTCGCTCTGAAAAAGCTTAAACTTTCGCCCCGATACATTCGAGCACAATTAGATTTATACGAACAGTTCGAAGTCATTCAGGTGACCTCGACCATCATTCGTACCGGACTTGATTTACACCAAACTCGTAGCATCGCGTTTTACGATGCTCTCGTACTCGCTAGTGCACAGATTGCTGGGTGTAGCCTACTCATTAGCGAAGACATGAAGACCGGTGAGAAAATCGATGGCGTTCGAATTATCAATCCATTCGTCCACCACTTGCCAACGGCTTAGCACTACGGTTGTGTTTTTTAGAATGGAAAAATTGAGCTATAGCATGCCCCCTATAAAATGACCATGCCTTGTCGTTCTTTTTGCCTCGCTTGGCTCCCGCCAAGTCTCGCCCCTGTGAGGGGGGCTGTCCGGCAAAGCCGGACAGGCTACCCCAGCCGTTCCCACGGCTCGGTGTTCCACCAGACTTTGTTTCAACAATCCGTCCGTATCTACAGATATGGCCAGCTTGTTAAAACAAACTCTGAAGAAAAAATCCCGGACAACTCATGTGTCATTTTATAGGGGTCATGCTATATATGCTTTGACGACACACTCTACAACTTTTCGGAGGAAGTCAAAGAATAGTAAGTCTCACCATTTTCTTTCTTTGTTTCTAAACTTCCTGCTACCATTAGAGCCGCTGTTATATAAATTACCTGCAAATCAATTTCAGATTCATTTACATTGTTTTTTCCTTTAAGTTTATCAATCAAGTTTTTGCGCATAACTCTATTATTTTTCGACCGTACTATTTCTGATTGAATTGTTAGTAAGATGTCTTTTCGCAATTGCAATAAACGAGTTTTTTCTAATAAAGAAGTTTCTTCCAGATATCTTTTTCTCCACGTTGTTTTCGGCACATTCATCTTTGCGTTATCCGTTTGTATCCGCTTATTTAGTGGCGGTACTGATGAAGAGATTTCCTGCAAAGATGATGAAGCAACTTCCCCACATTCAATTGGAGCTTTAGCATCTGGCTGGTTACCCCGAGAAATCTCTCTTTGATCATTTTGGATTTTTATCGTGCTCCCAAATCCACCATTGACTAACAGCAGCTCGCCTTTTTCAATTTTACTCGCAGTGATATAGAAGGGGACATTCCCAAATCTCATCACCTCCACATTATGATGTGCATCTTTTTCAGCGGCAGGAATTTTAGTGATTGTGTTCCCATAAAGGCTTGAACTGATACATCTGTTCGAAGGAGATCCATCTTCATTATCAAGATACCAGACGTACTTTTCTTGATACTCCTCGTCAGACTTTTTCCATCCTGATTTTTCTATTTCTTCCCGAAGGCATGCCTTGTTTTTATGGAATACTCCGGCGAATGGCCCTACCATAGTTCCTTGCGGAATAGCTCTGGCTGCAACAATTTCTTCTGATGGAAGTTCTTTTAGATTATAAGCAATACGATTTGCAAGGCTACCTTGCATTTTCTTAAAGTTGTATGCGCTTTCGATCAGATTGATTTTAACTTCTTCCTTTTGTTTTGATGACATTCCCTGAAACAAATCTGTTAGCGCCGCCCAATTTTCCGGTTCTATTACCATGTTTTCTCCCTCTAGTTCCTTGAGATAACCTGGTCGGAAGGGATTGTCCGGATATTGCAGAATTGGAAGATTGTCACGATTTTGTTGTGGTGTGTTGCCAAACTTATTAACTGATGTTACGCAAAAAAGAGAACCTTGTTGGTTAGAATAGTCTTTTTTTGCTCCCAGAGCTCCTAAGAGTGCGTAACGTCGGTTATTAAAAATATGTTTATTGGCAGCAGCCTTTTGAAAAGGCAGAGACTGCTCTGGACTGTGGTCCACATTATCATGTGTCATACGTCCTTTTTTCAGATTTGGCGCGCACGAAATCTGGGATGAGGAAGTGGCGGATGCAGATTTAGAAAAGGTTCTTTTTCTAGCGGAACTTATTCTCTTTGTTGTAGTTTTCGATGAGAATAGTAAGGAGGATGGCTGTTCCACATCCTGTACGGTTTGTGGCGTCGATTTTTGTATCGGTCGAAATAATGATGATGAAAAAGAGGTGCCCAATGTGTTCATATTGCAATATTTTACTGCCAACAGCGGCATTTTTCCCAAGTCGAAAATTAGCAAGGAGCAACCTATTGCATGAGCGTATAAAATGCGCATTTTGCGTTTGGCAAAAAAAACAGCCTCGAATTTCTTCGAGGCTGTTTTGTGAGAGAAGCGGTTTACTTCTCTTTATTTAGTAACTGCGTTACGCACTTTTAGGAGCTCTGGGAGCAAAAAAACCATTTTGCCCAACAAGGTTCCTTTTTTGCATAACATCACTAGTAATCCATTCCTCCCATGCCGCCACCGGGCATTGGGGGAGCAGGCTTTTCTTTCTCCGGAAGCTCAGTAATGAGGCATTCCGTAGTGAGGAGAAGAGCGCTGATGGAGGCTGCATTTTGCAATGCAGTACGAGTAACTTTGGCGGGATCAACAACGCCAGCCTTTACGAGGTCCTCGTAGGTATTGCTGGCCACGTTGTATCCCTCGTTGCCACTGTGCTTTTTTACTTCTTCAACGATCAGGGCGCCTTCGCGTCCGGCATTATCAGCCAATTGACGGAGAGGAAACTCGATGGCTCGATGGACAATTTCCAAGCCAACTTTTTCATCCCCTTCCAATTTGAGTTTTTCCAAGGCTTTTTGAGCGCGAATTAAAGCAACTCCACCGCCCGGAACGATCCCTTCTTCGACTGCTGCGCGAGTAGCATGCAGAGCATCTTCTACGCGAGCTTTCTTTTCCTTCATTTCGGTCTCGGTTGCAGCGCCGACATTGATCACGGCTACACCGCCAGCGAGTTTAGCAAGGCGTTCTTGGAGTTTTTCGCGATCGTAGTCACTTGTGGTTTCTTCGATCTGACGACGGATTTGGCTGACTCGGCCTTGGATGTCCGAGCTCTTGCCTTCTCCTTCCACGATGGTGGTATTCTCCTTATCGATAGTGATTCGCTTGGCGCGGCCCAGATCCTCGATGGACACATTTTCGAGGCGAATGCCGAGGTCTTCTGTGAGACAACGTCCACCAGTCAGGATGGCAATATCTTCGAGCATGGCCTTGCGACGATCTCCAAAGCCTGGAGCCTTGACTGCGGCCACCTGTAAAGTGCCACGCAATTTATTCACCACCAATGTGGCCAGGGCTTCCCCTTCCACGTCTTCGGCAATAAGGAGGAGCGGACGACCGGATTTGGCTACCTTTTCAAGAAGAGGAAGCAGATCTTTGAGGCTGCTGATCTTCTTCTCGTGAATTAAAATGTAGGCATTCTCTAGGATACACTCCATGGACTCGGTGTTGGTCACGAAGTAAGGAGAAAGATATCCTTTGTCGAACTGCATTCCCTCCACTACATCCAATGTGGTTTCAATGGATTTGGCTTCTTCGACGGTGATAGTACCGTCTTTCCCGACTTTTTCCATCGCATCGGCAATGATATGGCCGATGGTACCATCCCAGTTAGCGGAAACGGTCGCCACTTGGGCAATTTCGGTGCTATCCTTTACTTTTTTCGAAATACGAGCGATCTCTTCCACAAGGGCTTCCACCGCTTTGTGAATGCCACGCTGAATTTGTGTGGGATTCGCACCGGCGGTGACATGTTTCAAGCCTTGGCGATAGATTGCCTCGGCAAGAACAGTCGCTGTGGTAGTTCCATCTCCTGCAAGATCAGAAGTTTTGGAAGCGACTTCTCGTACGAGTTGCGCCCCCATATTTTCGTAGGGATCTTCCAATTCGATTTCTTTAGCAACCGTCACACCATCCTTGGTAACGGTTGGGCTTCCGAATTTTTTATCCAGAATAACATTTCTTCCGGAAGGTCCAAGGGTGGCTTTGACCGCCTTGGCCAACTTTTCTATTCCGCGCAGGAGGGCCTGCCGCGCATGTTCATCAAACTGCAATTGTTTTGCTGCCATAGTATATAATGGTAATTTACTGAGTTACATTTAGGGACACGTCACGATTTAGCTAATGACACCCAAGATGTCATCTTCGCGTAGGATCGTGTACTTCTCTCCGTCGATTTGCACTTCTGTGCCACCGTACTTTGAGATGAGTACTTTGTCCCCCTTTTTAACGGTAAACTCGATGCGCTTTCCGCTATCATCAAGTTTTCCGGTTCCTAATGCCATCACTTCTCCTTCTTGTGGCTTTTCTTTAGCCGAATCAGGGATAATGATGCCATTTTTCACTTGCTCCTTATCGTCGATTGACTTGATCAGCACTCGATCGGCGAGAGGTTTGAAGTTACTAGCTGCCATATTTTATTTGGTATGTGTGTTGAGTTGTTTGGTTTTCTTAACAAACGCTCCGCGGAGCGTTTGTTAAATCGTTAAATTAGGTTTTAGGAATTCGGATTTTTCTTTTTATCCTCATCCTTTTTCTCATCCATCATTTCAAATTCAGCGTCGACGACGTCACCTTCTTTTTTGGTGGATTGAGGCGGGGCTTCAGCGTCAGGGGTGCCACCCGCGGGAGCGGAAGCTTGGGAAGCGGCGGCGGCTTTCTTGTAGAGTTCCGCACTGACTTCCTGAAATTTTTGTTGCAGCTCATCGTATGCCTTGGAAATCGCCTCCGCATCATTTCCTTGGAGTGCGGTTCGCACCTTAGCGATGGCTTCATCGATAGGCTTCCGAGTGGCTTCATCGACTTTATCTCCCAGCTCCTTCAACTGTTTTTCACATTGATAAGCTAAGTTGTCAGCGTTGTTGCGGATGTCGGCCGCTTCTCTGGCTTTGCGATCTTCTTCAGCATGTTCTTCGGCATCTCGCTGGGCCCTCTCGATATCTTCTTTGTTCAAACCACTGGAACCCGTAATGGAAATTTTTTGTTCCTTACCACTTCCCAAATCTTTTGCGGAAACATGTAGAATCCCATTAGCATCGATGTCAAATGTGACCTCAATTTGCGGGGTGCCACGAGGCGCCGGAGGAATTCCATCGAGGTGAAAAACTCCCAGTTGCTTATTATCCCGCGCCAAAGAACGCTCGCCCTGCAATACTTTAATTTCTACCCCTGGTTGGTTGTCACCATATGTGGAAAATATTTGCGATTTACGGGTCGGAATTGTGGTATTCCGGGGAATCATCACCGTGGCAACACCGCCAGCCGTTTCAATGGCCAGGCTCAGAGGAGTCACATCCAAAAGTAAAACGTCTTTAACGTCGCCCCGTAAGACACCCCCTTGAATGGCGGCTCCAACTGCAACGACTTCATCCGGATTCACTCCCTTATGAGGCTCTTTGCTAATTAGCTGACGCGCTGTGTCCACCACTTTCGGCATGCGAGTCATGCCGCCCACAAGCACCAATTCGTCGATGTGCGATTTTTCCCATTTCGCATCCGTTAAACAATTGTGGACCGGGCGAATGGTACGTTCAAACAAGTCGTCCGTAAGTTGTTCCAATTTGGAGCGAGTCAGTTTCTTTTGAATGTGCTTTGGTCCGGAGGCATCCGCCGTAATGAAAGGAAGATTGATCTCGTATTCCTGGGTGCTGGATAAGGCAATCTTTGCCTTTTCTGCTTCCTCTTTGATCCGTTGAACAGCATCCGCTTGCTTGGTAAGATCGATTCCCGAATCCTTCTTAAATTCGTCGATGATCCAATCCATGATGCGGTGATCCCAATCATCTCCACCCAAATGGGTATCCCCATTAGTGGACCGCACTTCGAAAACTCCATCTCCAATTTCCAGTGCCGAAATGTCAAAGGTCCCTCCACCAAGGTCATAAACCGCTATTTTTTCGTCTTTTTTCTTATCAAGACCATAGGCAAGGGAAGCAGCTGTAGGCTCGTTGATGATTCGCAGTACTTCCAAGCCGGCAATTCGCCCCGCATCCTTGGTGGCGTTGCGCTGAGAATCGTTAAAGTAAGCCGGCACTGTAATGACTGCCTGCTTGATGGGTTCTCCTAATTTAGCCTCGGCATCGGCTTTTAGTTTTGCCAAAATGATGGCCGAAATTTCCGGGGGAGAAAACGTCTTGGGCTTGCCATCCACCTCCACCTGAATATGGATGTCCCCATTTGCAGCTTTGACTACTTTGTAAGGCACACGATGAAGCTCTGATTGTACCTCATCATATTTACGCCCCATGAAGCGTTTGACGCTGAAAATGGTATTCGCTGGGTTAGTCACAGCCTGGCGCTTAGCCGCTTGCCCTACCAGACGCTCCCCACTTTTCGTAAAAGCAACTACGGACGGCGTCGTCCTCGCTCCTTCCGAATTTTCTAGCACGGAAGGCTCCCCACCTTCCATAATAGCCATGCACGAATTTGTCGTTCCTAAATCTATTCCTAAAATTTTAGACATTCTCAAATGGTCTCTCCACTACTCTCCAGCACAATCCGTTCCAAAATAAGAAAAATTTCGTTTTATCTCTGATTTACAGAGAATTATACAGATTTTATAGAGTCCGTCCCTCTCTCTACCACAGCTAAGAAGTGTCATATTGGCTCACTTTTGCGCCAAAAGTGACTAAATGACTCACCAGAGCTCTGTCACACACTTCGCAGTTGGCATCGCAATGGATTCAGCTAGTCTTTGCGGGTGCATCTGTCGTTTGCAGCATTGGCTTTGATACTGGCAGCCGGATTTTTGGCTGGTTTTCTAAATGCCCTTGCAGGAGGAGGAACTCTGGTGACATTCCCGATTCTGGTCCTTCTGGGTATGAATCCGATTAGGGCAAACGCCACGAATACCGTTGCGCTCATTTTGGGAATTTTGGGAAGTTTCTGGGGATATCGGCGGCAACTTGTATCTATACGGCCTTGGTTGCGGGCATTTTTGTTCCCCAGCCTGATCGGGGGTTTGTTGGGGGCTATTCTTTTGGGTGATACTCCCAATAGAGTTTTCGATTTCCTGGTTCCCTATCTCATTCTTCTCGCCACACTCTTATTTCTGGCCCGGAATTTTTTCATCCGTCAATTGACCGCAGGTCTGCAAAATGAGTCTCCTCGGCCCCGGCGCATGGTAGTTTTTTTTCAATTCCTGATCGCCATCTACGGAGGGTATTTTGGAGCGGGAATTGGAATTCTGATGCTGGCCAGTTTGAGCATGATGGGCTTGCACAATCTCATTGAAATCAATGCGCTGAAAACCATCCTTGGCGCCGCCATCAATGTGGTAGCAGCCCTTTATTTTATTGCGAAAGGTCTTGTCGATTGGGTGGCGGCACTCATCCTCGCTATTGGTGCTCTTCCTGGTTATTATTTCGGAGCCGTGCTTGCACAACGCATTCCTACGACGCTAGTCCGTCCTATGATCGTTGCCATAGGTTTTCTCTTAACAGGAGCCACATTCATTCAACAGATTAGGAAATAAATACCTGCTTCGATAGGCATTTATTGGCTAAAAATCGCACAGGAAATATCTGAGTGGACGGAGTATTTTCTGTCATGCAATCAGCTTCATCACAATTATTCAACAGCCGCGCCTCTGGCACTACAACTACATCGCGAAACTCAAACAATCAAGGCCACCACCCCAAAAGGGCCCTTATTCCCCCAAGCGATCCCCCAGATTCATTTCGTAACGGCAGTGTACGTCAAGATGCGACCTCTCGCACAGCATCGGATCAAACATTAGCAATGAGTACCCAGACTGAACACCAACTACTACCGAGTGCCTCCGATGACACACAGCCGGAATACATAAATTCTGGTCACCCTTTGAGATACGGAGAATTGTCTCTTGAAAAGAAGCGGGAAGTCGTGGAGACACTCTTCCAGGAGGATATAATTAAAGGCGTCTCTTCTGCAAATAAGCAGCTAGGCAAGGATCGCCAGCCTGTAGCCCCAATCGCTCCAATTAGTGTACCGCCACTTATGAAAGAATTTTCCAATACTGATCAGACTCAAGAACCATTTACAAATGTGGTGGCCCTAGCTAATTATCGGGCTAATTTACTCTACCAGGGCAAGCCAAATCCGAATAAAATCGGGAAAACAATCAGCCGGATCAAAAACGCTGTATCCCACAAGAAATAGCAATTTCCGGCACACAGAGCACATTATTGTCAAAAATTCGTCGCTATGCGGCCGAATCCAGAAATGTGGCGAATTTTTTAGCTAAGTCATCGAGCTTTTTGAGATAATATGCAATGTTTTCATCGCGTTGCTGAGGATCCCAATAGCTCGCAAGTTTCGCCGCTTGATAAGCAGTCACATTTTTTTGCGTTCCGGTGATATAATAGCTAATTTGATCCCCTGCCTGATAACCGCCGTTTTTGAGCGCAAGTTCAAAAGCGGCGGAACGATTTCTGGAGGAAGCGCTGATTTTTCTCTGATAGGAAGCTGGAGAATCTTGCAGGGTATCTGTTTTCATCAACATTTCCAGCGGCCACTGACGTTGTCTGATTTTTTCTGCAAAGCAATCTCGTAACAGGGTGGCCTCTTTTGTTTTGCCCTCCAAAAGAAGTTGGATCAAACTCATTAAATAGTGTCGCAGGTAACGTTCCATGCCGCGCGACTTTAACGCAGCTCCTTTTAGAATCACCCGCCCATCCGGATCTAATAAGGCATAGTTTTTTGCTTTATAACTAAACATCGCCTTGTAGCGATGGTCGAATTCGACATCGATGCCCTCAGGCAGTTGGGCACACAATTCCGCCTCCATCTTTTCTGGAAAAGTATTTGGAGGCGGTTGAAAATAAATACCGTCGGTATCAATTTCAATTACATGGGCGCCCTGGCCATTGAGCCATTCCACCATAGATCGCAAAAGATCTCTCCCTCGGGCTGTCACTGCCGCCGCAGCTTGAAAATCCGCAAAGTGGCCTTGAGCAAATCCCAAATAGCCATAAAAGCTGTTGATCAATATCTTAAAGACGTTTTGCAGCGCGTTATAATAGTGTCTCTCTGCCGAATGAGCGGGATGCCGTCGCGCCAAGCCCTTGGCCTCAAGACGGAATGTTCTCAGCTCCTTCAATAAGCCTGAAAAAATTTGGAGCTGATCCAGAGCAGGGGTCAGTCCGAATCGTAAGATCACAGATGGATAAAGTGAGGCCACATCGCAGTGCCACACATTTTTTAACACACCGGTTACAAAAACATCGGTGTACCCTCCTTCAAAAGGTTCAGGTTCGGGCAACTGAGGAATGGAATGCTGGCAATGCAAATATTCCCTTAAAAATAAGGCATCGATACGCGTTGCATTTCCACGCAACATCACTTCCTGAAATGTCATCGGGAAGATTTGCGTTTGAATAAAATAGCTGGGACCCAACAAATCCGCAACCGCTCGAATTTCCCGTGTCTCTTTTAAAGTTTCGTGTTGTAAGGACTCCGTAATAACAGAAGGCCGGTGGATTTCTTCCTCCGAATTTTTGTTGGAAATTCCAAAATGAGCGGCGACGCTCCTCAGATCGAGTCCCTCCAGATCGCGAGTGCCAACATCATAAAATTGGGCCAAAATCCAAGTATCCAAAATATGGCGGCCATGCACGGAGAATCTATTGAATTGAATTGTCTTCTCCGCAATCTGAAGCCGGGAAGGCCGCGTGTGTGGCATGCTTCCGTCTCTTCCCCATTTGAGGATGCAGCCAACTTTGCGGGCACGGTCCATTAAGTAAGGCAAATCGACTCTCAGCAGGTTGTGGCCCTCAAGAACATCCGGATCGCGTTCCGCAATCATTTGATTGAGTTCCTCCAAAGCGGTTCGCTCACCTTCCGGTCCTGAGTTTGCTGGAATCTCTAAAAATTTCTGCCAGCCGGTTTGATCTGAGATGCCGATGCCCAATAAGGGAGTGGAAGGCAAAGCCCCGCTCCTAGTGGCTCGGGACACTCTGAGCTGCAAACGTCTAAGCGTCGGCCAATTCATTTCTTTAAAAAGCGTTTTGCCAGAAACGGTCAGATACTGCTGCACAGGATCATTGAAGATAAAATTTTCCGCTGGATTCCGGCGGACTTTTTCCAGTTCCTCCCAGCTTTCGCATTGACCAAGGTACCGCAATGCCAGGTTGCCTTTCAAAGGGACGGAATTTTCCCCAGGCACCGTACTCCAAAAAAAAGGCTGCCATGTCTCTCGGCGTACCTCAGTCAAACCAGTATCAGGCTGGCGCGAAAAGATGCGTACTCCATTTCCTAAGTTTCCCTGGCTCACAGCATCCCCGCTCTGACGACCTCTCCCCTCCCATTCCACTGCTACAATTCGTGGTTCGGCATCCGCCCCAAACAGTTTATTACTTCCAACCGGCATTGCCGGTTTCTTTTAGGAGATGTTCTCTGTAATTGTAAGGAGATTTTTTTAGATATAGTGTCACAAGATTTGAGAGCAAAGGATGGTACAACGGATTTGAACAGCGGCCAAATCTTATTATGGGACTGTTCAACGCTCTTCCGACATTTCCGAGTCGTCAGACTTCCTATGTCCGATGTTCAGGATTGCACATGGGGTCCTTGCGAGATTTTTTATCCTCCCATTTCCAATTCCGAATTTCGGGCATGTCTTCTCCGTACTGCGAGATATACTGCTTGTGCTCGATCAGTTTGTCCCGGATTGCCTGCTTAGCGTAGGCTGCAGAAGGACCAAGCTCGGTCACACGATCAATGACGTCCCCAACGAGGTGAAAGCGGTCGAGAGCATTCATAACCACCATATCGAATGGCGTTGATGTCGTGCCCTCTTCTTTGAAACCGCGTACATGGAGATTCTTATGGTTGGTGCGCCGGTACGTAAGCCGGTGAATCAGGGTAGGATATCCGTGATAGGCCTCGATGGGCGACTCACAAAAGAAATCCTCTCCGATGGCTCTTACTGGGAAATTGCTTACAATGACCGTGAACGGACCATTATCCGCATCCTGAAAGACCCCTCTCATACAACTTTAAGTCAAGAAAGGTTTGTTTTCGATCGTCGCGGCAATGTGATTTCCTATACCGATGGGAAAAACAATACCGTTACCAGGCAATATGACGGCCTCAATCGGCTAAAAACTAAATTAATCCTTCTGATACCCCCCCAAGTAGCACAAGAGCAGACACATATTTCTTATGGTCGCAACACGCTAATGATCATCAACAACTTGGGAGAAAAACAAATTTTTACCAAGGATGCACTAGGCTGCATTACTAGCGTTGTAAATGAAGATGCTAATGATCAAAAGGTAGCTGAAACGACGTATGCTTATTCTCCTAATAACTGATGTTACGCAGCCAGGAATCAGATAAGCATGGGAGAGATGAAAAAAAGCAGCACTTGATTTATACACAGATTACTTGCTGAGCACCTTTGGTGCGGCAACAGCGAGGGGACTATCGGCGATGCTGGAAGGCGAAGTAAGCCACGACAGGATTACCCGGTTTTTGTCGGAGCAGGACTACACATCCAAGGAACTGTGGCAGCAAGTCAAAGCGACGGTGAGAAAGGTTGAGCGAGAAGACGGGGTGTTGATACTTGATGATACGATTCAAGAAAAAGCCTGGACGGATGAAAGCGAGTTAATGTGTTGGCACTATGATCATTGTAGCGGACGCAACATCAAAAGGGATCAACCTGCTGAATGCGCTCTATCACAGTAACGGGACATCGCTTCCAGTGGCATTTGAACTGGTGAAAAAAGCCGATACAATACTGCGAGCTGAAGACCCGGCAGGTGAAACGTAAAAGTGAGGTAACAAAAAACGAAATGATGCGCCAAATGATCGATACCTGTATTAGCAATGACTTAAAATTTCGCTTCGTGCTGATGGACAGTTGGTTTTCTTCAGAGGAGAACTTCGATTTTATCACGCGCAAAGGCAAACATTTCATTGCCGCACTCAAGGACAACCGGCTGGTGGCACTGAGCCAAGAAGACAGGAAAAAGAAGCGTTACCTACGAGTAGATGAGCTGGATTTTCCAGAGCAAACCGCATTTAGTGATTTAACTTGCGACTATAACGCCATCACCACGACCTACAAAAAACGGTGGAAAGTGGAGATATTTCACAAATCTTTGAAATCCAACGCAAATTTGGCCAAATCCCCCACCCGAACGCTAAGAACCCAGAGCAACCACATTTTTATGTCGATTTGCCCTGCCTTCAAGCTCGAAGCCTTGAGCATCAAAAATAATCTCAATCCCTTCTCCCTCTGTCGCAAACTGCTTATCAACGCCTCTCGTGTCGCCTATGCAGAACTTCAGCTTTTTCGGGTGGCCGCTGCGTAACATCAGCTTCTAAAAGAAACTGACGAAGTCAGGCATGGGCGTGCTGCCATCAGAGCATAAATTGTAGCTCAAAAAGATATTTATTTGCAATTGTTGCGGCCTAGAGGAAGCTGACGAAGTCAGTCTTTCCTTACCGGTACCACCAAGACAGGAAATGAAGTTTTTTTCAGCACTCCTGTGGCAACCCCACCGGTAAAGAGGTCGTACAAAGCACCGTGGCCATGAGAGCCCAAAATAATCATTCCGCATTCGTAGAGTTGAGCTCGAGTTAAGATTGCATCCACTGGAAGCCCTACTTGCACTTCGCTAATTACCGCCAAATCTTTATTTCGCCGCAACGGTTCTGCCAATCGTTCCAGTCTCTCAACCAGCGGTTGAGGGTCCAGGGCCTTCATGGGGGAGGTAGGTGTCGTCAAGACATCCATAGACGCGGCCAGAGGCACATATTCCGCTATCGGTTCTATGACATGCAAAAGCACCATGCGTGCTTTTAGTGAAGCAGCAAACTGGGCAGCCACGCTCACTACTTTTGGCGTAGCGTCACTGAAGTCCACGGGCACAAGAACAGTTTCCATACAAGAAATTTAATTTCTCAGATCGGAGATGCGAGTCAAACATCCGGCCTTCTTCAATATTTTAGCGGGCAGAAGTCTCAACGCATTTTTCAGATTCAAGCGGAGTACGATCTCTTACCGGAACAATAAGAACGGGAGATTGAGCTTTTTTGAGCACACCAGCAGCAACTCCACCTGTAAAGAGATGATAAAGCGCCCCATGACCGTGCGAACCCAAGATAATCATACCACATTTATAAGTGCAGGCTTGTGACAAAATTTCATCTGCGGCAACGCCAGCTTGTACCTTACATGCTACTTCCAAATGATTCTGCTGGCGGAGCGGCTCCGCGAATCGCTCCAGTTGATCCGCAAACGCGTTCGGATTTAAAGGGTGAGTCGCCCCTTCAGGCATCGCAAAAATATCGGTTGCCGCCAAAGGTACGCACTCGTCCCTCGGCTCTACAACATGCAAAAGCACCAAACGCGCTTTCAAAAGCTCTGCAAAATTGGCTGCCGTACTGACCACTTTGGGAGTGGCATCACTGAAATCAAGGGGAACAAGGAGAGTTTCCATCCGGCCTATTATAAATCTCTAATATTTTTTTGCGAGCAATTTTTTAAAATGACAATCGATCTTTTAAACAAGTCACACATTGCCTGTAAGCAATACGAGATATTTTATTTATTCTATTCGACAGGTTGCAAATACTTCGAATTTCCACTGCAAACCACAACATTTCAAGTTGAACACTCCTTCACGCTTACTAACATAGCAATAAATTAGTCTATGATAAGTTAATATCTAGCATAACCAACCTGAGGTTCACCAAAGAAACTGGGGCTCCCCGCTAAAAGGAGTGGGCCAAAGGAGGAGAAAATTATTTTAGAAAAGGGCGAGCATTGCTCGCGAGAAACTGGATCAAGGGCCTCATTGCCGGCCCTTGAAAACCCCGTCTAGGGGGAACAGGATGGAGGTAATGACACCAGAAGCATTATTTACCCCCTACAGTTGTCATTTAGAAAGAAGAGGTGTAGATTTAAGGGTGACAGCAACAGCAGAGGAAACAATAGAGATATGGAAAGAGGGAATGAAGGAGATCCAGGAAAAAATCAAGCCGCTATTTATGCAGAAGAGAGTGGCAAGAAATGCGGAATTATTTTTGGAAGGGCTTCTAGGAAACGAACCACGGAAAACCGGATGGATGAGAGCAGAGGCAGCTGGGGATAAAGGCATTCCCTTACACACAAAAGCAAGAGTTTTGGGAGCGTTCTGAGCTAATAGCGATGGCAAAATCCATGACACGTTGCAAACCTGTCCAGAGAGATTTGACGCCTGGTTCACCATCGCACTTACGTCCAAGAAAGCCGCCAAAACTAGCAATTAAGCGGATTACGGTATTGAGCGGAGGGGGTTCTTTAGGGATGGGTTTGCGCGCGACAATATAGGCTGCATGCCACTCTTGTTGATCAAATACCGCTTCGCAATCCATGTTGGGGCAAGTTCGCCCCAAACGCATCAGCATCTGAATGCGCCAGGCGATAATCATGAAGAAGGCTAATACCAATTCAAGCCGCTCAATGCTTGAGAGCTGCAAGGCTTCGACTTTACAACCATTTTTTAACACATGGAAAAATATTTCAATTTCCCACCGACAGCGGTACCAGTCAATTAACTCCGCCGCTACTTCCAGGCTGTGAGCACAACGGTTGGTGAGCAATCGCCATTCCAGAGCTTTGGTATTCACTGGAGCCCCTATTTCTTGTGCCCAGAGTGCTGTGGTCTCTATCAATTCTCCCTTGGCAGAACGCAAGGTACAACGCCGAGATGACACTTGTTGGCGGACCTGCCGTGCGGATTGACCCTTCTTGGCAGGTAGAGTAAAGCAAATCTCACCAAGTATGTGCTCTTTGGAAAATCCGTCCCACAATTTGTCCTTTTCTCCCACAACTTTACGGTTATGCACTGCACGAATGAGCCAGTCCACTGGCGTCCCCATTGTTTGTGCTTGGGCCATTAAATCAATGAAGTCACCTTCCCGGTCAGCCACATACACTAAATTACCCTGCGGTAAGCTTCGGCTCAATTCCCCTTTCTTATCGCGTACCCATATCCAGGCATCGAGTAAACCTAACGGCTCGCGTTCTGGACTGACTGCATAGGTCGGATGCAAATATAGTCCGCGTTGTGCATCATAACTTAATTTCCCCAATCCATCGATTTCTTGGCCGTTGAAGTCCAGTTCTGTAGTATCTTGAATGCAGAGCACCACTGGCCGACCCTTCATACGTTGATTGGTACAGTTAATGTGAGGCGAGAGGATATCTTTCCAGCCAATATTTTCTTGTGCAAAAAATCGATACGCCGCCTGCGTCTCCGCCCATCCCTTGCAGGCTTGCGGTATGCTCATTGCTGGCTTCTCTCCCAACAGCTCCAGCAGCTTTACTGAGCGTTTGTTCAACCGTTTATCTCCAAGATCTATTGCCGACATCTCTTGTGCTGCCCAATGTTTGTCCATCTCCAAGACTTCATTCTCAAATCTTTTCTCTCGCTATCAGCTCTTTTGGGTTGCTTATACGGTTTTTATTTTGTGTGTAAGGGAATGGGATAAAGGCCCCTGGCGGCAACAAGCGATATTAGGCCGAAGGAGATGGGAAGCCGACCGACTCAAAGAGACAGTGAGGGAATATGTAATAGAACATTTTGGGGAGGAAGAAGGAATACTAGTGATTGACGAAACCGGATTTCTCAAAAAAGGAAAAGCTACTTGTGGAGTGGCTCCCCAATACACCGGCACAGTAGGAAAAATCACTAATTGTCAGATTGGAGTTTTTGCAGCCTATGTTTCCAGTAAAGGGTACGCCTTTATTGATAGGAAACTCTATTTACCCAAAGAATGGATAGAAGACCAAACACGCAGAGCAGCGGCGCATATCCCAGTTGAGCAAAAATTTTCGACAAAGCCTACCATAGCTCGGAAAATGATAGAGGAAACCATAGAAGCTAAAATTCCCTTTTCCTGGGTTGCAGCAGATAGCGTCTATGGAATTTCTGAAGTGACCGAAACATTACGTAAAACATGTAAGGGCTATGTATTAGGTACTACATCGAGGCGGCAATACTACTTGTGGGATAATAAAAAGGAAAGTGTTCGAGTTACAACAGCTGAGGAGCTAGCCAGTAAATTAGGTTCTTCCGGGATTATAATGGATAAATGGCCGGAAAAAGATTGAGTTTACCGCAAAAGAAAAGGATGCGAGTCCGATAATTAAGGAAATTTTTAAAACCTCTGGCAGCGGATTTGATCGATTGGATTTTAGAGTTAAAGCCCTCAGCCACGGCGTTTGTAATAGAGAAGGACATGAAGTTGAGCAGTCCATCGAGATGGTTTTTGAGCATTTTAGCTACTTTTTTTATTTCTTGGAGTTGGCATCTCGTGGCCCAAGCATACCATTTTTTGAAAACCTCCTGAGCTTCAGAAACAGAGCAGCATTTCCAAAAAGCGCGAAAACTTTCCTTAATGGCCCAGGCACGAGCTGCCTTCAGATCGGAGTTTTTTAGCCGCTCAAAGTCTTCAATATGTTTTTGAGGAAGGTTCTCTGGGGAAAAAAGAAAAAGCTGGCGTGCTCCTTTGAGTCGTTGATCGCCCTTGGCTTTCAGAGTTTTATTTTCCCGTCGCCGCACTTTATCCACAGCCTCATTGAGGTGTTTGGAAACATGGAATTTATCATGAACGATTTTAGCCTGTGGTACCATCTCAGTAGCCACTTCGCGGTAGATGCCGCTCATATCCAAACATACAGCCTGGATACTCTGACGGGCTTCTTCAGGAAGTGTTTCCCAGAGTAGTTCAGCAGCTTGGCTATCTCGCTGCATGACCACTTCAAGTACACGTGGATTTTCCCCATTCAGATCATAGAGGAGTGAGGCATAGCTCTGGCCCCGCAAAAAGCTTTTCTCATCCATCCCCACTACTGGCAATGTCTCCAGTTCTCGGCGCTCCAGGCCTCGTTCTACTGCCCGTTCCATGATCCGCTGTGCGGCATCCCAATCAATCCTTAATAGCTGGCAAGCTGCTTCCACGCTGGCGCTGGCTTGAAGTACTTTGATCGCCAGACATTCAAAGAGCTCAGTAAACCGGCTGTTCTTTTGTGCCCAAGGTACTGGTACGGTCTGTACTCTGCCGTCATGAAGTTTTACTCGCGGTACTCGCGCTTCCAATACTGTGCTAAATTGGCAGCTGTCTAAATGCCGCCATTTCCTGACTGGCGCATGATCATAGATCTTCCCTATCTGTTCCCCCTCCACTTCCCAGTTCGTCCCTTCTTGATATCCTATTTCCACTTGCACTTCCTTTTTTCCCATATCTAATTTTACCCTCTTCACTTCCCATGGTTTTCTCAGTCCCAGGATCTGCTGATAGAGCTCATTGTCTTTCATCTCTTTTTTCTAGCTTCTCCTTTTTAAAAAAAAAGCTCCTCAACAAAAAAATAGTGCGTGCCTGTCAGTCAAGGAGGGGTAATTGTATTGTGGAAATTTGGCTGGGTTATCCACTATTTTTCCGGAAGAACCGTAAATTACCTGCCTGCCGCTGGAAACGCTTATCAGCTGGCGAAGGAACCAAGGGTGCCAGGCTCTATGATTGGGCTTACTTCAAATGGAACAATGTGGATGCCTCCCAATATAACAAAAACTACACTGGAATTTGGACTAGCGGCCTTCTCATCCGGCGCAACATCGAGGATGGAAAATGTTCCTATTACACTACCTGGTGTCCAAAGACAACTTCTCTCCAAACATTAGTCAATGTGGCAGGAGCACGATGGAGGATCGAGGAAAGTTTTGAAACAGCTAAAAATGAGTTTGGTCTTGATCACAACGAAACCCGTTCCTGGCATGGCTGGCATCGCCATGTTTCCCTGGTGATGCTTGCTTTTTCTCTACTGGCAATCATCCGTTATCGGGTGAATAACTCCACCTTACACAAAAAAAGCAGAACGCAGCTTCCTCCCTCAACAAGTCTCTGGTTTGCTGGTCTATCCAGGAAATTCGACGCCTTGTTACACGTTTAATCTTCCGATCTCTCCAACCTGCTTTTATCATCGCTTGGTCCCTTTGGCGCAGAGCTCACCAAGCTGTTGCTAAATTTTTTCATTCTAAACGACAACTGTAGGGTAACGACATCAGGGTCACTGTTTCCCGTGATTCTCCTTTGGCTGGTGAGAAGGCCTTGTTCATTATATGTGTATTCTACAATGGCCTCGTCAGGAGTTCCGGCTGCTATCTGTTGTTTTTGGAGGAGTCCACGCAGTTTTATATTGGCATTCTCCGCATAATAGGTATTGCGGATGTCGAATAGGACCTGCCCTTGCGCTCTGCGTTCTATCCGAGTGGGGAGTTTGGGGTTGTTGCTATCTTCATAGAAGGCAGTCACTTCATTGCCAAGGGGGTCAATGACTGAGGTGAGAAGGTTGTTCTCGTTGTACGCGAATTTTGTGGTCGCTGTATTGCTTATTCCATCTCCGGTAATATCTCCAATGATGGTTCTTTCGATGACGTTGCCTTTGGTGTCGTATTTAAACTTGGTGTCGAGTCCGCGTTGGTCGGTGTATTGTTTGACAGCCTCTTCCTTTGCTAGGGTTTCTAAATAATCCGTGACGACATTTTCTGCGGCTTCGGCAAAGTATTGCACGATTTTACCATCTTCTTGGTTTTGAATCCGTAGCTTTTCGGTAGCCGCCAGTCGATCGAGTCCAGCATTTAACGACTGTTGTTTTTGAGTGTATATCGGTAGCAATTTGTGGTTTAATTCCTGCTCTCGGGTCTGCCTCCACTGTTTTTCCGCGTTGACTGCATCAACCGTTGGAAAAGTCAGTTCTCGATCTCTCTTCTGAAACTCTGCCATCATATTTAACCGCTCGCTTCTCAGCAGATTCTTCCATGCCCGCTCTTCCTTTTGCCAGTCGCGTTCCCATTGAGGCCATTTAGGACTTGTTGTTAATCCCAACTGAGTAATGTGTTCTCTGAATCGGACTGGGTGGACAAGGCTGAAGGTGTCTTTGTTGCGTTCCCAGGCTTGCTCGAAGTTCAGTCGATTTAGCAGTGCCTGACTTCTTTGGTTCCCTGTCTGCATCAATGTTTGATCCAGTTCTTTTTTCTGGTTTTCCCTCCATTGTTTTTCAGTATTTATCTGCTGCTCATCTGTCCAAAATTGGATAGGCAGCTCCTCAGTTCGCCTGTGAAATTCCGTCTACTGGTTCTTGTTTGCTATCTTTACAAGGTTCTTCCATTCTTGTTCTTGCTCTTGCCAGTCACCTTCAAATTCCGCCCACCAGCTTTGTGTTGTCCAGTTATTTCTGGCAGCGGTCTCTCTGAGCACGACACCGTTGAGAATGGTGGCAACAGTCTCTTTCTCACGCTCCCACCGTTGGTCAAATTCTCTGATTTCCTTTGCTTCGGCTTCTTTTATCACCCGCACTCGTTCCGCATTTGCCAGTTGATTGAGCCCGGCCTGTAACGACTGCGCTTTTGGAGTCCCTATCTGCGTCAATTTGCTCTGCAATTCCTCCTGCCGAGCCTGCCTCCATTGATTTTCCGCGTTGACTTGATCGGCTGTCGCCGAAAAACTTATGGCCCAATCTCTCACGCGAAACTCATGTTGTAGATTATCCCATTGTGTTTTAACGAAGCTCTTCCATGCCTCTTCTTCCTGTTGCCAGTTTTGTTCCCACTGCGCCCAACCAGGACTTGCTGTTAACCTCATCTGAGCAGCTATTTCTCTTACTCGAGGTCCATTGAGAAGATTTATCCTTTCCTTTTCGCTTACCCACCTTTGCTCCCATTCTCGGACTTGTTCGGTATGATGTTGTTTCAGATTTGCAGCCCATGCTTCTATCTTGGACTGATTGAACCGAGCCTGTTCTTGCTGGCGAGCTTGTTCCTGCTGACGGGCTTGTTCCTGCTGGCGAGCTTGTTCCTGCTGGCGAGCTTGTTCCTGCTGGCGAGCTTGTTCCTGCTGGCGAGCTTGTTCCTGCTGGTGAGCTTGTTCCTGCTGGCGAGGTTGTTTCTGACGGCGAGGTTGTTGGTGATCTATCTTGACGCTACCCAGTCCTCTCGATGTCATAAGTGACATCGCAGAAGGCAATGACGTCACAGAAATCTGGGTCACCGGTTTATGAATAGGTATTCTTGGTACATAAACGGTAAATTGCGCATTTCTCTTAATACGTCCACGCCTTTCTATCTCGAAAGGATCATAGCTCTCTGCCGGAGATATCTTCACGTCAGAAAAAGAAGAAAATAACCGATCTAAAATATCACCTTCTTCTTTGAAGCTTTGAAATAGCTGATCAGTCATTCCCTCTTTCAGTTTAAACGGTACCTGACCAAAGCTTTTGTGTATTCTCCGGAGTATTAGAGAACTCCTTTCCATTAAGCTTCGATCGGATTTTAACGCAATGTTTCCTGTGGTAGCATCATTATCTACCTGTTGCTCTACCTTTGCTTGGTGTGTGTTTCCTAAAGAAGGACCGATAGTAGGACGTAAAATCTGGGTCATAAAAACTGGAATGAACTTAATGAAGTAAAGATGCCGTTTCTTCGGATGCGAAATCTAATATCCGCTTGCAGTGGACAGATTAGAGGGGTGCTGCCTTTTGCCTAATGAGGAAACCTAAAATCGCTTCTAAAAAAACATTGGTAAATGTCTGACAGGATGTGAATTGTGCAAGTAATAAAATCAAAAAATATAAAATTATTTTCCGCTGCCTGTTGTTTTCTGAATTCCATTTTTAAGTGACCTGCCCCCAGCGATTGGACACATCAAAAAGGAAGTTCTGCTAATATTTTCGTTGTTTGGTTTTCGTGCCGCCGATGCACATTGACGTGCATCCGCTTTCAAAATGCTTTATAAGCCTTCCATGGAGGATCTTTTTGGAAACACCGCGGCGCAAGAAGAAGCCGCACCCCATGTTTGCCGGGTAATGCCTCTGGCAACTCGCATGCGGCCATGTTCGTTGGATGAAATTGTGGGTCAGGCTCACATTTTGGGCGAAGGGAAGTTGCTTCGGAGGGCTGTCGAAGCCGACCGCATTTTCTCACTTTTGCTACAGGGACCTCCCGGAACTGGGAAGACTACCATCGCTCAAGTCATTGCCGCCTCCACCCGATCTCATTTTGAACGGCTTAGTGGCGTGGAAAGTAATACCGCGGATATGCGAAAAATTTTGACCTCGGCTCACCGACGTCGATCATCCGGTGCCACCCTTCTTTTCATTGATGAAATTCACCGTTTTAATAAGATGCAACAAGATGTGCTCCTCCCTGCCGTGGAAGATGGCACGATCCGCCTCATAGGGGCTACCACTCAAAATCTCTTTTTCTCCGTCACCGCTCCTCTCATTTCGCGCTCTCAGATTTTTCAACTGGAGCCATTGAGTAACAACGATCTGATTCAATTGATGGAACGTGCGCTAAGGGACCATGAACGCGGATTGGGCAATCAACAGGCTGTTCTTGACGGTAACGCTGCTCAGTATTTAGCGCGAATGAGTGATGGCGATGCAAGAAAATGTTTAAACGCTCTTGAAATTGCCGTTCTGAGTACTCCCGCAAACTCGGATGGCATTCGAGAAATTTCTCTCTCTGTGGTGGAAGAAAGCATTCAAAAGAAAGCCGTTGTTTACGACGGGTCAGGCGATGCCCATTACGATACCGCCAGCGCTTTCATTAAAAGCATGCGGGGCAGTGACCCAGACGCAACACTTTATTGGCTCGCCAAGATGCTTCATGCGGGGGAAGAAATTCGCTTCATCGCTCGACGCATCGTTATCTGTGCAAGCGAAGATGTTGGACTGGCGGATTCCCAAGCTCTGCTAGTTGCTATGGCGGCTCAACAGGCTGTGGAATTTCTTGGAATGCCGGAAGCTCGAATTCCCTTAGCACATGCATCTGTTTATGTGGCGACAGCTCCAAAAAGCAACAGAGCTTACATCGGACTAGACAAAGCGCTTTCCGAAATCCGAGAAGGCCGGACTCTTGCGGTTCCAGTTTACTTGCGGGACACTCATTACAAAGGAGCTCGGCAACTGGGCCACGGCAAAGACTATCAATACTCTCACAACTATGAGGAGAGTTTTGTTCCCCAAGCGTACCTTCCCGAAGGAAGGCTCTATTACGAACCCACAGAAAACGGTTACGAAAAACGCATTAAAGAGCGTCTGGACTATTGGCACAAATGTTTTGCACAGGCTGGCAGGAACGCGGAACCTCTTCCCTCGACAGTTGCTAAGAATGCGGTGTAATAACTTTTTACATTGTGGTTCGGCTTAGGAAAGAAATGGACGCATTTCAAGCCTTCCGAACACCTGCCCTGCTTTACTCCGAAAACCATCAAACAACTTTTTGAAACCTGCGGTTTGCAGCCCATCATGGCCCGCGCAGCAGCGAAGGCCACCAATTTCAATTACATCATCGGCGTGGCAGGAAAAAAATGGCCGCTTGCCATCCATCATCTGCAACAAATTTTTGGGAACACGAAATTTTAGAAAAAGCCGTTTGAATTTCGTGGAGGAGGGATGCAGGCTACAGTACGAAAATTTTGATATATAAGTAGCTTATTACAAATAAATAAACAATATGGAAGATAATTGGATTTCGTGGCTACTGAAGTTGCCGCATCGGGTTTGGGTGCTCTTGTTAGCCCTCGCGGTCGTATTAGTCATTGGCCAGGCCTTGCTTTCGGGGGATCAGTTGATTTCCCATCCCTCTACAGACATTGCGAATCAATTTTTTGCGTCCCGCGTTTTTGGTTTTGGAGAAATCGCACGAGGCGAATTTCCTCTCTGGAATCCATTTACGTACGGAGGGGCACCTTACCTGGGGCAATTTCAATCCGCTCTCCTCTATCCCCTCAATCTCCTCTTTCTGATTCTCCCTATCGGACAAGCTTTGAACTGGAGTATCGCGCTGCATATTTTTATTTGCGGACTTGGCGTGTATGCGTGGACGGCTTGTAAGCAGATCTGTCGTCCCGCTGCCTTTCTCGCCGCAGTAGCCGTCGTCTGTGGAGGAACTCTTTTTTTACGGTCCTATGCCGGCCATCTCTCCAATTTGTGTGCAATGGCGTGGGTTCCTTTTTTATTTCTTTGTATTGATCGATGGTTAGCGGAACGCCATGGCAAGTGGGTGCTATTAGCATCCCTCGTTGTGGCGCTCCAAATCACCGCCGGCCATCCTCAGTATGTCTATTATACGGCAATCGCGGCGGCTCTTTATGTCCTGGTATCCGGAGCCGGTCTGTCTCGTCCTTTTCTGGCGATCAGCGGATTCCTGTGCATCTACATTCTGGCAACTCTGATTGGCGCGGCACAGCTTTGGCCGGGACTCCGTCTTGCGGCCGAAACTTCACGCAGTGGTGGCGTCGATTATGCATTTGCATCCATGTTCTCTTTGCCGCCGGAAAATCTGCTGACGTTTGTTGCTCCTTGGTTCTTTGGGGACATGCGCTCCACTCCCTATTGGGGACGCTGTTATCTCTGGGAAATGGAAGCGTATATGGGAATCGGCGTATTGCTTCTTGCAATTTTTGGGGCGGCAGGACTCCGAAAAGGGGCACTGTGGCGTCCACTGATACTTTTTGCAATATTCCTGTTATTAGCATTAGGTCGGCATACTTTGCTATACAGTGGAATGTTTCAGGCAGTTCCCCTTTTCAGCTTATTTCGTGGAACCTCAAAATTTCTATTTTTTGCGACGCTATTTGTCGCACTCTTCGCTGCCCATGGTTTTGATCGCTTACTGAAAGGGCACAGACCTGCCCTTGGTTGGGGAATGGCCTCGGTGGTTGTGGCAGTATTCCTGATCATTTGCAGCCTGGTACTTGCTTCAGGGGGATCTCCTTCGGAAGGTTGGTGGCAATGGGGATGGAACAAAATAGCTCAGTCGGGAGAATCTTATCTCCCTCAGGAG
Organism: uncultured Verrucomicrobiae bacterium; assembly: GCA_963706715.1. GTDB lineage: Bacteria > Verrucomicrobiota > Verrucomicrobiia > Chthoniobacterales > Xiphinematobacteraceae > Xiphinematobacter. The sequence continues at coordinate 276,836 of CAVPNI010000001.1, forward strand.
GTGATCATTTCGATCAGCGCGATGGCAGCAGCAAAACAAGCGGCTGCACATTCGCTTCTAATTGCCGGTGTGATCTTGGCCTTGTTCGGAGCAGGTATGATCTTGGTAAGGTCCTGGAGAGAGGTCATCTGGTTAATCGGTATCGGCGCCATTGTGGAAGTGGCGGTTTTTGCCCACAATTCCCTCACTACGTTTTCGGCACGCGATCTCTTTTATCCTGAAATCAAAGAAATCACTAAGCAGCTTCCGCCGGATTCTCGGATACTCAATTTGTTCAACTCTGATATTTCACTTCTCCTGCGCACAGAAAACATCTGGGGCTACGATCCCTCTGTTTTAAAACGATACGCTCAGTTACTCGCTCATTCCCAGGGTTCCAATCCGGATCAAATCACTCAATACATTGTCTTCAATCGTCCAAGTAAAATTCTGGAGCTCCTCCGCTGTAGAAAGACATTTCAACCTTCAGACCAGGGAGTCGCACACTTGGATCTGAAATCCGACTTCCCACGATTTTTCCTCGTCGGCACGGCCATTGTGGCCACAGGCCGTGACGCGGTTTTCGAAGCCATTGACCGAGCGGACTTGCATAAGGAAGTCGTTTTGGAAGAGACTCCTCATCCTGTTCCGGCTGGTTCCGCTCCTCAAGGGTCCGTAACAGTATTAAAACAATCCAACCATCGTTGGCTTCTGAAAGTGGAAACCGATCGTCCCGCGATCCTGGTCAATACCGATGCCTGGTCCGCCGACTGGCGAGCAAAGGCTCTACCGAAAAGTGTCCAGCAAAAATACGAAGTGCTCCCAGCAGATTATGCAATTCGTGCAATTCCACTCAGCGCCGGACAACATCTTTTGGAGCTTGTTTACTGGCCACGCGGATGGGGAATCGCCATCGCCGTCAGTGTAGTTTCTCTGCTGGTAGTTCTTTCTTTCTTAAGCGCCCCATTCATAGTTCGTAGTTCGTAGGGTATCCACACAATTAGTTGGCACTCACCCCGGATCTTTTCATACAGTTCGAGTGCGATGCACATGGACTTCTATCAACTACCAATTTCTGCGAACTACGAACTGCGAACTGCGAACTAAATCTATGTCAGTTTGTTCAGATCAATGGATTCGCCGGATGGCTCTTAAACGAGCCATGATCGATCCGTTTGTGGACGGACAAGTGCGAACTCGTGAAGATGGCGAGCGCGTCATCAGTTACGGGCTTTCCAGTTATGGATATGACCTGCGCGTTTCAAACGAATTCAAGGTTTTCACCAATGTCTTTAATACTGTCGTAGACCCAAAGAATTTCGACGATCGCTCCTTCGTTCACGTAGAGACGGATGTCTGCATTGTCCCACCCAACTCCTTCGCCTTGGCCAGAAGCGTTGAATACTTTCGCATTCCACGAGAGGTACTCACCGTCTGCGTCGGTAAGTCCACCTACGCGCGCTGTGGAATTATTGTCAACGTCACACCGTTTGAACCGGAATGGGAAGGTCATGTAACGCTGGAAATTTCTAATACCACGCCCCTCCCCGCTCGTATCTATGCCAACGAGGGCCTCGCTCAAGTTGTATTTTTTCTCGCCCACGAACTCTGCTCGATCAGTTATGCTGACCGCGGAGGTAAGTATATGAAACAACAGGGCATCACCGTTCCAAAGGTTTGAGATGGTCTGATGACCACCGCTCATCATCATATGGGACTTATTTTATGGCGAACCACCAACTACGAACTGACAACTGTAATGCTACTTTTCGCCTCTTTGGTTTCCTACTATAGCATGACCCCTATAAAATGACACATGAGTTGTCCGGGATTTTTTCTTCAGAGTTTGTTTTAACAAGCTGGCCATATCTGTAGATACGGACGGATTGTTGAAACAAAGTCTGGTGGAACACCGAGCCGTGGGAACGGCTGGGGTAGCCTGTCCGGCTTTGCCGGACAGCCCCCTCACAGGGGCGAGACTTGGCGGGAGCCAAGCGAGGCAAAAAGAACGACAAGGCATGGTCATTTTATAGGGGTCATGCTATATCTCCTCTACGCATTAGAGCTTGCAAAAGCCCATTTCCTCAAAAAGCGCGCTTACAGGATCCGGATAGGATTTCAGGTAGTTTTTAATGTTTTTAACATCCTCCTTAAATGAATCTAAGTCCTTTCTCAGCAGAGTGGTTTGTTGCTGGATTTTTTTAATCTCGGACTCCAGATCACGCAATACCCCAATTGGAGATGATAGAACTTCAGGATCTATATTGAAGCGAAGAGCGAATGAAATGCTGACCGCGGAGACCTCGTGTTGCAGCTCTACGTATTGCGTTTTCAGAATCTTGTTGTAATATTTCAATCGTTCTCCCGTCATGCTATTGATGGTCGCTTGATCGATTTGTTCCACTTCCAGTTGCAGCTCCAAGAGCTGAAGCAAATCTTTGGCATGGTAGGCGACATTGACACGCTGCATCAACGCGGTCTTGCGGTCTCGTTCAACGGGGTCTTGCTCTCTATCGGGATGCAAGGCCCTGGCTAACTTTCGATAGACTTCCTGGATGGATTGGCGGATGTTTTGCGTTTCCTCTTGTTGTTTTGCCTCTTTCGCGATGGTCTTTGCCGATTTTTTGCGCTTGCTTTGCCGTTCTCGACGGCCTTGTTCTATTTGTTCTTGTTGTTCAAATTTCTCCCGCATTTTTTCATCCATATGCTCCATCATTTTTTCGGGGGATCGTAAGTCAAATTCGTCGCCAAGCTTAACCCCCAAGAGTTCTTCCATGGCCGATTTTATGGCATTTCCTTGTTCCTCAGACTCAGCATCGAAATCGCCTTTACTATGCTTGTTGTATATCTGCTTCAACTCATCGTTGTCATTGTCAATGATCAGTTCAGCGGAGATAGTACAAATGATATCTTGAAGTTTTTCCTTGTCGTTCTTGCCAAATATCTTATCAGCGGAGGCTTGGTCAAACAAATGCACCAGTTCCGTCCTGAGTACGTTAAAGGCTTGCATCTGTGGCTCAAATTCGCTCGCATATTTCTTTTGATAAAGAGGGATCGTCGTTTGCCATGCTCGCAACAGCTTTCGTTCCTCCTCGTTTTTTTTGATCAGTTTGTTGAACAATTTTTGCGACTTGGATAAGCCAGTTTGGTTATTCTGCTCAACGATACGGACTATTTTAGATTCCGAATTCTTCATTGTGAGGTGTGTCAAATTTTGGGCCAGTAAAATAATAGAATGAGCGAAAATGTTACAATAAAGAAATAGATCCTATTCCTCAGGAAGAACATCAATAGGCGGCAATCGGAACCAATGAACGTGCCAAAAGGAAATCGTACGCATTCAACTCGAGAATGACATTTTAAAAAAGCACGGGAATATTACGGTGTGATGTTACGTAAAAAAGAGAACCCTGTCGGTAAGAATGGTCTTTTTTGCTCCCAGAGCTCCTAAAAATGTGTAGCGTCAGTTACGGTATTTGATCTTTAGCGAATTAACAATATCATTTCGGACAGTTTATTTGTCCATGATTTCCAGCACATTACGATTTCCGAGTCCCCTCAGAGAGCCATTTTACCCAAATTTACCGTCTCTCCCATCTGTAGAAAACAGCGTTACGGTTACGTCTTCTGCTCGATGGGAAACTACTCGGCCGCAACAGCTTATACAAAGACGAACAAAAAGAGGAATTTCAGAGATTAGTGGTTCCTCATCTTTGATGACGGCGGCTCATCTGCGCGATGGCCTGATGCGGGAGCGCAGATTCGGCTATTCTCAGCCAAGTTCCATACAGCTTCAAGATATCCAAGAAGTTCTCGAGTTGTATCCAAGTCTCAGCGATGAAGATCGACGTGGGGCATCTGGGTTTATTTTGGAGCTGACTCGTTTCTTCCAGCCTCCAGCTAATTTATCTCCGACTATAAGAGCGCTCCAACAGCAGGTCCAAACTGAATTCGATCGCTTAAAACAGCCTATCGAATCTAATATTCATTTTATTTGGACTGGCTGTTTGTCGGAAAAAACAAAAACCAATATTGAAATTTTTTTAAAAAGCAATTCACTCTCGACAGCCACACCAAATCGCAGCTCTCTCTCATTTTATCTCAGCTACGACCCTCGCGGTTATATGGCTCCCCTGCTTCAGGCAGCAATTCGTCGAATGGCGCTAGCCGATATCAATGGACTTCCACTCGGGTCTTCACGAGATTCACGCTACTATTTCACAAGCATTCAACTGCAAAACGAGGCTTATGCATATATCCGGCCCGCCAAGACAGCCGAAGAATTTAATCAACGCGCAATTGATTTTATGGTCTGGAGACTCGGCCAAGACGAAAATGTTTTAAAAAAGGGGCTCAATCAAGCACAGCGGTCTTTTTCAGATTTCAAAGAGAGCACGGACCGTAAATACGGAAACAATCGCTTGAAATTTGTTCCGCTGGATACACTCATTCATGACGCTCATCCTTTGAAGGAATATTATTTGCAAGAAATGTGGTTGAGAGGCACCCTCGCCGCAGCATCTGATATTGGCCGCGCCGCTTTATTATCCCATTACGGAGGTACCTACATCGACGCAGACTTAAGTCCACTCCTTAGGGACGGTATTTATAATACCGCAACCATTGAGTCTGAAATCAACGCTAAACTCACAGATTGTCATTTAAAGAGCTGGGCATCCATGATGGGGGCAGCAAAAATTCAGTCTATCCATAATTTTATTGCGAGCAAAGACTCGAGTCTCTCCTCACTTGCAAGCAACGATATTTTTGAAAAACTCAATGAATGGAAAAATGAAATCCCGGGAATTAGGGATTTGATAGAAAATTATATTCAGCAAATCCAAGCCGCTCCCGAAAAATATGCCCAGGGAGCTCACTTTGATGTCCAGCATTTCTTTCAGCCCGTAGAACAACCCTTGATTTTGTCTGCGGGTATCGCCATGCAGCAGAGATCTTCCTTATTAGGCTACGACAACAGCGTTCTTCATGGAAAAAAGGGAGCCTTAGCATTTCAACGTTATGTGCAGCTTGTAAGACAGCGATACGAAGAGCTCCGCCAAGGAGGACTGTTTTGGGATCAAGGCATTCCACGGAGTCTGGATAATAACAGCCAGTTGAAGCGACAATATGGGGGTTATTATCGTTTGGATGGACTCCAAGTCGGCGCCGCAACAACAGGAAAAGTAACGGGGCCGATAGTTTTTGCTCAAGCCGCGACAGGCTCGCTTAAGGATATAAAGAACAAAGTCCTCTCAGAAAAAATTGGTTCTTCCGGAAAAATAGTGGATAACCCAGCCAAATTTCCACAATACAATTACCCCTCCTTGACTGACAGGCACGCACTATTTTTTTGTTGAGGAGCTTTTTTTTTAAAAAGGAGAAGCTAGAAAAAAGAGATGAAAGACAATGAGCTCTATCAGCAGATCCTGGGACTGAGAAAACCATGGGAAGTGAAGAGGGTAAAATTAGATATGGGAAAAAAGGAAGTGCAAGTGGAAATAGGATATCAAGAAGGGACGAACTGGGAAGTGGAGGGGGAACAGATAGGGAAGATCTATGATCATGCGCCAGTCAGGAAATGGCGGCATTTAGACAGCTGCCAATTTAGCACAGTATTGGAAGCGCGAGTACCGCGAGTAAAACTTCATGACGGCAGAGTACAGACCGTACCAGTACCTTGGGCACAAAAGAACAGCCGGTTTACTGAGCTCTTTGAATGTCTGGCGATCAAAGTACTTCAAGCCAGCGCCAGCGTGGAAGCAGCTTGCCAGCTATTAAGGATTGATTGGGATGCCGCACAGCGGATCATGGAACGGGCAGTAGAACGAGGCCTGGAGCGCCGAGAACTGGAGACATTGCCAGTAGTGGGGATGGATGAGAAAAGCTTTTTGCGGGGCCAGAGCTATGCCTCACTCCTCTATGATCTGAATGGGGAAAATCCACGTGTACTTGAAGTGGTCATGCAGCGAGATAGCCAAGCTGCTGAACTACTCTGGGAAACACTTCCTGAAGAAGCCCGTCAGAGTATCCAGGCTGTATGTTTGGATATGAGCGGCATCTACCGCGAAGTGGCTACTGAGATGGTACCACAGGCTAAAATCGTTCATGATAAATTCCATGTTTCCAAACACCTCAATGAGGCTGTGGATAAAGTGCGGCGACGGGAAAATAAAACTCTGAAAGCCAAGGGCGATCAACGACTCAAAGGAGCACGCCAGCTTTTTCTTTTTTCCCCAGAGAACCTTCCTCAAAAACATATTGAAGACTTTGAGCGGCTAAAAAACTCCGATCTGAAGGCAGCTCGTGCCTGGGCCATTAAGGAAAGTTTTCGCGCTTTTTGGAAATGCTGCTCTGTTTCTGAAGCTCAGGAGGTTTTCAAAAAATGGTATGCTTGGGCCACGAGATGCCAACTCCAAGAAATAAAAAAAGTAGCTAAAATGCTCAAAAACCATCTCGATGGACTGCTCAACTTCATGTCCTTCTCTATTACAAACGCCGTGGCTGAGGGCTTTAACTCTAAAATCCAATCGATCAAATCCGCTGCCAGAGGTTTTAAAAATTTCCTTAATTATCGGACTCGCATCCTTTTCTTTTGCGGTAAACTCAATCTTTTTCCGGCCATTTATCCATTATAATCCCGGAAGAACCAAAAAATTAAATCGTACCTCCCTCCCTCTCGACTCTTCATTTCTCGACCATTGTTTGTAGCCCCACGGATCCTTCAATTTGAAACACCTGAGGAACTAAATTCTTCTTGGCGAGGGCAGGTGCTGCCCAAGCAGATCAGTTCCTTAACGCCTTCAAAGTACGATAGGCAGATTGTCTTGCAACTTGATGACAGCGCAAACAGCACTAAAGCTGCTCGCTTTCTGAACAACCGACATCCCCAGTCCAAATGGTTGGTTCTTAAAAACAACGAGCTCAAGGGCACGGACGGGACGACCGTTACACAGTTGACCGCGGACGAATGGGGAACGAAACCACGTATCGTTCTGGTGGGTACGTTTCGTCATGATCAACTGACCTTGGGAGGAAAATCCGCAACTGAGATTACTGAAATGATCAGGAATCTGACTGTAGTGCGTGAAACTTCTGTTTCCTGGATCGATTGGCTACTAGGAAGGACATTCTGCCCTATTGCACGAATTAAAATCATTGGTTGGCAATCAGAAGCATCGCAAACAACGGATTTTCATGCACTGAGAAATAGTGGCATGCGGACCTTTTCCACACGGTTGGCCGGATCGCTTAAAAAACAAAATACATCCGCAGAATCCATTAAAATTTACGATGGACCGGTAGAGGTCGATGTGCTCGGCAGGACTTGGATTACAAACTTACAAAGTGGAGCGCTGGAAAACCACTCCCCCGCCGTGCGGTTCTTGGTCGCATTGGAACGAAATCAAGCCGTCATCAAACCGATGCCATTTGAAGAAATGGTAATCGATGCAGCCGAATGGGATCAAATGAGTGGTTGGAACAATGATGGGAACGCCCTCAACCAAGCTCCGCCCTTAAGTGTGGGCAAAGTGGAGCGTCGGGCGATTGTACTAGTGACACCCGAAGACGTTTTGAAGACAAATGCTCCAAGCGATTTCCAAGAAGCAGTCAACGCCCTTTTACAAAAGCATCCGGAATCGGAAGTTTATGCTATTAGTAAAGGCAGAAATGGAAATTTCCAGCAGTGGAAGTTTAATACTAATTCCACGCAGAGCGAATGGAAACCCAATTGGGAAAATCTTCAAGAAGTCATCCTCACCGGGCTCTACGATAAGGTAGAGCTTTTAGGACATGGTGATCCTAAAGAGGGTCGAATCGGTGATATGAGTTACAACGAGGTGATCAAAGAATTTTCCAAACTCATGGGCACGGCCGCCGGAATCAAACATCTTAGTATCTTAGCTTGTTGCACTCCATTAGAATTTGGTGTGACGCTCTACGCTCAACTGGCTGCCGGGAATCACGCAAACACGTCAGGCTATTTCATCAAGGAGATTACTCTCTCAGAAAATCCTATTTCCGGCTCTATAAAAGAATTCGTGGGTAAAAAATAGAGTTAGCAGGGGGGCTGGTGCCGCCCCCAGACCCCCGCACCGCTCGCCGCGGCAGGCGTTCAGGGGGAACAGGGGGGGAGCAGTGCTGAAAGGTAGCAAGAGGATCGGATCGGTTCCTTGGGTATTAGGGCGGAGCGTAAAAAAGAGGCTGGCGGCACCCAAAAGGGTACCTATAAACCAGCCTCTGTGGTAAATATAACGCTTAAAAATGTAATGAGGCGGGTACATCCGATCAAGGGATTTGTCTATGATGCGGTGGGATGGGACGATAAAGAAAAGGGAGTTATCTTAGCAGAAGTACGTGCCAGAGAAGGCAGCCAGGGAAGATGCTCAGGATGCAAACGTAAAGGATCTGGATATGATAGACTTGCAGAGCGGCGCTGGCGCTTTGTGCCACTTTGGGGTTTCGTGGTCTGGCTAGTCTACACACCGCGGCGAATTGACTGCCGACACTGTGGGAGTCCCACAGTAGAAGAACTTCCTTGGGCTAGCGGAAAAATACAGCACAGCGAAGCCTTCCGTCTCTTTCTGGCACAATGGGCACGCATGCTCTCCTGGGCCGAGGTAGCCAGAGTCTTCCGAGTGGGCTGGGCCGATGTATACGCTTCGGTAAAATGGGTGGTGGATTATGGCATTCAACATCGGAATTTAAGCGGCGTAAAGGCGCTTGGAGTTGATGAAATCCATGTCGGAAAAAAAGATAAGTTTTGGACACTGGTCTACCAGATCGATGATCACTGCAAACGACTTTTGTGGGTCGGGCGCGATCGTACTGAAAAAACTTTTGAGCTATTCTTCGAGGTTTTTGGCAAAGAGTTTTGTTCGGCCATCGGCTTTATTTGCTCCGACATGTGGAAACCGTATCTGAAGGTAGCAGCCCATTATTTGCCACAAGCCCTACATATCCTTGACCGCTTCCACATCGTTAAAAAACTCAACGAAGCTATCGATGAAATCCGCAGAGAGGAAACCCGCGCCCGTGCCCAGGCAGGTCTGGATCCCTTGCTTAAAAAGATGCGCTGGGCTTTCCTAAAAAAAAGATGCAATTGGACTAAGAGCCAACGTGCTGGCATGCGGGCAATTCGAGGCTCTGCTTTACGCACCCTGCGCGCCTTTCTCTTAGTGGAAACTTTCCAACACTTTTGGACCTATCGCTCTCCTACCTGGGCTGCTAAATTCCTGGATGCTTGGTGCACTAAAATTACTCGAAGTCACCTGGAGCCTCTTAAAAAAGTTGCCCGTACTCTCACCTCTCACCGCTCTCTTCTTTTAAATTACTTTCAGGCTAAAGGCCAATATTCCAGCGGTGTCGTTGAAGGGCTTAACGCCAAGGTGAAATTAACTCTAAAACGGAGTTATGCGTTTCGTACCGCTGATGCTCGTGAAGTTGCTCTTTACCATACCCTTGCTAATTTGCCTGAACCAATTTTTACCCACAGTTTTTTTTAGGCAGCCCTATTTCCATTGGACTGAGTGAGCCCGGCAGACGGTTTTATTGGACAAGTGATGATGACATCCGAAAGTGGCAACTCATGGTTCTGCCTACCGGAGAATTACAGGTCACCCGTTACCAACTTACGCCCGATCAGGCCCTCCATTCACCGGAAGATCTCGGTTCCCACGCTGGCCCATTTCTTTATGCGGAACAACAGGGGAAACAATTCGAAGTTCAGCAAAAGGTTGATACTGCTTTGAAGGCACTAAATGCCATCGGTCACCACGTGGAACAAAGAGCAGCGCACTTATCTAATAAAACCAACCAAAACGTCGCTCTCTTAGATCGAGTCACTGAGACAGACGGTCGATATCTGGTATCAGCGGTAAACCTCAATGACGGAAGTATCCAAATGGTGGAAATTTCTTCCGAGCAGGCTAACCACCTAAAAGCCGCTCGAGAAATACTTGGCTCCGGTTATGAATACTTAAAGCCCTATTTAACGATTCAAGAAAGCGGACATTTGAGCGTGCAGGAGAGAGCAGAAGGACAGCCAAGCAGTATGAACGGAGCTTTTTTTGCCATGGCTCTGCTCAGATCTCTCAATCAACGGGACCCAACTTCCGCGGAAAAACTCAGTCTCTATTGGAACCTGGGAGGAATGGCAACCGCAGTAGCCGGTGACGGAGTGGAATTCGGAAAAACCGTGTGTCAGTTGCTTGCTGCTGGCGGGGAGGTGGAACGCTCACTTCAAATATTAGGAAAGGTTTTCCAGGTAGCCAATGGACTTTCTACGGCAGGGGCTTTAGGACTCGATATCTATGAACTTACAAAAACAGATGATCCTGTGAAACGTCTTGGAATAGAGATTGGATTGGCATTTAATGGAGCTGCCTTGGCACTGCAAGGCGGCAGCGCCCTGGCTAGCTGGATCGCTCCTACCGCAGCCGGAGCTGCCACGGCATTCGGATCTCTGGCCATTCCATTAGCAGGGCTCGGTTTTGGATTTTCTGCATTAGGCACACAAATTCAGCAAAATAATCAGCGGGTCCATACTTTATTAAACTATTTCGTAAGAGCCAGGTACGCATACCTTCGTGGCGGCATGGAAAAGAAAAATGATCTGCTGATTCCACGGTATCCTGCGATCATCACTAAATTAGACTTTAAGTCCGGAAAAATTACCTTTGGCAGTCAGCACATTGCTAAAAGTCAATCTCAGGGATGGTACGCGCCCAATCTGATTTACAATTTTGAAAATGAGGATTGGGAACGTTTTGACCTTCGGGAGGCGTTCGAAGTCAGTAGTGAAGCTCCCTTGGACACGAATACGAAATGGGTGTTAATTCCCGACACTCCCAATACCGATATCGATTACGACTACTTGAATACAGCACCTTCTCCGACTCCTGAAGAGGAGAGAGTCGCAAAAATTTTGCAACAAACCGGAAATTTTGCAACATGGAACTCTAATAAATCCTTAGGAGCTGCTTTAACCAGCTCCAGAGGATTCAAATACCAGCCACTTACTATTGAGCTCATCTTGGATCAAACGCCTCGAGGGCTTTTATTCCACGCTGAAATTGATCCGAATATTAGTTATCGAATCGTGGGAAATGGGGGAAAATACACGCTCAACAGCTTGCCCTTCGGAATTAATTTCAAGATCGAAGATCAGCCTACAGCTCCATCCTCTTATTTGCTCCAAATACGGGATGCTACGCTTCTGGGCGAAGATGATGCCAGGCTGGATCAAGGATTTCTCATTATCAAGAATCAGCAAAACAAAACCCTGCGAATTGACATTTCGAATCTGCATCCTAATTCAAAGCTCACGGTGGTAGGGACTATCGCTCAATGGGAGGCCGATATTTGGAACAGTCGATTAAGCACCTTGGATCTGAGACACGATTCCTCGTTAGATGCGGAGACTTATCTCAGGAAAATGGCAAATCAGGGAAAAGCAAAAGCTACTGTTTTACTCATTCAAGGTGAATTCCCTTCAGCGCCCAAAAAAAATGCAAGGGAAGAAGAATGGTTGATCTATCAGCATCAATTACAAATGGCTGAGAGGCTATCTATCCACACCGCTTATGATTCTACCGCTCATCGAATTATTGCGCCGACAAATAATTACCCAGCCCCACAAACGGTTTTGAAGGAGAGTAATCAAATACTCGTTCCCTGGATCGGCAGTAAATTCATTGCACTTACAGAAAAATATGCCTTTTTTTTCAATCAAAGAACCCAATCTCTTTGGTGTACGAATCGTACGACCAATCAAGCAATAGCAAGCTATCCGTTGGTGTTTGCCAATTCGGAGAGTCGCATCGAGGATTTTTCACAAGATGGAACTTCATTTCGCCTGGTAACACCACTTCCTTCAAACCGAGAACTCACTTTTGTGTGTGTGATACGTGAAGGCGAGCTCATGCTGGAAGCGATCGAAAACCTCAATCACGAGGAGCTGAGCAAGCTCGACCCTTCTTCCCAAAATAACTCGAATCGTATACAGCCCCTTCAACAGCCGGATTCTAAATTTAACTTTGCACAGTCGATTCACAATGCATTGCTGCCAATGGCTGGCTCTCTTCCAAAAATTAAAGTGGCCGAGTGGCTGAAAGTTCAAGGGACCGACGCAAAAGGATATCTGCAAAGGCTCTTGATAAACCTGGAAAAAAAGCGCGCCATTCCAGTCCATCTCCTGGCAAATACTCTCTCTGTAACGGGACTGTGGGGGCAAACCACTTTTATTAATTTCGAGCATCTCAAACAGTCCAACGGATACCCAGTAGATCTTGCGGCCAGCGATTTTAAAGTGATAGCCACCCGCAAGAGCAAAGAGCCATCCGGCGGCTGGAATGTCTTCCTTCAATTCCGGAATAACGCCAAAATTTGTGAAATCCCTGCTGTGCCACGACAATCTCTGGGGCCAACCTTTCTCATGTCTGGCAATGGCAAGGTTCTCATCGAAAATCCCTTCGATACAGCAAATTTGCGAAATCTCGCTGACAATAAAAAGGGTCAACTCATTCCATATTTGGGTCTCTTGTATTTCGTAACCGAAAATGGGGAGCTTTTCCTCATCGCTCCGAATGGTTCCCAAACACCGCTAAAATATTCCGGAGCATCTTTCCCGCCAGCCCCATGAATAACTTTGGAAACGGTATCAGCTGCAGATTCATCCCATGAACCGGACTGTTCATGGGCAGATTCCAGTGTTGCAAACTACGACATGCAATAGGTTGTTATTGCTATAATTTCGTACCGGAAAAACCTATTAGGTTTGTTTTATATTGAGTTTATGAACAACAGTAGACCTATATCTCGTCAATCATCAAGCTCAAGCTTCATACCAGACGATCCTACTCCTTCGGGTTCACCTTCATCTCTCGGAGCGGCCACTATACGCGGATCTGTCTCAAGGCCACGAACAACCTCGGGCTCCATACCGAATGATCTTAGACCAACTGGGGCTCAAAGTTTTGCTATCGCTAGAGACCTAGCCAATGAATGTTTTGAAAAAATAGAAATAATTAAGGGTAAACTTGATACCTTAGACGACGCGCCGTCAAAAGACTTCTTGAAAAGCGAGTTAGATCGCCACACCGCGACATTTAATGAATGCCAAGACAGGTTGATGAGGGTACGCATAGATCACCGCGAGAATCCAGCGCACAGGGAGATAAATGACCAATTAGTCCGTCTTTCCCATCATTTCTCTAATTTACAAGACGTATTGCCAGCTCGCTAATTTCATAGTCTAAAAAATCCCATCACTTTGTACTCGAAAGCACAAAGTGATGGGATAGCCGTCGTTTTCCGATTTCCTTTACCCCATCGTAAATAGTAATGAGGTCATATCATTCATTGAATTACTGAACATATTCCCACCTATCTTCAACTGGGAATTTTTCTGCTATTTGCCCCCATAACTCCTCTATTTTGCCTATTTTTTCGAGGTCATCCCTATATTTTTCCTGTGTAATGCGTATGGCGGGATTTACAACCGAATGTATATATTTTTTAATTACATTATTATCATGATCGTCCTCTACCGCGAGCCATTCGGATATTAATATTTTTTCAAAATCATTTAAATGTTCACCCTGTGTTTCTGCCGCGCAGGCTATTCTACGTTTTGCAGCAAAAAAAGACATTATAATATGCCTTGTATATCCTTCCGCATTAATTTCTCCTTGTAAGTATTGATTGAAATGCACCTCGCATTGACCTAGAAAAAATTCATAGACCCGTGGATATTGTTCTTTGAGATCATTTATGGTCAAATCCATCAAACGTATTTGGGGAATAGGAATATTTTGTATATCCCGTGGCACACTCATTCTCCCACAGTAATCGTGATCAATAGTTTCCATCTCGTGAACATCATCGGTGTCAGAAATTTTACTATCGATACTTTTTCCCTCCGCAGTAGAGCGTTTCCCTCTTTGTTGACTCATCATGGCTTTCTCTATTAATTGAGCATAATTTTTATTTTCTTTTTCTTCCGGAAGCTCAGGCTGAAGATCTTGTCCGTTATGATAATTTTTTAAACCGCCTTTTAAATCAATACCCGGATGATTCGTATTTTGTGCAGTTATTGCTAATAGGTGTCTCATACCCAATAAATATATATTCAGTTCAGGCCTGACACAAGGAGCGGCCATCTCATTCAGTGAAGAGCACCCCGTTGGGCAGTACTTTCTCCCCCGATTATTTGACGTTTTTTGCGCTGTCCTTAACAGATGTTCGACAAAATATGCGAATTTCTACGCTAAAAATTTTTGCGCTGTTGGAATTCTGCGGCCCATTCCAAATGCTCGGCCGGTGACTTTAATTCCCGGAGCAGCTTGCTTTCGCTTGTATTCATTAGTGTCTACTTTGCGAAGCACCCAACGGACAATTTTGGGATCGAATCCTCGTTCGACAATGGCTGAGGAAGCATAGTTTTCTTCCACGTACAACCGCAGGATTTCATCCAAGATTTCGTAAGGAGGGAGCGTATCTTGGTCCGTTTGATTGGGCCGCAGTTCGGCGCTAGGAGGTTTTTCAATAGTGGCGAGAGGAATGATCTCCTCGTGGCGGTTAATATGCTGAGCAAGATGATAGACGGAAGTTTTAGGCACGTCGGAAATGACAGCAAGCCCACCACACATGTCTCCATAAAGGGTACAGTAGCCAACCGCCAGTTCGCTTTTGTTTCCCGTGCTGAGAACCAGGCTGCCATATTGGTTGGAATGCGCCATTAAGGTGATCCCGCGAAGGCGCGCTTGAAGATTTTCTTCCGTAATATTTTCAGTCCCCTCTTCACCAAAGGCAGGAGCTAGTTGCTCTCGCATCGCCTCAAAAGATGGAGTGATGGAAATCTTGAGACACCGGATGCCAAGGTTCTTAGCTAGTTGTAAAGCATCGGCAACGCTTCCCTCAGAAGAATAGGGACCCGGCATCGCGACTCCCAGAACATTCTCCTTTCCGACCGCCGCTACGGCAATTGCCGCGGTCACCGCCGAATCGATTCCGCCGCTTAGCCCTAGAACGCAATTGCGGAAGCCGCATTTTTTCATGTAGTCCTGTACTCCTAAAACTAACGCCTGGAAGAGATCTTCCCATTTGTCTTGCACAGGCATTTCGTCGCTAGGCCGATCGGGCACTTTTTCCACCAGCTCCAAATGTTCTCGAAATCCCGGTAAAGCATGCCAGCCGGTAGGTGTGATTGCTAACGAGTGTCCATCGAAGATGAGCTGATCATTGCCACCAACGGCATTGCAGTAAAAAAAAGGGACTTTGTGCCGGCTGGAAAGTTCACGAATCATTCGACATCGAGTATTCACCTTACTCATTTGGTAGGGAGAGGCGCTGATATTGAAAATACATTCAGCCCCGGCTGAAACTAATTCCTTGACCGGATCGCGCTCATAGAGCGATCGAGGCAGGTAGTCGGCTGTCCAGAGATCCTCGCAAATCGTTACACCAATCTTTCGTCCATTGAGCTCAAGTGGCCGAATTGCCGCAGATGGCTCAAAGTAACGAGCTTCATCAAAGACGTCGTACGTCGGTAAGAGAGACTTATGGATCATCTGCGGCGGCTGGTCGGGAGCAAGAAAGGCTGCCGCATTGTAAAAGGGCCTCCCGACAGGTCCCTCATGATAATCGGCATAACCCACCAATAATGCCGCCTTTCGAAGTCGGCTTTGCAGGTACTGCACGGCCTCTTTGTTGGCACGCACAAAGCCTGCTTCAAAAAGAAGGTCGAGAGGAGGATAGCCACAAATGCCTAATTCGGGGGTCAATACAATCTCCGCACCACGTCTGTCTAATTCCTGATAAGCCAATAGAATTTTTTCCGCATTTCCGGCAAAATCTCCGATTGTGGTATTTAGTTGAGCAAATCCGACTTTCATGTGGCCAGGGGTATTTTAAAGCATTTTCAAACGCTTTCAACTTCGCAGCCGGAAAATAGTGCATTTCACTTCGTGATAATGTTTAATGCCGATTTTACTACAGAGAGGGTATTCGAAACCCTTTTATCCGGCAAAAAAAATTTATAACGCCGGATTGCAAAGCCGCGGCGCCTTTCGTAATGGAACATTACAAAATGATGTTCCGCAAAAAAGAGAACCTTGTTGGTCAAAATGGTTTTTTGCTCCCAGAGCTCCTGAAAGTACATAACGTTAGTTAAAAATTAGTCCCGAATGTGTCAGTTTGATACTCATACCGCGATTGCACTCTATAACGTCGACCGTTGGAGTGATGGATATTTTACAATTAATTCTCGTGGGAATATTGCCGCGCTGCCCACCCGAAGTCCGGATCGGCAAATTGATTTATATGAATTAATTGAGGAAGTGCGTAGCCGCGGGCTTAAATTTCCATTAGTTATTCGTTTTCAGGATCTTTTGCGTGATCGCGTGTGTACTATTAACCGTTCTTTCGGATCAGCGATTGAAGAATCGGGCTATGGCAATTGTTATCGCGGCGTCTTTCCGATCAAAGTGAACCAGCTACGGGAAGTCGTCGAAGAAATTTTGGATGCCGGCGCCCCTTTTCATCTGGGCGTGGAAGCGGGGAGCAAGCCTGAGCTGATGGCTGCCCTAGCCATCCATTCGGATCCGGAAAGCCTGATCATTTGTAACGGGTATAAAGACAGTGAATTTATTCGGACCGCTCTGCTCGGGAGAAAGTTAGGCAAGCAGGTCATTTTGGTCGTCGAAAAGCTGGAGGAACTTCACCAAGTTCTTCAACTCTCGCAAAAAATGGGAGTGGAGCCGCACATTGGAATCCGAGTGCGTCTGCAATCCAAAGGAGCTGGGAAGTGGGCAACAAGTGGCGGTGCCAATGCTAAGTTTGGCCTTTCGACAGCGGATTTGGTCACGGCCTGCGACATACTCAATCAGGCTGGAAAATCCGGGACCCTGAAACTGCTCCATTTCCATGTTGGGTCGCAGGTCCCCGACATCGGCACTATCAAGCAAGCGGTTCGCGAGGCCGCCCGATTCTATGCCAAACTCCAAAAGATGGGATTTCAGCTCGTTTATTTGGACGTCGGCGGCGGACTGGGCGTCGATTACGATGGCTCAAAGACCACTTTCGACAGTTCCACGAATTATACTTTGAACGAATATGCCCGTGACATCGTTTATAATATCATGGAAGTCTGCGATTCCGAAGAAGTCGCGCATCCGATCATAGTGAGCGAAAGCGGACGCGCTACAGTAGCCCACCACTCAGTGCTCATTGTCGAAGCATTTGGCTCCATCGAAAAAACATCCCAAGCCACAGTCCGAGCCACCACGGAAGATCCCAAACTCGTGGAGCAAATCTTGGAAATTCGAGACCATCTTTCCCGTAAGAACCGATTGGAAAACCTTCATGATGCTCAGCAGATCCGCGACCAAGCGCAAGCCATGTTTGATCTGGGATTACTGGATCTGCGGGCAAAAGCCAAAATCGAAACGGTTTACTGGGAGATCGCAGCTTGGATTGTCGAAAATTTTCATGGAATGCGCTACATTCCGGAAGAAGTAAAGGAGATGGAAACTACCTTAGGAGATCAATTTATCTGTAATTTTTCCGTTTTCCAATCACTTCCCGATCATTGGGCCCTCGGACAGCTTTTTCCTGTGCTGCCCATTCATCGGCTCAACGAACTGCCTGAACGGAATGGAACCTTAGTGGACATTACATGCGACTCTGACGGGAAGGTGAGCAAATTTATCGATCTTCACGATGTGAAAGAAACGCTGCCGATGCACCGTTTTCGTCCGGGAGAACCCTATTTTCTCGGGTTTTTTCTAGTCGGCGCGTACCAAGATATCATGGGGGATCTGCACAATCTTTTTGGGAGAGTGAATGAAATTCATGTCTTTATGGACGAAGATGAAGAATGTGGATATTACATTGAAGAAACACTGCCCGGAAGCACCATAGGCCAGGTGCTCTCCTTAACCCAGTGGGACATCAACGGATTGACGCGGAGTATGAAGACTCAAATTGACGCGGCGATCAAGAATGACAAATTAAAACCTAATGAGGGCATGCGTCTCTTAAATGAATATGAACGGAGCTTTTCCTCTTATACTTACCTCACATTCGACAACGACGATTCCACTTCGTGACAGACAACAACCCTGACCCCAAACAATCTCCTCTCCATCGACGTCATCTTGCTGCCGGAGGCCGGATGATCGAATTCGCAGGCTGGCAAATGCCGGTACAATATCGCGGAATCCGTGAAGAGCACCTGGCGGTACGCCAAGCAGCAGGCATTTTTGACATTTCACACATGGGTCAACTGTGGATCAGTGGCCCACAGGCGCTCGAAGCACTCGACCGGATTTTAACAAATCGCCTCACTGCACTTTCCGCGGGAGAAGGCCAGTACACTTTTTTGCTCAACGAAAAGGGGGGGATCATCGATGATCTCATTGTTTATCGAACCGGGACGGAAGAATTTCTATTAGTCGTAAATGCCGCTCGAGTCGCCGAAGACGCAAACTGGATTACGACCCGAATCGGCCCGGCCGCTCTAGTTCGGGATGAAAGCGAGGCATTTGGTGGCTTCGCTGTACAAGGCCCTCGTTCCGCTCTAATATTTAGGTCTGTTTTGGGTTCCAAACCTCCCGATCGGAATCGCGTTTTTCTTCTCGCCTACGGCGGTAGTGAAATTTTTGTTGCCGGAACGGGTTACACAGGCGAAGAAGGGTTTGAAATTTTTTTTCCGATTTCGCTTGCTGAAACTCTTTGGGATGCTTTTGTTGCCGCAGGGGCTGAACCATGCGGCCTTGGAGCGCGGGATACCCTGCGACTCGAAATGTGTTATCCCCTCAATGGCGCGGACCTTTCTTATGAACGAACTCCCTGGGAAGCGGGACTGGGTTTTTTCGTGGATATTATGAAAGAAGATTTTGTGGGAAAGGCGGCTCTCGTCACACAAAAGGAAGCGGGTCTGAAAAGCAAACTCTGTGCTATCAGGGTTACGGACAGGTCGCCGCCGATCCGTTCACACTATCCGATCCTTGCCAATGGCACGCGAATCGGCGAAACTACGAGCGGCGCTCTTTCACCATCGCTTGGTTATGGTATTGCCATGGGCTACATTCCTCTGGAATATTCCAAGCCAGGAACCAAACTGGAGGTGGAAGTCCGCCAGAAAACTTATCCTGCTGTCGTAAGCTCCAAACCTTTCTATAAAAAATCAGAATGAACGTGCCAGAAGATCGCAAATATGCGAAAAGCCACGAATGGATCCTCGTCCAAAAGGATATTGGAACAGTGGGAATTTCAGATCATGCACAGGAAGAATTGACTTCCATCGTCTTCGCGGAGCCACCAAAACCCAGCACTCAACTAGTCGCCAAACAACCAGCGGCTATTGTGGAATCTGTGAAAGCCGCAAGTGATGTCTATTCGCCCGTTTCGGGCGAAGTGATTGAAGGCAATTCCGCATTGGAATCCGATCCCGGTCTTCTGAATACCGATCCTTATGGAGCAGGTTGGATTTATAAAATTCGTCTTACCAATCCTACGGAATTAGAAGAGCTTCTCTTGGCGAAGGATTATCAGGCACTGATCACGCGCGGTTCATAAAGGAGCCGTTGCTTTTCGGACCGCAATCCAAACTCATTACGCGCCATGCATACGGATAGTTGTCAGGAATTTTGCAGTCCCCGGAGTTTTGCCGCACGACATATCGGCCCGAGTCCGGCCGAGCAATCTGAAATGTTGCGGTTTCTCGGCGTCTCAACGCTTGCTGAATTGATCCGTCAAACCCTTCCGGAAAGCATTCGTTTAAACCGGCCCCTGAATCTCCCTCCTCCGCTTTCCGAAGAAGAAGCCCTCTCTGCGCTTCGGGAGCGTGCTCAGCAAAACAAGGTGCTCCCCACCTTCCTTGGTCTCGGCTACGGCAATACCTACATGCCCCCGGTCATTCGAAGAAATGTGTTGGAAAATCCCGGCTGGTACACTGCATATACTCCTTATCAGGCGGAAATTGCCCAAGGCCGGCTGGAAGCTTTGCTAAATTTTCAGACCATGATTTGCGATTTGACGGGGATGGAAATTTGCAATGCATCTCTCCTGGACGAATCTACGGCCGCCGCTGAAGCCATGGCGATGTGTCACTCCACTCATGGCGACACGTTTTTAGCATCTCCCGACTGCCATCCGCAAACGCTCGCTCTCCTGCGAACGCGCGCTGAATCTCTCGGCATCCGCGTTGTTGTTGACATTCCCTCTCCGGAAAATCTCACAAATGTTTTTGGGGTCTTGCTTCAGTATCCAACATCCGGGGGTCATTTGCCGGAGCTCGGTCCATTGATCGCATTTATCCACCGAGCAGGTGCGAAGACGGTGGTTGCCGTTGACCTTCTTTCACTCACTCTTCTTCAGCCTCCCGGCGAGCTTGGCGCGGATATTGTGGTGGGAAGCACTCAGCGTTTTGGTGTACCGCTCGGCTATGGAGGCCCGCATGCCGCCTTTCTGGCCACTCTCGACATTCACAAACGGCGCCTTCCGGGTAGGCTAGTGGGCGTGTCGCACGACATTCAAGGCAATCCTGCGCTGCGTCTCACTCTCCAAACTCGCGAACAACACATCCGACGGGAAAAGGCGACCAGCAACATTTGTACAGCACAGGTATTACTTGCTGCCATTGCCTCGCTCTATGCCGTTTGGCATGGTCCGCATGGCTTGCGTAACATCGCGCAGCGCATTCACTCCACCACTGCTTCGCTCGCGAAGGAACTTCCCCAAATGGGCCATGAAGTTCTCTCAAAAACCTTTTTCGATACGATTCTCGTCCGGGTACCTTCCTCCAAACGGGTTTTGGCTGCGGGCTTAGCTGAAGGGATCAACTTGCGCGCATTTGATGAAACCACCGTCGCCATTGCGGTGGATGAAACCACAAGCGATCTCGGCCCGATTCTGAGAAGCTTTGGTGCTCAAATCGATCGGCATGTCTCTCCTACCAACGGAAAGGACTGCCTCCCTCCCGAACAACTGCGCACCACTCCCTTCTTGGAACATCCCGTTTTCAATTCCTATCACACGGAAACCGAGATGCTCCGTTATCTCCGCCGATTGGAGGCCAAGGATCTTTCACTCACCACTTCCATGATCCCTCTGGGGTCCTGTACCATGAAGTTGAATGCGACTGCTGAAATGCTTCCCGTCAGTTGGCCGGAATTTGCCGCATTGCATCCTTTTGTGCCCCTCGATCAAGCGCAAGGCTATCAGACTCTCTTTCGAGAGCTTGAAAGCTGGCTTTGCGAAATCACCGGCTTCTCAGCTACGTCACTCCAACCAAACGCAGGGTCTCAAGGGGAATACGCCGGACTCTTAGTCATCCGCGCTTATCATCGCTCGCGCGGCGATCAGCAACGGGATGTCTGCCTCATCCCTGTGTCCGCTCATGGGACGAATCCCGCAAGTGCCGCAATGGCTGGAATGCGTGTTGTCTCCGTCGGCTGCGATGCCTTGGGCAATGTAGACATTGAGAACTTGCGCAAAAAAGTCACCGAACACGAGCGGCATCTGGCAGCCTTGATGGTCACGTATCCCTCAACACATGGCGTTTTCGAAACCAGCATTCGTGAAATTTGTGACATCGTACACGCTGCCGACGGACAAGTTTATATGGATGGTGCAAATATGAATGCCCAAGTAGGCCTTTGCCGTCCCGGCGATATGGGCGCGGATGTCTGCCATCTGAACTTGCACAAAACTTTTTGTATCCCGCATGGTGGTGGAGGCCCCGGCGTGGGGCCTATCTGCGTCGCTGCGCACCTGGCTCCGTTTCTTCCCGGCCATTCTCTCATTCCCACAGGAGGTACACAGTCCATTGGAGAAGTCTCACAAGCACCTTGGGGTAGCGCCAGTATTCTTATCATCTCCTGGATGTATATCGCCATGATGGGCGCGCGAGGGCTGCTGGACGCAACACGTGTTGCAATTCTCAACGCAAATTATATCGCCGCCCGCCTGGCACCTTACTTCCCTGTCCTCTATAAAGGAAGTCAAAATCGTGTCGCGCATGAATGCATCATCGATGTGCGAAAATGGAAAGAGCGACTCGGCGTAGAGGTAGAGGATGTAGCCAAGCGCCTCATGGATTTTGGTTTTCATGCACCTACCATGAGCTGGCCAGTCCCAGGGACCCTCATGATTGAACCCACAGAAAGTGAGTCGAAAGCCGAATTAGACCGTTTCTGCGATGCGTTGATTGCCATCCACTCGGAACTACTCGCCATTGAAAACGGTGAGCTCGACAGGCAAGACAATCCGCTCAAAAATGCCCCTCATACTGCTTTAATGGTCTCCTCTGACGACTGGAAGCACGCTTATTCTCGCCAACTCGCCGCATATCCCGCTCCTTGGTTGCGCGAATTTAAGTTCTGGCCCGCGGTAGGACGCATTGACAATGTCTACGGCGATCGACACGTTTTTTGTACTTGCTCCGCACTGGAACAGACTTCGTCTGACTCTTTTGCCAAAATTTCAGTCAACACCGGGCCGTGGGAACGGCCGGGGTAGACTGCTGAAAGCAACCCGCAAGGGTGCGACTTGGCGGGAACCAAGCGCATCAAATCCATGATCATTTTATAGGACTTTCGCTATAAATATACTCATTCAACCTGAAGAAACCGTCTGAATGGCATGGAAGCCGTTGATACGAGAGATCAAGTCGTCGGTATCTTCAATGGCGATGGGTATATACCTGTTGCATAGCTACTGAATATTGGAAATGCGCAGTAAACTGTCTGCCTTTTTGCACTTATGCCGATAATGTAGTATAATATGCGGCTCGATTAGTTCCTCGTGCTATATTATTATGTCACCACTTCATTATCATGCTATCAATCGATGTAGGATTTGTAAAAACACCACACTTGTGGGGGTATTGTCTCTGGGAGACCAGTGCTTAACGGGGATTTTTCCTCAGTCTCCCACCGAGCAAATTTATCGTGCTCCGTTAGAATTAGTAAAATGTCACGGCCAATACACGTGCGGTCTGGTTCAGCTACGCCATTCCGTTGATTTAAACACAATGTATGGCTTGAACTATGGTTATCGATCCTCTCTCAATCTTTCCATGGTCCACCATCTCAAATCCAAGGTGGAAAATTTCTCGCGCCGGATTTCACTCACTCAGAATGATCTGGTATTGGACATCGGCAGTAACGATGGCACACTCCTCTCGTTTTATCCGAATTGGGTCACACGCATTGGCATGGATCCGACGATCGCAAAATTTAGCAGCTATTACGCTCCGGGGATTCATGCCATTCCGGAATTTTATTCGGAAGAAACCTTCCGGAATTATTTTGGCGGCCAAAAAGCAAAAATCATCACGTCTATCGCGATGTTCTATGATCTGGAGGACCCCATGGTTTTTGCACAAGGGATACAAACGGTCTTGGCACCGGATGGAATCTGGCATTTTGAGCAGAGTTATTTACTTTCCATGCTAGAAAACAATTCTTATGACACCATCTGTCATGAACACCTGGAGTACTACGGCCTCCATCAAATCCAATGGATTCTGGAACGTTGTGGTCTTCGCATCTTGGATGTGGAATTTAATGCAATCAATGGGGGGAGCTTTGCAGTTACAGCTTGTCACTCCAATGCCCCTTACACAACAGATCGGGATTACGTAGCTCAGGTACTGGCAAGAGAAAAGGCCGCGAAACTCGATACACTGGAACCCTATGAGCAATTTAAAAACAGAGTCTTTGCTCATCGCAAACAACTCCTCGATACTTTGGAGCAAATTCGTACGAAAAAACAGTCCGTCATTGGTTATGGGGCTTCCACTAAAGGAAATGTCATCCTCCAATTCTGTAATCTGACAAAAAACGAAATTCCTGTGATCGCAGAAGTCAACGAAGATAAATTTGGGGGTTATACTCCAGGCACCTGTATTCCGATTATTTCGGAAAAAGAAGCCCGTAAAATGAATCCGAATTTCTTACTCGTAATGCCTTGGCATTTCCGAGATCACTTAATTACCCGTGAAAAAGATTATCTGAATCAGGGAGGTTTAATGATTTTTCCTCTTCCATCCATTGAAATTGTAAATAAATAACTGCGTTACGCACTTTTAGGAGTTCTGAAGGAAAAAAAATCATTTTACCAAGTAATGTTACGCAAAAAAGGGAAACCTTGTTGGTCAAAATGGGTTTTTTTGCTCCCACGGCTCCTAAAAGTGCGTAACGTCAGTTACCAAGAAGGTTCCCTTTTTTGCATAGCATCACTAAATAACGAGAGGGAATCGTGGGGGGATCACCGGGGGGATAGCAAGCGGACCGGCAAAAAAGGGCGGTGATTTAAAAGCCACAAGAACTATTGAAACTATAGACACACTATGAAGTCGTAACGTTGCCGATTAAATTATAGCGAAATTCGTATAAAATGATTACGCTTTTGCCTCCCTTTTGTCCCCAGGCTTTGTTGCAAAAAAAAAGTCCATATCTACAGATATGGCTTCCTTTTTACGCCTTGCCTGAAGCCAAAATTTCAGTCACCCCCATGATCATTTTACACGGATTTCGCTATATTGCCTCGCTACGACGACACACACTCTGCAGATGAAATCATGCGCTATCATTGGCTGCGACGGACAAGACGGTAAATTGCTCACAGAACAACTGCGAGCGGAGGGACACCACGTGGTTGGCGTGAAGAGAAATGATCTGAACATTTCCAGTCGGGAGGAAGTAATTGCCTTTCTCACGGAACTGAAACCTGAAGAGCTCTACTACTTGGCTGCATTTCATCATTCTTCGGAAGACGAAATCAAAATCGATGATGCGGAACTTTTTAATAAGAGCTTCGAAGTCCATCTTCATGGACTGGTGCACTTTCTTGAAGGCATGAGACAATCTGTCCCTGGATGCCGACTCCTTTATGCAGCCTCCTCACACGTATTCGGAGAACCGGCCCTTTCCCCCCAAAACGAAGATACCCCAATGCGCCCTGGGAATGTCTATGCCATTAGTAAGGTTGCGGGCATGGAAGCGTGTCGCTATTACCGAAAGAACCATGGCGTCTATGCAGCCAGCGCCATTCTTTATAACCATGAATCACCTTATCGTAAGACTAAATTTGTTTCGCAAAAAATTATCCGCGGAGCTTTATCCATCAAATACGGTAAACAAGACCAACTCGTCCTTGGAAATCTGGATGCTGCTATCGATTGGGGCTACGCGCCTGATTACGTCGATGCAATGCGACGTTGCATCAGACTCAACCACGCTGATGATTTTATCGTTGCCACCGGCGAGACTCACACCGTACGAGAATTCGTAGAAATAGTCTTTAATGAAGTGGGCCTGGATTGGAAAAAACATGTGCGCGTAAACCCCCAGTTGCTCACCAAATCCCCGATATCCCTCAAAGGCGACTCCACCAAGCTCAGGCTCGCAACCGGCTGGCAACCCTCCGTAGACTTTGTCACAATGGTCAAATCCCTGCTCCACTCTCAATCGAGGTCGTTAATTTTCAATTCTTGGTTTTCTATTTTTCTCTCTCAATTCCTAGAGTTGTGCTAAACTCTGTTGCGAGGAAACTGTTTCATATAAATATTTGATCTTCTGTTAAGGGACACGCGTAAAAATTTCGCTTAAAGTGCAAAGCATGAAAACAATTTTACCCAGCAGCAAGGCATCATTTCCTTTTCAAAAGCCTCGTGATACATTCACTCATCAACAAATCCACACAAAATTGGGGGATGGGTTTGATGATCAGCAAGCCAAGATTATGAGCGAAGCATTTATCGATTTATCAGAACATCTGGACGGCAAACTCGCACAACAAACCAAGGACATCCTTGAAGTTGTCAACAATGGTTTTTCAAACATCGAAAAGCGGTTCGAAGTCAACGACCGAAGATTCGAACTTCTCGACCGGCAGTTTGAAGACATCAGAGCACAGATGGATGGGCATAGGAAACAGACCGCACTCCAATTCGAAACGGTTAACAAACAATTTGATGCGATCACCAAGCAATTTGAAATCGTTAACCAGCGACTCGAAGATATGAAAACACATGTTTCGGTACGTCTGGAAGATCATACGAAACAAATTGGATTCCAAATCACCTCAGAGATACACAACGCCATTAACATCCAAACCTGGAGACTCATCACAGCAACAATCGCGAGTTGGGGAGTCTTTGGCGGCTTAATTTATGCCTTCCTTCAAAAAGGTTAAGCTCGGCATTTTAATGACCGGTAATGTTACGCAAAAAAGGGAACCTTGTTGGCTAAAATGATCTTTTTTCCCCCCGGAGCTTCTAAATTAGGAAAAAATCCCGGTGATGGCGGGGAAATTTTTAAACGGAATGAAGGGACCCATCCTCTTCTTTTCTTGCTGATTTTCTATGGTTTCTTTCCATTCTTACGATTCTTTTTCTTTTGAGGTTCAGCCTTTCCCAAAAGGCGTTCCGGATTCAAAGCCTGCAAAGCAAATGGAACGAAGTGCCCATCTTTGCGAATCAACTCATTATCGAACCAGATTTCGCCTCCACCATATTCAAGCCGCTGGATACAAACGAGATCCCAATGGACTCGGCTTTTATTGCCGTTGCCACCTATGGCGTAAGCCTGACCCGGAGTAAAATGGAAAGAGCCGGCAATTTTCTCATCAAAAAGAATATCCCGAATTGGATGGAGAATATGGGGATTGAAGCCGAGAGAAAATTCGCCAATGTAACGTGCTCCGGCATCCGAATCTAAAATTTCGTTCATTTTTTTTGTATTGCTCGAAGTCGCCTGGATGACTTTTCCCTCTTGAAATTCCAATCGGACATTATCAAAGGGGCTACCTTGATAAATAGTGGGGGCATTAAAATGCACATGGCCTTCCACGCTATGTTTCACAGGACAAGAAAACACCTCTCCATCAGGAATATTGCGATCTCCTCCGCACATAACCGATCCAATACCTTTGATGCTGAAACGCAGATCCGTATCAGGTCCCACAATTCGTACCTTGTCCGTTTTATCCATCAAGGCTTTCAACTCCTTCATTCCTGGCAGCATCTTTGAATAATCCAGCGTACAGACCCGGAAAAAGAAGTCTTCAAAAGCCTCACTGCTCATTTGCGCCTGTTGGGCAAGGGAAGGAGTTGGCCAGCGAAGAACCACCCATTTTGTTTTATTGATCCGATGATTCATTACCGGGCGTAACATTCCCGCAATGAGATTCATATTAGCTTCTGGCACATCCGCCATTTCGGTCATATTATGCGAGCCGCGCAGCGCAATATATGCTTGCATTTTTTTGATGCGTGCCAGATCGATTGTGCGCGAGACTTCCAACTGCACATCACTAGCACTCAAAGCCAATTCGCGGCTAATTCTTGAATGATGCAATTGTACATAAGGAAGTCCCTTCTTGAACCGTATGGCCCGAACGATCGCAATGACGATTTCGTCGGGAACATCAACCGCGTCAATCAATACCCGTTCTCCCGCCTTGAGTTGTATGGAATGTCCGACAAGAACTTCAGCTAATTGGCCGTACCTAGGATCGTTCATAATACGACGTTCATCGTCTCGAATTATGGAATAGCCGCAAGAAAATCCTCCGCAAAAAAATTATAAATATGTTTTTCATCATTGATTTGGCATTGGTAATACTCGCAGCAACGCTAGGCTCCGGATTAGCAAAGCTTTGCGGTTTGCCAGCGATTGCCGGCTACATTTTCGGGGGACTCTTAATCAGCCCCTTTACATGGGGACCGAGTATCACCGATGCCCATCAATTCGACGAAATGGCGGAGATTGGCATTTTGCTTTTGATGTTCAGCATTGGGACGGAATTTTCGCCGCGGGAACTTGCCAGTGTCAGTAAAATAGCTCTTTTGGGAGCCCCCTTAGCGGTGGCATTTTTTATGATCTTGGGCGTTGGAGTCGGTTATTGGTGGGGGCTTTCTTTGCTTTCCGGCGTCATATTGGGCGCAATTCTTTCAGTAGCCAGTACGATGGTCCTCGCTCGACTTTTGATGGATCGCGGCGAAATTTCCTCTGAACATGGGCGCATTACTCTCGGCCTTTCATTAGTGGAGGATCTTATTGTTGTCATCTTTTCGGTTTTAATTCCGGTCCTGGGAAACTGGACTCCTCAATATGCAATCAACCTGGGCCTTTCCCTCGGAAAGGCTTTTCTGATTTTGGCGCCCATATTCTTCCTTTCATTTTTTGCCATCCCTCGGTTTTTGGAATGGGTCGCCGCGAAGTGTGATGCCGAGCTCCTTCTCGTGGTAACGATGACCCTTTGTATTGGCGCCGCAGCAATCACGGGTTTTTTTGGCCTTTCGCTCGCCCTGGGAGCTTTTGTTGCCGGACTTCTCATCAGCAGTTCTTCCGCAGGCAGAACAGCAGTTTTTCAATTGCAGGGAACGCGCGATCTCTGCGTAGCCATTGCCTTTGTCAGCGTTGGTGCGTTGATCAAACCGCAGATTTGGTGGCATGAATCGGGGCTCCTTTTCACGGTACTAGGCTTTATCGTGATCGGAAAATTTGTTGTCTGGTTTGGCGTGATTCAATTATTTGGCGTACCGTTCCGTACTGCTGCGAAGTCCGCACTTCTTCTTTCCCAGATTGGCGAATTCTCATTCATCTTGGCCGAGCTAGCCCGTAAAGCGAATTTGATTTCCGAAAAGCTTTATAACGTCATTTTAGCTGCTGCACTTTTCAGCATCCTCATCAATACCATCCTCGTCCGCCTGCTGATGGGTAGATGCGAAAAAAATCATTCCTAACTGCCAACTTGGGTAGTTCAAAAAAGACTTTGCTTGTAACTGACGTTACGCACTTTTAGGAGCTCTGGCAGAAAAATCGGAGCATAAATTGTAGCTCAAAAAGATGTTTGTTTGCAATTTTTGCTTCTAAAGGAAACCGACGAAGTCGGGCTTCTAAAGGAAACCGACGAAGTCGGGCTTCTAAAGGAAACCGGCGAAGTTGGCTGACGAAGTCAGCCGGCGCAGTCGGCGTCCTCATCCAGCAGTTTCCGCCATTTTTTCTGGTACTCGGGGTCGAACCGTTGGTCTTGGAATGCAGCCATTGCGCTTCTGAGTTGAATCAGTCGGTTGATTCGCTCCGCATTTTCCATCCAGGTTTCACGCAAAACGCGAAGAGCCCCTGCGTCGCGGTCCCAAAGACAAGCGTAGTAATCGAAAAATTCCTTTGCGTAGGAAGGTTCCGCTCGATTATGGGGATGCCAAATTTGGTGGGATGGTCCCGGTAATTCCAAAAGTAGGGGAGCGATATAAAGATTTTTGAGAATGCCTTCCAGATACTTTTCGCGCGCTTCGTTTTCATTTCCTTGCTGATTGAGGACCAGTCCCCAGACAAAGAGAAACGCAGGTTCCGCGGAATCATTCTGATACTTTTTGGCATAAGACTCATAAAAGGAACATGCTTTAGGGTATTCCTCCGCTAGCATCCAGAGAAGAGGGATGAGAAAGCGAACACCCTGATTATCCGTGGGATTTAATTTTAGCAGGTAACAGAGACCCTGAGCTGCATTGGCATATTCGCTTTGATGCCAGAGAGTCATAGCCTTCCCAAAAATAGCCCGCAGATAGGGTCGCGTTTCCGAATTAGCCCACCATTCTACCTTGTCCTCTTTCTGCCATCGAACAAACTCACGTTCAACCACTTCTTCATAGTGAAGAAGACAATCTTTCCAATTCCCAAGTTGAAATTCCGCGTCACCTAATTCCACTCTTGCAAGAGAACAATCGGGATCTCGCTCAATTGCCTTTTTTAGCAGTGCTATTTTTTTTGAGGTGGAACGCGCTCTAAAAGCAGTATTGAGCAGCCCTCTGGAGATGTCTTGTGGAATCGAAGGGCGAGTTTCCGAATCAAACCGCTCCGCAACCGACTTTGCCAACGCGGAAAGCACACCGGGTTTGCGCCGCAAAAACGGCTGAAAAAGAATCTCCACGCGATAATCTTCGGAAAATGCTTTCCAAGACTCTTCATCCCATTCCTCAGAGGCATCCACCACGACTCGGTCCGGAATCCCCAACTTTTCAATTAATTTTGAAAGCACTTCTTCCACTTTCATTTGGTCGATTTCTTCCAGGATCTCCGGGGGCGCCAGCGGGGCTCCCTGTTCGTTGCCAACAATGAGCAGGGTCGGCAAAATAAAATCTCCTCCGGATGGCACGGGTTCCTCCAGATCAAGCCAATACAAAAACCAAGCCGTTTTCCAAGATTTAGCAGGTAATATCATAGTTCGTAGTTGGTGGTTCGTAGTAGTTGATGGTTCGCGATTCTTCAGTGTTGAGTGATATTTCGTGCGAGCCAATAACTATCAACTTCTGCCCATGAGCAGTGGAAAATACACTATCATGGGATTAATTCGCAGCTTTTTTTAGGCTGTGTGGCCTACAAACCACGAACTACGAACTACAAACCACGAACCATAAGACTAGTTCCAATTGAGCGAAATTTTCTGTTTCCGAGAAAACCGGTCCATATAAAAAAGTTCGCCGTTTTTCAAAACGTATTCATGGATAAGGCGAGTCACCTTCACATCGAAACAGCAGTACTCCGCTATATCCAGCACTTTTCCTTCTCTCCACCAACGAATTGCATCTAAACCATCACCGGTTTTACCCACCCCCAGAGTCGCTTGAGCCAATGCATCTAACGAGAGACGATGGCCAAGCACTCGTTCCACCTCCAACATCAAATCAAGAGTCGGAAGATGATGCGGCAGATCCAGAACTGTGTAGCCCATTAATACCTCATAATCAAATCTCAAGACATTATATCCGATAATCTTATCCGCCCGAAGTAACCGCTCGATCAATTCTTCCACGCGATCCTCCGGGTAAATCCGGTATTCTCCATCCAAGACGCTGAATGTGACGCCTAACGACATTTTCATCAACGCCTTACGGTCCCATCCACCAACATCATTGGCAGTCTTCTGCGTTTCCAAATCAAAATAAACTACGTCTCGTGACACTTTTTCCCAGTTCTCAGTTGTTGTTCCTTCCTGCATACTACAAACCATACAAACCATCGCAACCTACTAAATCCTTAAATGAGAACATTCGAAAGTCTCGATGCACGCGAGATTCTTGCCCTTGCCATTTCTCTGGAAGAAGAAGATGGCCGGATTTACGAGAGCTTCGCTGACGCCCTTCGCACCTCTTACCCGAAATTTGCAGCAGGATATGAAGAGCTGCGCAAAGAGGAGGATGGTCACCGCCATCGCCTCCTAGAACTATACCAATCCCGATTCGGAACCAGTATGCCACTCATTCGGCGGCAAGATATTAGAGGTTTCGTCTCGCGCAAACCGATCTGGCTTACCCGTGCTTTCGGTCCCGAAGCTGCGGCCCACGAAGCCGAAACGATGGAGATCGAAACCTGTCGCTTTTACGAACGGGCCGCTCAACGCACCTCCGATGCCGCCATTCGCCAGTTGCTAGGCGATCTCGCGGAGGAAGAACGCCATCATGAACATACCGCGCAGGCACTGACTCTTTCGCCATCCGAGGAAACAGACGTAAAAGGCCGAAAGCGTCTCTTTCTACTCCAAGTAGTGCAACCGGGACTTGCCGGCCTCATGGATGGCTCAATTTCCACCTTGGCTCCGCTCTTTGCTGCCGCTTTAGCAACTCATCAAAGCTGGCAAACATTTCTCGTTGGCCTCGCTGCAAGTACTGGCGCGGGCATCAGCATGGGATTTGCCGAAGCCCTTTCAGACGACGGTAGCCTCACCGGGCGCGGTCACCCCTGGGTGAGGGGGAGTATCTGTGGACTGATGACCGCGCTTGGCGGTATCGGCCACACCCTCCCCTATCTCATCCCCCATATTAAAACCGCCACCACCATTGCAGTGGCCGTCGTCTTGGTAGAATTGAGCGTTATTTCTTGGATTCGTCACCGATACATGGACACTCCGTGGGCTTCAGCTATCCTACAGGTATTCATCGGAGGCCTTTTGGTATTCTTAACCGGTGTCCTAATCGGAAGCTCTTAAGAGTGGGGCTGGTATGGTTTCTTGTGCAACAGTCTTTGTTTTTTTTCGTTATGGTAGAACTCTTTCTTTTCCGCAGAAACTTTCGAACTTGCGCAAATCTGTTCTATTACAGAGTCAAATTTTTTATCTGACCGCGACAGAATGTTTCCATTGAGATATGTTACCTTGATCTCCTTTTGGCATTGCTTTTGGCATCGCTTTTCAAAATCATCAAGACGGACGCTTTCCTCCTCCTCCAAGAGGCCGACAAATCCTCCGCCACATGCTTCTAATAGGTTTATGATTTTCCTACCGAGTTGACGCAGTAGTCCCCCATTTTTTTCTTTTTCCGGTCGCAAAGGAAGCTTAGGCCTACTCTCCTGTTCCGATAGCCGTACCGTTTTAACAGAATTTTTCTCCGAAGGGGACAAGCTGTTTTGCCACGCTTGAGTTTGCATGTCGCCATTGTGCCCCTCCGACAGTGGTTTAGAAGAACCGTTTCTAAGATTGGTCGGTGGAGGGGGAGGTGGACACGTAGGTCGTTTTACTATTATATTTATCCCGGAAGGGCCGCTGTTACTCTGGATCGAGTGAGACTTTAGGATGGTCGGGTCTTTTTGTTCAGTGTCGTTTGCCTTTAGCAACTGAGCTATTGGCTCTTCGTAAAAATTATCCTCCGTTTGTGAGTGTTGCACATTGCTCTGCCTTGGAGTCAATTGTCGCCCTGGAAACATTCCATCCAGATCTACATACCCATCATTAGGAGCTTGATCAGCCTCGGGTCCTTTACTAAATTCAGAAAAGGCTGCCGAGCACCTGTACGTAGATCCTGGTTTAGAAGAATCATCCGTTAACTGAATACTACTAGGAGCCCTGTCACCTGAACTTTGATAGGAAACCCCACTGCTTCGAAGACTTTGAAAAACAGTTGATATCCTAGGCTCTGATCCCCAGGGTTGTGACCGGGGAATCGAGTGGTTTTTGTAATTGTCGAGCTTCGATTTACACCCATTCCCACTAGTATTTCTGTTATATGAAGATTGTGGTGTGCCGCTTATATATGATGCGCTTCGCATATGATAATTTTTATATAAATATCTAAACTAATATTATTTACCTGTGGCGAGATCGGAATAAGGCTTTGGACGCTTAAAGCAATTCAGCACCCGTTGATACAAACTGATTTTGTCATTTTTTGCACCATTTTGTATGTTTGAGCTCTCATTACTCTGATGTTTCCGACGGGTAAAGAAGTTCGCTATTTTTTGCTTCAAACCATTTTTAAATTCCTTGGATTTTGGCTTGATATTGACATTATTTGTATCTTCTACCAAGTTTGATTTAATATACTTTAACTCTTGGATCGATGAAGGCTTCACTTGAGCAGGGGAAATGTTTCCAGCATTATTATCCATAATGGGCTCATACATGTTATCAGCTACGTCATCAAATGAGCTCGTTGGTACTTTCTCACCGTTTTTATTCAATCGCTCAAGTTGCATAGCCGAGCCCTTAGGCCAATCTACTGCGCGATTCATCCGCTCCACCTCGGATTCTCCTTCGTGCCCCATCTTGTCAAGGTCGCTAATGTAGTCGCGCTCCGAAGCGGTTGTTTCTTTCTCGAATTTTTCTTCCTCAACATCGCCCCCCGATCTGTCCATCCTAAACCCCTTAATGGAGCAATAATCGTCCTCCGAATCATCAACCGCTCCCTCGTCGTCAGCCAAACCCTGCGGGCTTGCATCATCTATGATCTTGCTTTCCGGTGTCTTTTGTGGTACAGGAGGAACTATCTCTTCCGCTGAAGATGCAGCAATTGGTTTATTTGTGCGCTTTATCTCAGCGTACACTGGCTTAGTCACCAGCTTTGGGCTGGAATCCTCCGCTACTCCAGCCGACTTACCCGAAGATGCGTTTTCGTCTCTATTTAAATAACCCTCCGACTTTGCTCGACGTATCAGCAGTATTTCATCTAATTCCGATGCCACTGGAGATTGGGGCGCTGATTGAGGTTTTTCACCTCGCTCAGTTGCTCGCTTCAGCTTGAAATTTTGTAAATTTTCTGCTAATACTCCATGCCCCTTATTCGACCATAGCGGCGGTAGGACGGGTCTGCTAACCGTTTGAGTCTCGACGGTTCTAACTGTTGTTGTAGAAATAAAGGAGGCCACGAACGGGTTCGGTTTTAATGCAGTCTGGCCGTATTTCCGTCCATTTCCATCGCTTATTTTACTATCATTATTCGATCGGCATAATACAGGTGTTGTCTTCATATCAATGCTATTTACTCGTTTATTTTTGGTTGTTTTGGTTTATTTTGTTTAAAAATGCAGCGACGTTCCGCGGTTTTAAAATTGGGATATCGAGCGATTGATTGTTGCTGATTTCCGCCGGGGGTTTCGGAAGAACAGCTTGCCTGGAATTTAGATTATCCTTTGATCGATCTGACGGCTTTTGTCTTTCGAGGTTGGAAGAGGTTTCTTTTTTAGCTATTGGCCCCGATTCTTGTCTATTTGGTCGAGGGGAACTGCGAAGTTCGGTTTTTTTAACCTCTGTCCCATTCTGAGCTCCAGTCGCACCCGATTGATTTTGCAGGGGCTTTAGAGATGCGGTTGTTGCTTTGGACTGTGAACCCTTGTTATTATCTTGCGTCACTTTGGAAACAGGTTGTTGTTTTTGATTTCCTGAATCTCTAGGCGGCATTGAATGTTGCCCTAAGTCCATTGCGGGCTGAGACACACTCGGGCGTGTTTCTTTTGCTGGTTCAACAGATTTGCTAGTATTATTCCTAGTATCCAGTTTGCTTTGGAGTTCCGATAGAAGCAAGGGGTTTCTTGATTGCTGTGATTTAGCGGTGATTTCCGCTGACCTAACAGGATTCGCCTTCGGAGATACTGGAATTCGTTTTTCGGTTGCTCCTTGACCTTCCCGATACTGCCCTTTTCCTTTTTCGGCATATAGCATCTCGATTTCTTCTGACGAAAATTTGAGCGCCCGTAATTCTTCTTGGGGAAATAACATCTTACTGTTATGGGCGCCCATCGTTTGAAAACGCTTAATTATTAGTTCTTTTTGTGTTTCGATGCTGCCAAATGGCGTCGGCGGATTATTCCTTAAGGAATTTTTAGATTTGCTGAGCGATACTAAACTTGGGGGGGGTCCTTCTCCTAAGTTACTAGGCATTGGCGGCGGGGGAGCCGGAATCGCAGACGTTTTATTTATCGAGAAATTTCTATTCATATATTAACTTATTTGTTTTTGTTCGGCAGAATTAGCGCCGAAAGAAATATCGACCCCTATAGCAAAATTTTTCATGTTAGAAAATTTGGTATAAACAACCCTATCCTCATAGTAGCAATTACTATGCAACATAGTCAAATCATTCAGTAATATTATTACTAATTCTATTTCCTCCAGAGACTGTTGAGTAACATATCCAGTTTTAGCATTAATTAGATTTTTATCCGGATAGAATCTACTACAGCCTTAATTGTTTTCTCAGCGCCACAAAATCAATACGCTCTCCTTCGGCGATAAAGTCAAATGCAAATCTAAAATCACGATGTACCAAGTGCGCTTTGTTGTGGGGGGGGAATTGATGCGATCGTGCAGCAGTCTCGAACATCCCCCCGAAATATCCTAAAACAGAACGCCATTGAAGATACGGGTCGGGATCACCATTTTCACCGATTCCTTCCTGCTCGCTCGCTGCTTGGTTTAAGTTGTCTGTCTGTTGTTCGTCAAGCTCGCTCTCAAAAGATTTAACTTTGGAATGATACTTACTTGCTAAGCTGGCTATCTCGGACTTGTTTTCGGGCTCATTTTGGATGAGTGATTCCAGTTCCAAATAATCGACAACCACAATCTTTAATTTATTTTTTTGGCCATCGGAAAGCTTCAGCCTATTAGCAATCCGGTCGACAGAGGTCTCAATCACTTTGGCCAGCTCGGCCTCCCTATTTCCTCTACTACTGTTGTCAATTCTCAGATTCGCAGCCGAGTTCTCATCTACTTCTCCAGGTTGATTCTGCTCTGTATTAACAGCGGTATTCGACATAGCGCTCGAAGTCTTCGGTGTAGGGCGGTCATGCGAAATTTGTGTCATGGGCTTGTTCAGATTCTGAACAAGATCTATGAGAGCCATCACGACTTCATTATTATGATAGACGTTATCCGACCTCGGGTCAACCGACGCCTTAGTAAGGACCTGCTTATAATGTTCAGGTGAGAGCTTACCTTGCAATTGGCACAGAATCGCTGCTCGTTCTTCAGATGGCAACTGATTTAACGCTTCCAAAAGTTCGGCCGAAGTGAAGGCTTTATCGTTGGCGCTTGTTTCAGTTGTAAGGGATGCGGTATTCAGATTATCTACTAAATTTAGCAGTTTACTTAATCTTTCTTTCAGGTTAGCCATTTCTGTCTGCGCAGCATCGTTCTTCGGGACTAATGCTTTCATAACCATCTTGTCCAGCTTCTCGTCGTCGGAGCTTACTGCGCTAATATCCTCCCCATCTGTTGATGTTCCCCGATTAGCCTGCTGACTATCTCCCAGTCCATCAGTTCCACTAGTTACTGTATTAGGCGGAGTGTTAGACTGCAAATCACGCAGAACACCCGTCTCATTGCCAGAATTCTGTGCGCTACGCGGAGAGTTATCTCCGAAAACACCGTCCTCCGTCTGCGCATTAGCATCATGTCTGGATGTTTGCATCGAGGCGGATTTCTCTGAATTATTGTGATCGGCGAATGCCTCTTGTGGATCATCTGTCAGAGTCGAAGCATTTATTGATACGGAAACCGACTTGCCAACTTGGGTGCTCGTCTCACCCTGGATGACACCATCCTTTTTAGGGCTGGAACCCTCTAGCTTACGAGCCGTATCCTGTCGTACTTTGTCGTCTTGCACACTGGTCGACTTGTCGCTAGGACTTGTTGGCTGCTCAGGTACTTGACGCTTAGTTGACTGATTTTGTTGCGTCGAATTCCGCCAGGATGCTGCTCTTCTGATTGTTTCCTGCGCGACTGAACCTTTGGAACTCGCTGACACCCTCCCTTGCTTCAGCATAGCCACATGCGCCACATGCATAAAGGATGCCTTAGAAATTGCCATTCCATTTACGCACGCCAAAGGTTTTGCGTTTGAGTTAACAGGACTGAATCTCATAAATTAATTTTACCAATATAAATTATTAACAGTTTTAATATTGCCGCATCCTATGGATACAACTTTATCTCTACAACCTTCTAGCCTTAGCGGTTGAAGCCACATTCCATGACAGATTGCTGAAGGACTCCGTAGGACTCAAATTCACATGGTTCACATGCCATGTGCGTGCCCCTAATTGAGCAACTCCCACATTACCAGCCAGACGAAATTTTCTATTATTAAGCCTCGTCTGGTCAACATCTTGATATTTATTTAAGACATTCGCCTGATTTACTTGCGGAGATTGAATTTTCATAACATTATTTTATTTTTTTCGATAATTCTCAAAGACTATTTGCCATAGCTTATTTGATATTCTTAATTGTAATATTTTATTCTTCTTTTCTATATTTGCAACTGGCCGGAAAATATTGACACTGTTAAGTAATCTATTTTTTCCACAAATTAAGCCATGGGGTGTTACACTTAATATGTTTATCTGAAATTAGCATTTCTGATGCGGCATTCTTTCGGTTGGAAATGCGCTTTGAATTTTCGCGGCTGACCGCCGGATTTTCTTCGTGACTGTACACAGTCTTCCGCTTTGTATTTTTCGCCATCCCTTGCTCACTGGCGGTAAAAATGTAAACAACTGGTTGCATGCCGCAGCTTGAGCAAGTTCGCTGGGAGCCCCCAGTAGTCGGTTTTTTCCAATTATTGTAACGCCAGTTCATTTTTATTGCCCGAAGATTGATCCTCTTTAGGACAAGCAAACTATCGCTCGGATTCGGCAAATTTTCCGGCGGAAATAAGTGGTAGAAACAACCAGTTGCACAATTCGGAAAATTACTCCCGGATATGCGTACAATTCATCCATTGCTCGAGACACTCGGCTCTTAGAGACGCAGGTAGAAATCGACTGCTTCTGCGTGGTTAACTAAATCTGGATAAATTAGTTACAGTTTATTTATGGAATATTTTCTCTCTTCAGCAAGGGATAAAATCTTAATGTTCGAGACGCGTAGCAGGCGACTCCACCGTCATCTGAGTAGCAGAAAATCCCACTCCTTCCACGTTGGCACCCTCGCAGATGTCGAGGATTTTCAGGATCCGCTCATAGGCGACGTCTTTGTCCGCACGGAGGAGAACATTCTGCTGAGGGTTATTGCGAATGAGTTCCGCGAGCAGATCTCCCAACTGGGATTCTGTGAGGGACCGGCTATTGACCACAATGTTGCCGTTTTTTTGGACGTTGATAAAGACTGGAGCGGAAACGGGTGTGGTATCCGTGTGCTTGGCAGAAGGAACGGTGACTTTTAGCTGCCCCTCATCCTGTCCGATGGCGTAGTTGTAGAGAAAGAAGACAAGCAAAACCATCAGGATATCCACGATGGCTGTCACTTGAAAATAAATCGGGATCTGAGCCCCATTACTATTTCGAAAATTCATCCTGACTTCGCCGACTTCGTCGGTTTCCTTTAGAAGCCACAGTAGCAAATGAAGCCTTTCTTGAGCTACAAATTCTTTTAGCCTCCGACTTCGTCGGTTTCCTTTAGAAGCCACAGTAGCAAATGAAGCCTTTCTTGAGCTACAAATTCTTTTAGCCTCCGACTTTGTCGGTTTCCTCTAGAAGTCACTGGCTGGGCCAGATTCTTTTTGAAATCGGGAATTGTAAAAGCGTGTTTTCATTCACCGGTTTCTACAAGAAACGGACGAAGTCCGTACAAATAAAGTCTTTTTAAACCTGCAAGTTTCGATCTACAAGTTTCTAAGTGAGGTTTTTACTCATAGATATCAGCAATTCCTTCACCAAAATTGCACTGAGTTCTCGAAAGAAGGTAGGAAAAATTTATCGGATTCCCACCAAAGAGCTTACGGAGCGTAGACTCCAAGCGGCAATCAAACATTGGTCTTTTCAGTTTGCGATCGCAGCCTCCGTAGTCCCTTCTCGGAATTCTGTTATTGAGCAAGTTTTGCGACGCTACCCTTTTCTTTGGGTCACGCCTGAGATCAATTTAGGTGTGGGTATTGATTATCCTCATCCGGAACAAATTGGCGGAGATCGACTCGCAAATACCGCTGCTTGTGTGGGACTTTATGGCTCCCCCGCCATTGTGGTGGATTTTGGAACAGCAGTCACATTTGATGTGATTTCTTCGGCGGGGAATTATATCGGTGGGGTGATTGCACCAGGGATGGCTGCATTTACTGAGTATCTCCACAGTAAAACGGCCCTGTTACCATATGTCGCCTTGCGGGAACCGCAGTCGGTAGTAGGAAAATCCAGTGAGGAAGCCGTGCGTTCAGGGGCTGTGATTGGTTATCGGGGCCTTGTCCGCGAGATTATTACGCAGATTCGGCAGGAAATTTTTCCCAGAAAACGACGGGCCCTCAAGGTTCTTGCCACGGGAGGCGATGCAAAGCTGATTGGCAGTC
This sequence comes from uncultured Verrucomicrobiae bacterium, assembly GCA_963706715.1. Taxonomy (GTDB): domain Bacteria; phylum Verrucomicrobiota; class Verrucomicrobiia; order Chthoniobacterales; family Xiphinematobacteraceae; genus Xiphinematobacter. Next base: position 316,374 of record CAVPNI010000001.1, read on the forward strand.
ATCTGCCGCTGTTTGACGTCATCAATCCAAAACTCACGCTGGAAGGCCTCCGTCTCATTGCACTCAAAAATTTCGCCATAAAGGAAAAGCAAAGTAATGCCCGAAAATGAGTTTTCATTTACCTGGATAAGGCCGTCATTTTGGTATGACGATGTACTATAGCATGACCCCTATAAAATGATATAGCGAAGCCCGTATAAAATGATTACGCCTTTTCCGCCCTTTTGACTCACTCAGCCCCGCTGAGTCTCGCCCCTTCGGGGCTTGCCCTTCGGCAAGTCTACCCCGGCCGTTCCCACGGCCAGGTGTTGCCTCCAAGCTTTGTTGCAAAAAATAGTCCGTATCTACAGATATGGCCTCTTTTTTGCGTCTTGCCTGGAGCCAAAATTTCAGTCAAATCCATGATCATTTTATACGGGCCTTGCTATAGCGAATCACCAACTACGAACTGAGCTTAATCGCTAGAGGCGTTTCTCACGATCATAACTACGGACGTGGATGGTTTTTTGATTTAGGTTATGCACGGCGCGAATATACCGCACTGTCTTACTGCGGGCCCGCATCAATATTGAGTGAGTGATGGCGGTGGACCCCACCAATTTCACGCCCGGGAGGAGGGCGCTGTCGCTAATGCCTGTAGCACAAAAAATAGATCGCTCACCGGCAATCAAAGTATCCCGGGTGTAAATCTGTTGCAAATCAAGGCCCATTCCGATGAGTGCCGCGCGTTCCGTATCATCTCGAGGCCACATACGGATGATAATATCGCCGTCGAGCGCCTTCAAGGCACCTGCTGTTAGAATCCCCTCCGGGGCTCCACCAATTCCCATATAAAGATCCACCCCAGTATCGGGTAGAGATGGAGCTACGGCAGCGGCGATATCGCCGTCAGAAATGAGTCGCAAAGAGGCGCCAAGTTCGCGGACCGCGCGCACATACTTCTGATTGCGTGGCCGGTCCAGGGTGACGACTACGAGGTCGTTGATGCGTTTCCGCAGGATTTTAGCGACCGCTTCCAAGGTGGTTTCAATTGGGGCATCGAGGGTAATGGGTTCCACTTGTTTCCGGCTGGTCGCTTGAGCGATTTGGGGTCCGTATGCGATCTTCTCCACATAAAAGCTGGGGATATTGACCATGGCATGGCCTTCTTCCAAAGGAAGGTAAGCCGCAGCCATTACGGAGATGGAGTTAGGAAGTCCCTTGGCAATGTTGCTAGTCCCGTCAATAGGGTCCAAAGCAATATCAAATCGAGGCGAATCGGGGCTGCCAATCCCCAGTTTTTCGCCTAAGAAAATTCCGGGTGCGTCGTCCTTGATCCCTTCCCCGATGACGACTTCGCCCCGGATATCCACCAAGTCAAACACTCCGTAAATCGCATCGCATGCCGCTGCATCAGCGGCTTCCTTATCACCTTTGCCCATCCAGTGGATGGAATTTAATGCAGCATTTTCGGTGGCACGGACAAATTCAAATTCAATGGTTCTTTCAACGTCTTGCATAGATGGGTTCGTGGTTCGTGGTGAACTACCAACTTCTGTCTAAGAACTGAGTTTTCTTAAGAACTGATGTTACGTAAAAAAGGAAACCTTGTTGGTCAAAATGGTTTTTTTTGCTCCCACGGCTCCTAAAAGTGCGTAACATCAGTTAAGAAGACATTTCACTATCCTACTCAGTTCTTGAGATCAATTCGCAACCTTTTTGGTTGTGTGACCTTTTTGGTTGTGTGGTCTACAAACTACGAACCACAAACTTACTGGAGAAGAATGGATTGGAGGCTTTTTCCTGACCGACAGTCGTTAAGGGACCATGTCCAGGACAGAGGAGTGTATCTTCAGGGAGTGTTAGAATTTCCGAGCCGCAGGACCGCAAAGCTTCACTATAGGAGATATTGGCTCCCCCAATGGAACCAGCAAAAAGGGCATCTCCAATGACGGCGACACAGTGGGAAAGTCCATGAACGACGTATGTGATACCGGCGGGCGAGTGACCATTTGTCAACCGTGTTTCCACGCTCAATGAGCCGAGGGAAAAAGTTTCCCCGGGAGCAAAAGTCCGTGCGCCACCAACGGGTTCGGCAATCCATGCTGTGGCACCGGTTTTTTCCACGATACGGTCCAATTCAAAAATATGATCGCCATGGGCATGGGTGAGAAGAAGCAGTTCTAACCGGAGCTTCCGCTTTTGCAAGAAGTCCAGTAATTCAGAGGCATCGGCTCCAGTGTCAAATGCGGCGGCACGCTGGGTGGGAACATCCCATACCAGATAGGAATTGACTAACATTCCATCGTAATCCGTCTGAAATCGCACCAGATTTTCTGGCAGGGAACCCGCCTGCGGATGGTATTCTCCACGACTGATCGCTAGCAAACAGTCAGGCTGAAGATGGAGGGCCGATGCGAGCGTCCGCAGGTCGGATTCGTTTTTCTTGCCCGCAAGCAAAGCCTGGATACGATCCGGCGGCAATGAGCATTTGGGATGTCTCACTCCCCGAATCGCTTTTTGTAAGATATCCACCCATGTGTCTTCAAGACTGTTTTCCATAAAAAGCTATTTCTATTTTATTAGGAGACTATTCATATTACTCACCATCAAAATAGTGCATATATAGCGAAACGCCTATAAAATGATCACACCTTTGTCGCTATTTTTCCTCCAGACTTTGTTACGAAAACAAGTCCGTATCACATGGATATGGCCTCGTTTTCGCGTCGCGTCTGAAGCAAAAATTTCAGCCAAATTTGTAATCATTTTATAGGCGTTTCGCTATAGCATGACCCCTATAAAATGATACATGAGTTGTCCGGGATTTTTTCTTCAGAGTTTGTTTTAACAAGCTGGCCATATCTGTAGATACGGACGGATTGTTGAAACAAAGTCTGGGGGAACACCGAGCCGTGGGAACGGCTAGGGTAGCCTGTCCGGCTTTGCCGGACAGCCCCCCTCACAGGGGCGAGACTTGGCGGGAGCCAAGCGAGGCAAAAAGAACGACAAGGCATGGTCATTTTATAGGGGTCATGCTATACTATCAACCACCAACTTCTACGAACTAATCCCTCACCCGGCTTGTTTTCGGATTTGATAATTGAGAATCAGATGCAAGAGGACCAAGGCGAGGAGCGAGCTGACAATGAGAACGCCGCTATTAAACCAGAGAATGCCGATTCTAAACCCGAGACACATTTTGACCGGACCGAAAAAGACATTCGGATGCTCGCTGTAGCGGTAATCCGCCTGCTCCATTTCAGCTTTGGAAACAAGGTCCACAACCTTCTGATTGACGTAGAGTTGTTCGGCAGTGACTCCTCGGTCGTTGCCTATAATAGCTTGAGAATTTAGCGGAGCACCTCGAATCACTCGATCTACGAGCTTCAATTTGCGATCCACTCCGGAAGCGGAACTGGCTTCTAATCCGGAAGTAATTGCCAGCAGATCTTTGAAATCCGCCAACCGCTCTTCCTCCCCAGGCGTGGTATTTTTTATAGGGGCAAGTCCATTAATCAGTCGTTGAATCTGTTCCTGCCGCCGAGTGAGCGGATTTAGCTTTGCATCTGCATAGACCAAACCTTCATACGACCATCGCATTGGCATGAATTCGCAAATGAGCGGCACCCGAATGTCACTTTGTGATTCGAAAGATCCATTGGGATGTTTTCGAAACCATTGCTCGACTACGTGGACAAAATCCAGATTTCGATTCATTTCCTCGTATTTGATCAACGCACCGGCAAGGATAATTTGAGGGATCAGGACAGCCGGGATAATGAGGACGGCTGTTTTCCCTTCCGGAACAAGCGCGGAAATAGCCAGGCCGATCGTAAAACCGCTAATGCAGGTCAACACCATAGCGAAAAAAGTGATCCAAAACATGCCGCGAACCTCTAACAAACTGTTTCCAATTAAAGTGAAAAGAGCACATTGCAGGATCGCGAAGAGCAGAAGAGTCAGCGCCTTGGAGCAAACATAATAAGAGAGGCGAACATCTAAATTTCTCTCACGCATCAGCACGGGGCGATCGGAAATGATGTCGTCCACACTATTAGTTAACCCCAAAAACATCGCCACAACCAGTGCAAGAAAGAGATATGTGGGAATATGGAAAGCCGAAGCAAAATTGTAGGCATTCGTTTCCGAATAGCGCAGGACTACGCCAATGAGGAGCGCAAGTAATGGGGCTTCAACAATCGTGGTGAAAAGATTAGCCCGAGTCCGCAATTTACTAATGAATGCCCGCTTGAGAAGCACCACAAATTGCGACCATTCCTTCCGCCACTGCCAAGGATCCCTTCGCTGAAATAAGCCTGGCTCGGGAAAAGGAGGCGGAACTCCGGAGCGTTCGCGCGGAGGCAACGTCGCGGGCTGTTGGACGTCTTTCACCAGCCGATAGGCTTCGTATTTGTCACGCCAGTAATCCGGAGAAAACCTTCGCGCAGGCACTAATTGCCCTCTATTATTTTCTTCAAAAATAATATCCCCGCTGAGATCGCGAAGCGGAGTCTCCAAAACGTCAAATATAAACTCGGGACGTGTCGTTCCGCAAGCTTCGCATCCCCCTAATGCGGTGCCGAAATGTTGCTCGTGTGCAGCCTCGGCATAATATTTCAAGCATTCCTGCGGGGTGCCGAAGAAGACCAGCTTCCCTCCTTTATCCAAGAGAGCCGCCTTTTGAAACATCTGGAAAATTTTGGAAGTCGGTTGATGGATGGTCACCACCACAATTTTGTTATGAGACATCCCGTGAATGATCTCCATGACGTGTTCGCTATCCTTCGAAGAAAGTCCTGACGTTGGCTCATCGAAAAGATAGATGTCCGCAGTACTGATCATATCCAACCCGATATTCAGTCGTTTACGCTCTCCGCCGCTGAGACGCTTGGTACGAGTGGCTCCGACCACATGCCCACGGCGCTCATTGAGGCCCAGTTCAAGGAGTTTTCCTTCGATCCGCCGCAATCTTTCCTTACGCGTCAAATGAGGCGCCCGGATAGTGGCCGCATAGGTCAAATTTTCTTCGATGGTAAGATGCTCGTCGAAAGCGTCATATTGCGGCACATAAGCCACATAGCGCCTGAGGATTTCGTAGTTGGAATAAAGGGATCTTGCATTCAAAAGAATTTCGCCCTGCTCTGGCGCGATACTCCCTGAGAGGGCACGCAAAAGTGTGCTTTTCCCAGAACCACTAGCCCCCATCACACAGACCATCTCCCCTCGATTCACAGAGAACGAGATGCCATCCAGCCCAATCTCTTTGTTTCTAAACCGGTAGACAACATCACGGACTTCCAATGTGCGGATGATATTCCTTTCCTCTTCAATAATCCGTTCGGAAAAATTACACCGCAAAAGCTGACCGGCATCGATCCGAATCGTGTCACCATCTGACAACTCTGCGGAATTCCGAACAGGCACGTCATGGACCAATATCGGCCGATCCGCCTGGAGAACTTCCACCCGCCCCACTTTGCTATCGTAGTCACAGTAAATCCGGAGCAGGATGTCTCCACCAGCGCCTGGAGAAAGGAGAATATCGTCTTCTTCCAATAAGCCCGGATTGTTAGAAACCAGGTACTCGGATTTCGAAGCTTTGAGTTGAAAGCGTCCTCCATAGGAACGGGCCCGCCGCCGCAAATCATTTAATTCCAGCTCATGGTCGTTGTGGAAAATAATTTTGTCTTCCAGCGTCGCTTCCACTCGTGTTCTCGCTTGCAACCGGACTCCATTGAGAACGGCATCCACATTCTTCAGCGCGACAATGCCTACTTTCAGACCAAACGTAACTTCCAAACAGCTTTCTCGCGAACGGCTTTTTTCCAGCCGCACTTCGTCGTCAGAACTCACGGCTACGTAAATCAGCGCGACGGAAACGCCTTTTTTGGCGTTAAAATAATAGCCAAGATCCTGATAAGTCAGGACTTGATCGTCAATCAAGATCCGTTGGCCCGCATATAGCCGGCAAAAGTCTTTTGGTTTGAGAACCCGGCTTTGGACAATGAGCATGTGTTCGCTCAGATTTTTGAGGATTATGAGATCCCGGAAGCGGTAAGCAAGTAGCCGCTCATTCTCTTTGAATCCATGGATTGCGACATCGGCAGTGTGAGGATGCCCGTAGGTGACACACTCCAAAGGCGAGCTCCCTAATATGGAATGGTTGCCGGGATCATTCGCATTGAGTTGATAGACGATGTCAATGGCTTGAGTTGCCATACCCAATTGCGACATAAACGAATAATATACAATGACTTGGTCCTGTTTGAGGCCGGCTCTAGCAATGAGGTCATAGAGTTGAACTCCCAGGAGAATTTTTCTTTCATCGCTCAGTTCATTCGCCAGTTTTTGAGCCATTGCATTCAGATCCTGCTGCTCGTGAAGCGCTTCTATAAATAACTTGTGAAGAACGGAATAAACAGCATCCGGGTAATCATACCGAAGAAACCCCAGGCTGGAGTCAATTTCCTCCTCCAAAAGATCTCCATCCACGCGTGCAAAGGCAGCCAGTACCTTGATCAGGGTCGGTAAAAGATTCGGCGCCTCCACCACGGTACGTGGCTTTCGAAGGAGCCGACGCACTAAGCGCCGAGCAGTCGAGCGAGCGCGCCCAGCAAAAAGTATCACTCCTTCAAACCCCTTTTGAAGTCCTTTAAAGGAATGGAAAGGAGGAGGTGCGTTTTCCACGGATAATTACTAAGTGATGTTACGCAAAACCAACTTCGTTGGTTCCTTTTAGAAGCCGATAATTACAAACAACATTTGATTGAGCTACAAATAAAGGGAAAATGATCTTTTTTCTGCCAAAGTTCCTAAAAGTGCGTAACGTCAGTTACTAATACCCTGCCAAATTCAATGTAACAAGTTCATAAAACGGCAGAAAGATGTTGCAAAAAATCGGCGGGATTCTCGCGTCAGGACGCCGGATTGTTTTTATAATTAATTGTTATACAATATATTGCAATATATAACCTCATGAGAGACGTCAGCTAGCTCTTTTTCGGTACTCTGCTGCTTGGCTATTTCCTCATTGCGTACAGGCATTCCCCTGGAGATAATAAGAAACCACCAACTTCGTTGGTTTCTTTTAGAAGCTACCAATTGAAAATTATGTCTTTTTCGAACTACAAGTTTCTTAAAAAAAAACGGACGAAGTCCGCCCAACTTCGTTGGTTTCTTTTAGAAGCCGCTAATTGAAAATTATGTCTTTTTCGAACTACAAGTTTCTAAAGGAAACGGACAAAGTCCACCAAGTAGAGAATCTACGGGTGACCGGCTTGACCCGTTTAATTACGCCAACCCAAATTAAGGAGCAACTTTCGACTCCCAATGATGCATTGCGTGTTGTTCTGGAGAGCCGGGAAACTGAGCGTCGGATACTTCGCGGCGAAGATCCTCGGCTGATGGTCGTAGTCGGCCCATGCTCCATCCACGATCCTCACGCAGCCTTGGAATACGCTCAGCGATTGGTTGAGCTTAAATCAAAAGTGGAGGATCGCCTTTACATCATCATGCGGGTTTATTTTGAGAAACCCCGCACCACGATCGGATGGAAAGGATTGATCAATGATCCCCATCTCAATGACTCCGGCGATGTGGCTCTTGGCATAACGCTGGCACGCAAACTTCTTATCAATATTTTGCAGCTAGGTCTGCCCACAGGCACCGAGTTTCTGGATCCAATTATCCCACAGTATATCAGCGACCTCATTTCCTGGGCTGCCATTGGAGCAAGAACGACGGAATCCCAAAGACATCGTGAGCTAGCCAGTGGCCTTTCCATGCCCGTCGGATTTAAAAATGGAACCGACGGTAGCATTCAAACCGCTCTTGACGCCATGCGTTCCGCCCGTGTTCCACATAGTTTTCTCGGAATCGATCAGGATGGTTATACCAGTATTGTGAAGACTACAGGAAATCCCGATAATCATATCGTCCTTCGAGGAGGACGCGACGGTTCCAATTATGAACCCCATCAAACAGCCTTTGCCGCGGAATTACTTCGTAAAGCGAACCTTCCTCCCGCTATCATGGTGGATTGCAGCCATAGCAACTCCGGAAAAGACCCTGGATTCCAACCTATTGTATGGCATAACATTCTCCAACAACGCGCCGCTGGCAGGACAGATCTCATAGGTGTCATGCTAGAAAGCAATCTCCACTTTGGAAATCAGCCACTTCCTCAGGATCTTTCCCAGCTTCGCTACGGAGTCTCCATCACCGACGCTTGTATGGACTGGGAAACCACCGAACGCCTTCTATTGGGTCAATGACCTTGTTCACGGCTGAATTTGCAGCCATCGATTTTGAATCTGGGTCTGAACCAGGAGGAATGGATCATCCTATCCAAATTGGCATCGCTTGTATGAAAGGTGGACAGCTCATTCCGGGAACCTTTTTTCGGAGTTATCTTAAGAGCCCTTCCCGAAAACTTCGTTTAACAGATGCCGTTCACGGCATCTACGCTGAACAACTCGTTGATGCCCCGCCCCTATTGTCCCTTTGGCCAAAGGTACGAGATCGACTCAAAAACCGCTACATCGTAGCACATGGGGCTGGAACCGAACGGCGCCACTTGCGCATTTTCCCATTTCATGGATTCGGTCCATGGGTGGATACCCTGAAACTGTCGCGAATATTGCACCCAGGCTTAAGCGATTACAGTCTGGGCTCTCTGATCACCATCTTTAAGCTGGAAAAAGAAATTCAACAATTTTGTGCAGGACTCAAATGGCACGATGCACTTTATGATGCCGTCGCCTGCCTGATTTTACTCCGAGCCCTTGTAAAAGATGCAGATTCCCAGCCCGTTTCCATCCTGAAAAATCTCGTCCGGGGGAATACGCTGCATCAGTGACATCTTGTTGCAATGCTAATATTAATACCAGATCGCTACAATAGTCGTTACCCTAAATTTACATAGCGATGTTACGCAAAAAAAAGCCCTTGTTGGTTAGAATGGTCGTTTTTGCTCCCAAGGTTCCTAAAAGTACGTAGCGTGATTTACATATGAACAGACTGAGACAGTTTTATATTAGAGGAAAATGGCAAGATGCCGAGGAGGATCGGGAACTGATGGATGTGGTAAATCCTGCTACAGAAGAAACCATAGCTCAACTGGCACTTGGAACACCGGCGGATGTTGATGCGGCTGTGGAAGCAGCCCACAAAGCATTTTCTAGTTATGGAAATTCCTCCAAGAAGGAAAGAATTGATCTCTTAAAAGGCATTCTTCAGGAATACGAGCGACGCAGAGAAGAACTTTCCCAAGCGCTTTCTCAGGAAATGGGTGCTCCGATTTCATTGGCTCGGGAAGCGCAAACCGGGATGGGCGTTTTTCATTTTAAACAAATGATTTCCGTGCTGGAAACCTATGAATTTGAACAGCCCATGGGTGTTTCTCTCATAGTGCGCGAACCAATCGGAGTCTGCAGCCTCATTACACCATGGAATTGGCCCTTCAATCAAATCGCATGCAAAATAGCTCCAGCCTTGGCTGCGGGATGCTGCGTCGTCCTAAAACCCAGTGAATACACTGCTTTATCGGCGTCCATCATCGCGGAGATCATGGATAGCGCCGGATGTCCGGAGGGAGTATTCAACATGCTCGCCGGGAAAGGAGAAGTGGTTGGCCCCGCCTTGAGTTCGCACCGCCTTGTGGATATGGTTTCCATTACTGGTTCGACCAGAGCGGGGATTGCTGTGGCTACAAACGCGGCTCAAACAGTAAAGCGCGTCTCGCAAGAGCTTGGCGGCAAATCCCCGGCTTTGGTTCTTCGCGATGCTGATCTTGATAAAGCTGTTCGTGGAGTGGCTACGAATTGTTTACTAAACAGCGGCCAAAGTTGCAGCGCCCCGACAAGGCTTTTGGTTCCGAAAGAACTGGTCGGGAAAGCTGTTTCCATCGCATGCGAAGTAGCCCGTAGTGCGGTAATCGAAAATCCCGGAAATCCGAAAACCACCCTCGGCCCTGTGGCACATAAGACACAATTTCAGAAAGTACAGCAATTGATTGCGAGTGGAATTCAAGAAGGGGCCAAGCTGGAAATCGGAGGGGAGGGCCGGCCGGATGGGATCTCCAAAGGTTATTTTGTAAAACCAACGGTTTTTTCCCAAGTAAGACCAACGATGACCATTTTCCGTGAAGAAATTTTTGGTCCGGTTATTTCGATTATTTCTTACGACTCAGAAGAGGAGGCTGTAGAAATTGCAAATAACACTGTTTATGGTTTAGCAGGCTATGTTTTTTCTGCGGATAGGGACAAAGCTCTCTCTTTTGCACGAAGAATTCGGGCCGGTATGGTTCATATTAACGGCGCTGACTTAGACTTTGCAGCTCCTTTCGGAGGCTATAAAATGTCCGGAAATGGTCGTGAGTGGGGAAAATTCGGACTCGAAGAATTTCTCGAGGTGAAAGCCATTTTCGGGTAACTCCGCATTGCTTTTCGAGGGCTACTTGCGAAGCTCAACGCGCCACCCTTGCAAATGATTCCCTGCTGCAATGGCCGGGAAGAGCATCCCGGCAGCACAGACTCCAAGCCATCCAACTGTTTGCCACGCAACGATTCCAGCGGCCGATCCCACCGCTCCGCCAATAAAGTAACAAATCATGTACACTGTATTGAGGCGGCTGCGAGCTTCGGGCTTGAGTGCGAAAACTCGAAATTGGTTGGACACTTGCGCAATCTGTACACCGACATCCAGAACAATGACACCAATCACAAGACCGACAATACTGGATCTCGAGATTCCGAGAATGGCAAACGAGAGGGCAGCCAAACCGATCGCCAGTGAAATTGCCGTACGCGGTCCTCGTCGATCCGCAAATTTCCCGGCCCAAGGCGCAATGATGACCCCCACCGCCCCAATAATCCCGAACAACCCGGCTACCTGAGGACCGAGATAAAATGGCTTCTGTGCAAGCAGCAGTGCAAGCACGGACCAAAAGATGCTGTATGCAGCAAACATACAAGCTCCGGTAAGTGCCGCCTCGCGTAAGCCTCGCAACTCCATGAACAAGTGACCCAATGATCTTAAGAGCCGCCCATAGGAAAGCGTCGAGGCTGGGCGGCTGGATGGTAAATACCGGACTATTAAAATAAATAGGGCTAACATCGCGATGATCGCTGCAAGAAACACAGCGCGCCATCCAAAATAGCCACCCACAAAACCCGATGTCGTACGAGCCAGTAGAATTCCCAGCAGGAGACCGCCCATGACGGTCCCAACTGCATGACCACGCCTCTCAGCGGGCGCGAGGTCGGCTGCAAACGGCCCAGCCTGTTGTGCCATACTGGCAAATAATCCGATCGCAAAACTGGCGGCGATGAGCATCGTTAGTGTCCATGCAGTCGCTGCGGCAACGAGCGCGAAGCACATGCCTATCATCTGGAACAAAATGAGTCGACGACGATCCAAGCGATCACCCAGCGGAGCGAGCACTAACATGCCAATGGCAAAGCCGATCTGAGTTGCAGTCGGCACAGCCCAAATCCATGCCGCATCGCGTGGAAAGGATTGACTGAAACTATTGAGTAACGGCTGGTTATAATAGATGTTAGCAATCGCAACGCCAGCTATGGTCGCAAGTACTAATAATGAGCCGCGCAGCGGAGGCTCTAAAGAATCGGGAATTGATCTCGACATACTCAATAACTGACGTTACGTCCTTTTAGGAGCTCTGGGAGCAAAAAAGACTATTCTACAGTTTGTAGTTCGTGGTTCTCAGTTGCAAATTGAACACGGGCTGACATTTTGGGGAGTGTTCGCGAATTTTTTTTTGGATTGGTTCTTAACTGATGTTACGCAGAGCGAAGAGAGAGGAGTTCACAATAGGCCAACTGAGTGGCTTTGATAAAGATTTTTGCGCGCAACGCAAAATGGTTCAGTTTGTGTTTAAGTTTTAAACATTCGAGTTTGAATACGGCAACAATGGAAAGGAACACATGGTTATTCTGAGTGGTCACCGTTCGTGTTGGAGACTTTGCCAATGCTGCATTGGATTTTAACGATTTATGAAATTCTTCCACTTTCCACCGTTTTTTCTAGAATGCGGTAACATGCTCGCCATCAAACATTAAACCGCTGCAAACCAAATTTAATATGCCTGTGCTACCGTCCTTGTTTGTAAAGACCTGCCGGACCAAAAGGACCTCCTGGTCGAAACCCTTTAGCCAGCCGCGCACAGCTTGTTTATCGGTTAATTGCAACGCATCTACACGCGTGAAACGGCCTTCTTTTTTTTCCTTCACCGATAAGGCAACCAGCCGGTTGCCTTTTAACGCTGCAATGAATTGCTTCTTTTTTCCACAATGAATTCAAAGTTTTCCTTCGCTGCAAACCAGTTATCCATCAACACGTAGCGAAATTTTAACTGATTGGTGAGGCACTTGCTCAGCATGGCTCGCAATAGCTCATTCTTTGTGACCTCGCTGGCCCGTTTCTTCTGGCCTGTCTGTTGATCGCAAAACTCTATCGGCTTTTTCACTATCTCAAAAGCAACCGGTATGGATACCTCGCCATTGTGGTAGAGCGCATTGAGTATATTGATGCCTTTTACTGATCGCCCTTTGCAATGGTCGTAATGCCAACAGATGATTTCATTCTCATCTGTCCACGCCTTCTCTTGTATAGCAAGGCCCGTACAAAATAATAACAAGAATTATGTCCTATCCATTAAAATTTCGAGAACATGTAATCAAGATTAAAAAAGAGGAAAATCTCACCTATCGGGAGCTAGCAAAACAAGTCAAAATAGGAATAGCGACACTGATGAGTTGGGCCAAAGAGATAAACCCAATTCAAAAAAGAAAGAAGCACAGTCGGAAAATAGACATGGAATCATTAGCAAAAGATGTTGAAAAATATCCGGATGACTATCAGAGAGAACGGGCAGTCCGGTTTGGAGTCAGTAAACATGGGATATATTGGGCCCTAAAAAAGTTAGGAGTCACCTATAAAAAAAATCCTTCCGCCATCCGAAGGCGGACCATCTTGCCAGAAAAACTTTTGAAACAAAAATGAATGAACATCGGGAAAGTGGAAAAACTATTGTCTATATCGATGAAAGCGGCTTTGCCGAGGATATGCCCAGAAGATATGGCTATGCTGATAAAGGAAAACGCTCTTTTGGAAAACATGATTGGCACAAGCAGGCTAGAACTAATGTCATTGGGCTTTGGTAGGAGCTTGTTTACTCACGACCGGCCTCTTTACGAGTTCCATAAATGGCGACATTTTCCATATAGCAAGGCCCGTATAAAATGATCATGGATTTGACTGAAATTTTGGCTCCAGGCAAGACGCAAAAAAGAGGCCATATCTGTAGATACGGACTATTTTTTGCAACAAAGCTTGGAGGCAACACCTGGCCGTGGGAACGGCCGGGGTAGACTTGCCGAAGGCAAGCCCCGAAGGGGCGAGACTCAGCGGGGCTGAGTGAGTCAAAAGGGCGGCAAAGGCGTAATCATTTTATACGGGCTTTGCTATAACTGGGTGCAAGAAGACCTTTTGCCAAAACTACCGAAAAATTCGGTGATCGTTATGGATAATGCTACCTTTCATAAGAGAAGTGATACACAAGCTCTGATAAAAGAGGCTGGTTGTACGCTGGAATATCTCCCTACTTACTCTCCGGATCTTAATCCTATTGAACATAAATGGGCTCAAGCTATAGCTCGCCGTAGAAGTCTCCAATGTTCCATAATTTCCCTTTTTTCAGATAATTATTTGTAATCATTTTATACGGGCCTTGCTATATTGTGTCGTCAAATATCAATACCCCTTCAGCGCTCTCAATTTCTCGTACCGCAGATTTGACTTCCCACCATAAATCTTTGGATGTGTAAGGGCGTTCCGATAAAAATCGCGTCACTTGATCATGGCTCACTTCTCCATCCACCATCGCAGATAGTCCCGTCGCTGTTGCATATCCGCTGGTGCTGATCAAATAGTCCGTGCACAACTCAAGTTCTGCTTTTTTCATCTCTCTAATTTATTCCCTTTTCACGTGCCGCTGCGTAACATCAGAATGTAACAAGGGCGGAGGGCGCGCCACGATCTGAGCCAGCGAAACGAGATAACTAACAGGGCCCAAGATTTTCTTGAAGTCTGAGCTGGTTTGGCGCACGACTTCCGCATCCAGCTCGACTCCTGCAAGCTGAACGAAGTAATGCCCATTAGCCTCTGGTAAATCGACTTCCCGAAATTTTCTAAGCTCAATCACCCTCCAGGCTCGGCGGAGATGATTCAATGGGATACCCACTTCGGTGGCAAAGACATTCATGGTTCCCACAGAGAGAATACCTAGGAGGACGGCAGAGGCCCCGATGCCATTGACTACTTCATTCACTGTGCCATCTCCCCCAGCGGCCACCACAATAGAATAACCTTGTTGGACACCTTTTTTGGCGATATAGCAAAGCCCGTATAAAATGATTACGCCTTTGCCGCCCTTTTGACTCACTCAGCCCCGCTGAGTCTCGCCCCTTCGGGGCTTGCCTTCGGCAAGTCTACCCCGGCCGTTCCCACGGCCAGGTGTTGCCTCCAAGCTTTGTTGCAAAAAATAGTCCGTATCTACAGATATGGCCTCTTTTTTGCGTCTTGCCTGGAGCCAAAATTTCAGTCAAATCCATGATCATTTTATACGGGCCTTGCTATAGCCCTAGCGTCACCTGGCCTCGAGGTTAACCACACCGTAATTCGGGGTGAAAGAGCCTCGTTTTTTCTTCCTGAGGCCACGTTTACCGCCTGCGACAGGGTTAAGAACCACTAAAAATTTATTCATTCTTCACATTTTAAAAATGTTGCATAGTTTTTAGCTGTGTCCAAAGTTTCCAAGGTAGTTTTACTTGTCGTAATCGGTATAATTGCAGTTTTTTTTCTCCTTTCGATCAGCCTGAATTTATACCTCCAATCGCAGGGGGTGCAGCAACGCATTTCCCAGGCTATCAGTGATGCGATTGGAACCTGTGTGACGATTCAAAGGACTTCATATGTCCCGTGGAGGGGCATCGTTCTCGGAAAAATCATAGTTTCGAAGTGCGAGAATAGAGACACAGGCTTTCCTGTTTTGCTAACGATTGATACGGTTCGGCTCCATATTTCGTGGATTCCTTTCTTGTTTCAAAGGAAGTTGACTATTTCTTCCGTTCAAATCGAGAAACCTGTGGTGATATTAGGCGAACGAGGCGCACCTACGGAATTTTTTTCCGTTGTCAGTTCGATCCATCCTCTCCCAGTTACGAGCAGCCAAACACCGCCAGTTCAACGGAACACGGCTTTGTCCCGTTCCGTGATTCCCGCTGCTTCTCCCATTGGCAATACGACATCGAAACCGAATCCAGCCGCTGCAGGGAAATCGTTGCCACTGGACTCATTTCCTCCCGGTTTGCCTAAGATTGTCATTTCCGACGGAAAATTCCGTTTGATCACAAAAGAAGGAAAAACCATCGTTACAGTGGAGAAGATTTCCGCACAGTTAGATTCGACAGCCGACGGGCATTTTATAGGTCCTCTGACTTGCACTCGGGTAGCTCTATCCAACTCATTGTTTTTTAGTGATTTTCAAGCCTCTCTTTCGTGCTCACCGCATACTTTGGAGGCAAATGCTATTTCCGCCTCCATAGCGGGCGGAAAGGTTTACGGGGAGTTTCGCTATCATCTGAACAAAGAACCGGCTTTCCGGCTTCAGGCAAACGGAGAAGATATCTCTCTTGAGGTTCTTCTCAAGCAAGCCGGCTATCGAACAACGGGTTCCTCGGGTTTTCTCCGTGGGAACATATACCTTTCCAGGGAGGGAGAAGAATCCAAGGGACGCGGAGCACTGGAACTTCTTCAAGGGCAGCTTGAAACAGCCGATTTTCTTCGTCAACTCGGACGTATCCTCCGGATTCAAGAACTCGAAACTCTTCATTTGAAGAAGGCGGTTTCGTCCTTTGAGATTCAGCAGGATCGATTGGTCTTTGATAACATTTTTCTGGAGTCCGAAAATCTCATCTTAAAAGGCACCGGCCCCATGAAATTCGATGGAAATCTTAATATGAACGCTCAACTTCTTTTTAACGATCGCCTGTATGCCCAATACCAATCGCTCCTTGGGAAAGATCTTCCGCCTTCCTCGATTACAGGCTACCATGAGGTTGCTTTTCATGTCACCGGGCAGACCTCCTCGCCCCATTCAGATCTTTTGGATAAGTTAACCGGAATCCGAATTAACGGGAATGTCGGCGGCTTTTTACAACAGCTCATAGGTTGGCCCCGCTCAAAAGACTGACCGGACTTCGTCGGTTTCTGTACTCAGTATAGCGAAACGCCTATAAAATGATTACAAATTTGGCTGAAATTTTTGCTTCAGACGCGACGCGAAAACGAGGCCATATCCATGTGATACGGACTTGTTTTCGTAACAAAGTCTGGAGGAAAAATAGCGACAAAGGTGTGATCATTTTATAGGCGTTTCGCTATAAACCCACGCTTCATAACGAGGGACCATTTTCGCTTCTAAAGGAAACTGACGAAGTTGGCTGATGAAGTCAGTCAGCTCGATACCGCCATCAGCAGCACAAATTGTAGCTCAAAAAGATGTTTGTTTGCAATTTTTGCTTCTAAAGGAAACTGACGAAGTCAGGCTTCTAAAGGAAACCAACGAAGTTGGCTGACGAAGTCAGTCAGCTCAATGCTGACATCAGAGCGTAAATTGTAGTTCAAAAAGATGTTTGTTTACAATTTTTGCTTCTAAAGGAAACTGACGAAGTCAGTTGGAAGATGCGTATTATTGCAGGATCATCTGGTGGCATTGTACTCGAGGCGGGCCCAAAGGGGGTACGGCCAACTATGGACCGTATTCGGGGTGCTGTTTTTTCCAGCTTGGGCGACCTAGTTCCCGGAGCTCGCGTATTGGATTTGTTTGCCGGAACAGGAGCCTTGGGGATTGAAGCTCTGAGCCGAGGAGGGGCATCAGCGGTTTTTGTGGATCATGACGAACGGTGTTGTGGTTGTATTCGACGAAATCTGGTAAAATGCCGTCTTTCCGGTATGGTTGCTGCTAGCGATGCATTTCGATTTATTGAGAGTCGAGCGGAACCCGAAAGCTTCGATCTGATTTTTGCCGATCCTCCCTATGCCAAGGAATCGGGAGATGAAACAGAGCGGCTTTGCACCTCCGAATCGTTGAAAAAAGCTCTTTCTTCGAAAGGAATTTTCGTGTTGGAAACCTTCTTCAAGTTTACACTCCCTACAGACTGTGGGTGGAAACTTTTTCGAAGAAAACGCACCGGGGAAACGCAACTTTTCCTGTTGGGTCGAAATTTTTAGGGCGCGTTGCCAAGGAGAGATGAAAAAAAAAAGGCCGGAGCCAGACTCTACAAAATCAAACGGAATTAAAAAGAAAGGGACCCAGGCTCTCTATAACCTTTTTTTCCCGCTGGTGTTTGCAGTTCTTTTGCCGGGATTTTTAATCCGCATGCTGCGTCGGGGTAATTATCAACATCAATTTGGGCAGCGTTTTGCATTCTATTCATCTCGCATCCGCAGCCATCTTGCTTCCCGGTCTTGGATCTGGGTGCACGCAGTGAGCGTCGGCGAGGTTCTCATCGCATTAAAGCTCATTCGACAAATGAAGGCGGAAGATCCCACTCATAATTTTCTTTTGTCCATAACGACTTCCACCGGATTTGCCCTCGCAAGCCAAGAACGGGATCTCGAGGTCATTTACCATCCCCTGGATTTTTTTTGGATAGTTCGGCGGGCCGTTCGGCTCATACGACCGCAACAATTGATTCTCGTAGAAGCGGAAGTCTGGCCCAATCTGGTTTGGGAGGCAAAACGGATTGGTGCATCGGTGGCTCTTATCAATGCACGGCTCTCTCCACGTTCCGAAAGGCGTTTCCGCGCATTTCGATGGATAGTCAGTCCTATTTTTCAGACTTTGGATGCCATTTGTCTACAGGAGCCAGGTGATATTCTTCGATGGAGCCGCCTTGGAGCGCATGAGGACCAACTCTATCTCGTGGGGAGTATCAAATTTGATGATGCGGAGAAAAACCACCGTCCCGCTCGAGATTTTCAACCGCTTCTTCATGCTCTTGGATGTCCGCCAAACGCTCGCATTCTCCTTGGCGGCAGCACCCACGCCGGCGAAGAGAAAATTCTGGCAAATGCCTACCTTTCCATCCGCAAAACCCTACCACATACCTTTCTTCTTCTCGCTCCTCGACATGTGGAACGCTCTTCGGAAATCCTCGAAGAACTTCGTCACTGCGGGTTGAATCCGATATTGCGAAGCGCGGAACGTGCATCATCTCCGAATGTTGACTGCATTGTCATTGATTCTACTGGAGAACTAAAAGATTGGTATCATTGTGCCGATGCAGTCTTTATTGGCAAAAGCCTCACCGCAGAAGGAGGACAAAACCCAGCCGAAGCGATCGCTGCCGGAAAACCTGTTACTTTTGGTCCTCATATGCAAAATTTTGCCGATTTGAACCGTACATTACTCACCGCAAATGGAGCCGTCGTAAGCCACGATACCAGAGAATTGGAAGAAAATCTTCGTCGGATGCTGACCGAACCCACCTGGGCAAAGTCACTTTGCGAAAATGCGGCGGATTGTATGGCACCCCATAGAGGCGCCACTCAACGCACAGCGCAGATACTACGTAATTTTTAATCGTTCTAGGACTTTTCAAAAAAGATTTTTCTGTGATGCTTTAACTCTTATCTATGACTTCATTCATTTGGCACTCAGCAAGTCGTTTGGTTTCCACCACTCGTTTATCTTTATTCAGTCTTGCCCTAGCTTCTGGGGTAGTTTTTTCCCAAGGTGCCGCCTGGGCGGCGGACCCTTCGCCGGCAGCTTCCGGTTCCAATACCCATGTGACCACCGCACATCATCCCGTCGCCACTCATCCCAACTTTAAAGGTACTGTTACGGCCGTGACTGCCACCAGCTTGACTGTGGCAAAGAAAAAAACTAATAAGTCGCATACCTTTCAACTGTCTCCGGAGACCACGGTTTCCATGAGTCAGCATGTTCAGGGATCCCTCAGCGACTTGGCTGTCGGTCAACATGTCCAGGTGCAATCCTCACCTGATGGTTCAAAAGCTTTACACGTCCATGTCCGTAAAAGCAGCAGCGAAAACAAATCCGATAAGGACTGCAACTGTCAGACTTGCCCAGGGGAAGCAAAAGAACACAATCAACACCACAACAGCATGCCGTCACCTTCCGCGAGCGACAAAAAGGAGGGTCACGCCCCTGCCAATAACTGAGTCGCACGGTTCTACAGTTGTCAGTTCGCAGACTCCAACTGACAACTGTAGTGCTAGCGTTTCTTGACCTGCAATCAGGCAATTTCGCTACCGACTTCGCTGGCCGCCACTGACCGTTAGGTCAATGGCTTCTTTTGCTCAGAAACGATCAGAGGAATTTCGATTTTAGCGCTTGTAAAGTCTTCTGCATCTCGGCCGGAGCTTGTTCAGCCACCTTGCCGCTCGGAGTGAGCTTATCCACAATCACGGGTAATAGTTTGGAAATACCCTGACTGACTTCTTGCTCCGATAGGCCCACCTTCGATGCAATCGCTCGCACCCGATCCTGCCCTATGGCATTCACCACTTGATCGCCGCTAATGTTTGGATTGGCTCCGGTGCTAATCCATCCAGCGATCATTGAACCAAGACCCTTTTGCTCAAACTGCTTCACTAATCCGCTAACACCACCAGACTGTGTAATCAAGTTGCTCACTTCTTCGAATAGGGCTGCACCCTGCTTTCCTTGCCCTGCCTGAGGCCCTTGTCCGGTAATTCCGCTTAAGAGTTGATCTAAGAATCCCATAATAATATCTCTATAGTATGATCCCTATAAAATTTTAGAATAATGCTATTTTAACAGATTACAAAATATATCATTATTTTACTGGAAGAGTCTTAGTTGCAATAGTGTCAGCAACCATATGGTATTTAATAGCTACTTGATCTCCAACTTTGACATCTCCTGTCATGCGTGTATTTGCATCTCTAATAACTGTCCATGGAGCTTTACCTTTCTGCACTGTTATGGAAGTGCCAGTAATAGCATGCACCGGCCCAGTCACCTGATAGACATGCTCGGTAGCCAGAGCGGAAGCAGCAAAAAACAAAGGCAAGATTGACGCTGCAAGCAAGGATTTTGCTGAGCGAATATTATTATTCATATTCCAAATCTCCCTCATAAAATATAAATATCAACCCCCTACCTTAGATTTTTTGCAAATATTAGCTATTTTACACTAACAAACGAAGATATCCTGATTTTTTCATAACGTTATCAGATAAACGCCTCTTCGTTGAATTGAGTGGGTGAAGAATATCCCCGGCCATTGTCCTTACCCACTCATCGTGTCGAGGAGCCCCAATTCATTAGGTAGAAAATAGGCAAATATAAGATGAGCGCTCTTCAAATATGACCGCTTTAATGCTTTTATGAACCCTATTAAAAAAAATCCGGAATCAGGCAATGGCAAGCCACCGCATATTTGCATAGCCATAGAAAGAGACGATGATCATCACCACTCTTGGCGAAAAGAAAATCCATACTTAAAAACATCTCCAAACCCCCAAAGAAGGGTAAACTGTCTGCCCCCTCCACAACGTCAATGGTCTCCATGGTTAAAGGCTAAAATAGTTTTAGCTACATTAGCCGGATGTTATGTTATGCACCGTTTCGCATCAGCATGGAATATTGTAAACCAAGATGGGGTCCGCGAAACAATGGACCTTCTTCATGTGAGGGACGGTGAGTTAGGCGGCAACGGCGGAGAGAGTCAAATCTCGGATAATCAGCCGGCTGATTCAAGTATGGGCGAATTTTTGGTCAAAACACTTATATGGTAACTCCAATACAATATACTTACAAATCAAGGTCATATAGCATGACCCCTATAAAATGACACATGAGTTGTCCGGGATTTTTTCTTCAGAGTTTGTTTTAACAAGCTGGCCATATCTGTAGATACGGACGGATTGTTGAAACAAAGTCTGGTGGAACACCGAGCCGCGGGAACGGCTGGGGTAGCCTGTCCGGCTTTGCCGGACAGCCCCCCTCACAGGGGCGAGACTTGGCGGGAGCCAAGCGAGGCAAAAAGAACGACAAGGCATGGTCATTTTATAGGGGTCATGCTATAATTGAACTGGAAATACCCCACCACATTCAATCGCGGATCCTCTTTTGCGAAATATTTTCTTTCCCTTTCTTTCCTAGTAAGCCGCTCTACTGGCTTGTGGGACTGCGAATATTATAAAACCGGATTGCATCGATCTGGGGTCCGTAATTTTTTAAGGGATACGGTTCTTTGCGTATCGTGCCGGGATCCTGCACTATGTAATCCCTTCCGCTTTTTCCAACCACTACCATGAAATGCGTGAGCGCGTGAGGCGAGGGATGCCGGGAAGCAACGCGAATGATGACCGGATTCCCTCGAAGCAAATTCCAATCCAGATAGAACCGCGAGGGAGCATCCTCGTAATGGGGCAAGAGACTTGCCGTCAGTCGCGGATCATATTCCGCCGCTTTATACCATTCAATCCAACTGTGCCCCACATAGCCGCCAGGTAACGCAGTCAGAAAGGAATTCAGTCGTGCGGGATCTATATCCATGCCCTTATAAGCCAACACCATTGCAGCTGAGGTTACGGCGCAACCAGCACGCGCAAGGGTCTCATGCGGATTTCCCGCCAAAAATTCTCCGCCCCATTGGAGGTTTCCCTGCGCAAAGTGGGAAACCGGTAACAAAATTGACAAGGGGAGTCCATCCGAAGCGCCAACCGGTCCTTTTTTAAAATACCACCATGAAAATCCGCCCAAGCAGATAGCAACAGCCAAAGTTGCAATTCGTGAAAAAAGTTTTACCATATGAGTATGCAGACTATGTTGCGCCTTTTCAGTGCCGTGTTTTTTTGTGCTTCTCTCTTATTTTCACACGCTGAGGCAACGGTAGATATTAATTCCATAGTTTTGCAACAGGTTTCCACAATGCCATCAAAGGGCGGTTACTCTACCAAGCCACAGGCGCATCGGGCGCTTGCTTCCTCCATGAAATCCTCTCCTACTGAAGGCCTTGTTATCAATGCTTCATTAGCGAAGCCCAGTTTTTGTTCCGGCGCTACGTATTTGATTTTCCTCAAGACGCTTGTAACCCTTCGGAAAAGCTCCGTGATTTCGGTTTCGCCGCAGACTTGGGAAGCGTTATTAGTTCATCAACAGCCGGACGGGGTAGGGATCTGGGGAAGATGGAATGCCAATGGTCCGGGAACCGGTTGTTTGTTTCATGAATTGAATTTGGGAAAGAATTTTACCAATTTTGCTGAAGCCAAACCAGGTGATTTCGCCAAGTTTTTTTGGACTTCTGAAGTAGGAAAATTCGAGCACGGTCATTCAGTCATCTACTTGGGCAGCGAAAATCGCAACGGTGTGGAGATGGTGCGTTTTTGGTCCAGTAATATCCCCGGCGGCTACGGCGAAAAATCCGTGCCGAGAAAACGGATTGTGCTGGCGATATTTTCTCGGCTGACGAACCCTCAAAATATCGGAAATCATCTCTCTCCCAAAAACGATTATCTCGCCTCTTTGATTACGAAACGCTCCAGTTTTCAAGAGGCGCTCTCTCAATGTGGAGCAATTACCCGATAAATGCCTAACGAGATTTCTCCTTCACTAGCTTCAAGCCACGTTAGCAAAGCTTCCTCTCCAAAGCCACCCGGAAAAGTTGTTCGCCTTGCAAAAAAATTGAACTTTCTCAAGCATCCCCCAGGCAACCTGTAGCACCGAAGCATCATTCCGATGCGACAACTACTTCTTGGAATGCTGTTTCATATTCAAATCTTACCATTACTCGACGGTCGTTTCCTCCGCATGATGTGGAGCAGATCGTAAAATTTGATGAGCTTGTATCAAAAGAATTGCATCAAGATTTGAATAAGGCTCGACTGAGGTTAGAGTAAAGAATGGCTAAGGCCGAGGAGGACTAAGCGGGGGGCGGCCTGGTGATGGTAACAGATCCAGACGCGGAGGCGGCGTTGGCGGCCGACCTACATTCGGCAAGGGTGGGGGCGGATAATTGGGTGATGGCCAATGGGGGGCTGGATCGCGAGGGGGGATCGGCGGAGCATAGGGCGGCGGTTCGTCAGGCAAATTATCATCTACCTCCTCGTAATACGCTGCTTCGTAAGATGGTGGTGCATAGGAAGCATAGGGTGGTGGTGGCGGACGATCTGCTGGTCGACGCCTCGGAGGAGATGAACCTATTTGCGCTCTTCCCCCATTAAAAGCATCTCCGTTTCGTTGCTGAGAGTTATCGCTAATCTGCCTTCTTTCAGGAGATGCATTTGCCCTCGTTAATGTTGGGGATGGTGGAGGTGTTGGCCCGGCAGTGCGTGGTGGCGTCCTTCCAATTGGCGACATAGTGAATGTATTTTTCTCAACTAATACTTTTTATAAACTGAGCAAATTGCGTATTATTTGCCAATATAAGCTAATTGCTTCACCGCCTCATAAAGCACAGCTGATACCGCAGTTGCCAAATTGAGACTACGGGCTGCGGGCCGCATAGGGATTGTGAGGCAAGTACTTGTATGTTCGGAGAGCAAACTTTCTGGCAAGCCACGGGTTTCTCGTCCAAAGACCAGGAAATCTTCGTCTCGATAAGTGACCGACCAATAGATCCGTTTAGACTTGGTAGTGAGAAAAAAGAAACGGCCATGAGGATTTGCTACTTTCAGCATGGAAAAAGATTGCCAGAGCCTGACATCGCACTGTTGCCAATAATCCATTCCGGCTCTTTTGAGGGCTCGGTCATCGATTTGAAATCCCAGCGGTTCCACTAAGTGAAGTCTGGCTCCTACCGCTACGCAAAGCCGCGCAATATTCCCTGTGTTCGGCGGAATTTCGGGTTCTACTAAAACCACATTTAGCATTCAACCACGGTCGTTTCCATTCTACACCGCATCATTGCCGACCGTCGTGCCTCGGCATCGGCTTCAAGGATTTGATTCAGGCCGGGATTGGCAACCACCTGCATCTGGTCCATGACTTCGGCAACCACTTCCCAAATCCGAGGCAGGGAAATTTGCTTCTCCAAAAATGCTTCTACGGCCACTTCGTTTGCGGCGTTTAAGATAGCAGGAAGAGTGCCTCCGGTTTGTCCGGCACGCTGCGCCAAACGTAAAGCGGGAAAGTCGTCCCAGCGAGGTGCAAAGAATTCCAGCCGGCTCAGAGTTTCTAAATTGAGGGCTGGCCGGGAAGAGGCTATTCTTTCGGGCCACATAATTGCATGTTGAATGGGGAGGCGCATATCCGACGTGCTCATCTGTGCTAAGATCGAACCATCCACAAACTCTACAAGAGAATGAACAATGCTTTGCGGATGAATTGTCACGTCGATTTGGTGAATCGGGGTCCCAAATAGCCAGTGCGCCTCGATCAGTTCGAGACCCTTGTTGAATAAAGTTGCTGAATCGATGGTAATCTTACAGCCCATGTTCCAGGTGGGATGGCGTAAAGCCATTTCAGGCGTGACTTCCATTAATTTCTCGGTGGGAAATGAACGAAAAGGTCCGCCGGAACAGGTGAGGATGAGCCGACGCACTTCTTGGATACTGCGCCCCTCCAAACACTGAAAAATTGCGTTGTGTTCGCTGTCCACCGGTAAAAGGAGCACACCGTTTTTTTGGGCGGCGCGCGTGACTGCTTCACCAGCCATCACAAGGATCTCCTTGTTGGCGAGAGCAAGATTACAGCCCGCCTCAATCGCAGCGAGGGCGGGACGCAATCCGGCGGTACCCACAATGGCAATAAGAACCATATCAGCTTGGGTTTCTGTCACAAGGCGGATCAACCCCTCCTCTCCACTGAAAATAGGAATTCCATCGGTAAATTCCGCATTCAAAAATTCTGCGGAGGAAGGGGTGCCTACACAGACTGCTTTGGGTCTGAATTCTTGAATAGCTTGGGCTAATTTTTCGACATTGCGGAAGGCGGACATTCCCACAATTTCCATACGGTCGGGAAATTCACGCGCCACTTGCATGACGCTTTCCCCAATTGAGCCCGTAATGCCAAGCACAATGACTCGGCGCTTTTTCATAGGAAGTACATGATCCCCCGTAAATAAAAGAATAAGATAGGCAGTGTAAACAATAAGCTATCTATCAAATCCAATATTCCTCCAATACCAGGGATAATGTGACTGGAATCCTTAGCTTGCGTGCTTCGTTTAATAATGGATTCTGCCAAATCACCCACTACTGCAACTCCGCCTAAAAGTATCCCTAAGCAGATAACGTCCCCCCAATGAAACAAACTCAGTTGAGTACGGAGGAACACATAGAATACGGATCCGGCCAATACGGCGGATACCAAGGCCCCCAAAAACCCTTCCCAAGTTTTTTTAGGACTAATGTGCGACATAAATCGGTGACGTCCAAAAAGGCTACCAAAGACATAGGCTCCCATGTCGCTAAATTTGGTTACCACAATTGCAAAGAGCGCATAAAACTGGCCCGTGGAGGCGCCATTGGCTGCTGGTGGGATGAGAAAAATAATTTTGGAAACATAGTGCAACATCCAGGGGATGTAGAGGATTCCAAATAAAGTAAAGGCGACTGTTCGAAGTGATTCTCCTTCTTTGATGGGGGAGCATATTTGCCGAGCGAAGACGGCGATGATAAAAA
This sequence comes from uncultured Verrucomicrobiae bacterium, assembly GCA_963706715.1. Classification (GTDB taxonomy): domain Bacteria; phylum Verrucomicrobiota; class Verrucomicrobiia; order Chthoniobacterales; family Xiphinematobacteraceae; genus Xiphinematobacter. The sequence goes on from CAVPNI010000001.1 coordinate 342,060, forward strand.
ACAAAATCATTGCCGCATCAAAATCCGGATGGGTGGAAATCCCGTGGGTTTGATAGTAAAAAAAGCTGACGATGAGAAATACCGCTGCAACAATCATCGCAGTTCCTGAGAATGTTTTGATTCCGTTGGTTCGTAGCATCCGAAAAAATTCCCATTGCGCAATGAGCCCTGCACCGCAGATGAGAATCAAGTAGAGTACAGGCGCTTTTAAAATGACGGCCAGACTCACGATCAGCCAGAGAACCAGGGAACTTCCAAAGCGGCGCAAAAACGTAAAGTGAGAATGGCTCATGGATGCAGTGGTCGGTTGTTGGTTCTCACTTTTTTCTCCCCTTTTCGGGCATATAAGTTTCTATTCATTTGAATCATGGCAGCCAAAGAAAAAGATTCCGTACTTGTTGAAGATAAGGCCCTATTGCAACGCAATAGGAACCTGGACACTGCTTTACAACAAATCGCCAAGGATTATGGGGAAGGCGCTATCATGCGGTTGGGCGATGCCGCAGCTACTGTTGCCGTAGAGGTCATCCCCACTGGCAACATTTTGATTGACCGCGCATTAGGCGTAGGCGGCTTCCCTCGGGGACGCATTGTGGAGATCTTCGGTCCGGAATCTTCCGGTAAGACTACGCTCACACTTACGGCTATTGCACAAGCCCAAAAACGCGGAGGCTTGGCTGGATTTGTTGATGTCGAACATGCCTTGGACCCCCAATATGCACGGCGGCTGGGTGTCAAATTGGACGACCTCTTGGTTTCCCAACCCAGCTCGGGGGAAGAGGCGCTGCGGATTTGCGAAACATTAATCCGCTCCAATGCGCTCGATGTTCTCGTATTGGATTCGGTTGCCGCTCTGGTAACGCGGGCGGAACTTGAAGGAGAAATCGGAGACGCCGTTATGGGTGCTCAAGCACGTTTGATGAGCGCGGCTCTGCGCAAATTAACTGCGCTCATTTCAAAGGCTCGTACCTGCTGCATTTTCACCAACCAAATTCGTGAAAAAATCGGTGTTTTCTTTGGGAATCCGGAAACTACACCCGGTGGCAAGGCGCTGAAATTTTACGCCAGTGTGCGTGTGGATATCCGGCGCATCGGTGCTATTAAAAGCAATGATGGCACCGTGACTGGCAATCGCACTAGACTGAAGGTCGTAAAAAATAAGGTAGCACCTCCGTTTACTGAAGCCGAGTTTGACATTATTTACAATGAAGGCATTTCCGGGGCTGGCGCGCTGCTTGATCTCGCCGTTGAAAAAGGCGTCTTAGAAAAACGCGGTTCCTGGCTCAGCTACAAAGGCGAACAGCTTGCTCAAGGGCGTGATGCCGCCAAAGAAATTTTGAAAAGTAATTCCGACCTCTACGAAAAAATCGAAGCAGAGGTTACGGCCATTCTCAATGGTTCGTAGTTCGTGACAATTGATAATTTCCTAGCAGTATAGCATGACCCCTATAAAATGACCATGCCTTGTCGTTCTTTTTGCCTCGCTTGGCTCCCGCCAAGTCTCGCCCCTGTGAGGGGGCTGTCCGGCAAAGCCGGACAGGCTACCCCAGCCGTTCCCACGGCTCGGTGTTCCACCAGACTTTGTTTCAACAATCCGTCCGTATCTACAGATATGGCCAGCTTGTTAAAACAAACTCTGAAGAAAAAATCCCGGACAACTCATGTGTCATTTTATAGGGGTCATGCTATAGCTTCCAGGTCTATCTGGCATGCTGGTAGATCCTTATAACTTTTTGTAACAAATATTCAGGCTGCACGAAATATCATTCGCCAACGAAGAATTGCGAACTACGAACTTACCTTGAAGGCACTGGGGCAGATTGCTTGCAGCTCGCAGCCAGCACAGTCCGGTTTTCGAGCCGTACAGCGTCTTCTTCCATGCCAAATCAGCCAATGACTGAGATCCGTCCAATATTTCTTAGGAAATAACTCCATGAGATCCCGTTCAATTTTGATGGGAGCCGAATGTCCTGTAAGTCCTAACCGTTTGGAAAGCCGCATCACATGCGTATCCACCACGACTCCTTCATTGCGATTGAAAGCATTGCCAAGGACCACGTTTGCTGTCTTTCGCCCCACTCCAGGCAATGCGGCTAATGCCTCCAATGTGTCCGGGACTTCGCCGCCATGCAACTCGCAGATTTTTTTTGCAGCGCCGCGGATATGCTTTGCCTTGTTCCGATAGAAACCCGTGGAACGAATCGCTTTTTCCAGATTCTCTTGGGAAATTTCGGCAAAATCGAGAGCCGTGCGGTGCGTTTTGAATAGCTCTGCGGTCACCAGATTCACGCGTTTATCAGTGCATTGGGCAGAAAGAATGGTGGCCACTAGTAGCTCAAAAGGAGTCTCGTACACCAACTCGCAGTGCGCATTAGGATACGTCTGCGGCAACAGACGACAAAGAATTCGGGCTCGTCCTTGTCCAGTCATGAGTTCTTGTGTGCTATAATATGGGCGTGGAAAAGTTTGAAAAATCCGGTCTGATCCAACCAAAGCAAAAGATTTTTCGGCATCAGGAATTTTCTGATCTCACATTTCTATTAAAGCGTAAGCGAGAGTTGGGCCACACTATTTCCTTATGTATTCCGACACTCAACGAAGAAGCGACCATTGGCTCTATTGTGCGCTGTCTTCGGCAGTCCCTTTTAGAGAACATCCCTCTGCTCGACGAGATTCTTGTTGTTGATTCTGGTTCCACTGACGGCACCAGGAAGGCGGCTTTAGCCGCTGGCGCATCGTTTTTTCTTGCTTCGGAAATTTTGCCGGAACTCCCACCCGCCTCGGGTAAGGGAGAAAATCTGTGGAAATCGCTGTTTGCCGCAAAGGGAGATCTTCTTTGTTTTTTAGACGGCGATATTCGCAATATCGCACCTCATTTTGTTTACGGACTCGTCGGACCTCTGCTCACATTTCCGGAAATCGATTACGTTAAAGCTTTTTACGAACGTCCTGCCCCACAGGTAGGAGATCATATCCGAGGTGTGGGCGGAGGACGTGTCACCGAAATTTTGATTCGTCCCCTCTTTTCCCTCTTTCTTCCTGAACTTTCCGGAATCCTTCAGCCTCTATCCGGCGAGTACGCCGGACGCCGCTCTCTGCTAGAGCAACTCTCTTTCCCAATCGGTTATGGAGTGGAAACCGCACTCCTGATAGATATTTATCGCCTTGGAGGAATGGAAAAGATTGCTCAGATCGATCTCGATACGCGAATTCATCGTCACCAAAGTGTCTCGGATCTGGGCGTGATGAGTTTTATACTCCTCAGGACCTTTCTCAGGCGAATCCCTCAACTGCCCGATGTGTCCAAACATGCCTTGCGCCAATTTTATCCCGATGCCAATGACTATCATCTCATAGAGATCGATCCACCCGATTGGGAACGTCCCCCACCAACTTCGATGGCGGACTTCGTCCGTTTCCTTTAGAAGCCGCCGACTGAAAATTACGTCTGTTCTGAGCTATAAGTTTCTAAGATCCCTTCCAACAATCGTTTCCGTTGGTTGTGCACTTCGTCACTGAGTACCGAAACCAGCGCTGGGATTTCTTTCAAAGGAATCTCCACCCACGACCGACATCCTCCGTATTTTTTCTCATAAGGAACACGGTACGGCGGATCAAGTTGAAATACCCGCACTAGGGCCACGTGGACGCCAACTTGATTCTTGTATTCAAATCGCTCCCGAATCACACAATCTTGTAATATGTGGAACTCACTGATTTGATGGAGTTTTTCAAACTTTTTGACCAACTGAGTCCACTCTACGGATGCTAAATAGCGAATTTCCAAAGCATCGCTTTCTTGGTTGGGCAAAGGGGTTTCGGAGGATAATTTAGTTTTTCCCAGTTGTTCGTGAAACCAGGTGGGAAACAAAAAGAAATCCTTGTATTTGAAGTGAAAGCCGCTTCTTCCTTCCGCAATACCTCCCTTTCGAATGAGGATACTCTGTTTCCCCTCTCCCAAAGCTTCACAAACTAATGCCCATTCTTTGAATGCTGGAAAAAACTGCATAGAAGCCGATAATTACAAACGATATTTTATTGAGCTACAAATAAAGGGAACGTTATTGGTTGGAATGATCTTTTTTTGCTCCCAGGGCTCCTAATAAATGCGTAACGTCAGTTACAAAGAGAAAATGTGGTTAGCGTCATTCACGCCGCAATTCCTTCTGGGGTGCACCATTATGCTTCGTAGTCCAACAAACAGGCCCTAGTTCATCAAACATGCTCTATCGTTTTGATTTTCATACGCATTCGTTCTTTTCAGCCGACGCTTCAAGCAGTCCCGAACATATGATCGCCGTCGCAAAATCCCGAGGGCTTCACGGAATCGCCATCACAGACCATGACACTTGCCGCGCGGTGGATTATTGCCTGCGCAAAGGATTCATGCGAGAAGACGGACTCCCGGTCAATGGCTTTTTAATTGTTCCGGGAATAGAGGTTTCCACCGCCGAAGGGCATCTTTTATGTATTGGCGCTACCCTGCCGAATCGAAAAGGAGTCCCTGCCTCCTATGTTGCTGAGGAGATCCGCTCTCACGGCGGAATCCCAATTCCAGCTCACCCATTTGACCAGTGGCGAGCCGGAATTCGAGCGGAAGTCATGGATCAACTAAATCTGGAAGTCGTGGAGGTGTTTAACGCGGCGGCTTCGCGGAGATCTTATAACCACCAAGCCCGCACCTATGCCAAGGCTCGCTCACTCAGGATGATGGCAGGAAGCGATGCACATCACCCCTCAGCCATAGGGATTTGCTGGACCGCTCTGGAGCTGGAATCGCTGTCCCTTGCTCATGTGCTTAAGCAACTCCCAAAGGCCACCCAAATCGAAGAGCATTATCTCCCATTTTTTGACGGAATTAAAAAACATTTCGGAAATTTGTTCCGGATTTTTAATACGCCCGCACCCAAGTGAAATCTAAGAAAATCTGAAAAATCAAGGTAAAGAATTCCTCAATTACGCCTCCGATCCCGTTGGGTAAATTACACTCATACGGATTACTCTCTATATACGCAAAAAAATCATTTCATTTAATAGCCGCATATTAACAATGTCGCTGTATGAAATTGTTTTGCATTTCATGTTGCGGTCGCCGCTTCACCACGGATTTTCCATCACCAAATTTAGCAATTAATGCTCAGAAAACAGATGCTTCCGAACCTTCGGTTAGTAACTTTTCTTATCAAAGAGCTCCTTCACAAGCCCCGAGAATTTTTCCGCCCGATCATGTTCCCACACTCCAAAACCAGACCGGAGCAATTATAGCCAGCGCACTGTATGCATCCGGACAAATGCCGGAGATTACACCCGGAGCAGTAAACTTTGGGAAAAGCGGGGGTTTGCCTCCTGAGATCTTTAAGAAACACGTCGAAAGCCACCTTGTAAATTATAAATTAATGGATGCTGTTGAGCAGGAACATCTAGAAAAAGTTAGGGAACTGATTGCACAAGGCGGACGTTGTCTGGTTGTCAAACCGAAAACAGGGGAAAAAATCAATCTAGTGCTCTACGTGGCGGATCGGAAATTTCTTGCTGAACTTGCTAATCATAACCCGTTGGAAACCTTTCATGCCTGGGATGAAATCTTGGAAGCATTGGAAACTTGCCCTGACTATGCAGAAGCTTGCGATTTTCAAACCACCACCTTAATAACATTCCAGCGGGAAATGGCTGCAAACACGGCGGCGCTCAATAGGCACATATTAGCGAACTTGAATTGAGTCGAATTTAATCTATTCGATTATTTTTGGGTTCCGAATAAATTGCGGATACACAATCTATTGCGTTATCTAGTTTTCTGCGCGCCGCAATAGGTGATTTCCACCCACAAAAATGAATCGTTTATTCCAAACGAACTGCCCGTGTTTTATCGAGTTTGAGAACTCCTGTTGCGGAGGTCTCAAGTTGTGCCTTGGTATCGGTAATCTTTTCTCCCTGCCACTGGATACTCCCTTGTTCGATCAGTCGTCGAGCCTCGCTACGGGATTTGGTAATTCCAAAGCACTGGACGTAAGCGTTAATCACGATGGAGACGATATCCCGTATCTTTTCCTCCGGTGAATAGGCAGGAAGATCGGCGTGCTCCAAATCTCGTTTACTAAAGCGGAGTTCAAAGTCTTCCAAAGCGCGTTTTGCTTCGACTGCGGAGTGGTAACGGGCAACGATGCGGAATGCGAGGTCTTTTTTAGCCTGCATCGGGTGCAAATGGGTGGGAAAACTTTCACAAAGGAGCAACTCGTAGTAACGACCCATGACAGAATCCGGAATGCTCAGAAGTTTACCAAACATGCTTTCCGGGGCTTCCGTAACCCCCACCGCATTGCCAAGGCTCTTGCTCATTTTTTGAATGCCATCGAGCCCCTCCAAAAGAGGAAGCAGCAGAGCCACTTGTTGAGGCAAGCCCTCCTCTTTTTGCAGATCCCTTCCTACCAAAATATTAAAGAGTTGATCATTTCCTCCCAATTCGATGTCCGCTTGGATTTGGACGGAGTCCCATCCCTGCATGATGGGATACTGGATTTCATGAGCTCGTATGGGATGACCCCGATCGATTCGCGATTTGAAATCCTCCCGTTGGAGTAGCTGTTGAAGAGTCACCCTGCTATTTAGCCGAAGGACTTCTTCAAATGACATGGATCGAAACCATTCTCCGTTGAAAATGATCCGTGTTTGCTCCCGATCCAGAATTTTAAATGCCTGGTCTTGATAGGTGAGCGCATGAGACATCACTTCCTCGTAGGTAAGATGAGGACGGGTTGCCGAGCGGCCACTCGGATCGCCAATCAGAGCCGTAAAGTCGCCGATAATCAGGATGGCTTGGTGGCCCGCTTCCTGAAATTGACGTAGTTTTGTCAGTGCAACGGTATGACCTAAGTGAATGTCGGGCGCTGTGGGGTCCACGCCTAGTTTGATTCTGAGCGGACGATTCTCAGCCAGTTTGGCACGAAGTTCAGTAACACTAATGACTTGTGTGCAGTTTTGACAGAAAATTTCAAAGGCGTCTGATTGCATTGTCGATTTCAGGGACTGCGTCCGTTTCCTTTAGAAGTTTGTAGCTCAAAAAAAGCTTTATTTGTAATTGTTGCTTCTAAAAGAAACCAACGAAGTTGGCGGACTTCATCCGTTTCCTTTAGAAGTTTGTAGCTCAAAAAGAGTTTTATTTGTAATTGTTGCTTCTAAAAGAAACCAACGAAGTTGGCGGACTTCATCCGTTTCTATTAGAAATTTGTAGTTCAAAAAAGACTCTATTTGCAACTGTAGCTTCTAAAGAAAACTGACGAAGTCAGCGGAGTTGGCTACCTGGAAATGTCTGATTGATTGAGGAGCTGAAAGCGTTGGCCCATCAGGACCGAGGAAGCACATTCCATATCATCGGTATGAAGCGCCAAAATGGATTTGCCTCGGGGCCGGATCAATAGAGGATAAGCGAATAAGACACTCACCTCAGCAACGAGCAACGCTGCAAAGATTTTTGCCAGATCCGAAGAACTCTGCGGAAGTTCCGCCAAAAGCACCTTGCTCACGATATAGGCAATATCCTGCTGGTCGAAGAGCCGTTGCCCACGATCGGGATCGCTCACAATAATGCGCATGACCCCCGACTCAGCCGAATCCAACATGCTCATTGCCAACACATCCACGCTATTTTCGTTGAGCAATCTTACTATTCTTAATAGGGTCCCGACTTTATTTTCGATAAAGACCGAAAAATGACAAACGGATGCGCCATCTAATTTTTTCGAGATTTTCCGTACAGACATCAGGAGAGACTACTTATAGGTGTAGAGGACACAGAAATTCGCAGGCGCTCCCTCCGAGAGTTCCGCACTGAGATAATACTTCCCACTTTCAGAAGGCTCGGCACCGAGGGCTGCCGTCGAATCCCTGTCATAAGATTGTGTGGACACCAAATCACCAGCTTCGTTGTAAAGTTTGAGCACCAGGCGGCGTGCGGGCGAAGCAGCCGCGACGCAAAACCAATATTGATTGCCGGCAAAAAGATTTACCGCCAAAATGGCAGCCTGGCCACTTGGAGGAAGCGTGGACAACCAAAAGCTATCCCGAATTTTGTAGCCGTCATTGCTAAATGCTCCTGCCAGTTCCAAGGCTTTGGCGCGTAAAGTCGGCTGATAAGCATCGTCTGAGGGATGCTGAAGTTCAAGATCGGAGCCCGGACTACTCTCCGGCGAACTCTGGGAATTGCCGGTGGTTGACTCAGAAGACGCGGGGGAAGGCGGCTGAGAAACCGCTGGACTGGCGGAAATAGCAGGCGGAGGGGATTCGGAGGGTGACTCAGTGATAGGACTGGAAACGACAGGCGAAGCTAATAATAAAGAGGTAGCCAAGGAACCAGCGAAAAATTTTAGGGTTTTCATGGAGTTACGGAAGGTGCTAGAATTTTATTCATCATCTCCGTGGCAATTTGATTCAATTGTTTGACGGTCTCTAAGGAAAGAGGTTGCCCTTGTGGAATGCTAACCAAGAGTTGAGCTTTGCTCAATTGATTGGCGATAGCGGTGAGCGCTTCATTGGATTGAATTTTCGATGGAAGAAGCCTGATTTTTTGTAACAGATAATCCACAATGGCAGGTTGTCTCAGTAGTTTTGCGGCGCCCGGTGTATAGTTGCTGCTCACGATGGCCGTTGCTGCCTGAATGCCTCGCACCCATGCACCAATTGTGACCAAAATAATCAAATCTTGATCCTTCTGTTCGGCCATAGTGAGCTTCACTTCGTTTTGTGTGGCTTCTAATTCTTCTTTAAGAGTATGCCACTGATTTTTTTCTGCAAATTCGTTGAGGCTATTTCCACGCTCCAAGAGGCTTTGAGAAACATTTAATTTTTTTGCGAGGCCGAGAATGTCTTTGCCAATGTTCTTCACCCCCTGGCTATCCTGAGCCTCAATAGCGATATAACCATCAGTTACCAGGGTCCCCAAACCCAGCGCAATTTGAGGCCGGATATTAGTCTCGGGAACGTTATCCCGATTCATAGAAACCCAATTGGCTTTGACTTGCTTATCAATGGCGGCAAAAATTTCTCCGGAAGTGGGCACAAAAAGGCTTTCCGGCTCAGCGGCAGATGCTCTCTGCTCCGGGGTAAGCGGCATACCAAATGCTATTGCAGCATTGAGAAAAAAAAGGAGAATGCAAATGGCACAGCACTTTTTACAGTATTGCATAACAGAACCGACTCAGAGTACACAACCCAACACAATTTTTCCAGCCAACTTCGTTGGTTTCTCTTTTAGAAGCCCGACTTCGTCGGTTTCCTTTAGAAGCAAAAACTGCAAATAAACATCTTTTGAGCTACAATTTATGCTCCGATGTCAGCATCGAGCTGACTGACTTCGTCGGTTTCCTTTAGAAGCGAAAACTGCAAATAAACATCTTTTTGAGCTACAATTTATGCTCCGATGTCAGCATCGAGCTGACTGACGAAGCTGCCCCAACTGCATTTGATCCTTTTACTTGTAGAATGAAAAAAGACCCTGTTTGCAATTTCCGGCTTCTAAAAGAAACCGGGGAACCTGGTTTGCCGATTTATCAACTCAGATCAGAAATAGAGGCTGCGTTACGGCGATCCAATCGTCTGATCTTACAAGCTCCGACTGGCTCAGGAAAATCGACGCAAGTCCCTCAATTTATCGTGGACTCGGGTCTGCTGACAACGGGCCGGGTGGTCGTTTTACAGCCAAGAAGACTCGCAGCACGCATGCTAGCAAGTCGCGTCGCTTCAGAACGAGGAAGTACGTTGGGCGGAGAGGTTGGCTATCAAATTCGGTTGGATAATGTTTCTTCCGCTTCAACGCGCATACTTTTTGTCACCGAGGGAATTCTCCTGCGGCAAATGCTCACCGATCCCCTGTTAACCGGAATTTCCGCTATTTTGTTCGATGAATTTCATGAACGGCACCTGTTTGGGGATCTCACGCTCGCACAATCCCTGGAACTACAGGAAAAGCAACGGCCCGATCTCAAACTGCTTCTCATGTCCGCCACTTTGGATGGGGCGGCCCTCCATGAGTATCTCGCTCCCTGCGAAGTACTCCAATCCGAAGGACGCACGTTTCCTGTGGAAATCCTCTACAAAAATGCGGAAGGACAGCCTCTCTGGGAAGCAGCCGCAGAGGAAGTAGCCCGCAAATTCCCCCAAATGGAAGGTAACGCTTTGGTCTTCATGCCCGGGGCTTATGAAATCGGCCGCACTGTCCAAGCAGTTCGAAATCAGGTGGGTGCTGCTGTTCCAGTATTGCCACTACATGGTGAATTACCAGCCAAAGAACAAGACGCGGCGGTGGTAGGAGGCGGCACCAGAAAAATTATCGTCTCCACAAATGTCGCGGAAACTTCACTCACTATCGAAGGGGTCACTCTGGTTGTGGATTCAGGATTAGCGCGGATCGCCAGATATGATCCGCACCGAGGAATCAACACCCTCTTAATTGAAAAGATCAGCCGGGCTTCCGCCGACCAACGCGCCGGACGCGCAGGCCGAACCGCACCAGGTATCTGCATTCGACTTTGGACGGAAAAAGATCATGCGCGCCGCCCGGCTCGTGAATTGCCGGAAATTCTTCGGATGGATCTTTCCGAAACCCTCCTCGCCTTAAAAGCGGCCGGAGTCCGGGATCTTAAGACGTTTCGTTGGATCGATCGCCCGGACCCAGTCGTCGTAGAGCGCGCCTTACGTTTGTTAGAAGACCTCGGAGCCATTGCTGAAGAGACAGGCGCGATCACCTCCATCGGTCGCCGCATGCTCGCATTCCCAGTGCACCCGCGCTATGCCCGCATGTTCCTCGCTGCTGAAAGGCTCGGCTGCGTCCGCGCCGTAGCCCTCATCGCAGCGTTGACGCAATCCCGCAATCTTCTTTTGAAAACGGATCGCCGGATAGAAAAAGAAAGAGAAGATTTGTTTGGCTCGGACTTTTCCGATTTTAGCGTGTGCATGCGCGCTTACGCCTGGGCAAAAAAACAAGGTTTCCGTACCGATGCCTGCCGTCGACTTGCCATTCACGCGGATTCCGCAAGGCAAGTGGACAAACTTTTCGAGCAATTTCTGCAAATCGCAAAATTCCAGAATCTCAAAGGAGACACCGGTCCCGCCGAAGATGAAAATATCGCAAAATGCATCCTTGCGGGTTTTTCCGATCAACTTGCCTGCCGCCGCAGTATAGGCACCTTGGTTTGCGACCTCGTTCACACTCGACGAGGAATGCTGACCCGAACCAGCGCCGCGCAAACAAGTCGACTCTTTGTCGCAGCAGAAATTAATGAGATTGATTCCCGCCCAGGTGATCCGCAGGTCTTGTTGAGTCTTGCCACAATAGTACGCGAAGAATGGCTCAAAGAGCTGTTTCCTCAAGATTTTCGGGAAGTGAGCGAGGTGCTCTTTGATTCCGGTCAAAACCGGGTAGTGGTTCAACGTTCCAAATTATTTCGCGATCTGGTGATTGAATCCCAAAAGCGAGATGCGGAACCTTCCCCTGCGGCAAGTCAATGTCTGACTCAGGAAGTTTTAAAAGGAGAACTCAAATTAGCAAATTGGGGAGAATCGGTTGAACAATGGATTCATCGCGTAAATCGATTGTCTCAATGGATGCCCGAATTAAAACTTCCCTCCATCGGGGACTCCGAGCGCCATCTCCTCATTACTCAGATTTGCGAAAATGCAACCTGTTATCGGGATATTAAAGAACGCCCGGTGCTCGAAGTCGTCCGGAGCTGGCTTTCTCCGCATCAGCAACAACACGTGGAACGCTATGCGCCCGAACGGTTGGAACTACCCGGCGGCCGCAAGGCAAAGATCATCTATGATCCCACTGCGGACCCTCTGATCAGCGTCAGGATTCAGGATCTCTACGGCGTCGAATCAGCTCTCCAAATTGCGGGAGGACGCATCACTCTGACTCTCCAAATTCTTGCGCCTAATCACCGTCCCATCCAAATTACAAAGGATTTAGCCACATTTTGGAAGGAAACTTATCCAAACTTAAAAAGGGAACTACAGCGCCAATATCCCAAACATATTTGGAAATAAAACCATCCGAGACACCTGAATGAAGGTCTATCTTTGCTCTCCCTGCACGAGGGATTCTAATAGCGGACGTATCTGAGGGATATGTTCGTGACGAGGAAAAAAGCCTTTGGGCTTCATGGAAAAATTGCTAAAATGAACTGCTGACGCTTCTTCCCAGCCTGCTCTGGCATATTCAACACAATCGTGCTTTTGTAGATAGGCTTCCGGACTGCGAGCAAGTATAGTCATGTCCGAAACAGCCAAACGCCAGCCCACTCTGTCTTTTAAATCAGCGCGGTAGCTCGCAAATAGGTGGCACACACGGAGAAATTCCTTTGCAGTCCCGCTGACGAGACAAGGAACGTGACGTTCATAAACAGTCAATTCGTCGATTTCACGAGGGCAAAAACCGTAGTTGATGACATCATAGTCACACATAAAGCCTCCTCCTTGCTTTGCCACAGCCAACCATCTGCCAAAGCAAGAATAATCCAAGCCGCGGCGATTCACGGTAGGATGACGCCGGAAGGCGTTTAGCATGGCGAGAGATGCGCGATCTTGTGGTAAATCCGCAGCGGTTAAAATACAAGGAATCCACCCCGCACGCGCCCAAGACACTTTCCAAAGTTCAATGAGTGCGCTCTCCGCCACTGCATCTTTACCTTTCAGTGGTGCATAATAGGTGAACACGCGCATGGAAAAATAGAATTCATTTTTGACTATTCACGTCCGATCGAACAACTGGCAAAAAGTCCAGATATCATTTCGCAGAAATTTTCACCTATTTTTTGGATTTCCGGAACCGTTCTAAATAGCTTAGTTCCACTAGGAGCGGAGGCAATCCATTTTTGTTTTCGAACTCATTCAAATTCCAATCTCACTTATTCTCAGATGTTAGAAAACTTCGGTTCTTTGGAAATGGCGCATTCCGGATTTTCAGGTCGTTCCGATGATTTTTCCCATCTCCAATAAAGCAATCATCTTTCCCGATTTATCTTTACGTAAATTTTACCTGTCGCATGAATCACTTGCGTAAAATATTCGATAGGATAAAATTATAGTTTGGATCGTGTTAACAGACCTTCCATGAAGTTACAAAAAATATCCCTCGATTATATCGCTAAGTTAGCTGGGGTGCACAAGGCAACCGTCTCGCGGGCTTTGCGGAACCACCCCACCATCCCGCGTCACACTCGGGAACGAATTCATGAGATCGCCAAGAGGGAGGGCTACCGCCCCAATCCCTTGGTATCTCTCTATCAGTCCCACACCCGTGCGAACCGTCCCCCTTCGATGCGAGCAACCCTGGCTTGGGTCAATGATTACCCGAATCAGGAGTGTTGGCGTAAGTTTCCTTGGTTAAAGGGATATTTCACCGGCGCTAAAAGACGCTGTGAACATCGAGGGTATCACCTTGAAGAACGTATGCTTCCCACTTCGGACACAGTGGATCATGCTCAAGAAGTCAATAAACTAGCTCATAGCATCCGCTCTCGCGGTGTCTTCGGCGTGATCCTCCCGCTACTTCTCCACCAACAATATCTCATTGAGCAGTGGGAAGGTTGTGCGGTCGCTGTGATCGGAGGCGGTCATTTTCAAAATGCCGATAAGCCTTCACATGCTGAATTTTATCCCCAGGATTTCTCTTGTGCGGATCGAGACCTCTTTTACAACCTTCGTCTGTGTTTTTCCAAAATTAGAAAATTCGGTTATCAGCGCATTGGATTAGTCTATAGCAAATACTTAGATACTGAGGCGCAAGGCCGAGTCTATGCGGGCTACCTCTTTGAGCAAGCTCATCTTCCAGCCGCAATGCAAATACCGGCGATTTTTCTCGATCGCTTCAAAGAAGGTCGGCCAGCCGAATTTGATCGCTGGATGAAAAAGTACAGGCCGGAGGCCATCATCTGCGTCAATCCAGTTGTCAAAAGTTGGGTCGAAAAGATGGGCTTCCGTGTGCCCGAGAACATCGGACTCGCCAATCTCAATCTGGTGGAAGACGTCATCGGATGGAATGGAGTTTTCGAACAACATGAACAAATAGGCGCCGCGAGTGTCGATCTGTTGATCGGGCAGCTCAGCAGGAGCGAACTTCAAACTCCCCGAGAACCCAGAAAAATCTTCATCCCGGGCATTTGGGTGGATGGGCATACGCTCAGGCCATTGACATAATCCCGCTCTTTGTCCCCTTGTCACGCGCTGCTTCTCGCTAAAAAATACGGAGTCCTCACAAAAAACTGTTTCGCCCCCCCCGGAGTCTCTTTATTCTGGCGCAATCTCATAAATTGTCTTAACCTGTTGGAAATCAAAGAAAAGTTTATGCCAATTTGTGAGCATTGTGGAAATAACTACGACAAGACATTCGATGTTGTCGTGCACGGCAAATCCCATACCTTCGATTCTTTCGAGTGCGCCATCCACATATTAGCGCCTCGTTGCGCCCATTGCGGTTGCAAGGTCATAGGCCATGGCATGGAAGCGTCGGATAAAATTTTTTGCTGCGCCCATTGCGCAAAAAAATCCGGAATCCACACTCTGAAGGATCGAGACTAACTCTACAATTGTCAGTTCGTGGTTCGTGGAAGTTGATAGCTTGCTTTCCGGCAACTACAAACCATTAACCTAAGATGCAACCCATTGGATAGTAGAGCCATCACCAGATGGACAGCCCCCTCCAGACGGGCAAGTCCTCGCCGGACAGGCAATAATACCCCCCCTTGCCGCCAAGGCTGCGACAGGGAGATCAACCCCCTGGAGGGAGGATTCAGACTGTCTGGAACGTGCATTCCCGCTCGAATTACTATTGTAAAACTCGCGGGTATCATTGAAGATATCCTGCTTAGTTTTCTCGATAACTCGAGTACAACGGACGAGAAAAACAATTGGATATTCTTAAAATCACAAATGAGCAAAACGACTGATTCGAGCAAGGCGGATGTTGCGGTCTTCTCCCAGGCTCCCATCAATACAGTGCTTACTGCGGACCAAAAAATCGATTTTTTACGGGTCATGATGCGCATCCGGCGCTTCGAACAGGCGGCCCTCAAATACTATAACCAAGGGAAAATGGGGGGCTTTCTTCATCTCTACATTGGCCAGGAATCCGTTGCCATCGGCACCGTTTCGCTCATGGGAGAAAATGACCACATCATTACCGCCTATCGGGATCATGGTCATGCACTTGCTGTAGGCATGGGTATGAACGAATGTATGGCCGAGCTTTTTGGCAAGGCAAACGGATGCTCAAAGGGCAAAGGCGGCTCCATGCATTTTTTTGCCCCTGACAAGCGTTATTGGGGCGGGCATGGAATTGTCGCCGGACAAACCCCGTTAGGTCTGGGGCTTGCCTATGGTTTAAAGTACAAAGAAACCAAGGGATGCGCCCTCTGTTTTTTAGGAGATGGAGCAGTCAACCAGGGAGTTTATCACGAGTCGCTAAATTTAGCGGGTCTTTGGAGCCTGCCGGTTGTATACATTATCGAAAATAACCTGTATTCTATGGGAACCAGTCTGCAGCGATCTTCCGCATTCAAAAATTCCCTCGCTGAACGTGCGGAAAGTTATGGCATTGATTGGGACATTATCAACGGAGAAAATCTTTACGAAATTCGCGCCAAAACCCACATTGCCATGCAGCGCGCAAGAGAGGAATGCCGGCCTACTGTTCTCGAAATTGAAACTTATCGATACTATGGGCACTCCGTAGCTGACGCGAATGCGAAAAAATATCGGACTCCGGAAGAGATCGAACGCTACAAAAATTCGCATGACCCCATTCGACTTTGGCGCCAATGTTTGGTCGAAGAAAATGTGCTCACCGGCGAAGCTGCCGATCAAATTGACCAAGAAGCTAAGCGCGAAGTGGAACTAGCCGTTCAATTTGCTGACGAAAGTCCCGTACCCGAACTATCTGCTGTTTGTGAAGACGTGTATGCGGAAGTTGATCAAGGAACTGAAGCGGGACGTACAGGGAAACATTTTTTTAACGACTAGAAAATTCGCTAGGACTTCAATTAATAACTGACGTTACGTCACCATTACGTTACGTCACCATTAGGAGCTCCGGTGGAAAAAAGATTATTTTAACCAACAAGGCTCCCTTTTTTGCGTAACACCATTTAATAATCAATTTTTCATGCCTCGCATCACTTATCGGAAAGCACTCAATGAAGCCCTTGCCGAGGAACTTACTCGGGATGAAAACGTCGTTATTATCGGTGAGGAAGTCGCGGAATATAACGGCGCTTACAAGATTACAGAGGGGCTGTGGAAACGATTTGGCAGCAAACGCATTGTCGACACCCCTATCAGTGAAGCCGGTTTTATCGGTCTGGGCATCGGCGCCTCCATGCTGGGAATCCGCCCCGTTATCGAACTGATGTTTTGGAGTTTTGCCTACGTCGCCTTTGACCAAATCATCAACAATGCGGGATGCGTTCGTTACATGTCCGGGGGGCTCATTTCGGTTCCGATCGTCATTCGAGGTCCGGCTAACGGCGGTACCAACGTTGGGGCCACCCACTCGCATACGCCTGAAAATTTTATTGCGAACACGCCTGGACTCAAGGTCATTTGCCCGGCAACAGCTTACGATGCAAAGGGCTTGATGAAATCCGCTATTCGCGACAATGATCCCGTCTGCGTCATGGAAAACACTCTTTTGTACGGAGAATCCTGGGAAGTCCCCGAAGAGGAATATGTCATTCCCCTGGGCGTGGCGGACATTAAACGGGAAGGAAACGATCTCTCTCTCATCGCTCATGGCCACGCTGTTCTAACTGCTCTACGGGCAGCGGAAATTCTTGAAAGTGAACATCAAATCTACGCGGAAGTCGTCGATTTGCGTTCTATTCGGCCGCTCGATGAGGAGGCAATTCTTCGTTCAGTCCGCAAAACACATCGTGCCGTTTTGGTGGATGAGAATAAACCTTTTTGCGCGGTGTCCTCACAAATTGCGACCCTCATCCAAGAGAAAGCATTTGACGACTTAGATGCACCCGTAGCACGAGTCTGTGCCTTAGATGCTCCGGCCGTTTATAGCCCGGCAATTGAAAAACATCAACTTCCCACTCCTGAGCGTGTTGTGGAGAAAGTGCTCTCCGTTTGTTGACATTAACCTCTCCTATTGATTATGTCCATTCCCATCGAAATGCCCAAACTAAGCGACACGATGACCGAGGGAACTCTTCTTCGTTGGCGCAAAAAGGAGGGCGATAAAATTGAGATCGGCGATATTCTCGCTGAAGTAGAAACAGACAAGGCAACCATGGAGATGGAAGCCTTTGACGAAGGAGTTTTAGAAAAAATTCTCGTTCCAAATGGGACCACAGTGCCTGTTGGAACTCCTCTGGCTCAGCTTTCCGGAACATCTGTCGCTGCCGTGTCGCCTTCACCCAGGCCCACCCCACCGGAACCCCCTATCGCTGCTACCAGTCAAGCAATTTCTCCGCGCTCCCCGGCAGCCACAGGTGCCTCTCAGCGTTCGGCGACGGCTCCCACTCCCTCCGGTTCTCGAATCAAGGCTTCGCCACTTGCCAAAAAAATAGCCGCTCAGTTACAAGTGGATCTTTCTCGGATCTCAGGCACTGGTCCTGGCGGTCGCATCATTGCTCGCGATGTGCAAACAACCGGGGCCGTAAGCGTTCCAGGTCCTCTGGTAGCGAGTACGGTCACCCCTGTACCCACAAACATCCCACATACCGAGATTGAATTGACTGGCATGCGGCGGGTCATTGCAGCCCGATTACTGGAAAGCAAAACCAGAATTCCTCATTTTTACATCCAAATTGAAGTTGATGCAAGTAAGCTAGTGCAACTGCGCAAGCAACTGAATGAAGTTGCGGAAGCAAGCGGCGTTCCCAAAATCACCGTCAACGACCTTGTTTTGTTTGCGACGGCGCGGGCCGTGACTGCCCATCCCAAAGTCAATGCTGCCTTTACTGAAAAGGCGGTCATCCAGTACAGTTCGGTACACCTGGCTGTAGCTGTTGCCATCGAAGACGGGCTTATCACGCCAGTAATTCGGGATGCACAGAATCTCTCCCTTCGTCAAATTAGCACTGCGGTCAAGGACCTGGCGATGCGCGCTCGGAATAAAAAACTCAAACCGGAAGAATATCAAGGAGGTACGTTGACGGTTTCTAACCTGGGTGCCTACGGCGTAGAGAACTTTTTTGCGATCATCAATCCTCCGCAATCGGTAATTCTCGGCATCGGTGCCATCCTGAAAAAACCAGTCGTCAACGCTAATGACCAAATCGTCGTGGGACAACGGATGGCCATTTCATTAAGCTGCGATCACCGTGTCGTTGACGGAGCCCTCGGCGCTGAATTCCTTGCCTGTATTCGTAAATTTCTCGAAACACCAGAATCACTACTCTTCTAACCCAAATCCACATCTCTCTCATGGCTTACGATCTTATTGTTATTGGCGGAGGGCCCGCTGGCTACGTTGGCGCTATTCGAGCTGCTCAACTTGGGAAAAAAGTCGCCTGCGTTGAATCGGATCGCGCGGGAGGAACTTGTCTCAATTGGGGCTGCATCCCGACAAAATCCCTCCTTCGCAATGCCGAAATTTATCAGACACTTCGTACGCACGCAGAAGAATTTGGTCTGAAGTTTGAAAAACTTTCATTCGACTGGGAAAAAGTCATCGGCCGTAGCCGGAAGATTTCTGACAAACTGGCTGGTGGCATCGAGCATCTTTTCAAAAAAAACAAAATCGATTACGTCCGTGGGCAGGCTTCCATACCCAAAACCGGTGTAGTTGAAGTCACCGGTCCGGACAGTAAAAAACAGACACTGGAAGCTCCTAAACTTTTGATTGCCACCGGAGTAGTTAGCCGGGAAATGCCGGGACTTCCCTTCAATAACCAGACAGTGATTGGAAGCAAGCAGGCCATGGTCCTGCCACAGCAGCCCAAGGAAATTATTATTATTGGTGCGGGAGCAATCGGCATCGAATTCGCCTACTTCTTCAATGCTTTCGGAAGCAAAGTGACCGTTATTGAGATGATGCCGAATATTCTCCCCGTCGAGGATACCGAAATTAGCGTTGCCTTGGAAAAATCCCTTACCAAACAGGGCATCCGACTGCTCACCGGCACTAAAGTGGAAAAAGCTGAAGCAAATGAGAAGGGCGTTCGGCTTACTGTCTCCGGGAAAGTAAGCGAAACCCTTGAAGCGCCAGTAGCTCTGGTCGCCATCGGTGTTTCTCCGCTCCTTCCCGCGGGTGTTAAATTCGAGCTCGATAACAAAGGCTATCTTAAGACTAATGATCAATATGGAGCCAGCGTGAAAGGAATCTATGGAGCGGGCGATATTATTGGTCCGCCCTGGCTGGCTCACGTAGCCAGCTACGAAGCAGTTCAAGCTATTGAAGGGATGTTTGGAGTCGTAAAACCTAAAAAGGTATCAGTTTTCCCGGGTTGCACCTATTGCCATCCACAAGTTGCCAGCGTTGGGCTTACAGAACGCGCCGCCAAAGAAAAAGGGTTAAAATTTAAGGTCGGGAAATTCCCTTTCCTCGCCAGCGGGAAAGCACTTGCCGTCGGAGACAGCGAAGGCTTTGTAAAGCTCATCTTCGGAGAACCGCACGGCGAATTGCTCGGAGCCCACATCTTAGGCGCAGATGCAACCGAGCTGATCGCTGAACTTAGCCTCGCAATTACTCTCGAAGCCACGTTCGAGGAAATTAACGCAACCATCCACGCGCACCCGACCCTGAGTGAAGCAGTAAAAGAAGCCACGGAAGCTTCTCACGGCGTTGCCATTCATATCTAGTTCGTGGAGGCTCGTTTTTCAAGAAATCGCAACTGTAGAGGTAAATCTTACGGTTTTTTTATCTCGAATATTCCGGTTGCATGAAATATCACCTGCCAACCAAAAATCGCGAACTACCCACTAACTGAATGGATTAAATATTGGGGACCAGGGAATAACCATGTTTTGTTGCGAGTTTAGAAAGAAGGCGTTTTTGGGAGAGAGCAACCTGCTCATGGTAAACTTCGAGGCCCCTTTCAACGTAGGGGAAGCCGTGTACCATAACGCGCCAAAAAAGGACGGCCAACTTACGAGCCAGGGCTTTATTAGCAACTAATCCACCGCGCCGTGCACGCAATCGTCGATAGAAACCGCCCAGAGCCTTGTTTACACTGCGGGCAAGAGAACGGGCTACCACACAGAAAATGCGACCTGCTCGATTGCGACTTCTAGAACATCTAGCTTGCCGCTTACCACTTTGCTTGCTGCCAGGAGCTAATCCAAGCCAAGCAGTAAAATGCTTTTCACTTTTCCAGCAGGTCAAATCGGTACCTACTTCACCAATCAACTCGAGTAGACCATAGTCGGTAATACCGGGTAAGAGCGTCGGATCCTTTCCCTTACAAAGAGTCATAAGTAAACGGTGGAGATCTTTAATTTGAGGAGCATTGCAGCCTCCAATCCTTTTTGTTGCGCTGGGAGTTGAGGGAGGCTGAAGGCCTTGAACACTTTCCTGTAATAGCTCTTCTATGGCTTGGTCACATTGCCTAACGAGCTCCTGGCAAAAATGCCATGCATCATAAGCTTGTCTAAGGGCAAAGAGATGCTGTTTGGTCCAAGTCCCACGCAAACTCTCAATTACTCGATGGCGCTTTGCCCTCTGAATCTGGAGGCTACAAAGAGAAAGCAACACTTGAGGATCACGCTCGCCCTTTAGAATGGCTTCAATCACCTTAAGTCCACTAACTCCGGAAAGTGAACGAATTACGTCATGAAACTTGATATTCATGCGTTCCAAGGCCTTCTGCATATGCTGTACATGGCTAGCTGCTGCTCTGATATGATCGCTTCGCAAACGCAAATAATCCTGCAACTGCCGAATATTGGCCTGAGGTACAAAACCACCTTTTAATAGGCCATGAGCATGCAAAGTTGCTATCCATTGGCAGTCGGCCATATCCGTCTTCCTTCCAGGTACATTGCGTACGTACTTACCATTAACCACTTTTATCTCTATGCCGCTCTCCTCTAAAATCTCATACAAGGCTATCCAATAAACTCCAGTAGCTTCCATTGCCACCGTACACACCTCTTCTTGAAGTAGCCAATCGCGCAGGGCGTGCAACTGACTGGTAAAGGTTCCAAAAACCTTAGGTGCTCCTCCGGCAATAGAAACATGCATGTGTTCACTGCCTACGTCTATTCCTGCCGCTTTTAAATTTAGTATGGTCAGATTTTTCATTTTTTAGTTATCAGTAACTTGTAAGGTGTGCTCAGGCCAAAGCTGCCGGTCCGTTGACATATTGTAGACAAATCTACCCAGCGGGAAACTTTGCGTTCTCCAAAAAATACGTGTGCAGCGGACCGGAGCCAATCTACGATGCGGGCTTTTTACGCTCCATAGAAACGCCGGCCATTTTACAGCTTGACCTGAGCAACCTTACCCTACTCAGTTAGTGGACTAAAATACGAGTCCTTTGGACTTGATGGCTACGAACTAATCAGATAGCCATCGTTCATGGAACTCCCTCTTTTGATGAGGTAGTTCAGATCACCTTTCGTAACCACACCGAGTACGCCCTCAAACATGGTTACATGTTGCAGGAATTTCAACTGAACCCGGAAACGGAAAACAAACTCTCCCTCCTGTACCAAACGTTTGAAAATCCCGAAATCCGCCGGGCTTTCTGGATCGATTCTGATGCCGTCTTCACTAATCCGGAACTCCGCTTAACAGAACATTTGCCCAGTGGCAAAGTAGTCATGCCATGTGACATCTTTGGTCCCAGTGCCGGGTGCTTGTGGCTGGAAAACACTCCGGAAGTCCGTCGGTTACTTTGGGCAGCCTCGCACGTCGGTGGATGGGTTTCTGAGGGGCACCATCCCCAGTCAACGCACCTTAAAGAGCAATGGGGCCTTCGTTATCTCTCTCTTCATCCGCCTTATGACCAACTCTTCACTTATGTGGAGCAGACCCTCATGAAATCTCATTTGAATGAATATTACTCAGATGGGCGACCAAACGACGGCTTTGGACAGTGGCAACCGGGTGACTTTGTTTTGCATCTCGGTGATCTCTCCTCAGCAATTAAGGTCTCTGTTTTGGAAGATATTTTAAGTCCTTCTTTAGAAACATTCTAATACAGCATGACCCTCAGAAACGATCAGATTGCCATCGTCCATGGTGTCTCACGGAATCTCCAAAGTCTTGCTGACATCACCTTCCCAAATCACGCGGAATATGCCTCCAAGCATGGTTATGTAGTACAAACAAGAGAGGTCGAGCCTTCGGAGAACGTCTGGGGAAAAATTCGAATCTTACAACAAGTATTCGCCGATTCCAATATTCGCCGGGCTCTTTGGATCGATGCGGACGCTATTTTTACAAATGTGGAACTTTCACTCATCCAACATTTGCCGGATGGGAAAGTAGTCATGGCTTGCGATATTTTCGGGCCAAATGCAGGCGTTATCTGGCTGGAAAATTGCCCCGAAGTCCAGCGTCTTCTTTGGACCGTTGCAACAATGGGACGACAGATGTTTGCAACAGCCCCGTGGCCTGAACAATGCGCTCTCCGCTACTTCGCCTTTCACCCCCCCTACAACAAACTAGTTACTTACGTGGGCCAGCACCAAATGAATGCTTATCTTAATGAAAATTACCCGGTAAAAAAAGGGCGGCCTCAAGATGGCTTTGGTCAGTGGCAACCAGGTGACTTTATCCTGCATCTGCCAGGTATTAATAACACATTACGAATTAAGATCTTTAAAAGGTTCCTACAGACTTCGTCCCTTTCCTTTGGAAACTGCTGAATGAAAATGGACCTTATTTGCACTACAACTCCCATCCGGCGGGGTAGCCGGACAAGAAAACTTGTATAGCGAAACGCCTATAAAATGATTACAAATTTGGCTGAAATTTTTGCTTCAGACGCGACGCGAAAACGAGGCCATATCCATGTGATACGGACTTGTTTTCGTAACAAAGTCTGGAGGAAAAATAGCGACAAAGGTGTGATCATTTTATAGGCGTTTCGCTATATAGCAAAAGAGACTTCATTTGTAACCTCCAACTTCTAAAGAGACCTGACAAAGTCAGCTCCTCAAGGAAACACCGACACAGTCGGCATCAAGCACCCTGATCGTTTCTACAAACCCACCACACACACCCCAAAATCACTACAGCAACAACAGCGAACAAAGATAATGTAAACATTTTCCAAACTCTGAATGAGCGAAGATCGGAAATTTTATTTTAAAATCAATCGAAAAAACCGCTGTCAGGTGAGGGCCAGATGAAAAAAATCGTGAAAAATCTTCGTGTAAACCGATCGCTTCATGGGAGGTAACCAAGAGAGCTGAAACTCATTTGGTGCAATCCAACGAAGGGTTCGAAACTCGTGAGAGGTATCCTTCATTTTCAGTAATAATTTCTCCCCAAGGAATAAAGCTCGAAAATAGTGCTGCTCCTGTCCAGTGGTTCCGTATTTTTCAAACCCTTTAGGAAATTGATAACGATAAGGCCCCTTGGATTCGTGAACCTGGTAGCTGTTGGGAGCTAGGAGAATCTCCTCCTGAACCTCACGATGCAATGCCTGTTCAAAACTTTCGCCTTCCCGAATGCCCCCCTGGGGAAACTGCCAGGCATCGGCAATATCTCGTCGCTCACCGATCAAGATTTGCCCTGTGGTATCCTCTAAAATCAAAGCGACATTCAGCCGATAGGCAAGTTTTACCGAGTCACTACTCTCCATTGCTATTTCCATAATGGCGTTTAATGAATGCGCGGACTTCGTCCGGTTCTTTTTAGAAACTTGTAGCGCAAAAAAACTTTATTTACAACGAACTTCGTCCCTTTCCCTTAAAAACCATTGAGTAAAAATGGTTGTTATTTTGCGCTACAACTCTATAAGAATTTGTAGTTCAAAGAGATGTTATTTTTAATCGGCAGCTTCTCAAGGAAGCTGGCAAAGCCAGTCCCAGCCAAGAAAATTTAGATGCTCCCGATGCCTGTGCAAGCTACATTTCTTTTTAGCATTGATTTTGAGGAGTTTGAGGCCCATTCTCAACGCCATTTCAGAAAAACACCGCTCCCCCAGCTGGCACAAATTCTATTAGAATTTTTGAAAGAAGTCCGGATGACAATCACTTTTTTTGTTGTCGGGAAGGTCGCTCGGGCCTATCCGGAGATCATTGCAGCAATTTCTCATGCCGGTCATGAACTGGCCTGCCATACAGATCAGCACAAAACTCTCGATACCTTCAGTCCGGTGGAATTTCGGAGAGATTTGGAACGTAATAAAGAATCTCTTCTAGCCGCAGTCCCTACGGCCAATATCATAGGATTTCGAGCCCCCCTCCTTTCTTTAACTCCACAGACTTCTTGGGCATATGAGGTGCTGGCCGACTTAGGCTTTAAATACTCCAGCTCAGTTTTACCGGCATCCAACCCGCTCTTCGGTTGGCCGGGGTTCGGGTCTTCGGCTCGTCAAATAAATGGAATTCAAGAACTCCCCATCACCTTGGGTACTGGTTGGCGCCGTTCGTTGCCATTTGCGGCCGGCACCTACTTTCGATGTTTACCGAAACGATGGATTTTTGAAGAATTTGAGCGCTCAAAAAAAAGCTTTTGCCCCATCGTCGGTTACTTTCATCCTTATGATATTGATATTCATCAAGGATATGTCCTTCACAAAGAAATGACCCGAAGACCCTACTTCAATCCCCTTCTTTACTGGGGGCGTAAACAAACGATCCCCCGGCTCCGAATGCTCATCAAAAATGGTTTTGTATTCCGCCGTTATGCGGATTTCGTTCGGGGACTTCGTCCCTTTCCTTTAGAAACCGTTGAATGAAAATGGGCGTTATTTGCACTACACCTCTCAAAAATTTGTAGATCAGAAAAATGTCATTCCTGCAAAAAGTTGCGGTGGTCATTCCCTGCTATCGGGTAAAAAGCCAAATTGTGCAGGTCGTTCAAAGCATATTGCCCTTAGTCAACCATGTTATTGTGGTGGACGACGCATGCCCCGAACAAGGCGGCACCCATTTGTCTCAACACGTGCAGGATTCCAAATTGCGAATTCTTCGCCATGAAAAAAATCTGGGTGTCGGAGGCGCCATGATCACGGGATATCAGGAAGCGCTGAAGACCGATGCTATTGTGATCGTTAAAATGGATGGCGACGGCCAGATGAATCCGAAATATCTTAGCCGATTGATAGCGCCCCTTTTAAACGAAACCGCTGATTTTTCGAAAGGCAATCGATTTTATGATCTCTTAGCGCTCCCTTCAATGCCATGGTTGCGGAGACTCGGCAATTTCGGATTAACTTTTTTTGCCAAAATTTCCAGCGGTTATTGGCACATTTCCGATCCTACCAACGGCTTTATCGCCATTCGCCGGGAAGCACTGTCGCTTCTAAATATCCAGCTCTTTGACCATTCTTATTTTTTTGAAATCAACGCATTAGTACAACTCAATATCATTCATGCTGTTGTTGTCGATGTGCCCATTCCCGCACAATATGGCGACGAGAATAGCAACCTGAATCCACTGAAAATTCTCTTCGCCTTCCCCCCAAAATTATTAGCCTCATTATTTCGCAGAATTTGGTGGAGATATTTTGTATATGACGTCAACATGGTCACGATTTTTTTGGTAATAGGAGCGCTATTGCTTTTAGGTGGCACAGGATTTGGCATATTTAAATGGGCCTATAGTATCTACGGAGGTATCAATCAACCCACGGGCACAATTGCGTTAGCAATGCTGCCTATTATATTGGGATTTCAGCTGATTCTTCAGGCAATTGTATTAGACATTGTGGATAAGCCGGATACCGCACTTTGCCGGTACCTGAAACAGGAATAGATGCGGAGCATTTTGACCAACGTCCGAAGGGGTTGTCCCCACCTCTTATTGTGGCTTTATCGTATCGCATTAGGCGGTGTGTTCTTGGCAGCTTGGCACTTTCGAATTCTACTACCCGCATTGCCATTCTCAGATCCGGATACCTCCGGATATCTCTCGCCCGCTGTACACCTGCTCACCATGGGCAGTTACGGATTCACATGGCGATGTTTCCCTTACCCTTTATTTCTTGCTTTCATCTTGTGGCTCTCGCCGCATCTGGAAGTCATCCCCTGGGTACAGCACATCGCCGGCCTTGTTACGGGAGCCCTGATTATTTTGATTTTCTCACGCGCCAGAGTTTTCCTACCAAAAGGACCGATCTTAGACTGGGCAACACGACTCGTGATTCTAGCGGGAGTCTCCATCATAGCGTTTTGCCGTTCAGTATTGTTTCTGGAACATAGTATTCGCCCGGAAAGCGCTATTTTCTCTTGCTTCCGCCGTTACCATGTTATTGGGCATAGAGTTTTCTCGCCGAGCACTGCTAAAAAAACAAATTGATTGGATTTCCTCGCTTTGGGGAATCCTTTTAATAATTGCGGCAGTAGGCACTTATTATGTAAAACCGGCTTGGGGGCTGGCCATCGGAACCTCACTTCTTCCTTTATGCTGCGCCTGGATTTGGATTCCCGGTCGATGGAAATGGAAACTGATCACCTCATGTGCTGGAGCGATTTTAGCGTTAGCAGCTTTTGTCTTGCCTTCGCAGTTCCTCCAAAAGCCATTCATTAATAATACTAGAGCATTTTTCATTTAAATGTTTACATGAGTTGCGAGAAATTTTTTTGTCAGGCGAGACGCAACAATTGGGCCATATCCGTAGATACGGACCGATTGTTGCAACAAAGCCTGGCGGAAAAAGAGCCGCAAGGCATGTAAATAGTTAAATGAAAAATGCTCTAGCGGTTATCTCCCGGCAGCACTTCTCTGCGTACATGCTGAATTCTTTTGCGACATCATAGAAAAAGACGCCGCTTCCTTGCCGCCTCAATCGCATCAAGCGAGCTTATCTTCTACAATTTACACAAAGCATCCGCAAAGCAATCCTCCATCCTTCGTCAGAACGCTATGGATTAGCTCTGGACCCGGATGACATTATGTATCAAGGGCCTATGGGCAAGTTGCTCGACGAACTCCCAAAAAGGGGCGACTCGTTCTCTCACTTGTGTTATTCTTACTATTTTCGCGCCTGGAAAGAGCATCCGGCTGTCATGCTGCGGAAAATCGAAAAGCAAATGGAATTTTTCTATTCTCCAAGAGAAAAAAATATCTGCGATGTCAACGCACACCTTCCCATCGCAAGGGGATATCAGGGCAGTCTAAATAGTTTTCGTGAGGCCCGCAATGGCTATGTTGCTTGGGCTCCATTGGATATTTATGAAAAGGATTTGCAAGCCCCGGAATTAACCAAGTTAACAACTCTTAAGCTGCCAATCCGAGGAAAATTGGGCATCTTGAACAAGACATTTCTTCCCGTATTGCTTTTCTCCCTTGCCGGTGCAGTAGTGGTATTTCTCTCGGGAAATCGATATTCCGAATTACGGCCGGCTGCGTTCTGTACACTCTATCTTGCCAGCTTTAATTTCGCCAATTCTTTGACTATTTCCATAATTTACATGATGGATATCGACAGATATCATTTTAATCAAATTACCATGAGTCTCGTTTCGCAAGAATTTGGAATTTTATTCCTTGTCACGATGGTATGCCAGCTTCGCTGGTTTCCTTTAAAAACCAATGATCCCAAATAAAATCTTTTTGAACTACAAGCCTTTAAAGGAACATGCATCTTTGTGGGTTTATCGCATTCTATTAGCTACGATGTTCCTAGCGGCCTGGCACTTTCGATCTCTATTGCCGCCCTTACCGTTTATGGACCCGGATACTCCGGGATATTTGTCTCCGGCTGCACATCTGTTGTCCATCGGTACTTATGTACCCACCTGGCGCAACTTCCTCTATCCTTTATTCCTCGCCGTCGTGTTGTGGTTCTCGCCGCATCTGGAGACTATTTCCTGGACACAACATTTTTTAGGTCTTGTCACAGCAGGTCTCATCATTCTGATTTTGCTACGCTCCCGAGTTTTCCTGCCAAAAGGCAAACTCTTAGACTGGACAACACGGCTGATCGTATTGATAGCGGTGTACATATTTTTGTTTTCCCATTCAACAATCACCTTGGAGCACAGCATTCGCCCGGAAGCACTATTTGCATTCACCTCCGCTGTTAGTATGTTAACCGGTTTGGAATTTTCCCGATGCTTATTTCTTAACAAACACTTTGATCGAATGGCCGCCCTCTGGGCGATTTTATTAATCATCGTGGCAATTGGAACTTATTATGTCAAATCTGCCTGGGGATTTGCCGCAGGAACCTCGCTTCTGCCATTAGCCTGGGCTTGGCTGTGGGTTCCCAGGCAATGGGTTTGGAAATCACTCACTACGCTATCCGGATTATTTTTAGCGATTATTTTCTTTGTCCTGCCCCAGCACTTTTTTCAAAAAAAAATTGGCGAAAACATTTTCCTTCCCCCAACTCTGCTCTGCACCCATGCGGAATTTCTTTCTGAGATCATTCAAACTGATGCTCTACGGCTACCACCGAAATCATCGGAGCGAGCCGCTCTTCTCCAATTTGTAGAAGATGTCCATGCCGCAATAAAACGTCCTCACTTTCATAGATATGGGCTGGCACTGGATCCGGATGAGCTGATGTATCGAGGTCCTTGGTCAAACCTTGAACATGGACTCCAAAAAAACGGAAAGTCTTTGGCTCGCTTTTGCTATTATTATTATTTCCGCGCATGGCAAGAACATCCATCTGCCATGTTATGGAAGGTGGAAAAACAAATGGAATATTTTTATTCTCCCAAAAAATTAAATGTTTATGCAGTGGATGACGATCTGCATTTGTCTCACAAATACCAAGAAAGTCTCCAATGCCTCCCCGATGCCCAATATCTTCGTTGGGCTCCCATGGAAGACTATCTCCGCAGTCTCCGGGATTTCAATTTGACCGAGAAAATGGGCCCAAATTTGCCGCATAGCATGCAATGGCTCATCCGATTGTTGAATGCGACTTTTTCCTCTGTGCTCTTTCTGAACCTGATTGCAGCAGCAGCAATATTTTTAGGAGGCGATGCATTTTACAAATTACGACCGGCCGCCCTTGTGACACTTTATTATTCCAGCTTCAATTTTGCTAATTGTTTAACAATTTCCATAGTTTGCATGATGAATATCACCCGATATCACTTTAATCAAATTACCATGAGTCTCGTTTCGCAAGGATTTGGAGTTTTGTTTCTCATTGCGCTCATCAACGATTATCTTTGGTTCCGGATGCAACGTCGTTCTTATCAAAATACTTTATGAAAGCTCCGCGTATTCTGTGTTTGCTTGCTGAGGGATTTGAAGAAATAGAAGTACTGACACCTGTCGATTTACTCAGAAGAGCGACTTGCGAAGTCATTCTCGCGGCAATAGCTAAGAATCAAGAAGTAACGGGGAGAAATGGCATTGCAGTGAAAACCGATGTTCTTTTATCACAAATATCCGCCTTGAATGGGGACGAAAAGCCCGACTTTGACATGCTTTTGATTCCCGGAGGGCCAGGCGTCAGTCGATTACGGCAAGATGGGCGGGCGGCGCAATTAGCGGCTGCTTATGCAAAGGCGGGAGCCTGGGTTGCCGCAATTTGTGCGGGGCCCACGGTCCTTTTGGATGCCGGTTTACTGAAAGGACGCCGGTTTACCGCACATTTTTCTGTGAAAGATGAACTTCCCGAAGCACTTGGCACCGAACACGTGGTCATAGACGAAAATATCATTACTTCCCGCGGTGCCGGTACCGCCCTTGAATTTGGACTGGCTTTGGTACAGGCATTAATGGGTACTCAAAAGAGGGAAGAAATCGCCGCTGCTATTATGCTGTGATTTAAGGATTGGTTAACGAAAAGGCATGTCTATTTTATAACTGCCGTTACGCACTTTTAGGAGCCCTGGGAGCAAAAAAAAGATCATTCCAACCAACAACATTCCCTTTATTTGTAGTTCAAAAAAGGCTTTATGCGGCTTCTAAAAGAAGCCAACGAAGTTAGGTTCTGGGTCTTTGCGGAGCAGCCACATCCTCCTCCGCAGCCTTGCTTTCCTTTTTTAAACCGCCTTTTTAAAAACAAAGCGACTGTTAGAGCTACAACAGCCCATGCTGCGATCGTTTGGAAGTCCGGAATCATTGTCGTGGTCGTGATTGCCTATCCCAAATGTAAAAATCTCCCTGTTTGATAAACTATGAATGCGGCAAAATAGGCAATTGCCAGCATGTAGCAAAACTGGAAGGTAGGCCAGGTCCAGCTATTAGTTTCTCTCCGGACCACAGCGACTGTACTCATACATTGGAGAGAAAGAACAAAAAACACCATGAGAGTGACGCAGACAAGCGGAGTGAAAACCGGACGACCATCCGGCCAGCGATCCTTCAAAAGTGCTTCACGAAGGGGCTGTGTGGCTTTCTCCCCTCCTTCGACGCTATAGGCAACTCCAAGCGTACTGATAAAAACCTCCCGTGCAGCCTGCGCGGTTACCAGCCCAACACCAATCTTCCAATTAAATCCCAGAGGCTGAATGTACGGCTCCAAGGCTAGGCCGATTTGTCCGGCGAAGCTTTTTCTCAAAGCCAATTCGGGATTGGATGCATCAGTCTTGGGATGAGTGGAAAGAAACCAAAGTATTATGGAGACTCCGAGGATTACAGTCCCGGCTCGCTTAAAGAAGGCCATTGCACGGCCCAACATTTGTTGCAAAACAGAAGAAAGGAGCGGCAAACGGTAAGGGGGCAGCTCCATCACCATCGGTAAAGGATCGCTTTTGAGAATTGTTTTTTTGAATACCCACCCAAAAAAACAGGCGGCTGCAATTCCAAGTGCATACATGGACACCATGACGCCAGCTTTCACGAGCGGTGCCCAACGCATCTGAGGAGGAAAGAGAACCGCGATCATGAGAGCGTAGACCGGCAGCCGCGCGGAACAACTCATAAAGGGGGCGATGAGAATCGTGGCTAGTCGATCCCGCGTACTGGAAATTGTGCGAGTTGCCATGATGCCGGGAATCGCGCATGCGAAAGAGCTCAGCAACGGAATAAAGGACTTCCCGTGCAAGCCAACCCGACTCATGAGGCGGTCCATAATAAAGGCGGCGCGAGCCATGTAGCCGGTGTCTTCCAATAAGCTGATAAAGAAAAAAAGTATCATAATTTGCGGCAAAAACGTGACCACCGCCCCGAGACCAGCCAAGGCGCCGTCGGAAATCAGGTTTGTGAATTCACCTGGCGGGAGGCTTGTTTTGACCCAATTTTGTGCCGCTGTAAATCCTGATTGAGTCCAATCCATAGGATAGGCGGCAACGACAAAGATCGCAAGAAACATGACTGTCATCACGGAGGCGAACGCAATCCAGCCCCAAATGGGATGCGTTAAAATTTGGTCCAATCGCTGGGTAGTGTCTGTGCTGATTCGGGGACAATACCCAATCACCTCCGCACAGATCTTCTGAAGCTTGTGGTAACGGTTAGCAACCGCTTCTTGTCGCCAGCCGGGTTGCTTTTCTTCAAGAAAAGTCCGCTTCTGAATAACCTCCGCAACAAAATTGTCCGAAAATTGGTAGATGGAAATCTGATCGAGATTGGGCTCGAAAAGAGCCAGCCGAAAGGCCGCATCTCGGCTCGACAATTGTCTTAAAGCGGCCGGCGCCGGTCTTTTGTGATTTACGATTGCGTGTCGTAATTCTATTAATCCCTTACGATTAATGACTTCACAAGGAATTACAGGACAATTTAAAAGTTTGCTAAGTGCCGCAACGTTGACTGTCATTCCCTGGTGCTCGAGCAAATCCATCATCGTCAGCACCAAAATTACCGGCAGCCCAAGTTCACGAACCTGGCTGACTAAGAAAAGATGCCGTTGCAAACTTGTTGCATCGGCAACACAAAGAATGCAATCGGGTGGAGGAGTGTCCGCACGCAAACCAAGCAGCACTTCAGTCGTAATACGTTCATCGGGAGAGGTCGGATTCAAACTATAGGTACCCGGTAAATCGACCAGATGAATGGTCTCGCCATGAGGACCTCGGAACACGCCCATTTGTTTCTCGACCGTAACGCCCGGATAATTCCCTACTTTCTGGCGCAGACCAGTGAGCGCGTTGAAAAGCGTTGTTTTCCCGCAATTCGGGTTTCCCACCAGAGCAAGCGTAAGTTGTTTCTTGGGAGCGGGGGCAACATGTGAGGAAAGAACCGTTGTCATTGAGAGATCAAAATCCTTTTGGCATCGGCCAACCGAAGCACCAGCCGCGACCCACGCACTTCAATTTGTAACGGATCCCCCAAGGGGGCTTTCCCCACGATGCGAACTGGTGTGCCGCTTAAAATCCCCATTTCAAATAACCGCTGATAGCAGGAAACATCCCCTTCGAATCCCTGAATCACAACGGTTTTTCCAGAAGAACAATCCGCCAATGTGTCTACCATAATAAGTCACTGCAAATAATGATCATGTGAAAATTTTTGTCGAATGAGAAGTGACTATGATTTTATCCGCTAAACCCCGGCTCAACGCAAGCCGCACCCCACACACTAAACAAATCAAACATGCTCCATCGGAGACCTTTCGCAAGCAAACCGACTCGCAAAGCCCCATCTCTCTCAGCCGTTGACAAAAAGAAGGCTCACCCTTTAATTGAATAAGACGAAGATTTTCACCAACTTGTGCGTTCCGAAGGGTGCTGGAAATCTCGGACTGATTGGTTGTCTGCGTTTTCAAGATCGATTCATACTACCTAGATGAGATTTAATCTCAAGTACTGCCTGATTTTTATTTTTATGCGACGTTTTTATAGTTCTTGCACACAATGAAAGCAGTCACAGAGGGGCATCTGCTCACGGAGCAAATTTTACATTGGTCTCATTATGAGCCATCCTTGCAATTTGAGGCAGGTTGCTGCGCAATTCGAACCCCCACAGGGGTCTTGCTGATTGATCCGTTGCCAATGACCGAAACGGGGCTTTGTCAGCTAGAGAGATTTGGGACTCCAAGCGCAATCCTGATCACGAATGGCAACCACCAGCGGGCTTCCCTGGAGCTGAAAACGCGATGGAACCTCCCGATTCTTGCTGGCGAGGGAGCACAGCAGGAATTGACTGCTGACGTCTGGCTCCAAGATGGTCAAAAAGTTTTGGATGCGCTCAGCATCCTGCATCTTCCTGGCGCAGGATTAGGAGAAATTGCAGTGATCCAAAGCGGTGCCTTCTGCGTCTTTGGCGATTTTCTGGTCCATACGACATCCGGGCGCTTAGAACTTTTGCCAAATAAGTACTGTGAAGACCCTGAGCTAGCTCAAAAATCATTGGCGCGACTCCACAGCTTGGATGCACCCTTGCTGCTATTTGCACATGGCCCCCCCATTATACGGACTTCGTCCGTTTCCGTTTCCTTTAGAAACTTGTAGCTCAAAAGAACTTAATTTGTAATTGTTGCTTCTAAAAGAAACCAACGAAGTTGGCGGACTTCGTCCGTTTCCGTTTCCTTTAGAAACTTGTAGCTTAAAAGAACTTAATTTGTAATTGTTGCTTCTAAAAGAAACCAGCGCAGTGATTAAAATTGAATGAGAGAAGAAACGCGCAGTGGTGCAAGAGCAGCACGGCCGCCGAGATGGTGCAATTCAATAAAACATTGTAAGAAGACCACCTCGACGCCGGATTCTTTCGCAAGGTGAAAAGCGGCGCGTGCGGTCCCGCCGGTCGCAAGAACATCGTCCACCAGACAAACGCGTTCATTGGGCAGGAATGCATCCTTATGGGACTCAATTTCTGCGAAGCCGTATTCGAGCGAATACTGAGCGGATCGGGTACGAAAAGGAAGTTTACCCTTTTTTCGGATGGGCACAAAGCCTATGCCAAGCGAAGCGGCGATTGCGGCACCAAAAATAAAACCTCGTGCTTCAACGGCGGCGATTTTTGCAATACGCTCTGTTTTGTAAACGGCAGCCATTTGCGACACAGCTTCTTGGAAAAGCCGACCATTGGCTAATACCGGTGTAATATCCTTAAAGATCACGCCCGGTTTGGGAAAATTGGGAATATCGCGGATGGCTGCTTTGATTTCCATCAAAATCGGCTGGTTCGTAGATTGAGGGGTCTGAGAAGACATGGAAAGAGCACAGATCTACGAACCAGCCGATTTTTGAATCACGGTACTTTCAGTCTCCAAAAGAAATTTCGGCGGTACGCGCATCCTGAATCATTTGACAATCCGGAGAGATTTTGCGGAGTTTGTTGACAGCATCTGTGATAGGGACTTCGCCAACGTGATCGCTCGTATAGCTCACCATCATGCCAAACTTACCTTCATGGATGAGCTGGACGGCATGAATACCAAACCGTGTTCCGAGAATCCGGTCAACTGCTGTGGGAGTTCCCCCTCTCTGAAGATGGCCAAGCTGACAAACACGCGTTTCTTTACCCGTCCGATGGACAATTTCACGCGCTACCATCTCGCCGATCCCTCCAAAGCGATATTCTCCACTGGCAACACTGTGACGATACTGTTTGCCTTCCGCCGGTGACGCTCCTTCGGCAATAACAATCATTGTACTTTTAGCCCCGAAGCGATCTCGCTGAAGAACCTCGTGAGCAATCTTCTCCAAACTAAATGGGATTTCGGGTATGAGAATCACATCAGCTCCACCCGCCATGCCACCATAAAGCGCAATCCAGCCTACATTGCGTCCCATTACCTCCAATACCATGGCTCTGCGATGACTCGTGGCAGTCGTGTGGAGACGATCCATGGCATCCACAACACAAGCAACAGCGGAATCAAATCCGAAGGTCATGGCAGTGGCTTCCAGATCGTTGTCAATGGTCTTAGGGACACCCACTACGGGCATTCCGTTTTCGGCAAGCTGTAATCCCGTACTGAGAGAACCGTCTCCGCCAATAACTACCAGGGCGTGAAGACCCAATTTGTCAAAAGTTTTGCGGGCCTTTTGGATGACTTCCTGGGGAATAGTGGCTTTGTCACCAGCTCCAACTTTTGCCACAAAGTGCCCCTTATTCGTCGTCCCCAAGATCGTACCACCAAGGTGCATAATGCCTGCGGTTGCATTGCGGTCCAGATTCAAAAAATCCCCTGGAGGCAACAAACCCTCAAAACCTTGGCGAAATCCGAAGACTTCCATTCCGTAGTGATCCGCGGTGCGAGCGACCGCTCTGAGAACAGCATTCAGTCCCGGACAATCCCCGCCGCTAGTCAAAACTCCAATTTTCTTCTTCATTTTTGGTAATCAAATTTTTGGTGAAAAAACGGGCTTTCTTATTAAGAAGTGCGTAACTCCAGTTATTAAAAGATCCGCCGTTTTGTTATATGCATCAAAGAGCACTGCGCTCTTGGATAGGGCGTCCCGCAGCCACCCATTGGTCATACAGGGTCCATCCCTGTTGCAATAAAGCCAAACCTTCGCTAAAGCCGTTGGAAGAACCCAGCAAGACAATAATGAGGCGACGTGGTGCCACAAGAAAGACATTTCCTTGACGGACAGTTTGAGAAGGGCGGTCTGCTGTCAATGCCAGGCACTGGCCCGCGCGAGGACTAAAACCAATTTTAGCTCCGTCAATCCGATTATTACCAAGGAGTGTGTTGGTGTTTCGAATTCGGAAACTGAGCGGATTTCCTGTCCGATTCAAGCTGATGACTCTGGAAACTTGGTTTACATAGAAGGGATAGTCGGCCCGTGCAAAAGCATAGCGAACTAATCGAGCGACATCCGCAGCCGTCGAATATGGCTGTCGGCCACCCCTTCGATCAGAACCATCCGGATTTAAGAAAAGTGTGCGAGTCATTCCCAACTGCCTTGCCAAAGCGTTCATTTGGGAAACAAAGCTCTCTTTACCAGTAAGGCCATTGGCGGGAAGACGCAAACCAATATAATCAGCCAATGTGTTCGCCGCCACCTGATCCGAAGCCAAGATCACACAATAGAGAAGATCTCGCAAAGAAATGGAGTCTCCTGGCTGCAAACTAACGGTGGACTTTACGGAATCGGCGGAGGAGGAAGTCACTGTAACAACAGTGGAAGAACTTTGATTGGTTTGCCGCATCCAGTCCAATGCCACCAAGGCGGTCGCAAGCTGGGCTAAGCTACCAATTGGAAGTTTGCGATTTTCCTTGTCACTTTGCAAAACGTGACCAGTTTGACTATCAGCGACGACAAAACTCTCAGCAGCTCGTACCGGAATACTCGCGATAACGACTAAGACACTGATTACCAAAGCCTTTAGAAAAGCATCATGCATATCGAACCGGAAGATTAGCGATATGCAGTCGCGTTTTGCAAGAAAGAGAATGAGGAAGAGGCGCCAGGGAGACCGATCCGCATCCTCTCTCCCCATCACAGCATAGGTCTTCAAAAGAGCCTTTTCCCACAACCCATCCCTCCTTCAAAGGGGGAGGTAGGGGCCGAGATTGATTGATTTGTGGAAATTTGGCTGGGTTATCCACTATTTTCCCGGAAGAACCTGCTAACGAAGTAAAATTCGAGCATTCTCCCGGTATTGTTGGATTGCCTCTTTCAGTTTCGAAATTGAAGGTCCACAGGTTAAAATCCCTCGAGAAACCGATGGGATCACTCTAGAAGCAGCAGGTCCAAAAGTGCGAACAACATCTGAAAATGTCGCACCCTGGGCACCGATTCCAGGAGCCAGAAATAGTGAGTGGGGTAATTGAGTAATAGTTTTGGCTGACTGTTCATCTACCGTTGCACCAATAACTGCTCCAATAAGCCCAATGGGTTCTCCAAGGAGCACATTAAACTGCGTAATTTCGTGGGCAATACCATCTGCAACAGTACCGCCGTCCTCAAGACAAGCATTCTGTAAAGTCTTGCCTTCAGGATTTGAAGAATGAACCACTACAAATATACCAGCCCCGACCTCTATTGCCCTCGTCAAAATTGGGTGAAGTGCTCCAAATCCAAGATAGGGAGAAACTGTAATCGCGTCCGCAAAAAACGGGCTATCTGAACCGAGGAAAGCGCGAGCATATGCTGACACCGTATGCCCAACGTCACCCCTTTTACAGTCTATAAGCAACAGAGATCCCTGTTCTCTAACCCTGTCTCCGAGGCGTACAAGTTCTGCCAATCCAGGCGGCCCAAACTGTTCAAAAAAAGCGATTTGAGGCTTGATCACAGCAATCTGGCCGTCAGCAGCCTCCAGAAGGTAATTACAAAAGAGAGCAACTCCTTTTGAATCTTGAGGAAATCCCCATTCTTGGAGCAGCTCAAGCGAAGGGTCTACCCCTACACACAGAGGAGAGCGCGCGACGGCAAGTGTAATAAATTTACTAATAAAATTGGTTTCTTGAGCTTGACACTTCATAACTTTACTATCGAAACGATGACTCGACTGCCAAATCAGGTATCAGATGTTCGGCTCCTCGATATATAGCAAAGCCCGTATAAAATGATTGCGCCTTTGCCGCCCTTTTGACTCCAAACTTTGTTGCAAAAAATAGTCCGTATCTACAGATATGGCCTCTTTTTTGCGTCTTGCCCGGAGCCAAAATTTCAGTCAAATCCATGATCATTTTATACGGGCCTTGCTATAACGAGTGGGTCAGGAAAGGCGTTGTTTTCAATCGATGGCTTCTAAAGGAAACTGACGAAGTCGGAAGCTGGCCCTGGCGCGCCGGATGTCCGCTTGAATCTGGGTTTGCAGGGCCCGGATGTTCTCGAATTTATTTTCGGGGCGAAGGTAGGCTTCGAAGCGCACTTCGAGTTCTCTCCCGTACAAATTTTCGGAATAATCTAACAAATGAACCTCCAAAATCCGCTGCAATGAGGAGGAAACGGTGGGCCGCACACCAATATTGGCTACTCCAGGGTAGATGTCCCGATCAACCAGGACGTGCACTGCATAGACGCCGTTCGGCGGGAAAAGCTCGTTGTGGGTGGCAAGGTTTGCGGTGGGAAATCCGATCGAACGCCCTCTGGAATCGCCTGGGACGACGGTGCCCAAAATGGTGTACGCCCGACCGAGATATTTTGCGGCGGATGTCAGGTCTCCTGCCTGAATGGCTTCTCGAATCCGAGTGCTGCTAATAGGTTTCCCATCCATTTCAATCATGCCGATTTCGGTCACTCGGAATCCGAGTTGGGCGCCAAGTTCTCGCAGAAGGTCCACATTGCCTTTACGGCCTTGACCAAAACTCCAATTGTGTCCCACACAAATTTCGCAAAGTGATGGAGCATTTTGGATCAGAAGTTGTATGAATTGGGCGGCTGGCAGAGCAGCAAGTTTGGCGTCGAACGGGAGGATGAGGATATCCTTGATTCCAAGTTCTTGAAGGAGTCGAATTTTATGGGGCGTGGAGGTCAGCAAACGAGGGGCGTGAGCGGGACGTAATATTTGAGCGGGATGGGGATCGAATGTTAAGACTACGCAAGATGCGGATGTGGA
Organism: uncultured Verrucomicrobiae bacterium; assembly: GCA_963706715.1. Lineage (GTDB taxonomy): Bacteria > Verrucomicrobiota > Verrucomicrobiia > Chthoniobacterales > Xiphinematobacteraceae > Xiphinematobacter. The sequence continues at coordinate 380,485 of CAVPNI010000001.1, forward strand.
AACATATCGGGCATCTTCCAAGGCGCGGTGAATGAGTGTCTGGTGGGCCAAATGGACCCCATCAAATACTCCGGCCGCGATCACGAGGGGATCAGGCAGAGATTTCAGTTCTTGGAAGGAGTGAAGGATCATGCTCCTCGCAGCTTGGAGACAGCAGGCAAGCTGAGAATATACTCAGTCAACGATTCGGCGGGAACGGTGCGGAGTTGTTCAACGGTTACAGCTCCCTCGATGGAAAATTTTCCGGATTTGGTTCGCCGCAACGAGCTCAGATGGGCGCCGCATCCAAGGACCTGACCAATATCATGCGCATAGGTCCGCACGTAAAATCCCTTGCTACATATCACTCGAAAATCCACTTCCGGCAGCCGGATATCTTTTACTTCAAAGGTGTAAACATGAACCAAGCGAGGCTCTCTTTCGACGCTTTTTCCTTGTCGAGCCAGTTTGTAGAGCGGAATTCCGTTTTTCTTGATAGCCGAAATCATTGGCGGAATTTGATAGAAATCGCCTGTGAATTTTTGAAACGCTTGTTCGATTTGTTCTTTGGAGAAATCCGGCACCGGATGCGTTTCGATCACTTTCCCGTCAGCGTCTTGGCTGTCGGTAGTTTCACCAAGCCGCAGGGTTCCGGTATATTCTTTGTCTTCGCTCATGAGGAGGTCCTGAATCTTGGTACCTCGGCCCATGGTGAGCAGTAAGAGACCCGTGGCTAGCGGATCGAGGGTCCCGCAATGACCTACTTTTTTTGTGGAGAATGTACGGCGGACGATGGCGACGACGTCGTGTGAGGTCATACCTGGGGCTTTGTCCACGGGCAGAACTCCATCAAGTGAAACATTGGATTTCATGGCAAACAGCTTTAAGAAATTGTTGACGAACGATCGGAAGCGGACCTTGAACTCGTGCTCCGGATGCCGCAGGATGCCCTCCTCCGCCAAATTGCGCGCAAATTTTGCAGACGTCAATTCGGGGATCCTTCGAACGGAGGCTGACCCGTATTTTTTCGTCGTGGAGTTCTTCGAAAAAGATGGCGACGAGAACTCCTTCAATGGCACGGAGGTGGTCGATGATTCCCTCGTTGTCTTCCGGAAGGATTTGGAGTTTTTGGGTGTCAGCTAAGGATAGGGAAAAGCTTGCAACGGTATCTCCGCATGAAAATTCAAGGTGATTTAGGGCGTGCCGGAGGAGGTTCAGTCTACGCCGCGGTTGAGTGTCGTACATCGCCTGCGAAAGTTGGGCGACTTGTACTCCGGAGCGAATGAGACTCGCGGCAACTTCAAAGGTGTGAGGGCTAGTACCAGCATATTGAAATGAGCCGGTATCCGTCGATATGGCTACGTAAAGATTAATAGCAATTTCCGGCGTAATATTGGCTCTCGCGTGCTGAAAGAGATCGAAGAGAATTTGAGCCGTGGCCGGAGCCGAAGGATCGACAAGGTTCAAGTCCCCATAGCCCTGATTACTGATGTGATGGTCGATGTTGATAAAAATTCCGGAAGAAGCAATGGCACCGAGAACAGTTCCCAGTCGGCTCCGGGTGGAGCTATCCAGGGCCATGACCACGTCAAAGGAATGTTTCTCAGCGGCCGGACGCGTCACCAGGGAACAATGAGGGAGATAGGAAAATTTGCGCGGCAATCCGTCTTCATTCCAAATGGTAACTTTTTTTCCCAGGCTGAGAAGCCAGAGGCCGCATGCAATGCTGGAGCCAAGAGCGTCCCCATCAGGCCGCAAGTGACTTGTCACAAGGATATTTTCGGCTCCATGGAGAACCTGAAGGATAGTTGTTAGTTCTTGGTTCGTAGAAGTTGTTAGTTCTTGGTCAGTTGATGGTCCGTAGCATTTATCTCTCACCTGCGCTTCCAGCGCAGCAAATTTCTTACCAAAGAACCAAGAACTAGCAACCGCCGTTAATTAGAGCTTGTCCTGAAAACGGCAAAATTGCCCGGGAAAGTCTTTTTACTCTGTTGAATCCCTCTATTTTTATCCATTGATTCGGTTGTTTTTCAGTAATGCCAAAATTATAAATGCCTGATTTTGGGGAAAATGGCGTTTTTCTGTCTTTTTCTCAAAATTTTTTGCCTCTGGATCGGCTTCATTGCTGCTTCTACGGTTTCAGGACAAGCTCTAATTAAAGTCCCAATTCATCCCAACTTCGTTGGTTTCTTTTAGAGGCCGCAAGTGCAAATAAATCTTTTCTGAACTACAAGTTACTTTAAAGTCCCAATTCATCCATAAGACTGATAATTCGGGAGCCGCGTTCGATGGATTCATCCAGTTGAAAGTGAAGGTGCGGGGTATTTTTAAGGATCACGCGTTTGGAAAGGGAATGTTGAAGTTCCGAACGATGCGTCTCGAGGGTTTCCATGGCGCTTTTTCTTTGTTGGGCACTACCCAGGGCGCTCACATAAACATGCGCATGTTTCAGGTCGGGAGTCACATTCACCGAATTGATAGTGACTAGAGGCGCATCGAAACGGAGGTCTTTGAGAATTAACATTCCCAGTTCTCGTTTCAGGAGTTCACAAACTCGTTCAAGCCGATGTTTCATCCAACTTCGTTGGTTTCTTTTACAAAGTGATGTTACGCAAAAAAAAGAGAATTTTGTTGGTAAAAATGGTTTTTTGCTCCCGGAGCTTCTAAAGATGCGTAACGTCAGTTACAAAGATTGAGGCACTTTATCCAGGGTGTAACACTCGATAATATCCTCGGGCTGATATTCAGAAAAGTCTCCCAATTTGATACCACACTCCAAACCGGTGCGCACTTCTTTGACGTCGTCCTGGAAGCGGCGAAGTGTTGCCAGACCACCGTCATAGATAGGCTGACGCTTGCGTAAAAGCCGAGCGCGTGCGGTACGAGCAATACGGCCATCTTGCACCATGCAACCGGCAACTTTTCCTTTTGATAGCGTAAAGACTTGTTTGACTTCGGCGTGCCCAATGACCGTTTCGCGCAGTTGTGGATCCAACATACCGGCCATAGCTTCTTTCACCTGGTCGATCAGTTCATAAATAATGCTGTAGAGTTTGATCTGGATTCCTTCGCATTTGGCAATGCCGGAGGCCGTGTTCTCAACTTTGACGTTGAATCCTATGATCACAGCATTGGAAGCGCTGGCTAATAGAACGTCTGATTCCGATATGGGACCTACAGCAGCGTGAATGATGTCGAGGAAAATTTTTTGGCTGGGAATTTCTTTGAGAGAGGCAATCAGCGCTTCCATGGAGCCTTGAACATCCGCTTTGAGGACTACTTGGAGCGATTTTTTTTGCTCGTTGGCAATGTTTTGGAAGAGATTTTCCAAGGTGGCTCGCTGAGGAGCACTCAGTTTGTGGGTGCGGATCGCCTCCAGCCTCTCTTCGCTGAGCGTTCTTGCCGAGCGTTCGGACTCCATCACAACGAGTTCATCTCCGGCATTGGGAAGTCCACTCAGACCCAGAACTCTGACTGGCGTCGCAGGCCCGGCCTCACGAATCGCTTTCCCGCTGTCGTCGATCAATTGTTTCACTTTCCCCCAGTGATTTCCGCAGATAAAGGGTCGGCCTACCTGTAGCGTCCCCATGCGAACGATGATGGTGGCGGTGGGACCTCGTCCAGGTTCCAACTGGGCTTCGATCACCGTACACCGTGCGGGCGTCCGCTGACTGGCTTTTAGTTCGAGTATCTCGGCCTGAAGGGTCATCATATCCAAGAGTCCTTCAATTCCGGTGCCCTTGGTAGCGCTAACGGGGATGCAAATGGTCTCCCCACCCCAGTCTTCCGGTGTGAGACCCTTTTCTTGAAGCTGTTGTTTGACTCGATCAATATTAGCGGAAGGCAGATCCATCTTATTAATAGCAACCATAATCGTCACTTTGGCAGCTTTGGCGTGATTGATGGCTTCGATGGTTTGAGGCATGAGACCATCATCGGCGGCGACGACTAACACTACAATATCCGTCACGTTAGCTCCACGGGCTCGCATGGCGGTAAAAGCCGCATGACCCGGGGTATCCAAAAATGTAATTTGGTGACCATTGCGTTCGACACTGTAGGCACCGATGTGCTGTGTGATCCCGCCAGCCTCTCCTGCAGTGACTTTGGTTTTGCGAATGGCATCCAATAATGACGTTTTTCCATGATCCACATGCCCCATGAAGGTAATGATAGGCGCGCGAGGGAGCAGTTCTTCCGCTACTTTTTCAATAGGAGGAGGAGGAGGGGCAACAACAGGTATCTCCAATTTGTGGTGACCTTCACCTGATTTGCGTTTTTCGCGCTCAAAATGAAACCCGTGTTTTTCGCAAAGTTTTGCCGCAATGTCGGGTTCGATTGTTTGATTAATGGCAGCAAAGATATTGAGCTCCATCAGATCATGAATGATTTGAAATGGCTTAAGGCCAAGTTGTTGCGCAAGATCGCGAACCACGATCGGTGGTTTGATATGGATGGTCTTCGGAGCTGCCGCCGCTTCTTCAGGAGTGGCAGAAGATTTTCCAGCGGAAGGAAAAATTTCGGCTTCCTCCGAAGGAGCCGGTGCCTCGGGGGGGGCCTGCGGTGTTTCGGCAAGGGAGGGTTCATTTGCCTTAGGGGATACATTGGGCCTTCCCATGGAATCCAGGAAAGGGCGCAACTTCGGTGCCTTTTCCGATCCGGATTTTTTTACTTTCGTTTTAGGCTCAATCAGAGAGAGCGGTACCTTCGGAGGTGGTGCGGCGGGGGATTCGGAGACGCCAGGTTCTTCTTTCCGAGGAGGATTAGGAGGATTCTGAGCGGTTTTTTTCCCCGTAGAACGGGAAGCGCCGGACTGACGCCCGCGCCCACTGCGCGAAGCGCTGCCCTTCACTTTGCTGCTGGTGACTCGTGTTGCCATGTAAATTGGTATTCCCCGCAGTATTCATCGCAGGGCTTGTCTAGGTTGCTGGGCCCTCTGGTTGAAGGCTCTTGGCAATTTGCAAGATTTGCGCGGCACGCTCCACGTCGCCATTGAGAATGCCCGCTATGTCCTCAGGTTCGGACATGGCGACTACTTCTACTGAAGTCATCCCTCCGGCAGCAAGTCGAGCTGCATCTTCTTCGCTCAAGTGCAAAGATTCTGCCAGAGAATGAGCGGCTTGTGCCTTTTGCGATTCCAGGGCCTCTTCTTTTGATTTATCCTGCTGAATATCAATATCCCAGCCGGTTAATTTAGCGGTAAGACGAGCATTTTGGCCTCGCTTACCAATCGCCAAAGAAAGATCATCCTTGGCGACAGTGATTTGAAAAGACTTTTTGCTTTCGTCTTTGACCAGATTTTTAATCATGGCCGGACGAAGAGCCTCTTTAACGAATTCTTCAATATCGGCATGCCACCGGATGATATCCACCTTTTCATTATTGAGCTCACGCACAATATTTTTTACGCGGGCTCCCCGCATTCCGACACAAGCGCCGACTGGATCAACATTATTGTCGGCACTATGGACAGCGACTTTGGTCCGATAACCGGCTTCCCGAGCTATTCCTTTTAGCTCAACGGTACGATCGGCTATTTCGCTCACTTCAATTTCAAAAAGTCTTCGGACAAAATTAGGATGGCTCCGGGAAAGAATGATTTCGGGACCGCGAGGACCGTTCTCGACGGCAACCACATATGCACGAAGGCGATCTCCGATACTATACTCTTCCGTGGAAACTCGTTCGCGACTCGGCATCACAGCTTCGAACTTCCCAAGGTCCACAATTACGTCAGAGCGCTCGAACCGGCGGACCGTCCCGCTCACAATTTCACCGGCGCGGTCCTTAAATTCCTCATAGATCATGTCCTTCTCTAGTTGCCGCAACCGTTGCGTGATTGCTTGGCGAGCAGTCTGAGCCGCAATCCGGCCAAAATCCCGCGGAGTGACCTCGACATCCAATTCTTCTCCTAATTGAACATCGGGCTTAATTGCGCGGGCCTTGAAAAGTGCAATTTCGTCATGGGGATTGCGAACCGGCTCTACAACGATCAATTTGGCCATCGCGCGGATATTGCCGCTTTTGGAATTAATTTCTATGCGTAAGTCTCTGGTGCCAGCGGTAAAACTACGTTTTGAGGCAGCAAGAAGCGCTGAGGAAATAGCTTCCACCAGGACATCCCGGCGGATTCCTCTTTCACGCTCCAAATAATCGAGCATCGCAATCAATTCAGCGTTCATAACAATCTGGTCACCAGATAAAAAATGCGGGTAAAAAGCGGAATTTGGGAATTCCGCCTTAAGGCCCGCGACATCACTCACCTGGGATGGGAAGTATGCGCACGGGAACGCATCCGGTCAAGAGTCAACCTCTGGTTATTTTTTACTATGAACTGTTAACAAAGCAGGGCAGGAATCGAACCTTTAGAGAGTCAAATATCCCCTTAAAATTGCCCGATTGTCTCCATAAGTAATTGGAGAAGAGGACGCAGAGAGTAGGTCTTGATAGGCTCGAAGGAGCTGAAGCCGATATCCTGCAAGGGAATACTGATTTTCAACTGCTTGCCTATTAAGTGCAATGGTTTTCGGTCCGGGAATAGGCGGCAGCTCGGGAAGCATTTCTTGCACGGCAAGAAGGGACTCAGAAGCGCGGCGGACCAAAGATTTCTGCAAATTGGGCTCCATCTGGCCAAAATCCACCCGATCTCCCCTCACCGCTCGGTGAAATAATTTATCGCGAGATCGCTTGTCCAACATCATCCCAAATATCCCAAATTTTTTTTTCCATTGATTCAGAAGAGAATGCTCCACTGTTGCTTTGCCAATGCCAGATACTGGGACCCCGAAAAAATCATAGAAAGAGTCCAGGATCAGGCCTTTTGCTCGGAAATCCATGGTAATAGCCGGAAGATCTCTTCCAATCAATGGCTTGTTGGCTAGCCACGCCTCCAAAAAAGTCATTCCGAATCCCTCTTCCATACTGGTGGTAATCAGGTAATCCGCTCCAGCAATGAAATCTCCTAAAAGGATATTCTGTTGAGAACAAGCCTCGAATTGAACAGGCAGATGACATGCAGCAGCTAAGTTTTTCCAGTGCTCATATAAAACAAAATCTTCCGGAGAGTTCGGAGGCAAGGCGATTGCGAGATGCTTCCCTTTGGGAAAGCCGCAAGCCAGGAGGAGTGCTTCACCGATATTTTTTCTCCGGATAGCTCGGCAGGGGTAGACTACAAGGGACTCTATTCCAGCGGCAGGCAATATTGGGTCCCGGGAGGTAGTCAGAGGAACGGCGGGATTAGGGATGGGAAAAATTTTGCCTGGGAACCCGGTCGCCTTCAGGATTCGTTCATCTCGCGAATTCAACAAGGCATAGCCAATCCGAGGTGTGCAAGGATAGAGGCAGTTATCGAGGCTTTCCCCATATGTCTTCAGGAGAGCCAAATAATTTTTCGGGCGTTGATTCTCTGCAAAATCATGAATTTGAAGCAACATGGCCGCGCCGCTCCGGGCCCAGGCGGCGACCATCGCTGGCAAAGCCAGATTCTTTCCCAACGAATGATTGTGGATGTGCCAGATGTCAGGCGGCCCCCCCAAAAGGCGGCGAGCCGCTTTTTCCAGGTCGCGTTGCAAGTCTTTCCCTTCTCGATAAGAAGCGCGTTCATAGTCCAACTTGGGCAAACAGGCCGTGGGAACCATGTTGAGAATTTTTGAATTGGTGGGAATGTCCCCAGCCAGAACCGCAATTTGAAGCCCCGATTCGCAAAGCGCTCGACAAGCAAGTTCAATGACGCGCGCAACCCCGCCATTTCGTAAATGATAATGAACGATCGCTATTTTCACCAGCCAACTTCGTTGGTTCCTTTTAGAAACCAATAATTACAAATAAAGTTTTTTTGGTCTACAGGCTGAACTTGTAACGCAAATAAGGTTCATTTGCTTCGTTGATTCCTTTTAGAAGCCAATAATTAAAAATAAAGTTTTTTGGTCTACATGCTGAACTTGTAGCGCAAATAAGGTTCATTTTCATTCAGTGGCTTCCAAAAGAACCCGACAAAGTCGGAAAAGTCTGCATTGGATACTTATATTTCCTTTTGGTAAATGGCATAATAGCAGCCAACTTTTTAACAGGGTTGCCAGGAGCGCGACAGACATTTATTACAACTTTTGTTGGCTCAAAGCCCGCCCTTTTAGCCGTTGAAAGTACCTTCGAAACGCTCGACGTGATTCCTTTGTTGGGAACAACCACTGCAAGCGACTCCTGACCGCAAAGTCGACGTTGCAGAAGCGCAATGCCGATGGCGCATGTTTCATCCGGATATGCATCCGGACATTTGATGGCATTTTGAATGAGTTTAAAACCCTCCAGTTTTATTTCGGCGTTTTCGATCAATTTGTTCAAATAAGTAATATCGACACAATCTACGCCTTCGAGACCATTCCGATCTCGTTTCATTGCATCCAGTTCGATTGCCATTCTATCTAATATTATATTCATCGGATCATTGCCAATGGCATTTATATAATCTTTAGCCTCCATGACATTTAGAATGCACTTCACTATCTTTAATTTTTCCTCGATGAAATCGACCTGCTGCTTTCCTTCCAGTTTTTCATTTATTTGTAACTCAATAAGGATGACTTCAATATCTTGCAAATTGCGACAGATTGCTAATCGCCATGTCTCTCGTATCTCAAACATATAGGATTTGTTTTCACTGTATTGAAATCTGGAAATTTTAAGATCTGCCGTGCAACCAGATTTCTCAGTCCCCGCTAACTTCTTGCGGTTTTCCATCGTAACGGAGTGGCCCTGAAATTTGGCGGACGTCTGTGTAATTTGAGCATAAACGATATCATCTTGGTTGTAAGCCAACACACTTTCAATCGGTGGGACACGCAATACTCTGTTGTGTGGGCAGAGATAATTGATCGTCAAATTTCTATCTATTGGAAAAATTCGTTTTACACAAAAATTGGTGCCATGTGCAGTGATATGTAACCAAGTTGGTTTTACCCCATTCTCTTCATCAATATAGTGGAACTCCAAACCGCCGAATTCCAAACGTGCAATACGCGACGGCGCTGAAGTGGTAAGTCGCGTGTTGTTTAATCCGCCAGTTCGCAGAGGGTATGACCTAGAATCAAATTTATCTATAATCGGCCTGATACAGTTCATCATCGAATATTATACATTATAATGATGGTAAATGCAAAAGACTACAGCTCACATTATAAATAGGTATAATTAACTTAATAGCTGATGCTATTTATGTGTGAGGCGAGGACAAAACCACCAACTACCGCAAGACTAATTGTCGTAGAATGTTCGCATAATCGAAGACCATGCGATCGCCCGAGGGAGGGTTACTGAGAACTTTGGAGCGCAATTCCGAAATACGCTCGATAGCTTCCACCACTGCTTCTTTCAAATTTGTGCGGAAACCGAGTCCGTATTTTTTTCCTGCTTCGACGATGCCACCGCCATCCTCATGATAAATGAGCGGAAGTCCACATTGAGCGCCTTCCACATGATGCATGCCGCCTGGCTCCGAGCGAGAAGCCGTGAAGTAAAGACGGCTTTCACGCAGTTTTGCAGCCAGGGGATGGCCTGTAAGCGGTGGAATGGCTTCGGCGCTTTTCCAAATGATATTGGAGGGCCAGCGTCCTAGGATTCGAAATTTACAATTGCAAAGCTTTCTCGTGGCGATGAGATCATCCAGCTCGCGATATTCATCAAATCCCTTGCGAGGGTTATCAGACCAATGGTGAGTCACGATGCGGATTGGACCCGAGTCATCGCGGCGATGTCCAAAGGGGTGATAGACTGCCGGATCCGCCCCATTATAAATGACGGAATTCGGGCGACAAGGATCGAACCAGCGCGCCGTGAAATAATCACGCAGCCATTCGGAGATGAAGATGGTGTAGTCAGAGATTTCATTCGTCAGACGGAGAAGTTCGTCAATGTCCTTCGTGTTTTTTCTCTCATCGCATTCGTTGATTCGATGAATGATAGGAATTTCAGGGTACTTTTGGCGAAAAGGAATGAGTTCTTTTAGGCCGAACCGTTTGGCGGGATGATCAGAACGAGGGTCGATCACGAGTACGGCATCGGGTCTTTGATGCAGATTGAAAGCGATGCGCCAACCACGCTTAGGAAGAAAGCTGATTAATTGAGAAACAAACGGACTACTCCCTCCCCATGGGGACCGAGTGGGAACCATGCTAATAGCAAGCATGGGGTGAGTTTTTTGGGGGGATGGCAAGAGAGAAATCATGAGTGTACCGGCTTATTTATTTCTCGACGACAACACTCCAAAATACCGTTTGCAAAAGACTGAATCATTCCAGTGCGCAACACGGCCTGCCGAGCGAACGCTCCCATTTTTGCGCATTGAGCCGGGTCATCCCAAAGTTTCACCATCTCCCGAGCTAATATGGTGGAATTTTTTTCCGGAACCAGTATGATTTCCCGTTTGTTTTTAAAGTTTTGATCCGTCCAAAGGCCGCTTGTATGGGTGATGATGACCGGTCGCCCGCAAGCCATAGCCTGAAGTGCCACGCTTTGTCCGGATGGTTGAATGGAATCATGCAAAGGAATGACAACGAAACGCGATTTGCGATAAAGATGAAGAAGTTCCACATCATCAATGACTGGGTTTTTCCACGACCCGCGCAGTACAGAAACATTGAGAGGCAGGTCATCCGGCAGAGGACAGGAAGTCAGGATTTTGATAGGCAATGAACACTGCCTTGCCGCATCGATGAACGTTCCGTAGTCTCTCCGCGAATCACTGCCGAGGGAGAGAATATGACTTCCCTCAAAATCAGCAGGACACCAAAAATCCGTATCGACTCCGAACGGTACCTCAAAAATGTCCGGCAATCCAAAAAATTTCTGCGCAGCTTCCATTTCAGGCCGTGCAAAGAAGATCATCGGTTTGCCCCTTAACAACACGCGTGTAATCCATCGCTTTACTCCCCGAGGAGGGTAGTTGAGAATCCCGCAATGAATGCCTACTATCGGAGGACGAATGCAGCCCATTTTTTTCCAACTGGCTAAGGAGAGTGCAATGGCAGTGGTAGTTGCCACAATACAATCCGCATCTCGTAAGCGTCGCAACAATTGCCCTACTCCCACTATGTCATCCCCACTGGTGCGAACGGGCAGTATCCCTTTGAATAACACATTGCAGATGCCGGCCCAAACCGGCAAGGTCGCTGGTATTTCCAGGAAATCAACGGCGTGGCCAAGCTGTGCTAATTCTATGGCGCCGTAAAAAAATTCTGTCGGGGTTCGTTTTGTTTGAAGCGCCTCCACTCGTTGGGAACGCCCACCTGCATATAAAAAAACAATTTTCATGGGTTGATTTTAAAGAACCGCCTTTTCCAAGGCCGGAGAATGCTTTCGACTTTAACTAAAGGCCGAATGAATGTGGTAAGAAATGCGGTAATATACCTCCCGTTTGGGGAAAGAATTTCCAAATGTTCCCGGGTCAGCTGCCGCGGAGATGAAAGAAAAACCCGTATGTTGCGGCTGCCATTGATCCAATTTTCCAACTGCTGCATGGGAACACCGCGGCCATGCAAGATTTTAACTGACCCTCGCCCTGAAAATCCTGGCATGATGGTACGCAGATTGTATTCGGGAGGCAAAATATAGACGCCTATTGAGGACTCATACAGTGCTCGCCGAAATACAGGCTGGTCTTCTGTCATGCCCGTTGCTTCTACAAAAGCTTGATAGAGTTGGAACCATTTGTCGAAAAATCGAACCGTTTCCGGTCTCATCCGATATGCAATAACACCGGAATTTAGTTCACAAAAGCAATCGGGTATCACGGAGGGACGAGCGGGACGATATGGCGCATGGCTTGCCGCCAAATCAAAACGATCTAAAACATCAAATAGATCTTGAATCGGTGCGCATATATAGGTGTCTGTATCCAAAAAAAGCGTCCGCTCAAAGGGCGTTTCTTTCAGCGGTAAGATCTTATCTCCGAAAGAATGAAGAGGTCGTTCAATTTTCCGAATTTCTGTGAATGTCCGAAATGTAACGTTCACCTGATCGGTGTACAAAATAATCGGAATATGTGGCATATGCTTTCGGAGGGACTGCGCAGACCGCACTGCTTCGACAAGATGGCGCGTGCCGGTTGCCACATATAAAACACCGCAAGATTGTGTGCCAAAACTCATTGCTGACTTCGTCAGTTTCTTTTAGAAGCTGGAAATTGCAAATAAAGTCTTTTTTGGTCCACAAGTTTTCCGACTTCGCGTCGGTTTCTTTTAGAAGCCGCTGATTGAAAATTATCTCTTTTTTGCACTACAAGTGTCCGGCCAGGTGAGCACCATAATAGGTCGGCTCCGAGCCATGCGCCAAAAAAAGGCATCCACGATTTTTCGCGCGAACGGAAAGGCAAGTGTTATCTGGCGCATCAAAAACGAGAGATGGTTCCAATCAAAGAAACCATTGTGATGTTTTCCGATTCGAGCGATTTCGCGCATGCGCTTCCAGCCGCCAGTCGCAGTTTTCGTATCTTCGTAATAGCGGATTTTCGCAATGAGTGCATCCAGGGCAATGACCGGTCCCCTTTGGGCTAGGCGGATCAACAGATCCCAGTCCATGGCATACGACAGATCCTTTCGAAGTCCTCCGGCTTCCCAGAAAGTATCTCTGCGAAAATAGGTGGCAGGTTGCACTGCTTCCAATGCGGTTGCCAAACGTTTGCGATCAAAGGAACGATAAGGGACCACGCGCAGCAATGTGCCTCCTCGATTGATTTTAGCGCCGCGTCCGTAAATAACGGCCGCCTGAGGGTGATCCAAAAAAGCTTGGGCAATTTGATGAAGGGCACCGGGGACGAGAAGGTCGTCGGAGTTGAGCCAAGCCGCGACTATGCCAGTCGCTAGACGCATTCCCTTGTTAATGGCATCACTTTGCCCTTCGTCTGCTTCTCGGATAATTTTTAGCCATGTCAGGTGCGCATACCGCGCAAGGATTTCCGGAGTCGCATCCGTGGAGAGAGCATCTACGATAATCCACTCCAAATCGGGATATTTTTGATCCAGGACGCTTTGTATCGTCTCTTCGAGAAATTCCGCTTGATTAAAGGTGGGAGTGATCAGTGAAATTCGCATGCGGTTAAGTTGCTGTTAGTTCAGCTTTAACTGTTTCGGCACATCAAAAAAGCTACTACTTTCAACATCCGCTCGATTGCGATGGATGACAAGATTACCTCGCATGTCGCAGATCCAATTTTCTGTGGCACCGCTTTTGAAGAGGCAGGGAATGGATTGATCAATTCCGGTAGCCGATCTTTCCGGGGAAATGACATGGACGCAGATATCCGGCGCACCTGAATATGCGGGAAAACGTTCCAACGTTCGGAGACGAGCATCAGAAATCCACCCCACATCCACTTGGCGAATGCCATCGTTTGTTTGAACCGGACAGTTCATCACAAGCGATCCCCCTTTCAGATTGTTGAGAAGAAGTGCGCTGATGGCGCCTAAAATTTCTCCATGCCGTGCGCTCGCATACCCCGCCATCTGAGCGATAGGGTATTCCAGATCGAGCATATTGAGATAAAATTCCACCGCTTCCCGCGAACCGGCATCGGCAACCACACGCCCTCCTTCGAGTATGATAGCTCGATTGCAATGCTCCAAGACGCTCTGTGACGAGTGGCTAACCATAATGACCGTGGTGCCTAACGCTTTGGTTGCTTCAATTTTTTTCAGGCATTTCTCTTGAAACTTGGCGTCTCCGACGGCAAGTACCTCGTCCAATATCAAAATGTCCGGACTCAGGTGCGCCGCCACGGCGAATGCCAGCCGCACTCGCATGCCACTGGAATACCGTTTGACGGGTGTCTCCATAAATTTTCCCACCTCGGAAAATCGGACGATGTCCTCATAACATGCTTCGATTTCCTGACGCTTCATTCCGAGAATCGTTCCATTGAGAAATACATTTTCCCGTCCGGTCAGTTCATGATGGAAACCCGTCCCTACTTCTAACAAACTCGCGATGCGCCCTCTAATTTTGGCTATTCCAGCGGTAGGCGCGGTAATGCGGGAGAGGAGTTTGAGCAGGGTGGATTTTCCGGAACCATTGCGTCCCATAACGCCAACGGTATCCCCTTTGTATATTTTAAAACTGACGTCACTGAGCGCCCAAAAATCATATGCCTTCAATGGGGCATCCCGACAGCCGTCGTGAACGTAAGAGTGCGGATCTTCCTTGCCCAAACGTCGAGCCCACCAGCTCTCAATTTCCTTGCCCAGCATTTTCCGATTTAAGGTGCCAAGACGATACTTTTTGCCGAGTTTTTCCGCCTGGATGACCACATTTGACATAATTAAATAACTGACGCTACGCACTTTTAGGAGCTCTGGGAGCAAAAAAACTATTCTAACCAACAAGGTTCTCTTTTTTGGGCTCCCCGCTATTGGGAGTCTAAAAAAGCCACTGTAGTTTCGGCGTTGACAGTATCAACAAAGTCACTGAACACCTTCATTGAAGCCAGCTCAATTGCACCGATATAGCGAAACGCCTATAAAATGATTACAAATTTGGCTGAAATTTTTGCTTCAGACGCGACGCGAAAACGAGGCCATATCCATGTGATACGGACTTGTTTTCGTAACAAAGTCTGGAGGAAAAATAGCGACAAAGGTGTGATCATTTTATAGGCGTTTCGCTATAACGTTCACCCGTGTTCTTGATGCGGTTCGTGTAATAGGCTTGTCTTGCCCTTTTTTAATCCACCCATCACTGATCTTGGTAGCCATTGTCGTGCGCCAGTAAGGAAATGGAGGCATTTTAGACAACTGCCAATTTCATACGATATTAGAAGCGCGGGTACCACGGGTAAAACTCGATGACGGCAGGATGCAGACCGTTCCAATACCATGGGCAGAAAAGAACAGCCGATTTACCGAGCTTTTTGAATGTTTGGCAATAAAAGTACTTCAAGCCAGCGCCAACATGGAAGCAGCTTGCCAGCTCTTAGGGATTGATTGGGATGCCGCACAGCGGATCATGGAACGAGCAGTAGAACGAAGCCTGGAGCGCCGAGAGCTGGAGACATTGCCAGTAGTGGGAATGGATGAGAAAAGCATTTTACGATATCCAAGCTGTATGTTTGGATATGAGCGGCATCTACCGTAAAGTAGCTACCGAGAGGGTCCCGCAGGCTAAAATCGTTCACGATAAATTCCATGTTTTCAAACACCTCAATGAGGCAGTGGATAAAGTCCCAATCTACGCGTTATCTACACTCGTGCGTTCCACTTTATTAAAAACTATAATTCCAATGATGACGATGATCGCACTGATAACAGCACCGGACACGATTTGAGAAAACTCAACAATTCCTGATCCCATAAAGGCGTAACGGAAAGCCTCAATAATGGGAACGACAGGGTTCAGTTGGATGACCCAACGGAGGCTCGGAGACACCTGCGATAACGGATAAGCAACGCAGCTAGCGTACATCCAGATCTGTATGAAAAATGCCATCCCCATCGAAAGGTCGCGATAACGGGTGGTCAAAGCGGAAATCAGACATCCCACCCCCAATCCTAATGCCGCTAATTCAAAAACCAACACAGGTAATACAATCAAACGCCAATCCGGATGGATCGCAGCCCCGTTTAAATAAAAGAAGAAATACAGAACTAGAAAGAGCCCTAATTGCGCTGAAAAACCAATGAGATTTACGATCACCTGAGAAATCGGAACAATCAGCCGAGGAAAATAAATTTTATCAAAAATATGCTGATTGGCGGTGAATGTCATGGAGGTTTTATTAACGCATTCAGAAAAGTATCTCCAACAGACAAGCCCTGAGAGAAAAAATAACATGGGCGGAATTCCATCCGTCGAAACCTTCAAAATTTTAGAAAATACTAAAACAAACATCAGCGTTTGTAGAAGAGGCTGGATGAGGTGCCAAAAAGAACCCAAAACAGTCTGCTTGTAAACGGAGGTATAATCCCGATGTACGAAGAGTTGGATGAGCTCCCGATGCTCCCAGATTTCTCTCCAGGGAACATGAAGAAGCCCTCGATGTGGAGTGATGATTGTCGTCCATTTTTCCTCGATCGAGTTCTCCGGTTGCTCACTCGAGTCCATGAAATTCTGCTGTTCCAAAGAAGCGACAATCTTATGCATATCAACTATAGAAGTATCTTACACAATCTTCCGAATAACAGGGGATTAAATTGAATTTAATCAAAAGCTGACGGATTCGTCCGCCAACTTCGTTGGTTTTTTTAGGAGCCGCCAATTGAAAATTATGTCTTTCCGAACTACAAGTTTCTAAAGGAAACGGACGAAGCCCGTTAGATTCCGGAACCACTCTCCAAATCTTGTGGAAGATCCGGCTGCGGACGTGCGGCAAAGCCCTCTGCAAATTCAAAGAGGAGCGCCATGCACTCTTCCCAGGACTGCTCGGAAGTACGCAATTCCAATTCGGGATTAGGAGGCGGCTCGTAGGGCGCGCTCACTCCGGTAAAATCCGGAATTTCTCCCACACGAGCTTTTTTATAGAGTCCCTTGGGATCTCTTTTTTCACAGATAGCCAAAGGGGCGTTGACATAAATTTCCGCAAAAGCGATTCCCTCTCGCGCGCAGCTCTCCCGAAGAAGGCGGCGATCTTCCCGATAAGGAGAAATAAAGGAACAAATGACTACGAGTCCCGCTTCGGCAAGCAGTTTTGCGGCTTCGCCTGCTCGTCGAATATTTTCTTTTCGATCGCTGGGGCTAAAGCCCAGGTCAAAGGAAAGACCATGCCGCAGATTGTCACCATCCAACATAAATGTGGCCATACCACGCCGGTGGAGATGCCATTCCAATTGCGAAGCGAGAGAAGACTTTCCGGAAGCAGACAGGCCGGTCATCCAAAGAATTGCTCCGCGGTGGCCATATTGTTCGAGCCGTGCAGTTCGACTGACTCGGCTGGAGGACCAGACAATGTGATCGCTTGCTGGCGCATGACCGAGGGGATTTTCGGGATATTGGGCTTGGCGGATAATGCCTCCGCCTCCGATGCGTTTTCCAGTAAGAATCACAAAGCGTCCGATTGTATGAATTCGATCGTGTTGATCGAAAACCAAGGGACGTCTGGTGCGGACTCGTACTTCGGCCACCTCGTTTTTTACAATTTGCGTTGGTTGTTGGCTCGCGGGTTGAAGTGTCGAAGAATCCAAAACATGAGTGATTTCCACTAATCGCGCCTCTGTGGACTGAGTCCCTAATTTCAGGATGAAGGGCTTGTTCAGAAGCAAGGGCTCCTCATGGAGCCAAAAAAGACTCGCGATAATTTCACGATGGACAGCGGGGGTCTCGTGCGCATGGGTGGCAATTTGACCTCGTTCCACAAAGATTTGTTCTTCGAGCGTAATCGCAACCGATTTCCCTGCGGATACAGAGGTGGGCTGCCCTCCATTCCATTCTTCAATGGTACGAATGCGGCTGCGCTTTCCATTGGGCCAAAAATAAATTTCCTCACCCTGCCGGAGGCATCCCGACTCTATTCTCCCTACGAGAATCCGCCGGTGATCAAAGCGATAGACATCCTGAATCATTAAGCGAAGAGGACCCTCCACCGGAAGACTCGGTAAAACAAAGCTCTCCAGGGCCTCCGCAATGGAAGGCCCCTGATACCAGGGCATATGAGGACTGGAGCAAACCATGTTCTGCCCTTGCTTAGCGGAGACAGGGATAAAATACCGGGGCTCCACCCCGATCTGCAACAATAGCTCGAGTGCCTCGCAACGAATTTGTTCAAAGCGTGTTTTTCCAAACGCAACCAAATCCATTTTGTTGACGGCGGCAATCACTTGTTTGATGCCTAATAGGGAAAGCAGGAATGCGTGTCTGCGGGACTGTTCTTGGATTCCTTCAAAGGCATCGATCAACAAAATTGCAGCGTCAGCAGAAGCCGCGCCAGTGATCATGTTTTTTAAAAACTCTTTGTGCCCCGGTGCATCAATGATCACATATTCCCGATTTTTCGTACGAAATGGCAGCTCGGTAGTATCGATAGTAATATTTTGCTCTTGTTCTTCCAGTAAAGCATCCAGAAGAAAGGCAAATTCAAACTCCATGCCTTCCGCTTCACTTGCTCTGCGAAGCGCTTCTACTTTGCCATCGGGCAAAGAATGGGTGTCATGAAAAAGGCGTCCGATCAACGTGGATTTTCCATGATCCACATGTCCGACAATCACGATGCGCAATTTTTGCGCACCCGGTGCGAGTTGTAATGGATGAGGCGCTCGCAAAACAGACGGTACTTTAAGAGATGGCGATGAAATCATAGAAGCTGACTTCGTTATAGCAAGGCCCGTATAAAATGATCATGGATTTGACTGAAATTTTGGCTCCAGGCAAGACGCAAAAAAGAGGCCATATCTGTAGATACGGACTATTTTTTGCAACAAAGCTTGGAGGCAAAAGGGCGGAAAAGGCGTAATCATTTTATACGGGCTTTGCTATAGTTACAGAAATCCCTTGGCTCGCAATTTTTGCATCGCATTTCGTTCATAATGATCTTGAGCACGGCCAGTCCGTTCAGCGGTTTTCGTAATCAGCAGTTCTTGAATAATCTCGGCAACGGTCGTTGCTGAACTCTCGATGGGCTTGGTAATTGGCCAGCAGCCCAATGAACGATACCGGTAAAATCGTCCGTCCTCATATAGTTTCGCAAAATAGAGTTGGGGGATCGGAATTTTTTCCCGCTCAATATATCTCCAAACGTCGACTTCCGTCCAATCTAAGAGCGGTTGGACACGGATGTGCTCACCGGGATGCAGGTCCACTGTGAATTGGTTCCAAAACTCGGGCGGCTGATCTTTGTAGTTCCATTCGAAATCCGCTGTCCGAGGGGAAAAATACCGTTCCTTAGCTCGAGTGGAATCTTCATCTCGGCGAATGCCTGTAATGAGGGCGTCGTATCGATGCTGAATAAGAATTTGCTGCAAAGCGACCGTCTTTAATTCGTGCGTGACGGTCACAGGATCGTGCGTCTCGTATCCAATGCTTTCCGAGTAGCTGCCGCGTCCTGATCGCGCATCCTCGTTGGTTTTTACAATGAGATCCAATCCGTAAAAAGCCCGAGCCCACTCGCGAAATTCCAGCATCTCAGGAAATTCGTAGGTCGTGTCGATATGGAGGAGCGGGAAGGGAATTTTTCCACAAAATGCCTTTTTGGAAAGCCAGATCAAAACGTTTGAATCCTTCCCCATGCTCCATGGCATGCACAAGTGAGAAAAGTTGTGATAGGCTTCTCTCAGTATATAAATACTTTGGGCTTCTAACTTGTCCAAATTGTCCATTTTCCTATGGGAATATGGCATTGCCAGTGTCATTTTGAGGAGAGACTGGGTACGCCGACCTTGTTAGGGGTTTCATTACACACCAATATGCTATCCCCAAAAAACTTACAGATTATATCGCGTGAACTTGCAATTGTCTGGAATGACGGCAGCGAAAGTTACATCGGTTTGGAAAGCCTACGCCGGGCATGCCCCTGTGCGGTCTGCAAAGGCGAACCAGATGTTTTAGGTCGCTCTTCAAGCCCGGAGAAACCACACCTCGGTCCTGCTAGTTCCGAACTCAGCGGATGGGAACTCATAGGAAGCTATGGTTTCCAACCAAAATGGAGGGATGGACACGCTTCCGGGATTTTTACTTGGGAAGGATTGCAAGTTCTTAGTTCGATTCCCGATTGAGAGACTTGACGTCTCCGGGGAGATATGACATGGTATATACCATACCATGGTAGCTAAATTTTTCAAAAATGGTCGCAGCCGAGCTGTTCGTATACCGGCTATTTTTGGATTTGAAGACTGCAAGGAGGTTTTTATGTACCAAGATCAAGAAACAGGTGATGTCATTCTCTCACGCCGCCCCACAAACTGGGATGGGTTTTTCTCCGCACTCGGAGATGTACCCGGCGATTTTCTAAACGAAAAAGAGCGTTCTCAGATAATACAGAATCGCGATCCATTTGAAGGATGGCATGAATGAAACGATACATGCTTGATACAAATACTGTAAGCTATTTGCTAAAAGGACATCCATCTGTCACTCACCACGTAGTAGCAGTCCCCATGGCATCGCTTTGCGTTTCCATGATCACCCAAGCTGAATTGCTTTTTGGTTTAGCAAAGCGTCCAAATGCCAAACGGCTTCACCTTGCAATTCAGGAATTCTTCCGACGTGTCGATACGCTTCCTTGGGAAAAAATGGCAGCGGAGTGCTACGGCACAATACGAGCAAAACTCGAAATTCACGGCAAACTTCTAGCACCGCTGGATCTGCTTATCGGCGCTCATGCCCTAAGTCAGAATATCATTTTGGTAACAAACGACCGAGCATTTCGAGCCCTTACTCAATTGTCCGTTGAAGATTGGACCATTGAAAAATAAATAATAGCATAGTTCGTAGTTGGTGGTTCGTAGAGCTCAAGACCGCGGAAGTCTCAAATTGCGGTCCCAAGAACTGTAAGCAGGGACTAAGCCGGCTTCCAAAATTAACCCAGTTCCTGGGTAGGGCGCACAGCCAAAAAAAGCTGCCGATTCATCCCATGAACCGGACTGTTCATGGGCAAAGGCTCCACTGTTTGACTGAAGACATTGTTAGATCAAGGAAAGACGCCCATTTCCCACGACCAATCCCCACTCCAATTGACGAGGGGCCCAACAAATCTACCGACTGCGTGGTTGGGATCTGTTTGTAACGCATCAATACATCTCTCTAAACATTCTGTGGAAAGCGAATCAGTTTGTCTTGTTTTTAATAAAAAATCCGGTCGGTTGCCTAGTGGGGCTTTTCTATAGTAAGGTTCATCGAATATTTCTCTTAGAAGTTCATTCAGTTTTTCTTCATATTGGTTATCCTGGCTAAAATTAATGTATTTCATGCCCTCGCAGTAAAGGGGGAGATAAGGGATACCCTCGGCAGTCGTTTCGCGAATAATTGGCAAAAACCGGGTTTGAAGCGGATCGCAGAGAGTTGATGTCGCAATCTTTATTTCGGCTCCAACTCCTCCTCGCCGCTCGTTGGCTTTTTCCGCGTATGTTTTATCGCAAATGAGTAATACCTTATCTATCTCGGGGTAACAGATTTTCTGCATATAGAAGTTGATATCTTGTCCTCCTTTGAGGTCGAATATGTCGCAAAAAATTTTAACCCCCTTTCTACAAAGATCGTTTCCGAGTTCAGCAACCCATTGCTGATGCTCTGGGCTCGACTGGCTGTAAGAGATAAAAACTTTTGGAATTTTTTTCGTCACCTCGGAGTTGATCGCCTCAAGATCGCTGTTCTGACTACAAGTAGAAATAGAACCCATTTGTTGAGATACAGTGTCGGTTCATTTTTTTCAGAAAGCTCAATGATGTCTAGGACATTACGCTGAAAATTTTTTCTTTTGCAGAAATTCTGCGAGTTGTTTTTGCCGGCTCGTAAACCATTATCGTTCGGCTGTGCCCCTCTGTTAAAATTTTACAATTTTAATCCTCAAGATTGGCTAAGTAATCGGCGTAAAATCGCCCCGTTCTCCCAGTTTATTGGAAAGATATTTTACGCGCCTCGTTCCAGCGACAGTAACAGTCGTCGTTTCTCGCTGGAATTATCCAAAATAAAAAAGCACCGGCAATATCGAGCGCCTCGGTTAGATTAGCAAGACTTCATCCGCCGCAACACATCGTTAGCCGGTACGCTGTGAACAAGCACGCATTGATGACAATTCGTAGCTCCTTGCAATAAATTTTATTGTTTATCATAAATTTGCATGCCGGAAGCTTAGGAAGATTACATAATCACATTTGCTATATAGAGCTTGTCCTGAAACCGTAGAAGCAGCAATGAAGCCGATCCAGAGGCAAAAAATTTTGAGAAAAAGACAGAAAAACGCCATTTTCCCCAAAATCAGGCATTTATAATTTTGGCATTACTGAAAAACAACCGAATCAATGGATAAAAATAGAGGGATTCAACAGAGTAAAAAGACTTTCCCGGGCAATTTTGCCGTTTTCAGGACAAGCTCTATATATTTACATGTGCGCTAATACATAGTTAATTATTTAACTAACTAATAATTACGTTACTTATATTATACAAGTTCGCATTCAATGCCAGCCTCCTCTAATTCCTGACTTGCAGCGGGTGACAGGCGTGTATCTGTAATGAGGCGGTGAATCCGCGAAAGCTCAGTGACTTTGACAAAAGCCGACGTGTTCCATTTACTTGAGTCAGTGAGCAGAATTACTTCTTTTGCTGCATCAATCATCGCACGCTTTACCGGAGCGAATTCTTCAATTGCGACAGTCAGGCCGTCCTTAAGGCTAAACCCCTGCATAGAAAGAAATAACTTTGAAGCCTTAATTTGTGTAAGCGCCTGAAGGGTAAAAGGACCCATGTTGCTAAATGACGATCGATTGAAGTCGCCTCCAAGGACAACGAGTCTGCCCTCAAACTCAGCTTGTGCTGCTAGTGCAATATTTAACGCTGCGGTGACGATCGTTATGTCTGGAATGGTGTTTATCCATGGAATGATTTCGGCTGTCGTTGTGCCAGAATCGATCAGAACGATGTCTCCCGGTTGTACATATTTTGCTGCTGCTTGGGCAATCCTTCGCTTTTCGTCCATATTTTTCTGCTCACGTTCCTCGGGACGAAAATACCTCGTAAGCGGACCTGTAGAAATCCTGTCGCCTTGCCGATCAATAAGCAGCCCGCCGGCTGCAAGAGCCGATAAATCCGTTAGTATCGTTTTGTTTTCCACACCAAATAGTTGTGTAAGTGACTGGATATCCGAGGACTTACGCTCGCGTAAAAGTTGCGCAATTGTTTGACGGCGATCAACGGTGTTGAGTCGCCCTGTTGCATTTGAGTCGGAAACCGACTCTGGATTGGATTGTTGATTCATAGCAAAAGTACAGTGTTTTGCGTGATGGTAAATATATTACATGACAGTGGATGTCGCAAATATCGTATAATAGCGGGTAATCTATGACGGCAGAGAAGGCAATTTGGTCAACCAGTTGTAATCTGGAGAAGCTTTGAAAAGCGAAGTCGGATTTAATTTTCGAACTAGTGAAAGGATTTTGAGAATTGAAAAGTTTCAAGTAGATTTGCGGATGCACAAAAGACGCTACTCTGGGAAAACGATTTTGGGTACTGCGGCACATCAGATAAATGGAAACACAGAAGCTTTTCTGGAAGTCGCCATTTGTCTTGTCGAAGAGGAAAATTCCGGCAAGACGAAAGGTATACATAGATACCGCAAACAAAATTTCACGGACCTTTGGAACAAATGATATCCTTGAAACGAGTCGCGAAAATTCTGGGTCACCAAATTAGAGCAGGAGCGCCAAAACTGACAGGCAACCACGCTGTGTCCGAAAAGAAGGACGCGACAGATGCGGTCATGATGGATAGAGCGTATTCTCAGGAAAATTTGCTTGATGATCGAGATCAGCGCCAAGGGACTTGTACCGAAAACGTCTTTGTGAGTCCCCAAAGTGGTTCAGAAAAAAATGTCGAAACGGACCTTAAATATTTTCCCAACGCGGGACAACAGGGAAGGGCCGCTGGTACCAATCCTTATAAACATCTTCTGACCGGCGTTTCCTACATGCTGCCAATGGTGGTGACTGGTGGGATTTTTATTGCTCTGGCTCTTGCATTTAGTGGCGTTTCTGATTCCAAGGAGGGATCCATTGTCTGGGCTCTGAATTTGATCAGCTCATCGGCCTTTAAGCTGCTTATGCCAGTGCTCTCGGGTTTTATTTCCTTTTCTATCGTCGGTCGTCCGGGACTTGCACCTGGTTTAATTGGTGGCATGCTTGCCCATCAACTTAATATTGGATTCCTAGGCGGAATTGTTGCGGGGCTCATGGCCGGCTACGTGGTAAAGTTTCTTATCAATTTGATTCGACTTCCAGCTACGCTCGATAAACTGAAAGCGATATTGATCGTGCCTTGTTTAAGCAGCATTTTGGTTGGTCTGACGATGTTGTACTGTTTCGAGCCGCCTCTGCATTTTCTGCTTGATGCACTCACTGAATGGATGCGGAATATGCAAGGAACGAACGCGCTATTGCTAGGTGCACTTCTCGGCGGAATGATGGCCTTTGATATGGGTGGTCCAATCAATAAGACCGCAGGTGCGTTCGCTGTCGGTTTGCTTACTAGTAAAGTGTATACTCCTATGGCGGCTGTCATGATTGGCGGGATGACGCCTCCTTTGGGAGTCGCAGTGGCTGCCTGGTTATTTAAAGGCCGTTTTAATCTTGAGGAACGCAATACAGCTGCTTCGGCTTTTGTGTTGGGCCTGTCTTATATTACTGAAGGGGCTCTCCCATTTGCTGCGAAAGATCCGTTCCGAGTGATTCCAGCGACGGTTATAGGTGGCTCGGTGGCCGGAGCAATTTCCATGCTTTTTGAAGTTGAGCTTCTTGTACCGCACGGCGGTGCCTTTACAATATTGATTCCCGGTGCGGTAAAGCCCCTCGCCCCCTATGGCGTTGCACTCCTTATCGGTGTTTCTGTCACTGCAGGATTACTTTTTATTTTTAAAAAACCCATAATTCGGAAGAATGGGTCAACGAGCGGCCGAACGAATTAACATGTGATATATCCCAGAATACATTACAATTTCTATTCGCCGTCATGGCTTCGAGCCAAGTGGTCGAAGTTTGAGGATTGTTAAGGAAATTGTTGTCACCAGTGTTCCGATAATTAGCGCAACGAAAAAGCCATACAAATTCCGAATTGCTCCGGGACATAGTGCTATCCAGATACCACCATGAGGTACAAGAACTTCCACTCCGCTGACCATTATAAGAGCGCCGCTTACTGCTGAACCTAGAATTAGAGCAGGCATCACTCGCAATGGATCTCTTGCCGCAATAGGTATTGCTCCTTCAGTAATGTAAGAAAGACCCATCACAAAAATTGTCGGAATCGACTTTCGATCTTCGATATCGAAGTACTTTCTAAATAACAGGACAGTCAAGGCAATTCCAAGCGGAGGCGTCATCCCTGCTACCATTATAGCAGCCATGGGCGTATAAACTTGGCTGGCCATCAATCCAAGGGCAAAGATCACGGCGGTCTTATTCACCGGACCCCCAAGGTCCAAAGCCATCATCCCTCCAAGAAATGCTCCGAACAACACAACGTTTGTTTCTCCGATTCGGGTTAACCAACTCGTGAAAACGCCTGTGAGAGTGCTTATTGGAGGTGCTACTAGATAAATGAGAGATAATCCCACTATGATGGAACTTATAAAAGGGAGAAAAAGCATTGCTTTTAGGCCTTCAAACATCGGCAGCCGAATTTGACGATCAAGCAACTGTGTTAAATATCCGGCAAAGAATCCCGTAAAGATACCTCCCAAAAATCCTGTATTGAGCTTGTGAGCTAGCATACCGCCAATCAGACCAGGTATGAGTCCTGGATGCTTTGCAATTGAAAAAGAAATAAACCCGGAGAGAATAGCGATAAAAAGCTGGTATGCCGAGCCGCTGGCAATCAAATTGAACGCCCAACTGAGCGAACCTTCCTTTGGCTCGGAAATGCCACCAAAAGCAAAAGCTAGAGAAAGGCAAAGGCCGCCCGTCGTGATCATCGGCAACATATGCGTCACGCCTTTTGCCAAATGCTTGTAGAGTTCAGCGCCTATTTTTGAAATGCCTCTTCCTTTTGTATCTGTGCCATTGGTTTTAATGAAATCATCGCCAATTGATGTCACAGCGTTCCGTAAAGCGCGTTGCAAAACATCTTGACCTGCGCAGATCGCGTCCTTCGTACCCACTGCGTAGACTCGTTTTCCAATGAATCGGGCAGTTTCAATGTTTGTATCAGAGACGATGATTACGACATCAGCAGTAGAAATATCACTAAAAGTGAGACCATTGTGGGTAAAGATGGGACTCTGAATCTCGATCTTGATTTCGTAGCTTAGAGCGTTTGCTGCTTTCCTTAGAGATTCGGCCACCATCAGTTCGGAAGCCAGAAATGAGTGTGCAACTCCGTTCGAACATGCTGCGACAACAACGAATTTCGTTATTATTGGCATTATGGTCGAAGGCACTACTGGAATTTCGGTCATCCCCCCCAGCTCCACTGCTGCTTCAATAAGCGCCTTTGCAAAACCTCTTTTCTCTACGCATTTATTTACCGATAAAATTACAACGTCAGCTGATGCTATTTGATCCGGAGAAACTAAATGACCCTCTGGGGAATCCTCTATGCTCATTTTTTTTCTGAGCGATGCGGTAACTTCCTCTAAGGCCTCTGCGGACATGAGTGTACGTGCCGATCCACTCGGAGAGGCCTTGATTAGGGTGAAGTGCTTCATCATCTGAAAGTTGGATCGGACAATTTACTCCCTTTTTTTAAGAACGCAATGTGGCCAGAGCGATCCTTTGAAAAAAAGCAATATCACTCTAATTTACGTTACCGAAAACATCTATCCGGCTTCATCTGATATCCCGAATGAATCAGGTAAGATGTTCCTCTCGGAAGTGGTTTTATTTGTTTGATGCAACGGGTGGCGTCCGTTCAGACGATAACTAACTATAAGACTATATTGCTAATATTAGCTATATGTAAGATACGGTATATTTGCTACTTGTGATAGCATCCTTTGCAACTGACCTGCACCCGAACATTGAACAGGGGTTAATTTTAGTTTTTGGCTGATAAGAGCTCCGAAGTTTGTCTTCACCCACTGGCTTAATGCCCAATAGGAGACTCCCAAATCTCGGCATACTTGGCTCATGGGCGTCCTGGCGTCCTGCTTTTACCAACACCCCGCATTCTCTTTGTATTCTCGGTCGTATCGATGTCCGCATTTGCTACGATTATTTTCCATTGTTTTGTTTCTTTCGGTTATGGAAGCCAAGCCCTCTCCGCAATTTCAAAGACAGATCAGGCGCGATAGCTACCGTTCTCACGAACCAGGCTTTAGGGGGGGGGGCCCAATATTAAGTCTCTCGCCTCATTTCTGGATCTCTCCAAAGGATACGGCAAACTGACTAGCTG
This sequence comes from uncultured Verrucomicrobiae bacterium, assembly GCA_963706715.1. Lineage (GTDB taxonomy): Bacteria > Verrucomicrobiota > Verrucomicrobiia > Chthoniobacterales > Xiphinematobacteraceae > Xiphinematobacter. The sequence goes on from CAVPNI010000001.1 coordinate 407,470, forward strand.
GTTCGAGCCAAGTGAATGGAGTATTTTTTAGGTTCTTCCGGAAAAATAGTGGATAACCCAGCCAAATTTCCACAATACAATTACCCCTCCTTGACTGACAGGCACGCACTATTTTTTTGTTGAGGAGCTTTTTTTTTAAAAAGGAGAAGCTAGAAAAAAGAGATGAAAGACAATGAGCTCTATCAGCAGATCCTGGGACTGAGAAAACCATGGGAAGTGAAGAGGGTAAAATTAGATATGGGAAAAAAGGAAGTGCAAGTGGAAATAGGATATCAAGAAGGGACGAACTGGGAAGTGGAGGGGGAACAGATAGGGAAGATCTATGATCATGCGCCAGTCAGGAAATGGCGGCATTTAGACAGCTGCCAATTTAGCACAGTATTGGAAGCGCGAGTACCGCGAGTAAAACTTCATGACGGCAGAGTACAGACCGTACCAGTACCTTGGGCACAAAAGAACAGCCGGTTTACTGAGCTCTTTGAATGTCTGGCGATCAAAGTACTTCAAGCCAGCGCCAGCGTGGAAGCAGCTTGCCAGCTATTAAGGATTGATTGGGATGCCGCACAGCGGATCATGGAACGGGCAGTAGAACGAGGCCTGGAGCGCCGAGAACTGGAGACATTGCCAGTAGTGGGGATGGATGAGAAAAGCTTTTTGCGGGGCCAGAGCTATGCCTCACTCCTCTATGATCTGAATGGGGAAAATCCACGTGTACTTGAAGTGGTCATGCAGCGAGATAGCCAAGCTGCTGAACTACTCTGGGAAACACTTCCTGAAGAAGCCCCTCAGAGTATCCAGGCTGTATGTTTGGATATGAGCGGCATCTACCGCGAAGTGGCTACTGAGATGGTACCACAGGCTAAAATCGTTCATGATAAATTCCATGTTTCCAAACACCTCAATGAGGCTGTGGATAAAGTGCGGCGACGGGAAAATAAAACTCTGAAAGCCAAGGGCGATCAACGACTCAAAGGAGCACGCCAGCTTTTTCTTTTTTCCCCAGAGAACCTTCCTCAAAAACATATTGAAGACTTTGAGCGGCTAAAAAACTCCGATCTGAAGGCAGCTCGTGCCTGGGCCATTAAGGAAAGTTTTCGCGCTTTTTGGAAATGCTGCTCTGTTTCTGAAGCTCAGGAGGTTTTCAAAAAATGGTATGCTTGGGCCACGAGATGCCAACTCCAAGAAATAAAAAAAGTAGCTAAAATGCTCAAAAACCATCTCGATGGACTGCTCAACTTCATGTCCTTCTCTATTACAAACGCCGTGGCTGAGGGCTTTAACTCTAAAATCCAATCGATCAAATCCGCTGCCAGAGGTTTTAAAAATTTCCTTAATTATCGGACTCGCATCCTTTTCTTTTGCGGTAAACTCAATCTTTTTCCGGCCATTTATCCATTATAATCCCGGAAGAACCATTTTTTACCGATATACTCGTAAACATGACCACATCCCCACTCACTATTATCGAAGAAGCATATTTTAAAACGTGCAGTCCAGTCCACTGATCGGCTCTTAATATAGGACATTTTAAACACAACATAACAAAAGAGGGGCAAGCAAAATAATGAAACATTATGACATTCCATTGCTTCATTCCGGTCTGCCCATATTTCAAGTGTCTGCTACATTCCAAGTCGATCGGTTGCTCTGATCAATGAGCCCTATCTCTTGACAACGACCGTGTTACGGATTACATTTTCGCAGCTTGATAATTCGCTAGAATCTTTTGCCACTTCGACGAATTAAGTGGGTAAAGGAGAAGGGAGAAGGATCTTTAATCGGGAAGCTTTTAAGTAAGAAGCAAGGCGGAAATAATGGAAATTGCGGAAACCTCTGGCGATTCTTTTAGCAGTTTGAAGCAGACCATTAACGGCCTCCATAGCAGCATTAGTAAGACCAGTTTCCCAATAGGCGAGGATGCCATGGAAATGTTTTTTGAGAGTTTTCGAAAGTTTTCGAAAGGGCTGAAGTTTGGAACGATCCGCCCAAGAAAACCACCATTTCAAGGAAGAGAGGTCTTTGTCAGCCAGGACATTTTGTAAAGCTTCGCGCAGGGCTAAAGCACGTCCGAGTTTGGGATAGGTGCGTGCTAAGTCCTTGCGTATTTGAAGTTGTTCTTCGGATCGGGTCCATTCATTGCCGCGAAGTGCCCAAAGGCCCCCGCGCAGATCTGCTCCTTGTTTACGCAAGCTCTTACGTACGCTCTCCAGGGCTTCTCCTGCCAGTTTCATGATGTGGAAAAGGTCGAAGACTATTCGTGCTTTGGGAAAGTGCATTTGAACGCCGGAAATATAGGCCGGGCTCATGTCCATGACGACTTCGGTAATTTGCTCGGCTTGTGCTTGGTGGGCGGGCATGGCTTCGAGAAATTGGGTAACGGCTTCGGCACTGCGACCTTCCACCATCAAAAGCAGCTCGTGGTTATCGGCGTCGAGGATGTTGGTCACGTAGCGATGTCCTTTTTTGGCGCTGGTTTCATCTATCATGATGCGACGTACTCCGCTCCACTCTTTGGCTTCATGGGCTTCGGTGACGTAGTGATCTATGACTGGCCACAGTCGCTTGTCTGTCTCTCCAAAGTGTTGGGAGGCCGCTGATACGCTCATCTCTCTACAGAGTATGAGGATCATCGCTTCACTCATTAACGTAAAGCCGCTTCCACTGCGGGCCCAGGGTACCTCCGTTTGTAAGACTCCGTGTTTCTCGCAGTGGGTACGCGGGACTCGTGCTATCAAATCAGTCCGGTGTTGCCAAAAATTCAAGTGCCTCCACTTCTTTTCCACCGTGTCATGTACAGGGCAATATTCCCCGCATTTTGAACAGGCAAAATAACAGCCAGCTTCGAAGTCCAACCACAGGTTTAGCTGCTGTCCTGCCAGGTTCATCTCGCTTTTGGTTACTTTCCATCCACTGCCTAATCCCAGGGCTTGGCCAAATAGTATGTTCTCCTGCATATTGGATCATTCTACGGGAGTTTTTCTTTTTATTCCATTCCTTCCCGCCTCTCTGGGCGGGAACTAAAATCAGTTCCTCCCGAACGCCTGCCGCGGCGAGCGGCGCGCGGGTTTGGGGGGCGCGCAGCCACCCATTCTTACCCCACTCGTTATGTCGAGGAGCCTTTTCTTTCTGACACAGGTAGTGAGAGGAAGGGAATGGCGGACGTACGAGAATGCGACATTTCACGACTTTGGAAAGCATTAGAGGGTAAGGAAATTTTTGTGCACGACGCGTCGGGAGATTTAGCGGCAATCCTAAATTATCAGAATTATTCCAGGTTAATGAAGTTATCGCCACAATACCACATATTTGATACCAAATTGGCCGCAGAAATTCTAGGCGAGGAAAAAGAACTCTGCCTTTATTCAGCGCGTTACGCGACCCCACAAGAAATAAAGGATAAGAAAGATATGCAGAGATATGATTGGGGCAAAAAAAAATATTCCGACAAGGCAATAGAATATGCAAAAACTGATGCGAAAGTTAGTTATGTAAAGGGCTGTGATCTAAAACAGAAGCTGACTGAATTACCAGATAGATGGCAGTGGATGGCAGAAACTCAAAAAAAACGCACATTTGATATTATTTCCGGAAAAAAATCGAATAAAGAACGTCATACATGGACCAAAAAGCTGTCAGAAATAGGAGGGAAGGACCCAACTACTGGTAAATGGGTCATTCATCCGCGTCACGCAGAAAGACTACGCGTATTACTCGAGTATTCTCATGACAAAAAATCGCTGAAATTACGGGAAATGGTACAACATGCGAAAAATGATGAGTTTTTAAGTTCGGAGGCATTCTCATCATTTCCTTCACAGCTTCAAGAAACCCTCCGGAATATTGAAACTATTCCCGAATCTGAGTTGTCAGAGTTTAAAATTCAAAGGATGCAAGAGCGCATCAGTGAAATAGCAGCCGCCAAACATACCTTGGTTGAGGTATTACCACATAGCGCTGTGCTACGGGATATTGTATACAACCATGCCTTCTCCGAACTTTTACCTTGGCAAGAAAAATTGCTTAAGAGCACGTTTGACGAGCTAGGAATCAAATATCCCGGAGGAACCGAGCTTATCCGGACGGGGACATAGGCGCGTTCTCTTGCCTTCAAGGAAATATATTAGAGCATTTTTTCATTTAAATGTTTACATGAGTTGCGAGAAATTTTTTTGTCAGGCGAGACGCAACAATTGGGCCATATCCGTAGATACGGACCGATTGTTGCAACAAAGCCTGGCGGAAAAAGAGCCGCAAGGCATGTAAATAGTTAAATGAAAAATGCTCTAGCAGAAAAAGGGCAATAAAGACGTAATCATTTTACACGAATTACCTATACTTGCTTAATGGGTAGGTTGCTTTTTTCGCACGAAGATTTCCAGTTCATCGTAGACGCCTGCGAGCTGGTAATGGCTTTTAATAAATTCGTAAGTGGGGCCCGCCCAATTTTTGAAATAGGAGGCTTTGTTACGATTAATCGGTTGGTGGTTAATCACGACAACCGCTGGTTGAAAATGCAAGAGCTTGTTGATGGTAATCTCATTGAAGTTCTTCCCTTTGGTCGCGTTGTCCACATAAAGATTCACTTCGTAACTTCTCCGATTCGTCATGAAGTTAATCGTTGGTAAATAAGGGTAGCAAATGACCCAATCTCCGGGTTGGGAATTATTGACAACCGTCGAATAAATTCCTTGTAATTCGGCAAGATCCTCCTCTCGAACGAAGACACAGACCCCGTTACAGGCAACGAACTCCTTGCCATTGTTTTTTATTGCCGCAATGCTTCCGGAAGATTCACGTCTCAACCCGTTCAGTACGTGAGCAAGTGTGTCCGGAACGCAAAAGCATAAAAGAGCTATGGCATATGTCCAAGCTAGGACATGATTTCTGCCATGTGTTTTGGCAATCCGGACAGCCTGAAAACAGGCAAGAACCATTGCCACCAAAAAAGGCACCATGAATTCACTCACGTGGGGAGTATCCGGTCGGAAAAAGAAATATTGGGGAAAAAGAGCCAAGGCACATCCCAATGCCACCAATGGCCCTAGCACGTGATGACACTCTTCAAAATTGCGCTTGAAAGCATTCATCAACCAAAGCCATCCCATTCCGATGAAGATGAGTATGGCAATGGGAACGGGCAGATAGATGACCCAAGCGAATGTCCGTCGCACAAATTTATGCTGTACTACATCTGCAAGGGGAGGCCGACTGAGAGTGGCTCCTTCGTCTCCATCCGATTTCACTATTTGCAAAGTTTTTTCGGGCACAGGCTGAGACAAAGCGTTCGAATCGGAGTGGACCGCTGCTGATGGTGATGACGGGATAAACGATTTTTTTTGATACTTCGGAAGCAGCTTACCAGCCTCGGTTTCAAGATACTGAAACCACATTACGTACTGTCCAATAAACGCATCTTGAAATCCACGGCGATGCGCATCCCAGAGCACAGGAATATGCGCAATGAAAGCAAAAATGCCTATTGTCAGCGCTCCTTTAAAAGCAGTCGCATATCCGCGCAAGGGTCCGGATTTCTCAGACCAAGGAACAATAAGAAGCAAAATCAGTATCGCAATCGTTACTAAGATTCCAACATCAATTCGAATCAAGTAAGTCAGCCCCAAGACCAAACCAGCGATTCCCATCCAAGCCCATCTTTCCCAGTGTCTGGTATGAGAAAATATAAATACCTGAAACAGCGTGACCATGTTCAGTACCCCAAGGAACGGTAGGTAATTTCTGAATTGCGTGCCTGGAATCAGCACTAGCAGGAGGCCTGTACCGGCAGCAAGCAGCGAGGATCCAGTCACTCGCCGCATCAAAAGAGTTGCCAAGACAGCGGTGAGGGTGCAAATCGCAAAAAAGTAGACCTTCACGACCAAATAATTTGGACCGAATATTTTGAAGAGCCAGACTATCGGATAAAACCAAAGGACGTTGTAGCCAAGGAATGTATCCGCGATTGGGCGTTGTCCCTCAAGTAAGCGCAGGGCAAGGACCCCAGCCGTGCCTCCTTCGCCTCCCAAATTCAATCCATTGCGGTAATAGGATAAATAGTATAGAAAAGCGAAAATGAGGACTACCCACGGTTCCCATTTCTTTGTTATTCCGTTGCATAAAATATGGAATTTTTTCCCTGCCGGGCCTTGTTTGGCTATATTCATCGTTGCAATTATTTAATTATCAGTACTTATGAAATGTTGCATCCCTAAATCGGTTCCCCTGGAAGCCTTGCCACCTTTTGATCTTGCCAGACTCCTGAGAACAGTTTTTGAGCCCGAAAAAGGGCAACGCGTCGCTATATTGATTGATTTGGAAAACATCCATGATGTAGATAAATGTGCTTTTCTTAAAAACGCACATCTTTCCATTCAGCGGATTGCTTATGAACAGTTTTACGTTCCTCTGCAAGAAAGTGTCCTCCAAAAGCTCGGTCTTCAAGGAGGCGATTTGTACGCTTATCAGATGACAGGCGGCAGCAACTTGGATCTCCCGGATGAAGCACGGACACCAGACGGGCGAACAGTCAGCTTGGAAAGGGATGTGTATCCCCGATATGATATTATTCTCTGCATTTCCACCTATTCAGCTACTGCTCCCCTGACGGTCTTTGCCAAACGTTACGGATTTCGAGGAGCAACCCTTCATGGTTTAAATGAGATCATCTTGAGGACGGGGCTGGCTGTCGATTACGAAGAAGTCAGTAGGGAAGCTGAGAAGTTGCGCCTGGGAATGACTCACGCGAAATGGGTCGAAATTGATTTTGAACTCGATGGGCAGTCTCACACACTCCATTTGGATCTTGGCGAACAGGAAGCTCAAAAAAGCCACGGACTTTGCCGTGGCAACAAACCGGACGTCGCGAATCTTCCCGCCGGCGAGGTCTATTTCGTCCCTGTTGGGGCGGAGGGGACATTTCCCATGAAATACGAAGATGGCACGTTGGGTCTCATGCGAGTCACAAAGGGGCGCATTGTTCGCGCTGATTTTTTACGGGGCAATCCTGCAACTATTCAGACGCACAATCAAAAATTGGCAAGTGATCCAGTGATTGGAGAGCTTGGAGAATTAGGATTTGGAACCCAAATTTTGCCGCCTTCCGGACGAGACATTCAAGATGAAAAAATTCGGGGCACTGTCCATGTGGCAACGGGACGTAGCGATCATCTGGGCGGCGCTCTCACTCCCGATAAGTTCAAAGAAAAATCTCACGCCACTCACGATGACATCCTTTTTTCTCCGACAAAAACACCGGAAATTCTCGTCAAACAAGTACGGATGCTTCGTAACAAAAAGATGGAAATCCTGATAGAGGCCTACCAGCCATCGCATTATCTTAACAGTCTTCTCTCGTGAAGCGACTTGTGTCAACCCCTAACTCTACAGTTGTCAGTTCGTAATAGCTTGCTTTCCGGCAACTATAGCGAAACGCCTATAAAATGATCACACCTTTGTCGCTATTTTTCCTCCAGACTTTGTTACGAAAACAAGTCCGTATCACATGGATATGGCCTCGTTTTCGCGTCTCGCCTGACAAAAAAATTTCTCGCAACTCATGTAAACATTTAAATAAAAAATGCTCTAGTGCTAATTTACGAAAGCGATCGGTCGTTAGCGGAGTATCTGCTGCTTCATTATAGCTCCGGTGAGAACCTTCTGAATGGTCTTCCAGGCCCTATGGAGGCAGCGGAGTTCCCGGCACGTGTTGTGCGTGAACTTTTGAATTCCTCGCGTCTTCCGCCTTCAGCAAGAGCATTGGACATCGGCTGCGCTGTCGGGAGGTCAACATTTGAGCTGGCACGGCACTGTACCGAAGTCCACGGGATCGACTCCTCACAAAAATTTATCTCCGCGGCCTCAACCATCGCAACCCAAGGAAAATTGACTGTCCACACGCCCGTCGAAGGTGAAATTACCGCCCCATTTGTGGCAAAAATGCCGAACAATATCGCTCACGAACGGGTCACCTTTCGTGTGGCGGACGCCATGAACCTCCCGATGAATTTTGGAAAATTTGATGTTGTGCTCGCAGCCAATCTCATTTGCCGACTCCCTTCTCCCAAACAATTTTTGGAGTCTCTTGCTCCTCTCGTACGAGGACAGCTCCTGTTAGCTACTCCGTTTACTTGGTTGGAGGAATTTAGGGATTCCTGGCTTGGGGCAAAAAATTGTCCGAGCTGGGAGATCATCAAGGAAATTCTCAATCCATACTTTAAACTGGAAAAGGAAAAAAATCTGCCTTTTCTAATTCGGGAACATGCGCGAAAATTCCAGTATGGAATCGCCCTCGGAAGCCGCTGGGTCCGGCGAGCTTGACTGGAATACGCGCTATCTCAGCGGAGATACCCCTTGGGACCACGGAAAAGCGCATCCTGAGCTCGTGCATTGGTTAACCGAAAACCGTTTTTCGGGAGAAGTCATTGTCCCTGGATGTGGAAAAGGGTATGATGTCTTCGCTCTTGCGAAGTCAGGTGTTTCGGCACTCGGGGTAGACATTTCCACAGAAGCAATCAAGTTGGCAAAACAAGCGGGGCTCATGCCAGACGCACACTTTCAGGTAGCTGATGTGCTTCACCCGCCAAAGGAATGGGAAGGCCGCTTCCATGGTGTTTTTGAGCATACCTGCTATTGTGCAATTCCTCCCGCCGCTCGTCCGACTTACGCCCTTTCTCTGGCTACCATCATCCGGCCGAGAGGGATCTTTCTTGCATGTTTCTATATGAACCCGGAGGCAGATACAGGCCCTCCTTTTCCCACCGGCCGCAAAGAATTAGACCGGCTTTTTAAGCCTTACTTTCGATTGCGGCGAGAATGGGTTCCTTCCCACACTTACTCTAATAGAAAAGGCCGGGAATTGTTTAGAGTCTATATAGCGAAACGCCTATAAAATGATCACACCTTTGTCGCTATTTTTCCTCCAGACTTTGTTACGAAAACAAGTCCGTATCACATGGATATGGCCTCGTTTTCGCGTCGCGTCTGAAGCAAAAATTTCAGCCAAATTTGTAATCATTTTATAGGCGTTTCGCTATATTCGGCTATAATAGGAAGGCATTGGCTACGAGGGAAGATTTACAAATCCGCAACCTAGTGCTTAAATTCCGGTCAAATGAGTTTCTCCCTGGGTATCGACTATGGAACCAACTCGGTGCGGGCGCTCGTTGTCCGGTGCAAGGATGGCGCGGAATTTGGGACTCATGTATATCCGTATGCGAGTGGAACTGAGGGTGTTCTTTTGGATTCCAAGGACCCCTATGTTGCCCGTCAATATCCGGGGGATTATTTAACGGGGCTTATGGAAAGTGTCCGAGGTGCTTTGGCGCAGGCGCAGACTCGCCGAGGATTTTCGGCGGACGCAATCGTAGGAATTGGAGTGGATACAACGGGTTCCAGTCCGCTGCCTGTTGACAAAAAGAACGTTCCCTTAGCGCTTTCCTCCAAATTCCGAAAAAATTTGGCGGCTCAATGCTGGCTATGGAAGGATCATACCGGTTGGCGAGAAGCGGAACGGATTACGGAGATAGCCGCTCAACATCGGCCTGCCTACATAGCCAAATGCGGAAACAAGTATTCTTCGGAGTGGTTTTGGAGCAAGATTTGGCGGTGTTTAAATGTGGCGCCGGTGGTTTTTCAGGCTGCCTATTCTTGGGTGGAAATTTCCGATTGGATTCCTTCGGTTCTGGCCGGTGTGGAGAATCCGTTTTTGATCAAACGTGGTATCTGTGCAGCGGGTCACAAAGCTCTATATAGCGAGGAGTGGGGAGGGCTGCCGGATGAGGGATTTCTCGGCTTGCTTCATCCCGGGCTAGCCGCATTGAGGGAGCGACTCTATACAAAAGCTTACGATGCTACGGAACCGGCTGGTAAGCTTTGCGAAGATTGGGCCAACAAATTGGGATTGTCAGTAGGAATTCCAATCGCCATCGGTGAGTTTGATGTTCATTACGGTGCAATCGGCTGCGGCATTGCACCGGAAGTGCTTGTTAAGGTTATTGGGACCTCAACATGCGATTGTGCAATCGTATCGACCTCAAAAAAGATACCGGATATCCCCGGGATTTGCGGAATCGTCCCGGGAGCTATTTTACCCGATCACTACGGAATTGAGGCTGGCCAGTCGGCGGTTGGGGATATTTTCAAATGGTGGATTGAAAAAATTTGCGGCGGTGATCCATCATGTTATCCGATTTTGGAACGTGAGGCCAAGAAGCTTCGTCCCGGTCAGAGCGGACTCCTGGCCCTCGATTGGAATAACGGCAATCGGACTATCCTGGTGGATCCCTTGTTAACGGGATTGCTTCTCGGGTCCACGCTTCAGACCTCGCAGGCGGAAGTTTATCGCGCTCTCATAGAGGCCACAGCTTTTGGGGCCCGCGTTATTATTGAGCGGCTGGAAGAATACGGAGTCTCAATTCGGAGGATTGTTTGCGCTGGAGGGATCGCGCTGAAAAGCCCCATGCTCATGCGGATCTATGCGGATGTTACCGGCCGAGTGATGCAAGTCGCCGGCTGTCAACAAGCCTGTGCGTTGGGGGCGGCTATTTCAGCAACTGTCCTTGCCGGAACACACAAGAACTTTTCCGCAGCACAGAAAGCAATGACTTCGCTGAAAAACAAACAGTACACTCCCATTGCTGCCAACCAACGCGTCTATAATCAGCTTTATGCGCTCTATCGCCGCTTACACGATGCTTTCGGCGGCGCGCGAGAGACGGCCATGTCGGAAATCATGAAGGACTTGCTTAAAATCAAACAACAACAACCTAGCTAACTCTTTTTCACCACAATGCATGACTTTGAAATCTGGTTTGTGACGGGAAGCCAATCCCTTTACGGCGAAGCGACATTGCGACAGGTAGCCCGCGATTCGCAGGAAATTGCGACTGCTCTGGATCATAACAGACAAATTCCCGCACGGGTCGTCTATCGTCCCGTCGTGACAACTCCCGAAGCAATCCACACGCTTTGCCAGGAAGCGGACTCAGCACCCAATTGTGCCGGACTCATTCTTTGGATGCACACGTTTTCTCCGGCTAAAATGTGGATTGGCGGGCTGACTCATTTGAAAAAACCTTTTGTTCACCTTCACACTCAATTTCATCGGGATCTCCCTTGGGCAACTATTGACATGGATTACATGAACCTGCACCAATCCGCACATGGCGATCGGGAAGCAGGTTTTCTCCATACGCGCCTTCGACTCGAACGCAAAGTAGTGGTTGGACATTGGAAAGATCCGGAAACGCTGGATCGACTGGGAGTCTGGACTCGTGCCGCGTTTGCTTGGTGGGATTGGCAGGGAGCCCGCTTTGCTCGATTTGGAGACAACATGCGCGAGGTTGCGGTGACCGAGGGTGACAAGGTTTCCGCGGAAATCCGGTTTGGATTCTCAGTCAATGGATATGGAGTGGGTGACCTCGTTCAACATGTAAACGCAATATCAGACGCAGCGATCGATGCGTTGGCCGCTGAATATGAGGAATGCTATCAAGTGGCTCCGGAATTGCGACGGCAAGGACTCAGGCATGAGTCACTTCGCGATGGAGCACGGATCGAATTAGGGCTGAGATCCTTTCTCACCTCCGAAAATTTCAAGGGCTTTACAACCACTTTCGAAGATTTACATGGTTTGACTCAACTGCCGGGTCTCGCTGTCCAACGACTGATGGCAGATGGCTATGGCTTTGCAGCGGAGGGCGATTGGAAGACTGCGGCACTCGTCCGTGCAATGAAAGTCATGGCCTTCGGACTCCCTGGCGGCACTTCCTTTATGGAGGATTACACCTACCACTTGGAACCGCACGAGTACCTGGTGTTAGGAGCCCATATGCTCGAAATTTGCCCCAGCATCGCTGTTTCGCGTCCCTCTTTAGAAATCCACCCCCTGTCTATCGGAGGCAAAAGCGATCCGGTTCGACTCGTCTTTGATGCTCCGGCTGGAGAAGCATTAAATGCAACGCTGATCGACTTAGGCAACCGCTTTCGGTTAGTCGTCAACGAAGTGGAAGCGATTCTTCCACCAAAAAAATTGCCCAAACTTCCCGTCGCTCACGCAGTTTGGAAGTGCCGGCCCGATTTCAAAACAGCCTGCGAAGCGTGGATTCAAGCGGGCGGAGCGCATCACACCTGTTATAGCTACTCAGTGAAAACAGAGCATTTGGAGGATCTCGCTTCTATGGCGGGAATCGAGTTTGTGGTGATCGATGCCAATACCCAACGCCGCCCATTCCGAGAAAATTTGCGGCTTGGGGAGGTTTATTATCACTTATCCAAGGGATTTTTAGCATAAGTGTTATTAACAAGTTATTGCCATCCCTAAATCTTCATTATGAGCAGATTCTCTGAGCTTCGCGAAGAATGTTACCAGGCCAATTGCGCTCTCGGAAAAAGCGGTCTTGTGGAACTGACTTTTGGAAATGTGAGTGTTGCGGATCGGCAAAAGCAGGTCTTCGCCATTAAGCCGAGCGGCGTGGAATACGATGCGCTGCATCCGAGGGCTATCGTCATTGTGGATTTCGAGGGGGTGACTGTGGAAGGGGACCTCCGACCTTCTTCGGATATGCCCACACACCGTCGGTTGCTCAAAGCATTCGTCGATGGGGTCCGAGCCATCGTGCATACGCATTCGCGAAATGCTGTGGCCTTTGCACAGGCTGGCAAGGCAATTCCTTGTCTCAATACGACTCACGCTGATTATTTTTACGGCGAAGTTCCGGTGACCCGCGAGCTGACCGGCGCGGAAATTGGTTCTGATTACGAATGGGAGACAGGCGGAGTGATTTTGGAATGCTTCCGGAAACTGAATCCTCTGCAAGTCCCGGCTGTTCTAGTCAATCGGCATGGCCCGTTTGTCTGGGGGAAAAGTGGAATGGATGCGGTACGGACAGCCCTTGCTTTGGAAATTGTGGCGGAGACAGCATTGAAAGCGTTCCTGCTGAACGGGGAATTTATACCCATAAATTCTGCTTTGCTTGAAAAGCATTTTCTGCGCAAACATGGCTCAACTGCCTATTATGGGCAAAAAATCGAACACCATTAATCCCCTGTATCCACACCAGACTAACCCCAGCATCCCCATGAAATCCACACTGATTGCCTTTTCGATACTTGCTCTTATGTTCCCACAAGTACAAGGCGCCTCTTCGACTCCTGCTTCGAATGTCACAACTTCTGTTTTTGGGAAGTTACCTGCGGGGACACCGGTGACGCTATATACTCTGACTAATAAACGAGGAGCATCCGTGAGTATCATGGATTACGGAGCGACCGTTGTGAATATCCGAATGCCTGATCGCCGCGGCAAGTTAGACGATATTGTGCTTGGGTTTGACACTCTGGCTCCCTATCTTACCAACGCGCCCTATTTTGGCGCGACGGTAGGACGTTTTATCAATCGCATTGCAAAGGGGCAATTCACGCTGGATGGGAAAACCTATCATTTGACCATTAACGATGGGCCCAATAGCATTCACGGCGGAAAAATCGGATTTAATAAGAAGATGTGGAGCGCGCATATTGTACCTCAATATCCTGCCGCCGTTTCCTTTTCTCTGGTGAGTCCCAATGGAGATCAAGGTTATCCGGGGACGCTTAAGGTATCAGTCACCTTTATTCTCAATGATAAAAATGCATTGATTGCGCTCTATGAAGCCAGCACAGACCGCCCCACGGTGCTGAACCTGACGAATCACAGTTATTTTAATCTTGCCGGTGCTGGAGACGAGAAAGTGCTCAATCACCGCATTAAAATCAATTCTTTCTATTATACCCCTAACGATGCCCACCTAATCCCTACGGGAGAAATTCGTTCTGTCATTGGTACCCCTTTTGATTTGAGAAAATTGACACCTATTGGTGCTAGCATTCAAGAGACCGGAGGAACTCCAATCGGATATGACACCAATTACGTTTTAGCCAAGGCAGGATCGAAAAAAATTACTTTGGCTGCTGAAGTTTATGAACCCACATCCGGCCGCACTCTGAAGGTCTTTACCGACCAGCCTGCTGTGCAATTTTATACCTCTAACTTCCTTAACGGTACTCTCCAAGGGAAGGGTGGAAAAAAATATCCGCAATATGGAGCATTTTGCCTGGAAACCCAACATTTCCCAGATTCCCCCAATCATCAGAATTTCCCATCAACCGTATTGCGACCCGGAGAAATTTTTCGATCTGCAACCGTGTATAAATTTGGTGCGCACTAAGGGCAGCTAAAAAAGGGCTCCTCGACATAACGAGTGGGTCAGGAAAGTGGACCCGCGTCCAAACAACAGCATAGTTAGTAGTTGGTGGTTCGTAGTTCGCAGAGGCTCCACTGTTTGACTGAAGATATTGTTGGATCAAGGAAAAGGCGTCCATTTTCCCACAACCAATCCCCACTCCAAAGGGGAGGCAGGGGGATTGAGTTGTGGATCAATGGTCGGGATATATTCCTGCCTACTCTACTTCCGATCCATCTGCTTTATGAGCATCAGGCCTCCATCACTGGATACTTCTCCTCCTCGAAAATTCCCTTCAATTTTTCAGCTATCAAATCCTGGAAATTCCAGTTCTTCCACATTACATTTTGCAGGCAGCGAGGCCTTTCTTAGTTTTTGTTTGATCACATTTAACTATAACGTTTTATGCGGTATACTTTGCTGTTTTTTTTGCCCTTGCGATGGAATTTTTCAGGTGAGCCGGTCGTAGAACCTACCCTGCTCCTTGCGCAACAAGGACCCAGTTTTTAAGAATGTTGGCACCTATATTATTATGGCACATTATTTAAATCTTAAGACAGCTAGCAAAAGACAAACTTTGGGAAAATGAATTTGGATTGGATGATCTATTAGAAATAATGATTGAGAATAAAAACCCTACTGTTGCGGAAATTGCCCTCGCTGCCGGCGCGAGCGCGGCGGGGGAAATGTGCCTCACTCAATCTGAAGAAATTCTCGAAATGATGGAGCAAAATCCGGAATTTTGGAGTCACAAATTTATCGACAAATTCAAACAGAAAATTCAGTTCAGCTCGACCCTCCATACTCTCATCAACCAGAATGCGTCTCAAGAACAATTGCGAACCGAGTATGAGCGCCAGACTAAAGCACAGCCATATAGCATGACCCCTATAAAATGACCATGCCTTGTCGTTTTTTTTGCCTCGCTTGGCTCCCGCCAAGTCTCGCCCCTGTGAGGGGGGCTGTCCGGCAAAGCCGGACAGGCTACCCCAGCCGTTCCCACGGCTCGGTGTTCCACCAGACTTTGTTTCAACAATCCGTCCGTATCTACAGATATGGCCAGCTTGTTAAAACAAACTCTGAAGAAAAAATCCCGGACAACTCATGTGTCATTTTATAGGGGTCATGCTATATCTGAAAAACCCAATGCTCGCTACACGCTGCTATTCAGAATCTAAGCCGACGGCTGCATCTTAGAGTATTTTTCATTAGTTTTAATATTAGCATAATTAATTATGAATCGCTCATTTTCCGCTACATCACGCCATCCTTCCATTTCTCATGCCTCACCATCGTCTACCAAAGAAAATTCAGAAAATTCTTTGTATTCGAAGGCACAAGTAAACAATCAGTTACATCCAAGGCAATTTATCTTTCCTTCCAAAGACTCATTGGAAAATATACGTTTATTTCAAAACGTCCGGAGGGCTAACAAAGAAATATCGTCACTGGCATACAATGCATTTTGTGACTGGCTAAACCAATTTCCGGATATTAGGAATTATCTACAGTTGGAAAAAAATGTAAATCACCTCATTACCCCTTCTCTGATTTCATTTTTTCCTCACGCCTATAAAGGCGGTGCGAAAAAATATCCTGAATTCATCGCTATTTTAAAGGAACTATGCGATTTACAACCAAATGACACTGATGAAAAGAAGTCGGATTTTTTGTTGAAATGTCGAGGTTTTTTAGAAACATCTCCTGAGAATATTCCTCCGGACTTTGGGGAAGAAATTTATTCGTTTTTGTTTGAGAGTCTTGAAAACAATGACCTGAATTCCGCCAATGGTTTGATCACATTAGGTTTCGTAAAGGCTTATGGCAACCAAATAGTAAATAATGGACAACGCGGTATAAATTTGCCACAGGAAACCGCTTGGTTAAATACCTTTTTTACAGGAGGTGATATTTTTAAAACCGGGAAGCTAACCATCCTGAAAAATTTAGCAACCGACAAATGTTTGAATTCCCATCAAATCAACAGATTATTTTCGTTATCAATAACTAACAATTCTCCGGAAATCGCAAGTATATGCTTGGATTCAGACGCATCGCCATCCAATATTGATATGCAAAAGAATAATAATCCATTTTTGTTTATGCAATCTACCCAAATAAAATTGGATGCTCTACTGCAAAAAATACCCGATACATGGCCTCCGGATTTAATTGAAAAGATCAAACATAAGGGGGAATTTGCAATATACATGGACACCCAAAAAAAGGGAGGTGCCTCCAAGCAGTCACTTCAAGATCATTATAATAAAGCTATTGAAAAATGCCCTTACCTAAAGAGCGATCTCATATCCGGACCGGCTTTTAAGTGGTAAAATAATGCATTTTCAATTTCCGTGGAATTCCTTCGCAGCTATTCTTAATTTCTCTTCATACGCATCTATGGAAGATTCGAAATCAAAATCTTTTGCTTTCTCTCGGCTCGCTTTTTTTTGTGTAAGCAGAAGTTCCGGGGAGGCAGCTAAGGAATCCAATCTGCGCGCAAAATCTTCAGCGGACAACGAACAAAAAAAACCGTTCGCTGAATTCGAAATGATATCCTGCAATCCGCCAATCGCACTTCCCACAATCGCCAGGCCATGGTGGAGCGCTTCTATGCCAACCATTGGCAAACCCTCCTGAAGAGAAGTCATCAGGAGAACATCGGCGCGCGAAAAAAGGTCTGCAACCTTTTGAGTGTCCTGCCAACCGAGGAAGAAAATCTGATTACCCAATCCTAATTGAGTGACTCGATGGCGGGCTGCTTCACCGAAAGGTCCTTCCCCGACGATTTGCAATTGCCAGTTTTTTTGGGACATCGCAGCAACGGATTCAATTGCTAACAGAGGATTTTTCTGGATGCTCAATCTCCCCACGAACAAAATACGAAGCACGCTGCTAGATTCCGGCTCTTTGCTATGAGTTAAGGGAGGTATGCCATTGTGAATGACTATGGAATTACGCCCATAAGCTTCTCTTGCAAGGTTCGCTACAAAATGGCTGACAGCTATTACTTCCGCCGCTTCGTTCCAAATGAAGCAGGTCAGTGGCTTGACTAGTTGAAATAATCGGGCGGTTTGTTCGGGAACTCCGCCCGGAACGTCACCTAAATGGACGGTTAAGACATAGGGAATTCGTGTCAAGCGATGGATGGCCCAAGCCAGCGCACCTGTCGGCACCGCAAAATGCGCATGGACAACGTCCGGTTTCCATTGTCGTGCCAACCGCAATGCAGGCAAAAATCCAGTCGCAAGATAAAGGGCCATTTCCGGAACAGAGCAAGTATCCTCCCTCCGGCGGAACCCGGAGCTCCGGTAAATGCGGACCCCTTCTCTGATCTCCTCCGGAGGCAGATGAGGCATCCGGGCGGTATGGACCCGCACATCGTGGCCCTTTTGCGCAAGCGCTTGAGCTATTTGTTCCGCGACACGTCCGCCGCCGCCGCCAATTGGAGGAAATTCGTAACAGAGGGTCAGAATTTTCACTGCGGAACGGTTTTCTCCCAATTTTCCCAAATCCATTGACACCAAAGAAAAAGCCTTTCGTCGCTCTGCAAACTGCGGTGAAGCGCCTGTCGATCCCATGCAAATCCCGGAGAATTCCCACCCGAAATTTGCAGGGCGCCTGTTTGAAACCAACGACCAATCGGCATCCCAAATCCCTTTTTAGACCGATTAAGAATATCCTCGGGTAACACGCCTTTCAGTGCTTTTTTTAGAATATATTTTCGGACTTTGCCTCGCAACTTAAACCGGGCGGGAAGACGCCTCGCAAATTCAGCCACTTCGACGTCCAAAAAAGGGCTGCGCGCCTCGAGGGAATTCATCATTGTCGCTCGATCCACCTTTGGCAAAATATCCTCTTGGAGG
Source organism: uncultured Verrucomicrobiae bacterium (assembly GCA_963706715.1). Lineage (GTDB taxonomy): Bacteria > Verrucomicrobiota > Verrucomicrobiia > Chthoniobacterales > Xiphinematobacteraceae > Xiphinematobacter. The sequence continues at coordinate 425,552 of CAVPNI010000001.1, forward strand.
TAAATTTTTGTAAAAAACTGAAGGGTATGGTCGACTAAGGATGCAGAAGGCTTCAGGGAATCCCAAAGAGAAATCGCTTCGGAGTAGAGTTCTTCTGTGGAAATATTCGTCTCGAAGAAATCGCGGATTTCTCTTGGTTCCAATGCTCCTAACCAAATGGGACACCAGAGCGGTCGATCATAGCTCAGCCCTCGGAGAGCTCGTTTGATTTTAAAGTCCAGGCTAAGGTTGCGATGGGAAACAGGCAAAAGATTTGAGATGAGGAGACGGATTGCGGGATGCAGGGGCCGTGGAACAAAGCGGAAAAATAAATCTGCGGCGCGCAACGCGACAAATGGGTCATAACCTGCGAAAAGTTCGTCCCCTCCATCTCCGCTCAGAGCTACGGTGACATGGGAGCGGGTAAAACGCGCCAACAACCAGGTGGGCAGGAGTGAACTATCGCCCTGGGGTTCATCGAGGTGACGCACCAAATCAGGGAGGAGTCGGCAGGCCTTTGCAAGGTCCAAAATTTCGGTGTGATGGTCCGTACCAATAAGTTCTGCCACTTGGTTCGCATAAGGCAATTCGTCAAAAGAAGGCTCGGTAAAGCCGATGCTAAAGGATTGAAGGCGACTCACGTGACGGCAGGCCAACGCAGCGATGGCGGAGGAATCGATACCCCCACTCAGGAAAACCCCAAGGGGAACGTCGGCAATCAGCCGCCTCCGCACAGCCGCGTCCAATAAATGACGCAGTTCTTCCGCCAGAGATTCTTCCGAATCCACAGAAAGACATGGTTCCAAGACAAAGTCCCAATACTTCCAAATTTTCAGATGCCGAGAACGGAGATCGAAGGAAAAGGAATGGCCGGCTGGCAGCTTCCTGATATTTTCGATGGCAGTCAATGGGGCGGGAATGCAGCAGTAGGCAAAGAATTTTTGGCGTGCGAGAAGGGAAATGGAGCGCGGAGCGCAGGGATGATGCAATAAAGCCGTGAGCTCCGACGCCCAGGCAAATGCTTCGCCATTCTCAAAATAATAGAAAGGCTTTTTCCCAAAACGATCCCGGCTGCCAAGAAGCCGACGGTGTGCTCGGTCATAAACAACAAAAGCCCACATCCCATTGAGACGAGAAGTAAAATCGTCCCCCCACTCCAAATAAGCATGTAGGAGGACTTCCGTATCCGAGTGATCGGTCAAAAAGTGACGGCCAGCCTGTTCTAATTCCCGGCGAAGCTCGCGATGATTGTAAATTTCCCCATTAAATATGATCGCCACAGAACCATCGGCAGTCCACATCGGCTGGCCTCCACCCGCAATATCGATAATGGCAAGCCGACGGTGACCCAGATAAATTCCTTCGTCCGCATCCTCATAAAACCCGCTCGCATCGGGTCCTCGATGCAGCAAAGCCTGCGTCATAGCCTCGAGGTGAGAGCGATCTCCTTTCCCAGAAAAACCCGCTATACCGCACATTTGAAGTTTCTTAGCTAATTATGGACTGGAACGACATTACGAGTCTCCCGGATCATATAAATGGGTTTATTTTGTGATTCGTAAAAGGTGCGAGTGATCATTTCAGCCAAAAGCCCCATGAGGATACACATGATACCGGTCATGAAGGTAAACACCGTCATCAGGGGCAAAGGTGTTTTGATAAAGAAAATGTGGAAGAAAACTCGTAAGCTAATCGCCCAAACGGCGAGCGAGAAGCTTAATAACAGACTTAAAAAGCCACAAAATCCAAATAAATACATGGGTTTGAGAGCATACCCATCCAAAAATTTTACAACAAGAAGATCAAAAAGCACCTTGAGAACACGCTCCAAACCGTATTTGGATTTTCCGCTTTTACGTTTGAAATGATTGACCGGAATTTCCGAGATACGCGCCCCATGCCACCACGTGTAAATCGGTAAAAACCGATGCATTTCGCCGTAAAGTCGTACCCCTTTGATCACCTCGCTGCGATAGGCTTTTAGTGAACAACCAAAGTCATGTAACCGGACTCCGGAAACAAATGAAATGAGCAAATTTGCAAAAATACTAGGCAGGTTGCGCTGGATCGTGCCATCCTTTCGATCCTTACGCCAACCGGAACAGACGTCATATCCCTCTTCAAGTTTGGCCAACATCCGCGGGATATCCTCAGGATCATTTTGATAGTCACCATCCATAGGAATGATCACCGATCCGATCGCGTAGTCGAAGCCTGCCATCATAGCCGCAGTCTGCCCAAAATTACGCCGAAAATGAATGACACGGACCTGCGCATTTTCCCCAGCCAATGCATTGAGCTCTTCGGTGCTCCCATCTGAGCTCCCGTCATTGATAAAAATCACCTCCCACGGGATTTTGTCCCGCGTGAGTACTTCCCGAATTTTTTCGAAAAGCGGGCGGATCGTTTCTTGTTCATTATAGACAGGTATGATTATGGAAATCATTATAAAAGGGCGGCAAAGGCGTAATCATTTTATAGGACTTTCGCTATATTTGTAGCTCAATAAAATGTTGTTTGTAATTATCGGCTTCTAAAAGAAACCAACGAAGTTGGCCAACGAAGTTGGGTTTGCGTAACATCACTTCGTAAGATTTAGTCGCCTCTAGCAACCTCAAAACTATGCACCGCTTTCTATTTCCGGAGCATGTCCTCGTGCAAAATGTCCTAATATACGAAAGCGAGCTGAAATCCAAGCACTAGGGCATTTGGAATATTCTTTGCTCCCCCTGGCTGAACAAACCACTGGAGATCCGGCTGAAATTGGATCTGCCTGGTGAGTTGGAAGATATAGCTCAATTCAAAGGTAAGCTCCAAAGTCCTGGAACCTCGGCCGGCCACGATGAAACTACGCGAGTAGTCACGACTGTACCCTGCGAGATAGAAATTGAGCAGTATCTGATCTTGGTCCCGATAGGGGATGAGTCCGGTCCCTACCACTCCGCCATATGCCATGACAGACATGAGTGCAATCTGCTGCTGTGGGGAATAAGTAACTCCACCCCAAAGCGTAAGATTGCGATTTTGGTTAAGTCTGCTTCGCCAAAGCATTTGCTGACCTTGGAAATAAAATCCATATTCATTTCGAAAGGGAGCCACTCCGAGAAAAGTGGGCATCGGATAGTTTTGGTAATACGCCCCAAGTTGGTAAAGCCCAAGAAGCCCTTCAAATGGTTCATATTGAGCTGGCCTCGGACAGTTACTTTGAACAGAACCCTTTTCCGCAAGAAAGGCAGGACTCCAGGCAGCCTCAGTCAACAGCAGGACCCCATCGTTCCCGCGGAAGGAAAAATCCACCCCATTAAACCAGTGCTTGTTCATTCTTTGCGTGGTCACCTGAAAGATACCTGTTTGGAGGGAGGTCTCCTTTGTAGGCTTTACCCTGATATTAGCCATCCAGTTGGACTTTCCTGTGGCATGAAAACCCGAAACATTATAAAGGAGTGAAATCGGATTGCCATTTACCGCCCCATTTACGGGAAGGCCCAGCGCCGGAAGCCTGGCGTAGAAAGCTCCGGCACTCGCACGCCCAACTTTTAATTCCAACACATCGTCAAACAGATGTTGCGTAAAATAGAGTAAAAAGAGGGCGGAACCGCGTAACGCGACAGCTTGAGCAGGGGTAAAAAAAGTTCCCACATTATTTTGAAGATCATCTCCACCGGTATCAATTGCCGAGAGAGTAAATTCCCCCCCTTTCCAGCGCATTAAACGCTCCAAATCCAACCTCACTCCATATACAAGCAGTTGAAACCAATCCGCCGCTTGTGAAACTCCGCCAACCGGATTCGATAAGAAATCCCCCCAGTACTTCACAAACGGCTTCACTCCATGATCATCCAAGGTGAACATGAACCGATTTAAGCCAGTCTCCTGTGGTAAAAAGGGAATGTCCAGATAGCAATCCGGCGGCGGGGCCACTGTGCTGCGAGGATAGGGAATAGCAAACGCAGGGGGGGCACTCACTAAAAACAAGCTTGCCACTCCCGCGAAAGCCCATTTTTTCAGCAAAGGGGGGGGCGAATACTTTCGCAAGACCTGTTACTTACCAGGTCGTTACGAAAGATGGACAGTCTTTAATTCAAAATTTTTACTCTTAGAACTATTTTTAATTCTAATCAACAACAGGTTGCATTAATACCCGAATGATACCTGGAATCCAAGTAATAGGGCATTGGGGACTTTTTGCGCTCCATCGGGCTGGAGAATCCACTGGAGATCCGGCTGGAACTGAATTTGGCGGGTCAGTTGGATAATGTAGCTGGCCTCCAATACAGCTTCGACAGTACGGGAACCTTTTCCTTGGTTGAGATAATTTCGGGAATAATCGCGGCTATAGCCACCAATAAAACCATCGAGAAGTAGCTGATCTTTATCCCGGCCTGGGATGAGTCCGCTCCAATTCACTCCGCCAAAAGCCATCACGGGCAACCTAGCAATTTGCTGCTGTGGAGAGTAGGTGATCCCCCCCCAAATAGTAAAGTTGTGATCCGGATTCATATGGCTTCTCCAGACCATTTGCTGAGCTTCAGCATAAAATCCATATTCATTTTGCAGAGAATCGTTTCCAAGAAAAGTCTGCATCGGATAATTCTGCCAATAACCGCCTACCATATATATACCTGGGAGCCCGGCAAATGGTGTGCTGTGGATGGCTTCCTTTCCCGTGGAAGTGACTTCTTCTTCCTTAGCAAAGGTAGGAGTCCACCCTGCCTCAGTCAGCAATATGGTTCCATCTCCGCGACGGAAGGAAAAATCAGTCCCATTGTACCAATATTTATCCATTCTATCTGTGGAAACCTGAAAAATTCCCGATTGCACATAGGTATCCTTTGAAGGTCTCGCCTTGATATTAGCCATCCAGTTAGCCCTGCCCCCCATACGGAAACCAGAAGCATTATAAAAGAGCGAAAGCGGATTTCCATTTGCCGCTCCGGTCACGGTCAGCCCCGACATTGGGAGCCTGGCATAGAGCGATCCGGCACTCGTCCGTCCAATTGTCAACTGAAGCCTATCGTCAAAGAGGTGCTGAGTAAGAAGTATCTTGAAAAGGGCGGAACCGCGAAAGATCACTGCCTGCGCAGGCGTAAACGAAGTCCCCACCTGGTCTCCGATATCATCCCCTCCCGTATCAACGGCGGTGAGGGTGAATTCTCCTCCTTTCCATCCTATCAACTGCTCCAAATCCAAATGAACCCCATAGACTAAGTATTGAAACCAAGCCGCCGATTGTCTTAGCCCACCCACCGGATTTGCTAAAAAATCCCCATAGAATTGCAGAATCGGTTTCACCCCATGGTCATCCAATGAGCCTAATAACTTATTCAACCCATTATCTTCGGGAACGAAAGGGATATCCAAATCGCTGGCCCGCGGTGGTTGCGTGGTACTAGTCGCTTGAGGGCTTGCCGCAAGCGCCGGCAGTGCGCTCGTTAAAAATAGAAGGAAGAAGCTCGTCACTCCGAATAGGGCCTGTTTGCCCGCTGAGCTGAGCTTGGTTTTAAAATATCGATGGTTACTTTTTGGGTGCATTTTTATTCCAGGTGAGAGTGATTGGGAGAGACTTGGCATGAACATATGCCGCAGAGTTGCACGTCTGTTCAGAGGGGAGTTCATAAACAAGGGAAGCTATGCAGCAGGTTGCCTATTGCGGGTTGGATGGAATATAAATAATTTATTCCACTGTTTGCCAAGAAATTTATGAGATCGCGCTGGTCTGAGATTTTTTGCATTTTTTACCACTTACGGTTAAGCAGAAAACGCGCCAATATTTCCAAAGAGGCCTTTTCTTTTTGTTTAAAGAGTTCCAAAGCATTTAAAGCCGCGCGGGTGAGACGCCGGGCTTCGCCTTTGGAGGGTTCCAGGCCAATCACAGCAGGATAGGTCAGTTTTTGGGCATCGATGTCTTTGCCAGCGCTTTTCCCCAACTGTTCGCTGGTTCGGGTAATATCGAGAATGTCGTCGATAATTTGAAAGGCAAGGCCCAGATTTTCCCCGAATGCGGTGAGTGCTTTCAATTTTGCAGGCGAGGCATTGGCTGTCATGGCACCCAGCCTGAGGGATGCCGTGATGAGGGCGGCGGTCTTACACTGATGAATGAAGCGTAACTCTGAACGGTTCAATTCTTGCCCTTCACCTTCCAAGTCCGCCACCTGCCCCGCAATGAGCTTGCGACTGCCTGCCGCATGGGAAAGTTCAAAAAGAATGGTTGAAAGCGGATATCGGGGGGGGGCGGGACGAACTTGAGCGAGGATTTCAAAAGCAAGCGTTAATAGAGCGTCGCCCGCCAGGACCGCAATGCCTTCGCCAAATACTTTATGTGCTGTTGGGCGTCCCCGGCGAAAATCATCGTTATCCATGCAAGGAAGATCATCGTGGATCAACGAATAGGTATGGATACACTCGATAGCCGCCGCGACTGGTAAAGCGTAGGCTTCCTCTCCCCCACATGCTTCGCAAGCAGCGAGACACAGGAGAGGACGAATCCGTTTCCCGCCCGCAAAAAGACTGTATCGCATGGCTCGATGAAGAATGGGCGGCTTTGCGGAAGCTTTCGGCAGAAAATGATTTAGTGCCTGGTTAATGAGTTGATTCTTTTGGGAAAGGTATTCTGTCAAAATGGGATCCACGGCATTTAGGGATTTGTCCCTTGTATAGCATGACCCCTATAAAATGACCATGTCTTGTCGTTCTTTTTGCCTCGCTTGGCTCCCGCCAAGTCTCGCCCCTGTTGAGGAGGGGGCTGTCCGGCAAAGCCGGACAGGCTACCCCAGCCGTTCCCACGGCTCGGTGTTCCCCCAGACTTTGTTTCAACAATCCGTCCGTATCTACAGATATGGCCAGCTTGTTAAAACAAACTCTGAAGAAAAAATCCCGGACAACTCATGTATCATTTTATAGGGGTCATGCTATATGGGATTGATAACAAAGTAGGAGAGGCGGCGTGAGCCGGCAATGGCGGTTTCCGATTTTTGTAATGGTAGCCACCCACACTACTAAAAAAACTTCGAAGCCAACGAGGAAGGAAGAAGCATATTCTCTGCGATACATGATTTGCATTGCCAGATCCTTTTGGCAATTGGGGAGGAAGGCGGAGTCCGCCGGTCTCGCCTTTTTGAGGTGCAACCTTTTTTTGACGACTCTTCCTACACCGTGCCGCCTGAACAAAAATCTCTGGTAAAACAACATCTCAATACCTTAACTCAACTCTAATTTCCGGAAAATTCAGAACACATAGTCGATAACGTCCTGCTTTGGTTAGCTGTTTCAGCCGATTTTTCCCACATGTAGGACATAGTAATTTACGTATTTTTTGCCGTATTTCCTATTTGTAAACTAGGTCCTATTCGAAAAGCAGTAACTGCTCTGAAAAATGTGAAATATTCCGTTGAATCGCCGTGATTTTGTCCATCGGGCGCTTGTTTTTCGGAAACGATAAAATTATAAATATTTGATTTAAAGCATAATAGTATTCTTCCGTTATTTTCATCAAACTTTTTGGCTCTCAACCAGCTCCAATACGTATTCTACGACTTTTGGATAGGCTCTAAACTAATCGACCATTAGTTAATTTTAGGTAGATTCTACCAGATGCTTGATTCCATGAAATCTAGGACTAGTTGCACATACTTTCAGCACAAATTATATTTTTGTGATTTTATAAGAGTTTCATAAAAGAGACTGCCATTGATTTTATTTTATCACTAATCGTATTATTCTCATGCTATCGCCTACTGATACTCACCATCGCACTTCCGAATCCGCATCCGTATCACGTTTTTCCTCCGATCTTAACACAGTAGCCACGCCCCAAGGGATACCTTTTCATTCACAGCCAAATGCACAACAAAACAAAATCATAGAATTGGTGGTTGAAAGTCGTCGTGTAAAGCGCGCGCCCCAGGACAATTCAGTAAAACTGTGGACCAAGAATGAGATAGATAATTTAACTCAAGCGGAGTTTGACCAGCTGATGAAAACCGGCAGCCCTCGATTGAATCGCAGCTTTTTTGAATGCTTTTATTCATATGCCATTTTGTCCGCATCCGAAAAATCACAATGGATTAGCCCTACACTTATGTCTCAAGTGCCTTCCGGCATTTTTGAGCGTTTTAGTATGGCCTTCGCAGCCTGGATGATACATACCTATCCAGGGATCCCGCAATCTCTTCAACCACTGCAAGCCCAGGCTCTGATTTGCAGCCAAAAAAATAACTCTCATTTTTTTGCCGTTGTCTTTTCCGCCGTAAATAATTCTGCGCGCGACGCAATTATTTACCAATTCCCCGATCAATTTTACGCTGCCATTGAGACACTTTCCCACAATCCAACTGGTAACGCTATAACAGGGCAATTATTGAAAAATTTGCTTTCTCGATTTCAAAACTCATCATCTTTTCCTCCCTACCTACTTGGGTGGATGGGCACAAATGTATCCAAACTTCATCCGTTTATTTTTTCGGACGCAGAGTCTGCTGTTAACATTATTAATAAATTGACAGACATTCAAATAGCATTACTTACGTCACAGCAAATTAAAGGCATGAACTTTAAATATTTTAATGCCGCCCATTTCAAACATTTTACTGATCAACAACTCGCATATATAGATCCGAAGCCATTTGCGGAACATGGGGTGGACGCCCAAAAGGAAAATCGAAATAAATCGATTTTTCAACTAGCTTTCTTAAAGAAGCTTCGTCCGGAAACTGCAGGAGCAATCTTCGGAATGCTTAATCCGGACGAAATGAGCGTTCCTGGAACCCCTCTTCGGGAATACCTCGTATATCTTAGCCAACAACCTCTTCCCTCTCCGTTAGAATGGCTGAAGGGGCTACCAGATACACATTTGGGAAAACTACCGGGATGGGTATTTGCAAGTATTTTAATGTCTTCGGACGCCGCAGGAAAGTCCCATAATATGCCCGTTCCAGAAAGATTTAACGATATTCCAGACTGGTTCTTCTTACAGATGACAGTACAACCCGGCGAAATACCTCCGGATGTTTCCAATCACCTTCTCGATGTCCAGTTTCTCAAAAAGCTATCTCTTAACACCAGTGCAGCCCTGTGTGCCAAACTTTTACAGCCGGATACACTTTTTACAAACCCAAACGTTGTGGCATATTTGCAAACACGAGACATTATAGAAAAGATCAACTGGTTTAGCGCATTGCCCACTTCTTATATCACAAAAATTCCGGACAATGAAATCCGTGCAATCTTCGTCGCAGTGCAACAGTGGGGAAATTTCAACCGGATTCCTATTCAACTCGCTTACATCTTTACCGCCGCACACTATCAACAACTTCCTGACACAATATTACAGAATCTATTTTGGGGCCCACTCATCGAACAACTTCCTTTGGATGTTTTGCGGAAGGGTATTGCAGCAGAACCTCGTTTACGAAACTTCATTAGCCAGTATTTTGTCAAACAAAAGAGTCAATTAACCGACCCTGCTTCCATTGCTCAAACAGATAGATTGATCGGTAAATTTATTGTTGCAGTTCCCCCGGAAAATTTAATGGATGTAGTGAGACAAATGCCCGATTTTCGTAATTACTCAGCAGTATTGCGGGAGCTTGACACCACCTTTTTTGAGCGGCTTGAAAATAGCGCTCTTTCAGATACCCAGGTAATAGAACTAATCAATATTTTATTTACGGAAACAACAATTGCTAACTTATCATCTAAAGTGATCTCTCGTTTAGAGGGAAGATTTACGAGGATATGGAAAGCACTCGCTGTTTTTTGTATCTATCACCTGGAACCTGATCAGGTAAAAACTGTTCCGGATTCAGCGCTATTATTCCTTCTGAAATTAGGAGCGTTAAATAAAAACTACTCTAGTATAGACAAATTGTTATCTAACTTAACTGCCAGTCAACGCGATGCATTATTGCGCGCGCCTGAGGACGATCTGGCTAGACTAGGAAATAACATAGCATATCTAAACTCTTCAACGCAGAGCACATCAATCCCCACTATAAATCCGCAGATTCCCCGCTCCAAACGTGTCACTTCCCCATCCGCAATAGTTTTTGTAGCTGATAATCCTTTTGATCTCTCCATTACAACCGACAACGATGATCCCACCCAAGCATCACGCACAGGAAACGGGATAGTAAATCTGATATTAGAAGCGACATCTCGCGGTGGTCCTGTGTTAGACGAGTTTTATACAATCACTAAAACCCCTCAGGGACAACCGTGGTTTGCTAAATTGCAATCTAACATAGTTACCCAAATGCAGGTATATGGAAAAAAAATACAACAACAGAGAGAGATCATGGATCGAAACCAATTTATACCTACAGCGGAAGCGAAAGCTATCATTCAACATGCCTATAATGAAATTAATAATACCATCCAACAAGCAAGGCAATTTTGGGAAGCCAATGTGCACCTGGATGCATCTTGGAAAAGTTTAGTATCTCCCGCAGATTTCCCCTCAACTTTTTTTATTAAACAAATTACTTTGATAGGACATGGTGGCCCTGGGGTGATGGGTAATTTTAACTATACCGATTTTAGTGAGCATCTGAGTACATTTGCTCAAAATCTTCCACAGCTCGAGCTGATTGATCTAGTATTCTGTGAAACCAACTCTCAAACGTTACCCAATAAAATATATGAGGTTTTTGCTCGCAATGGCAGACCAATGCCTAAACAAATTGAAGGATACGTAACTTCCGTCGCAGTGTATGCCGATAATGTAAATTCGTATTGGAACAAAATAGGTCTTGCACAATACGATACAGACCGGAGTGTACTGTTCGGACATAGAGGTATTACGAATCCTTTAAAGTGGGTAAGCTCTCGCAACCAATCGGGAATGGTGATAACATCCGAGCAGTTTACTTACGGAAACGTAAAAGTGTTTGATACTAGCCTGGGAAGGGTTGTGATTCAACGCGCTGTTCATCTAGCGGAGAAATTAGCGTTAAAAACGCAAGCACAAGAACAGGTGGATGCATATAGAACATCCAGAAAATTAGTTATTAATCATCTGAAAAAAACATTTACTTTAAAAGAGCCTATTCTTGTAAGCGTGTGGCAGAACGAGGGGGGGAGCTATATGGCACGTTACGTTGATGCGATGAATCCAAATGTATTGAATGACACCAGCCTTCCTCAGACAATCGCTTTGGATTTTTTAGAAAAAGAACGGTCTATACGACCCGGATTGGAATATGTACGCGCAAGATCCGAATTCGGATCTAAAGGCGAGGTAAAGCTAAAGAACTCCGTCGAAATGGGGGGGGAATCCGTCAATAGCCTGAATGCAGGATTTTTAGCATTATCTTTGTTTGGATTAAAAGATATTAATAGTCTCTCAAATGATGAAAAATTTCATTTGTATATTGGAATTGCGTCCAGTGCAGTACCAGTACTAGGAGATGCAGTAGCAATCGCAAAAATAGTTAGTCAATTATCATCTCCGATGGGAATAGTGGCACGCTCCGTAGAGATCTGGGGACAGGTAGCGCAAGTAGCCAATGCATTAACACTAGCAGCAACAACAGGATGGAATATCTATGAATTGGCCACTACTAATGATCCCATTAAACGTTTGGGGCTAGAACTCAGCCTACCTTTCAATGGTGCCGCGCTGGTTTCAGGAGGCTTGGGGATAATTGGAACTTTCATGACCAGCTCGGGATCGGCAAGCCTGGCTTCCGCTGGTGCAGGTTTAACTGCCGGAGGATATTTTGCAGCGCCGCTAGCAGCTTTGGGATTCGGATTTTCCAGTTTGGGAATACAGCTTAAACAGCAAACTGCCTTAGCACATGAGCTGGATACTTTCCTAGCGAATGTGAATGAGGCTGCCGAGGCAGGTCCGGTATCAAGCAGCAATGGCTTTCTCTCCATTAGTCCCTATGCAGTAAATTCGGAACTCAATTTTAAAACAAAGAAAGCGACTTTCATTGGCTTGCCAATGCAGAAGAGCAAATCTAATGGATGGAGTGTTCCCGAACACATACGGAATAATGGCTCCCCTGAATATTTTGATCTGTGGAAAGAATTAGGCGGCGCTGAGCAAGTCGATTTAAATACCGATGATTATTGGGTGAGCATGCCGACCTCACCTCGTAGGCGCATAGCGTATGGTTTTTCAAACACAGCAGGAGTCAGTCTAGACACGAGAGAACGAAAGGCGGTCGATAAATTAAAGAACGTATTTTGCTACGCCAATTCTACGAATAATCTTAATGCCGCCTTTAATAGAAATCAAAATGTAACGCAAGAACCTCTAAAACACCGAACGGTTTTAGATAAACATTCCAAAGGATTGGTATTTCAGCGTAATGTTGACGAAAGTATAAATTATGAAGTAGTTTCAGGTGGAGGGCAATACTGTTTCGTAGGATTAAACCCTAGTATAAAGCTACAGATCGAAGAAGACCCCACAGAGGGACCCTCTGTGTGTACGCTGGAATTTCCCGAGGCAAAATTGACCGGCGACAACGATGTCCACATTGAAAACGGGATATTGAAAATTTCGGATCAAGGACAACTGCTTTGGAGTACGGATATTTCCAAGCTAAAGTCAACTCGAATTATCATAAAAGGTGCGACCGTTTGGAATATGGATTTGACTAACCAAAAGTGTCAACTTCAGGCGGTGGACATTAGACGAGCGCCAAATCTTTCTGTAAAAATTTTCTTAGACAAATTAGCTAATAAAGGGCTCACTGAAGATACGGTCACCCTCATTCTAGGAGACTCCATTCCTTCCAAGATGGATGCAAATGAACAGGAAAATTACGACCGTTCAGCTATTCATGTGGGGTATGACACCAAAACTCGCCAATTCATTACGCCGAGTAAAAGTTTCCCAACACCAGGAACAGCGTCTCCGGACGATTTACTTCCTTGGAGAGGATACAAATTAGTTAAACGGATAAACAGCTATGCTTTTTTTGTCGATACGCAGACGCAGACGCTCATAAAGACAGATTGTCAGACAAATGAACCACTAATAAGCTTTAAACTCCCACTTTCCCCTTATGCTCTGCCTATGGAAAAGAATTATATGAAGAACTTTGTGACATCTGTCGAGGAAGTTGGCGGACAGATTGTGCTTCACCAAGAGCTACCCCTCCCTGGCCAAAAAAGAGATACCGCGAAGCTGACTTATACACTGGCTGCTGGGGAAATGCAGTTGGAAGGAGTCATTGGACTCAATAAAGATGCCTCAAAACGGCTGCTCGATGAATTGAAGAAGGCTTGCATTTCGCCGCAGAGTTTCAGCCTCACGCAAGTTTTAGCCAAGGCTTTGGGAATTCCTGCCCTATCAGCGGAAATCCGTATGGCGAAATGGCTGACAGTGCGGATAGTCGATGCGAATGGAACTCCCCAAAACATTCTTATCAATTCCCAAAATGGCACCTTACTCTCTATTGATGAGGACTATGCTCTGGTAAAGAGTGGTCAGCTTGGAGATTCCCAAGAAAGAGGTTCCTGGATTTTGTTGTACTCCCCTACTAAGCAATTACTGCGTCGTGTAACGATATCGCAGGAAAATTCCGATGGAAGAAACCAGATTCCGGAAGTTTCTCTTCCATTGAGGGAAGAAAAGCGCTTTTACCTCTCCAGGGAGGAAAATGGAGAAATCCGCTTTTTGGATGGAAAGGAGATTTATACATTGGACGGAGATGGAAATTTAAAATCGATTGCCGAGGTGCGGCCAATTTTGGCGAAAAAGCTATCAGATGATAATCCAAAAAAAATAGACAAAACCATCGGTTTATTGGGTTTATTAGATCCCCGGTTTCACCGGCATTCTTTGCATAACAATCAGAACCAACCAGGTCAAATATCCAGAGCTATGCTTGCTTGAGATGCGCAAGCCATTTGGAATCCTTTGCGGCAACAGGCTTTCCTATTCAATTTCCGGATCGTTGGCTTGCTTCAAAAAATTCCACCTGATTTTGCACGTCAATTTTTTCGGCTGCCTAAAAAAAACTGTGGGTAAAAATTGGTTCAGGCAAATTAGCAAGGGTATGGTAAAGAGCAATTTCACGAGCATCAGCGGTACGAAACCCATAACTCCGTTTTAGAGTTAATTTCACCTTGGCGTTAAGCCCTTCAACGACACCGCTGGAATATTGGCCTTTAGCCTGAAAGTAATTTAAAAGAAGAGAGCGGTGAGAGGTGAGAGTACGGGCAACTTTTTTAAGAGGCTCCAGGTGACTTCGAGTAATTTTAGTGCACCAAGCATCCAGGAATTTAGCAGCCCAGGTAGGAGAGCGATAGGTCCAAAAGTGTTGGAAAGTTTCCACTAAGAGAAAGGCGCGCAGGGTGCGTAAAGCAGAGCCTCGAATTGCCCGCATGCCAGCACGTTGGCTCTTAGTCCAATTGCATCTTTTTTTTAGGAAAGCCCAGCGCATCTTTTTAAGCAAGGGATCCAGACCTGCCTGGGCACGGGCGCGGGTTTCCTCTCTGCGGATTTCATCGATAGCTGCGTTGAGTTTTTTAACGATGTGGAAGCGGTCAAGGATATGTAGGGCTTGTGGCAAATAATGGGCTGCTACCTTCAGATACGGTTTCCACATGTCGGAGCAAATAAAGCCGATGGCCGAACAAAACTCTTTGCCAAAAACCTCGAAGAATAGCTCAAAAGTTTTTTCAGTACGATCGCGCCCGACCCACAAAAGTCGTTTGCAGTGATCATCGATCTGGTAGACCAGTGTCCAAAACTTATCTTTTTTTCCGACATGGATTTCATCAACTCCAAGCGCCTTTACGCCGCTTAAATTCCGATGTTGAATGCCATAATCCACCACCCATTTTACCGAAGCGTATACATCGGCCCAGCCCACTCGGAAGACTCTGGCTACCTCGGCCCAGGAGAGCATGCGTGCCCATTGTGCCAGAAAGAGACGGAAGGCTTCGCTGTGCTGTATTTTTCCGCTAGCCCAAGGAAGTTCTTCTACTGTGGGACTCCCACAGTGTCGGCAGTCAATTCGCCGCGGTGTGTAGACTAGCCAGACCACGAAACCCCAAAGTGGCACAAAGCGCCAGCGCCGCTCTGCAAGTCTATCATATCCAGATCCTTTACGTTTGCATCCTGAGCATCTTCCCTGGCTGCCTTCTCTGGCACGTACTTCTGCTAAGATAACTCCCTTTTCTTTATCGTCCCATCCCACCGCATCATAGACAAATCCCTTGATCGGATGTACCCGCCTCATTACATTTTTAAGCGTTATATTTACCACAGAGGCTGGTTTATAGGTACCCTTTTGGGTGCCGCCAGCCTCTTTTTTACGCTCCGCCCTAATACCCAAGGAACCGATCCGATCCTCTTGCTACCTTTCAGCACTGCTCCCCCCCTGTTCCCCCTGAACGCCTGCCGCGGCGAGCGGTGCGGGGGTCTGGGGGCGGCACCAGCCCCCCTGCTAACTCTATTTTTTACCCACGAATTCTTTTATAGAGCCGTTTTTTCCCAGCCCTTAGAGCATTTTTCATTTAAATGTTTACATGAGTTGCAAGAAATTTTTTTGTCAGGCGAGACGCAACAATTGGGCCATATCCGTAGATACGGACCGATTGTTGCAACAAAGCCTGGCGAAAAAAGAGCCGCAAGGCATGTAAATAGTTAAATGAAAAATGCTCTAGCTAGCCGGATACGATAAAAAACAAAACCGGTGGAGACCTCTCCACCGGTTTTACTTTTTTTAAGCGGTATCGGTATTTTTAGAAGCGATAGCTCAAACCTGCAAGTACGCCATGCGCGACTACTTCGCTACCCCCAAAGATAGGGTTGTAGTAGACGTAGCCACTGAAATGTTGTCCAACTTGTAAGACAACCCCTGCGGTTCCGAAGGCATTGTCCCTCTCTCCCTTGGCACTTTGCCAGATGAAGCTGGGACCCGCTCCTCCGTTAAAGCTGGTATTCATGGGATCAGCGTAATCCAAGAATTGATGCTGCCAAGCTAAACCAATGGTAGGCATCAGGGTGATATTCGGAGCAATATTCCAGTTATAAGAAATGTTGCCTCCTACGGTGCTCAGCATCGAGCCGGGATTTTGTCTGCCCACTTTGAGGTCCAGACCTCCAGCTCCCGTTTCGGTGTAACCGCTAATTCCCAAATAGGTATATTGAAGGGAAGCATTAGCTCCAAGTCTCCAATTTCCCAATGCGTATTCATATCCACCTCCAAGGAGCGTATTGAGTTGGGCTCCGCTTGGTCGGCATTTGGCTTGCCAATGATCCGCACCCAAGTCGATGTTACGGTTAAGAGCAAAGCTATTAAAGCCGGCACCAACCATCGCATCGAGGTAAAATCCGTTCCAGTGTGCGGTTCCGTATCCTCCAAATTGAATTCCGTCGCTGTGCACCCAAGATCCATTCCCATAGTCGGTTCGGAATCCTTCATAGCCTACGAAGAGCCCTACATTGTAGTTCTCGCTGATTCTGCAGTCCGTTCCCACTGTGAAATTTCCGGTGGTGGTTCGCATATTAGGAAGGTCTTGCGCCGTACTGATGTTCGAGAAAACGCCCGAGGCGGTGGCAAAGAGACTCCAAGGCGAAGTTTTATCATACTCCGGTGTGTTCTCATAAGCCACTACTGATTTTCCGTCTTTGTCATATAGGCATTGTTCGTGTCGGCTTGCCTGTTGCCCCATGGGTTCCTGGCTCACTCCATTGAGACTAATCCCACCAGCTCCAGCTCGTATCGCTGCCAACCGTTCCGTGATTTGTCCATTTCGAATATTCGTATTGTTAAAGACGATTTCTTTGAGATGTCCTGCCATTTCCGGAGTTAATTGTATCAAATATGGCTTGAGCTGGTCTTTAGGAATGAATGCCAAGTCCATAATGGCATCATAGAGGCTGTTGCGTTGACCTTTGCCTCGTGAAGCGAGGGCCTTCATCAGCGCGTCACTGAGAGAGGTCCACTTGTCATATTTTTTGCGTGGTTTGTTCTGTTCAGCCTGGGCAACCATATCATTCTTAATACCGCCAATATTAATATTAATTTCCTCAATCAATTTTTTATACTCCTCAGCCTTTTGCTTGCAGACATCAGCCAGCGCTTTATTTGCATCTTCAGCATTGGCAGCCTTCTTCGTGAGATCGTTAATATTTTTATTAATATCCACAATCATTTTTTTATACTCGTCGATCTTTTGATAACATTTGTCCGCCGCATCCTTATTTTCTTTTCCAGTCTGGGCAGCCTGATTACCAAGATCTTTAATATTATTATTAATATCCACGATCACTTTTTTATACTCGTCGATCTTTTGATAACATTTGTCCGCCACATCCTTATTTTCTTTTGCAGTCTGGGCAGTCTTATTACCAAGATTTGTAATATTATTATTAATCTCCGTAATCAAATTTTTGTACTCATCGATCTTTTGACTTAAGCCGCCGGCCGCTTTTTCATTTTTCTTTCCAAGTTCGGTAATCTTGTCACTAAGATCTTTTATATTCTTAGTAATCTCCTGAGACATGTTCGCAATCTCTTGATTGGTACTATTTCCAGTCTTGGTAATCAGGTCTTTAATATCCTTAAGCGTCGCTGTATAATCGCCGCCTTTTTCAGTCGGGAGCTTGCTAATCATTTTCTTAAGCTCATTAAGCGTCGCCGCATAATCGCCACACTTTTCAGTCGGGATATTGCCGATCATTTTCTCAATATCCTTAAGCATCGCCGTATTATCGACACCTTTTTCAGTCGGGAGATTGTTAATCTTTTTCATAATCTCATTCAGCGTAGCCGTATAATCGGCGCCTTTTTCAGTCGGGATATTGTTAATCCTGTTCTTAATCTCATTAAGCGTAGCCGTATAATCGACACCTTTTTCAGTCGGGATTTTGTTAATCATTTTCTCAATATCCTTAAGCATCGCCGTATTATCGATACCTTTTCCAGTCGGGATATTGCTAATCATTTTCTCAATATCCTTAAGCGTCGTCGCATAATCGACACCTTTTTCAGTCGGGATTTTGCTAATCCTGTCTTGGATATCTTTAAGCGTCGCCGTATAATCAACACCTTTTTCAGTCGGGAGCTTGCTAATCCTGTCTTGAATGTCTTTAAGCGTCGCCGTATAATCAACACCTTTTTCAGTCGGGAGCTTGCTAATCCTGTCTTGAATGTCTTTAAGCGTCGCCGTATAATCGATACCTGTTCCAGTCGGGATATTTTTAATCAATTTCTCAATATCCTTAAGCATCGCAGTATTATCGACACCTTTTTCAGTCGGAATTTTGCTAATTATGTCCTTAAGATCTTTAAACTCTCCTGAATAATCCGTACATTTTCCACCCTGCGCCTTACACTTTTCAAGATCCTTGGTAAGGTCGGCAATTTTACCCTTAAGATCGTTAATCTCGGTCACATACTTCTGGTTATTTTCAGTACACGTATCGAGTTCCTTTTTTGTCTTTGCACACGGATCGAAGCCGGTCCAATCAGTGTCCAGGAATACTTTGGTTGTGTCAGTGGTATAATCAACTGTCATGGCAAGCGGTACATCTTTAAGATCTTCGGTTTTAAATTTTCCCTCTACTCCTTTTTGGGTGTCTACAATGGTGTATCGGACTTTTTTATCGGCATATTGCTTCCCTTCAGGAAACACAATTTTATCCGTCGGGACCACTTTCAGATTGCCATCGAGATATGCTTTGCCGTCAACTTTAAGCATGTCATTGCTGGTACCTGCCAATCGGATGTAGAGATTGCTACCTGCTTTTTGGTTATAGTCGCCGTGCATCTCAAAGGTACCTGGAACATCTTTCCCTCCGGGTTTCATCCATCCGCCGGAGTTTACGGTAACATTTCCTTTCACCAGCTTTCCGAATCCCATGAGCGTTCCTCCATTGTTTACTACAATGTTGGATGTCTGCAGCTGAATCGGTTTAAGTTTAGACCCTACGGCTACGTCCTCGAGCCGCAAAGTTCCATCTTCGATGGTAGTAGTACCGGTATAGTTTTGATCTGTCTTAATACGGACCTCGTGCTCATTAAGATACCCTTTCGATGTTATAAATACGTTTCCTTCTCCACTGATGTTTCCATTAAATTCCACGTGGTCAACGTGCTGCGTGCCTTGGGAAAATTTCAACTCGGCATCCTTCTCCACTATGATGTTGTTTCGCAAAGATGTAGTGCTTCCCTCAAGAGTCCCTTTTTTGACCGTGGTATTTCCTTTATATGTATTTTCCAGGGATAATATGAGAGAGCCTTCCCCATCCTTAGTTAGCCCGCCGCTTCCTGTAATGAGAGTGTTGGAAATAGCAATGTTATGTCCATTGCTATTAATGGTTCCTCCACGATCGTTTAAAACCACATCAAAATAGTCTTTTTTCTTCTGGATGAATTCATTATTATCTCTTGTTGCTGTAAGGATTCCTCCGTTAAAGATGAGCTGCCCTTTTCCTTGTCTGGCCTCAACAGACCCCGTCAAAAGCTCGCCTCCGTCGCTCAGATTCACACTGCCGGTTACCAGATTAGGCGGCCAATCTGTCCACGGCGTGATTACCACAGAATTCGCTTGTACCTTCCCATACTTTGAAATGTCTATTTCTCCCAGACTAGTCGTATTGCTCTGACAAACAGATAACTCCCCCTTAACTTTCAGATCAGCCACAGCATTTTTCTCCCCCGCCACTTTTAAGATTCCTTTCTCTCCGTTACCATTTACGCCACCTACATACATATCCTTATCGACGGTTACTTTCCCATTCTGGGAAATAGTCATTTCCCCTATCCCATTATTACCCACCCATAAGTTACCGCCAACGTGCAAGTTTCCTATTGTTTTTTCATCCCCTGCCACTGTTAAGGTTCCTATCCCGTGACTCCCCTCGTCACCGCCCACATACACATTATTTGTTACATCTACTTTCCCATTCTTTATAATATGCATTTCCCCTGTACCATTTATAAGGCCAATCTTTAACATATTGTGAACATTTAGATTTGCCGCAGCATCCCCTCCGACTGTTACAATTCCGTTGCCAGAATAGGTACAACCTGATTCACAGCGAGCGCCACCCACATACATATTATTCATTACATCAACATTTCCGTGCCCGGAAATGTTCATTTCCCCCTTACCACCCGCATCGCCCACACAACCCCCACCAACACCTAAATCATTCTTAATCTGCAGATCCGCTCTATTTGCATCTCCCCCAACTGTTGCGCTCCCATAGCCAGGAGTACCGTGTGCTCCGCCAACATACATATCCCCTATATCCCCCTTCTCACTCTTCTGTATAGTAATTTTCCCGCTGGAGAAATTTAAAATACCCTGCTTCTCCTTGCTACTACCATCACTCCCCACTATTAACTGTCCGATAGGTTCCTCATCCTTAGTAATTTTCACAGTACCGCTACCAATAGTGGCCGTATCATTCTTAGTAGGAACAGCTTTGCCATCCCAATTGCCGGGCGTGCTCCAATTATGATCATTAGTCGAATCGTTCCAATTGATATTCTTACCCCCGTCACTATTTGCTAACACAATCCTGGCGGATGAAGTATTTTCCAACTCCTGATTTTTCAGACCGATATTACTGTTTACTTGCTGTGCAAACCCTTGAGAACCGTTCAAAGAAATTTTCTTCTCTGGCAAGCCGCTGAAATCTGGCACTTGAGAGGGCTTTGAGATCTTTCCTGTAACGGGATCCTGATTATGCAACTGGTTGCTTATCGGAGCTGCTTTTGCCGAGCTGAAAAGGCAAATCAACCAGCTACTCGCAATGCATCTGCGTATGAATTTGCGAGAAAATAACGCTTTATACCCCCATGAATGGACGGGTCGGAATGTGGATTTTTTTATACTCATAATAAATTAATAATAAACAAATACATAGTAGCTTCAATACGACTTAGTAACTAACGTTACGACTTTTAGGAGTCCTCATTTTAATCAACAAGGTTCCTTTTTTGCGTAACATCACTTAGTAACTACGTTACGACTTTTAGGAGCCCCGGCAGAAAAAAGATCATTTTAACCAACAAGATTCCCTTTTTTGCGTAACATTACTTAGTAATCACTTGGATTACACACGAGTACTAGCTCAGTGGATTGCCTTCAGAGGTTTCAACATAGTCTAGCAACCTGTTGCGCCTTTAAGAAGGAAGAGAGAAACTAGCGAAAAATTTACAAAGCGCAACTAATTTTTTATTTTTTTTCTATCCGATAATTTTTATTCCGAAAAGACGCGAGGATTGTGACGCTATACCGTTGAGTTTGATCACTTCAATTCCGAGTGGATCATTCGAGCTAGCTCGACGGTTGTCAGTTGGTAGTGTCCGCGAATTTTTTGGTTTGGTTCTTAAAAGTTAATGGTTTGTAGTTGCCGGAAAGCAAGCTATCAACTGCTACGAACCACGGACTACAGTGCTACGCGAGAAGAGATTAAAATGGATAAACTGAAACTTGGTATTCTTGGATCCGGACGCGGATCAAATTTTGAGGCGATTGCCCGGTCTGTACATGAGGGAACGCTTGAAGCCGACATCCGAGTAGTGATTTCCGACGTCGAAAACTCAGGTATTTTAAAATTGGCTCGCGAGCGGGGAATTCGAGCCGAATTCGTGGACCCAGGTGGTTTCCGGACTAAAATGTCCCCCGAAGCAGAAGCTCGCATGATCGAGATCTTGCAGGAAGAAAAGGTGGTGCTTGTTGCATTGGCTGGTTTTATGCGCATCGTCCAAGCGCCGTTATTGAAGGCCTTTCCCCAAAGCATTCTCAATATTCATCCCTCTCTCTTACCACAATTTCCGGGCCTGGAGGCATGGCGGCAAGCATTGGAAGCCGGAGAAACCGTCACTGGCTGCACGGTACATTACGTGGATGTCGTCGTCGATGGCGGCAAAATCATCGCCCAGGAAAAAGTTCCGATTTTTCCGCACGATACTCCCGAATCGCTGCATCAACGCATTCAGATAGCCGAACACTCCCTTTATCCCGAAGTTCTTTCCTATTTCTGTAACGAGGCTATATGAGCCGTTTTCGCCTATTCGATCTCAATCCCGAGCAAGAAAGCGCCGCAACTCATGGGAAAGGTCCCTTATTAATTCTTGCGGGAGCTGGAACCGGTAAGACCCGCGTCATCACCGCTCGTATTGCTTGGCTGATTGCTCAAGGTCACGCCACAAGTCGGATCTTGGCGGTCACATTTACCAACAAAGCTGCCAAGGAAATGAAAGACCGTGTTCTGGAGCTAATAGGAGCGGACGATGCCAGAGAAGTCACCATTTCCACGTTCCACTCCTTATGCGTTCGGATTCTTCGCCAGTCAGCGCATCTCCTCGGCTATAAGGAAAATTTCAGCATTCTGGATGAATCTGATCAGTCCGGCCTCCTCAAGAAAATTATCCACCGGACAGCCGCCAAAGACGAAACTCTGGATCCGGCGGTGGCTCGCGCTCTGATTAGTAAGGCAAAAAACAGTGGCTGGAATGCCCCCCCCACTGAAGATAGCCTGCTTGGAGCCGTCTATCTCCGCTACCAAAACGAGCTGAAAATGCTGAATGCGATGGATTTTGATGATCTGTTGGTCCTTGCGGTACAAATCCTCCGCCATCATCCGGAAGCAGCCACTTATTGGCAGGAACGATACGAGTTTCTTTTAGTGGACGAATTTCAGGATACCAATCGGCTTCAGCTAGAGCTTGTCAGCCTTCTTGCAGGTAAGGCACCCAATGTTTGTGTGGTGGGAGACGATGACCAAAGCATCTATAGCTGGCGAGGAGCGGAGGTCTCCAACATTTTGGAATTCGAACGGCACTTCCCCAATCCAGTCATCGTCAAATTAGAGCAAAATTATCGAAGCACCCCTGCCATTCTCGGTGTTGCAAACCGGCTGATTCGAAACAATGTGCGGCGCCGCGGAAAAAATCTTTGGAGTGCGGCAGATGAAGGAACGCCTGTCCAAGTCCTCGCTATGCGGGATGACCGGGAAGAGGCGGAACTCGTCACCTCAGAAATTTCCGCTCAGCGGCATGCTCAATCCACTCCCTGGGAACATTTCGCAGTGCTATATCGTACGAATCAACAATCGCGTCCCATCGAAGAGGCTCTGCGAAGACTGAAAATTCCCTATCGCCTCATCGGCGGCAAAAGTTTTTTTGACCGGAGGGAAATCAAAGACGTCATCGCTTATGCGACATGCCTGATGAATCCGTCCAACGATGCCGCCATATTACGCATTCTCCGAACCCCTCCCCGAGGAATCGGAGCGGTCACAGTGGAAAACGCATTGTCGGAAAGTTGCAATCTTTTCGCAGTACTTCAGAGTCCGGAATTTCGTAACACGGTCTCCACTCGAACACGGGAAGCAATCAGTACCTTCTGCGACTTTATCGAAGCCTTCCGCATTCGACTCTCCACACCCAGCTCCCAACCTGCTGCTCTCCTTCAATCCATGTTGGAAGAATCCGGCTACTTTGAGGATCTTCGGCACTCTTGCAAAACGCAGCAAGAAAGCCTTCGCAGAGAAGAAAACGTGCGCGATCTTCTTCGCGATCTCGACAGATATCAAGAATCTGAGGGCCTTCGCACTTTTCTCGATGAAATTTCTCTCGATAACGATCGCCAGGATAAAGACAAAGCGGGAATCGGTGTCACACTGATCACTCTCCATGCCGCAAAAGGACTCGAATTCCCTCACGTCTACCTCATCGGCGCCGAAGATGGCCTGCTCCCCCACCAACGCTCCAAGATCGAAGGTACAGTGGATGAAGAACGCCGGCTTTTTTACGTAGGCATCACGCGCGCTATGAAATCACTCACCATTTCCCATTCCCTACAGCGTATGAAATACGGAAAACCCGTCGCCTGTCAGCGGAGTCCGTTTCTTTCGGAAATCGCAGGCGACGGCGTAGTGGAATCCAGTGGCACCAAAATTCTCAACCAACCTGTAACCGCAGAAACAGCCGAAAATCATTTTGCCCGCCTGAAACAACTTCTGGCTTCATAGAGAGCATAGGCAAAAGTAACCATTTTTGAGATTCTCGATGGGCTTATCATGGGGGGACAAATCCTCATCTGAGCAGTACAGGTCGTGCGCAAAAATTGCCCATTTTGAACTGCTGATCTTTCGGAATCGAACCCTTAGAAGTCCTGGCAACAGGTCGCTTCCGCATCATGGAAGTGCCTGTTTTGAAAATTCATCCACAAAGTTCACATGAAAAATACCCATAAAAGTTTATTTGCATTTGGCGCAGCCATCCTTCTCGCTCTCCAGAGCGGTCTTGCTGGAGAAGACAGCAAATTTGAGGAAAAACATGAGGCCCCTCTTCCTGAACAAAACGCTCCGGCACGTTGGAATGCTCAGTTAACTGAAGGTTGGGACAGTCTTTATATGTTTCGCGGTGTAAACAGACTCCGTGGTAACATGAAATATGGATCGAGCATTTTATGGACGGATTTGAATGTGACTTTTCATGCTACGGACTCTGATGCCCTCACCGTGGGTGTGTGGAATGGCTTTGGCATGTCTCGCACCAGCTACAAGGAAACCGATGTCTCCCTCATCTACACCCATACCTTCGGCAATTTGTTCACATCGCTCGGCTATAAATTCTATGCACTCACAGCGGACCGCCAGTACGCAAATGAACTGCTAGGAAAAGTCGGCTATAACATTTTGTTGGGGTCAGTCATTCTAACACCTTCGGTCTCGTATTTCTTTGATCTCGGCCCGAACGCTTCCAATGACGTCTATGGCCGCGTCCCGAGTACATCGAGTTATTTGGATCTCCGCCTGGATGGCTCAATTCCAATTTATAAAGACGTCGTCTATCTCATGCCATGGATCGCGTATGGTCAAAACTTCCGCTACAACGCGCGCGAGAACGATAGCAGAATTATCTCCGATAACTCCGCCCATTTCTTTAATGGAGCAAATAACCTCGAACTCGGAATCGCGCTGCCTATTAAAATCAACCGCTACATTACCGTCTCGGGTTACGGAGCCTATAGTTACGCCTTCAATAACTTAATCGGTACCAGCCCCTCCACTTTTTGGGGTGGCGCTAAAATCACCTTGGGATTCTAGCCGACTTCGTCGGTTTCCTTTAGAAGCAAAAATTGCAAACAAACATCTTTTTGAGCTACAATTTACGCTCCGATAAGAGAACATTGTTGGTTATAGCAAAGCCCGTATAAAATGATTACGCCTTTGCCGCCCTTTTGACTCCCTCAGCCCCGCTGAGTCTCGCCCCTTCGGGGCTTGCCTTCGGCAAGTCTACCCCGGCCGTTCCCACGGCCAGGTGTTGCCTCCAAGCTTTGTTGCAAAAAATAGTCCGTATCTACAGATATGGCCTCTTTTTTGCGTCTTGCCTGGAGCCAAAATTTCAGTCAAATCCATGATCATTTATACGGGCCTTGCTATAGAATAGTCTTTTTTGCCCCCGAAGCTCTTAAAAGTACGTAACCTCAGTTATAAAATATGAAATTTGCTCAAAGGGAATTCCTTGCCATCAGTATCATCGCTCTTGTGCTCACTTCTCACACCGCTTTGGCTGAAAATTATTGTCACAATTGCTCCGTCAGAGACGCCACGCTTAGAGAAACTTCGAGTAGTTGGCACGTTCAATTAACTGAGGGCTGGGATAGCCTCTACATGTTCCGTGGAGTCAATATGCTGCGCGGAGACTCCAGGTACGGATCGAGTCTTT
Organism: uncultured Verrucomicrobiae bacterium; assembly: GCA_963706715.1. Taxonomy (GTDB): domain Bacteria; phylum Verrucomicrobiota; class Verrucomicrobiia; order Chthoniobacterales; family Xiphinematobacteraceae; genus Xiphinematobacter. The sequence continues at coordinate 451,189 of CAVPNI010000001.1, forward strand.
TGTGGACCGATCTCAGCGGCGGGTATTATCTGACTCCCAACGACATCTTAATGGCGGATGTTTGGAATGCGTTCGGACTCGGAAAAAGCAGTTACAAGGAAACGGACGTCTGTCTCATGTACACCCACACTTTTGAAAACTTATTTGTTTCAGCCGGTTACATGATGATGGCAATGACTTCGATGGAAATGTATTGCCACGAACTTCACGGCCAAATTGGTTACAATATCTCCTTGGGCTCCGTGATAATCACGCCTTCGGTGACTTATTTCTTTAATCTCGGTCCCGACGCACCTACGGATCGCTATGGAATGGCACCTACTGCATCGAGTTATTTGAATCTCCGCACAGACATTTCCATTCCACTTTACAAGGACGTGATCACCCTAGCACCCTGGATTTCCTACGGACAAAACTTTCGCTTTAATGCTCAAGAGAAACCGAACGGTACAAGTGCCTTTTTTAATGGAGCAAATGACTTTGAAGCCGGGATCTCCCTGCCCATTAAAATCAATCACTTTGTGACCGTGTCAGGCTACGGTACCTATAGTTACAATTTCGATAGCCTCGTGCATACGAATCCGTCCACATTTTGGGGCGGAGCAAAAGTCTCGTTGAATTTTTAAATTCATAAAAGGGCAAAGGATTTGTATGCACTTCGCTATAAATCCAGCCGAAATCACACGGATCAAATGAGGCGCTTTTGAGGCGCTTTTTGGGGTGGACGTTGTCAGTTGGTAGTTCGTTGTTGAATTCTCCTCAACCGACTGGGATAGAACCTACTCCATTTCTTGATAAAAACAGCAACCCCTGTAGAAATCCATGCAATCGGTTGCAGAATTGGTTTCAACAACCCGATTCGCTGCCGATAACTCATCAAATATTATGAAAAAGATTCGCAATGGCTTCCTCGCACTTGGGACAGCCGTGGTTCTAGCCACCCAATCCACATTCGCAGGAGAAGAAATGGGTGAAAACAAAATTTCTACCAAACAAGATTCCTCGGAGACAAAGTCGCGATGGAGCGGACAACTCACCGAAGGTTGGGATAGTCTTTATATGTACCGCGGTGTGAATTCGCTGCGTGGCAATCAGAAGTATGGTTCCAGTCTTCTTTGGACAGATTTGAGTCTTACCTTCAATGCGACTGCCTCCGATGCTTTAACTGTGGATGTCTGGAACGCTTTTGGGTTGTACAAAACCAGTTATAAGGAAACGGATGTGACTTTGACGTACACACATACTTTCGGAAATTTATTCGCATCTTTCGGATACGAATTTTATGCGCTTACCGATAATCAATTGTATGCAAATGAACTTCAGGCCAAAATCGGCTACAATATCGCACTGGGATCAGTGACACTGACTCCTTCGGTTGCTTACTTCTTTAATCTGGGGCCCAGCGCGCCAACCAGTCGTTATGGACAAGAACCGGCAACAGCTAGTTTTTTGGCCTTGCGCTTGGATGCTGCGATTCCTGTCTACAAAGACCTGGTTTCTCTCACACCCTGGATCGCTTATGGTCAAAACTTCCGTTACAATGCTCAAACGAAATCCGATGGCTCCAATGCCTTTTTCGATGGGGCAAATAACATTGAACTTGGAGTTGCAGTCCCTGTAAAAGTCAACCGATTTATCACGGTATCCGGTTATGGAGCTTACAGTTATAACTTTGACGATCTGGTCGGCACAAGCCCTTCAACCTTTTGGGGAGGTGCTAAAATTACCTTCGCTTTTTAAAAGGTTTTAAAAGGAAATCGCCCCCTCTTTGTCACAACAAAGAGGGGGACTATTTTTTCCTTGCGGAAGCGGTCTTCGGTTAGCTCTACTAGAGCGCAAGATTTCTCGGCTGGAAATCAGATGGACTCGGCTGGAAATCAGGTGGATCAAATGGATGATAGGGATCCAATTATGCTTTTTTACTTTAAATGTAAATAGAGGTAACTGCTGGCAAAATAGTCCCACATGCGGCTAACTTTGCATTTACAAGCTGACGCGTTGCCTGCTTTGCCTGCTCGATATCCGGAAATGTGGTCAAAACTAATCGGATCATGCAGCGACTGGGAGTGATTTTCGACAGATCCATCCACCACCTTCCACCTGGTCACCGTGGTAGAATACAGCGGCTTGTCCGGGTGTAATTGCGCGCTGAGATTCGCTCAGACGAATTAAAGCGCGTCCGTTTTCCAAGGGCTGGACCCATGCTGAGGTTCCGGCGTGGGCATAACGGATTTTTACGGTCATTTCTTTGCCGGTGTCGGGCGGGGAGTGTAACCAATTGAGACGGTCAACTTCGAATTCTTCCTGAATGAGATCGGTTTCAAATCCAACGATGATTCGAGAACTGGCGGGATCAATATCCACAACGTAAAGCGGTTGGGGTGAGCCGCCAGGCAAACCTTTACGCTGACCAATGGTGTACATCTCAATCCCATCGTGGGGTCCCAGGTATTTCCCGTCGGTATTATAGATCCCGCCGGGGTGAAGTTGATCTTCTCCTAGGTGACTCCGTAAAAATGCCTTATAATCGTTGCCTGGCACAAAGCAGATTTCCTGGCTATCTTCCTTATCCGCCACTTTCATGCCGAGCTCGCGGGCAATGCCGCGGATTTGGTCCTTTGTCATTCCACCAAGGGGAGTCAACGCGCGGGAGAGTTGTGTCTGAGACAGGCTAAAGAGGAAGTAGGATTGATCTTTCCGTGGGTCCCGCCCCTTCCGAAGCACAACGCCAGATGCCGTGTGCTCAATGATTGCATAGTGACCGGTGGCAATGTACTCGGCACCCAGGGCACGAGCTTTCTCCCACAAATTTCCAAATTTAAGCTTCTCATTGCACATGACACAGGGATTTGGAGTCCGCCCAGCCCGATATTCGCTGGAAAAGTAATCTATGACGAGCCGCTCAAAATCCGCTGCTTCATCGACTACGTAATGCGGGATGCCCAAGGCATGCGCTACCCCACGTGCATCCGCAACAGCTTGAGGCCCACAGCATTTGTCTTCAGCTCGCGAAATGCAATCCTGTGGCCAAACTTTCATAGTCACGCCGACCACGTCCCACCCCTGCTGCTTTAAGAGATAAGCGGTCACGCTGGAGTCTACTCCCCCACTCATCCCTACGAGCATATATTGAATGGGTCAACCATCGCTCCTAAAAGTGCGTAACGTCAGTTACTGAAAATCTACGCGTTCTCTCGGGTGTTTTTTACTTAAGGATCATCAGTTGCCTCTACCTGAATTTCCAGTTAGAAATTCAAGCCATATTCGCCGAGTCTTTAACCGAACATTAAAGTTCACTAAAAATATCAAAAAATTATGCCAATTCAATTTATAGCAAACAAGGCGATTACGAATTTGCTGATGCTTACAGGAGCTCCCACCAAGACAGGAAAGAATATTAAACCGTCTCCCTGGAATAAATTCACTCAAGCAATAGGCATTTCCAAGTCGCGTCAGATGACGCAGGCACATACTTTGATTTCCAACAACAGCCCATTTAAAATTTCGTCAAGCGATGCTCAGAAGAAGAAAGGGCCTTCTCTTGAACAGGTTTGGAGTAAGCATGGTATCTTAAAAAAGAGCGGAAATCTTAAAGAGAGTGATATTCCCCTTTCCGAAGAAAAGCCCTTAAAAGTATCTTTCAAAGAAAATGCCTCTTCGCCGAAATGCCTCTTCGACGAATTAAGTGGTGAATCGGAAATATAGGTTTTTCCGGAATTTTAATGGATAAAGGGAAGGAAAAAGATGACTCTTCGCTATTAAAATCGGGCTACTAAGTGAAGAATATACCCGATCATTGACCCACAACTCAATCCCCCTACCTCCCCTTTGGAGGGGGATTAGTTGGTGTGTCTGGCATGAATAACAAACAGGAGGTAAAAGTCCAAACCTAGGACGCTGGCGGAATCCTCGGGGAGTCGCTTATTTTTAGTACTATACTAAACTAATCCTGATGAGCTAAACAAGCTGATACAAAGTTTTTGAAAAGCGGATGAGGCGCATTGGGCTTTGATTGAAATTCAGGATGAAATTGGCAGGCTAAAAACCAGGGATGGCTCTTTAACTCGATGACTTCAGCCAGCGTCCCATCAGGCGAGATACCGCTAATCAGAAACCCTCGCCTTTCCATTTCGTCTCGATAATGCATGTTAAATTCGTAGCGATGACGGTGCCGTTCGTGAATTTCGGTTCGGCCGTAGACTTGATGAGCGAGGGTATTTTTTTGAATCACAGCCGGGCAAGTGCCGAGTCGCATAGAGGCTCCCTTATTGGTGATGTTTAACTGCGTATCCAAAATTGCAATGACAGGATAAGGGGTTGCGGGATCAAATTCCGTACTATTAGCATTTTCAAATCCACAAATACCGCGGGCAAATTCAATAGTTGCTATTTGCATGCCAAGACAGAGTCCCAGGTAGGGTGTGCGGGATTCCCGACTAAATTTAGCTGCGAGGATTTTACCTTCCACTCCGCGATCACCAAATCCCCCTGGGATGAGGACGCCAGCGACCCCTTGTAAGTATTTTTCAGTCCCATCGGTTTCAAGATTCTCGGCATCCACTAGGACGAGGTCGATTGCACAATCATGGCTGGCAGCAGCGTGCGTGAGCGATTCGTAAATACTTTTATAAGCATCTGGCAATTCGATATATTTCCCCACAACGGCGATTCGCACCCTTTTTTTGGGATCGACTACCCGCTGCACAAATTTGCGCCATTCGCCCATATCCGGTTCGGGGGTTTGAAGCTCTAAGACCTTGCAAACAAAAGAATCCAGTCCTTCCGCCTGTAGATTGAGGGGAAATTCGTAGATGGTGTGATCAACATCGCGAGCTTCAATCACTGCTTCTCGGGGAATATTGCAATAGAGGGAAAGCTTTTGACGGGCTTCTTCGTCGATGGGCATTTCGCTGCGACAAATGAGGACTTGAGGCTGGAGACCGATTTCCCGAAGTTTGGCGACGCTTTGTTGTGTCGGTTTGGTCTTAAGTTCGCCTGCCGCTTTAATAAAGGGCACCAGTGTAACGTGCATAAGCATGGCGTTTCGGCTTCCGACTTCGAGAATAAACTGTCGAATTGCTTCCAAAAATGGCAAGCCCTCGATGTCGCCAGTCGTACCACCGATTTCCGTAATCAGCACATCGGCACCGGATGTCGTTCCAAGGCGTCGAATGCACATTTTGATTTCGTCGGTGATATGGGGAATGACTTGAACGGTCTTCCCGAGGTAGTCTCCACGCCTCTCGTGTCGCCTATGCAGAACTTCAGCTTTTTCGGGTGGCCGCTGCGTAACATCAGTTAAGATAATTGGGCTTTTAAATTTTTACAAAACTCAGAGAGCAGCCCAGCCGCTATTTTCCTGCTTCTTTGCGTGTTTCGCAAGTTGTTAACCGGCGTTGTTTTTCAATCCAAATCGAAAGCAAGGCAATGTCGGCCGGAGTGACTCCACTAATTCGAGCGGCTTGACCTAAAGTTTCCGGACGCACGCCGGAAAGTTTTTGAACGGTCTCACTGCGCAGCCCCAAGATTTGAGAAAAATTGAGATCCGGAGGGATCCTCATCGCCTCCTGCCGATTGGCTTTGGCAACTTGTTCTTCCTGACGCCGAATATAGCCCTCGTACTTGAGCTCAATCTCCACAGATTCCCAAATACAGTCCGGATACTTTCTCCTCCATTCAGGAGCCACGCTTTGAAATGAGTTTTCAGGACGCCGAAGCCATGTGGAAAGAGGGACTCCCTCTTGGCGGATTTTCCCGATTTCTTCCATCAATGCTTGAAAATTCCTGAGCTTCTCTTCATAAAGACGCTTCCGTTCGCCGCAAACCAATCCGGCTTCAATAGCTCGGCCCGTCAAACGCATATCCGCATTATCCTGTCGAAGTAACAACCGAAATTCCGCACGACTGGTAAACATTCTATAGGGCTCCGGAGTCCCACGCGTCACCAAATCGTCCACTAGCACCCCCATGTAAGCCTCGGAGCGAGACAAGATCAGCGGTGCCTGATTTTTTAATTTCAGAGCAGCGTTAGCTCCAGCCAGAAGTCCCTGCGCAGCAGCTTCCTCATACCCCGAAGTGCCATTGATCTGTCCTGCAAAATACAAGCCCGCTACCAGATGAGTCTCCAGCGTGCTCTTCAATTGTGTCGGCGGGAAATAGTCGTATTCCACAGCGTAGCCAGGTCGCAAAATTTCCGCGTTTTCAAGTCCTCGGATACTCCGGATAAAGGCGTATTGGATCTCCAAAGGCAGGCTGGTCGACATTCCATTCACATAGATCTCATCGGTGTGACGTCCCTCCGGTTCCAAAAAAATTTGATGCTGCGTTTTTTCAGCAAATTTGACGACCTTATCCTCAATTGAAGGACAATAACGCGGCCCCACTCCATCTATCTTCCCCGCATAGAGCGGTGATCTATCCAGATTCTTTCGAATGATATCATGCGTCTTCTCATTAGTATGAGTGATCCAGCAGGGAATTTGTTCCACGTGGAACATTCCGTTTTCCCAGCTATTGAGGGTAAAGATGTCATTTTGATTGCGTTTGAGTGTGTGCGAAAGTTTACTGAAAAGTGAGGGCGGCTCTTCTCCATCCTGACGTTCGCAAGCGTCGAATCGAATTGATTTAGCCAAAATCCGGCAGGGCGTACCCGTTTTGAATCGTCCCACCTCAAATCCCAATCCCTTAAGATGTTCGCTCAGGCTGGAAATGGGTTCTCCCATTCGACCGCCAGCTTGGTGATTCATCCCGACGTGAAGAAGACCTCGCAAGAAGGTGCCGGTTGTCACCACAACAGCGGAAGCCAGGTAACGGACTCCTAACTGGGTCTCCACACCGATGGCCCGTCCGTCTTCTACGCAAAGACGCGCAACTCCATCCTGATAAATGACTAAGAAATGCTCTCTTTCCAGCACCGCTTTGAGACGAAATTGATAGGCTTTTTTGTCGCATTGTGCACGAGGCGCGCGGACACTGGGCCCTTTGCTTGCATTGAGCATACGAAATTGAATGCCGGTCGCGTCAGTGTTGAGTCCCATGACCCCACCTAAGGCATCGATTTCCCGAACCATATGCCCTTTCGCAAGCCCCCCAATGGCAGGATTGCAAGACATTTGGCCGATGGTATCTGCGTTTTGGGTCAGCAGCAAAGTCCGACATCCTAAGCGGGCCGAGGCCATTGCGGCTTCTATTCCGGCATGGCCAGCACCAACGACGATGACTTTAAATGGTTCCGGATAATGGAAGGTCTCCATGCAATAACAACAACTTGTGGAAGGCTATCTTACCCACCCGAAAAGGAGCTCCAACTATAAAATTGCACCAACTTCGTTGGTTCGTGGTTGCCGGAAATCAAGCTATCAACTTCCGCCCATGAACAGTCCGGTTTATGGGATGAATCGGCAGTTTTTTTAGGCTGTGTGCCTGCGAACTAACAACTGTAGATTTTGGAAGTCCGTAAAATTTTGCGAACAGAAGTTATCGGGATTTCGTCAACAAAGTAGGCGATGGCTGCCTTTCCGATGGCGTAAGTGCCGGTGCCTGCTACAAAGCCCGCGACGGCATTTCCCCAAAAAGGGACGAAGCGAATCGCTGCCCGAGCTCCTTCGCGGAAAAGTATCCCCGCGCCAATGTTTAGTCCCATAGCACCCAAAAATTCCCCGACAGTTTTGACACTGAGTTGGCGGCCGCTGCAGTATGCGATGATTCCAATCATAAAAGACTGCAGTGAAGTCAAGATGGGCAGGTCTGCGAGTGGGATGGGTTGCGTTCCTATGAGTCCACATACAGCCGCAAAGGAGTGAAGCAATGTATTGGCGATCTGTCGTTGAGAATCTCGCACCTGAAGCAAACGCGCTGTTTCCAATTTGGACGGATTAGGAAGAAGCTCACAAAGCACTGCCACTGCTGTCTCCGTTCCGAAAGGAACCACTCGCACCTCGTGATCCCGAAACTCGACGGGTGTCGGAGGATGACCAGAGGGCCTTTGGGTTTGAAGAAGAAGTACCGGACATTTGCGATCTCCTATGCATCTGCTGAGCTGTGCAAGCTCCTCTTGGGTCACAGGGGACAAGAGAATTGCCACATCCGGCGGTTGTTGGGTCGCGATATTTGCCTGGAAAAGGTCCTCGGAAAAATCCGAATAGGGAATGTTGGGATCTCGGCGAGCATCCAGAATCTGCAGAGTCCCACGATTCGGCAAAGAATAAATTTGCCAGCTCTTTTCTACGGCTTCAGAAGCCTGTGGATCAAAAGAGACCCGGTTGCAACCGTTAGCCCCTAAAGGGATCTGACGCAGCCAGTCGCCAGCGTACCAGGTGTTTAGCAGCTCCGGAACGGTAAAGGAGGAGGACTCGCCCAAGAGCATCAGCCGAGCAGGCCGTTGTTCCAGGAAAATTTCCCGAATCGGAATTAGTTCTTTGAGAATGGGATGGCTGAGCCGTTCGGGCAACTTTTCTGAAATTGCCGTCAGCTTATTGAACAAAGAAAGCAAACGTCGGCGATTAATGTTTTCTCAGCTCCGCAAGTATCAGATCAGCGTGCTCCTCCGGTTTGACTTTAGGGAAAATGGTGCGGATTCTTCCATCAGGCCCTATTATAAAAGTACTCCGTTCCATGCCCATGTACTTCTTGCCATACATGCTCTTTTCAACCCAGACGCCAAAATTTTCGGCAATTTTGTGATCAGTGTCTATCAGTAACGGAAAGGGTAGAGAAAATTTATCGATGAACTTCTTATGGCTTGTTTGTCCGTCTGTGCTGACACCAAAAATTTGCGCGTTGAATGGCGTTAATTTGTCCCAAGAATCCCTGATTCCACACGCTTGTTTGGTGCAGCCTGGGGTATCGTCTTTGGGATAAAAATAGAGGATGAATGTTTTATCTATTAAATCGGAAGATGTTATACGGGTTTCTTGACCGTAGTTTCCACCGACGGCAATGGCTTCAAATGATGGAGCCATATCTCCGGGATTTAGCTGGTTTGACATAGTGTTTCTTGAAAAAAGATCCTCTCTAGTGCTACAGTTCGTGGTTCGTAATTACCGGAAAGCAAGCTATCAACTTCTACGAACCACCAACTACGAACTGACAACTATAGTGCTCATGTTATGGATAACACATAATGCGTATTTTATCATTCATCTTCTTTTTAGGGGTGTATTCAACAGGGTTTGCGAGAGATTTCTCACCCTCACCGACTCCGACTCCGGCGAATGAAATGGTACTTCTCGACGAGAGCGTTAGCGAACCAAAAGCGTTACCCTCCGAGATGCTTAAAAAATTCTTTTCGGGAGTAAAATCCGGCAATCTTGACGATGCTCTAAAGGCTTTGACCCGCGGTTCTCTCCTGGCTAACAAGCAAGAAGACGTCGAGACTCTGAAGAAAGGAACGCAACAAGCCCTGGACAAATACGGAGATGTCGAAGGATTTGAAATTCTTGAGAAAAAGTCTGTGGGAGAAAATCTCTTGCGAGTGACCTGTCTTTCCTTAGGCGAGGATATGCCTCTCAGATGGAAGTTTTATTTCTACAAGAGTAAGGGTACCTGGCATTTGCTCGACATGCGGGTGGATGCTGGCATTGCTGACCTTTTTGAGGATATGGGACGCAGCAAGTGAACTCATTTCTTCAGTTCATTCGTTTTTCCCATACGGTTTTTGCTCTTCCGTTTGCCCTGGGTGCCATGACAGTCGCAGGTCAGGGACTCCCCAGCACAAAAACTTTTTTATTCATTATTCTGGCGATGGTCTTTGCTCGGACAGCGGCTATGACATTTAACCGGCTTGTCGATTGGGAGATTGACAAGCGCAATCCTCGAACGGTTAACCGGCACCTTCTTGTCCACCGATCCACTGCGATTGCTGCGTGTGCGATCTCCGCCATATCATTTGTAGCAACCGCTTGCGCAATCAATTCTTTGTGCGGCTATCTTTCGCCCCTGGCTCTTGCGATCGTATTTTTTTATTCTCTCACAAAACGGTTTACCCATGCAGCGCAATTTTTTCTCGGATTGGCATTGGCTGTTTCACCCGTTGGCGCTTGGCTGGCAGTCACAGGAAAATTTGCCTTGCCGCCTTTAGTTCTCGCTTTGGGAGTTCTTCTTTGGGTGGCGGGATTTGATATCATTTATGCTACTCAAGACGTGGAAGTGGATCGTGTGGAGGGCCTGAAATCGATCGTGGTGCTTATGGGCATTCCGGCTTCACTTTGGTTGGCCCAAATTCTTCATATCGGGATGTTCCTCTGCTTGATTCTCTTCGGCCGGTTGGCACACTTGGGGATTCCTTATGCTATTGTGCTCGTATGCATCTTTTGCGCGCTCATTTGGGAGCACCGAATCGCCAAGCGGGGGGACTTAGGTTCCATTCAGCGAGCATTTTTTATGAGTAATGCCGTAGTGGGTCTGCTTTTTGTCATTGGAGTCACCGTGGACTGTCTTTTACCTAGCGTTCCGTCCGTTACTTTTATAAACCTGTAGTGTGGAAAAACTTTATTTACAATTATCGGCTTCTAAAAGAAACCGACGAAGTCGGCAAAATGATACGCGTATTGCTTCTGGCGGTGATGGGCATTGTGATTCTTGTTATTGGAGCGTCGTTCCTTGTGGTCGCCCGATTGGCTGACATCGCTTCCTGGAGCTTTTCCAAGGCTATACCCGAAGCCACACTGCATTTGGAGCATCTTAGGCTCGTTGGTTTCCAACGTCTGGTTGCTGGCCGGTTGGTGATTAAAAACAAACAATCCGGGGAAGAATTGCTAAACATGGAGGGAGGCTCAGTGCTCCTTTCGTTCCAGGGCTTGTTGCGTTTAAAAATTGATGAAGTTCGGCTGGATCAGCCAATCCTCTCGATTTCTCCCCATTTAGCCACGCTTTTCTCCGCAGAGGGCGAGAGAGAAAAAACAAAAACAGCCGGAAATTCCTCGCCCTTTCCGATTGGCTTACTTCGTGTAGTTTGCCAAGAAGGCACGCTTCACATACATGACATGGGTGACCAGTTTCCTGAACTCAATGCAAAATTTACCTTTGATTTCAGCAATCTCACCCTGTCCCCCTCCCAAGAGCAGCAGAATATCATTTTTTGGGCAATTTCTGCCAAAACAGCAGCCGCACAAAAGCCCTTTTTAGAACTGGATCGTATGGAAGCCCGCTTTACCTTCGAGCAATTGACGCGCAATCATCTCGAACGTATCTTCATCCAGGGTGGAAGACTGATTATCGGGAAACAATTGCGGGCGCTGGTAGGGAATTCAAATTCGAAGTCGGTGACCAGCAGTCAGCAAACAGCAGCTCCACTTCCGGCCTGGACAGTCGGTACGATGAATATTCTGCGAGTTGCAGTTGCCTTGGAAGAAGAGAGTCCGGACGCATCGCGAATCCATTTCCAATTGACCACTCGCTTGAAAGACATCACCTTGGGTAAAGCTGCAAATAATTTGGGGTCCGCCCTCCAAACTGTCCAGCTTTCAGACATTGCCCTGCGTGCGCCCGCACCGTCGGGGCGCGCAGTCATAAATCTGAAAACCGTCTTTATTCGATTTACTTTGGAAGACTTACTTCGCCAACAAATCGAAGAAGCCGTCGTCTTATATCCGACAATTTACCTGAGCGAAGATCTCCTGGCCTACATGGACTCAGTATCGGCTAAGACTACTACTTCTTCGGGACATGCTCCTCCCCCCCCGGCGGCTCACGCGCCCATTTCCGGCCCGCCGCCAGCCCAATCTTCTTTCCCAGCATCGGGGTGGACGATTCGCAGACTCCGTGTTGATTTCGGAAATCTTGTCATCGGAGGAAGCACCAGCAAAAACATAGGACTCCCCGTGAAGTTCGAAACAGATATTCGCGATATTGCCCTGGACAACCTTGCAGCCCTGAAAATTAATGCGCAACTTCGGGTGCCCGCGGAAAGCTATGAATTTCAGTCCTACCAGCTCAAATTTGCAAGCAAGTCCGGTGAAATGCGATTTGCCTATCCGCCGGAAAAGGGCACCAGTAACGTGGTCACAGCCCTGCAACTTTCGTACTTACGGTGGCGACAATATCGGTTCCAAGAGCCCTGGCTGGGAGTCACCTTCGACCATCAGGGAATTAACGGAAGATTTGGAGCCAAGGCTTACAAGGGTTATCTTACGGGAGGCTTTACTTTTCTTTTCGGCTCCAAGTCCCCTTGGTCCGCTTGGATAGGGGGGCGACAGCTAGACCTCGCTCAGCTAACAAAAGTCATCTCTCCGGAGAATTTTAGCATGACCGGACCGTTAAACCTGGTTTTACAAGTAAATGCTCATGGAGCTCGTATTGACAGACTCAAGGGAGAGTTTCAAGTCGGCACACCAGGCAAAATGCGCGTGGGAAAAATAGATAGCCTTTTGAAAGAACTGCCAAAAGATTGGCCGCCTTTCAAGCGCAGTGTCGCAACCATTGCACTTGAGACACTCCGGGATTTTGAGTACAAAAAAGCGGTTGGGGACTTTTGGTTTATCGACTCCCAGGGCGTACTGGATCTCAATTTATCTGGCCCAAGCGGGAGCCGGAAATTTAAATTTCTTGTGCATCATACCAATAACAACCGGGCAGTCGGTTACTGGAATTCCTCAGCCGCCTTGACTCAATGAAATATGGATTTCACTGGCTTTTGACCTTTCTTGCATTGCTGGGAGGTTGTTCCCTTCCTCCCGTGAAACTTGCCACACCCGAGCCCATGCAGGTGGACATCAAAATGAGGGTCGATGTCTATCAGTATGCCGCTGCCAGCAGCAGCAACAACAACACCGCGAAAGGAAAGAAAGGCTCATCCCAGGACGACGGGGTGGTACAGCAAGACTCCTTCCTTTCATCTGCCGACGCCGTACGAAGCAACCGTCGCGCGGATATTCAGGTTTTTAAAAATGGACAATACGTGGGAGAAGCCCATGATGGCCTTTTGGCGCTTTTAAAGGAGCCGCCGGGAGATCTTGGAGATCGCATTCGAAAAACCGTTGGAGCCGAAAACGCGGATCGAAGTGCTGAAATGCAGGCGATAGCCCAAAAAGAAAAAATTCCACTTTCCGAAGTGCAAAATCAACAAGGGGAAGTACATCGCCTCCGAGCGTTTAAAGGCGAATGGATCGAACAACCCCGTTCCGACGGCACCTTTATGTGGGTCCGGAAGGAATCTTAGCTCTCTATAGTTGGTAGTTCGTGGTTGCCGGAAAGCAAGCTATCAACTTCTCCAAAATATTCAATCTGCGATGTCACAGGGATGGAAAATTTATCTGGCTGTTTTTATTGGCGGAGCCTTGGGGAGTGTTGCTCGTTATGCATTTGCCGGATGGATTGCCGGTAAGGAGGGCAATACCTTTCCATGGGGTATTTTTGTCGTCAACGCCTTAGGCTGCTTCCTGATGGGGTGGTTTTATGGGATGACCTCACCAAGTGGAGCCTTTCCGGTTTCTCCTCCCGTGCGCGCTTTTCTTATGATCGGTCTATGTGGTGGATTTACAACGATGTCCTCATTTACTTTACAGACCGTTCTCCTTGCGATGGAGAACCGGCCCTATTCGGCTTTACTCAATATTGGATTCTCTTTGGCCGCTGGCCTCATCTTGACTTGGCTGGGCATTACGCTCTCCCACTGGTCAAAACCTTCCTAAGACCAGAAAAGTAAGGACTAGGAAAACAAAGGAGAGAGCAATAAAGAAAAAAAGAAAGCAACGATAAAGAAAGCGACGAAGTTGCCTGGAATTTTTGTGAACGTTTCACTACCGTTTACATGAAATGAAATACATTTTTGTGACGGGAGGTGTGATCAGCTCACTTGGGAAGGGACTTGCAGCCGCCTCGCTAGGAACCCTTCTGGAACGGAGAGGACTGAAGGTAGCACTGCAAAAGTTGGATCCCTATTTAAACGTGGACCCCGGTACCATGAGTCCCTTTCAACACGGTGAGGTCTACGTATTGGCTGATGGCGCTGAAACCGATCTTGACCTCGGTCACTATGAGCGCTTTACGCAATGTATCTTGGGCCGCCCTAACAACGTGACCAGCGGGCAGGTTTACGAAACCGTTCTTTCCAAGGAGAGGCGTGGAGACTACCTCGGGAAGACCGTTCAAGTCATTCCCCATATCACCGACGAAATCAAAATGTGCATTCGACGCCTTGGAACGACATCCGGTGCCGATGTGCTGATTACGGAAATCGGTGGTACGACTGGCGACATCGAGGGCTTGCCATTTTTGGAAGCAATTCGACAGTTTATTCTCGAAGTCGGAAGCCGAAACGCCATGCTTATGCACGTTACACTGGTGCCCTTTATTAAAGCGGCAGGCGAACTTAAGACCAAACCGACACAACAAAGCGTCGCCAAACTTCGGGAAATCGGTCTCCAGCCTCAAGTCCTCATTTGTCGCAGCGAAATGCCCATCGACGAAGAAGCCCGTCAAAAGCTTTCCCTCTATTGCAATATTCCCCGAGAAGCAGTGATTGAAGCTCGCGATGTTGATCACACCATCTACGAATTTCCCCTCAATCTACAGGCGGAAGGACTGGATTCTTTTGTTTGCAAGGTCTTAGAGCTTCAAACCCCCGAACCGGATATGGGCGAATGGCGCAAATTTGTGCAGCGGGTAGTCGATCCCAAAAAAAGGGTGCGAATCGCCGTTGTGGGGAAATATATCGAATTGCCAGATGCTTATAAAAGTATTTACGAATCGCTCACGCACGCTGCTGCCAGCCATGATTGTGCAATCGACCTCGTCCTAGTGGATGCCGAGAATCTTGAAACCGATGGGACTGAAAAATACTTACAAGGGGTCGCTGGCGTCCTCATCCCAGGGGGATTTGGTGATCGCGGAGTGGAAGGTAAAATCCTCGCAGCTAAATTTAGTCGGGAATCCCGCACACCCTACCTGGGACTCTGTCTTGGCATGCAAATAGCAACTATTGAATTTGCCCGCGGTATTTGTGGATTTGAAAATGCTAATAGTACGGAATTTGATCCCGCAACCCCTTATCCTGTCATTGCAATTTTGGATACGCAGTTAAACATCACCAATAAGGGAGCCTCTATGCGACTCGGCACTTGCCCGGCTGTGATTCAAAAAAATACCCTCGCTCATCAAGTCTACGGCCGAACCGAAATTCACGAACGGCACCGTCATCGCTACGAATTTAACATGCATTATCGAGACGAAATGGAAAGGCGAGGGTTTCTGATTAGCGGTATCTCGCCTGATGGGACGCTGGCTGAAGTCATCGAGTTAAAGAGCCATCCCTGGTTTTTAGCCTGCCAATTTCATCCTGAATTTCAATCAAAGCCCAATGCGCCTCATCCGCTTTTCAAAAACTTTGTATCAGCTTGTTTAGCTCATCAGGATTAGTTTAGTATAGTACTAAAAATAAGCGACTCCCGAGGATTCCGCCAGCGTCCTTTCTCTCATCGGTCGCCCATGGCTTCGAGGCTAGTAGGCTCTTTTAATTTTACAACGCACGTGCTTACGAAATGGGCATTACTACCCTCCATAGAATTGCTGTCGTCTTCCTTTTGTAAGTTGACATCTGACATTGGTTTTTTTACCAGAAAACTAGAAATTTTCTTATTTTTTAGATCTCTTTTTTCAGAATAAACTATATGTGATTCTTGCAAGTTGCTGTCGTCTTCCTTTTGCAAGGTCCGGATTTCCGGATCCTTAAGTCCATCGCGTTCCTTTCGTAAGATGAGGGGTTCACTTGGATCATATTCCCGGCTGATACTATCTAAACTGCTATTGTCCTCGGCGTCCTGCACGCCCCACGATGGTGAATTATCCCTCATAATATTGTTCTCGGCGTCCCACACGCCACACGATGGTGAATTATCCCTCCCATGAAGCGAATCAGGGTGCTTAAGTTGAGCCATGTAGTCATTGTAAGCAGCTTCATCATTTAGGTCTATAAGATTCATGAACCATGTTTTTCTTAAGACGTTGGTTTCCAAATTCTTAAGTCCATCATCTTCCTTTTTTAAGCTATGGGTAACTATAGCATTTTCTGTAGCATTTTTTTTAATGTTGCGAAGATGCATTGTCGACCAGTTTTTCTTTATTTTCGTGTGACTTATTGTTATATCCTCAGGAAAACGGCCTTTGTTCTTCTGAACATTGTTTGGCAAGATTTCGAATGGGCTGTTATTCAAATCTTGCCGAGGTCCTGTGACAATCTCGGTGTAAGTCTCTACTTGACGGGGCTTGGAACGGTCTATCGCTTTAGTGAATCTTGCCCAGAGAGATGATTGAGTTGGTTTAGTATTCTTTCCTGTCTCGGTGGGAGTTCCTATGGACATTGCGAAACTCGTTAACGCCTTATTTGCTATAGATTGAACTGACATATTTTTTTGATATTTTATATTTTTAGTGAGCTTTAATGCTCGGTTAAAGATTCGGCGAGTATGCCTTGAGTTTCCAATTGGAAATTTAGGCAGAGGTCACTGATGATCCTTAAGTAAGAAATACTCGAGAGGCTGCGTGGATTTTCAGTAAAACACGCAGGAGATAAATATATTGACAATCAAATCCATGTTTACGGAAAGCTCAGATATGGGCGCGTCCGTGCATAACAACCCTCTTCCAGCGTGGTGCGAAGAGCGATGGTTGACCCATTCAATAGTAGCAGTTATTCTTATCCACTTATGAGCATCGATCAACAAGCTGGTCTTCCCTTTGGACATGGAAGACGTGTGCTCGTAGGGATGAGTGGGGGAGTAGACTCCAGCGTGACCGCTTATCTCTTAAAGCAGCAGGGGTGGGACGTGGTCGGCGTGACTATGAAAGTTTGGCCACAGGATTGCATTTCGCGAGCTGAAGACAAATGCTGTGGGCCTCAAGCTGTTGCGGATGCGCGTGGGGTAGCGCATGCCTTGGGCATCCCGCATTACGTAGTCGATGAAGCAGCGGATTTTGAGCGGCTCGTCATAGATTACTTTTCCAGCGAATATCGGGCTGGGCGGACTCCAAATCCCTGTGTCATGTGCAATGAGAAGCTTAAATTTGGAAATTTGTGGGAGAAAGCTCGTGCCCTGGGTGCCGAGTACATTGCCACCGGTCACTATGCAATCATTGAGCACACGGCATCTGGCGTTGTGCTTCGGAAGGGGCGGGACCCACGGAAAGATCAATCCTACTTCCTCTTTAGCCTGTCTCAGACACAACTCTCCCGCGCGTTGACTCCCCTTGGTGGAATGACAAAGGAGCAAATCCGCGGCATTGCCCGCGAGCTCGGCATGAAAGTGGCGGATAAGGAAGATAGCCAGGAAATCTGCTTTGTGCCAGGCAACGATTATAAGGCATTTTTACGGAGTCACCTAGGAGAAGATCAACTTCACCCCGGCGGGATCTATAATACCGACGGGAAATACCTGGGACCCCACGATGGGATTGAGATGTACACCATTGGTCAGCGTAAAGGTTTGCCTGGCGGCTCACCCCAACCGCTTTACGTTGTGGATATTGATCCCGCCAGTTCTCGAATCATCGTTGGATTTGAAACCGATCTCATTCAGGAAGAATTCGAAGTTGACCGTCTCAATTGGTTACACTCCCCGCCCGACACCGGCAAAGAAATGACCGTAAAAATCCGTTATGCCCACGCCGGAACCTCAGCATGGGTCCAGCCCTTGGAAAACGGACGCGCTTTAATTCGTCTGAGCGAATCTCAGCGCGCAATTACACCCGGACAAGCCGCTGTATTCTACCACGGTGACCAGGTGGAAGGTGGTGGATGGATCTGTCGAAAATCACTCCCAGTCGCTGCATGATCCGATTAGTTTTGACCACATTTCCGGATATCGAGCAGGCAAAGCAGGCAACGCGTCAGCTTGTAAATGCAAAGTTAGCCGCATGTGGGACTATTTTGCCAGCAGTTACCTCTATTTACATTTGGGAAGGCACTTTGGAGGAAGCTTCGGAATGTCTTCTTCTTTTGAAGACGACCGCTGACCGCGTCCAGGAATTACAAACGGAGCTTTTGAAGATGCACCCTTACGAAGTCCCTGAGATTGTGTCCATTGCTCCGGATTCTTTCCATAAAGCTTATGCGGAATGGGTGCTTTGCCAATGCAAACACGATTGATTTTCGAGGTGTGTAGCGGCAAAACAGGACACACCCGGCCGCTGGTTTTCTATTTTGAGTGCAGAAAATAGATCAGACCCAGTATTGAGGCCATTGTGAAAGTAAAAAAGCATAATTGGATCCCTATCATCCATTTGATCCATCTGATTTCCAGCCGAGTCCATCTGATTTCCAGCCGAGAAATCTTGCGCTCTAGTCGAGAAAATCCATCGTCAGTCTTTTTTTCTAGCCGGGCTTCCAGTTTAGCCAATTCGACTGTCAAAAAAGTCTTTGTAACTAAATCGCTGTCTTGAATCGCTACCATAACTTGCTCCACTATACACTCGGCTTGAGGAGGTGTAAAACCTGTCTCTTTGAGTTTGTGCGCCATTTCTAAAGTTTTGGGGCTCATGGGTAGTTCGAAGATTTCTGGACAGTACACGCAAATCCAAATTTGCAACATGAACAGTGCCTTTGATTTTTATACTGAACAGCAGATAATATTCTGAATTTTCATTATGACGATTCTCGAAGAAATTTTAGAGGAAGTGCGAGAGGCGATCCTAGCGGCGAAAGCAAAACGCCCGGTGAGCGAATTACGGGCTATGCTAGCCGATGCATCTCCTGTCGTTTCTTTTTCCGAAGCCCTAATTCCTTCTTTTGGACTGATCGCTGAAGTGAAGAAAAAGTCGCCTAGCGTTGGGCCGATGCGTTTGCAGAACTTTGAAGAAGCGCCTTTGGCTTACGAAGAATCCGACATTGTCCGAGCCATTTCCATCCTGACGAACTCCGCTTACTTTGGCATGTCGATTGAGAGCCTCAGTGACATTCGGAAGGTGGTTTCCAAATCCATCTTACGGAAGGAGTTTATTTTGGATGAGTATCAAATTCGAGAAGCACGCGCTTTTGGCGCCGATGCAATCCTCCTCATGGCTAACGTGCTTGACGCGCCACGCCTCCGTGGTTTCTATGACCTTGCTCGCGAATTGGGGATGGAAACACTTTTTGAAGTCCATACCGCTGAGGAAATCGAACTTCTGCCACACGATGCCAAAATTATCGGAATCAACAGCCGGAAGTTCAAGGCGAATCAAGGCTTTGTTGGCAAATCAGGTGTTTCTGGAAAAGATTTTACCGTGGACACGAGTATTTTTCAACTCAATGAAAAACTCCCCCATGGTAAACTTCGTGTTGCTGAAAGCGGAATTTCTCCAACAAACATCAACCAAATTTCCACGACATTTCATGCCGCTTTGGTAGGAACCTCCCTCTTGCGAGATGAGCATGGCATCCGTGTCAGCCTGGAAGAATTTGGCAAAGCAATCCTCGTGAAATAACTGACGTCACGCACTTTTATACCGTCTATTATGAATAGCTGTACTTTACAAAAAAGCTGGATAAAAAATGGAAATGAGAAGGCTCAAAATACCGCTAGAGCCTCCCGAAAAAAAAGAACTGGAAACCCAATATCGCAATGACAGAGGTGAGAAGGTTGTTATCGTTCTATGCGAATTTTGTGGTCGCAGTATTGCTCACTCCATCTCCAACGATAGATTTTTCAACGACTTTGCCTTTTGTATCGTATTTAAACTGGGTAACGAGTCCGCGTTTGTCGATGTATTGTTTGAGGCTACGTGGATAAGCACCGACGCTAGTATCTCCAACTGGATACCATTCCTGGTGGATGGTCTGACCTAATGGATCTGTAATTTTGGTAATGAGGCCATTGGCATACTCATAGTGAAATTGGTTATTCTGTGCATCTTTAACAACTGTGGACCCGGTGATAGTTTTATCGGCTTCCTGGGTGTTCTCATAGGTAAACAAGACGTTTCGGCCAGGGACGGACGCCTCTCCGGCTGTCATCTTTTGTGTCGTGATTCTCCCTTGCGCATCGTAACTATTCTCTAAAACGCGTCCCTCGGTTTTCTCACAAATGATGCGGTGCGTAGAAACTGTCTTTTCTTGATTGTCTACGGTTTGCTGAGCCTGTTGATAATTGTAAGTGACTCGGACCTTTTCATCGCCATTAGTTTGCAGGCAACTTACCTCTATAAGGTCCCCTTCTTCGCTGTATTGATACTGAAGGTGGTCTTCTCCAGCTACGGCTTTAACAATGCGACCTTTCTGATCGTAAGTAAAATGAACCTGATTCCCAGTGTTCGAGATGATTTTTGCTAGTTTCCCATAATCATTTTCTCGAATATTGGTACCGAGCTGAAAGGTATAATAATTGCCATTTTGATCTTCCCATTTTTCCAAATAGGGACGTTCGCGTATAACAAGATTGCTTGCCTTAAATGTGCGTTTATCTCCTGCGGAACCTGCCAAAATATATCGAACTTCCGTATCTGCAACTTGCTTTGTGATCACGGGATCAGGCTGACCGCCATTTATATGATTAATATGTGGATTTTTTTCAGGAGTCGGAAGCCAGCGGTTTGCATCACGTGGGTCTTGAGTGTAAACAATGACGAGACCATCAGTTTCTATGACGTAGAGTGTGGAACCATTGGGTGATGGAATTAGCAAGGGAACGCCGCTCATTTTCCAACCATGTCCAAACGCGCTGTCTCTTAAGTGTTGGCTTGAATAATTGCGACCAATTTCCAACGGAAATGGCCCTTTGAGCGTGACATCGACATTATGGATATAAGATTCGCCCGTAATAATGTTCACGGGATCACTGATAAATTGGCTCAGTCCAAAAAGATCGGAAATGTTTTTATAAGAAGGAACGGCTTGCAAACTTGCAATCTCTTGTTCGGTATCCAATTGATCGAGTCGAGTTCGTAACGACTGCACTTTTTGAGTGTGTATCTGCGCCAATTTGCGGTTTACTTCCTCCCTCCGAGCCTGCCTCCACTGAGTTTCCGCGTTGACTTCATCAGCCGTTGTAAAAATCTTTTCCCGATCCCTTTTCTGAAATTCTTTTAGCAGATTGAGCTGCTCGGTTCTTACCAGGCTCTTCCATTCCTGTTCTTCCTCTTGCCAGTTACGTTCCAATTTGATCATAGTGTTGTGCGACTTGTGTTCGAAATGCCCCATCCTCTAAGAGAGACGTATTGCTAGTACGAGAAATCTGGTTCAGAAGATAGAATTTGCCTCTTCAGATGCGAAATCTAATATCCGCATGCAGTGGACAGATTATAGGGGTGCTGCCTTTTGCCTAATAAGAAAACCTAAAACCGCCTCTAAAGAAACATTGATAATGTCTACCGAAATACGAATTATGCAAGTACAAAAATGGAAATTACAAAATTATTTTCGCACCCTGCTGTCTTCCGAATTCCATTTTTCAAATGCCAAGCAATGACCTCGCGACCCTTATACACCAAATGTAATTCTGAATAGACCTCTTCAAATCGTAGCCACTTCTTCCTTTTTTTAACTATGAACTTCCCCCAAAAAGACGGAGAGCAAGAGAGCAGTGAAATAAAACCACTGACTTGAGTGGCACACTCTCTCAAATACCTGGAAGTTTGTATTTTTTCTGGCTTTATGACGCAATGAACCACGAAGCCACACCAAAAGTGGAACTTGCTATCTTGGGAGGTGGATGTTTCTGGTGTTTGGAAGCCATCTATCGGAGAATGCCCGGTATCCTTTCCGTGAGCTCCGGATATGCGGGCGGAAAGACTTCTCATCCGACCTATGAAGAAGTATGTACCGGCACAACGGCTCACGCAGAAGTCATCCGGCTGGAATTTGATCCCTCCCAAGTAAGCTATCAGGAAATTTTAGAACTTTTCTGGCGAGCTCATGATCCCACAACTCGCAACCAGCAAGGAGCGGATATCGGTACGCAATACCGCTCCATCATCCTTTATCACAATGAAGAGCAGCGCCGCATCGCTGAAGACTCAAAAAATGCCACGCAACCATTATTCCGAGATCCCATCGTCACCGAAATCACTCCACTTGAAGCCTTCTATCCCGCTGAACCACGCCACCAGCAATTCTACGAAAAACACCCCAACCAAAATTATAACCAAGTTATTGTCCGGCCAAAACTGCAAAGGCTAAAAGAAGAAGGCGTGCTCCCCACTCCTACCCCTACAGTTCGTAGTTCGTAGCCATCAAGTCCAAAGGACTCGTATTTTAGTCCACTAACTGAGTAGGGTAAGGTTGCTCAGGTCAAGCTGTAAAATGGCCGGCGTTTCTATGGAGCGTAAAAAGCCCGCATCGTAGATTGGCTCCGGTCCGCTGCACACGTATTTTTTGGAGAACGCAAAGTTTCCCGCTGGGTAGATTTGTCTACAATATGTCAACGGACCGGCAGCTTTGGCCTGAGCACACCTTACAAGTTACTGATAACTAAAAAATGAAAAATCTGACCATACTAAATTTAAAAGCGGCAGGAATAGACGTAGGCAGTGAACACATGCATGTTTCTATTGCCGGAGGAGCACCTAAGGTTTTTGGAACCTTTACCAGTCAGTTGCACGCCCTGCGCGATTGGCTACTTCAAGAAGAGGTGTGTACGGTGGCAATGGAAGCTACTGGAGTTTATTGGATAGCCTTGTATGAGATTTTAGAGGAGAGCGGCATAGAGATAAAAGTGGTTAATGGTAAGTACGTACGCAATGTACCTGGAAGGAAGACGGATATGGCCGACTGCCAATGGATAGCAACTTTGCATGCTCATGGCCTATTAAAAGGTGGTTTTGTACCTCAGGCCAATATTCGGCAGTTGCAGGATTATTTGCGTTTGCGAAGCGATCATATCAGAGCAGCAGCTAGCCATGTACAGCATATGCAGAAGGCCTTGGAACGCATGAATATCAAGTTTCATGACGTAATTCGTTCACTTTCCGGAGTTAGTGGACTTAAGGTGATTGAAGCCATTCTAAAGGGCGAGCGTGATCCTCAAGTGTTGCTTTCTCTTTGTAGCCTCCAGATTCAGAGGGCAAAGCGCCATCGAGTAATTGAGAGTTTGCGTGGGACTTGGACCAAACAGCATCTCTTTGCCCTTAGACAAGCTTATGATGCATGGCATTTTTGCCAGGAGCTCGTTAGGCAATGTGACCAAGCCATAGAAGAGCTATTACAGGAAAGTGTTCAAGGCCTTCAGCCTCCCTCAACTCCCAGCGCAACAAAAAGGATTGGAGGCTGCAATGCTCCTCAAATTAAAGATCTCCACCGTTTACTTATGACTCTTTGTAAGGGAAAGGATCCGACGCTCTTACCCGGTATTACCGACTATGGTCTACTCGAGTTGATTGGTGAAGTAGGTACCGATTTGACCTGCTGGAAAAGTGAAAAGCATTTTACTGCTTGGCTTGGATTAGCTCCTGGCAGCAAGCAAAGTGGTAAGCGGCAAGCTAGATGTTCTAGAAGTCGCAATCGAGCAGGTCGCATTTTCTGTGTGGTAGCCCGTTCTCTTGCCCGCAGTGTAAACAAGGCTCTGGGCGGTTTCTATCGACGATTGCGTGCACGGCGCGGTGGATTAGTTGCTAATAAAGCCCTGGCTCGTAAGTTGGCCGTCCTTTTTTGGCGCGTTATGGTACACGGCTTCCCCTACGTTGAAAGGGGCCTCGAAGTTTACCATGAGCAGGTTGCTCTCTCCCAAAAACGCCTTCTTTCTAAACTCGCAACAAAACATGGTTATTCCCTGGTCCCCAATATTTAATCCATTCAGTTAGTGGGTAGTTCGCAACAATCGATGGTTTGTCATGGGTAGCTTCTCGGTTCGTTGTTGGTATAGCAAGGCCCGTATAAAATGATCATGGATTTGACTGAAATTTTGGCTCCAGGCAAGACGCAAAAAAGAGGCCATATCTGTAGATACGGACTATTTTTTGCAACAAAGCTTGGAGGCAACACCTGGCCGTGGGAACGGCCGGGGTAGACTTGCCGAAGGCAAGCCCCGAAGGGGCGAGACTCAGCGGGGCTGAGTGAGTCAAAAGGGCGGCAAAGGCGTAATCATTTTATACGGGCTTTGCTATACCAACTAACTTGCGAGTGAGCACCTCGCCTGCCAAGGCGGGATTTGCCTTGCCCTTGGACAGCTTCATCACCTGTCCTTTCAGAAAATTGAGGGCTGCGGCCTTGCCCGCCTTGTAATCAGCAACGGGACCGGGGTTTTGGGCAATGACTTCATCGCAGAGAGCCTCAATGGCACCCGTATCGCTCACCTGTTGAAGCCCTTTTTCCGCTACA
Organism: uncultured Verrucomicrobiae bacterium; assembly: GCA_963706715.1. GTDB lineage: Bacteria > Verrucomicrobiota > Verrucomicrobiia > Chthoniobacterales > Xiphinematobacteraceae > Xiphinematobacter. The sequence goes on from CAVPNI010000001.1 coordinate 475,409, forward strand.
ATGGCCTTGGGGGTTTTCCCCGAGGCAAACATTCCTGCAAAGACCTCTTTTGCCTGGCGGCCATTGATAGTTCCATCTTCCACGAGGTCCACCAATTCCGCTAGCGAGGCAGGCATAAACTTACAATCTGTCAGATCTTGTGATGCCGCCGAGAGTGCACTGAGCAGATCATTCAGGACCCAGTTAGCCACCGCCTTCGGTTTTGTAGATTGAGCGGCCGCTCGTTCGAAGAAGCAGGAAAGCTCCAAATTTGCGGCGAACACTCCTGCATCATAGGCACTCACCCCATACTGCTCCACAAAACGAGCGCGTTTGACTTCCGGAAGTTCCGGCATCCGGTGACGGACCCTATCCACCAACGGCGCAGTTCGAACTGGCATCAAATCAGGGTCAGGAAAATACCGGTAATCATGCGCATGCTCCTTAATACGCATGAGCTGAGTTTCCCCTCGCCCGTCGTCCCACCTCCGAGTCTCTTGCTGAAGGCTGCCACCGGACTCGACGATCTTCGTTTGGCGTTGAATTTCAAATACGAGGGCGCGGCGGACACCGCTAATGGAATTTAAATTCTTGATTTCAATTTTTGTGCCAAATGGATCGGATCCCGAACGCCGTACAGAAACATTCACGTCACATCGCAGTTGCCCCTTTTCCATATCCGCATCGCTGACATCGCCGTAAATCAGAATTTGTTTGAGTGTTGTCAAATAGGCAAACGCCTCCTCAGGAGAGGTAATATCGGGTTCGGAGACAATTTCTAATAGAGGCGTCCCTGCGCGGTTAAAATCGATGCCAGTGGAATTTTCGAAATGAAAACTCTTGGCAACATCCTCTTCCAAATGAATGCGGGTAAGGCTAATACGTTTGTCCGGGATCGCAATCGCTTTTTGAGCATCCTTGGGGTAAGCCTGATCGTGGAGGGGAACAAAGCCTTTCAAGCAAAGGGGCTGGTCGTACTGCGAAATTTGATAGTTTTTGGGCACATCCGGATAAAAATAATTCTTCCGGTCAAACTTGCAGACAGGCGCAATTTCGCAACCCAACATTAAACCGGCAAGCACTGTCATGCACAGTGCTTCTTCATTCATCACCGGAAGAGCACCTGGGAGTCCCAAGCAGACCGGACAAAGATGCGTATTGGGTTCAGCTCCAAATTCCACGGGGCAAGAGCAAAACATCTTCGAACGAGTTTTTAATTGAACATGGACTTCGAGTCCGATAGTGGCGATCATATTAGTTCGTTGTTCGTTGTTCGTTGTTCGTTGTTCGTTGTTCGTTGTTCGTTGTTCGTTGTTCGTTGTTCGTTGTTCGTTGTTCGTTGTTCGTTGTTCGTTGTTCGTTGTTCGTTGTTCGTTGTTCGTGGTTCGTGGTTCGTGGTTCGTAGAAGCTGGCAGTTGATGATTCTTCGATGGTGGATGATTTTTCATGCAAACTCCCAACTGCGAACCAATTTAATGCAGAGGAATAAACTGAAAGCTACCAACTGCAAACCATCAAATATCGCGAACTGCGAACTACCACCCCCCCAGCGCATAATCCAGGGCTTTATTAAGGTGAACCCTCTTAATGGCTTGCTCAACCTCCGGATCTTTCAACGTCTGGTACAACTTGACATGAAAAAGGAGCCCGACGACGTTGCGACTGGAAACCGCTTCGGCAAATTCCGGAGTGTGCATCAACTCGGAAACTGCCTTTGTTTCCATCACCCTCCGCACATCGGGATACTGCAAAAACCGGATCATAGCGTGCTCATTGACAACGACTCGGCTCACTTTGTGGAACGTCTCATAAAGAGAGTTTGTAGATTGCTCAAAGGTCGTTACTTTGGCGTTCCCAATTGTGGAATGAGCAGGCGCTTTCCCTAGGGAGAAAACTGCCTTCGGGATCAGCGTCCATCTGCCGCCCTTCTCGACATGGGGACTCGCAGGAAGAGCGAAAAAGCCCCACAGGAGTGCTCCCCACGCTATGCCGCAGAGCGCTCCTCCTACTCCGTAAAAAAAGCGAATGATTCCAGTTTGCTGGCTGGTTTTCTTAAAAAGAACAGCGCCCGGAATGGTGATGCACAAATAAACCATCAATCCCAGGACAACTGCTATGAAGCCGCTTCCAAACACTCGCGGGATTCGAAAAAAATCGGCTGTTACCAGCCCACACGACTGATAAGCCCAATATCCAACTCCGACGGCAACAGCCAGCGCGCATAAACTCAGTCCCTGACGGACAATTCCTCTTTGCCAGCCACGGCAGGCCAGTAAAAAAAGAAGCAGCGCGAAAACAATGGTTCCGATCATCTTTGTCCATCCTTCTGCCTTATTGAGGCACTTTTCTCCTTATTTGGGAATTAGAGCATTTTTCATTTAAATGTTTACATGAGTTGCGAGAAATTTTTTTGTCAGGCGAGACGCAACAATTGGGCCATATCCGTAGATACGGACCGATTGTTGCAACAAAGCCTGGCGGAAAAAGAGCCGCAATGCATGTAAATAGTTAAATGAAAAATGCTCTATAGTTCTCAGTTCATGGTTCGTGGTTGGTGGTTCGCAGGGCACACAGTCAAAAAAAGCTGCCGATTCATCCCATGAACCGGACTGTTCATGAGCAGAAGTTGATAGCTTGATTTCCGGCAACTACGAACTAACAACTGTAGAGTTAGGGTAAAATGTTTTGAGCTTTTTGACGCAGCAGATGATCGCAGATCACCAGCGTCGTCATAGCTTCCACCATGGGAACCGCTCGCGGAAGCACGCAAGGATCGTGGCGGCCGCGGGCAAGCAACTGAGCCTTTTCTCCGGAAACAGAAACGGTCTTTTGCTCGCGCGCAATGGTAGCGGTCGGCTTAAAGGCAACACGGAAATAAATCATTTCTCCATTGGAGATCCCACCTTGGATTCCTCCCGAGTAATTTGTCTCTGTGCGAATGCGATTCCCTTCCATGCAAAATGCATCGTTATGTTCAGATCCCTTAAAGCGAGTTCCCGCAAATCCTGAACCGATCTCAAAACCTTTCGTAGCCGGCAAACTCATCATCGCCTTCGCCAAATCGGCTTCCAACTTATCGAACACCGGCTCTCCAAGTCCTGGAGGTACGCCTCGGACCACACATTCGATAATTCCGCCAACGGAATCTCCTTCCGAGCGCACCTGCCGAATACGTTCCTCCATTGCAGATGAAACCACCGAATCGGGGCATCGGACGATGCTCGCCTCAATTGCTTCAAAAGATACGGTCTCTCTTTCGACCTTTGCAGAAATGTCGTGGATTGCCGTTACGTAAGCCAAGACCGCCCACTCAGGATACAGCGTCCGTAAAACCTTCTTAGCAACAGCACTCGCAGCTACTCGGCCGATAGTTTCTCGAGCAGAAGCCCTTCCACCACCTGTCCAATTGCGAATTCCGTACTTTGCTTGGTAGGTAAAATCAGCGTGCGAAGGACGGTAAAGCGTCTCCATTTCCCGATAGGCTTCCGGCCGAGCATCGGTATTGGACACCATAATACAGATAGGGGTGCCCAATGTCTTTCCCTGAAAGGTTCCCGAAAGGATGGAACATTGATCTGCCTCCTTTCGCGGGGTCACAATATCACTCTGTCCTGGGCGTCGTCGGTCTAAATCCGGCTGAATATCGGCCTCGATTAAAGGGAGTCGAGGTGGACAGCCATCGACCACCACGCCCACCCCGCCCCCATGAGATTCTCCCCAGGTATTGATCCGAAATACTTCTCCAAATTGACTGCCCATAGACGACTGTTGGTAACTGACGTTACGTACTTTTAAGAGCTATGGGAGTAAAAAAAGATTAAGTTCTGAGTAACTGACGTTACGCACTTTTAGGAGCCGTGGGAGCAAAAAAACCCATTTTGACCAACAAGGTTTCCCTTTTTTGCGTAACATCACTGAGTAAATGTCAGCACGTGTTCAATTTGCAACTGAGAACCACGAACCTCTACCAACTACGAACTACCAACTAACAACTGTAGAGGTTGGCCTTGACGGGCCTTCCTGCCGGACCATTGAATATAACTCTGAAACCGATATCAGCCGCCAACAATTGCAAATGAGGTCTTTTTACAACGAATCAAGGTGCCTGCCGGAGGTTCTGATCATTGGCATTGCCCTGGTACTCCGCCTCTGGGGCTTAGAAGCAAAACCGCCTCATTTTGATGAAGGCGTCAATGGCTGGTTTGCGGATCAAATGACCGCATGGGGGTGCTATCGTTATGATCCCACAAACTATCACGGACCCTTCTACTTTTATTTGGTCTATTTATTCAAAACGTTGTTTGGTCGAGAACTATGGGCTTTGCGGATGCCTGCGGTCATTGCGAGCGTTCTTTCTGTATTTTGGATGCTCCGCTTCGCCGAGTTCTTTGGCCGCCGGCCAGCAAGGATAGCGGCGCTCGCAATGGCGGTCTCTCCAGCTTGTGTCTTTTATGGACGCTATTCCATCCATGAGTTCTGGTTAGTGCTCTTTACAATGGGATTTATTTGGGGTCTGTTGGGAATTTGGAAAAATGGGACGCCTAAATATCTCTATGCCGCTCTCATTAGCTTTGCTGGAATGATCATCACAAAAGAGACATGGATCATTTCCATTGCAGCCGCAATCCTCGCTCTTTGCGTCCTATTTTTATGGCAAAAAGTTGTCCCTTCAGAACCTGACATTCCCTGGTCACGAAAACATTGGATGGCCAAGGATTTGTTTGCGGGAATTACAATAATAATTCTAGCCGTTGTTGTTTTCTACTCAGGATTTTTTCAAGATCCCGCTGGCATCCGCAAATTTTTCGAAAGCTTTTCCGCTTGGTTTCATACAGGTTTGGGGGAGACGAGCGGTCATGAAAAAAAGGAATATCAATTTGGTTTTTTAAATTATTATTGGCTGGATCTCATCGTGCGTTATGAATGGCCAGCCTTATTGGGACTCTTAGCCTGCGTGCCGCTTATTGGAAAAGCCTCCTCGCAAAGACGGTTTCTGGCACTCTACGCAGTCGGAGTCGTTTGTGCTTACAGCATCATCCCTTATAAGACACCCTGGCTTATCATTTCCCTCTTGTGGCCATTTTTTCTTCTCTTTGGAAACGGTGTGGACGATTTGCTCCAAATCAAAGAGGCCGTACCCTTTCAAAAGTTCTGTCTCTGGGGCATCACAGCATTAGCATTCCTTGCTTCTTTATTCCTCTGCATCCGACTGAATTTCTTCCGTGCAACAGATGAGCGGGAACCCTATGTCTACGTTCAAACTTACCCGGAAATCCGAGTTTTTACTGATCCTCCGATTGCCTTGGCTCACAAAAATCCTCGCAACTATGGCTTGCGAGGAATGGTTCTGTTGGAGAGTTACTATCCTATTCCCTGGATTTTAGGAGACTTTCCTCACATTGGCTATTATCACAAGCTCAGCCAATGGCCCAAAACAATCGACGCGGACTTTATCGTCACCTTGGATTCAAATGCCCCGGAAGTGGAAAAACGGCTTCATCAATCATATTATAAAAAACGCTTCCGTTTACGAAGCGGAATGAAGGATTGCATAGCGTATTTTCGAACAGACGTATTCCACTGACTTCGTCAGCCAGCTTCGCTGGTTTCTTTTTGAAAACGGTATCAGTTCCAAATGCGCCTATTTTCGACTTGTCGGCTTCTAAAGGAAACGGACGTAGTCCGCGTTGGTTTCTTTTTCATTGGTTTCCAAGTAGAAGGAAATTTTCAATGAAGATCAATCAGATCAATTGTATGGAGCCTGGATAACGTGCTATCACCGGATCGGCAGTGAGCAAGAGCATGCCCTCTACCATTGATTGCGCGATCAGGATTCGATCAAACGGATCTTTATGAATCGGAGGCAAGGTATCCACAGCAAGAGCATGGGAGCCGTTAATTATCAATTCGATGTAACCGTTATCCAGCAGCCCACGTCGTAGCAAACGTATATCCACTTCAAAATCTTGTCGCTTAAGTCCGTGCTTGATGACGATCTCCCATATGCTGGCTGAACTAAAAATTAGTTCATTCTGAGGAGCATCAATTAATTTACGAGCTGCAGCAGATAATTGTTCTGGTTGTCCCGCCGCCCACAGCAACAAGTGAGTATCTAGTAGCAGCTTCATTCTTCGCCAAATAGTTGTCCGATCTCAGCCTCTCCCATTCGATCAAAATCATCGGGTGCGGAAATCTGGTTACGCATAAATCCGATCCTTTTCTTTTTTTTGGGCTTATCCAATGCAACAACCTTCACCAATGGTTTGCCAGCTTTAGCAATTATAAACGGTTCTCCATTCACTGCTTGGTCGATCAGACGAGAGAGATGAGTTTTGGCTTCATGGATATTCACTGTTTCCATAAACTAAGTTTAACTAGTTTAGTTCATTTTGCAACTGATCTCTCTCAATATAGCAAGGCCCGTATAAAATGATCATGGATTTGACTGAAATTTTGGCTCCAGGCAAGACGCAAAAAAGAGGCCATATCTGTAGATACGGACTATTTTTTGCAACAAAGCTTGGAGGCAACACCTGGCCATGGGAACGGCCGGGGTAGACTTGCCGAAGGCAAGCCCCGAAGGGGCGAGACTCAGCGGGGCTGAGGGCGGCAAAGGCGCAATCATTTTATACGGGCTTTGCTATATACCTCCTCTGATGTTTCTATAGCATGACCCCTATAAAATGACACATGAGTTGTCCGGGATTTTTTTTCAGAGTTTGTTTTAACAAGCTGGCCATATCTGTAGATACGGACGGATTGTTGAAACAAATTCTGGGGGAACACCGAGCCGTGGGAACGGCTGGGGTAGCCTGTCCGGCTTTGCCGGACAGCCCCCTCAACAGGGGCGAGACTTGGCGGGAGCCAAGCGAGGCAAAAAGAACGACAAGGCATGGTCATTTTATAGGGGTCATGCTATACGTTGTGAGATTTAGCTAGAAGCTGACAATTGCAAATAAAGTCTTTCTTGCACTACAAGTTCCTAAAAGAATCGGGCGCCGGCTACGCCGGTTTTTTTTGGAGCCACCGATTGAAAATTAGTCTTTTCCGATCTACGGGCTTCTAAAGGAAACTGACGAAGTCAGCTTTTAGAGATATGCAAATAAAAATCTTTTGGGCTTCCCTAGTGGCGTGTGCGGCTGCCGTCACTTCTGCTACACTCTGGGCATTTCTTTTGCACGGACTCAATCAATGGGGCGCACTTTTTAGCGTCCTGATGGGTTGCCTCCTCGGTGTGGTGGCATTTTGGACCTGCCAACGACAGGGTACGCACCCTCCTTCCAAGCTGGAAGGGCTCCTTTTGGGAATCTTCGCAATCGCAAGCTTCCGCTGTTTTTTTTGGCTGCTTTATCCCGTTCAGGACAGCCTTTGTATTTTATCGCCTTATAACTTGGGCGATCTGAGCCTACACATTCAACTGATCCGTTACTTTGCTCTCGGCACACCGTTTTGGCCGGAAAGTCCGATTCTCTCAGGCATCCCCTTGATCTATCCGGCAGGAGTCGATCTGCTCAATAGCATCTTGCTCCTTTTGGGAGTGCCACTCTTACAAGGTCTGGTTTGGGTAGGAATCATCGGCGCGGCGCTCACCGCATTTGCATTGTGGCAGTGGGGAAGAGGCTTCGGAATTGCTGCATTCTTATTTGCAGGAGGGGCATCCGGATTTACCTACCTTATGAAAGGCAACCTGGATTTGTTTCAAGAAAACGTCGACTGGAAAAATTTGTTTCTTGCAATGTTTGTCACTCAGCGGGGACTCCTTTACGCGCTGCCAGCCGGCCTTGGCCTTCTGCATGTGTGGAGAAAAGAATTCGGCAAGCCAGATGAAGAACGGCGTCCTCCAGCGGAAAAAGTTCCCCTTTGGCTGCAAGCCGTAATCTACACCACGCTGCCGCTCTTTAATGTCCATGCCTTTTTATTTCTCACACTCGTTTTAGTCAGCTATTTCTTGTTTTCCGGTCACCCTGGCACGCGGAAATGCTCACTGGCTCTTCTGCTGATCGGTATCCCACCGGCTGCGATCGAGATTTATACGGCGAGCGGCGGATTCTCTGGAGGTGCCGCTTTCTCGTTTCTTCCTGGGTGGCTCCAAGGCGAACATCCCTGGCAATTTTGGTGGAATAATTTTGGCATCTTGCCGCTACTTTGGCTCATTCTAATTTTCCTCCCCTCGGTTTACCGCGATCCAAGCGCGCGATGCATCCTGTTTGCCGCCTCACTTGCTTTTATCTGCTGCTGCTTTTTTTCTCTTTCCCCATGGGCTTGGGACAATACCAAGTTCATGATATGGGGCTATCTGGCCATTGCCCCACTCTTATGGAAATTTTTGCTCCGGCCTTTGCCCTGCTCGCTTCGGACCACTCTATGCGTTGTTCTCTTCTTCTCCGGCGCGATTGCTCTCCTGGGTGGGCTGAGGTCTCCAGGTCACACCCTTATTTCCCTTGCGGAACTCCGCAATGTGGAAGCCTCATTGGATTCACTCCCACCTCTCAGTAGATTTGCAACCTCCACGGATTATAATCATCCGGTTGCCCTCTGCGGACGAAAACGCGTTGCCGGTTACGAAGGACATCTTTGGAGTCATGGTCTCCCCTATCAGCCAGTGCTCGACAAGCTGAACCGTCTCATGAACGGAGAAAGCGATTGGCAATCGCTGGCTCGCGAGTTAAAAGTCGATTTTATTTTCTGGGGCCCTCGGGAAGAATCTCGCTATCCCCACTCCAAAAAGCCTTGGTTGACACAAGGCCGTCTCGTCAGCCAGAGCTCGTTTGGAATCATTTGCGACCTGCGATTTATCGGCGACGGCAAAGTGGAATCTCCCTGAGCATCAACTGAAAAACTCATCCTCTCTGTGTAAGGGAGGTTCATCCTTTGAATGCAAAGTGTTCCGGGCGTTCAACCCAGGAACTGGGTTGATTTTGGAAGCCGCTTAGTCCTTGCTTGCAGTTCTTGGGACCACAATTCGAGACTTCCTCGGTCTTGAGCTCTATCAATTTTATTGGATTATTTCGGTATGATCAATGCGCCTGGGATATTTGTGTCGAGTGTTGTTAGCTGTGCGTGGTGTTTATGGGCAAGCGTAAGAAGGTGAGCATCGGTAGTCTGGGATGCTGATTTACACCATATCGGCCATTTTGCAGCATTTATGCCGTCGGGTAAAAATTGATGCTTCCGCCCCAAACTCTTGATCATGTTTGCCAGCACTTCTGATGCTTCGGAGACAGCCAGTCTCCCTACCATGCGTTGAACTGAGACACGAACAAATCCAAGTTGAGGAATAACGGATGTAACTGACGTTACGCACTTTTAGAAGCTCTGGAGGCAAAAAAAGATCATTTTAACCAACAAGTTTCCCTTTTTTGCGTAACATCACGGATGTAAGTAAAATAATGGATTTGGTGTGTATCGAATCAGCAATCCATTTGGCGGCACGCTCATGATCGAGATGATCCTCCCAACCCCAGGCTACCAGTACATTCACATCGAGGAGATACCTCATGGAAAGTCAGCGAGCATTTCCCGGACGGAACGGATAGTAACTGACGTTACGCACTTTTAGGAGCCGTGGGAGCAAAAAAACCCATTTTGACCAACAAGGTTTCCCTTTTTTGCGTAACATCACATAGTAAAAGGCTCGCTCTCCGGTATGGCCGCAAAAATCTTGGCACCTGTATGTTGGCAGTGTGTGTATTTCGGTCGTAAGGACGCCTGAGTCGGCCGATTCGTTGCCTGGCGCCGTAAATACTCGGACAGTGTCAAATGTGCGCGTTTTGCCAAAGAACGAATTACCCGGGCTTCATCAAGGCTCACCTTAAAGCTCAATGTGGTTTCCATACTGGGTATTACCGCAATACCATCGGGAAGCTCTGTCAAGGAAAGTTTCCATGGACGTCCTTGCTCTCCAAGATTTGGGGGAAGTTCAGTCAATACTCTCGATTCAACAATGTTTTCACCTCGGCCACTTCAGGGATGGCCGCCCCAGTTTGGGCGAGAGTCCGCTTGTCAATACTCCAAAAAAAATATTGCATCTTTATTCATAAGTAATTTTATAACTGAATCTTATATTCGCAAAATGCACCTGCTACCCCCCCCTCGTGTTTTGAGTATCCTCTGCCCTGTATTGTTTTGGGCAAGTCTGATTTTTTATCCAAAAACGGCGAAAAGCCAAACCTCCTTATGGATAAATCCGAATGCAGGTAGTTGGACTGTTCCCTCAAATTGGAATAGTGGTACTATTCCCAATGGCACGACGGATGCATTTATTAACAATGGAGGTATGGCAACTCTTTCAACTGGACAAACAGGAACCACTGCTGCGACTAGTGTTGGTTCCGGACTTGCAGGAGTTACAAATATAGGGTCTCTGGAGGTAGATGGAACTCTTACTGCTCTTGGGGGTGGTCCTTCTTCTGCCGGTAGTTTGTTTGTAGGAAGTGATGGTGGTGTGGGAGGCGTGGGTATAGGTTCTGTTACTGTCAGAGGCGCTTTGATTATCACAGGTACCGCCATTATTGGGGCTAATTCAGGAAGTGGTAGCATTGTTGTGGAGAGCGGTCTTTGGTCGCAGAGCAACGGCATAGTACTAGGGGCGAGTCAAGGCAAAGGATTCGTTACGGTTACAGGTGGGCAATTAATCCTTGCTGGTGATATGGACATAGGGGGAGGGCGGAACGGTAATTTTGAAGGAATTGGTTCTCTCCTAGTAACGGGAGGGGCTTGTCGTGGTACCGGAATTGCTTCAGTGGGAGCTTTTGGTGCGAGTAGTGGGACTCTGACTGTGTCAAACGGAGTGTGTAATTTTAGTTCTGTAGTAGTTGGCGCCGGTAATGGATCTCGGGGAATCGTAACTATTAATGGAGGGCAATGTAATTTTGATTCCTTAATGATTGGTGGGGGAGTTGGATCTACCGGAACCACAGCTATTAATGGAGGATCTATTACCACATTAGGACAAACTATTGTGGGTCGAGCTGATGGATCAAGTACAGGCATATTGACAGTCAACGCTCTGCTTTCCTCTCCAAGTATTCTCATTAACCCTAATGGAATCCTTAATGGTACGGGAGCTCTTGTGGGCAATCTGACCAATTCCGGATTAGTAAGGCCTGGAAATAGTGTGGGGACCTTAACAGTCAATGGCAACTACACCCAAACCTCCAGCGGAACCTTAGCGATCCAAGTGGCGGATAGTACTACTGCCAGTCAACTTGTGGTATTAGGAGATGCCAATTTGGATGGCACGTTGCTAGTGGAGACCCTCCCGGGATTTTCATTTGGTTTTGATATGGACGTGGCAATTCCCATCCTGAGTGCTGAAAGGGTGAATGGCACGTTTAGCACTGTCGAACTTCCTCCGGATTTTCCTTTTGAACTAGTTTATACTCCTAACGATGTTGCACTAGTGTTTAACTTGGAAGAAGCGGTGATGACTGAAACCGGATTGGAGATCTTAGAAGATATCTTAGCCGGTGTTCCGATAGGTGAGGAATTGGATGCCGAGCTGGCAAATCTGCTCCTTGCGGAAGCAAATTTAGTCCCCTTGCCCGATATAGCCCTGAAAGACATCCTCTTTAATGCTACCAACACTCAATATAACCAAATTACCACACGACTTGCGGCGCTTCGATCCGGAGTCAATACCGTAACTCTACAGGGACTTCCCCAGACGCCCTCCATGGTAGAACAATACAACAAGCGCTGCGGCAAGAAACAAATCATGACCTGTGAAGAAGAACCCTTGCGGTGGGATATTTTTGCAAATACATCGGGAATCTTTTCCGTCATGAAAACCGTGGGCGACTTGCCAAAAATCCGATCGACTGCGGGGTACTTTAGCGCCGGAGCCGATCGTCGAATCAACCAATACTTCAACGTGGGAATTTATGTGGGCTATCAGGGGATCAGAAACTGGAACAACGAAGACATCTGGTTTCGAAGCAATGGAGTCAAATGGGGGCTTTATGGAACCGCGCACTGGGAAGGTTTTTATCTCAATGCCATAGTGGGAGGAGGAGCCAACTTCACAAACTACAATCGCGCTTTCCACCTTATGGGCAAACATCACATAGCACGCAGCAATCCATTTTGCGGAGAACTCGACAGCTTATTGGGGGGAGGATACGAATACCGTCGGGGCTCATGGATCTTTGGTGCCAACAATTCCATACAATATACGTACTTGGGAATTAACTCATCGACTGAGAGCGGAGCAGGACACAACTTAAATGCGAAACTCTATCGCCGAAATTGGAGTTCCCTCGTGTACACCCTTGGAGGTAATATCTCCTATCTGTGGGAGATTGCACCGAACTATCAAATTCTGCCCACGATAGGTCTTTCCTGGCAGCATGAATTTCTCAATTACGGGAAAAGAGTCCATGGCGCCTTTGCCAATGGAGCCGGAGCGCCATTTTTCATCAATGCTCCCGGTGGCGCGCGTAACAATGCCTTTGGCGTAGCTGGCATAACTGCACAAATTGGACCACGTATAGGCGCTTATGCTTATTATACCCCTCAATTCGGAGGCGGAAGAATTTATTCCAATGCCGTCCTGGCTGGAGTAAATTTTAATTTTTAGTGGGGGTTCAACCGAAACTTGTAGCTGAGAGCGCCGCTCTTTGATCCGCTCTTCCGGATGCTTAATCTGTAATCTGAACCGCTTGTTCTTGTACCAGCGCTAACTAATGGCCAGTTGTTGTCCTTCTCTTCATGGCTTAGTTTCCCAAGCTCGGGTAACCTCCATATTTTGCATTCATCTTGCAGAGGCTGAGTAGCGAAAAAACACGAAAATATTGACAATTTTATTAATAAGTAATTGTTTATATGAAAGTTACATTCATAGATGCATCTGCTCCCCCCCCCTCGTGTTGTGAGTTTCCTCTGCAATGTATTGTTGTGGACAGGTCTGATTTTTTATCCAAAAACAGCGAAAAGCTCAACAGACTGGATAAATCCAAATGCAGGGAGCTGGACTGTTTCCTCAAATTGGAGTGGCGGTATTCCTAACACTACGACGCAGACAAATATCAACAATGGAGGTACCGCGATTATTTCAGTTGGACAAACAGGGACAGGTCGGCAGGTTGTTGTTGCTGATCTCCTCACCGCCCCAGGTACGGGTATAGGGGCTCTGGAGGTAGATGGAACTCTTATTACTCAGGCGCTGGGTTTTGCCAGCACTCTTTTTGTAGGAGGATCTAGGTCAACAGGTTCTGTCACGGTCAGAGGTGGTGCTTTGGTGATCGATGGTGCCTGCCTTATTGGGTATCATAGTTCAGGAACTGGTAACGTTGTGATAGAGAGTGGTCTCTGGTCGCAGAATGGCGACATGGTCCTGGGTGTCGATGCAGGCAGTGCATTCGTTACGGTTAAAGGTGGGCAAGTGATCCTTAGTGCCAATGCGCTGATAGGACTTGGCCAGCCGGGCTCCTCGGGAGGATTTGGTTCTCTCCTAGTAGCGGGAGGGACTTTTACTAGTACCGGAAATGCTCTTGTGGGAACTTCTTTTTCGGGTACTGGGATTCTGACGGTGTCAAGCGGAGTGTGTAATTTTAACTCTGTAGTGGTTGGTGAGGGTGTGGGATCTCAGGGAACCGTAAATATTAATGGAGGATCTATTACCGCATCAGGGGAAACCATTGTGGGTCGAGCTGATGGAGCAAGTATAGGCATATTGACAGTCAACTCCGTGCTTTCCTCCCCAAGCATCCTCATTAACCCCAATGGAATCCTTAATGGTACGGGAGCTCTTGTGGGCAATCTGACCAATTCCGGATTAGTAAGGCCTGGAAATAGTGTGGGGACCTTAACAGTTAATGGCAACTACACGCAAATCTCCAGCGGAACCTTATCGATCCAAGTGGGTAGTGGTAATACTAATAGTCTGCTTGCGGTATCAGGAGCTGCCAATTTAGATGGCACGTTGCAGGTGATAGAGATTTCCGGATTATCGTTTACTGAGGAGGATGTATTTACCATCCTGACCGCGGGTGGAGGAGTAAATGGCACATTTAGCACCGTCGACCTTCCTCCGGATTTTCCTTTTGAACTAGTTTATAATCCTAACGATGTTGCCTTAGTGTTTAACTTGGAAGAAGCGGTGATGACTGAAACCGGATTGGAGATCTTAGAAGATATCTTAGCCGGTGTTCCGATAGGTGAGGAATTGGATGCCGAGCAGGCAAATCTGCTCCTTGCGGAAGCAAATTTAGTCCCCTTGCCCGATATAGCCCTGAAAGACATCCTCTTTAATGCTACCAACACCCAATATAACCAAATTACCACACGACTTGCGGCGCTTCGATCCGGAGTCAATACCGTAACTCTACAGGGACTTCCCCAGACGCCCTCCATGGTAGAACAATACAACAAGCGCTGCGGCAAGAAACAAATCATGACCTGTGAAGAAGAACCCTTGCGGTGGGATATTTTTGCAAATACATCGGGAATCTTTTCCGTCATGAAAACCGTGGGCGACTTGCCAAAAATCCGATCAAGTGCCGGGTGCTTTAGCGCCGGAGCCGATTGTCGGATCAACCAATACTTCAACGTGGGAATTTATGTGGGCTATCAGGGGATCAGAAACTGGAACAACGAAGACATCTGGTTTCGAAGCAATGGAGTCAAATGGGGGCTTTATGGAACCGCGCATTGGGAAGGCTTTTATCTCAATGCCATAGTGGGAGGAGGAGCCAACTTCACAAACTACAACCGCGCTTTCCACCTCATGGGCAAACATCACATAGCACGCAGCAATCCATTTTGTGGAGAACTCGACAGCTTACTGGGGGGAGGATACGAATACCGTTGGGGCTCATGGATCTTTGGTGCCAACAATTCCATACAGTATACGTATTTGGGAATTAACTCATCGACTGAGAGCGGAGCAGGACGCAACTTAAATGCGAAACTCTATCGCCGAAATTGGAGTTCCCTCGTGTACACCCTTGGAGGTAATATCTCCTATCTGTGGGAGATTGCACCGAACTATCAAATTCTGCCCACGATAGGTCTCTCCTGGCAGCATGAATTTCTCAATTACGGGAAAAGAGTCCATGGCGCCTTTGCCAATGGAGTCGGAGCGCCATTTTTCATCAATGCTCCCGGTGGCGCACGTAACAATGCCTTTGGCGTAGCTGGCATAACCGCGCAAATTGGCCCACGCATCGGTGCTTATGCTTATTACACCCCTCAATTCGGCGGTGGCAGAATTTATTCCAATGCCGTCCTGGCTGGGGTAAATTTTAATTTCTAGTGGAGTTCAACCGAAACTTATAGCTGAGAGCGCTCTTTGATCCGCTCTTCCGGATGCTTAATCTGTAATCTGAACCGCTTGTTCTTGTACCAACGGTAACCAGAGCCGAGTGATCAGTTGTCCTTCTCTTCATGGCTTATAGCAAGGCCCGTATAAAATGATCATGGATTTGACTGAAATTTTGGCTCCAGGCAAGACGCAAAAAAGAGGCCATATCTGTAGATACGGACTATTTTTTGCAACAAAGCTTGGAGGCAACACCTGGCCGTGGGAACGGCCGGGGTAGACTTGCCGAAGGCAAGCCCCGAAGGGGCGAGACTCAGCGGGGCTGAGTGAGTCAAAAGGGCGGCAAAGGCGTAATCATTTTATACGGGCTTTGCTATAGTTTCCCAAGCTCGGGTAACCTCCATATTTTGCATTCATCTTGCAGAGGCTGAGTAGCGAAAAAACACGAAAATATTGACAATTTTATTAATAAGTAATTGTTTATATGAAAGTTACATTCATAGATGCATCTGCTCCCCCCCCCTCGTGTTGTGAGTTTCCTCTGCAATGTATTGTTGTGGACAGGTCTGATTTTTTATCCAAAAACAGCGAAAAGCTCAACAGACTGGATAAATCCAAATGCAGGGAGCTGGACTGTTTCCTCAAATTGGAGTGGCGGTATTCCTAATACTACGACGCAGACAAATATCAACAATGGAGGTACCGCGATTATTTCAGTTGGACAAACAGGGACAGGTCGGCAGGTTGTTGTTGCTGATCTCCTCACCGCCCCAGGTACGGGTATAGGGACTCTGGAGGTAGATGGAGTTCTTATTACTAATAGGGGGGGGGTTGCCGGCACTCTTTTTGTAGGAGGACCTAGGTCAACAGGTTCTGTCACGGTCAGAGGTGGTGCTTTGGTGATCGATGGTACCTGCCTTATTGGGTATAATAGTTCAGGAACTGGTAACGTTGTGATGGAGAGTGGTCTCTGGTCGCAGAATGGCGACATGTTCCTGGGCAGCCTTGGTGCAGGTAGTGGATTCGTTACGATTAAAGGTGGGCAAGTGATCCTTAGTGCCAATGCGCTGATAGGACTTGGCCAGCCGGGCTCCTCGGGAGGATTTGGTTCTCTCCTAGTAGCGGGAGGGACTTTTACTAGTACCGGAAATGCTCTTGTGGGAACTTCTTTTTCGGGTACTGGGATTCTGACTGTGTCAAGCGGAGTGTGTAATTTTAACTCTGTAGTGGTTGGGGAGGGTGAGGGATCTCAGGGAACCGTAAATATTAATGGAGGATCTATTACCGCATCAGGGGAAACCATTGTGGGTCGAGCTGATGGAGCAAGTATAGGCATATTGACAGTCAACTCCGTGCTTTCCTCCCCAAGCATCCTCATTAACCCCAATGGAATCCTCAATGGCACGGGAGCTCTTGTGGGGAATCTGACTAATTCCGGATTAGTAAGGCCTGGAAATAGTGTGGGGACCTTAACAGTCAATGGCAACTACACCCAAACCTCCAGCGGAACCTTAGCGATCCAAGTGGCGGATAGTACTACTGCCAGTCAACTTGTGGTATTAGGAGATGCCAATTTGGATGGCACGTTGCTAGTGGAGACCCTCCCGGGATTTTCATTTGGTTTTGATATGGACGTGGCAATTCCCATCCTGAGTGCTGAAAGGGTGAATGGCACGTTTAGCACTGTCGAACTTCCTCCGGATTTTCCTTTTGAACTAGTTTATACTCCTAACGATGTTGCACTAGTGTTTAACTTGGAAGAAGCGGTGATGACTGAAACCGGATTGGAGATCTTAGAAGATATCTTAGCCGGTGTTCCGATAGGTGAGGAATTGGATGCCGAGCTGGCAAATCTGCTCCTTGCGGAAGCAAATTTAGTCCCCTTGCCCGATATAGCCCTGAAAGACATCCTCTTTAATGCTACCAACACTCAATATAACCAAATTACCACACGACTTGCGGCGCTTCGATCCGGAGTCAATACCGTAACTCTACAGGGACTTCCCCAGACGCCCTCCATGGTAGAACAATACAACAAGCGCTGCGGCAAGAAACAAATCATGACCTGTGAAGAAGAACCCTTGCGGTGGGATATTTTTGCAAATACATCGGGAATCTTTTCCGTCATGAAAACCGTGGGCGACTTGCCAAAAATCCGATCAAGTGCCGGGTGCTTTAGCGCCGGAGCCGATTGTCGGATCAACCAATACTTCAACGTGGGAATTTATGTGGGCTATCAGGGGATCAGAAACTGGAACAACGAAGACATCTGGTTTCGAAGCAATGGAGTCAAATGGGGGCTTTATGGAACCGCGCATTGGGAAGGCTTTTATCTCAATGCCATAGTGGGAGGAGGAGCCAACTTCACAAACTACAACCGCGCTTTCCACCTCATGGGCAAACATCACATAGCACGCAGCAATCCATTTTGTGGAGAACTCGACAGCTTACTGGGGGGAGGATACGAATACCGTTGGGGCTCATGGATCTTTGGTGCCAACAATTCCATACAGTATACGTACTTGGGAATTAACTCATCGACTGAGAGCGGAGCAGGACGCAACTTAAATGCGAAACTCTATCGCCGAAATTGGAGTTCCCTCGTGTACACCCTTGGAGGTAATATCTCCTATCTGTGGGAGATTGCACCGAACTATCAAATTCTGCCCACGATAGGTCTCTCCTGGCAGCATGAATTTCTCAATTACGGGAAAAGAGTCCATGGCGCCTTTGCCAATGGAGTCGGAGCGCCATTTTTCATCAATGCTCCCGGTGGCGCACGTAACAATGCCTTTGGCGTAGCTGGCATTACCGCGCAAATTGGCCCACGCATCGGTACTTATGCTTATTACACCCCTCAATTCGGGGGTGGCAGAATTTATTCCAATGCCGTCCTGGCTGGGGTAAATTTTAATTTTTAGAAATCTTTCCGAGTGTGACATAGATCAATCCTAAGCGATCAGAGGTTTCTCCTGCTCCAAATAAATGCTTGTTTTTTATTCATAAATAACTAGTTTGGAGCAACATGAACAAGATTACCCCCCGGATTTGGTGGCTTGTTTGCCATATTTTTCTGTGGACTTCATTGGCTTTTCATCAGGGAACAGCACAAACAACGAACTTCACTAATCCCGCAGGAGGCAACTGGTTTACTGTTGTCAATTGGAGCAATGGTATTCCAACCCCTACAGGGACTGCGGTGTTTGTTTACTATAATTCTACCGGTCTTGTGCCCATCGTCCAGTTTGATAGTGGTGTTGGAAATTATGGTGCATTAAATATTGGAGTCGTATCCGGAGCAAAAGGCGCTTTATTAATTTCTGGTGGCACTTTAACCGGAAACGGCAATGTTACTATAAACGGAGCCCTTATTGGTGGGCTGGGTAGCAATATAAAAATCACAGGTGGACTTTGGACTAATTCCGGAAATGTGTTTACACAATCTGGCGGGCAACTGCTTGTTGATGGTGGTACTGCTACGATAGCTCAAGGAATTTTTAACACTACTGTTATTATGTCTGGTGGGATACTTGCTGTCCCAACGATTAATGCATCCTTTATTAGCACTGGGGGAACGCTTAAAGCAACCGGAAATAACCAAGAACTGGTAACTGGATTCTATGCTCTTGGTTCTTCTGTATCCGGAGCTGATACAACAATCGATACCAATTTTCGTTCAAACAGTATCAACATTGATATAGATGGATTTGCAGATCTTGGTTTGATCATTACAGGAGGCGGCCAACTGATTTTGGGAGGAAATAACACCTATACGGGTAATACTACAGTCAATTCAGGGACGCTTACATTGACCGGTGGACTGGCGAGTCGTAATGTCATGATTAATTCCGGAGGAATATTCAATGGCACGGGAACTCTTTCGGGGAATCTGACCAATTCCGGATTAGTAAGGCCTGGAAATAGTGTGGGGACCTTAACAGTCAATGGCAACTACACCCAAACCTCCAGCGGAACCTTAGCGATCCAAGTGGCGGATAGTACTACTGCCAGTCAACTTGCAGTATCGGGAGCTGCTGATTTGGATGGCACGCTGATAGTGGAGACCCTCTCAGGATTTTCATTTGGTTTTGATTTGGAGGGGGCAATTCCCATCCTGACCGCCGATGGAGGAGTAAATGGCACGTTTAGCACAGTCGAACTTCCTTCGGATTTTCCTTTTGAACTAGTTTATAATCCAAACGATGTCCAGTTATTGTTCAGCTTGGAAGATGCGGTGATGACTGAAACCGGATTGGAGATCTTAGAGGATATCTTAGCCGGTGTTCCGATAGGTGAGGAATTGGATGCCGAGCAGGCAAATCTGCTCCTTGCGGAAGCAAATTTAGTCCCCTTGCCCGATATAGCCCTAAAAGACATCCTCTTTAATGCTACCAACACCCAATATAACCAAATTACCACACGCCTTGCGGCGCTTCGATCCGGAGTCAATACCGTGACTCTCCAGGGACTTCCCCAGGAGCCCACCATGGTCGAACAATACAGCAAGCGATGCGGCAAGAAACAAATCATGACCTGTGAAGAAGAACCCTTGCGGTGGGATATTTTTGCAAATGCATCGGGAATCTTTTCCGTCATGAAAACCGTGGGCGACTTGCCAAAAATCCGATCGACTGCGGGGTACTTTAGCGCCGGAGCCGATCGTCGAATCAACCAATACTTCAACGTGGGAATTTATGTGGGCTATCAGGGGATCAGAAACTGGAACAACGAAGACATCTGGTTTCGAAGCAATGGAGTCAAATGGGGGCTTTATGGAACCGCGCACTGGGAAGGTTTTTATCTCAATGCCATAGTGGGAGGAGGAGCCAACTTCACAAACTACAATCGCGCTTTCCACCTCATGGGCAAACATCACATAGCACGCAGCAATCCATTTTGTGGAGAACTCGATAGCTTACTGGGGGGAGGATACGAATACCGTTGGGGCTCATGGATCTTTGGTGCCAACAATTCCATACAATATACGTACTTGGGAATTAACTCATCGACTGAGAGCGGAGCAGGACACAACTTAAATGCGAAACTCTATCGCCGAAATTGGAGTTCCCTCGTGTACACCCTTGGAGGTAATATCTCCTATCTGTGGGAGATTGCACCGAACTATCAAATTCTGCCCACGATAGGTCTCTCCTGGCAGCATGAATTTCTCAATTACGGGAAAAGAGTCCATGGCGCCTTTGCCAATGGAGTCGGAGCGCCATTTTTCATCAATGCTCCCGGTGGCGCACGTAACAATGCCTTTGGCGTAGCTGGCATTACCGCGCAAATTGGCCCACGCATCGGTACTTATGCTTATTACACCCCTCAATTCGGGGGTGGCAGAATTTATTCCAATGCCGTCCTGGCTGGGGTAAATTTTAATTTTTAGAAATCTTTCCGAGTGTGACATAGATCAATCCTAAGCGATCAGAGGTTTCTCCTGCTCCAAATAAATGCTTGTTTTTTATTCATAAATAACTAGTTTGGAGCAACATGAACAAGATTACCCCCCGGATTTGGTGGCTTGTTTGCCATATTTTTCTGTGGACTTCATTGGCTTTTCATCAGGGAACAGCACAAACAACGAACTTCACTAATCCCGCAGGAGGCAACTGGTTTACTGTTGTCAATTGGAGCAATGGTATTCCAACCCCTACAGGGACTGCGGTGTTTGTTTACTATAATTCTACCGGTCTTGTGCCCATCGTCCAGTTTGATAGTGGTGTTGGAAATTATGGTGCATTAAATATTGGAGTCGTATCCGGAGCAAAAGGCGCTTTATTAATTTCTGGTGGCACTTTAACCGGAAACGGCAATGTTACTATAAACGGAGCCCTTATTGGTGGGCTGGGTAGCAATATAAAAATCACAGGTGGACTTTGGACTAATTCCGGAAATGTGTTTACACAATCTGGCGGGCAACTGCTTGTTGATGGTGGTACTGCTACGATAGCTCAAGGAATTTTTAACACTACTGTTATTATGTCTGGTGGGATACTTGCTGTCCCAACGATTAATGCATCCTTTATTAGCACTGGGGGAACGCTTAAAGCAACCGGAAATAACCAAGAACTGGTAACTGGATTCTATGCTCTTGGTTCTTCTGTATCCGGAGCTGATACAACAATCGATACCAATTTTCGTTCAAACAGTATCAACATTGATATAGATGGATTTGCAGATCTTGGTTTGATCATTACAGGAGGCGGCCAACTGATTTTGGGAGGAAATAACACCTATACGGGTAATACTACAGTCAATTCAGGGACGCTTACATTGACCGGTGGACTGGCGAGTCGTAATGTCATGATTAATTCCGGAGGAATATTCAATGGCACGGGAACTCTTTCGGGGAATCTGACCAATTCCGGATTAGTAAGGCCTGGAAATAGTGTGGGGACCTTAACAGTCAATGGCAACTACACCCAAACCTCCAGCGGAACCTTAGCGATCCAAGTGGCGGATAGTACTACTGCCAGTCAACTTGCAGTATCGGGAGCTGCTGATTTGGATGGCACGCTGATAGTGGAGACCCTCTCAGGATTTTCATTTGGTTTTGATTTGGAGGGGGCAATTCCCATCCTGACCGCCGATGGAGGAGTAAATGGCACGTTTAGCACAGTCGAACTTCCTTCGGATTTTCCTTTTGAACTAGTTTATAATCCAAACGATGTCCAGTTATTGTTCAGCTTGGAAGATGCGGTGATGACTGAAACCGGATTGGAGATCTTAGAGGATATCTTAGCCGGTGTTCCGATAGGTGAGGAATTGGATGCCGAGCAGGCAAATCTGCTCCTTGCGGAAGCAAATTTAGTCCCCTTGCCCGATATAGCCCTAAAAGACATCCTCTTTAATGCTACCAACACCCAATATAACCAAATTACCACACGCCTTGCGGCGCTTCGATCCGGAGTCAATACCGTGACTCTCCAGGGACTTCCCCAGGAGCCCACCATGGTCGAACAATACAGCAAGCGATGCGGCAAGAAACAAATCATGACCTGTGAAGAAGAACCCTTGCGGTGGGATATTTTTGCAAATGCATCGGGAATCTTTTCCGTCATGAAAACCGTGGGCGACTTGCCAAAAATCCGATCGACTGCGGGGTACTTTAGCGCCGGAGCCGATCGTCGAATCAACCAATACTTCAACGTGGGAATTTATGTGGGCTATCAGGGGATCAGAAACTGGAACAACGAAGACATCTGGTTTCGAAGCAATGGAGTCAAATGGGGGCTTTATGGAACCGCGCACTGGGAAGGTTTTTATCTCAATGCCATAGTGGGAGGAGGAGCCAACTTCACAAACTACAATCGCGCTTTCCACCTCATGGGCAAACATCACATAGCACGCAGCAATCCATTTTGTGGAGAACTCGATAGCTTACTGGGGGGAGGATACGAATACCGTTGGGGCTCATGGATCTTTGGTGCCAACAATTCCATACAATATACGTACTTGGGAATTAACTCATCGACTGAGAGCGGAGCAGGACACAACTTAAATGCGAAACTCTATCGCCGAAATTGGAGTTCCCTCGTGTACACCCTTGGAGGTAATATCTCCTATCTGTGGGAGATTGCACCGAACTATCAAATTCTGCCCACGATAGGTCTTTCCTGGCAGCATGAATTTCTCAATTACGGGAAAAGAGTCCATGGCGCCTTTGCCAATGGAGCCGGAGCGCCATTTTTCATCAATGCTCCCGGTGGCGCGCGTAACAATGCCTTTGGCGTAGCTGGCATAACTGCACAAATTGGACCACGTATAGGCGCTTATGCTTATTATACCCCTCAATTCGGAGGCGGAAGAATTTATTCCAATGCCGTCCTGGCTGGAGTAAATTTTAATTTTTAGTGGGGGTTCAACCGAAACTTGTAGCTGAGAGCGCCGCTCTTTGATCCGCTCTTCCGGATGCTTAATCTGTAATCTGAACCGCTTGTTCTTGTACCAGCGCTAACTAATGGCCAGTTGTTGTCCTTCTCTTCATGGCTTAGTTTCCCAAGCTCGGGTAGCCCTGCATTAACATCCCCCTCTCCCCATCCGCGGCAGGGGTGTCATATATTATCCTCTCATTTTCAAATATTGATAAAGGGTCTCTCTGCTGATACCGAATTCACGAGCAAGTGCAGCTTTTTTTTCGCCGGTGGCAAGCCGTTGTTGCAGACGAGCAATTTCCGGATCCGACAATGACCTTTTGCGGCCGCGATAAGCGCCGCGCTGTTTTGCTAAAGCAATCCCTTCGTGCTGGCGTTCGCGAATAAGGGCGCGTTCAAATTCGGCGAATGCTCCCATTACGGATAACATCAAATTAGCCATTGGTGAGTCTTCACCTGTGAAATTCAAACGCTCTTTGATGAATTCGATACATATTCCGCGTTGCGTTAGCATTTGCACAATACGGCGTAAATCATCGAGGTTGCGTGCCAAACGGTCCATGCTATGCACAACCACGGTGTCTCCGGCACGGACGAAGCTCATCAGCATTTCCAATTGTGGGCGTTTAACATCTTTCCCCGATGCATTATCAGTGAAAGTACGGTCAACATTGACGCTTTCCAGTTGCCGCTCCGGATTCTGGTCAAACGTACTGACACGAATGTATCCAATGCGTTGTCCAATCATGGCTCTCTACCGCAACCCGACTAGCATGTTTTCAATCAAGCGAATCATAGTGTCTTTCTGCATGGGAGCCGATTCGGCTACCAGTAGTGCCAATGCAGCTAGTCCGATGTCGTTGATTATTGGCTGTCCATCCCGTATCAACGCATGATTTCGATTCAGGAAATCGACGAACAGGAAAGCCCCGGTGCGTTTGTTGCCATCAGATAATGGATGATTCTTGATGACGAAATACAGTAGATGAGCCGCTTTACATTCAATGGTTGGGTAGGCTGGTTTTCCGAATACGGATTGATCGAGGTTACCAAGAAGCGCTGCAAGCCCATCGTCGCGTTCAAGTCCAAAAAGATCGCCGGCCTCACCACGAGATATGAGATCGGCTTTCAAGCTAGCGATGGACTGCCTCACTTCAGCAAGAGACGGCATCACACCACCCGCTGTCCCGCTTGGCTCGGTTAAGAGTCCCTCGTCGTAACGCTGCAACAACAAAAAGGTTTGGGTATAGCGGCTGACGATCTCGACTAATCCTCGCCCGGTTTGGGCAATCAAATCGGACGATTGAGCGGTTTTCCTGACTAGCATCAGTGCTGCTTCTAGTTCGGCGGCGTTGTGTTCAAATCGGGCGCGATTCAGCGTCCAGCCACGCACTAAATGATCGCGCAGAATACTTGTTGCCCATTGGCGAAACTGTGTGCCACGCTTGGAGTTGACGCGATAACCGACAGAAATGATGACATCAAGGTTATAGAATTTGGTTGGTTTATCCGAACCAGCAATGTGCAAAATTTGCACATTGCTTTTTTCAAGCAGTTCTTCATCCTTAAAAAGGTTACGCAAGTGCTTTGTAATAACTGACCTGTCTCTGTTAAATAGGTCAGACATTTGCTCCTGGGTTAGCCAAAGACTTTCGCCTTCCAGTCGGACAGCTACTTGCCCGCCTTCTGAAGATCCATAGATCACTATTTCGCTCATCTCCTTAAAGTGTCAGGAAAAAATTTATAACACATTACATAATATGTCAATAAAATTGAAATTTGATCCTATCCTGACACTATTTAATGCAACAACCTGACATCAGGTTAAGGTATAGCTTATTCTGACATAAGTAAAAAAGTGGTTTTGTTCTTATGTTCGTTTGTGCTAGATTATCCGAAAAGATTTAGAGGTCAAATGTTATGACACGGCTATCGATTGAACTCACCGAGCAGCAACACAAGCAGATTAAGGCGGTTGCCGCTTTACAAGGCCAGACCATCAAGCAATATGCTGTAGCACGCTTGCTGCCCATGACAGCAGACGAAAAAAAGGCCATCAGGGAACTAAAAACTTTCCTCGGCCCGCGCATCGAGGAGGCTTTGGCGGGGAATGTCTCGCAAAAAACCTTTGCTGAAATTGTCGAAGAGGAACTGCGCTCGGGTCCTCCAGCGTGAACCGCCCTTTCATTCTTTCCCCTGCCGCCGAAGCTGATTTACGGGAGTTGATTCGCTACAGCCGTAAACAATGGGGTGCTACGCAGACAGCAACCTATGTGGCTAATCTCAAGCGCGGCATTACCGCACTGGCGCAAGGCAAAGGGTTCATCAAAGACATGAACGACATTTATCCGCAGCTATGCATGGCACGTTGCCAACATCACTACGTCTTCTGTGTCAGCCAAGATAAAGCCCCAGCCATTGTCGTGGCAATCCTACATGAGCGCATGGATCTGATGAATAGACTGAAAAACCGCCTCTCACTCGCAACAGAATAAACCCTCAGGGTAATTTTCCCTCACTCGCTCGAGCTCTTGCCTGTTGTACTGGCTTCTACCGCTTCCTGACACTGCTCGTAGAAGTAAGGTGTTCTGTCTTGAAGAACAGACTGATAGTTCCGATTAGTTCCTTTTCACTAAATAGGCCAAAACATACATCCACTAAATTCCATCATAATTACAGCCTTACCCAAGCTCTTGAGTGTCATCATAGAGGAATTGTGCATGGGACCGGGTTTTCCGGGGAAAATACCTCGGCAGTATCTCCAAAAACCAGAATGGGATAGATAAGGCTACGACGCCCCCTTCAACGCTGCCCCAGTTAAAGCCTTCCATACTCGCTTGTCGCATTGCTGCCGCAAAATCCCGATCATCAGCCGCGGTCCGTAAGGAGTAAAACTTATGGAGAGTATTGACATACGGCACCGAACTATCAAATTCTGCCCACAATAGGTCTCTCTTGGCAGCATGAATTTCTCAATTACGGGAAAAGAGTCCATGGCGCCTTTGCCAATGGAGCCGGAGCGCCATTTTTCATCAATGCTCCCGGTGGCGCGCGTAACAATGCCTTTGGCGTAGCTGGCATAACCGCACAAATTGGACCACGTATAGGCGCTTATGCTTATTATACCCCTCAATTCGGAGGCGGAAGAATTTATTCCAATGCCGTCCTGGGTGGAGTAAATTTTAATTTCTAGAAGTCTTTCCCAAAGCCTGTTTAAAATACAGATTTTTGGGGTCCCCATCCCCGCCCATTACTTTCTGACCCACTCCTTATCTTCGAGGAGCCAGTTTTGGGCAAGGCCCCAGCGAGTCCGAACACTTTTCGGAGCTGCAGTAATTTGCAATTATACAGATAATACAAATTATTTTTGTCTGCTGTATACTGTCATAATAACAGATGCAGTGGCTCCGGAATTGACATACAGATAAAATTGTTTAGATTTCTTCGACTCATTTTAAAGCAAGGCACCTCATCGAAAATTTCTTCCAAAAAATCAAACAATTCCGAGCTATCGCTACGCGCTATAATAAAACCGCTCGTAACTTCCTTGCCGCCGTTCACCTTGCTTCAGCATACGTTTGGTTATTTTGACGACACGCCATAACATCTGATTATATGCCCGGTATTCAAATTCAGCCTTCCCGCGAATTTACTTTGCTCATAACTCCTTCGAGAGCTCAGCTAAATCCTCAAATACCGGAAGACTCCGACGGCGATTCACAAGAATCACTCCCCTCAGGGCTCTCATTCGGGAGCGCCGGAATCTCTCGACAAAGCAGCGAGGCACCCCGAATTCACGAGGTAGTGCCAATGCGATCAAAACGAGGTATTGATAATGACAGTGATGGGGATGAGGAGAGTTCGGATCTTTTTTTCATTCCTGAAGACGCTTCTTTTGAGAATAGCGATTCCGACGATGATTCCGTCGCTAGTACGATCATCGATGCCGATAATTCACAAAATTCGGACTGGAACAACAGTGATTCTGAAAGCTGGGAAAGCGATACGAATAGCGAATCTTCGGATCAATCCGGCCACGCTCATCTGCTTCCAGTGATGAACGGTGCCCAGTTTCGGGAAAAAATGATTGCGGAGGGTTATGGAAGACTCTTTCTCAAAGACATTCATAAATCCGACTCTGACGGAGAGAGTTCTAATAGCATTTTCGATTATGTGGGCCTCGAACGGAGTGTTTCCGCTCAGGATTTGGAAAAAGGGTTAGTAACTTATCTGCAATTGCCTCCAAATAGCAATCAAAGGGTCTTAGCAGCATCGATTTTATTGCGTGACATCAACTATATCTCGCGGAAAGACCGTATTTCTAAAAGTCCCACTTTCAAGGAGCTGCGCAAACAGCTATTTTCTGTTATTAATAATTCCCGAACACCTATCGAACCAAATATTCATTTTGTTTGGATCGGATCATTAGGGCCAAGGGAACAGGCGTACATCAGAACTCTGGTGGAAGCTCAGCGTGACGGTGAATTCACCTTCCGCTTAGGATATGATCCTCGAGGCTATCTGGCACCTCGGTTAAAAAAAGAAATTCTGCGTATCGCTCAAGCTTACATCACCAGCAGTACCCTTCCTTTAGGAGAAGAAAGAAACGCCGCCTATTACCAAAAAGTATTGGAATTACAGAACGAAGCTTACGCACGAATTCAGACAGCTACGACTGCCGAGGAATACAATCAGCGCGCCATTGATTTCATGGTGGAACGACTTGGCATCAATCGACAAGAATTAGAGAGGGAGCTCCAAATTGCTCAGTCCTCATTTGTTGATTTTCAGAATGCAATGGACCGAAAATATGGCAAAGGCAGATTCCAGCTTGTCGATCTCGGCATTCTCATCAATAAAAACCATATTCTTTATAACAAATATCTCCAAGAAATCTGGCTGCGCGGTGTTTTAGCTGCGGCGTCGGATATAGCACGCCCTTGCTTATTGCATGAATTTGGCGGCACCTATCTCGACTGTGACATCTCACCAAAACTGCGAGCCGCGGTCTTCGATAAAAACCGTTCTGATCTTACCAGAAGGATATCAGCTCTTGAGGAGCGCCTCATCATGCTTTATAAGCAATATGTTGAAAACGGAAAGCCCTATTTTCTAAAAAGAAGCCTTCAAGCCGCAAAACTCCAAGCAATTCAGCAATATATTGCACAAAGAGACTCCAACTATCACATTCTGAATCAGCGCAATATTTTCGCAAGCTTGCAAGCCGATGGAATACTCATTCCTGAATGGCGGGAGGTAGTTGAAGAGTATCTCCAATCACTCCAAGCGTTACCATCTGATTATCTAGACTGGAAAAAAGCACAAACCGGGTCCGTATCGCCTGAAAACAAAAGACTTTCAGATGTACAAATATTTTTTGAGCCTTTCAAACAACCAGGTGTCACAGCCACAGGCGTTGCGATGCAAATGACCGACCGAGATGCAACGTTTATTTACAATAACAATGTCATCCACGGAAAGAAAGGAGCTCGGGCCTTTTCGCTTTATTGGTACAATGTTGCCCGAAATTATGATGCTATTCGCGACGAAATTTGGGAACTACCACTTCCTAAAGAAATCCCAACATCCACCAGTCACTACCGACTGGATGGTCACTACCGACTAGATGGCATTGCTGGTCGTTCCACGATGACCTTTTCCAGTCTCACAGGAGGCCCACAGTTGGTAGAGGCCGCTGTCAACTCATTGGGAGAAGTCCAAAATCCCTATTTCAGAAACAGGGTTTTAGATGGCACCAGTCATCACGGAATCAGCTCGGAAGATGATTCTCTTTTTAGACCCTTGTTTTTAATCCAAAATCCTAAATTGGTAGAAAATGACACACCCGCGGATATTCTGGACTCAAGTTGGCTCGTTCGGGCCCAAGATGCCGTCCCCATACGATCTAAATTTATAAAAGAGTCAAAAACCTATGACAGACAAATTGTCATTCAGTTGAGCGATGACGACAAAACTGATGCGGCTGCACGGTACTTAGATAATAGTCATAATAAGTCGTCGCGATTAAAAATTACTCGCACCGGTAAGATTATGATCTGGAGAAACGCCTCACGGAGTTGGACTCCTTTTGAGCAATTCGAATCGCGGAAATGGGGAACGAAAACCCGAGTTTCCATAGTTGGGCAACACAACGGGGATCTCACTCAAGTTGGTAGTAAGAACGCCTTGGAAATGGCATTGTTGATCAAACAAATCATTCCTGCCTGGGCCGAGCCTTCTTCATTGGCAAGGATTAAACTAGTCACCTGGTCCATCAAACCCGGTGAGTCCATCCCCAAGCGGAACACTCTCGCCGGATTTAGTGGAGATTTATTAAAATCGCTGCAAACGCATGGGCTCCCGATAAATCATACCAGTGTGAAAGCCTATGCCGGGCCTGTGGAAGTAGACGTCTTGGGGCGCACATGGGTCACAAATCCTCGCACTGGATTGAGGGAACATGGCTCCGATACTCTGCGTTTTTTAGTGGAAATGAAAGGAGATCAAGTTGTCGTCCGCCCGGCTTTGGATTCCACATCCCAGCTCTTACCTCAGGCGCCGGTCCCGAATAGCGGAGAAACACCTTTCCCACAGCAAGAAACCACTCAAGCTTCGAAAAAAATAGATCGGGGCGTCTTTGCGGATTTCTCCAGCTTTGTCAGTAAAGAAGCAAACTCCATTATTAGATGGATGTCTGAAACCGGACGCCCGATTTCACAGATGGAATTTCACATGCCGTCGATTTCAATATCCTTCGAAGAAGAATCCTACAACTTTTGGGAAAAAAGCTTGTTGCGGTTAACTAATGCCAAAATTAAAAGCGCCGAGGCGAACTGGGCTAATATCTCCCAGGGAAAAAGCAAATATTTTCATATTTACTACGATCGCCAAAAGCAAAAATTGATCCTCGCGCCTGGGGTAGAGGTCGTGGAAGCTTTTAATCTATTTTTACGTAATGGCCATAATTTAAGAATGTTGCAGGATATTATAACAGCTAATGAACACTATATTGCTCATGGTCCCGATCGAAAAGGAAGTCCATTTGCATATTTTGCTAAGGATCTATTAGAGAATACGGTTCGTAGTGCAAAAAGGCTGAATGCGTTGGCACTGGAAGCCGATGGAGGATTAGTAAACAAACATCCTTTAAGTCTATTAGAAAAAAGGTATCTCCGACAAATTCCAACTTCGGAGATTTCAAACATCGATTTGCGGGTGTGGGAACTTATTGGGCCAGCCATCAAACAAATGCTTAAACCGCAGTTACAAGCTATCCCACCTGAAATAGCAGGCAAGCTCAGTAAACCACTCCAAGATATTTTGGTAATAAAGAACGTTTTCAGCTTTCAGCAAATAAACAGATGGAAAAATATTTTTTCTCCAAAATCTCCAATTCCAAACGCCCCAACCCCAATTGGGACTATAGCCAACTCAGAGACGAAAAAAAATGGTAATAGGGTTCTTTTATTCGTAGAAAGCGATGCGACAAAAATGACGGATCCTTATAATAGGGACGACATCAGGGAGTTGGCATTTCAAAATATTTTAAAAGAAATCAAGGATCACCCTGATAGTGATATTTATTTTCTGACTCAGGATGAGGATGGAAATAATAAATATCTGAAGCTAAAGCCATTTATGGAGGATCTTTTTAAATCGTTTATCTCTCTGCCGGATACCGAGATGGAAACAGCAAAACTTTTTTGGAGTCGAAACTCCAACTCCGCATGGCAACTGATGGGTGCCGAGGATTTCCCAAATCGAAACCTGGAAACGATGATCATAGTTGCCTCTAAGAATTCACCGGATATCGGCGGATTTAAAATCAATGAATTTTCCAGTGGCCTGAGTCGATTGATCGGGAAATATCAAATCAATCAGATGAACATCTACGGAGCCGATTTCAATGACCAATTAAGTAATAATATTTATAGCGTGCTTCAAAGACGGCGGCAGATCGGACGGCTGACATATAATAACGCACCGCTTCAAAGTCAGCCTCGAACAATTAACGATGTCATCTATGAAGATGTATTTGGCGTTTCTCTCACTTCACCACCCGAGGAGCAAAAACGAACGGTGGTCTTGGTAGTCGAGTCTTCGCCGGAGTCCTCGCCGGATGGGCGGCAAAAATCAACTCCGGAGGCGGCTCGGAGAAATTACCAAAGGAAAGATGGGAAGGCAGAAATTCCGCCCGCCTACAAGCTCTCCATTACCTCAAACGGAGCAGCGCAATACTTCAAATACGACCTCCTCACGGAAAGCTATCAGAAACTCCCTGGCCCGCCTCAAGACCTCGGTCAAGTCGACAAATTTCTCATTATAGGCGATGTTATTACCAATCGGTTAGCAAACTTGGCGCCTGAGGAACTAGCGTCTCACTTTAACAATTTTGACACCAGCTCGGGTAAGGTGCAAAAGATTGTCCTATTAGGATGCCAGTTGCCTGCTCTCTATTCCGAAAAATTTCTTCTTAAGTTATCTACGAGAGGGGAGTCTGGAATTCCTGCGACTCCTCCCACTCGAATTTCTAACAAATATAAAGATTTGGAAGTCACCTCCTATATTTATCCGATGTACGTGTCGGAAAAAGGAAAGAGACTTGTTGAACTAACAACAGGCGAGCTCAAAAATGGAGTTCGGCTGGCGAAATGGGTCCTCTGGCGAGATCCTTCCAACCCGAATCAAATTAACAGAGACATAAAAAGTACCAAAGGGAATGGCGAGAGCTTCAGTCGGGAAGCTGAGAATGCAGGACCACTGGGAGATGCCATAAATACCTATCGCTCTCCCTTCGAATACGCCGAGCAGCGGCAAGCGGCACTGAAAGCGGAAGGCGAAGTGAGGCGATACGTGGAAGCAAAAAGAGCGCTCATTAAAGAAAGCGAAGAGCGAGCAGCTCGGCTGGGCAACCGATCCTTCAGCGAGCACTACATCGCAGTCATCGACAAACTCCAAAAAAGCGCAGCGGGAGAATACACCCTACCGGTAATCAACATCGAAACCGGCAGGCAAAAAACCATCAAAATTCCTGCCGAACAAGCGACAGCCTACCAAGCGGCACAACAAAACCTAAAGCTCGCCTACCAAACCCTCAAAACCCAAATCGAAACACAACCCGACGGCGTCCTAAAAATCAAACCCGTCACGGAAGGCACAGAAGCCCGACCCGGAAGCATGAACGCCGCCTTCCTCATCAAAGCCCTCCTGGAAACCCTCAAGAACAAAAACCGGCCTCTGAATCTAGCTGAAAAACTGAGTCTCTACACCAACCTGGGAGGAATGGGCGTGGCAGTGGCCGGAGATGGCCTTGAACTTGCAAAACTCATCACCCAAATCACCGCTCCCGGAGGAACCATAGAACGCAGCCTGCAAAACCTCACCAGCATAGCGGAAAAAACAAACACCGCCCTCATCCTCGTGAACATGGGATTTGACACCTACACCCTAAGCACTAGCAAGGACCCCATTACCCGCACCGCAGCCGGCATTGACCTAGGATTTAATAGCGCTGCCCTTGGCCTACAAATCGCACCCCGTCTCATCGCAGCAGCAGTCCCCGAAGCAGCCGAAGCCTCGGCAGGCTTTGGAATACTAGCCGTACCCGTCATGGGCCTTGGAATCGGCTTTACCGCCCTCGGCATACAAATCGCCGAACACAACCAAGAAGTGCATGAATTCTACAAATACCTGGCCACCTACTACAAAGCCGAGGACGAGGGAGCATACACAAACAAAGAAGGAATCCTCGTCCCGGCAGCTAACATTCCCATCTCGGAAATCAACCTGCGAACCGGCGAACTCACACTTAACGACATCCGCATCCAGGCAAGCGAACCGGCGGCAATCCATGCTTCCAACTTTGCCTACTCCATCCAACAAGCCTCCGGAGCCGCCCCAAACCACATCTACAACAAAAACAGAGATCCCGACTACTTCAACATCCTAAAAACCAACAAACAAAAACTCGACACAAATGCTCCGGCCCTGTTCCTCAGCGCCGTCCCTCAAACTGACATCGACTACACCTACCAACACACAGCTACCGGCAAAAGCACGGAAGAAAAACAAATCGACCAACGAATCCAACAAATGGGGAAATTCGAACCGAGCAACTCGTGGGGCAACCTACGAGCCGTGGCAAACCCCGGAAACATTCGATACCGAACCAGCACCCAACGAATCCTCTTAGACCAAAAACCCAGAACAATCATCCTCCCCCCCAAACAAACCAACCCTAAATTTCTGGAAAAAACCACCTTCCTCATAGAAGGCGGCGGCAGCACCTACCAAATCAGAAACCTCTACACCAAAACCAACCTCATCCTCACAGACCAAGAAAAAACAACCAGCACCTACCACCTCGAAACCCCCGAATATGACCTGCTGGAAACCGGAGCCGTCACCCACACAAACAAAACACTCACCATCCAAAACCAGAGTCAACCCCTCCTCACCGTCGACATCAGCGGCCTACAAGCCGGAACCACCATCACCCTCATAGGAAAAAACGGCCAAACCCACCGAACCCTCGTCATAGGACAACAAACCCCAGCCCAAGTCCTTGCCGGACGGGCTGTAATTACCAACCTCAACATAAAAGACCTCCCTAACTTCGAAACACTCCTCAAACAAAAAACCAACGAACTAGCCGACCTCGTCGTTATAAACAACGGAGAACAACCTTACCTCCAAACCCTCTGGGACACCAAAAACCGTCACCTCATCACCCCCAACCCCAACTACCAAAATAACCCCGAACCCTACCTGGCATACAAAATAATAGGAGTCACCGACCAACACACCTTCTTCCTAAACACCCAAAAACAAACCCTCCTGCAAACCGATCGACTGACCAACCAACCCATCGCCACCTACCAACTACGATTCGATGGCGACCTCACAATCACCACAAACGGACAACAAACCTACCTCACCCAAACCATCACCCAACCCGAGGGCGCAATCACCCTCATCCACCAACTCAAAAAAAACTGCATCGAACTCATCGACATCCGAAACCTTGACAACAAGCGCTTCCGAAAATTCCTTAACCTCTCCGAGGCCCTCCTCACCGACCTGAGAAGAACACAAATAACAGACAACAACCCCGACCCCGCACAACAACAACGCAACCTCTTGGAAGTCCTGGCCGCTCAACTGCAACTCCCAGCGGGAAACGAACCGGACAACTCCGTCCTACCGGCACAAATTGCCGAATGGACTCGCATCCAAGGCACCAACGACAAAGGCAAACCACAAACCCTTCACCTCAACCTACAAAACGCCTACAGCATTCCCATGAAACTGGCCTGGGCAAACAACATCCTCATAGCCCACGGCTCGTACCCACCCAAAACCGGTGGCGGTGGCTGGCTAGTCCTCTGGAACCCGGACACCAAAAAAACACACTTCCTCACATTGGACCCAAGCTACTTCGCCCCCCTTTCCCCCTCAGCCCCAGCCGATCGGAAAAAACTAAGAGCCATCAACCCCTTTCCAGCATTCCATCAACTCATGGCCGATGAAAAAGAAGTGATCCCTTTCCCAAACCCAGATGGCTCAGTCATCCTCGTCTCCTCAGACGGGAAACGTCTCTCCTTCGTTGATATCTATGGGCGTGAAACAAGGACTCAATATAAGGCGGATGCAGACGATCCCGATGTTCTCGAAGATGATGAGAGTGAGCTTTCTATGGATGCTCCGGAAAGCATGACGCAAGATCGTCTCTCTCCAAGCACGCACTATCAGCGTCCGGCCCTCGCTGCGTGAATACTCTGTTTTCCCCTGTTGTAAATGATCCCATTTTGACCAACAAGGTTTCCCTTTTTTGCGTAACATCACCTGGTAACCAGCTCAAATTACATGGAGAATCGGCTCGGCACGCTCTGCTTTATCGCCGCAACGAGCTGGGAATCGCAAGTTATCAGCAATTTGAGCATGATCAATGCCTGCCGGGATGCCAAAAACATCCGCCATCCCCTCGTATTTCCAAAAAAACAGTAACCGCCAATTTTTGGATGAAAATTCGAAGGTTTTTATTGCGTGGCATGCGGAGGTGTTCGCCACAGATCCTCAAAAAAACTCTGCAAGAAATTTTTCGATCATGTCGATGCAGGATGTCGCCCTCAACCAAACGACGGCCTGCGTTTGACATCCACAGGAACAACTCATTTGAAGAACTCCATTTACAATTTGGAAATATAATTAAATCCGCTTCAACCATTCAAAAGTCGCTCGAAAAAAGGTTTTCCGCCTTCTCAATATAGCGAAGAACGTATAAAATGGTTGCGGATTTTGGCTGGTTTTTTTGCTTCAGGCGCGGCGCAAAAATGAGGCCGTAGATACAGATTCGTTTTTGTAACTGACGTTACGCACTTTTAGGAGCCGTGGGAGCAAAAAACCCCATTTTGACCAACAAGGTTTCCCTTTTTTGCGTAACATCACTTTGTAACAAAGCCTTGGGGCAACGCCTGGTCGTGGGGAAACGGCCAGACTCAGCGGAGATGAGCGAGTCAAAAGGGCGCAAAGGCGTAATCATTTTATACGTTCTTCGCTATATCTCCCTTCCGGAACAAATCCGGTGATCATTTGGTGGCAGTAAGCGTCAATCTTTGGTTATTAATTCTCAATATTTTGCATAAATTATCTTGACGGTGAGTTGGCCCGATATATCGAATCATTCCTTTGTCAAAAAATCACTTATATGAAGAAAGGAAAATCCACATGCCGTTGAAAGTTACAAGGAATTCTGATATTTATTTTCCAGTTGGGGAATGGGGTCGCCTCACCGGAAAGGAGCGATCCGATTTTATTGAAAACGAAGAGTCGCAGAGCGGATCCTATTGGATTACTCAAAAATTCCTGAATCGACCTCGACGGAGCCCCTGCGGTAGTGATCTTATAAACGCCTGTCGTGGCAGATCCTCCAGTGGCACTCAAGTTATCGAGGGGCTAATACGGTCCTATCCAAGTTTTTTCAATTCCGCGTCTGGTTCGATCTCGCGGAGACAAACTTTGAGTTATACATCACTGATTGGCATTGAGCAAATATTAGAATCCGGTATTCCAAGCAGTTTCGCTCCTCGATCAGCTCATCGAACTTCCACCAGCTCTTCTTCTTCGACACCGCCCGCCCTTCCCGGGCAAAGACAGGAAATAGATGAGATACTGAGCCAAGCGCGGCTTCAAGCGCTGCAACACATGAGCAAGGCTGCCTCACACTCTGCAGGAAACATCAAAATTGAAGTCGATACTGTCTTAGCGACACAGTTCACCGGATACACCTTCGAGCATCCTAGGGATATCATACGGGATTACGGCGCAGCTTTAATTGACCAAGAGCTGATCACTCCTACAATGCTCAGGGGAATCGTATCGAAACAATTTCAAGATCCTATTTTCATGGGACCGCGAATTCCACCGGAAGCGATTATAGCCATTTATCACAATGAAAAATCCATTTGGCGGCGTCCTACGGAGGTGGTCCAGACCGGTCCCCATTCGGCCATTCCCGATTCCGGTACCCGCTTCGACAGAATCCTCAACATTGCGGTTGGCACTGATGATGACGTCCTCCTGGCACAACGATATTTGCATCGGAAGCATCCTTCCCAAACGGATAATTACACCCTTCGTCCTCCTGAATATGAGGGAAGGCCGGCAAATATCGAACGTACCAGCACGCCGCCGCCCACGCCCCGACTGGCAAATATGGTCCGAATTCACATTGTCGGTAATCGCAGCAGCCAAGCGACTAGTAGGACTAGCAAGACTAGCGAGTCTAGCGAGTCTAGCGGGTCTTCCAGGGTAGACGAGACTAGCAGATCTAGCGGAGCCGCCGGAACTAATGAATCCGAAGGGGGGGCATATTTTGGTGAAACTTCGTACAGTGATTTGTGCCAGATCCTCGCTGATCTGGTAAGGAAACGACGCTGGGAAGGCACTATTGGCTTCGAATCTACCATTTTTCTTGACTTTGTGGGCTGTGGAACCCTGAGCAACCGGCAAATTAAGGAACTTCGAACGGCCTTCCGGCAAAGAAACTTGCCTTTCCCTTTCATCCATCAGCATAACACCGTTCCCGATGGGGCAACGTCCTCGACCCACCGGGAATTCATCATATCGCTTTCAGTGGATCAGCCCACAATACGTTCGATACAGAAATTGCAGCGTTTGTATCCTGCTGCAATTGAATACAAACTTCGCCGTCCGGGGCCTAACGTCAGAAATCCGCTCCTTTATGAAGTCTCCCAGGAACTCGCCCCAGTCCCCAATCCTCCCCCGGAACATCTTCGCATCAATGTTATTACCCATGGGAATGGTACCGATAACTTGAGCGGCATGTCATTCGAAAGTCTGGCAAAGGCGCTTACTAGGCTCGTACGTAATGGACAAGTGAGCGGCGAATTTAATGCGGAAGCCAAAGTCACACTCAATTTCGTGGGCTGTAAAATACCTGCCAATCGACTGACAATACTCTATCAAGCGTTTAGCGAAAAAAATATTGAGCTGGTGCGCTCCATCCATCGGGATACCGAGCTTATGATCGATACAGCCGGTCGAAAGATACAACTGGTACCTAATGGAGGGTGGCAACACTCTCACTTGAAACAGGTCTATGAATTTAACAAACAGGGCCAGCCAATGGAGATTCCCCAAAGGCAACTTCCGACTCGGCCGGATCTTTTCAGCTTGCAGCATGCAGCCGGTCCGCTACTCGCCAAGAGTGCCGCCCGGCATCATATTGCCAAAGTCACAGCAACACTGGATACGCTAAAGCAGGAAAATCAATTGGGTGATGAGTGGCAGCCGGAATTTGAATCGCTCAC
This sequence comes from uncultured Verrucomicrobiae bacterium, assembly GCA_963706715.1. Classification (GTDB taxonomy): domain Bacteria; phylum Verrucomicrobiota; class Verrucomicrobiia; order Chthoniobacterales; family Xiphinematobacteraceae; genus Xiphinematobacter. The sequence goes on from CAVPNI010000001.1 coordinate 513,355, forward strand.
CAAATTGTCCGATGGGAACTATCGCTTCAACTTCCGCCGAGAAACGGATGTAAGATCCGTCAATACCCGGGATTCCTCACTGGAGGCGTTTGATACTTTCACAAAATCAGTCGCTCAATTTGTAGGAACGCGTCATCAATTTGATGGCCAGGATTTCATCACGGTCAACAATCCACCCGAGCCAACTGTCAGCAATCATCTCTTAAACGGATTCTCCGCTGCCAATCGCCTTCTCAGTAGTTTTGCTGCCATCAGATCTTTAATTAACTTTGATCGCCAAATGAAAAGCCCCTATGCGAAAGAAATTCAGGCGCATACGATGATTAACGTGGCTCAAAGTATCCACACGCTAGGGAACGAAACAGCAAACCTGACGGATACCCTTCGCACCACGCTCAGAGGGACAACGGAGCAGCTCGGGGAAATAAGATCTTATCGGTTTATCGGGGCTTTGAACCGTGCAGTTGGCCGTGGTTTCCTGGCAACCAACGTAGGTTTCGACATCAACAACCTCATTCATGCAACCACTCCGGAGGAAAAATTACGAGCCAGTCTTTCGCTCGGATTGGATGGAGCAATGATAGGCCTCGAGGTTGCCGGCGCCGTAGGTCTCGTCTCCTCTGCGGCGCCCCCTTTAGGTTTCTTGTTGATCCTGATCTCCCTGGGCGTTGAACTTGCCGAAACCGTGCATCAACAGCACCTGATGACACATAACGCTGTGGAAGCTGTCGGCCGCTACTTTGAAAATCTGCGCCGTGCTTATTCCGAAAGTTCTGTCCAATACGATGCCCATCGAAACTTACTGAGGTTTGATCCTGCAGCGATCATCACTAAAATCACGCTCGATCATACTCCCAAGGCGGAGTTCGCTAGCCAACATATCATAATAGGCAAATATGTTCCGGACTGCCTCGCCGGAAAGTTAGCTGCATCAACTGCCGCATTAGCTGGAGCAGCCGCCGAGACAACGCCCCGCCCATGTACCGACGAGCCAAGAAGGTTACTCAACATCCGAGAAAAAATGGGTTGGCCAAACAACGCCGCCATTCCCGCTCATGCAAAATCCGCTACAAACATCCTTCTTCCAGCCACGCCTAAAGTAAAATTAGATTATCAGTATATTATCGATAATACCACCTCTGCCCATACAACGGGATTAGAGATCCTCCGCGAGTTGTCACGGAAAACTTCCTTTCAGTTTGAGTCTTGTGGACGCAAAGTAGGAACCTTAATCCCCACACTGGAGGATACCGAAATTGCAGTGCGTGGTCTTGGTAAACAAAACCGCAACATTTTCGTCCCCACCGTTTCGAGACAGGTTGCCCAGCGACTTAAATACACATTGGAAGGCAATCAAGGGAACTATCGGCTTTTCCCAATACGGAATGCTCAATTTGTTCTTCAAGAATCCTCCGGCTCCGCTTCCCAATGGACAATCGATCTTTCGCAAATCGAAGATTTGGATGATCTCAATTACTCTATTACGCAAGAAGGGGTCTTAACCTTTCCAGATGCCACACGAGGACCTATCCGGATCGATTTCGCCCAAACACAAGGTGTGATCGAGCTGCGTTCCAAATCTCGCACCTGGCGACTCGACCGCAGCTCTCAGTCTCTTCGGCTGATTCAGATCGATCTTGGAGCGGGTGAAATTTCCGGCTCGAAAGGAGCCAGGCTGCAAACCGAATTGAATAGTGCAATTTTGGTTTTCAAAGTCTATCAGCTTTTCCAGCAAATGGGCATGGAAAGAAATATAATCCCGGGCTCCTTCTTCGAAAGAGTATTCCAAAATTTCTCTATTCAAACAGACCGTTGGGTACGCTTCGAGCGCTTTCAATCAGGCCACACCGTTCATTTCGCAACGTTGGATACTCAAAATCAAGACGTGATCACTAGCGGCGATCCGCAGTCCGTTCATGTAAAACTACTGGGGCAGATCGGCTCCGTATTCTATTTCTCCGCAGGAAACCAAATTTGGAAACGAATATCGGGTCATTCTACAGACCCCGTCCATAAGCAAAGTTTACTTTTTGGGAAAGCAAGTCAGGAAACCGAAGTAACAGGCATCTGGCCGCAAAACGGGTTGATTTTCGTCTCTCAAACAGTCCCCCTTAATCGCGGAACAGGATTTTTGGAAGCAATTTATCGACTCAATGGATCCGGGCAGCCAGAACTGGTTAAGCTAGTATTGCCTCTGGAGGATTTTCGTTCTCGCCTTCCTTCAAAAGGCCCAATTTCCGCCTCCGAAGCTTTCGGAGTCATTATGCAATTAATGGGTGTGCCGAACGCGCCTTCTGCCAACAACTCAGCCATTCATTCCGGAAGTCTTATTCTGGTAGTTTGCCGCGATCAAGAAAGGCGGGAACGCAATTTTTGGCTCAATACCAGGAGCAACGAATTCATTGCCTTAGATAATAGCTTACCACAAGACGCAGTCCCCATTGCAACGTCCGAGCTGCAAAACAGCACTCAAACCATCTATTATTATAGCGACGCTACAAAAACACTCTATCGAAAAAGAGAAAATGGCACGCCATTTGCCGAGTCGCCAATACAAAGTACGCGCCTCATGGAGAGATTGCGGAGTATCAAGCTCGTGGAAGGCCGGTTACAGGTGGAAAGCGAAGATGGTATCGTCTATGAAATGAACGCCGAAGGTAAAAAACGGATCGTTAAGTTCACAGCACATTGGATAACGTCACGCCAGTCTACATGGGCAAACGACGTCGTTCAACTCTGCCGCACTAACAGCAGCAGTGACAGTATTGAGATCCAGGGAATTCGGCTAGTCGATGGTACGGCTATTGCTTGTTGGTACGATCAAACTTTAAATCATTTTACAATTGCTTCACAGACGCTATCCGGTGAGAAGCTTCTTCATCTAGGTCTGGCAACCGATGAAGCCGGTGCCTGGATTTTTCAGCCAAATGCGGGCCGTCTTTATCTCCTCCCAACATTCACACCGGAGGCAGCAACAATGTTTTTCGACAATCAGAACAGATATTTAACAACCCTTCTTCGGCTCTCTGTCGCCCAAGCTGTTTTACCCAACGAAAAGATGGCCCGTGCCATCCGGCTGGGCGATGGCCGGATCATTGCATGGACACAATCCGGCTTAACTCTCCTTTTGGAATCTAAAATGCCCCATCATCCCTTTGTGTTAGCAGTAAACCAAGACTGGCTATCCCGGGAGGCTAATCAGCAAAGCCACTTAGCTCAACTGGTCTCCGATGAAAATTATCGATTTTATTCAAAAATTGATCTGCCTCAGATGGGTCCACAACGTCGTTCCCGTTTGCGAAATTGGTATGACGTTGCGGAACGGAAAATCGTTACTATTCCTGTTGGAAGGTTGCCTGCTGGGGGCGATTATGTCGGCTTTGCTCCCTCCAGTAATATCGCTTACTTCGGCAATCAGAGCAGTCTCATCGCTTTATCAGAAACTGAGACAACGCAGGAGATTCCATCTGCCCCAACGCCAACGCGATTTTCCGATCCGAACCGGAATACAAACGTTCTCAGTTTGCGGATAAAGTCCGTCCATGATACACTAGCCACTACCCCGCCCATGCTTGCTGGCGTCGATACGCTCGCATTACACGGCGACATCAATCGCCTGGCATTCAATCAGCAATTTTGGGAACACCATCGCCTCATTTTGTTAGCTCCCTTACCTGCTACAAGTAACTCGAACAGTTCATCTCTAGGTACTCTTGAGCTCAATTTTATAAATGCGGATAATCTGGCCGTGCTACGCAATGAAAATAATTTAGTGCTCGAATTTCCTAATCAGGATTCTCCGCGGCTCATCGTCAATCGTTTTTTCGAGCCCAACCAAAACCAGCCCCTGACGCTTAAATTGCCAAATGGGCTCCGTCGAAAATTAACGTCGCATCCCCCTTGCCTTGCAGCCAACCAAACCAAACTTCTCAATACGTTGCCTACGGAAGTATAGCAACGACATAAACGAAACATTCCGCTTGGCATCATAGTTCGTAGATGGTGGTTCGTAGATTCACCCCATGAACCGGACTGTTCATGGGCAGAAGCTCCACTGTTTGACTGAAGAAATGGTCGGGTATAGCGAAACGCCTATAAAATGATTACAAATTTGGCTGAAATTTTTGCTTCAGACGCGACGCGAAAACGAGGCCATATCCATGTGATACGGACTTGTTTTCGTAACAAAGTCTGGAGGAAAAATAGCGACAAAGGTGTGATCATTTTATAGGCGTTTCGCTATATATTCTTCTACTCATTCACCCACTCCAATTGACGAGGGACCATTTTAATTATTTTCTCAATATTTTGTAACTATTCCTCACAAATAAAGAGCGGACTGTTTATTGTTACAGATCCGAAAGTAGAATAAATCCAGGGTATTACGTCGTTTTTATAGTGGCCTAAATACTCAACACAATAAAATCACAATACTATGTCTTCCTTCGCTTCCTTATCACCAAGCACACGAAATATCTATGCTTTGCCAACCCGACAAAACAGAGGCAGCGCCGATCCTTATCCTATTGAAACAGCAAATCAAAAGCCAGTGGACCCGTGTTGTCCTGCAAACAGCCAGCTTATGCGGAAAGTACTGGAAGCGACAATCTGTTTCGGAAGCGGAAGGATACGAAGAAGCGATCCATCGAATTTCCAATCGGAGATACAGTCAAGGAGGCAACTCCTAGACAGGCTCCGTTTGACGCTTCGGAGCAATGTCCTTGATGAAAATATGCATGGAGCAACCAAAAGATTAAGCAAACGTATCGTGGGTCTGCTGGACCAGTTCATAGCAGCAGAAGTTTTCTTTCGTAGTCCGGCCGACACTATTCATCTGCCGACGTCGTTTTGGGACGATCTGCAACATGATGGGAAGCAGCTAGTAAATAGTATTCAAGAACAAATCTCAGCCGGAAATTATGTCGGCAGTCAGCCGGATTTATTCAAGGAATTCGGCCGTATTATTTGTGCACTGGCTCTCAACATGAGACAATTGAGGCACACCGTTGGCTCTCGCAATTCTTCAAATAATAGCATCACGAGAGGCCATATGATACATGAAACAATTCAGAACCTAGGAAACGATATCTCCGGATTACAGGGCAATGTGCAAAGGTCCTGGACGTTGTGTAAGGTGGAAAAAATGTTACTCACTAAGGTGCTCGAGCTGATACGGAATTCTCAGAATTTCTTAAATGCGGAGAATTCCCAGCCTGCTTAAAATTGGGCCGATTGATATTGGATTGTTCAAAAATATGGCGAATCAGCCCTCTTCGCGCGACCCAGAAAAAAACGGGTCGCGTGAAAGGTGCGCGGTTATGGGCTATTTTTAAAAAAACGGTGGACCTGAGAAGAAACGAATTCAAGCTGTTCATCGGAAAGCTCCGGATAAATCGGGAGGCTCAGGCATTCCTTGGCAGCACGTTCGGAGACTGGAAAATCTCCGATGCGGTATCCGAGAAAAGCATAACAGGGCTGGAGGTGTAGCGGTAAGGGATAGTGCACACTGGACCCTATCCCTTGCTTTTCCAAAAATCTTTTCAACTCATCTCGTTTCGGATGCCGAACGGTATAAAGATGCCAGGCGCTTTGATACTCTTGCGGTTCGACAGGGAGCTGGAGCGGAGTGTCCGCCAGTAATTGAGAATATCGCTTAGCAATTCTACGACGGGCGTCTGTCCAAATCCGGAGGTAATTCAGCTTTACTCCCAATACGGCTCCTTGAAGACCTTCCATCCGATAATTGTAACCGATTTCTTGGTGGTAATAACGTTGGGTAGTGCCGTGCTCACGGAGAATCCGGGCACGCGCTGCAAGGGCATCGTCGTTCGTAATCAAAGCCCCTCCTTCGCCGAAGGCTCCAAGGTTTTTCGTCGGATAAAAGCTGAAACAGGCCATTTTACCAAACGAACCCACTTTCTGTCCCTGATAAAGCGCACCATGAGCTTGTGCCGCGTCTTCAACTATGGGAATGGAATTTCGGGAGGCAATTTTGAGGAGTTCCTCCAGGTCACAGGGGAGACCATAGAGGTGAACGGGCAATATGGCTTTTGTTTTTGGCGTGATGGCTTTTCCCACCTGCGCAACATCGATATTCAAGGTGGCATCATCGACATCCACATAAATAGGCCGGGCTCCAACGTAGGAAATCGCCCAACTTGACGCGGCAAAGGTATAAGGTGTCGTGATGACTTCATCACCTGGTCCAATGCCGAGGAGGATGAGGGCCAGATGCAATGCGGATGTTCCGCTATTGACCGCTATCGTATGGCGAATTCCGCAGTATTCGGAAAATCGTTTTTCAAAGTCGGCTACATCAGGACCAAGGCAAAAACTACAACGATCAATGGCTTTTGCGATAGCGGCTTCGAGTTCCCGACGGCATGAATCGTTCTGCGCCCGCAGATCCAGGTACGGAACTTTCACAGACTTCGTCTGCTCCTTTCTCTTCGTCTGCTCCTCTCTCTTCGTCTGCCTCTTTCGCTTCGTCCGCTTCTTTGCTTCGAAGACGACCCCAGGTTAGGACTGTAGGCCTTCCAGGAAAAGACTGACATTATGTTCATTATCATGCAGTTCAGATACAAAGCGTTCACAATTTTTTTGCATTCGCAGAAGGGTTTCGGAATCTGTGAGCATTTCTCGGGCATCCTGAGCCAAACGTTCGGGACTTCCATTGGCAAATTTCCCAAGAAAATATTTTTCAAATAAGCCATCCGGGTTGATGTGCAATGATAGGAGGGCTGTCGCCCCCAATCCAGCCTGAATAAAGCTATTTGGCCAACCCTCAAAAATGGAGGTGTTCACAAAAATTTTTGCCGCGTCGTAGTATTCCTGAATTTTATGATATGAAACTCTTTCTAAAAAAGTCACTTGCGGAAATTTCTCCGCGCGTTTTTTGACAGACTCCCATAACTCGGCATCTTCTCGTGGGCAGATCATTTGACACCGCGTGCCTGGCAATTTTTCGACCAGATCCAAAAAACGATGAGGCTGCTTGATGGCCTGGCATCGCGCTACCCAGAGAAGGTCTAGCTCTTTGCGGGCGTCTCTGGGAAAGGCACGAGGTAAAATGAGATTCCGGTAAAGTGAGCATTCCATATTCCGCTGCCGAAAAATCTGTTGCTGAGTTTCACTCATCGCGAATCGGATATCAGAACCTTGCACAGCTTTCTCGAAGAATGCACCGCGCAGAAAGTGCGCGCGGCGAAATTCCCCGTTGATTTCGGTGTCGAGTCCACAGATGAAGACAAGCCGGTAGCCAAAAAGAGAACGTAAGCGGAGTAAGACATAGAGCCACGTTGTCCAACCTAAAATGAGCACGTAGTCGGGTTTTTCCTTAATCAGGGCATGGACCACACGCGGAAAGGCCAGTGCAGTATCCCGGAAACCGCCGGTATGGAAACGTCCTCCCCGCAAAATTCGTACCCCATCGAGTAAGCTGGGAGTGGAGCACGGAACGGCGCTGCCCATGAAGATGACTTCGTGGCCCAGCCGAGCGAGTGCCTGGCCAAGCAATGCGACTTGGAGTTCGGCTCCACCGGAGACTTGAGTCGCGGTAGGATCGAGCGCCAGATGAGCAAAGCTGGACAAAAAGAAAAATTTCATTGAGGCCTAACCTCAAAATTGCACCCCCAATAAGGGAGGTTGAGGAGAAAATCAATCCCGTGTGCCCTCCTTTCAGGCACCACCACCTTATGCGTATATTGCATAAATCACCAGATTGTTTTAACGTGCGGGTAGGCACGGATTTTATCGTCCCTCGTTACCAAAGGCGCAGCAAGTTTACGTGCGGTTGCAACGATCATGCGGTCAGCAGGATCTTTATGAAATTTCCCAGGCAATTTAACCGATTTGATGGCTATCTCAGTGTCCACCGGAATAAAATGAACAACTTCGATTTCTGCCACAGTTGCAAGCCATGTCTCAACGTCCATCGACAATACTAGTTTCTCTTGTTCCACCAGCATCGCTATTTCCCAAGCAGAAATTGCCGAAACAGCAACTTGACCTTCTTCAAGCTCACGATCAATCGTAGTTTTAGCTTTCTTGCTTAACAAATTATTAACGTTCACCCACCACACCAGCGTATCGGTATCAAGAACAATCACTACACTGCCTCCCATTCCACATCGACAGGGGCTGTGGGATCATCGTAGCGGATCACTGAGCCTTGCAGAATATCAAGCGGGTCGCGGTCAACATTCCGGTATGGTCGAATTTCTAATGCTGGCTTACCGTGATCTGTTATAACAAAGCTCTCTCCAGAAGTCTCAACTTGTCGGAAAAATTCCAACGCTTTGGCTTTGAATTGCGTTTTTGAAATCCGATTCCCTGCCATGTGATGCTTCATAGTTACATATAGCGAAACGCCAAGTCATCTACTCGCCTTTTGATGTTAAACAGGACTTACGCAAAAAGGCCTAAAAACAGTGTGGGAAGAATTACTACAAAATAGAGGTAGCGTCCAGCTTGAGAAAGGATTGTAGAGAAGAAGGTATGAGAAGCTGCCCAAGCCTGCTTGATTATTGCCAGTACCTGTTGGTGAGCCCAATCAACTACACGCTGACAAATTTTGCCGAGCATACGGAAAACATGAGCCACGATGCAATCAACAGATTTCTCAGTAAGGAGAAGATAACGCCGCGTCTGATATGGGAGAACGTGCGCGGAGAGATTATCCCTGATGAAGAGTGCTGCGTGGTGTTCGATGACACGGTGATCGACAAGAATTTTTCGCATAAGATTGAACTGGTTCGCCGCCAGTATAGCGGTAACGCACACGGACTGATCAAAGGCATTGGAGTGGTGAACTGCGTGTACGTCAATCCGCGGACCAACGCATACTGGCTGATCGACTATCGAATTTACGATCCTGCTGGCGACGGAAAAACTAAACATGATCATGTACGGGACATGCTCAGCAACCTTGTACATCACAAAAAGCTGCTCTTTCGGCATGTCTTGGTGGATACCTGGTATGCTAAGCGTGATCTGATGCTCTTCATTGAATCGCTGGGAAAAACCTATTATTGTCCCTTAAGTGACAACCGTTTGGTGGATGATTCCGCAGCTCAACGGCCCTATCAGCGAGTGGACTCCTTAGAGTGGAATCAATCAGAACTCGCACATGGCAAGACAATCAAAATCAAGGGATTCCCCAAAGAACACAAAGTGAAACTGTTCCGGGTTGAGGTGTCAGAACACCGCACGGACTACGTGGTTACTAACGACCGAACTCAAGATTCTTCCAAGCTCACACTTGAGATGTGCGGCTTGCGCTGGAAGATTGAGCAGTTTCATCGTGAGGCTAAGCAGTTAACAGGAATTGAACGCTGCCAATGCAGAAAGGCTCGTATTCAGCGTAACCACATCGCTTCTGCTATCTTGGTCTGGGGCCGTTTAGCTCATATTGCCAGAGATAGCGCAAAAACTCTTTACCGCGTCAAACAAGGAATCCTCGATGATTTCCTTTTTCATCAACTCAAATTTCCTTCCCTTACCATGGCTTTTGCGTAAGTCCTGTTAAAGATAAAGTTCTTTCAAGCGTATCCGTCTGGCTAAGGACATGCTGGGAAAAAATTGACGTGCAAAATCAGGAGGAATTTTTTGAAGCAAGCCAAGGATCCGGAGTCAGTTCAGCAACTTTTGTATTCATCCATTTCCCCAGTTGAGGGAGAACATCGTTGAGGTATTCGCGGATGTTAATTTTAAGCCGTTTGCAGGTTTCAAATACTGAGAGGATGGCGGCGATTTTAGGTCCGGCTTTTTCGCTGCCTATGTGGAGCCAGTTTTTTCTTCCTAATGCCACGGGTCTCATGCCGTTTTCGCAAAGGTTCCGGTCGATTTCGACTATGCCGTGTTCGAGGAAGGTGGTGAGTTTTTCCCACTGGCCCAGGGCGTAGTTGCAGGCTTTGGCAAGCATGCTGGAGGGAAGTTCTCGGCTTCTAATTTCCAAGAGTTCTTTGTTCAGTTCTTCCATTATGGGAAGGCTTTGGGCTTGCCGTAGGTGACGCCGATTTTCCGAGTCAAGTTTTGCTTCTCTTGCTTGGGTTTCTATTTGGTAGAGTTGAGCAATGAGGTGAAGTACTTTTTTGGCACTTTTATTCTTTGAGTCTATTTTGAGGAGGTCAGTAAATTTTCTCCGTGCATGGGCCATGCATCCGGCACGGATGAGCTTTTCTGATCCGATTTTTTCGTAGCCGGCATATCCGTCGCTTTGGAGGATTCCGCAGTAGTTTTGGAGAAATTGTTTGGGCCCTTCTCTTCCTCGGCTCATTTGGAAGTCAAAGACTATCGGGCCTCCGGGGCGGCTGTATTGAAAGGCAAATGAGGTGTGGTTTCCTCCGATGGTTTTTTCGCTTTGTACTCCTATTGGGGTTTCGTCAGCTTGGATGTAGTTTCCTTGCAATAGGTCTGCTCTCATCGCTACTGCTATTGGCTCCAGAAGGCTTCCTGAGGCTAGAACTGCTTGGTTGAGGGTGCTGCGCGATATTTCTATTCCATAATCTCTCTCTAAGATGGCTTCTTGCCTATAGAGCGGAAGGTGGTCGGAATATTTTTTGATCAGGACGTCAACGATGACTGCGCTTGAGAGTTTGCTTTTTTCTATGATTTGGTTGTCTCTGATAGGCGCTGTTTCTACGCCTACTTCAGGGCATTTCGGGCAAGCCAGTTTTTCTCTTTTTATCACTCGCACGAAGTATTTGATGGGCTCTAGGTCGAGTTCTTCTTTTTCCTCGTAGCCGATCACTCGCCGCTCTTCTCCGCAGCAGGGGCATTTTCTTTGCTCGCTTGCTACCGAAATGATTTTCTCTTTGCGCGGCAGATGTGCCGGTAGTTCATTGCGGCCTGCGTGTTCTCGTTGTTTTTTGGCTACCGGTTTTTGCTCTTCGGGTAGTTCCGCTTCTTTTTCTATTTCGGTCTCTTCAACTGATGGTTCTTCTCCCAAAAGTTCCAGTTGCCCATCGCTCAGGGCTTCACTCTTCCCTCCGTATTTTTTGATTCTCTCAAGTCTCAGCAGTTCTCGGAGAATTCTATTTTCTTGCTCTAATTCATCGGCCTTTTGCGCTCTGAAATTTAGCTCTTTATATTCGGCAATTGGAATGCTGATTGCGGCCTATTGTTAATAGGCTATAGCATCAGCTATTTCCTTATTGTTTTCAAGTTTTTATGCTGCTTCTAGCACCTTTTTTCTCCACCATGTTTTTGCTCGTGTTTGCGTCAGTTGAAGTCCTTCCACTAGGACTATAAATTCGGCCACGCTGATGATGATTTTGCTTGCTGTTTCCATCGGATCTGGCCAGTCAAATCTCCCTTTTTCCAGTCTCTTGCTTGATACCCACGTCCCACTCCCATCAAAGTAGAGCATTTTTATTCGGCTTTTTCCTCGGTTTGAAAATACAAATAAATGTCCGCTACTCGGGTCCATTTCCATTTGATTCCTGATTACTCCTTGTAATCCCTCAAATCCCTTTCTCAAATCGGTTGATCCTACTGCAAGATGCACTTTCAGTCCCACATTTCCTATGTTTATCATCCCTCAACTTTCCCATCTTTTCCCTCCTCTGTTTAGTTGTCCTTAGCTAGACGGATACGAACAGCTTGGTATGTTCCAATGACATTTTTTTGTTTACAGGCCATAGAACACAACCACCAAAACTCATCAGGATTACAAGACCACCAAGGCTTTTAACCGCTAATTTGAAATGCTTTTTGCATTCCTGAAATCAGGAACTTCATTGGTTTTTTGGCAATAGGCTCGGATTTTTTGGCTCGGGCCATTTAAATATTTGCCTGACATTACTCATCGGCCCACTGCTTCGGCGAATATTTGGTACCACATGCAAGAAGAATGAGTTCGCTCCAGCCGTGTTCTTGATCGTGAAGGTCGCGGTACCGTCGTGGATCGTTGTGAGCAAAAAACCCTGTCTGCGTTTTCAAATAATAGATGCCGTTCACTTTTTCTCGTAATGTGGTCCCTCTCTGAAACCGATAATTACTCGACCAGTCAAGGCACGAACTGCCGAAAGACTTTGATAGATACCCTTATTTTTTTCGAATCCAGTACGAATCCTGTTATCTTCATCAAGAACACTATATATTCCAATTAGCATCACCGTGTTACCAAAATAGCATTTTTCAGGATACCATTCCCAGGTGCCTTGAGCAAAAAAAGTCCTTCCGTCTTTTAGAGCAATCTCCTGCGTACACGTTCCATCTGCCTTTAATTCGAGGATTTCCGAACCACCATCGGGAAGTCCAGGCGTGCCATCTTCGAGAACAGATTGGTATATTCCAATTACATTCTTTTTATTCACTGGCCACGCAATACAGCCATTAAGCCCCATCAGGATTACAAGGCCAGTTGTACTCTTAACCAATAATTTGAAGCCTCTCTGTATTTGTAGCATCATTTATTAATTGGTTGAGGCAATCGGGCTGCATCAATTGGCACTGTCCACTCAAATACCTGCTCCACATTGTGCATTGGGCCAGTCTTGCCCGGCAGATTCGGCAGCAGGTGATAAAAGAATGACTTCGCTCCCGCTACGTTTGTAATCCGAATAGTCATCGTGCCATCACCATTATTTGTGATAGTTGCGCCTCCATAGCCTCCCACCTGCATTGCAGTGCTTTTCCAGTTGGAGATAAAAGGATTTGCGATCGTTTCCCAATATGCATCAATAGTGTCGTGACCGAATTTATGCCCTTCTAATGGAGCCCCTTTAGCATAAAATTTATCTATTTCCTTCTTCACGTTTGGAGATTCCGCCATATCCCGAACCTGGATCGAGTCCGGAGCGTAAACAATACGAGTTGGCAGATTGTCAGTGAGCCAGTCGGCAAGAAGTTTCTGATTATGTTCTCCTATCCTAGGTGTCAAGAGGCTCGTCATTCCATAGATCCGCCTGTCGATCACCTTTCCCATTGGGCCCTGATTACCTGCTGTCCACCTATCAGCCACAAATTCCAGAATGCTTCCTGAAGCCGTCTCCAATTTGTTCGCGACGTTTGTTAATCCCCACCATTTCGCTACCGTTCCAGCAGCTCCGATGTACATGCTCAGCGGTATCCCGAGTGTGGACACATGTGCAACGCCTATGTCCAATACCTGTTTTGCGAATCCCTCATCAGAATCAAACCGATTAACCAAAACCGGATTGCCAAGGGGATCAAAGGTTGTGGTGGTACTCACGGTACCGTTGGTTTCAGTTATGTTATTAGGAGAATAAGCATACGTCGTTTCAGCTATCTTTTGATCATTAGCATCTTCATTTACAACGCTAGTAATGCGGCCCCACGCATCCTTGGTAAAAATTTGTTTTTCTTCCAAGTTGTTTATGATCAGGAGCGTGTTCCGACCATAGGAAATGTGATTCCACTCCTGTGCTGAAGGACCAAATTCAGTTTTTAGCCGATTGAGGCCGTCATATTGCCTGGTAACGGTATTGTTTTTCCCATCGGTATAGGAAATCACATTGCCGCGACGATCGAAAACAAACCTTTCTTGACTTAAAGTTGTATGAGAGGGGTCTTTCAGGATGCGGATAATGGTCCGTTCACGGTCATTGTAAGCAATTTCCCAGTAAGAGCCATCGGAGAGGATCTCTTTTGTGAGTCGCCCATCGAGGCCATAGTAATCGATTGGATTGTTGTTAGCAAAAATCTCGCTTCGCATTTATTGCCACTCACTTCTTTTCGTAATGAACTCCCTCTCTCGAGCCGAGAATAACCTGACCGCCTGGAGTGCGACCTACTGGATGACTAAACACCACCTTTCCCAGACTCTTTTCCAGGTCAGGATTCATCTCCTCTCCGTAAACGACTGTATCATAGATGCTCCTGATCATTATCGTATTGTGAAGGTAAAATTTCTCGGCATTCCATTCCCATGTACCTTGCGCTGAAAAAAACCTTCCGTCTTTGAGGCTGATCTGTTGTGTGCAGGTCCCATCTGGCTTCAGTTCCAAGATCTCAGAACCGCCATCGGGAAGCCCAGGTGTTCCATTCTCAAGAACAGCTTGGTATGTTCCAATGACATTTTTTTTATTTACGGGCCATAGAACACAACCACCAAATCCCGTCACGATTGCAAGGATTACAACGCCAGCTATGCTCTTCACCGTCACTTCTTTTCGTAATGGGCACCCTCGTCTGATCCAATAGCGACTCGCCCACTCAGAGTACGTCGTACTGACAAAAATGGCACCACGTATCCTATAGTTTTTTCTAGGTTCTTCCGGGATTATAATGGATAAATGGCCGGAAAAAGATTGAGTTTACCGCAAAAGAAAAGGATGCGAGTCCGATAATTAAGGAAATTTTTAAAACCTCTGGCAGCGGATTTGATCGATTGGATTTTAGAGTTAAAGCCCTCAGCCACGGCGTTTGTAATAGAGAAGGACATGAAGTTGAGCAGTCCATCGAGATGGTTTTTGAGCATTTTAGCTACTTTTTTTATTTCTTGGAGTTGGCATCTCGTGGCCCAAGCATACCATTTTTTGAAAACCTCCTGAGCTTCAGAAACAGAGCAGCATTTCCAAAAAGCGCGAAAACTTTCCTTAATGGCCCAGGCACGAGCTGCCTTCAGATCGGAGTTTTTTAGCCGCTCAAAGTCTTCAATATGTTTTTGAGGAAGGTTCTCTGGGGAAAAAAGAAAAAGCTGGCGTGCTCCTTTGAGTCGTTGATCGCCCTTGGCTTTCAGAGTTTTATTTTCCCGTCGCCGCACTTTATCCACAGCCTCATTGAGGTGTTTGGAAACATGGAATTTATCATGAACGATTTTAGCCTGTGGTACCATCTCAGTAGCCACTTCGCGGTAGATGCCGCTCATATCCAAACATACAGCCTGGATACTCTGACGGGCTTCTTCAGGAAGTGTTTCCCAGAGTAGTTCAGCAGCTTGGCTATCTCGCTGCATGACCACTTCAAGTACACGTGGATTTTCCCCATTCAGATCATAGAGGAGTGAGGCATAGCTCTGGCCCCGCAAAAAGCTTTTCTCATCCATCCCCACTACTGGCAATGTCTCCAGTTCTCGGCGCTCCAGGCCTCGTTCTACTGCCCGTTCCATGATCCGCTGTGCGGCATCCCAATCAATCCTTAATAGCTGGCAAGCTGCTTCCACGCTGGCGCTGGCTTGAAGTACTTTGATCGCCAGACATTCAAAGAGCTCAGTAAACCGGCTGTTCTTTTGTGCCCAAGGTACTGGTACGGTCTGTACTCTGCCGTCATGAAGTTTTACTCGCGGTACTCGCGCTTCCAATACTGTGCTAAATTGGCAGCTGTCTAAATGCCGCCATTTCCTGACTGGCGCATGATCATAGATCTTCCCTATCTGTTCCCCCTCCACTTCCCAGTTCGTCCCTTCTTGATATCCTATTTCCACTTGCACTTCCTTTTTTCCCATATCTAATTTTACCCTCTTCACTTCCCATGGTTTTCTCAGTCCCAGGATCTGCTGATAGAGCTCATTGTCTTTCATCTCTTTTTTCTAGCTTCTCCTTTTTAAAAAAAAAGCTCCTCAACAAAAAAATAGTGCGTGCCTGTCAGTCAAGGAGGGGTAATTGTATTGTGGAAATTTGGCTGGGTTATCCACTATTTTTCCGGAAGAACCTTTTTCTAAGTCAGGATTAAGTTTCTCTTCATCGATTGCCCAGTAAATTCCCTTTAGTAGTATTTTCTTTCCAATGTAACGCTTGTCGGAGTCCCATTCCCAAGTGCCCTGAGCAACAAAGGTCCTTCCATCTTTAAGAGCAATCTCCTGTTTGCAGGTCCCGTCTAGATTCAATTCGAGGATTTCTGAACCCCCATCAGGAAGCCCAGGTGTTCCATCCTGCAAAACAGCTTGGTATGTTCCAATGACACTTTTTTTATTTACGGGCCATAGAACACAACCACCAAAACTCATCAGGATTACGAGACCACCAAGGCTTTTAACCGCTATTTGAAACGCTTTTTGCATTCCTGAAATCAGGAATTTCATTGGTTTTTTGGCAATAGGCTCGGATTGATCGGCTCGGGCCACTTAAATATTTGCCTGACATTACTCATCGGTCCACTGCTTCGGCGAATATTTGGTACCACGTGCAAGAAGAATGAATTTGCTCCTGCTGTATTTTTGATTGTGTAAGTTGCGGTGCCGTCGTTGTTGTTTGTAACGCTTGCACCTCCATAACCTCCCACCTGCATAGTAGTACTCTTCCAATTTGCGGTAAAAGGATTGGCAATCGTCTCTAGGTAGAGCTTGTCCTGAAAACGGCAAAATTGCCCGGAAAAGTCTTTTTACTCTGTTGAATCCCTCTATTTTTATCCATTGATTCGGTTGTTTTTCAGTAATGCCAAAATTATAAATGCCTGATTTTGGGGGAAATGGCGTTTTTCTGTCTTTTTCTCAAAATTTTTTGCCTCTGGATCGGCTTCATTGCTGCTTCTACGGTTTCAGGACAAGCTCTAGGTAAGCATCAATGGTGCTGTGCTCAAATGGAAGATGCGAGGGAGCGCCTATCGTATGGTATTTATCTCTCGTCCGCTCTACATTCAGCGATGTCTGCATATCACGGACCTGGATTGAACCCGCAGAATAATCGAGGTCGTTGGGCGAATTCCCCGTAAGCCAGCCTGCTAAGAGCTGTTGGTTGTGCATCCCAATGGCTGGCCTTAAAAGACTGATAGTTGCATAAATCTGCTTATCAACTACCCTTCCCATTGGGCCTTGATTACCCGCAGTCCATCGATCAGCAACAAATTCCAAAATGCTTCCTGAAGCTGTGTTTAATTTGCTCGCGACGTTTGTTAATCCCCACCATTCCGCTACCTGGCCAGCAAATCCGAGATACATGCTCACCGGTATCCCTATTGTGGACACATGTGCAACGCCTATATCTAATACCTGTTTTGCGAATCCCTCATCAGAATCAAATCGATTAACCAAAACCGGATTGCCAAGGGGATCAAAGGTTGTGGTGGTACTCACGGTACCGTTGGTTTCAGTTATGTTATTAGGAGAATAAGCATACGTCGTTTCAGCTACCTTTTGATTATTAGCATCTTCATTTACGATCTTAGTAATGCGGCCCCATGCATCCTTGGTAAAAATCTGTTTTTCTCCCAAGTTATTGATGAGCATTAGCGTGTTGCGACCATAAGAAATATGAGTCTGCTCTTGTGCTGCTTGGGGGGTATCTGAATGATCAAATTCGGTTTTTAGTCGATTGAGGCCATCATATTGCCTGGTAACGGTTTTGTTTTTCCGGCTCTATAAAAGAATTCGTGGGTAAAAAATAGAGTTAGCAGGGGGGCTGGTGCCGCCCCCAGACCCCCGCACCGCTCGCCGCGGCAGGCGTTCAGGGGGAACAGGGGGGGAGCAGTGCTGAAAGGTAGCAAGAGGATCGGATCGGTTCCTTGGGTATTAGGGCGGAGCGTAAAAAAGAGGCTGGCGGCACCCAAAAGGGTACCTATAAACCAGCCTCTGTGGTAAATATAACGCTTAAAAATGTAATGAGGCGGGTACATCCGATCAAGGGATTTGTCTATGATGCGGTGGGATGGGACGATAAAGAAAAGGGAGTTATCTTAGCAGAAGTACGTGCCAGAGAAGGCAGCCAGGGAAGATGCTCAGGATGCAAACGTAAAGGATCTGGATATGATAGACTTGCAGAGCGGCGCTGGCGCTTTGTGCCACTTTGGGGTTTCGTGGTCTGGCTAGTCTACACACCGCGGCGAATTGACTGCCGACACTGTGGGAGTCCCACAGTAGAAGAACTTCCTTGGGCTAGCGGAAAAATACAGCACAGCGAAGCCTTCCGTCTCTTTCTGGCACAATGGGCACGCATGCTCTCCTGGGCCGAGGTAGCCAGAGTCTTCCGAGTGGGCTGGGCCGATGTATACGCTTCGGTAAAATGGGTGGTGGATTATGGCATTCAACATCGGAATTTAAGCGGCGTAAAGGCGCTTGGAGTTGATGAAATCCATGTCGGAAAAAAAGATAAGTTTTGGACACTGGTCTACCAGATCGATGATCACTGCAAACGACTTTTGTGGGTCGGGCGCGATCGTACTGAAAAAACTTTTGAGCTATTCTTCGAGGTTTTTGGCAAAGAGTTTTGTTCGGCCATCGGCTTTATTTGCTCCGACATGTGGAAACCGTATCTGAAGGTAGCAGCCCATTATTTGCCACAAGCCCTACATATCCTTGACCGCTTCCACATCGTTAAAAAACTCAACGCAGCTATCGATGAAATCCGCAGAGAGGAAACCCGCGCCCGTGCCCAGGCAGGTCTGGATCCCTTGCTTAAAAAGATGCGCTGGGCTTTCCTAAAAAAAAGATGCAATTGGACTAAGAGCCAACGTGCTGGCATGCGGGCAATTCGAGGCTCTGCTTTACGCACCCTGCGCGCCTTTCTCTTAGTGGAAACTTTCCAACACTTTTGGACCTATCGCTCTCCTACCTGGGCTGCTAAATTCCTGGATGCTTGGTGCACTAAAATTACTCGAAGTCACCTGGAGCCTCTTAAAAAAGTTGCCCGTACTCTCACCTCTCACCGCTCTCTTCTTTTAAATTACTTTCAGGCTAAAGGCCAATATTCCAGCGGTGTCGTTGAAGGGCTTAACGCCAAGGTGAAATTAACTCTAAAACGGAGTTATGCGTTTCGTACCGCTGATGCTCGTGAAGTTGCTCTTTACCATACCCTTGCTAATTTGCCTGAACCAATTTTTACCCACAGTTTTTTTTAGGCAGCCGTTTTTCCCATCGGTATAGGAAATCACATTACCGCGACGATCGAAAACAAACCTTTCTTGACTTAAAGTTGTATGAGAGGGGTCTTTCAGGATGCGGCTAATGGTCCGTTCACGGTCATTGTAAGCGATTTCCCAATAAGAGCCATCGGAGAGGATCTCTTTTGTGAGTCGCCCATCGAGGCCATAACGCCATTGTTGAACACTCCCATCGGGATTTTGTCGGCGGTGAAGTTTTCCATCCGTTGTATAGAAGTATTTGGTCTCTCCGCCTTGTGGATTTGTATAGGTGGCAATTTCTCCTCCGGGTCCGTATGTGAACTTTTCGGTGTGGATCTTCGAGCTATCGGCATCATCCTGATAGGAGCGAGTGAGCATTCGACCCATTGCATCTTCCGCGTGTATCATTGCAGCATAACGATACATAACACTCACTTCTTTTCGTAATGTACTCCCTCTCCCGAACCCAGAATAATTCGGCCGGTTAAGGAGCGGGCAACTGGATTGCCCTGTACTACCCTTTCCAGACTCTTTTCCAGGTCAGGATTGATCTCCTCTCCATTTTCGCCATTAATGACAGTACAATAGATTCTCGTTATTATGATATTCCTAATATAGTACCTTTCGTACGTTTTCCATTCCCATGTGCCTTGCGCTGAAAAAGTCCTTCCGTCTTTGAGGCTGATCTGCTGTGTGCAGCTTCCATCCGGCTTCAGTTCCAAGATCTCAGAACCGCCATCGGGAAGCCCAGGTGTTCCATCCTCAAGAACAGATTGGTATATCCCGATCACATCCCTTTTACTCACAGGCCACGCAATGCAACCATTAAGTCCTATCAGGATTGCAAGGATTACAAGGCCAGCTATGCTCTTCACCGTCACTTCTTTTTGTAATGCACTCCCTCTCCCGAGCCCAGAATAACTCTGCCAGCTAAATCACGCCCTGTGGGCCAAAGAGCGAGCGTATCCAGAGTTTTGTCAATATCAGGATTGATCTCATCAGGACCAATAACAACGATATAAGCACCTCGCACATCTACTGTCTTGTTAGATTTATCATACGTCCAGGTAGCCTGAGCAGCAAAAGTCCGTCCGTCTTTGAGGAAGATCTGCTGTATGCAACTTCCATCCGGCTTCAGTTCCAAGATCTCAGAACCGCCATCGGGAAGCCCAGGTGTTCCATCCTCAAGAACAGCTTGGTATGTTCCAATGACATTTTTTTTGTTTACAGGCCATAGAACACAACCACCAAAACTCATCAGGATTACAAGACCACCAAGGCTTTTAACCGCCATTTGAAACGCTTTTTGCATTCCTGAAATCAGGAATTTCATTGGTTTTTTGGCAATAGGCTCGGATTGATCGGCTCGGGCCATTTAAATATTTGCCTGACATTACTCATCGGCCCACTGCTTCGGCGAATATTTGGCACGGCGTGCAGGAAGAACGAATTCGCTCCTGCCGTATTCTTAATCGTGAAGGTTACAGTACCGTCATGGTTATTTTTAATAGTTGCACCACTATAACCGCCCACCTGCATGGCCGTACTCTTCCAATTTGCTGTAAAAGGATTCAAAATTGTTTCTTTATATGCAGGAATAGTATCGTGGCCGAATAGGGATCCTTCAGGAAAGCCTTGGGCATGACCTTTAATTCGAGCCCGCCCCACATTGGGTGATGTCTGCATATCCCGGACCTGAATGGAATTCGGATCATAAACGATATCGTTGGGCGAATTCCCCGTAAGCCAGCCTGCTAAGAGCTGTTGATTGTGCATCCCAATGGCTGGCCTTAAAAGACTGGTAGTTGCATAAATCTGCTTATCAACTACCCTTCCCATTGGGCCCTGATTACCCGCAGTCCATCGATCAGCAACAAATTCCAGAATGCTTCCTGAAGCTGTGTTTAATTTGCTCGCGACGTTTGTTAATCCCCACCATTCCGCTGCCTGGCCAGCAAATCCGAGATACATGCTTACCGGTATCCCTATTGTGGACACATGTGCAACGCCTATGTCTAATACCTGTTTTGCGAATCCCTCATCAGAATCAAACCGATTAACCAAAACCGGATTGCCAAGGGGATCAAAGGTTGTGGTGGTACTCACGGTACCGTTGGTTTCAGTTATGTTATTAGGAGAATAAGCATACGTCGTTTCAGCTACCTTTTGATTATTAGCATTTTCATTTACAACGCTATTAATGCGGCCCCACGCATCCTTGGTAAAAATTTGTTTTTCTCCCAAGTTGTTGATGATCATTAGCGTGTTGCGACCATAAGAAATATGAGTCTGCTCTTGTGCTGCTTGGGGGGTATCAGAAGGGTTAATTTCAGTTTTTAGCCGATTGAGGCCGTCATATTGCCTGGTAACGGTATTGTTTTTCCCATCGGTGTAGGAGATCACATTGCCGCGACGATCGAAAACAAACCTTTCTTGACTTAAAGTTGTATGAGAGGAGTTTTTCAGGGTGCGGCTAATGGTCCGTTCACGGTCATTGTAAGCGATTTCCCAATAAGAGCCATCGGGTTGGATTTCCTTTACGAGACGCCCATCGAGGCGATACCGCCACTGTTGAACAGTCCCATCGGGATTTTGTCGGCGGTGAAGTTTTCCATCCGTTGTATAGAAGTATTTGGTCTCTCCGCCTTGTGGATTTGTATAGGTGGCAATTTCTCCTCCGGATTCGTATGTAAACTTTTCGGTGTAGACTTTCGAGCTATCGGCATCGTCGCGATAGGAGCTGCTAAGCAGTTGACCTATTGGATCATAAGTCATTTTTATTAGGTAACCGTTTGGACGGCTCACTTCGAGAAGGTTGCCGAAAGGGTCGTGCTTGTAGAAAATTTGAGCGTAAGGATTGTGCTCAGCGGGTTGAGTTCCAATGGAAGCATCCAGGTTGAATTGATCGATTCGCTTGGGTACTCCACTCTGATTGTAATGAGTGATTTCCGATGCAATTAGGTTCCCTGCCTTATCTCGACGTTCGACCCGAATTTGTTTGTTTGCTAAGTCGGGGATGTAGATGGTAATACCCGAATCGTCTGTTTGTTTGGTAAGTTCTCCGCGAGTATTGTACTCAAATTGGGTAACGACATCAGGGTCACTGTTTCCCGTGATTCTCCTTTGGCTGGTGAGAAGGCCTTGTTCATTATATGTGTATTCTACAATGGCCTCGTCAGGAGTTCCAGATGCTATGGCCTGTCTTTGGAGAAGGCCAGCAGCAGAATAGGTATTGTGGATGTCGAACGTGACCTGTCCTTCAAATCTGCGTTCTATGCGAGTGGGTAATCGCGGGTGGCTGCTATCCTCATAGAAAACGGCAATTTCATTTCCCATAGGATCAATGACGGAGGTAAGCAGGTTGTTATCGTTATATGCGAATTTTGTGGTCGCTGTATTACTCACTCCATCTCCGGTAATGTCTCCAATGGTGGTTTTTTCGATGACGTTGCCTTTTGTGTCGTATTTAAGCTTGTTAACCAGTCCGCGTTGGTCGGTGGTTGGGGCTTCCAAATAATCTGTAACGACATCTGTTGTTGCATCGGCAAAAAATTGTATGATTTTACCATCTGTTTGTATCGTTTGAATCCGCGCGATTTTCTCGGTCTCTTCCTTTGCTAGGGTTTCTAAATAATCCGTGACGACATTTTCTGCGGCTTCGGCAAAGTATTGCACGATTTTACCATCTTCTTGGTTTTGAATCCGTAGCTTTTCGGTAGCCGTCAGTCGATCGAGTCCAGCATTTAACGACTGTTGTTTTTGAGTGTATATCGGTAGCAATTTGTGGTTTAATTCCTGCTCTCGGGTCTGCCTCCACTGTTTTTCCGCGTTGACTGCATCAACCGTTGGAAAAGTCAGTTCTCGATCTCTCTTCTGAAACTCTGCCATCATATTTAACCGCTCGCTTCTCAGCAGATTCTTCCATGCCCGCTCTTCCTTTTGCCAGTCGCGTTCCCATTGAGGCCATTTAGGACTTGTTGTTAATCCCAACTGAGTAATGTGTTCTCTGAATCGGACTGGGTGGACAAGGCTGAAGGTGTCTTTGTTGCGTTCCCAGGCTTGCTCGAAGTTCAGTCGATTTAGCAGTGCCTGACTTCTTTGGTTCCCTGTCTGCATCAATGTTTGCTCCAGTTCTTTTTTCTGGTTTTCCCTCCATTGTTTTTCAGTATTTATCTGCTGCTCATCTGTCCAAAATTGGATAGGCAGCTCCTCAGTTCGCCTGTGAAATTCCGTCTGCTGGTTCTTGTTTGCTATCTTTACAAGGTTCTTCCATTCTTGTTCTTGCTCTTGCCAGTCACCTTCAAATTCCGCCCACCAGCTTTGTGTTGTCCAGTTATTTCTGGCAGCGGTCTCTCTGAGCACAACACCGTTGAGAATGGTGGCAACAGTCTCTTTCTCACGCTCCCACCGTTGGTCAAATTCTCTGATTTCCTTTGCTTCGGCTTCTTTTATCACCCGCACTCGTTCCGCATTTGCCAGTTGATTGAGCCCGGCCTGTAACGATTGCGCTTTTGGAGTCCCTATCTGCGTCAATTTGTTCTGCAATTCCTCCTGCCGAGTCTGCCTCCATTGATTTTCCGCGTTGACTTGATCGGCTGTCGCCGAAAAACTTATGGCCCAATCTCTCACGCGAAACTCATGCTGTAGATTATCCCATTGTGTTTTAACGAAGCTCTTCCATGCCTCTTCTTCCTGTTGCCAGTTTTGTTCCCACTGCGCCCAACCAGGACTTGCTGTTAACCTCATCTGAGCAGCTATTTCTCTTACTCGAGGTCCATTGAGAAGATTTATCCTTTCCTTTTCGCTTACCCACCTTTGCTCCCATTCTCGGACTTGTTCGGTATGATGTTGTTTCAGATTTGCAGCCCATGCTTCTATCTTGGACTGATTGAACCGAGCCTGTTCTTGCTGGCGAGCTTGTTCTTGCTGGCGAGCTTGTTCCTGCTGACGGGCTTGTTCTTGCTGGCGAGCTTGTTCCTGCTGGTGAGCTTGTTCCTGCTGGTGAGCTTGTTCCTGCTGGCGAGGTTGTTGGTGATCTATCTTGACGCTACCCAGTCCTCTCGATGTCATAAGTGACATCGCAGAAGGCAATGACGTCACAGAAATCTGGGTCACCGGTTTGTGAATAGGTATTCTTGGTACATAAACGGTAAATTGCGCATTTCTCTTAATACGCCCACGCGTTTCTATCTCAAAAGGATCGTAGCTCTCTGCCGGAGATATCTTCACGTCAGAAAAAGAAGAAAATAACCGATCTAAAATATCACCTTCTTCTTTGAAGCTTTGAAATAGCTGATCAGTCATTCCCTCTTTCAGTTTAAACGGTACCTGACCAAAGCTTTTGTGTATTCTCCGGAGTATTAGAGAACTCCTTTCCATTAAGCTTTGATCGGATTTTAACGCAATGTTTTCTGCAATAGCATCGCTCTGTTTTGTAGACTGATCAGAGATTTGCGCCTGTTGTGTTTTGAATGCCCTCTCTAAGGAGGGCACGCTATGTGTAAGAGAAATCTGGCTCATAAGAAAATTTATAAGGTCTCAAGTAAGGTTAATAATTACGGTAGTTGCGGAAAATCGCTTCTAAAGAAACATTTGTAAATGTCTGCCAGAATGCGAATTGTGCAAGTGAGAAAATCAAAAATTCTAAAATTATTTTTCGCTACCTGTTGTCTTCTGAATTCCATTTTTCGGCTGCCTTGGGGGTAAGTTAGGTTAGATGTAGGTTTTATGCCCATCTAGAGCCTAATAAGAGGCGAGAATCGTATTGATAGCACGAGTCCCGCGAACCTGCTGCAAAGAACATGGAGCCTTACAAACAGAGGTGCCCTGGGCTCGTAGCGGAAGTGGCTTTACCCTGATGAGCGAAGCGATGATCCTCTTACTCAGGTGATGTTACGCAAAAAAGGGAAACCTTGTTGGTCAAAATGGGTTTTTTTGCTCCCACGGCTCCTAAAAGTGCGTAACGTCAGTTACTCAGTAGAGAGATGAGCGTGTCAGCAGCCTCCAAACACCTTGGAGAGACAGATAAGCGACTGTGGCGAGTCATAGATCACTACGTCACCGAAGCCCATGGAGCCAAAGATTGGATCGGAGTGCGTCGCATCATGATAGATGAAACCAGCGCCAAAAAAGGACATCGCTACGTGACCAACATCCTCGACGCCGATAACCACGAGCTGCTTTTGATGGTGGAAGGTCGCAGTGCCGAAGCCGTTACCCAATTTCTCGAAGCCATGCCCGCCCAGGGTTGCCTCACTTAAAAAGAGGATAAAATGGTGAAGAGTTGTTTATTATCCCATCCAGCAAACTTTCTAAGGAGTTTGATTGAGTCCCTTTTTCCTTTAGCTTTTTGCAGCATATTCAAAGCAGCGTGCTTAATAATAGCTATAGCAAGTTCGAAAGTTTTCGGGGTCAAGGGCGCGAAAAAAACGTCTCATTGTATCGTCAGAGGGTATCCCATGGGTATAGGGAATTACTGTCCGTAAAAATTCTAATTTTAATTTCCCAAACCGCTCAATATCTCGCCAACCTTCACAACCGCATATTATTGCCGATAAAGTCAAAAACAGTATCTCTTCAACACCATGAAGTTTATTGCGATCCATTCGTGGGTC
This sequence comes from uncultured Verrucomicrobiae bacterium, assembly GCA_963706715.1. Taxonomy (GTDB): domain Bacteria; phylum Verrucomicrobiota; class Verrucomicrobiia; order Chthoniobacterales; family Xiphinematobacteraceae; genus Xiphinematobacter. The sequence goes on from CAVPNI010000001.1 coordinate 538,707, forward strand.
ATCCAGACCGTTTATAAAATCTTCAAAATTTTCTCGTAGCTCTTCGCTCTTCATCGCTACATCCTTTCGCCTGTATCCTTTCTATTGCAATTCTTTTGCTTTTTTATATGAGGCAGCCCTGGACTCTGCCGCCATGAGCGTGTAGGCGATACCGGTTGGGGAAACTGTAACAGCAATAATACGCTTCATAGTTCTGGAGAACAATTCCCTTACTGTACAATGTTTTTAAAATGTTGCAGTTCGCTCTTGTAAAGTGGCTTTTTAAATATGAAGAGCAATGCCGCGGTAACAAGCGTACCTGCTACGAGTGCTACAAAAAATGAGGTCAGGTGTTCCACCGCCCCTGGAATCAACATTGTGAACATGCCCCCATGTGGCACAAGAAGGTTTACGCCACAAAACATCGAGACAGCTCCACTCACAGCAGACCCCACCATTATTGCGGGAATTACACACAGAGGATCTTTTGCAGCAAACGGAATAGCTCCCTCAGTGATGTTCGAAATCCCTAGCACAAATGCTGACCCAGCCGCCTGGCATTCTTTCAAGCAGCCTCACTGCAATCCGCTCCTCTTGTTGAAGATTAAAGTGCAAGGATAATAAGCTCATTAAGCAAGGTGTCATTTGCTGGGCTCTGCAAGGGTCTGGGGTTGCTCTTCGGAAAGTGGCTTTTTAAGAATGAAAAGCAGGGCTACCATGGTAAACGTACCTGCCGCAAGTGCCGCAAAGAATGCAGTGAGATTTTTTACCGTACCGGGGATTAACACTGCAAATATGCCACCGTGTGGCACCAGAAGTTCCACACTAAACAACATGGAGACAGCCCCAGTGACAGCACCTGCTACCGCTATTGTTGGAATGACGCGTAGTGGATCCTTCACGGCGTATGGAATTGCGCCCTCGGTAATATAAGAAAGACCCAGCACAAATGCTGATCCGGCAGCCTTGCGCTCTTCAACATCAAAGCGATTCCTAAATAGCCATACCGCTATGGCAATCCCAATGGGAGGAACCATTCCCGTAACCATTAGCACCGCCATCGGGGTGTAAATCTTGCTCGCAAACATGCCGTAAACAAAAGCGGTAGCGGCTTTGTTGATTGGACCACCCATATCAACGATCGCTAAGATACCCAGGATGATGCCAAACCATAATGCGTTTACTCCCCGCATGCTGTGCAGCCATCCAGTCAGCAGATCAAGAATGATTTGCACGGGCGGCGCGATAAGATAGAACATGGCACCCCCAACCAGAAGAGTACTCAAAAACGGTAGAATTAATAGCGGCTTGAGGGACTCAAGCGTAGCGGGCAATCGAATCCTGTCGGAGAGGAATTTTGTAAGATAGCCAGCCATGTACCCCGATGCAATGCCCCCCAGGAAACCTGCCCCGAGATGCTGCGCTAGCATACCACCAATCAGTCCGGGTGCAAGGCCAGGACGATCTGCAATGGAAAATGCGATGTAGCCGGAGAGCACAGCCACGAAAAGCTGGAAGGCGATGCCACTGCCAATCAAATGTAGCAACCATGGGAGTGTGCCCTTTTGCTCGCCTGCATGGACGCCACCAAAAGCAAAAGCAAGTGCAAGGGAGAGTCCGCCAGCAATCAGCATCGGCAACATGTAGGAAATACCTGTAAGCAGGTGCTTATAAGGACCTGACGTTGTTGCGCGAACAGTCCCCGCGCCTCCTTCGCTGGCAAGGTTGCCCTGCCCAATTACGCCCGCAGGCTGTGCAAGCGCAGTGGTGAGCACCTCTTTTCCAGCATGGATCGCCTGCTTCGTACTAGTGAAATAAAGTGGCTTCCCTGAAAAACGTGAGGAATCTACTTTGGTATCAGCAGCAATCACCACAGCATCAGCACCAGCAATCTCCTCTAGGGTAAGAATATTCTTTGCTCCAATGGAGCCTTGCGTTTCAACCTTGATTTCATGTCCGAGAGCTTTCGCAGCCTTTTGTAAGCACTCTGCCGCCAGAAATGTGTGAGCAACACCACCGGCGCACGACGTCACTGCAACAAATTTTTTCACCTCGGATTCTGGTGCAGCAGGCAAAGCAACCACTTTACCTACTTGAGTCAGTTCGACCGCGGTTTCAATGAGAGCCTGCGTGTTTCGAATCGCCTCACCCGTCGTGGTACCATACACTGGTTTTCCGACAAACCGGTCCATTTTCACACGCATGTCCGTAGTAAGGATCACCACATCCGCAGCGGCAATCTCTTCAGCGGAGAGAATATCCCGATCACCCTCAGTTCCCTGTATCTCAACCCTAATTTCATGTCCGAGGGACTTCGCCATCTTCTTCAACGCCTCTGCCGCCATGAGGGTATGAGACGTACCAGTTGAGGAAGCTGCAATAGCAACAAATTGCTTCATAGTTTTTGGGAATAAATAAATTTCCCTACTATACAACATCTTCCGAAGATCGCAATTCGCTCTTATTAATGGAAGAAACGTCCTGTGAAAAAATTGCAGAGAAAAATGGTTTTCGTACAAGATAAGTTTCGAAAAACGCAGGAATATTTTTCGGATATCAAAAAATTTGCGAAACTCACTTGCTATTGTTGTTTATTTTAGGAAATTACAAAAGCTTCTTGGTTCTTTTTCACTCAATTTATGAACAACAAGTTTTCCCCTATAGGTTCCTCTGAGCAGGAGGAAAGTCACTCTTTGAAAACAAGCCAGCGTCGAAAGATAATAATGCAGTTGCTGCATCAACAGAGATTGGTGCGCGTGAATTTACTCGCTCAGCAATTTGGCGTTTCTGAAGTAACCGTGCGTACGGATCTGGATGCCCTTGAGAAAGAAGGGTTGCTTGTTCGCGAACATGGAGGTGCTATTCCCTCAACGGGAGGGCGTCGTCTCATTACGGCTACTTCCGATGTGGAAGAACGTAGTGGATGGAACGTTGAAGAAAAGCGACGTATTGCCAAGGTTGCTGCGCAGAGTGTACAGCCACACGACGTCATCATGCTGGATGCCGGTACTACCGTCATCGAAATGATTCCATGGCTGCGAGACATCCCTGATCTCACGATTGTCACCCCAGGGCTCAATACTGCCGTGGCTGCGGAAGCAGCTTTTGATGGAAAATTGATTGTACTTGGCGGCAGTTTCTGCCGTATCTCGTCTTGTAACGCGGGTCTTTTCACGCTTCAAGCGTTGAGCGAAATCAAGGTCGAGAAACTTTTCCTTGCCGCAAGGGCCTTGGATATTAAAGACGGTCTCACGGACACGATTTTTGAAATTGCTCAAGTCAAGCGCGCAATGATCGGAGCCTCACGTGAGGTAATTTTGCTCGCTGATGCCAGTAAATGGGAAGCATCAGCCTTCATTAAGGTAGCACCGCTTTCGTGCATCCACCGCTTAATTACAGATTCTCGGCTGCCCGATACTGCGCGTGAGACACTGACGGACACCGGCATTAAATACGAGGTCGTATGATCGCCCCTTCACAAACCTTCTTTTCCAAATCGAATTTCATGCAGTCACCACCCCAGATATTCAGAGAAGCCACCGAACATACCCACCGCCAAAAGGAACAGTTCTTTGGCATAATTAGCCATGAGCTACGCAATGTATTAAACGGCGTTATAGGATTTGCTGACTTACTCGCGGCAAGTACTCTCAACTCCGAACAGCGTGAGTATCTCGAGATCATTCGCAAGAGCAACCATACGGTGTCTATATTATTAGACGATATTCTCGAATTTGTTCATTTGGGCTCAAAGAAATTTATTTTGCGATATTCAGCGGTCAATTTGCGCGATTTATTCGAGGAAGTACGCGATCTCTATTTGCCTCAGGCGGCAAAGAAAGGTGTCGATCTCACACTCTCTATTAAGAGCCTTGTCCCCAAGACGGTGCGAAGTGATAGGACACGACTGCACCAGATCTTGCTGAATCTCGTGAGCAATGCACTCAAGTTCACTTCTCAGGGTAACGTTACCATTACCGTGTACTGCACAGATTTTTCAGCCACTCCCATTGGGACGGAGACCTGTCGATTACGTGTCGAAGTGCATGATAGCGGCATTGGGATTTCACCCGAGCAAGTTGATAACTTATTTCAACCCTTTGTACAGCTAGACTCGTCATATACGCACACCCACAGCGGCAATGGTCTTGGGCTTGCCATTTGTCATCGACTGGCAGAACTCATGGGCGGAGAAATTGGGCTCGCAGCATCTTCTTCCGCAGGCAGTATTTTTTACTTTTCGATCGAGTTAGAGTGCATGGACGTCTCGCTACCACCACCGTGGGTTCCGGTAGGGACACGGTGGGTAGAGTAGAGAACCGTTTAATTCGTCCGACGGGATTCTCATCCGCGTGGCTCATGGCTTCCCCGGCGCTCTCCCACTCCTTTTGTCGAAGAGACGAAAATCGGTCGTTTATGGAACCTATTAACAGTTAATATGAATCTGCGACCTCGATGGTCTTTAGTTAACTTTATAGCATGACCCCTATAAAATGACACATGAGTTGTCCGGGATTTTTTCTTCAGAATTTGTTTTAACAAGCTGGCCATATCTGTAGATACGGACGGATTGTTGAAACAAATTCTGGGGGAACACCGAGCCGTGGGAATGGCTGAGGTAGCCTGTCCGGCTTTGCCGGACAGCCCCCTCACAGGGGCGAGACTTGGCGGGAGCCAAGCGAGGCAAAAAGAACGACAAGGCATGGTCATTTTATAGGGGTCATGCTATACTACAAGCGCATCATTCCTTTGGTGATTGGGCTCTTCTACGGCGTGAATTGTTTGAGCGTGACTTTCTGGAACGCAATCCGGAAAAAGGAATTTATTGGAGGAAACGGTATCAGTTATAAATTATGAAGCTGTAACTGACGTTACGTTCTTTTAGAAGCTCTGGGAGCAAAAAAAGACCATTCTCACCAACAAATGACTCTTTTTTGCGTAACATCACGCTGTAAGTTGGCGCACCTCGGTAGTAGTCGAGCAGGCAAGCGCTCGACGAGCGAGTGATTCCGCATCAGTGAAGCGCAGTTTGCGCAAGAGGGCTTTCACTTCAGCAATACTTGGCAAGCTCATGCTCAATTCCGCAACACCAAGACCGGAAATAATGGCGGCACCTAGGGGATGTCCGGCAATATCTCCACAGACGCTCACTGATTTTCCTGCGGCTTGAGCGGCACGGACGATTATATCCACCATGCGTAAAACGGCAGGATGCAAACCGTCCACATTCTGTGTGGAAGCGGCATGCAGGCGGTCCCTTGCAAACGCGTATTGGGTGAGATCGTTTGTACCGATAGAAAAGAAATCAACTTCTTGTGTAAATTCCGATGCCAGGAGAGCTACGGAGGGAACCTCCACCATAATGCCAATTTCGATGGGTGGTGTTCCAACTTGTTGGCGGACGCTTTCTGCAAGTTCTTTTGCTGCGCGGAGATCTTCGAGCGTCGTGATCATGGGGAACATGATGCGGACCGGCCCTATCAGTGAGGCACGATAGATTGCATGAAGTTGTGGCAGGAAGATTTCCGGCTGTTGTAGGCAGAGGCGAATGCCGCGCATCCCAAGAAAGGGATTTTCTTCTTTAGGTATGGAAATGTAAGAGGCCATCTTATCTCCGCCGATGTCAATTGTACGGAGGGTAAGAGGCAAACCATTTAAAGCACGCAGCATCGTAGTATAAGCCTCGTATTGCTCGTTTGCGGAAGGCGGCGTCTCGCGGTTGATGAAAAGAAACTCCGTCCGCATGAGACCAATGCCTTCAGCACCTGCCTCGATTGCCGCTACGGCTTCATTCAGCTTCCCGATGTTTGCTACCACTTTAATGCGATGGCCATCGAGCGTCATGGCGGGTTGATAACGAGCCTGATACTCTTCATTCCGACGATTTTCAGAAGTCACCTGGAATTTACGGGCGGATGCGAGTGTTTTCTCATTTGGTTCAATATAAAGTTTCCCTGTCGAGCCATCAGCAATACAAATCGTTCCGGGAGGAAGTTCCAACACCGCACTGCCTGCTCCAACAATGGTCGGAATTCCCAGCGAACGAGTTATGATTGCTACATGCGTAGTAGGAGTGCCATCAACCGTACAAATTGCGATAATGCGCTTCGGATCGAGGCATGCTATGTCAGATAGTAAGAGTTGATCGGCGACAAGGATACTAGGCTCTTTCGGCAGAGGGATCGCATGGTGCTCTCGACCTACAAGGAGCTGTAATACATGTTGGCCGATGTCTTTCAAATCGGCAGCACGTTCGGCCAAACACTCGTTTTCGATCCGAGAAAGTTCCGTAATATATTGTGCGATGACGTAGTTCCAAGCCCAAGCGGCACTATGACCCTCACCTATGCTTTGAAGCACCTTGTTGAGCAGCTCGCCATCGTTGAGGAGTGCGAGATGTGCGCGAAAAATGGATGCTTCTGTCTTACTGGTAGCCCCCCTGTGATCGATGTGCAGCCGTAGTTGAGTCTTAACTTCGTCCACTGCATGCTGAAGAGCTGCTTTTTCCATCATAGCATCCTGCGGGGCATCTGTTATAATCAGGTGGCGCGAACGGTAACACATTAGCGGCCCAATTGCCAATCCGTTCGAAGCGGAGATACCTGAAATCACGCGGTCGTGTGAGACTGGCTCCCAATGTTCGGCCTCCAATATAGGGAGCTTGTTTTCCTCACTCGTATTCAGTTCGTGTTCTACTGTCACACGTAGCGCTTGCAGAGCAGCAACGGCGTCCGGTCCGCTGGCAAGGATGCGAATTGTTGCGCCACCCGGAACTCCGAGCTTAAGCAATGAGGTCACGGATTGGCCGTCGGCACATTTGCCATTAAACCAAACCTGTATTTTGCTCGTAAATGCAAGGGCAGCTTCTGAGAAAATGGTAGCGGGTCGCAAATGCAACGCATTTTGCTCGGGAACTACAACTTCAACAACCTGTGCATTGATCTGTTCCTCCGTGATATTTGTACCGATGGATGGATGCGTGAGAACATGAACTATCTCTTCCGCACTATTTGTATGGGCCAGACGGAATATCGCCTCGCTATCGTCGCATATTTCGGCAAGTGCAGATAAAATCCCCATGTGTTCGTCCGAATTCGCCGCAATTCCAATGACCAAATAGGCAATCTGCCCGGGATTCCACTCTACACCCGAAGGTACTTGTACAACTGAAATATCGGTGTGGTGAATGAGTGCCCGATCCTTCGGTAGACCATGGGGGATGGCGATGCCTTTACCGAGGTAGCTAGTTCCTTTCTGTTCCCGGTCAAACATACTCCGAATGTAACCGGATTCTATGCACCCCAGGTTTACAAGCACTCGCCCTGCCTCTCGAATAGCATCCTCTTTCGAGTTTATGCAAGCGCCTAGCCGTACGTTTTTGCTGGTCAGTTTAATGGCTGATTACCTCCGGGTTGTTCTTGATCGTGATTTTCTGTCCAAGTTATCCTAAAAAAAATTAGGGAACGAAAATCTACGTGATCATTAAAAATATTCAACATGCTTTGTTTCAAAGTCATGCAGATCGTAAATTTTGCGGCCTCAGTGGATATCGGAATGACGGCAAGCGGATCCTACGGATTTTTCCGGAGGAGATCCTGGAAAATTGCCTGATGGGCCTGGTTCCAATGATCTTTATGGAACGTCCGCACGGCATGTTCTCTGGCTGCGACTGAATAAGCGGAGTAATTGTCCATGATCCGAAGCACGGCCGTGGCAAGATCTCGCGGTGCCGGAGGGTGGTCACGAGTCCACTCATCCGGTACATTGACAAGGATTCCAGCAGTCGGCGGAATCAGTTCGGGCATCCCGCCACTATTGCCCGCAATGACCGGAATGCCCATGGCCATCGCTTCGATTGGCACTGTGGGGCATGGGTCCTTGTATTTTGGGTGGAGAAGGATGTGAGCGTTTCTATAGATAAAGGGAGCTTGCCTCTGGGTAAAGGACGGGAAAATGGTTATGTGATCCTGTAGTTTCATCTGCCGAATCGCCCGATGGACTTGGGCCTTCCCTCCCCTCCAGTTAAATTTCCCGGCGAGGGTCAGATGAGCATTGACACCCCATTCATCGCGAAGGACCGCCAATGTTTGGAGGGAGGACAAGATCCGGTAAAAATGGTGACTGGTTCCCATGGCAAGAAGCTCGCACCTCGAAAACTCAGATGGCTTCTCAGCCGGAAAAAATTCTTCCGTATCCACCGGGTTGAAAAGAATCCTGTGCGGCACTTTCACTGGGCCAAGGTAGCGATCCGCTGACGTCTTACAGAAGGCACTTTGGTAGATGACAAAATCCGCCAAATGGATGAGTTCGCGCATGGTACGATTCAACCATGGATAGGAATCTCCGCACCACGCCGGGTAGGCAACGCCATTCTGGTTCCAGACCAATTTGCATCCTTGGCTTTTGGCCACCCGGGCAAGATCGATAGCGTAAGGTGGAAGGGCGCTACTGACGAGATAAGTCAAGTTAAACCCATTTTCCGTATGAGGAAAATGCTTTTGCAGTTCGAGCAGTTTGACGGCACCTCCGATCACAACGCAATCCCGAGTGAGTGTGGAAACTCGATGAGAGCCGTAATTCACGCGTATTTGAAGCTCTCCCGAACCGCCGCATCTTAAATTGCGTAGATCATAAGCATTTTTGAGCCGGGGGAGCACATGTTTGAGTCCGCTTGCAATCCCCAAGGCACCGCAACAAAGACTCGCCCAAAAAGAAATTGGCTCAACCATATTTGCGCCAGGGGAGTTGAATTTCTAAAAGATCTTCTAACTGATCATCCGATGCCCGATAAAAGTTTGTCAGCATCGCTTGCGTCTCAGCTCGCATTTTTTTTTGAGGGTTTCCTTTGCGCGCATGAGGAAAAGGCGCCGAATAAGTCAAAGGAAGTCGAAGATGCTGTAGGACGCGCTCCTGCACAAACTTCGGGCGCGTCAGGAAGTCCTCTCGAAAGAGAATGATGCACTGTTCCCTAGGAAAATATCGGAACCATCGTGAGAGTATCTCGGCATAGAGACCATTTGCCAAATAGCGTACGGGACTGAAGGCGTTTTTCAGTGCCGAATTTATGAGCGGCTGGGTGTCGGGATTTTTGAGCCAGCGGGCGCTACTGTTCACTATACTCTCGAAGTCCTCTGTTTCGGCCTTGGAGTCCACAAACATGCGATAGTCCGACCACGCACGTTGAACTGGATTTCTTAAGATAAAAATTAATTGTACGCCGGGAAGAATAGCCTGGATGTTCTCTGCCGCATGGGGATGACTGAAATATTCCACGCTGGCTTCTCCGGTAAGAAAGCGAGTACGAACAATGGATGTGCGCAGGGGGAAGTTCATTCGCGAACGCAGTTCACTCGTTGGATAATGGATAAAATTTGCTGGCTCTTTACGAGCGGCCCTCCTCACCATAGGATGCCCCCCGAGCCAATCATAAAGGGAGGAAGTGGCGCATTTGGGCGCGCCAGGAAGGATGAAATCCGGTCGCGCGCGTAAAAAAGCTGTGCCGAGCCGCCATGCTTTTTGCAGTTCGGATTTTAGCTGAGAGGGCACTACCGACATGTCTTAGGAAACCTCCGGAGCATTTTCGGATTAAGTATATCTTAGTCTGAAAACGCTCTAATAGTTTATTGAGATTCGCTGCCCAATTGCACTGCTCATTCGATCCATGACACCTGCCCAATGAAACATTTCCGCAACGCGTTCGCGCCCCTTCAGTCCCATTACAATCCGCAACCTTTCATCCCGAAGAAGACAACAAATCCGTTTTGCCATCAGCTCGATATTCCCCAGAGGCACTAAATAACCTGTTTCGTTATGCACGACTCGTTCTTTGTTGCCGCCAACCGGGGTGGCAACAACTGGAAGCGCATATGCGGCTGCTTCGATGAGGGCGCTGGCAGAGGGATCTCTTCGACTGGGCAGACAAAAGACATCCGATGATTCATAATAAGCTTTTACGTCATTTTCCGGGATCCGCCCGAGGGCTGTCACTCCCGGGACAAATATTTCGGGATCGCTTCCAACAACGATCAGTTCAACTTCCGGAATTTCTCTCTGAACTAGCGAAAACGCTTCCAAAAGCTCGGGCCCCCCTTTTCGTTCCCAATCCACCCCCACAAAGAGAATGCGTAGACCGGTTCTTAAGCTAGTATTAGTATGAAATGGAAAACCGGTGTTGGGTCCGGAGTGGACACATTGGACTTGCGTGGCAGGCACTCCATAGTCGCCCGTAATCGAATCCGCCGCAAATTGACTGAAGGTGAAGTTAATGTCCGCTTTTTGGTAGAGCTCCTTTTCCATGCGCTTCCAGGATTTAGCTACCGGCAACAAAGGTGCCGGCTCCTCATAGTGTTGGTTAGCAAGATAGGTATGGTCCGTGTAAACAAAGTGAGGAACTCCCTCTCGCCGCGCATCAAACAAGGATTGTGTTTGAAATATAAATGCGGTCTTCTCGGGTTGAACATTTCGTGCGACCCATTTGCGGATCGCGGATAATACACAGGGAATTCTACAAAAAAAATCCCGGGGATGGATTCTTTGGCTTGCGATACTCCAGCCGTACCTTGCCACTGCCTCCATGAAAGCATGCAAATATAGAAACGCTCGACGGCCTATAATTTCTTTCTCAACATCCACTATGCGGAAATCGTACTCGGGAAAACGGGCTTCCAATTCACGAGAAATAATGAAATTTAGTTGAGAAAAACCTCCGATTTTAAAAAATAGAATTTGTCGTCTTTGCATAAATTAATTCTTAAATTTTTGATAAAGCGCACTCTGAACGGCTCTCAAATGCTGCTCCGCAACAAGGGGGGTGAGATAATAGCGGCGAACCACGTCCCGGGCTGATTCACTCGGACGATTCGAGCGCGAACACGCCCATTCTAATGCCTCGTCCCAATCACTCTCAGTCCGGCAAATTCGGATAGCACCTGCTTGAGCCCGTTGGGCGACGTCTTCGTAGCTGGGCTGCGGGCTTGCTAATGCCGGTAGGCCGCATGCCATACCAAGTGTAATCTTCCATTCGGAATGCCCCAAATTATAAGGAATTTCTAAAAACCGTGGGGAGATAATAATACCGCCAGTGGAATAAAGCTTTAACAACTGGGAAACGGATTTAAAGCGATGAAAGGTGTGGGGGACCCTTTTCAAAAATGCCTCGAATTGCCTTCGTATTTCCGGCAGCCACTTAGTTTTTTCGTGGGAAAAGTCGCCCGTCACCAAGTGAAGATGAATTTTGTCATGAAAACGGCACAGGCTTTCTCGGGCTGCCAGTAGGTCGAAGAGCTTGTTTGCCATCCCGCTCCACCACACCTGCAATCGAGCCTCAGCATTTTTTTTCCAACAAGAGGCCGCCGAACAAAACTCTGGGAGAATATTATCCGGTACCCAATAGGAGCGGGAATTCAAATGAGAACAAACACTTGTGAGATGCCTTGAGGAGGCGATCACCGCATCCGCTGCCTTGGTAATCTCTTCGGCATCCGTTTTTTGACGCGGTGTCGGCACCATTGTCTCCATGGGTACGGGTCCATTCCATGTAGTGTAATAATCCACATTTGCCTCAAAGAGCACAGTCGTGCCAGTGCAGCGAAGTCGATGGAGCAGCTCCATGCAGGCGGTTCCCATCGATTTGACAAATACAACGGCGTCGTAGAAATGGTGCGGACGGTACAGCTCGTAGCGAATTTCCTTTGGCTGAAATCGGACCAGCCAACGAAAACGCATGAAGCTCATGGTAGAACCGGCATCGTCCCACCCTGAAACCATGGCCCAAGGAGGCATTCCCCTTCCCATCGCTTTGAAACAGGGGACACGGCTGTTGATAATAAATCCCACCCTCATGCAAGATTCGTTTGTGGAAAAAATACGCCAACCTCATGTTGAACGAGCGGACCCTGCGCGTATTTCTGTTCTTTCCAATTCGGCGCGGGGCTTCCGAGAAGAACCCCATGCAGTTTTTGAACAGCCTTTGTCAGGTCCCACGCTCGAACATCCATAATATTTTGCCGAGGGAAACCCTCTTCGGGCTCTAACGAGGAACGCCGAAGAAAACAGACATGCAGACAGCGCAAATCAAGTTCTTCCCAGGGTCGGTGAAGATGGAGATCCCGCCTGAGTTGAGCGTGATAACCCGGACGAAACCGAACCAAGCCACCATGAAGACGCTCAATGCAAGGACCCGCCCAGTCCTCAATCGCATGAAAATTATAGAGCTTGGTCATGCTTCGACAGGGAGGGGAAAAGTAACCGGAAGCCGAGTGGCCATTGAGTTTCCGAACGTTCAGCACTCCGCCAAATATCATCCAAGCATCGGCGTATTCCCCCGCAAATAATTTTTGCCTCAAACGCAAGAGCCCTGCCGGATCATAAATTTCATCTCCGTCGACTCCTAAAACCCATGTTTCAGATCCCGCATAATGACGAATCAGCTCATGAGAATCGTCTGAACTGCGGATCTCGTGAACTTGCATGCGATCCGAAAATTCCTTCCGCAAGCCATCCAGGACTTCCGCTGTCCGATCCTTCGAGCGGTGATTAGCCACTATAAAATTGTCGCATGCAGGCAATGCATTGCGAATAGCACGTTCAACAAAAACGTCCTCGTTCCGAACTAACATCATGCCGACTAGTTTCATGAAATCTTATCGTCAAAGCTTATTGAACGAAGATTCGATAGATTTTCAAGAAAGTATTGTTATGCAATAGGTTGAATGATTGTTTATTTGCGATTTTATTCAGCTAAGAACTCTGCTGAGAGCGAATTTGGGAAGAATCGTTTGTCCGGTTTTCACTTCAAACCACAGCGGAACATGAGGGACAATCCAGTGCGGATTGGACGGTGCGGAAGGGTCCGGAATCTGGCTTGCCCCTTGATTCAAAATAAAACCGGCACAATTCAAACCGCGGGCGCGGATACTTTCCACAGTAAGAAGCGCATGATTAATGACTCCTAATCGATTTAAAGCGACCACAATGACTTGAAGAGGAGAAATTTTCGCCAGATCCACAGCAAGATCCGCCATTTCGTAACTGCCGTTACGCACTTTTAGGAGCTCTGGGGGCAAAAAAAGACCATTCTCACCAACAACGGGCTCTTTTTTGCGTAACATCACTTCGTCATCCGCAGCAATTGGAACTCTCCAGCCCCCTGCCCCCTCCACGAGTACCAGCGAATGCTCGGCCGAAAGTTTGCGATAGTTAGCAAATATTTCCTCCAACAAAATTGTTCTCCCTTCCATTTCCGCGGCTACAGCCGGAGCTAATGCATGACTCAGGCACACGGGGTTGACTACTTGGATGGGAACGCATCCATCCATTGCGGCGTGCAGTCTCTGCGCATCGTGGTTCCCACCCGTTTCGATCGGCTTCATTCCCACCGCATCGATGTTTTGATTCCTTAGATTTCGAAGCAAAAGCGCAGTCACATACGTTTTACCCACACCAGTATTAGTTCCCGTTATAAAGAAATTCATGACAATCTCACCATTAGGTAATTGGTAGTACTCCTATTTAGGTAATTGGTACTTCTATTTTTTAAATCAGGCGACCTTGCGCAACAGGTTGTCATAATTTATTTTTATTAAATGCAAGAGATCAGTGCCCATCATTCCAATTTGTTTCGTCGCACTCAAAAGGCTGCGGCTGCCGCGGGCATGCAGCGAAATAGTTTTGCTGGAAGTTCAGTAAAAGGCCTAAAACCACGTGAAAGACCGAAAACATTAGAATTGCGTGAAATATATCGTCCCACCCAACCCAATAATGCCGATGTGGATAGTGATGGAAATAATCCATTGCACAAGAGGCTCATAAAAGTCGTCAATACTGAATACACTGAGGAGCAGGAAACTGAACTTCTAGATGAAATAGCTGCGCTGGCCAGTAATCGACAATATTTAAACCTTCAAAATCAACAGGGGAAAACGCCTCTTATGATAGCTATTGAGCAAGCGCCCTTAGGTTTGCTGGACAAAATCTGCAAAACATTGACCGATATGGGTGCCGACGCGACAATTCCGGATAAAGACGGCAAGTCAGTGCGAACGTATCTCCATCAGAAACAAGAGCGGTATCGGGATCCCTTGACGCCAAATGAAAATGCCTCAATAGGGCGAGTTAAGGACTTATTCGATAATGCCGGTGTTAAACAACGCCGCCCATTCAACCCAGGGGATCCGCACCAAAATCCGGGAGCTTACCTTTATCATGCGTGCCCTTAAGCGGGATGGAGCAGGGCGTTTGCCCGGTAGTTTTCAATCAGCACTTTTCAGAACACTTCGGACATTAGTGGTTACTTCGGTGACAATTGAAACCTCCCCTGCAACGATCTCCGGAACCGTGATATAGCGAACCGCCAACTACCCACTAACTGAATGGATTAAATATTGGGGACCAGGGAATAACCATGTTTTGCTGCGAGTTTAGAAAGAAGGCGTTTTTGGGAGAGAGCAACCTGCTCATGGTAAACTTCGAGGCCCCTTTCAACGTAGGGGAAGCCGTGTACCATAACGCGCCAAAAAAGGGCGGCCAACTTACGAGCCAGGGCTTTATTAGCAACTAATCCACCGCGCCGTGCACGCAATCGTCGATAGAAACCGCCCAGAGCCTTGTTTACACTGCGGGCAAGAGAACGGGCTACCACACAGAAAATGCGACCTGCTCGATTGCGACTTCTAGAACATCTAGCTTGCCGCTTACCACTTTGCTTGCTGCCAGGAGCTAATCCAAGCCAAGCAGTAAAATGCTTTTCACTTTTCCAGCAGGTCAAATCGGTACCTACTTCACCAATCAACTCGAGTAGACCATAGTCGGTAATACCGGGTAAGAGCGTCGGATCCTTTCCCTTACAAAGAGTCATAAGTAAACGGTGGAGATCTTTAATTTGAGGAGCATTGCAGCCTCCAATCCTTTTTGTTGCGCTGGGAGTTGAGGGAGGCTGAAGGCCTTGAACACTTTCCTGTAATAGCTCTTCTATGGCTTGGTCACATTGCCTAACGAGCTCCTGGCAAAAATGCCATGCATCATAAGCTTGTCTAAGGGCAAAGAGATGCTGTTTGGTCCAAGTCCCACGCAAACTCTCAATTACTCGATGGCGCTTTGCCCTCTGAATCTGGAGGCTACAAAGAGAAAGCAACACTTGAGGATCACGCTCGCCCTTTAGAATGGCTTCAATCACCTTAAGTCCACTAACTCCGGAAAGTGAACGAATTACGTCATGAAACTTGATATTCATGCGTTCCAAGGCCTTCTGCATATGCTGTACATGGCTAGCTGCTGCTCTGATATGATCGCTTCGCAAAGGCAAATAATCCTGCAACTGCCGAATATTGGCCTGAGGTACAAAACCACCTTTTAATAGGCCATGAGCATGCAAAGTTGCTATCCATTGGCAGTCGGCCATATCCGTCTTCCTTCCAGGTACATTGCGTACGTACTTACCATTAACCACTTTTATCTCTATGCCGCTCTCCTCTAAAATCTCATACAAGGCTATCCAATAAACTCCAGTAGCTTCCATTGCCACCGTACACACCTCTTCTTGAAGTAGCCAATCGCGCAGGGCGTGCAACTGACTGGTAAAGGTTCCAAAAACCTTAGGTGCTCCTCCGGCAATAGAAACGTGCATGTGTTCACTGTACGCTCCATAGAAACGCCGGCCATTTTACAGCTTGACCTGAGCAACCTTACCCTACTCAGTTAGTGGACTAAAATACGAGTCCTTTGGACTTGATGGCTACGAACTACGAAAAATGTCAGATCCGAACTACCTAATTATCGGAATTGATTGCTACGTATTTTCTGATTCAAGGTGGCCATAGCGGCGGGGGAGGCAAAAGCGCGGTTTCGGAGAGTTTTTTGTCCTTGCCTCACCTTTTGCACACGCTATGTCCGAGAAAGATATTCAGATTACTTACAATACTTCGCTGACTCCGTTAGAGGATTTGTTGGCGAGAATCAATCAGTCCGGAGACTACTTCAGCGCCGGCACATGGGAGACACCGATGCCTACGCTGAACATCGAAGGCATCGGCACTGTTTCTTTTCCCGTTCCGTCCGACCAAGCACAGAAAATTGTCTTGTCGGCGAAGCGTGCTCCCTATGGACGCGGTGATAAAACGCTAGTCGACGAAAATGTCCGCAAAGTTTGGCAGATTGTACCGGAAAAGATTTTGCTACATGGCAAGGGATGGGAGCGGTCCTTGCAGGAATTGGTCGCTAAAGCAGCGACAGACCTCGGATGCGACTCTGATAAGGTTGTAGCCGAATTTTACAAGATGCTTGTCTATGACGAAGGCGGGTTCTTTGCCACCCACCGTGATACGGAGAAAACGCCCGGCATGTTCGGAACGCTGGTCATCGTTCTCCCTTCTGCCCACGAAGGCGGCGATCTTATCATTTGCCATGCGGGCCGCAAAACCGTGGTAAATCTCCACGGCGATGAACCTGGAGAGATTCGGTATGCCGCATTTTACGCCGATTGCGAGCACGAAGTACGTCCGGTTACCAAAGGATATCGTATTTGTTTCGTTTATAACCTCTCTTGCAAACCGAAAACCAAGCCACCCACAACACCGGACCATCGTCCCATGGTGGAGTCGGCTGCCAAGATTTTTAAAAAATGGGTTGCGTCCAGCGGTGGCCCGCTGAAGCTCATCTATCTGCTGGAGCATCATTACACACAAGCCGCGTTGTCTTTCGGCGGACTAAAAAATATCGACTTTACCCGCGCTGCGGTGTTGCGGGAGGCGGCGGAACGCGCAAGATGTATGCTACATCTTGGTATTGTACATGTCGAGGAGTCAGGCACGGCGGAACATACCGGCGACTGCTACTCTTATGGACGTCGGCGCTATAACCGTTGGGGTCATGATGACGATAACGATGATGAGGAAGACTCTTCAGATTTCGAGGTTGGCGAGGTATGTGATGGACGCTACTACATTGACCAATGGCGCAATACCGCCGACCAGCCAGTGGCATTCGGCGAGATTCCGATTGGGGACAATGAAATCCTCCCCGCTGAGGCACTCGACGGTGAGCAGCCCGATGAGGCGCATTTCTCCGAAGCTACCGGCAACGCAGGGGCATCTTTCGAGCGCACCTACCTGCGCGCAGCACTGGTGCTTTGGCCGGAAGACCGATTTGACGAAGTGTGTGCTAGCGGAGGCATTGATGCTACCATCGTCCGCCTCGGCCAATTGGTCTCGACAGCAAATTCCGCGGCGAAATCGGAAAAGCCAGCAATCCAGGAACGGGTCGTCCGCTTCGTTGACCTAATTCCGCGGGAGTGGACGAGCTATAAAGACCACAGCGAGCGCCTCATGAGGCTACTCAGCCATCTGGCGCGGTTCAAGGACAAAGCATTGATCGAGACTGTCGCACCCAGATATCTTGCTGACCATTACGATGCCCGGCAAAACAAGGCATTGCTCGCCTGCGGAAGAGTTCTCGGGCCACAACGAGGCTGCAATTTTTTCGCCACGCTTTTCACTGTAGCCGCCTCCATGTGTCCCGGTGGTTGCATGAAACTCTGGCAGTTACTCGCAACGACAGAATTTTCCAAACATCCCGTAGAATTGGACGTTCTATTCGAGATTCTGGCAACCGCGGCAACCAATGCCCGCCAATGGCCCGAATCTCAAAGGCGTGGGAAGTGTGACCCGACGGAGCAGAAGAATATCCCCTCGCCTGAATTACTAGCCGATTTTCTTGCGGCTCTGGAGACCACGCTCGGCGAAGCGAAGTGCTGCAAGTTCCTGAACGCGTTAGCCACCAATCCCGATTTTTTCGCACCCGAAACCCTGCTCCTGCCATGTCTCGAATGCATCGAAAACAAAAAGACGTTCGCGGCGCTGCCGGTCATCGTCCACCTCTGGGAGCAATGCGCTTCGTTTTATCTGCGTCGCAGCGCCACCCCGCCGCCAAAACCGACAGACTGGACACAATCAGTGAGTATCCCAGGAAGCGACAAAAATCCGCTCCTGTACGAACTCGAGCGATTTGCGCGCGATCCCGATGCGCACGAACACCGGTTCCCGGTGCGCGAAGCGCTGCGGCTCGAACTGCACCGAGCTATTCAACACGCCGGACTTGATATGACTCATCTCACAGAACGCCACGGCAGTCCATACACTCTGGTCTGCACCAAAACACGCGCCAGTTATGAGCGCGCCTGCCGACAATATCATAGTGACCTTGCCGATATCAAGCGTCTGTTAGCTCTCCCCGTTACAAAGGCAAAAGCTACGTTTGCCACCGCAACCCGACTCCGCAAGACGCTGTAGCACCGCAGTTCGTGGTTCGTGGTTCGCAGAAGTTGATAGCTTGTTTTCCGGCAGCTACAAACCAAGCCAAAAAAAATTCACGGACATTCCCCCAAGAACTGATAAAAACTCTCAGTTCTGAGTAGATGTCAGCCCGTGTTCAATTTGTAACTGAGAACCGCGAACCTCTAGCAACCACAAACTACCAATTAACGAAGAGTGTTCAGTAACGAATTTCGAATCCTTTAAAAATCTGATGCGGAAGTGGATGCTGGATTTCCTTACGAATGTTACCACCCAATACACTCCTACGAATAGTAATAAGAAATGCATTGAGTTCATGGTCATCTTCAGCACTGACTTGAAGCTCCACTCGGCCGTCCTCCAAGTTACGAACCCATCCGCAAACATCGTATTCGCGAGCGATATTCCTTACTGTCCAGCGAAATCCCACTCCTTGAACGCGCCCTTCATAAAAAACCTGAACTGTTGACTTCGTCAATTTCTTTTAGAAGTCATAATTACAAATGAAGTCTTTTTGATCTACAAGTTTTGGGAGTTGCAGTGCAAAAAGATATTATTCGCGACTACGGGATCCGCGGCTTGTATTCAAATCCAAAAGTATCTGCCACTGCTTTGCAAGTGACTTCACCGTTGTGAATGTTGACGCCGGAGCGCAACTGAGGGATGCGGACAAGTGCTTCTGCTAATCCGAAATCCGCCAAAATTTCCACAAAGCGATGAGTGGCGTTTGTGAGCGCCTGCGTCGCCGTCTGCGCGTAAGCACCGGGCATATTTGAGACACAGTAATGACGGACGCCTTCTTCCACAAAGACCGGATCTTCATGAGTCGTCGGCCGCGAAGTCTCCGCACATCCTCCTTGATCAATGGCAATGTCCACAAAAACGCTATCCGGTGGCATCAGACGCAACATTTCCCGCCGGATCAACTTGGGCGCCCGTGCTCCTGGGAGGAGGACCGCTCCAATTAAAAGATCTACCTTAGGCAGCAATTCCAACAAACTTCCTTCGTTGGAAAAAAGCGTATGGGCATGCATGGTAATGTCTAGAAAACGCATCCGCTCCATATCCACCTCCAAGATGGTGACATCGGCTCCTAATCCCGTTGCCATTCGAGCTGCATTGATTCCGGCGGTTCCTCCACCCAATACAAGCACCTTTCCGGGAAGCACACCCGGCACTCCTCCTAACAAGACCCCAGTTCCTCCGGTATTTTTTGCCAAAAAATACGCCCCCATAATGACAGACATTCGCCCTGCAATTTCACTCATCGGCTCAAGCAGAGGCAACCGCCTGTTGACTTCCAACGTTTCGTAAGCAATGCATGTGGCCCCGCTTTTTATCAAGGCCTCCGTTAAAACCCGGTCTGCGGCGAGGTGCAGGTAAGTGAAGAGGATCTGACCCGGCCGGAGAAGGGTATACTCAGAAGGGAGCGGCTCTTTTACTTTAACGATGAGTTCCGCATTTTCAAAAATTGCCTCATGGGAATCAATAATTTCCGCACCTGCGGCGCGGTAATCCTCATCCAAATATCCCACGCTTTCACCTGCATCCTCTTCAATCAAGACTCGATGGCCTCGTCTTGCCAATTGATATACACCGGAAGGAACCGCCGCCACCCGGTGTTCTTGTTCCTTCAACTCCCGCGGGATTCCAATGATCATTTTGTATTATGCCTCGGAGACATGTTAAGCTCAGCGACGCTTTATTGGAAAGCGCATTCTCACTGTGATGACCTAGATCTCTTGTAGTGGACGGCTCGCTTTTCATTTATATTCCATTTATTACGAAATGGTTATTTCACTTGTACTGCTTTTAATAAATCGATCAATGCCGTTCGATTCGAAGCCCAAATCTTAGGGTCCGAGGCCTGCGTCTCCGCATATTGCAGTGGAGTTTGCCCATTCTCGTCACGAATATCCAAATTTGCGCCGTTTTGAATCAATAACTTTACTGATGCGATGTGGGCATATTTCTTGCCACATATCATATGTAACGCCGTCTTCCCACGCATATTCACGGCATTTGGATCTAGTCCCTTTTGGAGCAAGAGTTTCATTGTTCCCCAACTCTGCGCACGATGTAAGAGGGTATTTCCCTCCTTATCCAAAACGTTTATCTTGGCTCCTCTATCAATTAAAAGTTTCATAATATTAGAATCATAAGCATACTGTATCGCATAACCTTCCTCCCTGCTTTCAGCATTTACATCCACCCCTTTATCCAGTAGACTCTCAACTAGCTTGCGAGCAAACCATAGGCTAGGAAGAGGCTCGCACATTATAGCGCTATGCAAAGGAAATCGCCCATTAGAAAATGGTTTTGTAACATCCACGTGCTTAATAAAACTTTGGGCCATTTCTAATTGTAATTGAAGATCTTTTTGTAGATCGGGACCTTCCAACCTCCAATCGGCAACATCCCACATTATGGATTGAAATAAATCTTCCGGGGGATATCCATGATCTATCAAGTCTCCAATTATATTTTTGAAATCAGGATGTTCCATCAAATGCTCTTTTATAAAAGCGACCGTAACAGGATTTTTAATGTTTCGGATTTTTAATTCCTTATAATGATTAACGTACATCAAAACTAAAGCCCTGCCA
Organism: uncultured Verrucomicrobiae bacterium; assembly: GCA_963706715.1. Lineage (GTDB taxonomy): Bacteria > Verrucomicrobiota > Verrucomicrobiia > Chthoniobacterales > Xiphinematobacteraceae > Xiphinematobacter. The sequence continues at coordinate 559,576 of CAVPNI010000001.1, forward strand.
TAATCCTTATCCTCTTTTATAAGATCTTCCAAATTCGGGATATCATATACTGCTCTTTCTAGCAATTGTGGAAATTCCTCCTTGTCATCGGAGCGCAAATGGGATGCGCTATATTCTATCCTTGCTTTGGAAGCGAAATATTGGAGAGGACGTGGTGTGACACTTTGCGGTACGACTCTTGGAGTATTATCAGTTATTTCAGCAGGAGCTCCACCGAGGGTACCTTGCGGATGTGAATTGGTGGGTTCATGTGCATTTTTGTAAGCCGAGGTTTCCTGGAAGGGTACTATTCGGTATCCTGGTAGTGGTGGTGGTAATGTTGTGCTGTGCATCCCTAATGATAAAAACATTCGCTTTTAATTAAGGTATTCGCAAAAATGGGTGGCATGCTAGTATTGGCGCGTAGTAGATAGAGCCTGTCCAGAAGTTGTAGAAGCAGTAAAGATGGGCATGTAGAGAGCAAAAAAAGAGGGCATGAGCAACGAAAAACGCTGTCATGCCCAAAATCGAGCGGTTATAATTTCGGTGTTAAACAAAACAAACCGCACCGATGGAAAATATTATAGCAATACAAGAGTACCTTCGTCCAGCCCTACCTCGAGTAATAGGGTGCAAAGATTACCGAGAGCAGGAGGAACTTTTGAAGCGAGTGGATCAGATATTGAAGAAAAGCGGAGTGGAGTCAAAATTTGTGAGACTCAGTCTGGAAAAGTCTCGGAGACGATCAAAAAAACAAGCCGCCCAGAAAGATCTCATCCGATGGAGTATACGAAGCGAACAAGCATTGAGATGCACCATATTAAAAAACCTTCTTAGACAAGATTATCGATCAATGAGCGTAAGCTTGGCGCAGAGCGCCCTATTTCGATGGTTTTGTAAAATACCGGAACTTGAAATGATCCGAGTGCCAAGCAAAAGCACCTTACAAAAATATGGGCAATGGTTGTCGTCGGAAGAAATGGGAAAGATATTAGAACAACTATGTGAGGCGCTCAGTAACCAAGAAAGGGCTCGAGAAATTGGACTAGAAAACGAACTGGAAATGGAAGCCGCATGGATAGATTCCACCTGCATAAAAGCCAACATCCACTTTCCGGTCGATTGGGTATTACTGAGAGATGGGGTACGCACCTTAGTAAAAGCTATCCTAGTCATCCGCAAACATGGCCTAAAAATACGGCTGCCTAAAAAAAACTGTGGGTAAAAATTGGTTCAGGCAAATTAGCAAGGGTATGGTAAAGAGCAACTTCACGAGCATCAGCGGTACGAAACCCATAACTCCGTTTTAGAGTTAATTTCACCTTGGCGTTAAGCCCTTCAACGACACCGCTGGAATATTGGCCTTTAGCCTGAAAGTAATTTAAAAGAAGAGAGCGGTGAGAGGTGAGAGTACGGGCAACTTTTTTAAGAGGCTCCAGGTGACTTCGAGTAATTTTAGTGCACCAAGCATCCAGGAATTTAGCAGCCCAGGTAGGAGAGCGATAGGTCCAAAAGTGTTGGAAAGTTTCCACTAAGAGAAAGGCGCGCAGGGTGCGTAAAGCAGAGCCTCGAATTGCCCGCATGCCAGCACGTTGGCTCTTAGTCCAATTGCATCTTTTTTTTAGGAAAGCCCAGCGCATCTTTTTAAGCAAGGGATCCAGACCTGCCTGGGCACGGGCGCGGGTTTCCTCTCTGCGGATTTCATCGATAGCTTCGTTGAGTTTTTTAACGATGTGGAAGCGGTCAAGGATATGTAGGGCTTGTGGCAAATAATGGGCTGCTACCTTCAGATACGGTTTCCACATGTCGGAGCAAATAAAGCCGATGGCCGAACAAAACTCTTTGTCAAAAACCTCGAAGAATAGCTCAAAAGTTTTTTCAGTACGATCGCGCCCGACCCACAAAAGTCGTTTGCAGTGATCATCGATCTGGTAGACCAGTGTCCAAAACTTATCTTTTTTTCCGACATGGATTTCATCAACTCCAAGCGCCTTTACGCCGCTTAAATCCCGATGTTGAATGCCATAATCCACCACCCATTTTACCGAAGCGTATACATCGGCCCAGCCCACTCGGAAGACTCTGGCTACCTCGGCCCAGGAGAGCATGCGTGCCCATTGTGCCAGAAAGAGACGGAAGGCTTCGCTGTGCTGTATTTTTCCGCTAGCCCAAGGAAGTTCTTCTACTGTGGGACTCCCACAGTGTCGGCAGTCAATTCGCCGCGGTGTGTAGACTAGCCAGACCACGAAACCCCAAAGTGGCACAAAGCGCCAGCGCCGCTCTGCAAGTCTATCATATCCAGATCCTTTACGTTTGCATCCTGAGCATCTTCCCTGGCTGCCTTCTCTGGCACGTACTTCTGCTAAGATAACTCCCTTTTCTTTATCGTCCCATCCCACCGCATCATAGACAAATCCCTTGATCGGATGTACCCGCCTCATTACATTTTTAAGCGTTATATTTACCACAGAGGCTGGTTTATAGGTACCCTTTTGGGTGCCGCCAGCCTCTTTTTTACGCTCCGCCCTAATACCCAAGGAACCGATCCGATCCTCTTGCTACCTTTCAGCACTGCTCCCCCCCTGTTCCCCCTGAACGCCTGCCGCGGCGAGCGGTGCGGGGGTCTGGGGGCGGCACCAGCCCCCCTGCTAACTCTATTTTTTACCCACGAATTCTTTTATAGAGCCAAAAATACGCATGCCTGAACCGGAAACATTTTTAGCAACAATCAATGGACAAAGCATGGCAATGAGCGCAGCTAATCGGAGCAAAATAGACAATAAAAAAGCCCGAAAGAAAGTACTTCGTGCGATGAAAAAAATATGTCGAACCATGCAAGAACACGGGGAAAACTATCGCAGCGCTCTGGAAAAGAGATGGCAAGAAACTAATCTCACCCATAAAGAGGCGCAAGTGATCCTACGACGTATGGACAACATCCTGCGTCAACTGCCCGCAGCCATAAAACAAGCACACGAGCGCATCATTGCAGAAAGGCAGCTAGCCAATTCCGACAAAATCTTAAGCCTCTATGACAGCGACCTTCATGTCATCGTGCGTGGGAAAGCCGGGGCTCAAGTGGAATTTGGAAATACCCTCTTTATTGCCGAAACCAGTAGTGGATTGATACTGCATCATCAACTCTGCAAAGAGAACTCACCTGGAGATGCCCGATGGTTGGAGCAAAACTACCAAACACTGAAAACAGCCAGTTCCGGAAAACTCTGCGCAGTAGTGGGAGATCGGGGATTTGACAGCCTCGGCTCGCGTAAAAAACTTCTGGAAAATGAAACCTTTAACGGACTCTGCCCTCGGGATGTGAACCAAATGAAGAAAAGACTCTGGGACGATGAAGTCTTTGTTGCCGCACAAAAACGCAGAGCCCAAACCGAAGGGCGTATTGCAATACTAAAAAACCTCTTCCTCAATGCAACTCCACGTGCAAAAGGCTTTCAGAATCGACAACTTCAAGTTTCTTGGGCAGTTCTAACTCACAATCTCTGGGTCGTTGCACGTTCTCCTTGGGCAGAAGAGAGTGAAAAACTCCTGGCAGCTTAGCATATCCCATTTCTCTCCATTTCTTTGTAATACCATATGTACTTCCATGCCCAAATTTGAAATTTTTCAGTCTCTTTTATCCAAATTTTTGATCATTCCCTAAAAAAGCTTCCCTCAGTTTTCATTGACCATTTATTATCTTTAATTTTCATACTGCTAATATTATTTTACCGTTTTCCGGACAGACTCTATGATAGATCCCATTCCATAAACGGCGGCAAGTATCTTACCGGCTTGTAATGGAGCAATACGCCTCAATACTTTTTTCATAATATTTTGGGAAAAACTTTCTTTCTTGCTCGGCTATTCGTTGACAGTGCCACGAGGGATAAAGAGAATATTAAAATGGTAGTCCAGGATGCGATGTTTACGGCCGTTTTTTATCCAGCTCAGCAATGTACATTTATTTATCAGTCGGGACTTTAATAGGGGCTTTATTATTAAAGCATCGTTCTTTTGTTTGGCAATCCTACGCCAGTGAGTAACAAGCGGAATGGATTGTGTAAAAGCTTTGGTTCCCTCGTCACGTTTTCCATTAGCATAAAATACAAGGCTACGTGCTTGCAAATCGTTTGCTAATCTTTCTTGAGGCGTAAGGTTCTTCAGATATCCTTCAGCAGAGATTTCCTCGGCGGATATGGAATAAGGCCAAAATTTATAATGATCTTCTGAGTAAACTTTAAAAGAAGATCGTGTAGTTTCGACATTAAAACGCTCTTTTCCATCATCCCAGCGAATGAACTGGTGTTCCTTAGTTAAAACTAGATGTACAGGATAATTTAATCGCTTTCCAATGGCGTAGAAAATTAATGGAATGGAATAACAGGCTCCCATTTTTCGTTCTATGATGCCATTCAAAAAACAATCACGTGCGTCTCGATAAAATAAAAATTTCGTCTCTTGAATCCGTCCTTTTTGTTGAAGTTCGTCACTTAGAAACTCTGGATTGTAATTAATGCCAAGTGTATCCTTCAGGACGGAGAATAGCACAAACATTTTCCATTGTGCCTCAGAGTTTACAGTGGGAAATCTACGGGATCTTTCAACGAAACTTCCATGGGAACGAGTCATTTTCTCTGTTTCCCAAGCAACCAAAGCAGCCCACTCGTCAATTGTTCGAATGACGGCTTCCACATCAAGATTCTCACTTCCGGGCAAATCTTTTGCACAAAGTAGGTTCATTCTGGCTGGATCCACGTTCTGTAACTGAGCGACTGGAACTCTAAGCAGTTCAGACAACGAATTCGGTTGTTTGAATTCCCCGACTCCGGATTCCGATGCTTGGACCTGCGCATAAAAGAAAAATACAGCTAAAACACTGCCGCCGAGCATGAGCAAGACCTTCCACTTCATTTTCGGTAAAACAGGCATACTCAAGTATCAAGCGGGATCATTAGATGGAAGCCAGCCCTGTTCGATTCGTTCAATCAAAAGCGTATTATTCCAAATGCCACGTAATGGAAGTTTTCGCTGTTCGAGAGTTATATCGTTGACCCTCCATTCCTTTTCTCCATCCCAAAGCCACCATACTTTGACCTTGCCGGTCGCAGGATCAATAACGCCGGTTCGAAATAGCGGAAATTTCTTCGCAAATTCAGGAATGGGAAAATTTCCGATTATCACAAAGATTTTTTTATCCACTGCCGCTTGGAGCGGAAAGAAGGTACGAAGCTTTCAGGGTAATTCACCGCCTTGTTCAAATCTTCAGGTCGTGCTTCAAAAAAGCCGGGTAAAATTCGCAAAAGCATTCCATAACGAACGTGGTTGTGACTGAACTGTGCATAAACCAATCCCTTTGCTGTTGGAATTTCAATGACATCGCCGATTCGAACTTTCTGTGCCATATCAAAAGCCTGGGTAGCCCTACAGTTGTCATTTAGAAAGAAGAGGTGTAGATTTAAGGGTGACAGCAACAGCAGAGGAAACAATAGAGATATGGAAAGAGGGAATGAAGGAGATCCAGGAAAAAATCAAGCCGCTATTTATGCAGAAGAGAGTGGCAAGAAATGCGGAATTATTTTTGGAAGGGCTTCTAGGAAACGAACCACGGAAAACCGGATGGATGAGAGCAGAGGCAGCTGGGGATAAAGGCCCCTGGCGGCAACAAGCGATATTAGGCCGAAGGAGATGGGAAGCCGACCGACTCAAAGAGACAGTGAGGGAATATGTAATAGAACATTTTGGGGAGGAAGAAGGAATACTAGTGATTGACGAAACCGGATTTCTCAAAAAAGGAAAAGCTACTTGTGGAGTGGCTCCCCAATACACCGGCACAGTAGGAAAAATCACTAATTGTCAGATTGGAGTTTTTGCAGCCTATGTTTCCAGTAAAGGGTACGCCTTTATTGATAGGAAACTCTATTTACCCAAAGAATGGATAGAAGACCAAACACGCAGAGCAGCGGCGCATATCCCAGTTGAGCAAAAATTTTCGACAAAGCCTACCATAGCTCGGAAAATGATAGAGGAAACCATAGAAGCTAAAATTCCCTTTTCCTGGGTTGCAGCAGATAGCGTCTATGGAATTTCTGAAGTGACCGAAACATTACGTAAAACATGTAAGGGCTATGTATTAGGTACTACATCGAGGCGGCAATACTACTTGTGGGATAATAAAAAGGAAAGTGTTCGAGTTACAACAGCTGAGGAGCTAGCCAGTAAATTACCTGCCTGCCGCTGGAAACGCTTATCAGCTGGCGAAGGAACCAAGGGTGCCAGGCTCTATGATTGGGCTTACTTCAAATGGAACAATGTGGATGCCTCCCAATATAACAAAAACTACACTGGAATTTGGACTAGCGGCCTTCTCATCCGGCGCAACATCGAGGATGGAAAATGGGCTGCCTAAAAAAAACTGTGGGTAAAAATTGGTTCAGGCAAATTAGCAAGGGTATGGTAAAGAGCAACTTCACGAGCATCAGCGGTACGAAACCCATAACTCCGTTTTAGAGTTAATTTCACCTTGGCGTTAAGCCCTTCAACGACACCGCTGGAATATTGGCCTTTAGCCTGAAAGTAATTTAAAAGAAGAGAGCGGTGAGAGGTGAGAGTACGGGCAACTTTTTTAAGAGGCTCCAGGTGACTTCGAGTAATTTTAGTGCACCAAGCATCCAGGAATTTAGCAGCCCAGGTAGGAGAGCGATAGGTCCAAAAGTGTTGGAAAGTTTCCACTAAGAGAAAGGCGCGCAGGGTGCGTAAAGCAGAGCCTCGAATTGCCCGCATGCCAGCACGTTGGCTCTTAGTCCAATTGCATCTTTTTTTTAGGAAAGCCCAGCGCATCTTTTTAAGCAAGGGATCCAGACCTGCCTGGGCACGGGCGCGGGTTTCCTCTCTGCGGATTTCATCGATAGCTTCGTTGAGTTTTTTAACGATGTGGAAGCGGTCAAGGATATGTAGGGCTTGTGGCAAATAATGGGCTGCTACCTTCAGATACGGTTTCCACATGTCGGAGCAAATAAAGCCGATGGCCGAACAAAACTCTTTGCCAAAAACCTCGAAGAATAGCTCAAAAGTTTTTTCAGTACGATCGCGCCCGACCCACAAAAGTCGTTTGCAGTGATCATCGATCTGGTAGACCAGTGTCCAAAACTTATCTTTTTTTCCGACATGGATTTCATCAACTCCAAGCGCCTTTACGCCGCTTAAATTCCGATGTTGAATGCCATAATCCACCACCCATTTTACCGAAGCGTATACATCGGCCCAGCCCACTCGGAAGACTCTGGCTACCTCGGCCCAGGAGAGCATGCGTGCCCATTGTGCCAGAAAGAGACGGAAGGCTTCGCTGTGCTGTATTTTTCCGCTAGCCCAAGGAAGTTCTTCTACTGTGGGACTCCCACAGTGTCGGCAGTCAATTCGCCGCGGTGTGTAGACTAGCCAGACCACGAAACCCCAAAGTGGCACAAAGCGCCAGCGCCGCTCTGCAAGTCTATCATATCCAGATCCTTTACGTTTGCATCCTGAGCATCTTCCCTGGCTGCCTTCTCTGGCACGTACTTCTGCTAAGATAACTCCCTTTTCTTTATCGTCCCATCCCACCGCATCATAGACAAATCCCTTGATCGGATGTACCCGCCTCATTACATTTTTAAGCGTTATATTTACCACAGAGGCTGGTTTATAGGTACCCTTTTGGGTGCCGCCAGCCTCTTTTTTACGCTCCGCCCTAATACCCAAGGAACCGATCCGATCCTCTTGCTACCTTTCAGCACTGCTCCCCCCCCTGTTCCCCCTGAACGCCTGCCGCGGCGAGCGGTGCGGGGGTCTGGGGGCGGCACCAGCCCCCCTGCTAACTCTATTTTTTACCCACGAATTCTTTTATAGAGCCGGAAAATGTTCCTATTACACTACCTGGTGTCCAAAGACAACTTCTCTCCAAACATTAGTCAATGTGGCAGGAGCACGATGGAGGATCGAGGAAAGTTTTGAAACAGCTAAAAATGAGTTTGGTCTTGATCACAACGAAACCCGTTCCTGGCATGGCTGGCATCGCCATGTTTCCCTGGTGATGCTTGCTTTTTCTCTACTGGCAATCATCCGTTATCGGGTGAATAACTCCACCTTACACAAAAAAAGCAGAACGAAGCTTCCTCCCTCAACAAGTCTCTGGTTTGCTGGTCTATCCAGGAAATTCGACGCCTTGTTACACGTTTAATCTTCCGATCTCTCCAACCTGCTTTTATCATCGCTTGGTCCCTTTGGCGCAGAGCTCACCAAGCTGTTGCTAAATTTTTTCATTCTAAACGACAACTGTAGGGGTAGCCAATATTCTGCAATAAGTGTTGGCCTCGCAAAATCGAGTTGTTGTAGATCGAATTATTTGGCGAAATACTATTGATTTTGTTCGGCTGGCATCAGGTTTTGATAGCACTACTCTTCTTCGATCTAAAGAACTGTCCCTCTTGCGACAGCATGCGAGCCTTCCATAAGCTCAAATATACTACCTTTAGCTAATAATCCTGCTGGAGCTTCTTCGGACAAAAAGCTTACTTTAACACGATGGGAGAAGGAACAATCAGGTTGTTCAATAAATTCAACCACTAGGCTCCATGCTTCCTTGAGCCAATGCTCCTTCTGGCACTCAAATCGTGCAACAGTCGAATATTTAGGCCCAGGAGGCGGCATCGAACGACCACCTTCTTCCGGACGAATCCATTCTAATTTTGCTTCAACTTGCTTTTTCATGGCCATGGTACAATAGTGGGCTTCGCAGCGTTAATGGGTCCCAATTCGCCATAACGTGCGGGGCCTATTCCATCAAGACGTTCCCATCGCATAAAGGAATCAGCCACATTTTTTGGGAAATGAGCTTCGATAACATGGAATTTACCCGACCCTTCCATTATCGTTCCCCACTCTGTGGCGTGTTTTCCGGATTCAGCAAAAAACTTACCTCCCAACGAATTTGCCCCTGCTTGAAATGTTTGAGTCGCCATCAGTTGCTTGTGTTCTGCGGGGCTTACAGCCCGGAACAAAGAAACCATCTGATTAGGCGCAGGATTACTCAAAGCTTTGGCACCAGCACCAGCTTTGCCCGCAATCGCAGCCGTTTTCATCACCCCGAGCCCACCGGGTCCGACTCCGGGAAGACTTAGCCCGTAATTGATAAAATCGCGGATCTTCGCTTGGGTTGGATGCTGTTGCTGAAATTCAGCATCTTCTCGCGCTTGAAGTTCCCTGTATACATCTAGGATAGCATTTTCTTTGGGGCCCCCGAAAACAGTCCGTGTTGCCGCAACGGCAGGAGTGCCTACTTCTCTCAAGTTATTTGCAAAATTCTGAATGGCCTGACCCTCCGGAAAAATCTGCATAATGCCCGCTCCAATGTTGGAAGCCGTATTGTAGCGTTCACCATAGAACATTCCTTTCCCTAGCCTTCCATCAGGATCGCAAAAGGCGACTGGATTCCCGTTCGCATACGAATGGAGGTCCCAACTTCCGGCGTGTCCCATGGGATCAGAGGAAATGAAGCTACCTGTATCCGGATCATAATACCGTGCTCCTACCTAAACGAGTCCTGTTTCCTCTAGCTGACTGTCTAGCAAGTGTGTGTCTTCGTGGAGACCACGTTCCGGAGATAAAGGTAGGTTCCCTGGAAGCGGTTCATACGAAGATATCTTGCCTGGCATTGCAAAAGACGATGCCGAATTCCAAAGGCGAGTTGCTGGCAAAACAAGCGTTGCGACTAGAAGAAGTATCAACAACCCTACGGCGGTAATGCTGGTAGGGAGAATTTTATTCTCAGGTTCAAAAAATTTGGCGTGGCGTGCGGTGCAGATTTTTTGCATCTGTAAATATCATCCATCTAGAACATTATGCAAATTGAAAGAACGGGAATAAAACGTGTGCTATCCAACAAGGAGCCAGGCGCTTTCGGTGATGCATATGAGGCATGGCCAGACATAAATTTTGAAGAATCAGGACTGCCTTTCACGGGGCTCCGGTAAGGCTCCAGTTTCCTCATCTACACACAAAAATCCCCGGTGTTCCTGCCAAGATTTGAAATTGCTGAAGTTGTCATGGCATTGCTTTTACCAGAAAAAAAGCGGTTTTCCGTCTCTGTCCATAAGTAACTCTGGAAAGCCTAAAATTTCTCCGGCGGCCGATGACGAAGGATGAGTCTTCATCAGCTTTTATCACCAACCGAAGGATCTAAACAGACGGATCGACCAAAAGCGGCTGTCCTCTCCTGTAAAGAAGCCAGGCAGCCTTTTTTACACACTCGTCCATAACATCTTCTTGATAACGCCGATCGCCAGCGTCATCAAATACTTGCTTATGACGCTCACAAGTAGAAACAACAGCAAAATCTGGATCCCAAGCTTTTGCAAAAATATCTAGTAGTCGCTTAAATTTTTCTCTGGATGCTTCATCTCCAGGAAATGGCGGCGTCGAAATCCGCGAAGTAAACAATCTTACTCGATTACCAAAAGGGTTTCTACCGCATTCAATCGATATAGAGTCGTAGTTACCGGGCCCAAGAACCTTATTGAAGCAGATGCTTACAAAAAAATTAAAGATTTGGCGAACCAATGCGGTCTGTCAATTTGCAGGTATTGCCGCCTTGTCTTAGAAGACGCAGCTAAAAATGAACTTGTTGTAAAGACTACTGTAGCAAAAAAATGAATCAGTTTTCTTTTGTGGCATAATCACTCTTTGATCCTTTGATCATGCTTTCGATAAGTTTTTCAATGTGTTAGAAACCTGCGCTGCACCTTGTGCAACTCTGGCAGCAGCAGTTGTAACAGCCGATGTGCCGCCAGAAGCCAATGCAGTTACGCCTTGTGCTACTAGTCCAATTGCAGAGCCCGTAACGAGCACAAATCGGATCAATGCGACAGCCTTTTATTCGCTTTATTTGATTTTATCCGCAGCATCGATAGCTCCCATCTCTTTGCGTATTTCTTTTTCCAGAAGCTCTGGATCGGGCAGCTTGTTGTGTAATTCTAATGGCAGTTTTCTCGTCAATTCGTAACCGGAGACACCCACCGGCTTGTCGATACCCCGCAAGGCATATTCCACTTCAAAATGATCCCGTTCCTTGCAAAGGATAATCCCGATAGAAGGATTTTCGTTCGGTTCGCGGACGTAGTCATCGAGCAGGTTTAGATAAAAATTCATCTTGCCAGCATATTCCGGCTTGAAGGGACCCACCTTGAGTTCAAAGGCCACCAGGGAATTCAAACGACGATTGCTAAACAGCAAATCGATAAAATATTCCTTGTTGTTGGCTACGACTCGGTATTGGTTGCCGATGAAAGCAAAGCCGTAGCCCAATTCCAGCATAACGTCTTTAATTTTGGAGACAATACGGGATTCCAGTTCCGCTTCGAGCACTGGCTTTTCAACGCCCAGCATATCGAGCATGTATACGTCCTTCATTGCTTGGTCTGCCTGTTCCGCCAGGTGCTCGGGCAAGGCGCTTTGGAAGTTATGTTGTTTTTCTGCCAATTGATGTCTCTCGTAGACCTGTGATTCGATTTGTTGGATCAACACATTGCGGGTCCAGCCCATCGTGATAGTCGCCTTTAAGTAGTACTGGCGGGCATCACGGTCTTTCACCTTTGCCATGATGGCAAGATTCTGCCCCCAGGGTATTTCTCCAACAAGTTGTTGGAGATTTGTATCCCCCTGATATTCCTGATAAAATTGGCGCATATAGCAAGGCCCGTATAAAATGATCATGGATTTGACTGAAATTTTGGCTCCAGGCAAGACGCAAAAAAGAGGCCATATCTGTAGATACGGACTATTTTTTGCAACAAAGCTTGGAGGCAAAAGGGCGGCAAAGGCGCAATCATTTTATACGGGCTTTGCTATATACCACAGGTTTTGCGCAGAAAAACCACTGCGCCCTTCAAATATGCGTTGCAAGTCTCGGGCAAGCTGCTCGACGACGGATTTACCCCAACCCAAGGCTTCCTGCTTATCGGTGATGGCCTTACCCAAACGCCAGTACAACTGTATCAATTCATGGTTAGCCGACCTAGCGACTCGGATTTTGGCTTGCCGGATCTCGGTTTTAACCTCATCCAGAAACTGACGGTATTGGGGCTCATTGGGCATAATCTTCTTATTCATGCACTTATTGGCAATCTTTGTTTAGGAGTGATTTTGGGACGGGCCCTCCGAAGACTTGTTGTTTAAACCGTGGCATCGACTACAATCGCCTCTCCCCTCCTGTAAAGCAGCCAGGCGCTTTTAAAATGACATCCTTCCCACTCGGTTGTGCTGCTATACGTCGCATAATCCTTAAACGCCTATGCAGATCGTTCGCGCGTAGTGACAAGTGCAAAATCTGGATCCCAGATTTTTACAAAAAAATTCAATAGTCGCTTAAATTTTTCTTTGGATGCTTCATCGCCAGGAAATGGCTGTTCTGGAAGATCCAGTGACACATCATTCTTCTGATCTGGAACATATGAACCGCAGTGGACCGATATACCGGCACTAGCCTCATCATCGCCGTTCCAAACGGAAAAACTGAATCCCAGTCGGTCCGTTAGATTCGGAGCTGGAAGCCCTCTACATCGTTTCCAAATGGGCTTCATCCTCTTTCCAATAGCCTCCATGGAGAGTTCCTGCGGCCTATTAGATTCTTGTCGAGTGTTACCTGGGATACACCATTTGCTCAGTCCAGACTCTTTTGAAATCGCCTCCAGGAACTGCAATGTTCGGCTCACGCATTCATGATGCGTTTCTTGCCGTACTGTCCAATAAGCTTCAATGGATGGTTCCTGATTCATGGCGTTACGATAACTTCAATATTGATGCCCCTTTTACTAAACAATTCTCTTATAATCCTTGCCGGTTCTGATTCTGCAAAATGCCACTAATCAATGTAAAACAGATGCAAAGATCAGGAAGGCGGCTATGTATTATTTTTATTTGTGCAACGCATACTTGGCTGTCATTTCTTTTCGTAGTGACAACCTTCTGTCGAACCCAGGATAATTCGACCCACGAAGTTACGCCCAACTGAGGGACTCTGCAAAAATCCGGCGGTTCTTTCGATTTCAGGATTAATTACATCGTCCTTAACCGCGTTATGAAGACCTCCTAAGCTAATAATACCTAATTTTTTATTGTATTCCCAGACACCCTGAGTTGAAAAATTTCTTCCGTCCTTAAGAGCAATTTTTTGCGTACAGGTGCCATCCGGCCTCAGTTCCAAAATTTCAGAACCTCCGTCGGGAAGAGCCGGTGTTCCGTCTTGAAGAACAGATTGATAGGTTCCGATTAGTTCCTTTTCACCAATAGGCCAAAGCATACATCCACTAAATCCCATCATAATTACAACCTTACCCAAGCTCTTGAGCGTCCTCATAGAGGAAAAAATGATTAGTTTAATTAATTGTTCTGCAACCTGTTCGAATCTATGGGTTCCGTCCATTCAAATATCTGCTCCACATTGTGCATACGACCGGTTTTTCCGAGAAGGTCAGGTATTATATGATAAAAAAATGAATGCGTTCCTGCGATATTTCTGATGCGAAACGTTGCTGTACCATTACCATTGTTCGTTACGCTTGCTCCTGAGAATCCTCCTACTTGCATTGCCGTACTTTTCCAGTCGGCTGTAAAGGGATCTACAATTGTTTCTATAAACGCCCTTCCTGTATCATAGGCTAGCTTCTCTTGCGACTGTGCATTTTTGGCATAAAAAACGTCTCGCATAACCTTTGCGCCTGGAGATCGCATCATATCCTGGACCTGGATAGAATCCGGAGCATAAACAATGCGCGCTGGCAGAGCCCCGGTAGCCCAATTCAATAAAAACTGATAATTGTGTATTCCGATCGATGGCTTCCATTGATTTATCGCTGCACGGATCTGTTCGTACCTCTCTAGATGTTCGTTATAAAGGGATACATAGCAGTTTGTTAAACGCTCCACTTTTTGCATATGCCGCTTCCATTCGGAGTCCTCATCGGAGAATCGGAATTTTGGATATTCCGGATATTTCGGAGGCTCCGGATATTGTGGGAGCTCCGGATACTGAGGATACTGCCTTGCGGGTATTATTGTCTGACGCCCAGTCGAGGCTGTCCGCGCGCGTTCATCCGCTTCCACTGCTCGGTGATACTCTTCCACTGCGCGGCGATATGCTCGGTCACACTCTTCTACTGCACGGTCATATGCCGCTTCTGCTGCCTCTTTTGCTCGACGCCACTCCTCTACTGCGCGATCATGTTGTTCTATTGCCTGGTGGAAACGCTGATTCTGCCGCTGCGACTCCCTGGAAAATTCAGTTAGGATTTGGTTCACTTGTGCGGAGTCTCCAGTTTCCGCATCGCGGAACAATCTGGAGTTTTCCGCCATACTGCTCTGCCCGCGTATGACACGCTCTTGTAAGCAGCTTGAGAGACTCCGTTGTAGCGGGAAAGATGTCATAGATTCGGGTAAGCCGCCTACTCCGCTGGACAGACTAAACCCTGCTGCTGCCAGAAATGGATTTTCGGCCTGTTGGTTCGTATTGACTGCACTGCTCCTCGGAGCGGGTACTGGGGCAGAACCCAAGCTGTTACCCGACACGCTGCTTGTAGAAGTAATTGTCATCGCAACCGATACGTCGAATGTTTGCAGTCGGAAATGATCAGCGAGTAAAAAAGACCCTTACCATTTGTTCCCTTCTTTTTCTGGTGTCGATTTATCTGTTTAACACAGTTGCAATCGATCGATATAGCAAGGCCCGTATAAAATGATCATGGATTTGACTGAAATTTTGGCTCCAGGCAAGACGCAAAAAAGAGGCCATATCTGTAGATACGGACTATTTTTTGCAACAAAGCTTGGAGGCAAAAGGGCGGCAAAGGCGTAATCATTTTATACGGGCTTTGCTATAGCTGATAATTACTAGGAACACTTCTTACTTGGATAACCGTTTTAGGGCACCGGAAACATGCGCTGCGCCCTGCGCAACTCTGGCAGCAGCAGTAGCAACGGCCGATGTCCCGCCGGAAGCAAGAGCAGTGACTCCTTGAGCTGCAAGGCCGATCGAAGAGCCCCCCACTCCCATCATTCCGCCTCCAAAGGCGTGACTTTCAGAGCCGATATGGGAAACTAGCCCACCAATCATTGCCGGAATTTTATCTACCAGCATCGCGATAATGGTCAACGTCGCAAGCGCAAGATACGCATGACCAATTTGCATCACATCCTCGGAAAAAATCTTGTTTACTAAGTTCACAGCAGTACCCATGAGAAGATTTAAGGCAAAAAGCTTCAATCCAGCGGCGATCACTGCCTTATAGTAGCTGATGGCTATATCACTCGTCCATCGACTGCCACCGAATCCAAGAACGATAATTCCTACATACACTAGAAACGTAGCTGAGCACATGGCTATGCTAACTGTGACTATCATATAGCAAGCTATAAGAATTATGATGATAGTTAGCAGTCCCCAAATAATTGCTGTGCCCGGAAGAAGGATACTCATGTTTTCGGAGGCGGTTTTCGAAAACTTCAACGCCATCTGGAGAATATTGGTGACTTGTCCAGCATTTCCTCCTCCTACTTCGTCGCTAGCTTTAACTAGACCAGTGATAATTGAGCCTGCTATCACCGTGCTATTCTCAAGCAACCAAAGAAAAAAACCTGTAACGAGTATGAATCAGCTCAACGCTACGGCCCATTCTCCTATGTCGCCATTGCGGCCGATCAAGGTGATTCCTGTCCAAACAAGCGAAATCGTAGCCAGTATCCAAAAGAGACGAGTGGCTATAGAAATTATCTTACTAGAAAATCCCTGGATCGCGTCCTGAAACTGGCTTGTAACCCAATTTCCTACGTCCTTTGGAATCGTAGGGTCCTGTGCATGTAGGACTTCTGGCACCAGAAGGATCGCAAGCGCCAAAAAAAAGAAGATCAAACCGCGTTTCATTGAAAGAATTCACTCCTCCGGATTGTTGTATTTGCGAAGTAAATCTATTTTGTTTTGGCCTACTACTTCTCGAACATGCGGAAGATCATCTTCTCCCTGCTTTTTGGGAGAATTAATGGGGGTGCTGTTAAATTCCCAGCAACCATTAAGCAAACATAGAATTATTGTTAGTAACAGATTGTTTCTTATGGAAGTCATACTCATTTAATTCTTAATCGCATTGTCTCAGGCACATACGCGCTAGGATCAAACTTCGTTTGTTTTTTCCATGCAGCCTCTCGGGCTGCTTCTTTGTTCGCTTGATCGACATAATGTTGCGCTTGCATATCCATCCAAATCCCCAGAAGGCTGATAATCTGTTGCAAAGCAATAGCCTGATATCCAGCGACCTTAGCTGCCGCCTGTAGTGCCTGTAGCTGGCCTGTTGCCGACTTCACATCTCTCAATGCATTTTCGGCTCTATAAAAGAATTCGTGGGTAAAAAATAGAGTTAGCAGGGGGGCTGGTGCCGCCCCCAGACCCCCGCACCGCTCGCCGCGGCAGGCGTTCAGGGGGAACAGGGGGGGAGCAGTGCTGAAAGGTAGCAAGAGGATCGGATCGGTTCCTTGGGTATTAGGGCGGAGCGTAAAAAAGAGGCTGGCGGCACCCAAAAGGGTACCTATAAACCAGCCTCTGTGGTAAATATAACGCTTAAAAATGTAATGAGGCGGGTACATCCGATCAAGGGATTTGTCTATGATGCGGTGGGATGGGACGATAAAGAAAAGGGAGTTATCTTAGCAGAAGTACGTGCCAGAGAAGGCAGCCAGGGAAGATGCTCAGGATGCAAACGTAAAGGATCTGGATATGATAGACTTGCAGAGCGGCGCTGGCGCTTTGTGCCACTTTGGGGTTTCGTGGTCTGGCTAGTCTACACACCGCGGCGAATTGACTGCCGACACTGTGGGAGTCCCACAGTAGAAGAACTTCCTTGGGCTAGCGGAAAAATACAGCACAGCGAAGCCTTCCGTCTCTTTCTGGCACAATGGGCACGCATGCTCTCCTGGGCCGAGGTAGCCAGAGTCTTCCGAGTGGGCTGGGCCGATGTATACGCTTCGGTAAAATGGGTGGTGGATTATGGCATTCAACATCGGAATTTAAGCGGCGTAAAGGCGCTTGGAGTTGATGAAATCCATGTCGGAAAAAAAGATAAGTTTTGGACACTGGTCTACCAGATCGATGATCACTGCAAACGACTTTTGTGGGTCGGGCGCGATCGTACTGAAAAAACTTTTGAGCTATTCTTCGAGGTTTTTGGCAAAGAGTTTTGTTCGGCCATCGGCTTTATTTGCTCCGACATGTGGAAACCGTATCTGAAGGTAGCAGCCCATTATTTGCCACAAGCCCTACATATCCTTGACCGCTTCCACATCGTTAAAAAACTCAACGAAGCTATCGATGAAATCCGCAGAGAGGAAACCCGCGCCCGTGCCCAGGCAGGTCTGGATCCCTTGCTTAAAAAGATGCGCTGGGCTTTCCTAAAAAAAAGATGCAATTGGACTAAGAGCCAACGTGCTGGCATGCGGGCAATTCGAGGCTCTGCTTTACGCACCCTGCGCGCCTTTCTCTTAGTGGAAACTTTCCAACACTTTTGGACCTATCGCTCTCCTACCTGGGCTGCTAAATTCCTGGATGCTTGGTGCACTAAAATTACTCGAAGTCACCTGGAGCCTCTTAAAAAAGTTGCCCGTACTCTCACCTCTCACCGCTCTCTTCTTTTAAATTACTTTCAGGCTAAAGGCCAATATTCCAGCGGTGTCGTTGAAGGGCTTAACGCCAAGGTGAAATTAACTCTAAAACGGAGTTATGGGTTTCGTACCGCTGATGCTCGTGAAGTTGCTCTTTACCATACCCTTGCTAATTTGCCTGAACCAATTTTTACCCACAGTTTTTTTTAGGCAGCCCAAGTTTCTTGGGCAGTTCTAACTCACAATCTCTGGGTCGTTGCACGTTCTCCTTGGGCAGAAGAGAGTGAAAAACTCCTGGCAGCTTAGCATATCCCATTTCTCTCCATTTCTTTGTAATACCATATGTACTTCCATGCCCAAATTTGAAATTTTTCAGTCTCTTTTATCCAAATTTTTGATCATTCCCTAAAAAAGCTTCCCTCAGTTTTCATTGACCATTTATTATCTTTAATTTTCATACTGCTAATATTATTTTACCGTTTTCCGGACAGACTCTAGATAATACCCCTGTAGCTTTGGCCGTCCCTATTCAGTATAGACAAATTCTTTTTCCTGTATAATACGATTGAGGATCGCTGCCCATGAGCCTTAAAATTTCAATCCTCAGGGAATTGTTTTTGGTCTTTTGTTTTGCTCTTTTTCTTCTCCCAATCACTCTTCCTTCTTCTTTGGCCACTGAGAAAAAAAACACCTCGCACGACAGGGACGATCTCATTCAGCGCGAGGAGTTAGGGGTCAATCCCATTACGGCTCCTTCGATTCAGCAGCTCCTGGCAAAGCTGGAGGCTTTTGCTCCGATTCCGGAAGGTTTTATTGCCACGAATCCAAAGCAGGTATCATTTTCCAACCGCTTTCAAGCGGCATTACACCTCGGTTCTTTGGTTGCCGACGGGCTTTTACTCACCATTGCGGAAAGAGAGAATGATTTGTTAGATCTGAGTCGCTCGCTGATCCGCGATGCCAAAAGTCTCAACGTTGCTGACCGTTTGAAACAGCGAGGAAAGAGCCTTCTTGATTTGAGTGCAAAGGGGGATTGGCTGGGAATGAGACGCGAATTAATTGGCACACAAGAGGATGTTGAACAATCTCTGATGGATCTGAGGGATGATGTTCTGGCGGATGTCATCAGCATGGGCGGATGGCTCCGCGGTTTTCAATTTGCTTGTACGGTCACGGACGACAATTATGTTTCTCAGCGTGCCCAAATATTGGTGGATTTGGAGATCATGGACTATTACATTGATCGGCTGGAAAACCTTTCTCCACAGTTGCGAAAAACGGGTTTGGTTCGGGATATGACCGAAACCTTAAAAAACGTGCGCGAAATCGCTTCGCAGGCGCCGGAGCACGGTCCTTCTCATGAAGATGTGCACCGTCTGAAACTGCTGGCGGATCACTTATTTGCGGACATCATTACGCCCACGGATTCCCAAGGAAACCTACTATAGCATGACAGGTCCGTCTCCTGTCCCAGCCTTGCCGAGTCGTTACTGAGCGATAAAGGTGTGATCATTTTATAGGTGTTTCGCTATAATTAATTCATGTCCACAATTCTCAAAAAACTTGCTGAATCTTACCTGGAGCAAACGTTTGAACGTTTTCCGGAACAAGCCAGCCAATTGGGCTTGACCGAATTTCAAAGCCGGTTAGGCAGAAACGCTCCTTCGGATTACAAAGCGCAGCAAACGCTTGTTCGAGAGACTCTGGCGGCGGTGGAAAAAATCCCCGGCGATCAGCTGGATGCTGATGATTGGCTGGATCGACGGATGTTTTTGTCCCTTTTGCGGACTCAATATATTTTTGGTGATCTTCTCAAGCGCTGGCGGACCAATCCGCAAGTCCATGCGGATGCTGCCGTCAACTCCATTTTTGATCTCCTGGTTCGTCATTCCGCGCAACTTCGATCCATTCTTCCCGCCGTGGAAGCGCGTCTGGAAAAAATTCCGGACTATTTAAAAGCTGGCGCGGAATGTATCTCCCAACCGGTCCCCCTCTGGACTCAGTTGACTGAACGGACTTGCGCGGGTGCGGTGGAATTTTTATCCGGATTAGAGGCGGAACTCGCTAGTATTTCGCCTCACGTCGAAAAAACACAGCGCTATTTGCGGCGAGCCTCCCATGCTTTTCAGGAATATGCGAACGCGATCGCTAGAAAAAAACCGGCTTCAGGGTTTTCGATCGGGCGCTCTCTTTTTGAGTCTCTGATCGCCGAGAGGCTGGGACTCGATTGGAGTCTCCCGGAGGCCATTGCTCGTGGCAATCAATTGGTGGAAGAGTGCAAGGCTGATTTACAGAAAGAAGCAAGCCAGTTTGGTCGGAAGAGCGCTTATGAACTGCTGGAAGAAGCTGCCGAAGCCTGGAATCCGGACCGGCCGCTTTTGGAGATTTACCGAGAGACGACGGAAGCCGTACGATTGAAGACGGCTGAGTTAGTCACGCCTCCCACCGGTGAAACCCTCAAGATCATTCCTGTTCCGAGTTTTCTTCGGCATCAATTCCCAACTGCTGCATACAGTTCCGCGGGGCCTTTTGCAAAACGGCAGGTAGGAATTTTTTGGGTCAACGATTTGAGTCTCATTCAAACAGACCCCAAAAAAGCTCAAGCCGAAATCCGGCAACATTTCGGCCTTCCATTGACCTGTGCGCATGAAGCGTACCCTGGGCATCATTTGCAATTTAGTATCCAGCACCGCTTGCCCAGTAAAATTCGCCGTCTTGCGGATCATGCGATTTTTTATGAAGGCTGGACCCTCTGGTGCGAGAAAATGTGCGTCGATCTCATGGACATGCGTTATGCTCGGCTTCTTCAATTGCAAGATGCCCTGTGGAGAGCTTATCGCATCCTCATCGACTGTGGACTACAGTCCGGCCAAATGGGAATTTCTCAGGCGGTCAATTTGCTGGTTCAGAATGTCCACTTCACCCGCGCTCGTGCTCGTGGCGATGTGAATTGGTATAGTAGCGCCCCCACAGTTCCCATGAGTTATCTTTTGGGCCGCAAAGAGGTGGAGCGCTTGTATGCCTATTTTGTGAAGGGTCAAGGCTGGAGCCTTCGACAGTTCAACGATTGGATACTTTCTCACGGAGCGGTTCCCTGGAGCTGGATCTGGCAAGCTCATCTCAGGAGAAGTAGCAGCTAGTTTTCTTGGGCTAGCCCATCGCGCCTCTGCCAATGCACTCTAAATTTTTTTAAAAACCTGCGCTGCAACTTGAAAAAAATCGCCTAAGTTCGTGAGAAATTCTTTTGTAAAGTCCCAGACTGATGCCGTTGGAGAAGCCATCAGGAACATTCCAACCAGGACTATAAGATTCACCGTGTAGATCACGGCGAGCGAAAAAAAAATGCCTCCATAAGCCAGATCCTGTTGGCCCTTCCAAATGGCCCAACAAGTAAAAGTCAGGTGGAATGCCCATGTGACCCCGACAAGAGCAAACATGGCTTGCCGTAGGTGGGAAACATCCCAAAAAATTCCCGCTACCCCATAGAGGATCACGACAAGAAGGCTATAGATGGGAAAAAAATAAGGAGCCAAAGCAATCCAAGTATTCACCCGATCGGCCAAGATATAGCCCCCGTTTTTCCGGACTTTTAGTTTGAATACGCTGCCCCCCATAAGCCAGACCCAGATTGCATGGGTGAGTTCGTGACCAAAAACATAAAGCCATAGCGGGCGCGGCAATCCGACAAAGGCGATCACCCAAATCACGATGCCCAGCGAAAAGAACCAAAATTCTTCTGTGGCCCAGAATTGGTGCTGGAGAGTGCTTCGAGTAAAGATGCTGAAAAATGTCTGCGTCAATATAGCCGCCGGTAATAGGAGAAAACAACCGGCTATAAACTTCACCCAGCGCTTAGGGACGCGATGCGAAAGCGCACGATCTGCGGAGAGGGATAGGCTTCTTCCGGAAAAGGCGAGAGGTTTTTTCTGTTTGCGTCTCACCTTTGGAATTTCATGGAGCCCTCTCAGGCACGTCCCATATAGGCTCCCGTGCGTGTGTCAATTTTGATGGTTTCACCTTCTTTAATGAAAAGAGGCACCTGAACAATCTTTCCTGTCTCCAATGTAGCGGGCTTCATCACGTTACTAGCAGAGTCCCCTCTCACACCTTCCGCAGATTCGGTCACTTTCAGGTTCACTGAAGCAGGCAACTCTACTTGAACGGGCCGACCTTCAATTTTGAGAACTTCAATGGGGAGGTTTTCCATGAGGTACTCCTTGGCATTTGCGACGAGATCCTCTTGCAAGGTGATTGTCTCATAGGTCTCCGGTTCCATAAAGTGGTATCCTTGAGGGTCCGAATAGCTGAATTCCAGAGTTTGGCGGGATACTTCCACCAACTCCACCTTCTCGGTCGAGGAAAACCTGACATCCGCTGATTTGCCGGTATTAATATAGCGGATGAGAGCCTGCACAAACGCCCTCAGATTGCCCGGAGTTCTGTGTTGAACCTCTAAAACAATCGCGGGGTTCCCATTGTAACGAATTGCCATTCCTTTGCGAAGATCATTTGCAAGCGCCATATCTTAGTTCGTAGTGTAGAAGTTGAGTTGGTGGTTCGCAGAAGTTGATAGCTCTCGATTCCCGGAAAACTAAAAAAATTTTAATTTACTGTTATCTAGAGCATCTTCAGCCGGGTGAGATCCTGAGAGTCGATCAAGCCTATTGGGCAATTGCCGCTGTCCACAACCACTAGGTCATCTATTTGGTGTGTTTGTAGCACATGAAGGACTTCGGCTGCAAGTTTCTCTCCAGAAATTGTTATCGCTCCAATGGTCATCAGCTCTTGGACTGATTGTTTTCCGATATCCGGGGATGTTGGGAAGTGCCGAACAAAATCACCATGGGTAAAAATTCCGGCCAGGGCCCCTAATTTTTCCTCTACAATTGCGCACCCGCACCGTTTGTGGGTCATCTGCCGGATGGCTTCCATTACCAAGGTAGTCGGGGAGACTATGGCTATCTGCTCCCGCGTTCGCATGATATCTTTTGCTTTTAAGAGGAGGCTCCGGCCGAGTCGGCCACCAGGGTGGAATTTCGCAAAATCCGCAGCGCTAAAACCGCTGGCTTCCAACAGAACCATTGCCAGGGCATCGCCAAGCACCAACATAGCGGTAGTACTGGAGGTAGGGGCCAGATTGAGCGGACACGCCTCCTGGGAAATAGTGACATCGAGTACCGCCGCACTAGCTTGTGCCAGTGAGGAATTGAGCCCTCCAGTCACCGCAATGAGTTGGATATCGAACCGAAACAAAGCAGATAACAGGTTTTTGAGTTCCTCAGTTTCTCCGCTATTGCTGAAAGCCAAAATGACGTCGCCGTCAGAAACAATACCTAGATCTCCGTGTAATGCATTCAAGGAATTGAGGACTACAGCCGTGGTCCCCGTACTGGTCAGAGTGGCAGCTATTTTTTCTGCGATATGACCCGACTTTCCGACCCCAAGTAATACCACTTTCCCTTTTTTGGAAAGAGCCGATCGAATCAAATCCACCGCCCGGACGAAATTTTCATCCAGCCGTGCCGCCACTTTACGAACTTCTTCTATTTCAATGGAAATTGCCCGTCTGGCCCGATCTAAATAATCCATGCTTTTTTATGATCACTCTCCATCCGGCTGTGCCAGACACAATTAGGAGCTCTGGGAGCAGCAAAAAAGCTACAAATTCATCCCATGAACCGGACTGTTCATGGGCAGAAGTTGATAGCTTGCTTTCCGGCAACTACAAATCATTAACTTTTAAGAACCAAGCCAAAAAAATTCGCGGACACTCCCCCAAGAACTGATAAAAATTCTCAGTTCTGAAGGCCTACTACAAGTTGCGAACAACTAAAACATGGATTATATGAATACTAAGGGTAATTATTATGAAACGGGTAGCATTAGTGATCCTAATTGGAGGGTTGATGGGGATAAATGTAGTGTTTGGACAGTTTGTGGCCCCGGCGCCAAAGCCCAACCCCGTAGAGTCTCCTCCCCCGCCACATGGAATGCCCCGCGCTCAAAATCGTCCCAATCTGGGGGGAGTTATTCCTCAACTCATTCGCTTAAAAAAACCGTGGGAACTCATCAATCCATTTGCACCGGCTGAATATGGAAACGGGTCCGCAAATACCACTAAGGACTATACCGATGCAAATCCCGTCAAGGGCAAGCCCTACGACCCAGCCAAACCCAAAGGCATCATCGTCTTTGGAATCACATGGTAAAAAGCCACTGATCGTTTTTTTCTGCGCAACTTATCTGAGACCGGAAATGCACCACATTTATCGGCAAATCGTAGCATTGGAGGATTTTTCGAGCATGGTGGTCACGCAGAAAGTGGAAAATCGGGACTCCTTTCCATTTGACCCCTTGATCAGACTACCGCGATCCCCTTGGCGATGGTTGACACGTATCAAAGAGCGTTCATTGGGACAAGGTCCTTGGCAGATGTCCCAAAAGGAAACCAGGCAGTTGATCGGATTACTGGAAAAAAACGAGGCCGCCATTCTCCATATTTTCTTTGGCACAACTGCAATCCACATGCTCCCTGTCCTGCAAAATGCCCCTATTCCGGTCGTGATATCTTTTCATGGTGCTGACGTAGGGGGGTGTATGCTTTCCCGCTCGCACAAAAGGGCCCTA
Source organism: uncultured Verrucomicrobiae bacterium (assembly GCA_963706715.1). Taxonomy (GTDB): domain Bacteria; phylum Verrucomicrobiota; class Verrucomicrobiia; order Chthoniobacterales; family Xiphinematobacteraceae; genus Xiphinematobacter. The sequence goes on from CAVPNI010000001.1 coordinate 583,852, forward strand.
CCGAAGTTATTTGAGAGCACAACTCTCGTGACATGCCGATCGCTAGATTTAGCCGAAAAATTGAGATTACTGGGTTGTCCGCCCGAAAAAGTCCGTTTACAACGAACTATTCTACCTGATCTTCCGTTTCACCAGCATTCTCCTCCACCCAACGGACAGTGGAAGATCCTCCAGGTTGGCCGTCTCATCCCTAAAAAGGGCTTCCGGACCACTCTTCAAGCTTTTGCGCTTTTTAAGCAAAAATACACAGGCTCTTCTCTGACGATTGCTGGAGAAGGCCCCATGAAGAAAGAATTGGAACTGCTCTCTCACCAACTCAACATTTTCGGCGACGTCCACTTCGCTGGTTTTCAATCGCAAGAAGCACTGCAACGCCTTTTGTTCGAGCATTCCATTTTTTTGCATCCAAGCGAGACTACAACGAATGGAGATACTGAAGGGATTCCCAACGCCCTTTTGGAAGCGCTGGCTTCCGGTATTCCTTGTATCGCCACTCGGCACGGTGGGATTCCTGAAGCGATGAAAAATGGGAACGATGGTCTTTTAGTGGAGGAAGGAAATCCGGAGTCCCTTGCTAGGGCCATGGTATCGCTGACGGAAGATCCCGCTCTCTATGAACGGGTGAGTCGCAGCGGAGCGGAAAACGTCCGAAGGAACTTTAGCAAGCAAAGTTCTGGGTTTGCCTCTCCTTATTTTTCTCTTTTGCCAGCCAACTTCGGTGGTTTCTTTTAGAAGCTGACAATTGTAAATTGAACAGGACTTACGCAAAAAATCACGTGGGCTATATCGTAGCCCGCACAGCCAAAAAAAGCTGCCGATTCATCCCATGAACCGGACTCTGTTCATGGGCAGGACTAGCTAAGAACAAGCGTTTATCTACTTTAATGGCCGGGTATATTTTTACTCATTCACCCACTCCAATTAACGAGGGACCAAAATGGCTCTCCGCTACCTGGAGTGGGTCGGAGAAGTGAGGGGGTGTTTCCCAAACTTCGCCCCATTTACTGTATAGCATGACACCTATAAAATGACACATGAGTTGTCCGGGATTTTTTCTTCAGAGTTTGTTTTAACAAGCTGGCCATATCTGTAGATACGGACGGATTGTTGAAACAAAGTCTGGTGGAACACCGAGCCGTGGGAACGGCTGGGGTAGCCTGTCCGGCTTTGCCGGACAGCCCCCTCACAGGGGCGAGACTTGGCGGGAGCCAAGCGAGGCAAAAAGAACGACAAGGCATGGTCATTTTATAGGGGTCATGCTATAGTAGATTTAAAAGAAATGGGCATGGTCTGAGCTTGAAAGCCTTGCGAGATCAAGGAAAGGCGGCCATTTCCCACAATTAATCCCCCCTCCAAAGGGGAGGTAGGGGGATTGAATTGTGGATCCAATGGTCTGGAATTAAGTAATTGCAACTAATCTAGTTACTATAATTCTGTCCCCAAAGTTCGGATTAGAAATTTGCTAAGATACTGATTCTCGCCTTATCTCTTAGGAAGAAGTGTTTCTGCAAATTCTTTGATTTTTTCATCGGATATGTGTGTCCCTGATAATTTATCATTTATGCTCACCATTGTGTTAAGGAGCTTTTTGTTGACACCCAATTCATCGGCATATTTTTTAATTGCCGCTTGTTCTTTTTGGAACAATCCTTCGGTGGGGGCAGGAGGAGTAGGAGAGGCGGAAAACTCCTCAATCAACTTTAAGCTCTCTGCTCCCAAATGATCGCTTGTTCCTAAATTCTTCCCTTCAGCTTGGGCTTGCTGCATATCTTTCGCTAATTCTTCGATCTCTTCATCGGGCACGACTTTGCCGGTATTCTGATGTATCTTTGCTACTATCGCACGCAAAGTGTCCGCAGAGACGTTATACTCTTTAGCATATTTTGCTACGGATGCATCCTCCGCATCAGGAAGAGTAGGACGAGAACGCGTAATACTGCCTTTTTCAAGGTTATATATACGAGAAGATACTTCATCTAGCTTTTCTCGATTCGCACAAATCTCTATATTGATTGAATCAATGGTCTCTCTAGTTTTGGATATCGCATCTTGGGCTCTTGCGTATATTTGAGTGCTGTCCTCAAAATATTCATCGTGTTGTTTGCCAAAATTGTCACTCGCAAACTTTTCTACTTCATACTCAAAAGACTGTGATTTATTCCAATTACTCCATTGCCCACAACCAGGGTTATCATGAGCCAATTTTTCCACCAATTTTTCCGCCATGGCTTTTATGCCATCAGGCGTAAGCGACATGTCCCATCCATTCGGATACTCTTTAGATTTAGTATTCTCCTTTATATATTTATTGATTTCTTTTTGTGCCACAACCATCATATTTGGGATGAAATTTTTTTTATCGGTTTCATTCCAATTAGAGGGCCATCTTACTCCTTGGAGCTCTTTGAGTAACCCTTTCACGTTGTCGTCACTTACGGTAGATGTTCCCGGAATCCTGTAGCTTTCCCTATGTTCATTTTTTAGATACGCTTGCGCCTCATCCAATTTATGTTGCAACTCCACACCTTTTTCCTCCAACAATTTTTTTTCGTTCTTTAACTCCTCTACAGAATCAGGATGAGAACGCGTATTAGATACTACCCGAAAATTTAGCGCTGAACTTTTAGCGCTTGATTTAGACTGCTGAGTGGAACCCGAATCTTTAGTGAGCGACGATTTCGCTGAATTATCCTTATCATATAAAAAAGGAAGAGGAGGAAGGTAAGCGAAACCGAATGAGTTATTTATAAAAGACATAATTTAATTATTGTTAGTTATTAAGTTGAAAACAACTTTCAATTTGCACTATAGGATATCTTTTTTTAAAAAACCATGGCTTTATATTAGCAATAAGTACTGAATTTCAATACGTAATGATTACGCAGAGCCAGTCTGGAAGCTTGCAGCCCAAGTAATGATGCTGGCATAGAGAGAGAAAAATGGCTCCTCTACAAAAAATTAGCAAGGGTGTGATAAAGAGCGACTAGCAGCCCAGGTAGGAGAGCGGTAGGTCCAAAAGTGTTGGAAAGTTTCCACTAAGAGAAAGGCGTGCAGGGTGCGTAAAGCAGAGCCCCGAATTGCCCGCATGCCAGCACGTTGACTCTTAGTCCAATTGCATCGTTTCTTTAGGAAAGCCCAGCGCATCTTTTTAAGCAAGGGATCCAGACCTGCTTGGGCACGGGCGCGGGTTTCCTCTCTGCGGATTTCATCGATAGCTGCGTTGAGTTTTTTAACGATGTGGAAGCGGTCAAGGATATGTAGGGCTTGTGGCAAATAATGGGCTGCTACCTTCAGATACGGTTTCCACATGTCGGAGCAAATAAAGCCGATGGCCGAACAAAACTCTTTGCCAAAAACCTCGAAGAATAGCTCAAAAGTTTTTTCAGTACGATCGCGCCCGACCCACAAAAGTCGTTTGCAGTGATCATCGATCTGGTAGACCAGCGTCCAAAACTTATCTTTTTTTCCGACATGGATTTCATCAACTCCAAGCGCCTTTACGCCGCTTAAATCCCGATGTTGAATGCCATAATTTACCACCCATTTTACCGAAGCATATCCCTACAGTTGTCGTTTAGAATGAAAAAATTTAGCGACAGCTTGGTGAGCTCTGCGCCAAAGGGACCAAGCGATGATAAAAGCAGGTTGGAGAGATCGGAAGATTAAACGTGTAACAAGGCGTCGAATTTCCTGGATAGACCAGCAAACCAGAGACTTGTTGAGGGAGGAAGCTTCGTTCTGCTTTTTTTGTGTAAGGTGGAGTTATTCACCCGATAACGGATGATTGCCAGTAGAGAAAAAGCAAGCATCACCAGGGAAACATGGCGATGCCAGCCATGCCAGGAACGGGTTTCGTTGTGATCAAGACCAAACTCATTTTTAGCTGTTTCAAAACTTTCCTCGATCCTCCATCGTGCTCCTGCCACATTGACTAATGTTTGGAGAGAAGTTGTCTTTGGACACCAGGTAGTGTAATAGGAACATTTTCCATCCTCGATGTTGCGCCGGATGAGAAGGCCGCTAGTCCAAATTCCAGTGTAGTTTTTGTTATATTGGGAGGCATCCACATTGTTCCATTTGAAGTAAGCCCAATCATAGAGCCTGGCACCCTTGGTTCCTTCGCCAGCTGATAAGCGTTTCCAGCGGCAGGCAGGTAATTTACTGGCTAGCTCCTCAGCTGTTGTAACTCGAACACTTTCCTTTTTATTATCCCACAAGTAGTATTGCCGCCTCGATGTAGTACCTAATACATAGCCCTTACATGTTTTACGTAATGTTTCGGTCACTTCAGAAATTCCATAGACGCTATCTGCTGCAACCCAGGAAAAGGGAATTTTAGCTTCTATGGTTTCCTCTATCATTTTCCGAGCTATGGTAGGCTTTGTCGAAAATTTTTGCTCAACTGGGATATGCGCCGCTGCTCTGCGTGTTTGGTCTTCTATCCATTCTTTGGGTAAATAGAGTTTCCTATCAATAAAGGCGTACCCTTTACTGGAAACATAGGCTGCAAAAACTCCAATCTGACAATTAGTGATTTTTCCTACTGTGCCGGTGTATTGGGGAGCCACTCCACAAGTAGCTTTTCCTTTTTTGAGAAATCCGGTTTCGTCAATCACTAGTATTCCTTCTTCCTCCCCAAAATGTTCTATTACATATTCCCTCACTGTCTCTTTGAGTCGGTCGGCTTCCCATCTCCTTCGGCCTAATATCGCTTGTTGCCGCCAGGGGCCTTTATCCCCAGCTGCCTCTGCTCTCATCCATCCGGTTTTCCGTGGTTCGTTTCCTAGAAGCCCTTCCAAAAATAATTCCGCATTTCTTGCCACTCTCTTCTGCATAAATAGCGGCTTGATTTTTTCCTGGATCTCCTTCATTCCCTCTTTCCATATCTCTATTGTTTCCTCTGCTGTTGCTGTCACCCTTAAATCTACACCTCTTCTTTCTAAATGACAACTGTAGGGATATAGCAAGGCCCGTATAAAATGATCATGGATTTGACTGAAATTTTGGCTCCAGGCAAGACGCAAAAAAGAGGCCATATCTGTAGATACGGACTATTTTTTGCAACAAAGCTTGGAGGCAAAAGGGCAGCAAAGGCGTAATCATTTTATACGGGCTTTGCTATATACATCGGCCCAGGAGAGCATGCGAGCCCATTGTGCCAGAAAGAGACGGAAGGCTTCGCAGTGCTGTATTTTTCCGCTAGCCCAAGGAAGCTCTTCCACTGTGGGACTCCCACAGTGGCGGCAGTCAATTCGCCGCGGTGCGTAGACTAGCCAGACCACTAAACCCCAAAGTGGAACAAATCGCCAGCGTCGCTCTGCAAGTCTATCATATCCAGGCCTATTACGCTTGCATCCCGAGCATCTTCCTTGGCTGCCTTCTCTGGGAGAGTATTGACATACGGATAGATATTTGAGACAGAAGGTATTCCCCTCAAGTAAAAAGTGTAAAAAATGTGAGGGGAAAAGCATAGTCAAAAACGGAAAAGTAAGAGACCATCAGCGCTATAAATGCAAAGAATGCGGGTTGAATTTTATCCCACAAGATAAGCGTACGAATTCTAAAATTGCGGCTAAAAAGGCGCTTTGTGTCCTTTTGTATAGCTTGGGGAAAGCCTCTTTTAACATGTTAGGAAAGATCTTTGGCCATTCTCCGGCTTTAATTTACCGATGGGTTCGAAAAGAAATGAGTGCCTTGCCAGACCCAAAAGTATCAGGTGATATCAAGGAAATGGAATTTGATGAGATGTGGCATTTTGTGGGTCAAAAAAAACAAAAAGTGGATCATCAAGGCCTTGGATCGTAGCACAGGGAGAACTGTTGCCTCTAGTTGTCGGCAATCGTGATGCTGCAACCTTTAGAAAACTTTACGAAAAAGTAAAACACCTCAAAAATTGTATTTTCTATACCGATGACTGGGATGCCTTCGCAAAAATTCTACCGCAGGATCGCCATATCATTGGAAAATCGGGTACTGTTTCTATTGAGCGAGATAATAGCAATACACGTCACCATTTAGCTCGTATGACTCGTCGTACTAAAGTCGTCTCAAAAAAAGTTAACATGGTTTACGATTCCATTAAGCTTTGGTGCGCTCTTACCACTCAACATATTTTTGCTTCTTTTCAGGAAAAATTTATGTCTATCTTTAGGTAAATACTCTCCTTTTAAGATCTACATTGGGCACTGTTCTCTTTTCATTTTTAAAAAATAGATCTATTATTAATGAATTAAGAAATTCCGAAAATCGGATCACTCAATAGAACCGGAGCTCTTGCTTGGAACAGGGAGTTTTGCAATTCTATCCTTCCGAGTGTTCGCTCTATCGCTCGTCATCAATTTGATTACTAGATCCTCTGGTATTTCTTGCGAAAGTATTCCACTCTCCATTTTGTAAATACGATTTGCAGAAGCGGCGAATTTAAGATCATGAGTAACTAATATAACGGTTTTCGTTTTAGCGATTAAACAGATGGTTTCTATTACCCTAGCGGCAGTTTTTTCATCCAGAGATGCGGTAGGCTCATCAAGGACGAGGATGTCTGCTTGGTGATATAACATGCGGGCCAGTCCAATACGCTGTCTTTGTCCGCCTGATACGTTTCTTCCATGTTCTCCAAGTGAGCGAGTGCCTATACTCTCTATATCTTCTTTGGTGAAACCTGCATCTTGCAGAGATTTTTCCACTAACGCACAGTCTGGTGATTCTGAAAACGCCACATTGAGGACAAGATCCAAGTCAAAAAGTTCCGCCTCCTGACTCAGATATCTCACGCACTTTGTTTTTTCAGAAACCGAAATCGTTCCATCATATTCCAGAAGTCCGGACAAAGCCTTGGCCAACGTACTTTTTCCACTTCCGCTTTCTCCAATGATCGCAATAAATTCTCCATCTTTAATGTACAAGTTCGCCTGATCGACTATTGTTTTTCCGGATAATAAAATGGAAACATTTGCAACTTTAATGGCTATTTCCAAATCTGAGTGTGAATTATGCGGAATTATAGGAGAAAACGTAGCGTAATTTAATATTGTTTTAAGATTTTTTATGGTTGCAAAACAGCCGATGAGATCTTTATAAGAAGCGGCAAACCATTTGTAATGGCACGACGGTTTGTAATAGCAGTCCATTGATCATGACGATGTCACCGACACTCCAAAGGCCATTTTTATATCTAAAAATGCTGGTGAAAACCGTAATTCCAACAATCATCATGATGATCCCTCCTTGAATCACGCCCAGCAAAACGATAGGAGGAATTATTTTGTATACTTTAGATACGAAAACATTTTGCAATTTGTAAAATTGGTTCAGCGTCCAATCCAAAATCGCGAATCCCCGAATTGTCATGGAATTTTGGATATTTTCCTGCAACACTCCAAAATTATAACTCCAAGAAGCATAAAAATCTTCCTGTCTGGATTGAATTTTTGATGAAATAAAAGGGGTGATTATTAAAAATAATAATACTAATGCCGTCACAGAAACCCATCCTGAAATAGGCGCTTTTAACCCAAATATTATAACAAAAGCTGATAGTTCTATAATGATTGGGATTGCTAGAAATAGGATGTTATATAATGCACCCCGAAATCCAGTTAGTCCTCTATCTATTATCATGGAGTATTCCCCTGATTTTTTCCGAAAAATTTCGGAAAATGGTATGTAAAATATTTTCTTTAAAACATTTTGTGCAATATTTTTTTGCATTTGCTGTTCCGTAACGACGTATACAGCAAATTGCGTTTCTTCTAACAAACGTACTGCCAGAAACAAACAGGCATATGCTAGACCAATTCCCCAAATAATGCCGTCGGTGTGTGACGTTAAAGCATCAATAAATTCCTTAAAAAAAATAGGAGCTGCCAATCTTAGCAGAGAGGTGCAAATAAAGATAACAAGCGTAGTTGCCAGTAATGCTTTTTGACGTAGAGTTAGTGATTTTAATATAAGTTGTATTGCCATTTATCCAAATGGATGAATTTGTCTATTCCGAATGCTATTTTCCCCGAGAACGCGTTTTAATCTTGCATAATATTCTTCCGATAAGTCGGAAAGGTCTCCAAATTCCATTAGAATTAGCTTGTCAGAATAGGCCTTGATAACCTTCCATTTATTATTTTCGACATACGTAGCAAGATCTTTTATCGAAACTACGCTCATTAGATTATGAATATCACACTCTGAGTTGATTAGGTTTCTTGAACCAGCGTCTTGGTGTAAAAAATTTGTCTCTGCCAGAGGGATAGTTGTTCGTAAATAATATGCTTGATGAAACACTGTTCTAGAGCGAGTTTTAATGTCTAATAATTCAACATCTGTGTAATCCTTAAAAATGGAAGTTTTCTTTATCGCCGGATGATAAAACAAAAACCGATTCATTTCTAGTAATGCTTTGTTGACAGCCTCTTCCTCATTCATTGCTGCAGAAGCTGCTACTAAAATTCCTCCGTGTCCATCTGTGTACATAGAGTCTGTCCTGAAACTGGGGAACAAGTAATGATGACGGTTTAGAAGGAAAAAAAGAGGGCATGAGCAGCGAAAAACGCTGTCATGCCCAAAATCGAGCGGTTATAATTTCGTTGTTACCCAAAAACAACCGCATCGATGGCAAACATTATAGAGATCCAAGAGTACCTTCGTCCAGCATTACCTCGAGTCATTGGGTGTAAAGATTATCAAGAGCAGGAGAAACTTTTGAAGCGAGTAGATCGGATATTGAAAGAAAGCGAAGTGGAGAAAAAATTTGTGAGACTCAGCTTGGAAAAATTCCGAAGTCGATCACAAAAAGCAGCCACTGAAAAAGATCTTATCCGCTGGAGCATACGCAGCGAACAAGCCCTGCGATGTACAATACTAAAAAACCTGCTTGGAGAAGACTATCGAGGAATGAGCATTGGATGAGCACAGAGCGCTTTATTTCGGTGGTTTTGTAGAATTCCAGAACTTGACATAACCCGAGTTCCCGGCAAGAGCACCTTGCAAACATATGGGCAATGGTTAAGAGCCGAAGAGATGGAAAAAATATTAGAGCAGCTGCGGGAGGCGCTCAGCAATGACCAACGAGCCAAGGAAATAGGGTTGGAAAATGAACTGTAGATGGAAGCAGTTTGGATAGATTCCACCTGCATAAAAGCCAATATCCACTTTCCCGTTGATTGGGTATTACTGAGAGATGCCGTACGCACCTTGGTAAAAGCCATCCTAGTCATCCGCAAACATGGACTAAAAATACGAATGCTGGAACCCACTACATTTTTAACCGCAATTAACAGCCAAGCCATGGCAATGAGCGCAGCCACACGGGGCAAACATACAAACAAGAAAGCCCGTAAGAAAGTACTGCGTACCATGAAGAAAATATGTCGGACAATACACGACCATGCCGAAAAATATCGTGCGACCTTAGAAAAAAAATGGGAGCAAGCAACCGACCTTACCTATAAACAAGCACAAGTGATCCTGCGGCGTATGGACAACATACTCTGCCGACTGCCTGCAGCAATAAAACAAGCGCATGAGCGCATCATAACAGAAAGAGCGGTAGCCAACGCCGACAAAATTTTAAGTCTCTATGAAAGCGACCTTCATGTCATCATGCGTGGAAAATCCGGGGCACAAGTCGAATTCGGTAACACCCTTTTTCTTGCCGAAACTATAGCAAAGCCCGTATAAAATGATTACGCCTTTGCCGCCCTTTTGCCTCCAAGCTTTGTTGCAAAAAATAGTCCGTATCTACAGATATGGCCTCTTTTTTGCGTCTTGCTTGGAGCCAAAATTTCAGTCAAATCCATGATCATTTTATACGGGCCTTGCTATAGTGAGGGATTCATCCTCCATCACCAACTTCAAAAAGAGAATTCATCAGGAGATGCTCAATGGCTACAGCAAAACTATCAAATACTTCAAACCGCGAGCCAGGGACGGCTCTGCGCAGTAGTAGGAGACCGGGGCTTTGACAGCGCCGGCTCACGCCAGAAACTTCAAGAAAACGAAACCTTTAACGGACTATGTCCTCGGGATGTGAGCCAAATGAAGAAAAGACTCCGCAACGAGGAAGTCTTTGTCACCGCACAAAAACGGCGCGCGCAAACCGAAGGGCGCATTGCTATTCTAAAAAACTTTTTTCTTAACGGAACTCCACGTGCCAAAGGTTTTAAAAACCGAGTCGAGTCACCCGAGGGAACTTCCCCCTCAGGTGCTCACATAACCGGACGTGAGCGTCTCCACTCATCCGGCTCTTCCCATTTTTGAAAGCCTCTGGGCTTTCTCCGTACTGTAACGATCCTCCCGCAAGCATTTCTGCTCTTGGTTGTCGCTTCAGTTTCGGCACAATGGGGCAGGCCCTTTGCTCCAGATCCGTTACGATCCTTCAACGCTAATACGGCCTGCTCCGTCCCTGTAACCCGCTTCGGTACTCTGGCGCTTATGGGGTCTCCATTTGCGCTCCTCCTTTCTCATCGGAATGACAGGTTCCCACGTTCCACACAAGAGCCTGAATCGACTTCACGCCACCTTTATGCCGGATGCCGCGTAGGCCGTTGACAGGTCACCTCCTACACTTATCCCACAGTAGAGTCGCCCTGTAGTTTTGACATCATCTATGCACGTTTCGATACGTCATCAGTGGTTCACTTGCGTTCGTCTCTTCGATTCTCACCTGATCAGGTCTTTGCCCAACCTTTTCCCATCTCGTTCACCACCACCTCTCTTAAAGGCAGCAGCAGTGGGTAGTTTGAAGTCTGCGCCTGTACGCCGTCTCCGAGGGGCCCTTTCCTCATCTCTTGTGCAACTTGGCTGCTTTAGAGGAATTCCTCCCTCTTTGCGCCTCCGTGGCACACCAACTCCAAGTTACCTGGGCCGTACTGGCTCACAATCTTTGGGTTGTTGCTCGCTGCCCTTGGGCAGAAGAAAGCGAAAAACTTCTCGCAGCCTAGCAATTTCTTTTTCATCTCTTCCTTTCGATGTTGCGATACGAACCACCTTGCCAAAATATAGCGCGCTCTAATGTAATTTAACCAAATTCCTCTATTATTTCCCGCAATAGTTGCCATCCACTGTCATTCCCCATAAATTTTTTCCCGACTATTTTCGTTTTAGCAGTTTTCAGGACAAGCTCTAGCTTGGTTTTTAGCGGCAATTAAGCGGCCTGCTTCGGCTTCGTCTTTGGTTTTTAGGCTCTTACGTCGTCTGGTAGCGGCTTCCTCGGTATAGAACATGCCGTTGGGACGCCGGTACAGATGGAACTTGTCTTGCATTGCGATACTCCAGTTGTGTAGGAGTTCTCGTCAAACTATCAGTCAACCGCCGTAACAGGCTGGTTGCCTGGTACGTGCGCCCCTTAGTGCCAACCTTTTGCGGCCTTAAAGCCGCTGCAAGACACTCTGGGACAATTCCGCGTACAAAACACCTTATTTTTGATGCGTCAAATTGACTTTTCCCAGAGTAAATGCTGCTTAGAGGAAACTGACGAAGTCAGTCAGTTCGTGCTGCCATCAGAGCATAAATTGTAGCTCAAAAAGAGGTTTATTTGCAATTGTTGCGGCCTAGAGGAAACTGACGAAGTCAGTCAGTTCGTGCTGCCATCAGAGCATAAATTGTAGCTCAAAAAGAGGTTTATTTGCAATTGTTGCGGCCTAGAGGAAACTGACGAAGTCAGTCAGCTCAATGCTGACATCGGAGCGTAAATTGTAGTTCAAAAAGATGTTTGTTTGCAATTTTTGCTTCTAAAAGAAACTGATGAAGTCAGCCTGCAGCCTGCACTTATTCACATCCTGAATAAGATTTTAAAAATCAGCAGCCCTTTCTTCTTCTTCATAACAATGTGAGTAAGTTTTTTGAAACGTGTTCCTCAAAGAAAACAAGCGTGTTCCACGGTAAAACGGGGTTGTGAATATCCTGTAAATATTCCAACCCTGAATGTTCAAAAGTACCCCTCTCCTAGGAGTTTCTCCCAAAAATTCGCACCCATTCACAAGTTATTCACAAACTATTCTCAACATAAATTTGATTCCGGGGGTTGAGCTATCAGAGGTTTTCGAGTAGCTTGGAGTAGGCTGCGATGGACCGTGAAATGACGCATTTTTCCACTCCGGATGGAGAAACGTTTACGTGGCGGACATGGGTGCCATCAGGAAGGCTTCGGGCAGCGGTGGTTGCCATTCATGGGATGGGAGCGGCAGCTTCTGACTTCACCCCTCTCGGCGAACTGCTTTTCAAAGAAAAAATGGCGGTTTATGCTCCGAACCTTCGGGGGCAGGGTTTGGATCCCGTAGTGAACCGGCGGGGGAGAGAGCTCAATGTGGAGCGGCTGCTTGCTGACCTCGAGGCTGTTGTGAGTGAAGTCCAGCGCGATCACCCCAAGGCACCGCTCCTTTTTTATGGGGAGAGCATGGGGGCGCTGCTTTTGATCCGGCTTTTGAGTGCTGACCAGCATTTGTTTCCCATAGCCGGTGCGATACTAGCTGTACCTGTTGTGGAGCTCGCTCGCCCCGCCCAACCCATAGTCCAGAAAGCAATGCACCTGGTTGCTAGATACCTACCGTCGCTCACGATCCTTCCTAAATGGTTTGTGAATACGAAAGAAAAAAACACGCTCCATCTCAGCCATGACCGCGACAAGCAGCGGTCTTTTGAAAATGCACCTTATTTGATAAAAAGGTTTACCGCTTCCTTCATCAACAATATGGGGCTTTTAATTTCTTCAGCAAACGAAGCTGCGGAACGCATCCGGCACCCTGTTTTGGTTTTGGGAGCGGGAGACGATGAGTTCATTTATACCGATCAGCTTCTTCAGTGGTTTGACCGGGTTGGATCGACCGATAAAACTCTGGAAATTTTCCCTAACAGCTACCACAGGCTCTTGTTTGATCAGGACCAGCCAGAGGTGGAAAAAACGTTACTGAATTGGTTGAAGCAACGTTTTTGAAGTACTTCTCAAGAGGGCGCTATGAAGATAGCGTAGCTTTCGATCACCGCTCTTGCTTCTGGTGGGACAGCGGACCGTAGGAGGCCGAAGTCTTGAAGGTTGAAGGCCTGGGGAGGAGTAAATCTTTGCGGTGCGGGTGAATAAAAAAATCCGGCCCAAGCCGTTGCCTTTATGGTGGTTTCTGCTCTAGCATTGACTAATGGAAGCAGGCTCATAAATTCCCCCCATGATATTTCCTTGCATTCTTGCTCAGGCAGCGTCCGGGGCTAGTCCCGCTGGCACACTGTCTACTGTTCCCAACATGTTGAACCAGGTCGTACCCTTTGTCTTTATCATCCTGATTTTTTACTTTCTCGTGATCCGACCGCAGCAGAGAAGGCAGAAGGAGCACCGGCGATTGCTTCAGGATCTGAAGACTGGGGACAAAGTGATTACGAGTTCAGGGATTCACGGGCTGATCTCCAATGTAAAAGAGAAGACCGTCATTTTAAAAGTGGCGGACAATGTGAAGATCGAATTTGACAAAGCTAGTGTTACGGTAATCGAAAAAGCAGCAACCGAAACGCCGGGAAGCTAAAACAGGCGAGCTTCATGTCATCGATTCTGACGTTTGTTTTTGGCCTGATTATCCTCGGGTTTTTCGGTTGGTATTTTACGACTGATTCGTTAGGCCGAAAGCGCCTTTTGGGATTGGTGTTGACCTTGCTTTTGGCTGGATTCTGCCTTCAACAGATCTGGCCGCCAGCGGAAAAAATTCCGTTGGGACTGGATTTACGAGGCGGTAGTTCGTTTTTGATTCGGTTGGTGCATGGGCCGGAGGAAAAGATTACTCCCGATATGCTGAGTCAGGCCGTGGAGGTCATTCGACATCGAGTGGACTTGTTCGGGGTGAGTGAGCCCATTATCACTCCACAAGGTACTGACCGCATTCTGGTGCAAATCCCCGGACTGGATCCGAAACGGTTGGAGGAAACCAAAACCCAGCTTCAACGAGTGGCCAAGCTGGAATTTGCTTCGGTATACCCCAATAGCCTCCAGCTTGTGCCGCTGATCGAAACCGGTCAGGAAATACTTCCGCCAGAGTACGTCATCAAAACGGAAAAGTTCAAAGATACGGCAGGCGAGTTTCATGAAGCTAAATATCTGGTAAAAAAAAGGCCTGAAATTTCAGGTGACCATGTGGCTTCGGCGCACGCGTTTTTTGATCAACAGGGCTATGGGGTCAGCTTAAAACTGGATAGCGAAGGCGCGCGGTTATTTGATAACTTGGCTGAAGAGCACTTTGAACAGCCATTGGCCATTCTTTTGGATGGCGAAATTCAGTCGGCTCCGATTTTGAAGACGCGTCATTACGGAGGAATAGCCCAAATCACAGGTAATTTTACGGAAAAACAGGCCCGGGATCTGGCTAGCATCCTCCAAAATCCTCTGCGGGTGCCTGTCCAAATTGAAGAAACCCGGAACATTTCGGCCACGTTGGGTCGAGATTCCGTGCGTCAGGGATTTGTGGCGGGGTTAATAGGATTGGCTCTGGTGATGACTTTTGCCGGACTCTACTATCGGCTGGCTGGTTTGATTGCTCTACTGGGGTTGATGGTCAATATCCTGCTTTTGTTGGGTATGATGGCTATTTTCCATTTCACACTGACCTTACCGGGAATTGCTGGCATTATTTTGACGATTGGTATGGCAGTCGATGCCAGTGTTCTGATCTACGAGCGGCTTCGTGAGGAATTAGCTGCCGGTAAACCGCTGGGTCCTGCCCTAAATAGTGCGTATGACAAGGCATTTAGCGCTATTTTCGACGCAAATGTGACCACCCTCATTATGGCGGTCATTTTGTTTTGGCAAGCCACTGGCCCTGTGCGGGGGTTCGCAGTAACTTTGACGCTAGGGATTATCGCCACCCTATTTTCAGCGCTTATTTTTACGCGGACTGTTTTTCGCTGGCTAGTTGAAAAGGGCACGCTCAAGCAGTTACGCATGTGCGATCTCGTTCCCAAACGTCAGTTTGATTTCCTTGGGAAGCGGCGATTGGCTTTCCTCACGTCGCTGGTTCTTCTCATAGGGTGCTCAGGAGCCTTCCTCTGGAAAGGCAAGAAAAACTTCGGCATCGATTTTCTGGGTGGCGACCTTACAGTGCTTCAATATCAACAGCCTGTCAGTCTTATGGCAGTGCGCCAAGGGCTGGATAGTGCTGGGTTGGGACGCACCGCAACCATTCAATTGGAGCAAGGAGGGGGTGGAAAAGAAGAAAAAGTCATCATCCGAAGTCCCCAAGGCTCGGCCTCAAAAGTTCTGAACACTCTTTCCGGAGCATCTCCCGAGGGCGGCTTCCAAGTAGTCCAACAAGATACTGTGGGGGCTCAAATTGGGGCGGAATTTGCAAGAAAAGCCGGTTTTGCGTTGTTGCTGGGAATGTTCGCCATTTTAATCTACGTGACACTTCGTTTTGATTTCTCCTTTGCCTTGGGAGCGATTGTAGCGCTTTTCCATGATATTATTATTACCGTCGGGGTCTTTTCCCTGGTCGGAGGCCAGTTTTCCTTGGTGATGGTGGGAGCCATCCTCACTATTGCCGGCTATTCCATCAACAACACCATTGTCGTTTTCGACCGTATTCGCGAGCGGCTGCATAGTGGGATGCAAGGTACCGTGGAGCAGTTGATGAATCAAAGTATCAATGAAACCCTGGGAAGGACTATTTTGACAAGCGGCACGACGATACTGGCAGTGGGTGCGCTTTATTTCATTGGGGGTGAGGTCCTACGAGATTTTGCATTCGTGATTCTCGTTGGGATTTTTGTGGGAACCTACTCTTCACTCTTCATAGCGGCGGCTGTGGTTTTATGGTGGAGCCGCTTGTGTGGGAAGCCCCTTAGGATGCAACGAATTGGAGAAAAATACGTTGCAAAGGCATCAAGCTGAATTTTTCTTGGTTTAAGCAGAAGGAATGATTGACGCTGCGGGAAACTTTCCGTTATAGTCTTCTGCCCATTTGGAAAAAGAAAGTAGGTGAAATTATGGCTGAAGTAATTGTCCGCAAAGGAGAACCAATTGATCGAGCGCTGAAGCGTCTCAAAGGTAAATTAGATGCAGATGGCGTGCTGGATGAAGTGCGTCGCTTAAGAGCATTTGAAACACCGGCGCAAAAGGCGCGTCGCAAAGCCAAAAATAACGCTAAGCGGAATAAAATGAAATTCCGTTTTCAAACCTACTCATAATAATATAATAACTGACGTTACGCACTTTTAGGAGCTCTGGGAGCAAAAAAACCATTTTGACCAACAAGGTTCTCTTTTTTTGCGTAACATCACATAATAACATAGAAACGTGAGCTTCGTTTCGCCTGACTCCATTCTCAGTGGACAGGGTCTTAGGCAATCCCGGAGTGTTTTTATTATCGGCTGTGGTTTCATTGGAGGAGCTACAGCCGATTTGTTATTTCAAGAAAGATGGGCTGTTCGAGGGATTTGTGTCACTGCCGAATCCGCAACAAAATTCAGTAATAAGCCATATTCGGTGGAGGTCTGCAATGTTTCGCAGAGAGCTCACCTCCGTCATTTTTCGAGTGCGCCTCCGGATCTGATTTTGTTCTGCGCCAGTTCCCGAGGAGGCGGAGAGAAAGAGTATCGAGATTTGTATCTCCGAGGGATTCGAAATCTTCTCGAAGTTTGGCCTACCGCAAAATTGCTGTTTACCAGTAGCACCTCTGTTTATGGACAGACTCAAGGTGAGCTAGTGAACGAGGAAAGCCCTACGGAACCAACCCGTGTGACTGGGAGAGTTCTTCGCGAAGCTGAACAGGATGTCCTTGCCTGCGGCGGTATTGTGGCCAGATTAGCTGGGATTTATGGGCCCGGGCGGAGCGTGCTCATGAAAAAATTTCTTGCCGGAGAGGCGACGCTGGAATCTGGCGGACATCGATGGATGAACCAAATCCATCGCGATGATGCGAGCCGGGCTTTGGTGCATTTAATAAATGCCCCCTCCGGGATATACAACGTTTGCGACGATCGACCGGCTACACAGTATGAAATCTATCAATGGCTGGCAGATTTTTTTAGACGTCCTCTCCCTCCGGAGGGACCACCCGATTTGCAGCGAAAACGAGGCTGGACGAGTAAACGTGTGAGCAATCAAAAACTACGAACCCTGAAGTGGGTTCCTCAATGGCCATCTTATCAGACCGCCATTCTGAGTATCGCATCTACCATAACAATATAGCGAAGTGGACGAAATCGTAATTACCTCCATGAAAAGAAACGTACGAAGTGCATGGAGGCTACTGGACATTTGCACGAGAACCGGTTATCCGCAGAGAGGGCTGGAAAATGATTCAAACAATTCCTCTTGAAAATTTGCGATCTCACGCAGTTCTATTCTCCAGTTAGCGGTGGTGTCCGTCGTTACATCGAGCAAAAAGTCGCATTCGTTAGGAAACATACGGATGGCGAACACATTCTTATTGTACCAGGAAACAAGACTCAAAAAAAAGAGGAGGGTCGTACACGGGTTTATACTATTGCGTCCCCGCTCATCTGTCGGACCTCTCGATACCGAATCCTGACAAAGCTGCATTTGGTGCAGCAAATTTTTGAACACGAGAAGCCGGATTTGATTGAAGCCGGTGACCCGTATCAGTTGGCATGGAAAGCGGTGAAATGCGGCCGGACTCTGGGCATTCCGGTCACCGGATTTTATCATTCTCATTTCCCCGATGCTTATATCCGTTCCGTAGCTCGGTATTTAGGGCGCCCAGCCATAAAAATTACCGAGAAGATTTCCCGGCGTTATATCCGCAATCTCTATAATCGGTTTGCACGAACGTTAGTGCCGGCACCTGCGCTAAGCCATTTGTTGCGCGACTGGGGCGTAAAGAATGTGGAACATATCGATCTGGGTGTCGATGTGGAGACTTTTGCGCCCCGCGACGAAGATCGCTCTCAGATTCGCCGAGAATTTGGGATTCCTGAGGATGCGGTGCTCCTTTTGTATGTGGGGCGTTTGGCACAGGAAAAAAACGTTAAGATGCTCCTGGAGACATTCCGGCTGCTTTACAAGCGTTTTCCAAATAAATATCACCTCCTTGTGGTGGGGGATGGTCTGCTTCGGAAGGCTTTACTTCGTTTAAAGAAATTTACTGCCGCGATCCATTGGGTAGATTTTTGTGAGGAGGCTCCTCGGTTGGCACAAATTTACCGTACGGCTGATCTTTTTGTACATCCCAGTATTAACGAAACGTTTGGCCTGGTGGCCCTCGAAAGCCAAGCATGTGGAACCCCCGTTGTCGGAATTCAGGGAAGCTATATGGACCGTATTATTTTCAATAATCAGATTCATTGGGCTCGTGAGAACACGTTTTCTGCTTTGGCAGAGGCCATTGAAGACATGGGTCGCCAGGACCTGCGTACCGCCGGGTTGCAGGCGAGTCATCAAGTACGTGACAAATATGCTTGGAAATTTGTTTTTGAACGGTTGTTTTCAATTTACCGCGAAGTAGTAACAAACTACAAAAACTAAATGACTCTTCCTTCAAGCTTTTTGATTCGAAAATATGCAACAGGGGATAGAGACGCTGTCAGGACCCTGTGTTGTCTGACAGGCTTTTTGGGAAAGCCCATTGATCCGATTTTTGAAGATCGCGAACTTTTCGCGGACTACCTGACGCGCTATTACACGGATAAAGAACCGGAGTCTTCTTTTGTGATAGAACAAAATGGAGTCGTAAAAGGGTATTTGTTAGGTTCTCGATTTCCGTGGAAACACCAGCTTTTTAGTATTAGCCAAAACTTAGGTCTCTTCTTCAGAATGTTGACTCGGTACCAAGGTTATAACGAATGCACGCGAGAATTTATCCATTGGATATTAAAAAATTCTTGGCGAGAGGTGCCTGCAGCACCGCGCCGAACCGCACATTTTCACTTTAATCTGCTGCCCGAAGTCCAGAGTTGGAAAGGAACACTTGTCTTGTTAAATACGTACTTTGATTATCTCTCTTCGGCCGGTGAAACGGCGGTATTCGGGCAAATCGTGACTTTTCAGAGCCGCCGGGGAGCCGCGCTCTTCGAACGATATGGCTTCCGCGTCGTCGAAAAGCGGGAAATTACCAAATACCGAAATATCTATCCGGAAAAGGTGTATCTCACTACGGTGATTAAGCAACTGGTCCCCAGAAATAGTGGCCTGCCCTCCTAAGTAAAGGAGCAGCGAAGTTGGCGGACTTCGTCCGTTTCCTTTAGAGCATTTTACATTTAAGTAGTTACAGTATTTCCATATCCTGCGTGACGAAAATAATTGGAAGATTCGTCTTTTGTGAGAGAATTTAAAATATTGGAAATGGAAGAGAGAACGGCATCGAGCGTTCTGGCGGCTGCTTTTCGAAGATGGGCTTTTAATTTGGAGAAAAATTTTTCAATTGGATTGAGATCTGGTGAATAAGCGGGCAAAAAGAGGAGTTTTGCACCACGGGCTTCTATAATTTTTTGGACATCAATGTTTTTGTGAGAAGAAAGATTGTCCATTATGAGAACATCACCCGGCTTAAGGATTGGCCCAAGGACCTCTTTCAAATAGGTTACAAAGGCTTCTTTGTTCATAGGACCATCAAGTACCCAGGGAGCTACCAGACCATCATGAGACAAAGTTGCAATGAAGGTGCTTGTTTTCCAATTTCCATGAGGGACTTTATCCATGCACCGCATTCCCTTTCGAGAGCGGCCATAAAGGCGAATCATTTTGGTATTGACTCCGCTTTCATCCAGAAAGAAAAGCCGATCTGTTGCCATGGTAGGTTGGTTTTCTTTCCACTCCTTTCTGGCTTGTTGTACATCTGGCCGATCTTGTTCGGTGGCCCGCAGGCTTTTTTTTATAGGTAATGCCCCATTTTTTTAATCGATGCCATAAACTGTGGATGTCTATTAAGATTGCGTGCTCTTTCTCCAATTTTTCACTCATTTCCCGTAATGTGATTCCCGGTTGCTCTTCTACCCAGCTTCCAATCTCGGCTTCAAGATGCCCAATTCGGCTCTTGCGATGCCCGCCCATTGGAAAACTCCCGCGTTCTCCGGTTTCTTCAGATCGTTTTTTTAACCGATGTACCCATTGGCGGCTCACTTCAAGTTTTTTGGCTATTGTCCCAGGTTTCTCTCCTCGATCTATTGCTCTCAATGCTCGTTCTCTTAAATCTTTGGAATATGCCTTCGCCATTCGTTCTTTTTAGCATACCAGGTTCAATTGTATCTACTTAAATGTAAAATGCTCTAGAAGCGAAAATTGCAAATAAACATCTTTTTGAGCTACAATTTACGCTCCGATGTCAGCATTGAGCTGGCGGACTTCGTCCGTTTCCTTTAGAAGCGAAAATTGCAAATAAACATCTTTTGAGCTACAATTTACGCTTCGATGTCAGCATTGAGCTGGCGGACTTCGTCCGTTTCCTTTAGAAGCGAAAATTGCAAACAAACATCTTTTGAGCTACAATTTACGCTCCGATGTCAGCATTGAGCTGGCGGACTTCGTCCGTTTTTTTTAGAAACTTGTAGCGCAAATTGGCTTCTAAAAGAAGCCAGCGAAGCTGGCTGTCATGAACCGATCGTGGCATCAGCCACATGGGTCTGGAAAGAGAGTTTTTCTCCATCTTGTTTGACTTCAATTTGATCTCCGGATTTTATGGTTCCCCGGAGCAATTCTTCCGCCATAGGATCTTCCAGGTAGCGTTCTACGGCTCGGCGCATTGGTCGGGCGCCGTAAGTCGGGTCGTATCCCTTTTCGATCAAGAACTCGATAGCGGAAGGATCTAAGTGGAGATGGATGTCTTTCGATTTGATGCGATCGACGACTTTGGCGATTTCCAGATCGACGATACGTGTCAAATCCGGACGAGACAAGGAATGGAAGACGATGATATCATCTAAGCGATTGAGAAATTCCGGTTTAAAAACTTTTTTCGTTTCCTCCAGAATTTTTTCCCGCATCGTCTCGTAGTTGTCTTGAAGCTTTGGAGCCCCGAAGCCCATAGTCGTTTGTTTTTTAATGAGCTCGGCTCCCACATTTGAGGTGAGGATAATGATAGTATTGCGGAAGTCGATTTTGCGGCCAAAACTATCCGTAATTTTGCCTTCCTCCAGAATTTGAAGAAGCAGATGCATCACGTCAGGATGCGCCTTTTCAATTTCGTCAAAAAGGATGACTGAATAAGGACGCCGCCGCACCGCTTCGGAAAGCTGCCCGCCTTCTTCGTAACCCACATAGCCAGGTGGTGAACCAATCAGACGTGAAGCGGTAAATTTCTCCATGTATTCGGACATGTCGAGTTGAATCAATGCTTCCGCATCTCCAAACATGAATTCAGCCAAGGTCTGCGCTAGGAAGGTTTTTCCGACACCGGTAGGACCCAGAAAAATAAAGGAACCAATAGGACGCCGTGGGTCTTTGAGATCGGCACGTGACCGGCGCAATGCTTTGCTGATCGCTAAAATTGCTTCGTCCTGGCCGATGACTCGCTCCTTCAGCTCACTTTCCATTGCGAGTAATTTGGAGGCTTCCTTTTGTTCCATACGATTTAACGGAACGCCTGTCCATTTTGAAACGACGTGGAGAATGTCGTCTTCTGTAACGAAGACCTCTTTCTCTTCCCGCTTTTCGCGCCATTCGGTAAGAATGGTTTCTAATTTTTCCTTAGCCTGCTTTTCGGCATCTCTCAAAGCGGCAGCCTTCTCGAAATCCTGCGACTTGATGGCGGATTCCTTGTCAGAGCGAATCGTTTCAATTTCAGCCTCCACATTTTTAACGTCGGGTGGACGAATCATGGAAGAAATACGAGCGCGCGCACCGGCTTCGTCCATGACGTCTATAGCCTTATCAGGAAGAAATCGGCCGGTCAGATAGCGTTCGGAGTACTTGGCTGCTGCATCCAGTGCTTCATCCGTGATCTTGGCTTTATGGTGAGCTTCATATTTCGGACGAATTCCCCTCAGAATCAAAATGGTTTGCTCAACCGAAGGCGCTTCGACTTTAACCGTCTGAAAACGACGCTCCAAGGCCGCATCTTTTTCGATGTATTTGCGGTATTCATTGAGAGTGGTCGCCCCGATGCACTGTAGTTCCCCACGGCTAAGGGCAGGCTTGATAATGTTCGAGGCATCCATGGCCCCCTCCGCGGAACCAGCTCCGACGATGGTATGAAGCTCATCGATAAAAAGGATCACATTTTTATTTCTGCGAATCTCATCCATCACGGCCTTGATCCGTTCTTCGAACTGACCACGATACTTTGTTCCCGCAACCATGAGTGCGAGATCCAATGTGATGACCCGCTTGTCCCGCAAAAGCTCTGGAACATTGCCGTTGACAATTTCTTGCGCCAGACCCTCAACGATGGCAGTTTTGCCAACGCCCGCTTCGCCAATGAGGACGGGATTATTTTTTGTTCTCCGGCAAAGAATTTGGACCACGCGCTCGATTTCTTCGGTGCGGCCAATCACAGGATCCATTTCTCCCTTTTTGGCGGATTCAGTAAGATCCCGGCCAAAGGCACGCAGTGCAGGGGTCTTTCCATCCTTTTTGGTACCCCCGCCGCCGCCTCCTCCCCCTGGTTCCGCGGTGACAGCTTCACCTTCGCCATCGGGAGCTGTAAAATTGGGATCCAGTTCCTTCATGATTTCGTTACGAGTGCGTTCCAGGTCAATATCGAGCCCTTTCAAGACACGTGCTGCCACACCCTCGCCTTCACGCAGGAGGCCGAGCAAAATGTGTTCGGTACCCACGTAAGAATGTTGGAGGCTTTTGGCTTCCTTGCTCGCTAAAGCCAGCACCTTTTTCACCCGAGGGGTATAGGGGATGTTGCCAGCCATTTTGGTTTCCGGCCCAGCTCCTACTTGCTTTTCTACTTCCGTCCGTACGGTCTCGAGATCCAGCCCCATTTTCTGGAGAACGTTGACTGCAACTCCTTGACCCAGCTTAATTACCCCGAGCAAGAGGTGCTCGGTTCCTACGTAATTGTGATTAAAGCGGTCCGCTTCCTTACGGGCAAGGGCCAATACTTGTTGCGCACGGGGTGTGAAATTATTCATCATGAGGTTCTTCTTCTTCAGGGGTAATGCTGATTTTAGTAATATCTGGCTGAGGCATGGAATTCAACTTTGCCCGAATAATAGATGCGCGCAGTGTATCCCTTGCCTCGGTGGCCATTTTTTGCGCTTGTACACCCTTTTGAAGGTGAGCGGGCTGAGTTTCGATAAAAAGCTGATCAACAGCGTGCCGGCTGGTTTCAGGAAATAAGCCGAGATCAACTCCGAGTTTTATAATGGAAAGCAAATTTAATGCTTCTTTTGAACCAATCGAGTGGGCTTGACCCAAAATTCCATAAGCACGCCCAATTTGATCGAGTAAAGTCACGGGACGTCTTTCCAACAACATTTGTCGGGCATTTCGCTCGTGTTCCAAGATGGTTTCAATCACCTTGTTCAGGCGATCTATGATTTCCCCTTCGGATTCCCCGAGAGTGGTTTGATTGGAAACTTGAAAAAGGTTCCCTATGGCTTCCGACCCTTCCCCATGCAGGCCACGGACTGCTAACCCAATCTTGTTTACGGAATTAACGATCTTATTGACGAGATCGTTCATAACCAATCCAGGCAGATGGAGCATGGCGGATGCACGCATTCCCGTGCCAACATTTGTGGGGCACGCAGTAAGATAGCCCAGTTCATCATGAAACGCAAAATCAAGCATGGATTCCAGCTCACTGTCCGCCCGATTAATCAAAGCAAATACTGTCGAAAGCTGAAGCCCGGAAGAAAGCGCCTGCATACGCAAATGATCCTCCTCGTTGATCATGAAGCTCAGGGTTTGAGGCACGTTCATGACTACGGCGCTGCCTATCCCCTTTGCGGCATGTTCTCTACTAATCAGATGGCGCTCTACTAACACTTGTTTTTCAAGTGGTGAAAGCTCTTCCAGGTTTTCCGAAAACGCATCCTTCATTTCAGGAAGGGATTCAATAGCGGCTTTAATTACCTTCGTTATTTCCAAACGCTCAGTTTTCTTAGCCCATCCCGGGAAAGGCATATCCCGAAGATTACGGGCAAGCCGTATTCGACTGCTGATAACAATATTACGGTGTGGTCCCTCTTCCTTTAGCCACTCTCCCGTGTTAGCAATGAGACGAGAGAATTTCATAAAGAAGTGGCTTCTGACTCCAGTTGGTGAATTTCGTCCCGGATGGTTGCCGCTTTTTCGTATTCTTCGGCCGCCACGGCTTCTTGCAGGATTTCGTTTAAAGTCTTTAAGCGTTCATTGTAAAAACGCAATTTGTGGTGACGGGCAGGGATCTTTCCTTCGTGCCGCGTCCCCTTATGCATGTTCTTTAACATACTTTGAACCATCTCTGAAAATGTATCATAGCAATGACTGCAACCCAAACGGCCAGTCTTTTTAAATTCAGTTTGTGTAAATTCGCAGATGGGGCATTTCAATGGTGAAGTTTGAAGATCCATTTGCGGTGTGCTTCCGAGTCCCACAAGAAGGTCGGCTAATTCAAATCCTGTCGGATCACTCACCCCCTTGGCTTTTGAGCAGGCTTCACAAAGGTTGATTTTCTGCATTTTGCCCTCCATTATTTGGGTAAGGAAAACCGTTGCTTCTTTAGCATGACAGACATCGCATTGCATATACACTAATAAATCGCCGTCCCAGTGCTTTGTGTCAACTGGTGGAATGCATGAGTTAACCGCCGGGTAATGGGGCCTGGGACGCCGTCCCCTATTGACCGACTATCCAAATCTACCACAGGAATCACTTCAGCAGCGGTACCGGTTAGAAAACATTCATCTGCAATGAAAACTTCGTGACGAGTGATATCCTTTTCTTTCAATGGAATATGTAGATTTTGTGCCAATTCAAAAATTGCGGCCCGGGTAATCCCCCCAAGGGCTCCTGCAGCCAATGTAGGTGTTGTGATCAGGCCGTTCTTAATGATAAAGATATTATCTCCGGTACATTCTGCAACAAATCCTTGCTCGTTCAACATAAGACCCTCTCCAGCACCTGCTTGTATTGCCTCTATCTTTGCCATGATGTTATTGAGATAGTTCAGGGATTTGACCATGGGACTGAGTGCCGCGGAAGATACTTGGCGTGTGGCACATGTGACGATTTTCAAGCCCTTTTCATACATTTCGGTTGGGTATAATTGAATGCTGTCCGCAATAATCACCACCGTTGGGCGAGAGCACTGTGTCGGATTAAGGCCTAAGTTTCCAATTCCACGCGTGACGATCAAGCGGATATATCCGTCTTGCAACTTATTACACCGAA
The DNA here is from genome assembly GCA_963706715.1 of uncultured Verrucomicrobiae bacterium. Taxonomy (GTDB): domain Bacteria; phylum Verrucomicrobiota; class Verrucomicrobiia; order Chthoniobacterales; family Xiphinematobacteraceae; genus Xiphinematobacter. The sequence goes on from CAVPNI010000001.1 coordinate 609,098, forward strand.
TGGTTTCCAGCAATGCCTCGGTCATCTTTTCTCCGGAAAGTGGAATCTGGAGACAGATGGAACGAGCGGAGTCGAACAAACGCTCAATGTGCTCCTTTAAACGGAATACCTTGCCGTGATAGAAACGGATTCCCTCAAAAATTCCGTCTCCATAAAGGAGACCATGGTCAAAGACAGAAATCTTTGCATCCTCTTTGTCACAAAAGGTGCCGTCGATATAAACTTTCATTGGTGTCAGGACTTACGCAAAAGCCATGGTAAGGGAAGGAAATTTGAGTTGATGAAAAAGGAAATCATCGAGGATTCCTTGTTTGACGCGGTAAAGAGTTTTTGCGCTATCTCTGGCAATATGAGCTAAACGGCCCCAGACCAAGATAGCAGAAGCGATGTGGTTACGCTGAATACGAGCCTTTCTGCATTGGCAGCGTTCAATTCCTGTTAACTGCTTAGCCTCACGATGAAACTGCTCAATCTTCCAGCGCAAGCCGCACATCTCAAGTGTGAGCTTGGAAGAATCTTGAGTTCGGTCGTTAGTAACCACGTAGTCCGTGCGGTGTTCTGACACCTCAACCCGGAACAGTTTCACTTTGTGTTCTTTGGGGAATCCCTTGATTTTGATTGTCTTGCCATGTGCGAGTTCTGATTGATTCCACTCTAAGGAGTCCACTCGCTGATAGGGCCGTTGAGCTGCGGAATCATCCACCAAACGGTTGTCACTTAAGGGACAATAATAGGTTTTTCCCAGCGATTCAATGAAGAGCATCAGATCACGCTTAGCATACCAGGTATCCACCAAGACATGCCGAAAGAGCAGCTTTTTGTGATGTACAAGGTTGCTGAGCATGTCCCGTACATGATCATGTTTAGTTTTTCCGTCGCCAGCAGGATCGTAAATTCGATAGTCGATCAGCCAGTATGCGTTGGTCCGCGGATTGACGTACACGCAGTTCACCACTCCAATGCCTTTGATCAGTCCGTGTGCGTTACCGCTATACTGGCGGCGAACCAGTTCAATCTTATGCGAAAAATTCTTGTCGATCACCGTGTCATCGAACACCACGCAGCACTCTTCATCAGGGATAATCTCTCCGCGCACGTTCTCCCATATCAGACGCGGCGTTATCTTCTCCTTACTGAGAAATCTGTTGATTGCATCGTGGCTCATGTTTTCCGTATGCTCGGCAAAATTTGTCAGCGTGTAGTTGATTGGGCTCACCAACAGGTACTGGCAATAATCAAGCAGGCTTGGGCAGCTTCTCATACCTTCTTCTCTACAATCCTTTCTCAAGCTGGACGCTACCTCTATTTTGTAGTAATTCTTCCCACACTGTTTTTAGGCCTTTTTGCGTAAGTCCTGGGTGTAAGGCTGCAGCAAAAGGAGGTTGTGTGAGAGCTTTGGAAAAAGTATGCACCTGGTAGCTATTGAAGATCGAGAAGAATTCATGGCTGTCGAGCCATGATAGCATGATCAAATCCTGCTATAATTCCCGTATCAAATCAGGTCTAATTGGAGAGCGTCCCGGCCGCCGGGCCTTTTTTTTCCCAGCCAACAAGCTTTTGCTTTTGTTCGGGCGTCAGAACTGCCAATAGCTGTGCGGATGAGTTTTCTCGAAGAGCATGTAGAGCGGCGGCTCGTTTGAAGGGATCGGTTCTTTTCTCGATGGTCTGACGGTTGATTTTTCGGAGGCTGCGAAGAGTATTGTTCTCGATCTTAGCTATTTTCATCCTCTGAGGTGCATCTACCGCCAAGCTCTGCCGTACAGATTCCCCAAACAACAAAAAACCACCCAGGACCCGAACTTCAATCTGTTTCAGCCGCCTTTTTTGGTTTTTGTTCAGGGTGGAGAAGACTCGCCTGTTGTACTTATGTTGAAGGCGAAGAAGGGAATTTTCAGCACGCTGCAACGAGGGTGCGCTTTTAAATTTGGCAGCAAGGTAAATTTGTTGGGCTTCTGATCGGTATTCATTGCGAATAGAATCCAACACGGCCTCTTGCAGCGGTGTTAACTTAAGATCTTCCCGTACTGTTTCAATACCCGCCAATATTGGGAGGGCACCTGGTAGAGTGCCAGTCGCTACCGCGTTTCTGACGGTAGGAATCAGACAGAGAAATATGCTCACACAATAGAGGAGCGACATGAGAGGGGTCCGGATTGCGATCATATTCAACGTGGAAGAAGAGGCGGCGGTAGCCCAAATTTCAATGGGTGGGTTATCCCTCATAAAATCAAGAACCACTCCCCTCAATCTTTTGAGCGATGATTTCTTCGAGTTTTACAGCGTCGGCGGCAAAGCGCCGAATACCATCGGCTAATTTATCGCTTGCCATGGCTTCTTCGTTAACTAACCACCTGAAATTCTTTTCTGAGACATCGATTTCTTCCACCGACGAGGCCTTTGCAGCCCCAATATCTAATTTTCGCACAACGGGACCAGTGGATTCTTGCAATTCTTCGAGAAGTTCCGGGCTGATCGTCAGAAGATCACAGCCCGCGAGTTCGAGAATTTGGCCCACGTTTCGAAAGCTAGCCCCCATGATTTGTGTGGGATATCCGTACTGTTTTAGGTACGTGTAAATCCGTTTTACCGACTGAACCCCGGGATCTTCCTGGCCTCGGAAGTCCTTGCCGGTTATCTGCTTATAATAGTCATAAATTCTTCCAACAAATGGAGAAATGAGCCGAGCACCTACCTTCGCGCAAGCGACGGCCTGAGCTAAAGAGAAGAGGAGGGTGAGGTTGCAGTTGATCGTTTCCTTTTGGAGAACCTCGGCGGCGCGGATCCCTTCCCAAGTGGAAGCGACTTTAATTAAAATGCGATTGCGATCCACACCGGCCTTTTCATAAAGGCCGATTAAGTAACGCGCTTTTTCGATACTTCCTTCGACATCAAAGGAGAGCCTGGCATCTACTTCCGTCGAGACTCGGCCAGGAATGATTTGAAGAATTTGAAGACCGAAGGCGATCAAGAGATCATCCATAATCTTCTTGTGAAGCTGGCATCCACTCAGCGTTGATTTTCGGTTATCTGCCAGCACCTGTTCTAAGAGATGTTTGTATTGAGGCTGTTGGACAGCTTTTAAAATCAGAGTGGGATTGGTAGTCGCATCCTGGGGAGTATATTTCCGCATCGCCTCGAAGTCCCCGGTATCCGCAACCACCGTTGTATACTGCTTTAGCTGGTCTAACTGAGTATTTGAGTGGGTATTCACATTCATTGATGATAATTTAAATTGACGCTACCGAATGACAAAAGCAACCTAATTTGCTTGCTCCGTGCAGACTGAGTCCCTTTCCTTTAAAAACTTGCAGTTCAAAAAAGGAGTCATTTTCAATCAGCGGCTTCTAAAAGAAATCAGCGAAGCTGGCGCGCTCTCGAAAGGAAAGAAATCGAGCTTCGGAGAAGGGATGTCCTTCTCCATCATTCCCCTTCCTTACGGCGTTCCTCTTCTATACCCCGGAGGACGTCGCTCATATCTTCAACTTCATCCCATACCTCTTGGCTCACATAGATGGGTGCTGACTGTTGAGCGGCCATGGCAAGGCAGTCACTCGGGCGGGCGTCGAGCTCAACAATCTTTTTCTGCTGAATTTCATTTTCTGCTCCGATGATGAGCCGCCCATAGTAAGTGCTCCCTTTAAGCTGATTGATAACCACTCGTTCCACGCGGGCACCAAAAGCAGCAAGCACCAATGCGAAAAGATCGTGTGTCAAGGGCCGGTCTTTAACAGTGCCACTCAAGAACATCCCAATTGCCCCCCCAATTCCTGCATCCACATAAATGACAAAAGTCTTTTTTTCGTTCCCAAGAAACACCGCGCAGCTGCCATCGGCAGGGAGGATTCCCCTGATTGCCACTTGTTCCACAGGTTTATTCACGACTCAATATAGTACATTTTGCAAGCGGCAGCGAGCGAGAAGAAAATCATTGGAAACACCGAGCCGCGGGAGCGGTTGGGGTGGACTTCCGAAGGAAGCCCGGTAGGGCGAGACTTGGCGGGAGCCAAGCGAGTCAACTCCCAACTTGTGACGGGGCTCGAAACTACCACTACAGTTGTCAGTTCGTCGAAGTTGATAGCTTGCTTTCCAGCGACTACAAACCATTAACTTTTAAGAACCAAGCCAAAAAAAAATCGCGGACACTCCCCCAAGAACTGATAAAAACTCTCAGTTCTGAGTAGATGTCAGCACGTGTTCAATTTGCAACTGAGAACCACGAACTACCAACTATAGAGCTAAGAAGCGCGGCGCAAGTATTCTCTCGATAAGGTAACGTAACGCTCAGCCGAGACGTGCAATCCGGACTGTTCTTCCGCCGTGAGCGGTCTTTGGATCCTCGCAGGGGAACCATATACCAATGATCCTGGAGGGATAATGGTCCCCTGTGTAACGAGGCTGCCTGCGCCGATCAATGACCGAGTCCCTATGTGGGCTCCATCCAAAATAATGGCGCCCATCCCGACTAAAACTTCGTCCATGATTTCACATGCGTGTACCACCGCTTTATGGCCTACCGTAACCCATTCGCCAATGAGTGCAGGCGATTCATCCCCTACATGGATCACCGCTCCATCTTGGATATTGGAGTGTGCTCCTATGTGAATCGGAGCGATGTCACCTCGAAGCGAAGCAAAAGGCCAGACACTTGCCTCTTCGCCAATTGTCACACTGCCGACCACATATGCACTGGGAGCAATGTAGGCGTTTGGATGAATTTGGGGGGTGATGGAAAGAAAAGCCGAAATCTGTTCCTGGAAGTCCACAATTTTAGCAAACAAGCTGAATTATTATGCTAAATGCTACTAGAAAATTAAGCTTAAATAAAAATTTGCAAATTCTTTGTTGACAAAGCGGCTGATTACCAACTAACTCCTTCGGCCATACACGTTTTACCTCAAATGAGTAACAAACAGGACCTGATCACTACCGTTCAAAAGGAACTTGGATGCAGCAAAGCGGATGCGGAGCGCGCCGTGAATGCCACTTTCAAGGCTACAAAAATACATCTGAAAAAGACAAAAGTGGTTCAGGTAATTGGGATGGGCACCTTTAAAGTTGTTAACCGGAAAGCCAGAATGGGTGTAAACCCTAAGACGGGACAAAAAATCAAGATCAAGGCCTCAAAAAGCGTGAAGTTTGTAGTGGGCAAAGCCCTCAAGAGTTCACTTTAGTAGTTTTCCTGCGGCATTTTCTCGGATTTCCCCCCCGCCGAGAAAACCCGTTTCGCCTAATGGCAAAACGGGTTTTCTCATTTTTTAGAAACTTGTAGCGCAAAAAAGATTTTATCTGCGATAATTGGCTTCTAAAAGAAACCAGCGAAGCTGGCTTTCAAATCATGAAACAACCTATTCGTATTGCTGTTACTGGCGCTGCTGGTCAGATTGCCTATTCGTTACTTCCGAGAATCGCTGCCGGAGATTTATTTGGTTCGGAACAACCTATTGACCTCCGGCTCATTGAAATTACGTCAGCCCTGAGACCGCTGGAAGGCGTCCTTATGGAGCTACAAGATTGCGCTTTTCCATTATTAGATTCCGTTACCATTACCGATAATTTGGACGAGGGATTTCGAGATGTGAATTGGGCATTGCTAGTTGGCAGTGTTCCAAGGAAGGCGGGAATGGAGCGCAAAGATTTGCTGGGAATTAACGGAAAAATTTTTATTGGGCAAGGGCGTGCTATTCAAAAAAATGCTGCTTCGGATATCCGGGTCCTTGTTGTGGGAAATCCCTGCAATACCAATTGCCTCATTGCTATGAGCAATGCACCGGAGCTTCCTAAAGACCGTTGGTTTTCTATGAGCCGGTTAGACGAAAATCGTGCCAAATCGCAACTTGCGGCAAAAGCCGAAAAGCACTGGAGAGATGTGACGAATGTGGCCGTCTGGGGGAATCACTCCTCGACCTTATATCCGGATTTTCAGCATGCCAAAATTGGGGGGCGTTTGGTCTCGGAAGTCATTTCTGATTCCAACTGGTTGGAAGGGGATTTTGTAAAGATTGTTCAGCAGCGGGGGGCGGCGATCATTCAGGCTCGTGGATTGTCCTCAGCAAAATCAGCAGCTCACGCGGTTCTGGAGACCGTCCGTTCCATTGTCGAGCCGACACCAGCTGGCGATTGGCATAGCGTCTCCCTTTATTCGGATGGGAGCTATGGAGTGGAAAAGGGTTTGATCTCTTCGTTTCCGGTCCGTTCCAATGGCCATAAAGTGGAGATCGTTCAGGGACTCGAAATAGATTCCTTCAGCCGCTCAAAAATTGACGCAAGCGTCAATGAACTTAAGGAAGAACGAGCTTTAATCACAGAGCTGCTGGGGGCCTAATTCGCCATGAGTCCGGCTGCTGTCGATGCGGGATAGCAGGCTATCAAGAAGGAAATCATTTCAAGCGTGTCCATCCTGATGGCTTCCGTTAACGGCTTTATTTTTCGCCGCCTGAAGGGCTTGATGATTTAGGAGGCACTGTGGGTGGAACAGGCGGAGGAATCACAGAGGAAGCAAGCTTTGGGATCTTTTTGGGAAGAGGGGCATTTTTAAAAAAACAACTCCTGTTGACCAGATTTGCTTCAAGTAGATAACTCGTGTCGATATCCTTGCTTGATTTTTTCATAGGGCCTCCTGAGTTTCTTTAATGAACTCGATAGTGCTGATTTCATTGGAAGAAATATAAATCCCATTCGTACCTTCAGCAAATTCCCAACCACCGTTCCCATTCGGCTTCAGGATATGGCTAATGTATAGATCGCGGTCTTTATGATGAGAAGACCTAATGGAACTTTCCCCCATATAACCATAGATCTGTGCCCCACTTTTTAGCGTAACAATGATCCAGTTGTGCAGCGGTTTCGAGAATAGTGCCTTCCAGGCTGTGGAGGGGCGATTTAGGTCGAAAATCTTGAAATTGCACTTGGCTAGAAGCGTAGCTATCCACTTTTTTTGTCGAAGCAAGCCGCAGAAAAACCCTGCCGTTATCGGCGCGAAAAAGAATAATTCAAAGGCAACGACTCCGAAATGTACCGAATCCAAACCTTGCCACCATACTTGGTAAATCGCGTCTGCAAAAAAGATGCCAATAAAGGTACTGCGGGTAAGTAACTTCAGAGCAAATTTTTCCCACTGGAGCTCCTGATCGTGATAGACAAACAGGGACTCTACGACATGCCAAACATAGCCCGGGACCAGAAAGACAATGACTAAAATGATAGATCGAAATATCTCAGGCATATGGGGAAGCTACACCAGTATAGCTAAATTATTAAATTGGAGCAAATTGAGACGTCCAACCCGTTGCTAATTCATAAGCATTCGCGATTCGGAGAAGTTTGGTTTCCTGAAGTGCATTTGCTAAAAATTGCACTCCAACAGGGAGTCGCGAACCATCCACAGTTGCAAATCCGCAAGGCACACTGATTCCACAAATGCCCGCCAAATTGGTGGCAATCGTGAAAATATCCGCTAAATACATGCGGAGCGGATCATCCGTGCGTTCGCCTAAGCGAAATGCAACATCAGGTGACGTTGGACAAATGAGTGCATCGACATGTTGGAAAGCCTCATTGAAGTCCTTACGAATGAGAGCGCGTACCTTCTGGGCGCGAAGATAATATGCATCGTAATAGCCGGAACTTAGCACATAAGTGCCAAGAATAATCCGGCGTTTGACCTCACGGCCAAAACCTGCCTCACGCGTGCGTTGGTAATGGTCGAGCAAATTTTTGGGATCAGATGCACGAGTTCCATAACGGACCCCATCAAAGCGTGCCAGATTGGCGGAAGCCTCGGCTGTTGCTAGAATGTAGTAAACCCCTACTGCGTATTGTGTATGAGGCAGAGAAATTTCGACCAGCTCGGCTCCCAATTCCCGGCATTGTTGAATCGCTTTTTCCACAGCGACCTGTACCTGGGAATCCACGCCCTCAACAAAGTACTCCTTGGGAATTCCAATGCGTAATCCCTTCATTCCCAGCTCAAGTTCCCTTGTAAAATCCTCGGTTGGGATGTCGAGCGACGTGGAGTCTTTTGCATCCTTGCCGGCAATGGTATTCAGAATCATGGCACAATCCCGCGTAGAGCGTGCGAGAGGGCCGATCTGGTCCAGTGAGGAGGCAAAGGCAACGAGGCCATACCGAGACACGCGACCATAAGTGGGCTTGAGACCGACACAGCCACAAAGGGCAGCGGGCTGTCGGATGGAACCGCCTGTGTCAGAGCCTAAGGCAGCATAAGCTTCGCGCGCCGCAACGACGGCTGCGGAACCACCGCTGGAACCACCTGGTATGCGAGTGAGATCCCAAGGATTGTAGGTGAGGTGCAGAGCTGAATTCTCAGTGGAAGACCCCATGGCAAACTCGTCCATGTTGGTTCGTGAAAATGGGATGGCACCTGCCGCTTTCAATCGTGTAATAACCGTTGCATCGTAAGGAGCCCGATAGGTGGAGAGTATTTTTGAGGCACAGGTGCAAGGCTCGTCTTCCACGTGGATAGCGTCTTTAATGGCAATTGGCAAGCCACCTAACGGCAGAGAGACATCGGCTTGATCTGCCAATCGTAAAGCAGCCTCCAAATTACGGTGAAGCAGAGATTGCACCCTGGGTTCCACTTGGGTAATCCGAGCCTCCAGCGCTTCGATCGCTTCGCGCGGGTGTGCCTCCTTGGATCGAAACTTATGCTGTAACTCGTGAAGAGTCAGTGAGATCAGGTCCATAATTCCTATTCAATAACTTTGGTCACCATAAAAAGGCCGTTGGTGGTACGTGGGGCATTTGCCAACGCATCAGCCTTCGAAAGCCCTTCCTTGGGTTCATCTTGTCGGAAGACATTATGAATGGGAGCGGCATGTGCCATCGGCTCCACATGAGAGACATCGACAGCTCTCAATTGTTCCACATATTCCAAAATACGCCCAAGTTGGACTTGAAAAGTGACAGTCTCTTCCTCACTTAGGGCAATGCGAGCAAGGTTTGCCACATAAGGGACATCCAAATTTTGGCTGCTCATGAACGTTGAGAGGTACGCGTTCAGACGCCATTTGTCGAAATGTTTTCAGGGGGAAATTCAGGGGAGTTGTGCGGAAAACAGCAGCTCTTGTTGAGTGCGGACGTGTCGGATCTGGCCCTTCTCAATACAGTTGTCAGTTCGTGGTTGGTGGTTCGTAGAAGTTTTCCGGAAACTACAAACCACGAACTGACAACTGTAGAAACCGACAATTGCAAATAAAGTCTTTTCCGATCTGCAAGGTTCTAAAAAATCGGATGAAGTCTGTTAATCCGAAAATAAGAGCGATCGATTTTTTTGCAGGTAGCCAAATCCGGAGTAGAGAGTGAGAACAACTGTGATTGTGATCAGGAAATTTCCGCCATATATCCAAGCGATATGCCACCAGGGAAATTTTGGCATCCACTCGGGCAGAGCCAGAAGAGCCAAAAAGAAAAGGATGGTTGCCATTTGCCAAACTGTTTTGTGTTTACCCATTTTTTCCGCCGGGAGGATGATTGCCTTGTTACTGGCAAGCAACCGCAATCCAGTGATTAAAAATTCTCGGCCAACAATGATAATGACCACCCATGCTGGAATTGCTCCATAAGCCACCAGCAAAATAAACGCGGAAGTACTCAAGATTTTATCCGCTATCGGGTCCATGAGCTTCCCAAAATTTGTGATCAAATTCCATCGTCGCGCAAGCAATCCATCCAAGCAGTCCGTTAAAATTGCCAGGAGAAATACGCCCAAGGCTATTGTTTGATTCCAGGCGAAAGAAAATTCCATTGCCATGACAAATAAGATTGTGAGTAAAAGTCGAGCGAGCGTAAGCCGGTTGGGAAAGGTCATGGATGGGCCGTCTTCTGGTAGGGGTACAGTTTCTCTGTATTGTCAGCGACAGTATTTGAAGTTAGTATGGTAAGTCAGTTTTTGTAAATTATGAATCATTGCGACATCGGTTTGATTGGTCTGGCGGTCATGGGAGAAAATCTTGTGCTGAATCTGGAAAGCAAGGGCTTTAGCGTCAGCGTTTTCAATCGTACTCGGGAAGTCACTGAACGCTTTGTTCAAGGCCGTGCCAAGAACAAAGAACGCATCGTGCCGACGTATTCTCTCGCAGAGCTTGTCAAATCTCTCGCCAGACCTTGCAAGGTCATGATTATGGTGAAAGCTGGTGCCGCAGTTGATGCCGTCATCGATCAGTTGATTCCTCTTTTGGAAGCGGGCGACATTATCATTGATGGCGGCAATTCGCTTTGGACGGATACCCAACGCCGTGAAAAGACATTGCGCGAAAAATCGTTACATTTTGTGGGTTGCGGAGTTTCAGGTGGGGAGGAAGGGGCCCTAAAAGGACCTTCTCTAATGCCTGGAAGTTCACAGGAAGCTTGGACCGCTATCAGTCCCATTTTTCGTAAGATTGCTGCGATAGCGGAGGGGGAACCTTGCTGCCGGTATATGGGACCGGACGGAGCCGGACATTATGTGAAAATGGTGCACAATGGTATTGAGTATGGCGACATGCAGCTAATCTGTGAGGCTTATGCTATTCTAAAGAATGTGCTCAGCCTCTCCGCCTCTGAGCTTCATAAGATTTTCTCCGAATGGAACCAAGGAGAGCTCAACAGTTATCTCATTGAAATCACCGCTCGTATTTTTGAAAAGATGGACCCGGACACCGGCAAGCCGCTCGTGGAGGTCATTCTCGACAAGGCGGGACAAAAAGGGACAGGCAAATGGACTGTTGGAAGCGCCACGGATCAAGGGATTGTATTGAGCACGATTCATGCGGCGGTGGAAGCGCGGATTCTTTCTTCCCAAAAGGATCAACGCATTGCCGCTTCCCGACTCCTCCCTGGGCCGACGCGAAAGCCTTTTTCGGGTGATCGAAAAACGCTCATCGATGCCGTTCGTGATGCTTTATACGCTTCTAAAATCGTCAGTTACGCACAGGGGATGGATCTCCTCGGAGCCGCTGGCAGACTTTACAATTGGAACCTTAATTTTGCTGATATCGCCACCATTTGGCGCGGAGGGTGCATCATTCGCGCCCAATTTTTAAACCGCATTGCAAATGCCTATCAACAGGAGCCTGGTTTGCAAAATCTGATGCTCGCACCTTTCTTTCGGGACGTTCTTGTAAAGAGTCAAAACAGTTGGCGTCTTGCTGTGAGCACCGCAATCCAGCACGGTGTCGCGACACCTGCTTTTAGCGCTTCATTAGCCTATTACGATAGCTATCGGAGTGAAAATTTGCCGGCAAATTTGCTTCAGGCACAGCGCGATTTTTTCGGCGCGCATACATATGAACGTGTAGATAAATCGGGGATTTTTCATACTCAATGGCTGGAGTAATATTCGCGTTTGGAAATTTTACAGGTGATGTTACGCAAAAAAGGGAAACCTTGTTGGTCACAATGGTTTTTTTGCTCCCAGGGCTCCTAAAAGTGCGTAACGTCAGTTACAGATCTACGAGGATGCGCTAAAAGTTCCCATGAACCTACTACGACTTGCTCTTTTTTTCTCCATTGTCGGCCTGAGAACTGCGTTTTCCGGTGAAAGTGCTCCCTTAATCAATGTGCGTTCACTGACTCCTCCTCCCTTGGAGGAGATTCGCTATGCGACGTCTTATAACTTTACCGGAACTCGACTGTATCCAATTCCGGTGGCTTTTGTTCACATCGACGCTGCCCGAGCGCTGGAAGGGGTGCAGCGCGACCTCGCTCAATCGGGATTAGGTCTCAAGATTTACGATGCTTATCGCCCTCTTTCCGTTCAAAAACGGATGTGGAATCTCATTCGAGATGAGCGCTATGTAACTAATCCTTATTTAGGGGGAGGACGTCATACGCGAGGAACCGCGGTAGATGTCACCTTGGTGGATGCACTGGGCAACGAACTCCCTATGCCCAGTCACTTCGACGAATTTAGTCAACGTGCCTTTCGGAATTACCAGGGCGCGAGTCCGGAACAAAAACGCAATCGACAGAAGCTAGAGGAAGTTATGGTCCGTCATGGATTTATCGGATTTCCTACCGAATGGTGGCATTTCGATCTTCACGGCTGGGAAAAGTATCCGGTTTGGGATATTTCTCTCCTCAAATTAAACCGGCGTTCGCGTTGAGATCGCGAAAAGAATGGATGCTAATGTGAGCAGAGTGACAATAATATGATCGATCCCTGGCTCTTGATCGGTGCGCGACTGTGTTTTTTAGCGAGTTTTTGCCATACACTTTTCGCATTGAGAGCAAGGTGGTTTCACCCAAATCAATTTGATCTCGTGAGCATTGGATGTGGATTTGTTTTGCTTACTCTATGGCTGTGGGCTCGAGGAAAGGCGGTCCAGGCATGCCCCATCACCAATTTTCATGAAGTGCTTATCTTTTTGAGTTGGGCAATAGTATTGATCTATTTAATCGTGGGGCCCGCATACCGTCTCTCGCTGATGGGGGCTTTTACCTCTCCTTTGGTCCTGGCAATGCTGATGGGCGCACTTTTTTTGGGGGATTCTTCATCGACTCCGGCAAGCCACAATGCCTATGTGGAATTTCATGCGGCTGTAAGCTTAATAGCCTACGGAGCCTTCGGACTCGCTTGTGTTTCGAGCATTATGTATTTGGTTCAAGAAAGGCATCTGAAGAGACGTAATGCTTCATCGCTATTTTTTAATCTTCCTCCTATCAATCACTTATCAATCGTTAACATCAGGCTCCTTTGGTTGGGATTTTGGATGCTTACCATTGCCTTTATTTTCGGATTTCTTTCTCACAAGCCAATAGCCGATCTTAAATTCTGGGTCTCGCTCCTGATTTGGTTGTTGTATGGTCTCGTCCTGATTGCTAATATGGTCCGACCATTGGCTGCCCACAAGATGGCTTCCATTTCGATTCTTTTTTTTCTTGCTGCTCTGATTACCTTGCCTGGGATTTACTACCTTTCCAGCACGATCCGATGAATATTCTCTGCACGGGAATTAATTATAAAATCGCGCCGGTTCATCTTCGGGAACGCTTTGCAGTCTCCTCCTCGCAAGAAGTTGAAAAGTTATTGAATCAAATTCGGCAAATTGAGGGGCTTAATGAGGCGGTAGTGCTCTCTACCTGCAATCGAGTGGAATTTTACGTCGCAACGATTTGTCCTCAACTGAGTGTGAATGAGATACAAAATATCCTGAGGGATCGTGTCGGCTGCGCGGCTCCATGGTATCATCATACGAGCCCAAATAGCGTGCGGCATCTTTTTCGGGTTGCAAGCGGTTTGGATTCCATGGTGCTGGGAGAAACGGAAGTTTTAGGGCAAGTAAAACGTGCTTATGCCGAAGCTCTTGGGTTGGGAGCCACTTCACGGCATTTAAATAAGCTCTTTCAGAACGCATTTCGCGTGGCAAAAAGTGTGCGCTCCGAGACACTGATCACGCGCGGTCCGACTTCCGTTGGAGCGGCTGCCGTAGAGCTTGCCGAAAAAATATTTGGCAGCTTGTCCACATGTCAGGTGATGATTTTAGGAGCCGGGGAAACTAGCGAACGCACGGCTCGGAGTCTTCTTGCGCGTGGAGTGCGGAGCATCATCGTTTCCAACCGTACTTATGACCGTGCGGTTCAGCTTGCCGCTGAAATCGGCGGCGTGGCAATGCGCTTCGATCATTGGCAGGATGCTTTTTCCGATATAGACATTCTCATTAGTTCCACACGTGCACCCCATGCACTGCTCACCGAGCATAAGCTGGCTCCTCTCATGAAAAAGCGACGGCAACGTCCGCTTTTCCTCATCGACTTAGCGGTACCCCGCAATATTGAAGCTGCGGTGAACAACTTGGAGGGCGTTTTCCTCTATGACATTGATTCGCTTCAGGACATCGCTCAACAAACTCTGGCCGTTCGGCGTCGAGAACTCAATTCTTGTGAAGTCCTGATTGAGCAACAGGTACACAACTTTGTAGGCTGGCTCCGCCGAACTACTGCTGATCATCCTCTCGTCGCGTGAAAACTCTCAGGATCGGCACACGTGGCAGCGATCTTGCGCTGGCTCAAACCAAGATTTTACAAGACTCGCTTTCTGCTACACACCTGATCACCGAAATTCATATCATCCACACTCAAGGCGATCTTCGCTTGAATGCTCCGCTTGGTTCCGCGTCACCACTCGATAAGGGGGCTTTTACTAAGGAGCTGGAAGTTGCTCTTCTGCGGGAAGAAATCGATGTCGCAGTACACAGCCTCAAAGATCTTCCCACAGAAAATACCGCGGGGCTCACTTTGGCTGCGATCCTTTCGCGAGGCCCAGTGGATGATGTCCTGATTTCCAAATGGTCAGGGGGACTCCATGGCTTGCCGCAATGCGCACGCATTGCAACGGGAAGTGCTCGGCGGAAGGCTCAAGCCCTGAGGCAGCGTCCCGATCTCATTGTGGAAGGAATTCGTGGCAATGTCCCAACACGCGTTCGCAAGTTAGCTGACAGAGAAGACTTAGCAGCAGTCATTCTCGCCGCCGCTGGCTTGGAACGGCTGGATCTTCCGGAAAATCTTTGCAAGGAACTGGGGCTTTACACGCATGTCTTGGAGGATTTTTTGCCTGCTCCAGGACAAGGAGCGATTGCAGTACAAGCACGGGAGGCTGATCTCCGAACTTGTCGCTTATTGGCAGCGGTTCACGATCCGGTAACAGCCGCATGCGTCCAAGCAGAACGCTTGCTTTTGGAAAAACTCGGCGGAGGATGCCATCTCGCACTTGGTGCTCGAGCAAAAAAAAAACAGGATCAGATTCACCTTAAGGCTATTTGGTTTGAGGGCGCTCAATATCATTCCGCTGAAGCAACAGCTCCTGATGCCCGAGAAGTTGCAGCTCTTGTTTTTTCTGCGCTGACCGATTCCACGTCGTTTTTTTGAAATCATGCCAAGAAATTCAGGGTTTTGTTATTTGGTGGGAGCGGGTCCTGGAGATCCCGGACTTTTTACTTTGCGCGGCAAAGAATGCCTCGCTACGGCGCAAGTAGTTATTTACGATGCTCTTTGCTCTCCGGAACTTCTTCGTTTCGCACCGGAATCCGCCGAATTGATTTTCGCTGGCAAGAGATCCGGAAAGCATACGCTCTCGCAGACGGAGATGAATCGATTATTGGTTGAAAAAGCGCAAAAGGGATTCCGCGTCGTTCGGCTGAAGGGGGGAGATCCGTTTCTATTTGGCCGCGGCGGAGAAGAA
The DNA here is from genome assembly GCA_963706715.1 of uncultured Verrucomicrobiae bacterium. Lineage (GTDB taxonomy): Bacteria > Verrucomicrobiota > Verrucomicrobiia > Chthoniobacterales > Xiphinematobacteraceae > Xiphinematobacter. The sequence continues at coordinate 624,273 of CAVPNI010000001.1, forward strand.
GCCGAAGCGCTAGCTGATGCTGGGGTTCCATTTGAAATTGTTCCAGGGGTCACTTCCATTACGGCCGGCCCTGCCTACGCGGGGATTCCCGTCACCCATCGAAGTCACAACGCTTGTTTCACTGTGTTTACGGGTCACGAAGATCCGGAAAAAAGCGCTTCCAAATTGGATTATGAAGCCGTCGCACGTGCCAGCGGAACGAAAGTCATGCTGATGGGAGTCGAACGAATCGATGCCATTGCTCAGGCACTGATTGCAAATGGCATGCCACTGGATACGCCAGTAGCACTGATCCGATGGGCAACCACGGGCAGGCAGCAGACTTTGGAAGGAACGCTTAACAACATTGCGCAGCAAGTTCGCGAAGCTCATTTTTCCGCGCCGGCCATTGCAGTGTTTGGAGAGGTGGTTACACTTCGGAAAAAACTCAATTGGTTTGAGTCGCGTCCCCTCTTCGGCAAGCGCGTTGCAGTCACTCGTAGCCGCCAACAGGCTGGTGTGCTGCTCCAGGCCCTCCGCAATTTAGGAGCAGATGCCTTTGAATTGCCTACAATCCGCATTGAACCACCCCGCGATATCAAAGCTTTTCGTGAGTTGGTGTCGGAAGCTCACAGCTATGATTGGCTGGTCTTTACAAGTCCAAATGGAGTGGATGCTTTTTTTCGAGTATTTTTTGAGATTTATCAAGATGCGCGAGAAATCGGAGGGGTGCGCATAGCAGCAATTGGTCCAACGACAGCCGATCACCTTCGATCTTATAGATTACAAGTGGATCTTCTACCAGAGAAATATATGGCGGAGTCTCTGGTGGAAGCATTTCAAAAAGAAGTCGATGTCGAAAATCTCCGTATTCTCCTTGCCCATGCTGAAGGCAGCCGCAAGCTTTTGTTCGAAGAACTCACTCGCCTCGGTGCGATAGTAGACGAAGCAATTGCTTATCGCACGGTTCCGGAAGTTGAGGACGTGTCTGGTGGCGTTCAGCGCTTCCGTCAGGAAGGAGCGGACCTCATCACATTTACAAGTTCTTCGACAGCCGAAAACTTTGCCGCACTTCAGCTCCCTCTCCCCAAAAACCTCAAAATCGCGAGCATCGGTCCGGTAACATCCCAAACGCTCAAACAATTAGGATTTCAGGTCGATATCGAGGCAACCGAGCATACTATCCCAGGTCTTGTGGGAGCTATTAGAACTACAGTTGTCAGGTCGTAGTTGGTGGTTCGTAGGCTTTTCAAGAAGCACTCGATGATTCCCGTCGAATTGAAACGCATGATTGATCGTGTCAATGCGTACCAACGGAATTCTCGTAGATGCCAGTATCGTTATAGCACATCTCTTAGGCATATGGAAAGTTCAAAGCTAAGTTGGCCATCAAGCGCCTGCCAGTTGCGGAGAGTATTTACGAGACATCAACAATTTTAAGTCCAGCCTTTTGTGCTGCCAAAAGTTGCCGATGGTCAGCCGAAACAAAGGTGTCAGGCTCTATGGCGAGGGCGCATGCCACATGAAGAGCATCCATTGCCCGAAGTGGATGCAACTCTAAAAGCAAAATTACTGAATCCATAATGCCCGATGTGATCTGGCAGATATCTACATTTGCTAAATCTGCCAGCGTGTCATCCTTCAATTTTCGGTAGTCAGCTTTGGAAAGTCTTTTTTCCCTTACGAGGCGGGACAAAGTAGAGATCAATTCCGGTAGGCAAATCACACTTACGACGAGACTGTCTGCCTGCTGGGATAACGCTATTACCTTGTCTGATCCCTGCTCGGCAACATAACGCTTCGCAAAAGCCGAGGTATCCATAAACACCTTCACGCCGACTCATCCCGATCGTTCAAGATTTCTCGGCTCAACGACAAGCCTTTGACCGTTAGTGGTGTGGGTTGCTTTTTCCATGACGGAACCACAGCTCGGATAGGCACAATTTCGGCAATCGGTTTTCCGTTGCGAAAAATACGAACCGTCTCCCCGTCTTCGACAGCATCAAAATAAGTCTTTGCGTGATTGCGCAATTCAGTGAACGTAGCTTCTCGCATAAATCATTCAGTACATTTATGTACATAATGATGTACATAATGTACGGTTGTGTCAATGCGCGTGTTGCAACATGTTGGCGTACGCACGGCTTCAAAAGTGCGACGGTGAACCAGGGGGCAAAACTCTCTGGACTGGCTTGCTGCGTATCATGGATTTTGCCGTCGCCATTCACTCAGAACGCTCTCGGGGACTCTTGTTCTTGTGTATAAGGGAATGGATTTAAGCAGAGACTGGTTTTTCTTTTTTTAGGGGAACAAACCGAATTTCAACGCGACGCCCGAGGACTTCCGTAATTCGACCGAGCATAGCGAGAGAGTGTCCTTTGTAGTCAGCGTCCTCTAAACTGCAAATGACGGATGCTGTCGCTCCAACCATTTTAGCCAATTGTCGCTGTGTCAATCCAGCTTATTTGCAACTGAGATCCACGAACCTCTATCAACCACGAACTACCAACTAACAACTGTAGAGTTAGGGTGCGCTGCTAAGAGATTGCTTGGGATTCATCTTCATCTTCTTTCACAACACTCGAGGCTGCCCTTTGTTTAACATTTTGAATGCTTTTTTGGAACTCGGTCTTTGAGCGAAAAGCGTCGCTTTTCAGGGAGTAGGGACTCTGGCTTCTTTTATATTTATGCTAATATAGCATTAATGGAAAAGTTCGCCCGGGTTATTAGGTGGAGGAATACCTATTTTTTGGTAAGCGCGTGGAGTGACAATACGGCCTTGAGCGGTCCGCTGAAGATAGCCCTGCATAATGAGATAGGGTTCGTGGACTTCTTCGAGGGTTCCTGGTTCTTCTCCGACGGCGACGGCGAGGGAATTTAATCCGACTGGTCCACCACTGAATTTGTGAATAATGGCTTCCAGGAGCCGTTTATCCATTTCGTCAAATCCATCTTCGTCGATTTCCAACATGGCGAGGGCTTCCGCGGCAATTTTTTGGGTGATGATACCGTGAGAGCGGACTTGGGCATAATCGCGCACCCATCGGAGGAGATTATTGGTAATGCGAGGGGTGCCTCGCGAGCGTTGGGCGATTTCCAGGGCACCGCCTGGTTCCATCGGACACTCGAGTAATCCGGCACTACGTTCTACGATTTTCTCTAAATGCGCAGGGCTGTAATAGTCGAGCCGGCAAGTCATTCCAAACCGTGAACGGAGAGGCGCGGAGATCATGCCAGAACGAGTGGTGGCGCCAACCAAGGTAAATTTAGCCAGGTTCAGGCGAACGCTGCGAGCACTGGGACCTTGATCAATTAAAATATCCAGCTTAAAGTCCTCCATAGCAGGGTAGAGGTATTCTTCCACGGCTGGTTGCAAACGGTGAATTTCGTCGATGAAGAGGACTCCTCCTCGCTCCATATTGGTGAGAAGTCCGGCAAGATCTCCTGCTTTTTCGATCATGGGTCCGCTAGTGGTCTTGACGACGCTGCCAACGGCGGTGCCGATGATGTTAGCCAATGTGGTTTTGCCCAAACCCGGAGGACCGCTTAAAAGAATGTGCTGTAGGACATCTCCTCTGCGTTGGGCTGCTTCCACCATCAGACGCAAACGCTCGACGGTTTTTTCTTGGCCGCAAAATTCTTCGAAAGCTGGGGGACGCAATGAGATGTCGAAAAAAATATTTGTCTCCTCTTCGGAGGAAAAATCTTTTGTTTTCATACCTTATCTTTGTTCCAATTTTAGAAGGATCGCTCTTGCAAAAAGAAGGAAAAGAGAAAAACAGCAAAGGATGGTGCTGATCCAAAGATAGATGTCGAGACCAGGAGCCGTCGGTGGCAAAATTGCTGTGATAGAGAGAAAAAACACTGCTGAGGGAAATAAGGACATGAGGACGTCGCTTACTTTAGGAAGCACCCAGTGGACAATAAACGCTAGGATGGTTCCGACGACTTGAAATAGGAAATAAAGAGGCAGGAAACGGCGGCTTTTGGGCGAGAGGAGGAGTCGGATAAGCGCAGCGGGCCAGATAATTGCGGCAAAAAACGAAGCAAATATTAATGCAAGTTGCGGATCGCGGGTCACTCGTTCCCAGTACAGGGCCTTTGCAGAAATCACAAAAATGAGAAGGGAAAGCCAAGTGGCGGAAATCCACCCTGGTGCAAAAAAAACGGAAAAAATCCATTCCATAAGACTACGGCGCCGAGGGAAACGCTCGGAAAGCGGTTCGGAAAGGGCATCTAAGAGTGCTACAAGGGCGATCAGAGATGCCATTCCGTAGGTCAGGAGAGCTGGGATTCCGAACCGCGCAAAGAGAATCGCAATGCCCAGTGCTAGCAAAGCCAATAAACGCTTAGTTTGTGCATGGCCCCCCCCAGGCAAACCAATTTTCGGAGTAGCTATTTCTATAAAAATTCCGGTCAATAAGAGAGAATCCAAAAGAATCAATAGAGAACCCTTTGGCGAAATTAGTGTGCCAGGGCTTCCGGACTGGATAGCAAATCCGATGGCAAGGATCAGTAAGAGGCAGAGAATGTAAATCAGCAAAAAAACCTTGGCAAACCAGGCCCCCGGGCGTGTTTGACTTGGGTCAAAAGGTAATTGCTGGATTTTATCCAAGCATTGTTCAGGCATGTCGTTCATTGGAGTTCCCCCGAAAAAGTGGAGAGGTAGGGAGCAGAAAATGTAGGGTTAATTTAGGAGATAAATCTGTTTATTTTGATTTCTGTGATACAGCCCATTTTTGTGAATCTCATGTTCTCTGACAAATTCCGTTTTTAAAAAAATACGCAATTGTCAATTGTAGTGCTAACCGACAACCGGCAACCGAGAACCGACAACTGTAGTACTAGTTCTTCGATTTCTGTGCTGGTGTGAGCAGCGCTGAGAGTGAAGCGAATCCGAGCCGATCCTTTGGCTACAGTGGGATATCGAATTGCGGGCACGAGGTAGCCTTGGTTTTCCAACCATGCGGCTGTTTCCACCGCCTGGGATTCTTCACCAATTGTCCAGGGAACAATTGCGCTTTGGGGGGAGATACCCAGCGCTTGTGCAAATGAGGTTATATTTTTCCAAAGACACTCGCGCAGCTGAGTTCCTTCCGCTCCGCGGATGATACGAATCCCCTCAAGCGCTGCTGCTGCCACACATGCGGGGGGAGCTGTGGAAAATATGAAACTTCTTCCCCGATTCACGAATGTATTGACGAGACGGCGACTTCCGCACACGTATCCCCCCGAGGTTCCTATCGCCTTACTGAGGGTCCCCATTTGAATTTCCACTTCATCAGCACAGTCCGCCTCTTCTACCAATCCCGCGCCCGTTTTTCCCAAAATGCCGATAGCGTGTGCTTCGTCTAAGAGGAGGATAGCGCCAAACTCATTTTTTAACGCTATGATTTCCTGTAGGGGACACCGATCCCCATCCATACTGAATATGGATTCCGTGACGATCAGGATGCGGCGGCCGGGCCGCTTTTTATGAGCCCAAATCAAATGCCGCTGCAATCGCTCAAGATTATTGTGTGGAAAGATACGCAAATTCGCTCCGCTCAGTCGCGCTCCATCCACTAAAGATGCATGGGAAAGTTTGTCTAATAGGATCACATCGCCGGTACCGACTAGGGCGGGAATAACCCCCAAGGCGGCTGTATATCCACTGGAAAATGAAAGTGCTGCTTCGCTTTTTTTCCAATGTGCAATTTCGCTCTCTAACTCTTCGTGAGGCGGTAAGGAGCCGCAAACCAAACGCGAGGCCCCTGCACCAAACCCATACAGTTCCAGGGCCTTCATCGCGCTCTGATGGAGTTTGGGGTGGCTTGCGAGGGCGAGATAATCATTGGCGGAAAAATTGAGAAGGCTGCGTCCGCCCCTTTGCACACGGATCTGTTGTCCGCCCTGTAAAGGACGCAAAGCTCGCAGGAGGTTTTGCTCCTCGAGTTTTTTCAAGCCAACGGCAAGTTGTGCTTCAAAGTCCATTGTTTCCCTTGTGACCGATTGTGTGGAAACTTAAGCATGAATCAGTTCAAGCATTTCGCGGACAGCGCTTTCCATGCCTGCGAATATGGAACGTGAAACAATTGAATGTCCGATATTTAATTCGTGAAGATTGGGCAGCCGCACTACTCTTTTAATATTGGAATAGTTGATTCCGTGACCAGCGTTGACACCGAGCTTTAATCTATGAGCGGCCTGAGCTGCATGGACTAAGCGACTCCATTCGGCTTCTATCTCGGAGTCTTCTGCGTTTGCAAAAGCGCCTGTATGAAGTTCAACAAATTCCGCGCCCAACCGAGCGGCAGCGTCCACCTGCTTTAAATCGGGATCGATGAACATGCTGACGTGAATACCCGATTCACGGAGCTTGGTGACCGTAGGGAGCAATGCATTGTATCCTGTCACACAGTCCAGCCCTCCTTCCGTAGTGACCTCCTGACGTTTTTTAGGAACCAAGCAAACATCCTTTGGTTGCACCTTGAGTGCAATCTTCACGATTTCCGGATGATTTCCCATTTCCAAATTGAGCTTTGTAGTGATGCGTTCTCGCAGGCGGTGGAGGTCCTTATCTTGGATATGGCGTCTATCCTCCCTGAGATGGGCTGTGATTCCTGTGGCGCCCGCCTTCTCCGCAGCCAAGGCTGCCGCTATGGGATCGGGTTCTGCGAGGCGCCCCTCCCAATTGTCACGATACCGGGCTTGGCGCAACGTGGCAACATGGTCGATATTCACACTGAGAGAAATTTTTGGCATCGTAAATTTAATAATTGACGTTACGCACTTTTAGGAGCTCTGGGAGCAAAAAAAGAAACTGATGCAGTCAGTGTTTGAAGTGGCGAGTACCGGTAAAGATCATTGCCATTCCTCGTTCATTGGCTGCCTCGATGACTTCGGGATCTCGGACGGAACCGCCAGGTTGGATGGCTGTTGTGGCTCCAGCGTCGGCCGCGGCGATTAATCCATCTGCAAACGGGAAAAATGCGTCGCTACAGACTGCGCTTCCTTTTAAGGAGAGCCCGGCTTCCTGTGCCTTCCAGATTGCAATTCGAGAGGAATCGACTCGCGACATTTGTCCCGCTCCAATCCCTAAGGTGCAATCCTTCGATGCATAAACGATGGCATTGGATTTGACGTGTTTGACGACTTTCCATCCGAATTCCATCGTTTCCAATTCATTTCTATCGGGGGGACGAGACGAAACCACTTTATGTTCGAGCTCTCCCAAACCGGCTGCATCGTCATCCTGGACAAGGATTCCACCCGGAACGGAACGGATTTCTCGTGACCCCACCGCAGGCAGTTGAAGGCTTCGCATCAGACGGAGATTCTTCTTTTTTTGCAGTAAAGACCGTGCATCCGCCTCGAAATCCGGAGCAATAATGACCTCGCTAAAGATTTCGGCAATCGCTTTTGCTAGCGCTAGCGTGACCGGACGGTTCGCGATGATAATACCGCCAAAGGGAGCCTGCTTATCCGTTGCAAATGCTTTTAGCCAGGCTTCTTTAAGATCGGGGGCCGATGCGACGCCACAAGGATTTGTGTGTTTGAGAATGGCGACAGTCGGTTTGACAAATTCTGAAATTAATTCCGAGGCGGCTCCAATATCCAGGATGTTATTGTAAGAAAGCTCCTTGCCGTGGAGCTTTTCGAAGTAATCAAAAAAGTTCCCATAAAGTTCTGCGTTTTGGTGAGGATTTTCGCCATATCTCAAACGTCCGGCGAGAGGCAGTTCCAAGGTAAATGCGCTATTGGTTTCTTGTTCTCGATTGAGATAGTTGGCAATTGCAGCGTCATACGAAGAGGTGGTCGCAAATGCCTTAATGGCAAGACGCTCGCGCAGCTTCCGTGTCGTGGTTCCCTCGCCCTCTTCCAAATCCTCTAATACGGAAGTGTAGTCGCCTGGGTCAGTGACCACCGTTACTGTTTGATAGTTTTTAGCGGCACTTCGAATCATTGCCGGTCCGCCAATGTCGACTTGTTCAATGGCTTCTTCAAGGGTCACTCCCTCTTTCGAAATGGTTGCGACGAAAGGATAAAAGTTAACTACTATGAGGTCGATTGGCTGAATTCCATGGGCTTGTGCTTCTTTAACATGTTTTGTGCTTTCGCGCAGGTATAACAACCCTCCATGGACTTTTGGGTGCAAAGTCTTCAGGCGTCCTTCCAGGATTTCCGGAGAACCAGTGAATTTGGAGATCTCCATCACTGGGATTCCTTCGGCTTGCAATGTTTTGGCAGTTCCTCCAGTGGAGAGAATTTCAATTCCGAACGAGCTCAATCTGCGTGCAAATGGAATGAGCCCGGTTTTGTCGGAGACTGAAATCAGCGCGCGAGTAATTTTCATGGAGGAGATAGTGCTTTAACAATCCGCGGACGCACCGCGTTCAGGTATAGCAAGGCCCGTATAAAATGATCATGGATTTGACTGAAATTTTGGCTCCAAGCAAGACGCAAAAAAGAGGCCATATCTGTAGATACGGACTATTTTTTGTAACAAAGCTTGGAGGCAAAAGGGCGGCAAAGGCGTAATCATTTTATACGGGCTTTGCTATAGATACTGCTGCTGCTTCCGGGACATGGCTTAAAAATTGGAATTCATAGAGTTTTCTGTAAACTGTGGATTCAGCGAGCAATTGAAGATGGGGGCCCTGTTCAACGACACGTCCGCCTTCCATTACTACGATGTGATCTGATTTCAAGATAGTCGCGAGGCGATGAGCGATAGCAATAGTGGTACGGCCTTGCGTCAAACGCTCCAGGGCGGATTGGATCATATGTTCGGATTCTGAATCCAATGCGGACGTGGCTTCGTCCAATAAGAGAACAGGAGCATTTTTGAGAACCGCCCTTGCAATGGAAAGTCTCTGCTGTTGGCCTCCGGAAAGTTGGCATCCTTTGTCTCCGATGATGGTGTTGTAACCGTCTGGCTGTTCGAGGATGAAGTGGTGAGCGAATGCCAAACGTGCTGCTTGTTCGATTTCTTCTCGGGAAGCATCCAAGCGACCGTAACGAATATTTTCGTAAATGGTGTCGTGGAAGAGAAAAATGTCCTGGCTGACCAGACTGATGTGGTCACGGAGAGATTGTTGAGTGAGGGTGGAAATATCTTTTCCATCAAAGAAGATATGTCCTTCCTGGGGGTCGTAAAAACGCAAAAGGAGGGATAACATCGTACTTTTGCCAGCACCACTGATTCCCACAAGGGCGTACTGGCATCCTGGCTGAACGGAAAGCGAAATATTTGACAAGGCTTTCTTGTCCGGCGTGTAAGAAAATGAGACGCTTCGAAATTCAATGTGCGCCCGCGGGCTGACTAATTTCTGAGCGTTCGGCTGATCTTGAACGGAAGGGACAAGCGTAAGGAGCTCGAAAACATTGGTGGCGGAAGTAATGCATTTTTGCAGTTGGAGGGGGATTCTGCTAATACGCTTCACCGGTTCGTAAAGAAGAAAAAGCCCGGCGAGCAAAGCCAAAAATTTCACGGCGGACATCTGTCCGTAATAGACGTAGAGGAGAGCGCAAGAGACTCCCACGGCGGAAACGCTCTCAATCAAAGGCTGTACAATTTCGACGCTTTTTCTGACTTTCAAACTGTTTCTAAATTGCGCATCACTGGATTTTCCAAAAAGTTCGGATTGATATTCTTCCCGTCCGAAGCCCTTGATCATCCGAATGCCAGCGAATGATTCCTGAAGAATTACGGACATGGTGCCCGCTTCATAGTCTTCGGCTTTTCCAGCTTTCCGTATTTTTTTGCCAAATACCAACACGGGGATCATACAAATGGGAAGTAGTATGAGGGTGGTGAGGCTAAATTTCCAGTCGATCCGGATTAAGACAAAGACACCCACTATTACGGAAAGCGGCGCTTTTATCACGTCAGAAGCAATTGTAATCAGGGCTCCTTGCGCATTATTCACATCATTCATGACACGCGAGATGAGTCGACCCGCCTTGATCCGGTTATAGAAGTCCAACGATTGAGACATGAGATGCTGAAACAATCGCTGTCTCATATCACTGAGGACGCGGAGGCTGACCCACGTCATGCAATAAGTGTTTAGATACGAAAGGATGCTTCTGGCGATCATCGTTATTGGGATGGATAAGCACACCAAAATGATGACAGAAGTCAGTCGTAAACCTTGATTAGTAGCCGCTGCTTGCAACAGATCCGCCTGAGTCGCGCCACTCTTAAAAACATGCTCTCCCACATATTTGATAATCAAAGGCAGGCAGCCATTGAGTGCCGCGTAGCCGGCTCCACAGAGTATTGCCAGCAAAAAACGCCCCCAATATGGCTTCAAGAATGGAGCCATTTGCATGTAAGGAGTCCAAGCGGTTCGAATGAGTCTCGGAAGAGAGACCTTGGCTTGGGAAGAGTTCGGCATATGTTAAATGGTAACTGACATAAAGTAGCGGTTCCAAAGAGTTTGTCCGCCAAAAATCCACGCGAACGCTCCCATTGCCAGAAATGGTCCGAAGGGAATGGGTCTATTGCCTTCTCGACAAAGGAGAAACCAGACTCCAACCAGTGCGCCAAATAGAGAGGCACAAAAAACCGTAAACAATACTCCGGGCGCTCCGATAAATGCCCCAATGGCGGCGAGTAACTTCACGTCACCCCACCCCATAGCTTCCCGGGGCACGCTGACAGCGACTGCCTCCCCGGAAATTTGCTGTCCCTCCCGGAGCAGTAGTTCCCCTTGAGGAGTGCATAAATGGTTGTTTTTAATACGGATAGTCCCATGTCCATCGGCTCCGTTCGCCGTTTGCCAATAGGCCGTCTCGATGATTAATTCATCGTTTTTCCTTACAAACATATCTTCCCCTTTCCACATTTCGCGCGCACATTCAAAAATCGTATTTTCTCCCCTTTGAAGGAAGCAAAACTTCTGAGGGACATTCCATCGGAATCGTGCGTGACCAAAGCACCGTTTGCCTGCTTCCAAGATTCCCCATAGGAGCGCATATCCCGTAATAGCTCCTGTAACTGCTTTGAAGACCGCCGATCTTACTGATTGTTCCCCCAATGAAGCAGGATGGATGAGACTCAATGCAATGCCAGCTAGGATCCCACCTATTGTGAGCAGATTGGGGATCGTAAAGGTCTCCAGATCCGCAAATGTAGCCACGATCAACAAAGAGCCAAGCAACCAGAATGCTACGCTCTGAGAGAAGTCAAATGACATCCAAGAAATTGTAAAAAGTCCTCCGGACAAAAACTCCACAAGAATATATCGAAAAGGAATTGCGCCGCAACATTGTGAGCAACGTCCCCTCAAAGATAACCAGCTAAAAATCGGAATTATTTCTTTCCATTTTAGGGTATTATGACAAATAAAACAAAATGAACGGTGCGGCTTCCAAAGCAGAATGCCCCTAGGTAGCCTGTAAATACAGACATTTAAAAACGACCCCACCGCCGCTCCAACTATAAACGCGTAAATCGCAAAAAGCCAAAATTTCATTGCCTGTCCCGCAGAGTCTCTTCAAGTATCGGATGTGTTTTATGCCGGACTCCTTTCGCCGGTAAAACATACATCATATGTGCAGTTTTCCATACTAATCGTTCATCATGATTCAGCGCCCTGTTTTACTTGTCCTTCTAGTCCTTTCTTTCGCAGGTTGCTCCACTCAACCGACTCTTGTTGAGATAGTTAAACCCAAAGCGTTGCCTCTTCAGATAGATGATCGTTTTCAGATCAGAAAAATCATTCAATTCTTCAACGAACCTTCTTACTTCCCACCAACTACCAGCGATGTAATTAGTTTTGAGCGCAACTATTACAATTATGGTGCAATCTCCCAACTGAAATTTGATGAATTGCGCGGAAACTATACCGCAGTCTACTGGCGGACCTCCAAAAGAGCCAACGTGACAGTGCGCTACGAATATTACCAGACAGTCCTCAGCAACCATGTCCAGGCTATGGAGCGTTCTTACCCCAATGCATATGGTTCCTATAGATCCACATTCAATCTCATTGGAGACAATTATTTGGAATTTGGACGGCCGGTATCCTGGCGGATATTGATCATTGTGGATAAAAGAATCGTGGCATTCTGTCAGTCTTTCCTATGGAAATAATTGCGAAACAGACGGATATTCGGCTGAATTTCGCCTTTACGGTACTTGCCCCTACTTCGTGAACATCCCATAAGACTAAAATTGACAGCGAGAAACCGCAGGTTTAATCGATAGATAAGTAGTAACCCAACATGTGAATGCGGCTCCTTCAATCTTAGTCGGTTGCTTCGGTCAAGAGGCTTGGATTCGTGCAGAGGGTCGAGGCACGTTTCAGAATAGTCCCGGCCTGAAGGAATTTTCAAAGCGTATGATTCAAAAAGGATTTCGAATTTTTGTGGTAGATCTGGAGAAGTGTGAATTAATGGATTCAACTTTTATGGGAACTCTCGCAGGAATTGCTCTGCGCTTGCGAGAAATTGGGCAAGGTTACCTAGAGGTGATTAATGTCAATGATCGTAATAGTAATCTTCTGGAGAATCTGGGACTCACTCAACTTTTCAAAGTACGAACTCCGGGTGATGTGAACGCACCACCTTCACCTGAGGCCCAGCGCCTTGAAAAAGCGAAACCTGAAGATCCGGATGCTTCTTCACGTGAAATTGTATTGACTGCCCATCAGGCCCTGATTGCGGCGCGATCAGAAAACGCGGAACGCTTTAAAGATGTCATCGAATATCTCAAACAGGAAAATCCCAAAAAATATTCGGGCTTTTAGAATGTTCATTCGTGCCCCATTCATTTCCTCCCCAGAAAATTAAATTTTCCCAATTGCCGGATAGCCCAAGCCGGGCTATATTCAACAAAAGGGGGGTTAGCCGGGTGTATTCCCGTAAGTCCTCGAGATGGAAGGCAGTGGAGGAGGGGCAGGGCGAATCCGAAAGAGGAAAGGGGGCGATATTCTTTCTGTCATCCACATTGGAAGCATGCTCCGTAACCAATATGAATGCCGTTATCCTAACAAGAGAGTCTCAAGAAGCGCCCGATGCCCAACATTTAGGGAGAAGGAGGAATTAGTTTTGTGGACCTATCCAGTATCATTTCACAGCCTACTGAAGTTTACATTCTGACTGGCCTACTTCTGATGATGGCGGCAGCGTTATTACTAGTAGTAAATTCCTTTATTCGGAAAATTAACGAATTGGAAAAATCGCGGGCTGCTATTCAAGTGGAAGAGGCTCGTGTCTTTGACTTTCTGCATGGTTTGGGAGAAGCCTTTTCCGAGGGTGTCCGGTCTTCTCAACTCCACCGGTTTATCGTTGAAGGAGCCATCCGTATTTTGGAGGCACGAGGAGGATGTCTTTATCTGGTGGATAGAAGTGATTCACTTCTCGTGCCAGCCTATATCTCCAATGCATGTCCACCCATTGTGGAAGTGCCTGCTCGAATTTTGGAACAGGCAGCTACTGTGCCCATCGCTCTGGAAAGCTATCTCCGTTTGCACAGTGTCAACAGAGATGAAAGTATTCTGGGCGGTGTTTGGAATTCCGGAAAACCCAGACTCTTTGATGCGGAGGAACTCAGCTTGCTGAATACCAGTAACTCCTCGGTTCGTGCGCATTGGGCGGTAGTGGCGCCACTCATCTATTGTCGCAAAACGCTTGGAATCCTCGCTCTTGCCAATGGGCCAATGAATGCACCCTTTACGCAAAGCGATCTGGAGATTTTTGGCACTATCACAGAACAATCCGCATTCGCGCTTTATAACGAGATTATCTATTACGAAGCTGGGGAAAAAAAACGGCTTCAACACGACCTGGAAATCGCGCGCGAAATTCAGAGCATTCTCCTTCCTTCCGCACCCCCATCGATTCCAGGTTACGAAATCAGCGGCCTCAATATCCCGGCGCGCTATGTGAGTGGTGACTATTTTGACTATATTACCATCGATGAACATCGTACTGGCATTGCGATTGCGGACGTTTCAGGAAAAGGAGTGCCTGCCTCGCTCATTATGGCTATGTGCCGCAGTGTGATCCGAAGCCAGGCTCCCCACGCTTCGACCGGTCGGGAGGTCCTGAGCCGGGTGAACAGCCAGCTCTACCCTGATATCAAGGAAGATATGTTCATTAGCATGGCATACCTGATTCTTGATACCCAGCAGGGCACCGCTACCTTGGCTCGGGCGGGACATGATTCCCCCTTGCTCTATCGGGCCGATTCGCGAACGGTCGAAAAATTGACTCCCAAGGGGATGGCGCTGGGAATTGACAGCGGTGAGGTCTTCGATAGAGTATGTGTGGATTATTCGTTTCGTCTCAACCCAAACGACTGTCTATTACTTTATACGGATGGCGCCACAGAGGCATTGGAAGAAACAGGCCAGGAATTTGGAATGCCTCGCCTGATTCAAGGGCTTCAGGCTAGCGCTATCGAAGGTGCGGCAGGCGTGGTCAAACGATTGACGGAAGATCTCAAAGGTTTTGTGGGCAACTACCCGCAACACGACGACATTACTCTTATTGCTATCAGGAAGTTATGAATAAACCCGAATCGGCACGAAATGAGGCGGACGAAATCCAACCACCAGCGCCGGAGGCAGCAGCCAATAAGAAGGCGGCGGCACCGGACATGGACGAAAAAAATGCCTCGCATGCAGGTGAGAAACTTTTCCCGGAAGCAATGCCGCCGACTCCCTCCGAACTTGAAGCTGCTAAACTCGAAATGGAAAAATACAAGGACCTGGCTTTGCGGTGCCAAGCTGAATTCGATAACTTTCGGAAACGGATCGTCCGAGAAAAAGAAGACGCGATTCGATTCGCCAATGCAGCGTTCCTTGAACGCCTCCTACCAATCGTGGATAGCTTTGAACTCGGGCTGGAGGCAGCCAAGAATGCACCCGATGCCTCGAGTATTTTGCTCGGTATGAGTATAGTGCAAAAACAACTCATTGAATTTCTCAAAGAAAATGGAATTCAGGCCATCGAAGCAGTTGGTTGCCCTTTTGATCCAAATCTTCACGATGCAGTCAGCCACGAACACAGCGCTGAAGTAAAAGATGGACACGTGATCCGCCAAACCAGGCGTGGTTATAAATTGAAAGATAGGCTATTACGTCCTTCGACAGTCGTGGTCTCCAAAGGTGCTGCAAATTCATGAGGGATAAAAGGGACTATTACGAAGTCCTCGGCGTTTCAAAGAATGCAAGCGCCGACGAAATCAAACGTGCGTACCGCAAACTTGCAGTCAAATTCCACCCCGATAAAAATCCTGGGGACCATAAAGCCGAAGAACAGTTTAAAGAATTAGGCGAAGCCTACGACATTCTGATGGATCCTGAAAAGCGGGCTGCATACGATCGCTATGGACATGCTGCTTTTCAACAGGGAGGAGGTTTTGCCCGTGGAGGCGCTCATGACCCGATGGATATTTTCCGAGAAGTTTTCGGCGGAGAAGGAGGAGGCGGCATTTTTGAACAATTTTTTGGTGGAGGCCGCGGTGATGCAACCGGACGCCAACGTGGAGCCGACCTCCGCTATGATATGCGGATTTCCCTCGAAGAAGCGGCCGCAGGATGCGAAAAGGAAATTGAAATTCGGAAACTGGATGCGTGCGATTCTTGTGAGGGAAGAGGTGCGCAGGTCGGATCAAAAGAGATTGTTTGCCCCATGTGTCATGGCCGCGGCCAGGTGGTAGCGACGAGGGCGTTTTTTCAAGTGGCGCAGACCTGTCCCACTTGTCAGGGGACGGGTCGTATTATCGAAAAACCGTGTCGATCATGCAGAGGCGAAGGGCGTGTGGAAAAGACCTCTCGCATTAAACTAAAAATCCCCTCCGGCATAGAAGACGGCTCCCGGCTGCGCTCATCAGGAGGAGGTGAATCTGGCGTTCGAAGTGGCTCGCCAGGCGACCTCTATGTGGTGATTCACATTCAGGAACATTCTATGTTCCGACGATACGGAGCAGACCTTTACTGCGAAGTACCACTTGCCTTTACCACAGCGGTATTGGGAGGGGAGATTCGAGTTCCCACTCTAAAAAATACTGTTTCCTTAAAAGTTCCGGCAGGTACACAGAATGGGACAGTATTTCGAATTCGAAATCATGGCATGCCCGTTTTGCATAGTGTCGGCCACGGCGACTTGCATGTTAAAGTACAGGTGGAGGTGCCCACAAATTTAAATAGCGAACAGCGGAAAAAGCTGGAGGAATTTGCGGAACTTTGTGGAGAACATAACAATCCCATCCATCGCTCTTTCTACGAAAAGTTGAAGAACTTGTTTGCTACTTAAGAGTGATTTTATCCCCGTTGAATGAATCGTTGTCTCCAAAAGCTTCTGAAAACTTGAGACCATTTCCGCAGAAGATTCCCAAATGTCTGCGAATTTTCGTACCGACGAAATTCGGCGCGTAATCGGTCTCTCGTTTCACCGTCATTCGACGCATTAGCCAGATCCAACGGAGTTTTTTCATCGTCGTTTTTGGCTTCCGCAAAAGCACCATGAGCAAGCAAGTGCTGCATAATTGCGATTTGGCCGTCCTCCGCAGCCAGATGCAAGGGTGTATCCCGATACCCATTCGGTACATTGATATCAGTTTTTTTTCGTCCATTTTCGCCACTCAGCAAAATTTTAACCATAGGCACGTTGCGTTGCCTTACGGCAGTATGCAATGGGGAGTCATATCCATGGCAACCATTAGGATTAACGCCTTTATCGAGCAACATTTCGACCCGTTGTTCATCTCCTGATTGAGCCGCTGCGCAAACAAGGTTGCAACCCAGAGTAGCATTTCGTCTATTCAGATCGGATGAGGAAAGACGCTTATTTGCAAAATACTGTTTGAGAAAAGCCGTGCCACGCTTGTCGCTTCCATCGGCGATTGTTTGTAAATGTTGGAAGCGATAGGTCCTTCGAATGGGCTCTCCCGGATACCATTTTCCTATCAACTTAGAGGCAGAATCCGGATCAAAAAAGTGGCACAAATCGGGCGACCGTGACGGGCTGATATTTGCAGTATGAGTAAGCATTAAGTCAAGTAACTGGCGTTACGCACGTTTAGGAGCTCTGGGAGCAAAAAAAGACCATTTTCACCAACAAGGATTCTCTTTTTTGCGTAACATCACTAAGATAATTCCATTTGCAAAGATGCAACAGGAAATTTTATGGGTCTTTTATACTTGTTATAGCATGACCTCTATAAAATCCTTTGATTAGTTGTCATATGCTCCTGTCTCCCTCGCAAGTAAAGGCTGCTGAGACCCTGGCGTTTGCTCAAGGCGTGCAGGTGGAAACACTCATGGAAACCGCTGGTAAAGCTGTTGCTGATATCGTCGGCCAGTTTCATCCCAAGCCCGGTCGCTTGGCGGTTTGGGGTGGAAAAGGAAATAACGCGGGAGATGCTTTAGTTGCGGCTCGCATTTTGGTGAAGCGTGGATGGCAAGCGGAATTTTTTGGCGCATTTCCGGAAGCAAACCTCGGAAAATTTGCCGCTCAAAAATTAACGGAATTTCGCGAAACATGCCGATCCACTTCGTTTTCCCGCCCCTCCTCTTCCTTCGTGGTGTTGGATGGTTTATTGGGCATTGGTGCCCAGGGACCTCTACGACCGGAAATTTCCACAGCCATCAAAGAAATTCGGCGGTTGCGCAAAGAAGAAGGCGCTTGGGTTTTGGCTGTGGACATCCCCACAGGCTTGGATGGAGAATACGGTCTGCCCTCCACTCCCTGTGTAGAAGCGGATCTCACGGCAACTATCGGCTTTGTAAAAACAGGATTACTAGCGGATTCGGCTACGCAATACGTGGGGCGCTTAGCATGGATTCCGCTTCCTGAACTAGTTGCCACGGAAGGCGATCCCGCACAACTAATCACTCCGGAGCTTCTTCGAACATGGCTTCCTCCACGTAATTTTAACTCTCACAAGGGCACCTATGGTCGCGTGGGAATCCTAGCTGGCTCCCGGAATTTTCCCGGTGCTGCTCGACTTTGCACCCATGCCGCACTTCGTGCGGGAGCAGGTTATGTGACCCTTTTCGCGACCGAAGAATTGCATTCGCTCATCGCGACTTCTCTTCCGGCCGAAGCTATCCTTCATCCGATCCGATCTTTCCGTGAAGTCCTTCAGCAGCCGCTGAATGCTCTTTGTATTGGTTCCGGATTAGGCAAAGAAAATACATCCGAAATCTTGGAGATCGTGCGGGAGGCAACAATGCCAAGCGTGATAGACGCGGATGCATTGAACGCCGTTGCAGATGATCCTAAAATCTTGCACGAATGTCGAGGCCCCCGTTTGCTGACTCCCCATCCCGGCGAGTTTGCCCGATTGGCGCCGCATTTGGCTGGACTTCCTCGCCGCGAAGCTGCGGAGGCTTTTGTTGCCGACCATCATGTCACCCTCCTTCTCAAGGGTGCTCGTACGGTGATTGCAGATAGAGAGCGACCTCCCCTTTTCAACAGCACCGGGAATCCGGGCATGGGAAGCGGAGGAATGGGGGATACCCTCACGGGCGTCTGCGGGGCTCTTCTCGCTCAAAAGTTGGACACACGCGAGGCTGCCGCCACCGGGGCATGGCTGTGCGGACGTGCGGCGGAGATCGCAATTTTTTCACGCCAGCAATCACCCGAATCTCTATTAGCTAGCGACGTGACACAATTTCTGGGACAGGCTTTTAGAGTTCTGCGCGTAGGTATTTATTAACCTCACAGAATAGATTGTTTGAGTGATAGAGGACAACCTTCCCTTTTAACAGCACCGGTAAAATTGCTATAACTATCACTACAGTTGTCAGTTCGTAGAACCACGAACCTCTACGAACTACGGAGGTAGAGCCAGGAAGTTCCGAAGAAAGGGTTGTAGCCTCAAGTCTGCGACGCCGAAACTTATTGCTGTTGGAGAATATTTTTAATGTCAGCGCGTTGAGCAAACTTGCCAGGAGTATAGCCGCTAAAATTCTTAGCGTGAATATCGGCACTGTGCTTCAGTAGAAGTTCAACCATGGGCCGGTTTCCTTCTCTGGCGGCGATGTGCAGAGCAGTATTACCGGCATCATTGGCGGCATTCACCCTGATATTGATATCGTCATACTGTAAAAGAAGACGTGTGATTTTCATGTCCCCTTTGAGAACAACCAGATGCAATGGAGTATTTTTAAGATGGTCTTCTGCATTCACATTTGGACCACGAGAGAGAAGAAGCAAAACAGTCTCGGGATCGCCATTTTGTACAGCAAAATGCAAGGCGGTACCTCCAACTCCATCCCTCAGGTTCACATTGGCACTGTTTTGTACAAGGAGTTCAACCATTCTTGGGTGAGCCTTTTCTGCTGCGAGGTGCAAGGCAGTCTTTTTAGATTGATTCTGCGCATCGATGCCTATGTCCTTTCGTTCCAGAACAAACTTTACCATGAGCGGGTTATCACTCAGCACAGCCTGATGCAGGAGAGTATCTCCACTGGAGTTTGTCGCAGTGGCATCGGCGCCCTTTTTAAGAAGAAGAAGGGCAATTGGGGTATTGCTCTTCTGTACCGCCAAGTGCAAGGGTGTATTTCCCCTTTGATCTCTAGCGTTAACATCCATTCTTGCATGGTCTACAAAAAATTCGACCATGTCTGCGTCTAGGTTACCCGTCTCTGCAGCAGTAAAATACAATGAGGCAATGTCTTTGGGATCAAGATCCCCGGGAAGTTCGCTCTTTTGGATCTTAGCGCCATTCTGCAAAAGAAACTGCGCGAGGTCCTCTAGTCTATTCTTCGTAGCATAATACAAGGCACTGTGGCCGGCAGAATCCCTTGCATCGATATCGGCGTGGCGTTCTAACAGAAGCTTGATTGCGTCTTTCTGATCGCTGACTACAGCATAATGCAGGGCACTCTTTCCGTCGAAGTCCCGGACATTCACATTGGCGCCTTTCTCCAACAGAAGTTGGAGCATTCCTTTCTGTTTCGCCAAAATTGCGAGATGTAGGGGGGACTGTCCCTTACTGTTTGAAGCATGAATGTCCACACCGCCCATTTGCAAAAGAAGTCTGGCTATTTCAATCTGACCGTTTTGAACGGCATAATGGAGAACAGTATTGCCTGTATTCGTCTCCTGGATGTTAAGATTTACGGAGGAAGTCTCTTGAGGAGCACAGCAGCAGCACACAGACCTTGTTTTTTTTGTGTCGGTAGGTTCCACATCGGGCTCGGGAGGTGCCGATGCGACTGAATTTCTTTCAGTGAGACGTCGAGCTATTCGAAGGTTTCCTGCTATTGGCAAGTTTTTTGCCGACTCGTTCTCTGAGACTTCTGGGACCGACGGAGGAAGAGGTGATTCCTCTTGTTTTGAATATGCTTGCGAAAACAAATTATACAGTGTGACTAAACCAAATGACATAGCAGAAATATAAGCCATGTTCCGTGCTCTGCATAATACGACCCTAGCTTCCGCCCAGCCCTATAGGTATATTGTAACTCAATAAATCGCTACCGACCTGAAGCGATTATGCGGCATTAAATGGTTTAACTTTTTGCAAACGCAGAAAGCTAGGTATTCGTTACTTAAAAATAACTACCAAATAATTTCCTGGAAACGCCGTGCTGCTTCTTGAGCATGAGTACGACTATTAAAAGCGGAAATGCGAAAGTAGCCTTCCCCTGCTTCTCCAAATCCACTTCCGGGAGTCACTACAATATTGATTTCCTCTAAAATCCGATCAAAAAGATCCCAGGAGGAGCTTTCGGTGGGCCCTTTCACCCAGAGGTAGGGAGCATTCAGCCCGCCATATACCGACAAGCCACTAGGCGTTACTGCCTCCCGGAGAATCTGAGCATTGCCCATGTAATGCTCGATCAAATTTGCCACCTGTGTCTTGCCTTCAGGTGTGTATAAAGCTGCTGCTGCGGATTGCACCGGATATCCCACGCCATTGAACTTGGTACTAAAGCGTCGATTCCAAAGAGGGCGAAGCGGTTTAAACTCACCTGTACCTGTGTCGGCTTCCACCTCCTTTGGCAAAACGGTAAAGGCGCAACGAACGCCAGTAAATCCACCATTTTTGGAAAAACTGCGAAATTCGATAGCACAGCTTCTGGCACCAGGGATTTCATAGATGGAATGAGGGAGATCGGGGTCCGTAATGTAAGCCTCGTAAGCTGCGTCAAAAAAGATGATCGCTCTATGGGCTAAGGCGTACTCGACCCATGCTGTCAATTGTTCTCGCGTGGCTGTGGCACCCGTAGGATTATTGGGATAGCAAAGATAAATAATATCAACCGGTTGCTTCGGAATTTCTGGAACAAAGCCGTTTTCAGAGGTACACCGGAGATAAATGAGGCCATCGTATTCAGCGGTTCCCTGAGGAGGGCCGGTATGTCCGGCCATGACATTCGTGTCGACGTAGACGGGATAAACGGGGTCCATTACGGCGATCCGATTTTGGTGTCCAAAGATATCCAAGATATTGCCGCAATCGCATTTGGAACCATCGGAAATAAAAATCTCGTCAGCCTCTATTAGGATGCCACGGCTCCGGTAGTCATTTTCAGCAATAGCGTGACGCAGAAATTCATAACCTTGCTCGGGTCCATAGCCTCGAAACGTCTCACGATGTCCCAACTCGTCTATTGCCTGATGCATCGCTTTGCGTGCCGCAAGCGGGAGAGGTTCCGTCACATCTCCAATTCCGCAGCGGATTAAGCGTTTGGAGGCATCCGGATGTGCTTCACAAAACACTTTCACGCGACGGTTGATTTCGGGAAACAGGTATCCGGCTTTTAGCTTAAGGTAATGAGCATTCAGAAAAGCCATTGCAAATAGTTTTCTATTCTTGGTGTAGCCTGAGAGCGCTCGTCAAACAATGGCGAGCGCTGAACAACGGGTTCAGATGGCCGCTTGATAATTTTTTTCCGCAAAATCCCAGTTGATCACATTCCATACGGCCTTCAGATATTCGGGACGGCGATTTTGGTACTTCAAATAGTAGGAATGCTCCCAAACATCGACGCCCATAACGGGATGGAGACCATCCATCATGGGATTGTCTTGATTTGGTGTGGAAATGATTTCGAGCTCACCCTTTTTATTGACGACCAGCCATGCCCAGCCGCTTCCAAAACGAGCGGCCGCAGCGGCTTCAAATTTTGTTTTGAAGTCATCAAAGGAGCCAAATTTGCTTTGTATCGCCGCTGCGAGTTTTCCCTTGGGCGCCCCTCCTGTTCCGGGACCGAGAAGTTTCCAAAAAAATGAGTGGTTTGCGTGGCCTCCTCCATTGTTACGAACAGCGGTCCGAACGTTTTCCGGTACCGCAGAAAGATTGGAAATGAGCTGTTCTACGGGCTGCACAGCGAGCTGCGGAGCACTTTCCAATGCCTTGTTGAGATTGGCGACGTATGCCCCATGATGTTTGTCATGATGAATTTCCATCGTCTTGGCATCAATATTGGGTTCCAGAGCCTCAAAAGGGTAATCGAGTGAAGGGACAGTATAAGCCATAAAAAAAAGTTTGTAAGAGATACTAAATCCACGTTTGCACAGGATCAAGCGTTTGTTCACATATCCCTACAGTTGTCGTTTAGAATGAAAAAATTTAGCAACAGCTTGGTGAGCTCTGCGCCAAAGGGACCAAGCGATGATAAAAGCAGGTTGGAGAGATCGGAAGATTAAACGTGTAACAAGGCGTCGAATTTCCTGGATAGACCAGCAAACCAGAGACTTGTTGAGGGAGGAAGCTTCGTTCTGCTTTTTTTGTGTAAGGTGGAGTTATTCACCCGATAACGGATGATTGCCAGTAGAGAAAAAGCAAGCATCACCAGGGAAACATGGCGATGCCAGCCATGCCAGGAACGGGTTTCGTTGTGATCAAGACCAAACTCATTTTTAGCTGTTTCAAAACTTTCCTCGATCCTCCATCGTGCTCCTGCCACATTGACTAATGTTTGGAGAGAAGTTGTCTTTGGACACCAGGTAGTGTAATAGGAACATTTTCCATCCTCGATGTTGCGCCGGATGAGAAGGCCGCTAGTCCAAATTCCAGTGTAGTTTTTGTTATATTGGGAGGCATCCACATTGTTCCATTTGAAGTAAGCCCAATCATAGAGCCTGGCACCCTTGGTTCCTTCGCCAGCTGATAAGCGTTTCCAGCGGCAGGCAGGTAATTTACTGGCTAGCTCCTCAGCTGTTGTAACTCGAACACTTTCCTTTTTATTATCCCACAAGTAGTATTGCCGCCTCGATGTAGTACCTAATACATAGCCCTTACATGTTTTACGTAATGTTTCGGTCACTTCAGAAATTCCATAGACGCTATCTGCTGCAACCCAGGAAAAGGGAATTTTAGCTTCTATGGTTTCCTCTATCATTTTCCGAGCTATGGTAGGCTTTGTCGAAAATTTTTGCTCAACTGGGATATGCGCCGCTGCTCTGCGTGTTTGGTCTTCTATCCATTCTTTGGGTAAATAGAGTTTCCTATCAATAAAGGCGTACCCTTTACTGGAAACATAGGCTGCAAAAACTCCAATCTGACAATTAGTGATTTTTCCTACTGTGCCGGTGTATTGGGGAGCCACTCCACAAGTAGCTTTTCCTTTTTTGAGAAATCCGGTTTCGTCAATCACTAGTATTCCTTCTTCCTCCCCAAAATGTTCTATTACATATTCCCTCACTGTCTCTTTGAGTCGGTCGGCTTCCCATCTCCTTCGGCCTAATATCGCTTGTTGCCGCCAGGGGCCTTTATCCCCAGCTGCCTCTGCTCTCATCCATCCGGTTTTCCGTGGTTCGTTTCCTAGAAGCCCTTCCAAAAATAATTCCGCATTTCTTGCCACTCTCTTCTGCATAAATAGCGGCTTGATTTTTTCCTGGATCTCCTTCATTCCCTCTTTCCATATCTCTATTGTTTCCTCTGCTGTTGCTGTCACCCTTAAATCTACACCTCTTCTTTCTAAATGACAACTGTAGGGATATAATCAAGCCCGTATAAAATGATAACAAGAATTATGTCCTACCCACTAAAATTTCGAGAACATGTAATCAAGCAGGACTTACGCAAAAGGGCTAGAGAGCAGGTAACAAATACCCCTAGGACTTTTATGCAAAATCTATCCTCCTGGAAGGGAAATTGAGATGTTGTCGGAGGAAAACATCGAGCAAAGAATGTTTGACCTGATAAAGAGAAGAAGCAGTCTGAGGAGCGATGCAAGCCAGGCGGACCCAGACCAGTACAGCACAGGCGATATGATTACGCTGGATGCGGAGCCTGTCAGAAAGTTTGTGTTTGGGGCAAAACCTAGAGAAAGCAGGGAATGAGCACAGAGGTCCAAAAACAAACAACCGAGAGATCCTTTCGATTTTGACAGCGGTATAACACATTATTTGTACCGAGCCACCCACGCCAATAATATTAGGGTCATGGAAGTGGTGGGCGTACGTTGAGCCGAGCACCGCGGTTCTGGAACTCCTTGATTTGGCACCGGTAAAAACTGAATGGCGATCCAGGACAGATGTATTTTGCTGTTTATATAACTGTCTTATACAGTGTCCTCGCCTGCACTCATCGAGCAGAGCACATGATCGGTATCTTTTTCACTAACTGACCATTTCCGTGCGCATGCTCCTGGCGTATCGGTTACGATGCAAATCCCGTCTTCCACTGTCTCCGTTGCCCCTAATCCACTACTCCCTACGGACGCTCTATTGCCAAATGATATTGTCACGCAAAGTAAGCAGCGGGCTGAGAAAGAATTACCTGTCCAGCTTAGATCGCTTGCTGAGCGTGTCCATCTTATAGCAAGGCCCGTATAAAATGATCATGGATTTGACTGAAATTTTGGCTCCAGGCAAGACGCAAAAAAGAGGCCATATCTGTAGATACGGACTATTTTTTGCAACAAAGCTTGGAGGCAAAAGGGCGGCAAAGGCGTAATCATTTTATACGGGCTTTGCTATATGGCTATTGTAATTGAAGATGCACAAATGGAGCAATTGGCCCAGCAAATTGCCACTGCCGAGGGTATCACTGTTACAGAAGCAGTGCGTGAAAGTTTGATATCTTTGGCTGGAATGCGTGGATTGAATACTAAAAAACCACCATTACGGGAGCGGCTCGCTAAATTGGCTCACGAAGTCGATGCATTGCCGCCCAAGGTCCCAGCCGACAATCGTAGTGACAGCGATATTTTGGGCTATAACGAGCATGGCACATGGTGATTGATACTTCCGCCATATTAGCCTGGCTAAAACATGAACCGGAACGCGAGCGTATTGTCGCTGTTTTAGAAGCGAATCAAGTACGCCGTTTATCAGCGGTGAGTTTCTTGGAAACACATATCGTGGTGCGTGCGAGAGAACACCACACCATGCTGGGTAAACTACATCGTTTCCTAGAAGAAATCAGTGTAGTCGTCATGCCCTTTGATGAACGTCAAGCTCGTCTTGCTGATACCGCCTACCAAGCGATATGGCAAAGGGCAGGGACATCCTGCACAACTCAATTTTGGTGACTGCGCAGTCTACGCACTAGCCAAATCGCTCGATGAGCCATTACTGTTCGTTGGATGCGACTTCTCTCAAACGGATGTTGCACGATGTTGATCGGTTATGCTCGTGTTTCTACACGTGATCAGAAGCCCCATCTTCAGATGGATGCGTTAAGAGAAGCTGGTTGCGAACGTATTTTTTCAGAGACAGCTAGTGGCGCCCGATGGGAACGGCCAGAATTACATTCAGCTTTGAATTTTATGCGGTCCGGCGATACACTAGTTGTTTGGAAATTAGACCGACTTGCTCGCTCTACCCGTCAGCTCTTGGATACTGTAGAAGACCTGTTACAACGGAGTATAGGATTAAAAGCATTAACACAGGATATTGATACTACAACTGCTGGTGGACGTTTGATTTTCACTGTCTTCGGCGCCATTGCTGAGTTTGAACGGGAAATTATTCGTGAACGTACCCGCGCTGGATTGGATGCCGCCCGTTTACGTGGTCGCAAAGGTGGACGTCCACGAGCACTAGAGCATTTTTCATTTAACTATTTACATGCCTTGCGGCTCTTTTTCCGCCAGGCTTTGTTGCAACAATCGGTCCGTATCTACGGATATGGCCCAATTGTTGCGTCTCGCCTGACAAAAAAATTTCTCGCAACTCATGTAAACATTTAAATGTAAAATGCTCTAGCAGAAAAAGATTTGAAGGAAGCGCGTGCACTGCTAGCCAATCCTGAGATTACTGTTGGTGATGTTGCACGTCGGCTAGGTGTTGGTCCATCAACGTTGTACCGCTATTTACCTGCCGCTCGCCACACTGCACAAAATGAAGGCAACTATTTCTAAACTAGGCTCCTCGACATAACAATCGCATAGTTCGTAGTTGGTGGTTCGTAGGGCACACAGCCAAAAAAAAGCTGCCGATTCATCCCATGAACCGGACTGTTCATGGGCAGAGTCGAATTAGTTTAATTATTGAGATTCCAACCGTATGTGCAGGGGGCCATCCAGGTGAATGTCCTGCTGCGGGAAGGGCATTTGGACCCCTTCGTTTCGGAAAAGCTGATTGATTCTTGTGCGCAAATTACTTCCGATTTCGCGCGCGTCGAGTCCTTTATAAAGTTTCACCCAATAATAAACGCCGAATATCAAGCCACTATCTCCGAATTGTTCGAAAAATACATTGGGCGTCGGGTTTGAAAGAAGATTCGGAGTTTCGGCAAAGGCTTGATTCACTAATTTTACCACTTTTTCTATCGGCGTCTCGTAGGCAACGCTAAAGGTGAATTCGAAGCGGTGATCGAGATCCGAAAGGGTCCAATTAGTGACGTTTTTTTCGAGGAGGAGGCTATTGGGAACGAGCATTTCCACGCCATCCCCGCGTCTCATGCGGGAACAGCGATTGCCAAGCGTAATTACTTCGCCAACTTTTCCATCCACTTCTACGATATCACCGACATTGATGTGACGTTCAAAAAGCAAAATAATGCCACTGATAAAATTGTTGATCAGATTTTGAGCGCCAAATCCCACACCAATAGCTAATGCACCGCCCAAATAAGCGAAAATGGTCAAAGGAATTCTTGCCCAGTTGAGAGCACAAAGGACCAGAAGGGCTGCCATGGAATAGAGAAGACATTTTTCTAAGAGTGCGGTGCGTGCCATGGGAATTTTAAATCGGACTTGCGCTAATCGTACGGAAAATCGAGCGAGCTTGGTTAATAAACGATATCCTAATAGAAAGAAAATGAGCGCTAAAATAATCCGTGCCACCGTGACAGAGCGTTCCGCAACTACCACCTGATTTCCCGCGATCATTTCAGTTTCTTTGAAGTGAAAGACTTCATAGTTGATAGCGCCTCGGAGCGCGGAATAAATACCAAACCACATTTCCTTAAAACCACTGCGCACAAAACTCCGAGAGGGCAACTTTTTTAGCTGCTCGAGCCAATCTGTAAATCTCCAACTTAAGGTCTCAGTGCGCCAAAACAATTGCTGCTGCACATTAATTTGTTCTTGAATGAGCTTCGCTTTGCTCTTGAGAAACTCGCTTTCTCCCCGATTGCTATTCTCATTGATCTGTCGCTTGAGACTTTCCAGAGCAAGTCGTTTGGAACGAATTTGTTGCTCTAATTGGGGTTTCCATTTTCGAATCAGTTCCAATTGCTGGTTCAGAGAATCGATCCCTTTTCGGACTTCTTCGGCGGGAATATTCGATTTTAATTTCTCAATGTAGTTCCAATGAGTCGTTTCAGTGTCTAAAATCTGTAGAGAAAGTCGGCAGGTATCGATGATTTCTTCGGCTGTTTCGGCCTCTGTCTGAGCGAGATCATACTGTTGCCGCGCCAGCTCAGGATTTTCGCCTTTCCCACGGTTTTTCAGATAGCTCTCCCGAGCCTTATCCAAGGCGCTTTGAGCTATCTGATCTCGTTGATTAGCTGTCCGAAGCTGACGATTGATTTCCAAGCGTTCTTTTTCCAAACGCGCGAGTGCATCCGGGAGTTGTCCCGGTAAAATCGCTGTAGCTTCCGCCTGTAGAAGGCTTTTATCGGAATTCGCATCCTTTCCGAGAGTGGCAATTCGAAGCGTCAGGACCTTTTTGCGCGAGTCATTAGCAAGGAGCCGGGATTCTGTCTCTGTTTTCCGAAGCTTCGCCAGCGTTAATTGCCAATTGTCTGCCTCTGTAGGGGGATGGTCAGAAAACTGTTTGATAGCCTGGTCTAGCTTCGGAAGCTGGTTAGCGTTATCTTGAGTGGTATCCGCTAAAATTTTGAGTTCGCTCATAGCGGCTTCCAAAGCTTGTGTGGTCGAATTGAGACGGTCGCGGACTAAAGCAATCTCTGTGTTATCCAAACGAGGGCTGCTGCTGCTCTCTGCCAGAGCCTGTCGAGCTGCCAAATTTTTAGCGAAACGTTCGAGTGCTTGGAGGCTTTCCGCATACCGTTGAAAGTTTCGGAGAGCATTTCCCGCTGCCGAGATCAGATCCGATTGCAGCGTAGTGGGGAGGCTTGCCCGGGAAATCGATTCAGCCGTTTCCGGGCTTTGCATGCGCGTTAACGTATTCTGTGCTTCCTTAACAAGACGTTGAGCCTCTGACAATTGATCAGAAAGAGGCTTTTCGGTCGGTTGAGGGGTGGGGGAAGCTGCCGTATTGGAGCCAATCGACAAATCCAATGTTGCCGACACATTCAGTGGTACGGAACAAACAGCGGATACCAGAAGAAAGTAAAAAAAGCGCAACATGGTGGTACAAGCAAACAAGCGAGTTTCGCTATAAATAGAAACGAAAACAAGATGACTCGCAACTCCCCCCTCTCCGATGACTCATCTTCAATATTTTAAAATTTTCTCAAGAAAGCGGGCCGCAACTTCTGTTTGTGGATTTCGGAAAAAATCTTCCGCGGCAGCGGATTCCGCAATTTTCCCCTCGGCCACAAACGCCACGCGGCTTGCAATTCGACGGGCGAAACCCATCTGGTGTGTGACTAGCAAAAGCTTCCTGCCTTCGCGCCCGAGCTCCGCGATCACGTCCAAAATTTCCGCTGTCATTTCGGGGTCCAAAGCTGATGTCGGTTCATCCAGTAGAAGAAATTTCGGCTGAACCACCAAAGCACGGGCGATTGCAACCCGCTGTCTCTGGCCCCCCGAAAGCTGAGCCGGCTTTTTGTGTGCGTGATCCGCCAGTCTCAGACGCTCTAATGCTTCAAAAGCGAGCCGTGTGGCCTTTTTCCGCTCCACCCCATGGGCTTTTTCTAATGGAAGACACACATTTGCCAGAGCACTGAGGTGAGGGAAAAGATTGTATGCTTGAAATACGATTCCTAACCGGCGTCGATAGCGCAATAGGGCCTCTTCACGGTAGTCCACGACTTCGCCATCAATAACCACCTCTCCGGAATCCGGATACTCCAGTCCGGCTATGATCCGGAGCAATGTGGTTTTTCCGCCCCCTGATGGACCCAGTATGGCGAGAACGTGGTCAAAGGTCACATCCAAAGTCGCATCTTCTAGCACCACGTGCTGACCAAAAGTTTTGCACACCTTGGAAAGCTCAAGTTTCATACCGGAATTTCCTTTCCAACATTTTACAAATTAATGACATTGGTAAGGTTAAAATCAAATAGCCGATCGCGAGCGGAAAGAAACTTTCCAGATTTGCAAAAGTAGCGGAATTTACTTGTTCCGCAGCGAGAGTAAACTCTTGGATGGCAATAATGGATAGCAACGAGGAATCTTTAATCAACGAGGCGAACTGTCCGGCCAACGGTGGCAAAACATGACGCAGTGCTTGAGGAAGGACGACGAAACAGGCGGTTTGCAAACGCGTGAGCCCGATTGCACGAGCTGATTCCCATTGAGATTGGCCGACACTTTCTATGCCAGCGCGAAAAATTTCCGCCAAGTAAGCGCCGGAGAAAAGTGACAAAATAAACACACTGGAAACAAACCGGTTTTCCAAGTGTATCTTATATGCAACAACGTAATAGAAGACGAGAATGACGACCAAAAGAGGCATCCCTCGCACAGTTTCCACGTAAATTGCAGCTAAGCTTCGAAGAGGAAGAAAAGATGCCTTTCGCGCCAGCGCCGCCGTCAACCCAATAAAAATACTCAAACAAAGAGCCGCAAGAGAAAGCTTTAGCGTTAATAGCCACCCTTTCCAAAAAGTCTCACGATACGGCCAAACACGCTCCCAACCCGCCAATTCCGCCGCGAAAATCCACCAACTCGCCAAACCCAGGAGGAAAAGAACAAGAAGCAGGTGAAAAACGCGAATGCCATGCGACATCTGAGACCGATAAAAAAACCAGCTAGAAATTGGACTGCGATGCATGGGGAGGATTACGACGTGTTTAAAGAGGAAATATCAATTTGTCTTCGGGAGCTTATGTGCAGCCGACGTTCTCAGCAATGGCTTCTTTTCCTGCTATAGCAAGGCCCGTATAAAATGATCATGGATTTGACTGAAATTTTGGCTCCAGGCAAGACGCAAAAAAGAGGCCATATCTGTAGATACGGACTATTTTTTGCAACAAAGCTTGGAGGCAAAAGGGCGGCAAAGGCGCAATCATTTTATACGGGCTTTGCTATAACCAACAATCGATGCGAAGAAAAGATATTGCGGAATCTTCGGAGACCGGCAAATGATTCGTGCAATATCACTCGATTTTCGTTGCATTTTGCTTCTATCCAGCCTCGTAAGCAAGCTGTATCATATTAGTGTGCTTGTGCTGAATCTGTTTTCCGTCGTGATGGACTCTTAAGAACAAATAAAAGAACCACCGTGACAAAAGTACCTGCCAGAAGCGCCATTAAAAAATGACCCAGAGACCTGACCGCACCAGGAATCATAATCGAAAAGAGACCACCGTGTGGTACAAGAAGCTCCACACTACAGGCCATTGAGATGGCTCCGCTTGTGGCGGCCCCTGCCATCAATGCCGGAATAACACGCAAGGGATCTTTTAAAGCAAATGGAATTGCTGCTTCAGTGAAGAAAGAAAGTCCCAATATAAAAGTTGACACGGCCGTTTCGCGATCCTCCCCATCAAAACGGCTCTTAAATAAACACGCAGCCGTGGCAAGGCCGAGAGGAGGTGTCATTCCGGAAATCATGACCGTGGCCATGGGAGTGTAAATCTTACTGGCAAGTAGACCAATGGCAAAAGTAAGTGCGGTCTTGTTTACTGGTCCTCCCATATCGCAAGCCATCATACTGCCGAGGAGCATGCCGAACAGCAAAGCATGTATCCCTTGTAGGCTACACAACCATCCGGTCAGGGCGTCGAACATGATGTAGATGGGCGGAGCCACAAGATAAATCATGAGAAGCCCGCTGAGAAGAGAACTGACAAATGGCAAGATGAGCACGGACTTAAGCCCTTTGAACATATCGGGCAATCGGATGGCATCAGTAAGGAATTTCGTAAGATAACCGGCTAAGAATCCGGAGGCGATGCCGCCGAGAAAGCCCGCTCCGAGATGTTGGGCGAGCATGCCCCCGATAAAGCCCGGCACGAGACCAGGACGATTGGCAATTGAAAATGCAATATAACCCGAAAGCATTGCCACGAGAAATTGAAAGGCAATGCCCGAACCAATCAAATTTAACGCCCATCCTAGCGTACCCTCTTTTTGTTCGACCGCATCAATATCGCTAAAAGTAAAAGCCAGCGCGGTTAATAAGCCGCCAGCAGTTACCATCGGTAGCATATAGGAAATCCCAGTGAGCAAATGTTGGTAGGGAACGTGTGCTCTTCCCCAAATAGTTTTGGGCAATTTTTCATTTGGGAAAAAATTAGCCGGCTCTACTTTCGACTGCGTGAGGACATTGGTAAGCACTTCCTGTCCTGCGTCGGTAGCGTGCTTATTGTCAGTAAAATAAAGAGGCTTCCCCAAGAAACGCGACGTGTCCACCCTCGCTTCAGCAGCAATGACCACGGCATCTGCCGCAGCGATCTCTTTGGGCGTAAGATCACCCGTTAGCCTCAGAGGATCTTGCGTCTCGATCTTGATCTCATATCCAAGAGCCTTTGCGGCCTTTCGTAATGACGCTGCGGTGATGAACATATGGCGCATCTCTTCCGAAGCTACCGTTACTGCGACGAATTTTTTTCTTCCGGCTGCTGCTGAAGTTACAGGCAGAGGTTCTCGCCTACCCATTCCAGCAAGTTCAGCCGCAGCCTCGATGAGTGCCTTAGCAAAATGCGCCCTCTCCACTCGCACGTCCGGAGCAAGGATGACCACATCAGCCGAAGCAATCTCTTCTAAGGAAAGTGTCGTATCCTCGTTGCCAGACCTCTGTGTTTCGTCACTCCATTTGTGCTCGAGCAAAGCCACAACCTTCTCCAAGGCCTCTGTTGTCATCAGAGTGTGGATTGTTCCCGTAGCGGACGTTGTAACAGCAACAAAACGTTTCATTTACAAATGAAGGAGTGATAACCTACGTCACTTTTTAGGAAATTCAACACTTCTTTAAAAAATCGAAAACGAAGAGGAATTTACGAGGTAATGGTTCATCGCACGATGAAAGATTCTCATTTGCGTGTATCATCCCTGGTTTAGAGCATTATTGTAAAACCCAGACATGAAGTCCCATTCCCAAAAATTCCTGATGAGCCTCCTTTTTCTTACTGGAGCAAGAGTGGGACTTGATGCCAAGCTGAACCAGGAGGGATAGCGGACGCCCTTCGGGGACCTGGCTCCTCGTCACCCCCACCAGGCGAAAGTTGCGCAGAAATAAGCACTGTAGATAAAAATGCAATGAAAAATTTGAGCGCTATCCACCTTGAAGTGATTTTTTCGAAGAAGCGTCAGTCAAAGCTAAACAGGCCAATCCGGCACCAATTGCAGTAATGATGCACATTGTTGCCACAACCCGTTCAATACCTGGTGCCGGATTGGCCAGGGCAATATTGATTGGTAAGCTGTTAGCCACTGCAATAAGAATCGCCAAGCTCAGTGCACCTCCGATTTGTTGAACCGTAGCAGCAATGCCCGCCACAACTCCGTGCTCACCGGGGTCGCCACAATCACCTACAATCAGCCACATTCCAAACCATATCAATCCCTGGCCAATACTCAGGAGAATAATTCCGGGTAGTAACGGAAAATAGGCGCTTCCGATCGGCAAAGTCAGCCACAATAGAGTGATCCCAATCGTACCGCAGACAAAACCGACGATTAATATGGCGCGAACACATAGGCTTCGTATTAATAAAACATGCCCCAAATAAATTCCGCCCGTAGTATAGCATGACCCCTATAAAATGACCATGCCTTGTCGTTCTTTGGTTCTTCCGGGATTATAATGGATAAATGGCCGGAAAAAGATTGAGTTTACCGCAAAAGAAAAGGATGCGAGTCCGATAATTAAGGAAATTTTTAAAACCTCTGGCAGCGGATTTGATCGATTGGATTTTAGAGTTAAAGCCCTCAGCCACGGCGTTTGTAATAGAGAAGGACATGAAGTTGAGCAGTCCATCGAGATGGTTTTTGAGCATTTTAGCTACTTTTTTTATTTCTTGGAGTTGGCATCTCGTGGCCCAAGCATACCATTTTTTGAAAACCTCCTGAGCTTCAGAAACAGAGCAGCATTTCCAAAAAGCGCGAAAACTTTCCTTAATGGCCCAGGCACGAGCTGCCTTCAGATCGGAGTTTTTTAGCCGCTCAAAGTCTTCAATATGTTTTTGAGGAAGGTTCTCTGGGGAAAAAAGAAAAAGCTGGCGTGCTCCTTTGAGTCGTTGATCGCCCTTGGCTTTCAGAGTTTTATTTTCCCGTCGCCGCACTTTATCCACAGCCTCATTGAGGTGTTTGGAAACATGGAATTTATCATGAACGATTTTAGCCTGTGGTACCATCTCAGTAGCCACTTCGCGGTAGATGCCGCTCATATCCAAACATACAGCCTGGATACTCTGAGGGGCTTCTTCAGGAAGTGTTTCCCAGAGTAGTTCAGCAGCTTGGCTATCTCGCTGCATGACCACTTCAAGTACACGTGGATTTTCCCCATTCAGATCATAGAGGAGTGAGGCATAGCTCTGGCCCCGCAAAAAGCTTTTCTCATCCATCCCCACTACTGGCAATGTCTCCAGTTCTCGGCGCTCCAGGCCTCGTTCTACTGCCCGTTCCATGATCCGCTGTGCGGCATCCCAATCAATCCTTAATAGCTGGCAAGCTGCTTCCACGCTGGCGCTGGCTTGAAGTACTTTGATCGCCAGACATTCAAAGAGCTCAGTAAACCGGCTGTTCTTTTGTGCCCAAGGTACTGGTACGGTCTGTACTCTGCCGTCATGAAGTTTTACTCGCGGTACTCGCGCTTCCAATACTGTGCTAAATTGGCAGCTGTCTAAATGCCGCCATTTCCTGACTGGCGCATGATCATAGATCTTCCCTATCTGTTCCCCCTCCACTTCCCAGTTCGTCCCTTCTTGATATCCTATTTCCACTTGCACTTCCTTTTTTCCCATATCTAATTTTACCCTCTTCACTTCCCATGGTTTTCTCAGTCCCAGGATCTGCTGATAGAGCTCATTGTCTTTCATCTCTTTTTTCTAGCTTCTCCTTTTTAAAAAAAAAGCTCCTCAACAAAAAAATAGTGCGTGCCTGTCAGTCAAGGAGGGGTAATTGTATTGTGGAAATTTGGCTGGGTTATCCACTATTTTTCCGGAAGAACCCGTTCTTTTTGCCTCGCTTGGCTCCCGCCAAGTCTCGCCCCTGTGAGGGGGCTGTCCGGCAAAGCCGGACAGGCTACCCCAGCCGTTCCCACGGCTCGGTGTTCCACCAGACTTTGTTTCAACAATCCGTCCGTATCTACAGATATGGCCAGCTTGTTAAAACAAACTCTGAAGAAAAAATCCCGGACAACTCATGTGTCATTTTATAGGGGTCATGCTATAATAATGGTATTAGGCAAAAATGCCGCGCCCGTCTGCAAGACGCTGTATCCGTAAACTTTTTGATAATATAAACTGAGAAAATAATATTGAGCACCAAAAGTACTCATAAAAATTATAATAAAGATCATCGCTAAGCGAAGTTTGCGATTACGCAAAAGCTGCAAAGAAACAAGCGGATGCCGGATGTAACTCTCTATGATAAAAAAAGGAGAGTATTTACCTAAAGGTAGATACAAATTTTTTCTGGAAGTGAGAAAAAATATGTTGAGTAGTAACTGACGTTACGCACTTTTAGGAGCCGTGGGAGCAAAAAAACCCATTTTGACCAACAAGGTTTCCCTTTTTTGCGTAACATCACGTAGTAAGAGCACACCAAAGCTTAATGGAATCGTAAACCATATTGACTTTCTTTGAGACGACTTTAGTACGTCGAGTCATACGAGCTAGATGGTGACGTGTATTGCTATTATCTCGCTCAATAGAAACAGTACCCGATTTGCCAATGATATGGCGATCTCGCGGTAGAATTTTTGCGAAGGCATCCCAGTCATCAGTATAAAAAGTACAATTTTTGAGGTGTTTTACTTTTTCGTAAAGTTTTCTAAAGGTTGCAGCATCACGATTGCCGACAACTAGAGGCAACAGTTCTCCCTGTGCTACGATCCAAGGCCTTGATGATCCACTTTTTGTTTTTTTTGACCCACAAAATGCCACATCTCATCAAATTCCATTTCCTTGATATCACCTGATACTTTTGGGTCTGGCAAGGCACTCATTTCTTTTCGAACCCATCGGTAAATTAAAGCCGGAGAATGGCCAAAAATCTTTCCTAACATGTTAAAAGAGGCTTCCCCCAAGCTATACAAAAGGACACAAAGCGCCTTTTTAGCCACAATTTTAGAATTCGTACGCTTATCTTGTGGGATAAAATTCAGCCCGCATTCTTTGCATTTATAGCGCTGATGGCCTCGCACTTTTCCGTTTTTGACTATGCTTTTCCCCTTCATTGTTTCTTGTAATTTACTTGAGGGGAATACCTTCTGTCTCAAAAATCTATCCCTATGTCAATACTCTCCTTCTGTTTATGCGCTAGAATCACATCAAAAATAAAACGGAATACCCAATTCTCGGAAGGCCCGTTTTTGATCATCGAGATATTGGGTGCCCAGCTTTTCAAAGCCGCCTTGTTTTCGAAAATCCCTTAGAAAGGCGTTGACTTGCTTAATAAGTACCACGTCGTCCAGACGAAGACCAATAGCCCAGTCTTCGTGAGTAAACGGGGTGAGCAGCGCATCACATTTTTCCTGATGAAGGTGCCAGTACTTCCAAATAGACATTTGATCATAAAGAAAGGCGTCTGCTTTTCTCTGAACAACTTCACGTACTGCTGCGGCTTCTTTTTCAAAAACAAGTAGATTGGCGCGAGGCAAATTCTTAAGAGCCCAGATTTGAGCTGTCGTTCCCTGGCGGACGGCAACCTTTCGTGCAACGGAATTCAGTTCTTGTACATTACGGATTTCGGATCCCTTTGGAATGAGGAGGGCCAGTCCGATATTAAGATAGGGCTCTGAAAAGGCGATGGATTTGCGTCGCTCGGGAGTGTCTGTCATCGAAGAAATGATAAGGTCTACTTTATGAGTTCGCAAAGATGGGATGAGTCCTATGAAGGGTATATTTTCGATACGGATGGGCCGGTGGAGATACTCTCCCAAATGCTTGGCGATCTCCACACTGATGCCGCCAGGGGAACCATCGGTTTGGATGGTTTCGAAAGGAGGATAAGAAAGATCCATTCCGATGACGAGTTCATTGCGAGGGCTAGGAGGATGACATGCTACCAGTAAGAGGAGTGCACACAATGCGACTGCCACACGGATCAACAGAAAGCATGGCATTTTCAAAACTCGTTTATAAATTACGCTTTATCAAGCGCTCGCTGATTGGTGAGTAGACCGCTTAAATAAGGAAGCAGTTGCTTTTTTCTGGAGACAATGCCATCGAGTTGCCAGACGAAGCGATCTTCGGACGGATAATCGATTTGGCGGAGATAATTTTCGTCTCCCCGTATCAGAAGAAGGGAATTTTGAGTATTCACGTCGGTGACTAAAAGTGCGGAAAACAAATATCTATGCTCCAAACGATACATTTCCAGTGCGTTAAGCAAGTTTTCTCTTTTTTCCGGGAAATGAGAAAAGCTGAGTTCTTCAATTTGGGAAATCGTGAACGTGCAGGCGCGCTCCCGATATTCCTTACAATCCGCAGTGATTGCTTGTTGAGAAGTCAGAGTGAGGAGCGGCGATCCCACAGAGAAAATTTCCTCCGCAAGGTGAGCAGGATTGATTTTTGTAATTTGGGCAAGATGATTGAGAATTTCGCAA
The DNA here is from genome assembly GCA_963706715.1 of uncultured Verrucomicrobiae bacterium. Taxonomy (GTDB): domain Bacteria; phylum Verrucomicrobiota; class Verrucomicrobiia; order Chthoniobacterales; family Xiphinematobacteraceae; genus Xiphinematobacter. The sequence continues at coordinate 661,446 of CAVPNI010000001.1, forward strand.
TCAACTGCCGTGGTAGTAGGCGATGTAAGATTTAAGGTGTCCGAAATGAGTCCCGCCATCAAAATACCTGCCACATTCGTGGAAATTGGCTGTTGAGCTGTTTGGTAGCCGCTGGCTATGATCGTACACGTGGAACCGACAGGACGATTCACAAAAAGAATTGGGGTCTCGGTGCTGATAGAACCCAAACGATGATGATCTAATATTTCTATAATAGGAATCTCATTTGCACCAACAACCGCCTGACTCAGTTCGTTGTGATCGACAAGGATCAACTGCCGTGGGATGGGCTTAAGAAAATCACTTTTAGAAAACACGCCCAATAAGACACCGTCTTGCCCTAGGACAGGGAAAGTGGATTGAGAAGAAAGTGCCAAAGTCCGTCGCGCTTCTTCCAGGGGAAGATCAGCCGGGAGGGCGCGGAATTTTTTGTCCAGCATCTGGCACGCACGAATCGCACTGCGGATGTGAATTAAAGTACTTGAAGTGTCCAGTGGAGTGAGAAAAACGACAGTGCCGTTTTTTTCACACAACTTGAGTACTGCGTCCGTGGGTTGACTTCCCCTCGTCAAAAGTAGAGCTCCGGCGCCAGCCTCAGCGGCCATTTCTATAATTCGAGGGCGGTCGCCTACGACCACAATCGTTGTCCGAAGAGCCATGTTTTCTAGGAGAGAGCGGAATGACGTTTCAGCCACGGCCGCCACTAAAAGGGAATAAATTTCAGGCTGGTTGGAAGGGATACCCGCAGCCACACATGCATCCAGACTTTCGCGAATATCCGCAAGGCTTGCGTGAACCGTGCAAGTCGGCTCCGGTTCTTTTAAAATCAGATAGTCCGTCAATTTATGAGTGCACAGAAGCCCGATACAGCGATTGTCGCGATCGATGACCGGCAAGCCTCTAATCCGGCTTGCCCGCATTTGCGACAAGGCGTGGGAAATCGGTTTCTCCGCTTGTGCTTTGATTACGGTCGTTTCCATGACGTCTTCCACACGGGGCGAGACGTCGCTAAGAAAAATGGGAGCTTCAAAGCCAAAGCGATGCAGCACGTAATCGATGCGCTCGTTAGTATTTCCACAGCGTGCGGCTAATACCGTCCCGTCACCAGTGGCACGCTTGAATTCGGCATAAGCAAGCGCGGAACAGATAGCGTCCATGTCCGGGTTTTTATGTCCGATAATAAATGTCTTCATATTACGAATGGGTTGCTGGGAATATGCTCTATGATACTTCGGCGCGCCAATTTTCAGCCGCTCTCACTGCCCCGAGAAAAAAAGCAGCGTGCTTTCTTATAAGTGATGTTACGCAAAAAAGAGAACCTTGTTGGTTAGAATAGTCTTTTTTTGATCCCAGAGCTCCTAAAAGTACGTAACGTCAGTTATAAAACAACCGGGCCCGGCGGCTGAACTATTCGAGCATCTTCTTGTTCATTCTGCTTTGGGTATATGCAGCAATCGCTGGCTTTATTACCACCGGGACAACGAAGCGGGCAAGTGCAAGCAAGCCCATCCCGCCCCATTTTAGAAATTTAAGACGCGTGAAAGGACCGCTTTTTTGAGACGAAAAGCTGTTCTTCGGTCCGGCAAACAACTGGCCAAATAGGAAACTCACTGTCGCCGCTCCTCCTAACCAAAAGGAGGGATTTTCGCGTACGGCCCCCCGGAGCTTTTCGGCAACGTTCAGTTCATCTTTCAATGTGCGAAAATCCCGAATTACCGTAGCACGGCTCTGACCGATTGCTACCACAAGGGCTTGCTTGGCGGAGGAATGGCTCACTTTTAATTCGAAGAAGAACGCAGGGTTTCCAGGTCTTTTTTTATTTCGGAAATCGTTGATGAAAACATTGGCTTACCGATCGTTCGAGCAAATATCCAAATACCGATAACCGCTGCTATTCCATGGACAACAGCGACACCCAGCGTAATCCACACCCAATCCACCCTTAGCCAATGCGATAGAAAGAACACAAAAAACAGCAGTAAGAACAAATAGCCGATGAATAGAAGGAATACCGCACTGAAAAAAACAATCAGAAGGCGGAGATAGTGAGCGCTAGCTTCACGACCTTCCCAACTTGCCAAGGAAAACAGCCCCGCGGCATGTTGTGCCACGGACCCTATCAGTGCCCTCAGAGCCATTCCTGCCGAGGAATCAGGCATTAGTCGCGGAGAGGCTTTAATGCCTCCTAAAAATAGCCGCTAGCAAAAATCCCACTCCGAGAGCAAGGCCTACTGACTTCAGGGGGTTGGCGCGGATGTATTGCTCAGTTTTACTTTGCATATTTTTTGCTCTTGTGGAGGCCTCTTCAAGGGCGGATTCAGCCTTAGCCCGGTATTCTTGCGCTTTTTCGCTGGCCTGTCCACGAATGGTACAATAGGTTTCCGAGGCGGCTTCACCAAAGCTTTCCACGGCTTTCCCTAAATACTCCTTACCCGTCACAAATGCTTCATTCGCCTCTTTTTTGAGCGTGCCGCTCACATTTTTCGCTGCTTCACTTGTAGCCTCCCATGCTTTTCTAGCATGCTCGGAGCCGCTTTCCAATTTCGCCTTAACCGCTGAGGTATCGTGAGTTTTATCAGTCATATCCAATAGGGCTATTATTTAACGTTTCCTTTCCTCTCTTCTTTTACCTTGCCATATTCTTAGCGGTTAGCAAGTAAGATCATAGCTGTTTTACAAGTCCTGGATTCGGTGCTTCTTAGCAAGTGATGTTACGCAAAAAAGGAACCTTGTTGGTTAAAATGATCTTTTTTTCTGCCAGAGCTCCTAAAAGTGCGTAACGTCAGTTACCAATACGGACTAATACCATCTATTTAAGATAACCGGACTGATGTTCTTCGCTCCTACTTCTTAAAAACAGGCCAATTATCCATAAGAGATGGTATAATTTCCAGTTGGACCGCACCCGGACTCCTGATACGGGAGTCAGATGGGTCAAATCTCCGCTTTTGCACCAGGTCGCGTCGAGCTGCTGGGAAATCACACCGATTACAACGAGGGTTTAGTACTTTCCGCTGCTCTTCAGCTAGGAATTACAGCTACCGGAAGGCGTTTGAATTCCGGTAGGATCGACCTACTCAGTCGTCAAATGGCCTCTTCTTGGCAGGGTAATTTCGATGCAGGGCTCAGCCTCCGCCAAAACAATTGGGCAGATTATCCTCGGGGGGTCGTTTGGGCTTTGCGAGATGCTGGATGCCAACTCGGAGGCTTTGAAGCCCAATTTGATTCCACTTTGCCAGTAGGAGCCGGGCTTTCGAGTTCCGCTGCTCTTGAAGTTGCCACAGCGGTACTTCTTTGTCGGCTCTTCAATCTGGCTCTTCTGCCTATGGAGCTGGCTAAACTTTGTCGAAAGGCGGAAAACGAATTTGTAGGGGTCCAATGTGGACTTCTCGATCAGGCGTCCTCCCTTTTTGGGGAAAAAGACCACGCCGTTTTTCTCGATTGCCGAAGCGAGCAGGTGGAGCAAATTCCTTTTCCCAAAGAGATGGCTTTGTTGGTAATTCATTCCGGCGTTTCCCACACCTTATCCGGGGGGGAGTACAATGAACGCCGGACCGCGTGCCTCGAAGCCGCTCGTTTATTAGGAGTCCGCGCCCTGCGCGATGCGACCTCACAACAAGTTTCGCAGCAAATCGCAGATCCTTCCGTTCGCAAAAGAGCCTTGCACATCACGGGCGAGAACGAACGCGTTTCCCAAGCGATTACAGCCCTCCGAAAAGGCGATATCCGAGAATTTGGAACTCTGATGACCGCCTCTCATCGAAGTTCCCAAGAAAATTTTGAGAACAGCACCCCGGAATTGGATATTTTAGTGGAATTTGCTTTATATCAAAATGATGTGTATGGAGCACGCCTTACCGGAGGGGGATTTGGAGGGGCGATTGTCGCTCTCGCGCAAAAAGCGACTTCCGAGCAGGCGGCAAGGCATATAGTGGAGGCATACGGGCAGCGCACCGGTCATCTGGCGAAATCCATCGTGTGCGAAGTCGCGGATGGAGCTCAGTGCCAATTGTAAATTTTTGCAACTAACTAACTACGAATAAATTTTGTAATTTTTAGACCCACCAATATGCCTTCTTGCATTGCTATTCGACGAAGATAGCTCTCGAAAAAGAATGCCTCAACCCAAAATAAAAGTTCAAAATTTGTAGCTCAATAAAATGTCGTTTGTAATTATCGGCTTCTAAAAGGAACCCACGAAGTGGGTTGGGAAATGGAAAAACTACTTTCGAAAATCACTCAAAAGATCCTTTCTTCCTATAAACAGATGGCGGGCCTTCACAACACAGATGGCCTTCCCTCCAAAATGGCTCTTGCTGTCATTTGCGAGAACCTTTTGCGGATACTATTTCCCGGTTTTCACGATGAAGGACCTATTTGTGAGGACACTTTGCACAAATTAACCCTCACGCGTATTGACAATGTTGCCCATCGCTTGAAACACGAAATCTCCAGGAGCTTCCAAGTCAACCATTCAGATCCCGATAACCGAGCCGCTGACATACTTTACAACTTTCTCTCCGCTCTTCCGCAAATACGCGAAATTTTGGGAACCGACATTCAAAGCGCCTATGAGGGAGATCCTGCTGCCGTAAGCTATCAAGAAATCATTTTATCCTACCCATTTTTAGAAACCATCACCATCCAAAGACTAGCTCACCTTCTTTACCAAGATCAGGTGCCGCTTCTTCCGCGGATGATGACCGAATGGGCCCATTCGCGGTCCGGGATCGATATCCATCCGGGAGCTGCTATTGGCCCGCATTTCTTCATCGACCATGGGACCGGAGTCGTCGTCGGAGAAACCTGTCGCATCGGAGAACGAGTCAAACTTTATCACGGGGTAACCCTCGGTGCTCGCAGCTTTCAAAAAGATGTGGATCGAAAAATTGTAAAGGGAGGGAAGAGGCATCCGGACGTTCAAAACGACGTTACCATCTATCCGAATTCCACCATCTTGGGCGGCGAGACCGTTATTGGGGAACATAGCACCATTGGGGCGAACGTCTTCCTGATGCAGAGCGTGCCAGCCAATTCCTTGGTATTTTATGAGGAAACACAGCTCAAAATCATTCCGAAACGGGAGCGTAAACTGGGATTGGAATGGTATATTTAGATTACAACGCAACCACACCGCTTGCCGAAGCGGCTTTGGAAGCCATGATGCCATACCTGGCACGGCATCATGGAAATCCTTCCAGCATCCATAGGGAAGGAAGAGAAGCTCGGGCGGCTGTGGATCATGCGCGGGATTCCTTGGCTGTATTGCTGGGTGCACGTCCCCATGAAATCATTTTTACCGGAGGCGGGACCGAGGCAAACAATTTGGCCATTCTAGGACTGGCACGTGCCCATCGAGCCAAAGGCACCCACCTGATTACGGGCGCGACCGAACACCATGCCGTTCTTCATGCTTTTGAATACCTTCGCGACCGGGAAGACTTTGAACTGACTATCTTGCCAGTCAATCATTTTGGACAAGTGGACCCGGAACAATTGCGAGCCAGCTTGCGACCGGACACCATTTTAGTTTCCCTCATGTCCGCGAACAACGAAACGGGAGTCTTGCATCCCATCTCGGAGATCTCAAAAATCTGCAAGGAGAGGGGAGTCCTTTTTCACAGCGATTTTGTTCAAAGCTTTGGCAAACAACCGATGTTACCCCCCGAGGAACTGCCGGATGCCCTTTCACTTGCGGCACACAAATTTTACGGACCCAAAGGAGTCGGCGCCCTTTACCTTCGGGCGGGGATTCCTCTGGAAACACTTCATTTCGGCGGTTTTCATGAGAACCAACGCCGCCCAGGGACCGAAAACGTCGCGGGCATTGTGGGCCTTGCGGCAGCGGCGACGTGGGTAAATGAACGGATGCCGGAGGAACTACCTCGCCTAAGATCCTTGCGCGACGAGCTTTGGGCGCGTCTCGAAGCCACAGCCGTGCGGAACGGCCATCCAACCGAGACCTTGCCGAATACGTTGAACATCAGTTTTCCGGGTCTCGATGGCGAGACACTCTTGATCGCATTGGATCTGGAAGGCCTCTGTGTTTCAAGCGGTTCGGCTTGTATGGTGGGCTCAGTCTTGCCCTCTCACGTTCTCCTTGCTATGGAAGTTCCTCCGAAAGACGCACAGGCAACCGTGCGTCTTTCATTAGGAAATTTTACCAAAGAAAAAGACATAAACCTTGCAACTCAATCAGTTGAGCGTGTTTTGCGACGACTTCTGAGCGGCTGAAGACACCATGACTCATCTTACAGAAGATCTTTTGTTAGAAAACCTTGTCCGGGAACTAGCACAGCGGGCGGGATGCCGGGGATTGACAAACACTCTCGGCGTCTACTGGAATCCACGTCTGAAAACCACGGCTGGCCTCGCCTGTTACGAACGAAAAGCGATACTTCTCAATCCAAAACTCTTGGAAATAAACATCAGAGAAGTTCAAAAAACACTCCGGCACGAACTGGCCCATTTTATTGCCCAATACCGTGCGGGACGAAAAAAAATTGCACCACATGGACTGGAATGGCAACTAGCCTGCCGCGAACTAGGAATCCCCGATGAGACCTCTTGTCACAACCTTCCCTTTAAGCCACGCCGTCTTCCGCATCGCCATTTTTACGAATGCAGGGCCTGTGGTACCATTATGGGGCGTGTGAGACCTGTTAAAAAACAGGTGGCTTGTCTCCGTTGTTGCCGGAAACATAATGGTGGCCAATATCACGACCGCTTCCGCTTCGTCGTTATTTCAGACAACCAAAAAATCGCGGCGTGAGAGCAAGCCAAGTGGCTTGAGTCTTGCATCTGGTGTGTCTGGCATGAATAACAAACAGGAGGTGAAAATCCAAACCTAGGGCCCTGACAGAGGGAACCTAACACCGAAGAGGCAAGTGCATTGCAGTGGAGAACCACAGCCCAACCAGAGGGAAGCAAACGCTGGAAGGCCCGTGAGGGGATGTACGGTAGAAGCTATAGGTGCGTACGATAGTCGAACGAAAGTGAAGCGCCGTAAGGCGCATGCAGTGGACGAGCCAGCCGGCGGTGGCGAAATCCAAAATCTGTTGGGGACTGCATGTGTAGTGGCGACGACAAGAGTACGAAGTTTGTTAATTCTTACCCAGAGAGATCTGTTGGGCCGCGCCAGGCCAAAGCCTGGCGCAAACCCGTAGGACGAAAGAACGAAAGGCCAAAGGCCCAACAGAAGTCAGACAACTGCATAGTAGCAAGAAGGCTAGCGAAAGCTAGTCCCAACCCAGCGGCGAAAGCAAACTGGGGGAGCGAAGGCGGTTGCGGTCGAACGAATGTCAATGCAACTTGAACTGAAATTTGGAACAGCCGAAGAGGGGGTGCAAACTCCCAGCGACGGCGCAAGGGCGGAGCACCGAAGCTCGGCTCGAGCGTGCGCGCCGCCAATGCCAAAACTCAAGCCAGAGAAAGCAACGACAGCGACCATGGAAGAAGTAGAACGAAGATTAAAGGGGGCGTTTGAAACAGTAGCGAGCAACAAAGGAGCGCCTGGACCAGATCGGCAAAGCATAGAACAAGTGCGCAAGCACCTCAACGAGCTAATACCGAAATTGAGCCAAGCCCTGATAGAAGGAAACTACCGACCTGGAGAAATTCGGCGCGTGTGGATACCTAAAACAGGAGGAGGACAAAGGGGTCTAGGCATACCCAACGTGATAGACCGGGTGGTCCAAGAAGCAGTACGACAGGTTCTGGAACCAGAATACGAGCCGACCTTCCACCCTAACAGTCACGGATTTCGACCCCAACGAAGCTGCCACACAGCAATACGACAAGCACAAGAGTATATACAAGAGGGACGCGAATGGGTGGTAGACATCGACCTGGAGAACTTCTTCAACCGAGTAAACCATCAAAGACTGATGTCCAAACTCGCGCAGCGAGTAAAAGACAAAAGACTACTGCACCTGATTGGACAAATGCTCAAAGCGCGAATTGTAATGCCAGATGGCGTAGTGGTGAGCAACGACGAGGGGGTTCCGCAAGGTGGTCCCCTCAGCCCATTGCTCAGCAACATCGTGCTTGATGAACTCGATTGGGAGCTGCAAGCAAGAGGCCACCGCTTCGTACGTTATGCCGATGACGGTAACATCTACGTCAGAAGCGAACGAGCTGGGCAGCGTGTCATGGCTAGCGTGAGCAACTTCATAGAAAGGCGCTTGCGTCTCAAAGTGAACCTCAGCAAAAGTGCCGTGGCACAGCCACAAGAGCGTCACTTCCTGGGCTGTAGCCTGCGACGTGAACCCTTAGAGGGCAACGTAGAAGTGAGGTTGTCAAAGCGAACAAAAGAACGCATAAACAACAAAATCCGAGAACTGACACCGAGAAATTGGGGAGGCACCTTAAAATCGTGCATCAACAAAATCAATGCCTACGTGATCGGATGGACAGGCTTCTTTGGCATCTGTACAGAACAAGTCGAGAAGACGCTGCAAGGACTTGACGCCCACATTCGCAGGCGACTGCGAGCAATGGAACTCAAGCAATACAAATGCAAACGAACCATCGTTCGTAAACTGATTGGGCTCGGGATCAATCCCAAAACCGCGTGGCGCAGCATTTACTCGGGACGAAAGTCCTGGTGGGCGCTGAGTCACACAACAGCAGTTGACAGAGTACTGAAGAATTCCCTTTGGGATGCACGCGGGCTCAAGTCATTGCTACAACGGTATAGGGAACATCCTGCGCGCATGGCCGCTCAGAAGCCAATGCAATACGTATGGGCATTCTGAATAGTCGAGGTTGTAATACCAACCATGGGGGTCATAACCCGTGTTTCCGAAGAGCCGTATGTGAACAGCACAAGTACGGTTCTGTGAGAGGAGCCCTCAGTGATGAGGGTTCCTACTCGATATTGTTGCAACAAAGCCTGGCGGAAAAAGAGCCGCAAGGCATGTAAATAGTTAAATGAAAAATGCTCTAAAACCCGCGTTTTGGGAGGCATGTTTGGAGCCATGATTTTCAAAGGCGGCTCTACGGAGGAGTGTAACCATTATTTATCGACACAAGCACAATCCTAGGCGATCAATTCCTTGGCACATCAGACGCGCAGCAATGCTTGTATTTGTGCCCACTGCCACAGAGACATGGTTCATTTCTTCCGATCTTTGGTTTCCCCTGTCTGCGCAAAGGAGCTTGCATTGCTGATAAGCGGTGTGGTTCGAAATAGCGGTAGATACGGGTCAGTCCGGCAATCATAGACTGAAGCAGTTCTTCGCGCTTTTCCGGTGCAATCTCTGGTGAACGCATGGCCGGATCGGGATCATGCTCGTGAGCCAAAATCATGATCAGCAGCATTGGGCCGCCGAACTCATCACTGTCGATCAATTCATGCCAGCTTTCTTGCCGTAGCTGAACGCCGCGCATGAAGCCATGCGACCAATCGTTGCCGTGTATTATGCCATCTTCGTCTTCCAGCAGTATGGGAAGGTAAACATCATCTTTCTTCAGTGTACGAAACAGCGCTGATGCAATCGTGTCCCAGTGCCGCATGACCAGCCCAATAATCTCGGAAGCCTGGTCATGGTTGTCAAAGATGTGGTCTTCTCCCCAGATTTGCGGCAAATATTCGTTGGGCAATACCCTGTCTGGGCAGCAGATCAGTGCGGCGAAGAACCCATCAAGCATTTCGAGGTTCATTGCTGACGAGCTGATTCCTTTTAGAAAGTCCCCAAGCCGATCGAGTTCACTGTCGTTCAATGGCTGTTGTGTAAGCTGGTTATTCATGGTTATTTCTCCGAGTTTTCTTGAGGTTTCATTCATCTTGCCCTGAGGTGCAACCCTTTTTTGGACCACTTTGTTGCTTAAAATAGTTAAATTTTGTGGTGATGAAAATTGCTTTCTCACACCGTCAGTGGCTCTTGCTTGGCGCAAGTTCTGCGGTGCGCCGTGAAAAGCCGCGGTGATCCAGCGGGGGGAAGATATCCCGTCCGGGAACTAATTGCTCCGCCCGGAACCACCTGGAGGGGCGGCAGAGGTAACGAAACCGTTCAAGCACACCAGGGAAAAAGGGCTGCATAAGGTAGCCCAGGGAGCACATAGGCCTTAATTCAAATTGAGTGAACATCGAGCAAGCTTCGAAAAACGCAATGCGGACGCCGAGCCCGTCGCAGAAGGGCGAAGGCTGGCATCACTGAGGCAAATCCCCTGTCCGGGGTTAGAGGACAAACAGAGCAATATAGCAAGGCCCGTACAAAATGATAACAAGAATTATGTCCTATCCATTAAAATTTCGAGAACATGTAATCAAGATTAAAAAAGAGGAAAATCTCACCTATCGGGAGCTAGCAAAACAAGTCAAAATAGGAATAGCGACACTGATGCGTTGGGCCAAAGAGATAAACCCAATTCAAAAAAGAAAGAAGCACAGTCGGAAAATAGACATGGAATCATTAGCAAAAGATGTTGAAAAATATCCGGATGACTATCAGAGAGAACGGGCAGTCCGGTTTGGAGTCAGTAAACATGGGATATATTGGGCCCTAAAAAAGTTAGGAGTCACCTATAAAAAAAATCCTTCCGCCATCCGAAGGCGGACCATCTTGCCAGAAAAACTTTTGAAACAAAAATGAATGAACATCGGGAAAGTGGAAAAACTATTGTCTATATCGATGAAAGCGGCTTTGCCGAGGATATGCCCAGAAGATATGGCTATGCTGATAAAGGAAAACGCTCTTTTGGAAAACATGATTGGCACAAGCAGGCTAGAACTAATGTCATTGGGCTTTGGTAGGAGCTTGTTTACTCACGACCGGCCTCTTTACGAGTTCCATAAATGGCGACATTTTCCATAACTGGGTGCAAGAAGACCTTTTGCCAAAACTACCGAAAAATTCGGTGATCGTTATGGATAATGCTACCTTTCATAAGAGATGTGATACACAAGCTCTGATAAAAGAGGCTGGTTGTACGCTGGAATATCTCCCTACTTACTCTCCGGATCTTAATCCTATTGAACATAAATGGGCTCAAGCTATAGCTCGCCGTAGAAGTCTCCAATGTTCCATAATTTCCCTTTTTTCAGATAATTATTTGTAATCATTTTATACGGGCCTTGCTATATTCCCCTCTCACACGGCAAGGGCGGACAGTTTCGGGTCGTAAAAACCAACCGTCACCTCTTCTGGAAATTTCCCATCCTTGGCTGGAAGAAAAGGCAATGGAGCGAAAGGGAGATTACTTTATCACCAAAGAGGGAGAGATCTTTAAGATAGCGGATGGAACACTCCAACTCCAAGCCCAAGTCTCTTTCTACGATCTTCCGCAGAGAGAAGAAGGCGGACGGACTGAACAAGTCGATCGCGATAAAAACGGCAGGCAAATAGCGTTTAGAACTCGCGTTGCGGACCAAAGGATGTTAGCGGCCTGACCGATTTTAGTGATCTCCAGATGAGATAAAGCATCAAAGCCTTTCAAGTAACTTAGAGTGAATATTATCAAATCCGCCGTTGCTGAAAACCACGATGATGTCGCCTTCCTGTGCAAGGGATTGAAGGCGTTCGACAATTTGATCAGCACTGGATTCGTAAAAGGCTTGCTTGCCTTGTGCAGTAAGCTCGCGAACTACTTGTTCCGGGTTTAATCGTTCCGCTGGAGGAATCTGATCTGCAGATGCGACCTGCGCGATAAAGACTCCATCGGCGTCAAAAAACGCCTTTGGCAGCTCGTGTTGAAAAACAGATCGCCGAGTCGTATTTGAGCGAGGTTCAAAAATGGCCCAAATACGAGAAGATCCGTATCTGTGCCGTAAGCCATGCAAAGTCTGACGAATGGCGGTGGGGTGGTGTCCAAAATCATCAATGACTTTGATTTTCCGGACCTCGCCGCGAATTTCTTGCCGTCGGTGCACTCCCTGGAAACTGGAAAGCGCTTGCTGAATGATATCAAAGGAGATCCCGTAAAAATGCGATGCAGAGATGGCCATTGCTGCATTGCGAACATTAAATTCTCCAATTAAAGGCAGTCGAAACTCCCGCCCAAAAAGCTCAAAAAGGGTCCATTCTTTTTCAAATTGCATGGATCGGATTTGATTGCCCGCATCAGGAGAAAATCCCACTTCGACTACCGGCGACATCGCCGAGGAGATGACATCCCGGCAGTTTTCATCATCACCGTTAATTAAAATCATTCCTTCGTTGGGTACAATATTCACAAGCCTGCGAAAGCTTGTCTTAATTTCGTCCAAATCTCGAAAAATATCAGCGTGATCAAATTCGATATTATTGATAATAACGAGTTCCGGGAGATAATGGATAAATTTGGAACGCTTATCAAAAAACGCCGTGTCATATTCGTCTCCCTCGATGACGAAATATTTGGAATCGCGAAGACATGCACCCCGCCTCAGATTATTAGGGATTCCCCCAATGAGATAACCGGGCTGAAATTGGGCGGTTTCCAATATCCATGCTAAAAGTGCGGTTGTCGTCGTTTTCCCATGAGTTCCGGTGACTACTAAATTATGCCGTTTTAGCAGAAAAACGTGCTTTAGCATCTCCGGCAAAGAGAAATAAAGCAGCTTGCGATTGAGTACGGCTTCGACTTCAGGATTACCGCGCCGGATAGCATTTCCAACGACGATGAGGTCCGCCTCAGAAGGGATGTTTTCGGCACGAAATCCGGAAATGGGCCGGATGCTTTGAGATTCCAAGAAGGTGGAGATCGGTGGATAAACATTTTCATCCGAGCCGGTGACGGTGACTCCTCGCTCGCGCACGGCCGCTGCCACCGCTCCCATCGCTGTACCGCAGATCCCGATAAAATGAATGTGTCGAAATGAATCCACAAAGAAACGTTTCCTAGAAGTTCGCTATATTTAGAAGCTCTGGGAGCAAAAAAGACCATTCAAGCTTGGTGCGTAGCATCACTTAATAAACGTCGCGGCGGTAGCGTTTCGTTTTTTTCAAAACTTCGATGTATTCCCTCGCTTCTTCGGCGGTCTTGCATCCGACTTTTTCAACGATGGAATGAAGGGTGGTATCGACATCCTTAGCCATTCGGGCAGCATCGCCACAAACATAAAAATAGGTCCCCGCCTCCAGCCAAGCATAGATTTCTTCCGCATTTTCCTGCATGCGATGCTGAACATAGATTTTATAATCCTGATCTCGTGAAAATGCGGTATGAAGATGGGTGAGATGGCCCTCAGACTGATAACTTTTAAACTCTTCTTGATAAAAGAAATCGGAAACAGAATGTTGCTCGCCAAAGAAAAGCCAATTGCGCCCCTTGGCCCCCGTTGCTTTCCGTTCCTGCAAAAATGCGCGAAAGGGAGCTATGCCCGTTCCGGGTCCCACCATAATCAACGAGGCTTCCGGATCTTCCGGAATATGGAAATGTTTGGCGGAGTGGACAAATACCGGAACATTTTGGGCCCGTTCGGACAAAAAAGTGGTGCAAACGCCTTTTCGGGGACGATTGTAACTCTCGTAACGCACAACAGCGACGGTCAAATGTACGGAGGATGGATAGTGTTTTTGTGAGGATGCAATTGAATAGAGGCGCGGCTGGAGCTTTCTGAGAACTTTCACAAATTCCTCCGGAGTAAACCGGACGGATTCAAATTCCATCAGTGGATCCAAAACATCGCGTCCCCACAAATACCGATCCAGCTCTGTTCTGACATTCGGATTGAGCAGATCTTTGAGAAAAATGGCGGAAGAGTCCCTTGCTGCGACAGCCTCTAAAAATTGCTTCGAAGGCTCGGTGAGGACATAGTGATGTAAGAGGGCCTCTCTTAATGGCACCGTCGCTCCATGGGGTGCAGGGACTCCTTCCTCGCCCGAAAATTTGAGCTTCTTCAAAATAGCTTCCACTAACTCCGGATCGTTACTTGGAAACACGCCCAACGAGTCACCTACCTCATACCGCAAATTGGAGCCCTCCAAAGAAATTTCAAAATGGCGGGTGTCTTTTTCTGCGCCTGCCGCCGTCAGCTTCCGATTGACGGTTACTGGAGCCGGGAAAGGATTTTTTCTCGAATATAGGGACGCAGTAGACATTGCCAAAAATCGATTATACTAAAGGATATCGCATACACGAACAAGTATCGTCTGACTTCGTCAGTTTCTTTTAGAAGCAAAAATTGCAAACAAGCTTGTATAGCAAGGACCGTATAAAATGATCATGAATTTGACTGAAATTTTGGCTCCAGGCAAGACGCAAAAAAGAGGCCATATCTGTAGATACGGACTATTTTTTGCAACAAAGCTTGGAGGCAAAAGGGCGGCAAAGGCGTAATCATTTTATACGGGCTTTGCTATAGTGCAAATAACGGCCATTTTCATTCAACGGCTTCTAAAAGAACCCGACAAAGTCGGCGCTCCACTTCGATGGCGGCCGCGCACCCCTGTCCTGCTGCGGTAACAGCTTGACGATAAATTGGATCTGCCACATCACCTGCTGCAAAGACTCCAGGGAGACTCGTCTGCATACCACGACGTAGGATCACATGGCCCGTTGCATCCAGATCTAACTTCCCTACAAAGGGACCCGTATTCGGGGTATGTCCGATGGCAACGAACACACATTTTACCTCAAGTTCACTTGTTATGTTGGTGGTTTTATTGTGAATGAGCACAGCCCGCATTTCACCGGATTCATCGGGCAAATAGCGCTGCACAGTGGAATTCCAAATCGGCTCAATTTTAGGGTGAGCAAGGGTCCGGTCCGTCATGATGTGCGAAGCACGCAGGGTATCGCGACGATGGATCAAATAAACCCGTGAAGCAAAACGCGTCAGAAACAAAGCCTCTTCACATGCTGAGTCCCCGCCTCCGACAACCGCTACGGGAACATCCTTGTAAAAAGCGCCGTCACAGGTCGCGCAAGAGGTTAATCCGTGCCCGACTAACTGTTTTTCGCCTTCCAAATCCAGCCACTTTGCCGACGCGCCACTGGCGATGACCAAAGAACGTGCCTCGCGCCAGACCCCATCAACCTTCAGCCGATGGAACTGTCCGGCCGGTTCGAAGTCCTCCACCACTCCGTACTCAAATCGCGCGCCAAAGCGCTCCGCTTGTTCGTGCATCCTTAAAATCAAATCCGGACCATCGATGCCTTCAGGAAATCCCGGAAAGTTTTCCACCGCAGTTGTCATCGTGAGCTGCCCTCCCGGCTGAGAGCCTTCAAGGACCAACGGTGACAAACTGGCACGTGCGGCATAGATCGCGGCCGTCAGACCTGCACAACCCGTGCCCACGATAATTACGTTTTCCATAAAACCCCGATGACATACCTGTACTATCTTCTAATTGCCAGTGGAGATTGTAACATCACATTGTAAAAGAACCCGGGAACCCCTCAGGTAAGCGAATGAGGCGTCCTTCAGGCATCTTTACCAGAGCCAAAGCCTGCTGGCAGGTGACTAATTGCGCACCATCCGACGGGCGGACTACTTCAAACTCACACCAGAAACGGACCCCTGTGTGCTTTCCGAGGCGGCCATGGACCTCAAGACAATCGCCTAGCCGTGCTGGCTTACGGTAATCAATTTCCGTTCGCACGACCACCGGATGAATTTGAGTCCGACGGATTATTTCGAAGGTCATGCCAATTTGAATCGCAAGCAACGTTCGAGCAGTTTCAATAAAACGAAGGTAAGCGATGTTGTGAACCACACCTCCCGCATCTGTATCAAAATACATGACTTGGAGGGGGGTGACAATTGAAGGAGCAATGACATTCATAGTGGTATTTGTTCCACTATTTTCCGCATGTCGCGGAGTCAATTTTTCTCGGCCTTGACCTTGAATGAAATGGATACGACTTTTTTGCCTCAGAAATTGATGCCACGCTGAAAACCTTAGCTTTGGCAGCAGGCTTACTACGATTTTTTCCGATGAGATTCTGATTTCGCAGCCGTCGCTAGAATAGTTTGGAAATGAGGGGCCTGTTCTTCGCGTGCCACAATTGAAATTTCGATGTCTCCAAAGCCGGCCTTTTCCAAAAGTTGATAAAGTTCGATTTCGGAGAATCCCAGCCAAACGTGTGCGTATAATTCCCGAGCCTGTTCGTAGGTGTGACTGGCAAGATCGAGGATAAGAGCCCGGCCGCCGGGACGGAGAATACGAGCCGCCTCCAAAAGTGCGCGTTGGGGGCTGGAGGCATGGTGGAGTGCCTGGCTGAAAAGCGTCAAATCAACGCTGCCAGTTTCAATGGGGGGGCTTTCAATATCTCCAAGGCGATATTCTAAATTTTGAAAATTGTGTTGGCGTGCGAAATCCGAACCGAATTTGACCATAGCCTCGGAGTTGTCCACGGCGATCACATGTTTGGCATTACGGGCTAGTAAGTGCGAAAGAGTGCCTTCTCCTGCTCCCAGATCTGCGATGACCATAGGGGGAAGCATCTTAAGCAGTGCGTGCGCCAGCGCCTGCCAAGAACGGCCGGGAATGTAAGTGCGGCCAAATTTACCGGCGAGTTTGTCGAAGTATTCGGTGGCCTTATCTTTCCGCTTTCGCAGGATCAACTTAAGGGCGCTTTTGTCGCGCTCGACGTCGGGAAGCTCCTTGATAATCTCCTTGAGCAACACCTCCAGAGTTCCAATTTGTGCTTTCGTCGCGGAGTAAAAGACATTTTTTCCCACGCGGCGCTGTGCCACCAGGGCCTCGCGGTGGAGCAGTGCAAGGTTGGCAGAGATGCGAGATTGGCCCATTCCTAGGATCTCCTGTAGCTCTGCCACGGTAAGTTCTTCTTCCTGAAGAAGAAATACTATCCTGAGTCGTGTCGGTTCCGAAAGAGCCTTGAGTGCTTGAAGGAGTGAATCCATAATTTATGAAGTTATTGACATATTTTGATATGTAGGCTTATTTCTCTAATTATGCCTCGCCAATTCATCTTTGCTTCAGAATCTGTCGGAGAGGGCCACCCCGACAAAGTATGTGATGCCATTTCCGACGCGGTTTTAGACGCCTGTCTGGCTCAGGATAACAAGAGTCGGGTTGCGTGTGAGACTTATGCCAAAAGCAATTTGTTGGTCATTGGGGGGGAGATTACTTCGAACGCAGTAATTTCCTATCATGAAATCGCACGGAAGGCAATCCGTGAAATCGGCTACGTGAATGACGACGATGTTTTTCATGCGGATAAGGTATTTATTTTGAATGCGATGACCGAGCAGAGTCAGGACATTGCGCAGGGGGTGGATGCTCGACAAGCGGATGGAAAAAAGACTGCGGAACAAGGCGCGGGCGATCAGGGGTTGATGTTTGGGTACGCTTGCTTGGAGACTCCCGAGCTCATGCCGGCACCTATTATGTTTGCTCATAGACTGGGCCGGGAGCTTACTCGTCTCCGTAAGACCGGAGCGGCAAAATGGTTGCGTCCGGATGCTAAGACCCAGGTATCGGTGGTTTACACCGACCATGTGCCTACCGCCATTTCCAATGTAGTGGTTTCCACCCAGCATACGCTGGAAGTTTCGCACAAGCAAATTGAATCGTTTATCATTGAAGAAGTGATCAAGAAAGTGCTGCCTTGGGAATTATTGAGCAGTGAAACGGAATTTTTGATCAACCCCACGGGCAGTTTTGTGATTGGGGGACCGCAAGGAGATGCGGGCCTTACCGGTCGAAAGATTATTGTGGATACCTATGGCGGATGGGGACGCCATGGAGGCGGTGCATTTTCAGGCAAAGATCCTACTAAAGTGGATAGGTCAGCTGCTTACATGGCACGCTATATAGCCAAAAACATTGTTGCAGCAGGCTTGTCTGAACGATGTGAGGTTCAATTCGCCTATGCGATTGGATATCCCGATCCCGTGAGCCTGTGCGTCAATACCTTTGGAACTTCGAAGATGGATGAAAGTTGCATTGAATCTGCCATAAAAGAGGTCTTTGGGTTTAAGCCCGCCGAAATCATCGAGCAGCTGGATCTCCTGCGGCCCATTTATTCTAAAACGACCAATTATGGGCACTTTGGGAAAACAGATCCTGACCTGACTTGGGAGCGCACAGACAAAATTGAAGCGCTTCGCGAGGCCGTGGGAAAGTTTGATGAAGATACCATTTTGCAACGTGTCGAAAAAATCGAACTGACTTCGTCAGTTTCCTTTTGAAGCCGTTGAATGAAAATGAGCGTTATTTACAATTGCCTGCTTAAAAGAGAAACCAGCGAAGTTGGCGATTTTCACTGTCATACCTAATTCAAGATGCTCTAACAATATGAACACCGAAACCATGACTTCTCAGACTCAATATCGAGTGGCGGATATTTCGCTCGCTGGTTGGGGACGCAAAGAAATTACCATTGCCGAGCATGAAATGCCCGGGCTGATGGCATTGCGAGCCAAGTATCGCACAACAAAACCGTTGCAGGGTGTGCGCATTACGGGCTCCTTGCACATGACGATTCAAACGGCAGTTCTCATCGAGACTCTTCGCGAATTGGGGGCTTCCGTTCGTTGGGCTAGCTGCAATATCTTTTCCACACAGGATCACGCTGCCGCGGCCATCGCAGAAACCGGAGTGCCCGTTTTTGCCTGGAAGGGAGAGACTTTGGAAGAGTACTGGTGGTGCACTTACCAAGCCCTGTCTTTTCCTGATGGGAAAGGCCCTCAACTGATTGTGGACGATGGGGGCGATGCCACCCTACTCATTCATAGGGGTTATGAATTGGAAGAAGGGGGAGCTGGCACCTCTCCTGCTAACCAGGAAGAGCAGATTATTGAAAATCTTCTCCAAAAGATCCATGCGGAAAATCCTTTTTATTGGCATGAACTTGTTAAGGAATGGAAAGGCGTTTCCGAAGAAACGACGACTGGTGTTCACCGTTTGTACCGAATGCTGGAACAAGGTAAATTACTTGTTCCTGCTATCAATGTGAATGATTCTGTGACGAAGTCCAAATTTGACAATCTCTACGGTTGCCGCGAATCCCTTGCGGATGGAATTAAGCGTGCTACCGATGTGATGGTTGCGGGCAAAGTGGCGGTTGTTTGTGGTTACGGCGATGTCGGAAAAGGTTGCGCTCATTCTTTCCGTGGCTTTGGTGCTCGCGTGATTGTCACCGAAATTGATCCGATTAACGCGCTGCAAGCTGCAATGGAAGGCTTTGAAGTCACGACTCTCGAAGAGACGCTAGGCAGAGCGGACATTTATGTCACGACTACAGGAAACCGTGATGTCCTCACACTGGAACATCTCCTGGAGATGAAGGATCAAGCCATTGTTTGCAATATTGGACACTTCGACAACGAAATCCAGGTGGAACAGCTCAACCATTATTCCGGGGTGAAAAAGGTAAACATCAAGCCCCAAGTAGATCGTTATGATCTTCCTAGCGGCTGCCAAATTTACCTTCTGGCTGAAGGGCGATTGGTCAATCTGGGATGTGCCACGGGGCACCCTAGCTTTGTGATGTCCAATTCCTTTACTAACCAGGTTCTTGCTCAAATTGACCTTTGGCAACAACGAGATGAGTATGAGCTGGGAGTTTATCGCTTGCCGAAACATCTGGATGAAGAGGTAGCCCGTCTTCATTTGGAAAAAATTGGGGTGAAACTCACAAAACTGACACAGGCTCAAGCCGACTATATTGGCGTGCCAGTTGAAGGCCCTTATAAACCAGAACACTATCGGTATTAGTTCGTGGTTCGTAGAGGTTGATAGTTAATAGTTCGTAGCTTATCCTTTGCGACAAGCTACGAATCGCCAACGGCTACCAACTCACGAATGGCTATGAACCACCAACCACTACAAACTACGAACCACGAACCACGAACTAAAATCATAGTAACCGTTCTTCCTAAGCCCACGGTTTTGGATCCTCAAGGGGCTGTCGTCGCACAAACTCTTCAACACCTGGGCCTCAATGACATAAGTCATGTTCGAGTGGGGCGATTCATCGAAATCGAGCTGAAATCCGCTGATAAAACGCAGTTACATGAGCAACTCAACCAAGCTTGCCAAGAACTGCTCTCCAATCCAATAATTGAAGATTACACACTTCAAATTTTGGAATGAAGTTTGCAGTTTTACAATTTCCGGCCTCAAACTGTGACCAGGACGCTGTTTACGCCTTACGGAGTCTGCAAATCGATGCGGAAACCGTTTGGCATAAAAGCAGCGATCTTTCCGGATACGATGCGGTGATCTTGCCTGGTGGGTTTTCGTACGGTGACTATTTGCGCAGCGGAGTAATTGCAAAATTTTCTCCGATTATGCGTGAAGTCGTTCGGGTGGCGGAACAAGGGAAATTGGTCCTTGGCATCTGCAATGGATTTCAGATTTTGACTGAAACGCGATTACTGCCCGGCGCACTGATCCGCAATCGGGACCTGCACTTTCGATGTGAACAAGTTTGCGTACGCGTGGAAACTCCAGCCTCGCCATTTACCCGCCTTCTTTCTTCCGGCACTGTCCTAAGTATTCCCATTGCTCACGGGGAGGGATGTTACTATGCGGATGAAGCAACCCTCCGGCAGCTCAATGACGAGGGACAAGTCTTGTTGAGATACAGCGACACCAAAGGCCGCACGACTGTCAATCCAAATGGTTCCTGTGAGAATATTGCGGGCATCTGCAATCAGAAGCGGAATGTTTTTGGCTTAATGCCCCATCCCGAGCGCGCTTGCGATCCTTTGTTGGGCAGCACGGATGGTCTGAAAATTTTTCAGAGCATGATAGATTGCTTGCTTCGCTCCCATTGACAGAACTCATGGAGATGGTAAGATTGTCTTACTTTGAAATTAAAACTTTCTAGTAAAGGGCAGGTGGTCATCCCTCTTCTCATTCGTCGCAAATTTCACATGAAAACTGGGGATGTCTTGGAGGCTCAATTAAAGAAGAATTGCATTCTTCTCATACCGCATCTCAAACCGAAACGAAAACCCCGCATTCAAACTAGTAAGATAACCGGTATGCCGGTGTTAAACCTTGGTACCGACGCACCTAAAATTTCCAACGACTGGGTGCGTGAAAATCTTTCCGATTTTCCATGACTTACCTATTAGATGTCAATGCGTTGATAAGCCTTGCGTTGTACAACCATGTCTTTCATACCCGAGTGGAGCATTGGGTGATTGCACTAAAAGGTAAAAAAGACACTCTGGCGTCTAGTCCAATTACTGAACTTGCTTTTGTTCGAATTATGACGCAATTGCCGGATATTGAGCTTTCTGTGGTGGATGCAAAAGATTTGCTTACTCAACTCAAAGCGCGTTCATGTATTCCATTTGTTTTTATTGCAGATGATCAAGAGGCGAATAAATTGCCGATTTGGGTAAAAACTGCAAAACAAACAACAGATGGGCACTTAGCCGAATTGGCGATTGCTCGTGGTGCTATTCTCGCAACATTAGATCATAAAATTCCTCGTTCGTTTCTTATTCCTTCGCTTGCCTGAAAGTACGAGAACTATGGTCTGTCTGAAATCGATTCATGCAGATTACTTCAAAAATTATCCAGCGTCACGGGCTCACTCCTGAGGAGTACGAAAAAATTTTGGCCATTTTGGGACGGGAGCCCTCCTTGACCGAACTAGGAGTCTTTTCTGTCATGTGGAGTGAGCATTGTTCTTATAAGAACTCCCGACGGGAACTTCGTAAATTCCCCACCACCGGTCCTTATGTACTTGTTAAAGCGGGAGAGGAAAATGCAGGGGTCATTGATATTGGTGATGGTTGGGCGGTGGCATTCAAAATAGAGAGTCATAACCATCCCAGTGCCGTGGAGCCTTTCCAAGGAGCAGCAACAGGTGTTGGGGGGATCATCCGCGACATTTTTACGATGGGAGCACGTCCGGTTTTCTGCCTCGATTCCCTGCGGTTTGGTCCTATCGAAGGCGAAAAAGGCAAAACAAATCGAAGGCTGTTTTCCAATGTGGTTGCAGGGATTGCTCATTACGGAAATTGCATGGGGATTCCCACTATCGGTGGCGAAGTCTACTTTGACGAAAGCTACACCGGTAACCCCTTGGTAAATGTTTTTTGTCTGGGTATTCTGCGACACGACCAAATTGCGCGAGGAGCAGCAAAGGGAGTCGGTAACCCTGTCTTTTACGTTGGTGCTGAAACCGGGCGCGATGGCTTGGCCGGTGCCGCCTTTGCTTCCCGTGAATTGACGGAACAATCCAAGCAAGATCGACCGGCGGTCCAAGTGGGCGATCCCTTCCGCGAAAAACTGTTGCTCGAAGCTTGTCTCGAACTTCTGGCTAGTGGCTGTGTGGCCGGCATTCAGGACATGGGGGCTGCAGGCTTAACCTGCTCCACCTGCGAAACTGCCAGCCGCGGCGGCACGGGTGTGGAAATTGACGTGCGCTTGGTGCCTCAACGCGAATTGGGCATGACTCCCTACGAAATCCTTCTCAGCGAGTCTCAAGAGCGCATGCTGGTGATTGTAAAAAAGGGACAAGAAGCCCGTGTGCGCGAAATTTTCGAAAAGTGGGATCTTCCTTATGCATGCATCGGGAAGGTTTGCGACGACGGGAAGATGCGTGTTCGCGAAGGCGATTCCGTCGTAGTGGACATTCCAGCTCGAGCGTTGGCTGATGAAGCCCCGGTTTATGAACGTGAAGCCGCCCCCAAAAATGCCGTTCCCCTGTTGGATCTCGCTACCGTACCACAAGCAGATCCTTTGGACGTCTTGCCGCGGCTTCTCAGTGATCCCAGCCTGGCTTCCAAACAATGGGTATGGCGCCAATACGACCATACGGTGCGCTTGGGGGCTGTAGTGCCTCCAGGTTCTGATGCCGCAGTTTTTATGGTTCGTGAAGCCAACAAAATTTTGGCGGCGACCTCGGACTGTAACGCCCTTTATTGCCGACAAAATCCACGCGATGGCGCGCGGATTGCTGTGGCGGAAGCTGCACGAAACCTGGTTTGCTCGGGAGCCGCACCTCTTGCGGTCACTGACAATCTCAATTTTGGTAATCCCTATAAACCTGAAACCTTTCTACAACTTCGAGAGGCTGTGGAAGGACTCGCCGAAGCTTGTAAGCGATTTGGGACTCCGGTGACCGGTGGCAACGTCAGTCTTTATAATGAAAGTCCCTCGGGCTCTATCGACCCCACTCCCACCGTTGCAATGGTAGGTCTGATTGAGAATGAGAAGTACATTACCAGGCAGTTTTTCCAGGGAGCGGGAGACGCCTTGTTATTGATTGGTTTGTTGGGAGATGAACTTGGGGCTTCGCATTACCTCAAGATCATCCATGGGCGTAAAGAGGGGCCCCCCCCTCAGCTTGATTACGACCGCGAGATTGCGGTCCAACAAGCTGTTCTTGCCCTCATCCGCATGGGTCTTGTGCGGAGCGCACATGATTGTTCCGAAGGCGGTCTCGCAGTTACGTTGGCGGAGTCTGCAATCTCAGGTCAAGCTTTAGTCGGAGCCAAGGTCAATCTGGATGATTTGCACGAAAACCATCGGGAAAAACAAAAACAAGATGATGACAGCCGAGGACAAAACAAGGATCGAAAACTCAGAGCCGATCAGATACTTTTTAACGAATCTCAGTCCCGCGTTCTTCTTTCTCTCAAGGAAAGTGATGTTCCAGTTGCACTTTTATATCTCCAAGAAAAAAAAGTGCCTGTGCAGCGCATCGGTTCCACGGCGGAAGAACCCTTTTTATGTATTACAGCGGCGGGGACCACTTGGAAATGGCCGCTTGGGACTCTGCGCTCCGCCTGGGCGGATTCTATCGAACGCATCATGACTGACTTCGTCAGTTTCCTCTAGGCCGCAACAATTGCAAATAAACCTCTTTTTGAGCTACAATTTATGCTCTGATGGCAGCACGAACTGACTGACTTCGTCAGTTTCTTTTAGAAGCAAAAATTGCAAACAAACATCTTTTTGAACTACAATTTACGCTCCGATGTCAGCATTGAGCTGACTGACTTCGTCAGTCTCTAGGAAGGGAGCACCTGCCCCTTCCCAATTTTACTTTCTTGAGGTACTGCCGAGTTGGTTAGTTTAGTGTCGATCAAGCAGGGAGATTAATTTGACTAATTCTTGTACCCCTTCGCAAACTTGTTCGGCCTTTTCTTTTATTTTCGAGAGATCAGGTTTGTCTTGAACAGTAATGGTGCGAGAGACTTTTATTTCTTGATGTGAACTAACTGCTGGCCGCCGTGTCAATCGATCGGCAATGCGGGAATCTCCTTGAATTCGGAAACATCTTTGTTCGATGCTTCTTTTTGCGATTGGCGCAATCTTTGAGCGGTGACCGTCCTGAAAACGCTGTTCGGGATTTGGCCCAGTCCGCCGTGTTGAAGGTTTGATTGAATCACTCATAGATCACAAATGTAAGACCAACATTCGCCTTTGTCCCATAACAGCATCTCAAAAATTTGATATGAACAGTTACGGCATGCAATTTAAGCGCGAATGCTCATGGCCATATTCTCTATATTTTACTGATGGCATCCAATGTTTTTTCCAACACCTGTCTTACAAGGCGCTGCTTTAACAATAAACGCACGGGTGCAGTACGATGCAAACGTTGAATGGCACGATCAAGCTTGGTATATCGCATTTGTTGCCCCGATTGAATGGCGGATGAATAATCCATTGCAGGATGATCCCAACGAATGCCACTGCCGTTGGCTGCCTGCAATTGCGCTAATTCATCTCCCCACTGTTGGTAGAGTTCCGGATGAGTCCGTGCTAACAAATCATAGAGATAGCGGAATTGATCTTCAGTGGCGGAGCGGAACATAGACCCTGTTCTTACCCGATACCGGACCAGACACTCAGGTAGAGAAACCCCCAGCCATCCATGTTTTAAAAGGTTGATCCAGCATTCGTAATCTTCAAGATTATATTCAAATTGGGGATTGTTGCCACCCACCTCCTGAAAAGCCTTCTTTCTGACCACACAAATAGGGGCCAACATATTGTGTCCTAAAAGATAAGGAAAATGGGCATTCCACGTTGGCCAAATGGCTCGGGAATTTTCAAAATATTGCACCCAAGAATAAACAAAGCCCACGTTTGCATAAGCTTCCAATACGGGAAGAGCTTTTTCGAAGAACCGAGGTTCCACCTCATCATCAGCATCCAAAAATGCAATAAATGCGCCTTTGGCCTCCTTTACTCCTGTATTGCGGGTGTCAGCAAGTCCCCTATTAGTAAGGTTGCGAACAACGCGTACTGAAGAATATACGCTCTCTAACTCGCGAAGAACGGTCAAATTCTCCTCCCCCGTACTGCAATCATCCACGATGAGAATTTCCTCAGGAGGCCGTGTGCTCTGCAGGGCCGACTCCACAGCAGCTCTGACATACTTGCCTAAGTTAAAATAAGGAATTACTACCGAAAGGGGACCGAAGGCGCTTTTTTTATTATAGAATGATGTTACGCCAAAAAGGGAGCCTTGTTGGTTAAAATGATCTTTTTTTTCCTCTGGAGCTCCTAAAAGTGCGTAACGCCAGTTACGGAATCTCTTTTCTTTTTTCGTTTGGTCAAAAGTGGCTTCGTTTTCTGGGCAAGAAGCAGGCAGACGATAGCTGGGCCAGGGAGCGGGAAAGAAATTGGGCTTTCGATGCTGCCGAATAACACGCTCAAAATGCTCCAAACGCTGAGTGACAATCTTCTCTTTCGAGCAATACTCAGCAACGCGCTGGCGCGCTCTTTTTCCAATCTCTTCCTTTTCGGAAAGAGAAATTTTTAAAAGATGGCTCAACTTAGCCACAAAATCGCCGGGAATATTCCAATCGAACAGAATGCCGTTTTGTCCATTGGAGCCGATGAGTTCAGCTTGTCCGCCATGTTTTGAAGCAAGTACCACCTGCCCTAAGGACATCGCTTCAATGCAGGTATTGGGAAAGTTCTCCCACAGGCTGGGAACAATCACGACCTGCGCGGAGACGATATGTTTTTTCAGTTCTTCCCAAGCGCAATTGCTATGAAGTTGAAGTTGTTCATTCCGGATTCGATGAGCATAGCGGAAACGGATAAAGGCCCCCACTGTAGTTCCGCGTGGCGTATAGTCCGTATCCCCACCAATGAGTACGGCGCGGAAATTTTCATCAACATTCCAAAGACTCTCCATGGACTCCAATGCCTTTAAAATGCCCTTGCGCACCTCCAGTCGGCCAAAATAAAGCACTGTAGGATGAGAAGAAGTGGTGAAAATAGACCGGGGGACCGCCACTAAGTCATGATGCGGAAGAGGAATCACTTCGATTTTTTCCCTGCAACGAACCTGTTCGGCAATTTGTTTTGCTAAGAAGTGACTGGGAGCCAGCAGAGCATCGGCTGCTGAGAGACAAAATTTCTCCATTTCTCCTACCCAATAATGAGGAAAAGTGGCTGCCGGTTGATGATTGATCTCGGCAACCATAAAGGCAGGAGTATGGCAATGGACCAGAATGGGGACATTTGCCAAGGCGCGATGCCCAATGAGCTTTCTTTGTAAGAGATAGTACGGGAGAGCACCGTATTCTTGACATTCAATCACATCGGGAGCTCCGAAGCGATCAATCAATTTTTCCACCAAATCCGCAGTCTGATAACTCAGTGCAGGCCAATAGGATAATATGTTATAAGGAAATGCCTGAGATTGAAGAACCGGCGTTTCAGGAGCTTCAAAAGCGAGTTTTTCGTAATTTGGTGCAAACCCAACTATCGAGATACCGTTAGCTAGTTGTCGATGATAATCACTTTTAGCGCAAGCAATTATCGTAATATCATTTTTTCTTTCCGTTAGAGCATTAGCGATATTATCAACATAGCGGGCGATTCCCCCTGTCACTCCCTCCAGATATTCGCTTGTAATCAGCCAAATCTTCATGAGCCTCACATCGACGTGTAAGTACAGTTAGAGAAAACTCGCATTCTTCGAATATAAAACTATTGCATTGAGCAATCTTTAGCGCCCATGCAAAGTTCGGGCACTTAACAAAAAAAACAAACCTTTGTACAGCACCAATAATGGGAACTCTCTAAATTATATGTAATACATTTTATATAAATGATTTACATTGCGGCGTATGCCTCCGTCATATTCTGCGATATTCGAAATAGAAAAACGAAGCTGCCGAAAACTGATCTGAGATCCCAGTGTGGAACCATGCCAGGCAAGTAACTGACGGCATGGAGGAATCTTAGTGTCGGCTTAGCTTAGATATAACTATATAAATATTAGATACATACATTGAGTCCGGCAGCAAAACTAAAAAGTTCTATTTTAAATTTTGAGTTTTCAAAAAAGCCTGGTAAATTTCCAAGGCATCTAAAAGAAAGAAAGAGAAGAGGCGATGCAAAACAACAGAGCGCTCTTTTGGTGATTTTTCTCAATGGAAATATCAGAGAATAATAACTTCTTTTTATCCAACAGAGTATTGGTATCATTCTTGTCCTGTGTACATAAATTTCTTGCGTAAAATTTGGTTTCAGAAAAACAAGATCTCACCTTTAGCAAAGATTTTGAACAAGAAGGGTTTTTAGGAGTGAGTTCATGTGAGAGGAAGGGGAGGGGCTGGTACCCTCACAATATGCTTGTAGAAAATAAATACTTGTCGTGTGTATGACACCCTCGTTTCCGGAGCCAAGACAAACCATTGAATCGTCCGAGGAAAATTGGACTACTGTACTAACGGAACCCAAGGGACTCTTTCATGTTTCCTGGAAGGAGCTTTGGGAATATAGGGAGTTAATTGGGCTGTTGGTTCATCGAGATTTTGTCTCCATTTACAAACAGACTTTTTTGGGATCTCTGTGGCATGTGTTACAGCCGCTTTTACAAACTTTGATGTTTGTTTTGGTATTTTCCAGCCTTCTGAAAATTCCGACAAACGGAATTCCGCCGCTTTTATTTTTTCTCTCTGGTATTGCTTGTTGGCGATACTTTGCGGACTGCGCTATTAAAACGGCCACAACATTTATTGATAATCAATCGCTTTTTGATAAAATTTATTTCCCAAGAATTCTTGTTCCAATAGCTCTGGCAATTGTAAATCTGATTCGTTTTCTCATACAGATTTTATTGCTTATTTGCTTGTATATTTTCTTTATTGCAAAAGGAGCGGCAATCCATCCTACCTGGTATTTAATGGCGCTACCCTTGCTCATTGGGCAACTAGGAGCACTAGGTTTGGGGGTAGGATGCCTAATTTCCGCTGTTACGACCCGGTATCGTGATCTTGTCATGAGTGTGGATTTTTTTATGCAGCTATGGATGTATGCTAGCTGCGTTGTTTATCCATTGTCCGAGGTATCTCCGAACTTGCGCTGGCTTGTTGCATTAAATCCGATTGTTCCAATTGTTGAAGCGTTTCGTTATGCTTTTATGGGAGCGGGAGTCGTTACGTCAATCCAAGTCCTCCGTGGCAGTATCATAAGTATCCTTGTGATGATCATTGGGATTATAGTTTTTAATAAGGTGGCGCGTAAAAGCGTAGACGAGGTGTAGAAGCACCTTCCTTTAAAAGGATGTCGGAATAATGTCACACATTGTTATCCAAGCTGAAAATTTGGGAAAAAAATACCGCCTTGGCACTCTCAACCAAAAAATGCTCGGACTTGAGCTTGAGAGCTGGTGGGCTCGCTTTTGTGGCAAGGAGGACCCCAATTCCTCTGTTCACGATGCACATCGAAACGTACTGCCAAAACCTTACGACTTTTGGGCATTAAGTGACGTTAACTTTAAAATTTATAAAGGTGACTCCATTGGGCTGATGGGAGTCAATGGATCAGGAAAGTCGACTTTGCTAAAACTTCTCTCTCGGATCACTGCGCCTAGCACAGGAGTGATTAAACTCAAGGGGCGAGTAGTGAGTTTGTTGGAGGTAGGGACCGGCTTCCATCAAGAATTAACTGGGCGCGAAAATGTTTTCCTGAATGGAGCTATTCTTGGAATGAAACGGAAAGAAGTCCAAGAGCGGTACGACAACATTGTGGAATTTTCCGGGGTGGAAAAGTTCATGGACGTGCCCGTTAAGCGTTACTCAAGCGGAATGAGAATCCGGCTCGCGTTTTCGGTAGCCGCTCATGTGAACCCGGATATTTTGATTCTTGATGAGATACTAACTGTCGGAGATGCTAAGTTTCAGGAAAAATGTCTCGAAAAAATTGAGGATACCAAAAAGAAGGGCACCACACTTATTTTAGTGAGTCATTCTGCCCAACAGATTTTGACATATTGCAATCGAACGCTTATTTTAGAAAAAGGCCGTCTTGTTGCCGATAGTCCAGCACGTGAAGGAGTGGAAATTTATCTCAATTCTCTGGATTTACAGCATCCACAAACTCAGATAGGAGGCCATTCAGATGTGCGAAGAGGAGAAATACTCGGCGTCATTTCTCAGCTCTTTTTCAGCAATCTTCAAAATGGCTCAGTAGTGATGGAGTGTCCGGTTAAAACAGAAAATGGAATTTGCCGGGTGGATGTTGGCTGGATTCCGAGGACTCGCCAGCGCACATTAGAACGCTCTTCCGCTTACTCGAGTGCCCCCGATATTTGTGTCCATTTGGTTTCAGCAGAGCATGCTCTTGCGGAAATTAATCAGACGATACCTCTTCTTTTTAGGAATGGTGCCATTGAAAACTGGGTCTGTGATATGCACGGCAATCTCGCTATTTACCGCAATGGAACAGAGACCCCCAATAGCGAATTTTTTGATGCTCCAAAAACGTTGGAACTAAATTACTGAAGTGATGTTACGCAAAAAAGAGTCATTTGTTGGTGAGAATGGACTTTTTTTGCTCCCAGAGCTTCTAAAAGAACGTAACGTCAGTTACTGAATTAGTGATACAAAAAGCGCCGGACTCGATTTAATATGTTGTCTAGCGGGCTGAAGCGCGGCAATCGCTTTAATATTTTGTCTGCTGGGATGTAACGCAGAAGCATGAAACAAATATTTTTGCACATTTGGCGTACGAGAAATTTGATGGATTTGTTATTCGATTCGAGCTCAGCTAATCTCTGGCAAATATCAAGCGACGTTCGTCTTTCTTCGGCAAGAGTATTTTCGAGGCTTCGCATTTCAGCATCCTTTGAAGCATTTAAGCACTCGTAATTATGCAATCTCTGGCAAACATCAAGCGACGTTCGTCTTTCTTCGGCAAGAGTATTTTCAAGGCTTCGCATTTCAGCATCTTTTGAAGCATTTAAGCGCTCGTAATTATGCAATCTCTGGCAAATATCAAGCGACGTTCGTCTTTCTTCGGAAAGAGTATTTTCGAGACTTCGCATTTCAGTATCTTTTGAAGCATTGATATGCCTCTCTTCAGTAAGAGCACCCTCAAGGTTTCTTATTTCGACATCTTTTGAAGCATTTAAGCGCCTTTCTTCGGCAAGAGTATTTTCAATGTTTCGTATTTCGGCATCTTTTGAAGTATCTAAGCGTTTGTAGTACTCAATGGCTTGCCAAGGCTCTAAAAAAGCTTTCATAGACAGCGGAGAAGCTACAGAAAAATCATTTGACAATTTCCCCCATGTTCCAATCCAAAACAAAACAGTGTCGGCATCTACATTTAGATTAGCTTGCGGTGGGATGAGGCCAAGGGTTCCTACAGCTTGATATTCGAGGCCAAAACGAAGATCTGCATCGGGTGGGGTGGCTGTGGCTTGTGATTCTTTAAGGAGCGTATATCCTTGTATTGGAGTTCCTAATAACCATGATGTAGCAGGTCCTAGGATTGCCTCTGTCTCCTCTTTTAGCAAAGCATAAGTGTATCGTCTGAGATGGTATGGATTATTCTGATCGGAGGTCATGATGTAGTCATTCGGTGCGCTGATCACCACGATTCCGCTGTCCGCCCTCAAAGAGGCTAGGGACAAAAGAAAAGCCTTTGGATCTTGGATATGTTCGATTGTTTCAAAACTACAAATGATATCGAACTTGGAATTTTTGGGAAGGAGATGCTCCAACTGGCAGACGTCCCCAATAATGTAGGATATATTGTCGGCTGGAAAAATTGATTTCGCCTTAGCGATCGCTTCGGACGAGATATCGATTCCCACAACGCTGGCTGCCCCCCCCTTCGAAAGAAGACTGCAACCATAACCTTCTCCGCAGGCCACATCCAGTATATTTTTACCTCTGCAAGCTGAGCGTAAATAGCTATAGCGGGTGAGATGGTCGGCTATATGCATGGCGTGATAAGGCATTTCGTCCTTATCGAAGTGTAAACGTTCAATTGACATATTAAATGTCTAATATATGTTTAAGGGCTTTTATGTAAGCATCCGTCGAATGGTTATTAATTAATCGATCGTAGGCCCGTGCCACAAAATCAGCACGACATTTTGGATCTCTTACCAGGCAGTCAATCGCTTCCACATAAGCAACAGCCATTTTTTCATCGGACGCCAAGGAGGGAATTAGGATACCGGTCTCGTCGTTCTTCACGAATGCTTTGACTCCCCCCACATCAGAAGCGACAATTGGTAAGCCAGCAGAAGCTGCTTCCAGTAAAACTGTAGGCAGTCCATCAAAATAACTGGTATAAATGAAACAGAGAAAATCTTCTCTGGCGATTGTTTCAAATGATTGATAGGTGCCTTTACAAATCACATTTGATAAATTATTGAGGCGCTGAATATCGAAACTGTTTTCGGGAATTCCCCAAACTTCTATAATAAGGTCGGGCTTGCTGGAAATAAGTAATCGCGCGATTTCGATTAGAAGTTGCGGCCTTTTCTCAAAAGCAAGGCGGGAGGCCCATAGCACTTTGTTAACAGATTTTTGAGTGCGTTCAATTGCCTGTTTTCGCTTCAGAGTCGGATTGCAAAGAGTCGGCAATACTGCCCATTTTCCTTCTGTATGTGTACGATCAAGGAAGTAAGATATGCACGCTTCGTTATCTATTACGAGTTTACTAATATAAGGTCCGATCTCTGAAACAAACGATGGTGAAAAGGGCACAGTAAAATGAAAGATCCCATCATTTCTTGCGTCGATTCCAAATTGATACATTATAGTTTTATGTTGGGATAAAATTGGAATAAATCTTCTAATAAACCCAAATGCGAATTCACTTACCCTAAAATGTATTGTTGCTTCCGAACATGCTGCTTGAATGATTTTCAGTGTAATCAGGTTTACTCCGTCCTCTCCAATTGACGGAAGATATTGCGCCAAATCAATAACGGTGACCGCATCCGAATATTTAGAGGCCCAAATATTATTATTATTATTGACTTGACCTGTAATCACAAGAATTCGCTCCTTCGGACGAAGGCGCCCTATGGTATTTCCTATGTTTATTAAATACTTGTCAGCGCCACCTCTGATTACCCAGGGAACCAGAAAAACATGTGCAAATTTTTTCTCGTTCAGTTCGGTGCAAATATCATAGTAAGCCAATCCAATTGAAAGCTGGGACGTCTTGGATACGACATATTCTTCACCTCTGATGAGTTCAGGATCGACCTCCGCATCGATTCGATTTGCAGCAGATGTCAAGAGACGGCACGTCGGATTTTCAAAATATTGGCGTCCCTTAAGGTGCATCTGCGGTAATTGGCTTGAACGTATCTGTTCTACACTCGATTGACAGATTTGAACAAATAACTTTGGTTCAAAAAACTTAGAATGTAAAATCGATCTGACAGAACTTTGATTGAGATGAATCAAATGACCATTTGCTTTCTGCCGATAGAACAAAATCGTGTCTTCAACTATCTTGCAATCATATCCCAATGCGATCGCATCACAATTAAATTTCCAGTCTTCATAGACACAATGCGAAGAGGTGTTAGCATCTGAGAAATCAATACGATCACAGATGGCTCGATCGTAGAATCCTCTTGCGGTATACGTATGTACATCTAGCAAAGAAAGTGGGGTGACAAATCTAAGATCGACATATTGCGCATAAAACGACCTTTTCCCAAAGGCAAAAAGCCATTCGTGGAATACAATCGTTTTCTCTCTATTTCGTTCCGCTTCAAAGAACATTGCCGCCAGCATATTGAAGGACATTAAATCATCTCCATCCCAAAATAGGATGTACTTGCCTTTTGCGACAGCTTTTCCAGTATTACGTGCAAGACTGGGAGAGCCAAAATCGGTTTCTAAAATTTGTGTGTAGGCGAATCTGGAGAGGTCAATTTTGTTGAGAATTTTCCGCGTCACCTCATTCGGGCGATCTAGAACGATAACGAGCTCGGTGGCGATTCCTTGGCTTCGTGCGAATGCGGCCGCTTCTTTTAAGGACATCATGGTCCTTAAAAGATAGCCATCTTCACGATGTAAGTTTAGAATTATACTAATATCTATTTTCACGCTTTCTGTCGAAACGGAGGTGTCATATGCACCGCATGCATTGCTTGCTAAAGTTCTTTTAAGAATTAGCAGATTTCATGGGTTCTTTAAAAGCCTTTACCAAGGAAGATTTTTCACCGCACATTTTTGACCAAACCAAAAGAAAAAAGCAAGACCAACCCTATGAATGATTTTAACTCGTTATCATGGCGGGAAAAACAGATAGCACGTTTGGTTGTAATTTCAAGCTAAAATGGCGGGTTCTGTTGTGGAACCATTACATTAAACGTTAGAACATGTGCATGCTGAACTCATGCTTTACATCTTGATATTTAAATATTAACAACGAAATCTCCCATCCATTGTCTGACAATTTTAATCATCCGCATCTTCACTTTTCTCTGTGGGGAGTGTGACTCCAATATTCTTATAAAAAGTCAGTTATCCAAAATAGTGAGGGACCCCAAGAAGCGATTTCCTTTTTCGGTGGACATAGAAATTCGGTGAATGGATTGTTCATCAACCCACTCAAGACTCTAGATACTCGAGTCGTTTTTACCGAGGTATTTAAACCAGTCCTTCGTTGCCAGGGCTATCGACTGTTGATCCCAGAGGGGGGCTTCGCGCCAATCCTCAATGACCTCTAATAGCTTATGGACTCCGTCCGCAAAATCCACTTGCGGCTTCCATCCGATTTGTTCCCGGATACGACTTGTATCGGCGAGGCTGGCATCAGGTTCACTGGGTCGCTTCGGTACATGGATCACATCTCCACCCAAAAGCTCCACGAGCTGATTAATCGTTTGGACTTTTCCCGAACCAACATTCATCGCTATACCTGAAACAGAAGACTCCGCTGCCTTAAGAAATGCATTTGCGACATCGGTTACGAACACAAAGTCTCGAGTCTGACTCCCATCTCCCACAACCGTAAAAGGTTTCCCAGCAAGTTTTTGTTTTAGAAACACTCCGAACACTGCTCCATAAGCACCTGTCGTCCGGCTGCGTGGTCCGTAAATATTGAAGAGTCGCAATGAAACAGCAGGTAGCCCATAGATCAGAGCCCAGTGCAATGCAAGCTGTTCGCCAAGATACTTAGTCAGGCCATAGGGATGAGTGGGATTGCAAGGATACGTTTCAGGCGTAGGAATAACATTCGGTATTCCATAACAACTCGCACTGGCAGTATAAAGAAATCTTCGAACCTCAAGAGCGCGGGCGATCTCCAGCATCCGCAACGTACCGTTGACATTCACATGAAAATATTCTTCCGGATTTTGAATGGAAGGCACTAGATCGGCACGCCCCGCAAGATGAAATACCCAATCGATGCTTCTGGTTGTATCAATGTCCGAAAGAGTCACTTCGGTGATGCTTTTAGAAATTAAGCGAAGCCGTCCGCTTGCTTCCGCAGTTTTTAGATTACTTTTCCTGCCTGTGGACAAATCATCAATTCCAATGACTTCATGGCCTTTCGAGATGAGCAAGTCCGTAAGATGACTGCCAATGAAGCCCGCAGCCCCGGTAACAATACATTTCATAATATTTATAACTACAACGACTTACATTGCATTTCAAAAATTGTGATTCGCGTCAATTTTTCATTAATGTGGGGCCACTATAGCATCCATATCAATTATTTTACAGCCTGGCGAAGGAGTTTTTAACAAGCTGGGACTATCGAGAGCAAACAGATCCGCAGAGGACGAGTGATGCTCTTTCAAGATAAGCCATAACATCGCAGGTGGACCCCATGCTGCCGCTGAGGATGCCAATCCAAATTCATCATACCTTGCGATCGGCGAAAATATACTCCACCGAGCGCATTTAAAGTAAATTTTATCGGTTTGTTTAAATTCCTCTCTGAGTACGGCATTTTTTACTAAATGGTATTCTATAGCTTGTGGAACAGCAAATTCTGTGATCACATTTCGTTCCGCTGCCAGGGCGGCCCCGACAATCGCGATCAGGCATAATGCAGGCACCAATCGATGGGCCTGCAAAAACCGCATCCAACCAACAATCGCTATTATGACACAAATTAAAATGAGCCCTGCAAGTCCGACTTGCGTCCGATAGCTAGCCCAATTTTCTGCAACAAGTAAATTTGGCGTATAGGTAGCAGGCACAAGCAATCCTGCTATTCCTAGACGGATCAAAGTTTGCCGTAGATTTCTTTCAAAAAACAAAAAAAATCCGGAAAAAATTAAAACAACAACAATTAATGCAACTTTGATTGAAGGATTGATAGAAAAAACATTTAGAGAGGCGACAAGCGGCTCTCGGAGGAACCAAATTATTTTTTCCGCATAATTCTGAACGAGGGCTGTCCTGGAAACATTATCGGTGGTTCCCCACAAAGCAATCGGGAGAAATTTTAATAGTACGTAATGAAGTGCCATCGAAGAAAACATTACCGCGCAGGCAGTCATCATCGACCTCATCGAAGGAATATTCGGACGCAAAAGCCAGGCAATTGCTGCAATATCCCAAAAAACCATTGCTGCCGGTTGATAGGTTGCAAGGGACATGCTGAGTAATAGGATTGAGCCGCAAAGCCGGATCCATCCTGACTTCAGATCGCTGATCTCATTACAGACGGTAAATGCCAGGGCTGCCAGCGCACATGCCCAGGTGTTATAAAAACACGAGGCCCATGCCGCATATACTTGATAAGGGGGGATCAAGCCAGACAATAGAGCTCCGGAGATAGCAACCGAGCGAGGTAATGCTGTTAGAGATAACGAGCGGTAAACGATAGCAGCAGTTACAAATATTCCAGCTACGCCTAAGGCTCGTATATAACTCAAGTCCTCCATCCCTCGGAGTGCACCAACCCCTTGGAGGTAACAGAGTGCTTGAAGAGGACGCCCGCATAGGAAGATAGCTTTCACAGCATCAGAAAATTTTCCCTGTAATGCAGTAGCTAAAAAGAAATAGTCATCTGAAAATGCATATTGGGTAAATATAACAGGAGAAAAGACAATAAATAAGAAAGCGAATATTATTGGATACACCCAATATGATGAGACTTTAAATTCGAAACTTTTGGGCATAGAGGACTTGAAGACGCTACAGCATGACCCCTATAAAATGACCATGTCTTGTC
Source organism: uncultured Verrucomicrobiae bacterium (assembly GCA_963706715.1). GTDB lineage: Bacteria > Verrucomicrobiota > Verrucomicrobiia > Chthoniobacterales > Xiphinematobacteraceae > Xiphinematobacter. The sequence continues at coordinate 697,730 of CAVPNI010000001.1, forward strand.
GTTCTTTTTCCCCCAGCCCTTGTTTCAACAATCCGTCCGTATCTACAGATATGGCCAGCTTGTTAAAACAAACTCTGAAGAAAAAATCCCGGATAACTCATGTATCATTTTATAGGGGTCATGCTATAGTTTGAAAAACCTGGCCAGAGTAGATAGTTGTGAAGAGATTTCCAGAAGAATTTTGCGCCCGATCGGGAAAAATGGGACAACTATTGCGTAATAGTCTCCAATTCATTAACTTAATGTTTCTTTAGAAATTCTAAAGAAGGCGTCTAAATAATATTTTTTCAAGGCATCAGAATTGTTCTAGCATTGTTGGGATTTTATTTTAGCTTCCCGGGAGGGATGGTTTGCTGCCGGTGCCGTTAAATGTTATCGACAGGAATCTTACAAATTGCTGCATCGGAAGGGTGTGGTTCTTTAACGACTTTATCCAAATGTTAAAATCATATCAAATTTATCGCTTTTTATTACACGCAGTATTTTTAGGACTATTTTTTGGAGCCCTTACGGCCCTAATCACAAACGACTTTCGCGATTTTTCGTTTCTTGGCTCGTTAAAGTTATCAGCGATCTCTGTGGCATTCATCCCTATTTGGATGTTGCTCGCAATTTTTGCGGCGTCATCAAAGGGAAATATCGTATATTGGAGCTTATTTGTGATTGCGCTCATTTTTTCCATATATGTAACGCTAGCTGCCTTCATGCCAGGGGCTTATGCAACTGATCAGATAGAGGAGCTTCATCAAGCTGTAACAGGTGAGTATCATGATTATCAACCACCATTAATGGCATGGGTTTGGTCCATTTTGTTGAGAATTACGGGCCGTCCTGAATCTCTGTTAGTTTTTCATTTATGCCTGCTTACCGCAGCGGCGGTTTGTTGGGCTCGGGTTTTTCAGCGATTGCGCGCTTTACCCGCCATGTTGACGATACCTATTCTGATTCTGAGTCCTGCGATCGTGAATCTATCCGGGTTCATGGCCATTGATGTCGGGTTTGCATACACTATGCTGTTAACTTCCGGAATTGCCAGCCTTATACTTATCGATCGACAGATTCGGATTTACCAACTATTAATCGTAATGATTATAGGCATATATTCCATTGGGGTGAGATGGAACGGGATATTGTCTGTATTGCCGATACTAGGGGTGGTGACTTGGCAAACCGTTTCGACATTTCAGTTAGGAATTTTTCAAAAGAGACCGCTGCTTGCAAGCATATTGATTCCAATTTGTTATATCGCAATAGTGACATTGGGACTAAATTATCTATATTATGATATTTTAAAAACTCGGAAATCATACATATTTCAAATTCCGCAATTGTTTGATATTGCGGGAATATCCATAAGGTCAGGGAAGGACTATTTTCCGGACTATATAAAAAATCAGCCAACGTATAATATGGCTGCAATTTCAGCGAAATATACGTCATCCTGCAATCCACTTTTTTGGCCTCCTACCATACCACAAACCAGCAACCGAAAAAAACGATCTGAGGTGACGAAAAGTTGGATAAAGGCTATTTATAAAGAGCCTGGGGCATATTTGCAGCATCGTCTCTTTATTTTTTCGGATCTGATGAAAGGATCCTGTTTTTTATACATGGGCCCGCCGGACGTGCAGTCGATCTATTCCATGTGTAAACAATATGAGCCTTCGGATTTAACAAAAGTAATTCAATATAGGAGTGTTCCTGGTTTTCAGATTGCGAGGAATTGGGTTTCTAATATTCAGAATGGATGGAAGGAAACCGTTTTTTGTAAAGGTTGGTTTTGGATTGTGCTGTTATTTATGGAATTTATAGTAGGATTGCTCACATATAAGAAATTGCCTTCGGGTCAAATTGTGCTGCTTCTTTCCACAGCGGCTTTGCTTTATGTGCTGCCGCAGATTATTGTGATAGGTTCTCCTGAAATTCGATATCTGTATTGGAGCAATATTGCCGCATGTTTTGCCGTAGTAGTATTTTTTACAGAGGCAATAAACTTAATGATCAATAAAATCTTTGAAAGAGCACCGCACTTATAAAGCATTATTCATAATGTACTGTCGCTTGTTTAGGCTTTCGAAGCTACCAATGCGTAGCGTTTGCGCAAACCATGAAATATTTTCCTGTTTTTCTATCGCTGGTTTTCGTGGTCCGTAATTGTTCGAGTGAGCTTGAAAAAATACTCACAGAGACAACAGCGTTTCTTTCGTCTTTCGTTAAGGATTACGAGTTGATTATCGTAGATAATGCTTCCCGAGATACGAGTATTTCCGTTCTAAAAAAACTGACTGGGGAAGAGGGATTGTGTAATCTTCGAGTCTATGCTTTGGCTAAAGAAGTGGATATTTACACTGCTTCGTGGGTAGGAATAGAAAATGCTCTTGGTGATTTCGTAGCTGTTCTGGATCCTTTTATCGAGGACATTCACTTTCTTCCGGAAACGCTAAATGAGGCAACAATGAAGGAAGCCGATGTGGTTTTCGTTCAGAATAAGCAAAAACCCAGCCAGGGTGTTGTTTACCGTATCGCTTATTCCATTTTTAATATTGTCTATCGATATTTTCATGGAATTCATCTTGCTACGGAAGCTCCTCAATTCCGTCTTTTAAATAAGCGAGTGATTCACTTTATCTTGCAGCATCCTCAGCCTGCCGTAGCGTACCAATACCTCCCTGCGACCTCTGGATTTTCCTGTGTGAAGTTAAGTTATAGTGCCACACCCAGCGCAGTGCCTTCAAAGCGGTTGGGAGACAGTATCGATCGTGGCATCCAATTATTGGTATCGACGAGTCGCGCCCCCTTAAGGATCGTTACTGGGTTGTCATTGTGCGGGGCAGTACTTAATCTAATATATTCAATTTATGTTGTCGTTATTTTCTTCTTTAAACCCCATGTAGCAGGGCAACCTCATTAAAAACGAGCCATAATAACCTGATCTAAGAAATCATGATCCCATCCGGAGATTTTTCGCATAGCTTTTAAGCTCACTCGCTTCAGATCTTTTTCTTTTTTTGTGATTTGTAGCAAATTTAATACAGTTTTTTTGACAATTGCTATATTTCTAGGCGCGTTACCTTTACGAATTCGAGATTGATCATCATTAAAAACAACATCTAGGACCCAATGTAATTTATTTTCAATTCCCCAATGGTTTCGAATTGCATGAAGAAGTTTCTGAGGAGATGAATTTAAGCTGCTAATATAATAGCGAGCTTCTGTTTCTATTTTGCCTTTTATTTCACGTCGACTTTCGATTTTGATAATGCTGTTCAAATGACTCCATTCTGGATGGCGCTTTTGCAGCCAATCGATATTTAATCCTACAATACATTTGCGATGTTCCTTTCGCCCATGCCCTTTGTTATCTTCATGGTGCGTTGAAAAAGTAACTCCATTGGGATTTTCTTCAAAAATGGAACGCACATCTTCGTTGAGTTTCTCTTGATTTCCTTTTAAGGCAATCACATAGTCAGCTTGTTTTTCCGTAATCTTCTTTACAATCTGAGTTTGGCATCCCATCGCATCAAGCGTGATTATAGAGTCTTTAATATCCAGCAATTCTAAGAGTTGAGGGATTGCAGTAATTTCATTACTTTTCTCATCCGTCTTGAATTGCCCTAAACTGATACCTATCTCGCTAACAAATGCACTGATTAAATGTAATGGCTTGACATTTTCTCCACCAAAACTACGCCGGGATGTTTTGCCATCAATTGCAATGATTTTATCTTCAAGATCAATCTGAATGGAACGCACCCAATTTATAAAACATGTTTCAAATACTTGCGGATCTAATGCTCGAAAAAAACGTCTGAAAGTATCATCACTAGGCACCCCATTCTTATATGGAAAATACTTCCTTAAATACTCAAGTTTTATTTTCCCAAATGTTTCAAAATCATCCCAACTCTCACATCCACAAACCATACCACAAAATACTATCAACAAAATTTCTTCTACCTTATGTAGCTTTCTTCTTTCTATTCTGTGATCTGGTACTCCTTTTAAAAAATCAATAAACCCACTCTCTTCTTTTTTCATCCCGATTCATCTCGAATCATTTGCGGCAATTTGCAACCTACATCCCTTTATTTTTTAATCTATTTTTAATGAGGCAGCCCTGCCCCATGTAGCTGCCGGATGGGCAAGTTTATCCTTGCAACAATCGGGAATGTTCTTCTTGATTTCATTGGTTTTATATGCCGTGGGAGAATATATTCTCCACGTAGCAAGTGTGTCCAGCGAAAGGCCACTCTACCATATCGGCCAAGAGTTTGCTAGCGTCCACATTGGATATCGCGAAAAGCTCAATATCGAGGGCCAAGATACAAGAAAAGTAAGTTAACGAAGAGCCTGTTCGACGGAAATCGGGACAGTCGCATGAAGAAAGGCACAAAACTGGTATGTCGGAACCAGATTACGATGCAATAATTATTGGCGGTGGATTTTATGGCACCATGATCGCGATTCACTTGGCAACAAGGAATTGTTTTCGAGTGTTGTTAGTGGAGCGTGAATCGATACTTTTAACTCGTGCTTCTTATAATAATCAAGCTCGGGTGCATAATGGATATCACTATCCGCGTAGTTTTATAACGGCATACCGCAGCAGGATCAATATGCCACGATTTATTCATGATTGGCCGGAGGCTATTGAAGGTAATTTTACCCACCTCTATGCGATCGCTCGGCGTAACTCAAAAATCACATCGCGGCAGTTCGCGCACTTTTGTAAAGAAATTGGGGCAAAAATTGATCTGGCCGGAGCAAATTGGCGTTCTTTGTTTGAGGCACGGCTCATTGAGGAAGTGTTTGTCGTGGAGGAATCTGCTTTTAATAGCAAAATACTAGCCAGTTTAATCGAAAAAGAATTACTTCGAGTGGGGGTTGAGGTTTGCCTGGAGACGCAAGTAATTCGTCTTACAAAGGATCTCACTGCGCCTTTACAGATTTCTGTTCGTTCTGCGAGCGGACAGGAGAAGATATTGTCTTGCCGACATGTTTTTAATTGCACTTATAGCAGACTCAATCAATTTGAAAGCAATTGCCGAGATCTACATTTTGAACTCAAGCAGGAAATTACTGAAATGGCGTTGATAAAAATGCCCCCTGCACTTGAGGGGTTGGGAGTTACCGTCATGGACGGTCCGTTTTTTTCGACGATGCCTTTCCCTGCCAGAGGTTTACACACCCTTTCGCATGTCCGTTATACTCCGCACGAATCTTGGAACGATAAACGCGGAGTGGATCCATATCAAAAGCTTTCAGATTACGACTGTGTTACTCGCGCGGACCGTATGATTCGGGACGCCGGGCGCTATTTGCCATCGATCCTTGATGCGAAATATGTGGAATCTCTATTTGAAATAAAAACTCTCCTGGTGAAGAATGAAAAAGATGATGGCAGGCCCATTTTATTTGAAAAACATCGGACATTGACCGGTTGTTATTTCATACTGGGAGGAAAAATAGACAATATCTACGATATCTTAGAACGATTAGATGAAGAATTTATCAAATAAATGTTCTACTTCCTCTAAAAAATATTTCTGAATTTTGCGGGGCAGCAATGAAGAATAAGATTCGCAGTATATGAAAACAGGCCTTATAGGATTTTCGGGATTTGTCGGGAGTACTTTGTTAAGACAAGCACACTTTAGTCATCTCTATCGAGCGAACAACATTCAAACGATTGAAGGACAATCGTTCGATACCATTGTTTGTGCTGGTGCACCGGCACAAAAATGGATTGCCAATCGTGAACCAAAAACAGATCTCCAAAAGATAGAAAATTTAATAACGTCCCTGAAAAAGGTACAATGTGAGATTTTTGTTCTCATCAGCACAGTTGATGTGTTTCAGAACTCAGCGGGTGTCAATGAAAACACAGTGATCGACGAGGCTGGGCTACATTCCTATGGTCTTCACCGTCGACTGTTAGAAAAATTTGTAGAATGTCATTTCGCGAAGACATTGATCGTGCGGCTTCCCGGACTGGTCGGATCGGGTCTTCGGAAGAATATTCTTTTTGATGGGTTAAATGATAATAACCTCAGTGCAATTGATAGCCGGAGCGTCTTCCAGTTTTATCCTATGGTCAATCTCTGGTACGATCTTCAGACCGCAATAGCTGCGGATTTGAGATACGCACACTTTACCGCTGAACCTATTCGAGTAGCGGATGTATTTCAATATGGGTTTGGAAGAACTTTCAATCAAGTTTTGGATGGAGAGCCTGCCAACTATGATATGCGGACGCGTTACGCAACAATGTTTGGAGGATCGGGTGATTATCAATATAGCGCACGAGAATCTCTTTTAGCCATTAGGGCGTACGTGCAGTCCGAACCTCAGGCTAAGAGAATTCCATCTGTTGTTCCATGAGATTAGCTGTTTCTAACATTGCCTGGGACCCTTTCGAAGATGATATGGTTGCCACGCTTCTCCAGCGTTTGGACATAAATGCGATAGATATTGCACCCGGGAAGTACTTTCCCGAACCCACGAAAGCCAGCGAACAAGAAATCGCGCAACTCAGAAAAAAATGGGGCGATATTGAAATTACAGGGATGCAGTCCCTTTTGTTTGGGACGAAAGGCTTGAACATTTTCGGTTCGCCTTCAGTTCAAGAAGCAATGCTCGATCATTTGGCAGCAGTTTGCCGCATAGGGGCTGCTCTGGGAGCAAAGCAGTTGGTTTTTGGGTCTCCTAGAAATCGCGACCGAACCGGATTGAGCGATTCAGAAGCCAACAAGATTGCAATCGCTTTTTTTCATCGTCTTGGGGAAATTGCCGCAACCTTTGGAGTCAACATTTGCCTTGAACCCAATCCCTCCTGCTACGGTGGTAACTTTTTGACGACCAGCATCGAAGTGGCGGAAATAGCGACGCAGATTTCTCATCCTGCAATCAAAATGCAATTGGATACGGGGGCGCTCACTATAAATCACGAGAAACCGGTTGAAGTGATACGAGTCTGTGCTCCCTTGATTGGGCATGTCCATGCCAGCATGCCGAATCTGTTGCCATTAGGAGATGAAGAAATAAACCACAAAGAAATAGCATCTGCTCTGAGAGAATATCTACCAGATGTAGTCGTTTGTATCGAAATGCTGGCAACTCAAAGTGAGCCACATCTAGCGTCACTGGAACGTGCGTTAAATACAGCTATTAAAAACTATTCGGAAATCACGAGCGGGTATAAGAATCGTAAATAATAAAATAATATAAGGAATATGCAGCGTTTTTTTGGCAATGGATGTTCATGACATAGATCCGGAAATGCGGAATGGCTGGCAAGTTCCTTCTTTCGAAACACAGCTATGGCTTGGGCGGCAATATTCTTGGTGCGTGATGATTCCGGTGATTAACGAAGGTGACCGGATCAAAAATTTACTGAGCCGAATGTATGCGCTGCGTACCTCTGAAATAGCCGATATTATTATTGTGGACGGGGGAAGTACGGATGGTTCGCTTTCGCCGAATCTGTTGGAAACGAGAGAAGTGCGAGGCTTGCTGCGAAAGACGGGTCCTGGCAAGCTCGGTGCGCAACTGCGATGTGGCTATGCTTTTGCACTGGACTGTGGCTATGAAGGAATTGTGACGATTGACGGTAATGACAAAGATGATCCGGAAGCGATTCCGCGCTTTATTGATGCCTTGAAGGGAGGGGTCGATTTTGTGCAGGCTTCCCGCTTTATTCGTGGAGGAGTGGCAGAAAATACACCAAAAATCAGGGATCTTGCCATCCGTTGGATCCATGCTCCTTTGTTACGGTTGTTTTCCGGATTCCCATGGACAGATACTACGCAAGGCTATCGAGCCTATAGCCGGAAGATATTATTAGATAAGCAGATATATCCTTTCCGAGACATTTTTATAGGGTATGAACTCTTGGCCTATTTTTCCTGTCGTGCTCCTCAGTTAGGCTACCGGTGTCTGGAATTACCGACAAGTCGTTGCTATCCGAAGGGCAAGATCCCCACCAAGATTAAAGGCCTCAAAGAAAATTTGTCTTTGTTAGGCGTGCTTTTTAGTACCTGCTTAGGTAAATATAATGTTGTGACTAAGACTAAACATTAACCGTGTGGTATGAGGTGCCAAACCGGACCTTGCTGCAGGGGCGAACCAATCCAGCGCTACAATCCAGTTTTGATACGACAGTCGATCATTGAATAGTGGCGCAAAGCTAACAACATAAATTACTTAAGTGATATTACTCAAAAAAAAGAGTCATTTGTTGGTGAGAATGGCTTTTTTTGCTCCCAGAGCTTCTAAAAGAATGTAACGTCAGTTACTTAACGACTTGAATTATTTTATGTCTCATCGGGAGAGAAACCTTTCGTTGTCGCTCGTGATACCCTGTAGAAATGAAGCGATGCGACTCCGGCAAACCCTTGACGTTCTTTGTCAATATCTCGGGCAGGTTCCTTCATCCGCGAATATCGACGTTCTTTTTTCCATAGAAAAGAGCGAGGACGCCACCGTAGAAATTATAAGAAAAAAAGTGGGGCATGACTCACGTTTTTTAATTTTGGAGCACCAAAAAGCCAGAGGCAAAGGCTTTAATGTCCGTCAGGGAATATTGGCTGCGCAAGGCGAGTGTATCCTATTTATGGATGCGGATCTCAGCGTGCCGCTTCGCTTTGTTTCCCAATTTTGGGAGCAATTTTGCAGGAACCCCCATTTGGATGTTTTAATTGCCAGTCGGAGGCATGCCGCCAGCCTGATTCCGACGCCTCAGCCACTCATTCGACGCATGGGTGGGCAAGTACTCAGTCACGCTATAAAAGTATTAGCTAACATTTCTTGGGCAGACACCCAGTGTGGTTTCAAAGCATTCCGGCGACCGGCGGCACGCCGGATTTTTTCTCGAACAACGCTGGATGGTTTTTCATTTGATTTAGAGGTTTTAGCTCTGGCCAAGGAAATGGAAATGAATGTGGAAGAATATCCTGTGGAATGGAGCGATGTAGCCGGTTCAAGCGTGCGGCCAGTGGCCCATGGGGTCGAAATCATCCGGGATGCGATTCGGATGCGTTCTCTGGTACGAAATACGCTCCGTCGTTACCCAGTGTCACCCAGTGATGGATTCGGCATGAGAAATGAATATTAGGCTTTTTCGTTAAATTGAGTGGGTGAATATCCCCGGGCATTGATCCACAAACTCAAGCCCTCTACCTCTCTTTTGAGGGGCAGTTGTGGAAAAATGGCGGTTTCCCCTTTGGGGTTGGAGGATCTACTTCCATAACCCGCTCATCTTGTCGAGAAGCCGCCGAGATTTATTGAAACCAAGGCTGTTACGAGCTTGGACTTCAAGCTTCCCTTGCCGCGGTTCAGGCGAAAAAATCGCAAGCGACATCCCTCCCCAAAGTTCGCCTCGAATTGCCGGGTCGCAATGAACGATACCGGGGATGTAATCCACTTCCACAATGTGAACATACGGACAACTATTCCAATCCGTCGAAACAATCGCTGTGCGGCAATTGATATTAAAACTATCATGCATCAGAACATATAAAGGAACACATGGTTTGTATTTTAGAATGGCATGGAGATCCCGTTTGAGTCCTTTTGTACTATGATCGCCATCTACTAAAATAAAACTCACCTCTGCTTTTTCTTGTTCTAATTTTTCCAACAATAAGGGTAAACTTTCTGAAGAATTCCCAACAATATATTCGGTATTCGAATATTTTCCCGCGAGGCGTTTGGGAACCTCCGGATTAATATCCAAGGAATATACTTTTTTAGAAAAGTGAGAAATGATCTGTAAACTTCCTCCAAGCTGCGTGCCAATTTCTATAGCGACCCGAGGTCGTAAATTTTGAAGAAAATAAACTAAGGCTAATTGCTCTCCGGAAAGCATTTGCCATATAAATGAGTCCACATTTAATTTACTATCTGATAAAAGTATTGGGGCTGTTAAATCTACGTTAGCCATCGGGTAAGTATGGGAGGTGAAGACCTCAGGAGCGACAAAAAAACTGAATTTAAGACTTACTGAAGTTAGTTTCTTTGTGCAATTGCGATTGATTTGCATAATTTCGCTCTCTTTTTCATTTTGCGGCGCCCCCCAAAGGTGAAATGTGCCGCCTTTTCGAGGATTTTTATTTTAGGCACCACTGTTTTTTGCGGCGGAACATATTGCAAATGACGATAAAATGTGCGATGGAATTGTTTAGCTATGAATTCTGGAAATCCGACGCTGGGTCCGAACACATTTCGGGACGAGACCGTGCCACAAGGGCCCGCAATGACACTTTCGGGAACCACATCAAAGGCATTCCTTCTCTTTTGTCTGGTGATTGTGGGGACTGCGTTCACGTGGCACGCGGGCCCGATGTCCCAGCTATTGACGGTGGGTGGTGCCATAGGCGGTTTCATCCTTGCATTAATTACCGTCTTTAAAAAGCAATGGGCTCCGGTTACGGCGCCGATCTATGCTCTTTTGGAAGGTCTTTTTTTGGGAGGGATTTCGGCTATGTATAATGCACGGATGGAAGGGATTGTTTTGCAAGCCGTGATGCTGACGTTTGGGGTGATGGCGGCGATGCTTTTCCTCTACCAATCGCGCATTATCCGAGTGACCCCCGGCTTTGTGAAGGGAGTCATGGCTGCCACGTTGGGGATTGCTCTTTTCTATGGCGCCTCACTTCTTCTGAGCTTTTTTGGTATCAATGCTCTGACAAATGCCCTAAATGATTCCAGCACCTGGGGCATTGGGTTGAGTATTTTCATTGTCTGTATTGCCGCGCTGAACTTGGTGCTCGACTTTGCCATGATCGAAGCAGGAACCGCTACCGGAGCACCAAAATATATGGAGTGGTATTGTTCCTTTGCTCTCATGGTTACCCTGATCTGGTTGTATCTTGAGATCCTCAGGCTTCTTGCTAAAACCTCTCGAAGGTAACTGACGGTGTCAGTTTTTTTAGAAGCAAAAATTGCAAACAAACATCTTTTTGAGTTACAAGTTCTTGGGATTGTAGTGCAAAAGTGGCGCAATTTTCAATCGGCTGCTTCTAAAGAAAACGGACGCAGTCCGCGCAAAGCGCTTTCAACGAGTTGAGCATCTTCCGGGGTGTCGACTCCTATGCTCATGTGAGAGGTGATGAACACTTGAATTTGGGCACCATTTTCCAAAGCTCGCAATTGTTCCAGTTTTTCGCATTTTTCGAGGGGAGAAGGTTTCCAGGAAACGAATTTCAAAAGAAAGGATCGTTGAAATCCATAGATCCCCAGATGCAAGAGTCGCTGAAAGGGGGCGCCGTGGTGGAAGGGAATGGCACTGCGGGAAAAGTAAAGGGCGTGATCGGACTGGCTGACAACGACCTTAACCATGTGCGGGTTATTGGGGTCCGCAAATTCCGGAAAGGGGGTTGCTGCGGTGATCATTTCCACCTGGGGGGATTCACGCAGTATTTGAGCTAGGCGATGGAGCAATTTGACATCCACCATGGGTTCATCGCCCTGCACATTCAGGATATGGGTGATATGAGGGAGCTGAGTAGCCACCGCGGCAACACGGTCGGTCCCGCTGGGATGTGAAGGTGAAGTCAAAAAGACCTCTGCGCCAAACTTGCGAGCGGCATTTGCGATGCGTTCGTCATCGGTTGCGACATAGACCTCGTCAATGGGTTGGCAGCGTTGGCAACGTTCCCAGACGTGTTGGATCATAGGTTTACCTGCTAACAAATGAAGAGGTTTTCCAGGAAATCGGGTGGAGGCCCAACGCGCAGGGATAATAGCAGCTACACAGATCATGATGCAGACTTTAAAATAAAGTTTGCAGCGGCGAGGGCATCTGAAAATAGGTAGTCCGCACCGCACTTCTGATTTTGGGCTCCATAGCCAGTGCCAACTAAAATTGTCCGCGTGCCTGCGCGCCTGCCACATTCGATGTCGCTGGCTTTATCGCCTACAAAATAGGATTGGGAGAGGTCCACCGGGAAAGCAGATTTCGCCTCTAAAACCATGCCGATGTTGGGCTTGCGTCGTGGGCTCTCCAAGAGGTCCGGGCAAAAATAAGTGGCGTCGATTTGATGATCCAACTGACGGAGCAGCTCCTTGTGCACGGCTTCATATTGTGTCTGAGAAACGATGCCGCGTGCAATGCCACTTTGATTTGTGATCACAAAGACGAGCCAACCAGTATTTCGCAATCGTGCAAGAGCATCTTTCATTCCCGGGAAAGTGCGGACACTTGCAGGATTGTTGCAAAAATGGACTTCGTCCATAAGAGTGCCATCGCGATCAAAGAAAACGGCAGGCCGCTTGAGAATGCTGCTCATCGGATTCCCGTTTTCATTCCAGAGTAGGCCATCGCCTTCTGATCAGCCGGTGAATATTGCCATTGTTTTGAAACGAAGCAATCAGTTCTTGTGCGGTGAGCGTCGCAGTGCCGAGCTTGCCGACTACAATGCCTGCCGCATGATTAGAAATTTCCGCGGCTTCTTCCGGTGTAGCTCCCGCGCAGAGAGCTAAGGTATAGAGAGCCATTGCGGTATCTCCAGCGCCCGACACGTCGAAAATTTCCATTGCCCGCGTTGGTGTATGATAGGGAGGTGCACCCGGCTGATAGAGGAGCATACCGTGCTCCCCGAGGGTAATCAGCAGTTGGGGTATATCCCAGCGCTCCTGGAGGATTTTACCTGCCTGAAGGAGGGGGATATCGTCCAAAGGATTGTCCAAGGACGGCGTCTGTGGAATGTGGGCTGCATTAAATGCTTCATGCCGGTTGGGCTTCACGACAGTCACTCCGTGCCAGTCCAGGGGGTTTTTAGGGTTCGGATCAGCCGCTATAACGATCCCACGTTCCAAAGCTTTCTGGCAAAGGCAATCTTTGAGTTCTTGATTGAGAAATCCTTTTCCGTAATCCTCAAAAATAATCCCATCCAGAGAGGGCAGTATCTGATCAAATAGACACGAAATTTGCTCAATTCTTTCCATGGGGGGCCCGTGTTCAGCCTCGCGATCCACTCGTACTACCTGCTGCTGGCGAGCAATAATGCGAGTTTTAACAATGGTTGGGAAATCGGGCTGTTCGATAATAGCATCCGTGGAAATCTCTTCTTCACGGAGAATTTCAGTCAGCCTTTTTCCCGGATAATCGCGTCCGATCAGACCAAAAATGTGCACGGCATTACAAAATGGCCGCAGGTTACGTGCCACATTAGCAGCGCCTCCGGGGTAAGAAGATTCGCTTTGTACTTCGACCACCGGGACGGGAGCCTCCGGAGAAATGCGGACAACCCGGCCCCAGACAAATTCATCGAGCATCACATCACCAATAACGGCCAGCCGCTTAGTGATTGCCACTTCAAGAAGTTGTTGTAATCTCGCAATGTTCATTCCATTATGCTTGTAATAGACGAGGATAGTTAATTCGAAATTATTCTAGGTCCCCGAAGAAATGCGAGGTAACTTATTTTTAACAATGCATCAAATACAAGTCGCTCTTTGGGTATGCATTAGTTTTTTTTTGGTGGGACTTTTTACCAACACGCCGCTCCATGCTCAAACGGTGCCACAACACCCCGCTGACCATATCCCACAAAGTGAATTCTTCCCCCCGTCGCCAACTCCAAGCCTTTCGCAACAACCGGCACCGAGCTCTGCCATGCCGTTTCAACAGCCATCCCCCGGTGCCGGTTCGCCCGGAACTCCTCCTCAATATACTGAGGAGCCGCCTCAACACATTGATCTTTCACAGTTTCCAGCGACAGCGGTCGATGAAGTAGTAGTCCCTTTGCCTAGTGAAATCTTCAGTGTTCTGGATAAGGTTGGAACTCCGAATTGGAAGGAAGAATTGCCTCCGACGTTTGGGAAAAACACCGGGGATCGAGTGCAAGTGGCGCTTCTTCTGGGTGAGGTCATCGCTGATGGATTTATCGCCGTAGAATTAGAAGACTCGGAAAAAGTCAAGGATATCGGCCGTGAAGTTTTGAAGCTTGCCGATGCTATTAGTGTGAAAAAGGCGGTGATTGCCCGAGCCAATAGCATCATTGATAAAGCCAATAGCAAGGAGTGGCCTGCTGTACGAAGAGAATTCGACGGTGCATTGCAAGACGTCCGGACGGCAATGCAAGAACTAAACGATGATGATTTGGCGCAGTTAGTGAGCTTGGGGGGATGGCTGCGTGGCACGGAGGTTCTGACTTCCATCGTTAGAAAGGATTATAATCCTCAAGCCGCGGGGCTGCTCCATCAGCCGGAGCTGATTAATTATTTTCTCCGCCGCATTGATAGCATGCCTCGACGCCTACAGGGAAGCCAATACGTCGCGAATATCCGGCGCGTCCTTTTCCAGATTCGACCATTGGTTGCGCGTGGCAATCACGAAGTGATCCCTCAAAAAGATGTGGAACAGATCCACAAATTAACCCACGAAGCTGTCCAACTATTTACCCCTCCATAAGTTACGATGTGATGAGAATGAAGTTCAGCCTATTAGCAGCGACCTTTCTTCTTTTTTCCGTTTCGGCATATGCAACGGTAGACGATTCCCTTTCGTTTGCGTATGAAGCCGCGGGCCCTTACGTCAAACAGGGCTATACGATGCGGGAGGATGCATGGGGAGGAGATTTGGGCGTTGGAGACCGCAAAGCCGTGACCGCTCAGCTCTTTTGGGGAAACGAGTATTGGTTTCTATTGGCAAGCAACACGAAAGAAGCTCAGCTGACAGTGCATATCTATGATTCGGAGGGCAAGCTAGCTGACAGTGAGTCGTGGCAAAAAGGAACAATTGCAGCTGCACGAGTCAACTGTAAGAAAACGGGCACCTATTATGCTATAGTACAGATAGTCCGCTCGCCGGAAGATCGTACCAACTGGGCGCTAGTTTATGGATATCGCTGACGAAGTCAGTTGAACTATAGTGGAATCAGTAACCTTAGAATTCGACAATGCCCGTGTGCTGCAATCGCTTTACGGGAATGATGAGCGCCTTCTCCGCGACATGGAAAACGAACTTGGAATTCGCCTCATCACACGAGAGGGCTGGATGCGTATTGAGGGCGAGGCCGCTGCAGTGGAACGCGCTCGCGCCGTTTTTCAAGAGTTAGACAATGTCCGAAAGAGAGGAGGAACCATCCGACGGCACGAATTTCAATACGCCCTTTTTTCTGCACATAAAGCTCCTAAGGAGGGCCATCTTTCCGAACTACTCAGGGAAAAAATCCAATGTTCCCTTCGAAAACCTCCGGTGATACCCAAAACTGTCGGCCAAAAAATATATGTGGATGCAATCCGAAATCACGATATCACCTTCGGGATTGGCCCGGCAGGCACCGGCAAGACATATCTTGCTGTAGCACTTGCGGTATCGGCCCTGAAACAGGAAAAGGTCAGCCGCATTGTATTGACGCGACCGGCAGTGGAGGCTGGAGAAGCCCTGGGATTCCTACCCGGCGCGCTCCAAGAAAAGATCCTTCCTTACCTCCGACCACTCTATGACGCACTCTATGATATGCTGGAAATCGATGAACTTCAACGCTATGTGGATAAAGGGATTGTAGAGGTCGCCCCATTGGCTTATATGCGGGGGCGTACTCTCAACCAATCCTTTGTAATTTTGGATGAATCTCAGAATACCACTACTGAGCAAATGTTTATGTTTCTGACCCGGTTGGGGATAGATTCGAAATGCGTGATTACTGGGGATCGGACGCAAATTGACCTGCCCAGGAATAAACAAAGTGGCCTGATAGAGGCGGTTGAGGCGCTAAAAGGCGTGAAAGGCATTGGATTTCACTATCTTTCCGAGGAGGACGTAGTCCGGCATCCTCTGGTGCAATCCGTGATTCGAGCCTATCAAACATATCGCGGGTTGCACGAAAGCCGGATTTAGTTCAAACTATTGTTTGGTTTTATGAACTGCTTGAAACTCAGAAATTGAAACCGAGAAAGGCCGCTTTTATCGGCCGATGATCATGCGCGCATTCTTTCAGCATAAGAGGCTTGTTGAGAAGGGATTAGCCTGTGGAAAAATCCGGAGAGCTTCAAAGGAAAGCCCTCTGCCATCCGCTGTGCGCGAAAGTTGGTGGGTGAAGAGCGCTATTCTAGGGGCGTTCGCAGTGGGGCTTGGGTTTTTAATTTTTTCCGGAGCATCAGCCGAACCAGCTAAAAAATTTGTCATTTCTCTTTTAATTTTAGCTACAGCAGTGGCTCAGCTTTGGTTCAATCAACCAGCGACATTAGCATGCAATGCGCGGCTGGCGCTTGTCTTTGGCACACTTTTTGTCCAATTAGCGATGGTAAAAGCCATCCTCATGCAACCGGAGGCCGGCCGGATCAGCGTTCAGCTAGCCCCGCTACTAGTTCCCTATGTGTTCGCCACCTTGGTTCTTTCGGTACTCCTGGGCAAAAATCATGGTTTGTATGCGGCGGTTTTTTCCAGCCTCTGGGGCGCCTTTTTGGTGCGAAGTATTGATCCGGTCTTTCTCGTCATTTCATTGATCACGGGTTTCATCGCCGTTTATGTTACGATTCAAGTACGGCGCCGGAGCCGTTTGATGCGAGCAGGCGTTGCTGTGGGATTGGCCACATGGGTTTTAGCGGTCACCTTCGGTCAGATCGGCCCGATTATCTGGGAAGCTCCGGAAACTACCAATTGGGCAATGATTTTTTGGCAAAGTTTTTCAGCTATTGGGATAGGGATTTTAACAGCCGTAGTCGTGGGTGGCATTTTACCAGCTCTGGAAAGCATGTTTGAAATCACAACCGATATTTCGTGGTTGGAGATGTCTGACTTGAACCACCCCTTGCTGAAACGGATGAGTTTGGAAGCACCAGGAACCTATCACCATAGTCTTGCCGTGGCCAATCTTGCCGAGGCAGCGGCGGAATCCGTAGGAGCCAATCCCACCATTTGTCGCGTTGGAGCCTATTTTCACGACATCGGTAAATTAGTAAAACCCGAGTATTTCACCGAAAATATGCGGCCTGGTGAAAACCCCCATGCCGACTTGACCCCCACAATGAGTTCCCTCATTATTATCGCCCATGTAAAGGAAGGAGTCGAGCTGGCTATTAAGTATAAACTCAATGATCAGCTAATGGACGTGATCCGCCAACACCATGGTACTTCGCTCATCAGTTGCTTTTACCAGTTGGCTTTACGACAGCAGGAGGATGCACGACTTGGCGGGAAAATCATGAACATGCGGCCGGAAGATGTACCGTGTGTCTGTGAAGAGAGTTTTCGTTACCCGGGGCCCAAGCCTCAATCGCAGGAAACAGCCATCGTCAGCCTCGCTGATTGTGTGGAAAGTGCTTCCCGCTCCCTAGAGCGTCCCACACCCCAAAAAATTGGCGATCTGGTCGAAAGCTTAATTCGCGATCGCATCGCTGCGGGCGAGCTCGATGAATGCCCGCTGACGCTTCGCGATTTTCGGCAAATTGGTGAAGCGTTCAAATTTACTCTCATGAACATGCTTCATTCGCGCATTGCATATCCGCGACGTGAAGAAAAAGAAATTTCGCATATTCGTCGCGAAGCGAAACCAGCCGCCTAACCGACTTCGCCGACTTCGCCGACTTCGTCGGTTTCCTTTAGAAGCGAAAATTGTAAACAAGCATATTTTTGAGCTGCAACTTACGCTCCAATGGCAGAATGGAGAGCGTGACGTCGTCAGTCTCCTTTAGAAGCTGCCGATTGAAAATTACGCCTTTTTTGAACTACAATATTGTGAACCGCCAACGGAAAGTCCGGATTTCTTTGCCGACTTTGAAAAAGATGGCGCGCCTGGCTTTGCCATATTGTCTCGCTCGTAGTGGAGGAGGCGAAACTGTCTTGCCTACCCTGAAGAATCTCGAAATTACCCTCGTCTCAGATCGCGTGATTTCATCTCTTCACAAGCAATTTTTTGATGACCCATCTCCCACCGATGTGATTACGTTCCCACACGGTGAGATCATCATCAGCGCAGAGACCGCTGCTGCCAACAGTCGAAAATATCGTCAATCCGTGACCATGGAAATAGCACTTTGCATCATTCATGGTTTTCTTCATCTCAACGGTTATGATGATCAGACTCCCGAGCAGGCCGCAAAAATGGCAAAAAGACAAAGTGCCATTTTAGCCAACTTCGCCAACTTCGTTGGTTTCTTTTAGAAGCCGCCGATTGCAAATGATATCTTTTCGATCTACAAGCTTGATAATAAATTCCCTTAAGATGCCGGTCATTGAAATTGCCAAATCACAAACAGTTCCGGTGGAACTACCGGAATTGGAGCAAAAAGTCAGTTTGAGTCGAGCTTGGAACGTTGTGGTGCACAATGATCCCATCAATCTGATGTCTTATGTCGCTCTTGTCTTTCGGCGGGTGTTTGGCTATTCCAAGGAAAAGGCTGAGCGGCACATGTTAGAGGTGCATCACAACGGGCGTTCAACGTTGTGGACCGGAGAAAGGGAAAAAGCGGAATTATATGTTCAGCAGCTTCACGGATACCTCCTGTTGGCCACTTTGGAGCAGGCGGCGTAGCAATCTTTTTCTATCATAAGACCTATTTTTTGAATCCATATGGAATTCCAAACTGAAGCGGGAGGGCCATTCAAATTTCGTTTTATTCCACCACTTTTGGCGGAGTTACTTAAAGAAATTCCTAATTGGACCACAGAGTTTTCGCAAAGGGCGGATGAGCGACTTTATCCTTCGCCCACAGAAGATCCTGTGGAAAAAGAGCTCATTAAAGATTGGAATGCTTATATCCAGCCTGGCCTCGCCGAGCACTTCCAATCTTGCCGCCAAGTTGTCGCTTCCGACTTGGGGAAAATGACGCAGGACGCCGGTAGCGTTTTTCAACTCATCATTCCTTTCTCGCATGCGGATGCGTGGATCAATGCCCTCACCCAAGCCCGGCTTGCGATTGCGAGCGAGCTCGGCTTCACCGAAGAAGAACTCTCGGAAAAAAATGAACCCGAGCTCACCAATAAACGGGATTTCGCCGCTTTTCAGGTGAATTTCTATGGGTTTTTAACCCATTATTTCGTCGAGCATTTGGAGAATGAGAATCCCTCGTAATATAGCGAAATACCTATAAAATGATCACACCAGTGACAAGATCGCTGCCATTCTGCCGGTTTTGCCTTTTTCCATTCTGTAGGAGTAATAACGTGTGGAATGGCAAGCGGTGCAAATACCGCAATCGGTGATTTCCGTGACACCGGCAGCGAGCGCTTGATGTGCGATTGCGGTTGCGAAGTCCACTTCATAATGAGGAGGGCGGATACAGGGGCTGATTTGCAAAATCAGATCACCCGGAAAAACTTGGAAAGTCTCTTGCAGGGCTCGGATGGTAGCCGGAACGATTTTCAATTCCGTGCCTTTGCGTCCCGAGTGCACGAGCCCGATGGCGCGACCTTTTCGATCCACCAAATAGACAGCGGCGCAATCAGCGACGAATATTTTTAAATGGATGTTGCGGAGGGACGTAATTAAGGCATCAACGCCAGCATAGGGGCTTGAAGGAACATCAGAGCCCACGACAGCTATCTGGTTTCCATGGACCTGTTCTGCTTCCGCAGCCGGAAATTCTCCAAAGCCGAGTTGTCTCAGGGTGCGTGTGTGACCCTGACGGAGACGCCGAATAGCCTCATCCCTTTCTTTACGGACGTCGATATCGGGCTGTTTTGCAAGAAAGACCGCTCGACAATGTTGGTATTTTTCCAGCGTGGGAAAGGTCTCTACGTAGCAAGGAAGAGGGGTCACGGATGGGATGTGGAACGTTGCGATCGAGTGGTATGTTGATGAGATAACATCGAAGGCGAGGGAGTGGGCGTTGGCCCTAAAATCGGTCTGACAGGGTCCTGATTCCGATAGACACGTGGGAGCGTGGGCATCTTGTAACCAGCGCCATTTAACTTTGCAAAACGCCATTTTTCCTTGCTTTCCAAAGGATCGCGAAATGTTTCGACGTATTGAGTACTCAGTGAAAGAGCAGCGTCATATTGTGCCAGAGCTTGGAGGTAAGTAAACTTGGCTTGAAGCACAGTGGTTTGCGCTTGCAACAAAGCAACCTGCGCATTGAGGACATCCAATTGGGTTCCTGCGCCGGCATCCAGACGTTCACGAGCCAAACGCAGCGCTTCTGTTGCCTGTACGACGCTGGCTTGTTGACTTTCAATAGTTTCCTGAGCCTGTTGCAGGTAAGAAATGTCCTGCTGAATCTCCAGGATCACACCGCGGACGCTGTTATCGTAACCGATTTTCGCCTGGGCAAGCTGAGCCTTGGCAGTGGTGACTCTACCGTAGGTCCCGAGCCCGTCAAAAATGTTCCAAGATCCATTAAATCCGAAGAACCATCCCTCTACGGTATTTCCTATATTTTGGAAATTTATATTATTTTGAGCTATGTACCCAGCGCCAAAAGTGATCCTGGGGTAATATCCGGAAAGTGCGGCTGTGATGGACGCGGCTTGAGAAAGAATGCTCTCCCTCTGAGCCTTGAGAGATGGATTTCGTGTTAAGCCGATACGGATGGACTCGTCAGGAATAATTTTTCGAAATTCCACTGTGAGGTCACCAATTACATTAAAAGGAATCTGTGTTGGGTCACCTTGATAATTCATCCCCAAAATTTTAACGAGTTGGTATTGGGCAATTCTTAAATTATTGCGTGCTGTAATTAAAGGTGGCACTGCGTTTGCGACGGCTACTTGAGCTTGCAAGACGTTAAACTTGGGGACAGTACCCGCCTGATAACGACTCTCTTGATCTTCTAATTGATTCTCCAATAAAGAGACTGACTGTTCCTGAACCACGATCAGCGCGCGATTGAGAATCACCTGGAAGAACGCGATCTTCACCTGTGAGATCGCTCTATCAATGACACTCCGGAGCGTAAAATACGACTGGTCCTGGAGGTACTGGGCCGCACGTGTTTGAGAAAGAGCACCGCCACCGTCGAAAACTAACTGTTGGACGCCGATTTGGACATTCCACGCGTAGTTATTGAGATCGCTGCCTGTCAACTCGCCAAGATCTATAGCCGCATCAGGTGTGAGGGCAGGGATATTGAGCTTAGGTCGTGGCGGATTGACCAAAATAGGGCTTTTGCCGGCAAACGAACCTGTGGCAACGAGTTGTGGTAAAAGTTGGGCGCGGATACTGATGTACTGTCCTCGTGTGATCCGAATCTGTTCGACTGAATTCAAAACATCCGGATTGTGTGCCAGAGCAAATTTTACGGCACTGTCCAATGTCAGTTTAGGAGCATGGGAAGTTTCCAACTCTGTCGTCTTCGCTATCCGAATGCGGGGGATACTTGCGGCTGGAACGGGTGAAGTAGAAACAGACGGCAGTAACGACGTAGGGAAATTGCCAGCAGTACCAGTAATAACTCCCGAAGGAAAGGTTCCCGGAGGAGGAGTATTTAAAGGGACACTGGATAGCGGAGTTGGCTGTAGATAGGGAGGAAGTGAGTCCGGTGCGGGCGGCGGATGCGAGGGGCGCGAAGAAGGGGTATTTAGAGGAATACTCGGAGCCGGACCGGCGTTAGGGAATGAAGGGACCGTACCAGAGGGTGTGGGACGTGGAGGTGTAACCGGTAAAATACTTGGAGTCGGTGCGGGCGTGAGTGGAGGAACCGTGCCCGAAGGTATTAAGGTGGCCGAGGGAAATAACCCGTTATTTTGATGGCTGGGCAGTGACGGATTTGGCGAAGGCAGAGACGAGGCGGAGGGGACCTGGGGTTCAGGGAGCAAAGGAGGGAGAGATCCCGATGAAGGAACGGCGGATTGAACAGGAGTGCGATAAGGGACGGGCATTCCGGGCCCGGCTGGTGTAGGGATTAATGGCACACTGGCTGCCGGATAAGCTGTGGGAGCTGGGACGACAGGAGGAACATATACTGCGGGGGGGGTGGGGCCCATATTAGGCTGTGGAGTCGGCGCCAAGATTTGAGCATGAAGAGAACCGGCAAACACAGGGACCCACAAAAACCCAAGAAACAAAATCAGTGGATGGTAGGGTAGGGACGCTTCTTTTCCCAGTCGGTGAGCCGGAGCAATCATGCGAGTAGCTCTATAGAATACAGGCGGGGTTTTTTAACGTGTCAATTTCCATTTCATCCATCCACATCAAATCCAAAATCGACGATCTCCCGGAAACATTCATTTAACCCTATATTTTTGCTCCCTCCCTCTCTACTTCTTTTTTTTGGGGGATTCCAGTTTTTAGGCTTAATGATTTTGAAGAAAGATTTGGTTTCCAATGACAGGTTGGCCTTGAACAATATCCGCGATAAGAAAGGGTGGACGAGAAGGAGAAGCGACTCGGAGAAGCGCAGTCTGTTGAGAACCGGAAACGCATGCTAAAAGAGTGCCAACTGGCGGATATGGGAGCGATGATACGTCAAGCAGCACGAATTGATGAAGTTGGTTGATGACAGTCACCGTGCCGATCGGGTTCCTAAAAGAACCAGGCGAAGCCTGTTGAGGAATTAAACTTTTTTCCGGGTACGGGCTTCTAAAAGAAGCAGACGAAGTCTGCCGGCAACTGGTGAATAAAAGAACCAATGGCATCCCAATCAGGATAGAGTAACTCGAAATTTTCATATGGAGCATCTTGAGACCTGTTGAATGAAAATAAGCGCTATTTACAACTTGTATAGCAAGGCCCGTATAAAATGATCATGGATTTGACTGAAATTTTGGCTCCAGGCAAGACACAAAAAAGAGGCCATATCTGTAGATACGGACTATTTTTTGCAACAAAGCTTGGAGGCAACACCTGGCCGTGGGAACGGCCGGGGTAGACTTGCCGAAGGCAAGCCCCGAAGGGGCGAGACTCAGCGGGGCTGAGTGAGTCAAAAGGGCGGCAAAGGCGTAATCATTTTATACGGGCTTTGCTATAGCTCAAAAAAGACTTCATTTTATAACTCACGTTACGTACTTTTAGGAACCCTGGGAGCAAAAACGACTATGCTATAATTGCCGGCTCCTAAAAGGAACCAGCGAAGCTGGCAAAGAGGATACTCAGTCTTTTGGGACCATGAGCTCCAAGAACTAGAATGCGTTCAATGTCGCCGGTTCTACTGGGACCCGTAATAAAAGAGAGATAAGGGGGAAGATTTTCTCCGTACCGGGCGTGTAGAAAATCAAACGCTGCGGGGAGATCGGGAACCAGCTGGCTTTTATGGGCGATCACCACATGATGAGGAGGGAGAACAGAGAGAGCGCGGCCACCCGACTTGGTTGAGGAGATTAAGACACTGCCTGTTTGAGCAACAAGACACTCGCAGTTGGTGATCCCAACACTGCATTGCTCCAACTCATTAGCGATAAAAGGCGAATCCGTTCGCAATTTTGGCAAAGAGAGAGAATCGAGTGCTTCTTGGCCGAAGGAAAGGTCATGCGTGCCAATCCGCATCCATCCCGAAGAAGCGGCAAGCTGTTGTAAGTTCACAGTCAGCTCTTCAGGAGAATGACAAGGCAGCCATTCCGCTTTGAGGGCAACCAGATTTTTTGCGAAAAGTTTGACCCTGCCTTCCCAATCGGCGGGTACGGGAGGTAACCAATGGCTGCGATCTTCCGGAGAAGGAGGAGTTTTCGGATGGCCGTGTTGATCGAGATGTCTCGGGGGAGCCACTTCTTGCAGTGCTTCTCGGATACGGACGAGTATTCGAGAACGGCTATCGCTGACCATTTCGATTCCTCCAAATTTCTTTAAAAGACTGAGCCGGAGCTGGAGGCAAATCGCGAGATTGGGTCCACGCCCGAGCGGGATCTAAAAAGGTATTTTGAATTTTCCGGTGCAAAGGCAGTCCAATGCGGTTTAGCGGAGCGGCCCAGCGGTAGAGAAGAGGACGTTGCATCACAAACCCAAAAAGGCGGTAGATGAATTGTTCGACGAAAGCAGGCTTTTGGCGGGCGGCATTTCTTCGATTTTGAAGTAGATGATGATGAAGATCAATCCGAACCGGACACGTCTCTGTGCAAGCGCCACAAAGCGAGGAGGCGGAAGAAAGATGTTTCCAGGATTGTAATCCACGCAGATGCGGTGTGATCACGGAACCAATCGGGCCCTGATAGGTAGTGCCATAACTGTGGCCGCCAATGTTTTTATAGATAGGACAAACGTTTAAACAGGCGCCGCACCGAATACAATGAAGCGCATCTCGCTGTTCGGGATCCGCTAACAAAGTAGTACGGTTGTTGTCCAGAAGGACGACATGCATTTCCTCGGGACCGTCGGTCTCACCGCGCTGACGGGGGCCGCCAATGAGGGTATTATAGCAAGTGAGGGGCTGTCCGGTACCGGCTGTCGCCAACATGGGAAGCAACAACGCGAGATCGGCAACTTTTGGAATGATTTTTTCAATCCCCACAATCGCTACGTGAATCCGGGGAAGGGCCGTACTTAATCGGGCATTACCTTCATTTTCTGTGATGGAGATCATACCGGTTTCCGCTACTGCAAAATTCGCCCCGCTAATTCCCATTTCGGCTTCACAATACAATTTTCGCAACGCGTGCCGCGCAATCAAGGTGAGCTCTTCCGGATTGTCCGTTGACGAGGAGCCAAGCTTTTCGTGAAAAACGTCGCTGATTTCCTTTCGATTCAGGTGCATCGCTGGAAAAACAATGTGGTAAGGAGCCTCTTGGCGCAGTTGCACAATAAATTCGCCTAAATCGCTTTCCACAACTTGATAGCCTTCCTTTGTCAGAGCCTGCGCGAGATGGATCTCTTCGCCCGTCATCGTCTTAGACTTAACGATGCACCGAACCTTCCCTGCCCGTGCAACAGCGGCAATATAATCGCATGCTTCGAGTCCCGTAGATGCCCAGAAAACCTTTGCTCCACGCGTGGAAATCCGATCCGCAAATTCCACGAGATATTTGTCCATCCGATTGATGGCCTCGTACTTAATGTCACCGGCGGCGATGCGTGCGGATTGCCAATCCGCATAGCGGCTGCGCATCTCATCCCGTTGAGCATAATAACGGGACATCGCCGTTTGAATGCGGTGACGATGCTCCAGGTTGCGCGTCAGCGCTCGGGCATTTTGATGGAAAAGCTGTGAGAAAGTGGAAGCCACGGATTTAATAACTGACGTTATGCTCTTTTAGAAGCTCTGGGAGCAAAAAAGACTATTCTAACCAACAATGTTTCCTTTATTTGTAGCTCAATAAAACGTTGTTTGTAATTATCGGCTTCTATAGCATGACCCCTATAAAATGACCATGTCTTGTCGTTCTTTTTGCCTCGCTTGGCTCCCGCCAAGTCTCGCCCCTGTGAGGGGGGCTGTCCGGCAAAGCCGGACAGGCTACCCCAGCCGTTCCCACGGCTCGGTGTTCCCCCAGACCTTGTTTCAACAATCCGTCCGTATCTACAGATATGGCCAGCTTGTTAAAACAAACTCTGAAGAAAAAATCCCGGACAACTCATGTATCATTTTATAGGGGTCATGCTATAAAAGAAACCAACGAAGTTGGCGGAGTTGGTTTTGCATAACATCACTTAATAAATACTGCTCTGCTCCGTGGAAGCCAACACTTCGGCTAAATGGAGGGTACGGACGGGATTTTTCTGGCGATTCAGAAGTCCTTGAATCTGCATGAGACAGCTAGAGTCGTTGGATACCACATAATCGGCCTGAGTTTCGCTGACGGAGGCACATTTCACCTCCGCCATAGCGGTAGAAATTTCGGGAAATTTCACCGCAAAGGTTCCTCCGAAACCGCAACAAGTCTCCGCTTCCTGCATTTCTATGAACTCCAAACCACGGACATTTTTTAACAACTTCCGTGGTTCCTGTTTGATTCCTAGTTCACGCAGCCCATGACAGCCGTCATGAAAAGTGACCTTTCCGGAAAAAGTTGCTCCGACGTCCGCAACCCCCAAAACATTAACCAAAAAGGAAGAAAATTCATGAACTTTGGAAGAAAGTGCCAGTGCTTCTTTTTCATGAGCCGTGCCTCGGAATAGGTCGGGAGAAAAAATTTTTAGCATAGCGCCACACGAGCCCGACGCACCCACGATCACCTCAGCATCCCGAAAGACTTTGAGCATTCGTTCAGTGACAACACGTGCTTCAGTCCAATATCCCGAATTAAACGCGGGCTGACCGCAGCAAGTTTGGTCCTCCGGATATTCTACCTGATGTCCCAGGCGCTCAAAAACTTTTATCATCCCTAATCCTACTTGCGGATAAAATTGATCCACAAAGCATGGAACAAAAAGGGAAATGCGCATGACCAATCCCTCATAACTCTAGCATAAAGAAAGTAAAGAAGGCAGTTAGGATTGAACTCTTTTCTTGGGTTTTAATAGAATTGACACATGGAATCGAAACAAACGGTTGAGGGTTGGGTGGACCTGCCACCGGTGCCGTTTGACCTTCAAAAAACACTACAGAGCGGACAAGTATTTCATTGGGAAGTGGAAACGGCAATCTGCCGAGGTTTGGCGGGTGAGGAAATATTGACACTTCGGCGAAGGCAGGGACATTGGCAGGTCCCGAAGCGATCCCTGAAATTGGCTATCCGATACTTCTCCTTAGACCACCCGTTGGAGGAGATTTGGGCCACTTTTCCCGATGATCAATTCTCCCAAGCGGCGTTGCGTACCTGCCGAGGGCTGAGAATCATCCGTCAACCCCGATGGGAATGCTTGGCGACGTTTATTACTTCGCCACTCAAGCAAGTGGCCCATATTCGCCAAATGTCCCTCTCGCTCCGAAAAAAATATGGCAGTTTTGTTCAGGGGGGAGGGTGGGCGTATCCGGCTCCCGAAGTGCTTGCTTCCCTGCGAGAAGAAGATTTGCGTGCATGTGGCCTGGGATTTAGAGCCCATGGATTACTCGAGGCAGCGCGCGCGGTCGCAGCGGAAGATTTGGACCCGGAGGCATTGAAGGGCATGGAGACTCCACGAGCCCGTGAGATGCTTATGAAAATTCCCGGTGTGGGAGAAAAAGTGGCGAATTGTGTTTTGCTATTTGCCTATGAACGATTGGAGGTCGTGCCGGTGGATGTCTGGATAGGCAGGATCCTGCTCCAAATGCGTCGGGGTCGTCGCGGTACGCCTACGCAGCTCCAAAAGTATTCGCAGCGCCGGTTTGGACCCTATGCCGGTTATGTGCAACAATACCTCTTTCATCACGCGCGAACCAATAAATCGGTGATCAAATGAGTGCTGCTTGTGCCATATTGGAAGAGAGAAAGGAGAGCAGACGCAAGGTCCTCTGGGCCTTGTTGATATCCCTCATTTTCCATATCTTGCTCATTCTTCTGATAGCTTGGTTCCTTCGAGAGGCTCGGGGAGTGTTACTGCTCAATAAGAAGCCGGACGCTCAGGAAGTGATCATGAACTTAATTTCCAATTCCTCGCAATATTTGGAGACCGATTCCAGTCAAGCGACCGAAAGTGCCCCTCAAAAACCACGATACGAATCCAGCAATAACACACAAGCGGCGAGCGAATTGCCGGCAACTGGCAAGATTCCGTTGCCAACTTTGGATGGCCAGCAATCAGAAGCCCTGAAATTTCAGGATCGGGAGTATTCACCCGGTAAGGTGTCCGGGGGGAGCCTTCCTTCGAGAACATCGAGTGCCAGCCAGCCGCAACCCAAACAGGAAGAGAAAGTGGAACAGCAGGCGGCTACCACGCCAAAACCACAAACTGCTTTACCTATTTTAAAGCCCGAGATGATACATCCCGAAGCAAGGCCGCAGGAGGTTGTCCAACCCAAACCCTTAAGTCCTCCCTCCATTGCTCACCCCCTCTCTCCGGCAGAGCGCCCTGGTTATCAGTCAGAAACACGCACTGTTCGAATTAATGGCAATATTTCAAACCGTGGACGGGCTGCAATAGATGTGGTTGCCACACCACTGGGACGCTATAAAAAACTTCTTTCCAATGCGATTGGTGCGCGATGGTATTATTTGATTCAACGGGACTCGGACCTGTACCGGCTCGGAACCGTTGCTATTCGATTTAGGATAGCGCAGAGCGGCAAGGTGGAAGCGGTGCAAGTTGTTTCCAATACTTCCAATGCGCTTTTGGCGGCTACCAGTATTCAATCCATTACAGATGCTGAGATGCCGCCGATTCCGCCCGAAGTGGCAGGTTCTTTACCTCAGGGACGCATTGAGGTTGACTATAGCTTCTCGATTATTTCCAACTGACTTCGTCAGTTTCCTCTAGGCCGCAACAATTGCAAATAAATATCTTTTTGAGCTACAATTTATGCTCTGATGGCAGCACGAACTGCCTGACTTCGTCAGTTTTCTCTAGGCCGCAACAATTGCAAATAAATATCTTTTTGAGCTACAATTTATGCTCTGATGGCAGCACAAACTGCCTGACTTCGTCAGCTTCTTTTAGAAACTTGTAGCGCAAAAAAGGTTTTATTTGCAATTATCTGCTTCTAAAAAAAACTGACGAAGTCAGCTTCTAAAAGAAACCAACGAAGTTGGTATGAATTTCCCCATTGCTTCCTTCCTATTCAACGCGCTCGAATTTTTCTTGCGTGGAGGGTTTTTTATGGGGTGCTTGCTTGTGCTATCGATAATAGCACTGACAGTGATCATCCTGCGTGGAACCGCATTGCGATATTGCAAGATTTTACCTACGCCCATTTTGGATGAAATTGAAAATTTTAAAGGCGAAGAAAAGGCGGACCGTCTCGTTTCGACCTGCATGCGATATTCTTCTCCATTGGGCCGAATCATACTTGTCCTTTTGCGTCATTGGAATTGGCCTCGATCCGAGAACGTGGAAGCTGTACAAGCTCGTGCGCGTCGCGAAACCTCTTTAATGGAAATGGGTCTTGTTATCTTGGAGATTGCTACTGGTATTGCTCCATTGATCGGATTGTTAGGCACCCTTTCCGGATTGGTGAGCGTCTTTGCAAACGTCGGAGAAACCGGTAATCCTGAATTAGTTGCCCGTGGAATTTCCGAAGCCTTAAACAATACGATCGTCGGATTAGCCCTTGCCGTTTGTACCCTGATTGCCCATAGTTATTTTTATCGGCGTATTGAAGTAATGGCGGTGGAAATGGAGTCCATCATTTCCGATTTGATGATTAAGTGTTATCCAAAACAGGAGGTCGAAACGACCGCAGCTAAAAAAGCCGCCGACCTGTAGTTCAAAAAAGATTTTATTTGCAATTATCCGCTTCTAAAAGAAACCAACGAAGTTGGCGAAGTCGGCGAAGTCGGCGAGGTCTGTTGGCAAATTGAGCTTTTTTTGCCCAGAAGTTTCTAATAGAAACCGACGAAGCCGGTGAGATTTTATACAAAAAAGAAGAGAATGCCTCAAATCATCGTGGTGTCGTTGATCGACATCCTGGCGATCTTGCTGATTTTCTTTATCGTGACGACGACCTTTCGAAAACAAATCACCCAGGTCAATATTCGTCTTCCGCACTCTGAAACAGCCACTCCTTCGGCGGCTGCGGCCCAGGAATCCATCATTCTCGCCTTACGAGGCCCGGATCAAGTGATCCTTGACGGCAAGCCCATTAGGATGGAAATTCTTGCCAGCGCACTTCAAAATGCCCGGACCGCGAACCCTGATCGTCAATTTGCAATGCAAGTCGATCGAGACGCGCCATTTTCCTTGGTAGTTCATGCCCTTGATGCACTTACTAAGGCAGGCTTGCGAAACGTGCCCACTTTTACTCAACCGAAAAAAGACAAATAACCGTTTAAAACCCCATAAAAACCGATATCATCACACGGTTTTTTCACCTCAGAAGGAGCAATGATTTTATGATTTTAGATGTTGTTACATACGGACATCCGGCTCTGCGTTCCAAAGGGCGTAAAGTGGCGCAAGTGGACGATCGTCTCCGCCAATTAGCGGCGGATATGATCGACACCATGCGCGACAAAAATGGCGTGGGATTAGCAGCTCAACAAGTGGGAATTTCCATGCAACTATTTGTAATTGAAGTATTTCAGGAGCAAGAGCGTCCTAGCCAAATGTGGGAAAATGACAAGGAAGTTCCCTTTGACCACTTGATGCCGATGGTAGTCATCAATCCCGAGATTGAGCCCGAAGGTGAAATAGAAAGTGAGCAAGAGGGTTGCCTCAGCTTTCCCGACATATTCGGCAAAGTTCCCCGGTCGACACGTGTTCGTCTCCGAGCTTACGATTTGGATGGTCGCCCAATCGAATTTTGTGCCGGTGGTCTCCTGGCACGTGCCATCCAACATGAATATGACCACTTGCAGGGTGCGCTTTTTATAGATCGCATGGATGCCGAAACCCATCGGGAACTGGAACCGGCCATAGCAATGCTTCCGTATCCGGAGCTCGTATTCTTATAGCCATCCGACATCGTGATAGCTTGCTTTCCAGCAACTACAAACTAGGGAAATAGCGGACATATGGAAGATCCTCGAAATCCTTGTCCTGAGTCCACAAGGTTGCTTTTTGAGCCAGTGTGGCCGCATAGACCAGCGAATCTGCAAACATTAGTAAAACAAATTCATTTAGTATAGCATGACCCCTATAAAATGACACATGAGTTGTCCGAGATTTTTTCTTCAGAGTTTGTTTTAACAAGCTGGCCATATCTGTAGATACGGACGGATTGTTGAAACAAAGTCTGGTGGAACACCGAGCCGTGGGAACGGCTGGGGTAGCTTGTCCGGCTTTGCCGGACAGCCCCCCTTCACAGGGGCGAGACTTGGCGGGAGCCAAGCGAGGCAAAAAGAACGACAAGGCATGGTCATTTTATAGGGGTCATGCTATTTTGCGTAACATCACTTAGTAAAGCACTTCCATGTGGGACCCTCTTCAATGACGTGCCTGCATTTTCTGAACGAGGCGGTCATAAATACTTTGACCAAATTGGGTGGGCGATAATCCTTTTTTCAATATGGGATTGAGTTTTCCTTTAGCCAAAACACCGGAAAATACCATGGGATAGGGGCCGTCACAAACAAACCGATCGAATCCGATGATCCGGAAATAACTGTCAGCGATCCTGCGCGCAGGAATCAGCGGACAGAGAGCCATTAACTTTAAATACGAAAATCTCTCCAACTGCCGGAGGAGCGCCTCAATGGACGTAAGCGGTTCCAGTCGCATTTCCGCGGCGCAAAGTTGATAGCATTGCCGTTTCCAATCGGCGTGGAGTTTGGCAGAAAATTTGGCATTTGCTTTTTCAAAATGCCAGGCAGAGCCATTTTGGGATTGATCTTCAAGTGCTATTTCACAGCAGCGTTCCAAGACATCAACTCGCCAGAGTGCTGGATGTAAATGGAAGCGGGGATCTCCGAATCTCGCAAGATGTTTTAATCGATAATGTTCTTTTCCCAAAATGGGACTTCGAGAAGGATGGCGTCGATTATCCCAACCCATGAGGCTAATATAAACTGCGGGTAATTCTTGCATAAGACGGGGAAGCGTCTCATTGAGATGAGAAATGTGACACTGACTGACTGGGATATGTTCTTCGGTTATAAGATAAGTCAGCGTAAATCCATCGGCTTTGATACGCTGAACACCTGCCCTGACTAGCGACGTCCAATTTACATTTTCGGTACCATTAGAAACAATGTCTGAATTTTCCAGTCCGGCAAATTTTATATCGGGGTGATTAGGCCAAAAATAATCTAGGCACTCGACAAGGATGGGCAGAAGCCAGCTATAAGCGGGATAGATAGGTGCTAAAATACAAATTTTATCTTGGATTTTTTTGTGAATCGGGGGGAACATGCAAATAACATCTTTTTCGATCTACAACTATAGCATGACCCCTATAAAATGACACATGAGTTGTCCGGGATTTTTTCTTCAGAGTTTGTTTTAACAAGCTGGCCATATCTGCAGATACGGACGGATTGTTGAAACAAGGTCTGGGGGAACACCGAGCCGTGGGAACGGCTGGGGTAGCCTGTCCGGCTTTGCCGGACAGCCCCCTCACGGGGGCGAGACTTGGCGGGAGCCAAGCGAGGCAAAAAGAACGACAAGGCATGGTCATTTTATAGGGGTCATGCTATAAATATATTATGCAGCCAACATTCTTCTCCTTTGATTTGCAGCATCGGCTGAGGTTTCTTGTCCGGAAGTCCTTTGCCGATTCCTTCCATTGCTATTTTGATTTTGCGGAGTAGTTCTTTCTCGTGATTGGAGACTATAAAATAAGACTTCTACTTCGGCATGGAGGAAGAGATGACCTTGATCATTGATCTTATAGATTCGTTTTCCATCGCCGGCGATAAGAGAAAAGGAATGATCCTCTTCCACAACAAGATTTAGGGGTTTTGTAAATGACTGACCATTCAAGAGCGGAGTGATAATGACCGGATCGGGCAGATCAGAAGTTACCGGTTGGCCCTCTCCAGGCATTTTGACAGTGATGATTTGGGCAAGTTTTGTGGATGGCGACCAGAGTAAGTATTTTTCTTCACCTGAGGAGATGGTACCTAGCAATAGCTGCGAATCCCTCTCTGCCGGAATGGATTTTTTAGTGCGAAGATGGAAAAAGTGAGTCGTTCCGTCTAAATTAGTAATTTTTTCCCAACCCTCTGCCATCGCCGGAACGGTGGTAGTCCTCATGGCTCTGATGAAAGGATCATAACTGATCACCTTCTCTCCTTCCTCCTTCACCATGAAAGCCTTTTCTCCTATAAAGACTTTTTTGATTTGAGCCGCAGTTTCAGTGATCGTGTGACCACCATCATTTAAAAGCTTCACAAATTTTGCCGTCTTTTTTTCTGCGGAGTGAAGTATTAGCATCCTTTCGCTTCCTTTTATAAGTTCCCCTACAATTTCTTCTCCTTCCGACAGAAGAATCTTCGCACCGGTTTTGGTAATTGCATATTGTTTCGGTCCCCGTTCTCCCGTGACACTTACTTTTAAATAATTTGTAGGTGTTACTTCTCCGGCTGATATTTCTCCCCCCAAGAGACGGGTGAGAGCTTCTGCAAAGCCCATGGTGGAGATGGATCGCATCAATTGTGCAAGTTGAGCCTCACTGAGACCTCCAGCTTGCCGTATGCGGATACGTTGTCCTTCTATTTCATAGGCGATGGTCACGAGGTTTTGATCTTTTTCTCCGGATGGAATGACTTGTTCCAGGAACAGCGAATTTCCATTTTTTATCAGGCCCCCTATAAAGCTCTTTTTATGCACTATAGGCAGTTGATGAGTTGCCTGGGAATGCGATGAACTCTGCATCTCCACATCGAAGACTTTTCCAATTGCGGGCTGATAGTAAAAGACACTGCTTCCGTTGGTGTCTATTGCCTGAGTAAAAATACCACTATTGAGTTCATCGAACCACACAACGGACTCTTTCTCCGCATCCCAAAAGGTAGTGACGATCTTGGCTCTATTTTCGTTTAAGGCTTTGAAGTAATTTTCTCTATCCTTAAAATACTGATCATCTTTTGGAGTCGGTACAGTAACGTGACGGGGTTCTCTGGTGCTTTCTATTTCAGTGCCATCTTCAGTAGCTATGTAGTTCTCCGTCGTTTTGGTTTGAGCAGTCGTTGTAATTTTTGTAACGTGGTATTTAGTAGGAATAGTACCGTGGATGCGATCCCGAGATTCCTCTGCTTTGGTAGCAGGAGGCGGTTTGGGTTGAGCGGGCTCAAGGAAGATTTTAGTTCTGTGTTTGAGGCCTCTTCCTCTAAGCTGGCTTTGAGTCTCGATGTGATTGTACCCGATAAAATGCGGTTCTTTTATGGTCGGGGAAGTTGATTCGGGATTTATTTCAAGAGAGACGATCTTACCTGTGATCCTTCCATTTTGTTCAGCTTCTTCTTTAATAAGAATTTGAAGGGAGGATTTGGCAAGTCCAGTGATATCAATTTCTGAACTTTTTCCATCCCGGTATTGAATTCGGACGAACTTCTTTTGATCTCTATGAATAATGTTTACGGCTGGGTTAGCCCCATTCAGGGTGTCTACCGGCGTAGAGACTTGTATCCGAAATAGCGACGGTTTTTCGGCGTTTTCAAGATCTCTCAGGCTGAGTTTTATTCCGGGTTGGAGTCCTGTAATAAAAATATTTCCTCCCTTTGAATTTGTTTGAAATTTATAGCTTGCTAAATTCTCTCCTGCTTTTTCCGGAATGAAATAAGTGCTTTCGCCCTCATCCAAAATCACTTCAAAGGGAATTTCCTCCGGATGCGTTCTTTCTTTGGAGCGAGGCGCGCAGTGGATCTGGTTACCAGAACCGATGCCTGATGCCGGCCTCTGAATTGCCCGATTATTTGCGAGGGTTTGCCACACTCGTTTTTGTTGCTCGCTAGCGGTATGGGAAGTGGCGCAGCTATTGATGACGTAATCGTAGGAGTATTTATTTGTGCCGGAGGGTAAAACACGAATACGAGGGATTTGGGGAAGATTTAATCTTTTCTCCGCGGGATAACCTAATCCTTCTCGCAAATTTCCGTAAGGTCTCTCTTGCCAATTAGTATCCATTTCATGGATGGCTCGTATTTTGTGAGAATCAAACACAATTTTCCCATTCGGAAAATCGACTTTTTTAATGGCAATATTGTCAAACCAAAGGACCCCATCCCTCACTTCATAGCCACCTTTTTCAAGAAGTTGGTCGAGGGACACTAAACTATCTAGCGTTTGCGAGATTTGGTTTTGTCGCTCGAAAATCGCTTGAATGATGTAGCTAATCAGCAGTCCCAAGAGGGCAACGGGTAACGCTGCCAATGGTCCTGCAGCAAATGCGACTCCAAGTGAGGCAAGGGTGGTACCCAGGCTAACTCCGGCTTGGATTCTTGTTTGTTCGTCTTCGGCTGTGGCAAGTTGATAGATGTCGAATGCGATTGAGCCTACGGTGAGTCCCACGTTGACTGCTTTAAAGGTATTGCCCACACCTCTTAGGACTTTCACTGCTCCTTGGGTGATTGTGGCTCCTTCACGGGCGAATTTTTGAACGGCAAATTTAGCAAGTCTTACGGCATCATCAGACATTCCTGCCGTTGCGTCAGCCAGGTTCCAATAGGCAGCTATTTGTAAACCAAGAGGCATGGGGCTCTCGGTATTTTGTTTCATGAAATAAGAAGCCCAGGCTCGCGTTCCAAAGATTCCACTGCTAAATCCTAAAATAGCTTTGCCTCCTCGTGTTTGGGAAAGTGCTCTTATGGTGTCGAGGGCTCCAGCTTTGAGTATGATGTTTCCTTGGGTGTCCCGACCTAGGTAGGGTTTGAAACGTCGGAGATTTTCCATTTCCTCATTGTAGGTCTTCTTGAGGTTTTCAAGTCTCTTTTGATCTTCACCTTCCGTTATGGATACGGTATCGTGCTGATGGTTGGAGGTATTATAAATGGTAGCCTTGATTGCTCCGTTACTGCCTTTCTCGATGGTGTTGGGAAGTAAGATCCATGGGGACTGCTTGCCGGCCTTTGTTAAGACCATCCTCTGGGCTTCTGAAAAATCTCTTCCCAGATTTCTGATCTTCTCTTCCGCTCGACTCTCCTCCTGTACTTCTTGCGCATAGTCATATGCGGCTGCCCCTGCTTTGACATCCGCTGCTGATGAGGAAGCTGCTTGTAACTGGCGAATGATGTCGAAGGGATCTTCGCTGCTCGCTATTTTTGCATGAGCGAAAGGCCCGGCATCATCAGGCGCGGGAGGTGCGGCATTACCAGCTTGCACCGTTTTCCATTTCCCGTCTTCGCCTCGCTCAACTTCCCAACCAACAAATTGAGTTGTCTTCAAATTTCCATCGCCAAGCCGCTCGACTTGCCAAGTGCCGTGGTTGAGTTCTCGGTTACGGTTTCCTTCTCGATTTCCTGCTATGTAAGCATTGTGTTCCGAGCCAATGATGCGTTGTACAACGACACCTTTCTCTGTGAGCTTTTGATACAGGAGAGTGCCCAATTGAGGTTTTTTCCCGCAGGCTACTATGCTCAAGCGTTCAACTTGCCTGACGTCCCTCACAAAATCAGAAATTTTTTCCGCAGCTATTCGATTGTTTGATTCTTCAATTAAATCGAATTTTTGTTGTCCATGCCAAATGGCAGTTATTTTCTCATATTCTCCTTGAAGTGAAGTTTCGAGCGCGATCCAGTTCTTCTGCCACTCACTTCCCTGAATTGTCTCGTCAAACTTCCAATTCTTCCATTGTCCATTTTCTGCCTGGCTCAATGCATAAATCTCAATGGTGGGATGTCTCTGGCGAAGATTTTCAATTGCATGTCGAAATTCATTACGTTCCTCTGTCTTTAAGACATTTTCCGGAACCATGATCACTACGGCGCGAGGTTTCAGGGCTATCCGTCCGTTTCGGAGCATGTCATTCAAAAAACCAGAAAATGCTTCTGAATTTGTCCGCGGACTATCTGCAATGATTCCTTGAGCCGTCTCCAAAAGGTCCCCGTTATTTAATAGCGAATTAAAATCATAAGCCAGATCTGCTTTGGGCGCTAGAATCAGCTTCTTTGTCGACGGATGGTAAAAACCATAAAAATATTCGCTATCATAGCGCTGCATTTCTGCAAGAGGCAGATTTTCACGCCGAACTTTTTCTTGGACCAATGATAATAAACGTTCGTCCCAATAATCGCTGGATGCAACCGAGTTGATGTTAATGGACGGCATATAAAAGATGGTCTGGGAAATTTTTGACGCATCCGGAGAAGGACCGCTCGGAATCCGGGCAGTGAGTACATCCACGTCTCGTTTAACGGCTGATTGAAGGCTCGTTAGAAATTGCCTTGGTTGAGCAACAAATCGCTGAGAAGCTGAGCTTGGCCTTGGTATCGCACTGACAGGTGCTGGACTTAATAGCTGACGGTCAGAATGAATACTGTTGCTTGTCGAGGTTTCCTCGGAGGACCCTACAAGGAATCGTCCTGCACGTGTGTAACCTAAGCTAGTGGCTGTTACTGTGGAGTCAGAGCCTTCGGCTACTGGTATCATATTAGTGATATCCGTAACTCTTCCCTTAGGAATTGGACCGCGAACATGGACTTCAGTGGGCGCAACCCCATCCCATCCATTAGTGAGACGTTCCACAAAATCTTGCGCGTTTCTATCATCGGCAGGTAGATCAAAATTGAGCGCAATGGATTCATCCACATAGGCCACATCCAGTCCTTCAACGTCTATCATATACAACCTGATATTGCTTGGATTTTCACCATGAACCCGGATGAATTCATTTTGATAAAGTTTCGCTAAACGAATAGTAGATCCGGCAGCGATCACGCTTGAACCGCCGCTGCCATCACCGAACGTGTCGCTCCAATGGCCGACACCGTGAGAGCGAGCCATCGCTTGGACGGGAGGACCCTTGTGAGCACGGTAAACAAATTCTCCCTTTCGACCCTTTCGAATGAGAAAACCGGTCGGTCCCTCTCGATAAAGCTTTCCTTCTCCCACTAGCATATTCAGCAGATCCGGGTCTCGTTTGATAGGAATGTTTGTATCCCAAACTGGGAAATCGGTTCCACTCGACCCCATGCGTTCAGCGAATGGTCGAGTCAGCGTGGAAAATCCGGATTTTTCTCCCCTTCCGGATCTGAGATAGACTCCAGCGTCTTCAGAGATGATTTTTTTTGAAGCCGTCCCACTTTGCCAATCCACTTCGACATAGGTATTAGCAGTTCGTGATTTCAGTTTTATTGCGACAATCCGATTATTTTCGTTCAGGATGCGCACCACTTTAAGTGCCTCACCTGTTTGTGGATGGGCCCATGTACGTACCTCCCCTTGGCCTAAATTACGAAATTCTTCCGGAATCGTTGAAATAGCAGCTTGTTGCTCTTCAGAAACCATTCGGCGGTTCCGACTATGAATCACATGAGGTATCTGACTCTGCTGTTCATCGGAATAAGCGTCGGCAATGGTGGAACTTGCGGAATGAATGTCCTGTTGTTGGACCGTTGAGACAAGATCCGAGGCTTGTGGAGAGTTCCCTGCGGTAACTGAGATCAGGTGATGAGACATTGGATGTTAAAAATCCTGTGTACATTTGACTCATCAATTCCATAGAGAATATTATTAGGGTACTTGTTTGCTATAAATACTAAACAGATTATGTATTATTATGCGAATTCCCTTCTGGGGACCGGTAAAATTTACGACTGACTCGCTCCGGATAACTGACGTTATGCACTTTTAGAAACTCCGGAGGAACACCGAGCCGTGGGAACAGCTGGGATAGTAGCCTGTCCGGCTTTGCCGGACAGCCCCTCCCCTCACAGGGGCGAAACTTGGCGGGAGCCAAGCGAGGCAAAAAGAACGACAAAGCGTGGTCATTTTATAGGGGTTATGCTATAATACTCAAGAAACAGCCCTATCGAGAGTGCGATATTGGATAGCTTCGGAAAGGTGCTGAGGTTGGAGAGATTCACATTGATCCAAGTCGGCGATCGTTCGCGCGACTTTGAGAATTCGATGGTAAGCTCTCGCGCTCAGACGGAGTCGATCCATCGCGTGTTTCAGGAGGTTTTTCCCTTCCGAATCACATTGGCAGTGGCGTTCTAATAGAGACTCGCTCATGCGCGCATTGCAACCGCTGCCTGAAAATCGTCTGAATTGGATCTGGCGAGCGATGAGCACCCTTTCCAAGATTGCGGCTGAGGACTCGGAAACGGCAGGTTCTATCAATTCCTGATATTGGAGAGCCGGCGCCTCCACATGGATATCGATTCGATCTAATAATGGACCCGAAATTTTGCGGCGATAGCGTTCCACCTGTGGGGCAAGGCATCGGCATGGCCGGCGAGAATCACCGTAGTGCCCGCAGGGACAAGGATTCATCGCCGCAACCAGCATGACTCGCGCTGGGAAGGTGACAGTCCCGGCAGCTCGCGTAATTGTAATGGAATCTTCTTCCAAAGGTTGGCGCAAAGCTTCCAACGAGGATCTCCGGAATTCCGGAAGTTCATCGAGAAAGAGCACTCCGTTGTGTGCCAAACTGATTTCTCCAGGTAAAAGTTCGGAAGATCCGCCCACCAGACCAATATCCGAAATTGTACTATGGACTGGGCGGAAGGGACGTTGGCGCAAAAGAAATCCATTCAGGATGCCGCAGATACTGTGGATTTTTGTCGTTTCAATTGCTTCCTCCAAAGTGGGCGGAGGCAGAATGCTGGGAATGCGCTTTGCGAGCATCGATTTTCCGGATCCCGGTGGCCCAATCAGGAGCAGGTTGTGATTTCCCGCAACGGCGACTTCAATAGCGCGTTTGACGCTGGCTTGGCCTTTGACATCTTGAAAATCGTGTTTTTCTCGTTCACACACAAATAACTCCTTCCCCGAGAGAGCGCGAGGAAGTTCAGTTGTTCCCGCAATAAAGTCGAAGCATTCCCGGAGGTTGTGTCCACCATATACCTCAAGTTCCGGAACCAGCGCTGCTTCAGAGACATTTGCAGCGGGCAAAAGTAAGGAACGCACTCCCTGTTTGCGTGCCTCGGAAGCTATCGAAAGGGCGCCTTTAATTGGACGAAGTTCACCATCCAAGGCGAGTTCGCCCACTGCCATACAGATCGGCAATCGTTTCAGCGGCTGTCTTAAATCCGCGGCAATCAAGGAAAGCGCGATGGGGAGATCAAAGTAGGGCCCTTCTTTTTTGAGATCGGCAGGAGCCAAATTAATAGTAGTTCGGCTTCGAGGACGGCGAAATCCACTTGCGATGATCGCTGTGGTGACTCGGTCCTTGCTCTCCCGCACCGCTGCATCCGGCAACCCCACAATCACAATTGCAGGCAATCCGTGCCCGGAAATACTGGTTTCGATTTCGACGCGTACGGCATCGATCCCCTGTAAAGCTGCTGAAACTACCCGTGTAAGCATTGCAGGGGTACTTTAATCGTGATGCGAGTTTTAGAGGATATGCAATGGCAACGATTTTTTTTGAGCCACTGTTTTGAATCGACGCCTATTTAACTCCCCGGAACCCACGTGACGGCAGCTCAAAATATCTCAAATAGCTCCTATGCAGGATCTGTGATTTTGAAGGTCTGTAATCTGTTATTTGAAAATATCCGCTCGGGTGAATCTTTTATAAAAACATTTGTATGAAATACTTATCAAAAGTTACATGCATATATGAATATCACAACTAATTCGGATTTGCAGACTGCCTTATTTTGGAGTCGCGTCATGCGTTCTCAAGAGGAAGCAGGGGCATCGTCTTCGGCAGTAACCGAAGATACGATTGAGTTCCAAGGAAAAGGGACAAAACATTTGCACGACATGCAATGCAAGCCCAATCTTTCCAAGTTGATATTCGGGCGGTTGACAAAAGTTCGAGAATTGATCGACTGTGAATTTGCAAAGCCAATCCCAAAGAAAATTTAAAAATACAGTTTTTATTCTATGAGCTTATCTACCAATTCAGCTTCCACTTCTACGCAGTCCTTAGCGCAACTTGTCTTGGCTTATGAGGAGTGGACCAGGCGGAGAGAAGGCCCGCCCTCCGTTTTGCCCCCCAGGTGCATCTCAATGGCAGTAGCGGCGAAACATGCCGGAGGGAAATACAGCGATGGCTTTGGCGATAACGAAATATCCATCCCTTGTATGGTAACACTCGCTTACTTAACGAGACGACCAACCATTGCCCCGGGTGTTTACACTTGTGCATTACCTTCGGGAGAGAAACTGTGTCAACAGGATCAATCGGACGACGTAAAAAACGCGAAACAGGCGGCTACACGAGTGGAGAGCGCCAAATCGGAAGGGAATGCAGCAGCAGCACAAACCGCAATGACTGAACTTCGCCAAATCGTAGACAGAGTTTTCCAGAAATGTTTGCAAGCATAAGTAGCTAATTTTGTATGAGTTGGTGGGGATGTTAGTAGAAATACGTTCCAGCTACCCATTAACTGTTAAGTATAAATATCTCACCGACTGTTTATGTTCAATCTGGAGATTCTGTTGTAAATTTCTGGATGAAAATCCTATTTGCCTCAAATCCTGTGATGCCGAGAGGCTTTCAAAACACGGTTTTCTTTCAACCTGGATTTATAGCGAAACAGCTATATACCCATCGCCATTGAAGATACCGCCGACTTGATCTCTCGTATCAACGACTTTCATTCCATTCAGACGGTTTCTTCATGTTGAATGGGTATATTATATTCATATGGCATAAAGTATCCGCGGGTATACTTTAATACGCAGATAGGCGAAGAAAGGTGACGCCTTATTCTCAGAAAGCGTTCTAAAATTATCACTCCGGATGCGGTAATTAATTTATGCAACAGGTCGCATTCATTCTCTGCTAAATTTTCTTGGAGTAACTCCTAGCTGGACCATTGCGCCAATTGTTTCGGTAACGCTGCTATAGACTTCTCTTCATTTACATCAAAATTTTTTTTTGTCCTAAAGACCATCAACCAGTAAATACCTATCAACGTCTATACAGCTTTCACAACTATATTCCCGTATCCGCTTTCTTTGTTTCTATTCAAGTAACTATTTTTAACTTAGTTATGCAAATATTATCAGCAATATCTAGCTCCCATCTCCCAAGCAAGGAGCCGCATCAACTACGCAGATTGAAAATTTGAGATTCACAGGATAATGTAGTTAATTATGATATGTGAAAAATCCAATCGAAATAGGACATAACATGTCCCGATCGTGTCAGATTTTTTAACATGCAATAATTCGGAATCAATCATTACTACTTATGTGATTCCGTACTATTGCAGCTACTGTATAATGAATAATTTGCATAAATATCTGCGGCATACTGCCGTACAGTTGTTTAACAAACGAACATTTCAGTGGAAAATCGGAAAATTAAGAGGGAATCACTCTTAGTTTTCTAGTACAAAATAACAATATATATCAATAATATGAATATTACATTAAGTCCTAATATACCATCATCCGGCATCGCTGCTGCTCAAAGAAGCCAAAATGAAGCCTTGCGGTTCAATAACCCTCAGAATCAAATAGAAAATCCGGAAAATGCCCAAGGTACGCACCGTGGGAGCGCTCGACTGGATCAACTCGTTTTGACTGGAGGGAATCGATACAGGAGACAGGTTCGGACTTCTGGTTCTAATTCTATTTTTAAGCTAAGCCCATCTGACGTGACGCGCCTAAAAGGTGTAGTAAATACCATTCAGAATAATATTAATACGTTTTTGACACAAAAACTGAAGACTCCGGAAACAGACACTCAGGCAGGAGAAAAAACGCTCATTCTAGCTTGGACCGTAGAATATAAAGAAATATTAAATAATCTGAAACAGGAACTGGAGAAATCAGAGGCTCATCCAGTTCGTATTCGACTATTTCTTGAAGATCTTAAACAAATGGTGGGAGATGCCGATACGAGGATCCCAGCACAATTGGAGGCCGCGTTCAATCTAAATAACGACATCACGGACGACAGTACGCCTGCTACAACAAAAAAAATAATAAAGGACATTAGAACTGCGGAAAGGGATAACTTAAAAGGATTTTTAACTGAATTTCACAGGGAGAATCTAGCCATTATTAATTCGGAAGTCGATAAATATCCCCTGGGTGAGGAATTCAAGCACGGATTGACTGAGAAAGACAAGCATGGGCCAGAAAGTGGTAAGACAACGTTTACCTCAGTCAAAGATCGATTTACACAAACTGCTACTTTCTCAGCTTCGTTGGATGATGAAGATTCCGTATACACTGGAACGGCGATGATCCAGAATCCGGAAGAAACACGGAGATGGGACAGAACGAGTTTCGACTGCAATACTTATGCATTCGACGTCTCACCAGCGGAACGGGTACGTAGTATAAAGCTCCATGGGGAAATTCCGGCTATATCAAGGACGGTATTTGATCGTGATAGTAGTGGAGCGGAAATACCCGGAACCCGGAGGTCAGAGAATATTTCAGCAACACCGTTAAAAGTCCAAGCGTATGATTTCAGTGTTCCGCGAGGGCGCAAGCTCGTCTCGATTCCTATTCCAGAATCTCATTATGAATACTCTCAACCAGAGGTGGTCTTTCATGGGACAGACGGCATGCAAGAGTCGTAGAAGGTAGTAATTATAAATGCCGCGCTTGCGACAATGACGCTAAGTTTCTCCAAAAGTGGAAAGGACGCTGTTTCTAGAAAACTGAAGAGATAGAAAAGAAAACAGCTCACGCTGGGATACACAGTCGAGTGAATCTCTTAGGGTGAAAAATGACGAGTCTTTTGGCTAGTATTAAATAGTGTTTGTTGTCCAAGCGCAGGACTTATTCTGAATAATTACGATAGACGGATGTACAATTAAAGCGTCTAACAAAGCGTCTAACTAGGGTGGTCATAACGATCGATATAAACCTGGGGACTATTACTAGAAAGTAATGTAAATGACGCATAAACAGACTGATAATCACATTAACTATATAGATTCAAAAACAATATGTCTGAGGTGAAATATATCTCTAATGGGTATCCCGTAGGTGTTACTCAAGTGAAAAGTGCAAGTGAGCAACAAGGTGCTGTTGAACAGACAGAAAATAAAAATACAAAGCAGGGGAAGAGTCAACTGAATGCTCTTTATCAACAATCCTCTCGCCGTGCTCATCAAAGGCGAAGTTTGGATACGCAAGACAATACAAATCAATCGGTGCAGCAACGCAACGTAAAAATTAGGGTAGATGAGTTACAGACGTATATAGAAACAACCGTAATGAAGGACGATCGTATCTCTTCTAGCAATAAACAACATCTCAAGAAAAATGTCGATGATTTGCTCAAAGAGGTAGAAAAATGGAATAATTCTAATGAGAAAGAACAGTCAAGAAAAGTGGAACACTTAGTTTATGAAATACGAAATTGGAATATTGGTGGTATCGGTATAGCAAAACGGTTGGATAATTTACGGGAAGTCAGGGGAATTTCATATTTTTCTCCGATCATATCTGAGGAGCAAATGATAATAAATGGAAAACAAACATTACGAAGTGAGGTAACTAACACAATTGCTGACTTAGGTAAATACGTCCAGGAAAGTCCGGATCTGACACCAGATAGCAAAAACTGGTTGCTATCTGAAATAAATAATAAGCTTAAAAAACCAATGAAT
Organism: uncultured Verrucomicrobiae bacterium; assembly: GCA_963706715.1. Lineage (GTDB taxonomy): Bacteria > Verrucomicrobiota > Verrucomicrobiia > Chthoniobacterales > Xiphinematobacteraceae > Xiphinematobacter. The sequence continues at coordinate 741,678 of CAVPNI010000001.1, forward strand.
CACGCTGTTACCGATTTGAATCCAGCATGGTTCAAAACGAATATTGGACTGATTAGATCAGCAATAAGTGCTCTGCAAAATAAGTTAAAATATTGTTTAATTTATGTACAAAACAACAAAAGCGGGCATACGGAAAAAGAAATAAGTAACTACTTCAATACATTGATCGCTCAAATCGATAAAATTAAATTTCCGATAGGCATGGCGGGCGGGAAAAGGGTAACCACTACTAGTGCCGAAAAGCTTATCATATGGGCGAGTTTAGATGGCGAAGATGGTGAGAAATCTGAAGTAGAGATAATTCCCGAAAGAATCGCAGAGACTCCGATTTCTAGATGAACGATCAATAAGTTATATTTAACAATAACGATAAGCAAAAAATGTTTATCTGGAGATGGGAATAATTCCTAGCCCGCACAGCCAAAAAAAGCTGCTGATTCAGCCCATGAGCCGGACCTTTCATGGGCAAAGTCAATATATTCCCAAACTTTGGAAAACTATGTTAGTGGTTTATGACAGTGCTGGATTGGAAGTCTAATACAGCCAGTTATAAGTAGAGTGATGGAGTTATTAGCGCTTCTCCTTACAAGCGAAGGGTGGCAACAGAGCTGTAGCTGTCTAATCGGAATGCCTCAACACAACGTGTGGAAAGGCAATGCGGATTTCAGGGCGATGTCTTTGGAACGTTGATCAATGCAGTACATAAACGTTCTATAGAATATTTCTGAGCAGACTGCATAACAAGCGGTTGCCCATCTAAACTGGAGCGGATTTGTGCTGAAAGAAAACTGAATATGATAAAACAGACATTAATGATAGCCCTGTGCACCGCCATATTTGTGGTGGTGCACGGTGATTTAATAAACGCTCAGGACAGGAGCATAAGTACGAACGACGGTCCCATCTACCGGGAAATTGTACAAGTATATAATAATAAAAATAATATTATGAGGGATATTTATATGAAAAGTATAGCCGAAACCCTGGAGCTACGGTATTCAGGAGATTCAAATATTTCACAAAATATTAGTGGTTATGGACGCGTAATAAAAGAAGGGGTTGGCAAATTGACATTAAGTGGGAAAAATACATATAAGGGAGGCACATGGGTATCTGACGGTCAGATAATAGGTACGACCGATTCGTTACAGGGTGGGTTTCATAATAGACAGCATACTGCGCTAATATTTGATCAGGAATTTGGAGGTGAATTTAAGGGAATTATTAATGGGCCCGGAAAAGTGATTGTTAAGAATGGGCAAATTAAATTTAATTGGAGTAATTCAAGGGCTCAGATCGGTTCTATGGAAATAGAGGGAGGCCATGTGATTTTAAATTCAAAAATGAATATTAATAATGTAATTATTCATCAATCCGGAACTCTTAGTGGTATTGGTACAATAGCGCGGGAAATGGCTGAGAAAACACAGGTAATCAACAGCGGCATAGTGAGCCCTGGGAATTCGCTGGGCACCCTACGCATACAAGGCGATTATCAACAGACGGCGGGAGGAAAATTAGTCATAGAGATTGCGGAAAAAGGTCATGACAAACTGGAGGTACAAGGAAAGGCGACATTGGATGGTACCTTGCAGGTAAAGACCGATGGATATGTTCCACCGGGAGGCAAGGAATTTACAGTGGTGGAGGCTACCGAAGGAGTGAAAGGTAAATTCGCTAAAGAAGAATTGGAGAAGCTTCAAGGCCCGTTAAAGTTTAAAGTACTTTATGAGGATCCGGCAACCGGAAAAACTGTGAAGGTAGCGACGGTGGAGGAAAAATTCGAAGGGATTACGCCTCCGCAAAAGGAGGTGGCCAATGCCCTTAATGAAGCGGTAGCCGAAGGGAAGGCAAGGGGCGAGCTCGGAGAAGCAATTTTAGCTTTAAAAAGCATTCCTCAAAAAGAGCAAACGCTACTTCCTAAACAGCCAATTCCGCCTCAAGAGGAGCAAGCGCCACCTCCTGAACAGCCCATTCCGCCTCAAAAGGAGCAAGTGCCATATCTTGAACAGCTTACTTCGACTCAAGAAGAGCAGGCACCATATCTTGAACAGTTTATTCCGACTCTGGCGATTAGCCTAAAGGAAGTATTTTTTAATGCGGCCAATGTACAATATGCGCAACTTGCCGATCGATTGGGAACAGTGCGGGAAGGGGTGAGTGGAATGTCGCTCAATGGGCTTAGCCAAGAGCCAATGGCACAACAGATGAATAGTCATGAGGCAAAATTCATTAAAAGAGGACCTATCATGGAAAGTCTGGAGAGTTCGCCATGGAAGATATTTGCAAACGCTTCAGGAATATTTTCCAAGATTAATACTGCTGCAGATCTTCCAAGGCAAAATGCTATGACCGGTTATTTTAGTATCGGAGGTGACTATCGGTTAAACAAGCACATTAGTATAGGAGTCTATTCGGGCTATCAAGGGATTCGCTCATGGTATGAGGATGGTTCATGGTTAAAAAGTAATGGTGTAAAATTCGGACTTTACGGGACAGGGGAATGGAACCATTTCTATGTGAATGCACTAGTCGGAGGAGGGTTCAGTGGAGTGGAATTAAAGCGAACTATTTACATGGGAGAGAAGCAATGGATGGCAGGAAGTCGGCCTACAGTATGGGAATTAAATTCCCTGTTAGGCGGAGGATATGAATTGCCGCTGGGGCCCTGGAGAATAGGAGTCAATAACTCCATACAATATACTTATCTGGGAATTTCGAATTTCAAAGAAAGCGGAGTAGGTAATCTGGGTCTAAAGGTAGGAAGACAGAATCCGAGTTCCCTTGTCTATACACTAGGGGGAAGTATAGCATATCGCTGGGAACTGGCTGATAACTATGCGATCATGCCTAAGGTCGGATTGTCTTGGCAGCATGAGTTCCTCAATTATGGAGAGACAATTTCGGCAGAATTCCTTAATGGACCAAACTTTCGTCTAGCAAGTGCGACAGGAGCCAGAAATAATGCATTTGGAACAGCTGGGTGTATAGCTCAGTTAGGACGTCATGTTACAGCTTACGGATATTATAATCCTCAGTTTGGAGGTGGAGATATCGTCTCTCATGCATTTCTGATCGGCTTGAATTATAATTTTTGATGTTTCATTAGAGCATTATTAAGTGATGTTATGCAAAAAAGGGAATCTGGTTGATTAAAATGATCTTTTTTCTGACAGATCTCCTAAAAGTGCGTAACGTCAGTTATTCATTAAGTTGCAGATGTTGTTGCCAGGCATTTTTCTTTCCAGGCGAGGCGCACCGGCTCATGTTTTTTGCGATCCGGTCCGGGGGTGGCCGGACTGGACCTGCTGAGTGAAAAAGGCCGGTTGCGTTGCATAAGCCTGGCTACACGATTTTCTGAGCAGTGAAATCCCAGACTCTGTAATTGATGAGTCATTCTTGGATTCTCATAACAGCGGGTATGGGCGATGGGAATGGATGATGGTACATTTTGGTAAAGAAGTGTTTATTTGTCTGGCAGCTCTTACTTTCCGGTTGTTTGATAAACCGATTATTCGGAGGCGGATGCCTCCACGGCTTGGTGAAGTTTAGTAATGGAATGGTTGGGCTCGCATGGAATCAGTCAGTGCATACCGCTCACGGGCGGAGAGTATGAGTCTGGCTTTCTTTAAAATATTCCGTTGCCGGCTGCCGGCGCGAATTTCCCCAACCGGATCAGTGAATAGGCTTTTTAGGGAAAGTTCTCGCTCCCCATTAATTCGAGGGAAGTCCACCATTGGACGCGTAGAGAAGGTAAAACAGACAATGACGCAATTAGAAAGTGTCCAATTGGTAGCAGATTCTCCCCGCAGCACAAAGTACTGCAATTGAACTTTGCAAATCGTGGACAGAGTTTTGTAGAAATGATTGCAAGTATAAGCATCTAATTTCGTATGAGTTAATTGGATTTTCCGGGGAATACGTCTCAACTACCCATTTTAACTGTTAAGTATAAATATCTCACTGACTGTTTATGTCCAACCTGGAGATTCTGTGTAAATTTCCGGGTGATGAGTCTATTTACCTCAAATCCCGTAATGCCGAGAGGCTTTCAGAGCCCGGATTTTTCCAGACCTGGATTTACGGACGCCCAAAAACAAAGTAATTTGCAAGATGTCAACGGTGGCGATCAGAGGGAAGTTTCCGATATAGAGAAACTTACCGAAGTTTTTCAGGATTATCTGGCGCCAAAGCTCTGTATACACAATTATATCATCAACGGAAACAATAACGTTGTAGGTGACGGAAATCTGCAAATCAACTGCCAAAAGGCTGCAATTGGCAATGGCCTCCGCTGGGCAAGGTTCGTGTGATCGGAGACTATTTTTGGAGTGCCGACTTAAATTGGCCGTTGTAAAAAATGTTTTCTCTACAAAAATCAAGGGATTTCCATTTCCTCGCCTCATGTTCGATTTAGATTTTTACCTGAAAGAATGATGCTATAGGGAATGCTTTCTATAAGTCGTAATTTGCTTGAAAGCGTTTTTTGCCTGATAGACAGTTTAAAGTGGTATCATATTATATTCATTTAATATGTGCCATATCACACATATTAATTAATAGATAGCTATTAATTAATATATGCTGCGCATTGGAATGTCGCTGTGTTTACGAACATATTTTCGCTTATTGTTATGATAATGCTATTTGTTAAATATTTACGTCCTATTGGGTTGATAAGATTTGTTTTTATGATAAATTATTCTTCGTTGTGGAGCGGCCCCGAATCTCTGCAACAATCATACAACATATAATAATAGCAATCATGAATAGTATATCAGGAGTTAGTTCTGGTAATTCGCATTGGATTAGCCAGTTATCAAAAGATGATAGGCGGAATATTAAACAAGATCCCGAATATCAAGCGGCGAGTAGGGGGGTAGCTGAGGGGCGTCTTGCCATAGCGAATGCAAAATCGCCTTTGGAAAAGAAGGCTGCTGAGAGGCAGTTAAAAGAAGCTAAAGAAACGATGAGGGCCGTAACAGAGAAACACGGTATTTCTTTGGAAGCCGAGCCTCGTTCTCGTCGTCCTCGGGACACTCGAAATTCCGATGCAAGAGTTGAACAGCGTCAACAAAAGCTTAATAAGCTGTTAGCAAAGCATATAAAAATTAACGGAAGTCATAATCAAGTAGGAAACGGAGGAACACAGCTCAATGGGAAGACAGGCCTGACAGTTCAGCAGTTACAAATTTTGCAAGCTGATCGGCCGGATCTGTCTGCGTCTGATCGAGCAAGCAGTTTCAACGGAGTTGACGTCCGTGGAGATCAGACTCAAGTGGGACATGACACCGTACAGTTTAACGGTGCTCTCTCGTCACCCTCGCTTTACGAATCTGATGCAGACGAAGCTGATGTAGACGTGAATATCAATGGAAATCAGAATCAAGTGGGGAACGGAGGCATACAGTCGAATGGTGCTCCCGGCCTTACGCCTGAGCAACTAAGAGCTCTACTAGGGCGTAAGACGAATCCATTTGTGCCTGATTCTAAAAACGATGCCACTATTAGAGCTAATGGACATCAGAATCAAATAGGACATAAGGGTCTACAAATTAATAGTCATCCTTCTTTCACACCAGGGGTTCAGCCAGCCCTAGTACCACCACCGGTGACCGGGAATGCTCCGGGCCTTGTTCCATTGGGAACTGGAACTATAATGGTTACCCAGGAAACATTTGAAAGCATGAGGGGTCCTGTTGGCAGAGATGGCGTTAATGGGCAAAACGGTCGGGATGGCACTACCGGACCTAAAGGGGAACAGGGACCTAAGGGGGACACTGGTGTTCCCGGAAAAGACGGCGCAAACGGCAAGGATGGTGCTAAGGGACTTATTGGCATTCCTGGAAATGATGGACTCCCAGGCCAAAGAGGACCTGCTGGAGAAAGAGGACCTGTTGGCAGAGATGGCGTTAATGGGCAAAACGGTCGGGATGGCACTACCGGACCTAAAGGGGAACAGGGACCTAAGGGGGACACTGGTGTTCCCGGAAAAGACGGCGCAAACGGCAAGGATGGTGCTAAGGGACTTATTGGCATTCCTGGAAATGATGGACTCCCAGGCCAAAGAGGACCTGCTGGAGAACGAGGACCTCAAGGACTTCCCGGAAAAGACGGCGTCAACGGGAAAGATGGAGCGCCTGGGCAAAACGGTCGGGATGGCATTACCGGACCTAAGGGGGACGCTGGTATTCCTGGCCCTGCCGGACAACCGGGACTTCCAGGAAGGGATGCTGTGCTGCCCACACACTTCGTAGTAGCTCCAGCGCCACCATGTCCCGAAGAACTAGCAAGCTAGTTTAGGCACTTAACCGATTGTGTAGAAACTAGAAGCAAAAATATCCCAAAGCCCGTGGCATTGAGTGTCTTAACTGATTGCTGCGGAGCTTTGGGAACATTTGTTCACGACCCATTTCGAGATCTACATATTGTGGATTTAAAAATGTTTTGACCGATCAGTTTCCTGATAGCGAAATTATCTTTCATGAGCTGAGCAGCCTTGCCGGAGGATAGGGCATCCCGCTAATTTTGCGGGATGTATCGTCCATTTCAGCAGAAGTCAGTTTCATACATGAGGCTGGCTCCTTATCGGAGAATTTTCCGAGAAGGGGTTCCTATTTTGACCTATCATAGGATTGGAAAGCCATCCGAAATCCTGCCGCAGGTGTTTGAAAGGCAGATGAAGGAATTTTATGAGGCAGGGTTTCAGGCGGCGAGGTTGGAACGATGGCCGGATTTCAGGAGACCCAGCAACCGGCAGTTTGTCATCACTTTTGACGACGGCAGCGCGAGTGTTTTTCAATTCGCTCAAGGACTGCTGGGTCGATTTGGATTTTCCGGCATTCAGTATTTGGTGGCGAATTATATAGGCAAAAAAAACGACTGGGCTACCAAGGGTTCTGAAGTGGGGGAGACTCTCATGGATGAAAGCGAGGTGCGTGCATGGTTGGCCGCGGGTCATGAAATTGGGTCACACACCTTAACGCATCCTCATTTGGACCGTATGGAGCCGAAGCAGGCGCGGGAGGAAATTTTCTCCAGCAAAAAAAAACTGGAAGATCTGTTTGGAGTGCCTATTCGGCACTTTTGTTATCCCTATGGAAGCTGGCGCCAGTGGGTGCGAGATCTCGTGGAAGAAGCGGGATATGAAACGGCTGTGACAACGAATCCTGGAATTTGTAGGAATGTCACGGATCCATTTGCGTTACCCAGGCTTGATGTGGGCCGCCGGCCAAGAACCCTAGCCAATTTCTTAAGCAATTTTCTTCCCTGGACGCTTTAAATGGATCTACCTTGTCAAGCCTCGGGGTCGGGCTGAGGAGGAAGCGGATGGAAGTCTGCCGCGTGGTAAGAACTGCGTACCAAAGGTCCGCTGGCTACGAACTCAAAGCCCTTTGCACGTGCAATGTCTCCGTATGTTTGGAATGTTGCAGGAGGGATGTATTCGACTACCGGAAGGTGTTGTGGGCTTGGCCGAAGGTATTGTCCCAGAGTGAGAACTTGAACACCGGCATCGCGTAGGTCATCCATTGCCTGAAAAAGTTCGTTTTCAGTTTCCCCAAGACCTAGCATCAAGCCGCTTTTTGTTACAGCCGCAGGGCGAAGTTGTTTGACCATGGCGAGGACTCGCAGCGAAAGCCGGTATTGAGCGCGAGAACGGACAAGGGGCGTCAATCGGTCCACAGTTTCAAGATTGTGATTAAAAATATGGGGAGCAGCATCCAAGACGACTTGAAGGGCCTCCTGTCTGCCATTGAAGTCCGGAGTCAAAACCTCGATGATCATGCTAGGGTCTGTAGCTCGGACCGCTTCAATCGTGCGCGCAAAGTGATTGGCTCCGCCATCCTTTAAGTCATCACGGGCAACCGCCGTGAGTACGACATGTTTTAGCTTCAGGCGCTTGACTGCTTTTGCGACGCGATCCGGTTCATCTTCTTCCAAGGCAAATGGTTTTGCTGTAGAAACGGCACAAAATCCGCAAGCGCGAGTGCAGCGATCACCCGCAATCATAAAAGTTGCGGTTCCCTGGCTCCAACACTCCCACCGATTTGGGCACTGTGCGCTTTCGCAAACGGTATGAAGTTTCAGATCCGCAATTAACCCCTTGGTAGAAAAAAAGATCGGGTTGGAAGGAAGACGTACTTTAATCCAATCCGGCTTCTGAGGTTGGTGAAGACTGGGATCAATCTTGGGCTTGGACATGTCTGCAAAGTATATCCTTGGGACAAATTTGACGCAATCGGATTAGTGGGTGGTTCTATAGATGGCAGATTGACCTGGAAGTGACCAATGGCGAACCATCAATTGTCGCGAACTACCCAGGAACCGGGCTCTTCATAAGAAGGGAAGGAATTTTCCCTATCCAGTGCTTGGGATCAATTCGCGACTTTTTTTGGGGTCTTGCTATATGAACTGACAGTTTTTACGAACCGCCAACTGACAACCGTAGTACTAATAGCATGATGACGGAAATTTATATCCGAAATGAAACAACTTTTAGGATACTATTTAGGGTAAAAAAAAATTGTTCCTGTATATGCAATTTTGAATGTAGGCAGTTGATTTAACTATCATTCAGATTAAATTTGAATGTCACTGATTTCACCTTTTGGTTATTTTCAAAAGGTTATCAATTTAAAATCAAAATTATATTTTCCATATATGGAATCCTCTTTATCTCTCTCTCCTCTCAGATCACTCAGTTATATCACGCTAAACAGGCCGCGTAGAGCTGTGGGTGACGAAGCGGCAGGATCTTCTTCAGAAGCTGATTTTTCTTGCCTTACTGGCCCTCCGAGACTCCAATGGATATGCTTTCGTAATCTGAATCCGGAAAGGCTCCCACAGCAAAATATCCTGCGAGGTGGCGGAGAAAAATTCCCTGATCAGTGTTTGGTAAAATTTCTTAATCAGGATATTACCGATCAAGAAATCAGTCAACTGACCGAGGAATGCGTGTGGAGTATTACCCAAAGCCAGATACCATTATTGACTGCAGTATTCTTTAATAGACTTCCCCTCAATCTGGTGAGGGCATTGACTCCTGAGCAGTTATCCGGGATCAATCCGAATGTCATGAAAGAGTTGCATATCACACATCTTTTGGCCCTGACGCCAATGCAGATTCAAAGTCTGACTCGGGAACAAATCCGGAATATTCCTATTGATATCATTCAGAAATTTGTTACTGGCGATTACGATTTTTTAAAAAATATACCTATTAAAAAATATTTATGGTTTCAATATTTAACACTGGAACAGCTAGGTGGCTTAACAAGCGAGCAGATTAATTCTATATTAGAGGCAATAAAAACTGAAAAACAAACCTTGTGGCAAATGCAATTATGGAATGTGCTTGTTTTCCAGATCCCGCGGCTTCTTCGCATGCTCAATAGAGAGCAAGTTCAAGGCCTGACAGAGGAAGCTCTTCGTAGGCTGGCGCCTTTTATGGGTGAGGTGAATGTTTTTAGAGACATGGGAGGGAGAGTTTCTCATTGGTTTACTGAAAGACAACGCGAATTTCTCACTCCGGAACAACGTGCTATTCTTGATGCAAATATAAGGGACTGGAGGATAGTGGAAAACTGGACACCAGCGATGATTGCTCAAATGGGGAGAGAACAAATTCTGGCACTTTCTCCGAGAACATTTGCATCATTGAGCACAGAACAGATTGCCGCGATTTCTCCACAAACCATCGTAGATTTGGGTGAGTATTTTTGGGAAAGCCTGGCATATAAACTAAGGTATGACCTTACAGGGGTTGAAAGAGAGCATATCATGCACTCGTTTACAAAAGAGCAGGTCGCAAAAATGTCCACTAATATTCTTAGTCTTTTGCCTCTCTATTATTTGTCCCCAGAGGCCATGTCTATAGTACCTCCGGAGGTGTTTCGTAATGAGCGGTGTATCTGGCCTAGTAACGGCGCACGCATGCTCACTACAGCACAAATCGCGGCATGGATGCCACAGCAAGTTGCCAGAATCCCAGCAGAGTGGTTTGCTTCATTTGATGAGGCCCCATCCTACTTATTGAACCATGTACTGAATCCAGAGGCTTTTCGAGCATTGACAGGAGAACATTTTAATTGGCTTGCACGGTATGAACCGGATGGTATCAAGGTACTGACAAAAAAACGGCTGCAAATCATTCCTCCGAGTACCATTAGCCAAATAACCGATCCTACGTTTTTCAGACTTCTCATAGAGTCGGACCGGCTGAGGTGGCTAACCCCACAACAACTTGCGGTATTGACAGGGATGCAAGTTCGCAACCTAAGTCTGGTGGCTTTTACGGCTCAACTCCAACATTTGCAACCCGCAGTCTTTTCTGAAGTGACTTCAGACCAATTAGGCGAGCTCAACGAGGCCCAAATTTTCAGCCTTACAATTCCGCAACTTCAAGCAATTCCTGTGTCCACTCTCCGAGCCATGAGCAGAGAGCAGGCTGTGCAATTGTATCGCTGGCTCACTCAAGCACAACGAGCGGGGCTCACACCGGAACAGCATGCCTTTTTTGAGGATCTCATGGCGGGACTTACCACTCAAGAGGCCGGCAAGAGAAATGAAGACAGCACTCCGCCGCCCGGAGGTTCTAGTGGGGGCAATGGACAAGGGGGAAGCTCTGGAGGTCCTGGCACTGGAGGAGGCGGCGCCTCAGGAGGTGCCAGACCAAAAGATCCAAACGCCTTTAGAACATTTATCAAATTTGCAAATTCAAAGACATCGGGAAATAAAAGATCGGCCGTACCCATGCTTCCTTTGGAGACCATCAGGCAGAAAAATGCGGCATTTTGGGAACCGAAATATACGACCTTCAGTACTCCCCTATCTTCCAGTGGCGATAATTCCACCTATGGGTTTAATGCCGCATTTGGATTCGAACGGAGAGTCATTGAAGCGGATCTGAAAAAATATCAAGAATGTGTCAGAGAGCTTACAGATGATCAGTTGCGTGCAATACCCGATGCACTCATTCCCCTAATAGACCCATTGTTTTTTGGCTGCCTAAGTCCCAGACAACTCATGCGAATGAGGTCGGAGCAAAGGGCGGCAATTACAGCAAAGTTTATCAAAGTGGAGGGGGATCTTAAAAGAATATTAAATATTACAGATGATCGGATAGTTACCCCTGCAGAGTATCAAGCCATATTAGATAAAGCAGATCGTAAGCGTATTAGAGACAGATTAACTCAGGAAACCATCCAAACACTGGCAGATGATCCCAGGTCTTTTCTTCTCTACCATTTAAAACCAGAGCACTTTTTTGATAATGGTGCAAACGACTGGAATCGCGATCAAATTGCGGCCCTTCCCAAAGAACTGATTGTTAGTGTATGGACTGCGGATTACTTTAATCGATTAACCCCCCATCAGTGGCTGGGAATCCGGGCAAGATATTTTCGAGAAATCGCTCCTGAAGTGATTGCAGGGTGGAAACAAAACTGTTTTGAGCCACCTTTCGTATTGGAGAGTAATAATGAGTATCAGCAAGGATATCAGGATCGGATATGTACACTGGAAAAAAGACAAATTCAAGCGATCTCACCAAAGGTAATTTCGACATTGAGTCCCAAATTCTTCGAGAAGAATTTTGACACTTTGCGAATAAAGATGCTCACGAAAAAGCAAGTCGAAGCGATCTCCGAAAAAACGATCAACAACTTATCGCCACGCGTTTTCTATAACCTGATCAGATCTGTAGACGGAGTGAATTTAATGACGCCTAATCAGATTGCGGATGGGCGCAGGCTATGGATTGCATTAACACCCAAACAGATTGCCGCAATGCCCCTGACTTTTTTCTCAACATTTGGTGAATACAATAATTCACAACTCTCTGTTTTAGACTCATTCAATCTATCGCAAATTCGTGCGATCAGAACAGAACAGCTTGATGCGATGAAGTTGGACTTCAGTAAACTGACGGCCCAAATTTATAATGGATTAAGCACCATACAAATCCAAACACGAAATCTTGCTCAGATCAGAGCGCTGGATTTTTCTCTCCTTGCCGATCTGAGCAAAGCTTTCATCAATAAGCTCACTGCTATTCAAATCGCAGGGTTGGAGCCGGAACAAATAGTTGCCTTAAAAGAAAAAATCGGAAATATCCATCCGGATGTCTTCCGTGATGCAAAGGCAATAGCCAACACCTTTTCTAACGCCACCGGGGATCAGCTTCGCCTATTGAGCAGGGCTCAGATGAGCAATGTGGATATCACGAAAATATCTTCTCCGGTATTTGGCAAGGCTTGTGAAAAGGGAGGAGTGAACTTTCTGAAGAAGTTCACCTCGGAACAAATAAATAGTCTTAGCTTGGCACAACGGACAGCAATCCCCATAAAAATCTATGGAGCATTGATTATAGAAATCTACAATAAAATGACGGATGCTGAAATTGAACAATATGCTATTAATTTGCCCGCAGCAGCCTTCCGTATGGCATTGATTGCCTGGAAAGAGGGACTGGAGGAGGGTGAAGCTACCTTTCATGACCAACACCGACAGGAGATTCTCAAAGGAACCTTTCGAGTGAAAATAGAAAGAACCGCACCCGCCACACCGCCCACTATTACATTTTCGAGCGGTCAGAGAGGATGGAGAAGTGACTGGGAATGGAGTGGACTCGAAACTCAAATACGCTCCCCCCAAGTGGAAACTCGAGTGCCCTCCAGAGGGGTGGAACTAAGAGCATAAACCTTGCTTCCATCACTCAGCAATTTCTCCTCGCGCCATGCTCCAGAATTTTTGGACAGGCTCTCAGGAAGTAAATAGATTTTTTACATCCATTATTATTAAATTTAAAGAATATATATGTCACTATCCATTCAAGGCTCTTTGCCATCGACTCCATTACGCGATACCTCACCTCCCTTAGAAAAACTTCTATCAACGAAATATTCTGATTCTTCACAAAAAGAGGTAAAACCGCGTCTGCGAAGAACGATAGAATCATTGCGCGAAGCATGCCTCCGAAAGTTGGATCCGCAAAACCTTCCTAATACCAATGTCAGAGTGCCATCCGGAGAGGGTGGAGGTAGCTTTACATTTACAGCCGACGAGTGCTTGATAGAAGCTCTGAGCTCTCCCGCTGATTTGAGTCACCTCCCCCCGGCATGGTTCGGGCGACTAACCCAATCTCAGATGGAGGTATTGCCCGCACCCACTCTGAATGGTTTGTCTCAAGAGCAGTGGAGGGAAATTTCCTCCGAACAGATATCTTGGATTAAAAAAGATGTTTTTGAAAACTTGTCAGCAGCCACCTTGAATGGTTTCTCTCAAGAGCAATGGAGGGGCATTTCACCTGAGCAGATATCTTGGATTAAGGAAGATACTTTTAAAAATTTAAATCAAAATACAATATTTTTAATAATCAAATATTATTATAAATATATTACAGGAGATCAACTTCGAAGTATTTCTCTCATAATTTTTCAAAATATATGCAAACAACTGATCGAGACCATACCTCATATTGACGAAATCCTTCCTTCCAAAGTCGAATTTCTTTGCGAATTTATATTTGCTAATATTAATGAACTGACAAATCAACAGATTAATAATTTTTTACAAACCATTATTGATACTAAGGAAAATTATAAAAAAATTACAAATAATGTAATAAAAAACCTTAGGAATGCACAAAATAGTACTTATCTTTCGTTCATTATTTCCTATGTTCTTCGCAACTTAAATCAACCGCAAATCGCAAGCCTTTCAGAAAATGTACTTCGCAGCTTAGATCCTGAAATTGCGCAAGGCGCCGGAGGCTATCTCTCACGTTGGCTCAGCCCGGAGCAACGTGCTCATCTGAGCCAGGAAGTAAATGCTATTTTGGAAGCAAATTCAAATCAACTGAAACTTGTGGAAAGTTGGGACCCACAACAGCAACTCAGTGAAAGTGAATGGAGAACACGCCTTCAGAGTATTTCCTTAAGAACATATACATTCCTTCCCAGTCAGCTGCATGCTGTAATACCAGGGTCTGTTCTTGCGGAATTTTTAGGACGTTTTGATAACAGCTTTGATGAAAGAGGTGACAGCAGAAATTTTTTTACACTGAACGAGTTGCAACGATGGGACATCTCAAATTTTTGGACTAGGGATCAGTTTTCTGCAATAATAAATTCTCTTGGCTCTCCATCAGATTTGTATAGGATGTTTCTGATCCGTTTATCTCCGACTCTTATTGCACAATTAACATCAGATCAATTTCAGATAGTACAGAATTCCGCATCGGTTTGGGATGCTGATCAAATTCAGGCGCTCAATTTGCAAGTCATAAGAGGATTGACATTTCGCCAATTCGCTAATATAGCTATAAGTTGTAACAATGATAACAGTTATACTTGGATTTTCACTAGGGAACAGTTGGAAAATATTTCCATAGATTATATAGAAAATCTTAATAAAATAATAGGTAATGAACGCTTAACACCGGAACTTATTTATCCCATCGTCCGGTTTCTCCCATCACTTACTGAGGAATTTTACCTGCGGCTATCTCCGCGCGCGTTAGCAGTAGTGCCCCCGGAAATTTTCGCTCTGCGGACGGAAAGATTTATTCGTGGACTCGATGACTCAGGCGTGGAGGTATGGAACTCACGCGTGGGTGCATTGACCCCAACGCAAGTTAGTCACCTGCAGCCGAGGGCTTTTGGAGCCTTTACGATCCAACAGCTCCCTCGTTTGCGTAGAACGGTATTTTCTGAAGTGACTTCGGCTCAATTAGGCGAACTTATTGAGCCTCAAATTCAGAGTATTACAAATCTGCAACTTCAGGCAATTCCTGTGGCAACCCTCCGTGACATGGGCAAAGAGAAGGCGGCTACATTTTATCGCTCACTTACTGAGAGTCAGCGGAATGCTCTTACCCCAGAACAGCGCGCCTTTTTTGAGGATCTCATGGCGGGACTTACCACTCAAGAGGCCGGCAAGAGAAATGAAGACAGCACTCCGCCGCCCGGAGGTTCTAGTGGGGGCAATGGACAAGGGGGAAGCTCTGGAGGTCCTGGCACTGGAGGAGGCGGCGCCTCAGGAGGTGCCAGACCAAAAGATCCAAACGCCTTTAGAACATTTATCAAATTTGCAAATTCAAAGACACCGGGAAATAAAAGATCGGCCGTACCCATGCTTCCTTTGGAGACCATCAGGCAGAAAAATGCGGCATTTTGGGAACCGAAATATACGACCTTCAGTACTCCCCTATCTTCCAGTGGCGATAATTCCACCTATGGGTTTAATGCCGCATTTGGATTCGAACGGAGAGTCATTGAAGCGGATCTGAAAAAATATCAAGAATGTGTCAGAGAGCTTACAGATGATCAGTTGCGTGCAATACCCGATGCACTCATTCCCCTAATAGACCCATTGTTTTTTGGCTGCCTAAGTCCCAGACAACTCATGCGAATGAGGTTGGAGCAAAGGGCGGCAATTACAGCAAAGTTTATCAAAGTGGAGGGGGATCTTAAAAGAATATTAAATATTACAGATGATCGGATAGTTACCCCTGCAGAGTATCAAGCCATATTAGATAAAGCAGATCGTAAGCGTATTAGAGACAGATTAACTCCGGAAACCATCCAAACACTGGCAGATGATCCCAGGTCTTTTCTTCTCTACCATTTAAAACCAGAGCACTTTTTTGATAATGGTGCAAACGACTGGAATCGCGATCAAATTGCGGCCCTTCCCAAAGAACTGATTGTTAGTGTATGGACTGCGGATTACTTTAATCGATTAACCCCCCATCAGTGGCTGGGAATCCGGGCAAGATATTTTCGAGAAATCGCTCCTGAAGTGATTGCAGGGTGGAAACAAAACTGTTTTGAGCCACCTTTCGTATTGGAGAGTAATAATGAGTATCAGCAAGGATATCAGGATCGGATATGTACACTGGAAAAAAGACAAATTCAAGCGATCTCACCAAAGGTAATTTCGACATTGAGTCCCAAATTCTTCGAGAAGAATTTTGACACTTTGCGAATAAAGATGCTCACGAAAAAGCAAGTCGAAGCGATCTCCGAAAAAACGATCAACAACTTATCGCCACGCGTTTTCTATAACCTGATCAGATTTGTAGACGGAGTGAATTTAATGACGCCTAATCAGATTGCGGATGGGCGCAGGCTATGGATTGCATTAACACCCAAACAGATTGCCGCAATGCCCCTGACTTTTTTCTCAACATTTGGTGAATACAATAATTCACAACTCTCTGTTTTAGACTCATTCAATCTATCGCAAATTCGTGCGATCAGAACAGAACAGCTTGATGCAATGAAACTGGACTTTGGTAAATTGACAGCCAGAGTTTATAATAAATTAAGCACCGAACAAATCCAAACACGAAGTCTTGATCAGATCAGAGCCATTAATTTTCCTCTTTACCACAGTCTGAACAAAGATTTCGATCTGAGTAAAGATTTCATCAATAAGCTCATGCCCATTCAAATTGCAGGGTTGAAGCCGGAACAAATAGTTGCCTTAAAAGGAAAAATCGTAAATATTCCTCCGGATGTCTTCCGTGATGGAAAGGCAACAGCCAACATCTTTTCAAACGCCAGCGGGGATCAGCTTCATCTATTCAGTAAGGATCAGATAGGGCGGGTGGATCTTACAAAAATATCTTCTCCGGTATTTGGGAAAGCCTGTGAAAAGGGGGGGATGGCATTCTTTAAAAAGTTCTCATTGGGTCAAATAGATCGTCTTAGCTTGGCACAACGGACAGCAATCCCCATAAAAATCTATGGAACATTGATTATAGAAATCTACAATAAAATGGCGGATGCTGAAATTGAACAATATGCTATTAATTTGCCCGCTGCAGCCTTCCGTACGGCATTGATTGCCTGGAAGGAGGGACTGGAGGAGGGTGAAGCTACCTTTCGTGACCGACACCGACAGGAGATTCTCAAAGGAACCTTTCGAGTGAAAATGGAAAGAACCGCACCCGCCACACCGCCCACTATGACATTTTTGAGCGGTCAGAGAGGGTGGGGAAGTGACCAGGGATTTGGACTCGAAACTCAAATACGCACTCCCCAAGTGGAAACTCAGATGCCCTCCAGAGGGGTGGAGCTTAGAGCATAAATCTAAAAACGACGATGGAGAATGCATATCGCACTATAGGCTTTTATGGAGAGCTACTTGGATATAAAACTTCACTCACCCATTGGGTGAATCCTCGATGATCTATAGCAAAGCCCGTATAAAATGATTACGCCTTTGCCGCCCTTTTGACTCACTCAGCCCCGCTGAGTCTCGCCCCTTCGGGGCTTGCCTTCGGCAAGTCTACCCCGGCCGTTCCCACGGCCAGGTGTTGCCTCCAAGCTTTGTTGCAAAAAATAGTCCGTATCTACAGATATGGCCTCTTTTTTGCGTCTTGCCTGGAGCCAAAATTTCAGTCAAATCCATGATCATTTTATACGGGCCTTGCTATACAAGTGGCCGCGCATACCTGATCTTACGGATAAAATAATTTTTCTATCGTCGTTTTTAGGATAAAAGTTGTGAGTTAGCCTGGCAGCATTGAGCTGGACCCATTTAATGCGCATCTGTTTTTAACCGACAACTCTTTTACGGACTCATCATCCCACGTCCTTGCAAGGCGCGGGAAAGTGTGATTTCATCGGCATGTTCCAAGCCACCGCCGGCGGGGAGGCCATGAGCGATGCGGCTGACGGAGACCCCCTTTTCGATAAGGAGACGAGCGAGGTAATGTGTGGTAGCTTCTCCTTCGACATCAGCACTGAGTGCTAGAATAAGTTCGTGAGGACGCTCGGATTGTATTCTTTCTAAGAGAGGATCGATACGTAACTGATCTGGTCCAACGCCATCCAAGGGTGAAAGTTTGCCTCCCAGGACGTGATAGTAACCTTGGAAGACGCCGGTGCGTTCGATGGCAATGATGTCATGGGCGGTTTCGACTATGCACATGGGATGTCCTTTGCGGGCGGGATTGTTGCAAATTTGACACAGATCTTCCGTGGAAAAAAAACCGCAGAGGCTGCAATTTTTCAGAAGCTGCTTGGCATCATGAAGCGAGCGAGCCAACTGCAATGGGGCCGCGTGACGTGACTGTAAAAGCCAAAGCGCAATGCGTTCCGCGCTTCGAGGGCCAATACCAGGCAAGCACCGCAACTCCCGCATCAAGAGCAGGAATGGAGCTGGATAATCGATTTTAAGAGACTGCTGCATTTCAACTTCGTTGGTTTCTTTGAGAAGCCGCCGATTGAAGATAACGTTGTTTTTGAACTACAAGCTAAATTGAACTACAAGCTAAAAGAAACCAATGAAGTTGGTGGCGAAGTCCGTCTGGTTGTTGTGCCGGGTGGATTCAATTCGTTCCAAATAATGATCCAGAACAAGGTCGGGGATGCCTTTGATTCTGGCAAGTGAGAATTCTTCATTAGCCTGATCGAATTTCTTTTCGCGAAAATAAATCACCCCTTTCCAGAAATGGTCACGACTGCGGGTCCGTTCTTCAGAAAGGGCATGCTTGGGAGCGAGTAATTCGTAGAGTTCCAAGCGTTTCTTTCCTTCCCTCAAACGGATCAGTTCAATGGGACGAACTTCGCAGCTGTCGAGGGCTAATTCAAGAGTATCGCTAGCGGTGAGGATGCGACATCCGTAAATCGAACATGCGGTACAAAGCTTGCGAGCAAAATCGAGGGTGTTGCCAGCAACACTGAACCCGCCAAGTCGCGGTCCTCCAAAAGCACCTGCGATCACTGGTCCGGAGTGAATTCCGACGCTAAAATCAATGTGTCGCTGCCAACGGCAGTCGCATTCCATATTTAATGCATCCAAACGCTTGACGAGATCCAAAGCAATCCGACAAGCTTTGATGGCATGTTTTTCATCGGGAATGGGCGCGCCAAATACAAAGCGCATGCTCTCTCCATCGCATTGCTCCAAATAGCCACCGCTTTCCACTACAAAATCCGAAGCAACTCGCAGGCAAAAATTAGTCATCGCCACATAGGCTTCAGGTGACATCATTTCCATAAGTTCCGTGTGATTTTGTACGGCAACCACCACTATTGTTGTCTCGAGCGGCGCCCCAGGAAATAAGACGGATTGATTGGAATCTACGAGCTGAGAGAATTGCGATTGCGCAAGGCGTCTGCCAAACAGACGTTCCAAAACACGGTTTCTTTGGCCTATTTTTGTCGCGACTGCAAAAATGGTTCCCACGATGAAGCTGAGTAGAATAGTGGCGCAGGGCAGAAAGGGAGAAATAAATACGTTATAGAGCGAAACCACCCAAGAGGCCCCTAGGCAAACCAGCAACGCCCCCGCTGTCACTATGATACGCAGAGACATTTTGGTGATGCTCAACATGAGCCACGCAATTACAAAGGAGAAAAAAAGAGCAAGGAAAAGGGAAACGTATGGCGGCGAGAGGAGGATTTTCTGTTTCAGAGAATAAATTTCGTGCAGCGCATGATTTGGTGCTGCCAAAAGCCCCGAAGCTAAAAGGAGAAGCGCAATGCCTGTGGAAAATGCCCCAATTAAAATGCTGATGCGTAATTGTCGGCTCATGGAAAGGAAGAGGGTGGAGGAGCCGACTTCGTCGGTTTCCTTTAGAAGCCGATAATTACAAACAACAGTTTTTTGAGCTACAAATTTTTGGGAGTTGTAGTGCAAATAATACCTATTTTCATTCAACGGTTTCCAGAGGAAAGGGACGAAGTCCCCGAAGTCCGTCAGACTTTGCCACCACTCTCGGGGCTCTCAGTGTGGTAAGATTGTATCACCAGTTCGCTCAAATATCCTTCCGGATTATCAATCGCATCTTCAGGTAAGACCAGATTGGCACCAGGATTTCCTTTTTGAATCAGCTGTAAGCCGAATTGATAGTCTTTAAACAGTTGTTCACAAAGTTCGGACACGGAAATTTCCTCGCTTTGAGCACGCCGAACCAATCGCTCCAAGGCAGCCTGAGAAGGCTCCAGTTGAACACTGTATTGCTCGCTGAAATGCTGGAAAAATTCGATTGCCGCAGCTTCCATAGCGCGTGTTTTTTCCACCGAGCCCGTTTGTAAAAAGTCCGCCAAGTGCTGAGATGCGTTTTTAACAAATGAGGCGTTCACGGTGAAGGATTTGATTCCCGACTCAGGAAGCTCGTATTTGAAATCGCGGAGCAACTTTTCCAAAACAGTCAATAGGCCGCGGGCTCCGGTATTTTCTTGGGTGGCCAACCGGGCGATTTCGTGGAAAGCATCGTCCTCAAACTGCACGTTGATCCCATAGGCGTGGAAAGCACGCTCATACTGCCGAATGATGCTGCCCTCAGAGTATTTCATGATAGAAAATAAGTCTTCGATTTCCAAAGGATGGCAGATGGAGCGAACGGGGAGACGGCCAATAAATTCGGGTTCGAACCCATACTCCACGAGATCGCGAGTGGTGACAGCATGCAGAAGGCTGGTCTCCGAAATTTCTGACTTCGGAGACGCACTGAATCCGATATGCGACTGCCGATGTCGACGCCCGATGATGCGCTCTAGCCCTTCAAAGGCTCCGCTAACGATAAAAAGGATGTGTCGGGTGTTAATGGTTTCCTTGCGGGGATTGCGTCCTCTTTGCATTTCCATGACGGCTTGAATCTGGGCCTGCATGTCTGTGGGACTTTTCAGGGACACTTCTGTCTCTTCCATCAGTTTGAGCAGAGCGGTCTGCACGCCGCGTCCACTCACATCCCGGCCAAATTGCTCGCGGGAACCCGCGATTTTATCAATTTCATCCAGAAAGATGATCCCGAGCTCTGCAAGTGCAATATCGCCTCCCGCCCGATCCACGAGCTCCCGAACTAAATCATCCACATCTCCACCAACATAACCGGTTTCGCTAAATTTGGTGGCGTCAGCCTTCACAAAGGGTACTCCAATAAGATCCGCAATGTGTTTCACAAGATAGGTTTTGCCTACGCCTGTAGGACCGATAAGCAGAACGTTTTGCTTGGTATATTCCATAGCAATTTGCGAAACTTGGTCATTGGCGACCTCTCGGGCGTGATGATAATGATCACAGACCGCAATGCTGAGGACTTTTTTTGCCTCGTCCTGGCGGATAACAAAGCGATCCAAGTGCTTCTTGATCTGGCGAGGAGTGTACTGAAATTCAGCAAGCGGCGAAGTTTGTGGTTTGGATTTGTTGACAAAAGAACCGTCTTGTTCAGGGGTTGACGGTACGGCAGCATCGGGAGCGGCAGTTTTGTCATTATTAAAAGCAGTGCGGAGTATTTCCGCCAGTTTCTTTTGCATTTCCTCCGGAGAAGGAAGTTGGGGTTCGCTCATAAAAAGATAAAAAAATAATGGATACTTATAAAGTCATGTTACGCAAAAAAAGGAACCTTGTTGGTTAAAATGATCTTTTTTCCTCAAGAGCTCCTAAAGATGCGTACGTCAGTTACAAACTTACTTTGCATTGGCTACTTGTCCAATGGTTGCTGTTTCTGTGATTGAAATGAATTCTACTAAGTTAACTGTCGATTCCGAACATGCGGGTTGGCGCCTCGACCGCTTTGTTACGGCATTGGTGCCCGCTCTTTCCCGGACTCGTATCCAGGCTCTCATTCGGTCCCGGCATATTCTTTTGCAGGGGATTGCTGTCAAACCTGGCGAAAAAATTTATCCAGGGCAAGAAGTGTACTTATTAGAACCGCCACAAGTTGTCACTCCGGACTTGATTCCAGAGTCAGGAAATCTTCATATTTTATACGAAGACAAAGAGTTGCTGGTAATTAATAAGGAGCCCGGAATTGCCGTCCATCCCGGAGCAGGAATTACTCGCGGGACCCTCGCCGGGATCCTCTTAGCCTATTGTAAGCTCTCAGAGCTGGGGGGAGCTGACCGCCCGGGGATCGTACATCGACTTGATAAAGAGACCAGCGGATGCCTGGTAGTCGCGAAAAACGATACCGCTCACCAGGCACTGTCGCGGCAGTTTGTCTTGCGAGAGGTAGAAAAAACATATCTTGCTATTGTTCAAGGAGTTTTAAAAAAAATCTGTGGCGTGATTGATGCTCCGATTCGACGCCATCCCGTGCACCGCAAAAAAATGGCCGTAGCGCGGCCTTCAGAGGGTAGGGAGGCAGTGACATTTTATCGAGTGGTAGCGGCTGAAGCAGGAATGAGTTTACTGGAGTGTCGACCTAAAACAGGCCGTACGCATCAAATTCGGGTTCATTTAAAACACATCAATCACCCGATCCTCGGAGATTCGCTCTATGGAAAACGCGGGCGTTTCCAACGACATCTCTTACATGCTTGGAAACTCTCTTTGACACATCCTACCACCGGAGTCCGGATGGAATTTTGTACTCCCCCGCCCGCCGACTTCGCGGACTTCGTCAGTTTCCTTTAGAAGCCACAATCGCAAATATAGCTTTTCTTGACCTACAATCAGGCGGCTTTGTCGGTTTCTTTTAGGCGCCGCTTTCTTTAGAAACTTGTAGCGCAAAAAAGACTTTATTTGCAATTATCGGCTTCTCAAGAAATCGGACGAAGTCCGCAAAGTCAGCGAAGTTGGCATGGAAGAATATGGAAGATAACGAGTGCAGTGACGAAGAATTGGTTGCGCGGACACAGGCAGGAGATCCCTCTGCCTTTGACATCCTCGTCATCCGCTACAGCCCGCGGCTTTATGGCCTGATTTATCACATGACTTCTCACCACGAGGATACCTATGATCTGATGCAAGACGTTTTTACAAAGGCATTTCGATCGATTTGTGGATTCCGCGGAAAATCCAGCTTTTACACCTGGATGCATTCCATTGCAGTGAACATGTCCCTCAATTTTTTAAAAAAAAGAGGGCGCAGATACCAGATGAGCTTGGATGACATGGACTTAAATCTAGATAAGAACGAGGAATTTCTTCGAGCTACCGCTGGCAGCGACCCTCGGAGGGAGACCAGTTTGTTGGAGCTTCAAAGAAAATTGAACGAAGCCATGATGAAGCTGTCTCATGATCATAGAGCTGTGGTTACGATGTTCGACATCCAGGGAATGCCTCACGGAGAGATCGCAAAAATTTTAAAGATCTCAGAAGGAACGGTTCGTTCTCGGCTGTTTTATGCACATCGGCAATTACAGAGCTTTCTTGCAGAATTTAGAAAATCATAACCCATTCGACAATTGCTATTCTGAACTAAAAAGTAATGGACTCGCAAAGTGACATTCAGAAACTTCTCCGCTTAAAGCGCCATGAGATCCCTCCTGCGGGGTTTCATGAGAACTTTTTGGAGGAATTTCGCCATCGGCAAAGGGTGGATCTCCTGCGGAGAACTTTAAAACCCTCGATTCGCCGGGTCTTGATCGAACGAGTCGGCGTCTTCTTGCCTTCATTACGTATTCCTTCATTGGCCTATGCTTCCATTGCTACAATTGGCATTATGGCGTCCGTAATCATTTGGACGTTCTCACCCTCACCCTCGCCAAGGGGTACTTCGAAACAATCATCATTCGGTGTTTCCACGAGCTCAAACTCTCCCGATTTCAACGCTATTTCGGCGACACTCCCCGTGGAAATTCCAAGTCAACGTGCTGTAGGAACTTTACCGCCTTCTTATATTCTTGAAAGTCAGCCTGCTAGTTACAATCTCCCGCTCGGTTTTTAACGCCTGATGCATCTGCCTTGTTGTGACTTTTAACTTGCTGCTCCAATCTAACCGTATTCAGGTCGAGTTTAAGCAAAGAGGCAAAAAAATGCGAACCGTGGAATCGGCAGGAGCAAACTTGGTGAAGGCCGCCAACTTCGCGGAAAGAAATATCGCACTTGGAAAGCCGGAAGAGCAGGGCTGTTTTCGCGAAAATAGGTTGTTCCTGGGGTGCGCCCCCCACAACAACAATTTCTTTTCTTTAAGCAATTCAGGTTCTGTTCCAAGGTCTTCTCAGCTCACGCTCCTCATTGGATGCATTTTTTGCATCCTGCCCAGTTTCTGCTCCCTTTTTGCAAAACCGGTAAAGTCGCTTCGGCCTGTGATTCTGAATCCCGAACCGAGCGTGCAAAATTCGCTGCCGCCTCAGCAATTGTCGCATGCCATTGGGACGACCGTTCGACGAATTTTTGAGGAGCGGAAGTCTGGTGTCATTCGGGTGGAAGCGATCGATAAGCATGGAAAACTTTATGGTTCCGGATTTTTCGCCGATCCATTCGGCACAATCTATACACTTTCTTCAATAGTCAGTGGGGCAACCAGCTTGGTAGTCCTCCAAAACAATGAAAGACTTCCCGCTCGACTCCTGACATCCGATTTGCGAAGCGGTTTGGCTTTAATTAAAGTGGACCAACAAGGTCCTTTTATACCGACTGGAGATCCCTCGAAATTACAGATAGGCTACCCTCTCCTGGCTATCGGGTATCCATTGAATTTACAAGAGGCCCCTTCTTTCGGCGTGATAGGAAGTTTTGACCATCAATATGACAACTCATATTTTGCCACTCTGCACATTCGTGCAAATGTGCCAATACAGCGGGGATTTGGCGGCGCACCGGTTCTGAATATGAATGGGGAGGTGATTGGCATTATTGTCAGCGGTGTGGAGGGTGGCTCGGGATGTTACGTTTTGCCCATTACGGCCATGGAAAAAATTTGGAAAGATTTTGAAAGATTTGGAGAAATCCGCCATGGCCGGATAGGAGTCTTAGTTGAAGAAGCAAAACAGCCCGTAGCCGGATCCACCGCTATGGTATCCGGCCTGGAACTAGAAACTCCGGCAGCTTCCTGCGGATTGAAGCGTGGTGATGTGATTATCCGCATCGATCGAACCAAAGTGAGTACGGTTGAAGATGTCTTGGATGCCTCCTTTTTTTTGACTGCTGGCGATATCGCTCAAATTGCGATCATGCGAGGAGGGCAACAATTGACCTTGGAAGCCAGAGCAGCTTCATATCCGCACACAAGCCCGCCCCCCCAAACGGACCGGCTGGATCTCCGAACAGTCCCGTCCAGTCCATTGCAGCAATAATAGCAATCCGAATGTTCCGGTTAAATTTATAAATTTCCGCACCATGCTCTGGTGAACCTATTTTTAGGTGTGGTTAATTTGCAAAAGCAGTGAGGTGAGTATATATTATTCCCCTTTAATCAACTACTACTGTATGTCACCTGCTTCTGCAACTGGGTTGCTGAAATCTTTCACACCTATACCTAATACACTTCCTTCGGAAATTCCGAATAGAAATCGGAGAGCTTCAGATTCCGAAGAATCATTTAAATTACCACCATCTTGCAGCAATGTACAATCTAACTCCCCTCCCTCTTTACTTAATAGATGTTTTGATGTAATCGCTAGGCACATTCCCACTGACGACAATTACCCGCGTGCAGATAATGCCGTATTATTAGTTAAGATTTTAAATGCGCTGCCAACTCAAAAAATCGCTTTATTAGATGTGAGATGGTTGGAATATTTGTCAACTGATATTATTATACGATTAAAGGAAGATTTTTGGAACGGACTTCAGCTTCATCAGTGGAGGGCATTTTCTCCGGATAGCATGCGAGCCATTGATCCGGAGATTTTAAAGAAATTAGATAAAAAGCAAGTGAATTCCTGGAGTTTTGACCAAATCAGAAGTCTGACGGGAGCTCAGTTGAGCGATGAACTTCTTTCTAAATTCGACTATTATTCTGTAGGTGCGTTAAGCCCGGAGCAAATTCAGGGATTCTCGTTGAATCAAATAGGCATCATTTTTAATATTATTGAGGGCTCGGAAGGAGGGGGAGATCCCCAAATGACATGGTATCTTTGTTCGTTAAGCGATGCCCAATTCCATGGCCTCAATCAAGATCAGCTCCAAAGACTTTCATTGAGCGTTCTTCGCATCGTGAGGCAACGATTAAACGAAACGCAACGCACAAATCTTCTTTCTAATGGTCAGCGTACTTTCCTGGCAAGCATAGAGAATTTATCAAACTATGTCCGGAGTATTTCCCCGCAAGTCATTTCGCGACAATTTCGTGACTTGCCCCCCGAAGCGATGCCCTTATTAAGTAGAGAACAAATTGCTGCAATAGTTCCGAGTGCCATTGTACAAAGAGGAGGCGATTTCTGGACAAGGGTACGGAGAGAAACCGGTGAGGCAGGCTTGGCCTATTTCGTCGGTTCCTTGACGAGAACACAGGCGAATTACTTATTTAATGGCGATTCCAGGCCTCCACTTAGGGAAGCTAGTAGATTCGTTCAGTATCTCTCGCCGGAAGCTTTTTCTGCAGAAGTCACTTGGAATGATGTAAATGAAGATTTACTTGAATTTCCCATCGAGAGATTGACTTTGGAACAAGTGAGGAGCCAACACCGCCGTGGCATCGTTGTGTACGGACGTGATCTCATCATGACAAGGTTAACTCCCCGTCAGATTCCTGAATTGGTACCAGACATTTTTAGGGATATGGATACTGTTACCGCAGTACGGATTCCCGATGCATCTATGCAGAACATCACGCATGCACAACTACAGGAAATGTTTATTTCTGAAGACGAAAGATTTGGCGGCCTTAGGCTGGAAATGACAGTTAATAACGGAAATTTTTTGTCAAGATTGAGACCGGAACAAAGGGGCTGGTTGCCATCCCGTTATTTTATATACCTTAGCGCTGCAAATATTCGGCCTGAATTAATGACAGATGAGCAAGTTCGGGAGTTGAATAGTTTTAATGTGACGCGGATGATTCCTGACGAATTTATCAAGTTTAGGCCTGCGCAGATTGCAAACTTAGATAAAATAAGCTTCGATTATTTGACCCCCGCGCATTTATCACTTTTGAGTGAACAACAAATTAATAGCATAACGGATGGTCAGCTCCAAAGAGTGCCCGTGGAAACCTTCCGTGGCATGAGATTGAATGAAGTTACTCGGTGGTGTCGTACTTTCACCGAGAGACAGTGGCAAGCCATGACACCTCGGCAACGAGCCTTTTTTCTGGATCTCATCAATGGAGTTCCGATTGAAAGGGCAGGAATGACATTTGGCAACACACCGCCTCCGGGAGGGGGTGCTGCAGGAGGCAGCGGTTCCGGAAGCAGCGGTGGTCCGGGAGGCGGCACTGGAGGAGGATCTACTAGATCTCAGACAGATTATGATTGGATGTGGGGGGGGCCACAACGGCCATCATTTCAATCGATGTTCAGACATGCAGAGCAAATGAGTGAAAAAAATGTAATCACATCCTTTTTCCCTCTGGAAAGTATTAGAAAATCAACTGCAAAGGATTGGGAACCAAAATATACGCCCTACAGTAATGCCTTGTCCGCAGATGACTCTACGTATACTGTGAGCGGCTCAGTAGGATTTGGGATGAAAGTCCTCGAGGAGGATCAAAAGAAATATAAAAAGGTTGTTCAAGGTCTCATGCCAGATCAACTGCGTGCAATACCCGATGCAGTCATCCCTCTTATAAATCCATTGTTCTTTGGCTGCCTGAGTCGTAAACAATTGATGCAAATGAGACCGGAACAGAGGAGGGCAATTACCGCAAAATTTATTAAAGTGGAGGAGCGCCTTAAAACGATACTCAATATTACAAAGGACCGGATCGTTACCCCTACCGAGTATCAAGCACTGTTAGATCAAGCTGATCGTAAGAAAATTAAGGATGCATTAACTCTGAAAACCATCCAAAAGTTGGGAAATGATCCCAAATCTTTTCTTCTCTATTATTTAAAATCAGAACACCTTTTTAATTATGGCGCAAACGACTGGAGTCGCAACCAAATCGCGGCCCTTCCCAAAGAAGTGATTGTGAATGTATGGACAGCGGAGCACTTTAATCGATTAACGCCCGATCAATGGCTGGGAATCCCGGTAGCGTATTTTTCAGAAATTGCTCCTGAAGTGATTGCAAAGTGGAACAAAAACTGTTTTGAGCCACCTTCCGTACTGGAGAATAATAATGAGTATCAGCAAGGATATCGGGAGCGGATACAGGCATTAGGAAACAAGGTTCGATTTATTGCACCGGAGGTAATAACCAAACTTGGACTTAAAGTTTTTGTCGAAGCGATGACTCCTAATCCTCTGGATGGAAATTCAGATCAGTTTGCTAAGCTTACAAGGGAACAGAGGCAGGCAATTTCATTTAAAATATTTCCGTCTTATTTTTTCATGAGACTTTGGGAGCGTTACACATACTCTAAACAATACGAAATAGAAGATTTGAAAAGGATAGTTGGAGATTTTACAGAAAAACAAATTAAGGATATTATAGATATTTTTCTTCCGGAAATTAGAACGAAGGGAGAACTTGCCCAAATTTTTAATTTCTTCCAGCCCTGGCAGATTGCTCACCTTCCACAAGCATTACTCGATACAATTCCTTTTTATACATTCGCGATATTCAAGGATACTTTCCTCAATTCATTGGATGTAAAACAGCTTCGGACACGGACTCCTCAACAAATTTCTAATATCAATCCGGAGATGATTTCAGGTCTGAAAAGTGGATTTATAAAAAATCTTACTGTTTCGCAAACCCGAGAATTGATCACATCACGGGACAATATCGTTGTACGATTTGGAAATAATATCGAGTTTTTTGCTCCCGATGTCTTCCATAATCAAGAGGTGGTAACCAAGATTTTTTTAGATGCAACGGGTGATCAGCTTCGTCTATTAAAACAGAACCAAATAAGAAATGTGGATCTTACAGAAATATCTCCTCCGGCATTTGGAAAGGCTTGTGAAAAGGGAGAGGTAGCATTTCTTAAAATGTTCAACCCGAAACAAATAAATAGCCTCAACTCAGCACAACTAAAAGCAATATCCATAAACATCTACAAGAAATTATTTGTAGAAATTCATACGAAAATGACAGATCAGCAAATTAGGCTATATGCTGCCAATTTATCTCCCACAGAATATCGGGTGGCCACGAGGACTTGGATAGAAGCATTGGAAGCCGGCGAATGGACACCGACGGATCAGCAACGTAGGGAGATATTGAATGGGACATTACGACTAAAAATATACAGAGATGCACCTGAGCAAACCACGCCACCTACTATCGTTATTGTAAGCGGCCAGAGAGTATGGGAGGGATTAGAAAATGATCAATTAGAAACCCAAATTCCCGCTCCGCCCGTTCCACGCGTAGACACTCGCATCTCAGGTAGAGTGGCGGAGCTCAGAGCATAAAAATGCTCTCATAGCAGAGACAAAGAAATAAAGCTGATAATCAGGTTATCCCATTTTGTCTTCCAAGACGAAATGGGGTAAATTTTCTTTCAGAAGATTAGAGTATAAATGATTTTGATTTTGTGACTGCTTAAAAAAATTTGGGACCCTTGCTATTTGGAAAGGGCCGGCAATGAAATTTTTTCTAAATTATTCCCTCTCCTTTATCCACTTTCGATAGCAAGGAGCCTTTTTTATAGCATGACCCCTATAAAATGACACATGAGTTGTCCGGGATTTTTTCTTCAGAGTTTGTTTTAACAAGCTGGCCATATCTGTAGATACGGACGGATTGTTGAAACAAAGTCTGGTGGAACACCGAGCCGTGGGAACGGCTGGGGTAGCCTGTCCGGCTTTGCCGGACAGCCCCCCTCACAGGGGCGAGACTTGGCGGGAGCCAAGCGAGACAAAAAGAACGACAAGGCATGGTCATTTTATAGGGGTCATGCTATAGACAGCCAATTTAACAGTTCAGGATAAAAATCAGAACGGACTGTTAATGGTGCAAATAAGAATATTCGATTAACTTTCGTCTTTGTGGCATGAATCGGCTCAAAGAAAATTTCGGGAAAGTTCTTTTAGCATTTTGCGCTCTCCTACTTGCAACTTCCTCTTGGTATTTTATATTTATTTCTGCAAGAACAGTGAGATCGGGGGTGGGATGGTGTGCGAAGGGTGCTCAGAACGTAAAGGAAGGGGGCAAGAGCTGGAGGCAGGAGCAATTATTGTCAGAGAGGCAATCGCTGTCAGAAAATCGTACGGCTATGTTAACAACAAGTCATAAACTAAAATCGGATAATCAGAAATTTGTTGCTCGACTGGCTTCGGACCTTGAAGCTGTTCGAAGGGCACAGCAGCAAATCGATTTTCCTGAAGTTTGGAAATCTCGTTCGCTATTTGCCTCGCACCCTTATGTGTGTAAAGGGACTCAATTAATTGATCCTTTTGAAGAGTCGGAAGATATTCATCCACCTGTTCCCAATTCCTGGTTGATAAAACACCAGTTAGAATATGGAAGATCAGATCTACTTCAGGCGGATCTTAAGGGAGACGGCTTTACAGTACTCGAAAATTATCAAACAAATACACATCCTACAGACCATTCAGTCCATGCACCTCCATATATTAAACTTCGTTTAAAAAAACCTATTCGCATCCCCTTTCGAATACAATTTAAGGGAAGTCCTGATGATGGGCAAACCTTTGCGTTAAATATCAAGGACAATGCCGTGGAATGGACCCAGTTTCTTGCATTGGGAGAATCACTTCGAGTTGGGGATGCCGAATACATCTTGAAGGATCACTATCGCAAAGTATATGCCCGGAACGATGGATTAGAAGTCGATGTGAGTGAGTTGGTTTTAGAAAACAATGGACAAGAAATTGTCTTAGTTGTCGATCGGGAAATTGATTTTCCAAAGACTTACGCCCTGTTTCAAATTCTCAGGACAGATTTAGAATTAAGAGTCAAAAAAGGGGAAGTATTTTCCATTCCTCAACGGCAAGACTATCAGTATCGCCTTTTGGATGTGGGAGAGAGTGATGCACAGATCGAAGCTATCGCATCAGGTGAAAGGCATCACATTCCGAAACTGGAGTGAATAGGCTGAAACGGGACCCTAAACGATGGAAGCGATGATGACATTGCCCAGTAGAAATAAGTGGTGGGGCGTTATTGTTGTAATTTTGATACTTCTATTTGCAGTAGAATGCCTCGCATTTGCTAATACGACCGAAGTACTGGAGCTTATGGAGCGCAAGGAAGAGGGCTTAAAAGCGGCTGCGCGATATGCGCAAGAAGCTATGCGGACAGCTAAAAAAGCATTCGCTAACAAAGAATATGAAGTTGCATTTTTCGAGTACCAAAGTGCCTTGGCTCATCTTCCATCAGCGGGTAACGCAACGGAGCAAATAAGAACCATAGCAAAGCAAAAATTCGGAGATGCGGCTATTAGCTTAGCTCGACATCTGATCTCGCAGGCTCGGTTTCAGGAAGCACAATCTGTGCTTCAGGCAGTGCTGGAATATTGTTCAAAAAACCATCCGAAAACACTTGCCCTTCAGAAAAAACTAAAGGGACACAAAGCCTTTAATAAGACCCTGACTCCACAGTTTTTGGAACAAACGAAAACTATCAACCAGCTTCTGTATGAAGCGAAGCAATTTCATCGCTCCGGACAGTATGATCAGACTCTCAGGCGGTACGAACAGATCCTCAACATGGATAAATATCATGTTGTCGCTCGTCAAGGGTTGCTGGATGTGGAAAAAGCCCGGATGCGCTATTCTGAGGCGGCTTATATGGAAAGGCGGTCTCAATTGATTGCGGATGTGGATGAGGCATGGCAGCGACCGGCACCCAAGTTGTATCCGGAACTCGCTCCAATTGTGGAACAGCCTCTACTGAAAACTCAGGGAGCTGCCACCATTCATCGAAAGCTGGATACTATTATGATCCCACACATTAATTTTCGCGACAGCCCATTGCGAGAAGCTTTACAATATATCCGTCAGCGAGCTGCAACATTGGATGTTACGGAATCCGAACCAGCACGAAAGGGAGTAAACATTATCTTAAAAGCAGATCCTGAAAGTGAACAAGCCAATATTCCCATTACTCTTCAATTAACGGATGTTCCACTCCGCAATGTCCTCCTCTATTTGATGGAAGGTGCTAATATGAAACTGAAAGTGGAACCGCACGCCGTATTGGCAGTTCCTCTTTCAGAATCCACCGAAATCCTGATCACTAAAGAATACCAAGTTTCCTCGTCATTTATCTCTCAATTGCCAGAGTTGGGGAGACCTTCTGCGACAGAATCGCCGTTGGCTCCTGGATATTCCCTGGCTCCAGGATCACAGCCAACTATCGTTACGCGTTCCGGAGCTAAGGAATTTCTCCAGGCACAAGGCATTACTTTCCCTCCTGGCGCAAGTGCAAACTACCTGCCAAGTAGCAGTCGTTTGATTGTGAAGAACACTCAGACAAATTTGGATCTGATCGATTCCTTAGTGGAACAATCCATGAACTCATCTCCAAAACAGGTAACCATTGAAGCTAAATTTGTGGAAATTACCCAAGATAATGCAGAAGAACTGGGATTCGATTGGCTTTTGGGGCAATTTCGATTGCCCTTTGGCTCCGGGATCTACGGAAATGGAGGAAACTACGGCTTTGACACTCCCACGAATAGTTCTCTTCAACACCAAAATTTTCCAATCCAAAATGCCCAAGGAGTCCCGGTTGGAATGTCAAAACATGGTGCTGGCAGGCTAACAAGCGGCAATCGGAGCGGAAGCTTGGCACTTCAACTCAATGCGATGGACACCCTTTTGTTTGGTGGAGGGACTGCCCTTGTGACTCCCGGTATCCTTGCGTTAGCTGGAGTATTTACGGACCCTCAATTCCAGCTCGTGATTCGTGCGCTTCATCAAAACAAGGGAGCGGATCTCCTGACGGCTCCAAGTATTACGACCAAAAGTGGCTGTGCTGCCCGAATCCAGATTGTTCATGAATTTCGCTATCCCACGCAGTTCGATCCACCTCAGGTACCGCCGACGCAAACATTTGGAATTAGCCCACTAACCCCCGCAACCCCCATCGCTTTTGCAACCAAAAACATCGGTGTCGAACTGGATGTGACTCCAACAGTGGGACCAGATGGGAACGCCATCGATCTCATCCTGCAACCGAGAGTTACCGAATTTGAGGGATTCATTAACTATGGCAGCCCAATTGAGACCGTTGCCCCAATTACCAGTTCATTAGGCATAGCCACCGGAGCGACAGCCACGGTGAAACTTTCGGACAATACTATTCAACAGCCCGTTTTTAGTATTCGTGAAGCGAGTACACAAGTGACGATTACCAATGGCTCAACGGTCGCATTAGGAGGCTTAATTCAAGAAAAAATCCAGAAAGTTCAGGATAAAACACCCATCCTAGGCGACATTCCTCTCGTGGGGCGGCTTTTCCGGGCTA
The DNA here is from genome assembly GCA_963706715.1 of uncultured Verrucomicrobiae bacterium. Lineage (GTDB taxonomy): Bacteria > Verrucomicrobiota > Verrucomicrobiia > Chthoniobacterales > Xiphinematobacteraceae > Xiphinematobacter. The sequence continues at coordinate 774,847 of CAVPNI010000001.1, forward strand.
ATACCGAACGACGGGTAAAAACAAATTTAGTGATGTTCGTTACGGCAAGCCTCATCGATTCTGGCGGCGGACAATCCACCAACGTCATCGACCCCGGTAAGCAACCTACCGAAGAACAATCGCAATTTTCTGAAACGACTCAAGCCTCCTCGCCATGAAGCAATTTTTCATGAAGCGCGTGTTGTCTGGAGTACTCATAGGGAATGCATGGGCGATGATCTTCCTAGGATCTGCCTTAGCTTCAAATACAGATTCGATTTCTTCCGCAGAACTGACCGAAGAGCGGGAAATCGTCCGGCGGAAAGAAAATATTCTCCTCGCCAAAAAATTAATTCGGCAAAGCGAGCAAGCGATGCAGAACCGAGATTATGCACACGCAACTCAAACCTACCTGAAAGCGCTCGATCTGATCCTACCTGCCGCCGCAACATTACGCCGAAAGGTTATCAATAAATTTAGTACTGCCGCCCTCCGGCATGCCCATGAATTGATCCAAAAGGGCCACTATTTTGATGCGCAAGAAATCACGAAAACGATATTATTACCGCAATACGATCCAAAGAATCGGACAGCGCTTCAACTCCTTTCGCGATTACAGAAACCCAATTTCTTTAGGCCGGAGATTACTCCGGATTTTGCACAAGACAAAAAAAAGATCGCCCAGCTCTTCACAGAGGCGGATGGCCTTGCGAATACCGGCCGCATAGACCTTGCACAGAAGCGCTACGAGCAAATTTTAAACATTGACCCCTACAATATCGCGGCGCGACAAGGTCAAAGACGCCTTCACGAACGTAAAAGCGAATATTATCAACGGGCCTATTTGGAAAATCGAGCCCATCTCCTCGGAAGGGTAACTAAAAGCTGGGAACGGCCGGTGACATTGTTTCAAAACGAACGGATCACTCCGCAAGATCTTAATGTGGTTGGTCTCGCTGAGACGGAGGAAATTCGCGCAAAGCTCAACAAAATAGTCCTTCCTAAGATTGAATTCCACGATTGTAGCATTCGAGAGGCCATCGATTTTCTAAAGCAACGTGCAAGAGAGCTGGATCCCACGCCAGGTGGTAAGGGAGTGAATATCGTACTCAAACTGGAAAAAGAGAAAAGGTCAGCCGCACCATTTGCTGCCGGCGAGGAATCCGGCTCAAACCAAGAAAATTCCTCTTCTCCAAGGAAGAAAATTGATTTGAGCCTGACAAATATTCCCCTTTATGAAGTGCTCCGTTATATTAGCGACTTGGCAGGCTTAAAACTCAAAATCGAGCCCTATGCGGTTTCCATCGTCCCCTTGTCCGAATCCGCGGATCAGCTACTGACCAAAGAGTACCGTATTTTGCCTAATTTTCTCCCGACCAAATCCAGTGCCACTACCTCCGATTCCGTGGAGCAAAACGAGAAACCTTGGATTCGTATGGGCGCACAGGAATATCTTCAATCACAAGGCGTGCCCTTTCCAAGTGGGGCCTTTGCCAACTATGTCCCTGCTGGCAGTCGCCTGATTGTGCGCAATACTTCCGACGCCCTAAACTTGATTGACTCCATCGTAGATGCGGCTAATAGAGCAGTCCCCCTCCAGGTCCAAATTGAAGCAAAATTTGTCAATATTTCTCAAAATAATTCAAAAGAACTGGGCTTCGATTGGCTTCTGGGGCCGATTTCTCTTCCTAGTGGACTCGCCTTAAGCGGCGGAGCCCAACCGCCCACAGAAAACGGGCACTACCCCTTTGTGGATCTCGGGACCGGTTTTCCGGCCGGTGGCAATCCGGTCACAAGTAATTTGCGTCGTGGCAGTGGGGCCGATCCGAACGCCGCCATCTCCGCCAATTCCATGAGTTCTTTTATTGCACAAGCGCTCAACGGCAATTTGGCCAAGGGGGGAGTGAACTCACTTTTTGGGATCTCAGGAATTTTCACGCGGCCACAATTCCAGATGGTGATCCGGGCCTTAAGCCAAATCAAAGGAGTGGATCTCGTATCCGCGCCAAAAGTGACGGCGCGCAGCGGCCAAAAGGCAACCATCAAGATGATCCGAGCTTTTCCATATCCAACCGAATTTCATCCGCCTCAAATTCCGCAGAAAGGGATAGTTGCTTCAAATGATGTCCTCACAAACAATGCATTTATATCGCAAACGGTGACTCCCGCCACACCCATGCGGTTTGAGGTCCGGAATACGGGAATCACAATGGAAGTTGAGCCTCTCATAGGTCCCGATGGATTTACGATTGACCTCAACCTTTCGCCAGAGGTCGTGGATTTCGAAGGATTTATCAACTATGGTGTTCCCATTCTGGGTGTGGTAAACCAAGCCATAACAGGAATTCCCACTGCTACCGTGCTTACAGAAAACACAATTCACCAGCCCATTTTCAGTACTCGGAAAGTGACGACAAGTGTCAGCATTTGGGATGGGCAGACTGTGGCTTTGGGAGGCTTGTTGCGCGAGGATGTGCAAAAAGTCCAGGATAAGATTCCTTTATTAGGGGATATCCCCCTAATAGGGCAACTGTTTCGCTCCTCCTCGGAACAAAAAATCAAAGAAAACCTAATTATATTTGTGACCGCTCGACTGGTCGATGCGCAGGGTAATTCCATACGTTCCGGAGCTGACTTCGGGGACTCGTCCCTTTCCTTTGGAAACCGTTGAATGAAAAAGGGTGTTAAACAACAATTCCGAAAAGGGGCCAGCACCGTAATGTAATTCAGCAACAACCTCTTCTATAATCGTCATCTCCCTCCTTGAGAGTTCGTGCGCCTTCGTGCGAATTGCACCCTGCCCTTACACGAAACTGCATCCGAGACCGCACCTTTTCTCCCCCAGCATTCCTTGTCATTCGTCATCCATTTTTTCAGCACGTACGAAAAACAGTTTTAGGACTGATCTTCCCGCGTCCGAAAAAAGCCTCCAAAAATTATGCAACAAAAACGATTTTCGTCACAAAAACAGCCGGAATTTGGGTCAAAAATTGACTTTGGCGAAGGTTGCGAAGGTTTGAGAGTGGTTTCCCAGAGTATAGTGATTTTTAGTAAGTGATGTTATGCAAAAAAGGGAAACCTTGTTGGTCAAAATGGGTTTTTTTGCTCCCACGGCTCCTAAAAGTGCGTAACGTCAGATAATAATGCTGAATCATCCATCGAATAGAGTTTAAATATTCCTCTTTGGCTGCTGGGTGGATTCCGTAGCTCATCGAATTTCGGGAAGAAAAGATTCAAAACAGTGTAAGCGAGTTAACCTGCCCCCCAAAAACTGGACGATAGAGCTGGGTGGATTCCGTAGCTCATCGAATTTCGGGAAGAAAAGATTCAAAACAGTGTAAGCGAGTTAACCTGCCCCCAAAAACTGGACGATAGAAAAAGGAAGTTTTGCTGGAGAAAAAAGCAGAACATGAAAAAGAGTAGATTCAGCGAGGAGCAAAAAATAGGGATCATCGGTGAGGGGGAAAGTGGGAATATTGGAGCGGTAGCCGCCAAAGACAACATAGGGGAAGGAACGTATTGGAGAACGAAAGGTTCGATAACCGAAAGAATTTTTTCCTGCTGATTGCGAGGCAACTGGGAAAGCAAATCAAAAAGCCGCTTAGCCCGACCGACCGGACCCGGAACCGCGGCGAGGCTTGGGTGCTTTACTGAGAAGCTCTTCGGGCGAAACTTTTAAAATATCGGATAACATAGCGATTTGCTCTGGACGGAAAAGCGACCACATCACGCTCCCACGTGGCATAGGCCGACTGAGTAATATGGAGTTGTTTAGCTACTTCAGCTTGTGAAACGGTATTTAGAGATGGGAGAATTTAAATAAATACAGGCGCCTTTTCATGTCGCAACAGGTCGCATGCTAACAAATATATGACATAAAAAGAAAGATAATGAAAATTCTGTAATCATTTGAAGCATGTGTAGATATGTGTTAATAGTAAACAATTCCTGCAATCAATGGCACTTACCCCGCATCTAAACATCGGTAAATGATATCAACTGAATAATGAATTGGAAATTCTGAGCGCTCTTAGAGAGAAAGACGAATAAAATGCCTATAACTAAAGCGCATTAATCAGATGCGGCAAACCGCACGTAAGTCAAAAGTCAGTCGAGCCCGAAAAACTATTTAAAGATCCAAAGTCGAATTTTGCGCTGAGGGCAAATCTCTGGAAATGACAAAGAATTCTTAACTTTTAGAAGAAAAACAGTCGGAGCAATCCTATGAAAAATCGAACAAACCTATCAGTAAACACGCTATGAAAAGAACCAGAATAATTGAAAAACCAAAAAGGAAAACGTCTTTGCAGTGGCTAAAATCAGCATCCTTTGCGCCTCAAACAAGAGAGACGCGACCTGATTGTCGAGTATTTGCCAATTCGCCAATGTCACTTTTGTAGCCAACTCGCACTTTTTACAGCGACCCGACGTGGGGCGCTTAACAAATCTTATCTATATATTTTTATCATCGTATGTTATTACTTGTTACATTACTTTCACTATTCACATGCTTAGGATTAGCTAATAATGCCTATGCCATAGATGTGGAGCCCGAATTTACACGCATTAAAGAAAAAATAGAAGAAATAGGGTGGCCGCTGTTTTATGTTAATACTAACGATACTGTTCTGGTTTACCCAAATGAGTGGTTATTTGCTAATAACTCATTTGCTAAAGATGTTAAAAATTTCGGGACCCTATTGTCTGGGAATACTATAGTGAACGGAAAGTATACGCAAGATGCTGACGGTCGTTTGGGTATCTTTGTTTCTGACGGCGAATCTAGTGTAGTGGTTGTTAAGGGGTCAGCCGACATCGATGGGGCGTTGGAAACGGAAGTGCTCTCGGAGCCCACCAGTGAGGGATATCTTATCCTTGCCGCTTCAGAAGGAGTCAACGGAACATTTAGTGAAGTTCGATCTTCGACGGACCTCCTGTTGGGAGTGATTTATGACCCTACCGAAGTGTGGTTACTCGTTTTAGGAAAAGGGGGGAGAATGACGTCGCTGGAGAAATTTGCTCCGCGAATTGCAGGAAATATTAAGGATGTGCTCTTTAACGCCACCAATGCGCAGTATGGACAACTGACTGCTCGGCTGGCGGCGATTCGTTCGGGTGTGAATGGCGTGACTCTTCAGGGCCTCAGTCAGGAGCCTATGTCTCAACAATACAGCAAACGCACGCTTTCCTGTGGCAAACAGAAGATAGCGCAGGTTACCGAAGAGCTGCACTGGGATTTTTGGGCATCGGCATCGGGAGTATTTTCTCGAATCAACAATGTCGGTGACTTACCAAGTCTGAATTCGATTACCGGTTACTTTAGTATGGGAGCCGATTATCGCATCAACCAAGTCTTTAATGTGGGAACGTATGCGGGCTACCAAACCAGTTTGGCACGCTCTTCTAACGGACGGCTGAGGAACAACGGGCTCAAATACGGTTTGTATGGAACCGCCCAGTGGAATGGCTTCTATCTGAATGGAATTGTGGGAGGAGGGGCCAATTTCTTTAACGTGAAACGTCCCGTTGATTTCTCAAATCACGACTGGAAAACACAGGGAAATCCTTTTGCTGGAGAGGTGGATTCACTCCTAGGCGCTGGTTATGAACATCGTTGGAACTCCTGGACGTTTGGAATCAATAATTCCATTCAATATACCTATGTAGGAGTTTCAGCATTCACGCAAGGCGGAGCCGAGACGAAGGGGACCAATCTGAATGTGAAAGTAGATGGGCAAAACCCTAGTTCGTTAGTCTACACACTGGGAGGCAATATTTCCTACCTGTGGGAAATTGTACCGAATTATCACATTCTTCCGACGGTTGGGATGTATTGGCAACATGAATTTCTCAACCGCGGACAGCGGATTGGCGCAAGATATGCCAATGGGATCGGGGGACCGTACTATTTCAATAGCCGAAGCGGAACGCGTAATAATGCCTTTGGAACTGTCGGTATCACGACTCAATTAGGACCTCGGTTTGGTACGTTTGCTTATTACACTCCGCAATTCGGGGGCAAACAAATCTACTCTAATGCAATTCTCCTAGGAGCAAATTTCAATTTCTAGGGTGTCTGGCCTGAACAATAACCCGAACCAGTGATTTATGGAGTCTCTCGTCAATTGGAGTGGGTGAATAAGTAGAGGATATACCCGATCATTGATCCACAACTCAATCCCCCGACCTCCCCTTTGGAGTGGGGATTGATTGTGGGAAAATGGGCGCCTTTCCTTGATCCAACAATGTCTTCAGTCAAACAGTGGAGCCTCTGCCCATAAACAGTCCTGTTCATGCATGGGATGAATCGGCAGCTTTTTTTTGGCTGTGCGTCCTACGAACTACCCAGGAACTGGGTTGATTTTGGAAGCCGCTTAGCCCCTGCTTGCAGTTCTTGAGACCGCAATTCAAGACTTCCGCGATCTTGAGCTCTGCGAACCACGAACTACCCACTAACTGAATGGATTAAATATTGGGGACCAGGGAATAACCATGTTTTGCTGCGAGTTTAGAAAGAAGGCGTTTTTGGGAGAGAGCAACCTGCTCATGGTAAACTTCGAGGCCCCTTTCAACGTAGGGGAAGCCGTGTACCATAACGCGCCAAAAAAGGGCGGCCAACTTACGAGCCAGGGCTTTATTAGCAACTAAGTCGGATCCTTTCCCTTACAAAGAGTCATAAGTAAACGGTGGAGATCTTTAATTAGAGGAGCATTGCAGCCTCCAATCCTTTTTGTTGCGCTGGGAGTTGAGGGAGGCTGAAGGCCTTGAACACTTTTCCTGTAATAGCTCTTCTATGGCTTGGTCACATTGCCTAACGAGCTCCTGGCAAAAATGCCATGCATCATAAGCTTGTCTAAGGGCAAAGAGATGCTGTTTGGTCCAAGTCCCACGCAAACTCTCAATTACTCGATGGCGCTTTGCCCTCTGAATCTGGAGGCTACAAAGAGAAAGCAACACTTGAGGATCACGCTCGCCCTTTAGAATGGCTTCAATCACCTTAAGTCCACTAACTCCGGAAAGTGAACGAATTACGTCATGAAACTTGATATTCATGCGTTCCAAGGCCTTCTGCATATGCTGTACATGGCTAGCTGCTGCTCTGATATGATCGCTTCGCAAACGCAAATAATCCTGCAACTGCCGAATATAGCAAGGCCCGTATAAAATGATCATGGATTTGACTGAAATTTTGGCTCCAGGCAAGACGCAAAAAAGAGGCCATATCTGTAGATACGGACTATTTTTTGCAACAAAGCTTGGAGGCAACACCTGGCCGTGGGAACGGCCGGGGTAGACTTGCCGAAGGCAAGCCCCGAAGGGGCGAGACTCAGCGGGGCTGAGTGAGTCAAAAGGGCGGCAAAGGCGTAATCATTTTATACGGGCTTTGCTATATTGGCCTGAGGTACAAAACCACCTTTTAATAGGCCATGAGCATGCAAAGTTGCTATCCATTGGCAGTCGGCCATATCCGTCTTCCTTCCAGGTACATTGCGTACGTACTTATCATTAACCACTTTTATCTCTATGCCGCTCTCCTCTAAAATCTCATACAAGGCTATCCAATAAACTCCAGTAGCTTCCATTGCCACCGTACACACCTCTTCTTGAAGTAGCCAATCGCGCAGGGCGTGCAACTGACTGGTAAAGGTTCCAAAAACCTTAGGTGCTCCTCCGGCAATAGAAACGTGCATGTGTTCACTGTACGCTCCATAGAAACGCCGGCCATTTTACAGCTTGACCTGAGCAACCTTACCCTACTCAGTTAGTGGACTAAAATACGAGTCCTTTGGACTTGATGGCTACGAACTATGCTATTGTTTGGACGCGGGTCCAACTTTCCTGACCCACTCGTTATGTCGAGGAGCCCCTTTTTGATAAGCCGGGCTCATGTCCATGCTGATGAGTTCGATTTGATCTACCTTGCCTCCGTGAGCTTTTATAGCATGACCCCTATAAAATGATACATGAGTTGTCCGGGATTTTTTCTTCAGAGTTTGTTTTAACAAGCTGGCCATATCTGTAGATACGGACGGATTGTTGAAACAAAGTCTGGGGGAACACCGAGCCGTGGGAACGGCTGGGGTAGCCTGTCCGGCTTTGCCGGACAGCCCCCCTCACAGGGGCGAGACTTGGCGGGAGCCAAGCGAGGCAAAAAGAACGACAAGACATGGTCATTTTATAGGGGTCATGCTATAGTTCGCTGGCAAAAGTTTTCAAAGATTCCGCGCTGCGACCTTCCACCATCAGAAGTAGTTTATGGGTGTCAGCATCGAGAATATTTGTCACGTAACGTTGTCCTCGTCGGGAGCGTGTTTCCTCCACTGAGATGCGCCGCACTTCTGCTCAGGATGTTTTGGCATGGGCCTCTTCCACGTAATGGGCTGCCACTCTCCATAGCCGGGTATCTCTTCTTTTAGGGTCTCGGACACTGCCACCATGGGCATTTCCCAAGCCAGTAATACCATCTATTTAAGATAACCAGACTGAGGTTCTTCGCTCCTACTTCCTAAAAACAGGCCAATTATCTTGAATAGATGGTATTACATGGTGAGGGCTTCAAATAGCAGGGTGAATCCGCTTCCTTCTCTGGCCCAGGGTACGGCTACGCTCAATACTCCATGTTCTTCGCAGTTGCTTCGGGGTACTCGCGCTTCCAGAAAGCACTCGTATTGGCAAAAGTTCAGGTGTCTTCATCGCTTGATACTGGTATCATGTGTCGCACATTTTTCCCACATTCCGGGCAACCAAAACGCTTTCCGCTCTCAAAATCTATTTTAAGTATCAACTTTCTCGGATTCCCTTCAAATTGACATTCTTTCACTTTCCATCCGGCTTCAAGTTGCAACGCCGCTGTAAACATAGTCCTCTTGGATAACATCAAATACAGTCGCCCATGTCCGATCATTCAGTTTCGGATCGTGGGCTTTTAGATATACTCTGGCCATCTCGATATTAAAGATAGCTTGAGTGCTAGCTTGGTTTTTAGCGGAAATTAAGCGGCGTGCTTCGACCTCGTCTTTGGTTTTTAGGCTCTTACGTCGCCGGGTGCCGACTTCCTCGGCGTAGAACATCCCATTTGGACGTCGATACAGGTGGAACTTGTCTTGCATTGCGGAACTCTGGTTGTGTAGGAGTTCTCGTCAAAACATCACCCAACTGCTGTAACAGACTGGTGCCCGATACGTGTCCTTTAGTGCCGATCTTTTGCGGCCTTAAAGTCGTTGCAAAACATTCTGGGACAATGCCGCGTACAAAACACCTTGTTTTTGATGCGTCAAATTGACTTTTTCCAGAGTAAATGCAGCATATCAGAAACTGATCGGAGCGTAAATTGTAGCTCAAAAAGATGTTTGTTTGCAATTTTTGCGATCTAGAGGAAACTGACGAAGTCAGTTATTGCGAAAATGTTCTAAAAAGACGGTCGCATTCTGCAGCAAGTTCTGGTAACTTACCTCGGAAACATTCCGGTAGTTCTTACTGACTCAATTTTATCTTAGCCGGGCGTCCGCGCACTGAAGTGCGAGGCTGGCGTTCTGGTAGCGAACAATCAACCCATCCACAAACCTAAATCCGAAACCATTTCGAATGCTTTGATCTTACAACACTTCTTTCGGCCAATGTTCCGGAATTCGTCATAATTTTATGATTTAAAATCACCAGAAGACGGTCACAGCGATCTTCTTAAGCAATAGCCATTTTTAAAAGATGTCATTTCGTACAGGCATCTGGTTGCTAAAGAAGAAGTTTGCAGTACCCATTTTTGAACCGTGCCTACCATTGCAATTACCGGTGGAGTTGCCTCTGGCAAGACTGCCTTTCGCCAATATCTTTCCGCTCGATGGAAAGCTGAATTCTTTGATGCCGATACAGCGGCTATTGATCTGACAGATCATTCGGAGGAAATTCGTCGAGAAATTCAGGAAGCATTTGGTTCGGCAGCCTATCAAGCAAATCGGCTGGATCGAGACCGCATGCGCACACTGATTTTTTCCGATTTAAACAGCCGCAAAAAATTGGAAAATATTCTGCATCCTCGAATTCAGGCAATTTGGAGGCAACGTGCGGAAAGCTGCGCGAAGGAGAAAGGTAAGCTGTTAGTGGAAATTCCGCTTCTTTACGAAACCGGTAGCGAAGCAATTTGCGACTTTGTCGTAGTTGTGGCGTGTTCGTTGAGTACCCAAATGCAGCGGATGGCTCTTTCCCGTGGAGTGGGAGGCGATTTGGCGCAAAAAATCATTACCAGCCAAATGTCACTACAAGAAAGGCTCCATCGAGCGGATCAGGTGATTTGGAATGATGGGTCCGAGGAGCTTCTCATAGAACAAGCCGATTTGACCGCAAATCACTTAGTTGAGCGTTATGGACAATAAATCTCTTCGGACGCACACCGCTCAGGATCAAACCGACTCCATCTCATTAGATGAGCTTCAGGAAAAATCCGTGCAAGAGCTCATTGCAACGGTAAAGGAGCTAAACATCCGCCTAAGAACAGAGGCATCTCGACATCATTTGGTCTTGGATTTGGCGCGCTACTTTCTGTCGACGGGACAAAAAGTTTCTGTAGAAGGTATTCTGGAACTTTCTGGAGAACAGGGAATTCTGCGTTCATTACGGTTTAATTTTAAACCAGGCGTGGACGATGTTCACGTTCCAGCCGCTCTCGTGCGTCAATATCAACTGAAACCTGGCCTAAAGATATCGGGCAATGTTCGGCCTCCTATGGAAAAAGAACGGGGCCTGATGTTGGAGAGCATAGCAGCAATCGAAGGGACTCCTGTGTCCGCGTGGGCTGCCGCCAAGGACTTTGAAAAGCTCACGCCCTTACATCCGCAACGCCGCATTATACTGGAAAGTAAGATTAAGCCCACTCGTAGCGCACGTGCTGTGGATCTCATTGCTCCATTGGGCATGGGGCAACGGGGTTTGATTGTGGCCCCGCCTAGATCCGGCAAGACCATGCTTCTAAGAGATATCGCCAAAGCGATCCGCGACAATCATCCCGATATCCATCTCATTCTTCTGTTAGTCAATGAGCGGCCTGAGGAAGTGACTGATCTTCGCCGCGAAATCTCTGCGGAAATCATTAGTTCGACTTTTGATGAGCCCGTCTCGCGTCACGTCCAAGTTTGTGAATTGGTTTCCGAACGAGCAAAACGCCTCGTCGAACTAGGAAAAGATGTCGTCATCCTTTTGGATAGCATTACGCGAATGGCGCGTGGTTACAATGCCCTACAACCTTCCAAAGGTAGGACGATGAGTGGGGGAGTCGATTCTAAAGCCCTTACTCGTCCCCGCAAATTCTTTGGAACAGCCAGGAACCTCGAAGAAGGCGGCAGCCTAACAATCCTTGCGACTGCATTGGTCGAAACCCAAAGTCGAATGGATGACATGATCTTCGAAGAATTCAAAGGCACCGGCAATATGGAAATCCACTTGGATCGAACCATCGCCGAGCAACGGATATTTCCAGCCATCCACATTATTAAATCCGGTACCCGTAAAGAAGAGCTCCTTTTTCATCCCGATGAATACCAGCGAGTGACCCTCCTCCGAAAACAGCTTTCAGCGGTTCCGGCAGCCGAAGCTATGCAAATCCTCGCAAACAATCTCGAAGCCACCCGAACAAATGCGGAATTGCTCTTAACCGGTTTGCGCGGGACCTGACGATGGACGGACTTCGCCGACTTCGTCGATTACTCCGTGATGATGTCTTTATAAGTCATGCCAGCCGGAATCATTGGGAGCACGTGTTCCGTGTAAGGAATCATAATATCTAATACGTAGGCTTCCTTACTATCCAGCAAACGTTGAATGGCATCACGGAGGTCTTTTTTGTGGACAACACGTTCACATTTTACACCAAATCCCTTACAAATCTGAATATAATCGGGATAGATCCGTTCCAAATCCTTAGGGTCGCCAAGGAAAGTGTGTGCGCGATTGCTATCGTAGAAGCGATCTTCCCACTGTACCACCATCCCCAGGTGTTGATTATTGAGAATGATTGCCTTTGCGGCGATTCCCTCAATATGGGCGGTTGCAAGTTCTTGAATGTTCATCAGAAAAGATCCATCTCCATCGATATCAATTACTTGCTTTTCAGGATAAGCGATTTTGGCGCCTAATGCAGCCGGATAGCCAAACCCCATTGCGCCTAAACCAGCGGAGGTCAGGAGTGTTCGAGGATGGATAAACTGGTAATACTGAGCGGCCCACATTTGATGCTGACCAACCCCGGTCGTTATAATGGCATCCCCTCGGGTCATTTCATGCAAAATCTTGATAACATACTGAGGTTGGATGACATCTGGAGTATCTTGAAAAGTAAGCGGATATTTCGTCTTCCAGGCATCGATTTGTGCGTACCATTCCGGAAAACGAGTAAAATTACCGGGGCATGGATGATAACCAGCTTGATCCAGAATCTCATTGGCCCTTTCCAAGACGTATTTCAGATCACTTAAAATAGGAAGTTGGACATGGCGATTCTTGTTAATTTCAGACTGGTCCAAATCAATATGAACGATCGTTCCATGTTTACAAAATTCTTCAAACTTACCGGTGACGCGATCGTCAAACCGTACCCCGATAGCAAGTAGAAGATCAGCTTCATTGACAGCATTGTTAGCGTAAACCGTTCCATGCATGCCCAACCATTTCAACGAAAGCAGATGGTTTTCAGGGAAACAACCAATGCCCATCAGGGTAGTAGCTACTGGAATTTGTGTGCGCTCAACAAATTCCAGTAAATCCCGACTAGCGTTGCCAGAAATTACCCCTCCGCCGCAATAAATCATCGGACATTTTGCCTGCTCAATCAATCCGATCATTTTGTGCAAAGCGGCATCGTCCACTTTCATATCCGGCTGATATCCACGAAGAGTCACCTCCTGGGGATACACCGGATGAGTCTTCTGATTTTGAATATTCTTTGGAATATCAATCAGCACGGGGCCAGGCCTGCCAGACTGGGCAATATAAAAAGCTTCTTTGACAATCCGGGGGATATCATTGATGTCGCAAACCAAATAACTGTGCTTAACTATTGGCAACGTCATCCCAAAAACGTCCGTTTCCTGAAATGCTCCGCGACCAATCATTTCCTGTGGTACCTGGCCGGTAATAGCTACCAGCGGTACGGAATCCATGAATGCATCCGCAATACCAGTGACTAAATTAGAGGCTCCTGGACCGGAAGTCGCCATGCAAACCCCGGCGCGTCCGGTTGCTCTAGCATAGCCCTCTGCCGCAAAGACTCCACCTTGTTCATGGCGAGGAAGGACAACTCGGATGTTTTTAGATTGGGTTAAGGCTTGGTGCAGAGGTATGGACGCCCCTCCCGGATAGGCAAAAATAGTGTCTACGCTTTCCCGTTCGAGGCAATGAATCAGGATTTCCGCTCCATTCATTAACAGGCCTTTGTCAACCAGAGATTGGCCATGAGCGGTCTCAGAACTAGGAGAAAATGGATGAGGTTGCATAAACAGCGTCGGCGTCAGTGAACTGACAGAGTAACAAATTATTAGAGCAGAGATTGGGCGACACTGAAATAACAAAATAACGTGCAGACATCTGCAAGGGCAAGCGTCAAAGGACCGGAAGCGACCCGCGGGTCCAGGTGAAGCCAACGTAAAATTGACGGGATACCCAAGCCGATAATGCAAGCGCAAATCATTGAAGTTAAAACTGATAATCCAATTGCCAGAGCTGCCCAGGTGTCTCCTTTACTCAGCCATACGATGATTCCAACCATTGCTCCACAGGCGAAGCCGAGCAGAAACGCGGAAAAAAACTCTTTTTTGATAGCAGCAAGAAACCATCGGGCAGTGACCTGGCCTCCATGCAACTGTTGCAAGACAAGAGCCATGGATTGGGCGCTGACACTTTCTCCCAGTCCGAGGACCAATGTCATGAAGAGCGCCAAAATAATGCGGCTTTCCAATGTTGTGGCGAAATGATTGGAAACCGCCGCACACAGCATCCCACCACCAATAGTGGTCAGGAGCCAGGGAAAGCGGTAGCGAAACGCTTTCCAGGCTGACGCATTTCTCAGCTCACCAACATGAAAACCAATTGTTTGAAAAATCTCATCTGCCCTGGGTTTATCATCGAATGAAAGCATCTCCTCCGTAAAGACGCCGATGTCGACAACTCCTGTCAACCGGCGGTTGGCATCCACGATGGGTATCGCTAAAAGTTTATAGAGTACGAAAAGTTCACATGCATCTAGAAGAGAGGCTGTTTCGGGGACGGAGACAACACGCCGGATCATGAGTTCCGAAAGTTTTTTTTCCGGCGGGGCGGTCAAAATCCGGCGTGATGGCAATACGCCCACCAGCCGTCCTTCGGCGTCACCGACATAAAAATAAACCACACCATCCGGCAGACCTTCTTTCCGAATCGAATCCAATGCGTCGGCGACGGAGCTTTCATCTCGCAACAGAGAAAACTCGCTTTTAGCGAACAGCTTAACCGGCTTTTTTAGATGTTCAGAAAAATCTTCTGCCATAACGTCTTCACCTTCATAGAGCATGCTAACTAGAATTCTCAAGCTTTGACGCGGGACATTTTCTAAGCTTAATGCTTGCCTCCTTAAGTGTGACTTACTCTCATAGCATCCAGCCATGAAGAGCAATCTCATTTATATCCTGCTAGCTTCCCCTCGCAGTGTGGCTCCATCCCTGCTTCGCTGGACGCTTGCAGCGGCTCTTTTTTTAGAAATCGCCAGGACCGCACTTTGGGCAGCGGGAATAGTCCAGTGGCAAGTTGACCCCGTGCTCAAGGCATTTTCCAATAATCTTTTTCCGTTCCTCGCTACGCCATTTGCGATCTCAAGAATTGTTGTGGGCGCTGGGTTGTTAATGGGATTTTTTACCCGCATTTGGGCTATCCTGACCGTGTTCTTAGCCGTCTTGGGCTACCAGACGATGCATGGAGTCATGGAGGATCACATCTATTTGCTGGAACATTTAGTGGTCGTTTGTGGTGCCGCATTGGCGCTGGTGGTGCTGGGAGGAGGGCGAGGTTCGCTCGATAAAGCGATCAGCGGACATCTTCTGCCGAGAATCGGCTGAATCCAAAGGTTGACTCATTGCGCTTTCTACGTTTGACTATTTGGCTTGGGGTTCCATGACGCGGGTATAGCTTAGTGGTAAAGTTCCAGCCTTCCAAGCTGGCCAGGAGGGTTCGATTCCCTCTACCCGCTCCACTCTGAAGAGTGGATTTTTTTTGGCCAAAACGTGACAAAAGCGTGACCAAAGTTCCCAAATTGTTGCCGGTGTTTGAGGGTGTCCATTACGATAAATGTCACGTTCAGTCACGATTCCAATAGACAAGAACCCTGCCAAAAAATGGTTCTTCCGGAAAAATAGTGGATAACCCAGCCAAATTTCCACAATACAATTACCCCACCTTGACTGACAGGCACGCACTATTTTTTTGTTGAGGAGCTTTTTTTTAAAAAGGAGAAGCTAGAAAAAAGAGATGAAAGACAATGAGTGAGGTGTGTCAAAATCTTGGACCAGTCAAATAAGAGAATAAGAGAGAAAGGTCCAAAATGGAGAAAAGACAGAAATATAGCAAAGAGTTCAAAGTAACGGCCGTGGAGCTAGTAAAAACAGGGAAGCCTATCCCGGAAGTAGCCGAGGAATTGGCTATAGGAACAGGAGTACTCTACCGCTGGGTAACACAAGCCAATAAGCATATAGAGATTGGAATCCAAGGAGTTGTAGGCGTAAGCGAGCAGACCGTAACAAACGAGCTCCAGGGGCTTCGGCGCGAGAACGCCCGGCTCAGACTCGAGAATGACATTTTAAAAAAGGCAGCCGTTATTCTGGGCAACAGTCCCCTGCACAGTGCCGCAAGATGATTTTAGAAATCCAAGAAAAAACAGGGGTCAGTCTTCGTAAAATCTGCAATACCCTGAGTGTCCCACGGAGTAGTTTTTATCATGCAGCCGAAGCTAGCCCCATGCAGCTTTCTGAGAAGAAAATGGGGGAGCAGATCGAGATCATATTTAAGCGCCATTGTGGACGTTATGGTCATCGCAGGATTCGCAGACAAATGGCGGAAGAAGGAGTCATTTGTTCGCCGAGGCATATTCGTAGACTGATGAAAAAGAGAGGATTGCGAGCTATACAGCCTAAAAATTTCATTCCTAAAACCAGCGATGGAAAGGCATTGAACCCTGCCCCTAATCTTTTGGCTAATCGCCCCTTACCTTCCTTACCTAACCAAGTCTGGACTGCTGATATTACCTATATTCCGAGTGCTGTAGGATGATTTTACTT
Organism: uncultured Verrucomicrobiae bacterium; assembly: GCA_963706715.1. Lineage (GTDB taxonomy): Bacteria > Verrucomicrobiota > Verrucomicrobiia > Chthoniobacterales > Xiphinematobacteraceae > Xiphinematobacter. The sequence goes on from CAVPNI010000001.1 coordinate 791,115, forward strand.
GGCTGTAGTGATGGATCTTTGTACCCGTAAAATTTTGGGATGGAAACTGGCTGATCACATGCGCTCGGAGTTAGTTCTTGAAGCATTCGCGCAGGCGCTAGGTTCCACAAAATCCATAAAATCTGCCATTTTCCACAGTGATCGGGGTAGTCAATATGGTTCTAAGGCTTTCCGAGCTGCTCTTCAGCAGGCTGGCTTCTCACAAAGCATGTCAGCACGCTCTAATCCCTATGATAATGCCTGGACTGAGTCTTTCTTTGGCACCCTTAAACGAGAAATGCTTCAAGGGGGCTCTTTTGAAAACCTTCAAGATGCTCATACTGAACTCTTTGAGTATATTCATGGCTATTACAATACTCATCGTAAGCACTCTTCCCTCAATTACATGACTCCGGATCTTTTTGAGCGAAATTGTCTTACCCTTGCTGCATAAATACATGAAAATCACCCATTGCTTTTTCATGCCGGGGCGAAGCCTACGGCTGAGGCGAACAGTGGCGCTTCTGCGAGCCCAACAAGCTCGCAGAACTTGCGCCAAGCAAGAGCCACTGACGGTGTGAGAAAGCAATTTTCATCACCACAAAATTTAACTGCTTTAAGCAACAAAGTGGTCCAAAAAAGGGTTGCACCTCAATGATCTGAATGGGGAAAATCCACGTGTACTTGAAGTGGTCATGCAGCGAGATAGCCAAGCTGCTGAACTACTCTGGGAAACACTTCCTGAAGAAGCCCCTCAGAGTATCCAGGCTGTATGTTTGGATATGAGCGGCATCTACCGCGAAGTGGCTACTGAGATGGTACCACAGGCTAAAATCGTTCATGATAAATTCCATGTTTCCAAACACCTCAATGAGGCTGTGGATAAAGTGCGGCGACGGGAAAATAAAACTCTGAAAGCCAAGGGCGATCAACGACTCAAAGGAGCACGCCAGCTTTTTCTTTTTTCCCCAGAGAACCTTCCTCAAAAACATATTGAAGACTTTGAGCGGCTAAAAAACTCCGATCTGAAGGCAGCTCGTGCCTGGGCCATTAAGGAAAGTTTTCGCGCTTTTTGGAAATGCTGCTCTGTTTCTGAAGCTCAGGAGGTTTTCAAAAAATGGTATGATTGGGCCGCGAGATGCCAACTCCAAGAAATAAAAAAAGTAGCTAAAATGCTCAAAAACCATCTCGATGGACTGCTCAACTTCATGTCCTTCTCTATTACAAACGCCGTGGCTGAGGGCTTTAACTCTAAAATCCAATCGATCAAATCCGCTGCCAGAGGTTTTAAAAATTTCCTTAATTATCGGACTCGCATCCTTTTCTTTTGCGGTAAACTCAATCTTTTTCCGGCCATTTATCCATTATAATCCCGGAAGAACCGAATAAGTGCGAGTACCCTTCGGTCATTCGCTCGTCCGTATGTTCCGCTAATGCTCTCCTCAACTCTAAGGAAACCATGATTGCTTTTCGAGTATTTTGAGGCCCATTTCCCGAAACGTGTAAAAGAGGAGACTCTGCGGATTGCTGAAGGCTTTTCATCAGTAGTTTGATTGGAGTTCATCTTGAGCCCAGCGCTCGCCTGTTGACTCCAAGTAATTGTTGTCGTAGACACAACCATTTTAAAGTGGAACATACGCACATTGTTACAGCGGAAGATCTGGCAAACTATGCTGACAAAAACGACAGTGTAGGTGTCATTCCCGAGCTGATTTGGATGTTAGTTAGAGAATCAATCCTAGAAATAACAACCTGTCGCATTCCATACGGAGATTCCATTAATCAGCCTGGCTGGGACGGGTGGATCGAAACTGCAAACGGATTTCGTCAATTCATTCCACCAGGGAGAAGTTGTTGGGAAATTGGAACGGGCAAAGATCCTCAAAAAAAAGCAACCGAGGACTTTAAGAAGCGTACCTTGGAGATAGCTTCTTCAGAAGCTAAAGAAGCGACTTATGTTGTCGTAACTCCACGTCAATGGAGTCAGTCCGCGCAAACAAAATGGGTCAATAAACGCAAAGCATCTGGTTGGAAAGAAATTAAAATTTTAGATGGTGTAGTGTTAGCTGATTGGTTAAGAGAATTTCCAGCCATTGGGAAATGGCTTCTAAAGAAAATGGGTCTTGTCAGAAGTTGCTCTGGCTTCTCAACTCCAGCGGAACATTGGGAAAATATAAAAAGTATTACACATCCTCCTTTGCCACCGGAACTTTTTTTTTGGAACAGAACAGAGGCGAGTCTCAAACTGTTTGAGCTCTTACGGGGTACCATAAAACAAATTTCGTTAACTACGGAAGGTGAAAATGATGTAGAGGACTTCGTCGCAGCTTGTTTGACTAATTCGAATGGAGCCAATAACAAGGTACTATTCGTAAGAAATCCAGATATTTGGTATACTTTAGTTAAATTGCGGACTGCGCATGTTCTTGTGGTTCATCCTACGATGGGCTTCACCTATTCAGACGGAAAGTTGCATGCCGCTATCAACGCAGGGCATCGCATTATTATTTCTACAACAGGTCCTTGCTTTGCTGGAAATATAACTTCCCTTAAGCTACAGCACCCATCCGCTTCGCATATCGAACGGGTCCTCAGCAGAGCAGGCTTCAACGAGGATACTGCGACAGAATTGTCGAAGATAGGAGCACAAAATCTTAATAGATTAAAGCGTCATCTACGTGGTTTGGGAGAGATGCCGCCATATACTAGATGGGGCGATGCTCATCTATTGGTGCATGCGATGCTGATAGGTAAATGGGATAGCAAAAATGTGACAGATAGGAAAATAGTAGCAACCCTGACACAGAAATCATACGAAGAGTGGATCGATTTAATTCGACATTTAACGTTCAAAACGGAATCGCCTTTAATACAATATAATGGATGCTGGAGGATGATTTCTCGCAGAGAAGTGTATACGGCACTGGGCCCGCAGATATTGCTTCAAGAGGTAATTTTATTTCGGAAAATCGCAATTGCTATCCTCGCAGAACGTAATTCAATTTACGATTCTTTATCGAAAAACAGCGAACACTTGGTTGCTTTCGGGGATGGATTTGAACATTCTAACACGATTCGAGAGGGGGTAGCAGAAATGTTAGCGTTTCTTGGAAGCGGACCTGAAGCCTTGACTCAGTGTTCGAGTTATGAAGTGGAATCCATCGTACAGTATGCGGTGCAACAACTATTTGAAAATGCAGATTGGGTAGTTTGGGCAAGTCTACAATATCAGTTACCTTTGCTCGCAGAGGCGGCGCCTGAAAAATTTTTGACTGCGATAGAAAATGCTCTTACGGACGGTGCGGGAAGTGCTATAAATATTCTTCTAACAAAGACGTTTTCTGATAACATTAGCGGGCACGATTATGCATCCGGCCTTATAGTAGCGTTGGAAACTCTGTCGTGGAACGACGAATATTTTCCGCGTACTACTTTAATATTAAGTGAACTTGCAACCATGATTCCGAATCCGGATCGTTGGTCTCCATATTCTAATCCGCTAGATTCATTGATATCTGTCTTCCTTACACAATATTCGCAAACATATGCCTCGGCTTTGCAGCGAAAAGACGTGTTGAAATTAATTTTGCAAGAACAACCCAAAGTTGGTTGGAAGCTGTTACTGTCTCTTTTATTAATCGGCCATACATCCCATGTAAAGTGTTGTCGCAAGCCTGAATGGCGACAGTTTATGCCAAAGAATTGGCCCGAAAAAATTATTGAGGCCGATCATAAAAACGAGATTCGTGGGTATGCTGATTTGGCGTTTGAGTTCGCTCACATTGATTTAAACAAAATGGCAGACCTTATTGAGAAATTACCATCTTTCCCGAGTTTCATTCGTTTGCGCATTTTTGATTACTTAACTTCGGAGACTATACTGTGTCGCCCTGAACAGGACCGCTTGCCCCTTTGGGAGGCTCTAGTTAAGTTATCTTTCAAACATCGTAATGCTACGAATAAAGATGCACATTGCGCGATGTCGGTGGAAATGATTATCGAAATTGAAAGAGTAGCTTTCCAACTGGCGCCAAAAAACCCTCGATTTACTTATCGGCGGTATTTTAATGGGCATTTTAATTTCACACTATTCGTACTAGAGGGAAATAGCGAGAACAGAGAGAAAATGTATAATTTACAACGACAGGCAGTATGTACAATCTTCGCATTGCAGCAGATTGGAGGAATCTTAGAATTTGCGCGAGATGTGAAGGAACCAGAGGCCGTAGGACTTGCATTTGGTCAGATTGACTCAAACGTCGCAGATGCGATAATACTCCCGTATTATTTAGGCGAAAAGGACGGCGTGCCATCGGAATTTGTTTCTGGCTTCATTGCCGGAAGGTTTCAGACTGGGAGTTGGCAGTGGGTTAATGGGATGATAGACGCAAAGTGGACTGCTAAGCAAAAAGCGGAATTTTTTTCAAAACTTCCATTTTACCATGAAACCTGGCGGAGGGCTGAGAAGGAATTAGGTCAATACGCTAGTGCGTATTGGGAGAAGGTCGAAGTTGAGTCCTATGATGTCAATACTCTGGGAGAGCATTGCACGGAAGCAGTAGGCAGACTTCTACAATTCCATCAGCCCGGTAAAGCGCTAATCTGCCTCAATAGACTCATCTGTAAAGAAATACCATTTCCAGCCATTCTCGCTGTGCAAACCTTGAAGGAGCGTTTGCTTATGTCAAAACTACCGCGAGTCTTGGAGATTGACATATTCTCGAGAGTTATTGGTTGGTTGCAAAGGGATCCATCTGTAGACCAAGCAACTCTCATCGAAATAGAACAAGCCTTTTTTCCCCTGTTTAGTCACTACGGCAATGCAAGACCTAAAAGTCTCGAGATGCGTTTAGCAATGGAACCAATTTTTTTTTGTGAGATAATATCCAAAAAATATGGATTGGCCAATCATCTAAATAAAGACTGTGAGTCGAGAGAAATTGCAGAAGCGTCATCACAGAAGGCAGCTGAATTACTTGATCTTTGGAGGATCGTTCCGGGAACTCTTTTGACGGGCGGATTTGATAAAATGGCATTTGAGCATTGGCTGAAGACAGTTCGGAGCTGGAGTATCGAAAATCAATGTTTGAAAATTGTATTATATCAAATTGGACAAATTTTGCCGTTTGCTCCTCCGGATCCCGATGGGTTATGGATTCACCGTACAATCGCTACGGCGTTAAATGCCAGGGGTGCCGAAGCAATACGAAATGGCTTCGTTTGCCGGTTGCTGAGCATGGGCAATGCAACGCAAAACATCACTGGAATGGAGGGAGAGCTAGCAGTTCGCTACTACAGACATGCGAATGATCTTGAGCAGGTGCAATTTCATTGGTTTGCAGCTGCCATGCGCGGGCTGGCAAAAGAATATCAGCAGATCATGGAGTGCTCCCTGGGATACGAATCTTTCCGCGACTAAAAGAAGAAGATATATTCGGGAGAAGGATCCAGTACAAATTAGATTTGAACCGAGGTTGTTTGTTGCCCACCAATAAGTTGAATCATAGTAAGGTAGGAACGCGTGAGATACAAGTATCTGTTAAATCGAAACAACCACTAGAGCATTTTACATTTAAGTAGATACGATTGAACCTGGTATGCTAAAAAGAACGAATGGCGAAGGCATATTCCAAAGATTTAAGAGAACGAGCATTGAGAGCAATAGATCGAGGAGAGAAACCTGGGACAATAGCCAAAAAACTTGAAGTGAGCCGCCAATGGGTACATCGGTTAAAAAAACGATCTGAAGAAACCGGAGAACGCGGGAGTTTTCCAATGGGCGGGCATCGCAAGAGCCGAATTGGGCATCTTGAAGCCGAGATTGGAAGCTGGGTAGAAGAGCAACCGGGAATCACATTACGGGAAATGAGTGAAAAATTGGAGAAAGAGCACGCAATCTTAATAGACATCCACAGTTTATGGCATCGATTAAAAAAATGGGGCATTACCTATAAAAAAAAAGCCTGCGGGCCACCGAACAAGATCGGCCAGATGTACAACAAGCCAGAAAGGAGTGGAAAGAAAACCAACCTACCATGGCAACAGATCGGCTTTTCTTTCTGGATGAAAGCGGAGTCAATACCAAAATGATTCGCCTTTATGGCCGCTCTCGAAAGGGAATGCGGTGCATGGATAAAGTCCCTCATGGAAATTGGAAAACAAGCACCTTCATTGCAACTTTGTCTCATGATGGTCTGGTAGCTCCCTGGGTACTTGATGGTCCTATGAACAAAGAAGCCTTTGTAACCTATTTGAAAGAGGTCCTTGGGCCAATCCTTAAGCCGGGTGATGTTCTCATAATGGACAATCTTTCTTCTCACAAAAACATTGATGTCCAAAAAATTATAGAAGCCCGTGGTGCAAAACTCCTCTTTTTGCCCGCTTATTCACCAGATCTCAATCCAATTGAAAAATTTTTCTCCAAATTAAAAGCCCATCTTCGAAAAGCAGCCGCCAGAACGCTCGATGCCGTTCTCTCTTCCATTTCCAATATTTTAAATTCTCTCACAAAAGACGAATCTTCCAATTATTTTCGTCACGCAGGATATGGAAATACTGTAACTACTTAAATGTAAAATGCTCTAGTGAGGAATGTCTTCAAAAATCGACACTCAATGGAGATTGGGCAACCGAGCAGAAACGCCTGGCGATAGAGCATGGGTTGTACTGCTTGGATCTCTTCGCGGCTGGCACGGCAAACCTGTTTGAAGGATGCGCAGCACTGCGTAGGCTGATTGCCGATCGATTCCCGATGGTCATCATCGATGAATTTCAGGATACCAACAATGACCAGTGGCGGATGGTTCGTGCTCTTGCCACAGCTACGGATGTTTTCTGCCTTGCCGATCCAGAACAGCAGATTTTCGACTATCGGAAAGATGTTGATCCGCGTCGGTTGGATATTCTGCGTGAGGAAATCGAGGTCACTGAGTTTGATTTGGGTGGTGAGAATCACAGAAGCCCGAACGCTGGCATTCTCCAGTTTGCCGATGCAGTGCTTCGCAACAAGGGCCCACTGCCGGAAACGTCTGATGTTCAATATGTCTTTTATTGGCCAAAGGGTTTTGACGTGATGGTCCATGCACAGGTGATCTGGACGTTCAGTGCGCTACGGAAGAGGGGAATCACGCATCCAAGCGTGGCGATACTTTCAAGAAGCAATTCACTGATCCTAGACATTTCTTTAATTCTTTCGGAGGCGCGCACTTATAAACAGCAGCAATATCTTCCTGTAATCGAACATGATGTTGTCTGGGACGCAGAGCTTTCGGCGGCGGCGGCAGTTGTTGTGGCATCGATCTTGGAATGGCCAACCGGCTCGGCCGAAATCAGTGTTGCACGAACGTTGCAGGCTATTGCCATTTACTACAAGCTAAAGAACGCGGAGAAGCGAACTAACAACGCAGCGGAGCATGCACGCAAATACGACGAAGCGGCAGCCAAGGTAGCTAAATATGAGGAGCCACGCATCAAAGTCGCAAAAGAGCTCATTGTTGCCTACAATGCTGGTGTCAAGCTGACCGGACAACCAGTGAAGGACTGGAAGGCAGCGCGTCAGCTACTTCAGCATATCATGGCCTTGAACGAGCTATTCCGTGAGGCGCATATGGTGCGACTGTTCAAGGTGAGCGATGTACTCGCTTCCGCGCTCGGCAAGTGCTGGCTTGCCTCTGGCAGCTATGCAGGTGTGAGTGGCAGGGTTAAATGCATCCTAGACCAAGGGCGGTTGCTTGCGGCCGAGCGCGATACGCAAGGCTGCATCCTGATGAACATACACAAGGCGAAAGGCAAAGAATTTGATGGAGTTATACTGGTCGAAGGTAACTTTAAATCCAGATTTTTTGACAGCAAAGCCGAACAAGCGCCGTTTGAACGTAGCCGACGTTTGTTACGTGTCGGTCTGACACGGGCAAGGACACTAGTAACTATCGTGCGGTTCCAGGAGAACGAGAATGCCTGGCCGCTGGTCGATTGAGCAATTTGACTGTAGTAATTTATGGTGAAACTTGGAATTTACTGATGTCCTGGGTGGTAATTATTGTATACAATCAAAAACGGCCATTAAATTAGGAGGAACAGGCATCCTATTGCGTGATCATCAAGCAAAAAAATAAGGAGGCAGGTTAATGTAGGTGAGTAGTTAACTCATCAAATATTTCTCTGATGCAACAGGCGGCAGAGTAAATTTTTGGAAATTTTATTTTAATCTGAGGTTGACCGCGACTCGCAGAAATCTTCTCGTCGCCGAGCACAACGAAAAAGCTCAGAAATTGCAGGAAATATACATACGCATCAATGCGATTGAACTGGACTACCAAAAACTGCAACTGGAAGGAGCTTCTAGGAAGAAAGATGCAGCCGTCTTTCGATTCTTATCCGGTTTTTCAAAAAAGTTGTCATTCCCCTCATTAATGCCAAATGGAGGCAGCATCCCTTATCTCCTCCTCCGCGAACAACAGCAAGTTCTCTTCCGACTTAAGCGCGAATACCGCTGGCTTTATTACCAGTACCAGAAAACTTATCGGCACAACTCCTATGGCGCTCACCAAACTGAAAAAAATAGAATCTACCAATATCACAGCTCTTCAAGAATCTCGGCAAGGATTCAGTGAGTTGGTACGTTACGAGAATTCCGTATTTCAGATTCGGGATATGGATTGTTTTTATATGGATCGAAGTAAATAAATACGACGGATGGAAAGTCGTTGCTCGATATTTCAAACAAGTCAGATGGGAACAGGTGGATTTAGCGGCTTTTCGGGAAAAACGAGTCTGGCAAAACCGCCACCCTTAGAAATTGATGAAAAAAATTTCCGAAGAGCTTGGGGAAAACTCGCTCGTACAATCTATGTAAGACACCACTTTGTAAAAAAATGTAATGCAGGTACTTGCGATATTCAAATTCTGGATTAATTTTCTTCCAGTCCTTGTAGGACAGAACGATCAACCTCAAAAAATATATGGAAACACTGACAAAAAATACAGATGCAAGCACGACTATTCCCAACCTGACGGCGGTCTTAGACCGTGCTGCGATCGATATCACATTCCGTCAAAAGCTTCTTGATAGTCCATATGAGACGCTAGCTGAACTTGGTTTGCCTGAGCACGAGGCAAACCTTCTTGCACCCATGCGACGCGTCGCTCTCGAAGAATATGGCGTGGATGTGCGACGGTTTCGTCCATTCCTCCGTGACAATGGAGCCAAAACAGGTGGGGGACCAACACGGACGCGCGTCACCTGTTAGTTGCGCGTGTTGAACTATCTCAATATAACTCTACATTGATACATTCAAGCGACTGGCACCGAATGCGGGACATTTAAGGCATATCATATGCATAAACAAACAGACATTTTTTTACTGGGAACAGGGATACATTCAACCGTTCAATTAACACTAGAAACGATCCAAGCCCTAAAAATTTGTAAACAGGTTTACGTGCTACATGATGATTTAGACGTGCTCCGCAGGCTTTCGGAATACAATAGCAGCATCAATGACGTGGCCTACCTATTTGAAAAAGGCGGAAAACGTTGTGATGCTTACAAGGCAATTTCTCACCTGGTTGTCGATTCCGCTCGCCAGGAGGCGCCAGTCGCTTTTGTTGTTCATGGTCATCCTTTATTTCTCGTTTCAGCTACAGAATATACTCTCGAGCTTGCTCAAGCAAATGATCTCATTGCTACGGTATTGCCAGGCATCAGTTGTCTAAATACCATTATGTGTGATCTTCAGATTGACCTTGGCTATGCATTGCAGATCTACGACGCGACGCTTCTCGTCGATGGAAAATACGCAATAAATCCGTCAATACCTCTTTTAGTTTTTCAACTCACTAGTCTTTTGACAGACCATGTAATCGCTGATTCACCCGACTACAGCACACTGGAACCACTGGTAAAACATCTGCTCAATTTTTATCCAGAACAACACGAGGCTGTTATTGTAAATTCGTCGTCTCATACTTTAGATCGAGCAGAGCGTTCCAGTGTAACTATTGGGACCTTAGGAATGAATGAAAAAATTCCTCTTTGGAAAAGACCTTCACTCTATGTCCCTACCAGTTGTTAATTTGCCAAATCAAGAAATTATCAAGAAAAGCAAATGCGAATTTGATAATCAAGGTTTCACGACACTCCCTATTATTTTTTCAGGAGGATCGGTTGATTATCTGAATGCAGAGATAAGAGCGTTGGATGAAAATTATGCCACTTCGACGAATTAAGTGGGTAAAGGAGAAGGGAGAAGGATCTTTAATCGGGAAGCTTTTAAGTAAGAAGCAAGGCGGAAATAATGGAAATTGCGGAAACCTCTGGCGATTCTTTTAGCAGTTTGAAGCAGACCATTAACGGCCTCCATAGCAGCATTAGTAAGACCAGTTTCCCAATAGGCGAGGATGCCATGGAAATGTTTTTTGAGAGTTTTCGAAAGGGCTGAAGTTTGGAACGATCCGCCCAAGAAAACCACCATTTCAAGGAAGAGAGGTCTTTGTCAGCCAGAACATTTTGTAAAGCTTCGCGCAGGGCTAAAGCACGTCCGAGTTTGGGATAGGTGCGTGCTAAGTCCTTGCGTATTTGAAGTTGTTCTTCGGATCGGGTCCATTCATTGCCGCGAAGTGCCCAAAGGCCCCCGCGCAGATCTGCTCCTTGTTTACGCAAGCTCTTACGTACGCTCTCCAGGGCTTCTCCTGCCAGTTTCATGATGTGGAAAAGGTCGAAGACTATTCGTGCTTTGGGAAAGTGCATTTGAACGCCGGAAATATAGGCCGGGCTCATGTCCATGACGACTTCGGTAATTTGCTCGGCTTGTGCTTGGTGGGCGGGCATGGCTTCGAGAAATTGGGTAACGGCTTCGGCACTGCGACCTTCCACCATCAAAAGCAGCTCGTGGTTATCGGCGTCGAGGATGTTGGTCACGTAGCGATGTCCTTTTTTGGCGCTGGTTTCATCTATCATGATGCGACGTACTCCGCTCCACTCTTTGGCTTCATGGGCTTCGGTGACGTAGTGATCTATGACTGGCCACAGTCGCTTGTCTGTCTCTCCAAAGTGTTGGGAGGCCGCTGATACGCTCATCTCTCTACAGAGTATGAGGATCATCGCTTCACTCATTAACGTAAAGCCGCTTCCACTGCGGGCCCAGGGTACCTCCGTTTGTAAGACTCCGTGTTTCTCGCAGTGGGTACGCGGGACTCGTGCTATCAAATCAGTCCGGTGTTGCCAAAAATTCAAGTGCCTCCACTTCTTTTCCACCGTGTCATGTACAGGGCAATATTCCCCGCATTTTGAACAGGCAAAATAACAGCCAGCTTCGAAGTCCAACCACAGGTTTAGCTGCTGTCCTGCCAGGTTCATCTCGCTTTTGGTTACTTTCCATCCACTGCCTAATCCCAGGGCTTGGCCAAATAGTATGTTCTCCTGCATATTGGATCATTCTACGGGAGTTTTTCTTTTTATTCCATTCCTTCCCGCCTCTCTGGGCGGGAACTAAAATCAGTTCCTCCCTAACGCCTGCCGCGGCGAGCGGCGCGCGGGTTTGGGGGGCGCGCAGCCACCCATTCTTACCCCACTCGTTATGTCGAGGAGCCAAAATTATACGAAAGAGGCAATTTATCGTGTGGTTCGCGATGATAGAGATAATGTTCTTGTCATGCACAATCTTGATAAGGTAAGTGAACTATTGTTCGATCTTGCTCGCAGTACCGAATTAATGCATTTAGCGGAAGTGTTCTGCGATAAACCTGTTGTTCCGCTTCATATGGAATATTTCAGTAAACCCGCATTACACAGCAGTCCAACTCCTCCGCATCAAGATCATGCCTTTTATAGAGAGCATTTCGATGATGAACTTGCTGTTTCTTTCTGGATTGCTTTGGATGAGGTTGGTTCGACAAGAGCACCCCTTCAATTTGTACCATGCAAAGAAAAATCTCTTTTCCCTCATGGAAAATCAGAAACAAAGGATTTTGAATTTCAATTAATAAATCTCCCGCGCGATAATGATTATGTAACGGTACCAATTTCAAAGGGGTCTTGCATAGTGCATCATTCTTTTACAGTTCATCGAAGTGCTCCTAATCAGTCTGGGCTATCTCGCCGTGCGCTTGTGTTTAATTATCGAGGTTCTGATTTTCGGTTAAGTCAAAATGCATGTTTGCAGCAATGAAGACCAATCAATAGCATTTATTGGTTCGAGTCTTTCACTCCAAGCTGCTGAAAAGATTGCATTCCCTCATCTTAATGTGAGGGGTCCCGCTCGCCGTGGAGATATCGAGAATGCTGTGCGCCAGGGGGTTAAACGTATTTATCTCATAGATGGCGTATTGATTGGTGATTATCCTCCCTCACCATACGAAATTGTAGCGGCGATGCAGAAGGGTGTCATGATGTTGGGAGCGGCGTCATTAGGTGCCATCAGAGCAGTTGAATTGAGCAGGCATGGTATGTTGGGTATAGGGTGGGTTTACAACCAGTATCTACAAGGGAAAATTGTTCGTGATGACGAATTATTGGTTCTGTTCACAGAAAACAATTTCAGGGCTCTGACGTGGCCTTTGGTGAACCTTCGCTATGCCATAGCATGGTTAACTCGGAACAGAAAAGTCGATTTAAGAAAAGGCCTTAACTTTCTCAAAAGATGCGAACAAGTATATTTTACGGAACGCACCATTCCAACGTTGGTGAAAATGGCGATAGACGTTGGAATAGAAAAAGCAAACGTCAATGATATTTTCAATCCGCGTTTTGATATCAAACGTCTTGATGCAATGCGCTGTATCCAGCGTTATAACGGATCATTGTCTGACAAAATCCGTAAAAATGAACCTCGACGTGGATACTGGAGATGTACGTTCCAGAAATCGTTAATTCCCACCGTTCAAGAAGGCAAAATCGATCGGATCGGAGACACGACTGGTTTCGATGAAACTTTTATCCCTACTTCAGTCGCAATCCGGGCAGGGACTGAAGACATAATTTGGGTATATAGCGGTAAAGGTGAAACACAGGAACAGGCAAGATTGGGGGCATTGATGGAAGCTGTAGAAAGAAGTTCGGCTCTATGGGATGTTTCTCAAGTTGTCATCCGTGATGTAAAAAAGACACCATTTCGTGAAGAAAGTTGGGAACCGCGATTATTTACTTATAACCAATCAGATGTAACAAATTATGTCTGGTGTTTGGCAGAGAGAATTGTATCGAAGCAACCGGTTTGGGTTCCGGCTGATATTGTCTTTTGGGGGCGACGTCCAAACTGCCTTCCGCCTTCGCCATTTAAAGTAAACACAACTAACGGCCTTGCTGCTAACTTTAGCAGAGAACAAGCCGTGCTTGCGGGTCTCATGGAAGTAATAGAGCGACACCTTGTTTCCTTGCTTGATATTCGGAATTCGGTCATTCCGGAGATCAAACTAAAATATATTGCTGCCTGCCTAGGGTTATCCATGCCAAAGGAAATTTGTGACGATGTGGACGGCGTGATCGAGCTTAACACCAATTCATTACCTGAGCGCTGTCAGGTGCTTGTCAAACGCTATAAGAGAGCGGGTTACTGTCCTCGTGTTCTTGCCTTGCCGAACAAGTTTTCTCTACCGTTATTTGCGGCATCTGTTGTAGAACAAATGCCCAACGGAGAGTTTTTGGCTGCGGCGGGCTACGGTTTGAAATCTAGTCCTGAGGAAGCCTGTGTTTCAGCATTATTGGAACTTGCTCAATCACGGGCGACGGATCGTCAAGGCGCACGCGAGGATTGCGGCACTGACACTAAATCCCGTTACGATAATAATTGTAGAACATCGTGGCTTCTGAGCCAAAATATTCCTTGTTCATCGTACCATGATATTCTCCCAAGCGTGTCTGCATCATGTAGTTCACCAGAGCAAATTTGTCAGATACTTGAAGCTGCAGAAATTGTTGAGCCAGCAATATATCAATTTAAGGGTATTTCCGGAGTGTCCGTCGTTCGGGTGATTATTCCTGAGGTAGAAACGTGGCATCCCACCGGCGGAGATTCGATTTTTGGTCCTGCTGCAAAACAATTGTGTACGTGAAGCTATATTGGAGATTTGCTAACGAAGCGGTGCGAATCGCTGGCGCGGTGCCACCAGTGAAACTCAACTTAAATTATGGAATTCAGTCACTGGACTCCCCATTCTGTACAAAGGATTATATCGCTCGGTGGAGAGCTATAGAGGGAGGCGCAAAAGTCCAACCGGCTGACTGCCCTCCTATCCGTACGATCTCACGATATGGATTTTGTGTCGTTTCACCGGGAGTAGTAATATTGGAACGATCCGAAGAATTTTGCAGAGAACGTATTCTAAATTCCGAGTTCGCGATTTTTGGACTGTGTAAAGTCAGTGGAGCAAGTTGGCCTGGCACCGACTCAAATTTCATTGCGAGCTGGATTGCCGGTTCAGAATACGCAAAAATCCACACTGGAATCGAAGTGCTATTTCCTGCGGGTGTCCTGCTTTATCAAGGACCGATTCCCAATGGAATTCTTGTAGAAAAAATTGTTCCAGATGTCATGGCGGGACTCGAATTTTTCAACAAAAAGCGGTCGATTCAAATTGATGAAGAGCTATTTGGTGTTGCGGAAATGAATATTATAGTCAGGCTGCCACAAATTGGACAACGAACAGAAATTCCATGCGGTAATCCTTTAGCTTGGTTTTTTGGGCTAGATCGGAATCTTGAGTGCGATCAGATTATTTGATAACTCCCCAGTTGGATTTACTTGGAGGCCAGACAAGCGAGCTTAAGTTCCCGCAGCTGTTCAGGACGTACTGTAGATGGTGCACCCATGAGTAAATCTTCCGCTTGTTGGCTCAATGGAAAGGCTATTACTTCTCTAATATTGGGTTCATTTGCAATTAACATGACAATCCGATCAATTCCTGGAGCAATTCCACCATGCGGTGGCACACCGTAGCGAAATGCTTTGGTTAACGCACCAAATTGTTGGTCAACAATATTGGTCGGATAACCTGCAATCTCAAAGGCTCGATACATGATCTCAAGACTGTGATTTCGAATTGCTCCGGACGAAAGTTCTATGCCATTACAAACGATATCATACTGGTATGCTTTGACACTCAGTGGATCTTCCTTTTCTAGAGCCGCGAGTCCACCTTGAGGCATGGAAAACGGATTGTGCGAAAAGTCGATCTTTTGGTTTTCTTCATTCCATTCGAACATTGGAAAATCGACAATCCAACAAAAGCGAAAGGAGCCTTTCTCTATCAGATCAAGCTGCTGACCGAGTTGATCCCGAAGAAAGGATAAAATATTACAGATTTTGGATATTTTTTCGTCCGCCGAAAAAAAGATACCATCGCCAGTTTGAGCCTGCGTTCTCGCACGAATTTCGGAAAGAAGTTCCGTAGAAAGAAACTTTGCAATTGGTCCCGTTGCAGTCGTTTCTCCCAAAAGAATCCATGCCAGACCGGGCGCACCAAGATCTTTGGCTTGCTCTTCTAGTTTGTCAAAAAAAGATCGAGATTTTTTGTCAAGTGCAGGAGCTGCAATACAACGCACAATTTTACCCGAAAAGGCTCGAAATGGAGAATCAACAAAAAGGTCTGTGAGATCCGTAATTTGCAGCGGATTGCGAAGGTCCGGTTTGTCATTGCCATAGCGCATCAATGCATCTTGATAAGAGATCCGTAGGAATGGCGTGCTTGTAATATTTGTGTTAGGTAGAAATTCCAGAAACAATCCTGCCAACAACTCTTCGGTGACACGAAAAACATCTTCCTGTGTTACAAAGCTCATTTCGATATCGAGCTGATAAAATTCCCCTGGCGAGCGATCCGCACGTGCATCTTCATCCCGATAACAGGGAGCAATCTGAAAATAGCGATCGAAACCAGAGGTCATCAGTAGCTGTTTAAACTGCTGAGGAGCCTGAGGAAGCGCATAGAATTTCCCAGGGTGTTTGCGAGAGGGCACCAGGAAATCTCTGGCTCCCTCCGGACTCGACGCGGTAAGGGTTGGAGTTTGAAATTCCATAAACCCAAATTCCCACATTCTTTTTCTCATGCTCGCGATAATGTGAGAACGAAGTGTAATATTCGACTGCATCCGGGATCTCCTCAGATCCAAAAATCGATAGGTGAGCCGTAAATCTTCTGGCGCGGGACTATCTGGGAAAATAGGAAAAGGTAGCGGATCGCAAGAGCTTAATACCTCATAAGAGTTCAAATGTAATTCGACTTCTCCAGTGGGGATTTTCGGATTGAGATTTTTGGCATCTCTCCGGACAACCGTTCCTTCCACTGAAAGCACGGTTTCTTTGTTTAACTGAGCTAGTTTGGGAAACGAGGACTGCTCCGGATCAACGACGATCTGCGTCACTCCAAAATGATCTGCAAGCTCTAAAAACAAGACGCCTCCATGATCTCTTCGGTTTCGGAGCCAGCCACTCAACTTTGCAGTCTTGCCCTCGTGCGACATGCGGAGTTCATTGCAGGTATGAGTGCGATATTGAGAATGGAATGAAGACATGCTTACGTGAGAGCTTTTACAAGCTTGACTGTTCTCGTGTCTGAAATCCGCGTCAAGGATCTTGTTACCTCTGGTCAAACTCATATGTTAAAACAATAGCAGATGTCAGTTCGCATGAATAGAGGTCAGTGAAAAAATCGGAAATGAAAAATCTCATGGTCTTGGTATTAAGCAAATGGTGGTAAATAAAAGGATGGAAGGTTTCTGCGCTTCGGGGCCACAAGTTGAAAATTGTTCTGTTCCAAGCAGACTTGAATTGCGATTTGGTAAAAATATGGTATTTTCAGTCACCACTTCCTTGCGTATGAAAGTTTCTCAAGACGAGGCCGCTAATAACGATACAAATTTCCGAACTGTGGATCAATAATCGATACTGTTCGAGTGGTTCTGATGAAGAATTATTTCATTTCCCTACTTGGCACCCGTCAAAAGATACTAGTATTTTTTGCTGTAGCTGTCTTTATAGGGACGTCTCTGTTGCGTATTGCTTCTCCGGTTCTATTTAAGACATTCCTCGATGCTTTAATATCGACTGCGGCCAGTGGCATTTGGAAAATTGGAATCGCTTATGCCGTTTTATATTTTGTCAGACGGATTTTGGAAGAGGTGCAATTCGGAATATTTCTTGTTGCTGAACAGGAGATTCAAAAAAACCTGATGCAGGATATTTTAAAAAAGACATTTCATGTTCCATTTTCTGAAATACTTAACAAAAAATCAGGCGAATATTCCATCATCATAGACAGAGGATTATCTGGGTTACGAGGTGCATTCAGCAATATACTATTTTTAGCAATTCCTGTCTTTGTTGAATTATTGGCATTTTTGGTGATTTTCGGATTTAAAGCTCCGATTTTTGCTTGGTTTTCGGTGACTGTCGCAGTGGGAATATTTCTGGTAATCACTCCGATGATATCCTCTAAAATCCAAGCTAGACAGGAGGATTTTTATGCTGCCTGGAATTACAATTTTGGAGTGTTACAGGAGAGTATCCAAAATTCAGTTACAGTCAGAGGTCTTTCCGCTCTGGAATGGATGCTGAGGCGGTTTGGCAATCTGCAAAGTATTTTTATAGCGAAGGTTTATAAGATAATTCTTCCTATGGCGAATCTGGGGATATTGCAAGGAGGAATGGTAATGATAATAATAGGAATCACGATATTCACCAGTGTCTATAGGTATAAGAATAATTTGTGGACTCTGGGTGACATTGTGATGGTTAACGGATTGTTATTACAAGTAATTGGACCTCTTCAGACATTTGCGAATTCATATAAAGATTTTATCGGTTACGTAGCCTCATTGAAGCATTTAGGCCAAATTCTAGATCGATCTACCTCGGAACTCGTCATTCCTCATCAGTGGCACTCGTCGTTGACAACGGCTATTTCTGTCAAAAATTTGAATGTTTTCTTATCTGGAAAAAACATCATCGGTCCTATAGATCTTTGCATCAAGAAGGGATCGTTCGTTGTGATTACTGGAAAAAGTGGAGCGGGCAAGAGCCTCTTTGCCAAAGCGCTTTGCGGTCTTATAGAGTATGACGGAGAAATTTCCCTATTAGAAGGGACAAAACGCGTTGCATATTTAAGCCAGGATGCCGAGCTCTTTGATCTGGATCTCTTTGAAAATATTTCCCTTTCAGATGCAACAAATCATGCACTGGCAGAAAGATCGTTACGAGAAGCAGGTTTGAGCGAAGAGGAGAGTGATGGCATGAAAGGCCGTCCACTTGGAGAACGAGGAAGAAGTGTATCAGGAGGGCAAAGGCAGCGAATCGGTTTGGCTCGACTTTTATACCACGACGCAGACGTTTTGATTTTAGACGAACCAACAGCGTCTTTAGATGAAACAAATGGTGCTAAAGTAATGCAAACTATTTGTAAAATTGCGAAAAACAAAACAGTAATACTGATTACTCATGACCTTAGATTTCCTGTATCCGCAGACTATGTTTATAAGATGCAAGATGGCACGGTGCTACAGGAAAAAGCTGTAAGTGAGATCCTTCAAAACCTAGAGCAGGATGCTGAAATGCACTTACCGTTTCATTTGATTAACAAATCTATTTCTTGAATGTAATAGTATCGGTGCCAACCATTGATCGGTTCTTCCGGGATTATAATGGATAAATGGCCGGAAAAAGATTGAGTTTACCGCAAAAGAAAAGGATGCGAGTCCGATAATTAAGGAAATTTTTAAAACCTCTGGCAGCGGATTTGATCGATTGGATTTTAGAGTTAAAGCCCTCAGCCACGGCGTTTGTAATAGAGAAGGACATGAAGTTGAGCAGTCCATCGAGATGGTTTTTGAGCATTTTAGCTACTTTTTTTATTTCTTGGAGTTGGCATCTCGTGGCCCAAGCATACCATTTTTTGAAAACCTCCTGAGCTTCAGAAACAGAGCAGCATTTCCAAAAAGCGCGAAAACTTTCCTTAATGGCCCAGGCACGAGCTGCCTTCAGATCGGAGTTTTTTAGCCGCTCAAAGTCTTCAATATGTTTTTGAGGAAGGTTCTCTGGGGAAAAAAGAAAAAGCTGGCGTGCTCCTTTGAGTCGTTGATCGCCCTTGGCTTTCAGAGTTTTATTTTCCCGTCGCCGCACTTTATCCACAGCCTCATTGAGGTGTTTGGAAACATGGAATTTATCATGAACGATTTTAGCCTGTGGTACCATCTCAGTAGCCACTTCGCGGTAGATGCCGCTCATATCCAAACATACAGCCTGGATACTCTGACGGGCTTCTTCAGGAAGTGTTTCCCAGAGTAGTTCAGCAGCTTGGCTATCTCGCTGCATGACCACTTCAAGTACACGTGGATTTTCCCCATTCAGATCATAGAGGAGTGAGGCATAGCTCTGGCCCCGCAAAAAGCTTTTCTCATCCATCCCCACTACTGGCAATGTCTCCAGTTCTCGGCGCTCCAGGCCTCGTTCTACTGCCCGTTCCATGATCCGCTGTGCGGCATCCCAATCAATCCTTAATAGCTGGCAAGCTGCTTCCACGCTGGCGCTGGCTTGAAGTACTTTGATCGCCAGACATTCAAAGAGCTCAGTAAACCGGCTGTTCTTTTGTGCCCAAGGTACTGGTACGGTCTGTACTCTGCCGTCATGAAGTTTTACTCGCGGTACTCGCGCTTCCAATACTGTGCTAAATTGGCAGCTGTCTAAATGCCGCCATTTCCTGACTGGCGCATGATCATAGATCTTCCCTATCTGTTCCCCCTCCACTTCCCAGTTCGTCCCTTCTTGATATCCTATTTCCACTTGCACTTCCTTTTTTCCCATATCTAATTTTACCCTCTTCACTTCCCATGGTTTTCTCAGTCCCAGGATCTGCTGATAGAGCTCATTGTCTTTCATCTCTTTTTTCTAGCTTCTCCTTTTTAAAAAAAAAGCTCCTCAACAAAAAAATAGTGCGTGCCTGTCAGTCAAGGAGGGGTAATTGTATTGTGGAAATTTGGCTGGGTTATCCACTATTTTTCCGGAAGAACCCATTGATCCTTTGTGCTTTTTGTAAAACAAGCGGACATCCAGGTTTTACTCCAGCGCTCTCACGATAAACGGTATTAATCCGTGTACCTTAAAATATCTGATCTTTGATTCCATAATGCAGGCCTAATGCCTATACGTTGATATTTCTTCAGAATGTAGATGGCATACACTTGCCCCGAAGTACAAGTGTTGTGTCTCTACAACTGTCCTGATAAAATAAATCAGGATTTGCTAGCTTAATTTCGACGAGGAAAATAACGAGCCCTGGATTTTTGCAATCAATTCTTCTTCATATTGTCCAGCGACAATTACAAATCCCCATTTAGCGACAGTTATAATTCCCCATTTCTGAGGGTGATGGTGCAAGGTTTTTTGTGTTATTGATTGTGCGAGACGTTCCGTGATGCCGATGGATCAAAGAGAGGGCGTTCGCTCCACAGGAGCGATTGCGGCGTAGCCGCAAAGCCCGGTGTGTCTGGCATGAATAACAAACAGGAGGTGAAAATCCAAACCTGGGGCCCTGACAGAGGGAACCCAACACTGAAGAGACAAGTGCATTGCTATGGAACACCATGGTTCGACCAGAGGAAAGCCAACGCTGGAAGACCCGCGAGGGGATGTGCAGTAGAAGTCATAGGTGCGTACAAGAATCGAACGGAAGTGAAGCGCCGTAAGGCGTGTGCAGTGGACAAGCCAGCCGGCAGTGGCGAGATCCAAAATCTGTTGGTAACTGCATGCGTATTGGCGACGAGAAGAGTACGAAGTTTGTTAATTCTTACCCAGAGAGATCTGTTGGGCTGCGTCAAGCCAGAGCCTGACGCAAACCCGTAGGACGAAAGAACGAAAGGACAATAGCCCAACAGAAGTCAGACAACCGCATATTAGCAAGAAGGCTGGTGAAAGCCAGTCCCAACCCAAGCAGAAAAAAACACGGCTTGGGGGAGTGAAGGCGGTTGCGGTCGAAGGAATGTCAATGCAACTTGAACTGAATTTTGGATCAGCCGAAGAGGGGGCACAAACCCCCGGCGACGGCGCAAGGGCTGAGCACCGACGCTCAGCTCAAGCGTGCGCGCTGCCAGTGCCAAAACTCAAGTCAGAGAAAGCAACGACAGCGACCATGGAAGAAGTGGAACGAGGACTACGGATGGCGTTTGAAACAGTAGCAGCCAACAAAGGGGCACCTGGGCCAGATCGGCAAAGCATCGAACAAGTGCGCAAGCATCTGAACGAGCTAATACCGAAACTGAGCCAAGCCCTGCTAGAAGGAAGTTATCGCCCCGGAGAGATTCGGCGAGTGTGGATACCCAAGGCAGGGGGAGGCCAAAGGGGCCTAGGCATACCCAACGTGATAGACAGGGTGGTGCAAGAAGCAGTACGGCAGGTCCTGGAACCAGAGTACGAGCCAACATTTCACCCAAACAGTCACGGATTTCGACCCCAACGGGGCTGTCAGACAGCAATACGACAAGCGCAAGAATACATAGAAGAGGGGCGCGAATGGGTGGTAGACATGGATTTGGAGAATTTCTTCAACCGTGTAAACCATCAAAGACTGATGTCCAAACTCGCGTTGCGAGTGAAAGACAAAAGACTACTGCGTCTGATCGGGCAAATGCTAAAAGCGCGGACCGTAATGCCAGATGGCGTAGTGGTGAGCAACGACGAAGGAGTTCCGCAAGGTGGACCGCTAAGCCCACTGCTTAGCAACATCGTGCTGGACGAACTCGACTGGGAGCTGCAAACAAGAGGTTACCGCTTCGTGCGTTATGCGGATGACGGTAACATCTACGTCAGAAGCGAACGCGCTGGGCAGCGCGTCATGGCCAGCGTGAGCAATTTCATTGAGAGGCGCTTGCGTCTCAAAGTGAATGCCAGCAAAAGTGCCGTGGCGCGGCCACAAGAACGCCACTTTCTAGGCTTTAGCCTACGGCGTAAGCCGTTAGACGGCAACGTAGAAGTGGGGTTGTCAAAGCGAACAAAAGAACGCATAGGCAACAAAATCCGGGAACTGACACCGAGAAATTGGGGAGGCACAACAAAAGCGTGCATCAACAAAATCAACGCCTACGTGACCGGATGGACAGGTTTCTTTGGCATCTGCACAGAGCAAATTGAGAAAACCTTGCAAGGGCTAGACGCCCATATCCGCAGACGACTGCGAGCAACGGAACTCAAACAATACAAGCGCAAACAAACTATCGCTCGTAAACTGATTCAGCTCGGGATTAGACCTAAGACTGCGTGGCGCAGCGTATACTCAGGATGTAAATCTTGGTGGGCGTTAAGTCACACTCCAGCAATAGACAGGGCACTGAAGAATTCCCTTTGGGATGCACGCGGGCTCAAGTCACTGCTACAACGGTATAGGGAGCATCCCGCACGCATGGCCGCTCAGAAACCAATGCAATGCGTATGGACTTTCTGAATAGGCGAGGTTGTAAAACCAACCATGGGGGTCATAACCCGCGGTTCCGAAGAGCCGTATGTGAACAGCACAAGTACGGTTCTGTGAGAGGAGCCCTCAGTGATGGGGGTTCCTACTCGATGCAATCCCTCATCTCTCCATGGGGATTTATAATTGTCGCTGATGTGTATTTTTAACTGTCGCGCGTCACTCATCCATATTGCATCTCGGCATGGCTTTGATGCCAAAGCTGCATACAGGAGGAAGCGCTGGGCAGGGAGAATTCGGTTTGCTGAAAGCGTGTACCATTCGGCAGAAGGAGAAGATTCGGCAACTTCTGATCTTGAGAAAATTCTTGCCGAACAAGAAATGCCCGTTGAACGAGCTCTTGAAGCCCTGCAAAAACAACAAATAGGTGATGCCAAATTATGGACCGATATTCGGCAAGGTCTCTGGGTATGGAATGTTGATGCTAGGAAATGGATGACCTACGGAAAAGGAATTTGGAGAAAAGATGACAGGGCTATTTTGGATATTTCGGAGACACTATGTCGTATTTACAGCGAGCTCGCCAAAAACATTCAGAACATCGCTGATAAGCCTGCCCCGAAGGAAGAAAAAGATAAAGATCAACGTGTTCAGAAATTAAAGGAAATCAACGTGCGTCTTAAATCGCTAACAACACACAATTATCTCCGGGGTGTGGAAGAATTAGCTCTAAAGAGATTACAACTGCCGGCTACAGCTTTCGATACCAAGCCAGATCTATTAGTGGTAGAAAACGGTACTCTTGATCTTGCGGAAGGGGTTTTTCGCGAACATCGTTTCAGCGATTACTCAACGCATAAAACATCCGTTATCTACGATCCTCACGCTGAATGTCCTGCATGGGATGCATTTCTTAACTATTTTATGAGTGAAGATAAAGAACTTATTTCCTACCTTCGAAGAGCGGTGGGATATTGTTTGACGGGTCGCACTGATGAAGATGTTTTGTTCTATTGCTATGGCGAAGGAGCCAATGGCAAATCGACCTTTTTCTCAGGGTTAGAGCTTTTGTTTGGAGACCTAATGACAACAGTTCCAATTGCAGTTTTGTTGGGAGATAAACCGGATAGTAGCCATGATTGCCATAAAGCCAACATGGAGGGTATGAGGCTTGTGAAAACCGACGAGATCCCGGAAAATAAAAAACTTGCCGAGCACCATGTGAAATCCTTGGTAGGAGGCGATGAAGTAGTAGCAAGGCGACTTTATGAGAATCCACACAAATTTAAGCCGACGCACAAGTTTTGGGTGGTAGGCAATCATAAACTCGAAATTCGTGGAACCGACCTCGGCATCTGGCGGCGAATTCATCTGATCCCGTGGGTTGTGACTATTTCTGAAGAAAAGAAACGACCCCGTCGCGAAATATTGGCGGAATTCGAAAAGGAAAAATCCGGTATACTCAATTGGGCACTTTGCGGTTTCTCAGCATGGAAAATGGGAGGACTTAACCCTCCAAAATCCGTGTTGAAGGCCACCGAGGAATACCGTGCCGAATCCGATCAATTTGCTCAGTTTTTGCAGCAGTGTGTAATTCAAAGTCCTGAAAGTAAAACTGCGCTGAAGGATTTCGTGTCGGCTTACAAAAGATGGTGTGAAGAAAATGGCGAAACTCCACGGTATAGATCATCACAGAAAATCTGTCATTATTTGCGGCATGCCGGATACGAGATGAGAAAACTCGGGCATGCTAAAAAATCACATGTTTTCGGCGTTAAACTCATCACTGAGGAAGAGCACTCTGACTTTCCAGCATTTGAGACAAAGTGTTAAAAAGTCATACAAAGCCCTCCGAAATTGACCAAGAAGGCCCCCAAGCACGTCCGCAGGCACGTCCGCAAAATGACAAAGCACGTCCGCAAATTCCCAGGCTCGTCCGCAGTTAGGGGAGAAAAAGACCGCATAGCGTGCTATTTTTTACGACCCAACCGGATAAAAGTGCGGACGTGCCTCCCAAATGCGGCCTTGCTGCGGACGAGCTTGCGGACGTGCCTAGCTCTCCCTTTTATGGCAAAAATAAGAGTAAATTGTAGTTTTTGCGGACGTGCGGATTTGAAAATCCTATAAAGTACTATAGGGAATAAAAAATAGGACTAATTTATATATAAAGGGAGTTTACTGGAAAACCAAGTCCGCACGTCCGCACCCCACTCAAAATGGAGGAAAAAGCGAAGACGCAAAACATGCGGTTGGTGTGCTGTAAATTGGGGTAGTCGAAAGAGAGAAAATGATGCGGCACCCTCCCCTTTCTGTGCAGATCCTCTTTTGGAAGATGGCGCGAGACTGGTCAGTGAATGGAAATGGCCAAGGTGTGACAACAGGAGAAATTCCCCGCAATCGCTCAAATTTGAGCTGTAATCGATTTTAAATCGTTATCTGCAACAGATTTGTTTCAGAATAGCCAAAATCCCGTATACGGAGTTTTAGAGCGCTTAAAAGGAAGTATCCAATTTTTGTTGGATTCCTCCCATAACCATGACTTCAATCATAGATCAAGCCCATCCCCCATACCCGAAAAAGAGTTTTTCATTTACCTGGAAATGCCGTCATCTTTGTATGGTGACATACTGAACGTGGAGAATTGATAGATTTTCGCGTAGTACTGCTTGCCGAAATTGAAGGTGAAATTTGTTCAGCCACGTAAACAGCCTGACGGTCCGAAAATTGTTCCAGAAGGGCATCTGCATAGGCAAGGGTACTCAATCTCCTCCTCAATGGCTGCAATGTCCTCCTCGGGCTTTCCAGCGGCTCTCAGGATGTCCCTATAATAGAGAGCGGTCCATCCTTTTGCACCTCCGGCAATTCCGAAAAGGGGCCAGCACCGTAGTGTAATTCAGCAACAACCTCTTCTATAATCGCCATATCCCTCCTTGAGAGTTCGTGTGCCTCGTACGAATTGCACCCTGCCCCTTACACGAAACTGCATCCGGGACCGCACGAATTGCACCTTTCCCCCTTTCATTCCTTGTCAGGCGTCATCCATTTTTTTCAGCACAAAAACGCCTCCAAAAGTTATGCAACAAAAACGATTTTCGTCACAAAAACAGCTCGGAATTTGGGTCAAAATTGACGTTTGGCGAACGTTGCGAAGGTTTGAAGGCAGTTTTGGGTAACCTTTCTGAATCTGATGACTTTGGCGAACGTTGCGAACGTTTGAAGGCAGTTTTGGGTAACTTTTCTAAATCAATGATCCAATTTTGGCGAAGGTTGCGAAGGTTTGAGAGTGGTTTTCCTATTAGTTTCCCAAAGAGATTTTCGACATGTATTCTCTATAAGAAGGTTAGGGGAAACTGCCTTCAAACCTTCGCAACCTTCGCCAATCAAGATTCCTGAAAGTTCCCGAAACTACGTTCGCAACCTTCGCAACCTTCGCCCCTAAAGTTTATGCAACAAAACCAAAATCAGGTCGGTTGAGAGGTGCAGAAATCATGTCCCCTGTGCGGAAAAAATGGGGAGTATGAGAAATCTTGGTGCTGATCACTTCCAGAGTCGAAGAATGCAGCAATCGGATTAAGGGATGAGACTGAACTATGCAGATCTTCTTGGGGGGAGAGGGGGCGAAGCTGGCAAAGGAGAATGATGGCCAGAGCGGAATGTACGAATACAGTACGAATGCCCAACAATCGCTCACATTTAGGCTATACGGGCTTTAATCCTGTCGACTGCAACTTTATTACTCTAAAATGATAAAAGCCCGTATAGGGCATTTTAGAGAGATTAAAGGGAATTTATGTATCTTTACTTTCTCACCACAGCAGCACATTTATCAGTCCGTCCACTCGTTGAAAATGCTGATCGAAAGTTGCCAATGGAAGTTCAAACTGCTGTGCGATAGCAGCAATCCAGATATCGTTTTGCGGAATTGGAGTGCCTGCTCTGGCTAAGTGAGCCGAAATCCAGCCGTAATTTTCTGGTGTAGCTTCATCGGGAAACAACACATCCACAGCCTCCAAAAACTGTGTAATTTGGTCAAAATGCTTTGTAGGAAGAGAAGATCGAAACGCGCCAGCATAAAGCTCAGCCAATGCCACATAAGGCAAATAAAGCTCCTGATAGTTGGAAAACTTTGAAAGCATTGCTTCGGCATCACGGAAATGACGAACAACGACGCTCGTGTCTAACAATATGCTATTACCAAGAATCTTCATCAAGCCGATCTGCTTCCGCCTTTACGGCCTTTTCGAAATCCTCGCCCTCTTTACCCTTCATACACCCTGCCGTAGCTTGTAAGGCAGCAAGACGGCGTTCATGACTCTTGGGGTTAAGTTTGTGGACGTACTGAGCCACCTGTACCAATTTACCTTGGGGCAGCTCATGCAAGTCACGGACAATAGAATCCATTACAGTCATCTTTGGGCAAGTAGCAGTAAAAAGACAAGAATGCGAGTAAGGATTTGCAGAAACCAAGACGATCGAATGAAATTAAGGATAAAAAATTTTCTATCGTCTGAACCGATCATAAAATCCACCCCCCGAGGCTTTTTTGACCCCCTCCTCCCCCGGTCTTAATTTTGGTGTCACGCAACAGGATGCGGTGTACTATTTCGTGATACTCCAGAGTAAACCATCTGAATGCCAATCAGTTGATACGCCTTATTCAGTAGGTGTTTGAGTCACTTCTGCAACAGGTAATAGGCCGTTTTTCTCCTCAGCCGAACCGGTATTTTCCCCGTCTTTTCGATCACTCAGGACTTACGCAAAAAGGCCTAAAAACAGTGTGGGAAGAATTACTACAAAATAGAGGTAGCGTCCAGCTTGAGAAAGGATTGTAGAGAAGAAGGTATGAGAAGCTGCCCAAGCCTGCTTGATTATTGCCAGTACCTGTTGGTGAGCCCAATCAACTACACGCTGACAAATTTTGCCGAGCATACGGAAAACATGAGCCACGATGCAATCAACAGATTTCTCAGTAAGGAGAAGATAACGCCGCGTCTGATATGGGAGAACGTGCGCGGAGAGATTATCCCTGATGAAGAGTGCTGCGTGGTGTTCGATGACACGGTGATCGACAAGAATTTTTCGCATAAGATTGAACTGGTTCGCCGCCAGTATAGCGGTAACGCACACGGACTGATCAAAGGCATTGGAGTGGTGAACTGCGTGTACGTCAATCCGCGGACCAACGCATACTGGCTGATCGACTATCGAATTTACGATCCTGCTGGCGACGGAAAAACTAAACATGATCATGTACGGGACATGCTCAGCAACCTTGTACATCACAAAAAGCTGCTCTTTCGGCATGTCTTGGTGGATACCTGGTATGCTAAGCGTGATCTGATGCTCTTCATTGAATCGCTGGGAAAAACCTATTATTGTCCCTTAAGTGACAACCGTTTGGTGGATGATTCCGCAGCTCAACGGCCCTATCAGCGAGTGGACTCCTTAGAGTGGAATCAATCAGAACTCGCACATGGCAAGACAATCAAAATCAAGGGATTCCCCAAAGAACACAAAGTGAAACTGTTCCGGGTTGAGGTGTCAGAACACCGCACGGACTACGTGGTTACTAACGACCGAACTCAAGATTCTTCCAAGCTCACACTTGAGATGTGCGGCTTGCGCTGGAAGATTGAGCAGTTTCATCGTGAGGCTAAGCAGTTAACAGGAATTGAACGCTGCCAATGCAGAAAGGCTCGTATTCAGCGTAACCACATCGCTTCTGCTATCTTGGTCTGGGGCCGTTTAGCTCATATTGCCAGAGATAGCGCAAAAACTCTTTACCGCGTCAAACAAGGAATCCTCGATGATTTCCTTTTTCATCAACTCAAATTTCCTTCCCTTACCATGGCTTTTGCGTAAGTCCTGTCACTTTCACATCAGCCTCCGGCAACTTGCTCAAGAACTCTTCCAACTTGGCATGGATGTCTTCTGTCTCGATCTTTTCGATTCTGACAGTGGCACCACCAGTGAGGAGCTGATATCGATCGAAGAGGGTGCCGAACGCATGCGAGAGTTCACCTGACTTTAATTGCCCTTCGTTAACCCTATCCACAAGCTCGTCTGTGACCGACTGAAGGGCTACTGCTATCCGGGTAGTCAATTGGCTACGAAAAGCGTCCACAGAAGGCATTTCGCGCTGAGCGACGGCTGCTACGGTTCGATGGTGAACTGCCAGGAATCTTTGGATCTGTCGGATTGACATTCCAGCACCCAACATGCGGACGACGGATTGGTAGATTTCTGGTTTATCTCTTTGTAGTCGCTCTGCTGTATAGCGGCCGGAAGAGAGGGCAATTTTTGTACTCCTTGTGTTGTTGTCCATATTTACGATCAAGCTTGAGTTAGATAAAAAGCTCGCTTCGGGTCACGAGAGTGAGTTCCGACTACACACAAAATTCCAGACTCAGTAAGCTTAGACAGTCTATCACGTGTGGCTCTGGCTGTAAGGCAAATTTGTTTGGCAATTTGGGCTGTTGTTAATCCAGGAGCGTTTTTCACTATTTCCACGATTTTTGAGTCTTTATTATCTAGTTTTGGAACGTTTGAGCGGACTCGACTGAATGTTACTCGAAAGCTCTGCCCTAATTCTTCAAGCACCGGAAGAGGAAACCCTGCTTGATGCACCTCGTGATTCATTCGCTGTATTCCACTTCCCCATTGTTCAATTAGACCAAGTTCATAGAACACACGCCCAATCACTCGGTTTCGAAGCTTGGAGATACCTCGTTGCAAATCTGTAGTTGTCAGTCCGGGAACTAGAAGACCAGGATTTTCAATTTCAATTCGATTTTTGAAAATAGCAAACCGAATAGGGCTTCCTTTTAGGGAGTAGTCGGCATGAACGAGGCTATTGGCAATAGCTTCCCGTAATGCGATCAGCGGGAATGCCCAACTTTCCTTATGGCGGCTGCCGGATATCTCCGTTGCTTTTACTAGATTCTTTTTTGCAAACCGCAATACTTCTTCCATTGCCAAGGGGAGGGCACAATCAATATCTTCTGAGTCAATTAACCGTGTTTTATCGTCATTAGCAAAATGAGCAGCTCGAATGGTTGCTTCGGGAAAAAACTTCCCTCGATTTTTTCCAAAGAGAAGTACCCCGCCTATTGTAGGTGCATCTTTGCCTTGATACCGGGTAATGATGTGCAGCGGTTTGAGATCCCGCAGTGTTATTTTTCGTTTGGATATAAAACACTCGGAAGCTACTCGGAAGTCGATCGCTTCCGAGTTCAATTCCGTCATTGGCAGTTCATCAAAAGTCTGTCCAAGAATGGAACGCTGTAAATCTTGAATTTGAGCCGGGTCTGCATTGCGATTAGTGGAACCAACACGAAGATAAACACCACCTGGAATACCTTTGGACTTTAGATAATGCGGTCGGAGCCCGCTAGGGAAAACCTCTACCGCTATGACAACAATATTACGATAGGGTAATAAATAGATTTCTGGAACGAGCGGTGGCTGGATAGAATCACTAATCAGATTGGCGAGACGTTCTTCTTCCTTCGTGACATCAGTCACTCCAACTACCGTTTTGTCTCCATCTTTCACCCCAATAATGAGGATACCACCAGCTCCATTGGCAAATGCTACAAGCGTCCGAAGTAATTTTTCTGGGGAACTCAGATCACGCTTGAATTCCAAGGTTTTTCCTTCCGGTTGGCTCAACAGATTTTCCAAAGAATCCATACTAGGAAAAATACTAGGAAGTAGTACCGTGGTCAAGACTTCCTAGTTCGCCAACCACTCACTTGTTTCGTCGAAGTGGCCATATTCTCCCGACATAGAGGGGGGCTGTGGGTCATTTGCTAAGGGGGAGGGATGTGCGGGTGGCCTGGAACTCGTTCAGTATGGCTAGAGACAGAATTAAAAATCGCGGTTGCATTGCATCTACAGAGTAAAATTAGGCAGACGGACATTCTTGAGCACCAAAATAGGCACTTTATGTCACAAAGTTTAACCAGATTGACTGATTGCATCGGGCTTTGCTTGCCAAATGGTTTTTAAAGTATTGGGGTAAAGGGAAATAAAAATCACACCGTTTCTGTCGCTGAGTATGCCTAGAGATAGAACGAAAAATCATCTATTGCATTTCGTTTACGCAAATCACTTAGAAATGTAATAATATATAACTATTAGTTTCTTAGATTAATTTAGGGTATTATGTAATATATGCTAACCGATTTTCACTAAATATTACATCCGGAAGTCGTTGCTCGTTACTGGACACAATGGGATTTCAAAGACAACAGGTAGCGGAAAATAATTTTATATTTTTTGATTTTCTTACTTGCGCAATTTGCATTCTGGTAGACATTTACCAATGTTTCTTTAGAAGCGATTTAGGTTTTCCTCATTAGGTAAAAGGCAGCACCCCCGCAATCTGTCTCTGCAAGCGGATATTAGATTTGCATCCGAAGAAACGGTGTCAGTAGCTTAAATTCATCCCGGTTTATGAGACAGATTTATCGTATACCCAGTATACTATTTGCATTTATTACCGCAGTATGTGCGCAGGAAAATGAACTGGCGGAATCGAAACGATTTATTCGTGGAGAGAACAGCCCCGTTAGTTATCAGTCCTTTGTAATTCCTCTGGATTCTCAAAAAGGAGTTGCTTTGGACTCCATGGGAGATAATGCCAGTAAATTTCACGCAAAAAAGCCCTGGTTTAGTAACATCGAGAGATTGCCGAGAAAGCACCTTCTCGTTTCGGGAAACAATGCTAACTATGGCTTTCTTTTTGAAAACCCAATCGCCGCATTTGGAAGTACAGCCGGAGGAAGTCCTCTTTACGTGGGACAAGACTATAGCTTCGGAATTTATGGGGGATCCAGACATGAGTTTACTACTAATAGCACACCTCCTGTAACCGATATCTACATTACAGTGCATGCGGCACAAAATAACGCTCCGATAGTCAGTCAAATGTTTATCAAAATTCCTCGCCGCGGGACAGAAGAGTGGAATCGCTTTGTTGCGGAGGGCTGTCAAACGACAATTCGAAACGGCGTGTCTGGGCTTAGCGTTACGCTGAGGCTGGTAGAGAGTGACAGCAGTACTCCAAGTGATCGCTGGGGAGCCGGTTACACTTCGCCTATCATCCTCACATTGAGGGCAGCAAACTCCCATTATTATTATAAAATAGAAACGCGAGGATTTTTTAACATAGGCAATCAATGGTATCCCATAACAGAAAAGATAGATAATGCACATCCGGAGGCTTTTAACAGCCTCTTCACTGTGAATTTTGATAAACCCCCACCATGGCGGTCTGTCTTTATCCATCAACCGCACTTTGACGGAAAATTTATCCCCTCTGCTTACCGAGGTAAATCCCTCGAAGAGCTTTTAGAGATTAGAACAAGGGTGAACAAGGATCTAGGTTCCGTAGCTGAATCCTATCTAACAATCGATAACAGCCCTGAACTGCGCAGCCATCCCATTCTGGATAAACTGGTGGAGGACATGGGAAGAGACCCAATAGCCTTAAGTAACTATGTCCACAACGAAATTGAGCTGACCGATGCGATTTCCTATAACGACCAGGGAAAGGTTGAAGAAGCCTCCATCAATGCTGGAGGAATCAATCGAGGAGCGCTGGCTACCTACCTGGAAGGACAAGGGAACCCTGCCGAACAATGCGCTTTGCTCATCTATCTCCTTCGAAAAGCAGGAATTCCCGCTGTCTATGTCTTTCCCCCGAGAAATGAACTCACGATGCTTGATGCTCGCATGAGCAGACTCCTTCGCATGCAATTAAGTGGCCTGACAAGCCCGGAAGGGACAAGCCGGTTGCCTCGCCTCCTTCCGGTTAACTATCCCTGGGTGGCGGCAAAAATGACCGAAAATGGGCGGCAGAAATGGGTGCATCTCTTTCCATGGATCAAAGACACGGAAATTAAGGAGGGACTGAACCTTTTTGAAAAAATGCCCGCTGATGCAAAATCCGGCATGCTTTGGGTAAAGCGTTACCTCAACAAAGATCCGGAGATCATGGCACTCTTAGGCTCTGGAGAAAATACAGTTGCCCATCTCTTCCCCAAATACGTTTCCAAACAATTGGAAAAAAATCACCCTGGAACCTCCTTGGACGACATCGGCGTAAAAATAAGAGATCGAAAGACGAACTACTCCCATTGGGAAGATTTTCCACAGCCGTGGTCCGTAACAGAAGAGAATGGACAAATGACAGTGAAAGAAAATCTCAACTTTAACCCAAGTAATTTTGATATTCTGAGTCTGACAATATTTTCTGACCGCAATAAAAATGGCGTGTGGGATACCGGAGAGCCGCAAATACAAACCGGTGAACTCCGGACCCTTGACCTCCACAACCGGCGTTTCGTGCTGCATTTTAAGCAAACTAGCGGAGACAATCACACCATGCTCCTGACACTTGCGTCCTTTCGACCGGACGCCACCGGCGTAGGAGACTACACTTCGGAGGCAGACCTTCTGAAAGAACAGAAAAAAAGCATCCCCTTAAGTGCGGAGGACCAAAATCTATTTGCTACCATTGAACTTAAAAGACATAGGACACTACCGAGTCCCTTTCCTCTTCCCGCACATTGGGTAACACCAATGGGATTTAATAACCTCCTGCATCTAAAAACAAACATCCCAATTAAGAAAGGAGACACAAATGCGCTCTGTCTCATGATGGGGCGCGTCACAGATAAAATGGTGCGATTACATGTGGAAGAATACTGGGCACATCAAGAACGGCTACAGGATAATATAAACGTACAAAATGAAACATTAGAGCATGCTCCCGCCTACATCATGGGCATGTCCTATTACAAAAAAGTCAGCCAATTCCGCAAGCAACTCGAAGACCTCACTAAAACCAGAACCATCTCTAACATTGCCTACGGATTTGCTAAACTAGGAGCAAGACGCAATCCCAATGGAACACTCATCAACAACGGAGAAATTGATCTCGTTTATCCTCAAGTGGACATGTTTTTCCACCTTGCGGCCTATGCTGGTAACGGAACACTGCGGCCGGACCAAAATGTTCCCCGCCTGAAACACGTGACAGACTTTGGCGCCTTGACCATGGCAGATGGATCTGCTCAGGAACACGCCATCATCAATGAATTCTTTCAACAAAAGAATGCTGCTTCCACAGTCACCCTCCTGCACAAGAGCGTAGAAACTCATGGAGGAATTATTACCTTAACCAAATCGGATTATGTAACAAAAGGAAATGAGACTCACACCATCAACGGAGTAACAAAGAGTCTCAAAGACTGGTGTGGACCCACTTTCTGGGAGAGAATTACTAACGAGTTTGCTGAAACACAGCTCTGGAAAGATTACCATTTAGTCTATGTCACCAAAGGTCCTCAGACATTGGCAAATGGAGATTATACCGGCATGGGAGCCTTTAACATATCCCCCGCAGGAGTTGGCGCATTGATATCCTCGGAACACAATGGTGGCTATGGAAATTCCGCAGGCAATTACACCTTTAGACCTCAGAACTACAAAAACCACATCATAAAATACAACTCAAACACCACCCCATACATCACAACCGCTCCACCCAGCCTGCAAAATCCCATCCTAGCGCCCTCAATATATGCTCAGAATATCGCCAAATTTAACCAACAACTCACCTCCGGAGCAGTAAAACTCAGTAACGCCGATACGGAATACCTGCAAAAGATTCGATCACGTATCGACTATCAGCCAAAAGGAAACCAACCGACCTCAGTTCCCGCTAGCCCGCCTGCACCGCCAGCTTCTTCTCAAGTTCCCGTCGTCCAAGTAGCACCAGCTCCTCAGATTCCTCCCGTAACTCAAACACCGAGTCAGCCGCCTGCACCGCCAGCTTCTCAATCGGGAATTCCCGTTGCCCAAGTAGTACCGGCTCCGCAGCCAGCACCCTCGGCGCCCCGAGTATCGCCGCCTATCCCCCAAATCATAACTGCTGCACAGAACTTCGGCTCCTTGCTGACCCCCGCCTGGTACGGCGATAAACTACAGAAATTCGTCGCTGACCCAGTAAACGTCATCACCGGAGAATTCTACATCGATACCCCGGACCTCAACCTCGCGGGGCCCATGCCGCTCGAAATCCGGCGTAACTATTCCAGTCAAAACCTGGGCTTTAGCGAATTTGGCCGCGGATGGAAAATTTCCCTCATTCCTTACATCACCATCGCATCAAGTGGCAACGTTTTATATGCAGCCGAAATGGATGGTTCAGTAATCGCATATGTGAAAGATCCTAATAATCCCAATAAATGGACCCCCACAGCCGCTGATAATCCCTCACTCACCAATATGAATGGCAACCAAATCGGCTCCATTCACAATCCCTTCAATGCCTACATCCTAAAAAGTCAGATGGGAACAGACACCATTTACACCCTTCATAGCGCCAATGGAGACAAACGCAGCTATAAAGTAAAACAATATCCTCTTGAAGGAATCACCCGAGAACGCCCCTACCTCGAAAAATGGGAGGACAACAAAGGAAACCACTACACCTTTAAAATAGGCAACAACCCCGCGGAACGAAACGAATACGGCCAGCTCACCCGCATAGAATCCAGCAATGGCAACTTCTTGGGATTTACATACAACTTCCAAGGCCAAATCATCGAAGCCTTCACCGGAGATGGCCGGCGTCTCCATTACCGTTATGATGAACATGGGGATTTGAGGCGTGTTACACATGCCGACGGCTCAAAAACTCGCTATACCTACAAACACGAAAAGCAAACCGTCGGTGGCAAAGAAAAAACCTACTCCACCCACCTTCTGAGTGGCGAACGCAAACCTGGAGATAGGCTGCTAGAAAACGACTATGACAGCGAAGGCCGCGTGACTGCCCAAAGAGCCACCGTGGGAGAAAACCTGATCCCCGTCCAAAACGCATCCTTCAAATACCAAAACCGGCAAGAAGCCGACGGAACCATCTCAGGCCACACCATAGTGGAAGACGCATTCAAAAATAAAACTCAATACGAGTACTCCAAGGGACTCATCACCAAAATCAAAGATCCGGCTCCATTAAACCAGGAGATTACCCAAGAATGGTATGCTTCAGGAGACACCAGTGCCGGAGCCTACCCACGCAGCCTCAAACAGCGGACCGACAAACGCGGACTCATTACCCAATACAAATACGACACACGAGGAAACCTTCTTGAGAGCACCACCATCGGAGACATTACAGGAGATGGAATCAGCGACACCGCAACCACCAAAATTACCTACAACGCCAATAACCTCCCAACCTTAATCCAGGAGCCCCTGAATACCGAAACCACCATCGCATACGAAGACCCTAAATACCCCTGGCTTGCCAGTCGCATAGAGCGCAAAACCCAAGGAACACTTACATTTAGCGCCCTCAACACCTACTACGAAACAAGCGCTAACAATAAAAGTGCAAAAGGACTCCTACAAAAACAGCAAATAGCGGCAGGAACACCCGAAGAAAGAGTCGTCGGATACACCCATGATGAAAAAGGATTTCTAAAGAGCAAAAAACAAAAGTCCTTGCCGGACGGGCAGAACAGCGGCACAAGCGACCTTCTCACAAAATATGAACACAACCCGCGAGGCGAACTCATAGAAAAAACCGACCCCTCCGGAGCCTTTACGCGCTTTGCATACGACCCATTAGGAAACCAAACCTGGCTGGAACAACGCGATGAGAGAGGAGTTTTGCTAAGTTGGCAATATACTTATTATAACTATAATGGAGAAGTCGAATGGATCGATGGGCCTCGTTATAATCCCGAAGACTACATTTGGCGTAAATACGATGGAGCGGGACGAATCAAAGAAGAACTGCGTTGGAGAAGCCAAGCCAACAAAGAAGGCAGCGGAGTCAAAGCCCCCAGCGGAGATGATTGGCACGCCACCACATTTTTCAAACACGACCACTTTGGCAACTTAGTAGAAATCAAAAATCCGCGGCGCAACACAATTGCCATGACCTATGATGAAATCGGGCAAATGACTAGCCGAACCTTTCATGAAGGCTATGCACCCGGAGGGAAGATTTTGGCGACAGAGAAAATGTCTTATGAACCAGGAGGCAAAATTGCCACCCACATAAATCCACTAAACGCCGAGACCAAATACATTTATACAGCGGATGGGAAACTGCGCCGACAAGAAAACCCGGATGGCAGCATGCAAGAATGGCGCTACCATCTCGATGGACGGCTGGAGAAAGAGATTTTGCCCGGTGGCACCATGTGGGAAACCTCCTATAACGATCCAACACGCACCATTACCAGGACATTGAAGAGCCCCTCCAGAGAAACCTTGGCAAGCGAAAAAGCGGTCTTTAATACACAAGGAGACCTCATTTTATTTACCAACACAAACGGCCACACAATTACTAGAACCTACGACAAACTCAGCCGACTTACGACCGAAACTCGCGGCAACCAAACCACCACCATTACCCACGACCTCAGCGGCAGAGGCACCATCATCACAAACAGCCTGGGAGAAAGCAGACAAATTACACGTGATATTCTGGATCGGATTACGAGGATACTGGACAAAGACTCCTCATACCAGACAGTCCGCAGCACCACCTACACCTATTCAGCCGACAAAAATAGCGTCACCCAAATAGAAGGAACCGAACAAAACGCGACAAAAACCACCATCTTTACCGATACCTTTGCGGCTCCCGTCCTGAAACTCGATGCAAATGGAGGAAAACAGCGTCTCACATACGACCATGGCGGCAACTTAACCGCCTTCACCGACGAACTGGGCAACACCACCAGCCATACCCATGATGCCCTCAACCGCCTCATCGCCACAACACTCCCCGGCGGAGCTAAAACCACCTACAAACACGATGCCGCAGGAAACCTCCTGGAACACACAATGCCCGGAGAACTTAATTGGTCAGCAACATACGACCAAGCCAGCCGCATACTCACCGAAAAACTCCTTGGAAAGAGCGGAGCCACAACACGCCAAAAAACCTATAAACACCACACAAGCGGAACCGACATCGGACGACTGGAAAAAATTACCGATGGCCGTAACCTCAGCCACACCATCACATACAACCCATTTGGAGACATTCAAAAAATAGCCACCACCGGCGACATTACGGGAACCCAAGAACTGACATGGGACAACCTGGGATTCTTAACCTCCATTTCCCAAACAAGCTCTGAGCAGGCGCCCATAAACATTACCCGGAGTCACTCTCCATACGGAGACCTCATTGAAGAGACTATCACAATCAATGGCCAAACCCACCAGAAAGCCACGCAGAAATGGGATGGAGCAGGAAGGAGAACACAACTTTCATTAGGGAACTTTGAGCAGAAATTCGGGTATCGAGCCGACGGATTACTGAGCCAAATCACACTTCCCGGACACAACAAAACAATAACCTACACCTATCAGGACAACGGACTCCTGAGCCTTAAAGAGAGTGGGAATTTGCAGCAACACTTCAGCCGAGACCCAGTGGGAAGAATCCAAAGACAATATACACAAATCGGGACACATCGCTTCCTCACCGAAGAACTGATCTGGAATGCGAACTCGACATTGGCGAACTATGATAGCGAATACAGCGGTACTGCTAAACAAACCAGAGCCTTCAAATATAACCCCCGAGGACAACTCCTTGAAGAGGGCACAGCGCTAGGCACCACCCTAAACTATGAATTTGATGGAAATACCTTGGGAAGTGGATTAGGAGTACGCACAAAGGCTAGCCAGCAAAATCCTCCCTTTGCAATGACAGTGACCCAACAAGACGCATTCAGTCGCCTTGCCAAAGAAACCACCACACACACCGAGCGAGCAATTACCCCGTTAAGTGGCAGAACAACAGCCCCGGAAGTAAAACTTATCCTCAACGGACTGACACTTGGCACCGTGCGACCCGAAAACAACAACTGGAACTGGCCGATAACCTTAACCCCCGGAGCATACAAACTCCAAGCCTTTGGAACCGAGGCGGGCACCTCCATAGACACCTGCCTGGTCAATCCGACGACGGCTCGCGATGTATGCAACTTCACCGTTGCCCCTCAACCCCACACCCACGAAAATACATTTGACGAGGAGGGGAATTTAACCAGAACAATCACAAATGGTCCGGACAACCAGACCAAGACCCAAGAATATCAGTGGGACGCTTGGAATCGCTTGACCAAAGTTACCGAGAGAGATCACCAAAACAACGGCTACAACTGGAGCGCGGAATTTGATAGCTTCGGTAGGAGATTAAAGACCGTTCACACCCCTGTGACAGCAGGTACCCCCGTGACTGCAAAAACGCAGACAATATCTTCATATTACGATCCCAACGTCGAGTTCCTGGAAATCGGAGTAAAAGTGAACGATCAAGCTCCGACCTGGAAAGCCTACGGAATCGATAAAGACGGTACTCACGGGGGCTTGCAAGGAATTGGTGGGCTCGAAATGCTGCTTACTCCCACTAAGACCTACAGCTTAATTCAGGATGCGCTAGGACATGTCGTTGCCACACACGATGGAACAGAAACCAAAAGAGTTCCCACTCAGGTGGGCAGTTACGGCCCGCTGCCAGGAAGCTTAGCATTGCCACTTTCAGCCGAACGCGGACTTCATGAAGTTACACATTGGCTTGGGAAGTACATGGACCCAACAGGACTCTACAATATGGGAACGCGTCATACCAAAAATGGACGGTTCATTTCCCCAGATTCCTACGGTCACTTCGCTAGCTGGGACCTTTACAGCCTGGCCAAGAATGATC
>CAVPNI010000002.1:0-691624 GCA_963706715.1 uncultured Verrucomicrobiae bacterium
GGTGGAGAGTATTGACATAGGGATAGATTTTTGAGACAGAAGGTATTCCCCTCAATTAAAAGAAACAATGAAGTGTAAAAAATGTGAGGGGAAAAGCATAGTCAAAAACGGAAAAGTGCGAGGACATCAGCGCTATAAATGCAAAGAATGCGGGCTGAATTTTATCCCACAAGATAAGCGTACGAATTCTAAAATTGCGGCTAAAAAGGCGCTTTGTGTCCTTTTGTATAGCTTGGGGAAAGCCTCTTTTAACATGTTAGGAAAGATTTTTGGCCATTCTCCGGCTTTAATTTACCGATGGGTTCGAAAAGAAATGAGTGCCTTGCCAGACCCAAAAGTATCAGGTGATATCAAGGAAATGGAATTTGATGAGATGTGGCATTTTGTGGGTCAAAAAAAACAAAAAGTGGATCATCAAGGCCTTGGATCGTAGCACAGGGAGAACTGTTGCCTCTAGTTGTCGGCAATCGTGATGCTGCAACCTTTAGAAAACTTTACGAAAAAGTAAAACACCTCAAAAATTGTACTTTTTATACTGATGACTGGGATGCCTTCGCAAAAATTCTACCGCGAGATCGCCATATCATTGGCAAATCGGATACTGTTTCTATTGAGCGAGATAATAGCAATACACGTCACCATCTAGCTCGTATGACTCGACGTACTAAAGTCGTCTCAAAGAAAGTCAATATGGTTTACGATTCCATTAAGCTTTGGTGTGTTTTTCTCACTTCCAGAAAAAAATTTGTATCTATCTTTAGGTAAATACTCTCCCTATTTTAACTCGTTTTGCTAGCTCCCGATAGGTGAGATTTTCCTCTTTTTTAATCTTGATTACATGTTCTCGAATTTTTAATGGATAGGACATAATTTTGTTATCATTTTATACGGGCTTTGCTATAGAGCATTATCTGAATGGGCTTAACGTGGAGACTGAACTGGATGTGGCTCTATAAATCTATAATTTGGTCGGGTTCCGAAATGACGACCCTAGTATGGGGCAGTGCGGCGGAAAGATTGGTTTTAAACCATTCCAAAGCCGAAGGATCTCCATGTACCAAGACCACGGTTTTAGGCTGCAATCGTATGGCGTAAGCCAAAAGCGTTTCCCGCGAGGCATGCGCGCTGAAATTAAATTCCTTGCATTGGCATCTTATTTTTAAAGGCGGAAGTTTGGAGTCTAAGGTCACTTCCTGGCCCAATTCAGCTCTTCGGATTTTACCGGCAGGAGATTCCGGATCAGCGTATCCAACAAAAAAAAGGCTTTGATGTGCTGCTTCCAGGATTCGGCGAGCAAAAATGTTAGAAAGTGTATTTTCTGACATCATCCCACTTGATAGCGCAAAGATGCCATGTTTTTGCGGTTGAAGAGAGCCGATTTCCACCCCCCCGACCACATAAGGCGACATTTCCCGAAGAAGCTGTAGTTCCGGAAAATTTCGACGTGTTGCCGGAGCTAGAGTATCATACAAAGTTGTGACTTTGTAGCTGAGCCCCCCGATGTAAATGGGTGTCGATGGTAAGAGGCCTTGACGACGCATCTTCCAGAGCATGGCTAATAATTCCTGCGTTTTGCCGAGGGCAAAAACCGGAATCGTAACCGCACCACCTCGATCAAATGCATCTTGAATGGATTTTGCTAAACGAAGTTCTTCCGCTTCACGGGTGAAGTTCTCGGCCGTCGCGGAGTCGCCCCGAGTCGCCTCCATGACCAAGATATCGATTCCCTCAGTTGGAAATTCGGCTCCTTGAAGGATAGATTGCGCCTCAAAATTTACATCTCCAGTATAAAATAACGAGCGCCCCTCACTTTCAATCAGTATGCCTGTGGACCCTAAGATGTGCCCGGCATCAAAGAACCTAAAACGTATATCGCCGATTTCTTTGCCCGCAGGGTCGCTGGGAAAAAAAGCATGCTTTTTATCCCGCAGTTCCCATGATTCGGAACAAAATTCCACTCCTCGATGGGTAAAGAGTGGGTATTCCAAGATGTTTGCTTCTTCTCTCTGACGCAACATGACATTGACAGAATTATGAAGCATAATATCGGCCACTGCCGCTGTTGCAGGTGTCATGTAAACCCGTGTATTCCGATGGGATCGGGTCAGATACGGGAGTGATCCGACATGGTCTTGATGAGCATGAGTAATGACTATGGCATCCAGGATGCCGTCACCTAAAAGAGAAAAATTGGGAACAGCTTCCAGACCCTCGGCCTTAGGATGTAAACCTGCATCAAGTAGAATATTACGTCCTGCAGCTTTTAGGAGATAAGAATTGGCTCCGATTTCTAATCGGCGGGCGAGATTGATGAACTGCATCG
This sequence comes from uncultured Verrucomicrobiae bacterium, assembly GCA_963706715.1. GTDB lineage: Bacteria > Verrucomicrobiota > Verrucomicrobiia > Chthoniobacterales > Xiphinematobacteraceae > Xiphinematobacter. The sequence continues at coordinate 2,324 of CAVPNI010000002.1, forward strand.
AAAGAGCCTACCTGTGCGATTGACGAGCGAGAACGCAAATTTTTGTGAATCGTGCCGGTGAGAAAAGGACCTTTGCACTACATAACAATTTTTGAATATGAGTCAGCGTGTAGCGATGTGCGAGACACTGGAATCCGTCTTTTTCCATAATGGTAAGAAGGGTTTCGTAAATAGTCCGCATAATTTCGGCGGGGAGGAGATTTGTGTGATCAATCGATGGCAGGGCGGCTTTTGCTTCGGAAAAAAATTTCCGGACGCGCTGTTCCTCGAACCGCATCAACTCAGTAAATCCAGGCTCGGCTCTTCGCTGAAGTAAGGCATCACGCGTGATGCCGAACCGGTGGAGGTCCTCTGCGGGAAGATAAATTCGCCCGAGATTGGTATCTTCTCCGACGTCTCTTAAAATATTTGTCAATTGCAGTGCAATGCCAAGTGCTTCAGCATAGGCGTGGCTTTGGGGGTCTTTGCACTCAAAAATGCGAATGCTAATCAACCCAACGGCACTGGCCACTCGCCAGCAGTATTCACGTAATTCAGCAAAAGTCTGGTAATGGACCGGGTGAAGATCGGAGGCAACTCCTCGAATGATTTCGAGAAAAAGCTCCGGGTTCAACGCTCTTCGAATAATGAGTTCGGCGAGGTCTGGTGGAAGAAACGAATAATCAGACGTAGCAAAGGCGGCGGCCCATTTTTCCAAAAAGTCAGATTTTTCTTTCGTCGGCAAATCAGGATCGTCGACGACGTCATCGACCAAGCGGCAAAATCTGTAAAAAGTGCGAATATCCGCTAGCTTTTGGCCTCCTAATAGAAAAAAGGCAAAGGCAAGATTCGAAGATTTTTCAGTCGAGGTTGGTCGAATGGGAATGGTCACGCAGCAGCAAGTTTACTTCGTCTAAGACACCTTTTTCTACCAGTCAGCCAATTTAGTTCGCTGCAAGAGAGGGCGGCCATTTGGCTTTGGATCTCTCGTAAAAACTAAAAAGGGACATTGGTTTTTCCTTTCGACCAGTGACGGTAGAGGCACACCCAAGCGGCTAATAGCCAACCTCCTAATAGACCGCGCAATGCAGCTTCAATCAACTCTATCGAGAGGCCGGTAATCGTATATATACCAAAACTTAGCTGGATCGCATACAACAGAATTTTTAACTCCCAAAAAAATAGAATGCCAGCAATTGTAAATAAAATGATATCCCGAAAATGAATCCGTAAAAAGTGAAAATGATCCGCTATTGCCTGATGTAAAGATTCGTTATGCAGCGTTAACGTGATTTGTACGGAGACCATTAATAAAGTGAAAACCGTAAATATCGGAATTATGGTGGATTGCATCAAATTGTTCAGTGTAATGTAGCTGCGTGTGTTCAAGAAGAAAAACGAGCCCGCTAACACCAAGAATCCCGGCAACGAGATCAATGCAATCCATTTCAGGACATAGCCAAGCCTCCGCAAGCTAAAATGAAGAAGGTGGCCCCGTTCAAAACTTAAGCCTCTGACCCAGGCAAAAGCCATCAGTACCAGATAAACCTGTAAAAATGTGGCAAGCAAGTATTCAAAGAGAAATGCCAGGACTCCCACGGCGTTACCGATCCGAAGGACGTCCCAACCACTGAACTGTTTGACCAAAGGATAGAGGGCCAAAAAAAAGACCGGTTTTAGCAGCGCGGCGAGGGCGGTCACTACAATGGCTGAAGCAATTAGATATCCGAGACCAGGAAAACGACGAAAAACAGCCCGTTGTAGCTCAGATCGAATCCCACTGAAATTGATCAGGTAAGCCAGGCCTACCAGGGCAGACAAGGGAAACGTAACGATGAGGTAATTGTACACTCCTGACATGTTTTCGGCTGCCGACCAAAATGTTTCCGTAAATGCTTTGGAAATCCAAGGCGCATTAGGATCCGGGTTTTGCCATGGATTGAAATGAATCCCCATTCGCTTGGGTACCACATTATACGCAAAGATGTTAAAAATAGTGTAACTGAGAGTGAATAGAACGGGGATGCGCCAGAGATCTGGATATTTTTTAAGACACCGCCATCCGTAACGGAAACTCTCTCTCAGGGAGACACTACAGGCTAACATGCCTGCAAGGATTATTAATGGAACAAGGAAGATGAGATATGAAATAGAGGGGGGGAACATCATGTTTTCGCTGGGGTTTCCTTATAGGAACTCAAATGACCGGTTGTCTACCACTTGTCTTATTGGTGGCAATCACTTGCAATCCGAGTATCCTTTCCGGTGATCCTACCTGAAAAGTATCCCAAATGCCAATATGAAGTCCTTAGCGATTGTAGGCCGTCCAAATGTGGGAAAATCGGCGCTTTTTAACTGCCTCGCAGGCAAAAAAATTTCTATCGTCCATGATCAACCCGGAGTCACTCGTGACCACCTGACCGCCATCTGTCGGCTGGGGAGGGCACCCTTTGAAATAGTAGATACCGGCGGAATCGGCGCTGAACCTGACCCTGATTTTGCTGTTGAAACCAAAGATGCGGCAGAAATCGCGATAGCTAGCGCGGATGTCATTCTTTTTACAGTTGATGGCCGGACAGGATTGACTCCCTTAGATGGGGAACTGGCATCTCGCTTGAGGACAACCAGGCGTCCTATTGTATTGGTGGTTAATAAGATTGATACCGGGAAGCAGGAAAACATCTTAGCGGATTTTGCGGAGCTGGGTTTTGAATTTTGCGTAGGGGTCAGTGCGGCCCATAGCCGAAATATCATGGAACTGGTGACGGCCGTTGAGGATTTATTAGGTGGGACAGAGTCTGAGAATGAAGAGAGTTGGGACATTGCTCCTCGCATCGCAATTATCGGTAGGCCGAACGCCGGGAAATCTTCCCTGATTAATACGATTCTTCAGAATCAACGCACCATTGTTAGCGAGCTTCCGGGGACGACACGCGACACCGTGGATATCGCCTATTTCTATCAGGAAAAGCCGTATGTCCTTTGTGATACAGCCGGTATTCGTCACCGGTCGAAACATAGGACCTCCGTAGAAGTATTTAGTGTGATGCGTTCAGAGAAGACAATCGAACGGGCGGATCTTTGTTTGTTAGTACTGGACGCTCAATCCGGCGTCACCAGCCAAGATAAGAAGATAGCCGGACTCATTCAGAAATCACGCAAGGCCGGTGCAATTATCCTCAATAAATGGGATTTAGTGAAGCCGAAAGAAAATCAGCGCGAATTTCTGAAAGAATTGACGCAGGAAATAAGGCGGGACCTATTTTTTATGAATTTCGCGCCTCTGATAGCCCTGTCTGCAAAGACCCATGAGCATGTACAGCGTGTCTTTCCTGTGATCGAGAAGATCCGTCAACATGCAGCTCGGCGAATTGGAACGGGGGAGCTAAACCGCCTGATACAAGTGGCAATGCAGCGCCAACCACCGCCTCTTCGAGCAAATAAACGTCTGAAAATCTATTATTCCACCCAGATGATCCCCGAGAATGTTCAGCCCTTTCAGGCTCCACATTTTTTGTTATTTGTAAATGACCCCAAGTTGTTGGTCGATCATTACCGTTCTTACTTAGCCGCTCGTATCCGAGAACGTTGGGAATTTCCCGGACTGCCGATCCATATTCGCCTCCGGGGCAAGAAATCTGGCAATCACTAGGTCGTTATCTCGTCTCGAGCTCGCCGGATAGCGTCGACCAAAGTTTGGAGTACCTGCGGCTCTTTCTTAAATGGCCGACTACGTCGGTTTCTTTTAGAAGAAGCCAACAATTGCGAATGAAACCCTTTTGCAATCCCAAGTTACTTTTTGCCGGAAGGAAGTGAATCTTGATTTTGTTCTTCTGCCAGTCGTCCTAGCGCAGCACACATACATCCACCACCAAGAATTACTAGCCCACAGAAATAGATCCACATGAGGAAGAACATCAACCCTCCCAAAGCTCCATACACATAGTTGTAGTTGATAAACCGGGGGAGGTAATTGAGAAAAAAAATCTGCGATAATTGGACGAAAATTGTTACCAAAAGTGCCGGCAACCAGATTTGGGAAAAGCGGACTTTCCGTCGAGGTGATAGCATGTAAAGGACCGAAAAGGCATAAAAGAGAACCCCAGTACTCACCACATAACGTCCGAGATCAACGAGGGAGAAAATAAAATGTAAGTCGCTATGGGGATATAAATGCGAAAAATAAGATCCAAAAAATGTTTCGAGAGAATAAGCCATATTCCTGGCCACTTGCAGGATACCCGGTGCGAGGATACCCAGGATGACCGCACTTGCCAGTGTCGCCACCATCGCCAGATTTTTTAGAGGCCCCTCCCACCAGCGAATTTCAATTGTGTGCCAGGCTCGATTCACCCCCCGGACCAACGCCTGAAAAAAACGATGAGAAGCCCAAAGCAGAATAATGAAGGAGATAATGCTGACACTGCCACGCGCCTTTTCCATTCGGTCCACAATTTGCCAAAAAACATTCAGTTCATCTGGTCCGATAGGCGCAACATGCCGAAGGGTATGGATCACCTCTTGCCGACTAAAAATAGGAGAACCGAAGGCAAATAAAAGGGCGACCAGTGGAACCAAGGAGAAAAGGGCATAGTAGCCAAACGCAGCAGCCCTCTGTTCCACGTCGATTTCCCCATAAATCCGAACCGTCTGACAGAGAACCTTCCAACTTTGCCTTGCGACTTTCTGAGCTCTCTCCGTACTTGACCTATAGATCTTCCAAAAAACATTCATTACGCTACATCAAATAGATGGCGCATGGCTTTATTTAGCGCTGGTTTCTTGGAAAAACCGCTTTTAATAGGCGACTGAGGCGCCATTGCTTTTCGAGTCTTTATCTTTACCCTTACCCTTGCCGCCGCAACCGCAGCAACCTTCAGCCTGAGCGAAGTTGGTGGCTAGGACGAACACCAACATCATCAGCAATATAAAGAAAGGTTTTGTCATCATTTAGAGAAGATGACGTTCTCCACAGCGGAGTCAACTCCAGAAAACGCCTCTGCATGACTGAAATTTGGAAGATTTTGTTCTTCACTTATTTTTATTTTTGACAGGACTGCCTGATTAGTTAACCTTTCCCTTCTCTTTCGATGAAGAGAATCGAGGGTGCCTTTGTTCTTCCGTAGGAGCGAAGATAAAATGCCCTTCGATATTTTCTAGGAGGAGGACCCGGAGTATGAAAGCTCAGGTCTTTGGCCGAAGTGATGTGCCCATGTAGCTCAGTTGGCAGAGCACGTCCTTGGTAAGGACGAGGTCACCGGTTCAATCCCGGTCATGGGCTCCAATCGCTTTGGGTGAGTAATACAGCACAATGATATCCACAACAGATGGCAAAAGAAGCATTTAAAAGAGACAAACCGCATGTCAATGTCGGTACCATTGGTCACGTTGACCATGGTAAAACGACGTTAACAGCAGCAATCACCACAGTTCTTTCCAAGCAAGGGAAAGCCCAAGCTAAAGCCTACGATCAAATCGATGCGGCTCCGGAAGAAAAGGAAAGAGGCATTACCATCTCCACGGCACACGTGGAATACGAAAGCGATAACCGCCATTATGCTCACGTAGATTGTCCCGGGCATGCTGACTATGTAAAAAATATGATCACAGGGGCTGCCCAGATGGATGGAGCGATCCTGGTTGTCAGTGCTGCTGATGGTCCTATGCCGCAAACTCGCGAGCACATTCTTTTGGCTCGCCAGGTGGGAGTGCCTTCCATTGTAGTCTTTCTTAATAAGGTAGATATGGTGGATGACAAAGATCTCCTGGATCTGGTCGAAATGGAAGTTCGCGAATTACTGTCCAAATACGAATTTCCCGGGGATGAAATCCCGATTATCAAAGGCAGTGCCTTAAAGGCGCTAAATGGGGATCCTGAAGGCGAAAAACAAATTCTTCAACTCATTGCGGCGGTAGATGAGTATATTCCGACTCCCGAGCGTCCGATTGATAAGCCCTTCTTGATGCCGATCGAAGATGTCTTTAACATCGAAGGTCGAGGTACAGTAGCCACGGGGCGTGTGGAACGCGGCGTTCTAAAAAAGATGGAAGAGGTTGAAATTGTTGGTCTTCCAAAGAAGGGTGAAGAGGGAAAGATCAGGAAGACAACCGTTACGGATATAGAAATGTTCCGGAAATTTCTCGATGAAGCTCGGGCAGGAGACAATGTCGGTGTTTTATTGCGCGGTACGAAAAAAGAAGACATAGAACGTGGGCAGGTGATTGCTAAGCCCGGTTCGATCACACCGCACAAGAAGTTTAAGGCGGAAGTCTATGTATTGAGTAAGGATGAAGGTGGGCGACATACGCCTTTCTTTACTAATTACCGCCCTCAATTCTATTTCCGAACGACGGATGTCACCGGTACAGTTCAGCTTCCTGAAGGAGTGGAAATGGTCATGCCCGGGGATAATATTTCAATTGAGGTCGAACTAATCACACCGATTGCCATGGAAAAAACGATCCGTTTTGCTATCCGTGAAGGCGGCCGTACCGTTGGAGCGGGTCGTGTGTCTGAAGTTTTGGATTAAATTAAAATTGTCGTGTCAAATCGACTAAAGGCCAGTAGCTCAATTGGTAGAGTAGCGGTCTCCAAAACCGTTGGTTGGGGGTTCGAGTCCCTCCTGGCCTGTATCACCGGAATTCGTTTTGGGTCAAATCCGAAGATTAAAAATTCAAAATAAAAAGTATAATCGGATATCAATTAAGGTGATATAGTGATATAGATAAAAATGATTAAAAAAATCCGAAAATTTCTTGAAGAAGTAAAATCTGAGTTAGGCAAGGCTCAGTGGCCTTGGAATCCTCAAGAAAAGGGTTTTAAACGATATCGAGAACTGAGCGATTCCACAATTGTGGTCATCATTGCGATGCTTTTGTTAGGCGGTTACGTAGCAACTTTTGATTTGGTGCTTGTGAATGTAGTAGCCTTTTTGACCACCCCTTAAAAAATAATTTCAGTTTTTTCTCGATACGAATCCCCCAAGTATTAGATCCGCATTTTAAAATAGGAATCACTTAGCATGCCTTTGGCCCCCAAAGATCAATGGTACGTAGTCCATGTACTTTCCGGACAAGAACAGAAAGTACAGGAGAATATTCTGCGTCGAATTAAGACAGAAGAGATGTCAGATTTTATCTTCGATATTTTGATTCCCACCGAACGAGTCCAAGAGATCAAGCGAGGCAAGAAAACAGAAACCACCCGAAAGTTTTTTCCCGGTTACCTCATCGTAAACATGCATCTTCTCACAGAGGAAAATAAACTGGTTGAGAAAACATGGTATTTTATTCGGGAAACGACCGGTGTGATTGGCTTTGCTGGGAACAAGGATCGCCCCATTCCCATGCGGAAAAAAGAGGTGGAAAGTATGCTCGCCCAAATGAAGGAGCGTGAGGATACAGTGAAGCCCAAGATCAGTTTTGAAGTGGGTGACAAAGTCAAAGTGGCTGATGGCCCATTCCAAAGCCAAAATGGGGTGGTGGAAGAGATCGACCCAATCCGTGGAAAGTTGCGTGTTTCAGTAAGTATTTTCGGGCGAGATACCCCTGTCGAGCTGGAATACTGGCAAGTGGAACGAGCCTAATTAGTTCACTGAGAACTGTAGTGTTAGTACTCCAATATGCCCACACAGCTTAGCATACCTTTGTGTAAGGTGAGCACTTCTTTAGTGACTGGATAAGCTGTGGAACGAAAGTCGATTGCCACATCATCGGCAATTTTAGACATAGGAGCAAATAAGCGAGGAAAGACATAAACTCGAAATCTATTTGGAATTGCAACGAGAAAATCGGGTCCCATAGTGTCTTCGAATAACTGAGTAAAATTAGGAGCCAACACAGTGGAAGCAGTTAAGGGTTGGTTGGATTCAAGCACTGCGTAAAGAACGATCCCATCCGGATTGCGAATAAACTTCGGTTTCAATTTAGCCAACGTTTGAGAGGCATTGTTCAACGCGATTTTCTCAAACTGCTGACGCGAGAGACCTGAGTGCGATAGTTCTTCAGGGGTGAGGTACTGGGGCATCCCGTCTATGAGGCGGGCAGGAACGAGAAGCGTCTGTTTGGCACCTGCAATGGGCCAACCGATTGGGGGATAGGAAAAAGAAGGTTCAATCAACAGCCGGTAGTCCTCCGTCTCCGCATGCGCTGGAAAAAAAGCCAAGAGAACCCAAACTAAGGCTGCCAAGCATTTGTAATTTGGACAAATCATGTTAAAAGCGGTTTGAATGATTACATTCCTCGAGGGCATCCTGGTTGAGGCACTACCCAATCAAGTCGTAGTCAATGTCCAGGGCATTGGCTATCAGGTTTATATTCCTCTTTCGAGTTTCGATCGGTTACCCTTTCCCGGGCAGCCCATCCGGATTTTAACACACCTATCGATTCGCGAAGACGCCCATATCCTTTACGGATTTCTTTCAACTGTCGAACGAGATTTATTTCGACTTTTGGTGCAGCATGTAACAGGAGTAGGCCCCAAGCTCGCTCTTTCCATTTTAAGCGGAATGAGCGTGGATGCTTTCAAGGCCGCAGTAATCCATTCGGATCTGGCGGCGATCTCACGTATCAATGGAGTAGGGAAAAAAACCGCAGAGCGAGTGATATTGGAATTAAAAGACAAATTAGGAGTTGCTGCGGAATGGGAGGCCGCTTCCCATGCTCACACAAGCGCCGATGCTGCCGCCAGTGATGCCGTTTTGGCACTAATTTCGCTTGGCTACAAACAGGCAGATGCCCACAAAGCGATACGCCAAACACAAGCACAATTGACCGGACCGGTTTCCCCTGAGGAATTAATACGCAAGGCATTGAAACATCTATTATGAGCCAGACACTCTCAGAGCAAGAAGCCATCTGGAGAGCCAATCGAATCAGAGACGCGTTGCCCCAGGGTGGCCTTTTTCATGAAAAATCCTGGCGGATTTCGCCGGAGCCCTTTCACTTACCACCACCAATCGCGGAAGAAATTGAGAAATTGGGCTACCGTTTAGCTCTCTTCGTCAAGGCGTGTAATCTTCTCTACCGCTTAAGTTGTGATGGCAGACGCCCTTCTTGGATTGCTGAATTACTGGATCGAGGAAAGCCGCCGGAGCTTATTGCCTATCAACGCGATCGAGCTTTCGCTAATGAGCTGCCTCGCGTGATCCGCCCGGATATGATTTTAACCGATGAGGGTTTTGTAATCGCGGAATTGGATAATGTCCCCGGAGGGATTGGCTTAACGGCTTGGTTGAATGAGGCGTATACGGGTGTCGGAAGTCAAGTGCTAGGGGGGGCAAATGGAATGCTAGAGGCATTTCGTAGCATTTTTCCGGAGGGCGGCGATATTCTGATTTCCGACGAAGCGGCAACCTATCGCCCCGAAATGGAATGGCTGGCTGAGCGATTAAACAACATGGGCAAACAGCGCTTTCGAGTTTTGGACGCAAGTTTGCGAAATAACTGGCAAGCGCACGTTTATCGATTTTTCGAAAATTTCGATCTCAAAAATGTGCCTGCGGCTGAGACTTTAAAAACGAAAGTACTTACCGGAAAAATATCCGTTACCCCTCCATTTAAACCGGCACTTGAGGAAAAACTTTGGTTTGCCCTATTTTGGTTAAAACCCCTGGAGACATTTTGGTTGAGGGAACTGGGAGAGCGGACCATGCGGGCTTTGCGCAAAGTGATCCCTTATAGTTGGATCATGGATCCGGCCCCTCTGCCACCGCATGCGGTTCTTCCGCGTCTGGAAATCCAAAATTGGACGGAATTAGCGCAATTCAGTCAGAAACAACGTGACTTCATCCTTAAAGTTAGTGGATTTTCTGAGCGTGCGTGGGGATCGCGCGGAGTCATAGTGGCCCGAGATATCTCTCAGGAACAGTGGGCTGCTGCCATTCAGGCGGCCCTCGCCGAATTTCCAGTTCATCCCTGGTTGCTCCAGAGGTTTCATAAGGGGCGGCTCATGGAGCAGCCTTATGTTGAAGCCGATGGTACTCTGCACACGTTGCGCGGTCGTGTGCGACTGTGTCCCTACTATTTTCTTCAGGAGTCCAAGACCGTCTTGGGTGGCGCATTGGCAACAATTGTGCCCGCGGACAAAAAATTAATTCACGGAATGTCAACCGCAATTTTAACCCCAACCGCGGCTATTTAGTGGTATTAGCGTAACATTTGGACCGGATATTCCTTAAGAGGTCTCATAAAAATTCTGCGCCATTTGATATTACGGCTCTATAAAAGAATTCGTGGGTGCTCGGACAGCCCCCCTTACAGGGGCGAGACTTGGCGGGAGCCAAGCGAGGCATCAACCAAATTTGACAGCAATGATTGCTCCGCAGCGGACGGGGGATTGCAAAATTTCAGGCAGTTAAAGAGTTTTAATTTTTAATTGAAGATTGACAGGTATCCGGGGGGCTCTACTATTTCCCATTCACTCTGTATTTGTTAAATGAGTACCTATTCTGCCAAAGCTGAAGAAGTTGAGCGCGCCTGGTGGGTGATCGACGCCAAAGATCAGCACCTGGGGCATGTTGCTGTAAAGGCAGCTAAGTTGCTGAGAGGAAAGCACAAACCAATTTTTACACCTCACGTGGATACCGGTGACTTTGTTGTTGTCATCAATGCCGGTCAGGTACAGGTGGGTGGGAAAAAAGAAACCGCCAAAAGCTACATGAGCTTTTCGGGTTACGTGGGAGGCCATAAATCCGAGTCTTTTCGCGATCGCCGAGGACGTCGGCCAGAACTTCTTATTGAACGTGCTGTTCGCGGCATGTTACCTCACAACCGATTGGGGCGTAGTGTCTATCGCAAACTGAAAGTTTATAGTGGCAGCGATCATCCGCATGTTGCCCAAAATCCGAAACCTATCTAGTATTTTCATATGTCCGCTACAGCTACAACTCCTAATCAAGAGGTCATTGCCACCGGGCGTCGTAAAACTGCCGTTGCAAGAATCCGGCTCAAGCCGGGCACAGGCGTCATTAAAATAAACGACAAGGATTTCACCGATTACTTCCCAAGTCTCTCGATGCAAAACGATATTTTGCGTCCCTTGGAGCTTGCCAACGCAGTGCATGCCTTTGACTTTGATGTAAAAACAAATGGCGGTGGCGTTGTGGGCCAAGCCGGTGCCCTCCGCTTAGCAATTTCACGTGTGCTCCTTGCTGTGAATGATTCGCATCGAGCTATCTTAAAAAAGGAAGGGATGTTGACCCGCGATCCACGTATGAAGGAACGGAAAAAAGCGGGTCAGCCGGGCGCGCGTAAACGCTTCCAATTTTCTAAGCGTTAGTTGCTCCTACCCCCGCGAGGAGAGCCATTTTCACTGATTGCCTTCTGTTTAGTGCAAGGGAAGGGGAGGGCCTTAAAAGAAGGGATGCTCTATATTAATAAATGTAGAGTAAGTTATTGCTCAAGGAGTAAGTACCGGAAGATTCTGAATTGCTGTTGAGCAGTTGGGTTTGGCCATCGTGTTTTCGACTCCGTTATCCGGATGCGTTAGACGCAGTATTCAGTTGAATTTTTTTCTGTGCCAACGTCAGTACTAAACAAAAGGCAATCAGTGAAAAGACAGCTCCACCCCAAAAGGGTGCACGACCGTAATGGACCGGAGAGTCTAGCTTGACCAATGCCATTGCGATCAACGGTCCGGCAAACCGACCGAGGCTTCCTGCCGATTGCATCATGCCAATCATTCGTCCTTGCACATGGGTGCTGGAGCAACGAGAAGCTAGACCATTGAGAGTGGGAATTACCAATCCATTGCCCAATGCGATCAAAATGAGTACCAGAGATAAACCTAGTCCTCCTCCGGAAAAGGGCAAGAGGACCAGGCCGACTGCCAGAAGCAACGAACCTATTGCGGCAAGTGATTTCTCTATCGGTTTCTGAAGCAAACGCCGCAGGAGTCCTCCCTGTACCAAGATTCCTAATATGCCTACGTAGGCAAGTAAGTACCCGGTATGTTGGACCCCGTAGCCTAACCGCTTTTCATTAAACAGCGCGAAAAGAGTGGTCATCATCGAAAACCCTGTGATGGATGCGAGATAAGCACCTAATATCGCACTGATGAGAGCTTTTTGTCCCCCGGCAAATGCTTCTGACAAAGGTGCCTTCTCACCAGCATGAACGCGTCGTTCTACCGGGAGTGTCTCTGGTAGAAAGAGTGCAACAAAAATGGCGTTGCAGAAGGCAAGCCCCGCAGCGAAATAATAAGGTGTTGAGGGGGAGATATGCGCACTGAGGGACCCACCGAGGGCAGGGCCCAGAACAAATCCTAAACCAAAAGCTGCTCCCACAAACCCCATGGATTTTGAGCGTTCATCTGCTGGCGTAATATCGGCAATACAAGCCTGTGCAGTTGCAATGTTGCCACCACTGGCACCAGCGATCATACGTGCTAAAAAAAGCATCCAAAGGCTGCTTGCAGCTCCCATGATCAAAAAGCCAATGCTAGTGCAAAAGATGCTAAAAATCAGAACTGGTTTGCGCCCAATACGGTCGGAAATTTTACCGATCACCGGAGCCATGATCAACTGCATCAGAGAAAATATCCCCACAAGCCACCCTAATTGCAGCACCGTTGCATGAAAGTGGCTGCCTTCCGCATACAGAGGGAGTATGGGAATGACGATGCCGAAACCAATCATGTCAATGAAGACAGTAAACAAAACGATGCCCAGAGCAAATGAGGACGATTTTTTCAAGACCTTCGATTATTTATTGAAAGTGGAGACCACTGCAAGGGGCAATCCGTGGCAGCTATTTGGGCGTACCTTTTGTTGACGATGCTTCGGTTATCTTATTGAAAATATGTGAATTACGAATTGTTTGAAATCATCCTTATTTTGGAAAAGGCTCTCAATCCCAGGCAATCGATGGGAGCGGTTTATAAAGGGAATGTTCCACTGCACTACCAAGGTGACCAGTCCGTATCATAGAGATATGGCCTCGTTTTCGCGTCGCGTCTGAAGCAAAAATTTCAGCCAACACCGGGCCGTGGGAACGGCTGGGGTAGACTGCTGAAAGCAGCCCGCAAGGGTGCGACTTGGCGGGAGCCAAGCGCATCAAATCTGTAATCATTTATAGGTGTTTCGTAACTACTCAGCCTGTAGCAAAAAAGTCAAAAAGAGATATATAGCAAAGCCCGTATAAAATGATTACGCCTTTGCCGCCCTTTTGCCTCCAAGCTTTGTTGCAAAAAATAGTCCGTATCTACAGATATGGCCTCTTTTTTGCGTCTTGCCTGGAGCCAAAATTTCAGTCAAATCCATGATCATTTTATACGGGCCTTGCTATAGTGGAGATATGCAAGGGAGCCTACCAGACCTAACAAAACTAAGTTCAGAAGAAAAGGATGAACTGATCCGTCAGCTTTGGCCATTAGTAGGGTTGGTACAAGAACAAGCGGTTCAGATTAAGCATCTGGAAGAGCGGATCAAAGAGCTTGAAGGGCGACTGGGGCTTAACAGCCGGAATTCCAGCAAATCCCCATCAACAGACGGGTTCAACAAGCCGAAACCAAAATCGCTACGGGAGGCAGGGAAGCGGCCATCTGGAGGGCAAATGGGCCATGAAGGAACTACATTAAAAAAGGTAGCAATCCCCGATGAGATCATTTACCACATCCCGCAGCAGACATGTGATGCATGCCAGCATGCGTTAGCCAATGCCGAATTATGCGAAGCGGAAACTCGGCAAGTATATGACCTGGTGCCATTACGCTATGAAGTCACCGAACATCGGGTGATGCAAACACGATGTACGTGCGGCAAGCTACATCGTGGCAAGTTTCCTGAGCATATCAGAGCCAGCGTACAATACGGCCCGAGAGTATTAGCAACGATAGTACACCTGAGCCATCACCATATGATGCCGGTGCAACGTAGCGCAGCATTGATCAATGACATGTTTGGCCTTCCGATATCACAAGGGACAGTGTTGGCTGCGTGCGAAGAAGCCGCAGAGCGGCTCACCCCCTGCGTAGAAGCTATTGGGCAGGCGTTACAAAGGGCCGCCGTGGCCCATGCTGATGAAGAGAGGGCTGCGTGTAAATAAGGCATTGCATTGGATGCATGTAGTGGCCACCAAAACGCTGACCTGGATGGTCCGCCATGTAAGACGTGGAAAAATTGCCATAAAGGAATTGGGACTCTTGCCTCACTTCAAGGGCACCCTCATTCACGATGGCTGGGAATCTTACCGAATCCTAGCCTGCCACCATGGTCTCTGCAATGCCCACCATCTGCGCGAATTAACTTACGTGTACGAAGAATTAGGGCAGGCATGGGCTGGTGATATGATCCTACTGCTCAAGCAGGCCTGCCAAAAAGCAGAGACCGCTAAAATGTTGGCACCCCACCACATCGAACACATGCGTTATGCTTACGAAGCAATCTTAGATCAAGGCGAGGCAGTCAATCCGCGCAATTTATCTGAAGGAAAACGCGGTCGCATCAAACAGAGCAAGGCGACAAATTTACTGATACGTTTGCGCGAACATGCTGACGAGGTCTGGCGTTTTATGTACGATCCTGCGGTTCCTTTTACCAACAACATTGCCGAGCAATCCCATTCGCATGCCAAAGGTAAAACGAAAAATCTCCGGCTGCTTCCGAACTACCCAAGGCGCAGACATATTCTGTGTCATCCGTTCTTATCTGGCTACTATGTGCAAACAAGGTGCCAATCTCATGGATGTCCTCACCAAAACCTTCTCCGGCTCCACCCCTTATCCTATTTTTAGCTGACCTACACCGCCTCCTCCCTGCTGAGGCACTGAGTAGTTACGGTGTTTCGCTATATTAGAAAGGGCAGCATTGTAAGGCTGTTCCATCTCCGTCACTGCCGGATGCTGTGCTACAGCTAAACCCTTTTCTTCGCAGATTTCATATCGCTGTGGTGAGACCGCGGATATTGGGACCCTCAGCCGAGAACGAAAGCATTGGCGCGATGCTGCGGCTTAGTCGTAATCCACACGCTCTTGGCTTGTAGATATTCATATGCGCCGGCGAGACCTCCTTCCCGCCCAATGCCGCTACGCTTGTAGCCGCCAAACGGAGTAGTGAAGCTCCCTGCACGATAGTTGTTGACCCAGACGGTGCCAGCCTCGAGGCGATCCGAGCAGTGAATCGCTTTGTGTAGATCGTTAGTCCACACTCCTGCGGCCAGGCCGAAGTCCGTATCGTTTGCGATCTCCAGTGCCTCTTCGACGGTGTCGAAGGGAATGACCGCAAGGACGGGGCCGAATACTTCTTCCCGCGCGATGCGCATGTCATTAGTCACGCCCGTGAAAATGGTTGGCGCGACGAACTGCCCTTGTCCGTATTGTGCCCCCGTTAGCGCCATGCCTCCCAGCACGCAGGTCGCTCCCTCTTCGCGGGCAATCTTGATGTAGTCGAGGATCTTGTTAAATTGCGGGCGGTTAGCGATCGGGCCAACCTGGGTCGATTGTTCCGCAGGATTACCGATGCGTGCTGCGCCGGCCAATTCGACGATACGCGCGACAAATTGATCGTGAATGGACCGTTCGAGGAGCAACCTCGAACCGGCCACACAGGTCTGCCCGGACGCGGCAAAGATGCCGGCGATTGCACCGTTCACCGCCTGCTCGAAATCAGCATCCGCGAACACGATGTTCGCGGATTTGCCACCTAGTTCCATCGCCACCTTCTTGAGATTGCGCGCAACCGCCTCCGCAACCTTCTGGCCACCGACATCGCCCCCGGTAAACGCGACCTTTGCAACCAATCGGTGCTCGATGAGCGCCGCACCGGTGTGTCTGGCATGAATAACAAACAGGAGGTGAAAATCCAAACCTAGGGCCCTGACAGAGGGAACCTAACACCGAAGAGGCAAGTGCATTGCAGTGGAGAACCACAGCCCAACCAGAGGGAAGCAAACGCTGGAAGGCCCGTGAGGGGATGTACGGTAGAAGCTATAGGTGCGTACGATAGTCGAACGAAAGTGAAGCGCCG
The DNA here is from genome assembly GCA_963706715.1 of uncultured Verrucomicrobiae bacterium. Classification (GTDB taxonomy): domain Bacteria; phylum Verrucomicrobiota; class Verrucomicrobiia; order Chthoniobacterales; family Xiphinematobacteraceae; genus Xiphinematobacter. The sequence continues at coordinate 18,265 of CAVPNI010000002.1, forward strand.
TAAGGCGCATGCAGTGGACGAGCCAGCCGGCGGTGGCGAAATCCAAAATCTGTTGGGGACTGCATGTGTAGTGGCGACGACAAGAGTACGAAGTTTGTTAATTCTTACCCAGAGAGATCTGTTGGGCCGCGCCAGGCCAAAGCCTGGCGCAAACCCGTAGGACGAAAGAACGAAAGGCCAAAGGCCCAACAGAAGTCAGACAACTGCATAGTAGCAAGAAGGCTAGCGAAAGCTAGTCCCAACCCAGCGGCGAAAGCAAACTGGGGGAGCGAAGGCGGTTGCGGTCGAACGAATGTCAATGCAACTTGAACTGAAATTTGGAACAGCCGAAGAGGGGGTGCAAACTCCCAGCGACGGCGCAAGGGCGGAGCACCGAAGCTCGGCTCGAGCGTGCGCGCCGCCAATGCCAAAACTCAAGCCAGAGAAAGCAACGACAGCGACCATGGAAGAAGTAGAACGAAGATTAAAGGGGGCGTTTGAAACAGTAGCGAGCAACAAAGGAGCGCCTGGACCAGATCGGCAAAGCATAGAACAAGTGCGCAAGCACCTCAACGAGCTAATACCGAAATTGAGCCAAGCCCTGATAGAAGGAAACTACCGACCTGGAGAAATTCGGCGCGTGTGGATACCTAAAACAGGAGGAGGACAAAGGGGTCTAGGCATACCCAACGTGATAGACCGGGTGGTCCAAGAAGCAGTACGACAGGTTCTGGAACCAGAATACGAGCCGACCTTCCACCCTAACAGTCACGGATTTCGACCCCAACGAAGCTGCCACACAGCAATACGACAAGCACAAGAGTATATACAAGAGGGACGCGAATGGGTGGTAGACATCGACCTGGAGAACTTCTTCAACCGAGTAAACCATCAAAGACTGATGTCCAAACTCGCGCAGCGAGTAAAAGACAAAAGACTACTGCACCTGATTGGACAAATGCTCAAAGCGCGAATTGTAATGCCAGATGGCGTAGTGGTGAGCAACGACGAGGGGGTTCCGCAAGGTGGTCCCCTCAGCCCATTGCTCAGCAACATCGTGCTTGATGAACTCGATTGGGAGCTGCAAGCAAGAGGCCACCGCTTCGTACGTTATGCCGATGACGGTAACATCTACGTCAGAAGCGAACGAGCTGGGCAGCGTGTCATGGCTAGCGTGAGCAACTTCATAGAAAGGCGCTTGCGTCTCAAAGTGAACCTCAGCAAAAGTGCCGTGGCACAGCCACAAGAGCGTCACTTCCTGGGCTGTAGCCTGCGACGTGAACCCTTAGAGGGCAACGTAGAAGTGAGGTTGTCAAAGCGAACAAAAGAACGCATAAACAACAAAATCCGAGAACTGACACCGAGAAATTGGGGAGGCACCTTAAAATCGTGCATCAACAAAATCAATGCCTACGTGATCGGATGGACAGGCTTCTTTGGCATCTGTACAGAACAAGTCGAGAAGACGCTGCAAGGACTTGACGCCCACATTCGCAGGCGACTGCGAGCAATGGAACTCAAGCAATACAAATGCAAACGAACCATCGTTCGTAAACTGATTGGGCTCGGGATCAATCCCAAAACCGCGTGGCGCAGCATTTACTCGGGACGAAAGTCCTGGTGGGCGCTGAGTCACACAACAGCAGTTGACAGAGTACTGAAGAATTCCCTTTGGGATGCACGCGGGCTCAAGTCATTGCTACAACGGTATAGGGAACATCCTGCGCGCATGGCCGCTCAGAAGCCAATGCAATACGTATGGGCATTCTGAATAGTCGAGGTTGTAATACCAACCATGGGGGTCATAACCCGTGTTTCCGAAGAGCCGTATGTGAACAGCACAAGTGCGGTTCTGTGAGAGGAGCCCTCAGTGATGAGGGTTCCTACTCGATATATAGACAATAGTTTTTCCACTTTCCCGATGTTCATTCATTTTTGTTTCAAAAGTTTTTCTGGCAAGATGGTCCGCCTTCGGATGGCGGAAGGATTTTTTTATAGGTGACTCCTAACTTTTTTAGGGCCCAATATATCCCATGTTTACTGACTCCAAACCGGACTGCCCGTTCTCTCTGATAGTCATCCGGATATTTTTCAACATCTTTTGCTAATGATTCCATGTCTATTTTCCGACTGTGCTTCTTTCTTTTTTGAATTGGGTTTATCTCTTTGGCCCAACTCATCAGTGTCGCTATTCCTATTTTGACTTGTTTTGCTAGCTCCCGATAGGTGAGATTTTCCTCTTTTTTAATCTTGATTACATGTTCTCGAAATTTTAATGGATAGCACATAATTCTTGTTATCATTTTGTACGGGCCTTGCTATAGAAGAAATCCAAGGACGGATCAGACCATTATTCAATCAGGAACGAGTAGCCGAAAATGCAGGGCGATTTTTAGAGGGATTATTAGGCAATGAAGCAAGAAAAACCGGGTGGAACCGAGCGGAAGCTGCTGGAGATAGAGGACCATGGAAACAACAAGCCCTATTGGACCGCAGACCATGGAATGCGGATGAACTCCGAGATGTGGTAAGGGAGTATGTGGTAGAGAATTTCGGAGAAGAACAAGGAGTAATCGTGATAGATGAAACCGGATTTCTCAAACAAGGAAAAGCATCCTGTGGAGTGGGCCGTCAATATACAGGCTCAGCAGGGAAAATTACTAATTGCCAGGTGGGAGTCTTTGCAGCCTATATATCAAGCAAGGGACATGCATTTATTGATAGAAGGCTTTACCTGCCCAAGGATTGGACAGAAGACCCAGTACGCATGAGAGCAACCCATGTACCTGCAAAAACAGACTTTGCAACCAAGCCAACCATTGCAAAGGAAATGATCCAAGAAGTTATTGAAGCCCAAGTACCTTTTTCTTGGGTGAGAGCCGATAGTGTTTATGGGGTGAGCGTAATGGAGAGTGCCTTGAAGAAAGCAGCGAAAGGCTATGTATTGGGAATCCCATCAAATCGGAAATACATAATTTTGGATGGAAAAGGTTTATTTTCAAAAACAGCCGAAAAAATAGCCAGCAATTTGAATCCTTCATGCTGGAAGCGCTTGTCTGCTGGGAAAGGTACCAAGGGGAATAGGCTTTATGATTGGGCTTATTACAAATTGAAGGATTTGGATATTGCCGAATACAATAAAAATTATACTGGCCTTTGGACCAGAGGCCTCCTTATTCGTCGCAATCTTGCCGATGGAGAACTTGCCTATTTCTCCACATGGTGCCCGGCTGAAACTGATCTCCAAATATTGGTAAATGTCGAAGGCCATCGTTGGGCCATAGAGGATAGCTTTGAAACGACAAAAAATGAATTGGGACTTGATCACAATGAAACCCGTTCCTGGCATGGTTGGCATCGTCATGTATCTCTTGTGATGCTTGCCTTTGCCATGGTAGCTGCCATCCGTTACCGGGCAAATACGATCCCACCAAAAAAAACGATGCCGAAAACTACTTCCCTCCACAGAGAAGCCTGGTTCGTTGGTCTATCCAGGAAATTCGGCGTATTGCAACACGCTTAACTCAGCGATGTTTTCAACCTGCCCTTCTTTCTACTTGGTCCTTTTGGCGTAGAGCTCATCAAGCTTTAGCTCAATTCTTCCATTCTAAAAAAACGCAACTGTAGTGATAGGGCAGTATACTCTCAAAAATCCCTCTAAAACACACTTTTTGCGGATGAACCTGAAACCTGGACAGCTTGTTAAAAATTAAAATACGATTCTTAGCCTTCCATTTTAAAACGGAACGGAATAGATTAGGACTTGAATGTTTTTGAACTACCCTGCCGGTGTTTTTAACTCACACTGGTTTCAATTTTTCAATGCCCTTTCTTTCCAAGTCATGATGGGAACTCCCGTCATCCTGTTTGCCAAATCATTGGGAGCGTCCTCCACCATCCTGGGCATCATTTCCGCGTTTACTCCCATAATGACCATGCTTCAATTAGCCGGAGCAAGAAAATTAGAGAAGCACGGCTACCGCGAGTTTGTGCTGATGGGATGGGGTGCACGCACTATTTTCATTTTTGTTGTGGCAGCTATCCCTCTAATGAATTTCTTAGGAACGAATGCCAAATTATTCATCTTAGTTGGAACGCTTTTAATCTACAACTGCTTAAGGGGGATCACTTCAGCGGGATGGCTCCCTTGGATGACAGCGCTCATTCCGGAAGAAAGCAGAGGCCGCTTTCTCTCCTTAGACCAGCTGTTTCAGTATATTGGAAGCCTCATTACTGTGAGCGTGTCGGGATTTCTGATGCATGGCAAAACTGAGTCTTGGGAATTTGTGCTTTTATTTTTCCTCAGTGCCCTCAATGCAATCATGAGCCTCCTATTTATTCAGCGCATTCCGGACGTCAAAAGATCCGACACTTTGAAGAAATCAGCCGCGCATGTACCATGGGCAGCTATGTTGCGATATGCTCCCTTTCTTCGCCTAGTGATCTTCAATTTGATCTACGCGATGATGACCGGTGGTATGGGTGCTTTTACAGTGGAGTATCTCCACATGAACCCAAAATTTAATATTTCATTAATTTTATATCTCTCCGCCGTGACATTCATTGGGTCCATGCTCTGGTTGATCATATCTGTATTGATTATCGACTACCTTTCCGCCCGGCGGATATTCCGCCTGGCCATGATTGTATTTAGTCTGGTGATGATTGGCTGGTTATTTTTATCCGCCGGACTCATTCCTGCTAGCATCACCCTCGTAGCGTTACTAAATTTCTGTTCCGGATTTGCTACGGCCGCTTTCAACCTGGCAAACGCGCATATTTCCATGTCCTTAATGCCGGAAATGGGCCGCAATCATTTCTTTGCTCTGTTTTCGGTGATTACAAACTTAGGGTTAGGTGCTGCTCCTATTCTCTGGGGGCTTGGCCTGGATTCTTTGGGCAGCAGCTTCGAACTGGTCACAGGCATTTTCCACTGGCGGCGACATAGCATTTATTTTCTCCTCCTTTTTTGCCTCAGCTTGATCGCCTTTCTCTACATCTCACGACTCAGAGACCGACAGAAAAATCCGGTCCTGGAATAGACAAATTGAGATCAGTCAAAAACATAAGAATAGAAACCGCCCAATTTTCCATGCACATCCATCGCAAGGACTTTTTTCTTGACCGAGTCAAACGCTAGCCAAGTTAAAATTCCACGCTCTCCCGTCAACATCCTTACCACTGAAACCACGTTGTGAGCCTTTTTAAATTGCCTTTTACTCCTTTTCTCGCACTCCGTTACCTCAAACCGAAACGGACGTTCCTCTCCATCATCACACTCATTTCAATCATTGGAGTTACCCTTGGTGTCACCGTTCTCATTCTTGTCATTTCTGTTATGACCGGCTTTGAACTGGAGCTCCGTCGTAAAGTCATCGGCTTTGACCCGCACGTGAATATCACCTCCAGCGGGGTCCTCGAAAACTGGCGAGAGATCATGCAACAAGCGCAATCGTTGAAATCTGTTATTGGTGTCGCACCTTATGTTCAAGGACCGGTCATTCTGGAATTCAATCACCACCGGCTTGCACCTTATATCCGCGGAATTGATCCGGATCTCGAACTGAAAGTCACCGATATCCGCAAGCTTCTTTTTGAGGGTAAGTTTGACCTTAACGGTGACAATGCTATCTTAGGAATTGAGCTCGCCCGAATCCTTGGGATCAATGTTGGCGACAAGGTCACCGTCTATTCGCCGGGCAATTTGAGCGGTATCCTGTCTGAACTGGACCAGCTCGAAAGGCACGGTACGAAAGGGGCTGATCTCAGTAATCTGAGACAACTGACTCTTCCAAAGACCCTTACCGTCACCGGCATCTTTCAAACGGGTCGCTATTTATATGACAGTCAGTTTTTTCTTGTCCCTCTCTATATTGGACAGGAACTTTATGACCTGGATGATCGCGTTCATGGCCTGGCAATAAAAACATCCGATCCTTACAAAGCCCCCGAAGTAAAGCGGGAACTGTTCCGGATTCTGCCGCCTGAATTGTCTGCAGACACTTGGATTGATCGCAACAAATCACTTTTTGACGCCATTCACATGGAACGAAACGTCATGTTCTTTCTCCTGATGTTTATTATTTTGGTGGCCGCTTTTGGGATTATGAACACCCTCATTACTGTCACCGTACAGAAAACGCGCGAAATCGGCATCCTCAAGGCATTGGGAGCGCAAATTTGGCAAATTATCGGGGTCTTCGTAGCACAAGGGATGGTAGTCGGCATCTTTGGCACGCTGAGCGGTCTAGGGTTGGGAATGTGGCTGGTACGCTATCGGAATGAAGTGAGTCATTGGCTAGCATCGGTACTTGGAATTCAGATATTTCCAAAAGATGTCTATCAGTTTTCAGAAATTCCCGCAGAGGTCATTCCTTCCGATGTCTTTACTATCTGTATTAGCGCATTTATTATCTGTTCTCTGGCTGCATTGATTCCAGCCTGGTTTGCGGCTCGTTTGGACCCAGTAAAGGCTCTTCGCCACGAATAAGAGATCAACTCAATAATTTCGCTTGCCCAACAGGCTTGAATTTCTAGACTAAATTTCTTCCGTTGGTCCCGAAGGGAGCCCATTGGCAGCCGTAGCTCAATTGGATAGAGCATCTGACTACGGATCAGAAGGTTTGGGGTTCGAATCCCTACGGCTGCGCCATTTGTTCATCATGGGTTTTGGGTTTTCAGTAGAAGTGTCTCAAAAAATTAGTGCCAGATAAGTGACAGATTTTTAACCTCTCGGGGCTGATCGAAAGACTTGGTTTACACGTATCCGTCTGGCTAAGGACATGCTGGGAAAAAATTGACGTACAAAATCAGGTGGAATTTTTTGAAGCGAGCCAGCGATGAGGAGTCAGTTCAGAGACTTTTGTATTCATCCAGTTTCCCAGTTTTGGGAGAACATCGTTGAGGTAGTCGCGGATGTTAATTTTGAGCCGTTTGCAGGTCTCGAATAAAGAGATGATGGCGGCGATTTTTGGTCCCGCTTTTTCGCTGCCTATGTGAAGCCAGTTTTTTCTTCCTAATGCCACGGGTCTCATGCCGTTTTCGCAAAGGTTTTGGTGTACGCCTTGAAGAAGGCGTCCGAGTTATCCGGGTGAAACTCCCGGCTGGCGACAACGCTCCAGCCAGAAGCACTGGGAGCGGTTCAGGAGGTAACAAATGAATTGAAGTACTCACAGAAAAGGCTCCGATAAGCGGAGTCAGCAAACCATGCGGGCCGCAACGAGAGTGAACACCGAGCAGGCCTCGAAAGATGCAAGGTGGAAGCCGATCCGCCATCAAAACGGAGAAGGCCGCCGTCACTGGCAGCAGAGCGAAACGCTAACAGAGATTCCACCGGGGTAGTGGTGGCAGCACGTATGAGAAATGAACACGGACGCAACAAGGGAAGTCTGCCGGAAAGAAAATGGAAGGGCACCCAAAATCAACTGAGGTGTGTCAAAATCTTGGACCAGTCAAATAAGAGAATAAGAGAGAAAGGTCCAAAATGGAGAAAAGACAGAAATATAGCAAAGAGTTCAAAGTAACGGCCGTGGAGCTAGTAAAAACAGGGAAGCCTATCCCGGAAGTAGCCGAGGAATTGGCTATAGGAACAGGAGTACTCTACCGCTGGGTAACACAAGCCAATAAGCATATAGAGATTGGAATCCAAGGAGTTGTAGGCGTAAGCGAGCAGACCGTAACAAACGAGCTCCAGGGGCTTCGGCGCGAGAACGCCCGGCTCAGACTCGAGAATGACATTTTAAAAAAGGCAGCCGTTATTCTGGGCAACAGTCCCCTGCACAGTGCCGCAAGATGATTTTAGAAATCCAAGAAAAAACAGGGGTCAGTCTTCGTAAAATCTGCAATACCCTGAGTGTCCCACGGAGTAGTTTTTATCATGCAGCCGAAGCTAGCCCCATGCAGCTTTCTGAGAAGAAAATGGGGGAGCAGATCGAGATCATATTTAAGCGCCATTGTGGACGTTATGGTCATCGCAGGATTCGCAGACAAATGGCGGAAGAAGGAGTCATTTGTTCACCGAGGCATATTCGTAGACTGATGAAAAAGAGAGGATTGCGAGCTATACAGCCTAAAAATTTCATTCCTAAAACCAGCGATGGAAAGGCATTGAACCCTGCCCCTAATCTTTTGGCTAATCGCCCCTTACCTTCCTTACCTAACCAAGTCTGGACTGCTGATATTACCTATATTCCGAGTGCTGTAGGATGGTTTTACTTGGCTGTAGTGATGGATCTTTGTACCCGTAAAATTTTGGGATGGAAACTGGCTGATCACATGCGCTCGGAGTTAGTTCTTGAAGCATTCGCGCAGGCGCTAGTGTAGGTCGTCAAGCAGATTGCATATTATAAGCAGAAGTGGTAAAAGCTGCTAATGAGAGTAGCAGCAAGAATTAAACTTACGGAAAAAGAACGCAAGAAATTAGAAGAACTAAGAAGAGGAAGAAAGAATGCGGTGCGTGTACAGGAGAGGGCGGCCATAATATTGCTGGCAGCCGATGGATATGAAAACCAGGAGATAGCTGAAAAGTTAAAGCAAGACCCTGGGAAAGTTGGCCGCTGGCGGAAACGATATGCACAGCAAGGATTGGCAGGCATACTCAAGGACAAGACACGTCCGGGTCGCATTCCTCCTATTTCCCCCTCCATAAGGGCGCGTATTATTAAGCTTACAGTGAGCAAAAAGCCTGCTGGAGCCACACATTGGAGCCGGGAATCCATGGCGCGGGAAGTTAAAGTAAGTCCTTCAAGTATAGGACGCATTTGGGCAGCTAATGGATTGAAGCCACATCGGGTCAAAACTTTCAAGCTCTCCAAGGACAAACACTTCCAAGACAAACTCAATGATATCATAGGCCTTTATCTTTCCCCACCCGAGCATGCCATCGTATTCTCATGCGATGAAAAGAGTCAAATCCAAGCCTTAGATCGCACACAGCCAGGCCTTCCACTCAAGAAAGGGCGCTGCCAAACTTTGACCCACGATTATAAACGTAATGGGACAACAACCCTCTTTGCTGCGATGAACATAGCTGATGGACGCATAATCGGTACCTGTATGAATAAGCATCGACACCAGGAATGGCTGAAATTCCTACGACTAATTTCCAAAAGTACTCCTTCAGATCAAAAAATTCATATCATCTGCGACAACTATGCTACCCATAAGCATGAAAAGGTCCAGGCATGGCAGAGGCGCAACCCACGCTTCCATTTCCATTTTACCCCAACTAGCGCTTCTTGGCTTAATATGGTGGAACGCTTCTTCCGCGACCTCACCGTCAAAAGTCTTCGCCGGGGAGTCTTTCGCAGTCTCCATGAACTTACTACCGCTATTGAACAACACATTAGTATTCATAATGCAAATCCTAAACCCTTTATTTGGACTGCTACAGCTTCTGACATTCTCGAAAAGGTCAAACGCGGTCACAGAAAACTAAATAAAATGCAATCTGCTTGACGGTCTACACTAGGTTCCACAAAATCCATAAAATCTGCCATTTTCCACAGTGATCGGGGTAGTCAATATGGTTCTAAGGCTTTCCGAGCTGCTCTTCAGCAGGCTGGCTTCTCACAAAGCATGTCAGCACGCTCTAATCCCTATGATAATGCCTGGACTGAGTCTTTCTTTGGCACCCTTAAACGAGAAATGCTTCAAGGGGGCTCTTTTGAAAACCTTCAAGATGCTCATACTGAACTCTTTGAGTATATTCATGGCTATTACAATACTCATCGTAAGCACTCTTCCCTCAATTACATGACTCCGGATCTTTTTGAGCGAAATTGTCTTACCCTTGCTGCATAAATACATGAAAATCACCCATTGCTTTTTCATGCCGGGGCGAAGCCTACGGCTGAGGCGAACAGTGGCGCTTCTGCGAGCCCAACAAGCTCGCAGAACTTGCGCCAAGCAAGAGCCACTGACGGTGTGAGAAAGCAATTTTCATCACCACAAAATTTAACTGCTTTAAGCAACAAAGTGGTCCAAAAAAGGGTTGCACCTCAAGACTCTATATACAAAGAGAGTTACTGGAAATCCAAGTCCGCACGTCCGCACCCCACTCAAAATGGAGGAAAAAGCGAAGACGCAAAACATGCGGTTGGTGTGCTGTAAATTGGGGTAGTCGAAAGAGAGAAAATGATGCGGCACCGTCCCCTTTCTGTGCAGATCCTCTTTTGGAAGATGGCGCGAGACTGCTCAGTGAATGGAAATGGCCAAGGTGTGACAACAGGAGAAATTCCCCGCAATCGCTCAAATTTGAGCTGCAATCGATTTTAAATCGTTATCTGCAACAGATTGTTTCAGAATAGCCAAAATCCCGTATACGGAGTTTTAGAGCGATTAAAAGGAAGCATCCAATTTTTGTTGGATTCCTCCCATAACCATGACTTCAATCATAGATCAAGCCCATCCCCATGCCCGAAAAAGAGTTTTTCATTTACCTGGAAAACGCCGTCATCTTTGTATGGCAGCATACCCGAGGCGGAGAATTGATAGATTTTCGTGTAGTACTGCTTGCCGAAATAGACGGCGAAATGTGCTGCATATCCCGATACGACACCGCACATGGGTTTGCCCATCAAGATATCTTGGGAAAAAGCAAAGGAGCCCTTGCAAAAGAACCATTTTTGGGTTCAAGTAAAAAAAATATTTTCCGCTATGCCATCGAGGACTTTAAAGCGCACTTCAAAGCCTACATCAGTTTCTTCCAAAAAAACTAACCGAACTTATCGGAAACCGGCATTCGTTCGCATCCGCCCAATGAGCGGAACCTTAACCGAGGAAGAGGCTGACAGGATAATTATTGAGGCAGGCGGTAGAGAAATCACTCCTGCGGAAAGACGTAAGTATTCAAAAATTCTGAAAGAGATAAAAAGACACTAATCAGTCCTACAACCCCAATTCCCTCTTCACCTCTTCGGCTGAATAAGTCTCAGCAGGTTCCTTCAACATTTGTTGAGCCACATTTCAGTATGTCATCAAAAGCAACGCGATTTTCGATATCCCCCTCAATGGCTGCAATGTCTTCCTCGGGTTTCCCAGCGGCTCTCAAGATATCCCTGTAATAGATCGGTCCATCCTCTTGAACCTCTGGCAATTCCCGCACAAGAGACAACAATTCTGAAAAGGGAGCAGCACCGTTGTGTAATTCAGCAACAACCTCTTCTATAATCGTCATCTCTCTCTTTGAGAGTTCATGCGCCTTAAATCTACTCGTTCCCCTTACTCTATCGTGAGCATCCTCCCATATAAATTCTTCATCGACCCGTATCGAGCGTATGATCTTTCCCGCTATCTTGAATAAGACCGGAATGCGGTCACTCAATGTAGGTTCACGTTCTCTCGCAACATAGTAGAAGGTTGTGATCGGATGGCCCCTGGCAATCAATGCCTTCCGATCCGCAAGGTAGAGAAACAGCACTAGTTTCCTATTCTCCATCTTTCCCCCAATCAAGTGCATTAGATACGCGGCAGCCTCAGTAGCCCTATATCGGTCAAACGGGAGCATCGCAGGCATTTGCGAACTATTCCATATGTTGCAGTCGCTTGCAATGAGTTAACTGTTTTTTTGCACTTCGCTACTCCCATTCCTCTGGTCATTTTTTCAGCATCGAGAGCGAGGAATTTTTGAGGGTGTTTTTTGCACAGAAAATCCATCAAAAAAACGCCTCCAAAAGTTATGCAACAAAAATGATTTTCGTCACAAAAACAGCCCGGAATTTGGGTCAAAATTTGAGATTTGCGAACGTTGCGAACGTGTGAAGGTAGTTTTCCTATTAGTGTTATAGTGATTTTTATCCCTACAGTTGTCATTTAGAAAGAAGAGGTGTAGATTTAAGGGTGACAGCAACAGCAGAGGAAACAATAGAGATATGGAAAGAGGGAATGAAGGAGATCCAGGAAAAAATCAAGCCGCTATTTATGCAGAAGAGAGTGGCAAGAAATGCGGAATTATTTTTGGAAGGGCTTCTAGGAAACGAACCACGGAAAACCGGATGGATGAGAGCAGAGGCAGCTGGGGATAAAGGCCCCTGGCGGCAACAAGCGATATTAGGCCGAAGGAGATGGGAAGCCGACCGACTCAAAGAGACAGTGAGGGAATATGTAATAGAACATTTTGGGGAGGAAGAAGGAATACTAGTGATTGACGAAACCGGATTTCTCAAAAAAGGAAAAGCTACTTGTGGAGTGGCTCCCCAATACACCGGCACAGTAGGAAAAATCACTAATTGTCAGATTGGAGTTTTTGCAGCCTATGTTTCCAGTAAAGGGTACGCCTTTATTGATAGGAAACTCTATTTACCCAAAGAATGGATAGAAGACCAAACACGCAGAGCAGCGGCGCATATCCCAGTTGAGCAAAAATTTTCGACAAAGCCTACCATAGCTCGGAAAATGGGCTGCCTAAAAAAAACTGTGGGTAAAAATTGGTTCAGGCAAATTAGCAAGGGTATGGTAAAGAGCAACTTCACGAGCATCAGCGGTACGAAACCCATAACTCCGTTTTAGAGTTAATTTCACCTTGGCGTTAAGCCCTTCAACGACACCGCTGGAATATTGGCCTTTAGCCTGAAAGTAATTTAAAAGAAGAGAGCGGTGAGAGGTGAGAGTACGGGCAACTTTTTTAAGAGGCTCCAGGTGACTTCGAGTAATTTTAGTGCACCAAGCATCCAGGAATTTAGCAGCCCAGGTAGGAGAGCGATAGGTCCAAAAGTGTTGGAAAGTTTCCACTAAGAGAAAGGCGCGCAGGGTGCGTAAAGCAGAGCCTCGAATTGCCCGCATGCCAGCACGTTGGCTCTTAGTCCAATTGCATCTTTTTTTTAGGAAAGCCCAGCGCATCTTTTTAAGCAAGGGATCCAGACCTGCCTGGGCACGGGCGCGGGTTTCCTCTCTGCGGATTTCATCGATAGCTTCGTTGAGTTTTTTAACGATGTGGAAGCGGTCAAGGATATGTAGGGCTTGTGGCAAATAATGGGCTGCTACCTTCAGATACGGTTTCCACATGTCGGAGCAAATAAAGCCGATGGCCGAACAAAACTCTTTGCCAAAAACCTCGAAGAATAGCTCAAAAGTTTTTTCAGTACGATCGCGCCCGACCCACAAAAGTCGTTTGCAGTGATCATCGATCTGGTAGACCAGTGTCCAAAACTTATCTTTTTTTCCGACATGGATTTCATCAACTCCAAGTGCCTTTACGCCGCTTAAATTCCGATGTTGAATGCCATAATCCACCACCCATTTTACCGAAGCGTATACATCGGCCCAGCCCACTCGGAAGACTCTGGCTACCTCGGCCCAGGAGAGCATGCGTGCCCATTGTGCCAGAAAGAGACGGAAGGCTTCGCTGTGCTGTATTTTTCCGCTAGCCCAAGGAAGTTCTTCTACTGTGGGACTCCCACAGTGTCGGCAGTCAATTCGCCGCGGTGTGTAGACTAGCCAGACCACGAAACCCCAAAGTGGCACAAAGCGCCAGCGCCGCTCTGCAAGTCTATCATATCCAGATCCTTTACGTTTGCATCCTGAGCATCTTCCCTGGCTGCCTTCTCTGGCACGTACTTCTGCTAAGATAACTCCCTTTTCTTTATCGTCCCATCCCACCGCATCATAGACAAATCCCTTGATCGGATGTACCCGCCTCATTACATTTTTAAGCGTTATATTTACCACAGAGGCTGGTTTATAGGTACCCATTTGGGTGCCGCCAGCCTCTTTTTTACGCTCCGCCCTAATACCCAAGGAACCGATCCGATCCTCTTGCTACCTTTCAGCACTGCTCCCCCCCTGTTCCCCCTGAACGCCTGCCGCGGCGAGCGGTGCGGGGGTCTGGGGGCGGCACCAGCCCCCCTGCTAACTCTATTTTTTACCCACGAATTCTTTTATAGAGCCGGAAAATGATAGAGGAAACCATAGAAGCTAAAATTCCCTTTTCCTGGGTTGCAGCAGATAGCGTCTATGGAATTTCTGAAGTGACCGAAACATTACGTAAAACATGTAAGGGCTATGTATTAGGTACTACATCGAGGCGGCAATACTACTTGTGGGATAATAAAAAGGAAAGTGTTCGAGTTACAACAGCTGAGGAGCTAGCCAGTAAATTACCTGCCTGCCGCTGGAAACGCTTATCAGCTGGCGAAGGAACCAAGGGTGCCAGGCTCTATGATTGGGCTTACTTCAAATGGAACAATGTGGATGCCTCCCAATATAACAAAAACTACACTGGAATTTGGACTAGCGGCCTTCTCATCCGGCGCAACATCGAGGATGGAAAATGTTCCTATTACACTACCTGGTGTCCAAAGACAACTTCTCTCCAAACATTAGTCAATGTGGCAGGAGCACGATGGAGGATCGAGGAAAGTTTTGAAACAGCTAAAAATGAGTTTGGTCTTGATCACAACGAAACCCGTTCCTGGCATGGCTGGCATCGCCATGTTTCCCTGGTGATGCTTGCTTTTTCTCTACTGGCAATCATCCGTTATCGGGTGAATAACTCCACCTTACACAAAAAAAGCAGAACGAAGCTTCCTCCCTCAACAAGTCTCTGGTTTGCTGGTCTATCCAGGAAATTCGACGCCTTGTTACACGTTTAATCTTCCGATCTCTCCAACCTGCTTTTATCATCGCTTGGTCCCTTTGGCGCAGAGCTCACCAAGCTGTTGCTAAATTTTTTCATTCTAAACGACAACTGTAGGGCTATAGCATGAAACTCATAAAATGACACTATTTTTTATTTAAATTTTAAAAAAAGACATATACAGAAGATGAATGTCTTGTCCATTAAAATTTCGAGAACATGTATTCAAGGTAAAAGAGGAAGAAAATCTGAGCTATGCGAAAACATCCGAACGGTTTAAAATAGGTTTAAGAACATTGATGCGTTGGGCACAGCGGATTGAGCCGAAGATGACGCGAAACAAACCAGCGGTGAAGATAAACATGGAGGAATTAGAGGAAGACATCAGAAAGTATTCAGATGCCTATCAGCGGGAGCGTGCATCTCGATTAGGAGTCAGCCAACACTGTATTTATCAGGCACTGAAGCGTTTGAAAGTCACATATAAAAAAAATCCTTTCACCACCCGAAAGCCAACCCTGCTTCCAGAAAAGCCTTTAAGAAAAAAATGAGAACCTATGAAGCAGCTGGTAGACCCATTATTTATGTAGATGAAAGCGGTTTTGCAGAAGAGATGCCAAGAACACATGGTTACACTCCTAGAGGCCAACGCTGTTATGGAATCTATGATTGGCAATCTAAAAAAAGAACCAATGTCATTAGTGCTTTATTGGGAAAGGAGTTACTGGCGACTTCTCTCTTTGAGACACCCATAAATCGAACTATTTTCTCTACCTGGTTCACTCAAGAACTTTTACCAAAAGTACCAAAAAATTCCGTTATTGTCCTAGATAGAGTCTGTCCTGAAACTGGGGAACAAGTAATGATGACGGTTTAGAAGGAAAAAAAGAGGGCATGAGCAGCGAAAAACGCTGTCATGCCCAAAATCGAGTGGTTATAATTTCGTTGTTACCCAAAAACAACCGCACCGATGGCAAACATTATAGAGATCCAAGAGTACCTTCGTCCAGCATTACCTCGAGTCATTGGGTGTAAAGATTATCAAGAGCAGGAGAAACTTTTGAAGCGAGTAGATCGGATATTGAAAGAAAGCGGAGTATTGAAAGAAAGCGGAGTGGAGAAAAAATTTGTGAGCCTCAGCTTGGAAAAATTCCGAAGTCGATCACAAAAAGCAGCCACTGAAAAAGATCTTATCCGCTGGAGCATACGCAGCGAACAAGCCCTGCGATGTACAATACTAAAAAACCTGCTTGGAGAAGACTATCGAGGAATGAGCATTGGATTAGCACAGAGCGCTTTATTTCGGTGGTTTTGTAGAATTCCAGAACTTGACATAACCCGAGTTCCCGGCAAGAGCACCTTGCAAACATATGGGCAATGGTTAAGAGCCGAAGAGATGGAAAAAATATTAGAGCAGCTGCGGGAGGCGCTCAGCAATGACCAACGAGCCAAGGAAATAGGGTTGGAAAACGAACTGTAGATGGAAGCAGCTTGGATAGATTCCACCTGCTTAAAAGCCAATATCCACTTTCCCGTTGATTGGGTATTACTGAGAGATGCCGTACGCACCTTGGTAAAAGCCATCCTAGTCATCCGCAAACATGGACTAAAAATACGAATACCAGAGCCCACTACATTTTTATCTGCCATTAACAGCCAAGCCATGGCAATGAGTGCAGCCACACGGAGCAAACAAGCAAACAAAAAAGCCCGTAAGAAAGCACTTCGCACCATGAAAAAAATATGTCGGACAGTCCGCGAACATGCCCAAAAATATCGGGCGGCCTTAGAAAAAAGATGGGAAGCAACCGACCTCACCTATAAACAAGCACAAGTGATCCTGCGGCGTATGGACAACATACTCTGCCAACTACCCGCAGCAGTACAACAAGCGCATGAGCGCATCATAACAGAAAGACCAGTAGCCAACACCGACAAAATTTGGTTCATCCGCAAAAAGTGTGTTTAGCGCGGTGAAGAGTTAGAATACGAAGGGATAAGAAATTAAAGTCACGAAGGCCATAGTGCAAGCGTTGCATGGCACCAATTTTATTATTAATACCTTCGATTTTTCCATTGGAAATAGGGTAAGTCCAAGCATTAATAATGGAGGAACGAAAACGACGAAAGGTTTTGGCAAGGGAGACGAGTAAGGGGATACCAATTTCAGCAACACGGCAGCACCAGTCATCAAAAAAAGCCGTCATTTTTCTGATATCATTAAAACACCAGAGTTGGCGCAGCTCCTCTTTGAGGTAATAGGCTAGAGAAAGTGGTTCATTGAGTTTAAGGGCTTCTTCAAGCTTTGGGAGTTGATTGGGATGAAGGTTTTCACGTCCCCGAAGTAAAAGATAACGAGTTCCTTTGATGGCTTTGCGTCCCATAATGTCTGCCTCGCGTTGAAGGGCACGACGGAGTTCATCGATTTTTTCGTTCATCAGTTTGATGATATGAAAGCGATCGGCAATGTGCACCGCTCCAGGTAGACTTCATCAATAGCCAGACACTTTACTTCTTGGAGGTTTACATTTGCCGCCTCCTTGGCCATATCAGTTTTCACAATGCGCTTAACGCTGTCCCATCCTAATCCGCTGTAGGCACATACGTCTTTTAAACCATTCCCTTACACACAAAATAAAAACCGTATAAGCAACCCAAAAGAGCTGATAGCGAGAGAAAAGATTTGAGAATGAAGTCTTGGAGATGGACAAACATTGGGCAGCACAAGAGATGTCGGCAATAGATCTTGGAGATAAACGGTTGAACAAACGCTCAGTAAAGCTGCTGGAGCTGTTGGGAGAGAAGCCAGCAATGAGCATACCGCAAGCCTGCAAGGGATGGGCGGAGACGCAGGCGGCGTATCGATTTTTTGCACAAGAAAATATTGGCTGGAAAGATATCCTCTCGCCTCACATTAACTGTACCAATCAACGTATGAAGGGTCGGCCAGTGGTGCTCTGCATTCAAGATACTACAGAACTGGACTTCAACGGCCAAGAAATCGATGGATTGGGGAAATTAAGTTATGATGCACAACGCGGACTATATTTGCATCCGACCTATGCAGTCAGTCCAGAACGCGAGCCGTTAGGTTTACTCGATGCCTGGATATGGGTACGCGATAAGAAAGGGGAATTGAGCCGAAGCTTACCGCAGGGTAATAAAGAAAGCTGCCGATGGGTAGAGGGTTATAAACGATTGGCAGAACAGGCTCTACATAATAAAGATACACGTTTAGTGTATGTGGCTGACCGGGAAGGTGACTTCATTGATTTAATGGCCCAAGCACAAACAATGGGGACGCCAGTGGACTGGCTCATTCGTGCAGTGCATAACCGTAAAGTTGTGGGAGAAAAGGACAAATTGTGGGACGGATTTTCCAAAGAGCACATACTTGGTGAGATTTGCTTTACTCTACCTGCCAAGAAGGGTCAATCCGCACGGCAGGTCCGCCAACAAGTGTCATCTCGGCGTTGTACCTTGCGTTCTGCCAAGGGAGAATTGATAGAGACCACAGCACTCTGGGCACAAGAAATAGGGGCTCCAGTGAATACCAAAGCTCTGGAATGGCGATTGCTCACCAACCGTTGTGCTCACAGCCTGGAAGTAGCGGCGGAGTTAATTGACTGGTACCGCTGTCGGTGGGAAATTGAAATATTTTTCCATGTGTTAAAAAATGGTTGTAAAGTCGAAGCCTTGCAGCTCTCAAGCATTGAGCGGCTTGAATTGGTATTAGCCTTCTTCATGATTATCGCCTGGCGCATTCAGATGCTGATGCGTTTGGGGCGAACTTGCCCCAACATGGATTGCGAAGCGGTATTTGATCAACAAGAGTGGCATGCAGCCTATATTGTCGCGCGCAAACCCATCCCTAAAGAACCCCCTCCGCTCAATACCGTAATCCGCTTAATTGCTAGTTTTGGCGGCTTTCTTGGACGTAAGTGCGATGGTGAACCAGGCGTCAAATCTCTCTGGACAGGTTTGCAACGTGTCATGGATTTTGCCATCGCTATTAGCTCAGAACGCTCCCAAAACTCTTGCTTTTGTGTGTAAGGGAATGCTTTTAAACTCATGGCCCTGGAGAGTTCGACTACAAGGCGAGCAAGCCCAAGGGTGTAGGATCTTCCTTGGGGTGCAAAAGGGCGGAGGAGTCGAAGAACTCCCCACATTTTCGACATTGGCATCGTGGCACCTGGACTACAATTTGCACTGGTTTCAATCCAATGGGTACACTGCGAATACGCCGCTCTCGTGTCCCTCGTAATGCTATAGCAAGGCCCGTATAAAATGATTGCAAATAATTATCTGAAAAAAGTGAAGTCATGGCACATTGGAGACTTCTACGGAGAGCTTTAGCTTGAGCCCATTTATGTTCAATAGAATTAAGATCCGGAGAGTCAGTAGGGAGATATTCCAAGATAAAACGGCTCTATAAAAGAATTCGTGGGTAAAAAATAGAGTTAGCAGGGGGGCTGGTGCCGCCCCCAGACCCCCGCACCGCTCGCCGCGGCAGGCGTTCAGGGGGAACAGGGGGGGAGCAGTGCTGAAAGGTAGCAAGAGGATCGGATCGGTTCCTTGGGTATTAGGGCGGAGCGTAAAAAAGAGGCTGGCGGCACCCAAATGGGTACCTATAAACCAGCCTCTGTGGTAAATATAACGCTTAAAAATGTAATGAGGCGGGTACATCCGATCAAGGGATTTGTCTATGATGCGGTGGGATGGGACGATAAAGAAAAGGGAGTTATCTTAGCAGAAGTACGTGCCAGAGAAGGCAGCCAGGGAAGATGCTCAGGATGCAAACGTAAAGGATCTGGATATGATAGACTTGCAGAGCGGCGCTGGCGCTTTGTGCCACTTTGGGGTTTCGTGGTCTGGCTAGTCTACACACCGCGGCGAATTGACTGCCGACACTGTGGGAGTCCCACAGTAGAAGAACTTCCTTGGGCTAGCGGAAAAATACAGCACAGCGAAGCCTTCCGTCTCTTTCTGGCACAATGGGCACGCATGCTCTCCTGGGCCGAGGTAGCCAGAGTCTTCCGAGTGGGCTGGGCCGATGTATACGCTTCGGTAAAATGGGTGGTGGATTATGGCATTCAACATCGGGATTTAAGCGGCGTAAAGGCGCTTGGAGTTGATGAAATCCATGTCGGAAAAAAAGATAAGTTTTGGACACTGGTCTACCAGATCGATGATCACTGCAAACGACTTTTGTGGGTCGGGCGCGATCGTACTGAAAAAACTTTTGAGCTATTCTTCGAGGTTTTTGGCAAAGAGTTTTGTTCGGCCATCGGCTTTATTTGCTCCGACATGTGGAAACCGT
This sequence comes from uncultured Verrucomicrobiae bacterium, assembly GCA_963706715.1. Taxonomy (GTDB): domain Bacteria; phylum Verrucomicrobiota; class Verrucomicrobiia; order Chthoniobacterales; family Xiphinematobacteraceae; genus Xiphinematobacter. The sequence continues at coordinate 38,136 of CAVPNI010000002.1, forward strand.
ATCTGAAGGTAGCAGCCCATTATTTGCCACAAGCCCTACATATCCTTGACCGCTTCCACATCGTTAAAAAACTCAACGCAGCTATCGATGAAATCCGCAGAGAGGAAACCCGCGCCCGTGCCCAGGCAGGTCTGGATCCCTTGCTTAAAAAGATGCGCTGGGCTTTCCTAAAAAAAAGATGCAATTGGACTAAGAGCCAACGTGCTGGCATGCGGGCAATTCGAGGCTCTGCTTTACGCACCCTGCGCGCCTTTCTCTTAGTGGAAACTTTCCAACACTTTTGGACCTATCGCTCTCCTACCTGGGCTGCTAAATTCCTGGATGCTTGGTGCACTAAAATTACTCGAAGTCACCTGGAGCCTCTTAAAAAAGTTGCCCGTACTCTCACCTCTCACCGCTCTCTTCTTTTAAATTACTTTCAGGCTAAAGGCCAATATTCCAGCGGTGTCGTTGAAGGGCTTAACGCCAAGGTGAAATTAACTCTAAAACGGAGTTATGGGTTTCGTACCGCTGATGCTCGTGAAGTTGCTCTTTACCATACCCTTGCTAATTTGCCTGAACCAATTTTTACCCACAGTTTTTTTAGGCAGCCGATAAAACCAGCCTCTTTTATCAGGGCTTGTGTATCACTTCTCCTATGAAAAGTGGCATTATCCATAACGATCACTGAATTTTTCGGTAGTTTTGGCAAAAGGTCTTCTTGCACCCAGTTATGGAAAATGTCGCCATTTATGGAACTCGTAAAGAGGCCGGTGGTAAGTAAACAAGTCTCTATCAAAGCCCCAATGACATTAGTTCTAGTCTTCTTGTGCCAATCATGTTTTCCAAAAGAGCGTTTTTCCTTTAACAGCATAGCCATATCTTCTGGGCATATCTTCGGCAAAGCCGCTCTCATCGATATAGACAGTAGTTTTCCCACTTTCCCGATGTTCATTCATTTTTGTTTCAAAAGTTTTTCTGGCAAGATGCTCCGCCTTCGGATGGTGAAAGGATTTTTTTATAGGTACTCCTAATTTTTTTAGGGCCCAATATATCCCATGTTTACTCACTCCAAACCGGGCTGCCCGTTCTCTCTGATAGTCATCCGGATATTCTTCAACATCTTTTGCTAATAATTCCATGTCTATTTTCCGACTGTGCTTCTTTCTTTTTTGAATTGGGTTTTTCTCTTTGGCCCAACGCATTAATGTTGCTATTCCCATTTTAACTCGTTTTGCTAGCTCCCGATAGGTGAGATTTTCCTCTTTTTTAATCTTGATTACATGTTCTCGAATTTTTAATGGATAGGATATAATTTTGTTATCATTTTATACGGGCTTTGCTATAGTTGGTAGTTCGTGATTCGTGGTTCTCAGTTACAAATGGAACACGGGCTGCTTTCTGCAGTCTATCTCGGCCGTTCCCACGGCCCGGTGTTGACTGGAATTTTTGCTTCAGACGCGACGCGAAAACGAGGTCATATCCATGGATACGGACTTGACTTCCGCCCATGAACAGTCCGCTTCATGAGATGAAGCTGCAGCTTTTAAGAGATCTAGAGCAAAGGGCTTGCCTCATTGTGCTGAAACTGAAGCGACAACTTCAGGGGGAACAGGGGGGTGGCGCTACCGCGCCAACGCGGCAAGAGATCCAAACCACACAAACATTCGCGGAACTTCCATTTTAATGTCTCCAACCGATGGGGGCAGGTCAAGACCCCTTCTTACCCTATTTTTCACCCGCAAATTATTTTATAGAGCCAATAAAAAAAATAGCTAAAATGCTCAAAAACCATCTTCGATGGACCGCTCAACTTCATGCTCTTCTCTATTACAAATGCCGGGGTTGGGGGGAATTCTAAAATCCAGTCAATTGAATCCTCCGCCCGTGGCTTCAAAAATTTCCTTAACTATCGGACTCGCATCCTTTTCTTTTGCGGAAAACTCAACCTTTTTCCTACCCTCTATCCATTATAATCCCGGAAGAACCATAATATGATCCGGGCTCTTTCCTCTGCGTAACATCAGTTAATAATCGCGCTTCCCTGCTGCAAAAAGTAGAGGTTGCTTAAATTGCCTTACAGCTTGTGACAACACACTACACCCTATCCGGACCCGAATCCTCAGAGTCCGCCAATATCGATTTTAACAATGACTTGAATGCCCAGCAGATTGCCGCAGTTCAAGCAAAGCCCGGTGCGAGCCTTGTAATTGCAGGGGCGGGCAGCGGCAAAACTCGCACCCTAATTTATCGCGTTGCCTGGCTCCTCGCTAACGGAGTAATGCCTCAAAATATCCTCCTTTTGACATTTACCAACAAAGCCGCCCATGAGATGTTGGAACGTGTCCGAACCTTGCTTCCAACAGGAAGCGAAGGAATCTGGGGCGGAACGTTTCACTCTATCGGAAACCGGATTTTACGCGCTCATGGAGAAAACATCGGATTTCAACCCGGATTCTCCATTCTCGATCGAGAAGACCAGGGAAACATGATTGAATCCGTGGTGGTAAAAGAAGGGCTAAGGACAGCAGACAAGCGTTTCCCCAAATCAGAAGTCCTTTCAGAAATTATTAGCCTCGTTACTAACACCTTAAAATCCATTCCAGTTATATTAACGCAACGTTATCCTTATTTCTTGGGAATGGCAGAGCAAATTATGCGCGTGTCCACTGCATTTGCAGCACGCAAACGAGAAACTAATTCCTTAGATTTTGATGATTTACTCTCCAAAGCGCTCGAATTGTTAGATAGCCATGAAGAAATCGCAAAATTTTACCGGGAAAAATTTCATCACATCCTTGTCGACGAATATCAAGATACAAACCGGCTCCAATCCGAATTTGTTGAGCGGCTTGTAAGCCACCATGGCAATATCATGATAGTGGGTGATGACGCCCAATCCATTTATTCATGGAGAGGCGCTGATTTCGAAAACATCTTAAGTTTTTCCAAACGCCATAAAAGGACCTCTCTCTTTCGTATCGAGACCAATTATCGGAGCGTACCCGAGATTCTCGCGGTTGCTAACGCGGTCATGCATGCCAATAAGCGCCAATTTGAAAAAACCCTGATTGCCACTCGCACAGCAGGGGGGAAGAAGCCAGCCTGGATACCCTTAGCTACTAATACGGAACAGGCATCCTTTGTAGCTCAACGCGTTCTTGAATTACATGAAGAGGGCATCCCTCTCAATGAAATAGCGGTTCTTTATCGTGCACACTATCACTCCTTAGAAGTACAACTAGAGTTTACACGTCGTGGAATTCCCTTTCTCATTACGAGCGGTCTTCGATTCTTTGAACAAGCTCATATCAAGGATGTCGCAGCTTTTATGAAATTTTCAGTCAATCCAAGAGATGAAATTTCTTTTAAGCGAATGGTTCGACTTCTTCCCGGAATTGGAACAAAGTCCGCGGATTCTCTCTGGAATCAAATTGCCGCATACCCTGGCAATAAGAAAGGCTTCAATTACAATTCCCTGAAGGTCCCCACTAAAGCTCGAAAAAACTGGCCCCAATTAGCCCATACATTACAGGAGCTCTCCCCCCAAGAGAAAGGCCCCTCACCAGCATCGATGATCGAAACGATCTTGTTTGCTTTATATGACGATTGCCTCAAAGAACGTTTTGCAAATTATGAGGCACGATACGAAGATATTCAGACACTGGCGGCGTTTGCACGGGAGTTCGAAACCGCAGAGGAATTCCTTTCCCAACTCGCCTTGTTAGGAGCCGTGGAAACCGCTGACAAAATTGTTACCGCAGGCGAAGATCAGCGAGTGATCTTGTCTTCGGTTCACCAGGCTAAGGGCCTGGAATGGAAGGTCGTTTTTCTCATCTGGTTGGCAGATGGAATGTTTCCAAGCAGTCGCTCATTAGACAACCCGGAAGCACTCGAGGAGGAACGGCGACTCTTTTATGTTGGCCTCACCCGCTGTAAGGACGAACTTTATCTTAGCTATCCTGAAATACGTCTGGGTGGCTATGGCGAGGCGTTTCAACTTCCCTCACGTTTTCTTCAGGATATTCCACAGGCAACCCTCGAGCATTGGAAGGTCGACTATTTGCCCTCAGCGGATGCTCCATTTTAATGGATTCCCGGAAGATAGCAAAAATTGCCTACTCGGAAAAAAGTGATTTTTTCCTTTTGACTTGTGTGCATCCGAAATTCTGATGCAATTCCGATCTAATTTTCAAAGCCCAAAGAAGCCTAATAAAGGAAGAGCTTTCATTTTTAAAAAAATCGACGGTGAATCATGCCGGCGTGGCGAAATGGCAGACGCAAGGGACTTAAAATCCCTTATCTTGAAAAGGATGTGTGGGTTCGAGTCCCGCCGCCGGCACTCTGAAAAATGGCTGTAAATCACGTCAAATAGGGCTTCTACGGTCCTTCTTCTTTTGTTGAGTCGTGATGACGCTTGTTGGTTGATGTTGGGTTTTCCCATGGTATTTAGAGCTTGTCCGGAAACCGTAGAAGCAGCAATGAAGCCGATCCAGAGGCAAAAAGTTTTGCGAAAAAAACAGAAAAACGACATTTTCCCCAAAATCAGGCACTTACAATTTTGGAATTACCGAAAAACAACCGAATCAATGAATAAAAATAGGGGGATTCAACAGAGTAAAAATACTTTCCCGGGCAATTTTGCCGTTTTCAGGACAGACTCTATTTAGGATCCTTCAACGCTAATACGGCTTGCTCCGTCCCTGTACCCCGCTTCGCTACTCTGGCACTCATGGTGTTTCCATTTGCACCTCTCCCTTCTCATCGGGATGACAGGTTCCCGCGTTCCACTCAAGAGCCTGAATCGATTTCACGCCGCCTTCATGCCGGATGCCGCGCAGGCAGTATCCAGGTCGCCTCCTGCGCTTTTTTTGTCCCACAGTACCATCCTTCCCGTGGTTTCGACATCATCTGTTCGCTTTCGACACTTCATCAGTGGTTCACTTGCGTTCGTCTCTTCGATTCTTACTGGTTTGGGAAACTACATGGGCCAATGTGGGTGATCACCAGCATCAGTGAAACGCAGGAAGTTTTTTGGATAACGGCCAACCGCGCAAAATCGAGTTCCAACTCAGCCTAAAAAAATACAATGAGCCCACCGTAAAAATCATGAGGCACAACATCTCTACCTCCGGTCTGCTCGGGGCAATTGTCGGCCACATCGCATGAGCAATTATTTGACCAAACACGGCGATATCCTCGATGAGATCTGTTACTGGATACTTCTCTTCCTAAAAATTGCCCTCGATTTTTCTCCCATTAAATCGGAAAGGGACGGTATCCGCAGGCAGCTTCCAAGTATCCCGCTTCAGTTTGTAGATCTCCCATGGCAAAAGGACGTAACAAGGAGAGTCTTGGGGACGTAGCCATCGGAGCAAATTGAGCAGATCTTTTTGTGCCATAACAGTGCATGCTGAAGTCGGAATGTTTGGTCCACGGTGGACATGGAAGAAAATTGCGCTTCCTGCACCGGGTATGGGATGATCGGCGTTGTGACGGATCTCGAGCATATATCGGTGTGCGGGATCACCTAGGCGCATCCGTTCACGAGCATACCAGGGAGGCGGGTTTATTAGGTCAACAGTAAGATGCCGGTTATAATCGGGTGACTTTGGGTCGCTAATCCAGACATCCCGCGCCGTCATAGTCGCAAAAGGATAATTTATCCCTGCGGGGGTTTGATCATACGTATATAACTTTCCGATTTTAAAAATTCCCGCCGGAGACCGCCAATCCCGCTCTTGTTTTTGAGGGCCTTCTTGTCCTTGTCCAGCAATTCCAATACCCCATGCCAAGCCGCGCTTGCCAAGTAGGACAGGAACCGGTCCAAATTCGCGACGCCATGAGCCATTATTCAAGCGCCGGTAACCCTCCAGCTCACCCTTGGAAGAATTCCAAGAACGTGTGACCACCAGCACAACCTGTTTACAGGAAGAAGGGAGCGGAGCTGATTGAGGAGCCGCAAGACTGGTTGTGGCTGTGCTCAATAAAAAAATCGTTGCAATTTTAACGAATTTCATGGTCTTTTCTAATTCATCTGGAATTGCATCCGTCCAGTAGGTTTGATGCAATCATTTATGAATCTTTCGCTATTGGTACTTGCAGCTGGCATGGGCAGCCGATACGGAGGGCTAAAACAAATGGACCCGATTGGCCCAAACAATGAGGCCATCCTGGAATATTCTGTTTATGACGCTTTGCAATGTGGGTTTAGCGAGGTGGTATTTGTACTCCGGAGGGAGTTTGAAGAACCTTTTCGAGAACAAGTGCTCAGCCGATTCAGCTCATTTATTCGTACAAACACCGTATTTCAAGATCTGAATGATCTTCCAGACAAATTTACCTTAACCGAGGGCCGTCGAAAACCTTGGGGCACAGGCCATGCCGTTTGGTGCGCCAGGAAGGTTCTCAAGCAGGCGTTTGTCGCTATCAATGCGGACGATTTTTACGGACGAAATGCCTTTCAGCATGCAACTTGGTTTTTTTCACGACCGGGCGTTGCAGAAATACCCGCTTTCATGATGGCGGGTTTTCAATTAGCAAATACCCTTTCTGAACATGGCCCCGTATCTCGCGGAATCTGCCGTACGGATGACCGCGGCATGTTACAAAACGTGGAAGAATGGTTGCGCATCGAAGAATTTCCGGATGGTATTGCAAGCTGCTCTTCGGAAGGCGACGAGACACATCGCTTTACAGGGGATGAAATAGTTTCACTCAATTTCTGGGGTTTGACTCCAAAGGTGTTTCCTCTCCTGGAACAACGCTTTCATGCCTTTCTTGAAAAAAAATCCGGAGATCAGAAAGCAGAATTTTATCTTCCGGACGCTCTTTCGGACATCGTTTCCCACTCCGAAGCAACTGTTGCAGTTCTTCCTACCAGTGACAAGTGGCTAGGAATAACGTATAAAGAAGATAAACCGTCTGTAAGTAAAGCTATTGCTAATCTAGTGCAAACTGGGGATTATCCATCAAATCTTTGGGGCAAAGGGGAAAAACTTTCCGTATCAACGCTTGGTAAGCCATGAATTTTCTGCGCGCTAATGTCGATTGGTTTGTCCCGGATGGCAAACCAGCGCTTGATGCCCTTTCCCGTTGTGGACACTTGTGTATTGCCGCGCATCAGGACGATGTGGAAATTCTCGCTTATCCTGGCATTTCCTACTGTTATGATCGTCCCGATGAGTGGTTTGCTGGAGTTGTTGTTACCGATGGCTCAGGAAGTATTCGGGAAGTACAGCACCAAAATCTTTCCTTTGAGGAGTACTCAGCCCTTCGCCGGACCGAACAACGCAAGGCCGCTGACATTGGTCACTATGGTGCCATCATCCAACTTGGCCTTTCAAGCTACTCGGTCAAAAAGCACTCTGAAACTTTGTGCGACGATCTTTTGGAAATTATACTCTTAACACAACCTCATACCCTTTATCTCCATTCCCCTGCGGATCGACATGAGACACATGTCACAGTTTTTCTCCATTGCCTTGAAGTGCTTCGGAAGCTTTCTACCAACATCATTCCACAACAGATCTATGGATGTGAGGTTTGGGGAAGTCTGGACTGGCTTCCTCGTCACCGCCGTGTCGGCCTGAACGCCGGTGATAGGCCTGCATTGGCAGCCCAACTATTAACTGTATTTTCCAGTCAAATTGCAGGCGGAAAGCGGTATGACCTTGGCACTATGGGACGAAGGCAGGCAAATGCCACCTTCTCAGATCCTTACGCTCCTGACCCATCTTCTGGAATCACCTGGGCGATGGATCTTTTGCCGCTTGTGAAACAGCCTGACCTTTCAGTGGAAGCATTTCTCCAAGAATTAGCCGGTGAATTTTCTACCGAACTTCAAACACGCGTTCGCCAATTTACCCAATAAATGCCACCTGGCGGCTATCAAATTCTCATTTGCAAGCAGGATATTTCTCAGAATATTATGGATAACGCCGGGCAAATTGAGTAAATCCCTAGCCGGGTGTTGCCGTTCCTGAAAGCCATGTGCACCGAAATGGGCTGAAATAACAGGGTCTCTAAACGCCGGCGTAGCACAGTGGTAGTGCAATCGATTCGTAATCGATAGGTCACGGGTTCAAATCCCGTCGCCGGCTCTCTCTTTTTACTCTAGAAATTCAGCTATAGACCTTTTGTTTAATCCTATTGTTTATCCTATCTGAGCTCATTGCTATCGATGCCATACTCGACAGGCAGCTGACTTCAACTCGACTCCTCCCGAGGAGTAAAACCTTTAATCGTTGCATAATGAACGGATGACTTTCTCGGTATCGAGAAGGTTTTCAAAAAGAAAATCAGGCTGGTGTTTACTCAATTCTTCCATTGAGTAATCTCCCGTCGCAATTGCTACGGTATGAGCTCCGATAGCTCTGCCGCAGTCCACGTCTTTTGGGGTATCCCCGATGACGTAGATCAGTTCTGGCGGAAATTCGATCCTATGAGCTACTTGAGCACGACTTTTTGCAAAATGTCCCAATTCATTGCGGTCATGATGATCATCTCCAAAAGCACCGAATTCAAAATAATGCCACACACCAAAGTGAGTGAGTTTGATTTCAGCTCCTCGATTGATATTTCCCGTTAGAAGAGCTAATACACAATCGCTTCGCGAGTGGAGATGTTCCAGGAGTTCCAGGATTCCCGGACACAGGCGACCTGGACACTGTGGTATTTGCTCACGAAGATGTACCAGATATCCATCCAGGAGACGCGTTATGTTTTCCGGTGTTACTGGAAGATGGTGTTTTGTAAGGAGCGTGCGAGCGAGGGCGCTATCTGTGGTTCCTGCAAGAAGGATATCTGCGAAATCCTCTTTCACATGGAATTGAGTTTGCATGCTGTCCCGCAAGGCAGATTGACCCGCTCCACCGGATGTGAGAAGCGTGCCATCGATGTCGAACAACAGCAAGCGCTTAGTCATGTTCGCTTTCACTAGAGACAGTTTCTGTATGAGGTTTTGACTCAGGTTCTGACTCGTCCAAGAATTTTCTTTTCCGTTTTGTTGCCGGTAATGGACTTAAGGTCATGGAGATAGCTCGTCCGACAAGTTTTGGTTCCATGTCTACGTGAGCCATGGTTTGAAGGTCCTTTCGAACCTTTTCCAATAACTGCATCCCAAGTTCCTTGTGAGCTAATTCTCGGCCGCGAAATTGTAGATAAATTTTTACTTTGTTGTTTTTGTCCAGGAAGTCCTCAGCATGACGGAGCTTGGTGAAATAGTCATGCTGGTCAATATTGACGCGGAATTTGATCTCCTTAACTTTTCCGGCATTGGATTTCTTGTCCTTGTCCTGCTTTGAAAGGTCGTATCGAAACTTTCCGTAGTCGACGATCCGGCAAACAGGAGGAGCAGCGTTGGGCGCCACTTCGACAAGATCTAAGCCAAGGCTTTTTGCCTTACGGATCGCCTCTTCAATTTTTAAAATGCCTAGCTGTTCATTATTGCCAGCTAGGATGACTCGAACTTCGCGAGCACGAATGCGCTCGTTGACGCGGATATGTTGTAAGTTAATATGACCTCCAAGGATATGACTGACATTCCAGTAGATTCCACCGGCTAGGAATAAAGATATTCCGTCGGCGAATCAGGGAAATATTGGAATGCTGAATTACGAAATACAAGCGACAGGCAGTGAGGTTCAAGCTGAAGGATGAGCTTTTTTTATGGGACTGTTAATAAAACTCACGGCTTTCGATTTTAAATTGAATTCGTCGTTGAAAATCATCAATAGGTATGGTTCCTTCTTCGCCGCTTTTTCGGCTACGAATGGACACTTGTCCGGAAGCTTGCTCACGACCTCCAACGATGAGCATGTAGGGGACTTTTTCGAGTTGGGCAAGACGAATTTTAGCGCCGATCTTTTCTGAGGAGCGGTCCGCCGCAGCACGAATGCCGGAAAGATGATATAAATCGACGATAGACTGAGCAAATTCAGCAAATTTTTCCGATACCGGCAACACTCTAACCTGTTCCGGTGCAAGCCAAAGAGGAAAATCACCAGCGAAGTGTTCAATTAAAAGGCCCACAAACCGTTCCAAGGAACCCAAAGGCGCTCTGTGGATCATTATGGGCGTATGCGATTTTCCATCCGAACCGATGTAGGAAAGGCCAAACCGAACGGGAAGGTTGAAGTCGACTTGCACGGTGCCCAACTGCCACTCGCGTCCCAGGACGTCTTTGACAACGAAATCAATTTTAGGTCCATAAAAGGCGGCTTCTCCTTGTTCCTCGGTGTAAGGGACACTCAGTACTTGGGCGGCTTTACGGCAGGCCTCTTCAGCGTGATTCCAGTTTTCGGGAATGCCGACGTATTTGGAGGAAGAAGAATCTCGAAGTCCTATACGAACACGATAATTTTCCATCCGGAAGGTTTTGAGCACCTTGTTTACCAAGGCAAGGCACTTTTGAATTTCCGTATCTACTTGCTGTTCAGTGCAAAAAATGTGAGCATCATCTTGTGTGAACCCTCGGACACGCGTCATGCCGTTGAGTTCTCCCGATTGCTCCCATCTGTAAACCGTACCAAACTCAGCAAGACGGAGGGGGAGATGTCGATAGGAACGGGGTTGAGAAGCGAAGATCCTTACATGCATCGGACAGTTCATTGGCTTTAGTAAAAAGCCATCGATCTCTCCTTGTTGAATGCGATTTGCGAGTTCGGCGCAGGAACAGTTTTCCTCTGCGAGGGAAAGAAGAGTCTCGCGTTCGATGAGAGGTGGAAATTGAGATTCTGCGTAGTAGGGAAAATGGCCCGAGGTGCGAAAGAGATTTAATCTCCCTATATGGGGTGTAAAAACTTGTTGGTAGCCTTGCTGACGAAGCTCCGTGCTGATAAAATCTTGCAGCTCCTGGCGGATGATCGCCCCAGCGGGACACCAGAGAATGAGACCCTGACCGACCGCATCGTCGATATGAAACAGGTGAAGATCCTTGCCTAACTTGCGATGATCGCGTTTTTTGGCTTCTTCCAGCATTGCAAAGTGAGCGTCCATTTCCTGTTGTGTCGGAAAGGCTGTGCCATAAACACGCTGGAGTTGAGGGTTACGTTCGTCGCCGCGATAAAAGGCGCTGGCAAGGTGGGTCAATTTAAAGGCTTCGATATTGCCCGTTGAGGCAACATGGGGTCCGGCACAAAGATCTACGAAATCTCCATTGTGGTAGAGCGTAATTACTTCTCCTTCGGGAATTTCACGCAAGATATCGATCTTAAACTTACTGGGAACTGTGCGGTTGCTTAAGGCGGCCAGGCGGCCGGATTGACCCAGTTCCAATGCTCGGTCGCGACTGATTTCCTCGCGCTCAAATTGCTGATTCGCAGCAATAACCGCGCACATTTCTTTCTCAATCCTAGGAAAATCTTCCGGCGTAATGCGGTGTCTGAGTTCGACATCGTAGTAAAATCCGCCTTCAACGGGTGGCCCGGCGGCAAATTGAGCGTCGGGCCATAATCGGAGAATTGCGGTGGCGAGAACGTGAGCGCAGGAATGGCGCAGTTTCTCCAAATCTGTCATTTCATAAGGCATTTCAAAACAAATCGGTAATTATAAAACATTGTCAGAAAAAGTGGAAATGGCTTCCTCTATTACAAGGATGGGAATGCCGTCGTGTATCGGGTAAGCAATGCGGTGATCTTCTCGAATCAGCACAGCTTCCAGCGGCGAATCTATCACGTGTCCTGAGCAGTTCAAAACAGAGCCCCGGTGGATGTGAGCGTTTAATTTCGCTAACTCGGTTTCATCGGCCAATCGCAAAGGTTGACCGGTTTCCGGGCAGCAAAGAAGTTGTAGCAAACTAATGTCCATAAAAAATCATGCCACTTAAGGACTGGATGGCAATGTTTGAGATAATGCTCTCCGGAGGGCATCAACCTGATATTCGAGTGATTTAGGATGCAGCGTGATCTGCTTAGCAACTTGCTGAATCAGTGCGTCGATATTTTTTTGAACCTGTTCCAGCGCAAGACCGCGCAGTACCACTGCTAAACGAGTGCCCGGGACAACAAGATTAGAATAACAAAAAATGGATTGATTTTTTCCATAGGCTTGAATTCGAAAGCTGCCTTCCGAAGCACGTGTGCTAGTGGCACGTAATAATTTCCAATTGATTTCATAAATTCCATTGACCACGGGATGTAGCGAGTTTTTGACAGTATATCGTTCCTCAGGTAAGGGTGGAATGGTCATGCGATAATCCACTTCGTGCGTGCGAGCGTCAACCGTCTTCGAGATGGTGGATTGAAGGAGGTGCGGCACATAGGTGTAAGCTGTTTTGTAATCAAAAAACACGGCTGCAACTTGCTCAGGTAAGGCCGCAATAATCTGATAAGCACGGACAGATGGCCATGGGTGACCGGAAACCCTTGTCGTCGTCATGACACGGCCGCCCTCTTGCACAATCTCAAGCTGATGGGGGGTAAGTTCATCCCACAAATTTGAAGCGTTGGCAGCTTGTACCGTGTACGCGAAACCCGCTGAATTGAGGATCACGTACGTCAGTGCTGCACGAAAAATCTGGGAGATTCGGCAAATCATCACGCCATGGTCATTATTTTATGACGCCTAAACTGCGTCAGATGAGATCGAAGGGGAACCCGGCATAGTTATTATTCCCTGTTCAAAACGATTCCAATAATTGAGCACAATGTAAATTTAGGGAGTTGCATTTGCAAGTTGAGAAAAAATGCGATCAGCTTCTTCAAGACTCTCTTTGCTTCCAATGTCAAACCAGATCCCCGGTGCCGGCCAGGTTTGCACTTCCACTCGAGGGTATAACCACTGAATGAGACGTCCTGGTTGGTCTAAATTGTTGCCCTCCTGAACATAAGTGTCAATGAGAGGAATCATATCCTTGCGATAATAATAGAGCGCAATACCTGTCCGTGTACTGGTGGGATGTTGAGACTTTTCTTCAAAATGGGCTACACGGCCGCTGGAATCAGTAGCGACGCTATTGTATTTTTTCATGTCTTCCAGATCTCCCACATCATAAAGAGCCAATGTAACGGGATAATTTTTGGCAAAACTGGCAAATCCATCTATCGGTTGGCTGAATAGGTTGTCCCCAGCAACTACCAAAAGATCGGACTTCTGCAGATTTTGCGTATGCAAAACGAAATGGATGTCCCCAATGGCACCGCGCTTGTCGTCATCGCTGAGGGTGCCATCGTTGACAATTTTGAAATGAAGCTTCCGTTGTTTTTGAGCATACTCACGGGACCAAGCTTCAAACGCTTCCGCAAATTTATTATTTGTAACAATATACACCTTTTCTATATCCGGAATGGAAGCAAGATTGCCAATGACCCATTCGATCATAGGCTTTCCCGCGACGGGTAGAAGCGGTTTGGCCTTGTTCAATGTGAGAGGATACAGACGAGTAGCGTAGCCCGCGGCAAGAATTACAACATTCATTTTCACCAAAATTGCTTATCGGGTCAGCCTGTAACTTACTGTCGTATTGTGCAAGTGGAATTCAACCGGTCGTATTAGCATTAAACCTACATTCCTCAAACTCCGATGCGAATGACCCGGCATTCTTTTATCCTCACTTTGGACCTACTGATCAATATACTGAGCAAGAAAAAAACCTTTGGAGAACGCAAACGGCCTTTATTAGGCAAGTTGATCTTCACTACGAGGGACCCATTCAATCGCCTCCGAGCGAAGGAGGAAGGGGCTTCTTAAACTCATATTTCCCGGAAACATGGTGGTGGCATAATAAAAAGGACCGAGCCAACGCGATCACGCTGGAAACAGTATACGGGAAGGCAGGTCTGGGGCATTGGATCACCCCGGAGGATTACAGAAAACTCGGCAAAGCTGTTGCAGAGGCGATTGCCGGTGGCAGCCCTGCTCAAGCGGCCCCTTCGCGTCCGAGGCGTTCTTCGATGCTCCCGTGGATGTCGTGTAAAGGGAATTCCAATGCGCCTGATAGAGAACGCCAGCTTCGCTGCTTTCCTTTTTAAGCAGGCAATTGCAAATAACGCTCATTTTCATTCACCACGAACCACGAACTGCCAACTGTAGAGCTAAGGAATGGTAGCTTGAGGCGCTTGATTCCTTCAGAAGAAGACATTTCGGCCTTGGGGCCTCCCGTCCGGTTGTATGAGTCACTTTGGAAACAGTACAAAAAAAGAGATTGCTATCGAAATAACTGTTCATGATGTTTACTTTTTGTCCGTTCTTAGCTGTTTGGATCAGCCACTATGAGCAAAGAATCATTTTCTTCATTGCTACAGACTGCCATAGCGTTGCATCGTGAGGCGTTAGATGCATTGGTGGATGCGTTTTTACAAAATGACTCTGAGTTAGAACGGATTGCGGACATTTGGAGTGCCAGCCTTGCTGCTGGTGGGCGAATTTTATTTGTGGGTAATGGAGGAAGCGCAGCCGATGCCCAGCATCTGGCTGCCGAATTGGTGGTTCGTTTTCGCAAAAATCGACGAGCCATGCCCGGTTTGGCATTGACAACAGATACCAGCGTCCTCACCGCCTGCGCAAACGACCTCGGATTCGATGAGGTATTTGCTCGTCAGGTAGAAGCATTTGGACATGAAGGAGATGTGTTAGTAGCAATTTCCACTTCAGGGAAAAGTCCAAATGTTTTCAAGGCTGCTCAAGCAGCACAGGAGAGGGGATTAAAAGTGACCGTCTTTTGCGGTCGAGATCCCGGTTCCTTGAAGCAATTTGCTGACGCCACATTAGCTGTGCCATCGGATATTACAGCGCATGTCCAAGAATGCCATATGATTTGCGGGCATGTACTTTGTGAGTGGGTGGAGCGAAATTGTTAAATGTCTTTAACTCGACATCTTGGTTCTGCTCAACGAAGAGGGGCATCGCCTTGGAGTTTTCGCCTGCGAATGGGAATGCTTCTTTGGGAATGGGCATGGGCTCTGCTCTGCACTTGGACTCCCAAACCCTTCAACCTATGGCGGCTGATAGTCTTACGAATTTTTGGCGCCAGAATTCGCGGAAATCCTTTTATCCATCAACGTGCACGCATTCAAATCCCATGGAACTTAGAGATTGAGGAGGGTGCTTGTGTTGGAGATCGAACACACCTGTACAGCTTGGATCTGATTCGCTTAGGGAAAGAATGCATCGTAGCTCAAGAGGCATATCTTTGTACGGGAACCCATGACTTTTCCACAAGGACGCGTCCGCTCATCACCGCTCCCATCGTTGTGGGTGCGGACGCTTTTATTGGGGCTAGGGCATTTATCTTGCCCGGGATCAATTTGGGAGAGGGTTCGGTAGTAGGCGCTTGCAGTGTGGTGACGCAGGATGTGGCGGCTGGTGCTAGGGTGGCAGGAAACCCTGCATCGCTCATTTCCTCCGCTTGAGAGCAGAGACTCAGATGACGAAGGTTCCGATTTCCATCTTAATTCCCATCCGCAATGAAGCGTGCAACTTGCCCCGTTGTTTAGCTTCGGCTTCTTGGGCGGATGAAATTTTTGTGGTGGATTCAGAGAGTACCGATGGCTCCATTGCGGTTGCGGAGAATTATGGAGCCGCTGTTGTGCAGTTTCAATTTAATGGGATCTGGCCGAAGAAGAAAAATTGGGCGTTGGAAAATCTCCCATTTCGGAATGAATGGGTATTTATACTTGATGCAGATGAAGTGCTTCCGTCAGCCGCAGAAGACGAGTTTTGCCGAGTCATCACTTCATCCAAAGAGGGAATTGATGGCTATTGGATCAATCGGCGTTTCATGTTTATGGGGAAATGGCTTCGACACGCCTATTATCCCAATTGGAATCTCCGGCTTTTTCGCCATCGCCTCGGTCGCTTTGAGAAACTAACGAATGTTTCAACAGAAAGCGGTGATAACGAAGTTCACGAACATTTGATTGTTGCGGGCGAGACGGATTTGCTTCAATGCGAGTTGGACCACTATGCCTTTCCCTCCGTGAAAGTCTTTGTGGAAAAACACAATCGCTATTCCAATTGGGAAGCTCGTGTGGCGTTAAGCCCAGGCAAAGAGGGCGTTGATTTACAGAAATCCCACGTGCGCACTCGACGTTGGCTCAGACGAATTTCTCAAAAATTACCTTGTCGCCCTTTATTGCGGTTTCTCTATGTTTATTTTTGGCAGAAGGGTTTTTTGGACGGGTATGAAGGCTATTACTTTGCCCGTTTACACGCGATTTATGAATTTTTTTGTGTGGCAAAAACTTTCGAACTAAAGAAAAATTTTGCTATGGAGTTACGTAGCAGCAAGGGGAGGATGGGGGAAGAGAGATGAAGCCGGACTCAGATCCCCTTCAAGTACCCACATTATGTTTTAACCAGAAGAGGAAGACCGCCTCGCTCTTTGGCATCCCGTTCTTTTCGGGCCCGCTCGAACAGGGGGTGAAGATGTTGACCCGACAAGCTGGGCTGGTAGTGTTTCCCTCCGGCCCAAATTTGGCTCGGAATTTGTGGGAGGATGCTGATTATTGTTTAGCCTTACAAAGTGCGGATATAGTATTTGCAGATAGTGGAGCAATGGTTTTTCTTTGGAGAATCTTTTCCGGGCAAACGATTCCTCGTTACTCTGGGTTTAAGATGCTGAAGGAAATGCTCTCTCATCCCGATTTTTGTAAAAGATGTGCTACATTTTGGGTGATGCCGTCACGCGGCCAGCGGGATGTCAATTTGCAGTGGTTAAAACGGACTGTACCCCTTTCAGAAGAAGATTGCTACTGTGCTCCAGAATATGGACCTGGGCCTGTGGAGGATCTCACCCTCTTGGAAATTCTGAAAAAGAAACGCCCTCAGTTTATTGTGCTTTGTATTGGTGGGGGGGGGCAGGAGCGTTTAGGATACTTTCTTAGAAAACATTTAGGAAAAACTACATCCATTCTTTGTACTGGGGCCGCAATTGGTTTTTTCAGTGGAGTTCAGGCACGCATTCCACGGTGGGCGGATGCTATTTTCCTGGGATGGTTGTTTCGGTGTGTGTCTGCTCCTAATACTTTTATCCCGAGGTACTTTAAAGCTATAAACTTAGTGAAAGTGGTCTTTCTTTATTGGCTTTATGGACGCATTCCCCATTTGGCAAAAAAGGAGAACAGAACGGGCTCAGTTTAGTTTCCTCAAATCGGGTGTATTATGGTTCTTCGTCGTATAACAGGGTTGGTCTATTTAATAGGTCTAGGGACCGCACTCAGCGCATATAGCGTATTCTGGTTGTGGTATTTCTTGATTTTCTATGCCTTACAGCTGCCAGCAGCTAGCTATTTGCATTACAATGGCTATGCACTCATTGTATTAGCTGCGTTCTTTTTTGATTACTTTCGAAATCAGGCGACTTTGCGGTCTGCTATCCTTTCCGCCCAACAGTCATGGCAGCTACGCATTGCCGCACGTCAAACAGGGACGGCCTTTGTTTTTTTATTGACGTTTCTCGTTGTAGTTAAGGATATTGCTATTTCCAGACTATTCCTGGTTTCTTTTTGCGGAGTCCTCTTTAGCTCAATTTTATTAGTCAATCGATATTTGCCACGATTGCTCTCAAAATTGATGTTTCAGCGCTCGGCAACATTTCGAGTACTGCTTGTGGTTGTATCGCAGATACCGCCCCATCTCGTACGCTGGATCGAAAAGCGTTCCAACTATGGATTCCAAATTGTTGGTGTTGTGTCTGATACGGATCAATCCCACTTGCGTGGCTATGAAGCGGCAGGCAAAATTGCAGATTTGGCTGCTCTCATTTCCTCAAAAGCCTGTAATTTTGTCATGTTGAGCGGTGTGCCGAGCGATTTACGGATGCTCCGTACTTATCAACGGATCTGTGATGAGCACGGAGTGAGGTTAGTCGTTGCATTTGCTTTTGGGCAGAGTGCTCGGCGACCTGTAAGCCTTTGGCAAGAAGACGGAATGGAGATGATGAGTCTGCGGGGAGAACCCTTGGAATGTCCCTCCAATCTTGTCATTAAACGTATATTGGACGTTTCCTTGGCTTTAGTGGCGGTCATTTTTCTGATTCCTCCTTTAGCTTTGGCTGTATGGATGGCTCAGAGGCGCCAATCGCCTGGCCCGCTCTTCTTTCTGCAGGAACGAACGGGTGTTTACGGATCAACTTTTTCCGTCTGGAAATTCCGTACCATGGATGTCGACAATCCCGACCCAGCTCGACAGGCTACGAAGGCTGACCCCCGGGTTTATCCCATGGGGCGCTGGTTAAGGCGTACTAGTCTGGATGAATTGCCTCAATTTTTTAACGTTTTCGTCGGGCAAATGAGTGTGGTTGGACCGCGGCCGCACCTTGCTATTCACGATAGTCAGTTTGCTAAAATTCATCACAGTTATCGCGTTCGAGCTCTTGTCAAACCCGGTATTACAGGTTTGGCACAAGTGCGAGGATTTCGAGGCGAGGCCGTCGAGGAAAGTGATGTGATTAAACGAACCCGCTCAGACCTTTTCTATCTGGAGAATTGGTCACTCTGGATGGATTTAGGAATCATTTTCCGGACTCTATTACAGGTGATCCGTGCTCCTGAGACTGCAAAATAAGCGAAGTATCATTCTTTGCGAGGTATCACCTAATTGCCACATCTCCTAAACCTTTATCAGGGCTTGTGTATCACTTTTCTTATGAAAAGTGATATTATCCATAACGATCACTGCATTTTTCGGTAGTTTTGGCAAAAGGTCTTCTTGCACCCAGTTATGGAAAATGTCGCCATTTATGGAACTCGTAAAGAGGCCGGTGGTAAGTAAACAAGTCCCTATCAAAGCCCCAATGACATTAGTTCTAGTCTTCTTGTGCTAATCATGTTTTCCAAAAGAGCGTTTTCCTTTATCAGCATAGCCATATCTTCTGGGCATATCTTCGGCAAAGCCGCTCTCATCGATATAGACAATAGTTTTCCCACTTTCCCGATGTTCATTCATTTTTGTTTCAAAAGTTTTTCTGGCAAGATGCTCCGCCTTCGGATGGTGAAAGGATTTTTTTATAGGTAACTCCTAATTTAATGGATAGGATATAATTTTGTTATCATTTATACGGGCTTTGCTATACCAACTACGAACTAACTAGACAAGGCTTCCTGCACTTTGGCGATCAAAAGATCCTCGGTAATGGCTTGAAGGACGCCACAGCGGGTTCTATCGGGCATTTCATCCGGACAGAAATTGGGCATAGAATCACTGGGCCAATAGCACGGTGATTTGGGGCATTTTTCAGAAAGAAAAATCGGGAAATGTCTAGGATAGTACCCGATCCGGCATTGTGGATCATGGAGACCCCATAGCCCTATGCAAGGTACGCCAAAAACACCCGCTGCATGGACGAGCATGGAATCAGGTCCTACACAGATTTCAGCCCTTTTAATCAACGTCCATAAAATACGCCACTTTTGAAAAATTCGGAATTCAACATTGGGAACATCTAGCGGAGGCTCATAATAGGCCTGAGAAATACCAGGCCCATAAAGTCCTATCCAATGTAATTCTGGAAATGCTTTGGCTAACTCCAGGAGGAAATTTCTACTTTGTTCAGGCGCAAGGGACCTTGCATGCTGCGAGGCAGACAGTTGAAAAAATGCAAGCCGCTTACCCTTGTAAAGAGCATTGCCGATTGTTTTTTCCAGAGTAGTGAATTCCGGAGCCAATCGCTTTTCACTTGCAGGAATACTCTCCGGATCAATGCCCACCTTGGTAAGCATAATATTTAATGGATGACCCTGGTCCCGGTGCGCATACTGGTTAGTTAAATATTCAAAAAAAACATGTGCATGAAAGCCTTGCACCACGTTCCAATAAGCGGGTAACTGAATAATCGATTGTATCCACGGAAAGCCCAACCACAAGATTTTGTAGTGTTGAGCCGCCACCAAAATATGGACCTTGTAGCCGCGTTTGTCCAAGATGCGAGCCAAAGGCCACATCATAATATTGTCACCCATTCCACCAACAGCATTAAATAGTAATATGTGCTTTCCTTTTCCATCTGCTTCAGCATGTAGCTCCCGAAGAAGTGGCCAAGCCTCTGAAGTATTCTGCATCAATGAGACTATGGGACTTTTAACTAATTTATCAAACTGCTTATTGCTTAGAAGATATGGCTTATAAGCATCTAATACAACGGTGGGTGACTCAAAAGATTCGCTTAGAACGTTTCCTCCATATAAATGCTCAGAAAAAGAAACAACTTTCATAATGTATGCTAATAAGCGGGAAGATTGTTAAGAAAAATGTCCAAATTGGGCGCAGAGGAAGCAGCTCGAGCGACTTTTTGAAGCGGTTCCGGAATTTTTGATAGATTTTCTTCCGGAAAATATTCGACTGGCCAGGGGCGAAGAGAAAAAAACGGATTTGCCGCATCGTGCCAGAACCAAAGAAGAGAACTGATTGCGTCCTCGGTTTCTTGAGGACCGAGGCGTTCCAACGAAAGGAGACGAATTGCGGAGCCATCTACAGCGATGGTGTCCGTACGGATATTATTCAAAAACAAGGAACGTTCCCGGAACCAAGAAAGAAGACCCAACAGGCTGCGCGTTTGATCGAGCACTACATCGGACAGTTGAAATTTTCGCGCAAAGGCCCAATTTCCCTTTCCTAAGAATAAAACGATTTTCCATTCCTTATCGGTAGTCTCTTCTGAAATTAGACGAGGGATTTCGGGGATCTGTTCTCCAAATTTTCGCCAGCAGCCAGCTTCTCGACGGGTTGAACAAACGGCGGAGGTATTGTTGGTATCTACCGAAATATTAGCCACGCGAGCAGCAAATTCTGAAGTTAACAGAATTTTCTCTGAAAGATGGAAAGGGCTTGGAAAGTCATGAGTAACCACCCCTAAATATGGCTGTTTTAAAGATGGAGCCTGATGCCAGGCAAAATCTTTGACCAACACATCCCATGGTTCCGATGCATAGTGGAGAATATAACGAGATCTCCGGCGGGCAATGAGTAGAGTGGAGACATCCTCGCTAAGGGCATTGTGATCTTTAGGATAAAGAGGATGAATCTCAACGTTCATGTGGCGAAGTGCTTCCGCATGAGATTCAACTTGGTTTTCCGTAAGCAAAAGGATGAGAAATGGAAAAGCGGGCTCCAGATCGCTGATGGCCTCCATATAGTCAGAAGCCGATTCCTGAGCCCAAAATCTAAGTATCTCATAGTCTAGAAACAAGGCATCAAATACATTGCTATACCTAGCTATTAGTTCCGGGGAACGAAAATGCCCTGTTTCGATCAGCAAGCGAAAGTGTGCCTGCCAGCAGGTCCACGCGTTTTTGAGACTCGAAAAGAGAACTGCCCGGTCCTTGTTTGGTTCAACAAGACCCACGCGGAGCATGAAAGATAACTTCATTCCCAAAAGCGCATTTTGACCACTGAAAAAGCAGAGTGAAGCAATGCGTTTCGGTGCAAGAAGTTCGCGTTCTATAATACGGGCAGCTGCCATTTGCCAGTCAGTCAAAATCGACTCAAGGAAAAGGGCATCATGATGAGCATCCGTAGTATCTTCGCTGATCGAAGGAGAGGCGCAGGGGATCTGCTGCCCAAACAGGTCCTGAGCATCCAATTTTGTTATGTCCTCAGCAGAAAAAATCCCACTGATGACGTACTGAAACCATTGAAGCGTGACACCGACTTTTTTGTAAGCGATGTTTATCTTCTGTTCTCGATCCAATAGGCAACCGTTTTTCTCCAAAGAACGTAAGGTCCGTTCTTGCTCTTCGAGATGCTTACGAAAGGTTTTTTCTATCAAAGCAGCCTTTGCTTTAATCTGGTCAATCTCACCGGGGGAAGATGCCCGGGAGAGCATAACGTCAAACTGACGAAGAAATCCCTCCATATTTTCCCGTTTTCGCATCCAGTCCTGCCTTAAAATAACACTTTCCTGGCGGAAGTCTTTTTGTTTAACGATCATAGTGCTGTTCGATCGAAAATTTCGTTCCAGAAGCAAGGCTTTTTAAGATGCCTTAAGGGTATAATGGCAGAACCTCTTTGCTGAGGATTCCAGCAATGGAAAGGTTTTTGAAAGGACTGGGTAATGTGGATCAATGATGGATCCACAGAAGCAATTTCGGTGGCTCGATCAGAGGCAAGATAAGCGGTGAAACAAGAAGGGCGGGCATTTAAAGGCTGGAGCCCTAATAAAGAAAGAACAGGAGACTGGCTGCCCGAGATCAGTATGTTGGGGAATGCAAAAATTTCTTTGCCAAGATTGCTGAATTCAAAAATCTGATCCACACAGTCATTTAAAGAATGCAGTTTACCATTCCGAATACGAGAACCATGCAAATGAGGCGGTTCCACAATTAGCAGAGAAGAGGCTCGCAGGTGACTGTCCAATGTCCAAGTAGGTTGTACTCTGGGCAAAGGTTGGTGAATTGCCTCCAGAAGTGAAGAACTGCTTGATTCTGCGATTAGAAGATCTTTTCGCTGACTCCAAAAATAATGAGCAAAAGAAACCCATAAAATTCCCTCTGACTCCAAAGCATGACGTAGGCCAGCGGGCAATTCCCAGCCCACAACACAAAAAGCCGAGCGGAAGAGGTCTGGTTCGAGTTCCAGGTAAGGCTTCACAATCTCCGCAGTACATTCCTGGCTGAGCCACGAATCCAATTCCGTCTCGAATTTTTTCCAAACACAATGACCTTTGATCCCTAGTTCGTATAAATTGTTCACTATCCGTTTGATATCCACATAACCGTGAGACAATCGAGAATCCTTTACCGTTGGCTTTAAGAGATCGCAAGTCACATACAAAATTTTTCCTTTCTTCATAATTTATGCTTCCTGCAACAAGCAAAGGAATAAATCGGAGAAAGCGAGCATCCCCTTATGCAATCTTCGAGGAGTGAAAATATACAAATGACATTTAATAGGTACTAACTACCTGCTTCCCTTTGTTGCGTGTGATAGTCAAAAATTTACTCTGCCTAGCTATGGGTGAACAGGTGACGCTAGTGGAAAGAAATTTAGTATGGGCTTCCGATGCTGCCTCAATGGTGGAAGTGGAAGCGTTTTGTGCTTCCTTGGAGAAGCAACCTCCGGATGTGCCCGTCTCCTTTACACTCACTATCAAAGGAAGCGCCCCTCCCAAATTCTCCGAATTAAAAAAATTGCTCCACCTACTCGAGCCTTTAGCAAAAAGGCAGAGGGCTTTTTACATTTATTGTGAGCAAGTGGCAACCCAAAAACTCCTCGAATTTTGCGGATTTCCTTTTATTGCGCAGCCCGTGAGTGGAAAACCAACTGCCTCAAATTTAATTGCAGATTAGCGGGGATACTACGAAATCTGAGAGGAGATACCTCGAGCGAACTGATACAAAATGTTAGCAACAAAGAGATTTCTGAACAAATTTCAAAAACTAGATAAAAAATATTTTAAGCCGAAAGAAAAAATGAAGTCACAGTGGTGTCGCAACTTTTTACTCATTCTGTGCGCCTTGTTTCTCGCTGGGTGTGGGGCTGACGATCTCTACAATAACTTATCAGAATCAGACGCTAATACCATCGTGGGCGTTTTACTGGCAAGAGATGTGCAAGCTGTCAAGCGTCCCGGTAAAGACGGGGTATTTGCTGTGGCGGTGCCGAGAAACCAATTTGCTAAGGCTGTCGAGATATTAAAATGGTATGGAATTCCTCAGGAATCATTTAGTGGCATAGGCAAGGTGTTCGCCAAATCCGGGATTGTATCCTCTCCCACGGAAGAAAAAATCCGTTTTATGTACGCTTTGAGTCAGGATATCGCAGAAACATTGAGTCAACTCGATGGGGTTGTGAGTTCACGCGTGAACCTCGTTCTTCCAAAAAATGATCCTTATACGGAAACCACGACCCCTTCTTCGGCGTCGGTATTTCTCAAATGCCGCCCAGGTTTTGATTCGGCAAGCTTGTTACCGCAAATTAAAGCGCTTGTGATGAACAGCGTGGAAGGTCTGGCGTACGACCGTATTAGCGTTACGATTGTGGAGTCAAGAAGCATGGATCTTTATTACCCTGTTAAGAATGAGCCAACGATGAATACTGTTCTTGGAATGACCGTGGCTCCGGATTCCGTGAAGTCCCTGTGGGGTATCCTGGGCATAGCTAGTCTCTTAGCGATTGTAATTGGAGCTGGTGCTGGAATTGCTTTGTTCTCATTTTTCCGAAGAGAGCGAGATGAGACCTCAAAGGAAGTTCCATCCGTTGAGTAAATAATAGCCGGGGTCAGACGTTGTGAATGCATCATTAGAAAATTCCCAGAAAAAAAGCTCCGATATAGATTTGCGAGTTGCTGCTCGCGCTTGGCTGTCAAAAGCAAACGTTCCTGCGGGACTTCAACAATGGGTAAATTTTCATCACAATCCTCTTTTACAGATGCATCCAACACGCTGGGGCAACACAACCCCCCTCTGGAAGACACATATTTTACGCTCGTTTTATGCTTGCACCTACCTCGAGGAGCATTTTCGAGATCATTGGAACTGGGAGCCAGGGCTTTGGACCGCTTTTCAAGATCCCTTAATCCGATTAACTATTAGTAGCCATCAATACCTTGAACGATTAGCGACCTTTACCGGGGCTTTAATTGCAGCCGAAGAAATTCGTAAAGCTGTGGATGGAAAGACGGTGCGGCTTCTGCGAGAAAACCTTGGACAAGAGGTTCTCCATTTTGCACGCCTCCAAGCGCCTCATCTGAACATTACGATACCGGAAAAATGTCGAATCAAAGAATGGCATGCCGATCGAGCCGCAAGCCTCGTGTCAGAAGCCGGCTGGCTCCTGATCGCCTGCGCTTCCGCGCTACTTTCGGCCCAAGAATGGCGGCAGTTCCTAAGCAGAGTACCTAAAAAAATTGAGGCGACATGGAATCAGTATTGCTTCTCAGCGGAGGACTTTCGGCTCTCTTGGCAATGCGTGCAAACGCTTATCGGCGGTATGACGAAAGAAAAGAAATGAACACTCATAGATTTCATGATAAGTTGCCCTTACTGAGTCAGAAAGGCAGGATTCTCAAACCTGTTGATGCCGGCGTTGTTTGTAGCGCCATAGAAATTTTGGAGGCTGCAAAAGCAGAAGAGCAAAAGAGACGCCAAGCAATGCAAGAGGAATGGCAGCGCCAGATTGAAGCCGGATTTCGATTGGGGACCGAAGAGGCCCAACGGAAAATGGCGATTCATTATTGGAGTGTAGTATCCAACACCGTTGGATACCTGGAAGCAATACAGGGACAAATAGCAGAAACCATAGTGCAAGCCGTTCGTACATTGATACAAGCTGCTCCGCCAGCTGAACAAGCACTCCAACTGGCAACAGCCGCTGTTGAGCGGCTCCGACAGCAAGCTTGGATAGTACTTTGCTTGCATCCGGACGACGTTGATTCCGTTAATAGCTTGTTAGAGAGGTGGAAAACGCAATTACCTCGCAATATGCGCGTGGAAACGCGTGCTTCAGAAGAAGTGGGGCGGGGAGATTGCGTCCTTGAATCCCCTATTGGGAGAATAGACGCTTCCTTGGAAACACAAATCAATATTCTAAAGGAACAGCTCAGAAAGACCTTATGAGCTTTGCATCGGAAACGGCTAGTCGAGAAGACGACGAAAGAGAACTGGAGGGCAGAGTGACAGCGATGAGGGATATAGGAGAGGGCGGAGAAGTTTGCTTTGAGATCAATAAAGTTTACGAAAAAAAAACTCCGCTGTTATTTGCTAATGACTTCTATCCTGACCTGCTCGGTCCCCTTTCCGAAGCCGTGGAAGGTACGCGGACCCGGCAACTCCGCGGCCGGATTACTGAGGTGATCGGCATGTTGGTTAAGGCTGTCCTCTCGGGTGTAAAAGTTGGAGAACTCTGTGAACTGCGAAGAAGACAACAACCTGAGGCAACAATTTTAGCGGAAGTAGTTGGATTTACCAGCGACGAAGTACTTTTAATGCCATTGGGGGACCCCAGCGGCCTCTCTCCCGAGACAGAAGTCATTCCGAGTGGCAGAGTCCATGAAGTTGCCGTTGGCGAGGGATTACTAGGCCGCGTCTTAGATGGCCTGGGAAATTTCATGGATGATCTGAAAACAGAGTTTATACCCGATGCAGTCTATCCCGCAAATGGTGGTCCCCCATGTCCTCTTTCCAGGCAACTCGTCATGCGTCCTCTCTGCTTAGGTGTGCGAGTGCTTGATGCGTTTTTGACCTGTGGAGAAGGGCAGCGCATGGGCATCTTCGCAGCAGCAGGTGTCGGCAAAAGTGTTTTGCTTGCACAGCTCTTAAGGAATACAGACGCCGATGTGGTTGTTCTTGCTCTCATTGGAGAACGTGGCCGTGAAGTCCGCGAATTTTTGGAAATGGTCTTAACAGAAGAGACTCGCGATAGAACAGTTGTTGTGGTGAGTACTTCAGATCGACCGGCTTTGGAATGGATCAAGTCCGCCTACGTTGCTACCACAGTTGCGGAATACTTTAGAGACCAGGGGAAACGGGTTCTACTTCTTATTGATTCTCTGACCCGATTTGCTCGTGCCCAACGGTTAGTGGGTTTGACCTGTGGAGAACCACCGGCTCGGCGAGGATTCCCTCCCTCTGTTTTCGCAATTCTTCCTCGACTCTTAGAGCGTGCTGGCAACGCGAAAATCGGCTCCATAACCGCACTCTACACAGTACTGGTGGAAGGGGACGATATGAACGAGCCGGTGGCAGATGAGGTCAGATCCTTACTCGACGGCCATATTATTCTTTCGAGAAATTTAGCGGCGGCAAATCACTTTCCTGCAATATCCGTACTGGAAAGCGTCAGCCGGGTAATGACAAACATAGCAGAGCCTCGGCATATTAAAGCAGCCGGTCGAATCCGTGAATTAATGGCTAAGTACGAAGAAGCCGAACTTCTATTAAAAATTGGAGAATATAAACCAGGAATTGATCCTTTGACAGATGAGGCCATTGCGAAGAGGGACGAGATTCGTAATTTTCTTCAACAAAAATTTGAAGAATTTTCTAATTACAACGAAAGTATCGGCCGACTTATTAAGCTTGCATCACAAAAATGAACCCCAAACGCGAAAAAAAGAATACCGCGGCACTTCTCAAGCTTCGCCAAATGAAAGCTCAAATTGCTGCTATCAAAAAAACTGCGTGTCTGCGTCAGCAGAAAGCGGCTTTTGAGGAACTGCGCCGGGCGGAAAAGCAGGCGGAGAACTGCGAGATCGCAAGAAATAATGGCGCGAGATCCGCAATGCAAACAATTTGCGAGAAAGCATCTATTAGTAAAACCGCTTTGGAACACGAGTACGCTAATTTTTCCTGGGCTACCGAACAGCTCAAAGAACTCCGCCAAATTGTAGTTCAGAAAACGGAAACACATACAAAACGCTTGGAAGAAACGAACCAAGCGCGCAAGGAACATCTTTATTCTGAAAATAAATCCGACCAAGCGGCTCGGCTTCATGAGAAAATAAAAAAAGTCCATTTACAGTTTCTTCTTTCTGCGGAATCCGAAGAAAATGAGGAGATTGCCACCACTCGACATATTCTTAAGTGTTTAAAATAAAATTATGAATCAATCTTCTTTAGATCTTCTCTCGTTGCAAAGAATTCGTGAAAACATTCAAGATGACGAACGTTGTCAGCAAGAAAGTGCACGTAAGCAGATGAGGTATCAAAACTATGCTGATGCCCTCCGCCATTTTGATGTGCTTATGGAAGAACGGGCAACCGCGCATCAACTCGCCCAGGAGTCTCGTTCGGAAAGGGCAGCCGTTGTTCCGCATTCCTTCGTAGAGAAGAGAACCGAACAGCCTCACGAGAAAGATCTCCGTGATAGCCCTGCGACGTCTGAAGACGTCTCTCTGTTTCTTCCTACAGCCTCTCATCGAGATCGAATGCGATCCGGCGGCGACAGACGCTCTGAAAATGTAAAACAGGAAGAGAAGACCGAAAGTAAGAAAAACGGAACTACGCGGAGAAAAAAACAGGAGAAAAAACAACATATCTCCTTGGAAAATTTCCTGCAGCCACAGGTGCTAATCATAAAGCAGCCCGAGTATCTGACTCTCGCGCTTCCTCAGGCGAAGCCTGAGAAAAATGCGAAGATAGCGACGATCCCTGGCGATCCTAAAGAGAAAAGGCAGCCAGCTAACGTGGAGCAAAATTCCAAATCAAAGCGGGAAAATCAGCTAGCAGGCAGAGCACCTCAGTCTTCAGATTTGTCACCAGGGGAATCTCGTGAAAAACAGATTTCTTCGATCTCATCACGGGAAAGCAATCGGTCCGCGGACCCGTCGCATGGCAAATCCCGTGCAAACCAGATTGCTGTAAGCTCGTCGCGGAAAACCACTCGGCTATCAAGAAGGGCGCTTCGGTCCACGGACCCATCGCATGGTAATCATGGCAAACGGATTTCTTCGAGGTCGGAAAAAGGCGCTCCGGTCTGGCATCAAGTGAGTACTTCTACCAGCAGACCACGAGATCTGTTCAAAAATCAGTCCCAAAAAACCCAGTCTATTCGTAAAAATACTGGCATTTCGAGACAGGTGAAGATGGAGCATCAGAGCCATACGCAGAAAGATCGAACCGACAAGATAGAGGAAAAGGTCCTACCCAATCATCTTGTTGCTCAATTCCATGATAATCCAGCATTGTTACAAACTACATCCTTTTCCGCAAAGAAGCCCCAAGAATCCAATATGCTTGCAGGGGCCATGACGAACTTCTTTCAGAATCCAGACGAAATGGTGGATCAACTTTTGGCAGCCGGAACAAAGGGCAAGTCCATCCAGCTTCGTTTCGATAAGTTACCGGAAACTACTATAACATTAAGCAGCCAACACCAAGGAATGGGGGTAGTCCTGAACATTCAGGCTATGACTGAAAGAGCTCATGCAGTGATTGCAAATAACATCGGCACTCTCCGAAAATTCTTTCAGGACAATTTACCGTTTCGTCCCCTCAAATTGAAACTCTCCTTTGTAGCGGAGAACAAGCGTTCTCCTCAAAACGACAACGAAGAAGCCGTCGAGATGAATGCACATGCTTCTGGAACAGGGTCTAACAATAGTGAAGCTCCGCGGTTATCTTCTAATATGGCATGACGACACAGAAATTTGAACCTAGGAGTCTCCCCGAGATTCAGGTACAGGCATGGCAAAAACTGCTTGCTTCCCGACGTCATCTCAAGGTGACTGCCCTGGATAGAGAATGGCATTTTCAGTTCGTTTTGGAGATTGAGCAGAAAGACGTCAGTATCCTTTCGAAAGCCGTCGATGTTAACATCCGATTAGGAGATTACTTCGGAACCGTTCGCTGTGCCCTCCTCCCCGGTGGCCTTTGGCTGTCCGAAATACTGCGTGGATCCACAATCGAGACGATTCTTGAACCCTTCCGCACTGCTGTGACCGGCGTGATTTTACAGGATTTTTTCCAAGGACTCTCTCGATCCAGCCGTCTGCCGCTGCAACTACAACACCATTCCAGCGCTGCACCACAGGGCATTCCTTTATACTGGCAAATGTTGAATGATCGTAACCAAGCGGAGATTGTTGGAACTCTCAGAGCGGATGAAAGCCTTGTGTCAGAAATTTGTACTGCCGCAATGAGCTGGCCATCCTTTCCATGGAGGTTATCAGACTCGTTGCAGGTTTCGGTGGAGGTACTTCTGGATTCTTTATCTGTTCGAAAAGACTGCACATGTTTCGAACTTGGAGATGTTTTTTTACTTGGTGAGTTTGAAAAATGGAAACAGGGCAGTTTACTGATTCGCACCAAATACAAAGTAAACGATGGGTCGCTAGTACCCATAAAACTTCCTCGTTCCATGCTTGAGGATGCGGTCTTTTTAAAGCGGAATTTATGTTCCGAAAACTTTTCGTCTGCGCAGCAGACGAATCACTCCCTGACTTTAGCTAGGGCATCACATACCGATATTACGCAACCTTCCTCAAAAGATATGTCAGAAGTACAGCACGATGATGATGAAGCATCAACCGAACATTCTTGGTCTTCACCGGAAGCAGCCGGAGGAGGAGAAACGCGTTGGATAGACTCCGTCGAAGTGATCCTCGAATTTAGTTTGGGACGCCATACAATGAGCTTAGGCGAGTTGAGACGTTTGGGTCAGGGACATATCTTCCCTATACAGCCCCCTGCAAATGGGTTGGTGAATATCCTGGTACAAGGTCAAAACATTGGAAAAGGAGAACTTGTACAGATAGGCGATGCAGTTGGAATCCTTGTCCGAGAGCTGGGGGATATTCCTCACTCAATGGAAGACGAATCGCAGTAGGGCCGACGTTTCAAAAAAATTAAAATGACAATCGGTAACCTAAGTTTATCAGAAATTTTTTTGGTACTGATAGGAACTGCTCTGATTCCTTATTTAGCGGTACTTGTTACCTCGTTTACCAAAATTGTCGTGGTGATGGGCATTTTACGGACCGCTTTGGGATTGCAATCCACTCCCCCCAACATGGTGATTAATGGGCTTGCGATCATTTTATCCCTATTTATTATGCAACCAGTTTTTCTGGAAACTTGGGATTTGCTCAAAACACAGGACCTCAATTGGTCGAAAATCGAAATGAGCAAGGTGGAGGCTTTGTGGGATGCGATCAGCCCGCCAACTACTCAATTCTTGAGGCAAAACAGCAAAGCGGAAATGCGGAAGTTTTTCATGGACACCGCACGGCGAACATGGCCGAAAGAACAATACCAGAAAATACGAGAAGATAACTTCCTGATATTAGTTCCGGCATTTGTATTAACAGAAATGACCGTTGCATTTCAAATCGGATTTATTATCTACCTGCCTTTTCTCGTAATTGATCTGGTGGTCTCCAATATTCTCCTCGCTTTAGGCATGATGATGATTTCACCTACAGCGATTTCATTGCCGTTTAAATTGCTCCTTTTTATTTTGGTAGATGGTTGGACGCGCCTTTTCAGCGGATTGGTGATGACATATCGGCTATAGAAACCCTTTACTTATAAAAAAAACATGGGACAGGACGTGGTCATCAATCTAGCTTCGAAAGCTCTCATGTTGGTCCTGACCGCATCTATGCCGCCAATCTTGGTCGCTGTAATTTTAGGTGTGGCTGTTGCTCTTTTTCAAGCATTAACACAAATTCAGGATCAAAGCCTTCCCTATGCCATTAAACTAGTAGCCACTGTATTAGTGCTTATTTACGCCATGAACATGATTTTTACGGATTTTTTGAATTATGCCATCTTTTCGTTTCAGAATTTCCCTATCTTAGTGCGACCGAGTGGATAACACTTTATTGCGAGACTGAAACTGCTCATTGCGTCATACAAGCTATCTTTTAGAGGGGTCTTAGAGACGGATTACAGACATGGGGGATTTTCATAACGTATTGATTACTTTGTTCATCATGCTACCGCGGGTTATGGGAGCATTAGCAGTGGCGCCATTTTTTGGATCATCATCGCCCGCGGGAACACAGCGGAGGACTTTTATAGTTGCCAGCGTCCTCATTCTCGTTCCCTTATTCTTACCAAGCGTTCCGCATGATTCAATTTCTCCGCTCATCATGGGGGTGCTGATAGTGAAGGAACTTTTAATTGGCCTCCTCTTTGGCTTTGCGGCTGGAATTGGATTTTGGGCGATGCAAGCCGCGGGCGAATACATTGACCTTCAACGCGGAGCAACTGCGGGAGCTTTTTTTAATCCATTTCTGGGCGGCATGAGTTCTCCGATGGGGGACTTTATGCTCCGGTTTTCAGTCATGCTTTTTTTTTCCGCAGGAGGATTCACAATTTTTTTCGCTGCCTTATTGACCAGTTATGAATTCTATCCTCCGTGGGAGCTTTTGCCTCAACTCAAAATAACGACTGCAGGCCCCATCCTCCGTTTGGCCGGACAGATTTTCGAATTATCGCTTTTGTATTCGGCTCCTTTATTGATCCTATTTTTGCTCATTGACTTAGGGCTTGGATTTATGAGCCGATTTGTACCCTCCTTAAACGTATTTTTCTTTTCATTTCCTGTTAAAAGCGTTGTCGGAACATTTTTTTTAATTATTTACCTCTCTTTTTTAGCATGGGCTTTTTTGCGCAATTTATTTAAGTCCGACACACTTCTTTCCTGGGTGAATTCAATCTTGTCATGAGTGGCCAGGAAAGCAGCTCGGAAAAAACAGAACAGCCGACTCCCAAGCGTCTTCAAGAGGCGCGCGAAAAAGGGCAGGTGGCAAAGAGCACGGAGGTGGTGATGACCATTTCAGGTGCCATTATATTAGCTACCGTCTGTTTCAGTTTTCCCTACTTAAAACTTTGGTTAGAAGATCTCTTTAGAGCCATTTTTCAAGCAATTTCCGATGACAAGCGAGATCCGACTTTGCCATGTCTCCGATTAGCAGTTAAGGTATTGTGCTTTGCTGCGGCGCCTGTGGCACTTGCCTCGGTGCTTTCGGTCATTTTAGCGAATGTGGCTCAATTTGGTTTTCTGCTGTCTTTTCAACCGCTTAAACCAGAAATCACAAAATTGAATCCCATAGAAGGACTCAAACGGATCTTTTCAATGAAGACATTGTTTGAGTTTGTAAAATCAGTGATCAAAATTTTGGTCCTTGGAATTGCTGTCTTTTGGGCAATTCGGCTCTTTATCGGACAATTGGTGCTCCTTCCCTTTGAGCCACTTTCCGGATTGATTCAGTGTGTTTCTCACATATTCATTTTTTTCTGCGCAGTAATTCTTTTGATATGGATCCTTCTTTCCATAGCCGATTTCCTCATGCAAAAGCACCTGCATACAAAACAATTAATGATGACCCTCGATGAAGTGAAACGAGAGAACAAAGAAACCGAAGGAAATCCGGAAATAAAACAGACTCGAAAAGGCATTCATCGCGAGATTATTTTTGATGATTCCGCTTCTGGTACAAAACAATCCTCAGTACTGATTACAAATCCAACTCACTATGCTGCTGCCATTTATTATCGCAAAGGCGAGACTCCATTGCCAGTTTTATGGGCAAAGGGGACGGGAGCCACAGCACGAGAAATGATTTTTATTGCTCAGCGAGAGGGCATTCCTATCATTGAAAACGTTGCCCTGGCTCGGGCACTTTATAATCGGATGCGCATTTTCGAGATGGTGCCGTTTGATCTATTGGAACCTATTGCGGAAATTCTCCGCTGGATTTCTATGTTACCGTCTTCAAAACCTGATTAATCAGAGAGGCCCGTCTGCCGCAGCATTTTGTAAATCATTCTGGTAAGTTCGTAAAATAAGAAATCGAGTTGATCCGATCGGTGGCTGGGAGAGGGCGGGTGGCTAGACGCCGCCAATGCTACCAAGCGGTTGCACTTGAATTTCCTCAGTAAGCTCTTGATGGGAAAGAACGGGAATTTCGGGCATATCGATTTCTAATAGCTTTCGTGTATAGCGACGGATATCCATAGAAGTCAAAATGACCGGAGGCTTATCGAGATGAATTGAGTCGCCCATCACATGTTTTATCTCATTGACAATATTGCGTGCAACTGTCGGCTCCAGAGCGAGAAAACTGCCACTCGATGTTTGACGGACCGCCTTCCGAATCGTTTCCTCGGTTTTTGGTTCGATCAAATATGCGGCAAGAATATTTTGTCCCCCGCTAAAACGGTAGCTGATATAGCGCCGTAACGCGATTCGGACGTACTCCACTAAAAGTACGGGATCTTTTTCTTTTCCTCCCCACTCAACTAGCGCCTGAAATATTGCATTTAAATTTCGAATGGAAATTCCCTCCTGTACTAGTCGTTGTAATACCTCAGCAATCTTTTGAGCTGCAACTACACGCTGCACTTCTCGGACAACTTCCCCGAATTCCTTTTCCATCTTGGTCAGCAGACTCCGCGTTTCTTGGAGTCCTACGAAATCCCGCGCATACCTTCGTAACACAAGCGAAATATGATAGCTCAATAATTTAGAGGGCTGCATTGCTGCGATTCCTAACTGCTGTAATCGCGCAGCAGACGCTTTTGGCACCCAGACCGCCGGACGTCGGTCAACCGGTTCCGTCACCGGTGTACCACTAACAATTCCTAAGGCTTCCAACTGCTCTTGATCTTCGTGAACATACAAACTACCCGGCTGCAAGACAGCCGCACTCACAGGAATCTCCTGCAGAAGTATTTGATATGTTCCCTTAGTCAGGGACTTACTGAAGCGAAGGTGAATTCCCGGGAATGGTACCCCTAAGTCGGTATATAACGCTTTGCGTGCTTCAATCAGCTCGCTATTCAGTTCAGTGGCAGATACCTGCTGTTGGATTCCCTGATCGACTTCTATTAATATCCCAACGGTGGGGGAAAAATCGTCACCAGTCTCACCGGAAGAAGAGGGAGCCGATGTTTGCCCGAGTACTCCCCCTGCTCTTCCCGTGGCCGAGGGCTTGCCTAAGTTACGCTGCAGAACAATCCCAAGGCCAGTGATAGCAAGTGAAAGTGTAATAAATTGAAGTTTTGGAAAGCCTGGAACGAGCGCGAAACCTGCCAGTACTACTCCTCCGATAATGAGCGCCTTTGGTATGGCAAAAATCTGCTTAAAAATATCAGTACCGAGACCGGAACGCTCCTCTGAACTGACACGAGTGGTGATCATACCAGCAGTGATCGATATGAGCAGTGCTGGAATCTGGGATACGAGTCCATCACCAATGGTCAATACCGAATAGGTGGTGACCGCCATGCCGAATTCCATGCCTTTTTGGGCCACCCCAATACAGATTCCGGCGGTAATATTAATAGCAACAATGATCAGGGAAGCAATAGCATCCCCTTTGACAAATTTCATGGCGCCATCCATGGCACCAAAAAGCTGGCTTTCTTTTTCCAAGATTCCACGTCTCTGCTGGGCTTCTCGAATGTCGATGACATTTGCACGCATGTCAGCATCGATGCTCATTTGTTTACCAGGCATGGCATCCAAAGTAAATCGAGCTGCAACTTCTGCCACACGCTCGGCGCCTTTTGTAATGACGATAAATTGAATGATGAGAAGGATCAAAAATAAAACTGCTCCGACTACAAAATTTCCACCCACCACGAAATTTCCAAAGGTGAAAATAATTTCGCCAGCGGACGCATCCATAAGGATCATACGGGTGGAGGTAATATTAATTGCCAGGCGAAACAGTGTCGTAATAAGAAGAATGCTGGGAAAGGTGGAAAAGGCGAGGATTCCCGGCATATAAATAGCCATCATGAGAAGGATCATGGAGATCATCAGATTGACCGCAATCAGAGTATCCAGGAGCCAGGAAGGTACGGGGACCACGAGAAGCGAAACCACGCACACAATGATCGCCGCGATATAGATATCGCTGTAATTGCGGCGTTTACCGCTCATTATAAAAGATTGTGCTCTCTCAAGTAGTTGGCTCATAGAGTCGTATTCATCTGGCTCCGCTCCAAAATAAATTGAGCACTACTAACTTCGGCGTCTAAAAAACGTCCTAGCTTGTGAAATGCAAAACACAGAATGAGATGAGCAACAGCTCTCTCAACCGGGGATGCTGCTAATTCCAATGAGAGTGAGGCAAATTGCTCAGCTTCTTCAGTGGAACCATCCATCAATAAAGCCAGAGCGTAGCTCCTATGAAGGCGTGCGGAGTTTGGACAAAGAGAAACAAGAAATTTCAGATAGACACACGCTCGGCGAACCTGACCGTATTTTAGATAGAGGTAGGCTAACAAATCGAGTGTTGCAATTTCATCCTGTTTCAGGGTCTTCGTTAAGACCCTATTGGATGACTGAATGTACATAGTTGGTGGTAACAATTTTTTGAAAAATAGAGTTTAATTGGCTCAGAGCTATTGGATTGAGAATGTGTTCACTCAAGGCGACCGTATGACTGAGAATGTCGCTGAATATTGAATCGTTTCTATGGTCCAATCTGTTTCTGCCGTTCTCCCATCATGGTCTCTTGCCTATCGTACTCTTCCCGCAAAAGTGAGAAAAACTCCGTATCTTTTATTTCTTCGTCCTCAGATAAAAATTTCAGCAAGCGCTTCAGGCGGTCTTTTAACAAACCCTCTTGTGCCAGGTATTCCGGTAAAAGTGAGTTCATCAAGAAATGCCTGAGTTGATAAGTATGGAAACTGTTTGCCAGAGCAAGCGGGAGCGCCTCCTTAGTCCCAACAGGAGATCTTTCCGTAAGAAGGTTGCGGGTCTGTTCAGGCTCTTTGACAGAGATGCTTTCAAGGCCGATGGAGGGGTCAAAATGAGCGGGAATCTTCATGCGGCAATTTTTTCGAGTTCTTTGGTAAGCAGTTCCAAATTTTGATAAAGTCGATCCGGTGTGGTTTCATGCTCGGAAAAAATAAAACCATATCCGATTCGGTCAGGTTTCTGAAACCAAGGACGTAGGCGCATGGGCTGTACAGTAAAATATCGGTAGTGGGTGGCGGCTAATAGGTTTAAAAGAGTATCTTTGCTGATCCAGGGAACCAGCTTCGTCAACCGCATGAGGCATCGGCCATCTTCATGCAGGAAATCCAGATCCCCTAAATTTTCCATATTAAGGCGCAATAATTTGCCGGCTGGACAATACAGGTTCCGCATCCCCAAGAGGTTTCCAAAATCTTTTAATAACTGTTCCATGAATATGATTTGCTTTGAGAATAATAAAAATAAGACAAAAGGATCACTCTTCCGAAATGATCGCAGAGTCTAACGCGTCTTGTATTGTGTAGAGTAATTCTACTCTTCGCTCCGGAGATTTAAATAGTCTTAAAGGAAATTCATGAACTTGCTGATAGAGTTGGGTAAAAAAGTAAATGCGGGCTTGAGGGTTGGATGGTATTTCGAGGCGATCGGCGAGCTGTTCAAAAGCGGTTGTGGTAGATGTCTCTTCCTTCAACATCGCAAGAAGCTCTCGAATAAGAACATCTGCGCGTGCAAGTGAGCTTCCTTCCGGGATTTTAAACGTTTCCTCTGAAGCGAACTCGGTCATTCGGAGGAGAGTGAAGGAGGGCTCTGACTTCCAAAGTGGTCCTCAACAGTACTCAAAAAAAATCGAGCGGATTCCAACCGTTCCACTAGAGATCGCACCAGACAGACCCGATCATTGGCCACGTAGAGAAAAGCTGGTTCCTTACTTGGAATAGGTGCATTAAGATCTTCAGCCAAAGCCTCCAAAAGAAAATCTACGGATGCATGAATAGCCTCAATGGCTGTGTCCTCCTGTGAAAGGCTGTTTTCGGAGGCTCTCGCCCTCCCATCGGGAACCGCTTTATCTTGTTGGCGGGATAGCATAAGTAATAAATTCTATGCTCTCTGGAGAAAACAAAAGCTTTCTGATAGCGTAGAGACTACGATATCTCTCCAACGACTATTCATTCTCTTCGAGGGAATCCCGATCTTCCCAAGCAGGTTTCTCTCTCTTTTTCTTTTCTTTTACGCCTTGCCTCCGCTTGCGGAGGAGGCGGCGAAGGCGTAAAGGAAGCACATGGACCAAGAACTCGTAAATTTGTTCTTCGTTTGCGTCGGAAAGGAGTGTTTCTCGATAGGCATCGCGTAATGCGTGAAATGTATCTGAGGTCCCTCCAGCAAAAAGCTCGATGATAGGGTTGATGTTGTATCCGGCACGGATGGCTGGTCCATCTTCTTCCATAAGGGTTTGGCCAAGGTGATGAAGCATCTCAGCCAATCCATCCTGATCCCCCATTTGTTCCTCCATTTGGGCAGCAGCTGTTACCGCGGCATGTCGAATGGATGGGTCGTCAAAGTATTCCTCGGATAAGTCTCGGAGATCAGAAAGAGTAGGTTTACGGCCTCGTTTTTGAAGCGTCTTCAGTTCCCCTATAAAACTGCGGAATGCGGCTCCATACTCTTCCTCAAAATCACTGAGACGCTGCGAAGCGCTTTTTTCGGCCTTTTGACGCATCAAGGTGGCCTTATCAAGTAATACCCCTTTGCGCGTTTTCTCTCCAATTCGCTGTGTTACAAGTACGTTAGCTATTCCGCTCCTGAGATCAAAATTTATGTCGGATGTGGCGTCTTGAACAATGCCGCCTCGAACTTGGACGCCTTTGAAGGATCCCCTTTGTTGATCTGTAGCTTGAGAAATGCGAGTAATGGAATGAATTGATGCCGGTGAAACAATTTCAGCCATGAAGAAAGTCTGAGCGGTTTTTGCAAAAGAGAGCAATCGCATATTTATGCGATTGAATGCTCATTGAGAGCACATTTGGTTCTTTTAAAATCTCTGGAACATAGAATACATTTTTTGCGTGGGGGGCCTTCATATGAGTGACATTTCTTCTATATGGGCAAAGGTGCCGATATATTAATTGTGGGGGCAGGCCCGGTTGGGCTCAGTGCAGCTGTGGCGTTGAGGCAAATGGGAATATCCATTCGCATTATCGACAAGCTTCCATCTCCTATTCATGAATCACGTGCCGCTGTTATGCATGCGCGCACTTTGGAGCATTTTGAGCGGCTTGGAATCGTGGACGATTTTCTGGCAGCGGGTGTAAAAATCGATGGTGTAGGGGTCTATGGAGAGGATGAGGTACCCCTCATAGAGCCGTCCTTTGCCCGACTGCCCACAGCCTACCCATTTATACTCGGTATCGAGCAGTTCATGACCGAGCAGTTGCTCAGGATGCGACTTAATGGAGTGGAGATTGAGCGCGAAGTAGAATTCGTAGAGCTCAAGACCGCGGAAGTCTCGAATTGCGGTCCCAAGAACTGCAAGCAGGGACTAAGCGGCTTCCAAAATCAACCCAGTTCCTGGGTAGATTTTGGGGAGAGTAATGACCGCGTTTCCGCGGTATTACAATATCCGAACGGCAGCCGAAGCACAGAAGACTTTGCTTATATACTCGGCGCAGATGGAGCCCACAGCCAAGTGCGAGCAGCTCTCTGCATACCTTTACAGGGAAATCTTCTTGATACGACCTGGATAACTGTCGACGTGAAAATCAGGTGGCATCGTGCTCCCGGAAGAGCGACCGCTCTTCTATCAAACAATGGAATTATTTTTGCCGTCCCTATAAATAACAACCGCTGGAGAGTCGTTGTTAATTTTCATAAAATGAGCCGGCAAGAAGCCGAAAAAATGACCATACAAGATGTCGAAGCTATTGTTCGGAAACGTTTCAAAATGGATATCTCATTTTATGATCCCCTTTGGATCAGTCCATTTGGGGTCAGTACACGTCTGGTTTCCGCGATGCAATGCGGTCGCGTTTTTCTCGCGGGAGACGCTGCTCATGTACATAGCCCAGTAGGGGGACAAGGAATGAATATGGGCATTCAGGATGCGCTGAATCTTGCATGGAAATTAGCCATGGTTTTGCAAGGAATAGCAACCCCTGAGCTGTTAAAAAGTTATCATCTGGAGCGATATGCTAATGCTAAACGTATCCTTTCTGGGATAAGGTTGGCTACGGCAATGGCGAACTTCCGTCATCCATTCGCTATCCTATTACGCAATCAAATGATTCGCTTTTCGGGCAAATTGGGTCTATCGCGACGGCTACCATATGCAGTGAGCATGCTAGATGTAAGTTATCTTAAAAGCCCCATTGTGGCTGAGTCAAATATCAGCTGGCTGGCACGCGGTCCTCGACCTGGAGAACGCGCTCCCGACGCAAAAAATCTTTTGTGCGGACAGCGCTCCGGTCTTCAGCGTCTCTCAAGTCTCTGGAGAAATGATCATCGGCATCAATTGCTCATTTTTGGAAACCAAAAGGATATTCGATTTTCCCCCTCTTCCCTCTACTCGATTACGCATATAGTTCGACAGGGAAGCCCGAAACAGGGAGTAGCCGTCGACACAAAAGGCGAGGCTTACACTGCATATGCGGTGACCCGGCCCGGCGCATACTATTTAGTGCGTCCCGATGGGTTCATTGCTTTTCGTAGTGGACGCTCTGATCCTCGGGCCCTATCCGACTATCTTAGAAGGTGGTACCGGATGAAGTCAGCTATTTGAATTTAACTTTAATTGGTCCAAAATTTTGACACACTTCAGTTTATTTTTGTGTGACGCAGCAATTGTTTGGCGTAATCTGCTATAATGGAAATCAGCAATCCAAATCATGAATCTTAGACTGCGTCCTCGCCGAAACCGAAAAAGTTGCGCTATCCGCTCGTTAGTTCGTGAGACAAGGTTTTCCGTATCCAATCTCATTCAACCTCTTTTTGTGTGGAATAGAAGAGAATCCGGAGCGGTGGAATCCATGCCCGGTGTGATGAGATTCAGCATAGGAGATCTCCTTCGAGAATGCGAGACCTTATTGCATTTGGGAATTTCCGCTATCGCAATTTTTCCTTACATCGAATCGCGCTATAAAGACTTTAAAGGTTCGCATGGATTAGATCCGGATAATATTCTGCTCAGAACATTGCGAGCTGTCAAAGAAGCATTTCCCGAACTAGCGTTAATTGCTGATGTTGCTCTGGATCCCTATACTGACCATGGCCATGATGGTGTTATGGACACTGAAGGGAAGATTCACAACGATTCGACCGTAGAAATTCTCTGTCAATTAGCCATAGCTGAAGCCCAAGCAGGAGCGGATATCCTCGCTCCTTCGGATATGATGGATGGGCGCGTTGGAGCTATCCGGGGTGCTCTGGACCAGGCTGGATTTCAAGATACTTCTATCATGAGCTACGCCGTCAAATATGCCAGCGCATATTATGGACCGTTCCGCGATGCAGTAGGGAGCAAAACAGGGAAAAGTACTTTGGATAAAGGGACCTACCAAATGGACCCTGCAAATAGACGAGAGGCTGTTAGAGAGGCGTTATTAGACGTTGAAGAAGGCGCTGATATGCTGATCATCAAGCCCGCCGGAGCTTATTTGGATGTCATTTTCGCTGTGCGCGAGAAGGTCACACTTCCAATTGCTGCTTATCAAGTATCGGGTGAGTATGCACAAATCCATGCTGCTGCACGGCTCGGTTGGCTTGAATATGAAAAGGCGAGGGACGAGTCACTTCTTGCAATCCAGCGTGCGGGAGCCGACATAATTCTCACATATTTTGCTCGGGAGATTGCTGAAGCAAATTCTCAGGGTCGGCATTCAGATTGATTCTGAATCGGGAAGTCTGGAAGGGGCCTCCAGTACTCATTTTGCAGAGGTGCTCTCTTGGTTCTCCACTTTTTCGGCACCACTTCATCCGCTCATGGGTGACTTGTAAAGGTCCTGTGAAACCTTTCGCACGTTCAGATAGGGTGTCGGCAACCGCTCGATCAAACATCCGTTCTTCTTCCCTTGGAGCAAATCTTAAAGAAACCCGTTCAGTTCCTGAAGTGACATCCGCTACTAGCTCGTAATAGGCTTTTAGACTTAAAATTCTCGATTTCACGGTCTCTTCGGACACGACGAGAGCTAGCGTAGGAGTTTGAACCGCGCCCTATGGAGGAAACTCCTTTTTCTCCTGATCGGAGCGTTGCCGCGCGAGTCATGTTGATCCCGACCAACCAATCGCCCCGTGAACGAGCTAAGGCGGCAGAGTAAAGAGGTCGGGTTTCCTCGTCGGATTTCAGTTTAGCAAGTGCCTTCCGAATGCTGTCCGGATCGAGAGCGGAGAGCCAAAGGCGGGAAATTTTTCCCTTGTAGCCAAAATATTCTATAATTTCAAGTGCGATCATTTCGCCCTCGCGGTCAGCGTCTGTAGCTATGATCAGTTCAGAACACTGTTTCAGGAGAGATCCGATGGCGTGGAACTGCTCGATGGCTTTTTCTTTAGGCTGCAGCTGAAATTTCTGCGGAAGGATTGGCAAAGTTTCACGGGAGCACCGTTTTAGAGATTCGTCATAGAATTCCGGAGGAACCAATTCCAAAAGATGGCCAAAGGCCCACGTGACGGCACCGTTGTCGGTTTTAATGTGAGTTTTCTGATGGATAGGGTGACCCAGGGCATGCGCGATGTCCTTGGCTTGGGATGGTTTTTCACAAAGATAGAGTTTCATAGGATTGCATTGCTTGATATCAATGATATATATTTAGTTTGTATGGAATCAGAGACAGCAAAGGTATTTTGGTCAGGTAGGTCACAAGCGGTCCGGCTGCCTAAAAAGTTTCGTTTCGCCGGAAACAAGGTCCACATTCGTCGCCATGGGGATAAGGTCATTTTGGAGCCTTTGGCATTAGACTGGTCCTGGCTGGATGAGATTAGGGAGAAGTTGGATGCCGCCTGTCTTGCAGCAGCCAGCGAGAAGCTTCCGATACAGGAACGAAAGAGTCTTGAGGTGCTCTTTGAATGAAACAGTATCTGCTGGATACCAATGTGCTCATTCGACTGCTGCGCGAAAGAGAGGATCTGCTGGAAAAAAGGCTTCGCAGAACTGCTCCTGAAAAAGTGTATATTTCCGCAGTTGTCCTCTACGAGCTTTACTATGGAGCATTTAGGAGCCAACGGGTGGAGCGCAATGTGATGCTCATCGATGATCTGAGGTTTCAGGTTCTGGAATTCGATGCGCAAGATGCCAAGGAGTCGGGAGAAATACGTGCATATCTGACTAAAAATGGTACTCCCGTCGGTCCATATGATGTATTGCTTGCCGGGCAAGCCAGAGCGAGAGGAATGGTGTTGGTGACGCACAACACCAAGGAATTTTCTCGGATTCCCAGATTGAAAATTGAGGACTGGGAGCAATAACCTGAAATTAAGAGGCATTTTGAGAAGATTGAGTGCTATTGGAATCTT
This sequence comes from uncultured Verrucomicrobiae bacterium, assembly GCA_963706715.1. GTDB lineage: Bacteria > Verrucomicrobiota > Verrucomicrobiia > Chthoniobacterales > Xiphinematobacteraceae > Xiphinematobacter. Next base: position 80,703 of record CAVPNI010000002.1, read on the forward strand.
TTGAATATAGCAAGGCCCGTATAAAATGATTACAAATAATTATCTGAAAAAAGGGAAATTATGGAACATTGGAGACTTCTACGGCGAGCTATAGCTTGAGCCCATTTATGTTCAATAGGATTAAGATCCGGAGAGTAAGTAGGGAGATATTCCAGCGTACAACCAGCCTCTTTTATCAGAGCTTGTGTATCACATCTCTTATGAAAGGTAGCATTATCCATAACGATCACCGAATTTTTCGGTAGTTTTGGCAAAAGGTCTTCTTGCACCCAGTTATGGAAAATGTCGCCATTTATGGAACTCGTAAAGAGGCCGGTCGTGAGTAAACAAGCTCCTACCAAAGCCCCAATGACATTAGTTCTAGCCTGCTTGTGCCAATCATGTTTTCCAAAAGAGCGTTTTCCTTTATCAGCATAGCCATATCTTCTGGGCATATCCTCGGCAAAGCCGCTTTCATCGATATAGACAATAGTTTTTCCACTTTCCCGATGTTCATTCATTTTTGTTTCAAAAGTTTTTCTGGCAAGATGGTCCGCCTTCGGATGGCGGAAGGATTTTTTTTATAGGTTACTCCTAACTTTTTTAGGGCCCAATATATCCCATGTTTACTGACTCCAAACCGGACTGCCCGTTCTCTCTGATAGTCATCCGGATATTTTTCAACATCTTTTGCTAATGATTCCATGTCTATTTTCCGACTGTGCTTCTTTCTTTTTTGAATTGGGTTTATCTCTTTGGCCCAACTCATCAGTGTCGCTATTCCTATTTTGACTTGTTTTGCTAGCTCCCGATAGGTGAGATTTTCCTCTTTTTTAATCTTGATTACATGTTCTCGAAATTTTAATGGATAGCACATAATTCTTGTTATCATTTTGTACGGGCCTTGCTATAGTTAGACGGATACGAAGAAAACGAAGGAGCCAAATTTTGGCAAAAAGTCATCAACGAACTTAAAAACCGAGGAGTAGCAGATATCTTAATAGCAGTAGTTGATGGACTTAAGGGATTTCCGGAAGCCATAAATGCCATCTATCCTGAGACCCAAATACAAACCTGCATCGTGCACCTGATCCGGCACAGCCTGAGCTTTTGTGGATGGAAAGAGAGAAAGGCAGTAGCCCAAGAACTTAAGAACATCTACAAGAGCCCAACGGCCGAAATAGCCGAAAAAAGATTGGAGGAATTTGAAGAAAGTCCATTTGGAAAAAAATATCCAATGATCGCCCAGAGTTGGCGCCGAAATTGGCAAGCAGTCATTCCATTTTTCCAATATCCGCAAGAGATTCGAACGATGATCTATACTACCAATGCCCTGGAAAGCGTGAACATGCGGATACGGAAAACCATCAAAAATCGAGGTCAATTTCCAAATGATGAAGCGGCGATAAAACTCATTTATTTGGCGTTGCGCAATACAATGCTCAAATGGAAGAGCGCCCCGTTGGCCTGGCCAGCAGCATCCCGCCAATTCGCTATTACCTTCGGGGAGAGATTTAAAAAATGAGGCAGGAGCCCTTAAAATGGGGACTGCTCGTCCCCATGGCCCCGCGGTTCGGGGGGAACTTTATAGGCGCTACCGCGCCATCAAAAAACACCAAAAAATAAATCCAAAACTAAAAAAACCAATTAAACTAATCCGACCCTAAACACAAATTCGCGGACACTACCGCTTAAAGGGCACCGAAGCTATTGCCTTACGAGTGGGGCGTCTGCTTAATCGTTACAAAATGGCCAAACACTTTGAGTTGGATATTGCTGACTCCCATTTTTCCTATAAGCGCAAGTCACAGCAGATTGCCCAAGAGGCTGCTCTGGATGGCCTCTATGTGGTACGCACCAGTTTACCGAAGACTGACTTGTCTGCCGAGGCTACTTCAGCCTATAAGGGACTAGCGGTTGTAGAGCGAGCTTTCCGTTCACTGAAGACGGTGGATTTGCAGGTGAGGCCTCTCTTTCACTGGAATTCAAATCGGGTACGAGCTCACGTTTTCCTCTGTATGCTTGCTTATTATGTTCAGTGGCATATGCGTGAAAATTTGAAGCCCTTGCTCTTTGACGATGAATGTCTCGAGCAAGAGCGTACACGCCGCCCTTCGCCTGTAGCCAAAGCTCAACGCTCGCCTGAAGCAAAAGTCAAAGATTCCTCCAAGCAAAGTAATGAAGAGGGTTTTCCGCTTCACAGTTTCCGCTCCTTACTCGAAGACCTAGCCACCATTACCTACAATATTTGCCATACTCCTCTTAATCCAAAGGCCAAGATCATCACAACCACCCGTCCTACCCCTCTTCAAGATAAAGCTTTTCGTCTCTTAAACCTGAACCCTGCATGTACCCAGTAATCACCACTCTATAAAATTTTAAATGCTCTTAAATAAATGAGTTACAGTAATTTTATTCCCAAAGTTCGGCTTAAATTTTCGATGCTCATTTGATGGAGTTCACTTTCGTTATGGCCTGTTGGTTCAGTAGATGTCCCGCTTGCAGATTCGGCCTCACAGCCTCTTTCCGGTCATCTCTTTCGGTCGTGAACCGTTTAATTCGACCGACGGGATTCTCACCCGTGTGGCTCATGGCTTCCCTGGCGCTCACCCACAAATTATTTTATAGAGCCCAAAAAGGAGGCCTCTTTACTCTGACTATGAAAATTTGGATTGTTAGAAAACAGGAGCTCGAACGACGCCGGCTTCAATTTCCAAGCGGTGTTCCTGCAGAATGCTGTCAGCAATTTCTCTCACCATTTCTTCCAGTAATAGGCGGAGGTGACTCCCTTGATGAAAATCGGATGGAGCGATATTTTTAACGCGATCGGCATGGTTGCTGAGCTGGTAACACTTCCGGAAACTCGCGCGTGTGATATCATCAGGATTGTACACAGCGATGACATGCCCTCTGTTTTGGCGCATGACCGTAAAGCAGGGAACGTCTGTCGGGCCGTCTCCCACGTAAATCATATGTGTAAAGGGGATCGGGCGTAATTCGTGAGGCATGTGATCATTGACGTCTTGTGTCATGTCCAACATCCCCTTATTGATGCGAAAAAGATATTGGGTTTTTAAGGTGTGGCTGATCACTCGTTTGGGGAATACAATGCGGCCTGATGAGTCTTCTCCAAACTCACAACCGAAAATTGCTCGGACGTGAGGTGCCAGGCGGCTTCCTTCGAGAATTACCTTGAGACCCGACGAAATAATATAGTGTTCCACAAAAATCCCATAATGAGAGTGTTCGGGAAGTAAAAGGCCGTTCCGAAATTCTTCAAACATTTCTGGCAAGCCCGGATAAAAGTTCAATTTGGCTCCCAAAGCGCGCAATTCCTTGTTAGTGGGGCGATCCAGCTCAAGGGCATCCAGTAGTACTTTCATGTAGGCCAGCTCGTTATCGAAGCTCTGGTGTTTAACGAGATCGTTACACTTTTTCCAAAATGCTTGAGGATCAATTCCATAAGTTGGAAAGAGTGCTTCATCTTGCATATATGCAGGACTCAGTGTTTGGTCATAATCGTAAACAATCGCAATAGTGGTTTGAGGGACGGACATGGTGGTAGTTTCTTGGGTGGCAGTGATTGGATATTCTTTGGGGGAACGAGAGGTGATCACTAGAGCATCTTGAATTGAGATATAGCCAATGTCGCGAGAAGAGTAGATACGGACCGGTTGTTGCAACCACAGCCTGGCGAAAAAAGAGCGGCAAGGTATGCTATAGTTAAATTAAAAATGCTCTAGAAAAGAAGCTCGCCATAATGAGCTTGTGCGACTGAGAGGCACTTTTCCAAAATGTCAGCACCGGATTGAGCCTGACCTGCTTCTCGGGCTAGTTTGCTGCACACCTCCATATTCAGGCTTTGCACAGCTTTTTTGACGCGAGGCACCAATGAAGGTCCGACGCTGAGCTCGTCAATGCCTAAGCCCAACAGCAAAGGCGTCAGATGTATGTCGCCCGCCATTTCGCCGCAGACTCCTACCCAAATTCCTTGGGCTTGCGCTGCTTCGACTACCATGCGGATTAAGTTAATGACAGCAGGATGAGTGGGTTCGTAGAGGTGAGCTATGCGTTCATTTACGCGATCAACCGCGACCGTGTATTGAATGAGATCATTAGTGCCGATGCTGAAAAAGTCTGTTTCCTTAGCAAGGATATGGGCAGTCAAGGCAGCACTGGGAATTTCCACCATGATACCGACTTCCAAATTTTTGCAAAAGGGAATTTCTTCTTCTCTCAGCTCCTTTTTGGCTTCCTCCAGTAGGATATTTGCCCGCCGCAATTCATTGATTCCGGAAATCATTGGATACATCAGACGGATGTTTCCTTCGAGGGCAGCCCGCAAGATTGCGCGAAGCTGAGTCTTAAAAAAATGGGGGTGTTGAAGGCAAAAGCGAATGGCGCGGCAACCGAGAAAGGGATTGCGTTCGCCTTCTCCCGAGCGGATGTTGTCCATAAATTTGTCGCCTCCGGCATCCAGGCTCCGAATGATGACATTGTGAGGTTTTGCCCGTTGGGCAACCGACCGGTAGTTTTCATATTGCTCGTCCTCGCTGGGAGGATCTGGTCGATTGAGAAAAAGGAACTCAGTTCGGTAAAGGCCGACACCTTCCGCACCATTTTTGCGGACTTCCTCGATATCTTTGGGCAATTCGATATTGGCGGAAAGAATAATATGTCGGCCGTCGCTAGTGGTAGAAACGGTGTCTCGGATGAGCTCCAGACGTTCTTCAACCGCCTCCTTTTGTTTTTTAATTTTCCCGTAACGGTCGAGGGTTTCCGGTGTCGGATTGAGAATGAGAACTCCGGTGTAACCATCTATCAAAACAATGTCATCGTTTCGGATTTCTTCACAGATGTTCGTCAAGCCAACGATCGATGGAATGTCCAACGAGCGAGCCATGATCGCGGTATGTGAAGTTTTGCTCCCAACTTCGGTTGCAAATCCGAGGACATATTCCTTGTTTAAAAGAACGGTATCCGCAGGGGAAAGATTGTGAGCGATGATGATATGTGGCTCGTTGAGCGTATTGGGCCTATAGGGTTGTTTGCCCAGAAGATGACGGAGGACTCTTTTCCGAACGTCTTCAATGTCCACCACACGCTCTCGAAGATACGGATCGTCGATTGCTTGCAGGGTTTTACAGTACCGTGCAGTAACTTCGTCGAAAACATGTTCGATGTTTTTGAGATCTCCTTCCAATTTTCGCAGCACCTCGTCAATGAGAGTGCGATCTTCGACAACAAGGAGATGCGCATCGAATATGCTGGCATCCTTCGAGCCGATTGCGCTGGCGATCTTCTGTTGAATTTCCAGAAGTTCCGCTCGTGTGGCTATTAATGCCGTTTCAAATTTTGAAATCTCGTTAGGAAGATCCGCTTCGGTAATTTTGTGAATAGGAATCTGCTCCGCTTCTTGCCAGTACAGAAGGGCTTTGCCATGACAAAGCCCATCCGCAACGGCTATTCCTTGAAATGACCGCTCTTCGGTAGTCTTCTTCTGGGTGACGGGCCCCTGCATAAGCTACTATCGCCTAACAGCAAATGACCGGATACGTCAAACGGTCATTCTTCACCGAAACGACTTTCAATCAGTTCTTGAAGTTCGGTGACGGCTTTTTCGGCATCAGCGCCCTCCAGGATGAGTTTTAAGGTGGAACCCTTTCCTGCGGCCAGCATCATCAGGCCCATAATCGACTTGCCATTCACCCGTTCGCCGTCTTTTTCCACCCAAAGCTCCGCTCGATATCTGTTGGCAATTCTGACAAACATCGCAGCAGGCCTCGCATGGAGGCCATTGCGGTTCCGAATGACTACTTCCTTCTCCACACGGGCAGCAGAGGACGCAGTTTCGGTTTTTCTCCGAGAAGAAAGTAAGCCCATTACTTTTTTTTGCGATGGCTCATCATTTGGAGGAGCCGTTGGTTGAATTCCTTTGCACTGTTTTGACCCATACTTTTTAACTTCTGATCGAGAGTCGCTACTTCGACCAGTCTCCCCAGGTCTCGCCCGGTTTTGACAGGTAACGTAATGTGTGGGACTTTAATCCCTAGAATCTCATAAAAATCCGTATCCAGACCGATTCTATCAACGTCCTCAAGTTCCTGCCAATCTTTTAGTGTGACTACCAAATCGAGCTTTTTTTCGGGACGCACACTGCCGATCCCGAAGACCGAAGCGATGTTGATAATTCCAATTCCGCGCACTTCCATGTGAAAGCGTGAGACTTCCGATGCCATTCCCATCAAATCGCGTCCTTCTACGAAGCGTACCCGCGTGATGTCGTCGCTCACTAAGCTGTAACCTCTTTCGATGAGGCTCAACACACATTCGCTTTTACCGATTCCGCTAGCCCCTCGAATGAGTACTCCAATCCCTAGAACGTCCACCATGCTACCATATTCAGTGGCCGTGGGCGCAAATTCGAATTCCAAGGCAATGGTCGCGATGTTGATGAATTTCATCGTAATCATATTAGTCTGGAATACCGGGGTTTCATTGCGAGCCGCCTCGTCAAGCAAGGGTGAGGGGATGGGAAGATTCCGTGCTACTATCAAACACGGAATGTTATGGGCAAAAAGGGCATCGGCTTTTTTGGTAAGCAGTTTTGCATTCAAACTTTGTAGGTAACTTTGTTCCGCCGCACCGATAACTTGAATGCGCTTTGCGGAAAAATAGTTGTAAAATCCGGTTAAGGCCAGACCGGGTCTGTTAATGGTGGGCTCCATGATACGACGCTGCAAGCCCCTGGAAGCCCCTTCCAGACGCAGTCCCAATCGATCCGAATGTTGGGCGTAAAAATGCCCCACCGTGATAAAATGAGGCTTGGTATGTTGAGCCATGAGGCTGGTTTGTTACATGGTAACCGATGCTACGTATCTTTTAGGAGCTCTGGGAGCAAAAAAAGCCATTCTCGCCAACAAGGTTCCTTTGTTGTGTAACATTACCGCGTAACATCACATAGTAAATGTTTCTCCTAGATAAAGCTTCCGACTGATGGGATCATTGAGAAGAAAGTCCTTGTTGCCCTCGCTTTCCACGCGCCCTTCGTAGATCAAATAGGCACGATCGACGATATTCAGAGTTTCCCGAACGTTGTGATCGGTGATCAGGATAGCCAAGCCGGCACTTCGCAGATCGGAAATAATCTGCTGAACATCGTAAACCGCTATCGGATCCACGCCACTAAAGGGTTCGTCCAACATCAGAAGTGAAGGATTTGTAACGAGGGACCGCGCAATGGTGAGCCGCCGTTTTTCGCCGCCGCTGAGGGTTAAAGCGTGATTTTTAGCCAGATGCTCGATCCCAAATTGGGTCAGAAGTTGTTCGCAACGGTGTTTTCGCTCTTGTTTGTTGAGTGCGGTCGTTTCCAAAATTGCCAGAATATTTTCCTCCACGGTTAATTTCCGAAAGATACTCTCCTCCTGCGGCAGATACCCCATTCCGTGTCTGGCACGTTTGTACATGGGCATGGCCGTTACGTCTTCGCGGGAAAAAAAGACCCGCCCGCTGTTCGGCCGTACCAGACCGACAATCATATAAAAGGTGGTGGTCTTCCCAGCACCGTTAGGCCCTAAAAGGCCAACAATTTCTCCTCTGCGAACGTGGATGTCCACGCCGTTTACAACTGTTCGGCCGCCGTAGATCTTTGATAACTTATCGGTTCGGAGGAGAGCGGAGTGCGGTGACTTTGAGGCCTTGTCCTCGGGTGCGCCGCCGGAAAGTTCGGAAGATGGGATGGGAAGGGTGGTGTTGCTCATTGGGAAGGCGAAGCTTGTTTTTGGGTATCGACTATGACGGTTCTGCTATGCCCTACGGTGGTACTTTGCCCATCCTTATTCAGGGTCATACGTGTGTTTTTGTCGACGGCGATGTGATTGTTGATTCCTTGCTGAAGCTGAGGCCAATCGGTGAGAACGACGTCACCAGTGTACGGGTTGTAGGCTGCCCGGCCGGCTCGTCCAATCGAGCGGGTCACTTTCCCGTCAGCATCCACATTATCCTGGGTAATGACGACGTGTCCGATAGCTTCTCCATGTTCCATTCCTCGGCGATCTTTCCTTAGGATGATGACAAGGTGGTCGCAAAAGAGATGAAACTGATCATTTTTGACCGTCACCCGCCCAAAAAATTCGGCAATGTTGGTCTTATTGTTAAATGTCGATTCGTTTTCAGAGGTGACTTCGGTCTTTGAGGGTTCTTTCGCCTTGGCTTTCCCCTCTGCGTTGGTCTCACCGCTCTCATCGAAGGAATTTAATGAAGGCAGTAAAGTAGACGAGGAGGACGGTTGAGCATGGCCCAAAGACAGCGATGACCATATCAATAGCGCTAACAACGGGATGAGGATGGATGATGCCAGATAACGAACTCTCATTTTTGGATGTTTTTATTTTCGGAAGGGGCGGCCTTTAAATCCAAGTTCAAAATGGTCATTTTAACTTTTCCTTTAAATCGGGCAAATCGCTCTTCGGTCTGAAGGATGATCGAATGAGCGAGAATGTCCAGATCCTGACGTTTGACAGTAACGCCTTGATCACCATAAAGGATGTTCCTCTGAAGATCGAAGGTGCCCGCGGGCATCTCCAGAAGCAGCGGACTTTGATTTTTTTCAAAAAAACTGATCTTCACATCCTTTAACGAGGCGTGATCTTCGTCCGTTTTGCGTGCAACACGGGCATCCAATTGCATTTCCAGAAAGCCTTGCTCGTCGTAGTACGGAACCCGAATTCCCAACACGTCTTCATTTAAGGGCACCGGAATATCGAGCTTACGGTTCTCTGCGAATCCCGTTGCGGTGAAAATAAAAATTAAAATGAGCAGGCTAGACGCTCTCAATGACCGCATTGCGAATAGATTGTAAAGTGCGGAGAAGGGGAGGCAGTTGCCGGAGAGGAATTTGATTGGGGCCATCAGAGAGAGCATTTTTCGGATTGGGATGAGTTTCAAGAAAAACCCCGTCGCATCCTGCAGCTACTGCTGCGCGAGCCAAAACTGGTGCCAAGCTCGCATCGCCAGAGGTGCTGGTGCCAGCTCCACCAGGACGTTGGACGGAATGGGTGGCGTCAAAAACGATTTTGTAGTCCAAGTTTTTAATCCAGAAGATAGAGCGCATGTCTGCAACCAGGTTATTATAGCCGAAAGTGGTTCCTCTTTCCGTAAAAAAATAATTTCGACAGCCTCCCTTTTCTAACTTGCGAGCGATATTGGTGACTTCCCAGGGCGCCAGAAATTGCCCTTTCTTTACATTAACTACTCTTCCGGTGGCAGCGGCAGCAAGGATGAGATCGGTCTGACGGCATAAAAAAGCAGGAATCTGAAGAAGGTCAATATAGGCGGCGGCTATTTCAGCCTCAGCCGGTGAATGGATGTCCGTCGTCACCGGTGCCCCTATCATTTGCCCAACTTCATACAAAAGGCTGCAGCCGTCCTCGACATTGGAGCCTCGGAAGGACTGGATGGAAGAACGATTTGCCTTATCATAGGAAGCCTTAAAAATAAAAGACGCTCCTTCTCCCTCACAAATTTCTCGGATCCTACGCGCAGTTCTGAAGAGAAAAGGACGGGATTCGATCACACAAGGTCCCAAAATAAAAAGAAGCTTCTTTCCGCCAAGTTGCCGCTTGCCAATAGAGATGGACATCTTCTTCATCGAAATTTGAAGGACTGACTTCGTCAGCCAACTTCGTTGGTTTCCTTTTAGATGCAAAAATTGCAAACAAACATCTTTTTGAACTACAATTTATGCTCTGATGGTAGTATCGAGCTGCCTGACTTCGTCAGTTTTTTTAGAAACCATTGAATGAAAAGGGCGTTATTTGCACTACAAATCCCAAAAACTTGTAGATCAAAAAAGACTTATTTGTAACTGACGTTACGCACTCTTATACCATCTATTTAAGATAACCGGACTGATGTTCTTCGCTCCTACTTCTTAAAAACAGACCAATTATCCATAAGAGATGGTATTAGAAGCTCTGGGAGCAAAAAAAGACTATTCTAACCAACAAGGTTCTCTTTTTTGCGTAACATCACTTTGTAATTGTCGGTCTCTAAAGGAAACTGACGAAGTCAGCAGCGAAGCTGGTCAAGAGCTAAGACGACTTTTTATGTTTTTTGCGTGAGAAGATTTAACGCGCTCAATATGGGCGCCGAGGGTGTTTAATTTTTCGTCGATGCTTTCATAGCCGCGATCGATGTGATAAACTCTATTGATTTCTGTAATTCCATCTGCTTGGAGTCCCGCAAGAACCAGTGCGGCTGATGCTCGTAAGTCGCTTGCCATTACGGGGGCTCCTCCGAGGTATGGCACTCCTCGAATTGCGGCAGTGGCTCCCTCCAAGTCGATGTCCGCACCCATGCGTTTTAGCTCCGCAAGGTGCATAAATCGCTGAGGAAAAATGTTATCTGTTATTTTACTGAGGCCCTCGGTCGTGCTGAGAAGCGCACACATTTGCGCCTGCATATCGGTCGGAAACCCGGGATGGGGCTGGGTGTTGATCATGATAGGGCGTCGTTTTCCGTTGTTATTGATCGTGATCGCATCGTCGAGGACGTCGATTCGAAAGCCCGCCTCGCGTAAGAGGGCGGTGACGCTTTGCAAATGGTCCGGTATGGTTTGCCGAATGGTAACACCTTGTCCATAAATAGCAGCGGCAACAAGAAAAGTGCCGGCTTCGATCCGGTCGGGGATCACCTCATGTTCGGCACCCTGGAGTTTTTTCACTCCTTCAATAACGATCCGCGAGGTGCCTGCGCCTTCGATCCGAGCGCCCATTTTTATCAAAAAATTTGAAAGATCAACCACTTCCGGTTCCTCAGCAGCCCCTTCAATGATGGTGACCCCATCCGCTAGGGTGGCGGCCATCATGATGTTGTCAGTTCCCAGGACGGTGGACCCCTGTTTTCCCCGAAGACAGGTTGTTGCCCCCTTGAGGCGAGGGGCTAAAGCTTTCACATTTCCCTCTTGTACCCGAATCGCGGCACCCAGGCTTTCAAAACCCTTTAGATGAAGATCAATAGGCCGATCCCCAATGACGCAACCCCCCGGCAAAGAAACTGTAGCTTCTCCCTCTCTGCCCAGTAATGGGCCCATGATACATACCGAAGCCCTCATCTTCCGAACAATATCATAGGGAGTTTCAGTATGGATGTTTTCAGCCCGAATTCGAACAGTGCCACTGGCTCTTTCTACTTCGCAGCCCAAAGAGCTTAAGATGGTAAGCATATAATGGATGTCGCTCAAATCTGGCACCCGGTGGATAGTGCAGGTTTCCCGCGTCAGCAATGCCGCCGCCAAGATCGGTAAAGCCGAATTCTTTGAGCCGCTAATTTTTACTGTTCCTCGAAGCGGCCTACGACCATGTATCAGCATTTTCTCCATAAACTTTTTACTTTTTTGCAGTAATAAACCGCGGACGATTCTGATAATCCTTAAGAAGACTCACTTCGCAAAAACTATTATCGCTTAGTAAGCTAAGTATGGTATCGCCTTGTTGATGCCCGATTTCCAGCCAAATTTGTCCACCTGATTGGAGATAATCTGAGGCGCATTGGATGAATCGGCGAAAAAGATCGAGTCCATCGGGACCTCCATCTAGGGCTTGCATGGGATCGTGCTGTACCTCAGGGGCAAGTGATTCGATGTCTTTGCTCGGGATATAGGGAAGATTTGCTACGATCACCTGGTAATGGTGGCGGCGATCAGTTGGGGGAAAAAGGTCGGCTTGTTGCAGTTGTATCCTTTGGTTGAGTCCATGTTTTGAAATGTTCTCTGAAGCCAGTGCGAGTGCTTCTGGTGAGAGGTCCGTAGCGTCGACAGAGGCTTGGGGTAACTCAAGGGCCAATGTGGCGGCGATAATGCCGGAGCCAGTTCCGATATCCAATAAGGAAATTATTCGATCTGAAGGAAGGTGGGGCAGCGCCAGTTCGAGGAGCTGCTCGGTTTCCGGCCTCGGAATTAACGCGCGGGAATCACAGAGAAAACTCCGCCCATAAAACTCCACCGTACCTAAAAGATGTTGAAGCGGAATCCGTTTTCCTCGTTGACGGACGAGGTCTCGAAGCGGTATCCGTTCGCTTTCTTCGAGCGTTTGATCAAATTCCAGGTAAAGATCCAGTCTTCGTTTTTTTAATACATGAGCGAGAATGTGTTCCGCATTAAGACGCGGGCTTTCCACTCCGCACCTAGCCAAATACTCAGTAGCGGAGTTCAGAACTTCCAACAGGGTCATTTTAATTGGGGGGGCCTACTTCTAAACTAGCACTGCGTAGCCTTTCCTCAAGGTCACGCATTTGGAGAGCTTCAATTAATTCTTGGATATTTCCTTCGACAAAGCGGTCGAGACTGTAAAGGGTCAGACCAATCCGATGGTCGGTGACGCGATTTTGGGGGAAGTTGTAAGTCCGTATTTTTTCCTCTCTACCCCCACTTCCTATGAGGCTCCTTCGATGGGCGGAGTACTTTTCTTCTTCCTCCCGCCGCTTTTCCTCCAAAAGGCGCGTCCGAAGGATTTGCATGGCACGTTCTTTGTTTTGCTGTTGGCTTCTGCCATCCTGACAACGCACGATTTTGCCCGTCGGGAGATGCAGTATCTGGACGGCCGAGTCGGTGGTATTGACCCCTTGTCCTCCCGGCCCCCCTGCCCGGCAAACCTCAATGCGAAGATCCTGGGGACGGATTTCAATATCGACCTCTTGAGCTTCCGGTAAGACTGCTACGGTAGCGGTAGAGGTATGGATACGCCCCTGAGCTTCCGTAGCTGGGACTCTCTGGACGCGATGGACCCCACTTTCGTATTGGAGGTGACGAAAGACGTCTTCCCCCGACATTTTAAATACCGCTTCTTTGATCCCTCCCAGTTCACTTTCGCTGATATCCATGGTTTCCACCTTCAGCCTGTGGGCCTCCGCGTAGCGGCAGTACATCCGATAGAGGTCTGCGGCAAAAAGGGCAGCTTCCAAGCCACCGGTGCCGGCGCGGATTTCCACAATAGCGTCCCGATCTTCTCCTGGAGAAGGAGGCAGCAGATCGAGCAAGATCTCGCGCTCAAGATGCTGTGCCTCGGCTTCCAAGGCCGGGATTTCCGCAACGGCTAATGCGGCCATTTCAGTGTCTGATCCGCTGGCCAACTCGCGATTTTCGCTGAGGTGTTTGCGTGCGGTCAGAAGAGACCGCCAGGTTTCTATCAGTCGTTTAGTGCGAGCATGCTCCCGTAAGACCTCTTTGGCACGGGCGGCATTTTCAAAAAGTCCTTCCTCGCCCAATGTTTTCTCTAATTCGGCGAGACGAGCGGTCTTTCTTTCAATGAGTGGATGGAGATCCATAAAAACAAAATAATGATTCCAAAAGGAAAAGAACGGCTGCAAATAAACCTTCATTCCCCAATGGAGCTCCTACGCAGATATATCCACCTATCTACCTAGGAATCAAATCTCTTAAGAAGATAACACCACTTTAAGGCAGCTTAATAACCGCCCGCCCGGCGAGGACATTCTTTCTCCCTCAGTTACTCCGACTCCGGGATGTTAGATTTTGGTTTTTTTGAGCTTAGTGGGGCGAATGGCACGAACACTGCCATAGCGGCGGGCAAATTTTTCAACTCGACCTGCTGTATCTACGAATTTTTGTTCTCCAGTAAAAAATGGATGGCATGCGGCACAAATGCCAATTTTGATGTTTCGCCGAGTTGAGCGGGTTTTATAAACTGCGCCACAAGCACAGGAAATCTCTGTTTCTTCGTATTCGGGATGAATCGCGTTCTTCATAACCAAGCCGAGAGATAATAAAGCGGCTGGACATGAGCGTCAAAGTATATTTGTAACTGACGTTACGTACTAAGCGAATTCCAATAGGCTGTTCTCCAAAAACCTCTAAATATCAAATTCTTGCAATTTAGAAAATCGACTGGATACTGCCCGTCTGGCGAGGACGTTCAGAATGTGCGCTGAGACTTGCCTGCACAATCGCCAGAGGGTGTATGGATTTTTTTCTGGCAAGTTACAGTTAACGGATATCCTTAATTGCGGCCACACACATGGATTTGTCTTTTCAACATACTCTGGAGGAGATGCGGCTGATTCAGTTTCGCTGTTTTGAGTCGCTTGTTTTCCATCCCGATAGTCGTTGCAATCTGATTGTTGGTCCGAATGCTCAGGGAAAGACCAGTCTTTTGGAAGCGATCTGTGTGCTCTTGCGGTTACAATCTCCTCGGACGCCGGTACTCGCTCCGCTCATTCTTCATGGGCGGACCGGGTTTAGTGTGGAAGGGATGTGCTCTGGCCGTCACCTTCAAATGCGTTACGAGATGGACCGCCGCAGGCTTCGCTTGGATTCCGTGGAGCAGAAATCGTTCCGGGAGTATCTTGCCGTGGCGCGAGTGGCATGGTTTGCAAATTCCGACGGAGAATTAGTACGAGGGGGCAGCGCCATGAGGCGACGCTATCTTGATTTTATGGGTTCACAGATAGATCCGAATTATCTCTCCCATTTGCGTGCCTATGAACGGGCTTGGAGGTCTCGTAATGTTCTTTTAAAGGAGGGAGCTAGTGGCAAGGAAATTCATGCTTTTGACGAGCCTCTTGCCATAGCTGGCGAGGCATTGGCTGCATGCCGCCGGGTGCTCGTCGATACGCTGACGCCATTATTTTCGCAAGCGGCGAGAGAAATTTCCGGAAAGGAAGAAGCCTTGAGTATTCATTACGAGCAGGGTTTTCAATCGGACCTTCGTCAGGAACTTTTGGCAAGTGAGTCTGAGGAACGGCGCCTTCGGCATACCCTGGTGGGTGTTCACCGTGACGAGCTTTACCTCTTTCTTGCAGGCAAGCCCGTGGTCGCATTTGCTTCGGAAGGACAACAACGAACCATTGCTCTTGCATTGAAACTCGCTCAAGTGCGGCTGCTGACGGAGCAAACGAATGCCGTTCCTATCCTTTTACTGGATGATATTTTCGGAGAACTCGATGCCGACCGAAGGCAGCGATTGTTGGCACATCTCCCGGCCCAAGCACAAAAAATCATAACAGCCACTTCCATGAGAGAAATTTTCGGCGATATTTCGGATGCCGCCATTTTCGAAATCGCGCAAAGTCAGCTCCACCGGAAAAAGTAACTGACATTACGCACTTTTAGAAGCTCTGGGAGCAAAAAAACAATTTTGACCAACAAGGTTCTCTTTTTTGCGTAATATCACAAAATAAATACGACCATGACCGAGGAAACATTAGCTCTTCTCGCATTGAATTTGGTGCCGGGCTTGGGTCCTGTACGAATCGGGCGGCTCTTGAAAATGTTTTCCTCCGCTTCTGAAGTCCTGCAAACAAATCCCTCCACTCTCAGTAAGGTGGAAGGAATAGGTAATGAACTTTGCGGGGCAATTTCAAAAGCCCGAAAAACTTCTGACCCGGAAGCGGAATTGAAACGGGCCGAAGCCTTCGGAGCAAAAGTTTTGACCCTGACAGCGCCGGAATACCCCGCCTTACTCCTCCAGATGACTGCTCCGCCTCCAATTCTCTATGTCTGGGGAAACCTACGGGATCAGCACACCATTGCCGTAGTCGGGACACGCATTCCAACCCCCTATGGCACGGAATGCGCCAAAAAACTTTCGTTTCAATTGGCATATTGCGGAGTCACCATCGTCAGCGGCCTGGCTCGTGGAATAGATTCCTTTGCACACCAGGGGGCCCTAGCTGCTCAAGGCCGAACCATAGCCGTTCTTGGAAGCGGTCTCTGCAAAATCTATCCCCCGGAAAATCAAACCCTGGCAGAGAGAATAGCTTCCTCCGGAGCTGTTATTTCCGAACTGCCCATGCTCACTGTCGCCAATCGCCAGACATTCCCTGCAAGAAACCGCATCATTAGCGGCCTTTCTTTCGGTACGTTGGTGGTGGAAGCTGGCGTCAAAAGCGGGGCACTCTTAACAGCCTACGCTGCAGTGGACCAGGGACGCTCAGTATATGCCGTGCCCGGCAGAATTGATCGTCTCACCCATGCCGGGTCCAACACACTTCTGAAACAGGGTGCTAAACTTGTTACATGTGCCCAGGACATCCTGGATGATTTCTCCCTTCTCTTCCGAGAACCTCAGACCTTAGCCCATTTTCCGGAACCGGCAGGCTTATCTTCCGAACAGAAAAAAATCTTCTCCTTGCTTGGTTCCGAGCCCTTGCATTTGGATACAGTGGCATTTCAAGCAAAACTACCGGTTGCATTAGTTTCCTCCACCCTATTAAGTTTGGAATTGGAGGGGATAGTAAAGCAGATGCCTGGGCGCCACTTTATAAAAATAGTTCGTAACTGATAATAGATAAATGTACAGATTTGCGGAAATTTATAACAAAGTACAAACAAACGGGCCGAGAGGTTCGTACTTGGGATAGCTACATCAAATGGGAAAAAGTCTTGTTATTGCAGAAAAGCCCAGCGTTGCGGCGGATCTGGCGCGTGCTCTTGGCAAACTTCCTAAGAAAGACGATTACTTTGAGAACGATCAATTTGTAATCACATCGGCTGTCGGGCATCTGGTGGAACTGTGCTTGCCGAGTGATCTGGAAAAGAAACGCGGGAAGTGGAGTTTTGCAAATCTTCCTGTAATTCCATCTCATTTTGAGCTGAAACCGATTGAGAAAACTGTTGCTCGCTTCCGACTCATCCGCAAGCTCCTGAAGCGGGCGGACATTGAAGAAGTGATCAATGCCTGCGATGCGGGCCGGGAAGGGGAATTGATTTTTCGATACCTCATGCAACTGGCTGCGAGCAAAAAGCCGACGCGCCGACTTTGGCTTCAGTCCATGACTCCCGAGGCAATTCGCAACGGATTTCATCATTTGCGAAAAGGACAAGAGATGCGAGCTCTGGGCGACGCGGCGGTTTGCCGTTCCGAGAGCGATTGGCTAGTTGGGATTAATGGAACACGAGCCATGACAGCTTTTAATTCCAAGCTCGGGGGGTTCCAGTTGACGCCTGTAGGCCGTGTGCAAACTCCGACTTTGGCAATCCTGGTCGAGCGAGAGGAAAAAATCCGTTCCTTTAAGCCTCGGACCTATTTTGAAATTCACGCTCAACTGAGCTGCGAGCAAGGGGAATATCCGGCCAGATGGTTTGATCCATCGTTCAAAAAAGGCACTGACGAAGACGGTCGTGCAGAGCGACTCTGGGAAAAAGAAAAAGCTAAGGCGATCCATTTAAAATGTCAGGGCAAACGGGGTACGGTCACTGAAGAAAAAAAACCTGCTTCTCAAAGCGCTCCGCTTTTATACGACTTAACTTCATTGCAGCGGGAGGCAAACTCTCGCTTTTCTCTCAGTGCTCGCCGGACCCTTCAAATCGCTCAGGCGCTTTACGAACGCCATAAAATCCTCACCTATCCGAGAACCGATTCCCGTTACCTGCCAAAAGAGAATCTGGCTTCGGTGCACTCGACTCTGGAGTCCATCGTGAATCCGGATCTCCGGGTTCACGCCGCGAAAGCACTTGAAAAAGGATGGGTGAAGCTGCTCGAAAGGGTCTTTAATAATGCCAAAGTTACCGACCACCATGCGATTATTCCCACCACTTACGTGGCGCCAAAAAGTTTGGATGAAATGGAGGCTAAAATTTACGATATGGTGGTTCGGAGATTCATCGCAGCATTTTACCCTCACGCTCAATTTCAGGTGACTGTCCGTATGACCACCGTCGAGGGAGAGATCTTCCGCAGCGACGGAAAAACAATTGTGGAGCCGGGTTGGCTTGCTGTTTATGGCAAGCAAAGCACGGGCGAGGAGATCCTGCTTCCTCTACGCGAAGGGGAGACCCCTTTGACTCAGGAGCTGGAGGTCCGCGAAAATCAGACGAAACCGACTCCACGTTATTCGGAAGCCACCTTGCTTTCAGCCATGGAAGGAGCAGGGAAGCTGCTGGAGGATGAAGAATTGCGAGATGCCATGAGCCAACGAGGCTTGGGGACCCCTGCGACGCGTGCTCAAATTATCGAGGGGTTGATTTCTGACGGCTACATATTACGTCAAGGACGTGAATTGGTCGGTACTTCCAAGGGAATCGCCTTGACCACTCTGCTACGTGGTATTGGCATTGAAGCGTTGTGTTCTCCGGAACTTACCGGTGAATGGGAATACAAGCTCAAGCGAATGGAAGCCGGCGAAATCGATCGCGAGATGTTCATGAACGAGATCCGCTCCTTCACACAGGCGATCGTCGAAAAGGCAAAGAGCTTTTCCGGAGATTCCATCGAAGGGAACTTTCATGATTTGGAAGTAAAGTGCCCGAAATGTCATACCTTGGGATTTAAAGAATCCTTCAGAGCTTATGAATGCAAAGGATGCGGGCTTCTGCTTTGGAAAAATGTCGCTGGAAGACAATTTGAACCAGAAGAAATTCGGGCTCTTCTGGAAAACGGATCCGTAGGGCCCCTTGAGGGATTTCGGAGCAAAATGGGTCGGCCATTCGCAGCAAAGATTAAATTAGGAGAGGATTTTAAGCCCGGCTTCGATTTTGGCGATTCCGCGGAAAGTCTGAAGCAGGTGGATTTTTCGACCATGCCAGTAATCGGCGACTGCCCTGTCTGTCGTCAGGGAACCGTTCATGATATTGGCACCGCTTACTGCTGTAGCGAAGTTCCTTCCGGGAAATGTACTCTCCGCATTGGAAAGATCATTTTACAAAAAGAAATACCAGTGGCACAAATTTCCAAAATACTGGAAAGTGGAAAAACTGATCTTCTCCCGGGATTTATGTCAAAAAAAGGTCGGCCTTTCTCAGCACATCTGGTTTTGAAAAATGGCAAAGTAGGCTTTGAATTTCAAGAACGAAAAAAGCGGACTTCGTCCGTTTCTTCCAGGAGCCAATAGTTACTAATGACGTCCTTGTTGAGCTACAAGTAATGGTTACTAAAATGGGCGGAGAATGACTGCATTTATTTTCTTTAGATTTAGAGATTTGTAGTACAAAAAAGACTTTCGTTCGCGACGCCAGCTTCTAAAGGAACCGGACGAAGTCCGAGAAGTTGGAGGCGGGGGGCGGGATCGAACCGCCGCATAGGAGTTTTGCAGACTCCGGCCTTACCACTTGGCTACCCCGCCATCGTTGTTGGAGAAACCGTTATTAATAGCCTACAGTCCTCATTCGCTCAACATATTTTGCTAAAATATCGAACTCTAAATTGATGCACTTTCCAGCCTGTAAAGAGCCCAGGTTGGTTTTTTCCATAGTGTGGGGAATGACCCAAACAACAAACGAACGCTCTTTCAACTCAGCAACCGTCAGACTGACCCCATTGAGAGCGACAGACCCCTTGGAAATCACATACTGGCCGAAACCGGAGGGGATTTCGACTTCCAAGCGGAAATCGTTCCCGAAAAAATTTGCGGAAACGGTATGGGCGGTCGTATCAACGTGTCCTTGAACAAGATGTCCTCCAAAACGGTCGCCAACAGCCAAAGAAGGTTCGCAGTTGACGGGATCACCTGGGCGGAGCTCTCCCAAGTTAGTGCACCTCATGGTTTCTTGGAGTAAATTAAAATCTATTCGGCTGTCCTCAATTTTAATAATTGTTAAACAACAGCCATTTATAGCAATACTATCCCCGACTCCCGAAGCAGACGCGATTTTGGGCGCTTCAATGCTAAATAGAAAAAATTCTTTCCGAGCTTCCACACAAAGGACCCTCCCTACTTCCTCAATAAGACCGGTAAACATATGTACAGAGTGAGAAGAACATTGGTTTGTTGCGGCTTTCTGTCCTTAGCTATTCTGATGAGTGGCTGTGCTTCGGCCAGTGTCCGGAGTGCTTGTCAGACAAAGAATCATTTTTACGCGCCAGCAGTCATCTACATTCGAAATTATGAATTTAATCAAGAGGGATTACCAGTTGACCGTTCCGGCAAAGAACTCAGGGCTTTCCAGAAGGCGTTAGCAACTCAACTTACACAAGACCTTCAAAAAAATATCCAAAAAAAGTTGGTGAAATCCGAAGTATTACCTGCCGGAAGCGAGTTGCCCAAGGGACCCTACTGGCTTATCACCGGACGCTTTGACAAAGTACAGCAGGGAAGCCGCATGCTCCGGGCGCTCTGTGGGTTTGGATTAGGCAAAACAAAGATGCACATCACCACTTCTGTTTATGCGCTTTCCGCCGAGACACCTTGCCTCCTCTATACCATAAAAACCGTTGGTACCTCGGGCGCCATGCCTGGTGCTTTGCCTTCCGCGGTATTGGGTCCGGCAGGTTTGGTTGGTGGTGCCGTAACTGGCGTCCTCGAATCCAGCGTAAGCGGACTCTCTTTTGACGCGAGACGAACGGCACGCCAAATTACGGCTGCGCTTTCCCAATATCTCTACAAACACGATTCTCTTTCGGAAAAACAGCGCTTATACGTGAAACGCGCCGGCTTTGTTGGGTTCTTTTAGAAGCCGGCAATTGCAAATGAAATCTCTTTTCATCTATAAGTTTTGAACTAAATGTACCCAAAGAGGGAGGGCCAAACTTGCTCCACTTGCGTTATGGAAAATGGCCTTTCGCCGATCGCTGCCCACCCATACGGCACAGGTCATCACGCGAGTGTATCCTATAAACCAGGCATCAACACTATTATTCGTGGTTCCGGTCTTGCCTGCTACGCCTAACCCCAGCTTTTTGGCCTGTAAACCTGGTCCTCTTTCCACCACCTGATGCAAGAGAGAATCTGTGAGAGCTGTCGCTTGGGCACTAAAAATAGGGATCGAACCACGGGTAGCACGGTAAAGAATCCGGCCATCTCGGGCTTCCACGCGGTCAATCAAAAAAGGCTGCAATTTGGCTCCTTGATTCGTAAACACCGTATACGCCGCTGCCACATCTTTGACGGAACATTCAAACGCCCCTAGACAAGCGCTAGGATAAACCGGCGCATCACGCTCCAATAGGTCGAGCCTTTTTAACACGCTTCCAAACGCATTGAGGCCCACCCGAGCTGCAATGCGGACGGTCATTGTATTTCGTGAGAAAATCAGCCCCTCCCCAGTAGTCCGGGTTCCCCCAAAAATACCATCGGCATTCAGCGGACTGTAGGCAGAAAATGGGGAAGGAAGTTCCCCGGCTAAAATACGGGAGTCGTCGATGGGCGTGTCCGGTCTTAGACCTTTCTCGAATGCTAAAGTATAAAGGAAGGGTTTGACTGCTGATCCAATCTGGCGCCGTGCAAGGGAGGCGCGATCGAATTGGGTTTGCGAGTAGTCACTACCCCCAACAATGGCGCGAATGCCACCGTCCCGATTGTCAATGATTATCACCGCCGCCTGCGGCGAGGGGACTTCAGGGACTACGTCCCTTTCTTTAACAGAGACTATGTCTCTGTATTTTATTTGGTCTCCCTCTTTGTAGCCTATTTTTTGACTCCGCAATTTGAGAGTCAGGGCGTTCAAATATTGTGATACCGTGGATTGTGCAATCTGCTGCCACTGCGGATCAATGCTGGTATAAACACGCAGTCCTCCTTCGTCAAAAACCTCGCGAGGTAAGATCCATTCCAGTTCGCGGTAAATGGCCTCCATGGCCCAGCCGGATTTTGGCCGCAGGTCTATCTGCGACAATTGCACCGGGGTATTTTGAGCCTGTTGGAGCCGGTCCGGAGCAATAAATCCAAGTGTCCTCATCCTATTCAGAACTACGTTCCTCTGGCGAATTGCTGAGGGCAAATCGTTGAAGGGAGAAAGGCGATTGGGACTTCGAATGAGAGCCGCAATTAAAGCTGATTCGGAAAGATTCAGCTTCCTGGCTGGTTTTCCAAAGTAGGTCTGGCTCGCAGCTTCCAATCCATAACAGCCGCTCCCAAAATAAATCCGGTTAATATAGTATTCCAGAATCTGTTCTTTGCTCAGCTCTGTTTCAATGCGAAGTGCAAGGGCGGCCTCCAACAGCTTGCGGTGCAAATTGCGTCCACCTAAAGGAAAACTATTTCGCGCTAATTGTTGTGTGATGGTACTCCCCCCCTGGCGGATGCCCTCCAAATTTCGAACGATGGCGCGCAGAATTCCAATAGGGTCCACCCCGTGGTGCCAATAAAAGCGATTGTCTTCACGAGCAATCAGTGCGTTGACAAAATCATTGGAGACGGAATCGAAGGGGACAATTTGACGGTTTTCGCTTCCGGCGAGCCGGCTGTAAAATTTGCCATCCTTATCAAATAACGAAGAGCTTTGTGGCATTTCTCCTAATTGCTTCAGGTCAAACGTCAGTGCCCATGCATAGTAAAACGCGCCGATCAGACCCCAACAAAAGGCAAGAGCGATTCCCAATAGAAATACCGAGCGGAAAAAGCGAAATTTCCACGATTCCGGTTTTTTCCGGGTCCGAAGAGCCTTCCGCCGCCGCTGAGGAGACTTTTTTAACGGAACGCGTTTTTTCAAGCTCATCTCAAGAGAGTGGATTTTAAGTGATGTTACGCAAAAAGAGAACCTTGTTGGTCAAAATGGTTTTTTTGCTCCCAAAGCTCCTAAAAGTGCGAACGGCGGTTAATTTTTCTTTGCCTTGTTGTCTCTCATTTGTGTGATGCATGCTATTTTCTTAAAAGTGAAGATTCGAATTTTGACACTATTTCCAGCCATGTGTGAGGGAGTACTTTCCCATACCATCTTAGGACGGGCCCGAGAACTAGGACTTGCAGATGTCCAAGCGCTAGACCTCCGCCAATGGGCTCCCGGTAAACACCATATTACCGATGAACCACCCTACGGTGGCGGCCCGGGCATGGTCATGAAAGTGGAGCCTTATGCAAATGCTTTGGGTGACTTGAAAGGACCTCACACCCGTGCGATATTAATGTCTGCCCAGGGTCGGCCTTTTAAACAATCTATCGCTCGTTATTATGCTGAACAAGAAAAAGACCTGATTTTGCTGTGCGGTCACTACGAAGGAGTCGACCAGCGCGTTGCGGATCACCTGGTAGATGACGAAATTTGCATCGGGGACTATGTTCTCACAAATGGGGTTCTTCCGGCCCTTGTTTTTGTAGATGCTGTCGTTCGTCTTATTCCGGGTGTATTGGGAGATTCGCAATCCGCAGTGCATGATTCATTTTCGGGCAAACTTCTGGATTATCCCCATTACACGCGGCCAGAAGATTTTCGGGGATGGAAAGTGCCAGCGGTTCTCCTCTCTGGAAATCACAAGAAAATCCAGGAATGGAGGCTAGAGACTGCTCAGTCATTCACTCGTAAAAAAAGACCTGATCTCTTAGAAGAGAGTCATTGATTTGCTGGGTATAATTTGCGTACGCGCAACATACGTAAACAAATCACTCACGCTTGGACAAAGGCAATATACATTGCTTTACTCATCTGCTGCTACATTGCAAATTTTTAAATCCGAAAAATGCCCTCGCTTATAGTAGATGATATTTATCCTTAACATAACTTAATATACTTATGGCTTCACAACCAGATTTTAAATGGAATACCTTTGGAGGTTCTCCAGCAATAATAATGTCCATTATGGAAACGGCGCTCGTAACCTCTTGGTCTAATTTGCAGAACGCTTTCAGTACTCTTAGGCAGGATGCTTCCAATACAGGCTATCAGACCATGTATCAATACTATTCCAACATCAGCAATATCACGCTTCAAAATACCTCGCAGGCGCTAGCTAACCAGTACGATATCACGAAAAAGATTCTCGACAATACCAGATCATGAACCCGAAAAAAGCCCCGCTGGAGCTTCTTACAAAAGAAATGCGTGCTCTTTTGCTTGAAGTTGGATTAATGGGATATAGTGGGGGCTTTGAGTCGGAAGCCATAGCTTATTTTTATAAACTTCGCATAATGGATCCCGATAGTTCTCACGCATCGCTCTTGTTGGCGCAGATGCACATGTTCAATCAAGAATTCGAGCAAGCGGAGCAAATTTTATTAGAGGTGGAAATCTCCTCGATTGGCTCTGATCCGTGGGTCTCTCAAATGGTCCATGCGGTTCGACAATCCGGAATTCAGTTGAGCAAAACGTTCGCCACTAGAGAAGCTGAGTGAGGACTATGAGATTCTCAACTTATCTCTTATACCATAATTAAGCATATAACAGATGCCATCAAATATTCAGTACCAAAAAAATATCCGAGACGTACATTATTCAACGAGTCCAACTTCAATAACTTCATTGCCGCAAGGTCGTAATGGGCTTATTAACAAAGGTGAACTCAAGGAATATGAATCAGTCAGCAGATGGTTTGGAAATCAAATAGCAACGGCAGGTTCCCTGAAAGATAATCCTCCTGATTGGAAGAATCTAACCAAAGAGGATCTGGAAAATATGAGCCCTGAACAACAAAGGGCCTTGTTTAAACATATGCCAAGCGAGGGCCAGAAAGCTGTCGCGAATCTCATGGAAAAAATGCCGATCGATAAACAAGTCGCTTTAATGGACAATATGCCAGTAGAGAAACGGGTGGCCGTGATGACATATATGGACCCTAAGGAACAGGTGGAGTTGTTCGCTCATATGACCGACAGTCAGAAGAAGGACCTAGTGGAGTTCGGGGTTCAAAAACAAGCGCTTGCCGATATAACAAAGTCAAATACAGAACTTCTAAAGAAGTTAAAAGATCTGAAGGATGAGTACGGCACAGATTGGTTTTAATAAGGTTTTTTTTGCGTAACATCACTTAATAAGCCTCATCAGGGGCTGAGCAGCTAGTTTTATTATAAATAACTTAAGTAAATTTTTTTAAATGAATCCAACAAAAATATCACCGGAATACACGGGAATTTACTTTCCCAGACCGGAGGGCGACGGCTTATTTTTCAAGAACGCTCCTCATACTGCGGACATGGACCGCGATGCAGAATTATTTAACAAGATGATGAGCGAACCGATGAGTCCGGCAAAAGCACTTCAGTTGCAAGCTCATACGTATGAAAAAGCGCTTCCTTGGCAAGTCATCAGTAGCGTAACGAGAAACGCCCTTTCTGGTGTGCAATCACTCATGAATGGACAGGTTTAATGAGCATCGGTGTGGCACACAGTTCTCCTTTATTAAGTGATATTACACAAAAAAGGGAACCTTGTTGGTGAGAATGGTCTTTTTTTTGCTCCCAGAGCCCCGAAAAGTGGGTAACGTCAGTTAATAAAAGTCTCATAGACTTCACCCTCTGAGATTCGTAGGCATTGCCTGTGAATCGGATGGGTTCAATCACTTCAGAAAATCCTCTATTGCCAAATATTTTCATAAGCGTGGCACCTAAATTTTTAAATCGGCTGAATGGAATCTCAATTCATCGTTAAAGTTTTAGATGGACCTCATCAGGGAGCTCAAATGGAGATTCCCGAAGCGGGGCTCGTTTTGGGAAGTGATGATGATTGCGATTTGATCATTTTTGATCCCAATATCGCTCCTCGACATCTTCGGATCCTTCCGCAAGCGGATGGCTTGATGACCCTAAACCCCCTGGAAGGAGAGGTGTTTCTTGATGGTCTTTCTATAAAGGAGAACACGGTTTTAAAGAGTCCCACTCAGGTTATTACAGTTGGGGAGACTCATTTTGTGGCGGGAATCGCTGATCAAGAGTGGCCAGACGTAGTCATTCCAGATAGCTCCCATTCGGATGATAAACAGCTTCCCGTCGATCTCACCGCTTCGGATTCCGCAAGAATAGATGAGACAGTGGCGGACAAAAAAAAGAGAAATATTCTGCCAAATATTTTAATTGGAGGCTGCGCGATTATTTTAGTGGGGATAGGTGCCTTTTTTTCCTATGAATTAGTCGTCAAAAGGCTGAAAAATTCCACTCCTCAACCAGCTGCACTTGTAACAGCCTTACCTTCTTCTAAAAAGTCTGTCTCTTTTTGGGAACAAATTCTTCCTAAAAAGTCGTTGCAGATTCAGACAGAACGATCTTCTATTGTTTCCGGAAAAGCGACAACACTGCAGTGGTCTCCACCTCCTGCGGAGATGCGTGTCACGCAAGAGCTTTTTAAAAAAGTTCCGGGCGTTGTGTTTTGCGTAAACGAAGATGCAAAGAGAAAGCAATTTAGCGTTTGGGTGAGGGGAGAAGCAGTTGCTGCTGTGGCACGGCGGATTTTAGATCAGGCTTCTCCGCCTCTGACCTATCATCTTATTGATCTTTCCCAATTGGAGGCATCGGCGATGACTTTAGCACAGCTTTACGGCATGGCGCTTCATCTCCGCATAGAGCCGGAGGGTATCGCTTTTTGGAGTGGTTATCTTAAGGACGATACAAAATGGAGAAATTTTTTTCCTCATATCTCTCGAGATCTTCCGACTATTCGAGATAACCGTAGCGAAATTGTTTTTGGTTCCCAATTATCTCCAAAACTGCTTAAGGAACTTCGAGAAGAAGGTTTTCCCCTGGAAATTCGTCCGGTAGCTACAGAGGAGGGAATCCGATTAGAAGGATTTCTCCCAAAAGAACAAACCGAGAAGTGGAAATCCTGGATGACGCAACTGCGTACCAGATACGCATCACTGGCGTTCATCTCAGATCAAGTAACCTCTGAAGTACGTACAAACATTGTGTTGAAGGAATTTTTCCCATCTCAGGTCATAGGGATTGTCGGCTCCATAATGCCTTGGGTGAGCCTTGCGGATGGAACAAAATTATTTCCAGGTGCTAAACTGAAAAAGGGATACACACTGGAAGCGATCACCTCTGATAGTCTTCAATTGAGTGGCCCGGAAGGACTTCTTAAATTTACGCTTTCAACGCTTAATTAAATTGATGCCCTCTGAAAAAATCCTTTGAAAAACCTCTATTCCTCCCAAAAAACCGCAATACCAATCATTTAAATAATCCTAAGTCTAATATAATTATGGCTATACATGAGAAAGCACGGTTTCATTTTCTTTCGGAATTTGGCAAACGGATTCACGCCGAAGGTAATTATGGGCCAGAGCGCAAACGTACACTGAGCCAATTAAAAGAATGGCAGTATCAAAATCGGACGGCAATGAATACTGCCACCGATGCTGAAGTTGAACAAAGACATGTATTGGATGAGGTATTTAAGATTGCCATAAAATTTACCGAACGATCCTTTATCCCTCCTTGGGAGCGAAATTAGTTAAGCTTGCGGATTAGGCTCCGTAGCTCTCTTAGCTCCACAGTTGTCAGTTGGCAGTTCGTGGTTGGTAGAAGTTCGTGCTTCTCAGCAGAACTGAGGGTTTCTATCAGTTCTTGGGGGAGTAAACGCGAATTTTTTTGCTCCCTCGTCAATTGGAGTGGGTGAATGAGTAGCGAATATACCCGCCCATTTCTTCAGTCAAACAGTGGAGCCTCTGCCCATGAACAGTCCGGTTCATGGGATGAATCGGCAGCTTTTTTTGGCTGTGCACCTATACGAACTACGAACCACCAACTACGAACTATGCTAATAGCTATATATAGCATGACCCCTATAAAATGACCATGCCTTGTCGTTCTTTTTGCCTCGCTTGGCTCCCGCCAAGTCTCGCCCCTGTGAGGGGGGCTGTCCGGCAAAGCCGGACAGGCTACCCCAGCCGTTCCCACGGCTCGGTGTTCCCCCCAGACTTTGTTTCAACAATCCGTCCGTATCTGCAGATATGGCCAGCTTGTTAAAACAAACTCTGAAAAAAAATCCCGGACAACTCATGTGTCATTTTATAGGTGTCATGCTATAGTATTTATTACCCGCGTAATAAATACTATGGGTTTAATATACTGAAATAAATTGGGTTGCAGAAAACCAAATGTGGTTCAATTTTCATTTATTCGGTTTACCTTAATTTTTGGCATTATGCAACCTGGTGGAAAATGACTGTGCATATAAAATCTTTCTTGCGACCACATTTTTTCAAAACAAATACAAATATATGCTGCTACAATTAGAAAAATCTCTATTAAAAAGTGCTGCAGAAACTCTTAGGAATGATCTGGATGGAAATCCAAATCAAATTGCACAGCCACTCTCCAAGAGTTTGAGTCAATCCCAAACCAGCGATTCCTCTCTGAAGGCGAATCCGGTCGCCGCAGGAGTTTTTTTGGAGCGTGCTTCCCGGACCTCTCGTGCGCTATATCAGGCTATGAACACTGATTCGCAACAATTAAAGAATTCCGTGGATATTAATAATTTGATAGACGCTGACCTTGGGCAAAGGGATTTTGATTCCCTCCCGCTGCTCAGCCCGGATAATGTACGCTTTGATTTTCTTGCACTCAACTTGGAGCAGCGCCAAAAATTGAGAAAACTGGATTTAGATCAAACTGATCGGAACAGAGTTTTACTTCGCGATTACTTTAAGAAGTCATTTGCTACATTTGATCATCTACAATTTTTCCATCCGGCGATACTTCGTCTGATCGCTCACACGGAAATGGCTGAGTTTGTCAGGACGTGTTCAGCAAATTTTTCCGCTCATCGGGAAGGGACAATCCAACTATCGAGATTTGCCGATGCACTCAGGCTTAATCTACAAGATTCCGACAAAGACACTCCACAGGAACGGATCCAAAAACAAATGTTTCGTGAGCTACTGAGGCAACTCGAGCAGGAAGCAAACAGAACGCTCCAAATTTTAAAATCAGATGGTGATCAGATGATTAACGAGGAATCTCCTCAAAAAGAAGCGGGGAGTGGGGATGGAATGATAATGGCAGGATTACAAAATGTGCTGCTTCCCACTCCTAATATGGACTTGGAAGTGCAAGATCTTAGCATGAATCTCCCTGCGGATCCCCAAAATCCATCGACATTGCCGAGTGGTGATAAAGGCGGAAAGAAGTTTGATCCATCAAATCCCTTTGCCGGTATAGACTTTAGTTTCAATCCGATGCATGCGATTTACGAATTTGCCTTTGGCGATGGTACTACTAAGGGCATGGTAGATATAGACAAGGAAAAAATGAACGCTGCGGATAACGATGCCGAAGCCCAACTCGAAAAGATTAATGACCTGAATGACGCTTATAAAGATATAGTGGACGATCCGACCGGTGCAAAAACGATGACTTGGCATTCGGTATATACCGAGGGCGGTGTTCTTAAAACGTCCGAGATGCCATTGAGTGCGTCCGGCGGGCTTCAGAAATTCTACAGCATTAATTTGTCAGCCGCTGGGGCGGCCTCCGAACAAAGGCAGACTAATACTCTCTTGATTAATGGTCAAAAAGATGTGGAAAATAATAAATTAAATCAGCTTCAACAGAAAGCTAATGCTAACTATAGTGCTAGCAATGATCATATGCAGGCTTTAACGTCTATGATGACGCAAATTGTAGAACTCATGAAAACCATCGTTCAGGATTCCAGCGCGTAAATTCGATGGAAGTGCTAATTCTAAATAATTTTTAAACTAATATTAATAATTTTCATTAAATATAATATTATTTTTTCTTGAAATAGTAACTCGCGTTACGTACTTTTAGGGGCCCTGGGAGCAAAAACGACTATTCTAATCAACAAGGGGCTCTTTTCTTGTGTAACATCACATAGTAATAAGACTAACATATCATACTGATAACTATTATGGCCAGCATTGAACTATCAACACCCGTAAATCCTAACGCATTCTTAAAATCATTGACTTTTGATGAGAATACTTCTCCTAAGAACCCATCAAATGACCCAATTGTGCAACCAGGCGCGCAGCGTCCTCCGAACTCCAATATTACGGCGCTCTTTGCTAGTAAGACGCTTGCAACATCATTCCACACTGTCAAACCAAAGCAAAACTTAAGCTCTGATGGAGTTCCGGATGAAGACGAAGAATTAGCCAAAGAGATCGAGGCACTTCTCGAAGAATTGGCAAAGCATCCCGGAGAAGCTGGTGACCTCCAAAAAGAAATTCAAGACATAAAAGATCAGATCAAAAAGTCTTTGAAGGATGCGGGTGCGTCTGATGACGACATCAATAATATTATGGCCCAGATAGCGAGTCTGAGAGGCACGCAAGGGTCCGATAGAGTTGCAGCAATTGCAGACATTCTTGAGCACGTATCACAACTGACAGGAAAATCAGCAACCAAACTTGCTAATCAGATTAAAGCTCATCTCAACGATGACATTAAGGACAATGAAAGAATTGAGCAGGATTTGGCTTTAGCCAAAGAGATCCAGCAGTCTCTCGCTGAATTGGCAGAACATCCGGGGGGAGCTCAAGAGAGACAAGACAGCATCAAAAAATTATTGAAGGATCATGGGGTGTCTGATGCCGATATTAATGATATCATGGCCCAAATACAAAGCGGACCGAACGCAGATACGATGGCAAAGCTTTTAAAGCAGATATCGGATCTTACAGGGGTATCGGAGCAGGATCTTACCAACAAGATAGCAAATCGCATCGGTTTTGATATCGGTAATAATAAAAGAGCTGAAGCCAATTATGCGGATGAAGGCAAATACATGCAGGCCGCGGCTAACAGTCAAGATCCCGGAGCGAAACGAAATCTCGATCGCTTAAAAAATATGGATAAGCTTGTCAGGGGCGTATTTCCTACTCGAGAAGATCTGGAAAAAATGGGATATACGGACTTAGACCGTCTGAAAAAAAATCTTTTTAGCGATGCAAATTCTTTTCGCGGCGCTGTAGCAGATCGGTATCTTGCAACTTCATCTTTGTTGGGGACAGGAGGAATGTCTCCGAAATTACAAGCAGGGATCATGATGGCGGCTGTGGATTCCGACCTACTTGCCCTCAACCAACAGATCGCGAATTTTGTTCAAGATATTACACCTTTGGTGAGCGGAATATCGCCACAAGCTTCTCAGGCTGTCGACGAGTTGCTAAAAAAATTCCAAGCAGAGACAGCGCAAATCATAGTAGGAGCAGCGCAAGGGATGAGCGAGGAGAGAGACCCGAAAGGTGTGGGAAATCCTCAGCCACAGCCCGTAATCGATTTTACGAGCAACGCAACCTATCGCCAATTCATGCTTCGAATGAAATCGGCAACCATCACGGAGAGCCAAACGGACGCGGAGATCCTTGTGAGCACTAGGCTTTCAGAGGATCAAAAGGCTGCTAACGATGAGAATATTCAGAAGCAGGAAGATGCCGTGAAGCAAAGGGAAAAAGAACGGAACATGAGCTGGATCCAAAAGCTTTTTCATAAGATAGCAAGCTTTTTTGTGGATCTTGGTAATATGATAGCTGGGGCCGTTAAAACAGTGGTTGGGTTTCTAAAGAATGATTCAAAGCTGCAAGCATCGGGTGCTGCGCAGATAGCATCAGGAATCGTGGGTTTGATCAAAGATATCGCTGAACTTGTTCTGGACCTGATGAATAACAAGGATCCCAAAGTGCGTGCTAAGCTCGAAGAGGTGTTTAATAAGGTCGCCACTGCTCTTCAGGACGCTCTTATGCTCGTCGTCGGAGCCATTGATATGGCATTGGGAGATGAGGTTCAAGGCGCTGCAATGATTGCAGCCGGAGCTATTTCTCTTGCAGTGGATATTACCAACGACATCCTGGATGCAGTGGATATGGATCCCGAGCAACGCAAAAAAATTGAAATGGGATTAGGCATTGCCAAAGATATTGTGAACCTAGTAGCAACAGCGATGTCGCTCGGTGGCGCTTTCAAAGCGGCTAAAGACGTCGCTAAAATCGGTAAAAAAGGCCTTCAAGCAGCGGGAAAAGCAGTTGCTAATTCCGAATCCAAATTAACTCAATTCGCAAAACATTTCGATACGGGTAAGAATGTGGCGACTAATCTTGTCACTGTAGCTGGAGGCGGCGTGGACACGGCCGCTACAGTATACCAAGGAAAGTCAGCGAAAACTCGGAAGGAGGCCGACCTAGCAAAAGTAAATCTGGATTTTGCTACAAAGTCAGCGGCAGAGAGTGTGAAGCATATCGAACAAGAACTCGAAGCTTTGCAGCGTTTCCTTGCAGGATTCATCGCTGCCCTCGGAGCAAGTTTCCAAATGGCAAAACAAATGCCAAAAGCTACGTAAGCTAAAATGGAATGAAATGAATTAAATCCAAAAATTCATTAGATAAAAATATAAAATCAGTTAAATTATATATAATTTCCTTCAACGGAAAAACGAAAACATCAAAAACGAAATAATATGTCACCAGACGGAATATCAACACTCAATCGTCCCGTAATTCCCAAGGAACAACTTGGCGCATCTTATCCTGCCACGCAAGATTCCATAACATTTCGGGAGACCCAACCGCAATTTTTTCAGCGAGTACCGGAACCGGATAAAAGCAGGCAAATTGCGCAGATAGCACTCCAGAATGGGAATAAACTAAGTCGCGAACTCAAGCAAACCAGTGATCCCAGCGAGGGGCGCTCTATTAATGGAGGAACTTCACAATATGGTTCGAAACAGCTTAATTCTGTTTCCGTCTCTTCCGGGAGCTCCGTCTCAAAGGCGCAAACCCAGCAACTCAATAGCGAAGGCGTGGAACCCATCCAAACTCGTGCCGAGGCGCAACCAAGTGCGCAAAGGCAGAACCCTTATGAAAGAGCTCGGGAATTGATCGCACAAGTCCAATCAACGATTTACGATGAAATGGACCCATTGGGGAGCGCGAAAAATGCCATATTGAAAAAACAAGACGATAAATCTGCGATTAATAATGACTACCAAAAGGAATTAAATAACGTCATTGGCAATGGAGTGGCCGCAGGGATCCAAACTTTGGGGGGCCTAGGTGGTTTGGGGATGGATCTCCATGGCGCCTATGGTGGCAGGAAGAGCCGGTCGTCCACGGGGGCGGAAGAAGAAGGCGCCCCTTCAGCAAAAAGGAGGAGGGCTGAGGAG
Organism: uncultured Verrucomicrobiae bacterium; assembly: GCA_963706715.1. Classification (GTDB taxonomy): domain Bacteria; phylum Verrucomicrobiota; class Verrucomicrobiia; order Chthoniobacterales; family Xiphinematobacteraceae; genus Xiphinematobacter. Next base: position 113,401 of record CAVPNI010000002.1, read on the forward strand.
CCGGGAAATAGCAATTTGCACGCAACCGTTGCTGCGGAAACAAAGGAAACTTCGAAAGAGATCAATAAGAAAAATTTGGAGAAACAGGGAGAAAAGAGCGAGGTGCAAAAGAAAGAGGCACAACAACAAACTTCTGAAATAGTAAACGACGGGACTAAGCGTAGACAAAAACAGCGCGAGGAAAACAGAGAAATTACTACTCAAACAGAAAATAACCAATCGCAAGGCACTCAAACAGAAAATAAAAAAGAGAAGTCACCTTTCGATCGTGATGCATATCATGCGCTTCATGGTGGGCTATCAGCTACCAGCAAGATGGGAGGAGAGGCTGCCGGTCTTGCGCCTGGCTACGACGCTGGCGTAGATCGCGCGAATGCGAGCATGGACGATACCGTTGCTCGTCAGTTATCGGATTCGCAACAATCGAAATTGAAATTAGCGGAAGAATTGGCTCAACAAGAAGCAAATATGATCGAGGGGAACGCAAGAGCTTGGGCTCAGATAGCGCATGGCGCATAATTGACACCCGACGCATATTTGCAAAACCACCAGTTTTACTAAGTGATGTTACGCAAAAAAGGGAACCTTGTTGGTTAAAAAGATCTTTTTTTTCTGCCAGAGCTCCTAAAAGTGCGTAATGTCAGTTACTAATATGAAATCTTAAGCATTGAAATGATTCCGACATTGTCTTCTCAAAGTGAAGAGTCTGAGTTTCTTACTTTGGTACTGCAGATGTTGGGTGTTGATCAGCCGGAGGGGATTTCCCCTCCGGTTGATCTTATTATTGGTGGCAAACTTCCAGTCCGCATCTCTCAGCTCAGAAATCAATGGTTTCTGATTGGAACGATCGCTACAGAAATTTTAAAATGCGAAGAAGGTCCGCTTCTTTCCTTATTGGAACAAGCCTCGAGCATGTGGGGAACCTTGGAGGGGACTTTCTGCTACGAAAAAAAAGAAGACATCCTTGTCTTGTGGAGAAATATTTCAGGGTTGAAGGAGCAAGAATTGGATCCCATGATAAGTCGTTTTTTGGAAGAACTGGAATTTTGGCGTACGGAAGCATTTACGGCAGGCTATACGGGCAGGGAAGTTTTTCCGTGATACCGAGGATCCTGCCAGTCAGACATTATATTGTTCGATGGAGCGGAATCCTAGCAATGGGATTCGCTGTTTTGTGTTGTCAAGATGCCGAGGCACAACAGCCGGCCCCTTTGAATCAGCCTGAAACGGTGTCAAAACCGCTCGAAATCCATATCGACCCCGAGCCTGCTCGCAAATTGAGCACTGATCAAGCGGGACCTCAACAGCCTGGATTTTCACAGCCAAGGGATAATGGTAGTATTTCTTCCCCATGGAGAGAGGGTTCGATCGTTAATATTTTGGCGGACCAGACTCCATTGGAAGATATTCTACAGGAATTCGGCAATCAGATGAATATCCGCGTTTTTACTACTCCTGCGGTTCGAGGGAAAGTGAGTGGCCGTTTTGTCGGGCTGACCCCGCAGAAATTCCTGGATCAGTTGTCCCGTGCATATGGTTTGGATTGGCTTTATTATAACCAACAGATTTACTTTTATTCCAGTTCAGAGAGTGAGACCGTTGTCCGCACACTGAGATACTTGTCGGGCGACAAGGCAGTTAAGGTAGTAGAGCAAATGGGTGTCTTTGGGACTGGCGCCTCAATCCGAGGAATACCAGGCACACCGTTGGTCATGTTAACGGGTCCCCCTAAGTTTGTGGAAATGGCACAAGAAGTACTCCGAACCTTGGAGACACAAAATGCATATCAGCAGAATGAACCCATTATCCAGGTATTCCCCATTAAATATGCTTGGGCTTATGATGTGCAGTTGGTTGGTAATTCGAATTCGGGTGGAGCTGGAAACATTGGATATGGCATCGGACCAAGTGTTGTTCAGGGAGTTGCAACACTCCTTGCTCAGCTTGTTGGAGGCGGAGGAGCGAAGAATCCGATTTCACTCGGTAACTTTATTTCTCAATCAAAACCTGTGCCGAGTGTTCTCGATCAAGCCGGAGGGCAGCAGCAGGTAGCCCGTGCGTTTCCGCCGAATCGAACGGGGCCGCAGGATTACCCCTCCTTTCAGCAAAATGGCCGGGATTCTTCAGAAAGCTCGTCACCAAATAAGACAAACCAGCAAACTGCCGAAAAGACGACTCCTGTGGTGCCTCCTACGAGTAACGTCGCGATTATTGCGGATGTTCGCTCCAATTCAGTCGTCATCCGTGATATTCGAGAGAATATGCCTTTTTATCAGGCAGCGATTGCTAAATTGGATGTCCCGGTACGAGTTGTGGAAATTTCCGCCTCTATTGTGGACGCTGATATCAATTCCGGACGCATTTTGGGTGTGAATGGAATTGCTCTCTCGCCGATAGGCGGTCTCGCCTCCGTAAAGTTTGGAACCGGTGACATTAAAGGGGGAAATATTAGCCTAAGCGGCGTTTATGGAACCAATCAGATCACTGCTGCCCTGAATTTTTTGGAGTCAAATAACAAAGCAAAAACCCTTTCTCGGCCCACTTTGGTCACCCTGGACAATTATGTTGCTTCGATTAACGACCAGCAATCGGTCTACGTCCCAATAAAAGGAGGGAGAGATATTCCCGGTAATCTGTTTGAAATTAACTCAGGTTTGACCTTGCAAGTAGTCCCACACATTACAACAGTAGGAGGACGGCCCGACGTTTCGCTGCAAATTGTTATCACAGAGGGTAAGGTCGATGGTTCAGGCGGTGACAATACCAGCCGCAAGCAAACCACTCTCTTGACCCAAGCAGTGGTTCGTATGAATCAAAGCTTATTGATTGGAGGGCTGTACCGAAGGCTAAACTCCAAGGAAAGGAACGGCTATCCTTGGCTCAGCAGCATCCCGGTCGTTAATTTTTTCTTTTCCACAAGTAATCAGAAAAACGGAGTTGTCGAACGCCTGATTTTGATCACTCCACGAGTAGTGGATATTTATTCTAAAAACTTGGGCGATTACAGTCAGTATTTTCGTCCTTCTCCGACAGTGGAAGTAGCGGAACAAAAAGCCAAAGAAGCTCAGATGCCTCCAGCGCAGCAGCCAGTAAATGTTCCCGGAAAACGCAAGCGTTCTCAGTTTTCGGATGATGATTTTTGATCGGACCGCAGACATCCGGTCCAACTTCGTTAGTTCCTTTTAGAAGCCGCCGATTGAAAATCACGTCTTTTTTGAACTACAATTCTCTAAGCTGCCCGTCCGGCGAGGACCATCCCAAGTGGTGTCCAGCTTCTATTGCACGGTGCCGTTGATCCTCCTCGACATGAAGATAGAGACTGGTGGTATTGAGAGAAGCGTGACCCAGTGTATCGCGGACGTGTCGTAAATCGACACTGTTAGCAAGCCGAGAACCCGCTGTATGACGAAGCCAGTGCGCTGATGCGGCCCGAAGACGTTGAGCCTGTGCCCAATAACTTTCGCCTTGCACCTCCACACGCTGTGCCGTTTGCTCAAATACTCCCTTGATCACGAAGTGAACTGCGGAACGAGTTAAAGGAGCAAGGATTTTCATCGCGCCCTCTTGTTGGTGGGCTACCCGCCATGTGAGGGGCAGGAGAAGAGGCGTTGTTTCGTGCTCCAGAGGCAAGGCTGGTAATCCGACCCTCAGCCGGTAACGGCTGAGCTCCTCCATGAGTTCCCGGGTAGCTGGTATGAGACGCGACTTATTGCCCTTGCCCACAATGTCAAGCCACCATCGGAGTTGTCCCTCTTTATCAGATCGACAAAAAAATTTCCCCATAGTGTTAGTGACCACCTCCGAAATGCGCATCCCACATAAAAAAAGGAGGCTAAAAATCCAGCGTGCTCGTGCTTGTATCGCTTGCTCACGAACGGTGGCTACAGGCATGGATTGTATAGTCGCTTTGACATGTCCCCACAGTTCCTCATCCAGAAAACGAACGACGCGGGCTGCCTGTGGAGCCCGGCGTTGCCGCAAAAATGAAAGTGGATTGCCCAGGAGGTAACCCACTTGCACCAACCAAGTGAACATCGAATTCAAGATCACCAAGGCTTGACGGATGCTGCTTTGAGAGAGGGGACCAACGAATGGTCGCCACAATGGATGGTTGCGCGGCCATTTGCGCCCACTCCCCATCACCCAACGAGCAAGAGGACGTGGATCAGCCAAAAAATGTTGATAGTTTAAGAGATCCTCATGCGTTAAGGAGGAAAGAGCCTTACCCGCTTCTATCAGTGACCACAGAAGCAATCGTTCTGCTTCTTTCCGGCTGCTAGCAAAAGTATGGGCATTGTCGGTGTAGCGAGCCAGCCAGGCGAGCATGGCATCGCGGTCAATATCGGCAGCGATTTGACGAGGTCCCGGTGACCGGTTACTGCCGCGATGGCCCAACAAGCTGTCATCCACTAAACTCTCCAAGATCGCCGATGGTTCCGCCAGCGTCCCGGTGCCTATTCCGCCCGTCCGGAAAGGACCGAGGGCTTTGACGGAATGAGTTTTTGATTTGTGCACTGCAAAAAAACAGTTTTAAACATTAGAGTAATAATGTCAAATTGCTTAATATGAATTTAAATTTTACAACATAATATGTTGTATTATTAAGTAATGTTACGTAAAAAAGGAAAACCTTGTTGGTTAAAATGATCTTTTTTTGCCTCCAGAGCTCCTAAAAGTGACGTAACGTCAGTGATCAATAAAACATGCAAGAGACTCCTTCACTCGAAAGCGATTTGCAGGTTGACTGCATGCAGTCCGAAATTGAGAAGCTGCGTTCTCAGTTTGAGAATACTCAGGACCTCTATCGGGAGGTCTGCGCCTTACTTTTTTTTCGTCATGGGATCACTCCCACTGCCAATAAGCTTTACCAGTTGGTGCGGAAGGGCAGCATGAGCGCTCCGGCTGAAGCACTCGGTCAATTTTGGAAAACGCTGCGGGAGAAGAGTCGCACCCGCATTGGACATCCCGACCTACCTCCCGTTCTCAGCGAGGCAACCGGAGAAATGATTGGGATGCTTTGGCAGCGTGCACAAGCACTCGCACATGAAAGCTTGGAAGTCGTCCGTGAGGAAGCAAAGACGAGCGCCTTGGAGGCGCGAACTCTCGCGGAGGAAGCCACTTATCAAACGAAATTGACAGAGAAATCCTTGGAAGAAACTCAAGTACGGCTTCGAAATTGTGAAGAACGGCTTCAAATGATGCAGCATCTGCACGCTAAGGAAGAGGGCGAAAAAACGGCCATACAGCGGCATCTGGAAAATGAGATCGATCAGAATCGTCAAATTCAGGACGCGCTAAACGCAAGTCAGAAAGAATTGGAATGTCAGCGTGCCGCGATAATCGCCCTGGACGAACGTCACCAAGCCAACCTGAATTATGCGCATTTAGAAATAGAACGCGAACGCGCAAATTCGCTTGCCATGCGGGAGGAGCTCGGGAGAGCCAAAAAAGACGCCATTATAGAGCAACACGAAGCTCAAAATGTACTTCAAAGGATTCGGCAGGAATTCACGACCGAATTGGAACGCCAAAGGGCAATTACAATAACGGTGGAGAAACGTTATCAGGAAGATCTCCAGCGAGCTCACCAGAATCTGGATCATGAACGTTCCAATCTGTTGAAGGTCGAAGAGGAATTGGACCGCGTGCGAAACAAAGTTGCGGAACAGGCGACCCGAGACCGTTTGGAGATCGAGACGCTTCAGCAGGAACGCGTCAGGTTGAGTCAAAAATTTGGTGAGCTGGAAGGTGCACTCTTAGAGGCGCGGGTTGCCAGAGATGCGTTGCGCGAACAGTTAGGAAAAAGTCCTCGCCGGACCGGACGGAAGTCCTCGCCGGACAGGCGGGATATTCCCGCGATCAAGAGCCTGGAGGGGAGAGATGGGGATATCGAAATACCGGATCAGTGAAATAAGGAAAGCTTGGCTCGAGGGCTGCGAATATTATGTGGATATACTTTTCCGAACAGTTTTTGCACGAATGCGACGCGGGTATATCTTCGCTTGTAAAATATCGAAGTGAAATCGGCCAATTTACGAATTTTCTGGGAACCAGGGCGGGACATGATTTGTGGGACATTACGCACCAAGATGTTTCAGGGTTTTTTAAGAAACTCCAAGTCGAAGGCCGAAGTTCGAATACTGCTCGCAATACGACAAAGAGCTACCCAGGTTTGCTCAGGTGCTGGCGGACTGCTATCCAACTGCGGTAAAAGATGGGTGGGTGCAATGGGGTGATTATGGCGACTATCGGTGGTGCGGGGTCTAAAGCGGCCCTTACGTAGGGCGCGTAGGCCCTTCGTCCTCATCAGTCTGGCGATGCGACGTCGAGAGCAGGCTCGGCCTTCACGAGCTAACATGATACGCAATCGACGGGTACCGTATGTCCGCCGACTTTGGCAAAAAGCCCCATGGATATGGGTGCTTAAATCGGCATCCGCTTGCCGACGTTGACATTCTTCTTTGCTGATGTGGGCATAATAGCCACTGCGGCTAATTTCCAGGGCCCAGCACAGTTCCTTGGTGGTAAATTCTTCTTTTTCCATTTTCTCTATCAGCGTAAAGCGCTCAAGGGTTCCTGGCTTAAAATACTGCAAGCCTTTTTAAAAATGTCCCGTTGGCGACTCACTGTTTCCAGTTCTCGTCGCAGTCGAAGGTTCTCGGCTGCAAGGTCCCCAGTGTGTACTCCTGGGGTAGCCTCCCCGCAGAGAGATGATATACCGGCTACGGTAAGGCCATATTTTTTCTTCCAGTGCAATAGGCTAGCAGATGATACGCCAAGTTCCATTCCTAGCCGTTTGGCGCTTCGCTCTCCTCGCTCGAGCATTTCCACTGCACTGCGTTTGAATTCTTCGTTGAATCTACGACTGTATTTATTTTCTTTGGTGTTCACGGGTTTTTTCAGTTTATCTCCCGTGTCCACTTTTTCGGCACCACTTCACTCAAACACAGATGGTGCGCGATACAGGGTTCGAACCTGTGACTTCTTGCGTGTGAAGCAAGCGCTCTACCACTGAGCTAATCGCGCACGAAACCTCACTAGTTAACAGATCCGTGAAACACGCGCAATGTCTTCCGGTGAGATATCTCCGCGGAAGGGCAATTTTGCGATTTCTTTGAGGAGAATCTGATTCAAGCGAATTCCTGTCTGAAAATTTTCGAGCGGAAAATTTTCGTTGGGAGAATGAGCGCGACAATCAGGTGAAGCCAGGGCGAGAAGCAAGCTATCGGCTCCAAGTACGGATTTTAAGCTCTGGAGGATAGGAATGCTTCCTCCTTCTCGGCAAAGTACGGGGTCCTGATGAAATGCTTTTTTCAGGGCAGCCTGGGCTGCCTTTCCATAAGTCGATTGAGGATCAAAGAAATATGCCGGACCGGAATGGCCGCGATGAATCTCCAGTGTCACACCTTTGGGGCATTGGGCGCGCAAGTGGGTTTCAGCTAATTCGAGGATTTGTGTGGGATCTTGATCTGGCACCAAGCGGAAGGTGAGCTTAACAAATGCCTTTTTAGGTAAAACAGTTTTGGTACCTTCCCCTTGATAACCGCCACCCATTCCGTTAACTTCCGCTGTGGGGCGCGCACCGATCCGCTCAATAACGTTATAGCCTGCTTCTCCATCAAGTGCCGGAGCATCGGTCTGCTCGATAATATCAGCATCGGAAATGATGGGTTCGACATCGCATTCCCATTTTTCCAGATCTCGAACGGCATCGTAAAAGCCTGGAATGGCGACCCTCCAAGAGGGATCATGTAAAGAAGCCACCAGCCGTGCCGCTACAGTGAGCGGGTTGACCACAGCCCCTCCGTAAACACCGGAATGTAGGTCGTGTGATGGGCCGTGGATAACGAATTCCAAGGCTGCCACACCTCTCAGAGCATAGGTGAGGGTAGGGACCCCATGTTTCACCATACCGGTATCCGAAATGACGATAATGTCCGGCTTTAATTCTGATTGATGCTCCTCCAAAAAGCGATGCAGGTTGGGACTTCCAATTTCCTCTTCACCTTCGATCAGGAAAATTACGTTGCAGGGCAGAGCGGTGATACCTTCACGTTGAAGGGTTTCTTGGACCCCTAAAATATGCGCTAAAATTTGGCCTTTGTTATCGGTGGCGCCCCGAGCATAAATTTTTCCCTCCCGAATTTCGGGCTCAAAAGGCGGGGAGATCCACTCTTCAAAAGGCTCCGGTGGCTGGATATCATAGTGTCCGTAGATAAGAACTGTAGGTTGAGAGACTTGCCAATTACGGGGTTTTCCAATAACAACGGGAAAACCCCCGGTGTTATGGAGAGACGCATCAAGGCCCGCAGCATTCAATTTTGTTGCCAGCCATTGAGCACACCGGGACATATCTTTGACATGACCCGACTGCGCGGAAATACTCGGAATCTGGAGAAATTCTATTAAATCGTGAAGATGGGTGTCCATACTATATCTTGCGGGAAATGAGCTTACTTGCTACGTGGTGCTGTGTTTTTTTCGAATGTTTGACCGTTATCTCGCTGAGCCTATTCTCCTGCTACTATAAAAGGCCGACATGTATCTGCAATCTTTAGAATTACTCGGATTCAAATCATTTGCACAAAAAACGCAGCTCGAATTCACCCGAGGCGTCACAGCCATTGTCGGACCCAACGGATGCGGCAAGTCGAATGTCTTGGATGCGATTCGTTGGGTACTGGGAGAACAAAGTGCCAAAGCTTTAAGGGGCGGGGAAATGGCGGACGTGATCTTCAGCGGTACGGAAAGCCGTCAAGCACTCGGCATGGCTGAGATTTCCATGACCTTTGCCGAATGTGAAAAAGATTTGGGTGTGGAATGGAATGAGGTTCGAGTTACGCGCCGTGTATTTCGAGACGGCCGAAGTGAATATTTTTTGAATAAAGCACCCTGCCGACTCAAAGATATTCACCAGCTCTTTATGGATACAGGGATTGGGCGCAGCGCCTATTCGATTATGGAGCAGGGGAAACTGGATCAAATTTTGAGTAGCCGCCCGGAAGACCGGCGCGCAATTTTTGAAGAGGCTGCGGGAATTACCAAATATAAGGCCCAAAAACGGGAAGCGCTCCGCAAGCTGGAATACACGGAAGGCAACCTGCTACGGCTTGCGGATATTATCAAAGAGGTGAAGCGTCAAATTGGCTCTTTGCAACGCCAAGCTGCCAAAGCCCGGCGTTTCCAATCCTTGATGAATGATCTTCGAACGTTTGAGACACACTTGAGTCACAGAAATTATCAGCTTTTACAGACGGAGTGGGAAGAAAGTCGAAACCGCTTGGAAAACTATGAGGAGTTACGCCATGAGCAGGAGAGGGAGATCGAATGTAAAGAAGCGGAACTTGCTGAAGTTCGAGCGCGCCAGGAGGAAATCGATCTTCGGATTTCCTCGCAACGTGAGCAAATACAAACCCTGAAAAACCGCATTTTTTCAAGTGAACAACGGATTGAAACTCATTCGCAACGCAAGCTTGAGTTTGCAGAGCTGATCACCCGAGATCAGGCCGAAATCGAATCCGCTGCCGCTAAATTAGAAGAACAAGAATCTCAAATTGCCGAAACAGACCGCCTCATTCAGAAGCTTCTCGCTCAATTAGGAAATAAGCAGCAGGAGCTGAATGAGAGAGAAAACGCCGCCCAAAAATTACGCGAGTCACGCCTCTCCACTGAACGAACTCTTCAAGTTGCTGCCTCAAAGGACATGCAACTTGAAGGCAATATTTCACGTTTGCGCGGCAAAATTTCCGCCGCGGAAAGCAAACGAAATGCGATTCATGTTCGCAGTGAAATGCTTGTTTCCGAGCAAAACTTGACCGGGCATCGCTTGGAAACATCGCAGAAAAAGCTCGAAGCGCTGCAAGAGGGCCTTGCAGTCGTTGAGAATGCTTTGAACCATGCGAAGAAAGAGACTACGGAAGCCGATTTGCAAATGCAGGAAGCGCAGCTCACGCGACAGGAAGTAGAGCACCAACTCCATGCAAAGAACAAGTTGCTCGCGGAACAAGAATCCCGTTTTAAAGTACTCTCCGAATTGGATGCTTCAGGTGAAGGTTTTGATGAAGGGACTCAGGCTGTTCTTCAGGGACTGGATCAACCCGATTTCTTCAAACCCGCCATTCTTGGAGCCTTAGCTTCGCTGATTGAGGTGGTGCCGGAACATATCCGCGCAATTGAAGCCGTCTTGGGGTCTGCTTTGGAGACCATCTTAGTGAAAGACGTCAGTATTGCGGAATCTCTGTTAGCTACCCTGGTTGCAAAGAAATTGGGACGAGCCTCCTTGGCACCGAGAAGCTGGATCGCTCCGCTTTCGACCTCCGAAAAACCCCCGCTTCCACCGGGCGCCCTCTCTTGGGCCACGGATTCTATCCGTTGCTCCCAGGACCTCTATCCTTTATTAGCGCGTCTCATCTCCAACGTAGCGCTAGTACCTCATCTAGAGGCTGCCTTCCAACTGAAAGAACAACATCCGGAATACGGCTTTGTGACCCTGGAGGGGGAATTTCTTTCGCAAACTGGAATCGCCACTGGCGGGCGCGCACAACAGACTTCTTCTTCCGTTCTGATTCGCAGGGCACAGATGGCGGATTTGGAAAAAAATATTGCTCTCACGCGTTCCGAGTCAGAGGCAATTGCTGCTGAGCAGGCACGTGCTATTGAAAATTCGGAATCTGCGCGGAGGTTTTTTGAAGAATGCCGTGAACGCGTTCGACAAAGCCAATTGGAAAACTCCAGAATTCAGTCAGAGCTTTCTTTGGAGCAAAGGGAAGTCCGCAATGCCTCTGATAAAATCGCCCATATCTCGAAAGAAATCAACGAGCTCGCAATCAGTGCACAGCACGCTCAAGAAGAACAAACGAAATTGGAATCCGCGCTTAAAGAAGTCCTGATGCAGGTGGAAGAGCTCCGGGAGTCAGAGAGTAAACTGCGAGTCCAGTTAGATGAGGAACGGCAGCGAGAATCCGCCGCATTTGACGACTTACAAAACTTGCGGATTCGCGTCGTAACGGAACGCCAGCATCAGGAAGCCTTAGTGCGACAGCTCCAGCCCATGGCCAACCGCCTTGGCGAACTGAGCGAACTATTGGGAAAACGTAAAGAAGAGATCCGCAGCTACGAAAATCGAATCAATTCCTTGGAAAATGAAGCTGCTGAACTTCAACAAGCGATCGCAGGCTGGCAACAAAATCTCCAAGAGTCCGAGACTCAACTAGCGGAATTCGGCACACAACGCCGTGATATCCATGAAAACGTGGAGCTCTTGGAATCCACTTTGCGTGCCGCTCGGAAACAATTGACTGACTTGCAAGACCAGCAAGGGCAACTGGAAGTTCGCTCCTCTCAATTAAAGATGCGCTTGGAGCATCTCTGCGAACATATTCAGCAACGCTATCAGATTACCCTTACGGAATTTCATCCGGATTCTTACGCCTTGATTTGCGCGCTCAGAGAGCGTTCGAGTCGGGAGGAAGAAGAAGCGGCGGCGGGCGATGCCGAGTCGCCCGAAATTCCTTGGTTACAAGTGGAAGCCTTGGTCAAGGAACTCACTGAGCGCGCCGATTCCATGGGACCGGTGAATCTGGAAGCCATCCAGGAGTATGATGAGCTGGAACAACGCCACACCTTTTTAGAACAACAAAATAATGATTTGGTAGCCTCCAAAGCTGAGCTGTTGGAAGTTATTTCAAAAATCAATCAAACGACCAAGCAGCTCTTTTCCGACACCTTCGAAAAAATCCGTCTTAATTTTCAGGAAATGTTCACCGAACTTTTCGGTGGCGGACGGGCCAATCTTCTTTTGGTTGATGAATCGGACCCCTTGGAAAGCGGCATTGAAATTATTGCAAAGCCTCCGGGCAAACAACTCCAAAGTATTTCGTTGCTAAGTGGCGGAGAGCGCACGATGACAGCCGTTTCTCTTCTCTTTGCAATCTATATGGTTAAACCCAGTCCCTTTTGTGTTTTGGATGAAATGGATGCTCCGCTCGATGAATCGAATATTAACCGGTTTATTAAGATTCTCGACCGATTTATCGAGCAAAGCCAATTTGTAGTGATTACTCATAATAAACGGACTATTGCTCGGGCTGACACCTTATACGGTGTCACCATGGAAGAACATGGCGTCAGCAAACTCGTCAGTGTACAATTCCGATCAAGAGATGATGCTCCTGCGGCCACACCTAGCATTGCCGAATCATTTGACAAAGATGGCAATCTCCATAGTGAGCAACAGAAATTCGTAGATTCTATTTGAGAGTACGTACTTTTCCGGCTCTATAAAAGAATTCGTGGGTAAAAAATAGAGTTAGCAGGGGGGCTGGTGCCGCCCCCAGACCCCCGCACCGCTCGCCGCGGCAGGCGTTCAGGGGGAACAGGGGGGGAGCAGTGCTGAAAGGTAGCAAGAGGATCGGATCGGTTCCTTGGGTATTAGGGCGGAGCGTAAAAAAGAGGCTGGCGGCACCCAAAAGGGTACCTATAAACCAGCCTCTGTGGTAAATATAACGCTTAAAAATGTAATGAGGCGGGTACATCCGATCAAGGGATTTGTCTATGATGCGGTGGGATGGGACGATAAAGAAAAGGGAGTTATCTTAGCAGAAGTACGTGCCAGAGAAGGCAGCCAGGGAAGATGCTCAGGATGCAAACGTAAAGGATCTGGATATGATAGACTTGCAGAGCGGCGCTGGCGCTTTGTGCCACTTTGGGGTTTCGTGGTCTGGCTAGTCTACACACCGCGGCGAATTGACTGCCGACACTGTGGGAGTCCCACAGTAGAAGAACTTCCTTGGGCTAGCGGAAAAATACAGCACAGCGAAGCCTTCCGTCTCTTTCTGGCACAATGGGCACGCATGCTCTCCTGGGCCGAGGTAGCCAGAGTCTTCCGAGTGGGCTGGGCCGATGTATACGCTTCGGTAAAATGGGTGGTGGATTATGGGCATTCAACATCGGGATTTAAGCGGCGTAAAGGCGCTTGGAGTTGATGAAATCCATGTCGGAAAAAAAGATAAGTTTTGGACACTGGTCTACCAGATCGATGATCACTGCAAACGACTTTTGTGGGTCGGGCGCGATCGTACTGAAAAAACTTTTGAGCTATTCTTCGAGGTTTTTGGCAAAGAGTTTTGTTCGGCCATCGGCTTTATTTGCTCCGACATGTGGAAACCGTATCTGAAGGTAGCAGCCCATTATTTGCCACAAGCCCTACATATCCTTGACCGCTTCCACATCGTTAAAAAACTCAACGAAGCTATCGATGAAATCCGCAGAGAGGAAACCCGCGCCCGTGCCCAGGCAGGTCTGGATCCCTTGCTTAAAAAGATGCGCTGGGCTTTCCTAAAAAAAAGATGCAATTGGACTAAGAGCCAACGTGCTGGCATGCGGGCAATTCGAGGCTCTGCTTTACGCACCCTGCGCGCCTTTCTCTTAGTGGAAACTTTCCAACACTTTTGGACCTATCGCTCTCCTACCTGGGCTGCTAAATTCCTGGATGCTTGGTGCACTAAAATTACTCGAAGTCACCTGGAGCCTCTTAAAAAAGTTGCCCGTACTCTCACCTCTCACCGCTCTCTTCTTTTAAATTACTTTCAGGCTAAAGGCCAATATTCCAGCGGTGTCGTTGAAGGGCTTAACGCCAAGGTGAAATTAACTCTAAAACGGAGTTATGGGTTTCGTACCGCTGATGCTCGTGAAGTTGCTCTTTACCATACCCTTGCTAATTTGCCTGAACCAATTTTTACCCACAGTTTTTTTTAGGCAGCCAATTTTTCGATAGAGAAAATTTCTTTATTTAAGAAATATTGTGCCAGTAATTATGAACAAACTTCCATGTTATGCTGCCTTATTCCATAAGGCAACAAATCAACAAATCAACAAATCCTGATCAGAAATCTACTGATTCGAAATTTAATGATTCGGCGAGAGCCAATGTTCCCACTCTCAGACGCACTGCATCTTCGGCAGGGCCTTCAACAAACCAACCTACGTCCCAGTATAGCTTGCCTGGGGCGGCTATTGTGAGCGCTCTTGAAAACGGTACTTGGGTTGTTAATGGAGAAATAACCGACCCCCCCCTCTAGTAGAGATAGCAATGGCTAAAGAATACCATCCGAGCGAAGAGGTCAATCACAAGTATACAGAATACTTCGACCCTCTTCTAAATTTGGAAGAAAAATTTCAAGTTCAAAAGCAAGTAACAGAAAATATCAATATGAGAGCTAAGATCGGATCACTTCCGAAAAAAGCTTACAACATGGTGCAAGCGGAACTTAAAAAACTAGAGGGAATACACAAAAAGCTTGAAGAAAAAATTCCCTTTTTCAAGAAAATAGTTCAGGATGTACAATCACAGTCTCTTTGGATAGAGAACGCTACCATAGACGAAGTTTGTGAAAAGATAGGAGGGGAAATTAACCCTCTAATCTCCGCTCAGAAAGAATGTAAAGACAGTTTAAAGACAAAAATACCAATGGGTGGTTTTTAGGGCTTAACGAATCCATCCCCAGCGAGAACTGAAGGGCCAGAGGACAAAAGATGCCCGGCCTACGACGTTCTCCTGGGGAACGACGCCCCAATCTCGGCTATCGCTAGAGTTATAGCTATTGTCTCCCAAGGCGAAATAAGTCGAGGAGGGAAGGGTGAAGGTGTCTGCGGGAGAGGAGAGGTAAGAAAAATAAGCCATATTAGAATAGCCACGATATCCATTCTTACAACTCATCACTCGTTGAAATCCCGGTTCAGTAGCTATCCGGCCGTCGATAAAAAGGAGAGGGGAGTCAATCCGCAGTCTATCACCGGGAAGACCCGTTAAGCGTTTAATATAATATTCTGAGTCTACTCCTTTGGGAAGATTCGCCTGAATCTTTGGAATGTTCGTGGTTTTAAAAACGAATACTTGATCCCGTTTTGGGAAGACAAAGTTATAGCTCATCTTGTCTACAAATAACTGGTCACCGGATGTCACAGAGCCTTGGACAATTGGTTCTCCGGGTTGATAGGAACGTCCCTCTCTGACTCCAAAATAGGAATAGACTGTGGCTAAGGGAGCAAAGATTCGATAGGTATTGTGCGTACAGGTGAGGTAGGTGAAGGTGAAGAAATTGAGATAGGAACGTTCTGCCAGATGAAGAACTGTTTCATTGGATTTCGCGGTAACGTTCAGGTAGGTACGCCCCAAGGCGACGAAATCGAATATCCGCCGTATTGGGTTGGGTGGGGGAGCAGACGAAGGCTGTCCGACTATGCCATAAAGAGTCGGTTGCATGGAGCCGCTGGGAATTTTAAAGGGCTGAAGAAAATAGGCACGGATTCCCGCCGCCAGAATAATTGCGACTAAGAGGACTTCCACATTTTCTTGCCAGGCGGATTGATGGGGAGCCACTTGAATGGCATATTCTTCCAAGGCACGAATGGCGCTTGCAACCTGATCGCGACTTCGCTGGCTGATTGCAGCTTGCAAATTGCGGATCCGATCTTCCAATTTTCTCAATTCTTCGGATGCAAGAACGTCTTTTCGGTACCGAAGTAGTTTACGGGCTCCGTGCAGGAAATGCTTGGCTTCCTTAATATAGCGAGGAATGAAGAACATAAAAATCGTTGTGGCTGCCCGTCCGGCAGGGTTTTTTCTGCCCGTCCGGCAAGGACCTTAACTGGTTTTGAGCACTTGAATAAAGGCTTCTTGAGGGATATTCACGGTGCCAATCGCTTTCATTCGTTTTTTTCCTTCCTTTTGCTTTTCCAGAAGCTTGCGTTTGCGAGTGATATCACCTCCATAACATTTGGCAGTGACGTTTTTGCGAAGGGCGGACACACTTTCACGCGCAATAATTTTCCCACCGATCGCTGCTTGAATTGCCACTTGATACAATTGTGCGGGAATCACCTCTTTCAGTTTTGCCGCGAGAGCACGCCCCCGAGCTTCGGCTTTATCGCGGTGGACAATGCTGGAAAAGGCATCGACCGGCTCCCCATTGACAAGCATTTCCAGCTTTACCAGGTTTGCGACACGATATCCCCCAGGTTCATAATCCATCGAACCATAACCGCGAGTCAGCGTTTTAATCTTGTCGTGGAAATCGACGAGAATTTCGTTCAGTGGAAGGGTGGCTTTGATCATCACGCGCCGATTGTCCAATGATTCGGTTTGCTCGACTTGTCCCCGTTTTTCCAGCATGAGCTGCATCATGTCACCAATATTCTCATTAGGAATCATGACAAAGCATTTGACGATCGGTTCGCGAATTTCTTCGATCACGCTCATGTCCGGCAAATTTGCCGGATTATCCACTTCCAGGCGCTCGCCATTGGTTTTGATGACTTCATAGACGACGCTAGGGTAAGTAGCGATAATATCCATGTCGTATTCACGGCGCAAACGTTCCTGGATAATTTCCATATGCAGAAGGCCGAGAAAGCCGCAACGAAACCCAAAGCCTAGAGCGACGCTACTTTCCGGTTGGAAGACAAATGCCGCATCGTTTAATTGTAATTTCCCCATGGCGGTTTTCAGATGCTCAAAATCAGCGGTATTGATTGGATAAATTCCGGAAAAAACCATGGGGTGTACTTCCTGGAAGCCGGGCAAGGGAAGCGGCGCCGGCCGCTTGGCATCAGTTAGAGTGTCACCGACCCGAATTTCTGAGGTAGACTTAATATTGGCGATGAAATAGCCCACATCCCCCGTATTGAGCCGCGGTTGGCTGAGCATCTTGGGAGTAAAGACTCCCACTTCCTTAATTTCATAGTTCTTGTTGGTTGCCATCATTTTGACGGCCTGGCCCGGAGCGAGGCTTCCGGAGAAAACACGAAGGTAGCCAATAACCCCTCGATAACCGTCAAACACAGAATCAAAGACGGACCCGCGCAAAATTTCATCTTCCGCAACCGGAGCCGGAATCCGCTTCACAATGGCTTCCAAAATTTCCACAATTCCCAAACCTGCTTTAGCGCTTGCTTCGATAGCCTCCTGGGCAGGAATCGCCAAGACGTCCTCCAATTGGCGTTTGACTCCGGGCACATCCGCATTGGGTAGATCAATTTTGTTGATTACGGGAATAATCGTCAGATTCTGCTTCATTGCTAAGTGAACATTGGCGACAGTTTGAGCCTCCACTCCCTGTGCGGCATCAATAATAAGCAGCGCGCCTTCACAAGCGGCTAGGCTGCGTGAAACCTCGTAGGCAAAGTCCACATGACCGGGGGTATCCAGCAAATTTAAGCGATACTCACAACCGTCTTGTGCTCGATAGCGCATGGCGACAGGATGGGCTTTAATAGTGATGCCGCGCTCCCGTTCCAAATCCATGGAATCCAGGAGCTGATCCTGTTTTTCGCGCTGAGCAATCGTTCCAGTGCTCTCTAAGAGCCGATCAGAAAGTGTGGTCTTGCCATGATCGATGTGTGCGATAATACAAAAATTACGCGTGTTTTGAGACATGCAAAGCCCTATAGTATTGCGACGAGCGAGGCATTGGTCAATGCTGGGCCAAGAATATGATGCCGCGCCTAATTTGGCCGTCCTGTCTCTTTGCCTTCCAATGATTAATACTCGAAAAAAGAAACTATTCCTCGTGGCAATCCTTGTCGCTTTGGTTTTGGCAACTCCTGTAGCCCTTATAATCCGAGGGTACAAGAAGACCAAGGATAAAAATCTTGCCGTTTCCAGACAGATAGAGGGCCTGAACGATGTTTTGGAAGAAATTGCGGATAAAATCCGTCCAAAGCCTTTATGACTGCCGTTACTTTTTCTGTTCCTTTTGAGAATCCCGGTCTTCAGGATGAAAAAGGCCGCCTTCGGTTCTGGTTTCTTGGAATAGGAACACCTACTGCCACGGCAGCGCTTGCCGCGCATCTTTTGCGAGCAAATACTGCCAGTCCGGCGAGGACGCCACGGCTTCTGGTGATCTCAGGATTTGCCGGAGCGCTCCATCCGCAAATCCGGACCGGAGACACTTTCCTCTGCGAAAACATGTCCGACTCCCATGTAATTCAATCGTTATTAGCGCGGGGGTGGAAACCCCCTCCAAGTGCAAATCTCCTTACAAACGAAAAACTTGTGATGAGCTCGACCCAAAAGGCCCATTTGCGCCAGACAACCGGCAGTGACCTCGTTGATATGGAAACTCGCTTCTTATTGGAGATAGCGCGCTTCCACTCGCTTCCAGTCGTTACCATCCGAGCTGTGAGCGATGACGCCACAATGGATTTTCCAGTACCCGAGCACATTCTCTACGACAGACGCCGTCAGTGCACACGTCCTCTGGCGCTCTGTGCCTATTTGGCGATGAATCCGCGACGTATTCCTGGATTCAGAGACATGTTGAAAGCCTCATTTCGCGCCCGTGCTCAGCTGGGGCTCCACCTCCGTTCGCTCCTTCAGTCAGCTAGCTGCGCTGGTTTCCTTTAGAAGCCCGACTTCGTCGGTTTCCTAATTAAAGTCTTTTTTGATCTACAAAAGTCTTTTTTGATCTACAAGCCTGAATATTTAATAACATCATACAATATATGTCATGTATAATTTAAGTGATGCATATTGAATAATGCATAAATTGATATCGAAATAAGTCTTCTATCATGAAATAGTTATGAAAATCAATTAGCACTTGAGGAGGTGTCTGCTAAAACTTATGTTGAATAACTGCCCGTCCGGCGAGGACTCTCGCGAAATTCATTACTATGTTTAGACGACTTCCAGTTACATTATCTCTTGCCTTAGTTATAGCTGCGGCTTCCGTTTTCAGCCGGGATAGCTTGCAGGTTGTTGGTCAAAATGGTCGCGATGTCGATTCGGATAAAAAGATTCAGGTTTATTTTTCACCGAATGGACGCTGCGAACAGGCCATTATAGAAGAGTTAAGCCGGGCGAAAAAGTCAGTGCTAGTTTTGGCATATTCCTTTACTTCGGCTCCGATTGCACGAGCACTTGGAGAAGCAAAGGGTCGTGGTGTGGAGGTGCAAGTCATCTTGGATAAGAGGCAGAAGCGCGCTCGTTATTCGGTCATCAACTATCTCCAGAGCCACGGAATTCCTGTATTTATCGACATCCCTCATGCCATCGCTCATAACAAGGTGATGATCGTTGATGGTGAGGATGTCATTACAGGCTCTTACAATTTTACATCTTCCGCGGAAAAACGGAATGCGGAGAATCTCATCATTATCCGAAATGATTTTCAAATTGCCAGTGCTTATACCCGCGAGTGGCATCATTTGAATAGCCAATCCGCATTGGCAGTACCAAACAGCAATCTCCGATAATCAACGAAATTTCACATCCCCCACGACACCTCCTAAATAAAAATCCTCGTCCCCCATGAAAAGCCTACTCCTCTCGGTGGTAAACACCCATCCTTGTTGGGCTGCGTTGATTACGCGGCTAACCCTCGCACTCGTTATATTCCCGCATGGCGCTCAAAAACTACTTGGTTGGTTTGGCGGCTCCGGTTTGCATAGTACTCTTGAACTCTTCACCCGTAATTTACACTTGTCGTACTTTATGGCCTGGTTGATAATTGCGATTGAGTTCTTAGGCTCAATTAGTCTTTTTTTGGGTCTTCTCACCCGTATTTCAGCCCTGGGGCTTACTGGAATTATGGCGGGCGCCATTAGTATGGTCCACTGTCACAACGGCTTTTTTATGAACTGGAGCGGTCATCAAAAGGGAGAGGGATTTGAGTACCATATTCTTGTTCTGGGATTAGCTCTGGCCACACTCATTGCAGGAGGTGGCAAGGCATCAATAGACTCCTGGCTCACCTCACGTTTTTTAAGGAAATAGAGCTCGGCGAATACCTATGGTAGTATATTGTTTTGAGATTCCAGTCAGCGGCTTTCAATTTTTTCAATGCCTCGGATTCGGATATCTGAAGGGTTTCGCTCAGAATTCGAACGGCACGGCGGCGTAATTTCTCGTTACTCGGATGCAGATAAGCCATGGAATTGTCTTGAACGCGGCCCAAGCGAACCATCACACCTGTGGAGAGAATATTCAGAGCTACCTTCGTCGCGGTTCCTGCTTTCAATCGAGTCGATCCGGCAAGCAGCTCGGGACCGGTCACGAGTTGTATTTCGATATCGGGTCCAGGCGGAATTGGTTGAGGCGTACAGGTGATCAAAATAGAAAATGCTCCGATGCGGTTCGCTTCGTGGATGGCTCCCCAGGCGAATGGGGTCGTTCCACTGGCGCTCAGTGCGCAGATGGTATCGTTTGGTGTCAGTTTCCTCCTCCGCAAAGCAGTGACCGCTAATTTTGCGTCATCTTCCTTTGCTTCCGAACTCCGGATTAAGGCGGCGGACCCTCCTGCAAGAATGCCTTGTATTCTCTCTGGCGACAGACCAAATGTGGGCGGAATTTCCGCTGCGTCGAGTACCCCCAGCCGCCCGCTGGTACCTGCCCCTACATAGAAAAGGCGTCCGCCCATTAAGAGTCGTTTGGAAATGACGTCTATTGCCTGAGCGAGGGAGCGGGCAGCGCCTTGTAAGGCCTCTTGAACACAAATTTCTTCGTCCACAAATAGTTGGACTAGCTTTTCGTTGGAAAGTAATCCCCATCCTTGTGAGCGTGGATTTTTTTCTTCCGTACCTCCTTGCCGGAGAGGCAGAAAGACCGCTACGGCTGGAGCCTCGGCATGCGGCAACGAGGAGAGTGTATCTTGGTTTTGTAATGCCAACCACGCCGCACCCTCCACTCCCGGTTTTCGGCTGAGGCTAATTTCCGCCTGGGGGAGTTGCCGAAGCAGGGCTTCGTTAAATAATCTGACGTACTCCGGATGGTGGGTAAATATTCCCCCAGCGAGGCGAACACAGGGGCGCTCCTCTTTCAGGCGACTGGCGACGGCGCCGCAGCAATCGGCCAATTGGCCCGCCGCAGAGGAAAGGACAGCGCGGATTTCAGGATCGGTCTGATGTTCGAAAAGCACCGCGGCGAGCTCCGCCAAATCAGCCTTGTCCGCTCGTTCCGCCCATTCTGTAAGTTCCCTCACGGAACTGATATTTAGTCGTTTCAGAGTGGATTTAAGAAATGGGGAAACCTTCTGCTCCAAATCAAACCGGCGAAGTCCCTCCCGTAATGCCTGCACACCAAGTGCAAATCCACTCCCAGGGTCACCCAACAGTTTACCCCAACCAGCAGCCATCTCAATTTGCCGGCCCTTCTTTCCGGTGACGGCTGATCCGGTCCCAGCAATGACCAAAATTCCGTCTTTATTCTGAAACGCGGCCCCGTATCCTGAGTCACGATCACTGCCTACGATAATACTCTGCGCTGAAGACCAAATTTCTTTACAGAGAGAGCGCAGTGTTGTTCGATCATGTCCGGTGGCACATCCAGCCAAAAAGACAGCTACAAGATCGCATTTTTTGGGCAAGTTGCGCAACAAAGCGCGAATCGTGGCGAGAGGGAGGGATTTCCAGTTCCCACACCCTAACATGCCTTCCTCAATCAGTTTTTTTTTATGGCGATGAATCCTGTATAATCTCCAATGTGTCCGAGTAGCCCCTCCTTCCACCGCTAATAAATGAAGATCTGCGGAATCTCGCATACGATACCTACTATAGATCTAAACTATATCTCATTTTTCGGAGAATGCAGACAGAATTCACCTCCCCTTTAATTTTACGCTTTTTGTGAAAAAAGTTTCCCATCAGGAGTATTTTGATTTTGGCAAAAAAGAACGTATTGCGGGATTGCGACGCGAGATTGAGCGCCACAACCGTCTCTATTTTGAAGAGGCTGCGCCCGAAATTTCCGATCGGAAATACGACGCACTTTATCGTGAATTGGAAGAATTGGAGAAGGGCATCTCCCCTTCCCCAAGTTCCCCAACACAAAAAGTGGGAGGAAGGCCGCTCGATGAGTTCCAGCAAGTCCAACATCTCGTGCCGATGCAGAGCCTGGCAAATACCTATTCAGAAGAGGAGGTTCTGGAATTTATCAAACGGCTGCAAAGATTGCTTCCACAGGAAACGCAATCCGCCCATCCGGCAAGGACCTCGTTTACCCTTGAGCCAAAGGTGGACGGCGTAGCTATTGCCTTGCTTTATAAAGAAGGACATTTGGTACGAGCGGCGACTCGAGGAGATGGAACTACGGGAGATGATGTGACTCAAAACGTCCTGACTATTGAGCACATTCCCCGACAGCTTAAAAAGCCGTATCCGGAAATCGCTGAGATTCGCGGTGAGGTATTTTTATCCCGTGCCGCCTTTGCATTACTAAATACGAAAAGAGAGGAAAAAGGAGAGGTTCTTTTTGCTAATCCGCGCAATGCAGCGGCGGGCTCCCTGAAACAGTTGGACTCCCAGATTGTGGCAACCCGCGGTTTGGACGTTATTTTTTACGGATACGGTGCCTGGGTTGGCAAACCGCAGTTCCGGACACATATGGACTTTCTCGCCTTCCTAAAAGCCGCTCGGTTTCCTATCCCACCACGTGTTTGGTTAGCGGAATCCTCTGATCCTTCGAAGGAAGTCTTAGCCGCTATTCATGAATTGGCTAATTTGCGGCATGATTTCCCCTTCGAAACAGATGGTGCCGTGATCAAGGCAAATATATTGGCGCAAAGGGAGGCGGTTGGCTCTACAGCTAAGGCGCCACGCTGGGCAATTGCATTTAAATATGAACCCGAACGCGTTGAAACCCTTCTAAAAAAGATCACCGTTCAGGTAGGACGGACGGGGGTGATTACTCCCGTGGCGGAATTGCAACCGGTACTTGTGAGCGGCAGCACGGTCAGCCGAGCAACGTTACATAATGAAGAGGAGATCACCCGAAAAGATATCCGTGAAGGGGACCGAGTATTGGTTGAAAAAGCCGGAGAGGTAATTCCTGCTATCGTGGGAGTTCGCAAGGATCTTAGGAAAGGCAAACAAAAGCCGTTTCACATGCCTGAAAAGTGTCCATCTTGTCATCAAAAACTGCATCGCACTCCCGCCCAGGTAGCCATTCGCTGTATCAACCCTCAATGTCCGGCTCAAATTCAACGCCGCCTGGAGCATTTTGCCAGCCGGGGTGCTATGGATATCGATGGACTCGGTGAAGCAATGATCGCTCAGCTCCTGGCGTCCGGCTTGGTAAAGAAGATTCCGGATATTTATACGCTAAAAAAGGAAAATCTCCTTCAGTTGGAACGAATGGGAGAAAAGACCGCAAGTAATCTATTATCTGCTATAGACAAGAGTCGGAAGCGTCCTCTTTGGCGATTGATTTTTGGATTGGGCATTTCGAATATCGGAACGACAGCAGCTCGTGTACTTGGTGAGAATTTTGATTCATTGGAGGAATTGGCACGCGCATCGACCGAGGAATTGCAAGAAATAGAGGATGTGGGAGCGATTGTAGCGTCCAGTATCCAGCAATTCTTTTCGCAAACGGAATCGATCCGATTGATTGAAGAACTGGAAAAGCATGGCGTTCAGCTTGTAGACATGGGGAGGCTCAAGAAGATTGACAATTCCTTAGCCGGTACGACGTGGGTTTTGACAGGCACGCTCAAAGTTACTCGTGAAGAAGCGGCAAATTGGATTCGGATGCGCGGTGGGCGTATCTCTGGCAGCGTCAGCAAAAAGACTACGTATCTTCTTGCCGGGGAGGAACCCGGATCAAAGCTCGAAAGGGCTCGGCATTTTAAAGTCAAAATTCTGGACGAAAAAGAATTTCGGACCATGCTCAATCTCTCAAAATGACTATTTCCACTGCTACAAGTATGCTTGAATTAAGTAAGCGCTATCTCATTCCTACGTACAGCCGTTTTGATTTGGAAATCCAGCGGGGAGCCGGTTGCCGGGTTTGGACGGAAGCGGGCCAACAGCTCTTAGATTTTGGTGCAGGGATTGGGGTTTGTTCCCTTGGGCATGCCCATCCTGAGGTGACTCAAGCGGTCGCACATCAAAGTGCTCAACTTGTCCATACCTCTAATTTGTATTACACGCGCCCCTCGGCAGAATTGGCCCGTCAGCTTGTTGAAATTGTAGGCGCTGAAGGCAAGGGTTTCTTCTGTAATAGCGGCGCGGAAGCCAATGAAGGTTTGATAAAAGTGGCGCGAAAATTTGGAACCGCTTCCGGAGAACGCTATGAAATCATCACTTTTCAGGGATCTTTCCATGGACGTACGTTGGCCGGAATTTCCGCAACGGGGCAAGAGAAAGTAAAAAAAGGTTTTGGTCCGCTCGTTCCAGGATTCGTCCACGTCCCCTACGGAGATTTGGAGGCAGTGAAGGCCGCTATTGGACCGAAGACTGTTGCCATTTTGGTAGAGCCTATCCAGGGCGAAGGCGGTGTCCACATTGCCAAAGCCGAATTTCTTCAAGGTTTGAGAAAACTCTGTGACGAGCACAGTTTGCTTCTTCTGTTTGACGAAGTGCAATGTGGTTTGGGCCGTACGGGCGATTGGTGTGGCTGGAAAAGCATCACCGGGACATCGGTGCTCCCCGATGGAGTTGCCTGGGCCAAGGGCATCGCCAACGGGTTTCCTCTGGGCGCATGTTGGGTCAGTTCGAAAAACCTCATGGACTTGGGGCCTCTTTGCGATCTTTTGGGGCCAGGTTCGCATGGTACCACTTATGGTGGGAATCCGGTTTCTTGCGCAGCAGCTCTTGCAGTGCTCGAAATCATTAAAAGAGATGCTCTTTTAATAAACGCTTTGGAGGTGGGAGCTTATTTTCGCGAGGAATTGCGAACAATTAGAAGTCCTTTTATCGCGGAGATTCGAGCTCTTGGACTGATGGTGGGGGTTGAATTTAGTCCTTCAGTAGCTTCCATTCTGTCTTCACCTTCGGAGGGCCAACTCGCCAGCCGACTTGCTACCGCGCTGATTGCCAAAGGTCTTTTGGCAATTCCGGCCGGCGAACGAGTTCTTCGCTTTTTGCCCCCACTCAATATCACCCGTTTTGAAGTGGATGAGGCTGTGGAGAAACTACGCGCCCTCTTGCAATAGCGCACACCATTTTATCCATGAAAAATTTGCTTTCCATCCAGTCCCTTTCCGGGAACCAAATTCTAAACATTCTCAGACGTACGGATACGATGAAACGTGAGCGGTGCCGTCATCCGGCGCAACCTCTTGCTCATCAGATTTGGGCGCTCATTTTTTCCAAGTCCTCGACTCGAACGCGGGTGAGTTTCGAAGCCGGGATTCGAGAGTTGGGCGGCAGTGTGATGTTTTTGGCTGCCGACGATATTCAATTGGGGCGAGGAGAGCCCATTTGTGATACCGCCCGTGTTCTGGGCCGTATGATTCACGGTGCCGTCATCCGTACTTTCGAGCAAAAGGAAGTAGCGGAATTTGCTGAATTTTCTGGAATTCCAACCATTAATGCTCTCACCGACGAGGAGCATCCCTGCCAAATTTTAGCCGATCTCTTCACTATTCAGGAGTCCTTGCCGGACGGGGTCCTCGCCGGACGGGCAGCATCCTCGCCGGACGGGCAGCTGTCAGGTAAGAGCAGGTTTAAGGATCTCAGCGTTTGTTTTGTTGGAGATGGCAGTTGTAATGTTGCCCGCTCTTGGATTTGGGCAGCAGCCCATCTAGGGTTTTCACTCCGCATTGCTTCTCCCCTACCCTATCAACCCTCCGCCGAATTGCTGAGCATTGCCGGTTCCCATGTGACCGTTACAGACGACCTCCAAGCCGCTATTAAGGACAGCAAGGTCGTCTACACAGATGTTTGGGTCAGTATGGGCAAAGAACAAGAGGCTTCTGATCGTCTCAAACAATTGGAAGGATATCAAATTAATAACGCTCTTTTGGCTGATGCGGCCCCTAATGCAATGGTTATGCATTGTCTGCCTGCTTATCGAGGGAAGGAAATCACGAAGGAAGTGTTCGAAGCCCATGCCGAGACCATTTTTCGGCAAGCCGAGAACCGCCTCCATACTCAGAAAACTATTCTCGAAGCGGTTGTTCAAGATTCTTTGTAATAAAACACAAGAGCCCAACAGCCGAAAAAAGACTGGAGGAATTTGGCTATAAAAGATCGGACCAGCGAGTGATACGTCCTATTCATAATACTCTGGAGAGTGCTTTTGCCGGGAAAAGAAATTAATATCATGACCAAACCACAGCTTCGCGCCGGCTTTCTTTAAGAATTCCTGCAGCGATTTTCGAGACGCCGCAGTAATTCCGGAGGCCTTCTCGGATTCCGGCATGACATTCAGGGTAAGCTCCTCAGGATAGTGATAGAGATCTCCGCTTAGCACAACGCCTCCAGTCGTCGCGAGCTTTACGTATAGCGCCTGGTGTCCGGGCGTATGCCCTGGTGTGAATTTCAGCACGACTGTACCGTCATCAAACACGTCGTAATCTCCTTCGATGATCTTCGTTTTGCTATTTTTGAGAGTGGCATATGCGGGATTGACGTCTTTTAGCTTCACATTTGAGCCAAACATTAGGTCATAATCGCCTTTGTGTATCAGCAGTGTAGCATTCGCAAAATCGTTGGCATTGCCGATATGGTCACCATGAGGATGGGATAGGGCAAAATACTTGATCTTCGACGCAGGGTATCCTATCGCTTCTAACTGGCTTCTCAATGTCTTAGTTACGAGGATGAAGGGCGCGGTACTAGGAGGGTTAGGCCGGTCACCAATGTTCGCTTCATTGAGAGGGCGAGCGAGATAACGATCACCGAGACCGCTGTCGAATACTAGAGTACCTCGAGGGTGTACTATTAAATAGACGGGACAAGACATATTAGTATTTTTTACTTGCTCTCTAGTGAGGCCAAATTGTTCTGGGTGGTTGAATATGATAGTTCCACCGTCCAGGACATACAGCCGCACATTCTGAACTGAGGACTGCGCCTTATCCGGAAAGAAGATAACCAAACTAATTCCTAACAAGGTCATATATAACCCAATTACTGTTTGACCCCATATTTTATTTAATGAACCCACGTTACGAACTTTAGATAGGTGTGCTTTCATATTATTTCGACTTCTTTCAAAGCTGTAGCATAACATAGATGCCTGAATAGTGGATATTCAAATCCACAAACAACATAACGATTTTTCCAAAAAGCAGCAAAAGTACTATAAAAGAAGCTATTTTAGGAGCCTGGTTGCATAACCGTTCGAGCTGGAGGATGGCATCCTTTTGAAGAGCTTTCGCTACCTGCAGAATTTCAGATGCTTTAGAGGATTCTTCGGAGGAGAGCGCATTCAGTAAAAGAGGAGACCAGAGTCGCTGCCTGCGAAGAATCTCCGGCAGAGAAATGTGAGTTTGAGTGCTGCTGCTGCCCGTCCGGCAAGGACTCCGGAAAGGACTTTTGAGGGCAGCCGTCGCTTGCCGGATGCCTTGGCGCAAGAGAGCGCTGCGGCTTGCATTTCCGGAAAGTTCGAGAGAAGAAATCAGCGATGTGCCGTCTTGAATGCGTAGAGAGAGCGCCAATGCGAATCTGCTCTCCGCCAGTCTCTGCCAGGCGCTTCCTAGAATCGGTAGACGCCGAAAAAATCGATCGATTTGAGTATTTTTTGCAGCTTCCCGAATTCCCCAACGAGCAAAAAGAAATATTCCTGCAAGTGTGAGCCCCAGAGCAAAGATTGGGGGGCCGAAGTGAATCCAAAAAGAATGCATGCCGCCTGAGAGGACGGATTGGAGCACGGCAAGAACGGCAGTTCCTACTAAGAGAAGCAATGTGGGAGTTAAGAGTCCTCGATAAAGCTGCCCTTCTGTTTTTGCAACAAAAACGTAAAATTGCGAAAGATAGTGGAATGCTTCCGCAAGGCGTCCGGAATGCTCTCCTGAAGAAACAATTTCTCGGTCAAGTATGCTAAAAAGATCCGGTCGCCACGCCAAAGAAGCTTCCGCACCATCATGCGCTTTTGATGCAACCCAACTCGCCCACTCCCGGACGTCCGCATCCGGTGAACGCCGAAGGTGGTTGATGACGGCAGGATAAGAACTGCCCCCTGCACAAAATCGTGCCAAATTTGCAAAAAATCTGGATTTAATCGCCGCTTGAGAAAACATTGCTCTTTCCGGCGGAGAATATCACTTCTCTTGCTTGCGTAATCAACATATCACCTCATTTTTTGCATGGCTCTGAAAAGGAAAGAAGCTGTCTCAGATGAAGAATGGATGTGCTTAGCGCTTTCCTTGGCAAAGCGTGGAATAGGGTTGACCAGTCCTAATCCCGCTGTGGGGGCTGTGATTGTACGGAATGGACGGATGATTGGGCGAGGGTTTCATCGGCAGGCTGGCCGTGCTCACGCGGAAATCGCGGCATTGCGTTCGCTTAACTCTGTTCGAGATGCTCGAGGTGCCGAGCTTTTTGTGACCCTGGAGCCGTGTTCCACACAGGGCCGTACTCCACCGTGTACTGACGCAATCATCCGCGCTGGATTTTCTCGAGTGGTATTTGGGGCAACAGATCCGAATCCCGACCATGCTGGGCAAGCAAAATCCCTGCTGAGGGCTGTCGGCATTCGAGTGACCGCGGGAGTGCTGCAGGAAGAATGCCTTGTCTTAAATGAAGGATGGAATAAGTGGATCCGCACAAAAATGCCCTTTGTCATTGCTAAAGCGGCGATGACCCTGGATGGCCGTATTTCCTCTCATCCCAAACGGCGATGGATCACAAGCCCTGCGTCTCGGGATGATGCTATGAAGCTTCGTGCCAGTGTGGATGCAATCCTTGTCGGCGGAGAGACCGTTCGCAAAGACAACCCGCGGCTTACCTTGCGTGGAGTCCCCCGTCGTCCGCAACCCTGGCGGGTCATTTGGACTCGTGAAGGACATCTTCCTAAAAAGGCAAGGGTGTTAACCGACTGTTATCGAAATCGCACCCTAGTTTTCCGGAAACAATCCTTACGAGCTATGTTGCGTGCTTTGGGCGCGCGCGGCGTGAATTCTGTCTTGATCGAAGGCGGAGGAACGGTGCTTGGAGTCGCACTGGAACAAGGACTCATCGACAAATTTTGCCTCTACTACGCACCTACTTTCTTCGGAGGCGATGTTCCCGCTTTTGGCGGAAAGGGAGTGAGCTCCACAGAACATGCTCTCCGGCTGGTTCATATTCAATATACCCGAATTGGTGACGACGTGCGATTGGATGCCTATCCTAGTTGGTAGTTCGTGGTTCGTAGAGGTTGATAGTGCACGATTTCTCATGGTGGTGGATGATATTTCGTGCGGACTGCCAACCACCAACTACCAACTATCAACAGTAGTAGTTGGGGGCGCGGGTATAGCGATGGCAGGGGTGTCCAGCAGCGTAGAGGAGTCGACCGTTTCCGCACGCCTGATTTCGGGTTCCGATGGAGACTTTTGCTGTTCTGCCTGTCCAGTGGAGACATCTGCCCGTCCGGCGAGGACTTTCGCCTGTCCGGTGGAGACTTCATTTACCGGGAGAGCCCGTTGGACTGGAATATTTGAGGTATCGATCCGTTGGGAGGCTGGTCGAATGGAGTTGTAAACATCAGTAAGTCCGATAAGAGTCGGCGCTTTGACGGCTACGGGGGATACATTGGAGGTATCTTCAACCGCCATGGCTCGCGGCCATTTTGATTGTCCGATTTTTTTGACATAGCTGCGAATTCCGGCTCCATGTACATCACACACAATTTTTGGCATTTCTTTTGCGGTAGCATACTCAGTGTAAGTATCTTGTACGGCTTCTTTCTTTCCGGTAGCCGGGTCAATAATTTGCTTTAAACATGCCGGTGTTGCCAGCAGGCCGGTTTCCTTGCAAATTTCCACGCTTTTTAAGCCTTCGGGTCGTGACCATTCTCGAGCTGGAAAACCCTGTTCCACGGATTGATTCAGCAAAGCTGCTCCAATGGGCATTGCCAACAGGTTTCCAAATGCTCCGGGGAAGATCTTTTGCCGCTGATCAAACCCCACCCAGACGGCACACGTTACTGAGCTGGTATAACCGGCAAAGTATGCATCGAAAAAATTGTAAGATGTTCCGCTTTTACCCGCGACAAGTTTTGGATTTATTTTAAATACGTTTGAAACATTTTTGTTTGAACTCAGTGCATCCTCCAAACCCGAATGGGTTTGGTAAGCGGCTTCAGCAGAGGTCACTTGTACTCGCTGTGGATGGTATCGATAGACTACATGGCCTGCAGAGTCTGTAATACGCTCGATGAGGTGAAGGTTTTCAGGACGGCTGCCCATGTTTGGAAAGGTCGTGTACGCTAGAGCGAGTTCAGCAAGAGTGACTTCGCTACTGCCAAGAAAGGTCTTAGGGAAATTGTACAGCTTGCTGGAAATGCCAGCGCGAAAAGCGAGTTTCTTTACCGGGTCCAAGCCAATCTGAAATCCCAGCCGTACAGTGGCGGCATTCTTTCCTTTAGCCAATGCATAGTGAGTGGTCATTGGCCCTTCATAACTATTTTCACGGCTTTCCACCCCCCACTCTCCCAGAATCCCCTCCGGACCGCCGACCATTACGTATCGGTTATCAATGCAAGTATCTTCTACAATTTCTCCGGGAAATATCCCTCGGTCATATGCGGTCAAATAGACGAAAGGTGTAAAAACGGTACCAACTTCGCGGCGGGCCTGAAGAGCTCGATTATATTCGCTGTGATGGAAGTTACGGCCACCGACCATGGCAAGGATCCCGCCGGATGTGTTATCCACTAATAGTACAGCTCCTTGGAGATATTTTGGCGGAGGAAGCTTTACGTTGGGATTGCCGCGGTTGATCATATTCTCAATCGCGCTGTTTTGTTCGATGTATTGCTGATACGTTTGGTACTCGCGAGGAAAGGAAGGCATTTTTTCCGCCGCGGTCAATTGATTGTGAACGGCCAGTTCAGCGGTGTGCTGCAAGTTCAAATCCATTGAGGTATAGATTCGAAATCCCTCGTGCATCACCCGATCAAATCCCAACGCCAAAATGGCTTGTTGCCTAATAAAATCGAGGGCGTAATTGACCTTAGCCGGATTGGTCCGGGGCTTTACCCCGAGTGGCATTTTAAGACTTTCGTCCAGCGTTTGTGCGGAAATAAATCCCATTTCATACATGCGGTTCAGTACAAAGTTGCGGGTCTTGGTAGCTCCCTCAGGGTTATTCCATGGGGAAAGCCCTTGGGGACTTTTTAGCAGCCCCGCTAATAACGCGCATTCGCTGGCATTCAGATCCTTGGCAGGTTTTCCAAAATATCCACGTGCGGCTGCCTCGGCGCCATAAAAACCGCTGCCAAAATAGACCCTATTCAGATAAAGTTCCATAATTTGATCCTTCGAAAGGACCTGCTCAATCTTCATCGCCAGGAACATTTCGATGATTTTTCGCCGGTAGGTTCGCTCTCTCAGATCAAAGGAATTTCTGGCGAGCTGCTGGGTGACGGTGCTGCCACCTTGTGCGGTTTTTCCCGCCCGGTAATTAGCAATTGCCGCACGGGCTACCCCAAAAAAATCCACCCCGGAGTGTTCATAGAAACGGTTGTCCTCCTCGGCCACAACTGCCTTACTGAGCAATGGTGCAATGTTCGAATAAGAAACCACATTTCGATTTTCGACGAAGAGTGATCCTATTACCTGAGCATTGCGGTCATAAACTACAGATGCCGCTTCCATTCGATGTAATTTCGAAAGGTCAAAAGAGTCGACAATAGGAGCGTATTCTATCTTAAGGAAAATAAATCCGATAACTCCTGCTACGCATCCCACTGAAGCTAAAAGACAAGGCACGTAAAACCACCAGCGGCGGTAAATAGGCGGCTTTTTACCATATGTCGGTTTTCTTCCCAATTTGTACATCCGATGTCCTTCTCCAGGACCCTAGTTTTCATAAGTTGACCGTACCAGCCAAATTAAATTTCCCCTCCACTTCCAGGACTTTGTGACAACAACAAACCGACCCTTCGAGACTTCACATGAATATGGGCTGCATGACTCTACAGTCATAATGGTTATCCATGGTTTACAGGTACGGCTTCGCGTGTGACCAGCGCCCTTATTTGAGACAACAAATTGGGGCTACTCGAATGCCATTCCGTCGGCTAACATCCTTGAATGTTCAAAACACTATTAAAACCGGTAGTTTTTTTAAGAATGGTGTTTTCGCGTATGGCGCCCGTTTCTATTTTTGCTGAGGAGGAGGCTATTCCATGTTCCAGTTCGCCAGCGAACTACACGGCCAATAAAGTCACCTTGCTTCAGATCGACAAGTCACAACAAGCGACTACACTAACCGAAGGAATTTCGCGACGCTTTTTCACACACAAAATGGCACATTGTCGATCTTGGAACTAAATTACCTATATTGTGAACGGAGCAGTGGAAGCTATTTGTCTTGGAAAAAAAAGTAAGCGATACCGATTAATTTCCCGCCTTTTCAGAAGAAGTGGTTTTTGCTTTTTCTTGATTTTTTGTAGATTCCTCAGAGTCTTCGGCGGTGGGTACATCCACCCATTCAATATATGCCATGGGAGCGGCATCGCTGGCTCGTTTTCCTAGCTTGATAATCCGAGTATAGCCTCCATTGCGATTTGCCGCACGTGGGGCCACCTCTTCGAAAAGTTTTTTAACGGCATCCTTCTGCCCCAAGTAACCAACGGCTCGTCTACGAGCTGCAATGTCCCCTCTTTTTCCCAACGTCAGCAATTTTTCCGCAAGCGGCCGTACGGCTTTTGCCTTAGCAAGGGTAGTTTTGATTCGCTGGTGCTGAATGAGACTACAAACTTGATTGGCTAACAGAGAGTCACGATGGGCAGTAGTTCGCCCCAATTTCACGGTTTTTTTCCTGTGTCGCATATTAGATTTCCAAATTATTTAAAGCAACTCACTCGGAATCTCAATGAGTCCGGAGTCAAACTTGGTTCCCAAGCTCAATCCAAGCTGAGAAAGTTTGTCTTTGATTTCATTCAGGGATTTTTTGCCGAAATTTCGATATTTGAGCATTTCGGCTTCTGATTTCATAGCCAGCTGGCCAACGGTGGTGATATTGGCGTTGTTCAAGCAATTTGCGGCACGCACTGAAAGCTCAATTTCATTTACGCTCATGTTGAGCAACTTTTTCAGGCGCGTATTTTCCTGGCTGACTTCCTGTGGAGTCTCATCGAATTCGATCTGGTTATCGTCATAATTGACAAATACATCCAAGTGGTGACGCAGGATAGCGGAAGCATGAAGCAAGGCATCATTTGGATGAAGCCGACCATCGGTCCAAATTTCTAGAACGAGTTTATCATAGTCCGTGCGTTGTCCGACGCGTGTGTTTTCAACAGCGTATTTGACTCGCACGACCGGAGAAAAGGTGGAGTCAATGGCAATTACTCCAATGGGCTGATCAGGACGTTTATTTTCGTCGCCCGTTGCGAAACCACGTCCCACACTGACTTCGAGTTCCGCTTCAAATTTCTGTTTCTTATCGAGGGTGCAAATGTGCTGATCCGGATTGAGAACCTCGCATTGTTGGGTGGTTTGAATGTCCGCAGCGGTAACGGGCCCTTCCTTATTAACGGAAATGATAAGGGTACGCACCTCGTGATCATGCGCTCTAAATTTGACTCGCTTGAGGTTGAGGATAATATCCACCACGTCTTCTACGATGCCTGGCAGGCTGGTGAATTCGTGAGGGGCGCCTTCAATTCTCACAGAGGTGATGGCAGCTCCTTCCAAAGATGAGAGGAGAACCCGGCGCAAGGAATTGCCGATTGTGTGGCCGTATCCCGCTTCAAAGGGTTCCGCCATGAACTTGCCGTAGTTTTCCGTTGCTGTTTCCTCGTCTCGTACAAGGGTTTTGGGCATTTCAAAACGCCCCAATTGAGTAGCCATAAGTAAGAATTAATGCTTCCGGGTTCCCCCCGACGCGAAAAGCAAGTATCGAAAATACCCACCCGGGGACCAACGGAATATTCAGTTTATAATTCGCGTAAACTAAAGGAATACCTGATTTTGATTTGATGTCAACCGACTTCGTCGCTTTCTTTTAGAAAGCCACCAATTGAAAATCGCCTCCTTTTTGAACTTGTAGTTTAAAAAGGAGGAATTCCGTTATCGTGAAAGGAGTTGTCGTAAGACAAAGGGTAGGATTCCCCCGTGACGGTAGTAATCGACTTCTATTGGGGTATCGATTCGAACCTTCACTTCCAACGATTGTTCCGAGCCATCCTTGCGCTTTATTTGCAGGGTGAGATTTTGTCCGGGACGAATATTCTCGTCTAAGCCTAGAACGCTAAATTTTTCATTTCCATCTAGTTTTAAAGTCTGGGCCGTGACGCCTTCCGGAAATTGCAGTGGCAGGACTCCCATTCCGACCAGATTGGAGCGATGGATGCGTTCGTAGCTGGCTGCGACGACGGCGCGAACTCCTAAAAGTCGGGTTCCCTTGGCAGCCCAATCCCGGCTACTTCCCGTGCCATACTCCTGTCCTGCAAAGACCACAAGCGGTGTCCCTTCTTTTTTGTAGGCCATCGCCGCATCGTAGATCGATTCCTGTTTTCCTTCCGGATACTTGATAGTGAGGCCGCCTTCCACGCCTGGAACCATCAGGTTCTTAATGCGCACATTTGCAAAGGTACCCCTGGTCATGACCCGGTCATTACCGCGGCGGCTTCCGTAACTGTTGAAGTCACCGGGCTGAACCCCTTTTTCCATCAAATATTTGCCTGCTGGAGAAGAAGCTTTGATGGCGCCTGCCGGCGAGATGTGGTCCGTAGTGACCGAATCTCCGAAGATACCTAAAGAGCGGGCATCACGAATTTCTGAAATTGTGCCAGGCTCCATGGAGAAGTTTTCAAAGAAAGGCGGTTCCTGGATGTATGTACTTTCGGGGTCCCATTGATATATTTCTCCAACAGAAGACTCGATTTCGTTCCATTTTGGATTTTGCGAAGCAAAATCCGTGTACAACCGGCGAAAGACCTCTGGATTTAATGCACTGAATTCTTTTTTGATTTCCTCCGTGGAAGGCCAGAGATCCTTGAGATAAACGTCCGCCCCATTTTTGTCTTTCCCAATCGGCTCGCGAGTCAGATCAATGTCTACCCGACCGGCGAGGGCAAAGGCTACGACTAGCGGTGGTGACATTAAAAAGTTAGCACGGATGCTCTGGTGGATTCGTGCTTCGAAGTTCCGGTTTCCGGATAGGACAGATGCGGCTACCAGATCGTTATTGGCGATGGCAGTCTCGATTTTGGGATTCAAAGGACCTGAGTTCCCGATACATGTGGTGCATCCATAACCAACGATATTAAATCCTAATTGATCCAAGTAGGTTTGTAAGCCTGTCCGCTCCAGATAGTCTTTTACAACGCGCGAGCCGGGAGCCAATGAGGTCTTAACCGAAGGGTCGATGCGCATTCCGCGAAGGACAGCTTTCTTAGCCAAAAGACCGGCGCCTAGCATGACGCTCGGGTTACTGGTATTTGTACAGCTGGTGATTGCAGAAATGAGAACGCTCCCATGTCTCAATTGACTGTGAGTCTCCGGAAACACGGAGGAAGGTAGCCCCTCCATGGAGTCAGGAGTGGGATGATCGTCCACCATTTCCAGGTCATTTTTGGGGCCATTCGAGGGTCTCTGAACCTTAAATTGAGCTACTCGGGCAAGCTCCTTCTGGTCTTTGCCGTATCCGCCTTCCGCGACCGGCTGAACCAATAACGCTTGAAAAGTATCTTTAAGTTTGGAAAGGGCGATGTGATCCTGGGGACGTTTAGGGCCTGCTACGCTGGGTTGAATAGAGCCGAGATCCAGGTGGAGATCGACACTATAATCCAGGTCCCCTTGATCCGGCATGCCAAACATTCCTTGCGCTTTGAAATAATTTTCATATGCGGCGGCCTGGCCATCGGTACGGCCTGTTGCCTTAAGATAAGCGATCGATTCAGCATCTACTGGGAAAAAGGCCATGGTTGCTCCGTACTCGGGCGCCATGTTTGCAATTGTAGCCCGATCTGGCAGAGAAAGAGAAGATGCGCCTTTGCCATAGAATTCCACGAATTTACCGACAACTTTCGCAGCGCGCAGCATTTGGGTGACGTGTAATGCTAAGTCCGTAGCTGTCACCCCCTCCTTCAACTGCCCGGTCAGATGAACTCCAACAACTTCAGGCGTTAAAAAATAAACCGGTTGGCCTAACATTCCGGCCTCAGCTTCTATCCCGCCGACCCCCCAGCCTACTACCCCAAGACCGTTGATCATCGTGGTATGAGAATCGGTGCCAACGAGGGTATCCGGATAAAAGATCTCTCCCTCCTTTGTGGTAGAACTCAGAACCCCTTTCGCCAGATATTCGAGATTTACTTGGTGAACAATGCCGATACCGGGAGGCACAACACCAAAGGTCTTAAATGCCTGTTGTCCCCACTTCAACGCCTGATAGCGCTCGTGGTTGCGCTTGAACTCCATGTCCAAATTCTGCTGCAGCGCCTGAGGAGTTCCGTAAAAATCGACTTGCACCGAATGATCCACGACAAGATCCACCGGTACCAATGGCTCGATCAATTTAGGATCATGCTGAGCCCGCTGTACCGTACTGCGCATTGCCGCCAGGTCCACCAACAGCGGCACTCCTGTGAAGTCTTGCAGGACAATGCGGGCGACAACAAAGGGGATCTCTGCGGGTGCCGGAGATTTTGCGTTCCAGTTGGCCAGAGTCTTGACATCATCTTCGGAAACCTTTCGGCCATCACAATTCCGCAGGAGCGATTCCAAAACAATGCGGATACTGACCGGCAGCCGCGAAATTTTCTCCGCCCCATGCTTTTCCAAAGCGGGTAAGGAATAAAAAAGTCCCTTGCGTCCTTGGCCGACATCGAAATTTTCCAGAGTTTGAAAAGGGTCTGTCATATGACTAAGCTAGCAAATTGACAGCTCGCGAGGGAAGAAGCTGTTTTAAAACAAAATAGTCGTCCCCCTCAGAACTCGCAACGGAATTTTAGGACTTCGTCTGCCGACTTCGTCGGTTTCTTTTAGAAAGCCAATCATTACAAATGACGCCTTTTTTAAACTACAAGTCTTTAATGGGCGGTTTCTAATTCAGATAATTTTGCTTGGATTTTAGCAAAATCAGGAAGCTGGTGGGGCTCATCGTGAGACTCCGTATAGCGGATGATCCCCTGTCGATCGATGAGAAAAGCCGAACGTTTGGCCACGCCACTAATACCAAGCCCAATCTCCGGAAGAAAGTTATCATACGCTACTTCGTAGGCCCGGGCTATCGCGTGGTCATAGTCGCTGAGCAGAGGAATTCCAATCCGGTTCTTTTCTGCCCATGCTTCTTGGGCAAAAGGACTATCTCCGCTAATTCCATAAACCGTTGCATTGAGGGACGCATATGCAGTCAGGCCTTGCGTCACGCCACAAAATTCCTTGGTGCAAACGTCCGTAAATGCCAAAGGAAAAAATAGAAGAAGGACATTGGAATGACCTCGATGCTGGGAAAGTGAAATTCGTTTCAGGCCTTCCGTGCTTTTGCTGCTCAAAGTGAAATTCGGCGCAGGGGTATCGATGGGAAGTGCCATAGATTGGGCGTCTTATCCTCCGCCTGTTTCATAGTCAAGGTATATCGATCGCACATGCAAAAAACCAAAAACCAATGCGATTTCCGGTTCAATTCCGACCTCTGCAATTATCGGAGGGCGACTACGGCGTCAATTTCGACATCCATATTTAAAAGCGTCGCTCCGATAGTCGTGCGGGTAGGCTTGTGAGAACCGAAAAATTTTGAATAAACAGCATTCATTTCTTGGAAAGTTTCAGAGGTGAGAGGTTGCAAGTAGACACCGCAACGCACGATATCTTTAATATCAGCACCAGCTGCTTCCACGATGCCTCGAATAGTTTGAAGCACGAGTTTTGTTTGCTCACCTATGCTGCTTCGCACCAGCTTCTTAACTTCAGGATCGTAGGGTCCTTGGCCCGAGATGTAGAGAAATTTTCCTTCCGCGATCACTCCCAGAGAATAGGGTCCTACCGCTGGAGCTCCATTGGGCACTTCGGTCAATTTTTGTGTGATCATTGGTGCAAAATATCCGGCGTTTTTTATTTTTCCACGTAAAAAAAGATCACTGACGTTCAAAAATGTTTTACAGGAAGGCCTGTTTCAGGGAAATTTGCCCGTTACGATTTGCCTCGTGGTGTAACGGTAGCACGGCAGATTCTGGATCTGCTTGTCATGGTTCGAATCCATGCGAGGCAGCCATTGCATTTTCTCTCTGCAAAATGGCTCCCAAAGCTTTTAATTCCTGACATTATAGGTATATTAGATCTGCCTTTTTGTTGTCCCGAAGTACCGCGGAATAGCTCGGAATATCCCGGTTTTTCCACTCAAACCGGGCAACAATGGGCAACAAAGTAATTCAAAATGGCTCAAGTTACTCCTTACATCATTTCACATTATCCTCCCCGTCCTGCCACTCCTTGGAAACTAGAGCTGCGAGCATCATTTGCTGGTAAAACGCATCAGGAGATTTTTTGTGACCAGGACGGAGGCAGAGGCCGCAGCGGCAACACTAGTTTCTCAGGTGAAGCTGTATGGAAGTCAGTCTTTAACTGAACAAAAATCGGGAGGAGTTTTACTTTCCTCGGTTCTGGCAACATATAGGCAACATAGAACCGGTTCTGTAAGCGAGAGACACTTGCGTACAGCGGGATATATTTACAAGGCGCTTGAGGAAAAATTCGGCGCACGCCCCATGGATTCTATCACTCCACTCGAATTAGAAAAATGGATTCATTTACGTGGAAGTTCTCCGACGACTGGGGCTTGCTATTTTCGCTATGTCCGCATGTTTTGGCGCTGGGCTTATAAGAAACAGCTAGTCGAGCAAAATATTATCGAGCGGGTGGATTCTCCTGAGGCAAAGACGCGGCTCCATATTTTGACACCTCCCCAAATGCAAGCCTTACTTGCTTTGGATTGTCCCAAATGGCTCCATGCTGCATTCCTACTTTGCGGCTTTACGGGTCTCCGAACAGAAGAGCTACTTCGGATGGATTGGAATGCGGTCCTCCATGAGGAACAAAGCGTTCACGTGGCCAGGGGCATTCAAAAAGATTCTGGAGGATGGAAAGAAAGATATGTGGATTTTACCGATCCCATCAAAAGACGGGCAGAAGACCTCAAAGGTGAAGGCAAAATCGTTCCAGTGCCATTTATAACTTTCCGCCGGAGGCGACTTGAGGCTGCAAAAGCAATAGGATTACCCGGCTGGCCTCCAAACTGCCTCCGACATTCTTTTGCCAGCTACCATCTCGCTTTTGCACGGTGATGCCGGGAAAACCGGGCACCAAATGGGTCATACTTCTTCGGCCATGGTCTATCGCACATATGCTCAAGCAGTTCGCAAGAGTCAGGCTCAAGCCTGGTGGGCGATTTAGGTTTTTTTGGTCTTTTTAGTCGGGCTCTCCAGTGGAAAAGTCACTTTCCCATGTTTTTCAGCTTC
Source organism: uncultured Verrucomicrobiae bacterium (assembly GCA_963706715.1). Classification (GTDB taxonomy): domain Bacteria; phylum Verrucomicrobiota; class Verrucomicrobiia; order Chthoniobacterales; family Xiphinematobacteraceae; genus Xiphinematobacter. Next base: position 152,738 of record CAVPNI010000002.1, read on the forward strand.
GATACAAAGACTCGTGAGTGCTGTTGTGATCTGCGCTGTTAATGATAGCCCCGTAATCTTTTCGACGCACTTGACGCGTTCCAACAGACCATCCGGTAATTGTATCAGAATGTCACCGGTGGTTGGTGCCTCTGTAAGCTTGTAATCCGACACTTCGAGCTGCTTTAGTCCAAAATCAATGACGATCCGGATAACATCTTGTTTGGCTAAAGCCATTTTTGCCGACGCTCTCTCCAGTCTCTTCGCTTGAGATGATTTAAGCCTGATGGATTGCGGTTTTTCAAGTTCTTCAGACACGGCCTAAATACAAGCACAACATTCATGTCGCGTTTGTATCAAATTATGCTACATTTGTAGCACGTTTACTGATTCAATGCAACGCTCCACAGCCCAACCCTTCGCCCATCTCGGCTCCAACTTTTTGAAGACTCTTGATAGCGAACTTGAGTCACATGCACTACTACTCTATCTCGACGACGATGGATGGCTGCTGTGCCAGGTTGCCCTAAGTTTTTGCGCTAATCCAGATGTAAAGAAGGTGGTTGAATTTGCAAAAACTATTGGTGCCACAAGTCTGATCAGAATTCAGAAACAGCCCTTCGACCATACCGATCCTTTCCATACCCACAGCTCAGCGACTCAGACTCTGTACGAAGCTGTAAAGTTTTACAGACTGCCTCTTAGAGAGCTTGTTCTGATAGCAGAAGACTCCGAAAAGATTGTTAAAAATAAGCCTCAATTTTAACAAAGTCTGCGCGACTGTTAAATTTCTTATCAAATTTTCTAGATCCTTACGCTCGCGCACGCTTTGGCGCAGATTTCTGAAAAAACGCCAACTGCAATTCACCTTTAGCAAGCATATGGAGCACACTTGCCGCTAATGTCTGGTAGGGCATTCCCACCCTGGCGGCCTGAATTTTCAGCTCCTCAAGTGTATCCTGTCCCAACCGGACATTGATGCGCGCGTCTTTGGGCGTTTTGCGTACTATACGCATGTTTTTTGCCTCTCCCGGCATCGGGATACCGAGCGCTCGTTCCTCAGCGCGTGTCAGGATTTTTGACTCATCAAATCCATCCATCTCTCCCAGATCGTCTGTATATTTAACTCTTTGTTTTGTTTTGTTTTTCATAAATTTTTCTGCCTTTCCTCCAGTATCCAGCATTGATTACTCTCATTACTCCGGTACGCAAAGTGAATGTGACTGTCAAAATATCGACCCCATCAAATCCTATGAGTTGAAATCTCGGCTCTATTGAAGAGCGCCCTCTATTTGGACCCAATACGCGGTTGAGATCATCAAATGCAACCGAGACCCTCGAAAAATCTACCCCGTGCTTTTTGAGATTTGCATCCTCTTTAGCTATATCCCACTCAAATTCCATGAGCCTAATGTAGGCCTTTTGTACGCATCCGTCAACAAGATTTCGCCACAGATTTATTCCAAGAACGCCCGATTTTCCTTCTTCCCCTTTTTGGCCTTTTTTTCCTTATTCTTACTCTCAACTCGACTGGCACTGCTTTCCCCTTGAACGGTTGTCGTGAATCCAGATTTACTCAGGTTGTGTTTGACAGATTTCACGAGCCACTCACCATTCATTTTTTCTTTAAAGCCCGTTAAGGTAATGTGTCCTTCGGCGATGATGTCAGGACGGCCTGAAATAGTGAGGTTGATTGTTTCGGCGAGTCGATTATTTTGTTCCATCATTGAGGTGGCTCCACGCTGCGCCGAATCCGCATCCGGATATACTGTGGGATGTTCGTATATTGGGCCATCGCTTTCATCATCATCTTCATCTCCAGATGCTTCATAGTATTGCATTTTGCCCATTTCCACATTGTGCGTTTTAGTTCGCACTTTGCTGAAGTTTCCCCGCTTTGACCACTCTGCGCTATAGGAGCTACATTCTGAGCGATCGATGGTAATTTTATTAAGCGGCTTTCCGTTAACGCTGGTTCCTGCTCCTCTTTTGGCGAATACGAAATGGCCGGAGGTTGGCTTCATAACAGCCCCATATTGTCGTGCCAACCGGGTGAGGAGGTTCATGTCTGATTCGTTGGTCTGGTCAATGTGTGGAAGGTTGATTTTTTCAAATTCCGGAGTTACAGCCGCTACGAGTCCTGACCCTCCTGCAATTGTGCGAACTAATTTTCCAAGGGAAAACTTCTCAAAAGAACGACTTTTCCTTGTTTGAAAGGGCTTGAATTCTCCGACTGGTGAAAAGGGAGCCGCATAGGCACCAACGGTTACTTTGTCCGGGGGACCTCCAATGCTGACACTGTCTATGATGAATTTTCCCATTTCTCGAATGCCGATCTTCTCATATCCAAGACCCACGGAAATTACTGTTCCTTGCTCCGGAAGCATGATTTTTCGATCGAAATCCGCTAATTCAATATTTAGCTGATCAGCTTGTTCGGTCGAGTTGTCCGTTATTTCCAGGGAAATCAGCCGGTCTCGGTACAAATTTGTAAGATCATCGTCTCCGATTTTGATGGTAAAGACAGGAGTCATGTATAATTAATCGTAAAGACCGAGTTCCTGGTTCATCCGCAAAAAGTGTGTTTAGCGCGGTGAAGAGTTAGAATACGAAGGGATAAGAAATTAAAGTCACGAAGGCCATAGTGCAAGCGTTGCATGGCACCAATTTTATTATTAATACCTTCGATTTTTCCATTGGAAATAGGGTAAGTCCAAGCATTAATAATGGAGGAACGAAAACGACGAAAGGTTTTGGCAAGGGAGACGAGTAAGGGGATACCAATTTCAGCAACACGGCAGCACCAGTCATCAAAAAAAGCCGTCATTTTTCTGATATCATTAAAACACCAGAGTTGGCGCAGCTCCTCTTTGAGGTAATAGGCTAGAGAAAGTGGTTCATTGAGTTTAAGGGCTTCTTCAAGCTTTGGGAGTTGATTGGGATGAAGGTTTTCACGTCCCCGAAGTAAAAGATAACGAGTTCCTTTGATGGCTTTGCGTCCCATAATGTCTGCCTCGCGTTGAAGGGCACGACGGAGTTCATCGATTTTTTCGTTCATCAGTTTGATGATATGAAAGCGATCGGCAATGTGCACCGCTCCAGGCAGGTTTTTAACGACAGCGGCCGCATAGGCGGCACCCAAATCGGTGGCTACGGCTTGGATATCAGCTTTGGCTCTTCGCAGTTGGCGGAAAAAAGGCCGCAAGGCATTTTCTCCCCGTCCCTTGGCAATATAAAGCACTCTTCCACTCTGCCAATCGATAACCAGGGTCGCGACCAGTCAATCTGGTTAAATTTTGTAACATAAAGCGCCTATTTTGTTACTCAAGAATGTACGTCTGGCTCATTTTACTCTGTAGACACAATGCAATATGTGAATTTTTTCTCACAATATGCAGCAAAATACTGCGACTCCGAGGCCACCCGCATCCCACCCTCTCTGGAAGGACCCATCCCTATGTCGGGAGAATATGGAGCCCTTATCAGGTCAACATGTCGCAGGCCAGCGCTGGGCCATAGAGGAGAGCTTTGAAACGACAAAAAATGAATTGGGTCTTGATCACAACGAAACCCGTTCCTGGCATGCTTGGCATCGTCATGTGTCTCTTGTGATGCTCGCTTTTGCTCTGGCAGCTGCCATCGGTTACCGGGCAAATACGATCCCACCAAAAAAACGATCCCGAAAACTACTCCCCTCCACATAGAAGCCTGGTTCGTTGGTCTATCCAAGAAATTCGGCGTATCGTTACACGCTTAACTCAGCGATGTATTCAACCCTCTCTTCTTTTTGCTTGGTCCTTTTGGCGTAGAGCTCATCAGCTACGCTGGTCTCTTTTAGGAGCCGGTAGTGACAAACAAAGTTTTTTCCAGCTACTTGACAAATAATACAACTGGTCTATAGACTAGTCTTATGCCTAAAGCAATTTTAAGTACCGAAGTCGGTTCGTTTGAAGCAAAGACAAAGCTGCCGGAGCTTCTGCGAGGGGTGCGGCGCGGCCGACGCTACACAATCACCCTACGGGGCAAGGCGATCGCAGACTTAGTCCCGTCAACATTATTGCAGAATGACGAGGTTGCAACTGGTGTAGCTCGTATGCAACAGCTCATGGTTTCGGCTCCTGTATGCCGTGGAATTCATATCAAAGCATTGATTGAAGAAGGACGTGATTAATGGAATTTGTAATCGACAATTCCGTCACGATGCGCTGGCTCTTCAGTGATGGCACATCCGAGGAAAAAGCATACGCTCAGAAGGTGTTATCAGTGATTTCCGATGGGAGCGTTTGGGTACCTGGCATCTGGTGTCTTGAAGTTGCTAATGTAATTGTAAGAGCTGAAAGTAAGTATGGCCTTCCTGAGGCACGAAGTTCCGAGTTTGTGTATGCGCTCCAGCAAATGCACATTCAAATTGATCCGGAAACCCATCTCCATGCTCTGAGCGATATTTTATACCTCGCGCGGCGTTACAACCTTTCATCTTATGATGCCGCTTATCTGGAATTAGCGCTCCGAAGGGGACTCCCTCTTGCCACCCTGGATAAAGGTCTCGAAAAATCTATCAAAAAATCGGGAGCCAAGAAATTCAAGGCTTCATAGGCACATCTTGCAATAAAAATGCGCATCAAGACTCCGTTCCGAATGCATGCGGGTCTTATATTTGGGGAAAGAGCGCGATTTTATACGCTTAACTCTTCGCCTAGCATATAGCGGACAAAGCGGCGGATGATGATATTTTCTCCCAATTCAGCAATCTTAGCGGTTACAAGATCATTTACCGTAATATCAGGATTTTTAATGAATGCCTGTTCCAAGAGGCAGGTAGTGGAGAAAAATTTATCCATTTTGCCTTCCACGATTTTGTCTACGATGTTGGTGGGCTTTCCTTGCACTTGCGCAGCGTAAATTTGGCGTTCTTTTTCAATCGTGGCAGCCAGAACTTCTTCGCGCCGGATGCAACTGGGGTTGGCTGCGGCGATATGAAGGGTAATGTCTTTTACAAATTCTCGAAAGACATCGTTCTTAGCTACGAAATCAGTTTCACAATTGATTTCCACTAATACTCCGACCTTACCCTGCAAATGAATGTAGGAAGCAATGGTTCCCTCCTTAGCAGCTCGGGATGCTTTTTTTTCTGCGGATGCCATTCCCTTTTCGCGAAGAAGGGTTTCCGCTTTCGCCATATCGCCCGCTGCGTCCTGCAAGGCCCGCTTGCAATCCATCATGCCCGCATTGGTCTTTTCCCTTAAATTTCTCACTAGTTCGGCGGTAATTTCTGCCATAAATTAAATTCCAGTTTGTCGATTTTATATTATGTGATGTCGCAAAAAAAAGGGAACCTCGCTGGTCAAAATGGTTTTTTGCTCCCAGAGTTTCTAAAAGTGCATAACGCCAGTTATTATTTCTTACGACAAGAATGACGTTTTGTTAAACACGCGTCCTAAAAGAGATTTTATTCAGCCACTGCGGTCAGTGCCGCGTCTTTTGCCTTATCGCTCTCTTGGGAAGTTTGATAAATAATATCCACGATCTTTTGCAAAATGACACGAATGGAACGAATCGCGTCGTCATTTCCAGCGATGGGATAGTTGATACGATCAGGATTGCTATTAGTATCCACAATGGCAATGATCGGAATATTTAAGCGATTTGCCTCAGCAACAGCGATTTCTTCGCGGGTAGTATCAATCAACACAATGGCATCCGGCAATCTTTGCATGTCAACGATGCCGTCGAGATTGCGACGGAGCTTCACGGCCTCTCTATGGAGAGCGGCGGCTTCCTGTTTATTTATCCGGGCCCAAGCAGGGCTTTTTTCGCGTTCTTCGAGCTCACGCAAACGCGCCACGCTTTTGCGAATGGTCGTCAAATTAGTTAAGGTACCTCCCAGCCAGCGTTGATTAACAAAAAATTGGCCGGTGGCATGTGCCGCTTCTTTAACGGCTTCCTGAGCTTGTTTTTTTGTGCCGACAAATAGGATACGGCCTCCGCGACTTGTAATTTCCCTAATAAAGGAGAGTGCGGAATCCAATTGTTGAACGGTTTTTACGAGGTCAATAATGTAAATGGAATTGCGCTCTTCAAGAATGTAGTCGCGCATTTTCGGATTCCATCGTTTGGTTTGATGACCGTAATGAACACCGGCTTCGAGAAGCTCGGTGACGATGTTGTTGTTAGGTTGGTTGTCAGAACTATCGGACATAGAAGTTGGAAGTTAACCCATCAGTGCGGATGACTCCACCTGCTCGCCGAGGTGGACCAGTTCAATATTGCGATTGGTTTCAAAACCGCTTCCGGCAGGAATGAGATGTCCCATAATGACATTTTCCTTAAAGCCGCGGAGTCGATCTGTTTTACCCAAAGTTGCCGCGTCGGTGAGCACGCGTGTGGTATCCTGGAAGGATGCCGCTGAGATAAAGCTATCAGTTTCAAGAGAGGCCTTGGTAATTCCCAAGAGTACGGGCATGGCTTCAGCGGGTTTGCCGCCTTTTTCCATGACTTTGCGGTTTGCCTCTTCGAATTCCAATTTGTCGATTTGATCTCCCCAGAGAAGTGACGTATCGCCGGGATCGGTAATTTTTACCTTGCGCAGCATTTGGCGCACGATGATTTCAATGTGTTTGTCATTGATTTCAACACCCTGCAATCGATAAACCTCTTGCACCTCGTTGAGGAGATGCTCCTGGAGTTCTTGAGGGCCACAAACTTCGAGAATTTCGTGAGGAACCACAGGTCCCTCGGTCAGTTGTTGGCCCTTTTTTACAAAATCCCCCTTAAAGACAATGATATGCTTGCTCAGAGGAATGAGATGTTCCTCTTCAGCCCCCGTTGTCTTATCTGTAACAATTAAGCGCCTCTTGCCGCGAACCGTTCCCCCGATTTCCACAATGCCATCCAATTTCGCAATTTCGGCTGCGTCTTTTGGCCGACGGGCTTCGAACAATTCCGCAACACGCGGAAGTCCGCCCGTGATGTCTTTGGTCTTGGCAATTTTTCGTGGAGTCTTAGCAAGCAATTGGCCCGCTTGCGCTTGTTTGCCTTCCACAACCGTGATGTGCGCTCCGGCTGGAATAGAGTAGCTCGCAAGGACCTCGGGTTTGCCATCTACTATTTTGTCACCAAGGATTACGACTTGGGGATGGAGATCTTCCTTATGTTCGACAACTACGGTGCCCATGACTCCAGTCGTTTCGTCAATTTCTTTACGAATGGTAACGCCAGGAATCATGTCACGAAATTCGACGCGGCCTGTTTTTTCCGTGATGATCGGTACGTTATAAGGATCCCATTGAATAAAGGTTTCGCCTTTTTTCACTTTGGCACCATCTTCGATTGAGATTACGGAACCGACTACCACGTTGTGGCTTTCCAGTTCTCGTCCATCTTCCCGATGAATGCTGACGGTGCCATTCTTGCTGAGAACGACAAAGTTGCCATCCAAGGAACGAACCATTCTTACATCGTTAAACCGTACGGTGCCATCGTTTTTCGCTTTGATGATGGGTTGTTTGAATGTCTGACTTGCAGTGCCGCCAACGTGGAATGTCCGCATCGTCAATTGGGTGCCAGGCTCGCCAATACTCTGAGCAGCAATGATACCGACTGCTTCCCCCAGTCTGACCATGCTTCCGGTGGCAAGATTTCTTCCGTAGCATTTGGCGCAAATACCACGTTTGGATTCGCATGTCAGTGCGGAGCGAATTTTTAGCTGCTCGACTCCCAATTTTTCCAAAGTGGCAGCAGCCTCTTCGTCAATGAGATCTCCCGTATGAACAGGGGTCATTCCGGTGACTGGATCTTTAACGGTCTCACAACTTGTACGACCAATAATACGTGTACTGAGGCTGACTACTTCTTCATCACCTTCATAAATTGGCTCCACGGTGATACCATTGACGGTTTCACAGTCGTCCATGGTCACAATCACATCTTGCGCAGCGTCCACAAGTTTACGGGTGAGATAGCCAGAGTCAGCAGTCTTCAGTGCCGTATCAGCCAATCCTTTTCGAGCTCCGTGAGTGGAGATAAAATACTCCAATACGGAAAGTCCTTCACGGAAATTTGAGGTAATTGGACGTTCAATAATTTCTCCGGATGGTTTGGCCATAAGACCGCGCATGCCGGCAAGCTGTTTCACCTGTGTCCGGTTACCTCGAGCACCGGAATCCACCATCATATAAACTGGATTCATTTCGCGACGACCTTCGTTGTGCTCAAGTGTCCTGAACATGGCGTTCGCAATTTCTTCAGTGGTGTGGGTCCAGATATCCTGTACCTTATTTTTGCGTTCGCCATCAGTGATGATACCCCGATGATATTGTTTTTCGACCTCCGCGATTTCCTTGTAGGCGCGCTCCAATAAAGGACCTTTTTCCTTGGGAATGATCATGTCTACGATCCCAATGGAGAGGCCTGCCTTGGTGGCAGCACGGAACCCAACCTGTTTCAGGCGATCGAGGGTTCTAACGGTCTCTTGATGACCGGAAACTTTATAGCAACGCCAAATAATTTCGCTCAGTTGCTTTTTCGCAGCTACTTTGTTGTAAAAACCTAAATCGGCTGGCCAGATCTCATTAAATAGAACACGCCCTGCGGTGGTTTCAATCACCCGCGCGTTTGGATCGCCATAGTGAGTCTTTTTACCAAAGTCCGGGTTCTGAAAGCGAATGCGCATATGAGTTTGGATGACACTCCCCCCTTGGGACATCGCCAACTCCACCTCATCCGCATTTGTAAAGAGCGGCAAGCGCTCTGGTTTGTTATTATTAGCAGGGTTTTGACGCGGATTTTGGGTCAGATAATAACAGCCTAACGGAATATCCTGTGACGGAGTTGTTACCGGCTTGCCGCTGGACGGCGAAAAGATATTGTTTGAAGCCAACATCAACATGCGAGCCTCCATTTGGGCTTCCACCGAAAGAGGCACGTGTACTGCCATTTGGTCACCATCAAAGTCCGCGTTGTATGCCGTACACACCAGCGGATGAATCCGGATTGCTTCGCCCTCGATGAGGATCGGTTCAAAAGCCTGAATGGACAAACGATGCAAAGTGGGAGCACGGTTTAAAAGAACCGGGTGGCCCTTTGTCACTTCATCCAAGATATCCCAAACTTCGGGTGTTTGGCGTTCGATCATTTTCTTAGCACTGCGCACGGTATGCACGTAACCAAGTTCTTTGAGTCGACGGATAATGAATGGTTCAAACAAAACAAGCGCCATTTTCTTGGGCAGACCGCACTGATGCAATTGGAGTTCCGGTCCAATGACGATCACTGAACGGCCGGAATAATCGACGCGCTTGCCAAGCAGATTTTGACGGAAACGTCCCCCCTTGCCTTTGAGCATGTCGCTCAGGGACTTGAGCGGACGATTTGCCGCGCCGGTGACTGCTCGTCCATGGCGGCCGTTGTCAAATAAAGCATCCACCGATTCCTGAAGCATCCGTTTTTCATTGCGAATGATCACTTCAGGAGTTTTCAACTGCAACAGGGTCTTTAAGCGGTTATTGCGATTGATGACTCTGCGATAAAGGTCATTTAAGTCTGAGGTGGCAAAACGTCCTCCCTCCAAAGGAACCAGAGGGCGTAAATCCGGAGGAATCACCGGAAGAACATTGAGGATCATCCATTCGGGCCGAGTGCGAGAGCTAGCAAAACCCTGTACAAGTTTCAAACGTTTTGCCAGTTTCTTGCGCAATTGCTTACTGCGAGTGGAGCCCATCTGCTGCTCAATTTCATCGTTGAGTTTGGCAAGATCAATCTGCTCCAAAAGTTTCTGAATTGCCTCAGCACCCATGGCGGCCGTAAATGTTTCGCCATAGCGGTCCTCAGCTTCCTGGAATTCCGATTCTGTGAGTAACTGGCAACACTGTAAATCCGTGCTACCCGGATCTATTACAATATAATCCTCATAGTAAATCACCCGTTCGAGCTGCCGTGAAGTCATATCGAGCATCAATCCGATGCGCGATGGCATACATTTATAGAACCAAATGTGGGAGACCGGCACAGCCAATTCAATGTGGCCCATCCGCTCGCGGCGGACTCGTGCCAAGGTCACCTCTACCCCGCAACGGTCACAAACCACACCTTTGTGCTTAATGCGCTTGTATTTACCGCATGAGCATTCCCAGTCGCGAGTCGGACCAAAAATTCGCTCACAAAAAAGACCGCCCTTTTCCGGTTTGAATGTGCGATAATTGATAGTTTCCGGATTTTTAACTTCTCCTTTGCTCCACTTGCGAATGGATTCCGGAGAGGCAACGGTAATACTCACCTCATCAAAAGCTTCCTCATCTACATCGGCGAGAGGTTCACGAGAGGTAAATTCTTTCATAGTTTCTAATTTGGTTGCGGTGGTGGACATCAATAAGGGTTACGCTGCTGCAGCGGTTGCACTTTCGGTAACTTGGAGAGTGGATTTTCCTTCCACCAGTACATCTAATCCCAAGCCTTGCATTTCTTTAATCAAGACGTTGAAGGACTCGGGGGTTCCGGCTTGTAATGAGTTATCGCCTTTGACGATGCTTTCATAAATTCGCGTGCGACCTTGAACATCATCCGACTTAACAGTCAACAGCTCTTGGAGAGTGTACGCGGCACCATAGGCTTCCAACGCCCACACCTCCATTTCTCCAAAGCGTTGGCCACCGTACTGAGCTTTGCCTCCCAGAGGTTGTTGGGTAACCAATGAGTAAGGCCCGACGGCGCGAGCGTGAATTTTATCAGCCACTAAGTGGCCGAGTTTCAGCATGTAAATGTATCCGACGACCACCTGCTGATCGAAAGCATCCCCCGTGCGGCCGTCGAAAACGGTGGCTTTTCCATTTTCGTTAATCCAAGTAAAGCCCTCCTTCTCTTTGGCCTGTTTTAAATATTCGCGAATTCGATTTTCGGGAATGCCATCAAACACCGGAGTGCCTACTTTAAACCCAAGTGCCTTGGCTGCAAGTCCCAGATGTGTCTCCAATACTTGGCCGACATTCATTCGGCTTGGCACACCCAGCGGATTCAAAACGATGTCCACAGGGGTTCCATCCTCCAAAAATGGCATGTCTTCTTCTGGCACAATCTTCGCGACAACGCCTTTATTTCCGTGTCGACCCGCCATTTTATCCCCAACGCTTAATTTCCGCTTGCTGGCAATAAAGACTTTTACCTGCTTAATGATGCCAGGGTCCACGTCGTCTCCACTTTCAATCCGGCCGAGGTTTTCATCCTTTTCGTTTTCCAGTTCGGTGAAGCGATGTTCGTATTGCCCAATGATTTCACGGATCTTGTTCCGAATGGGACTCGGATCAATTTCCACATGATCGTACACAGAGGCTAATTTGCGTAAGAGCTGCTTGGTAATCTTACGATTAGCTGGAATAATGATCTCGCCGCTTTGGGCATTGACAACATCCAACGGAATTTTTTCTCCCAACAAGATATTCGACAATGCCTCTGTCAATTGTTCGTGGAGTTCATCTTTGCGGCGCTTGTAATCCTCTTGGATCATTTTCTGCTGCCGTTTGGATTCCGTAACGGTCATTTTTTGACGCTGGACCTCTTTTTTGGAAGAGACCTTTACGTCCATGACGATTCCATAGGTACCCGAGGGCACGGTCAGAGAGGTGTCTTTTACGTCCGCGGCTTTTTCTCCGAAAATGGCACGAAGAAGTCGCTCCTCGGGAGCCAATTCCGTTTCGCTCTTCGGAGTAATTTTCCCAACCAGAATGTCGCCGGGCTTTACTTCGGCTCCGACTCGAATCACCCCATCAGCTCCCAGATCCTGCAATGCTTCTTCACTGACATTAGGAATGTCTCGCGTAATTTCTTCCGGCCCTAGCTTGGTGTCGCGTGCGCCGATTTCGAATTCATCGATGTGAATGGAGGTATAAATGTCTTCCTTCACAACGCGTTCGGAAATTAGGATCGCGTCTTCGAAGTTATATCCATTCCAGGGCATGAAAGCGACCAATACATTCCGGCCAAGAGCAAGTTCCCCGGCCTCGGTGTTCGGTCCATCCGCAATCACATCTCCGGTCTTAATTGTCTGTCCCTTGGAAACAATTGGTTTTTGATTAATACAAGTGCTACTATTGGAACGCAGAAACTTCCGTAATTCGTAGACATAGATTCCAGCGTCGCGACTGGTTTTTAATTTTTTCTTCGCTTCCGGAAGCTCGCCGTTTTTGGTAATTAAAATTTGTGAGGCAGTAACCGACGCCACTTTGCCAGGACCTTCAGCAACTATCACGGCTCGGGAATCTCTTGCAACACGCCCTTCAAGGCCCGTACCCACCAGAGGTGACTCTGAAACGAGCAACGGTACCCCTTGGCGCTGCATGTTGGAACCCATCAAAGCTCGATTAGCATCATCGTGCTCCAAGAACGGAATCAGACCGGCCGCGACTGAGACGAGCTGTTTCGGAGAAACATCCATGTACTGGATGCGGGCTGGCTCCACTTCAACGAAATCTCCACGATAGCGGGCGGAGACTTTTTCATCCAGCAAAACCCCTTTTTTGTCCACCTTGGCATTTGCTTGGGCAATGTAGTAATTTTCGTCGCGGTCTGCGCTGAGATAAACCACTTCTTTCTGAATGCAGCCATTGTCCACTTTGCGATATGGAGTCTCGATAAATCCAAATTCATTCACTCGGGCAAATGTGCTCAGTGAATTGATCAAACCGATATTGGGACCTTCCGGAGTTTCAATCGGACAAATGCGGCCATAGTGCGAAGGATGCACGTCGCGCACCTCAAATCCGGCGCGATCCCGGCTTAAACCTCCAGGCCCCAGTGCGGAAAGACGGCGTTTGTGCGTCAATTCCGAAAGAGGATTGGTCTGATCCATAAATTGGCTCAACTGAGAGCGGCCGAAAAAGTCACGGATTACAGCACTTAATGATTTTGGATTCACCAACTTAGATGGAGTGATATGATCTACTCCTACATCGTAAAGCGTCATGCGTTCGCGAACCAGACGCTCTGTCCTGGCTAATCCTACACGACACTGATTGGCAAGAAGCTCTCCCACTGTGCGCACACGACGACTCCCCAGATGGTCAATATCATCTGTCATTCCCTCACCCTTGCGAAGCTCCAGCAGATACTTCATCGCCGCAACAAAATCCTCCTTAGTAAGCAACCGCTCAGACAAATCAATATTGATATTGAGCTTTTGATTGATCTTGTGACGGCCTACTCGGCCCAAATCGTAACGCTTGGTGTCAAAGAAAAGGCGCTTGAGCATGCTCCGGGCATTTTGTACGGTCGGAGGATCTCCGGGCCGCAATTTCCGGTAAATATCCTTCAGAGCCTCCTCCTCGTCGCGAGCGGGATCTTTCTTAAGGGACTTGATGATGGTATCATCCTGCTTAGTGTCAACAACCGGTACGGTTTTGTAACCAAGAGCCAGGAGTTGGCTCACGGTACTGACACTAATTGGTTCAAAAGCTCGCGCAACGGTAATTTCTCCATCACGAACATCGGAAATCAAAACTTTCGTACTAATAGCATCCTCATCCATTCCTCCGGACAAAGGAAGTTCTTCAATTTTATAAAAAAGTTTCAGAATATCCTCGTTTTTGCCATAGCCGAGGGCGCGAAGAAATGTGGTTGCCAAAAATTTACGGCGCCGTTTGCGACGATCCAGGTAAACATAGAGTAAGTCGCTAGTATCGAATTGAACTTCCATCCACGACCCCCGATCGGGAATCATCCGAAACCCGTGAAGGAGTTTCCCGTTGAGATGAACGTTGGTCTCAAAACAGATCCCTGGCGAACGATGAAGCTGGCTCACTACTACCCGTTCCGCACCATTCACAACAAAGGTGCCCTGTGGGGTCATCAAAGGTATTTCTCCCATGTAAACCTTTTCTTCCTTTGTGACGCGTTCGTCCTTGTATCGAAATGTTAGGTAGAGCGGTGCGCTATAGGTCTGGCCTTCCCGTTGCGCCTCCATGGAACTCATCTTCGGCTCGCCTAATTCGTAGCTGACGAAATCCAATGACGATTTTTCTTCAAATCCATAAATTGGAAAAAATTCCCGAAATACTGACTGTAACCCCACATTTTTCCGTTTGCTAGGTTCCACATCTTTTTGGAAGAACTCGTCATATGATCGAATCTGAAGTTCAATCAGGTTCGGAGGCTCAATTGCCTCTTGGATTTTTCCGAAGTATATTCTCTCAGGCATTTTTTTCGGTTGGTCGGAGCGGGGTTGGCGGTTGGTCAGGTGAGGAAAGGCAGTCGGGGAAAAGCGGTGGCTGAAATGAACGCAGTGGCTGGGGTAAATGCAGCGACTGGACTGAGTGCAGTGGCTGGGGCGGTAAATGCTAAATGCAGGGGCTGAGCTGAACGCAGGGGCCTGGGTGAGTGCAGCGACAGGGGGTCCCGGAATGGAAGGACCTGGCAAGCACAGGGTTGATCAGATAACGGCCAAACGATTTCGGTCACTGTGACAAATGAGATCAGCAAAAGGTTAAAAAACGAAACAAAGACACCACCAATCCTCTCATCTTTTTGCGAGGAAAGGCTGCTGCATCAATAATAGGGTTGCTGAGACAGGAGGTCTTCAGGGATTTGATAATCTGCGGAAATCACAAATATATGGAAATTCGGAGCATACGCAAGTCTTTTTTCGACAAGGCAGCTCCGAATTTTGTAAATTATTGTTAATTAGGTTAATTAGTAATGTTTCGCAAAAAATGGAACCTTGTTGGTTAAAATGATCTTTTTTCCTCCGGAGCTTCTAAAAGTGCGTAACGTCAGTTACTTATTTAATTTCGACTTTGGCGCCTGCTGCTTCAATCTTTTTCTTGATCTCCTCAGCTTCTTCCTTAGTCACTCCCTCTTTGAGCGGCTTGGGAGCACTTTCAACAAGGGCTTTGGCTTCAGCTAAACCGAGGCCGGACACCGCAGCGCGGACTTCTTTAATCACAGCAATCTTGTTGCCGCCCGCTTCTTTCAGGATCACATCAAACGAGGTCTTTTCCTCAGCGGGAGCAGCTGCGCCACCACCAGCGGGAGCTGCGGCAGCCACCGCAACAGGTGCTGCAGCACTTACGCCCCATTTTTCTTCGAGTTTCTTGACGAGCTCGGATACTTCCAGAACGGTAAGACCGCTGAGCTGTTCAACTAAGGTATCAGTATTTGCCATATTATTTGTAGTTTTTGTTCCGTCGCGTCCCGAAGCCTTGGGGACATTTAAGTTTCGGCAGCGTTATTTTTTCGCTACGAAGCCGACGAGAACTTGTGTGTTCTTTACATTCGCAGAGCGTGGCTTCCGGGCGCCCGCGAAATTCTTTTTCTCATACCAAAGGATTTTCCTTATCGTGTTTGGCTTGCAAGAGACGCGCAAGGCTGGCAGCAGGCTCAGCAAGGGTCCGCACCAGGCAACCGGCAGGTGCATTGAGAACGCCCAAAAATTGAGCGCGTAAAACATCGCGGGGAGGCAAGTCAGCCAGGGCCTTGATCTGCTCCACACTCAAAATGCTATTATCCAACACCCCTATCTTGAAGGCGGGTTTTTCAAATTCGGAGGCAAATGTTTTGAGGATCTTCGCAACAGCGCAAAGGTCCCCTGCTCCAGTGACCAGGGCATTTTGTCCATGAAGGGCAGTACCTAATTCAGGTAAATTGTGGGCTGTGGCCGCACGTAACAAAAAGGTATTTTTCACCACTTGCAACTGGGCTTGAACCCCTTTTAAACGTTTCCGCAATTCGGCAAAGTGATCCACCCGCATGCCGGTAAATTCAATTATCAACAGGAAGGAAGACTGGACAAGTTGATGCCGGATATCTTCAACAATATTAGCTTTTTCAGGCCTCATGGGGAATTAATTTTTTAGAAAAGGAGCGGGATCTACCGTCACACCCGGTGACATGGTAGCGCTCAAAGTGATGGTTTCAACAAAAGACCCTTTTGCTGTTGCAGGACGGGCCTTAATCACCGCCTCAATTACAGCGGTGGCATTCTCCGTCAAGGCATCCTCAGTAAATGAAAACTTCCCGACCGGAAGTGAGGCATTCGCATTTTTATCTAGCTTAAATTCCACCCGGCCAGCCTTTACTTCTTGCACAGCCTTTGCGGTATCGTCCGTAACGGTTCCGGTCTTGGGATTGGGCATCTGACCCCGTGGCCCTAAAATTCTGCCAAGCTTGCGGACTTCCGCCATGGCAGCCGGCGTGGCAATTGCGACATCAAAATCAGTGAATCCAGCGGCCACCTTCTTCAAAAGATCCTCATAACCCACATACTCCGCACCTGCTTCCTGTGCGGCAGTGGCAGATGCCCCGGTGGCAAACACCAAGACACGAACCGTTTTCCCGCTTCCATGAGGCAGAGGACAGGTACCACGGACCATTTGGTCACTCTGTTTCGGATCCACGCCCAATTTAAATGAGAGAGTGACGGTTTGATCAAATTTGGGTGCTGGCAAGGTCTTAAGAACCTTGATCGCTTCCCCTAACGGGTACTTTTTTTTGGCATCCACCAATTGGGTGGCAGCCCGGTAACGTTTACTTCTTTTCTTTTGCATTATAAGTTGAGCAGTACGGACGCCTTTTCAGGGCTCCTGCGAGGTGTAGATAAAGAGATCTTTAAAGAGCGGATAACTCCCCCATTTAAGCTTCCACGATTTCAATTCCCGCCTGACGTGCAGTACCGGCGAGGATTCTGAATGCCGCCTCCTCGTTATCGGTATTGAGATCATTTTTCTTGATTTTCACAATTTCCATCACCTGCTTTTTTGTCAGCTTACCGACTTTTGTTTTATTGGGTTCCTTGGAACCCGATGCAAGCCCGGCAGCTTTTTTCAATAAAACAGCAGCGGGAGGTGACTTTGTGATGAAAGTAAATGACTTGTCTTTGTAGACAGTAATGACCACCGGCAAAATATCGCCGGCCTGTTTCTGCGTAGCAGCATTGAATTCCTTGCAAAAGGCCATGATGTTCACGCCTTGCTGACCGAGCGCCGGCCCCACGGGAGGAGCTGGATTTGCCTGCCCGGCAGGAATTTGCAATTTAATAGTCGCAACAATTTCTTTTGCCATGATAATCGCGCCTGTTTTTTATGAATCGGCGAAAAAGGAGACGAGAAAAAGCATTTTCCTAATCGCCAATCAAGAAAAAAATTCGGGTTGATGTCAAATAATGCACTTTTCTACTGCCACATGGGTAGTCGTTTCGCGTCGTGCTGGGGGGAGGTAGCAGTAGCTGCTTTCTTGCTCTCCAATATTTTGGGGGAAGTTCACCTGCTGGTTCACTTTGTTTCGTACTCAGATATTTTTTCCAACAGAGGTTCCAGTAGTTTGTTTAAACTCGTTTTGAGTTCAGTATCTAACCTCTCATCCGTAAAAATTTCTCGAATCACGTTTGCAGGATTTTGCATCGACTCGATAAACTGCGAAAAGCGATGCGCCACATCCTCGACTGATCTTTCCGTTGGTTGCCTCACTGTCCTTTCTATAAGAGTTTTTGCCATCTGCTGCAGCATTGGATCGGTCGGCCAATCTCCAGGCAGTACGGCCGCTTTACGCATGGCTACAATTGCATCCACCACCTCGTAGAATGACAATTCGTGATTAAAAACTATTCTTTTGCAATAATTTCGTGCCTCCTCGCTGAACTTGGATAAAAAATCCGCGTTCGGGGACGAGCCGCAATATTTCTCCTTAAATTGAATAAATTTAGTATAATCAGATGGTTGTTTATATTCTGAGAACAATACAAAATCCGGAAAGTCACGCCATTGTATTATTTGTTTCAATACCGGCTCAACATCGTCCGCTGGAATAAAGTCGGGTTTATTCTTCTTCGATGTGAGCCAGTCTATTGCTTTCTGATAATTATGGAGGCCCAAGACAATCCGTGCCGCACTCAATTGAATATGGCAGGAGGGATTAATAGGGAACAAGTCAGGGTGACGGCTCTCCCATTGAAATGATATGTCTTGAAGCGACTGCAAATAATCTGTGGCACCGCGGGCAGAAAAGCCGGTGCTCGGGCCAGTTGTAAAACTTGAGTTCATAAATCTTCTTAGAAAAATTTCCTTTTTAAAATGTCCAATTTTAGGGGCAGGTCACATCTAGAGCTTGTCCGAAAACCGTAGAAGCAGCAATGAAGACGATCTGGAGGCAAAAATTTTTGCGAAAAAACCAGAAAAACGCCATTTTCTCCAAAATCAGGCATTTATAATTTTTGCGTTGCCGAAAAATGACCGAATCGATGGATAAAAATATGGGGATCCAACAGAGTGAAATCACTTTTTCGAGCAAATTTGGTGTTTTCCGGACAAGCTCTACATAGTCACGAGATTTTTGGTATTCGACTTCGACTTGCTTAAAATTCAATTTACAATGCAATAATTTTTTTGCGACTTTAATTTGAATATGACAGTCTTTATTAAGGTGCAGCTCCCGAGGAAAGTACTCCTCTATTAATAGACTCCAGCTCGGGTCATTTGGAGGTAGATTGCTTATTTGTGGAGGAAGTTGACGACCCCGTGATGTGCCTACTATGGCTCCTTGCAATGGTGTGGCGGCTGCTTGTTGATTCGAGTATTGACGACCAATCGCTGTCGGTTGTGACGCTAGGCTGCTGGTTTTTTGAAGACTTGGATGCATATAGAGGATATCTTCTTAGAAAAATACCTGTTTCAAAATTATCAAAATACCAGAATGCAACCTATTGCATGTAAGTAAATCATACTTCTAGAGCATTTTACATTTAAGTAGATACAATTGAACCTGGTATGCTAAAAAGAACGAATGGCGAAGGCATATTCCAAAGATTTAAGAGAACGAGCATTGAGAGCAATAGATCGAGGAGAGAAACCTGGGACAATAGCCAAAAAACTTGAAGTGAGCCGCCAATGGGTACATCGGTTAAAAAAACGATCTGAAGAAACCGGAGAACGCGGGAGTTTTCCAATGGGCGGGCATCGCAAGAGCCGAATTGGGCATCTTGAAGCCGAGATTGGAAGCTGGGTAGAAGAGCAACCGGGAATCACATTACGGGAAATGAGTGAAAAATTGGAGAAAGAGCACGCAATCTTAATAGACATCCACAGTTTATGGCATCGATTAAAAAAATGGCTCTATAAAAGAATTCGTGGGTAAAAAATAGAGTTAGCAGGGGGCTGGTGCCGCCCCCAGACCCCCGCACCGCTCGCCGCGGCAGGCGTTCAGGGGGAACAGGGGGGGAGCAGTGCTGAAAGGTAGCAAGAGGATCGGATCGGTTCCTTGGGTATTAGGGCGGAGCGTAAAAAAGAGGCTGGCGGCACCCAAATGGGTACCTATAAACCAGCCTCTGTGGTAAATATAACGCTTAAAAATGTAATGAGGCGGGTACATCCGATCAAGGGATTTGTCTATGATGCGGTGGGATGGGACGATAAAGAAAAGGGAGTTATCTTAGCAGAAGTACGTGCCAGAGAAGGCAGCCAGGGAAGATGCTCAGGATGCAAACGTAAAGGATCTGGATATGATAGACTTGCAGAGCGGCGCTGGCGCTTTGTGCCACTTTGGGGTTTCGTGGTCTGGCTAGTCTACACACCGCGGCGAATTGACTGCCGACACTGTGGGAGTCCCACAGTAGAAGAACTTCCTTGGGCTAGCGGAAAAATACAGCACAGCGAAGCCTTCCGTCTCTTTCTGGCACAATGGGCACGCATGCTCTCCTGGGCCGAGGTAGCCAGAGTCTTCCGAGTGGGCTGGGCCGATGTATACGCTTCGGTAAAATGGGTGGTGGATTATGGCATTCAACATCGGAATTTAAGCGGCGTAAAGGCGCTTGGAGTTGATGAAATCCATGTCGGAAAAAAAGATAAGTTTTGGACACTGGTCTACCAGATCGATGATCACTGCAAACGACTTTTGTGGGTCGGGCGCGATCGTACTGAAAAAACTTTTGAGCTATTCTTCGAGGTTTTTGGCAAAGAGTTTTGTTCGGCCATCGGCTTTATTTGCTCCGACATGTGGAAACCGTATCTGAAGGTAGCAGCCCATTATTTGCCACAAGCCCTACATATCCTTGACCGCTTCCACATCGTTAAAAAACTCAACGCAGCTATCGATGAAATCCGCAGAGAGGAAACCCGCGCCCGTGCCCAGGCAGGTCTGGATCCCTTGCTTAAAAAGATGCGCTGGGCTTTCCTAAAAAAAAGATGCAATTGGACTAAGAGCCAACGTGCTGGCATGCGGGCAATTCGAGGCTCTGCTTTACGCACCCTGCGCGCCTTTCTCTTAGTGGAAACTTTCCAACACTTTTGGACCTATCGCTCTCCTACCTGGGCTGCTAAATTCCTGGATGCTTGGTGCACTAAAA
The DNA here is from genome assembly GCA_963706715.1 of uncultured Verrucomicrobiae bacterium. Classification (GTDB taxonomy): domain Bacteria; phylum Verrucomicrobiota; class Verrucomicrobiia; order Chthoniobacterales; family Xiphinematobacteraceae; genus Xiphinematobacter. Next base: position 173,031 of record CAVPNI010000002.1, read on the forward strand.
TTACTCGAAGTCACCTGGAGCCTCTTAAAAAAAGTTGCCCGTACTCTCACCTCTCACCGCTCTCTTCTTTTAAATTACTCAGGACTTACGCAAAAAGGCCTAAAAACAGTGTGGGAAGAATTACTACAAAATAGAGGTAGCGTCCAGCTTGAGAAAGGATTGTAGAGAAGAAGGTATGAGAAGCTGCCCAAGCCTGCTTGATTATTGCCAGTACCTGTTGGTGAGCCCAATCAACTACACGCTGACAAATTTTGCCGAGCATACGGAAAACATGAGCCACGATGCAATCAACAGATTTCTCAGTAAGGAGAAGATAACGCCGCGTCTGATATGGGAGAACGTGCGCGGAGAGATTATCCCTGATGAAGAGTGCTGCGTGGTGTTCGATGACACGGTGATCGACAAGAATTTTTCGCATAAGATTGAACTGGTTCGCCGCCAGTATAGCGGTAACGCACACGGACTGATCAAAGGCATTGGAGTGGTGAACTGCGTGTACGTCAATCCGCGGACCAACGCATACTGGCTGATCGACTATCGAATTTACGATCCTGCTGGCGACGGAAAAACTAAACATGATCATGTACGGGACATGCTCAGCAACCTTGTACATCACAAAAAGCTGCTCTTTCGGCATGTCTTGGTGGATACCTGGTATGCTAAGCGTGATCTGATGCTCTTCATTGAATCGCTGGGAAAAACCTATTATTGTCCCTTAAGTGACAACCGTTTGGTGGATGATTCCGCAGCTCAACGGCCCTATCAGCGAGTGGACTCCTTAGAGTGGAATCAATCAGAACTCGCACATGGCAAGACAATCAAAATCAAGGGATTCCCCAAAGAACACAAAGTGAAACTGTTCCGGGTTGAGGTGTCAGAACACCGCACGGACTACGTGGTTACTAACGACCGAACTCAAGATTCTTCCAAGCTCACACTTGAGATGTGCGGCTTGCGCTGGAAGATTGAGCAGTTTCATCGTGAGGCTAAGCAGTTAACAGGAATTGAACGCTGCCAATGCAGAAAGGCTCGTATTCAGCGTAACCACATCGCTTCTGCTATCTTGGTCTGGGGCCGTTTAGCTCATATTGCCAGAGATAGCGCAAAAACTCTTTACCGCGTCAAACAAGGAATCCTCGATGATTTCCTTTTTCATCAACTCAAATTTCCTTCCCTTACCATGGCTTTTGCGTAAGTCCTGTTACTTTCAGGCTAAAGGCCAATATTCCAGCGGTGTCGTTGAAGGGCTTAACGCCAAGGTGAAATTAACTCTAAAACGGAGTTATGGGTTTCGTACCGCTGATGCTCGTGAAGTTGCTCTTTACCATACCCTTGCTAATTTGCCTGAACCAATTTTTACCCACAGTTTTTTTTAGGCAGCCAAAAAAATGGGGCATTACCTATAAAAAAAAGCCTGCGGGCCACCGAACAAGATCGGCCAGATGTACAACAAGCCAGAAAGGAGTGGAAAGAAAACCAACCTACCATGGCAACAGATCGGCTTTTCTTTCTGGATGAAAGCGGAGTCAATACCAAAATGATTCGCCTTTATGGCCGCTCTCGAAAGGGAATGCGGTGCATGGATAAAGTCCCTCATGGAAATTGGAAAACAAGCACCTTCATTGCAACTTTGTCTCATGATGGTCTGGTAGCTCCCTGGGTACTTGATGGTCCTATGAACAAAGAAGCCTTTGTAACCTATTTGAAAGCATTCCCTTACACACAAAATAAAAACCGTATAAGCAACCCAAAAGAGCTGATAGCGAGAGAAAAGATTTGAGAATGAAGTCTTGGAGATGGACAAACATTGGGCAGCACAAGAGATGTCGGCAATAGATCTTGGAGATAAACGGTTGAACAAACGCTCAGTAAAGCTGCTGGAGCTGTTGGGAGAGAAGCCAGCAATGAGCATACCGCAAGCCTGCAAGGGATGGGCGGAGACGCAGGCGGCGTATCGATTTTTTGCACAAGAAAATATTGGCTGGAAAGATATCCTCTCGCCTCACATTAACTGTACCAATCAACGTATGAAGGGTCGGCCAGTGGTGCTCTGCATTCAAGATACTACAGAACTGGACTTCAACGGCCAAGAAATCGATGGATTGGGGAAATTAAGTTATGATGCACAACGCGGACTATATTTGCATCCGACCTATGCAGTCAGTCCAGAACGCGAGCCGTTAGGTTTACTCGATGCCTGGATATGGGTACGCGATAAGAAAGGGGAATTGAGCCGAAGCTTACCGCAGGGTAATAAAGAAAGCTGCCGATGGGTAGAGGGTTATAAACGATTGGCAGAACAGGCTCTACATAATAAAGATACACGTTTAGTGTATGTGGCTGACCGGGAAGGTGACTTCATTGATTTAATGGCCCAAGCACAAACAATGGGGACGCCAGTGGACTGGCTCATTCGTGCAGTGCATAACCGTAAAGTTGTGGGAGAAAAGGACAAATTGTGGGACGGATTTTCCAAAGAGCACATACTTGGTGAGATTTGCTTTACTCTACCTGCCAAGAAGGGTCAATCCGCACGGCAGGTCCGCCAACAAGTGTCATCTCGGCGTTGTACCTTGCGTTCTGCCAAGGGAGAATTGATAGAGACCACAGCACTCTGGGCACAAGAAATAGGGGCTCCAGTGAATACCAAAGCTCTGGAATGGCGATTGCTCACCAACCGTTGTGCTCACAGCCTGGAAGTAGCGGCGGAGTTAATTGACTGGTACCGCTGTCGGTGGGAAATTGAAATATTTTTCCATGTGTTAAAAAATGGTTGTAAAGTCGAAGCCTTGCAGCTCTCAAGCATTGAGCGGCTTGAATTGGTATTAGCCTTCTTCATGATTATCGCCTGGCGCATTCAGATGCTGATGCGTTTGGGGCGAACTTGCCCCAACATGGATTGCGAAGCGGTATTTGATCAACAAGAGTGGCATGCAGCCTATATTGTCGCGCGCAAACCCATCCCTAAAGAACCCCCTCCGCTCAATACCGTAATCCGCTTAATTGCTAGTTTTGGCGGCTTTCTTGGACGTAAGTGCGATGGTGAACCAGGCGTCAAATCTCTCTGGACAGGTTTGCAACGTGTCATGGATTTTGCCATCGCTATTAGCTCAGAACGCTCCCAAAACTCTTGCTTTTGTGTGTAAGGGAATGATTTGAAAGAGGTCCTTGGGCCAATCCTTAAGCCGGGTGATGTTCTCATAATGGACAATCTTTCTTCTCACAAAAACATTGATGTCCAAAAAATTATAGAAGCCCGTGGTGCAAAACTCCTCTTTTTGCCCGCTTATTCACCAGATCTCAATCCAATTGAAAAATTTTTCTCCAAATTAAAAGCCCATCTTCGAAAAACAGCCGCCAGAACGCTCGATGCCGTTCTCTCTTCCATTTCCAATATTTTAAATTCTCTCACAAAAGACGAATCTTCCAATTATTTTCGTCACGCAGGATATGGAAATACTGTAACTACTTAAATGTAAAATGCTCTAGAACTCGTTTACCAGCTCTCCTTGCATTTGTTCTTGAGGGAAAACTCAATAGAACCCACTTGGTGCACTGGGTTATCAGCACGAATTGGAACCAACGATGCATACCTCCGTCCAAAACTGATAACCCACAAAGTTAAAGAAAAACTGCAAATCGCTTTTTTCCGAGCCGCAAAAAAAATAGAGACAGTCCTTTTCATTGAGGGGCGTCTGTCCTTATAGTTTCGCCGTGTTCCAGGTTATTTTTAACAGCGTCAGCGCTGCTGAGATGGCAGCTCTTCCGAAGGAATTGCAGTTGGAGCTTTTGGCGGAATTTCATTTGATTCCTCAAAATCCCGAGGAGATGGAGGGGGAGTGCTTCGGTACTGTTTGTCGCGAAGGCAGAAAGTTATTTCGCTATCGTGCAAAGGATTACCGAATCTATTTCGAACAACATCCCAAGAGCGTCCTGGTTCATCGGGTCCTCCACAAGAACACATTACGAGATTTCCTTTTTCGTTCAAATCTTCCTACGGCGGAAGAAGATAAGACCTTGGGTGAAACCACTGCTTTTTGGCATCTGATTGAAGAAGGAGAAAAGTCGAGGACGGCTTCATAGAACGCGCGATTGGAAAACTCCGAACCGTAACGAATCGAAGAAAAAGAAAGAATCGAAGATTCCTATGTCTCTTTTTATTGATGAGGAGGATCGCCAGAATCAGTTTCCTGTGGTCCGTAAGCAAATCTTCCTGGCACATGCGGCAGTGACCGCCCTCCCTGCCTGTGCGGCTACAGCAATGATTGAATATTCACAAGCCAGCACTCGCCACCATCAGGAAGCCGGAATGGCCGTTCCCTATTTAGCCGAGGTACGGCAAGACTCTGCGACCCTGATCGGGGCAAAATCCGAAGAGATCGCTCTATTGGGCCCCACTGCCTTGGGATTGAGCCTCTTTGCCAATGGCATCGATTGGAAAGAGGGGGATGAAATCATCTGTTATCAAGACGACTACCCCGCCAATGTTTATCCTTGGATCAATTTGATGCGCCGGGGGGTCAAAATTTGCTTTCTTCAACCCGAAGTTCCAGGACAAATCACGCCGGAACTTATTGCCTCGGCGCTTACTCCAAAAACGCGGCTGGCAGCACTTGCTTCTTGTAATTTTTTAACGGGCTGGCGCATCGACATCGACAGCATTGGCCGACTTCTCAGAAGTCATGGAATTTTATTTTCCTTGGATGCGATCCAAACTTTGGGCGCCTTTTCCATAGAGGTTCAAAATGTCGACTTCCTCAGCGCGGACGCACACAAATGGATGCTCGGGCCGCTTGCTATCGGAGTGGTTTTTGTACGTAAGGAAAAATTCGAAGAATGCCGTCCCACTCTTCTGGGAGCATGGAACGTGCACGCTCCGAATTTTATCACACAGGATACCATTCAGTTCGAGGAAACCGCGCGGCGCTACGAACCCGGTGTTTTAAACGTAGTTGGAGTTCATGGAATGGGAGCGAGCCTACAAATGATCCTCTCACGAGGCATTCCCGCAATTTCCGCCGCAATTTTGGAAGTGCGCGACTACTTACAGAGTTTGTTGGAAGAGCTGGGATTTGAGTTTCTCTCCCCAAAGAGCAGCCCCTGGCGCTCTGGCATTCTGACCTGTCGCCACCCTCACCTTGCCTCATCCAAGTTTTTCCAGGCGCTTGAATCCGCACACATTGCCGCTTCTCTCCGTAGCGATCGGGCAGGAAGATCCTGGTTGCGATTCAGCCCCCATTTCTACAATACACGAGAAGAAATGGATCGAGTTGCGGCGGCCATAAAAAATTCTCTTTCTCTAATATAGGATGCGCCCAGAAGGATCGGAAGGTCCGCGCAGTCTTGACTTTCTCAATCGATCGGTATATCGTAATACCGTATGAATACAGAAACCGCTGAAGTAGCTACCATTTCACCGAAATTTCAAGTGGTCATTCCGAAACGGATCCGGGAAGCGATGGGCCTGCGTTCCGGAGAAAAGGTCTTCATTTTTTGTTATCGATGCCGCATCGAAATCATCCCGTTTCGCAATATCCGTGAATTGCGTGGGTCTCTGAAGGGAATGGATACCTCATTTGTCCGAGAAGGCGATCGGGTGTAAAATACGCCATGAATTTAGTCGATTCATCGGCTTGGCTCGCTTATTTGGCACAAGAAAAAAACGCCGAGTTTTTTTCTGAGGCAATCGAAGATTCCGATCTCTTGATTGTGCCAACAGTATGCTTATACGAAGTCTTTAAAGTGGTTTTGCGAGAACAGGACGAAGAAATAGCACTTCAAATAGTTGTGTCGATGCAACGAGGCGAAGTGATTGATCTTACAGCTGAGTTAGCATTGGAAGCCGCAGCCATTGGCCATGAAGAGAAACTCTCATTTGCAGACTCGATCATTTACACCATCGCAAAACAGAACAATGCCGTGATCTGGACGCAAGATGAGCACTTTGCTAACAAACCCAATGTGCAATTTAGACCGAAACAATAGCATAATTCGTAGTTGGTGGTTCATAAAGGTTCCGCTGGTTTGACAGAAGACATTGCTGGATCAATGGTCGGGTAGATTCTCTACTCATTCACCCACTCCAATGGACGAAGGACCTTATTAAAAGTCTCATTACCCTGGCTTTTGCCTCATCTCCTCACCTAATGATGGGCTCCATTCGCATTATTGCGATCGTAGAGGAAAAGATTTGCTCCGCGAGCCAATAAGACAAATGTGTTGTTGTCTCCGTACTTGGACCAAGGACCATTGGGGATTTCTCGAAATTCCACGAACTTCCAATCGCAGTAGTCCTTGCCCTCGAGCCCTAGATAATCGCGCACGGCAGGCGAAACGTCGAGACCTGCTCCCTGGTTTAGATTGGGTCGAGGGTATTCTCTGCCGAACACATATTGATAATGATCGGTTCGGAAGGGGCCGCAGTCTTCCCATTGGGCATAGCAGACACGATTGCCCTTCCGAATCGCAACCCATCGTCCTTTCAGGACCGTTTTTCCATGTTTCTCAAAGGCCTGCCGGAACCAGGGAATCACCTTGAATGCCTCGGATTTGGTTCTTCCACGGCTCACATCGTTATAGGGAAGTGCTATATAGAATGGGTTCTGTTTCGGCACAAAAGACTTCGGAATATAGTTTCTTCTTGCATAGGGGTCCGAAGAATCCGAACCGCCATAACTCCGGGCCCATTTGGCATCCCAGGAGCTTTTATAGTTAGGAACCGGATTTCTAACTGACGACTGTTCGCCCACCCAAAAAATGGTCGTCCTCACATTCCGTTTCCACGGATAACGGCCAGCGATACCATACGAAGGCGCAACGACCTGTGGTTCGATTTTCAAAAGCGCCATTTCGCGCAGCTTAATCGCATACTGTTGAAAGTCCGTGCTGGATGACATGGGTGACTGAGCACGGGCTCCGCCTGCAGCTACAAGCAGGAAGGCCAATGGAAGCAAAAATAAGAGGTGGGGTCTCATCATTCTATGGAGTTCTCGGCGGACGATGGGGCAGGTGTTCTCGCCGGACGGGCAAAATAGACAGATTTTTTTCTTCGAAGACACTTAATTGAAAATTTTTTCAAGTCGAATCGCTTCTCATGTCGGTATCGTGCAGATAATTAGAATCATTTTTTTGCGGAAAATCCAGGGTATAGTGCAACCCACGGCTTTCTTTACGTTGCATGGCACTTTTCACGATGAGTGAAGCGACAGTGACGAGATTGCGCAGTTCCAACAAGTCTGTGGAAAGCTTGAACTTTTGATAAAACCCCTGAATTTCGGCACGCAGACTCCTGAGTCGAGCATCGGCCTGTCGCAAACGTTGGCTATTTCGCACAATACCCACATAATCCCACATGATCCGCCGAATTTCATCCCAGTTGTGGTAAATGATGACCATTTCGCTCACATCCTGTACTCGGTGGCTTCGCCATTCCGGCAGATCAAATTTTTGCCTACGGGGTTGAGGAGTATTCGTAATTTTGTCAAAGCAAAGGTGAGCCATGACGACGGCCTCCAAAAGAGAATTGCTCGCTAAACGATTAGCACCGTGGAGACCGGTGCACGCAACTTCGCCGACGGCATAGAGTCCGCGAAGCGTTGTTTCCCCGTCGAGATCAGTTTTCACTCCTCCACACTGATAGTGTGCGGCGGGAACTACAGGCACCGGTTGCCGGGTGAGATCAAACCCATATTTTAAGCAGGTTTCGTAAATCTTGGGAAATCTTTGCCTGATAAAGTCGGCTGGTTTGTGAGTAATATCCAAATAGACACATTTGCTTCCCCGTTGTTTCATTTCGGCGTCAATGGCTCGTGCAACAATGTCGCGTGGCGCCAATTCCGCCAGGGGATGGTACTTTTGCATAAACTGCTGCCCTTGGACATCAGTAAGGATAGCTCCTTCACCTCGGATTGCTTCGCTGATCAGAAAAGACTTTGCTTCGGGATGGTACAAACAGGTTGGATGAAATTGGATAAATTCCATATTGGAGATCACCGCCCCGGCGCGCCAGGCCATGGCGACGCCATCACCTGTGGCAACATCCGGATTGGTCGTATACAAATAGACTTTTCCGCAGCCACCGGTTGCTAAAAGCGTCACATCACTCCGAAGGGTTTCTACGGTCCCTGTTCGTTCATCCAGTACGTACACGCCGACGCAGGTGGCGGCTGGGCTATACGAGGACTGCCCGCCCTGCAAAGACTCTGGTAAAGACATCTGCTCGTCCGGCGAGAACTCCGACGAGGACGTGGTAATGAAATCCACCGCCATGTGATTTTCCAAAAGTTCGATATTGGGGTGTTCCGCCAGACGGCGTAACAATGCGCGTTCAATTGCAAGGCCAGTAAAATCCTGGACATGGAGAACTCGCCGTTTGGAGTGCCCGCCTTCCTTGCCCAGATCGAGGTTTCCGCCCGAATGTTGATCAAACTGGACACCCATTTGAATGAGCTCAGCAATACGAGCGGGGGCTTCTGCCACCACGTGTCTGACCACCGATTCGTTGCAGAGTCCCGCTCCGGCAGTGAGAGTGTCCTGAATATGGAGTTCGAAAGAGTCTTCCCGACTACTCACACACGCGATTCCTCCTTGAGCCCCTGCTGTATTTGATTCGGCTCGGCCCCTTTTTGTGATCACCACAACATGACCTTTGGATGCTGCTTTCATGGCAAAGGTGAGACCCGCGATCCCGCTCCCAATAACAATAAAATCTACTTCTCTCATTGCGGGTTTCTCGATTTTACCTCAGACCTTCCGAGATATTCTACGCCCGGGGAGCCGAATGTTATCAATCAGACGCACACCGTTGAGGAAAACCGCTACAGTAATTACCGTGGGATGGGCCCAATCAATGGCAGATTGCAGAGAGGCGGCGTTGACACATTTCACATAATCGATGCGAACATCCGGAAGTAAATTAAGATCAGCTTCTAACTTTCCAACGACCTCATGAGGAGAGTGCTTCTGCGCACTTGTTTTAGCTTGAAGTAACGCTTGATAGATTCCGGGAGCAACCGCTCGAGCCGCAGGGCTCAGGCGAGTATTGCGAGAGCTCATCGCCAGGCCGTCTTTTTCCCGGATCGTCGGGTGTTCGATAACGCGGATCTGGAAATTGAGATCACGTACCATGCGACGAATAATTGCCAACTGCTGATAATCCTTTGCTCCAAAAACGGCCGCATCAGGAGAAAAAAGATGGAAAAGTTTTGTCACAACCGTGCATACCCCGCGGAAATGGCCAGGACGTGCCGCACCACAGAGATCGCACGAAAGGACCTCCTCCTCTACAAAAACCGAATGATCGCTGTGATAAATCTCCGCAACCGAGGGGGGCCGAAAAACGAGATCTACCCCTAGTTCTTTACAGAGGCGTTGATCGGCAACTTGAGGCCGGGGATAAGATGCTAAATCTTCGCTGGAATTAAACTGAATGGGATTCACAAAAATGGAAACCGCAACGGTACCATTCCTTCCAGCAATCTTCCGGGCTTCACGAATCAGCGCCGCATGCGCCGCATGTAAAGCCCCCATCGTCGGTACCAGCACCAGAGGACGTGCCGCTCTTCGGCACGCCACACGGAGCTTGGAAATCGTCCCAAGAATCTTCATGTACCTTGTCCTAAGGCGTTTTTTTCGGAGCAAACGTCGGCGAAGGCGAAGCTGTCGGAGCGGCTGAAACTGCCGGAGACACCGAAACCATTGGAGAAGCTAAAAGCGCCGGAGAAGCCAAGGGCCCTGGGGAGCTGGTATGTGTGGGTTCTGCGGCGGTACTCGAAGGTGAAAGAGCCGGTGTGGCGGTGGGCGCTTTTAACTGCTGAGAGAGCATCTCCATTTCTTTCTGAACCGGCGATTTTCCACCTGAGGATTTTGCATAAACAATAGCGAGCAGTAGTGTCAGGGCAAAAAATATCGCGCCCAGGTACGTCGTAAACTTGGCGAGCACATGGGAAGTCTGCGCTCCGAAGATGTTTTCAGTCATCCCGCCTCCAAAGGCAGTCCCCAGCCCTTCACTACGTGGCCGTTGCATTAAAACCACAATGACGAGCAAAACACAGACACCCACATGAAGAGTCAACAAAAATGGCAACAGCACTCTAATCATATAACTGCTTGAACAGCGAACCACTTGATGCGGGAAACTGAAAGGAATGTAAAGGAACAAAAGAGCGCCGGCATGTAAACCTTCACTGACTTCGCCAGTCTCTTTCAGCACCACTTCAGTTCGTAGTTGGTGGTTCGTAGAAGTTGATAGTTTGCTTTCCAGCAACTATAGCATGACCCCTAGAGAGAATCACGAACAATCAACTAACAACTATAGAGTTAGGAGCCTGTAGCCCAAAAGAAATTTAATTTGCAATTGCTAGCTTCTTGACCCAGCCCAAATGGAATGAAAGAAATGAAGACTGAACACCTTTTGATATAAGTGGACCTCAAGGAAATACGTGCATTGATTGATTTGATGAAAAAAAACGGCATCGCCGTTTTCAAAATGGAGCGTGATAATTTTCGGATCACTTTAAAAACCGCGGAAGCCAGCGCCCCCCAAACCGCTTCCTTTTCGCCGTCTCCGCCCGCTGCTGTTTCGGCGCTGGCCACACCACCCGCTGCCGAAGTGGAAAGCGCCGAATTGATTCCTCAGGATGGAACTAAGGAAATTGTCTCTCCCATGGTGGGCACCTTTTACTCCGCCGCTTCCCCCGAGGCACCCTCGTTTGTGGAAGTTGGAAAGCAAGTGACGCCCGAAACAGTAGTCTGTATCGTCGAAGCAATGAAAGTTATGAACGAAATTAAGGCCGAAATTTCAGGGACAATCACGGAAGTCGTCGCGCAAAATGGAAAGCCCGTTCAATTTGGCCAAGCTCTCTTTCGCGTCAAATAATACTGATGTTTAAGAAAGTTCTTATTGCCAATCGGGGCGAGATCGCCCTTCGTGTGATTCGCGCTTGCAAGGAGCTTGGAATTCAGACGGTTGCCATTTATTCCAAGCCAGATGTGGAGTCCTTGCACGTTCAACTTGCGGACGAAGCGGTCTGTATCGGCCCGGCAGCCAGCTCAGAAAGCTACCTAAAAATTGACCGTATCATCAGCGCAGCGGAAATCACCGATGTGGATGCCATCCACCCCGGATATGGATTTTTGTCCGAAAATGCACGCTTTGCGGAAGTGTGTGCCAGTTGCAATATTACCTTTATCGGCCCCTCGCCCAACGCCATCCGTTTGATGGGCGATAAAAATACGGCAAAGCAATGCGCTCGCAAAGCAGGCGTACCCATTAGCCCCGGCAGTGAAGGCACCATTAATTCGGAAGCGGAAGCGCTGGAAATTGTCAAGACCATCGGCTATCCGGTTATGATCAAAGCCACTGCCGGTGGTGGCGGACGCGGAATGCGTGTCGCACAAGATGACGCCAGCCTGATCCAAGGTTTCCACAGTGCGCGTATGGAGGCGGCAAAGGCTTTTGGAAACCCTGCCGTCTATATTGAAAAGTTTATTCGAAATCCTCATCACATCGAAATTCAGATCTTTGGGGACCACCACGGTCAGATTGTTCATCTTGGCGAACGAGATTGTTCCATTCAACGCCGCAACCAAAAAATTGTCGAGGAATGCCCGTCTCCTCTGATGACAAAAGATTTGCGCCATCGTATGGGAGAAGCATCGCTCCAACTGGCCCAGTCCGTTGGATATACCAATGCAGGTACGATCGAATATCTGGTGGATGATGATCTGAATTTTTACTTCATGGAGATGAATACGCGAATCCAGGTTGAGCATCCCATTACTGAAGAAGTTTATGGATGCGATTTGGTAAAACAACAAATCCAGGTCGCCGATGGAGAACATTTGAGCGATTATGTCGTCAATGCCACTCCGCGGCACCACTCCATCGAGTGCCGTATCAACGCTGAAGATCCCTTCAAAAACTTCCAACCCTGCCCGGGAACAATCGAACTCTACTATGCACCCGGAGGTCGCGGCGTTCGCATCGACTCCCACGCTTATGCCGGTTATCCAATTCCTCCTAATTACGATTCCATGATCGCTAAGCTCATTGTCACCGCAGCCTCTCGGGAAGCTGCTATCGAACGCCTCAACCGCGCTCTCAATGAGTACATGATCACCGGAATCCACACCACCATTCCTTTTCAACAAGCAATCCTCAAAAACCAGGACTTCCGCAGAGGAAAATACGATACTGGCTTCGTTGAAAAATTGTTACGCGAAGGCTTCTCGGAAGTCTAAGAGCCTGGCCAAAGCCCTGGAATTTATCCTGCCTGTGACAAAAAAAAGTCCAGGAAAGTATATCACCTGCATCCTCCAGGAAAGCGCTGATTATAATAGGTGACTAGGCGGTAGCGTTGATTCGATTTTTGCTCGCAACGTTTTTTTCCCTTTGGTTGCTTGACAATAGTATGGCAATAGCAGGTTCAATTACCACCGGTCTAGTTAGAGTCTGTCCGGAAAACAGCTAAAACAAAAATAGTCGGGGAAAAAATTTATGGGAAATGATAGTGGATGGCAACCATTGCGGAAATAATAGAGGGATTTGATTAAATTACATTAGAGAGCGCTATATTTTGGCAAGGTGGTTCGTATCGTAGCTTCGAAAGGAGGAGAGGATAAAAGAATCTGCTAGGCTGCGAGAAGTTTTTCGCTTTCTTCTGCCCAAGGGCAGCGAGCAACAACCCAAAGATTGTGAGCCAGTACGGCCCAGGTAACTTGGAGTTGTCGGTTGTGGAATCCTTTGGCACGTGGGGTTCCGTTAAGGAAAAAGTTTTTTAGAATAGCAACGCGCCCTTCGGTTTGTGCGCGCCGTTTTTGTGCGGTGACAAAGACTTCATCATTCCGGAGTCTTTTTCGCATTTGTTTTATATCCCGAGGACATAGTCCGTTAAAGGTTTCGTTTTCTTGAAGTTTCTGGCGCGAGCGGGCGCTGTCAAAGCCCCGGTCTGCCACTACTGCACAGAGCCGCCCCTGGCTTGCTGTTTTGAGTCTTTGATAATTTTGCTGCAGCCATTGAGCATCTCCTGATGAATTCTCTTTTTGAAGTTGGTGATGGAGGATGAATCCCTCGCTATAGCAAGGCCCGTACAAAATGATAACAAGAATTATGTGCTATCCATTAAAATTTCGAGAACATGTAATCAAGATTAAAAAAGAGGAAAATCTCACCTATCGGGAGCTAGCAAAACAAGTCAAAATAGGAATAGCAACACTGATGCGTTGGGCCAAAGAGATAAACCCAATTCAAAAAAGAAAAAAGCACAGTCGGAAAATAGACATGGAATCATTAGCAAAAGATGTTGAAAAATATCCGGATGACTATCAGAGAGAACGGGCAGTCCGGTTTGGAGTCAGTAAACATGGGATATATTGGGCCCTAAAAAAGTTAGGAGTCACCTATAAAAAAATCCTTCCGCCATCCGAAGGCGGACCATCTTGCCAGAAAAACTTTTGAAACAAAAATGAATGAACATCGGGAAAGTGGAAAAACTATTGTCTATATCGATGAAAGCGGCTTTGCCGAGGATATGCCCAGAAGATATGGCTATGCTGATAAAGGAAAACGCTCTTTTGGAAAACATGATTGGCACAAGCAGGCTAGAACTAATGTCATTGGGGCTTTGGTAGGAGCTTGTTTACTCACGACCGGCCTCTTTACGAGTTCCATAAATGGCGACATTTTCCATAACTGGGTGCAAGAAGACCTTTTGCCAAAACTACCGAAAAATTCGGTGATCGTTATGGATAATGCTACCTTTCATAAGAGAAGTGATACACAAGCTCTGATAAAAGGGGCTGGTTGTACGCTGGAATATCTCCCTACTTACTCTCCGGATCTTAATCCTATTGAACATAAATGGGCTCAAGCTATAGCTCGCCGTAGAAGTCTCCAATGTTCCATAATTTCCCTTTTTTCAGATAATTATTTGTAATCATTTTATACGGGCCTTGCTATACTGTCTCTCGGAATTTCATGCGGCCATCCTGGTGGCACAATTGGAGGTGCTGGACGAGCAACTGGCGCTACGTCGTCGTAATGCCGCTGTTCTGGATAGTTTACTGATTTCCCTCGGTTTCTCACCGCAAGCGACCGCCGCCGGCACCACGGCTCGGGCGCATTACACCTACGTGGTCCGGCTACCGCAGTCGATCATCGAGACGCAAAGTGTCGAGCGATTCGCTACGGCGCTGGCCGCGGAGATCCGCTTACCTTGCAAGACGATGTATAGTGCGCTCAACCAGAATCGCTTGTGGCAACAGTCGCGGACTCTTTGAGAGGCTAATACATTGTTCGACTTTTTCGAAAAACTACTTTACCCGTTTCCCACCGCCGAGCCGTCCCCCCCTCCCGGAGGATTTTTCGCTTTCCTGTGGGCCTGCACACAAGGCGTGCGAGGCAAGATCGCCGTCATGGCGGTACTCACGGCAATCATGTCGGCCTTCGAGCCATTGCTATTTGCAATACTCGGGCGCATCGTCGACTGGCTCGGCACCCAAGTGCCGTCGCGCCTGTGGGCCGAGCGCGGTGATACCCTGCTATGGCTGACCGCTTTTATGGCAATCAGCATCGCAGTGGTGGCGTTGCAAACCGTCGTCAAGCACCAGACACTCTCGGTGAACCTGCCGATGCGGCTGCGCTGGAATTTCCACCGGCTGATGCTGGGACAGAGCATCGCTTTCTACCAGGACGAGTTCGCAGGCCGCATCACGGCCAAAGTGATGCAAACCGCGCTTGCGGTGCGCGAAACCATTTTCGTGTTGGCTGACGTGCTGGTTACCATGGGCGTGTACGTGGCAACCATGATCATCCTGGTTGGTATGCTCGACGCGCAATTAGTGTGGCCCTTCGTGATCTGGCTAGGCCTCTACATCACCTCGCTGTTCTATTTCGTGCCGCGCCTGAGCAAGCTCGGCAAGGCGCAGGCCGATGCGCGTGCACTGATGATCGGACGCGTGACCGACGCCTATACCAACATCGCCGCCGTCAAGCTGTTTTCGCACGCGCAGCGCGAGGCCGGCTTCACGCGCGAGGCGATGAACGAGTTCATGCGCGCCGGCTACAGCGAGATGCGACTCGTGAGCGCCTTCGAGATTGTCAACCACCTACTAAGCATTGGTCTCACGATTGGCATGACGGGTACGGCACTGTGGCTGTGGTCACACGGAGCGGTGAGTGTGGGAGCCGTGGCTGCAGGCACCGCTATGACATTGCGGCTACAGGGTATGTCGCATTGGATCATGTGGGAGATGACCGGCCTGTTCGAGAACATCGGCGTGGTACAGGACGGTATGAAGACGCTGTCGAGACCACGCATCGTGCTTGACGCGCCCACCGCCACTGCGCTCGACGTGCCGCGTGGCGAGGTGCACTTCGAGCATGTGAGCTTCCGCTACAGCGATGTGAGTCACCGTGTGATCGACGACCTAAGCCTGACAATCAAGTCCGGCGAGAAGATCGGGCTAGTCGGCCGCTCGGGTGCCGGCAAGTCGACACTGGTGAACTTACTGCTGCGCTTTCATGACTTGGAGAATGGTCGCATTCTGATCGACAGGCAGAACATCGCGTACGTCACACAAGAGTCACTGCGCAGCCACATTGGCATGGTCACGCAGGACATCTCGCTGATGCACCGCTCGGTGGCCGACAACGTGGCCTACGGCCGACCCAACGCGACACTGGTGCAGATCGAGGCAGCAGCCCTGCGCGCCGAGGCACACGATTTCATCCGGAATCTGCGCGATGCAAGCGGCCGGAGTGGTTACGAGGCACACGTGGGCGAGCGCGGCGTCAAGCTCTCGGGCGGACAGCGTCAGCGTATCGCGATTGCGCGTGTGATGCTGAAGGACGCGCCGATCCTGCTGCTCGATGAGGCCACCAGTGCGCTCGACTCAGAAGTCGAAGCCGTAATCCAGCAAAGCCTCTACCGGCTGATGGAAGGCAAGACGGTGATCGCAATCGCGCACCGGCTATCCACCATCGCGGCGATGGACCGGCTGATCGTGCTTGACGAAGGTCGCGTGGTCGAACAGGGCGACCACAAGACGCTGCTTGCGCAAGGGGGGCTCTATGCGCGGTTGTGGGCTCACCAGAGCGGTGGATTCCTGGGTGATGATCTCGAGCGAGAGTGCGAAGTCCATTGACGACTATGACTACAGGTGAAGAACAGCACTACGGACCCAAGCTTGATCGGCTTCTGCGCATTCGTGAGATCGAATCATTGGGCGATCTGGTCTTGCCCATCTTTCCGATCGCCCCGCTACCGATCGCGGTGACGGATGCCTTGGCGCAGGGTAAGGAGGCGGTGTCGGCCTACGTCGCTTCATTGGAGGAGGCATTTCCTCGACTGACGCAGATGGTGGAGGAAGTCTGTGGTCCGATGCCCTGGATCGTGCGTAGTGCTGGTATCGAGGACATGATGGATCACGTCAATGCCGGGGGCTACGAAAGCCTGATCTGCCTCAGGCCGGAAGAGCTGATGCAGTGCGTTGCCACCGTGGCTCTGAGCGGATCGACCGAGCATGCCCGGCGTCAGCAGGCGCTTTCGGGTCGATCCGTTCATTTCGAAGCCATCTCATGCTTTGTGCAACCACTGCTGAAGATCGATGTGGCAGATGATGTCGGTCTCAATCATTCGCCGTATCTGAACACAGCGGTTCTGGATCGCATGGAGGCGGTATGTGCCGTGCTGATGGAGACTTTCGACTTCGCGGCGATTGATTGTGAATGGGGCCTCGAGACGACGCTGGGCTTCGTTTCCATCACCACCATCATGCCGAGAAACCAGCACCTGATGAACGTTGCCCACACGATCGGCTTCGGCTTTGCCAGCGCCCAGAACACCGGTTCGCGGGCGACGACCTTGGTCTTGCGCCCAGCCTCCACGAGCCTCAGGCTCTGGCGGGGACGACATCTGCGTGAGACGATGGTTCGGCGATTGCATCTACTGCAAGCACGACCGGCGCAGCCCAATACAGCCTTCCGTGAACGGGCAGCGCTGACCGACGATTGCTACGAAGCACTAACCCGACACTACGACGTCGTGGAAGCTGGGCTATTGATGCTGGGCGCGGAATCCTTTGGCCGCGGGTTGGTAGCGCCGGACCTCATGAGCGCCTGGCGTCAGTATCTCGCCCTGGACACACGGGAGCAGGCTGATGTGGCGGTGGTGATGGTGGACGAAGGCAGCGCAGAGGAACATGCAGGCATTATGTTTCGACAACAGAAGGTGACCTGCGTCAGAATGGACACGCGACGTGTACCTACCGGAGCGGACTGCGTTGCGTTTGATCGCGGCACCTGCGTCCTGGGCGATTCGACGATGCTGCGATCAATTCGGACAGAGCTTCGCCGGGAGCTGGTGTTGCCCGACGACTGTGCTCTCGTCTTCACGGACGAGGTGCTAACACCCAACGGGGAACTGGCACAGGAATGCACCAAAGCCTTGTCCCAACTGCGCCGTCTGCCATTAGCCAGGGAGGTCAAAGAACGGCTGCTCGCACGCACCGAACAGCCGATCGCGGCGTTGTGGATGCAGCGGGCCAACGGCACGGTGGAGTCCCCGTCCCTACTCGCGCAGATCGGGCGGTCGCGGCATTTGGGGTATGCCGGAGGGCGAGGGCTCTCCGCGCTTACCGAATTCGCAAAAGCCTATGAACGTGCCGTCCAGGTGTTGCATAGCGAGCCGTGGCGCGAACTGCCCAGGCTGTTCGCGCTATCGTCCGGGACAGGCTCACTAGTCGAAAGCGCCGACTTGCGGATTGTAATGGCCTTGCTGGAATGCGAAGCAGCGACATCCTGGGTACCGCCAGAGACGCTATGCCGCTTGCTCGATTCGGCAGCCATGCAATTGACTGCGCAACAGCGCGATAACGCCGTGCTCATCCTGGACAGCGTAGCGGTCGTAAGCGCGGAATGTGCGCGACTGCCGGTTTATATGACAGACGAGACGGTTTCCTATCTGGACGCGTTGGCTCTCGCTTTTAAAGGTGGCTTGTCGGCAAGGTCGATGGCATCCATCCACTCATTGGGGTTGCCGGTCCCCAGTATGGTTCTACTGGCTCTGCAAGTTCCGGATCATCCCGCTGTCCTCGAACCGGTGGAGACGTTCTTGCAGGCGACGGCGTCGTTCAGAGGCATTGTGTCGGGCGGCGACGCGGTGGCGCGGCTTTCACAGCAGCTAAATGATGCTTACTCGAGCCTGCGAGACGTGCTGTGCGAGATCGATCCGGATAGCATCGTCGAGCAGATCAGAGGATCGCTAATCGAGACATATGATGCCTCGTTAAAAGGACTGTTGGCTCGTACTGTGGAAGGGGGCGATACTTCCAGCTACCAACGCTACCTCGTGGTGATGCAAAAGTGGATCGCATTCCTGAGTATGGGGCCACTGTCCGAGCGTGATGACGTAGTGCTCCATCGCTTTCAGATCTGGCTGCGTCAGTGGAATGATGAAGAGATGCCCGAGTCGTTCGAGATAGAGGATCATAACTGGCGTTTCGAGTTTGACGCCATCATGGCTGCCCACGAGGCAGTTCCGCGCTACGAGAACCCGCACGTTCTGCACAATCTCCTGCACCAGTGGTCCCTGGCGGGGCTGCAACTGGACACGCGGCGGCTGCCGCAACGCGTACAGGCACTCAAGCACTTCTGCTCGACATTCAGCAGCCGCTCAACAAAGGTTTTGCGCTTCGAGCGAGAACTGCTTGAGATCCAGATCCCGATGGGAACACACAAGGCCAGCTATGTGTTCACGCCCCTGCAGATCACGGCGGAATGGACAGAGCCGCCCGATTGCCCCAGTGATGAGATCGCGCGAATCCTGGCGTTCGAGGTGTTCCTGGATCGATTCCGCACCTGGATGTTCCCGGCACTGACGGTTCGGCGCGAGCAGGTGTTGGGCACCTGGACTCTGTTCATCCGCCTCGGCGTGCCGGCATCAGGCATCTGGCATTATGAGGATCTCAGTCGTTTTGTGATCGCCACGCGTTTCCTCTTCGACGCCTCGTACGATTTCTCGTATGTCGGGAACGACGCCATCGACGGCTTTGCCGAGCGCTTTAACGGATCGGATTGGGAGTCGGTGGTCACCACGCTGGTCCAATATCGGGCAGTTCTCGAGGACACGTCGCAATACGTCGCCTTACACACCTCGCCGATGTCTTCAGCTGTCTGCGCGATCGCGCAGAGCCGCGTCGTGCGTGGCCTGATTCTGCGTTGCCTGCGCGGTGGTTTCGACCGCTGCTGGGCGCTGATTGAGAGGTGCTCGCACTGGCTGGACGGGTGCGCTGAAGACGATGGCCGCTGGCTCGATCGTTATGAATATCTCCGGCAGCTCAGCCTCTTCCTGGCGGCAAGGTGGCCGCGAGAGGCGCTTGCGGGACTCGTCCGGCAAGACGTCTTTCATGCCGGTCATGACCTGATCGCTGCCTGCCTGTTTAAGCGCTCGGACTTGGCGGATGAACTGCAGCAAGTCGTGGCTGCAGGGGGCTCGGCGCTGTCTGGAGTGCCAGCGCTGATCGTGCGGCACACCCCAAAAATTGCTGTGGCAGGCTGTGGCGTGGTGCCCTTGGCCGTGCAACTGGCCGACACCGGCGTTCGGTTCCGGCGCGCAAAACACTTTCTCGTCGCTCAATTCGCTGATCGCATCGATCCGGCTGTGTTGGAGTGTCTGCTTCGGGGCATGGACACGATACCGTGGGGACACACCGCCGCCACGGAGCAGGCCATCCAGGCACAGATATCGACGCGTGGGTCTGCCTACCGATTTGAGCTGGAGCGAGGCATTGACTGGACGACGCTGGACTCTTGGTCAATGATTACGCAGGAACGTCCCGACCCGTTGGCGTCGCTCGAATATTGAGTCACGGTGCAAATGAGCGGAAACGGCAAACGATCTGATTTGCAGTGCTTTAATTTTAATGGTAGATTTGGCATTGATCGGCGTGGTGGGTGAACTGGATGCTGGCTGTCGCGCCTACGCAGGCGGTTCGTTGCAAGGCACAGATCAATTAACGGATGGGAAGGCGAAACTTCAACTCTTTGCTCCTCCATGCAACAACGCTAAAGAACGACCCAGCAGCATGACCTCTTCATTTGCGCCATTCGTTGAGCACCACGCTCTTGGTACCTCACACATGCACGGACTTCGATCGGGAATCCTGCTCGAGGATACTTTCGACGTGATCGTCATTGGCAGCGGCGCCAGTGGTGCCGTTGCTGCGGAAACCTTCGTTCGGGCCGGGCTTCGCACGCTGTTGTTGGAAGAGGGTGCCAGGCTCAAGGCCAGTGCAGAGAACGCAGCCGTCGATGCGGACGCCGTGCACGCATTGGCCGGCAATGACGCGCAGGGATGGAGCTCGCGGGGATGGCCATGGAGCACGCGCAATCTCGGCGGCGGAACCGTTTTCTATGGTGGTGCATCGTTCCGATACACCGAATTCGACTTCGATCCCAGCGAGCGCATTTGTGTCGACGGCCTGCCGGTTGAAATGGCCCATCAGTGCCGCCGATCTCACTCCCTTTTACCAGGAGATGGAGTCAAGTCTTTCCATCGATTATTCGGGATTCATGGGCGCACGACAGGCACCCAAATCTTTGAGTCTCCCCGCGGAACATCTCTGGGAAGGTGCGCTCCATCCGGGGGCACCGCTTCGTCCTGGCCTGCAATGCGATTCAGACGGCTGCATTGCTGCTGCGCTCAGTCACACCCTATGCGCCAAGTGGCCTTGGCAATGAGCATGAACTCGTCGGTCGCGGGCTTTGCATGAAGCTGAGCGAATATTCGCAGGGCATTATGAAGGCAGACCGGCAACAAATCGACGCTCACCCAATTGGTTATCGTGGGCCGTTCTCGACGGTGTGCGTGCTTGATCATTATCTGGATGAACGCTGTCCGACCGGTGTCGGCGGACTAATCTACGAAGCTAAGCACGACGACTGGTGCCATTTGCAGGTCGACGGTCTGGTGTTACGTGTCGAAACTATTCTTGCGGATCATCCGTCTCTTGGAAATCGGATCCGTCTTTCCAGTAGCACGGACCCTTGGGGCTTGCCGCAGATTATGATCGACTACACGACGGACCCACGGGATCTGGCGCGCCTGGCTTATATGGTGGAACGTTCAGCCGACTGGTTGAAGGCCGCTGGCGCACACGATATTCAACACGAAGCCTCGAACTTTGCCATGGGCAGCACCCATCTGCATGGCACCTGCCGCGCGGGCGAAGATCCGCGGACCTCGGTGGTGGATCGGGATGGTAAGCTTCATTCGCTAGATAACGTCTACGTCGTGGACGGTAGCTACATGCCTTACCCCGGCGGATTAAATCCCACCCTTACGATCCAGGCCAATGCCCTGAGAATTGCTCGCCGGATCGCTGACGATGCAACGGGTCATGCAACCGCCTTGCGAGCACTGTACCCCTCTGCTACCTGAAGATCATTCTCAAAGCGACCACTGTCATGACGCCCACCTTCCTTCGCCAGCTCATCATCTACACGATCTGTAATGTGACCGGCGAGGAGCCAAAGGATATCGTGGCTCTCGACGAGGTTGAATTGAATACCCGCGACTGGGAACAGATCTTCAGCCGACTGGAAGCGACTCTGGACATTCACATTGGTATGTTGACATCGAATGAGCATTCAATCTCTATCGACGCGTTGGCGCGCTTGCTGCACTCAAAGCTCACTGGTGACATCATCTTCTGACAAATATCGGGACGGAATTGTTTGGAGTTCCCGGACGCGTAGCGAGAACTACCTCATGCTCAATATATAGCTTGGCCTCTGCGCTCTGGAGCCGCTGTTAAAGCTTGGCCCATTTACCGAAAGCTTGATCCGTATGAAAATCCTGAAGCTGACACCCTTTTTCCATCATCCAGACGTCGAATCATGGCCAATTTCTTACGATGCGGTCGGCGGCATGCAGGTACAGACCTGGCGACAGGCGGTCTGGCTCGCGGAAGCAGGCATCCATCAACATGTGATGACAATTGGCTTCCCTGGGCTGCCTAAGCTACGTCAGTTGCATCCGTTTCTGTGGGTAGAGCGGATGATGGTACCCATGCCCCGGATCCGCTCCGAGTTCAGCGGCCTGGTCGGCCTGACCCAGTCGTGGGCCATAGCAACACTGTGTGCGCTTCTTCAACGAGCGCGCAAGCAAGACTTCGATGTCATCCATGCGCACCTCGATGGGCAAATTCCCGCGCTGCTGGTTGCTTGGCTTGCTCCTCGACTACTGCGGCGCCCATTGATTCTGACGGTACACTGCTCCCGTCTCGCAGTCTATACCCCACACTCCTGGCTCGATATGCTTCAACACCAGATAGCCCGGTGGCTGGAACGGCGAGTCATCAGCGTGGCCTTCGCGGTCATGGCCTTAACCCAACGAACCGCCACGGTGCTCGCGCAGAATGCCCGGCTCGTCGAGATCGTTCCCGATGTAGTCGATACCACACAGTTCACGCCGCCGCCACTTCAGGTAGTGGCGGCGTTCCGCGAGCGCCATGGCCTTCGGAGACAAACGGTGGGCTTTGTGGGCCGGATCGCGAAAGAAAAGGGATGGCCGCATCTCATCCCTCTCGCCGTGGCCCTTCGCGAGGAAGGGTGCGAGTTGCTGATCGTCGGAGATGGAACGCAACGAGATCGTTTACGGGACGCCATCGCCAAGGCGGAACTGCAGGACTGGGTGACGGTTACAGGCTTCATCCCCAATCATGAGGTGCCGCTTGCGATGGCGGCCTGCCGGCTGATCGTGATGCCGTCGATGTATGAGGAATTCGGGGGTAGCAGTATCGAGGCGTTGGCCACCGGCGTGCCGGTAGTGGCCTTTGCCGTTGGTGGTCTTCAGGAAATTCTGGGCGGAGTCACTCCCGATCTACTGATCGCACCGGAAGATACGCCCGCAATGATCGCACGGGTCAAGGAGGTGCTGACCGGCCACCATGCAGAGAGGACCGATCCGACTCGGCTGCGGGTCTATGTCGAGCAGCGCTATACCCCATCCGCGATGGGTTCTCGGACCCTGGAGCTTTACCGGTTGGCACAAACCAACTCAACGAAGCCTGCCAAGTCATGATCACCGGGTCGCCCCGGTTGCACAGCGTTATAGCAAAGCCCGTATAAAATGATTACGCCTTTGCCGCCCTTTTGCCTCCAAGCTTTGTTGCAAAAAATAGTCCGTATCTACAGATATGGCCTCTTTTTTGCGTCTTGCCTGGAGCCAAAATTTCAGTCAAATCCATGATCATTTTATACGGGCCTTGCTATAGCAACGGGACGGCCATCAAAATTCGGATCGTCAGGGCAATCGCGTTTGCGCTTTAACAATTTGCGAACTAAATTAGCTTACGTATCTGATATTACGCAGCCGATTTCCCACCATGCCACTGATTCATCTTGCCAACACCGTTTCTACATCAGAAGTGGAGCACTGCCTGCGCGAGCACGGCTACGCCATCATCGACAAGCTCGTGTCCAGCGCTTCCATGGATCGCATCGCCGACGAGCTTGAGTCCTACACGGCGGTCACGCCCTTCGGGCCAGACGGTATTCTCGGCAGACGAACCAAACGCACCGGAGGCTTGATTGCCCGATCGCCGGGTGCGTGCGAACTGATCCTCAACCCAACCATTCTAGAGACAACCCGGCGCTACCTGATGGGCTATCAGTGCGGCGCGTTTGCCTTGGGCTACGTCAACGGATTTGAGGATCCGATGACGGTGCTAGGACGGGGTCAACCCGGCAAACTCATGGGCGCTGAGTTGATGCTGAAGGCTGAGCAAAACGAGGATCGGAAGTCCTTCTTACGGGAAGCTGAA
Organism: uncultured Verrucomicrobiae bacterium; assembly: GCA_963706715.1. GTDB lineage: Bacteria > Verrucomicrobiota > Verrucomicrobiia > Chthoniobacterales > Xiphinematobacteraceae > Xiphinematobacter. Next base: position 196,854 of record CAVPNI010000002.1, read on the forward strand.
TTTGATTGAATTGGGTTTCGCAGCCTCAGTTTGAAATGCCGACCGTTCTTCCGGGAAATCCAGCCGCGTCAAAATAGCGGTACTTTCCAACATCCTGATAAATCGCCCGGGTGGTCATACCCGAAGTAGTTGGTCGGGACATTAGCGTGCCGGAGGTAACGCGCAAAGTCCGTGCTCCTCCAACCAGAGCCTCTTCGATCACTCGTCCTCGTAGATGTCCGATTGAAGGAAGATCCAGACCGAGAATGCGAGCGCAGGTTATTGGAACGTCCATATTACTGACTGGTACAGCGTCTACATACCGTTTTTTAAAGTCCGGTCCCATCGCCGCCATAAAGTTAAAAGTATCCCCTCGGCCAAAGCTTCCATGAGAGCCTTGCCCATCTAAGCCGTCGGAGATCAAGACTTGGCTTTGTGTCGGGTGGGCTGCATCCAACGCAAAATTTCGAAAAGGTACTACTATTGTCGGGAGCGGGAGTTTCGTCGAACCTGCGAGATAAATCTGATCAATGCCTAAAGCTCCTGGCAATTCGCCACAGAGCTTTCTGTTTACAAAAATTCCTCCCACGTAATCCAATGTGGCCAAAAACGGCACAATTTGGCGGGCTAGTACAGACTGAGATTTTGTTAAATAAATGAATGCGCATCCTCCACTGCTTGCGACGACAAGGTCGGCTTCCGAAGTTTTGCCAGCCACTGCCCGTCTGCCAATCAATCCGTTTCCTCGCATCGGAAATTGAGATAAGCCATCCGTCCCTCGAGGAGCCACTCTGGGATAGGTAAAAATTCCATTTTGTTGGATCGGAATCCCATCAGGGTCGAAAAGGTACATTCCCAGAGCCTGTGCAAGATCAATGGCTAGAAAACCAAGTGGCAATGCGCCTTTTTCAGTCACGACCTTGCCTTTTTCGTCCCGGTAGGTAAATCTCGCAGAATAGCTATTGGTCGCTTGAGTGCGATCCGCGTTGAGCCATTTGCTGCTAATTGTCGAAAATCCGTGGTCCGCTAACACGATAACATTCGTCGACTTTGCCAATTCAGGGTTGAAATCGAGATAAGCCAGGATTTTTCCCAGATTTGCATCCGCATTTTTGATTCCTGCTAGGGATGTGGGCCCATTAATCCCGGGCGAAAACTGATGTAAGCTGTCGTTTTGATCGTGTTGCGAAGCATCCGGGTCAGCACACCAATATACGGCGACAAAGGGTTTTTTTGATTTTTTAAATTGAGGCAGTATTACTTTCAAAAAAACTTCAGTAAAGTAACGTTGCGACTCAACTTGGTTTGGTTCATTAGAGTTACGGGGTACACTAAGAGGTAATCCCTCGCGCCGCATCGCTTGCAAAATTGAGCTTGAAAGGGGAACTCCAGCGGGCTGCCCGGTTACTCCATCAATGATCACAGTAGGTATGGTAGAACCGTTTGCTTTTCCAGCAAATCGAGACATTTGAACATCCTGGATGAGTGTGGGGCCTGTCTTTCCAATAGCCGCCGTTGCGAACCCATGTTCCCTCGCCCATGCCAGCAAAGAGACTTCACTCAAATAATTTCCCCCATAATGGAGATTCAAATCCTTAAGATGGGAATTTTTCTTTGCGGCTAATATCGGGCTAGCCGAATCCTGAATTTTCCGACCCTCAAACATAGGATATCCGACGTAAAGCTCGTTTAAAAAATTTCCCGTGTCACCCAAGGCATGCCCAGTGGCGATCACAGAGGCATTCGCTGTGGTCACCGTTGGAAAAATCGAATGACTGTTTTTAAAATGAACGCCTTGTGTTCGTACCCTTTCGAATGCGGGAGTGTCTTGGGCATTGACTGAGCTGCCACGCAATCCATCCGCGACAAAAACAATAATATTTTTGTGTTCCGCACTGTGTGCGGTGAACAAAAAGAAGAAGCTCGCTAAAGCGGCAGTAACAAAAATTTTCATAATTTCCGCATACAATGTGCTTTCTTTCGCCAGAATATTTCGTGGGAAGTGCAAAAAAGCAGCGAAGTCTCACGCATAAGTCGATATAGTTAAATGTGTTCAAGACAAAAACTAAGAGAGACTTCGCTGCCTGCAAAATGTAATGGGAGAGAACTGAAATTTCCAGGATTTAATGGCAGAAAATTGAAGGGAATTTTTAAGGAGGGGAAGTATCCAGTGATGGAGGGTTGATGCTCTTAAGTATAGCGGCTGACTCTCGATCAATCCTCGCCCAGTTTCGGCAATCAAATCGGACGATTGGGCGGTTTTCTTGACTAGCGTCAGCGCTGCTTCCAGTTCGGCAGCGTTGTGTTCGCATTGGGCGCGATCCAGCGTCCAGCTCCGCATTAAATGGTCGCGCAGAATGCTTGTTGCCCATTGGCGAAACTGCGTACCGCGCTTAGAGTTGACGCGATAACCGACAGAAATGATGGCGTCGAGGTTGTAATGTTTTGTCTTCCGGGAAACAGACCGCGGCCCTTCTTGTTGAACCACCGAGAAATCCTCGGTAGTTGCTGTTTCCTCCAATTCACCGCTGGCATAAATATTTTTGAGGTGCAAACCAATGTTATCCGTTGATGTCTCCAAAATATCCGGTCTCTTTGTGATTTTATCAGCCAATTCGGAACGGCTTGTTCGACTGATTCCGAATCGGTAATCGCGTGGATGATCAATGTTCCAAACGTGACCTGGGCCTTTTTGGGGGTTTTCGGGCAATTATTATTAATATAATATACTAATAATTAACGATATATATTTTCTAATCCAATCGTAGTAGCTTCCACCTAAAATATTTTTCCGATTTTTTCAGCAAAGTCCTTATTTTACGCTAAACTGAGCTTTGTTATTCAGTTATCTATGCGCTCAGTAAAACGAAAAGCTGAACAGTTTATTGCTAACCAAAAAAAAAGAACTAGGAATGCCCTTAATAGGCAGCTAGGTCTTCAACGTTTTTTACCCACTAATGACTGTATACCGAAAAATTTCTTGTTAGCTCGGGTGGCGTGTGAAAAAGAAGGAATGGGAAATAATGCCAGCTCGGTGGACATTCTCGGTGTGGGAACTGGCGGCATTTTAGTATTGGTCCTTTGCCTGGTTTGCATTCTTTGCAAATGTCTCGGAAGAATTCGACCTATGACAACCGCATAAGCATCCTATTAGGGGGTCATGCTATATCAAAGCGGTCAAAATGCGAAATCATTTGTAGAATTCCTTGTTGAATAATAACTTCCCTAAGACGGGATTTTGGCAAACGGTTTTCTCCAATGAAAACGGCGACTGACTCCAAAATTTTTTGAGGAATGACCGGAAGTCGAATCGATTGGAAGCGATTCCAAACAGCGGGATCTTCTAAGTCTTGTGCTGGATAAAACACATTGACAAGCAGATCCAAAGCACGCTCCTCACCTAAGAGGAGGCACTTCTCGTGAGACTTTGCGGAAAATGAGGAATGACACTGCCAAAATGGATGGTGCAAAGATTTCATAAATTCCACAAACGTTGAGTCATTTCGAGATTGCAGCAATTCTTGGAGACGAGGCAGTTGACGAGCAATTAACACCAAGGCGCCTATTCGGCGTTCCGGGTAATTTAATGGGCGAACGGAAGTTTTGCTCCACAGCCTTGGTGGCAATTGCTTGTGTAAAAATTGATTGCGATAGTACCACCAAAAATCCCACAGCCGCCGGAGATATTTTCTTGCAGGTTCAGAAGCCTGCATGAATTCTTCCCCGCGCAAAAAACCAGCCACTCCGAAAAGTAAAGCCTCTCCCGGAACCGAAGTAGCACTCTCCAAACCGACACGCCGAGTCAGGAGACTCAGAGGAAGGCTATTGGAACGATAGCCTAAACCGGTAGCCATGGCTTGAAACAGAGCTTCCGGCAGTCCAAAGCGAATTACCTGTTTCCGGAAGTTCTCTCGTTTCCGTAACATGCGAAAATGTGCGGCAGCCTCGATCAGCTTGATCACGTCCGAAAGACCAACGTCTGAAAAAATAGACCGTTTGGTCTGCAAAATCAGACGGCTTGAGGTTTGTATCTGGTGGGGATCGAGAAGCACCTGCCGGATTTGTCTGCCATCCAGATTTCGAGTAAAAGCCTCGGATTTAGAGGATTTTTCGAAAAAAAAGTGGACGAGCACGTTTCCATATGCCGCATTTTGCGCATGGTTGTGGCGCTCCCAGTCCCGGACATCGCGGTCTAACTCGAGATCGCCCTTGATTGGGAACTGCTTTCCAAATCTCACGATTGCACCGACGAAATCCGGGCCCTCCGCGTGATGATTCCATCTCCCAAAATCCAAAACTTCGATTAATTCACCGTCTTCACTGATCCAGCGAGAGCCCCATCGATGCTGATAAAGAAATTCCTGCCAACGTCTTTCAGAAAATGTTTCCCCTGCTTCACAGAAACATTTGCTGCGCTGTGCCTCCAGCCATTCCCAATAATATTGAAATACTTGGGCTCCTCTCCCCTGAATGAAAGCTCCTCTGATTTTAGATTCGCAGTCGTAACCCATCATAAGCCAAGTGGATTCCGGAAGGTAAGAGCGACTCCGTTTCCTCGTGTTTCAGGTCATGGCTCATGTGGATGAAATAACATTGTCGAACAGAAAGAAGTTGTGCCGTTTCCACAGCCTCTTGGATCGTCAAGTGAGTCGGATGAGGCACATGGCGCAATGCATCCAGTACCAGAATCTCGGCACCCTTCGCAGCCTCTTCAGCTTCCGGCGGTACGCTCTTGCAATCGGTATAGTAGGCCAACACCTTTCTTGCTCCGCGATGAAACACAAAGCCGGTTGTCGTAAATCTGCCGTGTGGAAGAGAGACCGGCACAATTCGCAGATCTCCCAACGAAAATTCCCCGTGGATTTCTCTTGGAGCCGCGCGCATGTAATTTTTGAGAAAAGAATGAGCTCCTTCAAAAGCATACGGAAAAATGCGTTTCATATCGGCCAGTGTCCCGGGAGCCCCATAAATCGGGAGATCGGAATCCGTCATTTCACAGAACCGGCGGAGGTCATCGAAGCCCATGACATGGTCTGTGTGGGAATGCGTATACAATATCGCATCCACCTGCCGGATATTCGCCCGTAAACACTGCGTGCGAAAATCAGGCGGAGTATCCACAATGAGGGACACCTGCTCAGTTCGCAAAAAAATAGAAGGACGAAGTCTTTGATCCCTTGGATCGGAAGATCTACAAGTAATACAATCACAACCAATTACAGGAACACCTTGTGAAGTCCCCGTACCCAAGAAAATAAGCTCTGATTCCCCCATGACTTTATCTTAAAAGTATAAAGTGCCACACTCCCCTTATGTCCGCAACGTTAGTATCCCTCCGCATTCGCAATTTAGCATTAGCTGAGGACGTCTTCTGGGAACCAACGCCGAGATTTAATACGATCTCCGGCGAAACAGGCGCCGGGAAATCGATCATCGTTGGGGCGCTCAAATTGCTCTTAGGTGACAGAGCGGATCGGACCACCATCCGTACTGGAGCAAACTCCTGCACTATCGAGGCGGAATTTCAGGTTGAGGACTCGACCCGTTGGGACAAAATCCTCTCGAAACAAGGCGGCGAACCCTGCGAAGACGGAGTCTGCCTCATCCGGCGGACCCTGACTTGCAACGGCTCTTCCAGAAATTTTCTCAATGGCTCCCCATGCACACTTTCCGCCTTAAAAGCATTGAGCAGGCATCTCGTTGACCTCCACGGCCCTCACGACCACCAGTCGCTCTTCTCGGGAGAGGAGCAAGGACGTTTACTGGATGCCTTTGCGGGCGCTTTGGAACAAAGAACGCAGGTCAAACAATTGCGGCAAAAATTCCTGCGGCTTCTCGAAGAAGAAGCTCGCCTCACACAAGATCAACTTGCAATAGAACGGGAAGTGGACCTCTTGCGCCATCAGACACAAGAAATCCTTTCCGCTCATTTACTTCCCGGTGAAGAAGAAGAGCTCCTCTCGCGACAGCGGATCATAGCCAATGCCCAACGAATCGGGCAAATTTCAATGCAAGTGGAAGAACGGCTCACCGGGACGGTACAGAGCATTACCGTCCTTCTTGCGGAAACACTCCGCCTCCTTCGAGAATGGGCTCGATTAGATCCACGGACGACAGTCTTACTCGACTTGCATGCGGGAATTTCTGAGAAGATTGAGGACTGGATCAGCCAAATGCGGAATCTCAATCCTGAGGAGGAATTCGACTCGGAAAATCTTGGCCGCATCGAGGAACGGCTCGACACCCTCCAAACACTGAAACGCAAGTACGGCTCCTCTATCTCGGAAATTATGGATTTTGCACACCATGCTCAGGCGCGTCTCGAAGAGCTCATCCACACTGAATCGAGAAAAAGTCATCTTAAAGACCTGCTCAAGCAAGCAAAAGAAGACATGGAACAAGCCGCGGCGGAGTTAAACCGCCGCCGCTGCCTGGCGGCCCCAAAACTCGCTCAAGTCATTTGTGATCAATTACACGAACTAGGGTTCCGGCAAGCGGATTTCTCCGTTCAACTCAGGCCCCTCCCCGAAGTAAGCGCCCATGGGACCGAAAAACCGGAATTTCTCTTTGCTCCTAACCCCGGAGAACCCAGCCTCCCATTGAACTCCATTGCTTCGAGCGGGGAAATTTCGCGCGTCCTCCTGGCTATAAAAACCGCTCTCGTCGAACAAGACGAAATTCCCATCCTCGTTTTTGATGAAATCGATACAAATATAGGTGGGGAAATTGCCACCATGGTGGGAGTGAAAATCAAAAACATCGCAAAAAAAAAGCAGGTGCTTTGCATCAGTCACCTTCCTCAAGTGGCCGCACTTGCCGCGACTCACTTTGTCGTAGAGAAGAAAGTAGTGGAAGGGCGCAGCCGCTCTGTCATTCGTGAGGTCCGTAATCAAGATCGTATCGAGGAACTTGCCCGCATGCTAGGAGGCAAGGCAGCGTCGGCAGTGATCCACGCACAATCCCTTCTGGAATCAACCGTGCCATGAAAATTTTGTTTTTTAATCACTCAGCGACACCAACTGGAGGCGGCATGAATCAATACGTGCTCGACGTCACTGCGAGACTTCGTGCCGTTGGTGAAACTGTTGCTCTCGTTCATTCTCGCGAATCCCATTCCGAGTACAATGGCACCGGCTATATTTTGGATGGTCTCCAGTCGTCCAATACAGGCCTCTCTTTTCTTCAAGAACGATTGGAAGCCATTCTGGAAGATTTTCAACCCGACGTCATCCAACTTCATGGTGTTTGGAATCCTTGGCTGGATGAAATCCTTCCACGGTTTTGTCCTACTGTCCGCTTTGTTCACAACCATGAATTCTATTGTTCGGGAGGAAACATGACCACAGCCAGGCCCTTCCGTCCTTGCGAGTGCTCTCATACTCTCCATTGTTTAATTGCCCACGGAATTCAGGGCTGCGGCAGCTACAACCCATGGCACAATCTGGTTCGGTATCGAGAGGTAACCCACCGCCTCAAAAATCTCCACCACTTGCATGGAATTCAGGTTGCCACCAAAACGCTTGCTCAGAATCTCCAGCGTAATGGCATTCCTGAATCTAAAATTACCTTACTGCCATTATATGCGGCTGAACCAAAACCGGGCATACCCTCCCCCCCCCCAGCGTCGCACGCTTCTCCATGTGGGAGGATTACTCCAAAAAAAAGGCGTCTGGCTCGTGATCCGCATGCTTCGCAGCCTACCGGAAGACGTGGAAATTGTCTTTGCAGGTGCCGGACCGGAACAAACGGTTCTGGAAGAGCATGTTCGTGCTCGCGGTCTCAGCAATAGAATCCGTATTTTGGGGGATCCCCTCCCCGATCAATGGCATCAACTTTACTCCACTGCCACTCTAGTCATCTTGCCAAATCTCTGGAATGAACCGTTGGGCCTCTGTGCATTGCAAGCGCTTGCCTATAGCAAAGTAGTGGTCGCATTCCGCGTGGGAGGTATCATGGAGTGGATTGAAGACGGAGTGAATGGAATCACCCTCCCCTTCGGAGCAACCCATCAATTTCAGGAAACCGTCATCCAGCTTCTCAAGGAACCAAAAAAACTCGAGACGATGGGCAAAAATGCGACAAAAATTTGGAAAACACAATTCCATCCGGAAACCCACTTGGCTCGTCTCCGCGCTTTTTATGCCGCAGTTGCAAATAAAAGCGCTGTAAATTGACTGGACTGTTGGTAAATTTCCAGGCTAGATGAATATGGCATTCGGTCAGTATATACCCATCGCCATTCAGACGCTTTCTTCATGTTGAATGGGTATAAATTTATTGTGCAATTTAAGACATGCAGTTGAGACCTTCGTTTCTAACATTGCTAATGTTGATCTCATTTGCGTCGATCAATGCGGTTCTTCCTACACCGGCGTTACCGGCTATCTCGCGATTTTTTGGCATCACTGAAAACGCAACTCAGCAAATAATTACCTGGTTCTTAATTGGATATGCACTCGGGCAGCTTGCCTATGGGCCGATCGCCAATAGGTTTGGCAGAAAACCCGCACTTTACTTAGGCATCGGTCTGCAAATTTTTAGTAGTTTGTTATGCGTCTTTGCAGGGACAGTAAATCACTATCCACTTTTGACAATAGGCCGGTTTTTAGCGGCACTTGGCTCTGCCGTTGGCTTAAAAATGACTTTCACCATTGTGCATGAATATTATGAGCCTAAGATTGCCAACCAGAAGGTATCGTATCTGATTTTGGCCTTTGCTATTGCATCAGGACCCAGCGTAGCCTTGTCCGGCGTCTTAATAACTCACTATGGATGGCAAAGCTGTTTCATTGCAGGTGCAATCTATGGATTGATCTTGTTGCTCATGACCACCCGTCTTCCAGAAACAAAAACTGAATTGGACCTTGATGCATTTAAGTGGAAACATCTTGTACATGGCTACGTAAGCCAGTGTAAAAATCCAACACTTATCAGTGGAGCTATCTTACAAAGTGGTGCCACTTCTTTTGTTTATGTCTTTGCTGCACTGGCCCCCTTCATAGCAATAGATTTGATGGGAATGCAACCAAGTGCATACGGTACAGCAAATATTATTCCATCCATAGGGATGGTATTTGGATCCATCTTCTCGGCAAATTTTTCCAAAAAGTACTCTCATCGCTCCGGAATCATCCTCGGACTTTTGATGACGGCATGTTCTTCTATTTTGATGACACTGGCTTGGGGATTACACTGGTCTTCTCTGGTTGCATTGTTTATTCCGATGATGATCAACTACTTTGGAATAGCACTTATTCTATCAAATGCATCGACATTCGCCATGAGCCAAGTGGAGGATAAGGCACATGGGTCCGCTGTAATGAGCTTTATAAATATGGGAATCGCCACGGTGGTCGTGCTTGCCTTAAGTTTGCTGCCGGTCACCAAAATGTTGCTTCCTGCAACATTTATTTTGATAGTGATAGCAATGCTGGCGGTATTTTTCTGCACCAAATGTAAATCCTGCTCCTAAAAATTGGGCTACAGGTTGATGAGCTCTACACCACAAGGACCAAGCAAAAAGAAGAATGGGCTGAATATATCCTTGAGTGGAGTTCCCCCGGAAGGGGTTATGGAAAACGTGGAATGGAATGTTGTTTTTTCACCGAAGGCGGTGTCCCCCAAAGCAGAAGCGATGGTCGCGTTTTCACGTCCTGAGAAAACTGTTGAAGATTTTGGGACGTCATTTGAAGGCTTTTGAGAGTATTGTTTGATCTAGTGGCAACCGATTCCCAATTTTTAAGGGTTCGTTCCAAGGTTTGATTGGTTTTATCTAAATTTTGAACTAAGGAGGTAGATTTGTCGAAAAAAGAGGATGCTTTGCTAGAGAGTTTGCCTACTTGAGCGTCTCTGGTGGCTTGTCTTAACTGAATAATAAGGGTATCGATATCTCCTCTCAGTTCCCGAATCTGTAATTGGCCCATGGCTTGATTTACATTTTGGAGGAGAAGAGTAAGATTCTGAGCTATGTTGCCGAGATTGATAGTCTCCAGATCTCGCATGATTTTGTTTACAGAATCAAGCAAACCGGTCACTTCTCCCGGCGCACTTGGGATATAAGCGTGCCGTGGCGTCCAACTAATAGCCGGAACCGGGTAACGGTCCGGATTCACGTAATCAAAATTCAAATAGCTGGCTCCTGTGACCCCGAGTGGCTCGATGCGGACGCGCAAACCGCGTTGGATGGTTTTGCTCAGGAGAGCAGTCATATTACTATGCAACATTCTGGGAAAGACCGGCCGGTCGATTTCCATGACCACTCGGACGTAGTTGTAAGCATTTTCCTTTTCCTGCGCGGGATAGATGTTAAAGGTAAATTCGAGATCAGAGACCTTACCAATGGTCAGTCCACGAAACTTTACGGGGCTACCAATATCGATTCCTTGTACGGAACTGTCGATATAGGTTTCAAAAAAAATTTTGGGACGAAAGAAATGGCCTGCTCCAAAGGCTACTAAGGCTGTTATTAAAATGGCCACTGCTCCTAATACAAAGAGCCCGACCCGAAAATAGAAAGAGGTTCTCACTTTATGTCCGATTTTTTGGATTTCTCATGAAAAAATTTTGGACACGAGGGTCCGAAGAAGAATCTCTCAAGTCAGCAGGCGCGCCTTGGGCAATGATGGTTTTTTCCAGGGAGTCCAACATAATCGCTCGATTTGCTATGGCATAAACACTGGGTAATTCATGGGTAACCACCACGAAGGTAATACCCAGGCTGCGGTTCAGCCGTAGGATCAATTGATCCAAGTCGGCTGATGTCACAGGATCGAGACCGGCGGAGGGCTCATCGAGAAATAAGATGATGGGATCCAATGCCATAGCCCGCGCCAGAGCCGCTCGTTTTTGCATTCCACCGCTAATTTCGGATGGTAAATGGTGGGCGTATTTTTCAAGATCCACGGCAGCCAGTTTGAGCCAGGCAAGTAGTTGCCGCGCCTCCTCAGGCAAATGAGTCAGTTCTTCGATAGGAAGAAGGATATTCTCCTTGAGCGTCATGGAGCCAAAAAGAGCGCCGCCTTGGTACATCACGCCTATGCGATGCAATAATGCAGCCCGTTCTGATTCCGTAGCACGGATCATGTTCCTGCCATCAATCAAAATTTCCCCTTCGATAGGTTCGCCCAAACCTACCAGATGGCGCAGCAAAGTGCTTTTTCCGCACCCGGACCTCCCCAAGATTACTAGAATCTCCCCCTGCGCTACCTCAAAGGAGACGTCCTTCAAAATGACTTGGTCACCATAGGCGCTTTTCAAATTGCGAACGCTTAAGATGGGGTTTTGACTGTCGCTGGTCATATCAATTGCTCAACAGCCGATCAGTGTGACAGGCTGGTAATTAGTGTTATATGTTAATTAACAATAGGTTGCATAACTGAACTTTCATCGGACTCTCTGCAAATGTGGGCTGTAATATAGCCTACTCACCCTTTCCGATAATGCGGCATGCTCTCGGCGATTCCGCGGCGGCTAAAAATTTAGCATGTATTGGGTACGGCATGTACTAAAATTTCAGAGCATAAAATACAGCGGAAAATATAGCATCCACTACAACGACGAGGACAACGCTGCTTACCACAGAACGGGTTGTGGAAGTTCCAACGGCTGCGGAACCTCTGCTAGTTTGGAGTCCGCGCAAACAGCCAATTGAGGATATGAGAAATCCGAAAAAGAACGATTTCACGATACCACCAAGAATGTCGTTGATGTTGACTGCTCCTAACAACTGGGTCAATAGGGCTGCGAAAGGAAATCCCATGCTCATTAGGACTAAAAATCCGCCCGCAACGCCAATTGCGTCCATATAAATAGTCAGGAGTGGGGTCACAATGAGCGCGGCGATAATGCGGGGCACGACTAAAAAGCGAAGCGGTGCTATCCCCATTGTAACAAGGGCATCTAATTCCTGGTTCACTTTCATTGTCCCAATTTCAGCCGCGAATGCCGAACCGGATCTCCCTGCTAATACTACTGCGGTCATAATGGGTCCTAATTCTCGTAAAAGTGCTAGGGCTGTGAGATTTACTGCAAAAATCTCCACGCCAAACTGCCGGAGCGGTGCGAGAGCTTGGAAAGCCAAGATACAGCCCGTAAGAAACCCGACTAAGCTGATGATGGGCAAGGCATAAATGCCCATGACCTCAAATACATTGCAAAAGCTTTTCCAAGGAATGCGGGAGGGGTGTAACAGCGTTGATAGCAGTGTAACAAAAAGCTCTCCTGCGAAATTAATTTGAGCGTACAGGTCATTAAGAACGGCAACGACTTCGCGGCCCAAGACTTCCGGAAAGGAGGCTGGAGGCCGAGGCGGATCTTCTTGCGGGGTGCTCGTTGGTAAGAGTATTTGAAATTGTGGAGAGAGGCCTTGAATTTTTAGTTCTACGCCCTGTTCCCTGGCGTTTTTCTGAAGACTTATGAGAAGGGCTATTCCAGCACTGTCACAGTAGTCCACTCCATGGACATCTATGAGGGAAACGCAACGAGTTTTAGATAAGTTACTGGAATCAAGCCATATATTAGCAATTCCATCCGAGTCCAATCGCCCTTCAAGTTTGAGGACCCCGTTTGGATCGATGCTCACACGAGAAATGGAAGTTTGCGGCTGGTTGCGCATCGGATGCTAATACTACTCTAGTTCCATCCACAACGTCGAGGGGGAGTGTCCGCCTAAGATATCACATTGTTCTTTTGGGCGATGGAAATGAGCAGAGATCCCGCAGGCGTCGGCAATATTAGATCCAATGAATTGTAAGTCAGGAACTTGAATAGTAGAACAGTTGGTAGAGAGAAGGATGTGGGTTCCCGGTGCCGCACAGCCGAGGGTATTTCGGAGCAGATGGGGAAGATCGCGTTCGACTTGGAAAGACTTTTTTCCCCAGCGGGAAAATGTGGGTGGGTCTAGGATGACGCAATCGTATTTTTCTCCTCGACGAGCCATTCGTTTGAGAACTGAAAAAGCATCATCGGCCAAAAACCGGTGACCGGCGGTGGCAATATTGTTAAGAAGGAAGTTTGTTCGTCCTCGGGTCAATACCCTGGAGGATAAATCAACATTCACGGTTTGGCTGCCTACTGATGCGGCTGCAACCGAAAATGCACAGGTGTACGCAAAGCAATTCAGCAGTTTTTTAGGCCGATACCGCATGAGGATCTTGCGATTGGATCGCTGATCATAGAAAAAACCAACGGAATAGCCGGACGAGAAATCGAGTTCATATTTCAGGCCATTTTCTCGGATGATTTGATTAACAGGCCCCTCATCGCCACGAACACGGTAAGGCGCGTTCTCTTTCCCTGGTTGTTTCACAATCTGACGGGCAAAAACGTGGTACGGATACCACGAGTTCGCTTTTGTCCATGTATCCAGATAATCCATGCTAGCCTTGAGATCAGGTTCATGAAGATAGGAAATCAGGGCGCATTGCCCCCAGCGCTCACCCCAAGCTCCCGGCGCAACAAAAATCCGGTAGGCATCGGTTTCTTCTTCCGCCAGCCTGCAAGCATCTTCCGAAGTCAGGAATCTCACGCTCATATTTAGTTAATCGCATTTATATAAGCCCATTACAATTTATGGACTCTTTGCGTCGACTGCTGTACCAGGGTGAAGCCATGGGGGCGCCCGGATTCGAACCGGGAACCAAGCAGTTATGAGCCGCCTGCTCTGACCGTTGAGCTACGCCCCCTTTTTTTCTAAAGAAGCGCGCCAATTTGGGGTTTGTCTAACAATCATTCAATACAAAATACTGAGCAAAGTTTAATATAGCGAAAAACGTATAAAAATGACAACGCTTTTGACGTCCTTTTGACGTCCTTTTTGCCCCCAAGGCTTTATTACAAAAACGAGTCCGTATCTAGAGCCTGTCCGGAAACCACCGTAGAAGCAGCAATGAAGCCGATCCAGAGGCAAAAAGTTTTGCGAAAAAACAGAAAAACGCCATTCCCCAAAGAATCAGGCACTTATAATTTTGGCGTTACCGAAAAACAACCGAATCGATGGATAAAAATAGAGGGATTCAACAGAGGAAGAACACTTTTCTGGGCAATTTTGCTGCTTTCCGGCAAGCTTTCTCTACAGATATGGCCTCATATTTGCGCCGCGCCTGAAGCAAAAAAATCAGCCAAATCCTCAACCATTTTATACCTTCTTCGCTATAAAAAGAGGTCGGCAACGAATCTCCCTCTTGCAAATCTCATGCAAAATTGAAATAAGACTTCCAAAGTATGAAGAAAATCGAGGCCATTATTAAACCATTTAAAATGGAGGACGTAAAAGAGGCCCTCTCCGAAATCGGCATCGAAGGTATGACGGTAAGTGAAGTCAAGGGATTTGGCCGGCAGAAAGGCCATACCGAAATCTATCGGGGCAGCGAATATACCGTGGATTTTCTTCCTAAGGTAAAGATTGAACTTGTGGTCATTGATTCTCTGGTCGAAAAGGCTGTTGCGGCTATTTCTTCCGCAGCCAAGACCGGAAAAATTGGCGATGGAAAAATTTTCGTTTTTGATGTCGAAGATGCAATCCGTATCCGGACAGGTGAACTCGGTGAAAATGCCATTTGATGTCCCAGGAATCCATCGTTCCGGATCTGCAAGCCTGTGTGCTTTGTGAGGATGTCCGAGCAGAAATCGGAGGTCAGCAATCCATTATCGGGGTGATCAGTGCTATTGCCGCGCCTGGATTACCGATTGGCTTTTTTAAACTTTGTATTTGGACGCGCTGGTGTGGCGGCATGGGGCAATTTACGCAAACTTCCCGAATTTTTGGCCCTGATGAAGAAGCTGCAATTGCTCAATCCGATGTGAATTTTACTCTGCAGGATCTTGAGGCCAATACGACCAACGTCAATGTATTCGGCGGCGTCCAATTTCAACGCCACGGCACTTACACGATCGAGGTGCTGCTCAATGGAGAATTACAGCTCAGAATCCCGCTACCGGTTATCAGAGTCTCACAAAATGCATAATACTGCCATCAGAGCATAAATTGTAGTTCGAAAAGATGTTTGTTTGCAATTTTTGCTTCTAAAGGAAACCAACGAAGTTGGCTGACAAAGTCAGGCCAATTTTGAAAGGAGGCTTGCCTTGCTGGTGAGGCCAACCATCTGCTCTTTCACTTGGCCATTTTGAAAGATAAAAATGGCGGGGATGGCTTGAATCCGAAAGCGCTCTGAAATCTGTGGGTTTTCGTCTATGTTGACTTTACCCACGATCACCTTTCCTTGAAGTTCCGAAGCAATTTGTTCAATGACCGGGCCAATCATGCGGCAGGGGGCGCACCAAGGGGCCCAAAAATCTACCAACACTGGTAAATTTGCATTGGTGACGTGGGTCTCAAAATTGGAATCGGTAATTTCGATCACATGTTCGTTTGCCATAAAATGGATCCTCGTTTCGTTATCCGGCGATATGAGCACTCAGTAACATCCATATTTGCATTCCCAATGCAATCAAAGAAGCCGCCAAAGACAAATAAACTAGAATTGGGCTCATTCCTTCAACCGAAGGTACAACGTTTTCTTCGAAATGGGGGTCCGGATCGGAAATCGTCAATCGGTTAAGAACCTGGGAAACGGCAAATTCTCCTTTTTCTCGCTCGGCCACATCTTCGATTTTTTCTTCGATCTCCGTCTCCTCCTGCGCAGGAGGAGAGGAAGGAGGCTGAGGAATGCCAGAGAGCGGAGCGATTCCTGGCGGCGGCGAGACGGGCACAGATTTCTCTTGTGGCAGTGCAGGAGATGCAACGGCCGGAGGAGGAATGGTATCCACTG
Organism: uncultured Verrucomicrobiae bacterium; assembly: GCA_963706715.1. Taxonomy (GTDB): domain Bacteria; phylum Verrucomicrobiota; class Verrucomicrobiia; order Chthoniobacterales; family Xiphinematobacteraceae; genus Xiphinematobacter. Next base: position 212,600 of record CAVPNI010000002.1, read on the forward strand.
GCACAGTCGCCAGCGCTCCCGCCTTTGGTGGTTGAGGTGTGGAAAAACGCCGCCGGGGAGGCAATACGACGCGCTTCATAACGTCAGGAGTATCCTTGGATTCGGACATGGTGGTTTCAGCTTTTCCTATTATGGAATTTCTTTAGAATATATCGGACATCGCCTCAAATAAACCCGAAAAATTGAGTTCTTTTTTCAAGGTCTATTCAGTTCGTGAGAGAGGACACTCAAGCAGTACACGGCTGCGGTATCCGTGCGAAGTACAATAGGGCCCAAAGTAATCGGATGACATCCCATACTCTTAGCCAAAGCGATCTCTGCTGGTGTAAAATCGCCCTCCGGTCCCACAAGAATTGCCACCCGGCTTGGCAGGCAACCGTGTTCCCGTTCATAGGCGGCAAGGACTTCTTTTAAACGGCGGGCATCTGGCTGAAGCGAGGCGATGAGCAGCAGATCTTGCTGCGCGACCGACTCCAAGAAGATTTTTGGAGAAGTAGGCAACAGAATTCGCGGAACCCAATTTTGCCCACATTGTTTACAGGCTTCGATGGCGATGTTTTCCCATTTGGATTGTTTTTTCTTCGCCGCAATCGAATCGATTCGAACCACCGTGCGTTCGGAAATCAACGGCGCCACGCAAGCCACCCCTAGCTCCGCTGCTTTCTGAATAATCCAATCGATGTTCTTTGCTTTTGGAATTGCCTGTGCAAGTGTGAGTTCCATCGACAAACGCGGGGCAAAAATGCGCAGAAGAGAATTTAATTCGACTTCCCCTTTTCGGACGGCTCCAATAGTTGCGGTCGCTTCGTTCCCCTGTCCATCGAACACAACGAGTCGATCTCCTTTTTGAAGTCTCAAAACATCGAGACAGTGGTGAGCCTCCGCTCCTTTTAAAATCGGAATGTCTTGCCGAAAATCATCGACAGGTAAGAAAAAACGATGCATGCACCCTTAATAGCATAGCTGTAAACTGAGAACCACGAGCCTCTACCAACCACGAGCCTCTACCAGCCACGAACTACGAACTGACAGCTATCTAAAACTGACAGCTATCTAAATGCCGCCATTTCCTCATTGGCGCATGATCATAGATTTTTCCTATCTGTTGGCCTTCTGCTTCCCAGTTCTCCCCATCCTGATATCCGATTTCAACTACCACTTCCTTTTTTCTATATCCAATCTTACTCTTCTTACTGCCCATGGCTCTTTCAGTCCAAGTATTTGCTGATATATCTCGTTGTCCCTCATCCGCTTTTTCCACATTATTTTTTGCCAGCTTAAACAAGCGGTCCATATAAAATTATATTTACCTTATTATAAATTACTTATACACTACAATATTTTCTCCTGTCATTTTTAGCTTACCCGAAGAAAATCACAAGAACTGCACATAATTTATTTATTAATAGATTTTTATATAAACATACGGATAATAGATAATAACAAATTAATCAATAGCATTGCATGCGACATTTAATTTCTTGCAAACTTAAATAAGCTAACTACATTATGCTTTTAGCTAAGCCATACTTGCCTAGTTATCTTACAAAAAAATGAAAACGACCGAATTTGACTTTGATGCATCGAATATCATCATGCCGGATATTCCCAACGATATGCGAGGGAAGAGGCGGGACCACGGCCGCATGGTAGTTCTCGATCGGAAAAAGAAACTCGTCGAACACAAACGTTTCGACCAGATCGTGGAGTATCTTCGCAGTGGAGATATCCTAGTTCTCAATAATAGCCGAGTATTACCAAATTTCCTGGACGGTTATTTGGACGGTGCTCCTATCACTTTGATATTACAGGGCCGATGTGCAACCAGTTGGATTACCGCGATAGAACCGGACGAACGAGCATATGACGGAGCAAGGATAACAGATATTGGTGAAAACAAATTGACAGCGGTTCTGTCAACTTCGAAGGACAATATGGGTGGTCTTGCAATAGATCCTAATTGTCCACTCAGAAATGTGTGGTCAATACGTTTTGAACCGGAAGAAGGTTTGATTCCTGCGCTTCTCTCTTCCGGCAAGCGGTTGGATGAACTCAAACAGTACACGGAAAATCCGGATGCCTATGCAGCTGTATATGCAGACAAGCCGGGTTCTTGTGAAATTCCTACGGCCGGGTTGCACTTCACAAAAGAGCTTTTGGACCACATAAAAACGAAGGGTGTCACAATTGTTCCCATTACTCTTCATGTGGGAATGAGCGAGGTCCTTACATTCCGACATATCGAGTCAGAAGAAATTGAGGACCATCGAGTGAGTTCGGAATGGTATGAAGTCAGTGAAGCCACAGCCAGGGCAATTAACGAAGCGCGCAAAAAAGGCGGACGCGTTATTGCGGTGGGAACGACTGTTGTGCGCACTTTGGAAACGATCACTCAACAATCGCCTTCCGGTTATTCCACTGTTCATCCTGGAGAGGGATGGACAAGTCTCTATATCTATCCGGGCTATTCTTACAAATGTGTGGATGTAATGTTAACGAATTTGCATCTACCTCGCTCAAGTCATATTGTGCTAGTTTCCGCTTTTTGCGGCAAAGATTTTGTCATGAAGTCTTATGAAGAGATTTTAGATCATCGCTACGAATTTGATATGTTTGGTGACAGTATGTTAATTGTATAAAATTGCCCATTTCCAACAGCATCAGCGATCGAAGCGTCCCTTTAAAGAGTGAATATATTCACGCACCGCATCCTTCCAAGAGCGTAGGGGCTGCCCCCAAAGCGTCGCAAATTTCTCTGTGGACATCGCTGTATGACGCGGGCGCTTTGCTTTGAAAGTTTGCATTTCGTCCAATTTTAAAGCTGAAACACCTTTGCTCTTCAGCGGAATTCCATATTCGAGTGCACAATCGAGTGCGTGCTGACCGTACTCGCGCCAGCTACATTCTCCTGAGTTACAAAGGTGAAAAAGGTTCCCCTTTGTTTCATTTTGAAGGAAAAATTTTGTCCATTCAGCAATATCATGGGTATAGGCCGGACAGGACGTTTTATCAGCCACGGCTTCGATCTGATCCTCAGTTAAGGCCCGCTGGAGAATGTGATCTATAAAACTGGGTTTATCAGGACCAAACACCCAGGAAACGCGCAACGCGGTCTGACCGACTCGAAGTACTTCCATTTCACCCTCCAGTTTGCTGCTACCATATTGACTGATAGGAAGCGCAGGATCTTTCTCGGTAAGTAGCCTAGGATATTCTCCCCCAAAAACGTAGTCCGTACTGAAGTGGATGAAATAAATTCCACGTGTGGAACAAATTTGAGCCATGAGTGCCGGAGATGAGGCATTCAGAAGGTAAGCTTCCTCGGGATGATCTTCGCAATAATCGACATTGGTCAAGCCGGTACAGTTGATGACAAAATCACAGGGAATTTTTTTAAGCAGTTTTTCAACATCCTGTAGCCGCGAAATATCGAGGTCTTCGCGAGAATAGGGCAGAATTTGAAAAGCCGCTTTCCAGAGCCGGGTCAAAGCGGCTCCTAAACGACCTTTGCTGCCGAAAATTGCTACGCACGGTCGATCCTGCTGGGATACGAAGCCGTCAGGCCTTAGTTGTGAGTTTTTGTCAGGGGCTCCCACCATTCGCGATTTTCAAGATACCAAGCGACTGTTTCTTCTAGTCCTTTTGAGAAAGTATGAAGTGGCTTCCAATCCAGTTCGGAACGCAATCGGGAGGCATCAATGGCATAGCGGCGATCGTGTCCCAAACGATCTTCCACATATTGAATCAGGGATTCGGGTTTTTTAAGAATTTTTAAGATCTTCCGAATGAGATCAATATTTTCCTGCTCGCAATCTGCCCCTATGTTGTAAACAGATCCGGGCTTACCGTCCAAAAGGATTGCCAAAATTGCTCGGCAATGATCTTCCACATGAATCCAGTCACGGACGTTCCGTCCATCGCCATAGACTGGCAGGGGCTGGTCGGAAAGAGCCCTCGTAATCATTAATGGTATTAATTTTTCAGGAAATTGATAGGGGCCGTAGTTGTTAGAACACCGAGTCACCAGCACTTCCTGACCAAAGGTGCGATGAGCGGCAAGAGCCAATAAATCCGCTCCCACCTTGCTAGCGGAATAAGGTGAGGAGGGCACCAGTGGTGAGTTTTCTGTAAAACGGCCTTCCGGCCCTAAGGAACCGTATACTTCATCTGTGGAGACTTGCACGAATCGTTTCACTCCGTGTCTGCGAGCGCATTCGAGGAGAATCTCTGTCCCCACCACATTGGTGTGAATGAAGTTCAGAGGAGAATCAATGCTACGATCGACATGTGATTCCGCTGCAAAGTTTATAAGAGCGAAAAACTTGTGCTTAGCGAATACTATATCCACTGCTTCCTGGTTCGCAATGTCCACCTTGAAAAATTCATATCGGTCACCGTTTTGTTCGGCTATGCCCTTCAGATTGGCAAGATTACCAGCGTAAGTGAGGACGTCTACGTTGGTAACAAACTCAGGTTTATAGTGTTCCAGAATAAATCGGACGAAGTTACTTCCGATAAATCCGCACCCACCTGTGACCAGAATTCTCATACGAGGCGTTTTAGTGAATCAGTTGATAGGATCAAAGTCATTTCAATATTGATCTATAAATTTTGGGGAGTTGTAGTGCAAATAATACCATCTCTTATGGATAATTGGCCTGTTTTTAAGAAGTAGGAGCGAAGAACATCAGTCTGGTTATCTTAAATAGATGGTATAACACCCATTTTCATTCAACGGTTTCTAAAAACTTGTCTCATCCTACAATTTTCTTATCTTCCTCTTTCTGTGAATTATCGAGTCTTTGCCCGTAAGTATCGCCCCCAAACCTTTGATGAGGTGATTGGGCAGGACTCTATTACAACTGTCTTGCGGAATGCTATTCGTTTAAATCGCCTCGCGCAGGCATATCTTTTCGTTGGACCTCGCGGGATCGGGAAGACTTCGACAGCTCGAATTCTTGCCAAAGCTTTAAATTGTCGAGATGGGGTACCGGCGGAACCCTGCGGGGCTTGCGATTCCTGTGTGGAAATTGCGGAGAGCCGCGCATTGGATGTTTTGGAAATCGACGGGGCCAGCCACAATGGGGTGGAGAACATCCGTGAATTGCGTGAAAATGTCTCATTTTCCCCGGTCCGCGGCCCATTTAAAATCTATATCATCGATGAGGTTCATATGCTTTCGGCCGGAGCATTTAATGCTTTGCTGAAGACTTTGGAAGAACCCCCATCCCATGTGAAATTCATCTTTGCCACCACGGAAATCCAGAAGGTGCCGGCAACCATTTCCAGTCGTTGTCAGCGTTTCGACCTGAAGCGGATTTCTCCCCAGCTCATAGCCTCGCATCTGCAAAGCATTGCTTCCAAAGAAAAGATCACTCTGGATGAGGGCGCTGCTCAAGCCATTGCCAAAGTTGCGGATGGAGCTTTGCGAGATGCTGAATCGATGCTTGATCAGACGGTTGCTTTTTGTGGTCATCGAATCAGCGAAGCGGATGTCCTTACTCTCTTTGGTTTGACTCCTCGTCAGGTGGTCGCAGATCTGTCCGCATTGGTCTTTGAAAAAAAAACTGCGGAAGCCTTGGCACTTGTCGCCGATCAGGCGGCAAACGGCCTGGATCTCGGTCGTTTATTGGGAGATTGGATTAGTTGGTTACGAGATCTCCTCATTCAACAAGCAAGAGCCGACACGGCGGCTGATCCGGTAATTCAAACTCAAGCGTCGCTTATCAACCAAGGCAAATTGTTGGAATTGCTGGACCTCTTGACAGAGACCCATTCTCGTATGAAATGGGCTTCTGATCCTCAGCTGCTGATGGATATTGCCATCATAAAAGCTGCCCACTTCTTGGAACGGGCAAGTCTGGATGATGTTTTAACCACCCTTTCGTTTTTAGGGGAACCTGGCGATAAGATACCGGAGTCCGGTCCTCCTTTAGCCCCGGCGAGCATCCCCCCCTCATCGACCACCGGCATTTCCGCACCGACTGGCATCCCATTGCCCCTTCCGTCTGTAACGATGGTACCAACAATTTCAATTCCAGGCAGCGACGATTTGCCTCTTGCTGTCCCAACCACTTCTTCCAAGAGGGAGAAATCTCCCCCGGAGGAATCTGCTCGAGCCGGACTCAAAAAGCGCAAAAAAGAAAAGCCCGTTTCCCAACAGATCGAGTCCCTACTCCCTGATGCCGAACCATCCGCTATTACGATTTGGGAAACGGTTGCTCAGAAAGTTGTGGCCGAAAGCCCTCTGAAATTCGGTTGGCTCAACGAGGCACACAACGCGGCTTTTGACGGGAATGACTTCCGTGTGTGTCTTCCAAATTCCTTCAAAACACAATTTGAATCTACTATGTTTGGGGATATTCAATCTTTGCTGGAGAAACAGCTTTCGCAAAAACGAGGATCTGCGACGCACTTGAAAATCGATTTTGTAGAAACTACGCCTTCCGCTCCTTTGCTTTCGTCACCTAATGCTCCTTCGGGTAACACTTCCCCTGCTTCAGCACCAGCCATTGATCCCATGGAGAACTTCAAAAATGATCCGCTGATTCACAAAGCGCTGGAAATTTTCAAAGGAACCATTCAAACCGTCTCATCATGAATCTCGGAAATCTTGGAAATCTCCTTAAAGAAGCTGAAAAAGCCAAAAAACGCTTCAAAGAAACTCAGGAGAAGCTCAAAACCATCCCTGTGGAAATCTCAGCCGGAGGCGGTATGGTCAAAATCAACTGCAATGCCGCGGGAGATTTTCTCTCTCTGAAAATCGATCGTAATCTTGTGGACCCCAATGATGTAGAGTCTTTGGAAGAAGTAATTTTAGCCGCTCTCAAACAAGCCAGCGAAGAGGTGCGCAAAACCGCCGAACAGGAGATGGGCAAAATCACCGCAGGATTAAAGCTTCCCGGTTTCCCGAGCTTTTAATTAATGAAAGTAATCATAGCGCTATCTGCTGCCTATGATTTGAATCTTACAAAGAGCGTTTTTCAACCGCTCTTGGCTTTCCTATTAGTTATCTGTCTCTGTTCTTGTGCAACTCGTTCCTATTGCGGTTATAAATATCGACCCTATACCATCCGGGGGGTCCGTTACTATCCCCTAGCCCCCCGAGAAGCAATGGGTTTTGTGGAATATGGCACGGCCTCGCATTATACTGAGGGCTGGTGGCTGTTTCCCGGAAAAACTGCTCTCGGAGAGCGATTTCACGGCTCTGCTATGGAAGGAGCTCATCGTACCCTTCCCCTGCCATGCCGCATTCGGGTGACGAATCTCCACAATGGGAGGTCCGTGATCCTTCGAATTAATGATCGAGGCCCATATATCAAAAGGCGGATTTTGGATGTCACTCCAGCTGCAGCCAAAAAGCTCGGATTTCATCGTAGCGGCCTCACTCGGGTTCGCATCAGAGTGCTTAGCGTCGGAGATGGCCGCTATCGGATCCACTAATGAAAATTAACAATCTAATTCGTTGGATTCAAGTATATAACGAACTTAAACAAATTCTGAAATTATCAACCTGTTGAAATATCCTATTTTTCTGTAGGATTACATTTTGCAACGCGGTAGAATTTTCTTCTTATTGTTGCTTATTATCGCCTCTCTATGCACGAGCTCCGGACCCCATGCCTTTTGATCGATTTGGAGAAGATGGATCAAAATCTGCGCTCTATGCAGGGTGTTGCCGATGAAGCTAAGGTTGAGCTTTGGCCCCATCTAAAAACGCACAAAATGCGGAAGGTGTGGCAACGGCAACGAGCATTAGGGTCACACGGGGCAACCTGTTCGAAAATATCTGAAGCCGAAGCACTACTGCCAGCAGAGCTATCGCGGCTTATTCTTGCCTATCCCCTCGCAATGACGGATTTTCCAGCCCATATCACCCATATTTACAAATCAGTGGACGAATTGGTTCTCGCCGCGACCAGCTTGGAGCAATTTCGTGCCTTAGAAAAGGGACTGGCTGTAGCCCGTTTACCAGAAATTCCCATTCTTTTAGGGCTTGATTCGGGGTTAGGCCGGGAAGGGGTCCGCACCCCTAAAGCTAGCGCCGAATTAGGTGAAGCGATTCGAAAGTCTCCGTATACTCGGCTCATCGGCGTTTTTACTCATGAAGGGCATGCCTATTCTGCTCGTGGCATCCAAGAGGTCGAAAAGGTCGCACTTGAGACGCACCAACGCTTGCAAACGCTGGCGGAGCCCATCGGTTGTGCGGACTCTTTATGGCCGGGCTGTTCGCTTACTGCTCGCTTCATGGCCGGTCTGCCGGGTGTCCGAGCGATCCGGCCGGGCACTTATGTATTTGGTGACTTAAATCTGTCCATCACAGCGGGGGTGATGCCATACCCGGACATTGCACTCACGGTGCTGACCACCGTGGTCGATCGACCTTCCCCTGAAATGGTCCTTGTGGACGCAGGCTCCAAGACCCTGGGAAGCGACAAAACATTGGATGGGGTATTTGCGATGAGTTGGCCTGATCCATCGTGTGAAATCCGCCGAGTGAGCGAAGAACATGGCTGGTTAACCGGCCCGGGAGTTTGTAAGCTTCGCGTGGGAGATCGCATTCGTTTGGTGCCGGCCCACGTCTGTCCTACTATCAACCTCGCTCGAGAAGTCCACTGTTTGCAGGGCGAGAAAGTGACGGAACTCTGGCCGGTGGATGCGGCTGGGTGCAGCCAGTGACCGGAAATTCAGGCATGCCTCCATATTCTAATTTCTGAAATCAAATTTATGGAACGAGAACTAAACTTCGATCCCGTCTTTAAAATGGCTCGACAGCAATTTGATGCCGTCGCTGATCTATTGGAAATTCAAGGTGGTGAACGTGACCAACTAATATTCCCGAAACGGGCGATATCCATCTCCATTCCGATTCATAGGGAAGACGGCAGCGTTGCCGTCTATCGAGGATATCGGGTGCAGCATCACCTTGCTTTGGGCCCCACAAAGGGAGGGACCCGCTTTACTCCCACCTTAACCCTGGGAGAATCCGCCGCACTCGCCGTCTGGATGAGCTGGAAGTGCGCGCTAGCAGGCTTGCCTTATGGCGGAGCAAAGGGAGGTGTCACGGTCGATCCCAAAAGTCTGACCCCAATTGAACTCCAAAGAGTCTCTCGCAGATACATGCTGGAAATGATCCCCTTCGTTGGACCTCAGACTGACATCATGGGGCCGGATCTCGGTACCAACGAGCAGATCATGGCATGGTTTATGGATAGCTACTCTTCTCACGCCGGAAAATCTGTCGCCGAGATCGTCACTGGCAAACCGGTTGCCCTCGGTGGTTGCGCTGGGCGGCGTGAATCTACGGGGCGCGGAGCCGTCTTCCTCATAGAACGTACCTTTAATCATCTGCAAATTAGTCCTCAGGGAGGAACTGCTGTAGTGCAGGGATTTGGAAATGTGGGTTCTGTGACGGCCTGCGGATTGGCCTATCGCACCGGGATGAAGGTCATTGGGATCAGCGACCAGGTAGTTGCGCTTTACAATCCCGAGGGAATTGATGTGGCTGCGGCCGATCGTCATGCGGCCGAACATAAGTCTCTCGAAGGCTTTGAGGGAGGCGAAGTCATTAGTGCGGAAGAGCTGCTCACCCTTCCCTGCGATGTGCTTGTTCCCGCCGCCATCGAGCGCGTGATCACGGAGTCAAACGCCGGAAAACTTCGGTGTCGCATCCTTGCAGAAGCAGCCAATGGCCCCACCACACCGGAGGCGGATGCCATCCTCGATCAGCGTAAGGACGAAATATTTATCATTCCGGATATTCTCTGCAATGTGGGAGGCGTGGTGGTTTCCTATTTTGAGTGGGTTCAAGACATTCAAAATTTTCTCTGGACAGACACAGAGGTGATTGACCGGCTGTGCAGAATTTTAGAAAGTGCTTTTTCCGCGGTAATTCGGCGGGCAAAAGAGCGAAATATTTCGCATCGAATCTCCGCTCTTTCTATCGGCGTCGAACGGGTCCGAGCTGCCAAGCGAATGAGGGGGATTTTCCCGTAACGGCGCCCTTAGTGCGCTATGGCACTGTGTAAGATTTGCTGGAGATCTCTTCGACTACCGTCAATTTCTATCACAAAGACTGAGTCGCCCTGCCGGGTGACGCCGATGGTCTTTCGATCGTGCGTCAAAATCTTCCATCGTCCGTCAGCGGGTGGCGAAATTCCCAACCGAGTTCCATTAAAAGCATAGAAAAACATCCGCGGGTGATCGACTACGCCCATTGCCACGGGGATATCCGAGACGGTAAAGACGCGTCCACCAATAATGTCCAGCTTTCCAAAAGCTGGCGGTGCCCAAAATTGGTCCATGCCCTTCATGGCAAACCAATCGTCCAAAACATCCATCTTTAATGTCAGCGGCTCCAATCGATCCCATGGAGTGTTATTGCCTTCCACAACCAATCTCCAGGTTTCCGACGTCCCGGGGAAAGAGGACATTTTTCCGAACAAAAGCCATACTCCCAATCCCACTAAAAGGACGGACGCTACGATCACAGAGATTATAGCCGGATCTCGGAAAGAAATTGACGGTATCAATTGATGAGAAAGCGATGACTCTACTTTTGCTGCATTTGCAGAGAGAGAAACAGGTAATGGAATAGCATGCAACCTGTCCGCAATATGACCATCAAATTTGACCTGGGTATCCAACAAGGTCTGCAGTTCGGTGCTTTTTTGTGCGGCTCGTAGCGCTTTTCTTAGGCGGGGATCTCCACCATCACGGCCTGTCGGCGGACAAGCCGACAAAAGATTCTTTATTTGATTGAGTGTCACAAATGCGGTTAAAGGTTAACTTGCCGTTTGGGCCAACGAGAGTGAACGCTTGAGACTTGATCTGGCAGCTTCGAGGGCCTCACCCAACTCTTGAGTAGACAGATCTAAAAAAGATTCAAGATCTTGCAATGGAAAGCTTTCCAAGCAAAGCAGGGTTATTGCACTGCGCGAAGGCTCAGGAAGCGCATGTAAAGCCATCACGATTTCATCCGGCGGGATGTCGCCTACCCCCTCGTTAGCCGTTTGCCCAAGAGCTTTTTGCCGAACTTTTTGAAAAATTAGCCGCCGAATTCTTCTGGCGCTTTCTCCATTTCCTCGATACAAAACCTCCCGCACTGATTCTTCCACTAAACGCTCTGCCTGCGAGGCATTCTTAGTGAGAACCAGGGCAAATCGATACAAATTTGAAATGGTAGATAGATTTTCCAAATGAAGAAGGTTATCGGTATCCACACATATAGCGTTGGCTTCCCATAATTCTCAAGCCGGTATTCACACGACATTGACTTGAGTTGCCAGCGTACTATTTTGTCGCAAGCATCGAACACTCTTATTAACGAATTATGGAAAGCCGGTATTCGAGAGTTTTTAATTCCGCCAACTGTCCCTAACTGGTGAGCGGCTATCCCAGTTTTCTAAATTTTTCCATGAAATCGATTTTGTTTATTTGTACAGGTAATACTTGCCGCAGTCCCATGGCAGAAGGTCTTTTTCTAAAGCTTCTCGATGGACGCAAGGATGTGGAGGTATACTCCGCTGGCATCAATGCACTCCCGGGCATCCCTCCGAGTCAATTTGCTGTTCAGCTCCTTCGACAAGACGGCATCGACATTTCTTCACATCATAGCTGCCCTCTCACCAAAGACCTCGTTCAACGGGCAACTCACATTTTTGTGATGAGTCGTGATCATAAGATAACCCTCAGTGTTCTTTATCCCTTCTCGATTCCTAAAGTCTTTTTGCTGCGTCAATCAGAATCGGATTGCCCGGATGTGCCCGATCCGATCGGCCACAACTACGAAACTTATAGACGGTGCAAAGAAATTATCAAAAACGCTATTGAAAAAATTCTCCCTCTCATTAATCAAAATCCCATGTCTCAAATGTCCTCCCCTGATTCCTGTCCTAGTACCAACCCCGCTCCGCAATTAGAAGCGACGGATCCTGCAATTGCCCAAGCAATTCGCAAGGAGCAACATCGTCAATTTGAACATATCGAACTGATTGCTTCCGAAAATTATACCAGTGCCGCGGTCATGCAGGCTCAGGGGTCCTGCCTTACAAATAAATATGCGGAAGGTTACCCTGATAGGCGGTGGTATGGAGGTTGCGAGTTTGTAGATCAGGTGGAATCCATCGCCCTGGAACGTGCCAAGGAACTTTTCCGTGCTGGACACGTCAATGTTCAGCCTCATTCCGGCAGCCAAGCAAATATGGCTGTTTACTTCAGCGTTCTTCAACCAGGGGATCGCATTCTGACAATGGACCTCTCACATGGAGGGCATTTGACCCACGGTCACAAAGCGAATTTTTCTGGCAGGTTCTATGAAGTCAGCCACTACGGCGTCGATCAACAGACAGAACTGATCGACTATGATGCATTAGCCCGGCAAGCGGAGGAAATCCGTCCCAAGCTAATTACCGCGGGAGCATCCGCTTACTCTCGGATCATCGACTTTGCTCGTCTCAGACAGATTGCAGACTCTGTCAACGCGCTCCTCTTTGTAGACATGGCTCACATCGCCGGTCTCGTCGCGGGCGGAGTGCACCCAAGTCCAATTCCACATGCCGACTTTGTGACCACCACAACTCATAAGAGCCTTCGTGGACCTCGTGGCGGTCTTGTCTTCTGTCGTGAACAATACGCAAAAAAAATCGACTCCATGGTCTTCCCCGGCATCCAAGGCGGCCCTCTGATGCATGTCATAGCCGCGAAGGCAGTCTGCCTCTATGAAGCTCTCCAGCCTTCCTTTAAAACGTATGCTCAGCAGGTGGTTTCTAACAGCAAAGCCCTCGCTGCCCGGCTGTCATTCCTTGGTTATCGCATTGTTTCCGGAGGAACTGATAATCACATTGTTCTTGTCGATCTGCGTCCCAAAGGCATTCACGGTGTTGAAGCCCAAATCGCCCTCGATAAAGCCGCTGTCACAGTCAATAAAAATGCGATTCCTTTCGATACGCAACCCATAACCAAAACAGGCGGAATTCGCCTCGGTACTCCCGCTATGACCACACGTGGTATGAAAGAAGAGGATATGATGGAAATCGCCGATATTCTCAACGCGGCCCTCAAGGCCCATTCAGACGACCACGCACTTGCGGAAATACGCTCCCGAGTGACCGGCTTTACCTCAAAATTTCCTCTGCCTTTTTAACCGGCACAGCCGGTTTCTTTTAGAAACTTGTAGTACTTCCTACTTGTAGTTAGTTAAGTATAGAGTAGACAGGAGACAACGAATTGAGAGGTCAAGCCAATGACCGTTTATCTTCCGCCCCCTCATCAAACCGTGCGTGCGGTTTTCCTGCGCACGGCTTTCCGAATTCCATATCATCGGGGAGGGTTAGCATTGTGGTTTGGTTCTTTCCATGGAGCTTTAACTGAGAGTTGGAAGAGTCCATATTGTTCCGAGAGTTTCTGGATATTGAAGCAGTTGTAATCTAATTTCCTTCTTTGCGGACGGATCAATTATTTAGTGCCCGATGACTTTGGTGGCGATTGTGGTGATGTCTCATCCCATGAGTTGGCAATATGGGGTTAACGGTAGTTGCCGAAGAGTTGCGAGCTTCCGTGGGACTGAGTCCACCTTCCATTGCCGGATGGAAGTGAGGCAATGAATCTTCGTCCTCTTGGTTCACAAGTTCCTGTTTGCTCTGCAGTTTGAGATGCCCGTCTTTAGGATCCACCAGATAGATTCCTTTTCCATCTTCAGTGACATATCGATAGCTTCCGTCCGTCTCCTGCACCGGTATAAAAGAAGTACTCCGCAGAAGGTGAGTGAAATGATCGGGTTTACGATTGCGCGTACGTTGAATACGCGTACGAGGATAGTGATGTTCATCGTATTCATCTCGGCGGACTAGTTTTAGCAGTTTCGTTGTCGGAGACCATGCGTAGTGCCAAGAACGTGTGCCAGTTGCATCTTGCCCGCTCTCTACCCACTGGTAATCTCCCCGCGGGTGCACTCGCCCTCCTCCTTCTATGTCCAGAGCATCTCCTTTGAGCGGCCTTATGGCATAACCACTATGAGTATTCAACAGCTGCTGTTGGCCGTAAGGATCTGTAATTTTTAGCCATTTTGCTGTCTTTATTTGAGCCGGATTCACTCCAGTAAGTTCGGCAAGGAACTTTGCAACGCAATTCATGGATGAGGAAGCTTGACGATGTTCCGCTCTGCATTTGCTACTCAACCGGTTCAATTGCTCTTCGGTTAAGCCACTGATTTCATCCAATAGCGCCTCATTTTTACCACCTTCAGATTTATAAGTTTTGTAGATGAGATCAAGGGATGCTCGCCCATAGGGAACCTTTTGAATCATGGTGACTTGGTCACCGTATTTCTTTGCCGATTTCCAAGAAGCCCCCGAAGGAGAAAAATCCAAGTTGTAATTGAGGACGGCCGCATTAAGAGGAAGGTCGTATTCATCTATTGAAGAAGTGGGGCTCTGGACAGGTTTAACAGGTATTGTTTCAATCATCCTGCTGTCAAAAGGATCCCATTGGCGGATTTCTCTTCCGTCTTCGGGTATTAGGTACACCGAATGAGAGTCTTGTGTAGGCGAAACCTTTACGATCTTGCCCATGCGGGGGTTGAATGTCAGAGTGCCATCTGCTGCAGCTCGAACAAAGAGCATGGTTTTTTCCTGAGGTGAGTGGAATAGGAAGCCTCCGGATCCTCCTTTCGAAGGCTTAACCTCGGCTACAAACTCGTCAGTAGCTTTCAGATTGCCCTCACCGGAGGAAATGACCTTACCGGTTTTTGAATTGATGAAGTGGGTTTGAGGTTCCCCCCGCTCATTGCTTCCTTCGAACTTCATCCAAGTGGGAGTCTGCACGGATGCCTCTTTGGGTGTGCTGTGAGGGAAGAGACCCTTTAAACGTTCCGAAAAGTCCGTTACCGCACGAACTTTAGTTTCTATTCCCCTATTTCCATGATGAATTTTGATAGTTCCACTAATGTGATGTCCACGGAACAAGACACTTACTGTATGTTCCGCACCACCACTCAATATTCCAATGTTTTGACGGGCATAGTCGCCCAATTTTTGCTGCGCCTCTTCTAAGGTAGGAGGCATCAGTTGGTTCAGTTGAGCACTGGTCAGGCCGCCAACCTTTGTTAGGGAAAGCTTAGGATTCTTCCATGTGTAAGAAAATGCAGCTGTCTTTCCTTTTTCTCCATTAGGAATCTGGTGCTTGAATGAGAAGTGATCTCCCTCCGTAGTAAAGTCGGAGATAGTCCCCTCCTGATGAGGAATAAGTAAATAAAACTTCGCTATCTCATGATTGGTATTCAGTATTTGTTGAACTGTGCCCGTCTTCGAATTAAAAAAGAAGTCTGTGCCTGGAACTAATTTGGTTCCCGGTTGCAGTTTATCCAACCCTACGACTTGTTGACTATTTTCATCAAAATATGTGTAAATGGTATTTTCATTCCATTGCTTGTAATCAGCAGCGTACTGAGCGTTACGAGCCTCAAACTCTCTGACCATAGGATGTGTCTTGGGGGTAGATGCGGTACTTTTTTTAATGGCTTTGTTGGGATCACCCGGGACCGCCTCTTCAATTTCTATGGTTTGCGTTTCAAGGGTGGTAACAGTAGTGGTGCGACGCACTCCTCTTATACCAAACTGCTCGAATTTGGTTTCAGTCTGAGGTTCTGGAATAGCAGGAGGTGTAGGAGCTGGAGTGTTTGAAAACGTGATGGGGGCCTTTGGAGCTATCCGTCTTTCTCCACTCAGGCTTATTAATCGATCTTTCAATTCCTCTTTGGTATATTTACCTAAGGAAACAGCCTCAGTCAGAACGAGCTTCTGTTTGCCGGGGTCCCACTCCCAGGTTACCCCGTTTCCGACAATCTTAACGGAGGAGTGCTTGATAGCAGAGACATCTATTTCTGATGTTGTTCCATCGGTATTTTTAGCAATGAGTTTTATATTATCTCCCCGAGCTTGGAGCGTCAGGCTATCGCTGCTCATGAAGCCTACTTCAGGATAACTTACAATAAATGAGGATGGAAGAATGGCATTACTATCATCCCTCAGAATCAGGTTCTTATTTTTTCCCGTATTTGTGATGAGAGCACCACCACCATTTTTATGCGCGTTAAACGCAAAAGTCTGAAGGACGTCTTGACTCTTCGGAAGAGGATACGTAGCAAATTGGGCGTCCAACATGCTTTCAAGCGGATCGTTGTTGGAGGTCGCGAATTTCATTGGCGGGGAAAATCCAACTCTTATCGCCTTATTCGAATTGTTGGAAAATACATCTCTTGTAAGAATACCCTGAGAGATCATCCTGTTTATAAATTTAAGTTGCCCCGGACTTAGCTCCTGACCGCCTCCGATCTGGTTGATTGGAATACCCCATGCAAATGGGCCTCCACTTGCGTAAGGCAAGACCCGAACATTAGCAAGTTGGTCTACCCAAATACTCTGTGTAGCAGCGTATTCAAATGGCATCGTAGCGATTCCATCAGCTGAGATATTAACGCCCCGTGCTCCTTGTGCGTGATCGATGGCGGTTGGACTAAATTTTATTTCTCCGGGATGAAAAGTGATTGTCTTCTCAGAAAAATCTATTTTCTTTGCCGGCCCCGCGAAGATCATCATGCCATCTTTGACTTCGTACCCACCCCTTTTAAGAAGAGCTTCCAGCTCCATAAGTTCGTCGATGGTTTTTTCCGTGAACTCCCTAGCTTCGTATTTTAAAGCAACGATCTGATCGATGGCTATGGACAACAAGGCTACCGGAAGCGCCAATCCTCCGCCTCCTATGGCTCCCGCTCCCAGAGTTGCCAGGGTGCTGACAATTGCGCTGATCGCTTCTACTTTCGTTTTTTCATCTTTGGCTGTAACAAGTTTCGCTACATCAAATGGTAGGGAACCGATGGAGAGGGCAACATTAGCTTTTCCCAAAACCCGCCCGGCACTTTTAAGAATACCTGTGATTTGAGTTGCGCTCTGAGGGCCAAATTTTACGAGAAGGTTCTTAGCAATTGAAACGGCATCTTGCGTCACCCCCGTCGCACCGTCCAGCAAGTTATAATAAGTGCTGATCTGCAACTCAATGGGTAATTTACTAATATTCTTGGGGTCCGATAAAAATGCTTGCCACTGTAATAGTACAAATGCCGTACCCATTCCCATGGATGTAAACTTATTGAATCGTGCCGATATTTTTGAAGTCCCCTTTGCAACAAACGAGCCATCAGAAGCTACGTCAAGGCCCTGGCCAGCCAGTTGAAGAACTTGTTTTTGTCGAGCAATTTCTGTAGCAACATCATTGATTTTTGATTGAACCTCGCCATCCAAGATGACAGTTTCAGTCTGTTTGGTATCTATATTGATTAATAAGGCTTCTGGACTGCCAGATTTTAATTGGTCAACGATAAGAATTAAATCTGATTTATCAGGTTTTTTAGATAATGAGGATGAGGATTTTCTTTTTGCGGCTGTAGATACTTCTTCAGTTGAGGTGGACAAACGCTTCATATTCTGTTCTGCCTCATAAATTCCTTGCCTTACCTGAGCCGCCTCGTGTGCCTCAAGTCCGGATTGACCTAATTGGGCCAGAACCTGATCTTTCTTCGCATCTTGCAACAGGAGCGCCGCAGCAGTATCTACAACAAGGGACGATTTAATCTCATCAGACTCTTTATAGTTTCTTCCCCCTTCCCTTCTTATACGACCATCTGAATAGTAACTACCCATTTTGAGCTCGCCTCCATCTAACCTAGTCACTGTCCATAGATTATCATGACCTTTACTTTGCCGGTATACACCGTTTTCATACCATTTTATCAAGGGAGAACGATCGTTATCCAAAACATTCTGTCCTGTCTGCAGGTACATTACTAAGTTAAAGGCTATATTACCAGGATTAACATTTTGAGAAATAATTACCTTACTCCCCTTTATTATCTCGGGCGATTGTGGACATTTTTGACCGTGAGCTATCCCGTCGTTTAGTGTAGTATATAGCACTGTTCCTAATCTATCCGTAGTAGCACACGCCGAAATTAATAGTTTGTTCACTCTTGTTATACCTTTGGTAAGGCGTTTGTACTCATTGGCGAGGGATTCATAAGAATGTCCACCTACGCTACTAGAAGAACCATGGCCAGATATCGAAATCCGACCATAATCGCCTTTTGGAAATTGATCCTCCGTAATTTGTACCCAAGCTGACATGTCGAGCTTATTCCAATAATTTTCAGCTTTGACATAATTATTAATATTGTTTGATACTTCGCTGGCAAATGAGCGCATTTTGATATGTACTTGCTCATCCAGTTTGTAAACTTTAGTATTTTGCTCTGTAGTCCCAGTTATAAGATAAAATTCTGATTTATCTGGACTTTTAATTAATGATTTAATGATATCGGCCAGAGAAAATCCTGACATATTATCTTCTGAGGTGTGTGTAGTTGTTGACCTTGATGTCATTTTTCTTATATTCTCCGCTACAAATATGGTGGCTCTTCGAGAGGGTTCTGCATTTGACGTTCTTGTTGAAGCTCTGATAATATCTATATTATTTATCAGTCTATTTTCAGCAGATTCTGACCTCATTATAGCTGCACGTTGATCTGAAGACAGTGATTGAATAAACTGGCGGACCGTTTGGCTATTATTACTCAGAAATCCTATTTCTGCGAGTTTAACGACTATATTTTCTGGAATTGCCTGTATCTGACTTACCTCCATATGGAACATCGTGAAGTGTGCTATCGCTCTCCATATCGGCATGAATTCATCGCCACTCAATCTACTAATTACATCGCTACTTAGACTTTTTATATTTTCATTAGAAAATATAATATTAATAAAATGTGTAAGATTTATAATATCATGTGGTGTAAATGGACGATTAGCAATGCTATTAAAAAAGTTTATATCAAGTTTTTTAATAATTTTAGAATTAAATATTATATTTCTATTAATCTGTATTTTAGCTACCAGACTTAGAAATAGAGATTGAGGCATGGATCTAAAAAATGTTGGGACTCTACTTGGATGCTTATCTATCAAAAGCTTCAACTTCTCATACGCTTTTCCGTGATTTAAAAGATACTCGTTAGCATATTTGTCTGATACTGACCCAATGTGCAGAATATGTGTATCTGGCAGTGCTTTCATCCAATCAAAAAAGTGGGAAGACCGGTTGTATAACGATGCAACATATGATTTGACATTAGAATTTGTTTGAAACTCGGTTTCAGATAAACGTGCGCATACTGCTGCGGCAACTTCTGGAGAAACATTCTTGAGAAATTGTTGATCTTCATTGATCAGATTTAGAATACTTGCTTCCGACACGTATTGTAAATGAGGTACGGTGAGATGAGTTTTTTGCGGAGATGTAAGTTTTGTAATAAGATCTGGCAAGTCAGAAAATACTGACGGCGGAATAGCCTTGATGTGCGTATCGAGGAGCAGCCCTATCTGGTCGTTCGACATATTAGACAAAATGTGCTTGGCTATAGTTGGATATTCTAATATAGATATAGGAATATTAGCGATATTGTCTCTGGTTTTTGCAATATCGTTATGTGTTAGAGTTAATATTTTGTCAAATAATACTTCCATATCTGACCGATTTGTTAATTTAAGTTCATTGAACGCCAGTTTAAAATAATGTATTTTGTTAATAAAAAGATCTGCAAATACTTTGCTCTCCACATGGGATAAGAAATGTCTCAGAAAATTAGCGTCATCAAACATATTACTATCTATGGCATTGGCTTGCGATATTGTTATTGTCCGAGCAAGAGCTTTAGACTCGAGCAGGCTTTCGAGTGAAGACCTTGATAGAGTAGAAAAGGTCTCTGGCAGAATATTTTTAATATGCTCGGCTTTAATGGCCTGAAGTCTGTTTTCATCCATGATAAGCCAATCGAGAAAGGAAGCTGGCATTCTGGAAAATAGAGGTTGATTTCCATCGGTTTTGATTTGTGAAATCAGATCCTTAGTAAACTGTTCTCGGAGTTTTTTTATACTGGCATCCAAAGCTTTCTTTGTTGCCTCACCGGATGCAAAATTAGGATCGACTAGGTTGTGAAAAAATGTGGTGTCATATTGGCTGTCTCCCCGAATCAGATCTTCCCGAAAATCTGCCAAGCCTCCCTGAGCAGCTAGTTGGATAAAACTACTAGGTTGCATCCAATTTATAGCTCTTTTGACACGGCTTCGAGCGTCGGCGTAGAAGCCAACCGCTTCTTGATTTTCTAGCACGTTTCTTAAAGGTGCTGCAGCGGCGCCTCCCAGAGCAAATGGCTGCTGAATTTCTTTCGACTGCTCTACCCTTGGAGATGATGCATCAGGTTGCATAACTGGCGGTTTTGAAGGAGAGGCAATTTCTTGCCATCCGGAGAATCTGTCTTCCCAACCTCCTTCTACTTCTATGGTTACCCCATCTGAATTCTGTTCAGGATTGGGAGAGGCTATAGGTTCAGTTGCCTTAAAGATCCCTTGGACTGCTTCGTAGGCGTCAGATATTCCTGCCATTGCCCCTTCTGCTGTCCCCTTGACCCATCCTATTACGGTTCCCATTAATTCTGCTGCGGATTCTCCCGCTGGAAGATCTCTGGAACGATGCGCTTCCGGATCTTGGGCTGTATTTGTTTGCGGCTGTTCCGCCGAGGACGTCCCACCGTTTGGGTTAAAAAACTGCATCTTTGGAGGAAAATGTTTTAGATATTCCTTTTCTGCAGTTGCTGCATCCTGAGCAGCTTGCACTGCCTTTTTATTGAAAAACGACAGGTCAGCCTGCTCTTGAGCTGCTAGCCTCTCCAAGCGTGTTGCTTCTTTTTCTACAGCTTCCTTCTGAAAATCGCCAACAGGGATGTTGTCTGCGCGGAGCCTTCCAACCCTGGCTTCTCCGTTTGCTTCTTTTGCTGTTTCTAATGCTTCAATATATTGAGCAGCGGCGAGTTTTTCATCCTCTAGTGCTGCCTGATAGCGTTTTTCAGCTTCGCTGGGATCAGAGGATGCCAGGGGAACATGAGAGTTCTCATTTTTGGGCCGATTGTACCATTCTTCATGCTCATTGCTAATGACATTATAATAATTAGCAAAGATGTTCGCATCCTCTTCAAAATCATTTAGGTATTTATCTAAATGATGATTTTTTCGGAATTTTTCCTGTTCTTTGGAAGTTTTATTATCATATTCCTTAAGACCTTGTATAAAGTCAGTTATATCAACAATATTGTACTTCTTTAGAAATCTTTCAGGATCTTCGACTCCAAACCTTCTGATCATATCGGATTTATGCTGCCGATGAAATTCCACATTCAGTGGACCTCTTGCAGCAATCTCTTGAGTTGATTCCGGATTAAAACTTGAAACTACTGCACTTTTAGCCTCTAGAACCTTTCCAAGAAGCAGTAGCCATTTTGCATACCAAGGAAGATCATTATCAACTAGGTTTGGAGCAATAGGAAGACGAAGTTCAGGGGACCCTGTATTATCCGGTTCGCTATATTCATTTTTCAATCGAATCCGCTCATTTTCATAGCAGGTACGAATGTCGTTCTTAGCTTCCTCAAGATGATTTTGAAATTTAGATTTTATGTCAAGGAAGAGAGATTTAGCTACTTTAGCATTAATCCAGTCTGTACCCTTATGTACAGAAATCCGTTCTTCGATTTCCTGAGAGAATTTTGAGTATTTTTCTTCTACACATCCAATTATCCGCCTAGCTTCGCTGTCACTCATCAGACTTGCATCCTGTCTGGTGTCAGTAAGAATTTTCTTTTTGTATTCTAGGAATTCTTTTTGAAACATCTGTGTGATTTCCTGTCTGGCGACTGCCACTTTCTTTCCAGGACAGAATAGAGATTCGACCTTTTGAAGAAGTTTTCGGAAATTGGTTTCCAGATATCTTGTAGAGGCATCCTCTTCACACCTCAAATCGGGGCCAACAAATTCTTCCCACTCTTTGAGGCGTTCCTTCACCTCTTTATTTAGGAAAGTAGCACGTGGTTGCTTTTTCGTATCGGTCACACTCCCTTGTGACCAATAATTTGTGGAAGGCTGTATAAGAGCATGTTCTGATCGATGTACTATACCATGGCTTATGTTTAGGCTTTGCAAATGGGATGATACCTGAATTTGGGACGCTGTATGATTGCTTATCCTAGTGGTAAGGCTGTTGTTTTTTGAGCTCTTTAAGGTATTTTCCATATCAGCGTTAGCTTAGGTCTTGATGCCTTTGCAAAGAACTGTGCAATTTCAGTATTTTATGCTACATGTACAGCGTATCTGTTACCTATTACTGAAGATTGATGTTTTCAAGCTATGACAGAGGGCAGGGCTGCCTCATTAAAAACGAGCCATAATAACTTGATCTAAGAAATCATGATCCCAGCCGGATAATTTTCGCATGCATTTCAAACTCACTCGTTTGAGGTCTTCTTTTCCCTTTTTTGTGATCTGCAGCAAATTTAAAACAGTTTTTTTGACTAATGGCTATATTGAGGTGTGTCAAAATCTTGGACCAGTCAAATAAGAGAATAAGAGAGAAAGGTCCAAAATGGAGAAAAGACAGAAATATAGCAAAGAGTTCAAAGTAACGGCCGTGGAGCTAGTAAAAACAGGGAAGCCTATCCCGGAAGTAGCCGAGGAATTGGCTATAGGAACAGGAGTACTCTACCGCTGGGTAACACAAGCCAATAAGCATATAGAGATTGGAATCCAAGGAGTTGTAGGCGTAAGCGAGCAGACCGTAACAAACGAGCTCCAGGGGCTTCGGCGCGAGAACGCCCGGCTCAGACTCGAGAATGACATTTTAAAAAAGGCAGCCGTTATTCTGGGCAACAGTCCCCTGCACAGTGCCGCAAGATGATTTTAGAAATCCAAGAAAAAACAGGGGTCAGTCTTCGTAAAATCTGCAATACCCTGAGTGTCCCACGGAGTAGTTTTTATCATGCAGCCGAAGCTAGCCCCATGCAGCTTTCTGAGAAGAAAATGGGGGAGCAGATCGAGATCATATTTAAGCGCCATTGTGGACGTTATGGTCATCGCAGGATTCGCAGACAAATGGCGGAAGAAGGAGTCATTTGTTCACCGAGGCATATTCGTAGACTGATGAAAAAGAGAGGATTGCGAGCTATACAGCCTAAAAATTTCATTCCTAAAACCAGCGATGGAAAGGCATTGAACCCTGCCCCTAATCTTTTGGCTAATCGCCCCTTACCTTCCTTACCTAACCAAGTCTGGACTGCTGATATTACCTATATTCCGAGTGCTGTAGGATGGTTTTACTTGGCTGTAGTGATGGATCTTTGTACCCGTAAAATTTTGGGATGGAAACTGGCTGATCACATGCGCTCGGAGTTAGTTCTTGAAGCATTCGCGCAGGCGCTAGGTTCCACAAAATCCATAAAATCTGCCATTTTCCACAGTGATCGGGGTAGTCAATATGGTTCTAAGGCTTTCCGAGCTGCTCTTCAGCAGGCTGGCTTCTCACAAAGCATGTCAGCACGCTCTAATCCCTATGATAATGCCTGGACTGAGTCTTTCTTTGGCACCCTTAAACGAGAAATGCTTCAAGGGGGCTCTTTTGAAAACCTTCAAGATGCTCATACTGAACTCTTTGAGTATATTCATGGCTATTACAATACTCATCGTAAGCACTCTTCCCTCAATTACATGACTCCGGATCTTTTTGAGCGAAATTGTCTTACCCTTGCTGCATAAATACATGAAAATCACCCATTGCTTTTTCATGCCGGGGCGAAGCCTACGGCTGAGGCGAACAGTGGCGCTTCTGCGAGCCCAACAAGCTCGCAGAACTTGCGCCAAGCAAGAGCCACTGACGGTGTGAGAAAGCAATTTTCATCACCACAAAATTTAACTGCTTTAAGCAACAAAGTGGTCCAAAAAAGGGTTGCACCTCACTCCATCACCAACTTCAAAAAGAGAATTCATCAGGAGATGCTCAATGGCTGCAGCAAAATTATCAAAGACTCAAAACAGCAAGCCAGGGGCGGCTCTGTGCAGTAGTGGCAGACCGGGGCTTTGACAGCGCCCGCTCGCGCCAGAAACTTCAAGAAAACGAAACCTTTAACGGACTATGTCCTCGGGATATAAAACAAATGCGAAAAAGACTCCGGAATGATGAAGTCTTTGTCACCGCACAAAAACGGCGCGCACAAACCGAAGGGCGCGTTGCTATTCTAAAAAACTTTTTCCTTAACGGAACCCCACGTGCCAAAGGATTCCACAACCGACAACTCCAAGTTACCTGGGCCGTACTGGCTCACAATCTTTGGGTTGTTGCTCGCTGCCCTTGGGCAGAAGAAAGCGAAAAACTTCTCGCAGCCTAGCAGATTCTTTTATCCTCTCCTCCTTTCGAAGCTACGATACGAACCACCTTGCCAAAATATAGCGCTCTCTAATGTAATTTAACCAAATCCCTCTATTATTTCCGCAATGGTTGCCATCCACTATCATTTCCCATAAATTTTTTCCCCGACTATTTTTGTTTTAGCTGTTTTCCGGACAGACTCTATTTATGCAGAAGAGAGTGGCAAGAAATGCGGAATTATTTTTGGAAGGGCTTCTAGGAAACGAACCACGGAAAACCGGATGGATGAGAGCAGAGGCAGCTGGGGATAAAGGCCCCTGGCGGCAACAAGCGATATTAGGCCGAAGGAGATGGGAAGCCGACCGACTCAAAGAGACAGTGAGGGAATATGTAATAGAACATTTTGGGGAGGAAGAAGGAATACTAGTGTAGACCGTCAAGCAGATTGCATTTTATTTAGTTTTCTGTGACCGCGTTTGACCTTTTCGAGAATGTCAGAAGCTGTAGCAGTCCAAATAAAGGGTTTAGGATTTGCATTATGAATACTAATGTGTTGTTCAATAGCGGTAGTAAGTTCATGGAGACTGCGAAAGACTCCCCGGCGAAGACTTTTGACGGTGAGGTCGCGGAAGAAGCGTTCCACCATATTAAGCCAAGAAGCGCTAGTTGGGGTAAAATGGAAATGGAAGCGTGGGTTGCGCCTCTGCCATGCCTGGACCTTTTCATGCTTATGGGTAGCATAGTTGTCGCAGATGATATGAATTTTTTGATCTGAAGGAGTACTTTTGGAAATTAGTCGTAGGAATTTCAGCCATTCCTGGTGTCGATGCTTATTCATACAGGTACCGATTATGCGTCCATCAGCTATGTTCATCGCAGCAAAGAGGGTTGTTGTCCCATTACGTTTATAATCGTGGGTCAAAGTTTGGCAGCGCCCTTTCTTGAGTGGAAGGCCTGGCTGTGTGCGATCTAAGGCTTGGATTTGACTCTTTTCATCGCATGAGAATACGATGGCATGCTCGGGTGGGGAAAGATAAAGGCCTATGATATCATTGAGTTTGTCTTGGAAGTGTTTGTCCTTGGAGAGCTTGAAAGTTTTGACCCGATGTGGCTTCAATCCATTAGCTGCCCAAATGCGTCCTATACTTGAAGGACTTACTTTAACTTCCCGCGCCATGGATTCCCGGCTCCAATGTGTGGCTCCAGCAGGCTTTTTGCTCACTGTAAGCTTAATAATACGCGCCCTTATGGAGGGGGAAATAGGAGGAATGCGACCCGGACGTGTCTTGTCCTTGAGTATGCCTGCCAATCCTTGCTGTGCATATCGTTTCCGCCAGCGGCCAACTTTCCCAGGGTCTTGCTTTAACTTTTCAGCTATCTCCTGGTTTTCATATCCATCGGCTGCCAGCAATATTATGGCCGCCCTCTCCTGTACACGCACCGCATTCTTTCTTCCTCTTCTTAGTTCTTCTAATTTCTTGCGTTCTTTTTCCGTAAGTTTAATTCTTGCTGCTACTCTCATTAGCAGCTTTTACCACTTCTGCTTATAATATGCAATCTGCTTGACGACCTACACTAGTGATTGACGAAACCGGATTTCTCAAAAAAGGAAAAGCTACTTGTGGAGTGGCTCCCCAATACACCGGCACAGTAGGAAAAATCACTAATTGTCAGATTGGAGTTTTTGCAGCCTATGTTTCCAGTAAAGGGTACGCCTTTATTGATAGGAAACTCTATTTACCCAAAGAATGGATAGAAGACCAAACACGCAGAGCAGCGGCGCATATCCCAGTTGAGCAAAAATTTTCGACAAAGCCTACCATAGCTCGGAAAATGATAGAGGAAACCATAGAAGCTAAAATTCCCTTTTCCTGGGTTGCAGCAGATAGCGTCTATGGAATTTCTGAAGTGACCGAAACATTACGTAAAACATGTAAGGGCTATGTATTAGGTACTACATCGAGGCGGCAATACTACTTGTGGGATAATAAAAAGGAAAGTGTTCGAGTTACAACAGCTGAGGAGCTAGCCAGTAAATTACCTGCCTGCCGCTGGAAACGCTTATCAGCTGGCGAAGGAACCAAGGGTGCCAGGCTCTATGATTGGGCTTACTTCAAATGGAACAATGTGGATGCCTCCCAATATAACAAAAACTACACTGGAATTTGGACTAGCGGCCTTCTCATCCGGCGCAACATCGAGGATGGAAAATGTTCCTATTACACTACCTGGTGTCCAAAGACAACTTCTCTCCAAACATTAGTCAATGTGGCAGGAGCACGATGGAGGATCGAGGAAAGTTTTGAAACAGCTAAAAATGAGGGCTGCCTAAAAAAAACTGTGGGTAAAAATTGGTTCAGGCAAATTAGCAAGGGTATGGTAAAGAGCAACTTCACGAGCATCAGCGGTACGAAACCCATAACTCCGTTTTAGAGTTAATTTCACCTTGGCGTTAAGCCCTTCAACGACACCGCTGGAATATTGGCCTTTAGCCTGAAAGTAATTTAAAAGAAGAGAGCGGTGAGAGGTGAGAGTACGGGCAACTTTTTTAAGAGGCTCCAGGTGACTTCGAGTAATTTTAGTGCACCAAGCATCCAGGAATTTAGCAGCCCAGGTAGGAGAGCGATAGGTCCAAAAGTGTTGGAAAGTTTCCACTAAGAGAAAGGCGCGCAGGGTGCGTAAAGCAGAGCCTCGAATTGCCCGCATGCCAGCACGTTGGCTCTTAGTCCAATTGCATCTTTTTTTTAGGAAAGCCCAGCGCATCTTTTTAAGCAAGGGATCCAGACCTGCCTGGGCACGGGCGCGGGTTTCCTCTCTGCGGATTTCATCGATAGCTTCGTTGAGTTTTTTAACGATGTGGAAGCGGTCAAGGATATGTAGGGCTTGTGGCAAATAATGGGCTGCTACCTTCAGATACGGTTTCCACATGTCGGAGCAAATAAAGCCGATGGCCGAACAAAACTCTTTGCCAAAAACCTCGAAGAATAGCTCAAAAGTTTTTTCAGTACGATCGCGCCCGACCCACAAAAGTCGTTTGCAGTGATCATCGATCTGGTAGACCAGTGTCCAAAACTTATCTTTTTTTCCGACATGGATTTCATCAACTCCAAGCGCCTTTACGCCGCTTAAATCCCGATGTTGAATGCCATAATCCACCACCCATTTTACCGAAGCGTATACATCGGCCCAGCCCACTCGGAAGACTCTGGCTACCTCGGCCCAGGAGAGCATGCGTGCCCATTGTGCCAGAAAGAGACGGAAGGCTTCGCTGTGCTGTATTTTTCCGCTAGCCCAAGGAAGTTCTTCTACTGTGGGACTCCCACAGTGTCGGCAGTCAATTCGCCGCGGTGTGTAGACTAGCCAGACCACGAAACCCCAAAGTGGCACAAAGCGCCAGCGCCGCTCTGCAAGTCTATCATATCCAGATCCTTTACGTTTGCATCCTGAGCATCTTCCCTGGCTGCCTTCTCTGGCACGTACTTCTGCTAAGATAACTCCCTTTTCTTTATCGTCCCATCCCACCGCATCATAGACAAATCCCTTGATCGGATGTACCCGCCTCATTACATTTTTAAGCGTTATATTTACCACAGAGGCTGGTTTATAGGTACCCATTTGGGTGCCGCCACCTCTTTTTTACGCTCCGCCCTAATACCCAAGGAACCGATCCGATCCTCTTGCTACCTTTCAGCACTGCTCCCCCCCTGTTCCCCCTGAACGCCTGCCGCGGCGAGCGGTGCGGGGGTCTGGGGGCGGCACCAGCCCCCCTGCTAACTCTATTTTTTACCCACGAATTCTTTTATAGAGCCAAAATGAGTTTGGTCTTGATCACAACGAAACCCGTTCCTGGCATGGCTGGCATCGCCATGTTTCCCTGGTGATGCTTGCTTTTTCTCTACTGGCAATCATCCGTTATCGGGTGAATAACTCCACCTTACACAAAAAAAGCAGAACGAAGCTTCCTCCCTCAACAAGTCTCTGGTTTGCTGGTCTATCCAGGAAATTCGACGCCTTGTTACACGTTTAATCTTCCGATCTCTCCAACCTGCTTTTATCATCGCTTGGTCCCTTTGGCGCAGAGCTCACCAAGCTGTTGCTAAATTTTTTCATTCTAAACGACAACTGTAGGGATATCCGGAAGTCGATACCTCCAAGGCTTGGCAAAGTTCAGTAATAGAATAGTTAGCCCGCATAGAATCAATCATCGCATACCGCTCGCGGGTTCCTCGGAGAGTATGCTCATGGCTTTTTTTAAAATATCGCGTTGCCGGCGCAAATATTCCACCTCTCGCTGTAGGCGGCGAATTTCCCCGGCTGAATCAATTAACGCACCTTTGTGGGAAGCCTGAGATTGGGTACCCTTTGTTTGATTCCCCTGGATCAATCGCTGATTTCGCCAACTCCGTAAGGTAGCGGCGGTAGTCCCTAATTCGTTGGCTACTTGCCGTAGTGGCCGACCGCTGGTCAGCAAAAGGTCAACGGCTTGTTCTTTGAATTCTTGATCGTAGTTTTGTGATGGTCTTGGCATTTTGCAGTGGTTTTATATCACTGCTCCCCGCTCTCCACTTTCTTGGGGGAAGTCCACCCTTGGCTTCAAGACCAGGCTGCTTTGTTCTGTAAAAATTTAAATGCGCAATTATCTTAAAGAGATGGTATCAGATCAAAATGTGCCGGGAAATATTTCTTATATTGTTCATCATAAAGCTACATGCAACAGATTTAAAAAGGCTTCATCCTTTATAACGATAAATGCTGATAGCACCTGCTCCAATACGAATTTCCAGTATCAACATTCATTTGCCAGAGCACATCTCATCCAAATGGCTCTTTTAATCTTTCTAGTCATTCATAGAGTTTCCGTCCCCGCATTCAAACAAAATATTTGCGCGCGGTGCCATCGTAATGTAAATTTACCCCCTTCATGTTAGAAGGGTCGCACCCAGATCGTTTCTAATGGCGACTCTTCATACGGTAACATAGGATACTATGAATAACACTTTAAATAAATTATCCCTTAAAGCATCAGATATTTTGACGATCGATCGACAGGAACACACATTAGGTAAATCAGAAAATGATACTCCGCTCTCAGACGGTATCTACGACGCTGAAAAGGACATAAGCAGTCGACTACATACTCAGCTGGTAGGTTTAATTTTGCAAAACAGTAGAATTCCCACAGACGAGAACCTTGCTGTTTTTCTTCAAGATCATTCTATTTCTCGTAGAAAAAGAGATGCTATAAGTTCTACCTTGGAACCGCTTCCATCGAATCAGACGTTACCGCACCACAGCGAATTTATAAAGAATTTTCTAGATACAGCTGGGATCGTCGACACGTCTATTCGGAAATATTTTCTGGACCTAGCCTCCTACTTAGAAGGTTTCGATATGGAAAAAATCCTGAATATTTCGAATGGATGGGATTTATTTTATGCTCTTGAATACTATCTAAAGTCTGGACTTGATCGTAAGAACATTATTGCATGGTTTGCCGATAATTGGCGTCAGCCTGATGGAGGATTTTCTATTCAACAAGGTCGGATGATGGACATTGTTGGTACCGTATATTGTGCTTTCCACCGCCATAAACATCGGAATGAAACAGCTATTTTAGCTGGTTTGACTCTTGAGCAAATACGCTCAAAATTGCGACTTCAGTTATTAGAAGAACTGCAGATACTCTTTGAGGCACGAAAGTCTGAGGTCATACGAATTCTTTTAAGCAACGGGAAAATTCTGCGGCAAAATGCCAAGGACGGCAAGAGAGATAGCGCTTTTTTACAATTCGGATTTTGTACGGCGCTCACCAATGCAGCAGGTAAAACGTTGGAGGATTTGGCAAATGATCCAACAATCACTAGCCTACAGCTTCTCCAAGAATCCTCTTTCGAAGAGCGCAAAAACATCATGCGAGCTGCACTTCGAGAGCTGCATCAGGATAGCGACTATCCGGTTGGCAGTGTAGAACATTCAATGGCTTCCACGATCATTCTTTATTATCAAAAGTATGGCTGGCTCGGTCCAGAGAATCTTGGAGATAAAAAGCGATTAATGGAAGCCTTTCAGCGAATATGCAGTGAATTCGACAGAAAGAAATTGGATTCCGAAGAGATCTCTTATGATCCACGAGATTACGCAGCGCTACATCTCGTCTATGCCATGGGCGTAGAGGAAGACTTAAGGAGGGATATTTTCGAGGAGAAGTTTGCTAAGGCGAGCAGTATAGAAGAGCATATTCAGGCCAAGGTAGTCACGTCAGAAGACTGGCATACCAAGGTACGAACTAACTTTGCTCAGGCAATCGATGCAGAATACGGATTTGGAATCGCAAGCAAGCCCTCGAAAGAAGAATTTGTAGTTAGAATTTTAACGCGTTTGTCAGGATGGTCAGAGCAAGCAATTAGAACATTAAAACGCAAAAATGTTCCTTATACGGAAAATGGCGTCCGGGGCATTCGGAAGAAGCACAAGGATCAAACGCTTTTGGAGGAGTTTTTAGATCGAGCAGATAACTATTATTATGAATGGCCCAATCCTGGATACCAATATGATCCCATGCGAGCTACACCGGCTACTATGG
This sequence comes from uncultured Verrucomicrobiae bacterium, assembly GCA_963706715.1. GTDB lineage: Bacteria > Verrucomicrobiota > Verrucomicrobiia > Chthoniobacterales > Xiphinematobacteraceae > Xiphinematobacter. The sequence continues at coordinate 243,480 of CAVPNI010000002.1, forward strand.
CTCTTCCGCCTGTATCTGCTGATCACAGCGATGCTAGCATCGTAGTCAGAAATTGGCGCGCGAAGCAAATTAACGCCGGGATGGAACTCAAAAATGAGGAGGAAAATTATAATAAAGCCTTGCCTGCACAGCTACTCGGATTAGCGAGGATGAATTTGTGGAAGGCAAAGAAAAAATGGACTCAGGAGAATGTTCGATTAGAAATTAATCGGTTAGTTGGTAGTCATAAAGTAGAAACCCAGGAGGAATTTGAGAGAAAGAAGGATCGTATCGAGCTGAGACGAACGTTGGAGAGCATTTTGGTGCCGGGGTTAAATAAATTAGACGAAGCGATAGTGGACTTTAGGGAAGGACGAGTCCGTGAAGGGATGCTGAGTCTATTAGAAGGCTATGCTACTTTTTTAGGAACCCTGGTACTGGGTGAAACTGCTGGAAGAATCGGGCGAGTCGGCAAGGTCAACAGTGGCCCAATTGCTGAAGCCTCAGGCGATTTGCAAGTATCCACGAGAACTCGAGCTCGGACTATCATTGCTGAGAATGTACTACAGGGATTTAATGCCCGACCGAAGCATTTGATTAACGCAGTAATCGAGGAAAACTTTCATAACAATTCTCCCTCTATGGAAATACCGAGAAATATTATTATGCAAAAGGCTGAACTCTTCAAGTCCCCGATTCCCGAAGAGTTCCGCAATTTGGCCCCCCACGAAGTACGACAAGATGCAGTTCATCCAACAACAAAGGAGAAGGGACAAGTAGCATGGGTTCTGGACCCGCATAATGGGAACAATCTCAAAATTTCGTTTTTAAGACGTTTCAGTCCTAGGAGTTACTCCGTATTAGATTGGCAAACCGGAAATGTGAATTGGAAAGACGGCATAGTTTACCAGGAAAGGAAAGGTCTCTATATCAGAGGAGGGCTTCGAGGAGGTGGAAAGGTAGGGCAGCAGCTGTTTGAGTCATTACAAAAAAAATGGCTGCAAACGAAAAGGCTCATTGGAAAGACTACCGAAATCGAGCTTCCCGGTGAGAGAGACACAATGGCCGCTTCTGGCGAGACAGCAGCAGGGGCTAGCTGGGGAGTCGAAAAGAGGCCACGCCCTTTAACATTAGCGGAACGAGCCGAAGTAGAGATTCAGCAGCATGAACAGAATGCAGCGAAGCTTGTGAATACAGCTAATGAATTATTTCAAACCATCGAGAGTCTCCAGGCTGAAAGGAACGCTTCATTTGAAATTGAGGGCAAACTACGCAAGGTGCCTTCAGAAAATCCAGATGCTTATGTTAATACCATTATTAGAGAAGCTAAGAACTTAATGCAAAGAATCGAACAGGATCAAGCAGCCGGTCGGCTAGAGGAAACATATGCGTTTCAGTGGAGCGGAGACCAAATTGAAGGAAAAGCAGGAGATATTCTTCCTACCCTGAAATCTATTATCGCTATTCCTAAACGCGGTGAAATCTGGCGGCGTATCACAGAGCAGATGGCTCAGGCAGCGCAGGCGATGAGCGAGGCAAAAGCGCAAATTGGAAAAGCAACGAAATTGCGGACATCTGAGCAGGCAGGCACTATTTTTCCGGCACCGCCTTTGCCCAAGGAGAGCCTTTATCGCCCTGACATATTGATTTATGATGGCCAAACGGGAAGCACTCGAGCGATACGAGATACCGAAACATACTCCCTGGAAGAGATCGAACAATGGGTGAAAGTGGAATATGAGAAACCTTTCCAAGATCGAGACCGAGATGGACTCGTTCATCATGGTCGACTCCCCAACACGCGCGTGTCCAGTCTGAGGACTCCCAGTGGTGAGAAAATCCCCATAGAACAGTTAAAAGGGGAGAAGTTTTACTGGGTTTCTTATCTTACATCCCAAGGTGAGATCAAGACGAAGGTACCATTACCAGTAATGCCATTCGAATCCAGAGGAATCATTCATTATAACCCACAATATGCCGAAGGGGCTCAGGTCCGTTTCGGAAAGCCTAACCTAAAATTTGTCTCCAGAGAGCTTACTGAGGGACAGCAGGCTGCCGTTGGAAGGGAAGCAGAAACGCACTCGCTACAAGCAAAGCTCTTGGAGCAACGATACAACATTGTTACTGGAGATTTTACTGCGGATGTTGTGAATCCGCCAGAGCATCATGGTCGAGTAACACAATGGAAGCCGATAAACAACAAACTATCGGATCCTCAGCGCATCCCATCAGAACCTGTTCAGATTAGAGAAACCACTCCAACCGATTCTGAAGGCGTCCAGCTCTATTACTTTAATTCAGACGGAGTATTAGTTACGGATGGAAAATGGTACAAGAAGGCGGACGTAATTTTGTTATATCGGCAAACTCTACAAGAAAGAGATAGATCCCTTATTAATAATTGGAACGATTCTGAAGAGCCCAAGAAAGTAGTGCTCTCCCTTCCTCATCCGGATTCTGCGCTTGCAGGCCAGCAAATGGAAATTGCCAAATTTCAAGCAAGCCAAGGACCTAAAGAAAGCCTCCCGGGACTTTTAGGGGTAGAGGAATATGAAATTAGCTATATAGATGCTCTTTCAGAGCAACCCCCTCAGGAACGAAAAATCCGGCTCATTTTACCAAAACTCATGACAGAATCTCATGGAATCATGAAGGTAATGAGGTGGGGAGATGGACATTTTGAAGTTCAGTTTGGAAAACCAATATTCCATGCTCAAAATGCAAGTGGGCCTATTTACATAGCCAGCCGATACCTTACCAAGCCGGGCTTTCTAGAGGGAACACGTGGAGGAACTGGAACCGCTTTAACCTGGCGAACAGTAGAATATCCCCCACAACAACTCGAAGGAATGGTGACGGATGCCTACCCTGAGCTAGTTGAAACTGCCCCCCTCCTGCCAGAATCCCAAACACAGGAAGATATGTTTCGCTTATCCCCGGTCGATTCCCAGATGGCGAGCGAGACATTGACCCACAAAGCTAATTCAATAAATGAAAAATTGTCATTCTTGATTACCAGCGAGGCAAAATTAATGACACAGGGAATTGAAACAGGAGCAGCACAAATTGTGGGGGATAACATCTTACTTTACCCTTACGTCGACGAGAAAATACGTCTTGCTTTGCAAAAAGAAGAACACATACGCCAAGCAGAGGCATCACACCCCGGAGGAATCTATAATTTGCGAGATCTAGATCTACCTTACATTCCAGAACAAGTTGGCCATTGGAATCTATCTGAACTATCCGCTGAACAGGCTTATACAATTTTGAGTTATTATACTGACCTTGAACCAGGACGAAGGAACCAATTAGCTCTCAATGTACGAGATTTGCGTAACCTTGCAAGAGACATTAGACATCCTAGCCGGACGATTTCAGTAATCGATCGGAAACGTGTGTTCGGAATACTCTTACAAGAGGCGGAAAGGTTGGAAAAAGAGGCCGAGGAAATGCAATTAGAAGCAGCACGCCTCAAAGCGAAAATGAGTTCAATGTATTGGAGACTCAAGGAATTGATTGCTGATGAGCAGGAATTAGCGACAAGAACTGAAGATGAGCGGAAAGCCAACCTCCTTCCTCACGAGGCAGGGAAATTTTTGAGCAAAGTAGCTAGTTTACGGAGGATTGCCCTGACTTTTGAAGAAAATCTTCACTCCAATCCGACCTAGCTAAAAAAATATCCTTACAATCACAGAGAACATCTTCTAAAGAAAACCGACCAAAGTTCAATAATGGAATAGCTGGCTCTAAAGCGGCAAGGTCTGGTAATTGTAACAAAGGTAGATATTCAACTGACGGCGCACGTGGTCTTTTTTGCGGATTTCAAGCGTATGAAGAGGGATAATTTTCTCAAAAGCGGCTGAGATGGCTTGAGGCAACGGACCCATCTCAGAGGTAATGTAAAGAGCCGAACGTCCTAAATAATGATTAACACCCTTTTGTTCTGTAAAAAGGGGATCGCTAGGCGTTTCAGTTTCGTAAAAATCGGCGTAACTTGGCCATAACCGGAATTGGTTTGAGAGATCCGGCGATTCGCGAAGAAATATTTCATAGGGCTTCCGTGCCATATTTAATCTGCCTATTTGATCCAACGCATATTCAAATTCAGCGACAATGGTCGGCGTTTCTCCTATCAAAAATATCTTTCTTGATTGAAACGGAAAGGCAGCGCTTTGTACGCGGGCAATTTTTTCGACAGTAAGCGCTGCTGTTTGCAAGCTCTTATCCGCATGAGAAGGCAATGCCATCAGAGTTAGCATAGAATAGAAAGCGGTAGCGGCGCACGCCACGGCGCTTCCCCAAGCAAATACCCGAGAAGTTTTTTGCCACCAACCCCCGAACCATAGGAACAAGGGCGTCACCATAAATAAAAGAGGCCCCTGGGAAGCCGATGTATTGTGAAAGATCAACAACAGAGTAGCCGCAAGAGGGGGAGCTGTAAAAGCTGCCAGAAAGCGCGCTCTTAAACTCAATGGTACATTTCGAAAGCAAAGGATCAGGGAGACACCAACCAAACAGGCCCCTGGAAGGGAGACCTGCGCAAGCAAATTTGACCATCCGTCAGCCCTCCACATTTCCGCAGTAAAAAACGTCTGCCAGGTCCAACCTGAAAACGGGATCCAATTTTGGCGAATATTCCACTCCAGCGGCCCCGCAAGCCCTATAAGAGAAAAACATAACAAGATCGCACAGCCGCCAATAGAAAATTTGGAAAGATAAGAACGCTTTCCAAAAATACAGAGAATACAGCCAAGCGGCATTAACAATATCCAATACGAAAACTGTAAGCCGAGCGCCACAGCAATCCCCCCCCCCACCCACCACAACCAGTTCAAAGTCTTCAACGCATTCCAGACGCAGAGGACACCAAGTGACCAACAGGTAAGAGCCGGAAGAGTGCCTTCCGGTCGAACAGAACTGATTTGGAAACCTGGGAGAATATTGACAAGTAAAGCGGAAGCCAGCCCTGCCGAAAGACCGTATAATTTTTTCCCAAAAATGTAGACGATGACTGTTACAAAGATAGCAAACAATGGAGCGGCCCAACGAAACGCAAAAAGATCGTTTCCAAAAAGTTTATCACCTAAAAAAACCAGCGCAGCGGGACCAGCAGGGCCATCAAAAAAGGCGGTATCCAGCCGCTGCATGCACAGATGTAAATATGCTTCATAGGGGCTCACCGGCAGGCTAAAGCAGAGCCAATAACGGAGCGCCGTCAGAACGATCAATATTAAGACGAGAAACTTGTAACTCAAAAAAGACTTCATTTGCACGGACTGCGAGCCTGTCAAAAAAATTGTGTTTGGGTCAAAAGAAGATCTTGAGATTGAAGTTTGACCATTACGCGGGAATCGTTGTAATTTGACCACTCGACCATGGTGAGGTGGCTGAGAGGTCGAAAGCAGAGCTTTGCTAAAGCTCCGAGCTCCAAAAGGGCTCCGAGGGTTCGAATCCCTCCCTCACCGCCATGCTTCATTACTCTGATTTTTCCGCTGACAGCCGCAAGAAAACCGTTTTTGAGTTCCAAAAAGTACCAAGTGTACCCGAAACGAGGAGGGCCAGATCAAACTGAACGTTTCAGGAAACCGGATTGATTTTCTCGACGATTAATACGTCGATTGGAAGATCTGGCGGACAAGGCATGCAGCCGCCTTTTACTTTAAGAACAGGTTCGATCAAACGATGAGGAAAGGCGGGGATCGCACCGGTGTAACCAATGTCCGGAACTTCGGGATTGTTGAAGAAAATCAGAAAGTGTAGATCATCGCCGGTCAGGTTCTCGATATGGTGAGGATAGGCAGGCGGAACAAAATAAACGTCGCCGGCTTCAAGCTGATAGGTATCAGCCTCCTTTCCTGGATTTTTAATTGTCATCCGAGCACGTCCTCGGAGAACATAGCCCATCTCGGCACATTCCGGGTGCCAGTGTGGTTCTCGCATACCATTACCGTGAATATGCAGTGAGTACATTGCTATATTTCGGAGCACCGGCCAGGTATTTTTGCGGGCAACCCTGAGGGATCCAAATTCATTAATGATTGTGGGCGGCAGAGACTCCAGTTGGAGTTTATAATGGTTAGCAAATGTAGCCGAGAATGGGATCTCAGCCGCAGCGGCGGTGCATTGCTCAAAAATTGCATCTCCGAGTGACCGGGTTACTGCCGCCAGCTCTTTTGCTTTGCGTCCCCAAGTATTACCGAGGACTTCCAGGGACATGCAGCCTACCGATCCCGAAATTCCGAATTCTTCGGGATTCTCGTCCGAAAAAACTACGACGAATTCCGCTCGTTCCTTGCCCACATTTTCTATGGAATGAATGGAACCCGATGGAACGAAAAACATATCTCCTCTTTCTACGATAAAGGAGTCATGGAGATTGCCGTTGGAAAAAATGGTCACTAACCCCATACCGTTCAAACAGTATCCAAGTTCATCACAATTCGGGTGCCAGTGCGGCTCGCGAAAACACCCTAGCTCAATTGTTATTTGATAAATAGCCAAGTCTTGGAGGATTGGCAAAGTAGATTTAGTAAGGCGTCTGCGAGTGCCAAAAGACGTATTATCATCTGGAGCGAGTTTTGTCAGCGACACGGAATGGGTGCTCATGAGGGAGGATTTTTAGTGATAAGAATAGTTATACCCATCCAGTGGCATCTGACAAGCGGCCCGCCAGTTTACTAGGATGCCGCAGATGTCCCCCAGCGACGGTGGAGAAATGCTTCCCAGGGAGAAAAAAGAATACGGTCTACTAATAAGCCGATCACGACGATCACTAACATCACACCGAAGACTTGATCCATAGCATTTAAATCTCGTCCGTAGTGCAAAAGTTGTCCCAATCCAAAGCCTGTTAAAATAGTCACAAAGATTTCCGCAGCCATCAGAGATCTCCAAGCAAATGCCCATCCTTGTTTCATGCCACCCACCAAATAAGGCAGTGACGCGGGAAAGATGACATGAATCCAAATATGAAGTCCTTTCGAACCCATTGTCAGCGCAGATCTGACATAAATCGGCGGCATGGCACGCACTCCACCTTCGGTTGCAATGACCACAGACCAGAGGGTTCCCATAACTACAACGAACAATAAGGCCTGTTCAGTCTGACCGAACCAAAGAAGTGCTACGGGCACCCAGCAAACGCTGGGAAGAGTTTGGAACCCAAGTGCCAATAGGCCTATCGTATCGTGAAAAAAACGAAATCTTGCACTTAAGAAACCTAATGGAATGCCAAAAGCTAATCCGGTAATATAACCTAATATTAAGCGCCGGAGGGTGACTAGGGTAGCATTTACTAAAGATCCGTCATAGGTGGACTGCCAAAGATATTCAACAATTTGTTCGCAACGCGGAAATAGAACAGGGGAGAATTTGCCTGAAACAGCGATTGCTTCCCAAATGCCTATTAAAACCACAAAAAACAGTACGGAAATTAGCCAATGTTTCATTATTCTGCGACCTGATTTGTCTCAAGATTTGTGAATCCCTTTAAAGTTGCGGTGATCCGAGAAGAATATTCAGCCAGAGAAACACTATTAATATCCCTCGGCCGAGGGAGAGGAATCTTAAATTCCTGAGAAATTCTCCCTGGATTAGGAGAAAACAGAATCACACGGTCCCCTAAGCAGACGGCCTCGCGAACATTGTGGGTTACAAACACTATGGTTTTTCGTCTGGCTTGCCAGATTCGTTGAATATCCCCATAGAGCTGTTCACGGGTGAGTGCATCCAGAGCTGCAAAAGGCTCATCCATCAAAAGGACACGGGGATTAGGAGCCAATACTCGCGCAAATGCGACGCGCTGCTTCATCCCTCCTGATAGCTCGTGAATATTACTCTTTTCCACATGTTCCAAGCCTACTAACTGAAGATAGTACTTCGCTACTTCCAGGCGCTCCTTGGCGGCGAGCCCGGGTTTCAGTTTCAATCCAAAAAGGACGTTATCCAAAACATCCAGCCAGGGAAAAAGAGCATGTTCTTGAAACATCACCATCCGATCTCTTCCCGGTCCGTTGATTGGCTGTCCACTAATGAGTACTTCACCGGAATCCGGCTTCTCGAGTCCGGCAATAATATTGAGCAAGGTTGACTTACCACAACCGCTAGGGCCGACAAGACAGACGAATTCCCCCTCAGCGATGGAAAGTTGGATGTGCTCGAGTGCAATAGTTGTTTGCTTCCGCCCAATAAATGTCTTGCAGATATCACGTAACTCAATGCGATCAGGCAATGCATTTTCTAATTCTCGCGCGAGGCTCATTGAGGGCGTTTGGTGGTGAGAGGATCTTCGATAAATTGCGAAAGGTCCGAGTGAATTCTGGAAAGGCCCGCTAAACGGGCATCGCATACAAATTGCTCAAAACTTTGAAGTCCGATTGCATTGTCAAAACGCAGTCGCCCCCAGGCTTGACGAATCAAATCGAGAGACAGTTGCGTCCTCATTCGTATCGAGAGTTCTTCGCAAATGCGTTTTTGTGCGTCTTCCGGATGGGTTTTGATCCAATCCGTAAGCTCCCGATGGGCTATCACAAATTTTCGTGCCAAATCCGGTTTGTCTTTCAAAAAACCAACTCGGGCGACAAGAAGAGTCGCTATGGAATCTTTTGGCGCATACAGAATATGTCCCTTTGCTTCGGTCAGCAGTCGGCTGACCCATGGCTCCACAGTCCATGCCCCATCGATAGATCCCTGGAAAAACTGGGCGAAGATGCTTGGGTTATCCATAGGAATCACACGGACATCACCGCCAACAAGAGTCACCTTTAGTCCCTGGTTAATCAACCAGGCACGGCAAGCAACGTCTTGAGTATTCCCTAATTGCGGGGTGCAAATAATCTTGCCACGAAGATCCACTGCTGACTTCCATTCCGGATTCCGAACCACAAGTGCTTCCCCCCCTCGCACAGCACCTGAGAGGGCTCGAATTTCTTTTCCATTGGAACGAAAGTACGCATTAATCGCGGGGCTAGGGCCAACATAGGTGAGGTCGATGGATTTTGCAAAAATCGCCTCCATGGCGGAAGGCCCTGCATTAAAAACAAACCATTCTATTTTGACGCCCGGCCCCATCCGTGCCTCAAACCAGCCTTTCCCCTCTCTGCTCATATTTGCAGCAACCAACGCCTGAGCATGGGTGATATTCGGGAAAAGGCCCACCCGCACCACCTCCTCTTGTGTGAAGGCAACGGAAGTACTGAGAAAGGCTATCGCCATCCAAAGAAATGCCCCACCGCAAAACTTGAAGACTGGATTCTTCATCGGTCTCTCGCTCGCATATCGCCTGGAAATTGTCGATCGTCAATGACGCAAACACGCTCCATTGCGATAAAAAGCAATTTTTGATTATATCCAGTGGGATAACATGTTTATGAAAGACGAAGTTGTTGTACAGGTACCCGCGACCACTGCAAATTTGGGACCAGGCTTTGATTCATTGGGAATCGCTCTCAATATTCACAATCGCCTGGTCATAAAGAGAGCTTCGGAGCCTGCTGCTGGTGCCATGGTTTCTGAAGCAAGCGATGCATTTTTTAGAGTCTCACGTCAGAAACCTTTTCCATTTTCATGCGAGATCGAGGGTAAAGTCCCTCCCTCCCGGGGTCTGGGCAGCAGCGTCACCGTCCGCTTAGGAGTTTTATTGGGCTTAAACAACCTCGTCTCCAACCCTCTTTCGATCGAACAGCTCTACAAAATTTGTGCAAAATTGGAGGGGCACGCGGATAACGCTGCTTCAGCGGCTTTCGGAGGGTTCACTGTTGCCAGACGAGATTTTGAAATCCAAAGATTCGAAGTGCCCCCTCATCTTCATTTCGTCCTTCTCGTTCCGGATTTTGAAGTTCAGACTTCGAAAGCTCGTGAGAAGATGCCGCCTTCGGTCCCACTCAAAGATGCAGCCCTTTCCGTGGCTAACACAGCCTGGATTACCGCGGCTTTTGCGTCGCAGGACTATGCCGCGCTCCGTGGAGGGTTTGAAGATGGACTCCACCAACCCTACCGCGCAGCTCTTGTCCCATTTCTCAATGACGTCATTCTCGCTGCGGAAGCAGCCGGAGCGCTTGGAGGATGGCTAAGTGGCTCCGGATCAACTATTACTTGTATAACGTTGGATCATTCGGACCGGGTGGCTAACGCCATGCAAGGGGCAGCTCCTCGGACTTTTTCTATCCTCCACACCGTCGCGGATAATCAGGGTGCTTGTCTCATTTCCTAGAGCATCCTAGGCTACGTTCTCTATGAGGCATTGGTTGGAAGGGTTGGAAACATTTGCAATCGACGTGATTTTAGAACGCCGGTCCGGCAGACGTGCCGATATACTTCGCGGGATCTTGTGGGCTTTTTCCGCCGTGACTCATCTTGTTGTCCGTCTCCGTCTCCGTCTTTTTCAACAGAGAATTTTCCGTCCTCGCTCTATGGGGTGCTTAGTCATCAGTGTGGGAAACCTCACTGTAGGTGGCACGGGAAAGACGCCAGTGGTGGAAATGCTTGCGCATCAATTGCATGCAGGCGGCAGAAAGGTCGCAATCCTCAGCCGCGGATACAAGAGTGTTCCAAGACCTTTTTTTCAAAGAATTTGGGATAAAGTTTTTCGTCAAAAGCAGCTTTTCGCACCTCGTATCGTTTCCGATGGAAAATCGCTTCTTTTAGATTCTCGGACCGCCGGAGATGAGCCATTTATGTTGGCTAACAACTTGAAGGGAGTCGTTGTTTTAGTCGATCGTGATCGTGTTAAAAGCGGTCTCTTCGCCATTCAGCACTTCGGTGCCGATGTGTTACTATTGGACGATGGACTTCAGTATCTTAAGATGCGTCACGCTGTGGAAATCATTTTGATCGATCGCGAAGCCCCTTTTGGCAATGAGTTTCTCCTCCCTCGTGGAACTTTGCGGGAGCCGCCGGAACATTTGCGACGCGCCACCCATATTCTCATTACCAAATGCATGGGAGAAGATAATTCCGCTCTCATTGAGCGAATTCGTCAATTTAATCGAACCGCCGAAATCATCGAATGCACCCATCGCCCACGACACATCACCAACCTCTGGACGGGTGAAATCAAGTCTTTGGAATTCTTAAACAACCTTCCTATTGGTTCTCTCTGTGGGATTGCGGTACCGGGCAATTTCGTCAATTTTCTGAAAAAACTGGGAGCTCAAGTCGAGTTATCCGCCGCCTATGCGGATCATCATCGTTACACTCTGAAGGAAATCGAGACATTCGTACGACGGTGTAGTCGCCGCGATATCAAAGCTATATTGACCACGGAAAAGGACGCCGTCCGCATTCCACGCATCGTCGATCCCAAGGTGCCACTCTACTCGATGCGCGTAGAAATTCAGATCCTCCGCGGGGATGATAGCTGGCAAAAATTCATCAGCCGGCTGACGTCTCCACAGCGCGTCCTGCCACCGAAAAGATTCTTTTGCTGACTTCGTCAGTTTCTTTTAGGAGCTGGCAATTACAAATGACGTCTCTTTTAAATACTATCGCAGCGATTGCAACTCCTCCCGGAGAAGGGGCTATTGCCATCGTACGGATCTCCGGCCCGGAAGCATTCGCTATTACTGCCCAGCTTTTCCAAACGAATCTGCCACTCGAACAGATGCGTTCACGCCACCTTTATTTTGGCCGGATTACGGATGGAAAAATGGTGGTGGATGAGGGACTGTGTGCCATCTTTAGAGCCCCAGGCAGCTACACCGGAGAAGATTTATCGGAAATCAGTTGCCACGGTGGAATACTCGTTTCCCCTCGCGTTCTCCAAATCGCATTAGATTTAGGGGCTCGCCTGGCACTGCCTGGAGAATTTACCCAGCGCGCTTTTCTCAATGGCAAAATGGATCTTACACAAGCGGAGGCAGTGATGGACCTGATCCGAGCCCAGACACCGCTTGCACTTCGCGCCGCCACACTCCAATTGGAGGGAGCCATCAGCCGTAAAACGGAGGCCGCTCGTGCGGAATTGATCAGCATCCTCGCTCACATTGAAGTCTTTATTGACTTCCCCGAAGAGGATATCGATCCGGATACGGGCGCCTCTCTTTTAAAAAGAATCTCGGATGTGCGAGAACGCTTGGGGGCTCTTCTCGCTACGGCGGACCAAGGTCGCCTTCTCCGTGAGGGAGCGCGAATCGCAATCTGTGGAGAGCCGAATGCCGGAAAATCTAGTCTTCTCAATCGCCTTCTAGGATTTGAGCGCGCCATTGTCACTCATATCCCAGGCACCACACGCGATACGCTTGAGGAAAGTGCAAGCTTGGAAGGAATTCCCGTCCATTTCATAGACACTGCCGGAATTCGCGAAACCACGGACCCAATCGAATCGGAAGGAGTTCGCCGCGCGCTCATGGCAGCGAATAAAGCCGACTTGATCCTCCACATTGTGGATGCGTCATCTCGATCGACACCATCTCTACCCCCAGGCCTGCCAAAAGATAAACTCCATCGAGTTTGGAATAAAATAGATTTACTTCCCTCGCCATTTTCCCCGCCACCTGAGGACGCTGCAATTTCCTGTCTCAGCGGTGTCGGCATCCCTAAATTAGTCTCACGAATTGTGGAGTGGGCAGGTCGATCGAGTGACTGCGGGCAGTTCGCCGCGATCAACGCTCGACATCAATCCTGTCTAAAACGGGCATGTGCGGCGCTGGAGCAAACGGAGCAGGAGCTAAAAATTGGAGCCGAACTTGCAGCCATCGACCTCCGTGTGGCTTTGGATGCGGTCGGAGAAATCATTGGTGTGGTAGACAATGAGGAAATCTTGAGTTCCATTTTCGGTAGTTTTTGCATAGGCAAATAGCCGTGGACTTATATAGCTTTTTGCTCCGGCAAGTATTTTTCCGATTGGATGCCGAGGCAGCTCATGATCTTGCTCTCACCTGTCTGTCTCACCACCGGTTTTGGAGTTCCCTCGGGAGTCGAGTCATTTTCGGACCTCCCCAACAATCTCACCCTTTCTCTCTTTTTAACCTGCGATTCCGGAATCCCGTCGGCCTTGCCGCAGGCATGGATAAGAACGGTATTGCTTTGGAAGCTTGGGAAAAATTGGGGTTTGGATTCGCGGAAATTGGAACCGTTACAGCCTTGCCGCAGCCTGGCAATCCCAAGCCTCGACTCTTCCGCTTTCCCGAATTAGGTGCGCTCATTAATCGCATGGGCTTTAATAATAACGGCGCACGACATCTTGCACTCCGACTGGAGGCTCTTCGAAATTGCGGAAAATGGCCCGGCATTCCCATTGGAATCAGCATCGGTAAATCGAAAACTATTCCTTCCGAATCCGCTCACACTGATTATTTGGAAAGTTTCCAGCTCCTTTATCGACACAGCGATTACATTGTTCTCAATGTCAGCTCACCCAATACCCTCGGACTCCGAAACCTTCAAAATGTTGAATCCTTGGCCAAAATTCTCGAAACACTTCGCGATTGGGAGGGTAGCGCATCCAAACCGCTGCTACTAAAAATCGCTCCTGATTTGGCTCCGGAAGAGATCATAGCTATCGCTAACCTTTGCGAAAAGGAGCAACTTGCAGGCATCGTTGCAACCAACACCACATTGGATCACTCTGCTCTTAGTTCGAGCCATCACGATGAAATAGGCGGTTTAAGTGGGAAACCCTTGCGGGAAAAATCCACCGCGGTGATCCGCCAGTTACGACAGGTCACTCAACTTCCCATCATCGGGTCCGGTGGCATCTTCAACAGCGCCGATGCAAACGAAAAATTCCAAGCGGGAGCTCACCTTGTTCAAATTTACACCGGTTTCATTTACCGAGGCCCAGCCCTCATCCGCGAAATTTGCGCTGGTTTGCCCTACTCATATAGTAATAATTCCTTTACGTAATAAAATCAGCGCTTTTTCTAAAATCTAATAACCTCCCTTTATGACTGACTGGAAATCCTTCCCGCTCACACTGGGTCACTCGCCTGACCCCGATGATGCTTTTATGTTTTATGCCATGGCTGAAGAGAAAATCGATCTTCGAGGTTATCGATTTGAGCACATCCTTCAGGATATTCAAACGTTGAATGAACGCGCCGTTCGGGGAGAGCTTCATATTTCAGCCGTCTCTATTCACGCATGCGCTTTTATCTTGGATAAGTATGCCCTTCTCCCCAGTGGCGCAAGTATGGGAGACGGCTATGGCCCCATGTTCATCGCCCCCGAAGGCATGAATTTGCCCAGCCCTTCCGATTGGAAAATGTGCCGGGAGTGGCTCTTAAGTAAGCGTATCGCCATTCCGGGCCGGATGACTACAGCATACTTGGCCGCACGGATCTTTCTGGGCGACTTCGATCATATCGTCATTGCCTTCGACGAAATTTTCTCGGCCGTGCAAAGTGGAAAAGCAGACGCCGGTCTCATTATTCATGAGGGCCAATTGACTTATCAAAATGAAGGCTTTACAAAGGTACTCGATCTTGGCGAATGGTGGAAGGCTCGTACCCAGCTCCCTCTCCCTTTAGGCGGCAACGTCATTCGCAAAGATATCCCCGCACCTGTCCGTAAAGAGATCTCCGAAATCCTAACGGAAAGTATCCGCTATGGATTGACATACCGGCAACCGGCTGTAAATCACAGCATGGCCCACGCTCGTGGAATGGATGCTGCTCTCGCCGATAAATTTATCGGAATGTATGTCAATGAATACACGCTCGACTATGGCGACAAGGGACATCAGGCCATATGCAAGCTATTTTCCGACGCCCATGAGAATGGCCTCATTCCCAAAGTCTTCGCCAGTTTCTTTTATAGCATGACACCTATAAAATGACACATGAGTTGTCCGAGATTTTTTCTTCAGAGTTTGTTTTAACAAGCTGGCCATATCTGTAGATACGGACGGATTGTTGAAACAAACTCTGGGGGAACACCGAGCCGTGGGAAATCGAGTAGGAACCCTCATCACTGAGGGCTCCTCTCACAGAACCGTACTTGTGCTGTTCACATACGGCTCTTCGGAAACACGGGTTATGACCCCCATGGTTGGTATTACAACCTCGACTATTCAGAATGCCCATACGTATTGCATTGGCTTCTGAGCGGCCATGCGCGCAGGATGTTCCCTATACCGTTGTAGCAATGACTTGAGCCCGCGTGCATCCCAAAGGGAATTCTTCAGTACTCTGTCAACTGCTGTTGTGTGACTCAGCGCCCACCAGGACTTTCGTCCCGAGTAAATGCTGCGCCACGCGGTTTTGGGATTGATCCCGAGCCCAATCAGTTTACGAACGATGGTTCGTTTGCATTTGTATTGCTTGAGTTCCATTGCTCGCAGTCGCCTGCGAATGTGGGCGTCAAGTCCTTGCAGCGTCTTCTCGACTTGTTCTGTACAGATGCCAAAGAAGCCTGTCCATCCGATCACGTAGGCATTGATTTTGTTGATGCACGATTTTAAGGTGCCTCCCCAATTTCTCGGTGTCAGTTCTCGGATTTTGTTGTTTATGCGTTCTTTTGTTCGCTTTGACAACCTCACTTCTACGTTGCCCTCTAAGGGTTCACGTCGCAGGCTACAGCCCAGGAAGTGACGCTCTTGTGGCTGTGCCACGGCACTTTTGCTGAGGTTCACTTTGAGACGCAAGCGCCTTTCTATGAAGTTGCTCACGCTAGCCATGACACGCTGCCCAGCTCGTTCGCTTCTGACGTAGATGTTACCGTCATCGGCATAACGTACGAAGCGGTGGCCTCTTGCTTGCAGCTCCCAATCGAGTTCATCAAGCACGATGTTGCTGAGCAATGGGCTGAGGGGACCACCTTGCGGAACCCCCTCGTCGTTGCTCACCACTACGCCATCTGGCATTACAATTCGCGCTTTGAGCATTTGTCCAATCAGGTGCAGTAGTCTTTTGTCTTTTACTCGCTGCGCGAGTTTGGACATCAGTCTTTGATGGTTTACTCGGTTGAAGAAGTTCTCCAGGTCGATGTCTACCACCCATTCGCGTCCCTCTTGTATATACTCTTGTGCTTGTCGTATTGCTGTGTGGCAGCTTCGTTGGGGTCGAAATCCGTGACTGTTAGGGTGGAAGGTCGGCTCGTATTCTGGTTCCAGAACCTGTCGTACTGCTTCTTGGACCACCCGGTCTATCACGTTGGGTATGCCTAGACCCCTTTGTCCTCCTCCTGTTTTAGGTATCCACACGCGCCGAATTTCTCCAGGTCGGTAGTTTCCTTCTATCAGGGCTTGGCTCAATTTCGGTATTAGCTCGTTGAGGTGCTTGCGCACTTGTTCTATGCTTTGCCGATCTGGTCCAGGCGCTCCTTTGTTGCTCGCTACTGTTTCAAACGCCCCCTTTAATCTTCGTTCTACTTCTTCCATGGTCGCTGTCGTTGCTTTCTCTGGCTTGAGTTTTGGCATTGGCGGCGCGCACGCTCGAGCCGAGCTTCGGTGCTCCGCCCTTGCGCCGTCGCTGGGAGTTTGCACCCCCTCTTCGGCTGTTCCAAATTTCAGTTCAAGTTGCATTGACATTCGTTCGACCGCAACCGCCTTCGCTCCCCCAGTTTGCTTTCGCCGCTGGGTTGGGACTAGCTTTCGCTAGCCTTCTTGCTACTATGCAGTTGTCTGACTTCTGTTGGGCCTTTGGCCTTTCGTTCTTTCGTCCTACGGGTTTGCGCCAGGCTTTGGCCTGGCGCGGCCCAACAGATCTCTCTGGGTAAGAATTAACAAACTTCGTACTCTTGTCGTCGCCACTACACATGCAGTCCCCAACAGATTTTGGATTTCGCCACCGCCGGCTGGCTCGTCCACTGCATGCGCCTTACGGCGCTTCACTTTCGTTCGACTATCGTACGCACCTATAGCTTCTACCGTACATCCCCTCACGGGCCTTCCAGCGTTTGCTTCCCTCTGGTTGGGCTGTGGTTCTCCACTGCAATGCACTTGCCTCTTCGGTGTTAGGTTCCCTCTGTCAGGGCCCTAGGTTTGGATTTTCACCTCCTGTTTGTTATTCATGCCAGACACACCGATGAAAGCGGCTTTGCCGAGGATATGCCCAGAAGATATGGCTATGCTGATAAAGGAAAACGCTCTTTTGGAAAACATGATTGGCATAAGCAGGCTAGAACTAATGTCATTGGGGCTTTGGTAGGAGCTTGTTTACTCACGACCGGCCTCTTTACGAGTTCCATAAATGGCGACATTTTCCATAACTGGGTGCAAGAAGACCTTTTGCCAAAACTACCGAAAAATTCGGTGATCGTTATGGATAATGCTACCTTTCATAAGAGAAGTGATACACAAGCTCTGATAAAAGAGGCTGGTTGTACGCTGGAATATCTCCCTACTTACTCTCCGGATCTTAATCCTATTGAACATAAATGGGCTCAAGCTATAGCTCGCCGTAGAAGTCTCCAATGTTCCATAATTTCCCTTTTTTTAGATAATTATTTGTAATCATTTTATACGGGCCTTGCTATAACCCTACAGTTGTCGTTTAGAATGAAAAAATTTAGCGACAGCTTGGTGAGCTCTGCGCCAAAGGGACCAAGCGATGATAAAAGCAGGTTGGAGAGATCGGAAGATTAAACGTGTAACAAGGCGTCGAATTTCCTGGATAGACCAGCAAACCAGAGACTTGTTGAGGGAGGAAGCTGCGTTCTGCTTTTTTTGTGTAAGGTGGAGTTATTCACCCGA
Organism: uncultured Verrucomicrobiae bacterium; assembly: GCA_963706715.1. Taxonomy (GTDB): domain Bacteria; phylum Verrucomicrobiota; class Verrucomicrobiia; order Chthoniobacterales; family Xiphinematobacteraceae; genus Xiphinematobacter. The sequence continues at coordinate 261,091 of CAVPNI010000002.1, forward strand.
TAACGGATGATTGCCAGTAGAGAAAAAGCAAGCATCACCAGGGAAACATGGCGATGCCAGCCATGCCAGGAACGGGTTTCGTTGTGATCAAGACCAAACTCATTTTTAGCTGTTTCAAAACTTTCCTCGATCCTCCATCGTGCTCCTGCCACATTGACTAATGTTTGGAGAGAAGTTGTCTTTGGACACCAGGTAGTGTAATAGGAACATTTTCCATCCTCGATGTTGCGCCGGATGAGAAGGCCGCTAGTCCAAATTCCAGTGTAGTTTTTGTTATATTGGGAGGCATCCACATTGTTCCATTTGAAGTAAGCCCAATCATAGAGCCTGGCACCCTTGGTTCCTTCGCCAGCTGATAAGCGTTTCCAGCGGCAGGCAGGTAATTTACTGGCTAGCTCCTCAGCTGTTGTAACTCGAACACTTTCCTTTTTATTATCCCACAAGTAGTATTGCCGCCTCGATGTAGTACCTAATACATAGCCCTTACATGTTTTACGTAATGTTTCGGTCACTTCAGAAATTCCATAGACGCTATCTGCTGCAACCCAGGAAAAGGGAATTTTAGCTTCTATGGTTTCCTCTATCATTTTCCGAGCTATGGTAGGCTTTGTCGAAAATTTTTGCTCAACTGGGATATGCGCCGCTGCTCTGCGTGTTTGGTCTTCTATCCATTCTTTGGGTAAATAGAGTTTCCTATCAATAAAGGCGTACCCTTTACTGGAAACATAGGCTGCAAAAACTCCAATCTGACAATTAGTGATTTTTCCTACTGTGCCGGTGTATTGGGGAGCCACTCCACAAGTAGCTTTTCCTTTTTTGAGAAATCCGGTTTCGTCAATCACTAGTATTCCTTCTTCCTCCCCAAAATGTTCTATTACATATTCCCTCACTGTCTCTTTGAGTCGGTCGGCTTCCCATCTCCTTCGGCCTAATATCGCTTGTTGCCGCCAGGGGCCTTTATCCCCAGCTGCCTCTGCTCTCATCCATCCGGTTTTCCGTGGTTCGTTTCCTAGAAGCCCTTCCAAAAATAATTCCGCATTTCTTGCCACTCTCTTCTGCATAAATAGCGGCTTGATTTTTTCCTGGATCTCCTTCATTCCCTCTTTCCATATCTCTATTGTTTCCTCTGCTGTTGCTGTCACCCTTAAATCTACACCTCTTCTTTCTAAATGACAACTGTAGGGCTATGCCGCTCTTCCAAAGAGCTAGCGTTTCCTCTATTGTTGCTGACATTTTTATTCATTCCATTGTTTCTAAAAAAACGCAACTGTAGTGCTAGGCAATAAATAAGACTACAATAAATTAATAACGTAACTATTCAGCCATCAGGTGAAGGATAAAGAAGGAAAGCATAAAAAGATCAGATCTTTTTGAGTAAAATTGTTTCAGGCAAAGCTGGAATTTTGGTATAAAAAGAAACTGGAATGGAAAAGCTCCCGGATTTAAAGCGACTCAGCGACGAAGAAAAAGATGCACTAATTATACGGCTATGGGCAGTGGTGCAAGAGCAGGGACGGCAAATAGAGAGACTAGTTGCACGGGTGAAGGAACTGGAAGGCAAGCTTTCATTAAACAGTCGCAATTCCAGCAAACCACCCTCAAGTGACGGGTTGAATAAACCCAAACCCAAATCTTTGCGTCCAGTGGGACAGCGTCCTTGCGGAGGGCAAAAAGGACATCCTGGTATTACCTTGAGACAAGTGGAAGAACCCGATGAAGTCATTGTTCATGAGGTGCCCAGGGTTTGTGAAGTATGCCAAAGGAAATTGAATCCCAAACTACGTGAGATTTCTCGCCAAGTTTTTGATTTGCCTGAGCCACGTTTGAAAGTCACCGAACATCGGGTAGAAGAAGCAGTGTGTTCTTGTGGAAAAGAGTACATGGCGGAGTTTACAAGCGATGTCACAAACACAGTGCAATATGGTGCAGTAGCTCAAGCCATGATGGTGTATCTGAGCCATCAACACATGGTGCCGGCCAAGCGCACAGCCCAGCTGATGGGAGAGATGTTGGGGCAACCTGTTTGCTCAGCTACTGTGCAGCAAGCTTGTGCCAAAGCGGCGCAGCGCTTGACTACTACCGTTAAAGCTATCGCTCAGGCTGTGCAAAATTCTGCTGTAGTACATGCTGACGAGACCGGTTTGCGTGTGAACAAAAAATGGCTCTATAAAAGAATTCGTGGGTAAAAAATAGAGTTAGCAGGGGGGCTGGTGCCGCCCCCAGACCCCCGCACCGCTCGCCGCGGCAGGCGTTCAGGGGGAACAGGGGGGGAGCAGTGCTGAAAGGTAGCAAGAGGATCGGATCGGTTCCTTGGGTATTAGGGCGGAGCGTAAAAAAGAGGCTGGCGGCACCCAAAAGGGTACCTATAAACCAGCCTCTGTGGTAAATATAACGCTTAAAAATGTAATGAGGCGGGTACATCCGATCAAGGGATTTGTCTATGATGCGGTGGGATGGGACGATAAAGAAAAGGGAGTTATCTTAGCAGAAGTACGTGCCAGAGAAGGCAGCCAGGGAAGATGCTCAGGATGCAAACGTAAAGGATCTGGATATGATAGACTTGCAGAGCGGCGCTGGCGCTTTGTGCCACTTTGGGGTTTCGTGGTCTGGCTAGTCTACACACCGCGGCGAATTGACTGCCGACACTGTGGGAGTCCCACAGTAGAAGAACTTCCTTGGGCTAGCGGAAAAATACAGCACAGCGAAGCCTTCCCTCTCTTTCTGGCACAATGGGCACGCATGCTCTCCTGGGCCGAGGTAGCCAGAGTCTTCCGAGTGGGCTGGGCCGATGTATACGCTTCGGTAAAATGGGTGGTGGATTATGGCATTCAACATCGGGATTTAAGCGGCGTAAAGGCGCTTGGAGTTGATGAAATCCATGTCGGAAAAAAAGATAAGTTTTGGACACTGGTCTACCAGATCGATGATCACTGCAAACGACTTTTGTGGGTCGGGCGCGATCGTACTGAAAAAACTTTTGAGCTATTCTTCGAGGTTTTTGGCAAAGAGTTTTGTTCGGCCATCGGCTTTATTTGCTCCGACATGTGGAAACCGTATCTGAAGGTAGCAGCCCATTATTTGCCACAAGCCCTACATATCCTTGACCGCTTCCACATCGTTAAAAAACTCAACGAAGCTATCGATGAAATCCGCAGAGAGGAAACCCGCGCCCGTGCCCAGGCAGGTCTGGATCCCTTGCTTAAAAAGATGCGCTGGGCTTTCCTAAAAAAAAGATGCAATTGGACTAAGAGCCAACGTGCTGGCATGCGGGCAATTCGAGGCTCTGCTTTACGCACCCTGCGCGCCTTTCTCTTAGTGGAAACTTTCCAACACTTTTGGACCTATCGCTCTCCTACCTGGGCTGCTAAATTCCTGGATGCTTGGTGCACTAAAATTACTCGAAGTCACCTGGAGCCTCTTAAAAAAGTTGCCCGTACTCTCACCTCTCACCGCTCTCTTCTTTTAAATTACTTTCAGGCTAAAGGCCAATATTCCAGCGGTGTCGTTGAAGGGCTTAACGCCAAGGTGAAATTAACTCTAAAACGGAGTTATGGGTTTCGTACCGCTGATGCTCGTGAAGTTGCTCTTTACCATACCCTTGCTAATTTGCCTGAACCAATTTTTACCCACAGTTTTTTTTAGGCAGCCAATAATTATAATTCGTCCGAATCTGAAAAAAAATGGAATTAAACACCTTATGCGCGACATTGGTTACGATGTGGTGGAAGACTTTCTTGAGTCTCGCCCCACCGATCCTCAAAAGGCCAACACAAGCGGTTATAAAAATCCAACGCAAGAAGCAGTGGAGCTTCTCAGGACAGGAGGATCTCAAAGAATTATCGACCACATTCGCACAAGATTTGAATTTTACAAACAGAAAATACAAGAGCAGTCGTCCTTAGGAGTACAGAATCTCGCTCGAGCTTTTTTAAATGAAATGAATGCTAATAAGCCGACTTGAAAAAGCTACGTTGAGCAGGATAAAACTGGAGTAGCCCTATGGATGGAAAGGGCACTCGATACCATCCAATTTCGAAAAACGAGCAGATGGTTTCCGCAAAGCACGCGATCGTTTCGTGACGGCTGGTGGTCGTCTTTCCGTGGAGCGCCGTGGACATATACCAGCGGCAAAGAAAGATGGAATCGTGAATGGTTTACGGAGGGATTTCCTGCGGAGGGGCGTCCACCTCGTATCAGCGCAGCAAAATCTGCAGTGAGAGCTGGATTACAGCAAGCTCTTAATGAAATATCCGAAAAATTGGACTCTACAATTAATGAGCTATACACCAATTTAAAAGCTATGCAAAAGTATGAGTTACGCACTAGGGGAACTTTGTAAGTAAATTAGACCTAATTTATGGGAGCCTAATAGCTCCCATAATTCCATAAGTTAAGGCTATATCGTTTAGTCTCCTATACATAACAAGTGGGTCAGGAAAGTGGACCCGCGTCCAAACAATAGCATAGTTCGTAGTTGGTGGTTCGTTGGCGCCCATTTGCCCACAACCAATCCCCCACTACAAAGGGGAGTATTCTATACCCGTCGCCATTGAAGATACCGACGGCTTGATCTCTCGTATCAACGACTTCCATGCCATTCAGGCGGTTTCTTCATGTTGAATGGGTATAGATACCTCCGATTGCCAAACTTAAGTTGATTAATCCAGGCTTTCATCCGCAGGATTTCTTTCTCTTGCATAGCGACAAACGCCAAATCTCCGTTTTGCGGCCATTCGAATAAATTCGAAGAAGCATTGTGCTTCCATGCCCCATTCCTGTTGACTGGCAGCCTCCAATGCCTGTGTCACATTAAGACCGTTGAGGTAAAGAAGCTTAAAAGCCCGCTTAATTTCCATACGCGTTGTTGAAGGCAATCCGGCGCGTTTTAGACCTATCGCGTTCAATCCGGTAAGGGTATTGGTGTAATTTGCGACGGTATAAGGCGGAATATCTTTTGAAAACCGACCGCCTCCTCGCACCATGGCGTTTCGGCCAACTCGCATGTTCTGATGGAATACATTGCCACCCCCTAATACAACGGCATCTTCTATTTCCACATACCCTCCAAGAAGAACATTATTGGCAATCACTGTTTGATTCCCCACAACGCTATTGTGTCCCAGATGGACACCATTCATTAAAAAATTATCGTCTCCCACCCGAGTAACGGTTCCCTCGCCTGTACCACGGTGGATGGTGACATATTCTCGGATCTTGTTGCGGTTTCCAATATGGACTCGACTGGGGGTGCCTGGCTTAAAAGCGACATCCTGCGGCTCGGCGCCTAAAATAGAGCCATAGCCCACGAGATTCTCGTCTCCAAGGATGGTGTGTCCAGTTAAGACAGAGCAAGCTTGAATAATACAACGGGCACCGATTTCCACTTCCTCTTCAATAATCGCATATGGGCCGATTTCGATACCTTCTCCAAGAACGGCTTTTGAGCTGACAATTGCAGTGGGATGAATTTTCAAAGGATACCTGCCTCCTTAAAACTAAAATAGGGTTTACGTCCTCCGTCGGGGGAACCAACAATCACATGATCCATAAGTTTGATTTGCAAAAGTTGCGCGACTTCTGCAAGTCGTATTGTTAACTTACGATCTGATTCGCTCGGAGACGGGTCTCCGGATGGGTGATTGTGTGCTATGATGAGCGCGTATGCAGAGTAAAGAAGGGCAGGACGGAATACTTCTCTGGGGTGGGCAAGACTTTCGTTCAATGTGCCCTGAGAAACTTCCTCAATACGAAGCATACAGTAGCGCGTGTCTAACAAGACAACACGCAGCGATTCACACCGCAGTGATTGCATCATCGGAAAAAGCAAACGAAAAGCGGCTTCGGGATCATCAAGTTTTATACGAGCCACGCTTCCTTTAACGAAACGCTTCGCTAATTCAAATGCTGTTGCAAGTTGAGTCGCTTTAGCCAAGCCAATCCCCTGTACGCATTTCATTAATTCGTCGACCGAACAACGAGAAAGGCCAATTAAAGATCCGTAGGCATTGAGAAGCTCCTTACCCAGGTAAATCGCACTTTTGCCGCGTGTTCCAGTCCGTAAGAGAATTGCCAATAATTCGGCATCAGACAAACTCACAGCACCTGCACTCGCAAACTTTTCACGCGGCCGTTCTTCTTTGGGTATTTCCGAAATGCGTGCTCCCCTATTCATAGTACATAATATACATTGAAAGTACCTGAGTGCTCACCTCACAATTGAGGTCATGCTATAGCCAAACGAGCCGTTGCAGTGAAAGCAAAAATGAACCAATTTTTTACTTCATGGGACCCAACATCATTTCCAAATGACCTGCCACAGCATCCAAAGCCAACGCATGCCGATTTTGAGGAATGCTCGCGAGATGTTCCCTTGCCTCCGCAATCCATCGCAAACCTGTTTGGGACGCCATCTGAACCGTAGCTGAAGCGCTCGCCATACGAACGACTTCATCGACGTCCACCATTTCTCTCCCAAGAAGAGATTGGAGGGTTGGAAGATTTTTGCCATTTTCCTGATGGATTAAAAAAAGGACAGGGAGAGTAAATTTGCCTTTTCGGAGATCCGTACCCAGGGTCTTACCAACACGAGCTTCGTCACCAATCAGATCCAAGCAGTCATCGTAAATTTGATAAGCAATCCCCAATCGGTGTCCAAATTTGCGCAATGCCCCAATGATTTCGGGGTCCGCCCCACTAATGAAGGCGCCCAATTCACAAGCAACTGCAAATAGCGCCGCCGTTTTCATCTCGATGATGCGGTAATAATCGGCAATACTCAGCTTCAAATCAAAACGCCGTCCGGTTTGAATAATTTCCCCACTGCACACCTCTGCCGAAGCATCCGCAATCTTACGGCTGACCTCCCGGTCGGAGAAATTCGTCGAAAGTCGTAAAGCATGAGAAAATAGACAATCCCCCAACAACACACTCAGTGCATTCCCCCACTTTGCATTAGCCGTAAGCTGGTCGCGACGGAGCTCCGCTCCATCGATAATATCATCGTGCACCAGTGTGGCAATATGGATGAGCTCAAGAATGACCGCCAGATCCACATGATTTGTTGTAATATTTCCGGTAACCCCGCCAGCCAGCAAGGCGAGAGTCGGACGCAAACGTTTTCCTCCCTTCATAGCCACATAGGAAATATATTCCTCCACAGCCGGATCAAAGACACGCGACTGCTGGCGGATTTTTTCCTCAACTGAATGCAGATGAGAATGGATGAGCTCCGTCGCTTGCTGGATGGGAGAGGCTAGGACTTGGCCAAACAGGTTAGGGCTCGAGGAAGCAACTGAATTTTTCATTTAAAGCGAAGTCCGAAAGCGAGAAATCGCCATTCTGGTCAAGCAAAATGGGACTAAAAGCGCAGCCACGACAGCCAATGTGAGCAGTCGATTCGGAATCACCCGAGGCCGCTCCGCAGCCACCGCTCGAAGGCCTGTCAGGACTACCTCTCGAGGAGTGGAAACAAATGCCGCCATCGAATGAGAATGCGGCGTCCGCGGTTCTTCATGGGATCTCGCGGCTGCCTCAAAAAAACCTGTTGGCACCGGACCAGGGCATAAGGCTGTCACAATAATTCCTTGAGGACGAAGTTCCATCGCTAAGGCTTCTGAAAGGCTGGTCACGTAAGCCTTAGTGGCAGCATAAACAGCCATATTTGGCAAAGGGAAAAAACCTGCTACGGAACTGACATTCAAAACAGCCGCTCGCTTCGTGCGAAGCATGGAAGGTAGCAAAAGATAGGTCAAATGCGTCAACGCCTCAATATTGATGTCGAGTATGGCCCGCACACGAGACCACTGTGCCGTGGAAAATTCTCCGTGATCACCCAATCCTGCATTGTTTACCAAAAAATTTATGGAAAGGTGCTGATCTTGCAGCCACTGTACGAGGCGTTCTCGCTCGGCTTCCTGAGCAAGGTCCGCCGAATAGATGACGATGGAACAAGCGGGATGTTGAGCTAATAACTTGGTTTTTAAGGCTTCCAAGCGGTAAGTTCTCCGCGCGATGAGAACGAGAGTTTTCGCTATGGGCGCCAATTGATATGCAAACTCCTCACCCAAGCCCGACGATGCTCCGGTGATCAAGGCCGTACAGCCTTCGAAAAATTTCATAGGGTCAAAATTTCACTGATAGTCAGCTCTCTATCCAGCCAAAAACTAGCTGCGGGAAGAAATTTGACAGGGACGTTACCAAACGGTAATCCTACTTGGTCATGAAAAAAGCGTCGAACTCTTTAAAAACAATGTGGAGAATTTCTTCAACCGTGTAAGCCATCAGATGGGGGTTCCTACTCGATCAGAGCTGTGAATAACTTTGGACCGACCGAAAAAGTCGATCGCTGGATACTTCTCCTCCTCGAAAATTCCCTTCAATTTTTCTGTCATTAAATCCTGGAATATTCAGTTTTTCTCCAATTTCAAATGAAAGCTGTTGGTCTGACCCGCAATTTGCCAGTGGAAAATCCCGAATGCTTGTTAGATCTGGACATTCCCAAGCCCGAACCGGGGCCACGTGACCTGCTCGTCCGAATAGAAGCCATTTCAGTTAATCCAATAGATACTAAAATACGTTTTGGCAGAGCTCCAAAGGAAGGTATGCCAACCATTTTGGGGTATGATGCGGCGGGCGTAGTGGAAGCTGTAGGGCAAGAGGTAAAACGCTTCCGGGTTGGAGACGCGGTTTATTATGCCGGAACATTAAACCGGCCGGGGAGTAATGCGCAGTTTCAGGCAATAGACGAACGGATTGTGGGTCATAAGCCGAAGTCGCTGGTCTGGGCAGAAGCGGCATCGATTCCCTTAACGGTACTGACTGCATGGGAAGGCCTGTTTTTTCAGATGGGAATCGATTTGGAAGGAAAAAATGCGAGGCAGTCACTCCTCCTGATTGGGGCTGGCGGTGGCGTTGGCTCAGCGGTAATTCAACTCGCAAAGATTGCGGGTCTCCGAGTGATTGCCACAGCCTCATCACCTGAATCCGAAGAATGGTGCAGAAGTTTGGGAGCTGAATTTACAGTCAACTACCTTCACCCACTCCCAAAACAACTGGAAGAGATTGGATGCACCAATATCGATTTCATTTTTAATGCAGCTAATACAACCATCTACTGGGAGACTATGGCAAAGGTCATCGCCCCACTGGGTTCCATTTGTTGTCTTGTTGATGCAAAAGAGCCGGTGGATCTCAATCTTTTAAAATCCAAATCCGTACGATTTGCGTGGGAATTTATGTTCATGCGCGCTTCTCTGGAATCGCCAAAAATAGATGAACAAGGTGCGATATTAGACCGTGTGGCCAAGTTTTTGGATGCAGGCAAAATCCGCACTGTGGTTCAAGAGACTTTATCGCCGATCTGCGCGCGGACACTCCGTGAAGCGCACACCCGCATCGAATCAGGAAAAACAAAAGGGAAGATTGTTTTAACGGGTTGGAATGATAGCGAAAGTCCTATAAATTAGTTTCCCAATTCGAATTCGACACGAATCTTGTAAATACCCTCTTGAGCAAGGCCAGGCGGCAGAGGATCAATTTGTTTCACGCGAGCAGCAGCTTCCAAAACGGATCGATCCAAGATTTCATTTCCGCTGCCTCGCACAACTCGATAGTCGAATATACTTCCGTCTTTTGAAATCCGGATCTCAAGCATACAGGAAAACTTATGCTGTGGATCAAAGAGTGACGTGGGTTGGTCCCATTGACTATAAAAGCGATCGTGAATGAGTGCGTTGTACCGACCATATTGAGACGAATGCGCAGCATCACTGGTCTTTGCTGCCGTTTCCGAGTCGGCTTTGGCTTCGCCTTCTCCGCTGCCGTTCGCGTCGTTATGGGGTTTGGCCGCTGCTTCCCGCTCAGTTTTCTGTTGAACAGAGTGCTTTTTTTTGGATTTGGATGTGTGCGCGTTTGATTCTGTTGCGTGCTCTTCGGGTCTTGTGTGAGGGTGAGGTGTGGCCCTTAATTTCGCTTCATGGGGCATCTCGGAATCGGCTTTGGGAGCGGGTTTAGGCGTAGCCTTTGGAGTCGGCTTGGGCGTAGCCTTTGGGGTTGGTTTGGGCATAGCCTTTGGGGTCGGCTTAGGCGTAGCCTTTGGGGTCGGCTTAGGCGTAGCCTTTGGGGTCAGCTTGGGCGTAGCCTTTGGGGTTGGTTTGGGCGTAGCCTTTGGGGTCGGCTTGGGCGTAGCCTTTGGGGTTGGCTTGGGCGTAGCCTTGGGAGTCGGTTTGGGCATGGCCCTAGGTGTTGGCTTTGGGTTAGCAACCGGTGTCGCAGGAGGAAGCGGATCAATCACGGGGGGTGTCTCAGCTACTGGAGGAGGTGTTGGCACCGACGGCGAAGAAGGCGGAAGTTCCTTCTCATCGGTTTGGGATGCGGAATGATCTTTGGGAGGAGGAAGCGGTATCGCTTCGGCGTCCCCTTCTTCATTTTCAACGGGATTCTGCATCTGCTGAGCAAAAAAACCTGGATTTAGCCAGAGAATTTCTCCGGTTGGCCTGGGGATCTTGGTTCGGTTGAACCAAAATAATGCTCCAAGCAGCAACATGTGTACGAATCCCACCCAGAGAAGGATTCTCCGAAAACGCGGTTCTTGCATAATGCCCTAGGAACCTGATGGCGTAACTTCTGGGTGAGCTAATACCCCCACTTTGGAAATACCAACACGGCCAAGAAGGTCCATCACGTTGATAAATTTTTGGAGAGGAAGCGCCTGGTCGGCTCGGATCACAACCGCTAGTTGAGAATCCTGCGTATGGAGCTCGGACAAGCGCGTCTCAAGTTCTTGTAGCGTCGTCGGCACCCCATTCAGCATTAGGCTGGAGTCACGGCTAACGCTAACAGTCTGTACTTGATCGGGCTGAGCGCTGGTTTTGGCTGTGGAACTGGTTGGAACCGCAAGATCCAAGGTGTTTTCCATGAGGGGGGCAGTGATCATAAAAATGATCAAAAGGACAAACGCCAGATCCAGCAAGGGAGTAACGTTCAGTTCGGTAAGTGTTGAAAGTTGATGTTTGGAAGAAAATCGACGCATAAAATTTATTCAACGCCGGAGCTCACCACCGTGGTTCACATAGCGGTGATCTATTTCCGAAGCCAGTTCGGTAACAAAGTTTTCGCACTGCATTATCAGGGAACGGATGCTAACTACCAAAAAGTTGTAGCCAAACATAGCAGGGATGGCCACAAGCAAACCGGTAACAGTCGTTATCAGGGCACCCGCCACTCCGGGCGCCATAGCAGTGAGATTAGCATTACCGGCAGCAGCAATTCCGGCAAATGCATCCATCACGCCCCAAACTGTCCCTAATAGGCCGAGAAATGGCGCCCCGCTAACGGCAGTCGAAAGGACAATCATAAGAGATTCCAACTTTAGGACTGATTCTCCTACCGCCCGCTCCATTGCCGCAGTTACCGCACGCATCTGAGCAGGAGAAATTTTTTTTGCGCTTTCCAATCGGGCCCGAAAAGTCTCGTCCACCTCAGTCGCTCCCAATAATTGAAAACAAAGTTCCGTACAGCCAGCCTCATAAACTTCAAACAGAGGAGAGTCACCAAATTTGACTTCGCTCTCGTAAATCCGGAGCGGAGCTCTCTCTTTATGAAAAAGAGCAAAAAAATGAGCATTTTGACGTTTGGCCACCTGAAGGTGCCTCAATTTGTAAAAGATCACGGACCAGCTAAAAATGGAACCCAAAAAAAGGGTAAAAAGTATGATGCGTCCTGCGATGGTTGATTCGTTAAAAATGTACATTAGGCTGGCAGCTAAGGGAAAACTGAGCAAACCCGGAGAAAGGGAACAAACCATAACCATTTTATAAAATGTCCAGAAAGGCATATCCAATCCCGAACGGAAAGGAAATTTATGAAAGGAATTTTATCTCCGGTTGCCTTCTGTCCAATTCCCACTTATTTCGACAGGATGTCTTTCACTCGTCTGTTTTCTCGACGCCGATCCGCAATGGTTTTTCTTTTTCTGTTAGGCGCCCTGATACCCATCATGCGCGCATCCGCCGCAGCACCGCGAGATAATCCATATGATGTCCTGGGCAGGGTATTTGCTCCATTTTGGCGGGTATTTCTCACGGGTGGACATGAAACTAGCTCCGCAAATCGCGCTATGATGATGACTTTGCGGATGACGGCGGTCACGGGACGACTGTCCAAGGAATTTGAGGGAGCTACGCTACATGCCTGGGTTCAATTTCCTGATAAACTGAAGCTGGAGGCCCCAGCGCTCGGAGAAATGGTAACGGTTTGCCGTGATGGCAATGTGGTCTGGGCCACGCCCGGACAGAAAATCGAGTTTCTTTTGTCAAAATTCGGGAAAATCGGTCTCCCTGAGGATCTTCCCATCCCCGGAACTCCCCTACCTCTCCCCATCACAGAAAAACAAGCCGTGTTTCTCCCGGCGCTGCCCGCCCTTTTCACTATTAAAAATCCCGACTTTGCGGAGATCATCCCCTTAAACGGCGAGGACAATCGTCTGATTACCGGAGGCATTATGCCTGAGTTAGCAAAGGCCATCGATGCTGAAGATTTTCTTGCTCGACTCTGGGTCGCCAGTAGCTACATGCCCAGACGCGTTGAGATTACACGTCGCGATTTTACATGTACTGTGGATATTACAGAACTCAAGTTTACATCCGGCTTACCGGCAGAGACCTGGATGGTTCCACCCGGAGTGACAGATGTCTACCGGACAAATGCCCACAAATTACAAGCCATCCTGTTTGTAGTGATGAATTCTCTTCAGGCGAAACGCGGCCTCCAGCCAAGCGACGCCGCGACTACCCCCGCTCCATTACAGCCGTCGGCTACGCCGGTTTCTTTTAGAAGCCAATAATTGCGAATAAAGTCTTTTTGTGCTACAGGTTTCTAATGGAATTGGACGAAGTCCGCACCACACCGTGATGCCGGACAAGATCTTATGAAAAAATAGTCAATTTTTATAGCTCCCTAGCAGCTCGACTTCGCCGATTTTAAGGTCCAGTTCCTTTTCCGCCACTCGTAAGAATCCTTCCGTAGCATCCGTTAAGGCCACTCGTAATTTTCCTATGGATAAGTTTTTATTTGATCGTCCTTGTTTGAGTAGTGCCTCTTGTATGGCTAAAGCACAATGATGTGCGGAGTCCACCAGGGTAATTTTTGGCCCCACCAACTGCGAAATGGCTTTTCGTAGTAAAGGGTAGTGAGTACAGCCGAGCACCAATGTATCGATATCTTTCTCGAGGAGTGGTCCCAAATAGCGTTGCAGTGTCATATTTGTAATTTCATCCTTTAGCATTCCCTCTTCTATCAGGGGAACCAAAAGCGGACAGGCCCTGTCAAAAACTTGTGCTTCGGGGTAGATTGCCTGGATAGCCCGGTGATAGGCTTTGCTGGCAATGGTTGCTCTGGTGCCGATTACTCCGATTCGCTGATTTTGCGACGCGGATACAGCCGCCGATGCTCCTGGCTGAATCACTCCCAACACTGGCACGAGAAGCCGTTCGCGAAGGTGATCCAAAGCCAAAGCAGAAGAGGTATTGCAAGCAATAACCACCATTTTCGCATTCTCAGACAGCAACAGTTGGCTGATTTCCATGCTGTAGCGTTCAATGGTCTTTTGGCTTTTCCCTCCATATGGAACACGAGCTGTGTCTCCCACATAAAAAATATCTTCGCTCGGCAATAAATGCCGCAAAGCAGCTACAACGGTTAATCCTCCAATGCCCGAGTCAAAAACCCCAATTGGTCTTCCCTCCGACCGCAGATTTTGTATTGTGATATTTGTTTCCTGCGAAACTTGGGTATTTTGCATCAGAAACTTACGAAGTTTTAATTTATCCTACTCAATTGAGGGAAATAATTTCCTATCGTATCGCGTAACTTGATCATGAAATGATTACAATGCCGGTGGCGAAGATGGAAATATTAAACCTAGTAAATCGGAGCTGAGATGAGGCGCCATTATTTTCATCAAGGAGCGTTCATCCTGAAGCGAAGGCAGCGGACCTGAGCTGGTGGATGCTGCTTTCGCCACAAACGATGGCTGTTTCGTCTCAAGCGCTCGTCGGTAATTGTCAACCCCCTGCACGATGCCTTTTGCTAGTTGTTCCCGATAATAGGGAGATACCAATTTTTGAAGGTCTGCGGCATCGCTGAGAAATCCTCCTTCCACAAGCACTCCGGGCACACGGAGCTCTCGAATCACAGCATAGCGTGCCCGCTTGATCCCTCGATCCGGCAGTCCTAACGTACGTACTACTGAGGCATGAATAGCTGTCGCCAGCGCGGTATTTTGGGGGTCTTGCTCTTGTCCCAAACAAGGTCTGAAATCCCGGCGCGTCACAAATGCCTCATCCATTGATGGGACTCCACGCGGCGCCAAACAGTAGGTTTCCACGCCTCTTGCCACGGTCGAGCGGCTTTGATTAAAATGTATGCTCACAAAAATGCTGTTGGGTATCCGATTTGCGATCGCAGTTCGCTGACCCAAGGGGATAAATCTATCCGTAGTGCGCGTTAGATGCACTTGATAGCCCCGCTGCTCCAACAATCGTGCGGCACGTTGGACGATATCCAAAGTGAAGTTTTTTTCCGGTCCATAGAGAGAGACCGCGCCAGTATCGTACCCTCCATGTCCGGCGTCCAAAACCACTGTGTTCACAGGTTCTGGATTTTTGATCCGCTGAGGGCGGAGTACCGGCTCAATAGTTTTAACAACATCCATCGAACTCAAAAAGAAATTTCCGTTTTCCGAGCGCACTGGGAAACACAGGATAATTTTCACCCCATTCATCGTGAGCTCCCTGGAATCGCGTTGCCCCAGGAGACTCCATTTAGGAGAAGTTAATGAAAATTCTCGCCCGTCTGGAGAAAACTTAAGAAGCAAGCCGTAAAATTTTGCCACGTCGTCCATGGGAACATAACGACGTTCTTCGAAGCAGACAGATCGCCAGTCAGCCCAGGCGATTCCTTGACATGACAGAAAGACGAGGCTGAGCAATGGCCAGCGCCAGTTTGTATGAAGTATGCTAATCTTGGGGGAAAATGCTCCGTTGAGGACGCACCGGACCATACAACTATCTAAATGCGTTTTTCATTAAAAGCAATCTCCAGGATTGGAAGGGTTTTCACAAATTCGTGAAGCCTGGAGCCAAGCATTTTGACGGATGACCGCTGGGATGTTATGTGTTCCCGCCGCCTTTTATCTGATGTCTGAAATTCCCAAAGCCTACGAGCCCGCTACTGTTGAAAAAAAATGGTATGCTGCATGGCTACAAGCCAATTGTTTTCAAGCTGATCCGAACTCCCAAAAGCCGCCGTTTTCCATTGTAATTCCGCCGCCAAACGTCACCGGAGTTCTCCATTTGGGCCATGTATTGAACAACACCATGCAAGATGCGTTGTGCCGGAGAGGACGGATGTTGGGAAATGAGGTCCTTTGGTTGCCAGGTACTGATCATGCCGGCATCGCCACGCAAACTATGGTGGAAAGGTACTTACGTAAAACGCAGGGGGTGGGACGCCGCGACATTGGTCGCGAGAAATTTCTGGAAGCCGTCTGGGATTGGAAAAAAAGGCATGGTGATTTGATCATTCAGCAATTAAAGCGCCTAGGCTGCTCTTGTGACTGGTCAAGGGAAAGGTTCACTATGGACCCGGATTACTCTCAGATAGTCTTGCAGACCTTCGTCGATCTGTATCGGAAAGGGCTGATCTACCGAGGCAGGCGCATGGTAAACTGGTGTCCGACTTCACTCACCGCTCTCTCGGATGAAGAAGTGGTGATGAAAGCCAGCAAAAGTTTTCTTTATACGGTTCGTTACGAAATCGTTGAGTATCCAGGTACTTTCTTGGAAATTGCGACGACTCGGCCGGAAACGTTGTTGGGCGACACCGCTGTCGCAGTCCACCCCGAAGATCCTCGTTACGGCGATTTTATAAGCCTTCATGCATGGCGCCCCTTTCCGCGCACCTCCATTCCTATTATTGCGGACAGTCACATTGACAAAGCTTTTGGCACAGGGGTGTTGAAGGTGACTCCCGCACATGATAAGGCCGATTTTGAAATCGGCCAACGGCACAAGTTGGACATTGTCGACATCCTCCATCCAGACGGCACCATCAACTGTCCGGACGTCCCGAGGTTAAACGGCCTCGATCGCTTTCAAGCACGGGAAGAGGCAGTCAAAATGTTGGAGGAATTAGATCTCCTCGTAAAGACGGAACCCTATGAAAATAATATTGGTTACAGCGAGCGAGCGGATGTTCCTATTGAAACCCGGCTTTCCGAACAATGGTTTCTTCGCTATCCGGCTGTTCAAGAATCTTTCCAGGCCGTTCGCGATGGCTCCATTCGCCTGTTTCCGTCACGTTGGACAAAGGTCTATGAACATTGGATGGAAAACCTCCAGGATTGGTGCATCAGTCGTCAACTCTGGTGGGGACATCGCATTCCCGCATGGTACAGCAAAGACGGAAAGATCCATGTCGATTTATCCCCACCCTCCGATGCCGAGAATTGGGAGCAAGACCCTGATGTGCTGGATACATGGTTCAGTTCTTGGCTTTGGCCGTTTGCCACGATGGATAGCGCAACGCGAGCCAAATTCTATCCGACGAGCGTTCTGAGCACGGGATTTGACATCCTTTTCTTCTGGGTCGCACGGATGATTATGGCGGGTTACGAGTTTACTGGAGAAAAACCCTTTTCCAACGTTGTTATTCACAACCTCATTCGAGATTCCAAAGGCCGAAAAATGTCAAAAACCCTTGGAAATTCTCCGGATCCTCTGCAACTCATCGATAAATATGGAGCGGATGGATTGCGTTTGGGCCTTCTGCGTATTGCCCCGACTGGACAGGATATCCGCTTTGACGAAAAGCAAATGGAGGAAGGCCGCAATTTCGCAAATAAATTATGGAACGCTGCTCGCTTCCGGCAGATGCAGGGGCCTTGTTCTTCCTTCCCTATTTCTCTGGATAACTTGGAATTGCCAGACATCTGCGTCGCCATCACAGAAAAGTTCGATCGCCTTCACAAACGCATCACGGTTGCTTGGCAGGAATTCCGTTTTCACGAGATTGCCAATGTTCTCTATGATTTCTTTTGGACCGAATATTGCGATCGGTTTGTGGAAGCTGCAAAGCCTCACCTTCAACAAAGAGAAGCCGTTTCTTCACACCGTGAGGCAGTTCTTCGGACCATGGATTGCGTACTTTCGAGTGTCCTTTGTCTCCTGCATCCGCTGATGCCTCATATTACGGAAGAACTCTGGAGTTTGTTAGGATTTGGCCAATCTGAAACCGATTTTCTTCTTCTGACAGCCCCTCCAGCCGAAAATTCTTTACCACACTTGAGTGCAAAAGAAAAAGAAGACGTACGCACCGCAGTTGACAGACTCTATGAGAGTATCCATGCCGTTCGCACTCTTCGCGCAGAGTTTAAGATCCCCTCTAACAAATCAGTGCCTTTGCAGATTCGCCCCACGACTGACTGGGATTCCGCTGATCAGATGGCTTTTATAGCCCTGACCAAGGCGGAAACGCTGGAATCCGTTTCTTTGCCACCGAAAGGGTCAGCAGGAATTGTTACCAGTTTGGGTGAATTTTTCATTCCGCTAGCGGGGCTCGTCGATGTGGATTCTGAACGCCGTCGTCTCGCGAGTGAAATTACCAAGGTCGAAATGGAGATCTCTAAGGTGAAATTCAAGCTAGACAGCGATTCATTTATTTCCAACGCTCCCCAGACTGTAGTCGAGGAGCATCGCGCTCGCGAAACTGCCTGGAGAAAAAAGTTGGAAATTCTGCGCGGCTATCTCGCCTCTCTGGAATGACTTCATTAAATTCCTCATTATGAGCATTCCATTCAGGATACCGGACTCTGTCTATGTTTTCATTATGGCCGGAGGAAGTGGAGAACGATTTTGGCCCATGAGCCGCAACCAAATTCCAAAACATCTTCTCCATGTTTTCGGAGAGTGCACACTGCTGGAACAAACTATACGTCGAGTTGAGGGCCTAGTGGATTTTGACCGGATTTTTGTTTTGACAAACGAGCTCCAACTAGACGCTCTTCGAAAAGAGCTTCCCTTTCTTACGGCAAACCAAATTGTTACCGAACCCGCAAAAAGGGACACTGCTCCCGCCGCCGCTCTCGCTACTGCTATCGCTCATAGCAAAAAATCCGATGCCATCGTTGTATTACTGCCTGCGGACGCAATTATTCGAGATGCGGAAACATTTCGTCGTCAGTTAATCGACTCGATTGCTACTGCCATCCGGCAATCCTGCCTCGTTACTATTGCCATCGCTCCTACCTACCCGGCAACGAGTTTTGGATATCTCGAGCTCGGTTCCCAACTCCCTTCCGGACCAAACGGATCAGTCGTTTGCCAGGTCCTTCACTTTATCGAAAAACCGGATCAGAACACCGCTCAAACTTATTTTGACCAAGGTCATTTCGGCTGGAATACAGGTATCTTTGCCTGGCAAGCAGAATGCTTTTTAGAAGAATGTTCCAAGCTTTCTCCCCCTCTTGCTCACTTCATTCGTGGATTTCCAAAAGACGATCCCGCCAAATATATCCTAAAACACTTTCCTGGTTTGCCAAAAAATTCCGTCGATTACGCCATCATGGAAAACGCGTCTCAGGTTGTAGCCCTTCGCTCCCAATTTGATTGGGATGACGTTGGTTCATGGACTGCTTTACCTGCTCATTTAGGCCGAGATAGCGAGCAAAACTGCATCCGTGGCTCGGCTATCCTGGTCAATTCCAAAAATAACATTGTCGTTGCTAATCACCGTATGGTTGCCCTCTATGGTGTTCAGGATCTTGTCGTCGTAGAAACCCCCGACGCAATACTCATCTGCCACCAAGATGCCGTTCAGAATATCAAAAAAGTTTATAATCTGCTACCAGAAGAACTCCAGTAGCAACGTTTTCTCTGCTCCCAAAAGGATGTTATACCATCTATTTAAGATAACCGGACTGATGTTCTTCGCTCCTACTTCTTAAAAACAGGCCAATTATCCATAAGAGATGGTATTATTCGCCTTCTCCCGGAGCAGCAAGAGGCACTGTGGCAATTTCAAAGTATAGGACTTTCGCTATATCAACGAGATTTGGGAAAGAAACTTCCTAATCCTTTCCTTGCATTTTGAGGTGCGCCGACACAGCCTGACGCGTAAATTCCAGAAAAAAGTAAAGTGCCTCGTTTCTCGAAAAAATTTCTGATTTTTGGGAGCTATGTAACTAGTGTGATTTCTCGGGAAAAATTTCTGGCCTTTCTAATTTCGCAATCAATGCGTTTGCTATTTGCGACTGTTCGCTTACGAGTCGCTGATCATGCTGGATTCACAGTCTCACCTCCTCCTTACCCAGTAATCATTGCTTTTTGGCACAACCGCATTTGCGCTATCACTCTTACTTTTCTTCGGAAATATCATCCGTCACGGCGCGGGGTTGTGGTGCTTACCAGTCCAAGCCGGGATGGAGAAATCCTGACTCAGGTTATGGCTGCTTTTCGCATGGGATCAGTTCGAGGCTCCACTTCTCGAAGGGGACGCGAAGCCCTACTCGAACTGACGGAAAAATTACGCCAAGGGTTTGACGTTGCTATCACTCCCGACGGTCCTCGTGGTCCCAAATACTGTCTCCATCCCGGCCTGATTCTTCTTGCTCGCTCTGCCGGTGCGCGGATTCTTCCGGTTCATGCTCGCTTCTCCCATGCCCTGACGCTAAAAAGCTGGGACGGGTTCCGAATCCCGCTTCCTTTTTCCCGAGTGGAGGTCACTATTGCTCCCTATGAGACTGTAGCCGAAGGAGAAGATGCTTTCAAACGGGCTTATCTCGAATCTCTCTTAAAAAATGAAGCTGATTGATGGAAAAACGATCGCTGAAAAAGTACATGAGGAAACTCGTACATCAGTACAAGAGCTTGCCAAACACGAAATCCGTCCCGGTTTGGCTGTGGTCTTAGTAGGCAACAATCCCGCTTCGCGAACGTACGTTCGTAAAAAAGCCGAACAATGTGCCAAGCTCGGGCTTCATTCCATAAAGTTGGAGCTTCCGGAAACTATTTCGCAACAAGAATTAATCGCCCATATCGCCGCACTGAATGAGGATCCCAAAATTCACGGCATTTTAGTCCAGTCCCCCCCTCCTCCTCATATCAATGAGACCGAAATCGTTTATACCATAGCCCCTGAAAAAGATGTCGATGGATTTCATCCCACTAACGTCGCTAAACTCGCCCTAGAAGATCCTTCTGGTTTCGTTCCTTGTACACCACTTGGTTGCAGACGCCTTCTTCTGGAATACGGAATTCCAATTAGTGGTGCACATGTTGTAATCCTTGGTCGCAGCATGATTGTCGGAAAACCTTTGGCCTTACTCCTTATGAGTAAGGGAGCTGGTGGAGACGCAACAGTAACCGTTGCTCATTCGCGCACGCGTCACTTGGAAGCGATCACCCGCGAAGCGGACATTGTCATTAGTGCCATCGGTTTGCCCAATTTTTTACAAGCAAAACATGTCCGTGAAGGGGCCGTGGTGATAGATGTTGGCATCAATCGTGTGGAGGACTCGTCTCACAAAAGTGGATATCGGCTGACCGGTGACGTGAATTTTGAAGAGGTGGCACCAAAATGTTCCTTGATTACCCCGGTCCCAGGTGGCGTGGGCCCCATGACGATAGCAATGCTGCTTTCCAATACCATCAAGGCTTGCTGTCAAATCTACGGGCTTCGACTCTCACGGTCCTCTTGATGAAAATTTGGCTCTATAAAAGAATTCGTGGGTAAAAAATAGAGTTAGCAGGGGGGCTGGTGCCGCCCCCAGACCCCCGCACCGCTCGCCGCGGCAGGCGTTCAGGGGGAACAGGGGGGGAGCAGTGCTGAAAGGTAGCAAGAGGATCGGATCGGTTCCTTGGGTATTAGGGCGGAGCGTAAAAAAGAGGCTGGCGGCACCCAAATGGGTACCTATAAACCAGCCTCTGTGGTAAATATAACGCTTAAAAATGTAATGAGGCGGGTACATCCGATCAAGGGATTTGTCTATGATGCGGTGGGATGGGACGATAAAGAAAAGGGAGTTATCTTAGCAGAAGTACGTGCCAGAGAAGGCAGCCAGGGAAGATGCTCAGGATGCAAACGTAAAGGATCTGGATATGATAGACTTGCAGAGCGGCGCTGGCGCTTTGTGCCACTTTGGGGTTTCGTGGTCTGGCTAGTCTACACACCGCGGCGAATTGACTGCCGACACTGTGGGAGTCCCACAGTAGAAGAACTTCCTTGGGCTAGCGGAAAAATACAGCACAGCGAAGCCTTCCGTCTCTTTCTGGCACAATGGGCACGCATGCTCTCCTGGGCCGAGGTAGCCAGAGTCTTCCGAGTGGGCTGGGCCGATGTATACGCTTCGGTAAAATGGGTGGTGGATTATGGCATTCAACATCGGAATTTAAGCGGCGTAAAGGCGCTTGGAGTTGATGAAATCCATGTCGGAAAAAAAGATAAGTTTTGGACACTGGTCTACCAGATCGATGATCACTGCAAACGACTTTTGTGGGTCGGGCGCGATCGTACTGAAAAAACTTTTGAGCTATTCTTCGAGGTTTTTGGCAAAGAGTTTTGTTCGGCCATCGGCTTTATTTGCTCCGACATGTGGAAACCGTATCTGAAGGTAGCAGCCCATTATTTGCCACAAGCCCTACATATCCTTGACCGCTTCCACATCGTTAAAAAACTCAACGAAGCTATCGATGAAATCCGCAGAGAGGAAACCCGCGCCCGTGCCCAGGCAGGTCTGGATCCCTTGCTTAAAAAGATGCGCTGGGCTTTCCTAAAAAAAAGATGCAATTGGACTAAGAGCCAACGTGCTGGCATGCGGGCAATTCGAGGCTCTGCTTTACGCACCCTGCGCGCCTTTCTCTTAGTGGAAACTTTCCAACACTTTTGGACCTATCGCTCTCCTACCTGGGCTGCTAAATTCCTGGATGCTTGGTGCACTAAAATTACTCGAAGTCACCTGGAGCCTCTTAAAAAAGTTGCCCGTACTCTCACCTCTCACCGCTCTCTTCTTTTAAATTACTTTCAGGCTAAAGGCCAATATTCCAGCGGTGTCGTTGAAGGGCTTAACGCCAAGGTGAAATTAACTCTAAAACGGAGTTATGGGTTTCGTACCGCTGATGCTCGTGAAGTTGCTCTTTACCATACCCTTGCTAATTTGCCTGAACCAATTTTTACCCACAGTTTTTTTTAGGCAGCCGAAAAATTTAATCCGAAGTTCCAGAGCTTAATCTAGAAAACCTCTTGACCTAAAGAATCTTATTAAAAAATACGAATTCTGGTTTCTGTCTACAGGTAAGTTACTCGGACGAAAAAACCATTAACCAGAAAAAG
Organism: uncultured Verrucomicrobiae bacterium; assembly: GCA_963706715.1. Lineage (GTDB taxonomy): Bacteria > Verrucomicrobiota > Verrucomicrobiia > Chthoniobacterales > Xiphinematobacteraceae > Xiphinematobacter. The sequence goes on from CAVPNI010000002.1 coordinate 283,474, forward strand.
TTGATAAAGTCAATCAAATATTGACTAAATTCGTGACTACAAAATTGAAGAAAATAAGTCTATTAAAAATTTATTAATTCCAGATAAAAAATAACTTGCACGTAATTTTTTCTTAAAAATGCTCTGGAACTTCGGTTTAATAGCTATTTCATTTGCGATGAAAATTATTTACTCTTATTCTACTGTCTGACCCAATTGCTTGGAGGGGCAACTACTCTCTGATTTAAGGCCGAGATATTGATCACTTCCCGTTTCCGGCGGCCGGGATTTTTATCAACGCTGGCACTGTCAGAAAACGTTGATGGTTTTTGCGGGCTGCGTTCTGCTTGGGGCATAGACACATCCCGACTGTCTGCTGCATGGTTAATCATAATTAATGCAATATAATGCAAATATTGCAAAAATCAATTTTTATTCCCATTGGGTCCAATATTCAGAAGCTTGCTTCGGCATGCCGATTCATCCCATGAACCGGACTGTTCATGGGCAGGCTCCACTGTTTGACTGAAGACATTGTTGGATCAAGGAAAGGCGCCCATTACCAATGCGCTATGCAATGATCGTATTTTGTCGAGTTTATACAATGACCGAATAGTTATAACAGCGAGGTTCTTAAAATACGTTTCAGCGTTTTAGCCGCGTCGAAATATTCCACTGCACATTCCCGTGCTTTCTTCGAAAAATAATCCCAATTCCGCATGATTCGCCGCACCGCTTCAGTAGCTTCTTCCAGATTTGCAACAAAAACCATGCCTGAATCCTGCGGAAGATAGAGGGAAGCTCCTGTGTCCTCTGTAATTACAGGGCGTCCCATGGCAAGAAAAGTTGCGCCTCGGTCACTAATCCAGCCGGTTTGCAAATAAGTATCGATTCCTTTGACAGCAGTAAACTCGGCAACGGCCCCCGAAAGATACTTGCGATATGTTTTCGGACACCTTGCCACCCGATGCGGATCCACCACCTTCCAGCCTAAGCGTTCGAGTCGTTCCTTTGCAGGATCGTTCTCTATCATATTCATAGCTAATTCCATCCACGCTTCCGGCACTTTTCGGGGAAGATCGAGGAACTTCTCGATTGTGGCCTGTTTGGAAAAGTCCCTCCATTGGCCATCTATCAACATGTCGTTTTTCCAATACCATTGTCCCACCGTGGTAAATTTAGGCTTCAAGGGACGTGGTACCGGCCAATTCAATTCAGTGTCCACCAAAGGAAAGAAAGTATGCCAGGAAACAGGTTGCTTGGGTAAACGGCAGCCGGAGCCATTAATGTTAAGCCCGATTGTCCAAAATTCTTGATGGGACGACTGGCCCAGCTCAAGGTCCTTCATCCAATATGGGATCTCGCCCGGATCGAGATCGCAAAGCAACCGCCTAGCGAAACAGTTTAATAAGGGGGGATGGATGGAGTAGCATAGGTTCAGGAGAATATTATTGGGAGTCTCAAGTAACTTTTGAAAGGCCTTGGAGTCCAACCCATAGCAAGACGTATTTTCTAACTCAGAGCGTCCCTCCGCTTTGTCTTTCTGAAATAGGAGACAATAGTTGTTCTGTAGCCCGGCTTCTCGCATCCGTCGCTGAAAAATCCGGATTCGGCGTTGATCCCTCAATGGGTCTCCGCTGCTAAAGAGAACCTCCGTCCAAATAAATTTTATTTTTAGCTTCCTCAAGCCCAAAGCCCACTGCAGGGGCACGGAGAAATTACCCCCTCCTTCAGGATATTTTGCTGCAAAATTGCAGCCGAGAAAGACAAGTTGGGGAGACATTCGGAAGCTAAATCATCGATAAATCCATTTCTTTGAAAAGAATTTTGTCATATCCTCCTCAGGATGCGTATCGTTGTAGCAGGTTACATTGGGCAGTACGCTTTTGGCGGCGTTGCCTGGGACTATCTTCATTACCTTTTTGGATTTCGTGAGCTCGGGCACGATGTCTGGTATCTTGAAGATACGGGTGCCTGGTCTTACAACCCGTTAGAAGAGGGATCCTCGGCAGATTGTTCTCATAACATTGCTTACGTTCGGCAGGTGATGGAAACATTCGGACTCGGTGACCGCTGGATTTACAGAAATGCCGCCGATGGCGTCTATTATGGCGAAGCAAAACACGCGGAAAAGGTATTAGCCGAAGCCAATGTACTCGTGAACGTTTCAGGCTCCTGCTGGCTGCGTGACATTACGGCGCGTATCCCCATTAAGCTTTTCGTCGACACCGACCCCATGTTTAACCATGCAACCTTCGCAAATCGCTCCTCCAAATATGCCCATCAGCTCTTAAATTACACTCGGCATTACACCTGCGGCCTCCATATCGGACAACCGGATTGCGAGGTTCCCACAGGGCCAATTTGTTGGCTGCCAACCATGCAACCAGTTTCCCTTTCGCATTGGCAAACAAACACTGCCGCAATCAGACCCTCCGGCGCCTGGACCACCGTAATGAACTGGATCAGTTACGCAGACGTAGAGTTTCAAGGTAAGCTTTACGGCCAAAAAGATATCGAATTTCTCAAATGTCTCAACCTCCCAAATCTTAGTTCCGAAAAATTTGTCATTGCCATGGGGCAAGGCCCGGGTCGAAATCGGCCAACCTCAAAACTCATCAGCAATGGCTGGACGATTGTGGAACCCAGCGAAACACTGCCGGATTTCGAGGCCTATCGCTCATTTTTGATGGAGTCCAAAGGGGAATGGAGCGTCGCAAAACACGGCTATGTTACCGCTAAAACAGGCTGGTTTAGTTACCGCACTTCTTTCTATTTAGCTTCGGGACGGCCAGCAGTGGTACAAGACACCGGTTGGACTCGACATTTGCCGGAGGGCGAGGGGCTGTTGAGTTTTCGCACCGTTGAAGAGGCCGCTGAAAAAATTCGCCGAGTGTGTGAAGATTATGACCGCCACAGCAAAGCCGCGAACCGTTTTGCAAGGGATTACTTGGACGCTCGTAAAATTTGTTCTCAGTTGCTCTGACTGCGGGGACTTCGTCCCTTTCCTTTAGAAACCGTTGAATGAAAATGGGCGTTATTTGTACTACACCTCCCAAAAACTTGTAGTTCCCAAAAAACATTATTCGCAATTACAGGCTCCTAAAAGAAACCGGCGTAGCCGGCTGCCCGATAAAGGGTCGCATAAGTTCCTCCTCGGGCGAGCAGCTCTTCACCAGTTCCTGCTTCTACAATCCTGCCAAATTGCAGAACCACGATGCGCTTCATGCGATGCACAGTTCCGAGCCGGTGAGTCACAATCAGCGTGGTGCGATTTTGCATCAATTGCTCGATAGTCTCCATAATGCTGGCTTCCGTCCGGGGATCCAGTGCGGAAGTCGGTTCATCAAGCAGCAGGATAGGCGCATTTTTTAAAAACGCACGAGCGATGCCGATGCGTTGCCGTTGTCCGACACTCAGGTGCCCTCCACGTTCACCGGCTAAAGAATCGAAGCCATCTGGCAGACGTTCAATAAATTCCAACGCCTGAGCATGTCTCGCGGCCTCCACGATCTCCTCCGGTTTCGCTTCGGGGTGCCCATAGGCGATATTTTCGCGAATCGTTGTAGAAAAAAGAATGGTGTCCTGCAAAACGATACCAATCTGCGATCGAAGGGAGTCCTTTCTCAGGTCACGAATGTCCCCTCCTCCAATTCGGACCATGCCTTCCGTTGGGTCATAAAACCGGGGCACTAGGCTCAAAAGCGTGCTTTTTCCCGCCCCCGTCCCTCCTACTATGGCCACACTTTCTCCGGAATTGATAGAGAGAGAGATATTCTCCAGAGCAGGGTGTTCTCCACTATAACGAAACCCAACATTCGCAAATTCGATTGGACCCACGCGTTGGAGGGCATGCGCATCCGGTTTTTCCGGTACTTCGTCTTGGCGATCCAGTACCTCGAGGCAACGCTGAGCCCCTGCCGCCGCTCCCTCCATCGCCCAGGCTGTATAAGTCAATTGCTCCAAGGGCTGATAAAGGAGAAGCAAATAAGCGGAGAAAACAAGGAGATCTCCCAGACTCAAATGAAAATGGAGTACCTCGAGAGAGCCCACATAATAGAGAATTGCAGTTCCTAACGCCATGAGTGCTCCCATGACAACTGAACTGATCACTGTGGTAACATTGAAACGAAGATTGGCTTCCAGGCTCCGTGCGGCATGCTGTTGAAATTGATTTACTTCAAAGGACTGCCGATTAAAGGCCTGCACTAATCGAACCGAACTGATGCCCTCCTGCGCCACGGAGAGCAGGTTGCTCTCCTTTTCGTGGATATGCGTGCTCTGCATCCGGATTCGCGCGGCAAAAGCACGGATAACCCAGATGACAAATGGAAAGACAGCGAGGGAAGCGAGGGTGAGCTGCCAGTGGATCCGAAACATGATGGCGAGTGCCGACAACAGCATGACCAACGAACTAAAAACATTTACAAAACCTTTGCTATAAATAGCTTGTACTGATTGAGTATCGTATGCCACGCGATAAGTGCTATCGCCACTCCGTCGACTATCATGAAACTTCAGAGAAAGTTCCTGTAAGTACGCATAGAGCTCTGTTCGCAACTTCAGAAGGGCCTGCAGCCCAACCCTGATGAAGACATAATTAGCGCCTAAATTTAGAATCCCCCAAAGGGCGTGAATGATCACTACGGCTATACAGAGAGCCAATATCCGCCCCCCCTCACTGGCACCAGGCAGCCAATAACGAAGAAATTGAGCTGCTCCAACATGACCCGCAGTATTTGCAGGGGAAAGCACCCCATCCACTATAAACTTAAATGGCCATGGCTTTAACAAATTCATTCCAATGGCCCCCAAGCTCAAGATGATACCGAGAAACGTTGCCGACACGTAAGGCCGAAAGTACTTTAATGTACGAAGATAAACGGACATGCTGGTGTGTTATTTATGATGAGAGACACCTCTAACCTCTGCGGCGGATCTTGCTCATGCACCGATTCACGGGCATAACAAACTTTAATCTATGTCATTAGGATTTGCCAAGCACCGCGCATCTGAAGAATATTTCCGATTTTATAGAATATCCTGTGCAAGCCCCAATTGCTCCTAATAATCTTCCGCCCCATAGGATCAGACATCTCCGCAATAGGCTGATTGCCGGAATCTTGGTCTCCGTTCCTCTGGTAGTTACCATCATTGTACTTAAAATTGCCTACAGTACGATCAATAACTTCTCCGCACCTATTTTTCGATATCTGAGCATCGATTTTCCCGGTCTGGGCTTTGTCACCACCCTTTTGTTTCTTCTTTTATTGGGGTTTATGGCGACGAATGTCTTCGGTCGCCGCATTATCGAAAAATGCGAGTCCCTCATCCTCAAAATACCAGTAATCGCCCATGTTTATGGTGGAGTCAAACAAGCCATCGAATCAGTACGGAACATCAAAACCAGCTCAAACTTCAAACGCGTAGCCTATGTTCCCTACCCTAGCCCCGGCTGCTATCTCATCGGGTTTGTCACCGGTACACTCCACGATGAGGCTCTGGGCTGTGAAATGACAGCCGTCTTTCTCCCAACAACGCCAAATCCCTTCACTGGCTATATGATCTTCGTCGAAAGTTCCCGTGTCATTGAGAGTGGTCTCACCTTAGAACAGGCTACCAAAGCCGTGGTCTCCGCCGGCCTGGTCTCTCCAACCAAGCCAGATCCCGCTCTCTCCCCATTTCCTCCGCCAGTTTTTGACTCATCCCCTAACGCCAAAATAAATAATCAACTTTGAACGTCCCCCCCTTTTTTTTGTCAATATAAGTACGGAGAGGGAGGGTGCGAAGGGAAAGGGAGGGGGATAGGCGCAAGGGGAAAAGGAACTTATGAGGGCGAGGGTTGTGAGGAAATAAAATGAAAAGTCACAAACTATGAAAACCCGGTACCGTAGAATAAATCGGAAGCACTATTCGCTAGGAGAGTTGATTACCATCGTGAACTCCTGTACAAGAAACAAAGTCGAATCTCTCGCGACTCTTTCAGATCTTTTTAAAAGCGGCAGAGTGGTGGTCCTGTCAGGAAAAACCGTAAAACGGCTCCGCTTGGGGACTTGCTAGCTGCTGACAGACGAGCAGGGCAACTGAGCAAATTAGGAGTGCGATCGATTTTCGTGGTGGAGTGTCATGCCTTTTTCCTAAGGTACGGAGACACCTGTTACACGCGTGATTGCAAGATACTCTTTGCCGGAAATGCGCTCTCTTTGGACCGAGCAGCGCAAATTGGAAATTTGGTTGGAAATTGAGATTTTGGCCTGTGAGGCGATGGCTGAAATGGGCCAGATTCCAATTCAAGATGCGCAGGCTATTCGGGAGCGAGCGGCATTTGAAATTGATGAGGTGCGCGAAATCGAGTCCCGCACGCATCACGATGTCATCGCTTTTCTTGAAAATGTGGCGGCTCATGTCGGCCCTGCAGCTCGGTGGATTCATCAGGGTCTTACGTCTTCGGATTTATTGGACACCACCCTAGCATATCAAATGACGCAGTCTGCGGATCTTCTCTTGGGTGATATCCAAAATCTGCGAGCGACTGTGGCGGAAACAGCCAAAAAGCATCGCCTTACGCCTATGATAGGACGCAGCCATGGAATTCACGCCGAACCCATTACCTTTGGACTTAAAATGGCCCTGATGTTTGATGAATTCGGGCGGGCGGAGGAACGTCTCAAACAAGCAAAAGAAAGAATCCGAGTCGGCAAAATCAGCGGCGCTGTGGGGACGCACGCTCATTTGGATCCCGCGATCGAGAAGTTTGTCTGTCAGCGTCTAAGCCTACTGCCGGCCAAGCTTTCCACACAGATCATCCAGCGCGATCGCCATGCGGATTTCCTTTGCGCGCTCGCTGTGACTGCTTCCAGCGTCGACCGGTGGGCGACGGAGTTCCGGCACCTTCAACGGACAGAGGTCCTCGAAGTCGAAGAATTTTTTGATGAAGGTCAGAAAGGCAGCTCAGCCATGCCCCATAAGCGGAATCCGATTACCGCCGAGCGCCTGAGCGGGCTTGCTCGCGTCATCCGGGGAAATGCGGTGGCCGCCATGGAGAATGTCACCCTTTGGCACGAACGCGACATCAGCCACAGCAGCGCGGAGCGCATCATTTTACCAGATTCCTGTATCTTGTTAGATTACATGCTGGTTACTCTTCGAAAACTAGTTTCCGGCCTCTGCATTTATCCGGAAAATATGGAGCGCAATATGGCGCTGACACAGGGGTTGTATGCGAGTCAATCCGTTCTCCTTCTTCTTACAAGGAAGGGCCTCGCAAGGAAAGAGGCCTATGAAGCGGTTCAGCGTGCTGCAATGCGTACCTGGAAGGAGGGCTTTCCTTTCCAAAAAAGCTTATTGCAAGAGCCCCTCATCCACAAAAATCTGAGCGAAGAAGAAATTGCCTCCGCATGTTCCACAGCCAGTCATTTCGCCCATGTCGATGAAAAATTCCAACTCCTTGGTATCGATTAAACCCGAAACAACCTTGCCGGTGGATTTCCCCATAGCATAGTAGTTTACTATGAGTGTTTCCCATATGAGTCGTTTCTCCCTGATCAATTGCCTCAGGATTTTCCTGCTATCGCTGTTTCCGGTGACTTCTATTCTTGCTCAACCCGCCACTCCAGCGCCGACAGCTCAACCGACTGCGTCTCAGCAGAACTCTGCTCCTCAGCAGGCAAACAAGGATGCAATAGTCGTCGTCCTGGGTTATCACCGGTTTGAAGACCGGCCTCGAGATATGCTTGCCATCAATCCGCAGACATTTCGGGAGCAAATGCAGACCCTAAAAAGCAGCGGCATTCCAGTAATTTCCTTAAAAGATTTCTTAGCTTGGCGAAAGGGTGAAAAGGCCATCCCACCTCGAAGTGCTTTGATTACCATCGACGATGGTTACCTCTCAGGATATGCCGTCGCCTGGCCGATTTTGAAGGAATTTGGCTATCCATTTGTCATCTACATCTATACAAATTATGTGAATGTGGGTGGCAAATCCATGACATGGGACCAACTCCGGGAAATGCGCGATGCTGGTGCGGAGTTCGGTAACCATAGTGCTTCACACGATAACATGGTTCGTCCGAAAAATCTGAAAGGCGGTAACTATCAAGAATGGCTAAAAAACGAACTCTTTGGCTCCAAACAAATCCTCGAATCTCAGATGAATGTCCCCATTACCACCTTCGCATTTCCTTATGGGATTCATAATGCTCAGATTAGAGAAGATGCGCTGAAGCATGGATACCAAGCCATGTTCACCGTTAATCCGGTTCCCATTCGATTCTCCTCCCTAGCAGGCGCACTGGGGCGCTTCATCATCTCTTCCACCCAACCGGCAACCTTTAAAAATGCACTCCGCGCCCTTGAGGGATCGGGTTCGGCGATCCCTGAAATGCAGGGTTCAGGAGGTTCTTCGCCCGCTATCGTAACTGAACCGAAAAAGGACGAAACCATTCATAATCCACTCCCTGAAATTAAAGCGGATCTGACTCCCTTCGGGAACGTCCAACCGGATTCGATTCGATTAGCTATCAGCAGCTTTGGTCCTGTATCCGCCAACTACGACCCCAAGACTAAGCAACTCTCCTATAAAGTCACTCGCCCCCTTCGGGAAAAAAATGTCACCGTTTTCTTATCCGCAAAAAATGAAACCGGCCCTGTGGGTACGACGTGGACCTTCCATTATAATCCAAAGTGACGGCTCCTGCCAACTAACAACTGTTTTCCCCTCTTCCTGCGTAACATCAGTTACTTAATCTGGAATAATCAAAGGAATTTTCTTTCCATTTCTTAACCGGTAGATTTTGAAATGAGCATCTGTTGTCCAGATCACGGGATTTTTAATCATTTCCGCCATGGACACAAGACAGGCATCAGCAAGAGACGTAGGGGTATCAGTATATTTTTGCATGATGTCATGAACACTTTCTCGATATTCATTCAGCTTCCAATTAAGAACGATAAAGTTCGGCTCAGATAAAAGGGCAAGCATCTTTTGCTTTCCTGTTTTGACTTGTGCGAGTCTAAAAAATGTTTCTGTCAACACTGCCTCACAAGTATGAAAGCGCTCCTTAACTGTTTTCGAGGTTTCAACCGCCCAAGTATGAAATTGGTCGCGCCGGTCAAGAATTGCAACAAAAGGACCCGTATCGATAATCAGAGTATTCATTTGCTGCGTTTGGCTGGTTGAACATCTTGCCCAAAGCCTTTCATATACTTTGGGTTTGTACTGAGATCACCAGGACCCTCAATCGTCCCAATCAGATCCTTTATACGATCGTACGCGGAAAGTTGCTGAGATTTTCCCGTTAATTTTTCTTTGATTACCTTGCTGACAGTCGTTTTTGCAGTCGTGCAAGATGGCTCAATTCCGCATATAAAGGGCCATCCAGATAAATACAGACATTCTTTCCTAGCATGGTTCTTTTGATTGCTATCGCCATCACAAAAAACAATACTACGAAATATATTAGAAATCAATATATTGCTTATATATGTTTCTGACAAATATTCCAGATTGCCATCCGGGATGCATTGACTAATATTTCGCGTTTTCCTATTTCATATCTCCCTTCCATGAACAATCTGATTGGCTTCTTTTTGCCTTCGCTAAATTCTCAAATTGTTTTTTCACTTGCCTGCGGCGTCATCGGCTTGATTGTGGCGCTAGGGCTCATTCGAATGATCCTCTCCGCATCTGTAGGATCGCAAGCTTTACAAAAGATCGCTGCGGCAATCCAAGAGGGGGCTCTGGCTTATTTGCGGCGACAAATTGTCACCATCAGTTGTATCGCGATCCTTATTTTTTGTCTTTTCCTTTGGCTCAGGGGACTTCCCACCGCATTGGGTTTTTTAGTTGGTGCAATTTGTTCGTTAGCGGCTGGCTATGTCGGCATGCGGATTGCTGTCATTGCGAATGTCCGTACAGCCCAAGCGGCAACAAGCGACCCATTGAAAGCTTTGCGACTGGCCTTTAATGGGGGCGCAGTCACCGGCCTTTTAGTGGTCGCCTTGGCTCTTTTGGCTGTGGGCGTATATTATTTAATAGCCCGAAATTTCATGGACATCCGTGAAACGGTTAATTCCTTAGTGGGCCTTGCACTTGGAGCTAGTTTGATCAGTGTCTTCGCGCGACTTGGAGGAGGAATTTATACGAAAGCCGCTGATGTCGGGGCCGATTTGGTGGGTAAAATCGAGCAACAGTTGGATGAAGATGATCCTCGAAATCCAGCAACGATTGCGGACAATGTAGGCGACAATGTGGGGGATTGCGCGGGAATGGCTGCCGACGTATTTGAAACATACGCCGTAAGCCTTATTGGAGCGGTCCTTGTCGGTTTCCTTTTGACCCCATTTGGGTCCGGTGCCATAGCGCTTCCCTTTTTATTAGGAGGAATTTCAATTCTCGGGTCTATTCTCGGCATCGTTTTCGTGAATGTTTTTCGGTGTTCTCCGGGCATCTCTCTCATGACTGCTGTCGGGATCAATGCCGCATTCTCGGCCATCGCGTTTTATCCCGTCATCACCAGCATCATTCCCCCTACCCTTGAAGTTGCTCTGCAGAATTACTCCTCGTTCAATATTTATATTGCAGCTTTGACGGGCTTGGCAATGACCGTGGCCGTAGTCCTGATTACCAATTATTACACTTCCACGGCCTATCGTCCTGTCCAAGCTATTGCCCGAGCCTCTGAGACGGGTCACGCTACCAACGTGATAGCAGGCCTCGCTACCGGCAACCATGCCACTGCTTTGCCTGTCATTTTCATTATAGGTGCTATTTTACTGAGTTATAACATGGGTGGACTCTACGGTGTCGCCATAGCCGTAATGAGTATGCTTTCGCTTGCAGGAATTATTATTTCCCTCGATGCCTTTGGGCCTATCACCGACAATGCCGGTGGTATTGCCGTCATGGGCGGGCTCTCTAAGGAAACCCGGGAGGTTACTGATAGTTTGGACGCAGTTGGCAACACGATGAAGGCTGTCACCAAGGGCTACGCCATTGCCTCTGCCGGGCTTGCTGCTCTTGTCCTTTTTGGTTCTTATGTGCAAGAACTTCAAATTCACGTTGCATCCAGTAATGGCGAAGCTTCCTTTCTTTCGTTCTCGTTGGGAGATCCACGGGTATTGGTAGGTCTTTTGATCGGTGGTCTCCTTCCCTTTTCTTTTAGTGCTTTTAGCCTGGATGCCGTTGGAAAGGCGGCGGCTGCCGTTGTGCGCGAGGTCCGGCGTCAGATTGAGCTGAAGCCCGGAATTCTTAAAGGCGAAGATACTCCGGAATATGCGACTTGCGTGGATATCGTCACAAAGGCTGCGCTCCGAGAAATGATTGTCCCGGCACTTCTGCCAGTGGTGACGGTCGTCGCTGTAGCCGCAATTCCTTGGCTGGGTATGATCGCTCTTGGTGGCGTTCTGGTCGGTACTATCGTTACCGGACTTTTTCTGGCGATTGCCATGACCTCCGCAGGAGGGGCATGGGATAACGCTAAAAAGTTTATTGAAGGAGGCCATTTCGGAGGCAAGGGTTCCAATGCTCACGCCGCCGCAGTTACCGGCGATACGGTAGGTGACCCTTATAAAGATACGGCGGGTCCCGCCATTAACCCCATGATTAAAGTGGTAAATATCGTCGCTATTCTCATTATTCCTATTGTCTTTTAAGGGCGGCGGCGGAGCGCCGCTCTCCTTGAAAAGCAACAATTCCAAGGGTGCTTTTTTTTCGGTCCCTCGTCAATTGGATGTCTTATGTCGAGGAGCCCTTTTTTCATTCGCCTTTTATTTTAGCACTTTTCTCCTCTTCCTGCGTAACATCATATAGGAGTCATGCTATAAAACGAACTTTTCTTTATGTTCGCCGAGTATGTTTACGCTGTCTTGAGACCGGAGGACTGCTTTTCTTAGTTTTCTTCGGAGCAGCAACTTTGGTAAGACGACTGGCTGCGACTTCTTCCGGGGTGAGCCCCAGCCCGTATACCAACAAGCTCTGGCCATCCTTCCAAATTTTTGAGCGAGCAGGTTCTCCGAGAATGACGGCGATGACATCTCTTCCTCGCCAACTTCCGCTTGCAATGAGGCAATGACCCGCTTTGTCGGTATAACCGGTCTTCATCCCATTACAAAATGAATAGTCCCGCAAAAGATGGTTAGTATTTGGAATGATCACGGTTTTTCCGCTATTAAATCGAAAGGAAATTGCGCGATAGCCGACAATTTCATGCACTATCGGATTAGCGTATGCTGCCCTCGCAACTATAGCCATGTCTCGTGCGGTGGAATATTGAGTATCACAAGGCAGACCATTCGGATTCTCGAAATGGGAGGAGGCTCCTTTGAGATCGGCCATCCGGCGATTCATTTTTTCCGCAAAGGCGGCCACACTTCCTGCATTATCACGTGCAAGCGCAACTGCGACATCGTTCGCACTTTTCACTAACAGTGCAACGAGAAGTCCTTTCCGAGTATAGACTTCTCCTGCACGTAGGCCCAATTTGGTAGGCAGTACCACGGTGTCGGATTTGTCTATCATCACTGGTTTATCGAGGTTGCCGCTTTCGGCAATAATCAAAGCCGTCAGGAGTTTTTGGGTACTGGCAACCTGGCGAGGTTCGGTTTCGTTGTGCTTTAAAATAATTTTCCCCGTATGAGCATCAAATAATACCGTCGCCTTGGCGGTAATGACGGGTGGACTTGCTCCGGAAGCAGGAATGGGAAAGGAAACGGTTGTTTCTTGTGCGGCGGGAGATGCGGCTGGGGAAGGAGAGGGTTGCTGCGCGATGAGCAGGCCAGGAACGGCAATGAGAATCGCGCTAGTAAAATTTCTCAATCGAAAAAATGTGGTGGGGATCATTTGGCAGAGTGAGAAACCTCCTTGGAAGAATAATGACTTTTGAAACTTTTCTCCATATTGGCATCTCGAGGAGCACCACATTGTAAAGCAATATAATAGTGTCGCTTGGCAAGCTCAACAGCGGCTGGGGTACGGTCCATATAGACAACAGCGAGATTATAGTGAGCGTCGCGATAAGTGGTGTCAAGTTCCACGGCGGCACGGAGTTCTGATTCAGCCGCATCCGACCATCCCAGGCGATTCATGACGACCCCGAGGTAATTATGAACCCGCGCATTCTGAGCTTCATATAATCTTGCTTGGGCAAGCGCAGCCAAGGCCTCATCCAGACGATTTTGATCCATGTACATGATGCCGAGCGTAAGCCAGGCGGTACCGGTTTCCAAACGCAGCGAAAGGGCGTGTTTCAAATTTTTTTCAGCAGAGGCGTTTTCCCCCAATCGATACTCAGCAACACCTAAATTAACGAGTCCTACCAGATTATTGGGCGCAAGCTGGAGCACTTCTTGATAGGCGCGAACCGCTTGCCGGAAATTTCCTTGGGTAAAAGCAGCGTTACCTTCCGCTGCAGCTCGTCGGGCTTCAGCGGGTATAAATTCAGATGGACCTTGCGCCGATGAGGGAGAAAGCAAATGGCCGGCGGCGGAATTGTCTGAGAAAGAAGATGAGGTGGAGGTTGCAGCGGCAGTGGACGGAGAAGATCCCGCTTGTTTGCCAAATCCGAAATTGATCGCTACTAATACCATTGTCACACCAAGTGAGCTAGTGTGTAAGAGGCTGTTCATGTGGCGCCGAGGGAAAGGTACCGCTTCCTTTACGAGCTAGCGCCCAGTTCTTCGGAACGTTCTTTTGCTGTTCGGACTGCTCGAATAAACGCAGCGCGGACACGTTCCTCTTCCAGAACTCCCAAGGCTGCAGCAGTCGTTCCAGCAGGGCTGGTTACCATTTCTCGGAGCAGGGCTGGATGCAGTCCGGTTTGTTCTGCCATAGCAGCCGCTCCCCGTACGGTCTGGATCGCCAAATTGAGAGCTACGGGACGAGGCAATCCAACAGCGACCCCCCCATCTGAAAGAGCTTCGATAACCAAATAAATATATGCCGGGCCGCTTCCACTCACTCCTACAACCGCATTAAAAAGCGATTCTTTGATTTCGATGACGCTTCCTATCGCTTCAAAGATTCGTCGGGCTTGATCGAGATCCGTAGGGGTTGCGGAGGGCCCCGGAGCCAGGGCCGTGGTACTGACTCCAGCCATCGCACCGGTGTTTGGCATCGCTCGCACGATACGAGCTCCCGAGAGTGCTTGGAGGCTCTCAGCGGACTTACCCGTCACAATAGAGACCACAGGTTTATCAGACAAAGCATTATCGCAGGATTGCAAGGCCGTCGCAACGTCCCAAGGTTTCACAGCAAGGATGATCAGTTCCGCTTCTTGGGCAACATCTGCGTTACTCTTGGCAGCACGAATGCCGGTTTCTTTGGCAAGAAGAGCCAATGGCTGCGAACTCCGGCTTGAAACGATGATGTCGTGAGGAAGACAAAGATTAGCACGCAAGATTCCTTCGATAATGGCTCGAGCCATGCGTCCCCCTCCAATAAATCCGTATCTCATATCAAACTAACGAATCGCATTTCTTGCTAGGACGAGCAAGTCCCTTCCTGCTGACCTCTGTAACTCAAAGTCCCTCAAAAGAGGATTGCATTCAGTCGGCATCCTTGGCTACCACTCCCTGATGAACCGTTATGGTTTTTTTCCAACTGTCCCGTTGATCGCTGCCACAGCTCTCGCGATAGGCATTTTATCCGGGTGCACCACAAAGCCGCCGGTTGATCCTCAGATTGTTGCCGCAGTGGCTGCTCACAATGTTGCCGCACGGACTGCTACTAAAATTCAAATGGAGCAGCCGTTAGACTATAGGGACATCCTGTATTTGGTAAAATCTAAGATGCCTACAGCCATCATAATAGCCTATTTGCAAAGTACCGAAAAATCCTACCAATTTACTCCAGGTCAATTGGATACCCTAAGAAACCTTGGGGCTTCTTCGCAGTTGATTAACTATCTTCACGAATCCAAAGGATTTTATATGATTAATAGCGCTTCGCGGCCCTCCACACAATTTAATCTGAAACGCATACGCACGAAAGGTCGGCCATCCTTGCCTCAAACGCAGATTTCCCTCGGAGAAGAAGTGGCGGACCCTGCATACGAAGAATCGCTTTTTTCGCCTTTTTATCAGTACCCAAAACATTTCTAAATCAGCTACATGCTTTAAAAGAAACCGACGAATTTATAGCATGCCCCCTATAAAATGACACATGAGTTGTCTGGGATTTTTTCTTCAGAGTTTGTTTTAACAAGCTGGCCATATCTGTAGATACGGACGGATTGTTGAAACAAAGTCTGGGAGAAGACCGAGCCGTGGGAACCGCTGGCAATGGTTTCTGGAGGAAAGAGACGAAGTCCAGTCGAATTTACGGGATTTATCCTGGAGGCCATTTCATTGGGCGGCCCCCCAAAATGTGGATATGAAGATGAGGTACGGTTTCGCCGCCATTGAGTCCGCGGTTCATTATCAGGCGAAAGCCGGTTTGTGACAGACCTTCTTTTTCAGCGATACGGGTGGCGGTTAGTAACAGTTTTCCCAATAGTAAAGTATGTTTTTCTTGGGCCGCGGAAATGTTAGTAATAGGTTCTTTTGGAACCACCAGGATATGAACAGGGGCTTGAGGGTGAGCATCACGAAATGCCAGGACCTCGTCATCCTCCCATACGATTTCCGCAGGGATTTGCCGATGAATGATTTTTTCGAAAATAGTCATGGATCAGAAAAATTGGGCTAATTAAGAAAGTTCGGTTTGTAGGTCAAAGGCGGTACATGCCTTAATTTCTTCGCGAATGAAACTGACAATTTCCGTATTCAGGCCAGCGCAATCTCGCCTCCAAATTTTTGCTGAGCGCAACAATTTGACGCAACGCCGGAGATCAGAAAGCTCAATTCGACTTGCTCCGGCATGTAAGGCACGCCGCAATTCAGAACGTAAAAGATCAAAGAAAACCAATTCATAGCCGTGGCCGGCTCGTGATGCCAGCTCAGCAAGAGAGATTCGTGCTGGAGGAGGCAAGAGTTGGAATCGGCCAGCGACATCGGCATAACCAATCACCTGAAGTACAGACGCGACGGCTGTCGAAAGTTGCGGTTCCGTAACGGCCGTTGAAGGAGCCTCGTGTTCAAAATAGATAGTGACTGCCTCGGCTACATGTTTGGAAAGCCACCACTTTCGATAGCCGGCTTGAGAAGCCGCCACAGATACCGATCGGATGAGCCAATTTCGCTCAAATGGGGTCAAACTCCCATCGGCCATCCGTACTAACGGCAGATTGTTTTTCAGTGCAATCATGTTCCAAACAGTTCTGGCTGTGTGGGAGTTTTCATGGTTTTTCTCTCTAGGGATTGAATTTCTTCAATAAAATCTCCGATTTCCTGGAATTGGCGGTACACCGATGCATATCGAACGTACGCAACGGGGTCCAACGTATGGAGTTTTTCCATCACCTTCGCTCCAATAGCCTTAGTTGAAATTTCTTGTTTTTGACGGGCCTCCAGATCCTGTATGACTTCCTCAACACACTTTTCGATGTGTTTAATGCCAATTGGCCGTTTTTCACATGCTTTTAAAAAGCTGGTTTGAAGCTTGTGTCGATCAAAGGGTTCGTGCCGTTCATCTCGTTTAACCACTCTCAGTTCCAGACGCTCGATTTCTTCGTAGGTAGTAAAACGAGTTTCACAACAGAGGCATTCGCGACGACGCCGAATGCTTCCGCCTTCTTTCGACAGACGGCTGTCTATTACTTTGTCCTCTACAGAGCCGCACTTTGGGCAACGCATTGTATCACTGTGCGATTTTACATGTTATTTGACACAACATATTGTATTGTCAAAACAAATTCCCTTTCCAGTTCATTCCTGTTATCTTTTCTTTGATTCTTTTTATTGTCGTTGAAGTGCCGAGCGCGGCAGCATAGGCGGACAAAATGGGTGATCTCCGAATTTTTAAATCGTTAAACGCGGCAGACCTCGCAGTTTGGATGGCAGAGCACAGCGAGAAGCAATTTCGTGTTAATCAAGTGCTTGATTGGATTTATGTTAAGCGTTGTTCCTCGTTTAAAGAAATGAGCAACATTCCGCCCAGTCTACGTAGCGTTTTGGCTAAGGAATTTCTGATCCCTGTTCTTGTTAACGTCCAGAGTATTGGATCTGCGGATACAACACAGAAGTTTCTA
This sequence comes from uncultured Verrucomicrobiae bacterium, assembly GCA_963706715.1. GTDB lineage: Bacteria > Verrucomicrobiota > Verrucomicrobiia > Chthoniobacterales > Xiphinematobacteraceae > Xiphinematobacter. The sequence continues at coordinate 300,576 of CAVPNI010000002.1, forward strand.
TTTAAGTTAGGAGATGGGCAGCTTATCGAAAGTGTGATCATTCCATCCTCGCCGGCATTGTATGGGGATCCTTCGGATCGGATAACCGCTTGTTTATCATCTCAAGTAGGTTGCGCCTATGGTTGCAAATTTTGCGCCAGTGGGTTGGACGGTTGGAAGCGGAATTTGGAAGCGGGCGAAATCGTCGACCAGTTGATGCTGTTGGAACGGATTAGCGGTCGGCGAGTCCATAACATTGTTTTTATGGGAATGGGTGAACCATTCGCCAATTTTTCCAATCTCATGAAGGCCATTGAAATTCTGAATGCTTCCTGGGGAATGGGAGTAGGTGCACGGCACATGACGGTCTCTACCAGCGGATTAGTTCCTCAGATTCGACAATTTGCTGAATCCTCACTTCAGGTGAGGTTGGCAATTAGCCTGCATGCGGCTAGTGATTCCGTTCGGGACAAGATCATGCCTATCAATCGGCGCTATCCCTTGGCGGATCTTTTGAGCGCGCTTGATTATTTCCGTCTTCATAAGAAACAAAGGATTACCTTCGAGTATATCCTTATTAAGGGGATAAATGATGGCCTGGATCAGGCCGCCCTTCTTGTAAACCATGCGCGACGTGTCGGAGCTAAAGTGAACCTCATTCCATATAACACAGTTTCAGGCTTATCTTGGCAGCGGCCAGAGAGTTCCGCACAAAAATTATTTTTCCAATACCTAGAGAATCGCGGTATTTCGGTCACTCTTCGCAAGGAAAAGGGGCATGATATCGCGGCGGCATGCGGTCAGCTCCGTTTACAACAAGTTCAATGAACTCAGGCGTTTCGAAAACGGCCCTTCTTTTCGCAAAGAAACATTTTGCGTCTCGTATCAAGCTAGATTATGGGGTTGTGTGATGGCTGAAAACGATTTCGATTCTCGCGAAGTCTGGGACGAATATGATTGGGAGCGATTTTTGCAGGAGCAAGATCGTAGTACCGAGAAGTATTTCGACCTATTGGAACAATATATGGACCACCCTGAGCGAGACGAAATTATCGACAGAGAGATGGGATGGGAACATCACAACAATGATGACGGCGAGATAGAAATCTCGGTGGAATTTCAAACCGAGGAGGATTTCTCAGAATATAATGAGGCCGATATAGTTTCTTATCCTCCCATCTATTTGGAGACCATGCGCCTCCATCATATGATCAATTCCTGGATGGAGAACCACCCCGACGTTAAAGAGCATCCGGAAGCAATTCGTCTGACCGCCTGTTCCGCTATCTGTGGTGCAAAGCTGGCAGATGCTCTTTTTGGAGAGGATCAAACCGAAATTGGGATGACAATTGCTTATTTGAAGCGTGGCCTGAAGGCTGCCAATGATTCCCTAAGCGCCACCGCTCGTCTTTTTGAACTTAAGCTCTTAGCGTCCCGACAAAAAAGCGCACTAAGCCGGCGGCTATTTTGTGTGCGTGATCGCGTGGTTGAACTTATCGGAGATTACCGAGCCGAGTGGAGACGACGTTACGGAACTTGATAAAGTTCCAAGTGGACATAAATTTGTGAAACGTGGTCCGAATTTAAAATGAAACTCGACTCGCAGCAAGCGGCAGCTCAAGCACAATTCGATAAACGGAGTTCCCAGTATGGAAGTTCTCATATGATCTTATCCCACGTGGAAGATCTGGAATCACTTATACAACACGTTTCCTTGCCTCCCAAATCTCGGGCATTGGATGTTGCAACCGGCGGAGGCCACACGGCACTTTTTTTGGCAAAAATGGGATGTGAAGTGACAGCATCCGATATTACGGAATCGATGTTGGAAGTCGCGACTCGCCTTGCGGCAAAGGAAGGCTTTTCTATCCATACTCGACAGCACCCGGCTGAAGAAATGCCTTATCGTGCGGAGTCTTTTGACATTGTGTCCTGCCGAGTTGCACCACATCATTTTACTAAGCCAGCGCTTTTCGTCCGAGAAGCGGCACGCGTCCTTGTTCCGGGTGGTTGCTTTCTTTTGATCGATACTACTGTACCCGATAATTCTCCGGAAGCAGCACGATGGTTGGATCGGGTGGAAAAATTGCGCGATCCGTCTCATGTTCGTCTGATTCCGCCTTCCGAATGGTTGTCTTATTGTCGAGAAGCTGGCTTGGAGCCAACCTATTGGCAAGTTACCGATTTGAAACAGCCGGATTTGGAAGAATATTTTTGCATAGCCAACACGCCAACCGCCAATCGACAAGAAGTCTTCCGCCTTGTGGAGAACGCGCCACAAATTGCCCGCAATAACTATCAACTTGCCCAGGAAGATGGAAAAATCACCTGGATCTGGCCGCGCCTGGGTTTGATTGCTCGTAAGGCTAGTCAACAATAATGATTTGCTGATGCGTCGCATCCTTATAGCATGACCCCTATAAAATGACCATGCCTTGTCGTTCTTTTTGCCTCGCTTGGCTCCCGCCAAGTCTCGCCCCTGTGAGGGGGGCTGTCCGGCAAAGCCGGACAGGCTACCCCAGCCGTTCCCACGGCTCGGTGTTCCACCAGACTTTGTTTCAACAATCCGTCCGTATCTAGAGCTTGTCCTGAAAACGGCAAAATTGCCCGGAAAAGTCTTTTTACTCTGTTGAATCCCTCTATTTTTATCCATTGATTCGGTTGTTTTTCAGTAATGCCAAAATTATAAATGCCTGATTTTGGGGAAAATGGCGTTTTTCTGTCTTTTTCTCAAAATTTTTTGCCTCTGGATCGGCTTCATTGCTGCTTCTACGGTTTCAGGACAAGCTCTATCTACAGATATGGCCAGCTTGTTAAAACAAACTCTGAAGAAAAAATCCCGGACAACTCATGTGTCATTTTATAGGGGTCATGCTATATTAAGTAATGTTACGCAAAAAAAAGTCATTTATTGGTGAGAATGGCCTTTTTTTGCTCCCAGAGCTTCTAAAAGAACGTAACGTCAGTTACTAAGAAATTCATCCCAAAAATAAATCTAGAGCTTTAACTTATGAAGATATTTGAAGGTCAGGTCGCGCTTGTAACAGGAGCTGGGCGTGGAATTGGAGAAGCTATTGCCAAACAGTTGGCCTCCTTAGGAGCCCAGATTGCGGTGGTGAGCCGAACTGAAGCAAACTCCAGCAAAACTGCCGATGCTATTTGTAAAGAAGGCGGCATTGCTCGTGCCTACGCAATCGATGTCGCTAACTTTCAGGCTGTGCAAAAGCTAGGGGAGGACATCCTGTCGGACTTTCAAAAGGTGGATATTCTGGTGAACAATGCTGGGGTTACGCGCGACACACTTCTTCTGCGGATGACTGTTGAGGAGTGGGACGAGGTTCTCGGAACGAATCTTAAAGGCGCTTTTAATTTTATCAAAGCAGTGACTCGTTCCATGGCAAAGCAACGGTCCGGGCGTATTATCAATATCTCATCGGTTATTGGTCTTATCGGAAATGCGGGCCAAGCTAACTATGCAGCCTCGAAAGCAGGGCTCATCGGACTTACTAAAAGCGTTGCCAGAGAGCTTGCCGGCAGGAACATTACGGTGAACGCTGTGGCTCCCGGCTTTATCGATACGGATATGACAGCCGTTTTATCAGGGGATTGGCGTGACAGGATTGTCGAACAGATTCCTTTGGGGCGCATTGGGAAAGTGGAGGAAATTGCTGCGGCGGTCGCTTTTCTTGCCAGTCCTCAGGCTTCTTACATCACAGGGCAGGTGCTGACAGTGGATGGCGGTATGGTGATGTAGGCTCGGTGGTGTCGGTTTGAAGCAGAAGTCAGTCTAGCCGTGCTGGTTTCTTTTAGGAGCCCATAATTACGAATGGGCTTCATTTTCGACTTATAAGCTTCTATAGCATGACCTCTATAAAAGGAACGGACGCGGTCCGCATCAAATTACTGTCAAACAGTAATGAATGCGTATTATAATAATCGCCGACGCCCAAATTGCCCATATGCTGTTGACGTTTATCCGCCATGCAGAAGCTTCTCTCAGCGCAGCCGTCAATTTCAAGCGAGAGTTGACAGAACGAGGAAAACAACAGGCGCATCAGCTTGCGGCATTCTTTAGCAGGCTAAAAAATCAGCCACAGCTCGTACTGACTAGCCCGGTTGTCCGTGCACGGCAAACTGCGGAAGCCATTAGTCAAAGACTGGAATCCGCGAGGCTTTTGGAGCAATCCTGGTTAGCATCTGGCATGGCTCCGGAAATTTACATTAGTGAACTCCGTGCCTTCTCGCAATTTGAAAATGTTCTTTTAGTCGGCCATGAGCCTGATCTGAGTTCTACCATTGCGTTCTTACTTGGAAACCAGAACCCAGAAAATTTGAAGATGCGTAAGGCCAGTATTTGTGCCTTGAAAATACAATCACTTGGTCCAGGTTGTGGTATATTGCAGTACTTTTTGCCTCCGGATCTACTGCTTCCTTTATCATAAATTCTATGGCTCCTGAAATTTTCCACAGTCACCAATTTGTTCAAGATGCGGTCTCGTTTATTATGCTCGGTGTCCACGAAGCGCTCGAGACCCGGAATGAATGCCGGATTGCTCTGAGCGGGGGCAGTACTCCAAAGCCAGTATTTGAGGCATTGGCTCAGCAGTCGTTGGATTGGGATCGTATTGTGATCACTTTCAGTGACGAAAGGTGTGTACCGCCGACAGACGAACAGAGTAACTTTCTGATGGCACAGCAGGCTTTGTTGAATCACGTTCCAATTCCGGCACGGAACATTCTCCGGATGAAAGGCGAACTTGATCCGATTCAAGGCGCTCGGGAATATGAGGCCGTACTTCGGGAGCGCTCGCCCCATGAAATCTATCGACACGATCTTCTGCTTCTTGGCATGGGTGAGGACGGTCATACGGCCTCACTATTTCCGGCCACGCATGCGCTTAAGGTGACTGACCGCTGGGTCATTGAAAACTATGTGCCCAAGCTGAATGCTTGGCGAATTACATTTACCTACCCGTTAATCAACGCTGCCAGGCAGGTGCTATTTTTGGTAAATAGCACAGGTAAAGATGAGGTGTTAAGGCAAGTTTTTCACAACAAATCTGATTATCCCTGTAGTCGTGTCTTGCCGACTGCCGGTCGAGTGAGATGGCTTCTGGGGAGCTGACGACCCAATCGACTCATGAAAAGTCTTTTTTTGACTAATGAATATCCGCCGCACATTTATGGCGGAGCGGGTGTTCATGTGGAATATCTGAGCCGAGCTCTATCCAAATTTATGGAAGTAGAAGTCCGCTGCTTTGGTGATCAGCATGTCGACCTACAGCACCTGTCAGTACGAGGCTTTGGTCTCAAAAATGCGGAATTTAAGTGTCCCAAACAATTATGTTCTATATTTGGGGCTTTACAGCGGTGCTTGGACTTTAATACAGCCGGGATCGTTGCCGACGTAGTCCATTGTCATACCTGGTACTCCCACTTCGGTGGCCTACTGACCAAGTTCAATTATGGTCTTCCTCTGGTCATTACTGTTCATTCCCTGGAGCCGCTTCGTCCATGGAAACGGGAACAATTAGGTTGTGGCTATGATTTTACTACCTGGTTGGAAAAGACTGCTTTAGAGGCAGCCGATGCTATTATTGCGGTTTCTGCGGAAACAAAAAAAGATATTCTGCGCTTATTTGACGTTTCGGATCGTCGAATCCATGTCATTCACAACGGTATTGACTTAAAAGAATACCGGCCAGTGCAAAAATCCAATCTTCTCGTAGCTCACGGGATCGATTCCAATCAGCCATATGTTTTATTTGTCGGAAGAATTGCCCGCCAGAAAGGAATTTTGCATTTGATACGTGCTATTCATTACTTTGCACCGGGATTTCAGGTAGTCCTTTGTGCCAGTGCGCCGGATACCCCTGAAATTGAAACAGAAGTCACCGAGGCAATTCAAGATGCGCAAGCACGGCGACCTGGAATTATCTGGATACACGAAATGCTCGACGTTTCTACCAAGGTTCAACTCTATAGCCATGCCTCCGTGTTTGTTTGCCCCTCCATTTACGAGCCATTCGGAATTATTAATCTCGAAGCAATGGCCTGTGGAATACCCGTAGTGGCAAGTGCGGTGGGTGGTGTCAAGGAAGTGGTCGTGGATGGTGAAACAGGCTTTTTGTTGCCTTTCGAAAAACAAGAGGAGAACACATTGAAACCTGTTGATTACGAACAATTTGAGCGAGACATTGCCGCCCGCATTAATGATCTTGTGGCGGATAAATGCCTCCGGGAAAGGATGGGAAAAGCGGGCCGCCGTCGAGCAGAACAACTTTTTGATTGGGACGCGATTGCTCGACAAACCCATGGACTCTACGAAAAGATCGTGCATGTTCGTTGATCAAATTCGTGTTCATGCCAAAGCAGGGGATGGAGGCTCGGGTTGCTGTAGCTTTCGTCGCGAAAAATTTGTTCCGAGAGGGGGGCCTGATGGTGGGAACGGAGGTCGCGGGGGAGACATCATCTTACAGGCTGATGAGCATACAGATAACCTGGTCTCTTTATTTTACGAACCCATAATTCGAGCCAAACATGGTAATAACGGCCAGGGAAAGGATAAGCACGGTCGTAATGCTCAGCCCAAAATCGTACGAGTACCGGTTGGTACTGTGATTTACCGGCTTCCAAACCCGGTACCACCCAGCCCGTTTCATGAGGATGAAGACACAAAATCCGTCCCACCCAAAAGTAAGGTGAATCTTTCGGCCTTGGAAGTCGTGGGCGATCTCATTGAAGCCAACCAGCGTTTTATTCTTTGTACCGGAGGCGATGGAGGAAAGGGGAATACTCACTTTAAGTCTTCGACCAACCGGGCCCCGCGTCATTTCACACCCGGATTTCCAGGAGAAGAGGCCTGGTTTGTCTTTGAATTGAGAACCATAGCGTTCGCAGGCTTAGTCGGATATCCCAATGCTGGTAAATCCACCCTGTTAGGCGCTATCTCGGCTGCGCACCCCAAAGTGGCCTCATACCCCTTTACGACCCTGCGGCCTTCGGTCGGAGTTGTGAAATTGCCAGGATATCAGCGAGTTACTGTCGCGGACATTCCAGGATTGATCCAAGGGGCTCATGCTAACAAGGGATTAGGTCATGAATTTCTGCGACACATAGTTCGCTGCAAAATGCTCCTGTTTGTTATTGATATGGCGGGTAGTGAAGGGAGAAACCCTTTGGAAGATTTTCGTGCGCTCCGTAAGGAACTTAATCTTTACGACCCAACGCTCTCCGCGAAACCCTGGGCCGTTGTAGCCAATAAAATGGACCTTCCCGAGGCCGCTAGCCACTTAAAGGTATTTCAATCCGAAATCAAAAAAGCACCTATTATTCCGGCTGCGGTGAGTATAGGACAGGGTACCGAGCTGATTAAAGAACTCCTTGCCGAATCGGAACGGACTTCGTCCGACTCTGTTAGAAACCTGTAGCTGGAAAGTGCGAATTTCGCTATAAGTTTTGTGACTCATCATCGCCCTGTCATTCATATTAAGGGAGCTAGGCAACATAATCTGAAAAACCTCGACATCGAGATTCCACGAAACCGGTTTGTTGTGGTGACCGGAGTCAGCGGATCGGGAAAATCCTCATTGGCCTTTGATACTTTATATGCGGAGGGACAGCGGAAATATGTCGAAAGCCTTTCCGCTTATGCCCGGCAGTTTCTCGATCAAATGCAAAAGCCAGATGTGGATTTTATTGAAGGGCTCTCTCCTGCTATTGCCATCGAGCAGCGGACTGCTCTGGCAAGCCCGCGCTCCACTATTGCGACAACCACTGAAATATACGACTATCTCCGCCTTTTGTATGCCGCGGTAGGCTTGCCACACGATCCGGAAACAGGAGAGCCCGTCATTCGACAAACGACACAGCAAATTATTGACGAAATACTAGCCTGGAAAGAGGGGACACACATTATTCTCCTTGCTCCTCTGGTTCGACAAGAAACCGGAGAATTGAAGGATGTGATAGAAAAAGCTCTGCGTGAAGGTTTTGTCCGCCTGCGCATCGATGGTGAAATTGTTGAACTTGAAAAACCCGATTCCATCCGCTTAGCACATACAGGTCGGCACGATATTGATGCTGTAATCGATCGTATCTTGATTAAGAAAGATATCCGGCAACGTTTGGCAGATTCTGTCGAGACCGCTTTGCGGCAGGGTAAAAATCAACTGACTGTGCTCTGGCAGTCAACTTCTTCGAAGGAATGGAAGGAGCGCCAATTTTCCACTCACTATTCCAATCCACGCACAGGTTTTACGATCGCCAATCTCACATCGAAGCATTTTTCTTTTAATAGCCACCTGGGAGCCTGTCCGGCTTGTCAAGGCATTGGATCGGAGGCATTCTTTGATCCCGATTTGATGGTCGATCCTACAAAAACCTTGGACGAAGGCGCAATCAAGGTCTGGCGTACGGGCAATCCGAAGATGAAGCAATACTATACCACATTGCTTGAGAGTCTGGTGAGATATTTTTGTGTCGCGCGTGATCAGCCATTTCGGGATCTTCCGTCATCTTTTCGGCAAGCTTTATTTTATGGAATGGAAGGGAGAAAAGCTCCGAAATCCAAGGGATCGGAAACTCCCGTATTTGTGGGGATTGTGCCTCAGGTGAAGCGTATGTTTGCAGAAAGCGAAAGTGAGCTCACCAGAAAGCGTCTGCGCATGTTCATGTCTCGAAGGACCTGCCAAGTTTGCAAAGGTGCTCGACTGCGTCCGGAAATTCTGGCCGTAACAGTAGAATCTACCTCACATCAGCAATTAAATATTTACCAATTCTGTCAGATGACCATTGAGGAGTGCCGCAAATGGATAGATACCATTCAGCTCTCAGAGCCACAACGCCACATTGTGGCAGATGTTCTTCGCGAGATCTCGCATCGCATTGATTTTCTTCTTCAAGTTGGTCTTGGCTATCTGAACTTAAATCGGGAAAGCAGTACACTTTCTGGTGGTGAGGCGCAGCGTATTCGGCTTGCAGCTCAAATAGGCTCCGGTCTCTCCGGTGTGCTTTACGTGCTAGACGAACCCAGCATCGGTCTGCATCAACGAGACAATGCACGTCTTATCAAAACATTGCGAAGCCTGCGTGACCTTGGAAATTCGGTGATCGTGGTCGAGCATGATGAGGACACCATTCGGGCCAGCGATTATATCCTGGACCTTGGGCCAGGTGCGGGTCCTCATGGTGGGCGGCTGGTTGCCCAAGGAACTCTTGAAGACATCTTACAATCTGAAGCATCGCTGACGGCTCAGTACCTCAATGGCCGACTGAGGATACCAATTCCCAAGCTACGTGTTTCCCCACCCAAATCAAATCCAACTGGCTCAAAAAACGATGCTTGGATTACCGTCGTTGGAGCTCAGGAAAATAACTTAAAAAATATTACCGCGGCTTTCCCTATGGGATGCCTGACCTGTGTAACTGGTGTTTCCGGAAGCGGTAAATCCACCCTTGTAAACGACATCCTGTACGCTGCTTTGGCAAGGGATCTTGCCGGTGCAAAATCTAAACCAGGATTATACTCTAAGATTCTAGGCGTAAATCAATTAGAAAAAGTTATTATAATTAATCAGGCACCACTGGGCCGAACCTCGCGTTCCAATCCCGCAACTTACAGTGGTATCTTCAGTGCTATTCGCGATCTCTTCGCTGGACTGTCGGCAGCCCGCGTTCGCGGTTATGATCCGAGTAGATTTTCCTTCAACATTAAGGGCGGCCGTTGTGAGCATTGTCAAGGAGCTGGAGTGATCCAAATTGAAATGCACTTTTTAGCGGACATTTATACGGAGTGTGAGATTTGTCATGGCAAACGTTACAATCGAGAAACACTGGAAATTACTTATAAAGGAAAAAATATCGCAGATGTGCTGGCTCTGAGTGTCGAAGAAGCTGCTCATTTCTTTCGAAATATTCCTGCTATTTCAAGCAAACTTGAGACCCTCCGGAACGTTGGCTTAAGTTATATCCGTCTCGGACAATCGGCTGCTACCTTGTCCGGGGGAGAGGCCCAGCGTGTTAAATTAGCTTCTGAACTGGCAAAGAAAAGTACCGGCAGAACTCTTTATATCTTAGACGAACCCACGACCGGCCTTCATTTTGCAGATATTCATAAGCTTCTTGAGGTCTTGATTAAGCTGCGGGATACTGGCAATACCTTAATTGTTATTGAACATAATTTGGAAGTTATTAAATGTGCGGATTGGGTGATTGATCTGGGACCTGAAGGTGGAGAAAAAGGCGGATTTATTGTTGTTGAAGGGACGCCTGAAGAAGTGGGGCGCCACCCGCAAGGTCACACCGGGCATTATCTGCAAAAAGTATTGCGCACAGAGATCCATGATCATGAACTGCATCCGCAGTGATAGCTTGATAATAGCAAAACACTTTTGCAGCAAAGTCGCGGCAAAATGCCGCTGTGCGGCACTTGTAAGTGTATTCATTTTGACGGAGGGGAGCCTTTGTTACGCCAAAGATCAGATAGAGGAAGCATTGGCGCCTCGCTCCGAAGGCCTTCCTCAAGTGACTATCGCAAGGCTTTCTGATATTCTTAACAACTCCCCTATCAATCAGTCTGATAAATTACGCGTTCTGCGAGAACTTGGCCGAACGTATTTCGAAGCGGGTCGATTGGCTGATGCTATCGGGATTCTTCGTCCCCTTTCCGCCGACCCGGCGGCTGGCTTTTGGTTGGCACAGGCTTTTGCAGCTCAGGGAGAATATGCACAGGCGCTTTCTCTTTACCAAAAGGCACGCGCTGATGAAAATTTGCAACCTTATGCTACTTTGGGAGAGGCACGGATGTTGCATGCATTGAAGAAAAACAGCGCGGCGCTTGCTTTGTTGGCCGAGATTCCTACGGAGAGTTTAGTAGCTGATGCCGTTGCACTGGAGAGGGCGAATATTCTTTTAGATCTCGACCGTCTGGCAGAAGCATCCGCTATTTTAAAAGCAAACGCGGCCTCATCTTCCTGGGAACATTATCTTTTAGCGAGGATAGCGATGCTGGAAAGGCGTTGGGGAGATGCAGCGGCTCTTTTAACTCGTATCCAATCGGACGATAACGAGCTTATGAGAAATATTCTGCTCGCACGGGCTGAATGTTTTTACCAGACGGGAGATTTTGCGTCGGCAGAAAATTTATTGGCGAAATTTATTCAAGAACATCCGGAACATCCTGCCTTGCCTGTTGTGTTTGCCAAACTCGATGAAGTCTATGGCCGGGAAAGCAGCCCTTCTGGTGGTGATCTTCGTCGATGGGCTGAGGACGCCAATCACCCCGTCCGCGCAGGCTACGCCCGGTTTTATCGTGCTCGGAACGAGTCTCGGACTGGTTTTTCAGACAGTGCCGTAGCACTTTTTCGCGAATTCATTCGCGATTTGCCTCAACATCCTCTTGTTAATTCCGCACGTGCTGAACTAGCTGAGCACTCTCTGCATAATTGCAAACCTCAGAATGCCTTGGATATTCTTTCCGCGTTTCAGTCCAATTCGTCCGAAGCAAAAGAAATTGCTAACAAAGTTAATTTTTTGCGCGGTAGCGCGCTATTCGCTCTCAGCCGGTACGCGGAAGCAGCCGGTGCATTTTTGGAGGCAGGCAGTCAAGATTCTTCACCAATGGCTGAAAGTGCTCTTTATAACTCGGCACTGTCTTACTTACTTGCCAACTCGTTTGCCACCACTAATCCGGCACAACTCGAGCTCATGAGGCGTTACCCCAGCGGACATGCTCTCCAGCAGCTCCGCTTCGTTGAAGCTTTGCAAAAGGCAAAATGGAAACACTCTGATGCTGCTCAAGCATTGGCTGACGTTGCAAGATTTTCAGCGCGTGCACAATTGGCATTTGTCGAGTTCTGTTTTGCTAGTAAGGATCTGAAACGTGCCTCCAGTGAGTGGATGCGATTTGCTGACCATCCCGGAGCATTTAACGATCGTGCAGCCTATTTGGCTATCTTTTTAGCCGGGAATGGTACGGAAGGGGCCGACGATCATGTGATCCGGCTCGCACGAGATTTTCTGGATGCTTATCCTAACTCTTCTTTTAAGCCTGAGGTACGGATGAAGCTGGGCGAAATTTTCTTTCGACGCGGAAATTTTTTGGCAGCTCGAATTCAGTTCGAAAGCCTCGCACGTGAATTTCCCGATTCGCCGTTGAAGGAACCTGCTCTTTTTTTTGCAGGGCAAAGCGCGATTCGGACCATGGAACCATCCGCCATTGAAAACGCAATGCTCATTTTCGAAGAAGTAGCCAAGATGAAAGGACCGTTTGCTTGGCGAGCGCGCTTGGAACAAGCTCGAGTTCAGGAAACTACGGAGCATCCCGACCAGGCTCTGCTTATTCTAAAAAATATTCTCGCCTCTCAGATCGATTCCGAGGTTCGCCTTGAAGTCCTCACGATGCAGGGCAATATTCTCTTTGGTCAGGGAATTGCCTCTTCTGAAAATTACGCTCGGGCAATCCAATCCTGGCAACAAATCATCTCTGATCCAAAAGTGACCTTGCCTTGGAAAAATCAAGCTCTTACTAAGATTGGCGCAGCGTACCAAAAGTTGGGTGATACCGACAGAGCGCTTGCCAGCTATTATGAAGTTTTCAATGTATTTGATCCCGCCAATCCGGAATTTTTCTGGTTTTATAAAGCAGGCTTTGATGCGGGAAAACTTCTTGAATCCAAAAAGGAGTGGAATGGAGCCATTCATATCTATCAACAGTTAGCTTCTATTCCTGGTCCACGAGCACAGGAAGCCGAGCAACGCCTGGAACGTCTTAAGCAGGAAAATTTTATCCGGGGGGCCAAATAACGCCCACATCTTTGCTATAAATACCTTCCCTTTTATGGAATCTTCAAAAACTAATCCTCACATAAAACTTTACATTCCGGGGCCGGTCGAAGTTTCGGAGAAAACACTGCACGCTTTGTCTCAACCAATGATTGGACACCGGAGCGATGAATTTAGAGAGCTGTACGCCGAAATGAATACCAAGTTGCAAGCCCTGTTTGAGACTCAGCAGCCTGTTTTCCTTTCCACATCCTCTGCCTGGGGTGTGATGGAGGCATCCATCCGCAATTTGGTGAATAAAAAAGTGCTCAACTGTATGTGTGGTGCATTTTCCGACAAGTGGCTTGACGTCAGTAAACGTTGCGGGAAAGAGGCTGAATCATTGCAAGTAGAATGGGGGCAGCCGATTACAGCTGAGAGTGTGGAAGCAAAACTCAGCGAGGGCGGATTTGATGCAATGACGCTTGTTCATAACGAGACATCGTGCGGCCTCAAAAATCCTTTGCGAGAAATTGCGGCAGTAGTCCGAAAGTTTCCGGAAGTCCTCTTCATTGTAGATACCGTCTCCTCATTTTCAACCGAGTCCATTCCTATGGATGAGCTCGGTATTGATGTCCTGCTCACTGGGAGCCAAAAAGCCTTGGCTCTGCCGCCCGGCCTAGCCATTTTTAGCGTCTCTCAACGCGCCTTCGAACGTGCTGCTTCCGTTCCCGCACGCGGATACTACTTCGACTTTTTAGAATTTAAAAATAATCAAGTGCAGAACATGACCCCGACTACTCCGTCGCTACCTCATATATATGCTTTGCATTCGAAACTTGAAGATATCTTTAATGAAGGGCTCGAGAACCGTTATGCACGCCACCGCCGCTTAAATTCCCTGGTTCACGAATGGGTATGCCGCAACGGCTTTGGATTTTTTGCGCCTGAAGGTTATCGTTCGTTGTCCTTAACATGCGTTGCTAATCATCGAAAGATCAACGTTGCCGCCTGGGTGAAGCGTCTCCGGAAAAAACACCACATGGTCATCGACGATGGCTACGGCAAAATTAAAGAAAAGACATTTCGTATTTCCAACATGGGTGACGAGACAGAAGAAAGCATCACACTAATGCTCAGTGCGTTAGACGATACGTTGGAAGCAACGTGAGCCAAAATCGCTGGCAGGCTGATCCAAGGAAAGCATCGCAGCACCAAAAACCCCTGCGCTGTCCCCTAAGAGCGGACGTAAAAGAGGCGTCTCGAATGTTTGGTTGAAAATCCGAGAGCGAATTTTTTCGCGCGTGGATTCGGAATACAGTTCGTCGATGTTTCCTACGCCTCCGCCAATAACAATGGCATGCGGATCTAGCGTATTAATAATAATAGTAATCGCATCAGCAAAACGGTCCGTCAGATACGCAATTGTCGTATCCGCTGCGGAATCAGTCCCAGTATGAGCTCGCTCAACAATTTCTTTGAGATGGCAATGTCTTCCCGTTTTGGTTTCATAAAATTTTTCCAAAGCGGGACCGCTGATGAAGGCTTCGATAGTACCTTTGGTACCGTATACGGAAGCGGGCCCAAGTGGGTCGAGGACGATTTGCCCCCATTCGCCTACGATTCCGTGACGCCCCTCCAGGACATTGCCACGTACTACGATGCCACCTCCGACACCTGTCCCCATAATAATGCCAAAAACAGTTTCGAACCCTTGCGCAGCGCCGCAAGTAGCTTCCGCAAGTGCACAGCAATTGGCATCGTTTGCCAAAGCAATTTTTATTCCCAGGACCGTCCCCAGGTCCTTGCCGAGAGAACGGCCATTCAAGCAAAGCGTGTTGCATCCCTTCATAACATGACTGATAGGGTCCGGAATCCCAGGTGTTCCAATGCCAATCTTGGCAGGAAGAGGAAGACCAGTATCATGGCAAAGGAGACCGCATATTTTTTTGATATTTTCCAAAACACGATCATAGCCCAGGTTGGCTTCGGTGGGAATTCGCAGGCGGCAGAGTGGAGCTTCCGGGGAGGAAGGAAAAATGACAATGCCTTCAATTTTCGTTCCGCCCAGATCAATTCCGAAACAGGGTGCTTCTTGAGTCATAAATAAAATTTATTAATTAAATATAAGAGTCCGGAACAAGATATCCTAATAAGATTTGGCAAAAACGACGCGTTGAGCGCTAGGTTCTCCCGTGAAAATACAGATTCCTGGTTCCGGTGACGGGGCTGCCGGAATACACCGAATCGTTACCTTGAGGTCTTCTTTGAGCTTTTGCTCGACGGCCGCTGAACCATTCCAGTGAGCCAATGCGAATCCCCCATGGATTTCAGGTTTGTTTGTACTTTTTGGTGTGAAAAATTGATAAAATTCTTCCTGCGTGTCGATGGAACGCGTGTGAAGATCGCGAAATTGGGTAGCGCGGTTCAACAGGTTTTTCTGCATGTCCGTTAAAAGCGTAGGGATCTCTGAAACGGCTTGTTTCGTAGAAAGAACGCGTTTCTCCTTAGGAGCATGATCACGCTGGGAAAGCACAACGGAGTCGCCCTCAAGATCGCGAGGACCGAGTTCAAGGCGTATCGGGACACCTTTCTTAAGCCATTCCCAGTTTTTCACCCCACCGCCCAAATCGCGAGTATCTAATTCCACATGGAGGGATTGACCGTAAAAAGATTGTTCACGGAGTCTTGCGGCAAGAGACTCTGCTTTTGCCAGAACTGAGGCCCGCGTTTCCTCCTTGGGCGTAATGGGGATGATGACAACGTGTGCAGGCGCTATGCGAGGTGGTAGGATCAGCCCGTTATCGTCACTATGCATCATAACCAGCGTTCCGATCAGACGGGTACTGACGCCCCAGCTAGTAGTCCAAGCATATTCAAGTTGGCCTGTGCGCGATTGAAACTGGATGCCCGAGGCTCGTGAAAAATTTTGGCCTAGAAAGTGGGAAGTACCGGCTTGAATTGCTTTGCAATCTTGCACTATGGTCTCAATACAATAGGTACGCAAAGCCCCAGGGAAACGCTCAGCCGCAGTTTTTTCGCCGCTGATAATCGGCAAGGCAAGATAGTCGCGCGCAAAAGTCGTGTAAATTTGCAGCATCTTTTCAGTCTCTTCGACCGCTTCGGCCTCTGTTTCGTGCACAGTGTGGCCCTCCTGCCAAAGAAATTCAGTGGTTCGTAAAAACAAACGAGGGCGCATTTCCCAACGGACGACGTTGGCCCATTGATTGAGAAGAATAGGAAGATCACGGTATGAGTTGACCCATTTGGAGACCGTGGCCCCAATGACCGTTTCCGACGTTGGACGGACTACCAAAGGTTCAGCAAGTGGCGAAGTCGGCACGAGTTTGCCGTCACGTGTTTCAAGCCGATGGTGAGTGACTACTGCACATTCCTTTGCAAAGCCTTCGACATGCTCCGCTTCCTTTTGAAGATGACTCAGGGGGATAAATAAAGGAAAATAGGCGTTGCGGTGACCAGTGTCTTTAAACATCCGGTCGAGGACAGCTTGCATGTTTTCCCAAAGTGCATACCCCCACGGTTTGATGACCATGCATCCCCTTACTTCGGAATTTTCGGCTAAATCACCAGCTCGGACGACTTGCTGATACCATTCCGGAAAATCCTCCTCGCGAGTGGGACTGATGGCATGTTGCGATTTCATGAAAAGCTCAATCTTACCCCGGAAGATTTTTTAAAAACGACTCAAAAAATTCAGCTCCTTGCTCCAAGTCGGAAATTTTTAGAAATTCATCCGCTATATGGGCTTGTTCAATGGAGCCTGGACCAATTGCTACGGCTGGTGTACCTACCGCTGCAAAAGAGGTGGCATCACAAAACCAGGACGCCGCTGCCAGCCCTGCGCCCATTGTTAAAAGTTGTTGAATGATGGGGTGATCAGGCGATGTGTCCAGAGGAGGCGATTCGCGTTCTTCAAATTCCAAATCAGGAAAGTTTCGAAGGAGGTCCTCTTTAAAGTCGTCTATATTTTGTCCCGGTACTGTCCGGATATCCAAGACGGCTTCACAGAGATCGGGCACGATATTGTGTCGCATCCCACCGTGAATCATCCCAACATTGACCGTCGGAGTCCCAAGATCCGAATGGACCAGCTTGCTGAGCTGGGGTGTTGCAACCAATTGGACCCAATGGAGGACATTTGTCATTTTCAGTATGGCATTTTGTCCTTTTTCAGGTGAGGACCCATGTGCGGCGAGGCCGCGGGTACGAAGTTTTAACCAGAGGTTCCCCTTTGTTTTGTGGACTACTTGCAGATGGGTAGGTTCTCCGATCACCACAAAATCAAAATGCTTCCCGCCAGCTAACTTTCGAGAGCCCGTTTGACGAGTTTCCTCATCTGCGAGTCCGGCAAACCAAACTTCCCAAGGGAATTGAGAAATTTGGTCTTTGCATTTGTGCAAAGCCCAGAGCATCGCTGCCATGGAACCTTTTGTATCAGTGGCACCACGTCCCCAAATGCGCCCATCCCGTATTTCCGCTGAAAAAGGGGGAATAGTCATTCCCGCTACCGACACCGTATCCAAGTGCGGAGCAAAGAGTAATCGGGGTTTTTTGGTTTGGCTTGCAGAGGGGAAGCAAGCGAGAACGTTTGGACGTCCGGGCAGTGCTTCCTGAAAAGAGACATTTGCTCCCAGACATTGCAACAACTCCCCCACATAAGTAGCAATTGCGGATTCTCCTGTGGTGCTGCAACCAGCATCTCCTTCGGGATTCACACTTGGAATACGAATCAGCTCTTGGAGGAGAGCTCCGGCAGAGATGGGCCAAATCATTTTGCTGTGGTTCTATCGAAGAAAGGTAACTTGTAGTGCAACAAAAACATTATTTTGTAACTTCGGCTTCTAAAGGAAACTGACGAAGTCAGTGCTCCCGAAACCATTTCACAAACTTTTGAATACCAGCATCGATTTTAATTTGCGGATGGTAATTGAGAAGCGCGCGTGCCTTCGAGATATTCGCATAGGTCTGGGGCATCTCGCCCTTTTGTTCAGGTAAGGATTCAAAAATCGCTTTTTTCCCTACAGCATCTTCAATCAGGTTGATTAGTTCATTTAATGTCGTCGTTTCACTTTCCCCCAAATTAAAAATATCAAAATCCGATCCTTCGTATCGCAAAGCTGCGAGTACACCCTGAATGATATCGTCGATGTAAGTATAATCTCGTCGCGAGGAACCGTCTCCAAACTTTGAAATAGGACGCCCTTCGGCGATGGATTTTGTAAATTTATAAATCGCCAAATCGGGACGTTGTCCAGGACCATAAACAGTAAAAAAACGAAGACAGACAACGCGGAGCCCATAGAGATTAGAAAAATTTCCGCAGAGATGTTCTCCCGCCAATTTAGTCGCTGCATAAGGACTCAATGTCTGCGGAAGAGGCAGATCCTCAGAAAACGGAACACGTTTTGCAAGGCCGTAAACAGATGAACTGGAGGCAAACAAAAATCTACGCACCCTTGTGCGCCGTGCCGCTTCCAAGAGGCGAAACGTGCCATCAATATTTGTCTTTAAATAAAGTTCCGGATGCTGAATGGAGGGCCGAACTCCAGCTCGAGCGGCAAGGTGAGCCACACAATCAAATTGCGTCTGATTAAAAAGACCATCCACAGTGTTGGCATCGCAAATATCGCCCTCTACGATTCTAGCTCTGTTTCCAAACGCGGCTACATTTTTCCGTTTGAGTGTTGGAGAATAAAAATCATTAAAATCATCCAGGACAACGACCTCATGCCCCTCACCGAGTAAAGCGCGGACGAGGTGTGACCCGATGAATCCTGCGCCCCCCGTCACTAATATTCTCATTTTAAGAACCTACGGAGAGAGCAAAAGTTCCGGCAAGCATTTTTAAATTCGCCGTCCAGAGATGCAATCCGCCAACTTCGTTGGTTTCTTTTATACCCATCGCCATTGAAGATACCGCCGACTTGATCTCTCGTATCAACGACTTTCATTCCATTCAGACGGTTTCTTCATGTTGAATGGGTATAGAAGCCGGTAACTGCAAATGCGGCCTATTTTGAACTGATACCGTTTCCAAAAGAAACGGGCGTAGTCCGTCAGGAAAATTCAGAACCTGCATAAGGCCTATCCATTTGAATTCTCTGAAGCGGAATATGAAGAACAAGACTGCCTGCGGTCATTCATATCTTCTTCCATAGCTCGAACTTCGTTGCTGAGAGGACGCGGAAAAACAAACACATGTCGAATGTTTCCCTGATCCAGTGGAGACAGCGAGAGGCGATCACCTAGAAACCGCGATTCCACACGTACAACGAGATTTTCGACCGGTATGAGCAGGCTCAACCAACTCCAGCCCTTCTTGCCAAGGAAGTACAGAGGAGCAGTAGTGGGAGTAAGTGCAACTAACCAACCTCGCACGTGTGAGGGGAATGTCGTGGAAGAAGCTGATGCACAGGGGAGTGCCCAAGCAATCTCACAGGGTCCCGTACACAGACGTGCAATTTGTTGATACACCGCAGGAGGAATCCAAGAAGGAAGGACGCCTTCAAATGGTTTCCATGCGGGAGCGTTGAGTTTGCTTCCTAAAAGCCAAACAATGATTCGCATCCTCCCCAGAATACGGGGCATTAAAATGAGCAACGTCACAAAAAAGACCAAAACCACCCCAAATGCGATCACAGGCTTGAAATAAACTAAAAACAAACTTCCTATCACCCCGGCATCTTCAGCCAAGCTAAGAAAAATATTGGAAAAGGGCTCCGGAGAAGCATTCACAAAAAGGCGAGTCCCGGCTTTGGCGGTATGACTAGTCAAAGCCAATCCACCCCCAGCTAAGGCGGCCAATACATTGAAAACGGGATGTGAATGCCCCATTGCCATTACCGCCAAACAGGCACCTCCCACGGGTCGAATAAAAGTCTGAAGAGCGTCCCAAAAACTGTCCAGCCAGGGAATTTTGTCCGCAAAAAATTGGATCACGAAGAGGCAACCCACAATGGCCAAAATTACAGGATGAGTCAAAATTTCAAACTGTGCGTATTGGGGAGCCAGAGTAATCCAGTGAAACCGGATTGCCAATCCTGCTACCAGAACTGTGAGATAAAGATTAATGCCCGACAGTGCGGCAAGGCCTAAGGCAGTTCCGAGCTGGTGAAGAATATCCATTGGAGGGTGCAAAGTTCATCAGGCAGGACTCCGGATTAACCAGAGTCCTGCTCATGCAAGCATACCCCGGTCCAAAGGATGATGTCACGCTGATCTGGGACCATTTTACAATATAGACATAAACTGCCGCTTATGCCTTTCAATTAAAGGAGGTAGTTTTACGAATTCCACTTGGATTTTTTCAGACAGACTCCACCCATTCCCGAACGCGCCGGATCGCAATGGCACGTCCCGTCGAGACCTCGACATCAACCGTTGCTCCACAAATCATCACTGCTCCCTGCGCGACAGGAAAGGGCACAGGCAGACTGTCTACAAACCGCTTCATGATTGGCTCAATCTCACGGCCCAAAACAGAATATTCGGGACCACACATCCCCGCGTCGCAAAGAAAAGCTGTGCCACCTGGAAGAATGCGTTCATCGGCTGTTTGGACATGAGTATGAGTGCCAATCACGGCGGAGACATTTCCGTCCAAATAATGGGCCATTGCGGTTTTCTCGCTTGTTGTTTCCCCGTGAACATCTACAAAAATCACAGACGTCTCGGATCGGAGCCGCTCCACCTCCTCCGCAGCCACTCGAAATGGATTGTCCAGAATTGGTTGCATAAATGTCCGGCATTGGACATTTATGACGCCAATCTTTCCTTTTGAAGTTTCCAACACAAGACTCCCCTGCCCCGGAACGCCAGCGGGATAGTTTATAGGACGCAAAACGCGCGGTTCTGTAGCAAGAAAAGGGACCAGCTCCTTCTGATCCCACACATGATCTCCGGTAGTAATCACGGCAACTCCGGCTCGTAATAAATTGATAGCAATTTTGGGTGTAATCCCTCGGCCTGCTGCTGCATTTTCCCCATTAACGATAACAAAGTCTACTTTCTCCCGTTCCTTAAACACAGGAAGGAATCGTGCCACCGCCGTTCTTCCTGCCTCCCCGACAATATCCCCTAAAAACAAGATTCTGATCATGATTTCAGAATGCTACTCATAACCATAGGTACTGGAAGCAGGGAATCATAATTTCAGTGGATCGCCCCTGACAACTGTCCTCGGATATTATATTGTATCTTTCACGCGCTTTGAAAACAATTCCTCTGATTTTATTACTTGTTGTCACCTATGCCGTTGCCTTTGCTCAGCCATCGCTGAGCCCGCTGGCTAGCATTCCGGATTGGTCGAAACTCGAACAATACCAAAACACTATTACTCGTCAGCAATTCCTAAAGCTGCTGGATCAGCCTTACATTCCCAAACATCATTGGAAAAAATGGATGACGGTGACTTCACAGGAAGCCCGAATTGCCACCCGCGAAGGTTATCCGGATTTTGTCCTTCAATTTGCAGCCAGTCCCCGTACGGCGCAGCCTGTACTGCATCCCTGGAAATCTCGGTCACACCTGCCGCCTCTCAACCCCACAAAACCTTTGGCAGGCCTTCACATCACCCTGGACCCTGGTCACCTTGGCGGAAAATGGGCGATTATGGAAGAACGCTGGTTTCGTGTAGGGAACGGTATTCCAATTAAGGAAGGCGATATGACACTTCGAGTTGCGAAAATTTTGGCTCCTCGCCTTCGGGCCTTAGGCGCAACCGTCACCTTTACTCGCTCTCAACTAGGTCCGTCCACTTCTTATCGGCCCAAAGATTTCCGTTCGCTCGCTGCCTCTGAGCTCCGGATGAAAGGGCTTCCTGTAACAGCGGATATGCTTCAAACAAAAAGCGAGGAACTTTTCTATCGAGTGGCTGAAATCCGCAATCGCGCTCGCAAAATTAACGAAGACTTCCACCCGGATCTGGTACTCTGCCTTCATTTTAATGCCGAAGAATGGGAAGATAAGCAGCACCCTCGACTTGTTCCCCAGAATCACCTGCATTTCCTCGTGACAGGCGCGGTTTCCAAAGACGAATTCTCAAAAGAAGATCAACGTTTTGATATCCTTGTTAAGCTCTTGAGCCGTACAGATACTGAAGAGATTCCTATTGCCAATGCCCTCGCAAAATCCATGGCTCGTGAAACGGGACTTCCCCCTTACCGCTACAAAGGCGACAACGCAATTCGTGTCGACAGATATGTCTGGGGACGCAATTTACTCGCCACACGCCTTTTTCAGTGTCCGGTTGTTTTTGTTGAAGCTTATGTCATGAATAGCCTCGAAGTCGTTGCACGTGTTCAAGCGGGTGACTTCTCAGGCACAAAATCAATCGGAGGAATTCCAAAAAAGAGCATTTATCGGGAATATGCAGATGGTATTGTAGCTGGGTTGATCCAATATTACTCCTCCCGATGAAGGTCATAGCAGTTAGCAACCAAAAAGGCGGTGTGGGAAAAACCACCACCTGCATAAATCTTAGTGCCTCTCTTGCCGCATTAGGCAAACGCATTCTTCTTATAGATGTCGATCCACAGGCTAACGCGACAAGCATCTTTGGCTTGAAAGGCCAAAATGGCAGCCTTTATGATGCTTTAATTAAAAAAACTACTGCTCAAGACCTCATCCTCCCCACTCGCATTGCAAACCTTCATATCATCACTTCCAACCTCGATTTGGCAGGCGCGGAAGTTGAGATAGCTCGAATGGACAATCACCTCTTTCAGCTTCGACAGGCACTCGAAAATATCCGACAAAATAATACCTTTGATTTTGTCATTCTCGACTGCCCTCCGTCCTTAGGGATTCTCATGTCCAATGCGTTGGTTGCAGCGGATGAAATTCTTCTTCCCATTCAGTGCGAATACTATGCATTGGAGGGATTAGGTCTCTTGGTTCAAGTTTCTGAGCAGCTCCGCCGCTCCGGAGCAAATCCCTCTATGTCCATCTCCGGGATGGTTATGACCATGTACGATGCGCGCACAAATTTGAATACCGCCGTCGTCAAAGACGTGCGCCAACACTTCCGAGATGTCGTCTATCAGACGCTCATCCCACGCACCATCCGCTTTGGAGAAGCTCCCAGCCATGGTAAGACCATCCTGGAATACGATCCTCAGGGACCAGGCACACTGGCATATCAAGCTCTTGCAAAAGAGTTTCTTGAGCGTCAAAGCCGTAATCTCTCTTTTATCAATGCCACTGCCCAATGAAACAACTTTTAGAACTCTTTCAGCAAACCGGCGCACTTCAAAAAGGTCACTTTATTTTGCGTTCAGGTCTCCACAGCAGGCAATATCTTCAATGCGCTCTGTTGCTTCAGCACACAAAAATCGCGGAACACGTCTGTGGTCTGCTAGCGGAAAAATTGCGGCCATTTGAATGTGAAACCGTCGTCTCACCAGCATTGGGAGGTATTATTGTTGGCCAGGAAGTAGCGCGCCATTTAGGAAAGCGCCATATCTTTGTCGAAAAAAATGACGAGGAGGAGCTCGTCCTTCGACGTGGGTTTACACTAAAACTCGGAGAAAAAATTGTCGTCGCTGAGGATGTTATCACCCACGGAGGACGTGTTCAGCAGACGATTGATGTCATCCAAACGCTGGGGGGCATTGTACTTGCGGCCGGAAGCATTGTAGATCGAAGCAGTGGCCATCCTTTGGACTTCGCCTGCCCGTTGGTCAGCCTCATTCAAATGAATGTGGAAAACTTCGAAGCCGACAAGCTCCCCTCCGATCTTGCCGCTCTGCCTGTGATGAAACCAGGAAGCAAGTAGATATCCCCGGACACTTATTCCCCAAAAAAAATACACCATAGCCAAATGCTATTATTTTAAGCAATAGGTTGCTTTAGTGGGCAATTGAAAATGCCTTTGTCCCTTTGTTTTGCAAAGGGACTCAAACAGACCGCAGATCTGCGGATCGAACCGACCGACTATTTTTGACGCATCCGCAAGAATAGCCGATAAAGCGCCAAAAGAACGATGGCACCAACTATTGAAGCAAGGAAGCCAGCTGCATGCCCCTCCTGGTACCACCCTATTGCTCGTCCAAACCAGCTCGCAAGGAAAGAGCCGGCCAAACCGAGAACGAGAGTGGCGATCCACCCACGCCCGGGATCTGGTCCCGGCATAATGAGCTTGGCTATAACGCCTACTAGGAGGCCGATAATGATTGTTCCGATGATTCCCATCATAGCAATAATCAATCGCACCCGAAATCGCTCCCGGATGTCTTTTTTTTATAATCGACATTGCAATTTCTGACTTAACTCCAGCTTCTTACATCCACATTCCCTGATCCTGAGCAGTCTTTCCTCGCCCCGCCAAACAAACTTTGTTAGCGTCCTGTATGCGAAAAATCATCCATTTGGATATGGATTGTTTTTACGCCGCTGTGGAAATGCGAGAGCGTCCGGAACTGGCGAATCGGCCTATCGCTGTGGGTGGCGGGACTTCTCGCAGCATTGTGACGACCTGTAATTATGAAGCGCGAAAGTTTGGGATTCGTTCCGCAATGCCCGGATTTATGGCCCGCGAGCGATGCCCGCATCTGATTTTCGTTCCGCTGAGATTTGACCTTTACCGCGCCGTTTCCCAACAAATTCGAGCAATTTTTCGCGAATATACGGACCTCGTAGAGCCCCTATCGCTGGATGAGGCATTCCTCGACGTCAGCAATAGCGGCCGTTACGCCTGGGAAACTGCCAAGGAGATACGAGCTCGCGTTTACAAAGAAACGGGCCTGACAGCGTCAGCCGGCGTTGCTCCCAACAAGATGTTGGCTAAAATCGCAAGCGATTGGCGCAAACCGAACGGCCAATTTGCAATTCTCCCTCACCAGATTGAAGAATTTATGGCCGCGCTTCCCGTCAGCAGCCTTTGGGGAATTGGTCCCAAGACCGCCAATCGATTCGCCGCACACGGAATTCAAATGTGTCGGGACCTCCAGAAGCTGAGCCTCGCCGAAATGGCAATTGAATTCGGAAAATGGGGCGCGGAACTCTTCCATCTCTGCCGGGGACACGACACTCGCGAGGTCTGTCCTTTTCGGGTCCGAAAATCGCTCAGCAACGAAACGACATTCAGCAGGAACCTGGTCACCCTAGAAGAATGTGAATCCGCAGTCACCGACCTCTGCCGTGAAATGCAAGAAGAGATTCAGCTCAAAGCGAGCGAAAGAAAAATCCGAAAGGCATTTGTCACCGTAAAATTCTCGGATTTTAGCAGAACAACCAAAGAATGCCTCTGTCCTCAACCCTCCAAGGCAATATACCTCAGCCTGCTTGGAGAAGCTTTCCGCAGAAAAGTGCTGCCTATTCGCCTACTCGGAACAGGAGTCCGGTTTGCAGAGGAAGAGGCGGAACATCATCAGCCTGAGCTTTTCCAGTAGGGCTAAAAAAACACCTGCCGCCTACTTTTTGATTGGAGACGGCGGAGAAAGGTACAGATCACAATACTGTTCCATGTAGCGAGTCAGGAGAAATTTTCTCCGCACGGTCTTTCGGCCTCGTCTTCCCATTTGCCGACACAGCGTTTCGTCTTGCAACAATTCTACCAAACGGTCGGCAGTTTCCTCCACCGAAGATGTCAAGAACCCGTTCACTCCATTCTCTATCTGAAGAGGAATCCCTCCCACGCTGCCTCCAATCACGGGGGCCCCTTTCCACATGGCTTCCGAGACGGTCAGGCCAAATCCTTCTCGAATCGACTTTTGCAGGACCACCTGGGCACTTCGTTGTAATGCATTGACCAGCGAAGTGTCGTCCCCTTTGGCAAGGACAAGAATGGAATCGCTTCTGCACCCACAGAGTGATTCAAATATTCTGGCTCCCTCGGGGTCATCCGTGGCAAAATTTCCTAGTAGTATTAAACGCGCTTTGCTGACTCCCCGTTTTTTTTGTGCCAGCCGAAACGCCTCGATAACTCCCTCCGGATCTTTCCAAGGATCAAAACGGGAAATCTGAGCAACAATCGGCAAATCAGTCGGGATGTCATGCCGACGCAAGCGCTGTGCAGTGATCCGCCTGTTCAGAGTCCGATTTTTAATGTTAAATGGATCAATAGCGGGCATGAATATGAGCTGCGGCTGAGGGACGTCTTGTATATAATTTGGGCAACTCAGGATAACGGCATCGTAGTGGTCAATCCATTTTCGCAGATAAGCCCATACTCGAGGATGAGGACAGGTAAGATCCAGATGACATCTCCAAATCCAAGGGCAATTTTTTTTATAATGCTCGATGAGTGGAAGAGGCTGAGGATCGTGGACGATCACAAAATCATACTCGTCGATCTGGTTACGGATGGCATTTTCGAAGACGACTTGTTCATAAATCTTCCGTTTAAAAAAAGAAAAATCAATGCTACTCCCCTGCAAAGCATTGTGCATTTTTTTTGTCACCGAAAAATAATCCGGCGTACCTTGAATGATCCGCCACTCCGACCGAACGCCGACGCTGTTCATCAGCAGGGTCAAGGAGGTCAGCGTTTCCGCCACGCCACCACCGTAGTAGGTTGAGCTAAAGTTCAGCACACGCAAGCCGCGAAGCGCGGCAGCCTTTGCGCGAATGCGCTCGAAAGCCTCGTCGCCAATTAAGGGGCGATAATCTTCCAAAGAAATGAGACGGTGACGAATAGCGTTTTTTTTCATCACTGACTGTGCCAGCCAGCTATGCTGGTTTTTTTTAGGAGCCGCTGGCTGAAAATTTTGAACAACAAGTTGCTAAAAGGAAGTGAGGAAGTCCGTTCCCTTTTCTTCGCCAGTTTTCTTTTAGGGGCTGGTAGTCGCAAAATCAGGTCTTTTTTCAGCTAAAAGTTAGCTTACTAAGTAATCGATCCGCAAGGGGTCGAGTGGCCTCATCTAATTGAGCAACTGACAATTTTAATGGCTGTATAGCTCCTGCTTGTAGCGCCTCTCGGACGGCTTGTGCCAAGTGGTCGAGGTGTGCTCGTTCCTCTCCGGAAATTTCTTCGCCTAGCTGAACGACAGCCAATCTCAAAGCCGCAAGAAGCTCTTCGGCTTTTAGTCGAAGCTCGGTAAAAGCTCGTTCCTGCATGTCTTCAAATGCATGCTCAACTGAATCGGTAACCATCTTTTCGACCGCCTCATCCGATACATCCACCGCACGCTGAATTTTGATGTGGTGATCTTGGTGAGAGGCGATATCTCGAACCAAAACGTTGAGAATCCCATTGGCATCGATTTCAAATTGCACACCCGCCCGAGCCTGCCCCTTGGGGGCCGGAGTGAATGGCGCCACAAGTTCACCAAGCTGCCAGTTGTCTGCAGCCATTTCTCGTTCCCCTTGAAGAACGGAAATCCGCAAAGAGGCCTGATTGCTGACCGCATTTGTAAACATTTCGCCCGCTTTACACGGAATAGTGGTATTTCGCGGAATGAGGACGTTCATCAGTCCACCGAAGGTTTCAATGCCGAGGGAAAGCGGCGTCACGTCCAAGAGAGTCAAATTTTGAACCGCACCTTCAAGAATTCCCGCCTGGATAGCCGCTCCCAGGGCAACGGCCTCATCAGGATGTTGAGAGGTATTCGGAACTCGGCCAAACAGATCGGCCACTAGCGCTCGCACGAGAGGCATCCGGGTCACACCTCCTACCAGAATCACTTCATCGAAATCTGCCGGAGTCAAACCGGCATCTTGAAGGGCTCGCATGCAGTGGACTCTTGTCCGTTCCAAGATCGGCAGACAAAGAGCCTCCAACTCCGGCCGAGTAAAGACCGTGGAAACGCTTTCTTCTACCTTGCCAAAAGGAAGGAAAATTTCAGTTATTGTTTCCTCAGAGAGCCGCTTTTTCGCCTCTTCGGCGACTTCAATCAAACTACTCGCTTCCACTCCCAGTTTTTGGGCCAGAAAATCAGCAATCGCCCGATCCAAGTCATCCCCTCCCAAAGCGGTGTCTCCACAAGTGGAGAGAACTTCAAACGTGCCCTGGTTGAGTTCAATCAGGGAAATATCAAACGTGCCGCCACCCAGATCGTAAACGGCAACTCGAGCGCGATCGTGAAGGCGGTTCAGCCCATAAGCAAGTGCCGCAGCGGTAGGCTCACTCAAAATCCGTTCCACGATAAGTCCCGCCAACTCTCCGGCAGTCTTAGTGGCATTCCGCTGGGCGTCATTGAAATATGCCGGAACGGTAATGACAGCGCGTTCGATAGGCATCCCAAAAACGCGTTCAGCATCCTTTTTGAGTTTGGATAAAATGTGCGCGGACACCTGCTCCGGCAAAAAGCTCCCCACAGAAGTCCGAACCTTAACGGGAAATGCTTGCTGAGAGGGAGGACGCTTTTCATACGCTCCCATCAGGCGCTTGACAGAGCAGATGGTATCCGTTGGCGCGAGGGCCTTGCGACGTAAGGCCGGAAACCCCACCAGTGGCGTAGCGACAGCCTTTGACTCAAAGGCGACCACTGAGGGCGTCAAACGGGAACCCGTCTCATCCGCTATCAGAACAGGAAAACCAGCGTCAAATACCCCAATCAGGGAATTCGTCGTTCCGAGATCAATGCCCACAATCATAGTTTTTACTTCTTCTCCGATAATCTTAGTTTGCAAATCCCGGATCCCCACGGCTCATCGTAACTGATGTTACTTACTACTTTTAGGAGCTCTGGGAGCAAAAAAAAAGACCATTCTCACCAACAAGGTTCTCTTTTTCGCGTAACATCACATCGTAATTGAAATCCGATTTCAGAAAGCTGTGTCTGCCGCTTCCGGACGAACCGCAGAGAGGTAGCTAACTGCGCTAATTGGGTCAACGAGATGTCCGGCCAAGCCCGGTCAGATGAGCGGACTTTCTCATTCAAGCTATTGATAAGTAATTTTATACGATTTTCCGCTTGCTCCAACCGGCTCAGAAGTTTGTGACCTGACTGAATGGACACTGCTCTGGCGAGTGGGGTCAGCGCACTGCCTATCTTGGAAATCCCCTGCTTCGCCTCCAACAGAAGTGCGGCAAGATCTGTCATTTCAACAGCAACCTCGCTGGCAAAGGAGGGGTGTGAAGCACCGTTCAGCCCTCCCTGAAGCTCAATCAAATGGCTGAGCCGCTCGGCGGGGTCTTCCAAGACAGCCCGAGCGGTCCCCAGTTCCGCAAATGCTAGAGCATCCCCTTCTGCGCTATCGGGATGCAATATGGCAGCTCGCCGCAAATAGCGTTCCTGAAGTTTGGCGGCGTCCAAGGCGGGTCGCCGTTCAAATCCAAACACTGCAAATGCATCTTTCATGCGGAAAAACTCTCCCCACAAGAACAGTGTGACACCGCATTAGGATTTACGATCTTAAATCCACCCTTCTGAAGGTCGTCGCTAAAATCGAGTACCGAACCACCGACAAAAAGTGCACTTTTGGGGTCGATCACAACCCGAACCCCACCCGATTCCACCAAGATATCCTTGGGCCTCGGACCGTCCACAAGGTCCATCTTATATTGAAGGCCCGAACAGCCCCCGCCAATAACCGCTATGCGAAGGGCTCCCAGAGGACGCGACTGCCTCTCCAAAAGAGAAAAAAGCTTAGTTTTTGCCAGATCCGAGAGACGGATCAACTTTTCATTTCCAATTCTGTATGGCAACCCACCTGCCACCGCCACCGTTTCAGTCATTTCCAAGTATTCTAGACGACTCCCAAAAACTTGTAGATCAAAAAAACGCCATTTTTCAATCGGCAGCTCCTACAGTTGTCAGTTCGTAGTTGGTAGTTGGTAGGCCACACAGCCAAAAAAAAGCTGCCGATTCATCCCATGAACCGGACTGTTCATGGGCAGAAGTTGATAGCTTGCTTTCCGGCAACTGAAAACTACGAACCTCTACCAACCACCAACTGACAACTGTAGAGTTAGGAACTGTTGAATGAAAATGGGCGTTATTGGCGCTACAACTCCCAAAAGCTTGTAAACCAAGAGGGATTTCGTTTGCAATCGTCTCCCTCTAAAGGAAACTGAGGAAGCGGACTTCGTCCGGTTCTTTTTAGAAGCCGCTCCAGTGAAAATGGACCTCATTTCCAACTACAAGCTCCTAAAAGAAAGCAGCGAAGCTGTATGAAACTTGTCATTGCAGCCACCGGTGCCAGTGGAGCCCCTTATCTTCAACGGCTACTGGATTACCTGAAGCCTATGAGCTCTGGTGGCGAGCAGCAGCACGAAATTCATCTGGTTTTGAGCCCCTTTGCTCAGCAGGTGATCCATCACGAAATCGGAAAATTGAACCTCCCGGCGAATGTCCTTCAATACAGCAATAAAACCATGAACGCACCCTTTGCCAGTGGTTCTTCGCAGTTTGATGCCATGGTGATTGTTCCCTGCTCCATGGGCACACTAGGCCGTATCGCCGTAGGCACAAGCAACTCACTGATCGGACGCGCCGCAGATGTCTTTCTGAAGGAACGTCGCAAACTAATCCTCGTGGCACGTGAAACACCCTGGAATTTAGTCCACGCAAAAAATGTCGCGACCGTCCTGGAAGCCGGAGCGATATTTCTACCCGCAATGCCCTCCTTCTATAGCAAACCACAAAATCTCGAGGAATTCACAGATACTGTGGTCTGGCGAATATTAGACCAGCTCGGCCTTCCCGCTCCAAATGCTTGCCGCTGGCAAGGAAACGAATAGCAAAGATCTCATCTTTAAAGCATCATACCTTATATAGCATAACTAAAGATACGAGCTATTTGCTAATTTAAGGAAATATTATAAGTCCGTTTTGATTAGGTACTACGTACCCCTAATGAAGAGCAAATATCCCCTCCTTTTTCTCCTCCATTAGCAAAGAAACTCTGGCAATCTTTTGGCATGTCTTTACGAAATCAAAACTTTTTAAAAGATCAGAATCCGCTCAAGGTGTCTGGGACTCTGAAGAAAGTATGCTCGAAAATTGGCGGTCTTTTGAACATTGGACGTTATTTTTTGTCTAACTTGTCGGCCTCTTTAAGTAGTCCCGAATCATCTGTTAACTGAGTATGTTCGAAAATTTACATTCTCGATTACTGACTGTTGTACTGCTTGTAGCGTCGATCACGTAACCTCAATCATTTTTACGATATGGCAAAGGAAGATTCCGAAACAGGATTTCAGCAGTACCTTCGAGATATTGCACAATTTCCGCTGTTAACCCCCGAACAAGAAGTCGAATTGGCTGGGAAGATCAAGCAAGGCGATCAGCAAGCAAGGGCGATGATGGTGCGGGCTAATCTGCGACTCGTCGTTAAGATCGCACGAGACTATGCTAATGTTGGGCTTCCATTACTTGACTTAATTTCAGAGGGCAACATCGGTTTGATGAAGGCGGTTGAGCGTTTTGACCCTACTAAGGGTGGAAAGCTCAGTACCTATGCGGCATGGTGGATTAAGCAATCTATTAAACGGGCCCTTGCAAATCAAAGTAAGACGATCCGGCTCCCAGTTCATCTCGTAGATAAAATCTCGAAGATGCGTCGCGTCTCAATGCAAATGACAGAAGAACTCGGGCGCGAACCCACTGATGACGAATTGGCGGAGGAAATTGGGCTGTCACCTGCAAAGGTAACGCAGCTCAAGAGCGCAGCGGTACGTCCTGCTTCTCTCGACGCTCCCATTAACGAAGATGATTCCACAGAATTTAGTGAAATTGTCGGCGATACTGAGGGACTGGATCCGTTTGAACACCTTCGAGACAAAGATTTGCGTGATGAAGTCAACGAGCTGCTGGATGTTTTGGACGAACGCGAACGCCGGATTATCAGTTCACGTTTTGGTCTGGATGGCTCCAAACCAAAAACATTGGAAGAGGTGGGCGAAAATTTTGGAGTGACGCGTGAACGCATCCGTCAACTCCAAAACATGGCTCTTATGAAACTCAGAAAAGCCATTCACCAAATCGAGGCTCCTCATAAAGCAGAGGTCTTTTAACGAACTTCGTCCGATCATTTTAAAAGTTGGCAGTTTGCAAATAAAGTCCCTTTTCAGCTACAAATTCCGACGAAGCCAGCGACGCTGATTTTTTGAACTTGTAGCTCAAAAAATGCCGCTTACAATTATCGGCCCCTAAAAGAAACCCACGCAGTGGGCAAAGTCCGCGGTTAGAGAGCAATTCTGAGCTCAATAGAACGGAACAACTCGTGCTCTGTGACTAAATCACCAATAATTACCAATTGATCCCCGGTTTGCACCAAGCCCAGTTCCTTCATAATAGCTTCGGCGTGAGCAAGTGTACTATCTGAGTTTGAGGAGAATTCCATTTGAATCGGAAAAATATTCCAATTTAAAGAAAGGCGGCGGATGACCTCCTCATTTGGAGAAAAGGCAAATACTGGTATCCTTGAGAGCCGGAGATGGCTCACAAAATCCGCCATGATACCGCGGCGCGTAAAAACCAGTAATTTGGAACCGGGCAATGAAGCCGATAAGACTACGGCTGCTTTCGCCGTCTTTTGTCTGACATCCACAATAATTGCTTTGTCTGAAAATGGCGGTATTTCCGGAATTTGTTCGATCCGACGTGCTACCCGATCGAAAATTCTGACACAATCAACGGGATATTTTCCGACTGTGGTCTCTCCACTGAGCATAATAGCGTCTGCTTGCTCGAGAACCGCATTGGCGATGTCAGTGATTTCCGCACGAGTTGGCACGGGATTTTCGATCATTGATTCTAACATGTGGGTTGCAACAATTACCGGCCGCCCGACTTGCAAACATCTTGTAATCGCATGCCGTTGAATAATAGGCAGCTCTTCCAATGGGCACTCAATCCCCAGATCGCCTCGCGCAATCATAATTACATCAGTTTCCCAGATAATTTCGTCCAGCACCTGAATAGCATGTTGGTCTTCGATTTTTGCTATCACACGAGCCGGGCTCTTATGCGTATTGAGAACATCCCGAAGCACGCGAATATCATTGGCTTCCCGGCAGAAACTGAGAGCAACGAAATCAACCCCCATCTCCACACCTACCGCAATATCTCCAAGATCCTTTTCAGTTAAGGGCGGGAGATTGACTCTCACTCCCGGGAGGTTAATATGACGACGAGACCCCATTTTCCCTCCGGTCAACACCTTGCAGCGGACTTTGTTGTCGTACTTCGAAAGCACCTTCATATGCAGCACGCCACTGTCCACTAATACGATATTTCCCACTGAGACATCATCGTAGAACCCATCGTAATTGACATCCACCGAGTAGATCTCACTACTTGTGGCGCCACGTACCGTAAATTCCACAATATCCCCGACTCTCAGCTCAAACGGAGTCTTAAGATCTCCGGTCCGAACCGCTGGTCCCTGAGTGTCTAAAAGGATGCCAACAACCCTGTTCAGTTCGGCGGAAATTTGACGGATGTTCCGAACGACTTCTCGGACCCAATCATGGTTGGCGTGGCTCATGTTGAGCCTGAAAATATCGGTTCCGGCTTCCATGAGTTCCCGCAATACTTCCAGCGAATCGCTGACCGGTCCCAGAGTACAAATGATCTTTGTTTTACGCATAATTTCCGAGGATGAATACCCTACCGGTCTAGCGGACGCCTTACCAGCAATTTGGCAGGTAGTTCCTGCTCGGCTCTCTGTGGCAGATCGAGCGGCAGCGTCACATTACGCTAATACCCAACGGATCGTGCAGAAATCGAAGGAAGCTGGCTTCGCCAGTTTATTTTAGAAACCGTTGAGTGAAAAAACTCATTTGCCATTTGTCTGGGAGCGTATCCCCTCCGCAAAGACATCCAGACTTTGAAAGATGGCCGATTTCAACGGGGGCAACGTCTGAAGGGTAGACTTAGGCAAAGCCTCTGGTAAGAGGCAAAGGCATCTCTGCTCTTCTTTCGGAAGGAGACTTCTTGCAGCCCGGTTGGGATTAAAATAAGGGTCCTGGCGGGCAATCTTTGCGCTGATATCGGGACGCAGAACAAAGTTAATAAACATCTCAGCTTCAGCATGATGTGCGGATTCATTCGAAATTCCAAAGCTTTCAATAAAGAAGAGATGAGCGCCAATTGAAGGGACCACCCATTTGAATTTTGGATCCTCTTGCATCAAAAGATTGGCTTTTCCACTTCGCGTGATAGCCAGCACCGCGTCTCCGCGGCGCAAAAGAGCCTGTGTAGGAAGGTGGGGGTTGTAGGTGCCGATCAGTGGCAGCCAGGCCGTCAGCTGTTTGCGAATTTCTTCTACATTTGAAGGAGTGATACTTTCAAAACTGAGATGCAATTGAGCCAGAGCACAAGCAACAATTTTCCGATTGTCCTTGGGTATGACAATGCGCCCGGCATATTTCTGAATAAAGACGTCATCATAGCTTTTAATCTTGCCTTGGACCTGCTCCGAATTATAGAGAATTCCCATAACTCCAGCGAGATAGGGCACCGTATAGTGATTGAAGGGATCAAAAGATCTCCCCGAAAAACAAGAGTCCAAATTTCGCAAGTTAGGAATTTTTTCAAGAGATAGCGTCGCTAGCTTTCCATTGTGGACCAATTCCACGGCAAGGCTTTCTCCCATCAGCAATACATCATAAACTTGCGGGGACTTTGCAAAGAGACACTGCATTTCCGCGTCAGAATTACAAACCTGTATCCTGACGGAAATTCCCGTTTCTCTCTCAAAAGTCTTCACAATGTTCGCTGGAATAAATTGAGATTTCACCAGGAGATGCAGCCCCTCTTTATTGACATCCTCGCTCTTATCAATGGAAACGGGGGCTCGTTTGCAGGAATCCAACAAGAAAACGGCAGCAACAGTTAGCAACAAACATTTACCGAAAATCAGACCAATCTTCGAAAAAAAGAATTTTGACTCCAAAAAAGCCCTACGTAAACCGATCATAGCCCGCCACACTTCTAAGAAACGGAAGTTCTCACAAGAGAAACAAATAGGCACTAATCGCCCATGGCGACTGTTAACAAAGCCTCCGCGGTTTGAACTCGACTACCATTGGCCATTACGCCTCTCAATCCGTCAACGGTTCTCTACTCTACCCACGGGATCAATTCCTGCGCTTTGCAATCCTCTGGACACGGCTTGAGCCGTAAAGCTGCTAACGGACTCACCAGACCACATTTGGCGCCATCCTGCGGCCACCACATCAGCTCCATGCCCGATTAACACCCATCCTCCCACTTTGGTAGGGGGTGCAGGTACCACGCACAAAACAGATCCAACAAGCATCTCTCCAACTCCTCCCAACATCTTAAATCCGCCCTGAATTCTGGCATTGCCCAGTGTGGCATTCCATATCCGTGTCCCCAACCCTTCATCAGAATCACAGAAGTTCACCGGATCAATTTTCTGCAAGATTAACATGGTTACCATCGTTCAATTTATCAGCTTGGGTTTAAGCCAAAGAGAAACGAGTTGCCCATCAACTAAGGCCACTGCGACGTTCTTGGCATATTCAATGGCAACAGCATCACGACGGGTAGTGACGTTTCCAACGCAAATCCAACCCGAAGTTTGGAGAGTATTCACCTAAAGATAGATACAAATTTTTCCTGAAAAGAAGAAAAGATATCGTGAGTAGCAAGAGCAGTCCAAAGCTTGAAGGAATCGGTGTGCCACGGAGGCGCAAAGAGGGAGAATTCCTCTAAAGCAGCCAAGCTGCATAAGAGATGAGGGAAGGCCCCTCGGAGACGGCGTACAGGCGCAGACTTCAAACTACCCACTGCTGCTGCCTTTAAGAGAGGTGGTGGTGAACGAGATGGGAAAAGGTTGGGCAAAGACCTGATCAGGTGAGAATCGAAGAGACGAACGCAAGTGAACCACTGATGACGTATCGAAACGTGCATAGATGATGTCAAAACTACAGGGCGATTCTACTGTGGGATAAGTGTAGGAGTGACCTGTCAACGGCCTACGCGGCATCCGGTATAAAGGTGGCGTGAAGTCGATTCAGGCTCTTGTGTGGAACGTGGGAACCTGTCATTCCGATGAGAAGGGAGGAGCGCAAATGGAGACCCCATAAGCGCCAGAGTACCGAAACGGAGTACAGGGACGGAGCAAGCTGTAGTAGTGATGAAAGACTGTAATGGGTCTGGAGCAAAGGGCTTGCCCCATTGTGCCGAAACTGAAGCGACAACCAAGAGCAGAAACGCTTGCGGGAGGATCGTTGCGGTAATGCTGGAAAGCTCAGAGGCTTCCAAAAAAAAATGGGAAGAGCCGGATGAGTGGAGACGCTCACGTCCGGTTCTGTGAGCACCTGAGGGGGAAGTTCCCTCGGGTGACTCGACTAAACCATGTTCAC
Source organism: uncultured Verrucomicrobiae bacterium (assembly GCA_963706715.1). Lineage (GTDB taxonomy): Bacteria > Verrucomicrobiota > Verrucomicrobiia > Chthoniobacterales > Xiphinematobacteraceae > Xiphinematobacter. Next base: position 336,559 of record CAVPNI010000002.1, read on the forward strand.
TTTTTTTGAGACGACTTTAGTGCGCCGAGTCATGCGTGCTAAGTGGTGGCGTGTATTGCTATTATCTCGCTCAATAGAAGCCGTTCTGGATTTTCCAATGAAATGGCGATCCGGAGGCAGAATTTTGGAGAAGGCATCCCAGCCATCAGTATAAAAAATACAATTTTTGAGCTGTTTTACTTTATCGTAAAGTTTTTTAAAGGTTGCAGCATCACGATTACCGATGACCCGGGCAACAGTTCACCCTGTGCTACGATCCAAGGCTTTGATGATCCACTTTTTGTTTTTTTTGACCCACCGAAATGCCACATCTCATCAAATTCCATTTCCCTGATATCACCTGATACTTTTGGGTCCGGCAATGCACTCATTTCTTTTCGAACCCATCGGTAAATTAAAGCCGGAGAATGGCCAAAAATCTTTCCTAACATCTGATGTTACGCAGAGCGAAGAGAGAGGAGTTCACAATAGGCCAACTGAGTGGCTTTGATAAAGATTTTTGCGCGCAACGCAAAATGGTTCAGTTTGTGTTTAAGTTTTGGGCTGCCTAAAAAAAACTGTGGGTAAAAATTGGTTCAGGCAAATTAGCAAGGGTATGGTAAAGAGCAACTTCACGAGCATCAGCGGTACGAAACCCATAACTCCGTTTTAGAGTTAATTTCACCTTGGCGTTAAGCCCTTCAACGACACCGCTGGAATATTGGCCTTTAGCCTGAAAGTAATTTAAAAGAAGAGAGCGGTGAGAGGTGAGAGTACGGGCAACTTTTTTAAGAGGCTCCAGGTGACTTCGAGTAATTTTAGTGCACCAAGCATCCAGGAATTTAGCAGCCCAGGTAGGAGAGCGATAGGTCCAAAAGTGTTGGAAAGTTTCCACTAAGAGAAAGGCGCGCAGGGTGCGTAAAGCAGAGCCTCGAATTGCCCGCATGCCAGCACGTTGGCTCTTAGTCCAATTGCATCTTTTTTTTAGGAAAGCCCAGCGCATCTTTTTAAGCAAGGGATCCAGACCTGCCTGGGCACGGGCGCGGGTTTCCTCTCTGCGGATTTCATCGATAGCTGCGTTGAGTTTTTTAACGATGTGGAAGCGGTCAAGGATATGTAGGGCTTGTGGCAAATAATGGGCTGCTACCTTCAGATACGGTTTCCACATGTCGGAGCAAATAAAGCCGATGGCCGAACAAAACTCTTTGCCAAAAACCTCGAAGAATAGCTCAAAAGTTTTTTCAGTACGATCGCGCCCGACCCACAAAAGTCGTTTGCAGTGATCATCGATCTGGTAGACCAGTGTCCAAAACTTATCTTTTTTTCCGACATGGATTTCATCAACTCCAAGCGCCTTTACGCCGCTTAAATCCCGATGTTGAATGCCATAATCCACCACCCATTTTACCGAAGCGTATACATCGGCCCAGCCCACTCGGAAGACTCTGGCTACCTCGGCCCAGGAGAGCATGCGTGCCCATTGTGCCAGAAAGAGACGGAAGGCTTCGCTGTGCTGTATTTTTCCGCTAGCCCAAGGAAGTTCTTCTACTGTGGGACTCCCACAGTGTCGGCAGTCAATTCGCCGCGGTGTGTAGACTAGCCAGACCACGAAACCCCAAAGTGGCACAAAGCGCCAGCGCCGCTCTGCAAGTCTATCATATCCAGATCCTTTACGTTTGCATCCTGAGCATCTTCCCTGGCTGCCTTCTCTGGCACGTACTTCTGCTAAGATAACTCCCTTTTCTTTATCGTCCCATCCCACCGCATCATAGACAAATCCCTTGATCGGATGTACCCGCCTCATTACATTTTTAAGCGTTATATTTACCACAGAGGCTGGTTTATAGGTACCCTTTTGGGTGCCGCCAGCCTCTTTTTTACGCTCCGCCCTAATACCCAAGGAACCGATCCGATCCTCTTGCTACCTTTCAGCACTGCTCCCCCCCTGTTCCCCCTGAACGCCTGCCGCGGCGAGCGGTGCGGGGGTCTGGGGGCGGCACCAGCCCCCCTGCTAACTCTATTTTTTACCCACGAATTCTTTTATAGAGCCGAAATTACAGCAATCCCCAAATTACTCGAACTTCTGGATCTAAAAGGATCCATTGTCACGATCGACGCAATGGGCTGCCAGAGAGAAATTGCCGAAGCAATTTGTAAGAGAGGAGCAGATTATGTTCTGTCTTTAAAAGGCAATCAGGGGAATTTACATAAAAATGTTACGCCGGTATTTGCAGAGAAAGACTTACTCAAAGAACTCAGAGTTGATGTCGCTCAAACAATTGACGACAATAAACATGGGCGTATTGAAGAACGGATATATCGATCTGTTTTGATTCCCGATGAGCTAAAAAAACAACATGACTGGCCCTATCTCAAGACTCTTATTGAGGTGATCAGTAAACGAAAAATCAAGGGGATTGCATCCGAAGAAACGAGGTATTACATTACGTCTTTAGAAAATAATGCAGCAAAAATAGGTGCCGCCATTCGATCTCATTGAGCAATTGAGAACAGCTTGCATTGGATCTTGGATGTTAGTTTTAGAGAGTTAGTTTTAGAGATGATGATTCCAGAATTAGGAAAGGAAATGCTCCTCAAAATATAGCTATTATTAAGCACGCTGCTTTGAATATGCTGCAAAAAGCTAAAGGGAAAAGGGACTCAATCAAACTCCTTAGAAAGTCTGCTGGATGGGATAATAAACAACTCTTCACCATTTTATCCTCTTTTTAAGTGAGGCAACCCTGACGGATACGAAGGAATATGTTCAAGCGGATAAGCGAGTCACTTCGAACGGTGAGCCTCTTCCAGCGTTTTTCCCGAATATCTAAGCTAATTTTATTAGTACCATTCCAAGAATAATCAGCGCCATTCCTATCCAGCCTGAGAGACGCAAACGTTCGTTAAATCTCAGAATTCCAAGTATCGCCGTTGTAATGACGCCAACTCCGCCCCAAATACAGTATGCGACAGAAAGTTGAATCCCTTGAACTGCAAAACTGAGCGCAGTGAAGGCAGCAAATACAAAAAATATGGCGATCACAGCTGGTATTTTCCGAATAAACCCATGAGAGAGCTTCAACAAATAATTAGCAATCATTTCAAACATCACTGCAATCAACAAATAAAAGATGTGGATAACTGAAAACGTTGGAAGCATATATTCTAAAATTTTCTAGTGCCCGGACGCATCCGTCCCGTGCTCTAATAATATAATTCCGATAACAATAATTACTATCCCGGATATTTTAATAAAACCTAATGGCTCCGAAAATAAGAGATTGCTAAATATTGCAATCAAAACCAATCCCAAGCTTTCCCACATGCCATAAGCCACAACCAATGGAATTCTCTTCACCGCAATAGCCAGTGATGTGTAAGAAATCACCAGCATCAAATACATCACAGTCATTCCCAAGGCACGCAGTCCGTTCGCGCTGTATTTCATGGCAAGTGTCCCGCAGACTTCCGTTACAATTGCGATTATCATAAACAGCCAGTGATACATATCATCGTCCTTCTACTTTTGTGGATTTAATCAGGTTATTTGAAGTTTTAAAATCATTTCCATACGTTCTTAATAGGCAAAGGCTACTCCGGCAAAACACCTCCGCCTCCGGCATTTTTTCCAATGACGCCCACACTATTGGAGAATGCCGAATTTGTCAGTTGATCTCCTTTTAAAATCACGGAATTTCCGCCTTTGTGAATAAGAACGACTCCTTTTTTTCCAAAAGGAGGAACATTCAACGGAGGAGAATTGGGCGCGTCAAAATTGGCCGTCGCAAAAAGAATGGAATCATCAGGGTCTGCGTCGCACACCGAATAAACTTTCCATGCGTTCGAAGTGCCCGGCGCCTTAAAGAGTCGCGCGATATCCTTCTCGGTCAGGTAATTTCCGGAAATGAGCAGTTCTTTGAAGGCCGTTACTCCTCCAGGCAATGACACTGAGTTCGAGGACGTCCAATTATAAGGCCCGCCGGCGATCAGATTATCGGAAGTCAACGACTGCGTTGCAATTTGCAGTTGTCTGCCGTTACTCAAGGTTTGAGTCATTTGAGCATGTGTTTGCAAATTTGAAAGGGCGGGCAAAGCCAACGCTGCCAAAAGTGCAATAATTGAAATGACCACAAGAAGTTCAATCAACGTAAATCCTTCGCTTTTAATGTCAGAAATTTTCATCAGCCAACTTGCATCTTTGCATCAGGTTGAGTCAATAGATGCATCGAATTTTAACCTTAACAGTACTTCACTTTGCCCCACAAAGTAAAGTTGCCTAATACGGCCAATCAGCTAACTTTCTGTAGCAAACAGAATCCTTATAGCATAAATCCGTAATCCGTAATGGTCTGTAAATTGCTGTACTGTACCACTAACACGCTTTGAATGCGAGCAGGGAAAGAGGAGGAAGCTCTACGAGAATGGAATACTCCTTGTCTTGCCAGGCGATTGCTTCAGCACGACATCGATTTGCATTGGTGAGGTTTCCTCCGCCAAAAATTTTCGCATCAGTGTTTAGGATCTCTCGATAACAGCCAGTCTGACAAACTCCCACTCGATAGCCATGTCGCGCAACAGGCGTTGCATTAACAATAAACAGAAGTGGCGCACCACTCGAAGATTTTCTTAAGAACGACCAAACGCTCCAATCCGAATCCTCATAGTCGACCCATTCAAAACCCTCGACGGAATCATCGCATTCATAGAGGCTGGCTTCACGAGTATAGAGCCAATTCAGACGCTGAATCAAACAACGCAACCCCTGATGCATTGGAGAAGAAAGAAGTTGCCAATCAAGAGACTGCGCGTATGACCACTCATTCCATTGGCCAAATTCGCCTCCCTGAAAAAGAAGCTTCTTACCCGGATGAGCCCACATCCAGGCTATGAACATGCGAAGATTAGCAAACTTTTGCCAGATATCTCCTGGCATCTTAGTAAGCAAAGAACCTTTTCCATGCACTACTTCATCATGACTTAGAACTAGAATAAAATGTTCGCTGAATGCATAGACTAAGGAAAATATGATTTCTTTTTGGTGAAATCTCCGATGGATGGGATCGCGGACGATGTAGCGGAGTGAATCATTCATCCAACCCATGTTCCATTTGAAGCCGAATCCCAAACCACCCAGAGGGGTAGGACGTGAGACTCCGGGCCATGCGGTGGATTCTTCGGCGATCATAAGAATGCCCGGATGATGTTGGTAACAAATCTCGTTACAACGTCTGAGAAATTGAATTGCCTCGAGATTTTCGTGTCCGCCTAAGTAATTGGAGATCCACTCACCCGGCTTGCGCGAGTAATCCAAATAAAGCATTGAGGCAACCGCATCGACGCGCAGGCCGTCTATATGATATTCGTTTAACCAAAAAAGCGCATTCCCGATGAGGAAGTTTCGCACTTCGTTACGAGCATAGTTAAAAACGAGTGTTCCCCAATCCTTATGTTCACCGATACGGGGGTCCTCATACTCGTAAAGGCAGGTGCCATCATAGCAAGCTAGGCCATGAACGTCTTTTGGAAAGTGGCCCGGTGGCCAGTCAAGAATCACGCCTATTCCCTGGAGATGGCATTGGTTTACAAATTGGCGAAACTCATCCGGTGTTCCAAATCGGCTGGTGGGTGCATAGTAATTGACAACTTGATAGCCCCAGGAGCCATCGAAAGGGTGTTCCATTATTGGCAAGAGTTCTATGTGTGTGAAGCCCATCTCCTTCACGTAGGGAATGAGTACTTTACTCAACTCCAGATAACTGCAAGGGCGGTTGTTTTCGTCTCGTTTCCAGGAGCCCAAATGGACTTCATAGATACTGACAGGCGATCGATAAATATCACGTTCCTTGCGACCTTGCATCCACTCCTGGTCGCTCCAAACAAAGCGATTCAAGTCATAGATAATGCAGGCAGTCTGCGTATCATGTTGAGCAAAGGAGGCAAAGGGATCCGTTTTCAAAAGGACGTTTCCATCAGCTCCTCGTACTGCAAATTTGTAATGTGTCCCTTCATAGGCGCCGGGAAGAAAAATCTCCCAGAGGCCAGATGGCACTAATTTTCGCATACCGTGCCGGCGCCCATCCCATTGATTGAAATCGCCGACGATACTGACTCGTTGGGCATTAGGGGCCCAGACGGCAAAGTGAGTTCCAGAAATCCCATCTCGCTCCAAAAGATGAGCCCCCAGTTTCTTATAAATCTCTAGATGGGTCCCTTCTTGAAAGAGATACGCATCCATTTCCCCGAGAATAGGACCAAAGGAGTATGGGTCGTATTCGCGCCAACGCTTTCCAGAAAGGTTGACAAGTTCCAAGATGTAGAGAAATGGCTCTTGAATATCCGAAAAGAATTTTTCGAAAAATCCGGCCGGATGTATTTTAGGAATAGGAAAATAACGCAAAAGATTTTGCCGATCCAATAGAATCACTTCGCTGACATCCGGTCGAAAGACCCGGACTACGCTTCCTTCTTTAAATCGATGAAATCCGAGAAATCGAAAGGGATCCGAATGCCGTGCTTCAATCAAAAAATAGAAATCCGCATCCGGCAGTGTAGAGGAATTCACTGACTTTGTCAGTTTCATTTAGAAGCCGATAATTGCAAATAACCGCATCTTTTGAACTACAATTCCCAAAAATTTGTAGTTCAGAAAGGACTTTATTTGCAACCGCTGCTTCTAAAAGAGGCTAGCGAAGCTAGCGCTGATTGATAGGCACTACCTTTTTTCCGACTACAGGTCCTGTGTATTCGCTCAACGGACGATATAGAGTATTATCCGCTAACTGTTCCAGGATATGAGCGATCCAGCCGGAGGTACGAGCAATTGCAAAAATAGGGGTGAACATGTCGGTAGGTAGTCCTAACGAGTAATATACTATGGCCGAATAAAAATCGACATTGGCATTCAAGCCTTTTTGTTCCTTCATGATAGCAGCGATACGCTCAGCCATTTGAATCCATTTTGGCTCACCAACCTTTTCGCAGAGTTTGATGGCCATCCGCTGCAAATGAGGCGCACGAGGGTCCAACGTTCTGTAAACACGGTGACCGATACCCATAATTTTTTTGTGTTGGCCGAGTTGCACGTTTATCCAGGCATCCACGCGGTCTAAGCTGCCTATTTCCAGAAGCATATGAATAACGCCTTCATTGGCTCCGCCGTGCAAGGGGCCTTTCAGCGTACCGATTGCGGAGGTCACTGCGGAATAAATGTCACTGAGCGTGGAAATGGTAACGCGAGCGGAGAACGTGGAGGCATTCATCCCATGGTCCGCATGAAGCACATAAGCAAGATCGAGTGTTTTGGCTGCTTCGTGGGTAGGCTCTTCGCCATTCAATAGATAGAGAAAATGTGCGGCTTCACCAAGGTCTGAACGGATTGGAGGTAAACTTTTTCCCTGCCGAGCGCGATGAAAGTATGCAGCAATGACTCCTATGCCAGCGGTAATGTGAACGGCTCTCTCGCGATTTGCCGCAGCATCATCACCCTTTACTTGATCGTATAAACCCAACATGGAGATCGCCGTTCGTAAAATATCCATAGGATTAGCCTCCTTTGGAGTGTTAGCGACAAAACCGATTATTTTTTGCGGAATGTGGCGAGAGCGTCGTAAACTTGCCTGAAGTTCACTCAGCTCAGCTTGGTTAGGCAGCCTGCCATGCCAGAGAAGATAAATGACTTCCTCGTAGCTGATATTTCCTGCGAGTTCATTGATATCATAACCCGCATAAATGAGAATTCCCTGTTCCCCAAGCACATCGCTGATGGCGGTGCTATTTGCAACGATTCCTTTAAGGCCTTTGGCAGTAGTCGACATGGTAAATATGAAGTTTGAATCTATAGCGAAAGTCCTATAAAATGATCATGGATTTGACTGAAATTTTGGCTCCAGGCAAGACGTAAAAAGGAGGCCATATCTGTAGATACGGACTATTTTTTGCAACAAAGCTTGGAGGCAAAAGGGCGGCAAAGGCGTAATCATTTTATAGGACTTTCGCTATAATTGTACAGGCGGTTCGTTTCTTGAAACATCCAAAACAGTGCGCCTCACCACGATGGTGAAAAGCGAACGGAAACCATTTGTACTAGTATAGGAGCAAACAGTTCAATTACCTTTTCAAGGCACGGATGAGGGCCTCGGCAATGTCTGCGGGCGATTCGGCAACTTCCATGCCGGCTTCTTTCAGAGCTTCGATCTTTCCTTGCGCAGTGCCAACACCACCGGAGATGATGGCGCCGGCATGTCCCATGCGTCGTCCTGGCGGTGCGGTAGACCCTGCAATAAAAGCGGCAAGCGGTTTTTTACAGTTTTGTTTAGCCCATTCCGCAGCTTCTTCTTCGGCAGCGCCGCCAATTTCTCCGATGAGGATGATACCTTCGGTTTGCGGGTCATCGTTTAGTAACCGGAGGGCCTCGAGATGAGAGGTCCCATTTATGGGGTCTCCTCCAATGCCAATGCAGGTGCTTTGTCCATATCCTCGTGAGGTAAGTTGCCAGACAGCTTCGTAAGTCAGAGTTCCCGAACGAGAAATGACACCGATGGAGCCTGGGCGATGGATGTAGCCCGGCATAATCCCGATTTTACATTGCCCCGGAGTAATGATGCCCGGGCAATTCGGACCGATCAGCCGCGAGTTCTTATCGCGCAGACTTTTTTTTACCCGCATCATGTCGATGACTGGAATTCCTTCGGTAATGCAGACGATCAGCTCCACACCAGCCGCTGCCGCTTCTAGGATTGCATCTGCCGCAAATGGTGCGGGCACAAAGATCATTGTGGCATTGCAGCCGGTGCGCTTGCGGGCTTCTTCCACGGTGTCAAAGACGGGCACTTTGGAGTCAAACATCTCCCCTCCCCGGCCGGGAGTGACGCCCGCAACAACGTTGGTTCCATATTCCATGCATCCTCGCGCATGAAAGCCCCCGGACTTTCCGGTAATTCCTTGCACTAACAAACGGGTATTTTTATCGACCAGAATTGCCATGATTTTTAAGAAGTTGAGTGTGAATGGTCGTGATTATCCTTGAGCTGCTGCCTTGACCACCTTCTGAGCAGCATCTGTCAACCCATCCGCAGCAATAATAGGGAGATTCGACTCTTGAAGCAGTTTTTTGCCCAGTTCCACATTGGTCCCTTCCAAACGGACCACGAGAGGCACTGGCAAACTCACGGCACGCACCGCATTAATAATTCCTTGCGCAATAATATCGCAGCGCATGATCCCACCGAAAATGTTGACAAGAATCGCCTTAACATTTTTATCGCTGATGAGAATTTTGAAGGCTTCCGTAACTTGTTCCTCATTGGCCCCGCCTCCGACATCCAGAAAATTTGCAGGCTCCCCGCCATGATATTTGATAATATCCATAGTGGACATAGCGAGGCCTGCGCCATTCACCATACAAGCGATATTGCCATCCAAACCGATGTAATTGAGATTAAATTTGGAAGCTTCGACCTCGCGAGGATCTTCCTCCTCCGTATCCCGTAAAGCAACTATCTCCGGGTGTCGGAAAAGTGCGTTATCGTCGAAATTGAACTTCGCATCGAGTGCAAAGACCTTGCCGTCTCGCGTCAGAACTAATGGGTTCACTTCAACGAGCGAACAGTCCAATTCTATAAAAAGCTTAAAAATGTTGAGAAAAAGAGTCGAAGCCTCGGCAATTTTGGATGATTCAAAGCCGAGCCGATGAGCAAGGTTTCGAGCTTGGTATGCTTGGAGACCAAGTAAGGGATGGACTGGCTCCTTGATGATTTTTTCAGGAGTCTTTTCAGCCACTTTCTCAATTTCAACCCCGCCTTCGGTGCTCGCAATGATCATTGGCGCTCCAATCGCCCGATCCAAGACAATGGCAAAATAGTATTCTTTGGCGATTTCCACACTCTCCGCAACAAGCACCTTCCGAACCACTCGTCCAGCCGCTCCCGTCTGGTGAGTGACCAGTGTATTTCCAAGCATCTTGGTCGCCAACTCTCCGGCTTTTTCCGCCGAATCGCAGAGGTGAACTCCACCCTGGAAGCCATTTGTAAACGTTCCTTTACCTCTACCACCTGCATGAATCTGAGCCTTTACGACAAGGTGACCGGTCCCGAGTCGACTCGCAACAGCCTGTGCTTCATCAAGGGTGGAAGCAGGCGCACCCTTTGGGGTCGCCACCTGAAACTTCTCAAACAATTGTTTTGCTTGGTATTCGTGGATATTCATTCAATTTTTCTCAAAACTTGTGTTTCCAATGGCTGGTTGAAGCACTGTAATATTTTTTGGTTTTAATTCATTGTTTAACTGACGCCAGGATGAATTGAAAACACATCCTATTAAGCTTCTCCAGTTGATCTAATTCTCCAAGAAAAAATGAGGAATCGCCCTTGTTTTTTAAGCTTTCTTGGATAGGCATTCAAATAAATTGTAAGTTTTTGCATCATAAGGAATTAATATTCCAACTCCATTTGCAAACTGTTCAACTTCGCTTAAATTATGGCTCCTTTTTACAAATTGAGGAGCAATTTTTCCAATTTCCTATGTCTATTCATCCCGAACCGGAAAATACGAACGGCAGCTCATCTTTTCATCTTCAACGGCCTTCGGCCAAAAAAAGAGTCATCATGGGGGGCAGTGCCCTTGCAGTAACATTGGGGCTTCTCTGTGGACTGGGCATTTTTAAAACCATGCAGACGCGCAAAGCCATTCAGGCGGAAAAAAAATTCCGCGTTCCTCCGGCTACCGTCACCTCCATCACAACTCATCGGGAAGAATGGACTCCCACCCTGAATGCTGTGGGGACCCTGCAAGCGGTCAACGGAGTAACCGTTTGCGCAGATTCGCCGGGGATAGTCGAAAGTATTCACTTTGCTTCCGGAACGGAAGTTCAACAAGGCGACCTCCTCGTAAAACTGGATACTCGTCAAGAAGAAGCTCAACTCATTGCAAGCAGGGCCAAAAGGGAACTGGCGACCAAAAATTTGAAACGTGCTGAAGAACTCTACCTTAAGAATATCACGGCCCATTCAGCGTACGATACCGCAATTGCGGATTTTCAGGAAAAAGAGGGGCACGTCAAGGAAATTGAAACTCAAATCGCTCGGAAAACGATTCGGGCGCCTTTCTCAGGTTTACTCGGAATCCGGCAGGTCAATATCGGTCAATATTTGCAAAGCGGTGACAAAATTGTCCCACTGCAAAGTCTCGATCCAATCTATGTTGATTTTTCACTGCCTCAGACAGATCTTGCCAAACTGCAAGCCAGCAAAAACGTCCTTATCGACCCGCAGGGACTTGGTGATCGGCCCTACGCAGGAACAATTACCGCGCTCAATTCTGTTGTGGACGTCTCAACGGCTAATTTGAAGGTGCAAGCCACTGTTTCAAACTCAACCGGCCTTTTGCGTCCTGGAATGTTTGTGCGCGTAGAAGCGCAGCTCAAGGAAAAGCAAAACGTCATTACGGTGCCGAATTCAGCAATCAGTTATGCACCTTACGGCGATTCTATTTTTGTCATTAAGTCGGTGAAAAAGGATGACGGCACTCCCTATTTGGAAGTTGAACAGCGCTTTGTCAAATTGGGAGTGATGCGCGGAGACCGAGTAGTCGTTGAGTCGGGCCTTGATGTTGGGGAAGAAGTGGCCACCTCAAGAATCTTTGGTTTACGTCCTGGAAGCTCAGTGCAGGTAAATAATACCATCCAACCCAGCAACCAACTGAACCCCCAACCTAAAGATAGCTAGGCGCGAAATATGCAATTTACGGATATTTTTATTCGTCGCCCCGTCTTAGCTATCGTCATCAGTCTTATAATCTTGCTAGCAGGGTTCCAATCTCTCCGGTCGCTCCTGCTCAATGTCCGACAATATCCCCGCAGTGACGCAGCTATTATTTCCATCACCACCGCATACACAGGGGCAAATGCGGAACTCGTAAGAAGTCATATTACGACTCCTTTGGAAAAAGTTATTTCCGGCGTCGATGGGATTGATTACATGGAATCCTCCAGTGCGCAGGGCATCAGCGTAATTACGACGCATCTTAGGCTAAATTTTGACGTTTATAAGGCGCTGACACAGATTCAGACTAAGATCGCTCAAGTTCGTAATAATCTTCCGCCGGAAGCGGAAGCGCCGGTCATTGATATCAGAACCGGCGACAGCCAGACAGCATTGTTATATCTGAGCTTTTATTCCAAGAACTTGGATAGCGGTCAAATTGCGGATTTTCTAAATCGGATTATTCAGCCAAAGCTTACGGCACTCAACGGAGTCCAAAAAGCGGAGATTTTTGGGGTACAGGCCCTTGCGATGCGTATCTGGCTAAAACCAGACCACATGGGAGCTCTCCACATTGCTCCGAGTGATGTCACTAGAGCACTTACAGCAAATCACTATGCCGCTGCAATTGGGTCGACAAAAGGAACAATGACTACGGCTAATGTCGTTACTAATACAGATCTTCGGAACGTCGAAGAATTCAAGCAATTGGCCGTTGTGGAACGCAATGGAGTGATTGTTCGACTGAAGGATATTGCAGATGTCGAGTTGGGTGCTGAGGATTATAATCAGATTGCACGATATGATGGGCAAACCGCTATCTTTATTGGCATTTGGGCTTTGCCCACCGCGAAACCGTTGGAGGTTGCGCATGCCGTTCGAAAGTCTGTACCGGAGCTTCAAATGCTTCTTCCCCCTGGAATGAAATGTGAAATCGATTTCGATTCTACGGATTACATTCGAGAAGCCTTTCATGAGGTCAGCAAAACATTAGTTGAAGCTCTCATCATCGTCGTGATGGTGATTTTCTTATTTTTAGGATCTATTCGTTCTGTTCTTGTCCCGGTGATCGCCATCCCCATTTCACTGATCGGAACAGCCTTTCTCGTATCGCTTGCCGGGTTTAGCATGAATCTCTTAACTCTTTTGGCGATTGTTTTGGCAGTTGGTTTAGTGGTGGACGATGCCATCGTGGTCGTCGAGAATATCGAACGACACATTCAGGCAGGCTTGCCACCTTTGGAAGCAGCGCTGGTAGGTACTCGGGAACTTGTTGGCCCGATAATTGCTATGACCATTACTTTGGCAGCCGTCTATGCTCCAATTGGTATTCAAGGAGGATTGACCGGGGCTCTGTTCCGCGAATTTGCCTTTACTCTAGCGACCGCTGTTATTGTTTCGGGGATCGTGGCTCTCACTCTTGCTCCCATGATGTCCGCCCGACTTCTAAAATCCGGCAACAACACAAAGGGATTTTCCTCATTTTTGAGTCACTGGTTTGCGACTCTTAAAGAGAAATATGTTCAGGCTTTGGCATGGGCCTTAGGCTATCGGTCAGCCATTTTTGTGCTTTGGGGACTTGCTTTAATCTTCGCTGTTTTTTTCTACAAGTTTTCAACTAAAGAATTAGCCCCCCGCGAAGACGAAGGATTCATCGCGGGGCCCATCCAAGCTGGTGCTAATTCCACGTTAGATCAAACTGATTTGTATGCTCGACAACTGAACGCACTTTATCAGGCCATTCCTGAGGTGGAACATACATTTGAATTCATCAGCTCAACCTCTGGTTTTATCGGCATAATATTAAAGCCTTTCAATGAACGAAAACGCTCAATCGATCAAACTTTGACCGAGATCTCTGAAAAAAATTCAAAAATTCCTGGTATTGATATTATTGCGATGACACCGGCTCCGTTGCCCGGGGCAGATCGATTTCCAATTGAATTTGTCATCGGTGCACCAGCCGAGCCGCAGGAAATATTAACCTTCGCCGACAACCTTGTGCAAAGCGCTCGGAAAAGCGGTCTTTTCTCATTTGTCAATACGGATCTGAAATACGACCAACCTGAATATCAAATTCACTTTGATCGTGATAAAGTTTCGACATTAGGAGTTGACCTGCAGCGAAGTGGCCGGGATCTCAGTGCTATGTTAGCGGGCAACTATGTCACTCGTTTCAGCAACCAAGGTCATGGCTATAAAGTAATTCCTCAAATAAAGCGTGTTCACCGTCTCAATCCTGACCAACTAGGGGATATTTATATGAGTTCCCAAAGTGGAAAACTCGTAAAGCTTTCAACGTTTGCTCACATTTCTCATTCCGCACAGCCCAGGGAATTTAAGCGCTTCCAACAACTTAATTCGGTTACCGTCCAAGGGGCACTCATTCCTGGTGTCTCAATTGAAGAGGGACTCTCTTTGCTGGAACGCGAAGCTCGAAAAATCTTGCCACCTGGATATGTGATGGATTACGGCGGTGAATCCCGTCAGTTGCGTAAGGAAGGGAATCAGTTAATCGCAACGATGGCGCTCTCTCTGATTCTTATTTTTCTGGTTCTTGCGGCCCAATTTGAAAGCTTTCGCGATCCTCTGATTGTGCTTCTTGGTTCAGCTCCGTTAGCGCTGACCGGGGCTTTGTTGATCCCCTTCAGCGGACTGAGTACTTTAAATATTTATACTCAGATCGGCATGATTACTCTGATTGGATTGATCACGAGAAATGGAATTCTTATCGTGGAATTTGCAAATAAACTGCAAGAATCGGGACTCGATAAATTCCAGGCGGTTATTGAGGCCGCAGGGATTCGACTCCGTCCCATTCTCATAACGACGATTGCAACTGTTGTTGGGAACCTCCCTCTGATAATATTCCGAGGGCCAGGTGCAGGCGCTCGGAATAGCATTGGGATTGTCATCGTTTCCGGAATGGTTATCGGTACCTTGTTCACTCTTTTTTTCGTGCCAGCTATCTATACTCTCATTACCAAGACACGCACCACCCCCTCCAGCAACTTCTACCTTCCACTGGCCCGCACTCATAAAATTGGGCAAGTTGAAAAAAGAAGTTCTGCGGAAGAAAAGAGTAGAACATGAAAAAGAATCGAATCAGTGGTGAGGAGGCAATCTGGAGTGCAACTGAATTTTGGACTCAGCCAATTTATTCATGGCTTAAAGCAGGGCCAGGAACGAGGTGCCCATTTGCTCGTGATTCAGCTCGGCGTCCTGCCCGAGTTGCCCAGCATCCCCCTGAGTAACTCTTTCATGTTTTTTCTCGATATCGTTAAGCTGTTGTCACAAATTGAAGATCGTCGGGTCTCCTAGCAAGCTGGTGGTCAAAAGTCGGGCTGCATGCAGCAGTGCCGGTGCCATGACGTTGACAGCGTCCACGTCAAAATGCTGGATCGGACCCGAAAGACTTAGCGCTCCCTCAAGGTGTCGATTCGGGCCGAAGACAGGGCTTGCCATTGCTGCAGTCTCCGGATCACGCTCACCGTGTGTCACTCGGATCAATGGCAGGCGCGCGCTCACTTCCGATGCAGATTTCAGCTTGTCGAACTCAATCAGTACTTTGCCACCCGCGCCCCGATTTAACGGAAGCATTTGTCCTACCTTCACATTGTCGCTGATCGAACGCAGCGAATCGACCCGATAAGCGCAAACACGCATATTCCCCGAGCGTACGTAAAACGAGGCGCTGACACGCGTCGCTTGCACCAATTCTCGCAGCACCGGCATGATCTTTTCAGCCGGATGCATCGAATTGCAAGCGATGCCCGCAAGACGCAGCGGTGCTGCGCCGAGGGCATACGCGCCTGATGCGAGACGCACGATGTAGCCGTAAGCCTCAAGCGATTGTAAAAGTCGTAGGATCGTACTTTTATACAGCCCTGTTTTTTTGCTGATAAAAGCCAGCGAAGACTCATTGTCACTGAAGCACTCGAGGATCATTAAGGCCCGGTTGACCGCCGCGACCCCGATCTCGTCTGGAACGATCGATTTGTCTCCCAAATTGTTTTCATCTTCGCGTGGTGGGAACCTTGAGCTTTCGGCGCTTTCGGACTTACGAGTGCGTTTATTTCCGGTATTCATTCAAAATTCTCGCTACGGCCTGTTCTACTTGACAGAACTATTTGCTTTATTTTAGAATTACACAGCGGTTTAATTCAACCTGAATAATCGCTTAAGTATCGGTTCAATTTAAACACAATATCAAAATCAGAACGCGGGAGCAAAACAATGCAATGTTATCAGATGATGATCGGAGGGAAGTGGGAAGATGCAGTTTCCGGCGAATGGATGGATTCTGTAGATCCTTTTTCCGGACAAGTCATCGCGCAAGTGCCGCGCGGTAACGTTGCCGACGCCGGGCGTGCAGTTCAGGCCGCGCATCAAGCGTTTCGTGCGCCGACCTGGATGGAGCTGACCGCAACCGCACGTGGTCACTTATTGCGAAAGCTGGGCGAGCTTATCGAGCGAGATGCCGTACGCCTAGCCGATATCGAGCGCTCTTGCAACGGCAAGAACATCGTCGAGGTAACCGGTCAGGTACACAATGTCGCGCAGTGGTTCTACTACTATGCCGGGCTGGCCGACAAGATTCATGGCGCTGTCGTCCCCATCGATAAAGTGGGTGTATTTAACTACGTTAAGTACGAGCCGCTCGGGGTAATAGTCGCGATCACCCCCTGGAATTCTCCGCTGTCGCTGACCGCCCGGAAGATGGCGCCAGCTCTCGCATGCGGCAATACGATCGTCATCAAGCCGTCGGAGTTTACATCACCGCCTATACTCGAGTTGGGTGCGCTGGCTCTCGAGGCCGGATTCCCACCGGGCGTTGTGAACGTTGTGACCGGGTATGGCAATGAAATATCGAGTAGGAACCCTCATCACTGAGGGCTCCTCTCACAGAACCGTACTTGTGCTGTTCACATACGGCTCTTCGGAAACACGGGTTATGACCCCCATGGTTGGTATTACAACCTCGACTATTCAGAATGCCCATACGTATTGCATTGGCTTCTGAGCGGCCATGCGCGCAGGATGTTCCCTATACCGTTGTAGCAATGACTTGAGCCCGCGTGCATCCCAAAGGGAATTCTTCAGTACTCTGTCAACTGCTGTTGTGTGACTCAGCGCCCACCAGGACTTTCGTCCCGAGTAAATGCTGCGCCACGCGGTTTTGGGATTGATCCCGAGCCCAATCAGTTTACGAACGATGGTTCGTTTGCATTTGTATTGCTTGAGTTCCATTGCTCGCAGTCGCCTGCGAATGTGGGCGTCAAGTCCTTGCAGCGTCTTCTCGACTTGTTCTGTACAGATGCCAAAGAAGCCTGTCCATCCGATCACGTAGGCATTGATTTTGTTGATGCACGATTTTAAGGTGCCTCCCCAATTTCTCGGTGTCAGTTCTCGGATTTTGTTGTTTATGCGTTCTTTTGTTCGCTTTGACAACCTCACTTCTACGTTGCCCTCTAAGGGTTCACGTCGCAGGCTACAGCCCAGGAAGTGACGCTCTTGTGGCTGTGCCACGGCACTTTTGCTGAGGTTCACTTTGAGACGCAAGCGCCTTTCTATGAAGTTGCTCACGCTAGCCATGACACGCTGCCCAGCTCGTTCGCTTCTGACGTAGATGTTACCGTCATCGGCATAACGTACGAAGCGGTGGCCTCTTGCTTGCAGCTCCCAATCGAGTTCATCAAGCACGATGTTGCTGAGCAATGGGCTGAGGGGACCACCTTGCGGAACCCCCTCGTCGTTGCTCACCACTACGCCATCTGGCATTACAATTCGCGCTTTGAGCATTTGTCCAATCAGGTGCAGTAGTCTTTTGTCTTTTACTCGCTGCGCGAGTTTGGACATCAGTCTTTGATGGTTTACTCGGTTGAAGAAGTTCTCCAGGTCGATGTCTACCACCCATTCGCGTCCCTCTTGTATATACTCTTGTGCTTGTCGTATTGCTGTGTGGCAGCTTCGTTGGGGTCGAAATCCGTGACTGTTAGGGTGGAAGGTCGGCTCGTATTCTGGTTCCAGAACCTGTCGTACTGCTTCTTGGACCACCCGGTCTATCACGTTGGGTATGCCTAGACCCCTTTGTCCTCCTCCTGTTTTAGGTATCCACACGCGCCGAATTTCTCCAGGTCGGTAGTTTCCTTCTATCAGGGCTTGGCTCAATTTCGGTATTAGCTCGTTGAGGTGCTTGCGCACTTGTTCTATGCTTTGCCGATCTGGTCCAGGCGCTCCTTTGTTGCTCGCTACTGTTTCAAACGCCCCCTTTAATCTTCGTTCTACTTCTTCCATGGTCGCTGTCGTTGCTTTCTCTGGCTTGAGTTTTGGCATTGGCGGCGCGCACGCTCGAGCCGAGCTTCGGTGCTCCGCCCTTGCGCCGTCGCTGGGAGTTTGCACCCCCTCTTCGGCTGTTCCAAATTTCAGTTCAAGTTGCATTGACATTCGTTCGACCGCAACCGCCTTCGCTCCCCCAGTTTGCTTTCGCCGCTGGGTTGGGACTAGCTTTCGCTAGCCTTCTTGCTACTATGCAGTTGTCTGACTTCTGTTGGGCCTTTGGCCTTTCGTTCTTTCGTCCTACGGGTTTGCGCCAGGCTTTGGCCTGGCGCGGCCCAACAGATCTCTCTGGGTAAGAATTAACAAACTTCGTACTCTTGTCGTCGCCACTACACATGCAGTCCCCAACAGATTTTGGATTTCGCCACCGCCGGCTGGCTCGTCCACTGCATGCGCCTTACGGCGCTTCACTTTCGTTCGACTATCGTACGCACCTATAGCTTCTACCGTACATCCCCTCACGGGCCTTCCAGCGTTTGCTTCCCTCTGGTTGGGCTGTGGTTCTCCACTGCAATGCACTTGCCTCTTCGGTGTTAGGTTCCCTCTGTCAGGGCCCTAGGTTTGGATTTTCACCTCCTGTTTGTTATTCATGCCAGACACACCAGCCGTAGGCTTCGCCCCGGCATGAAAAAGCAATGGGTGATTTTCATGTATTTATGCAGCAAGGGTAAGACAATTTCGCTCAAAAAGATCCGGAGTCATGTAATTGAGGGAAGAGTGCTTACGATGAGTATTGTAATAGCCATGAATATACTCAAAGAGTTCAGTATGAGCATCTTGAAGGTTTTCAAAAGAGCCCCCTTGAAGCATTTCTCGTTTAAGGGTGCCAAAGAAAGACTCAGTCCAGGCATTATCATAGGGATTAGAGCGTGCTGACATGCTTTGTGAGAAGCCAGCCTGCTGAAGAGCAGCTCGGAAAGCCTTAGAACCATATTGACTACCCCGATCACTGTGGAAAATGGCAGATTTTATGGATTTTGTGGAACCTAGCGCCTGCGCGAATGCTTCAAGAACTAACTCCGAGCGCATGTGATCAGCCAGTTTCCATCCCAAAATTTTACGGGTACAAAGATCCATCACTACAGCCAAGTAAAACCATCCTACAGCACTCGGAATATAGGTAATATCAGCAGTCCAGACTTGGTTAGGTAAGGAAGGTAAGGGGCGATTAGCCAAAAGATTAGGGGCAGGGTTCAATGCCTTTCCATCGCTGGTTTTAGGAATGAAATTTTTAGGCTGTATAGCTCGCAATCCTCTCTTTTTCATCAGTCTACGAATATGCCTCGGTGAACAAATGACTCCTTCTTCCGCCATTTGTCTGCGAATCCTGCGATGACCATAACGTCCACAATGGCGCTTAAATATGATCTCGATCTGCTCCCCCATTTTCTTCTCAGAAAGCTGCATGGGGCTAGCTTCGGCTGCATGATAAAAACTACTCCGTGGGACACTCAGGGTATTGCAGATTTTACGAAGACTGACCCCTGTTTTTTCTTGGATTTCTAAAATCATCTTGCGGCACTGTGCAGGGGACTGTTGCCCAGAATAACGGCTGCCTTTTTTAAAATGTCATTCTCGAGTCTGAGCCGGGCGTTCTCGCGCCGAAGCCCCTGGAGCTCGTTTGTTACGGTCTGCTCGCTTACGCCTACAACTCCTTGGATTCCAATCTCTATATGCTTATTGGCTTGTGTTACCCAGCGGTAGAGTACTTCTGTTCCTATAGCCAATTCCTCGGCTACTTCCGGGATAGGCTTCCCTGTTTTTACTAGCTCCACGGCCGTTACTTTGAACTCTTTGCTATATTTCTGTCTTTTCTCCATTTTGGACCTTTCTCTCTTATTCTCTTATTTGACTGGTCCAAGATTTTGACACACCTCACTTTTGGGAGAAGAACCATCAGTTGAAGAGACCGAAATAGAAAAAGAAGCGGAACTACCCGAAGAGCAAAAACCGGTAGCCAAAAAACAACGAGAACACGCAGGCCGCAATGAACTACCGGCACATCTGCCGCGTAAAGAGAAAATCATTTCGGTAGCAAGCGAGCAAAGAAAATGCCCCTGCTGCGGAGAAGAGCGGCGAGTGATCGGCTACGAGGAAAAAGAAGAACTCGACCTAGAGCCCATCAAATACTTCGTGCGAGTGATAAAAAGAGAAAAACTAGCATGCCCAAAATGTCCTGAGGCCGGAGTAGAAACAGCGCCTATCAGAGACAAGCAAATCATAGAAAAAAGCAAACTCTCAAGCGCAGTCATCGTTGACGTCCTGATCAAAAAATATTCCGAACACCTTCCGCTCTATAGGCAAGAAGCCATCTTAGAGAGAGATTATGGAATCGACATATCGCGCAGCACCCTCAACCAAGCAGTTCTAGCCTCAGGAAGCCTTCTGGAGCCAATAGCAGCAGCGATGAGAGCAGACCTATTGCAAGGAAACTACATCCAAGCTGACGAAACCCCAATAGGAGTACAAAGCGAAAAAACCATCGGAGGAAACCACACCTCATTTGCCTTCCAATACAGCCGCCCCGGAGGCCCAATAGTCTTTGACTTCCAAATGAGCCGAGAAAGAGAAAGCCCCAAACAATTTCTCCAAAACTACTGCGGAATCCTCCAAAGCGACGGATATACCGGCTACGAAAAAATCGGATCAGAAAAGCTCATCCGTGCCGGATGCATGGCCCATGCACGGAGAAAATTTACTGACCTCCTCAAAATAGACTCAAAGAATAAAAGTGCCAAAAAAGTACTTCACCTCATTGCTCAACTCTACCAAATAGAAACCCAAGCAAGAGAAGCAAAACTTGACTCGGAAAATCGGCGTCACCTACGGCAAGCCCAAAGCCTTCCCATAATGGAAGAACTGAACAAAGAACTCTTGGAAATTAGAAGCCGAGAACTTCCCTCCAGCATGCTTGCCAAAGCCTGCAACTACGCCCTGGGCCAGTGGGAAAAACTCACCACCTTCCTCGAACACGGCATAGTCGAAATCGGTAGAGTCGAGAACAGGCGCGGTGACTGTAGGATTGAGGGAGTAGCTGTTTTCGGCGGCTTTCGCCAATATGCCGGTGCCTCAGGCTCGTCCATGGTTCCGTTTCCTGTCCCCGCTCATCAAACCGGACGTGCGGATTTACCGCATCCGGCTTTCTTCTCAAGATTACACGCTTTTGCGTTCGACAGGTCTTCACGGCGCTTGGGCAGTTGGATCAGGCCGAGTTTCCCATATAGGTATTCGTCCGGATACTGGCGGTATCCGGTGCCTGGCTGTTGTCGGCACCGCATTAACCATCTCCTTACTCTCCTGTCAGTGTAGGTTTGAATGCGTTCGTATTCCTGTAGTACAGGTCCTTGATTAAAAGGCTGCCTAAAAAAACTGTGGGTAAAAATTGGTTCAGGCAAATTAGCAAGGGTATGGTAAAGAGCAACTTCACGAGCATCAGCGGTACGAAACCCATAACTCCGTTTTAGAGTTAATTTCACCTTGGCGTTAAGCCCTTCAACGACACCGCTGGAATATTGGCCTTTAGCCTGAAAGTAATTTAAAAGAAGAGAGCGGTGAGAGGTGAGAGTACGGGCAACTTTTTTAAGAGGCTCCAGGTGACTTCGAGTAATTTTAGTGCACCAAGCATCCAGGAATTTAGCAGCCCAGGTAGGAGAGCGATAGGTCCAAAAGTGTTGGAAAGTTTCCACTAAGAGAAAGGCGCGCAGGGTGCGTAAAGCAGAGCCTCGAATTGCCCGCATGCCAGCACGTTGGCTCTTAGTCCAATTGCATCTTTTTTTTAGGAAAGCCCAGCGCATCTTTTTAAGCAAGGGATCCAGACCTGCCTGGGCACGGGCGCGGGTTTCCTCTCTGCGGATTTCATCGATAGCTTCGTTGAGTTTTTTAACGATGTGGAAGCGGTCAAGGATATGTAGGGCTTGTGGCAAATAATGGGCTGCTACCTTCAGATACGGTTTCCACATGTCGGAGCAAATAAAGCCGATGGCCGAACAAAACTCTTTGCCAAAAACCTCGAAGAATAGCTCAAAAGTTTTTTCAGTACGATCGCGCCCGACCCACAAAAGTCGTTTGCAGTGATCATCGATCTGGTAGACCAGTGTCCAAAACTTATCTTTTTTTCCGACATGGATTTCATCAACTCCAAGCGCCTTTACGCCGCTTAAATCCCGATGTTGAATGCCATAATCCACCACCCATTTTACCGAAGCGTATACATCGGCCCAGCCCACTCGGAAGACTCTGGCTACCTCGGCCCAGGAGAGCATGCGTGCCCATTGTGCCAGAAAGAGACGGAAGGCTTCGCTGTGCTGTATTTTTCCGCTAGCCCAAGGAAGTTCTTCTACTCAGGACTTACGCAAAAAGGCCTAAAAACAGTGTGGGAAGAATTACTACAAAATAGAGGTAGCGTCCAGCTTGAGAAAGGATTGTAGAGAAGAAGGTATGAGAAGCTGCCCAAGCCTGCTTGATTATTGCCAGTACCTGTTGGTGAGCCCAATCAACTACACGCTGACAAATTTTGCCGAGCATACGGAAAACATGAGCCACGATGCAATCAACAGATTTCTCAGTAAGGAGAAGATAACGCCGCGTCTGATATGGGAGAACGTGCGCGGAGAGATTATCCCTGATGAAGAGTGCTGCGTGGTGTTCGATGACACGGTGATCGACAAGAATTTTTCGCATAAGATTGAACTGGTTCGCCGCCAGTATAGCGGTAACGCACACGGACTGATCAAAGGCATTGGAGTGGTGAACTGCGTGTACGTCAATCCGCGGACCAACGCATACTGGCTGATCGACTATCGAATTTACGATCCTGCTGGCGACGGAAAAACTAAACATGATCATGTACGGGACATGCTCAGCAACCTTGTACATCACAAAAAGCTGCTCTTTCGGCATGTCTTGGTGGATACCTGGTATGCTAAGCGTGATCTGATGCTCTTCATTGAATCGCTGGGAAAAACCTATTATTGTCCCTTAAGTGACAACCGTTTGGTGGATGATTCCGCAGCTCAACGGCCCTATCAGCGAGTGGACTCCTTAGAGTGGAATCAATCAGAACTCGCACATGGCAAGACAATCAAAATCAAGGGATTCCCCAAAGAACACAAAGTGAAACTGTTCCGGGTTGAGGTGTCAGAACACCGCACGGACTACGTGGTTACTAACGACCGAACTCAAGATTCTTCCAAGCTCACACTTGAGATGTGCGGCTTGCGCTGGAAGATTGAGCAGTTTCATCGTGAGGCTAAGCAGTTAACAGGAATTGAACGCTGCCAATGCAGAAAGGCTCGTATTCAGCGTAACCACATCGCTTCTGCTATCTTGGTCTGGGGCCGTTTAGCTCATATTGCCAGAGATAGCGCAAAAACTCTTTACCGCGTCAAACAAGGAATCCTCGATGATTTCCTTTTTCATCAACTCAAATTTCCTTCCCTTACCATGGCTTTTGCGTAAGTCCTGCTACTGTGGGACTCCCACAGTGTCGGCAGTCAATTCGCCGCGGTGTGTAGACTAGCCAGACCACGAAACCCCAAAGTGGCACAAAGCGCCAGCGCCGCTCTGCAAGTCTATCATATCCAGATCCTTTACGTTTGCATCCTGAGCATCTTCCCTGGCTGCCTTCTCTGGCACGTACTTCTGCTAAGATAACTCCCTTTTCTTTATCGTCCCATCCCACCGCATCATAGACAAATCCCTTGATCGGATGTACCCGCCTCATTACATTTTTAAGCGTTATATTTACCACAGAGGCTGGTTTATAGGTACCCTTTTGGGTGCCGCCAGCCTCTTTTTTACGCTCCGCCCTAATACCCAAGGAACCGATCCGATCCTCTTGCTACCTTTCAGCACTGCTCCCCCCCCTGTTCCCCCTGAACGCCTGCCGCGGCGAGCGGTGCGGGGGTCTGGGGGCGGCACCAGCCCCCCTGCTAACTCTATTTTTTACCCACGAATTCTTTTATAGAGCCCTTTTTTCTAGCTTCTCCTTTTTTAAAAAAAAGCTCCTCAACAAAAAAATAGAGCCTGTCAGTGAAGGAGCGGGATTGATTTGTGGAAATTTGGCTGGCTTATCCACTATTTTCCCGGAAGAACCTGGATTTAGGAGCCAATGCTGGTTGCAAAGATTCACTCATGGGATCACTTCTCATTGGGATGTGTTACATTTAGGAAAGGAAGCGATGACTCATCAAGCGAGTTCGCTTGTGATTCGGATACCGCCTTGCAATATAGCCCCGCCCCTAGTATCGTGCGTCCCAAAGTAACTTTTGTTGCCAAATGATCCAAACGACCAGCCCTCGGATCTATCGGCAAAGCGGGCAATAATATATCTCGAATGCTCTCAGCCGCCGTATACAGATAAGCTCTATAGCTTAAAGCGTGAGATGTTCTGAAACCTATCGGATCAGGATCATTAATTCCAGCGATAAAATTCTTCCTTGCCTGCATGACGATTTTTTCAGACTTTATTGCGCGCCTTAATTCAATTAGTGGAAGTGGTTTAGAAAAGAATCTGCGCATTTTCCATGTGTATGATACAGTCTCCGGAAGCTTGGCAAGAGCACTCCCGGTTTTTATACCGGTCGAGGCAAGGGATTTTACGCCTTTCGCTATAGGCTGCAAAGCAAATCCCACGTCAATGGCACACCCCAAGTCATTCAGGATGTTTTCTAGCTGACTCCTGTCCAGGGAATTTGTAACTTCTGCAGCATCTAATGCACGAAGAACACAGCTTCCAAACGGGGCAAATCCGACAAAATAACGCCATAATGGCGGGTGATGGAATGTTTGCAGAAGACGATTCGCTTCTTCATCAACTTTACGAGCAAATTGAGTATTCTTAAGCACTTGTTGGCAAATAGCATCCGGCGTGCCAATTAGGGGTTCGACCCACACCTGGATAGGTTCCTGGGATTGCGTATCGAAAAATGTTTTTTTATTGCTTAGTATATAGGAATTTGCGTCTTTTTCGCTCAGGATTGTTAGTTTTGTAAATCCCACCTCATTTTCTGCGGCAAACAAGAGCCGACTTTCATCTCCATTAGAAACTTTAATGACATTTCCCTTAGGCTCTAAATAACGAGAAGACTGTTGGGGAAAAAAGGCTGTCCTTCGCATCCAACTAGGCTGCTGTCTTATACTTGCTTTTGGTACATAGACTGTTGTGGGCGCCCAGTTGTCATTACCAAATAGTAATTGGATAGAGAGTAACAAGTCTTTTTTCTGGATTCTTATCAAATCGCTTAGACTGTCACGCAAGTTCTGCGCATACTCCTTATAGGCATCAGCTTGAGTGTATTTTTCACCTGAAATTTTGCAATAAAATTCATCGGCCCTATTAGGGTGTTCATTCTGAGCAAAGTGATTGACCACGATATCTGATACAACTCCTGTGTAATGCTGCTCTTCAAAATAGTTTTCACCCTCTGCTGTTGTGTACTGGCGACCACATATCACATCAGTATGAGTCTCCAGTTTCTTAGAAAGAAAATCCCTCAATGTGAAAAATTGTTTAACTTCTGATCTAACTTTTATGAGTGCCTCTTTGATCTTTTCCAGCTTTTGAATATATGGAGAAATATTAGTATTAGTATTATTACTAATTAATTCTATCATAAATTCTTCCTTAGCATCTATATCGCTTCCGCTTATGCTTTGTTGAATTTCCGGACCATATCCCTTAATGTCTCCATTCACAAGAGCATATATAATCTTTAAATTTGCTACTAACTTGTCCTTCTCTGCTCCGGGTGTCATATTGTACAAGAATCGATCAATTTGTTCTGCTACACATATGCATGTTTTACTATCAGTAACATTAATTCCAAATTTCTCGGATAATTTCATACCGACTACCGCATGCACATGCTCGCTGCTACCATATGTGAAATTCCCAATTTGGTTAATATCTGGAATGTTTAGGAAAGGCGCATATTCATCCAAATAGGCATTTCTGAAAATGTTCTGATCTCTACTGTCTGTGAAAAGTTCCTCTAGCTGCCATTGCTCGTCAGCCGTTTGTTGGATGAGCTGCCTTGCTTCTGCGACGGTTCCATTTTTCAACTGCTCCTGATATTTTGCGATAATATTTTCGTGAAGCGGAGTGTAAGCTAAATCAACGAGAAATTTGGAAATTAAAATATCTTTTTCCTGTTTTGTCTGATTTGCAACATTAGGGTCTTGTTGGATGAGGTAATGCTCAACATCATTTCTAACTAACTCGGCGGTGCAGACTTCATCGCATTTTGCGGATAGTTGATCTGGTTGCTGCGCTTGATTTCGACGATAGTCTGCCCGCAAATTGATGAACCAACTTTGAATGTGCGCGCTGATTGTTTGCAAAGGCGAGCCAAAATCTTCCCAAGCACCTTGTTCCCATTTTTCGATACTATACCTAATGAGGCTCAACGTGCCAGAAAGACGAGTAGAAGCACCTTCCTCCGTGAATTGAGAACCCTGCGTTAAATTTTTAAAATTCGAGAGCTTTTGCTCCATGATGTTCTTCCAAGTCTCATTACTCCGGAAAGGCGGGATCACTTCAAATTGCTCAGCTGAATCTAACAGGGTACTATGAGCTGTTTGTAATGGCTTGTTTCCCGAGGCGATTGTACTATTATGAGATTCTGTAGTCGAAGGAATCGTCGTTGTTGATGGCTCGACACCAGTGGAATTACGAAACGCATTCTGCACATCTTGTAATGCGCTATCAAGTAGTGGCTTGTTAGCTTCTTGAAGTGGTTTAAAAACCCATTGCCGTTTTTGCAGTCCAGGACGCCTTCCAAGTCGATATGCCGAATTAACAAGAAATTGAGAGACCTTCAGATTTTGTTCCGCTTTCGAAAGTTGTTCCACTTCGGGGTCCTTTTTTATCAGGTGACGAAGAACGCTCTCTCTAACGATTTGTTTCGCCACTCCGCCGTCACATTTTTCCACCGAAACACTCGCTTGTTGTTGAGTTTTTATGTATTCTTCACATACTGCTTTTACCCATCTGTTAATATGGCGGCCAATTTCCCGGTCTAGCTGGTTCAGCTTGTCCCCCCTATGCCGCACCCGATGATGATGGTTTTGCCCGGTAAGGTCGTGATCTCGCGTTATGGTAAGATTCCAGATCTTCTCAATCATTTGATCCGAATGCGTATGAATATGATCCTGGACAATTGGAAGCGATGAATTTGTAACAGCGCCGCTATCCTGAAAAGATGCCGTTCCAATATTCATCTCATTTCTGATTTCAGTCGGCGATTGCCTCTCCCGACCACTTGCAACAGGTTGCATTACTCTGCTGGACGGATCGGTAGTATTGAATTGCTGCGTCTGGAATTCCCTAGTTGCTTCTTTGGCCACTGCATTTTGTTGAGTGATTCGCTCTTGGTGTATTGGCCTTAGTTCCAGCTCATTCTCGTCTGCATAATCGCTCCATTCCCTCCGTTGAGATGCTGAGGCTCCCGGCAGCGGCAAATTCCATTTTCTCTCAACAGATTTTTCTTGCTTCGTCTCTATGGGCGCTTGAGTTTTTGGCTGGACATCCGAGCTTGTTCCACCCGAGGGCTTTTGGAACTCCAACGGGCGTTCCCATGCCGCAGACTTTTTGGGCTCCGGCTGACATCCGGCATGGGAGTCAGGTTGTCCTTGTGTTTCCGCAGTGGGAATTTTTACATGCTGGTTGTAAACAGCTGGATTTAAAATGGAGATGTCTTCTCCACTCAGCATTTCGGGCGAAGTAAAAGTCGATTTTAAACCATGATATGCTTGGTGCCATTTGCCATGCCCATAAAGAGCCGCTTTGAGTCCATCCCAAGAAAAAAGTCGTTTAGCTGTTTTCCCGGATAAAGTTCCGTTTTCGAAAATCTTTGAATTTGGACCTGTTTCCGGAAAGGGGTCCATGCGTGCAGGCATTTGTCTCGGATGGCCTTTTGCTTGAAGGTATTCCCGATATTGTTTTTGTGCTTCGGGATTGTGCCTCAACCGAAAAACATCCTCTACGATCCGATTTTCCTCTCCCTGCTGCTTGCCTTGAAGTGAAGACCAGGATTCAGGCTTCTGTCCCGCTTTGCGCCCTTTCCAATCATTGTTATGCGTACGATTGGACGCTGCATGATGCGGATTTTCGCGCACACCGGATGCTGATATTGATTTAGGCATAGCTAATTATGTATATTAATAATAACTATGCATAATAATTCATAATTGGGCAACAAACTACGCATAGTAGTATGTACCCGCTGACTGCGCGGTTTTTTAGGACTGGCTTCTCCAGTTTCTTAAATACAAGCGGGGAGCTGGCTATGTGGATTTCGAATGCGCGTGAGATAAGTCACCCGTGGTCGTGTATTTAAAGAATCCAGTAGAGTGTAGCCTCTCGGACTGGACCTTAAACGCGCGATCCATGTATTTGGATCGGCTTCGTTCCCAAAGACGATAGCCTCTGCTGGACAGGCTTGCTGACAAGCGGTCTGAAACGGAGGAAGAGGAAATTTTTCTGGGTCGGAGGAACCGGCTCGTACAAGCCGCGAAATTTTTGCTTCTTCAATGCGCTGAATACAGAATGTGCATTTCTCCATCACCCCACGCATCCGAACGGTCACGTTTGGATTTTTGGAGAGTTTCATACTCTCAGCCATACCCTTGGGGGCTAAGGGACCCAATTTCAGTTGGTTTAAGGGGCGTTCGTTATAATCAAAAAAATTGAATTTCCGGACTTTCCAAGGGCAATTGTTTGAGCAAAATCGGGTACCGACGCATCGGTTATAGACCATCAAATTCAGGCCTTCTTCGTTGTGTACGGTAGCATTTACCGGGCAAACCGGCTCGCAAGGAGCATTCTCACAGTGCTGACAGGCAATCATTTGCGGGATGATTTCGGCTGTCGCAGGGTCTCCGGAAAAATAGCGGTCGATTCGAATCCACGCCATATCTCTTCCTTTACGCACTTGTTCTTTACCGACGACAGGAACGTTATTTTCCGCCTGACAAGCCACAAGACATGCATTGCAGCCGATACATGCGCTGAGATCCACCGCCATTGCCCATTGCGGGGATTGGGGAGAAGATTCTGTCTTTTTCGATCTACAAGTTTGTAGTTCAAGAAAAACGTCCTTTGCAATAGTTGAGTTTCTAAAAGAAACCGACGAAGTCGGTCCCTCCTTTGGAGAAACCTCTTCATGATTTCTTGGCAAGGAAAGTTGATAGTCGTTCAAGTTTATCTGACGGACCAAATTTTCGCCATCGATGGCATGGTTTTCCTGTGTTCGTGCAAAGGAATGTTTTTCGCCCGTACGGCGAACCAGGACACCACAACGAAAGCGCATGGAATCCGACTGGCGAAGCGGATAGGCATTGAATCCGATTGAAGGCCACTGAGCTTCCTTGGAAGAGGAGGCAGTGGAAAGGTCCCATTCAGTCGGCGCTTGGCGTCCATAGCCAAGCGCAATGGCAATGGAGTCCTCCGCATGGGATGGCACCAGAAGAGCCGCAGCCCGAACAGACACAGTCTGATAGGACGCAGTCTGGAAGGAATCGGAGGTGACACTAATTTCCAGTATGTCACCATCCTGTACTCCCAGGTGAGCAGCAGTGGCAGGTGCAAGAAGGGCAGCATTATCCCAGACTATCTTTGTAACAAAGTCAGGCGTCTCCTGAAGCCAGGAGTTTTCGGCAAAACGGCCGTCGTTAACGTTCGAACTGCGCAGGAAAACGAGCTCGGTTTCCGAAGATTTTGGTGACCGCACTTCTTGAAGTGTCCGGATCAACGCGGAGGAATTTATTTTATCGGAAACGACCGGCCATGCGGAGTCTTTTAAAAATCCGGAGCGGAGAAATTCGGTCCACTCTTCTTCGCTTCTTTGTTCCAAGAAAGTTTTGTGGACGGCGTTGGGACTATCGGCAGAATCTTCCCCGGCGAGGACGGAAAGAACGCGAAGGGTGGACCAGCCATTCCAGAGCGGCAGGATCATGGGTTGGATGGCGGAGAGTGTCCCATCAAAGGCAAGCGCATCTCCCCAGCTCTCTAAAAAATGGGCAGCGGGAATCCTCCAGCGCGAGAGGCGTGAAGTTTCATTGGCAAACAGGCTCAGGTGACAGGTTTCAGGTATTTGCGGCAACAAAGATGAAAAGTTTAAGTCGGCCGGGGCATCATATGCGGGATTACCGCCAAATAGAAGAAGATGGCGCACCTTGCCATCATGGATCGCTCTCGCAAGGCTGGAAATATCTGCCGTTTTCTTCGTTTTCCTGCCACTATCGATCACTTCCACCGTGGAGTTCAAATTTCCAAGCGCTCGATTCAGCGCCAGTGCAAGAGCATGAACGTGCGCAGGCTGAGAAGCACCCACCCAAACGATGGTGCGTCCCTCGTTTGCAAGCAAATCTTGGCTACACGCGGCTATCCAACGTGCGTCGGGTGATCCCGGCAGAGTCGGGCATGCCTTTAATGCGGCTGACAAATTGTCATCTGGCAACCGATCAGCCACTGCTCGGGCTAATGCTAGTATAACACCGCCAATCTCGGACGCCTTCACTCGCAGACGGTGATCCGCCATCCCTCCTGTGAGCGACACATAACTTTCCGCAACGTAAAGACGGTTCATTGGAGAATTCCGTTGGTCCGGATTTCTGCGAGAATAAAAACCTTGAGAAAATCCAGGAGCGGTTTCCGCCGGATTCAGGAAATCCGAATCCAAACTGACGATAATACCCGCCCGCTCAAATCGTGGAATGAGTGTCTCTCCCTCCTGTAAAGCAAGACCGGCGCCTTCGTGGTCAAGCGGTTCATAGGCCGCCCAGAGCATCCCAGGAAAATCCACTTCTAATTGTTGGCGAAGACGCTCTTGAGTGGGAGAGGTTTCCCGGGGCACCAGTATGGCAAGCCCTTCGCCTGATTTTTGATATTCTAATCGCACCCGCCGGAGAAAACTCCTAAAGTCCTCCACGCTGGTCTCTTTTCCTTCACAAGTTATCGGGCGCGCGCGCGCCGGATGGTACACTTCAGCAATTGAAGCTTGAGCGAACGCACTGGAGCCGCGTCCCGCCGCGGGGTGAAGTGGATTGCCCTCCACTTTGACCGGACGCCCATCCACTGTGGCCACCAAGAGAGGAATCGCTCCAAATGCTGATGGCATGCTCGTAGCATAATAAAGAAACTTTCCCGGCAGCGTCCACTCAACCGCACGATCAAATGGGACAAGATGGGCTTCCGGACGCCGACAGCTCCCTAAGGCAAGCATCGCCGCACTAGCGCCTAAAAGTCGCACAAATTCGCGACGCCGAAGGTTCTCAAAACCAGTCGGAAATTCAGCGGGATTAGGAGCGACCCCCGAATGACATTCTTCCAAACTACGCCACGGGGTCTTCATCGATGGCATCCTCCACAAGAAATTGGGGGCGACATCCCAGAGATTGATGGCGGTCGACCGGTTGAAAATGGGCAATTGAGCGTTTGATCAGCAGATGGAAGAAGAAATTTTTCCGGCTGACGGTGACACTGCAAACACCAAGCCATGGTCAGCGGCTGCACCTCTCGAACAACCTCCATCCCAGCCACATTACCATGACAGCTCATACAGTCCACTCCTCGATTCACGTGAGCCGCGTGGTTAAAGTAAACATAATCGGGAAGCTGGTGCACACTTACCCAAGGAATTGGGAGACCTGAACGCCAGCTCTCTCGTACCGGTGCTAACTGAGGACTTTGAGAGAGAATCTGTCCCTCGCCATGACAGCCAATGCACGTTTGGGTCGGGGGCAAGCCAGCTCGAGCGGAAAATTCCGCTGAGGTATGACAGTATCGACAGTCCATTCCCAACTGTTGGACGTGCAGGGCGTGAGAAAAAGAAACCGGTTGCTCGGGTTCGTAACCCACTCGCGTGTACTTCCCAGTGCAATAAACCCAGCTCCCAGCAAATAAAAGGGCAATTGTTGCAACTAGACCGGCAACCACCTGAAACGGTAGCCGGTCGAATTTTCTTGAAAAAATATTGGCCATCTACAAACC
Source organism: uncultured Verrucomicrobiae bacterium (assembly GCA_963706715.1). GTDB lineage: Bacteria > Verrucomicrobiota > Verrucomicrobiia > Chthoniobacterales > Xiphinematobacteraceae > Xiphinematobacter. The sequence continues at coordinate 368,623 of CAVPNI010000002.1, forward strand.
AAGAAATCACCCTAGCAATAACCCAAAACATTACAGCTTCTTTCCCGCAGTCCTTCTGTCCCGCCTTAGCCATGTACCTAAAATTCGCCCCCATCCTGTTATTTCTTTTTAGCACATTCGTTACCTCCGCGGTTCCTTCAAGTCAGCGGAATTTACCCGAATGGGAACTTCGTCTGGGCAAGTTTGTTATCAAAGTACCGGTGGCATCCACCCCTCAACAACGAGCCATTGGACTGATGCATCGCGCCATCCTGGGACCGAATGAGGGCATGCTTTTCGTCTTCGATTTTCCGCAGCGGGTAGCCTTTTGGATGAAAAATACTCTCATTCCCCTCTCGGTGGCTTATATAGACCCCACAGGTAGCATCATGGAAATTTATGACATGCAACCACTCAATGAAGAGCTCATCCCGAGCACTTCCCCCGCGGTCCTGTACGCCTTGGAAATGCGAAAGGGTTGGTTTGAACAGAATGGCATTAAACCCGGAACGGTTGTCGAAGGCCTTTCTGCAATACAGAGGCCAAGTCTCCATAGCCCTTAGTCTCTATCACAGGCGCTCTTCTTTTACAATAAACGCTCGTGTTCTTTTGTGCCCTTTTCCATATCCGCGCCCTTTCTCTGCCAGGAGAAGGCGATTCCTATGGTGTCCTATTATCGTAGGGGGGTGGTGGCGGGTTTTGTTGAGTGGGTTGATTCCTGCGAGCGTTGATAAATGATCTAATGCAAGCAATTAGGAAGATCAGGCAGAGGAGAGACATGATGGATTGCATCCAAAAGGCGATGGCATGGTGGCGATCCAATGTGCCGATCACCTGGTTCAACGCGGTTGCTTGCTCGGGTGGTGCCGGCGCACCAATCTGATCCGGGGCACCCACGGCACCCATTTGGCCGGGAGCTGGGCTGCCGCCTGGCGGCATCGGTGCGCCTACCTCATGGGAAGGGCACATTTTTGAAATATTGGGCAAAGCACGCGCCGCACCCCCCAGAAATCCTAGCGCAGCTAAAATCGCCGCACCGTGCATAGCTTGTTTTCTCATGTTGGGATTGCGCGAAGCAACAATTCCAAGAATGAGAATCAGGGTCCCAATAACAGCGGGGATCAGTGCAGTTGGGGAATGGGCACCGGTCCACACATATCCAACGATCCCGAGAATATCCAAAAGGATACCAATGAAGATGGCAAATGCTGGCATGAACGAGTTTTAGATCAAAAACAGAGACTATGTCAATAACTTATTTATACTCAAAATATTATCTAAGCTAAGTAGTGCTTTCATATGGATTTTTAAAGCTAGCCAATCGAATCGGCGTCACCCGTCTGCTCTCTAAAAATGGCGGATGGCCAACAGCGATCCGCTCCCTATTTTTCCTCCAAACCGTCTTTTCTCGCTCTAAGATCGCTTGGGAAGCTTTTATTTGGCTATGGCTGGGTCTGTATTTCTCGCTACCCAACGTGAGGTTTTTGTTAGCTTTTTGAAGTAACTTAATCTCGCTTTCGGTGGTCTCCAAATGATTCCTATGTTTTTGCGGTGTGTTCGCACCTAACAATTCTATTTGGCGTAAAACGTCATTTGATGTCTTGAGGAAAGCCTCCTTAGACTTAACAAAGTCCCATGCTTTTTGAATTTCTTCTTTTTGCGCCGCTATTTCTTCTTTTTCGAGGCGAATAATGTTCCATGCCTGCTGAATAGCTATTCCTTGTTTTTTTACCTTTTCCTTCCTCTGTTGAAGCTCTGTTTCTTTCTGATTCAATTCTTTATTACGCGACAAAATCTGGGCCAGGTCCCCAATCAAGGTGTGTTCGGTATTATCAGAACTTACGCAGAGATCGGGAAAAATCCCGAAAATTCCTCTTCTCTGGAATCTGGGTAAGTCCTGAGTACCTTCTTCAGGGATTGGAGGTAGAGCCGGATCCCATTTACGCTTATGGATGTGGTGGCTGCTGCTTGGCCATTTTTCACCCGGAATTTGTACATTGTTTAGGTTTTTGAGCCTCGAATTTTCAAGCTTCGGGCTGTTGATCTTCACGCTTTCGGACTTTTTTTTCGGTCCGTTTTCAACGCTCCTTCGACGCCGGAAAAGCGAACTGACTCGCTTACAGAATTTATTGATAGCTGATTTAAATCTCGTCCATCTCCCTTGTTTTTTCTGTTTACTAACGGGGGTGTTTTTCTGTTCATTAACAGTCGGGGCGTTTTGCAAAGCAGGAGTGGCCGGACTTTCTGCCGTTTGGTATAAGTCGGGATCTGATTTCCACTGCCGTTTACTAGCCTGGAGACCCGTTTCTTTTTCCGATGCGAGATCCAAGGCAGAAACTAAATTGTATTCGATTAGCGGCGGCAGCGGACTAGACTGCGGCGTAATATTACATATCATTTTACTGGTAATATCTCCTGGATCCGTAACCCGGTCCTCCTTGGGGGAACCCTCTTGAAATAAATCAGATAAATTTAATGATTCCACACTCGATGTGCGACTGATTTTCGCTTCTGTTGTTTCTGTTCTGGGGCTGACAGGTCCCAAACGTTTTTGTTCTGGAAAACTCGTTTTCCGTTTCGATGAATTCTCAAATTGATTGACTAACTGCCGAACCTTTCCATCGCCTCGATTCGGATTATTATTATGGATATTTGTCATAGATATTTCCTTACTGCTCCCGTGAAATGTTTTGTCGTTGGGCTTCTCTTCATACCGACCATTCTTTCGAATGATCATAATTTCCTCACCCTCTCTTGGAACGCACTCTTCGACAATTTCTTCCAATCCAAGTGGAATGATTTTTCTTTTCGGTACGACTTCATTCTTTGCCGGATTGTCGATCTGCCTTGGCCGGACTGAATTTGGGGTTTGCTTCCATTGACTCCCCGATTGTAAATCGATGCCAGATCGTCGATTATAGTAAAGTGGAAGACTAATCTCTTTAAGCTGAATTACTGTCCTTGGTGGCTGCATTATGGTAGTACCTGTGAGAAAGTTTAATTTTTTAACTGACGTTACGCACTTTTAGGAGCTCTGGGAGCAAAAAAACCATTTTGACCAACAAGGTTCTTATTTTTACGTAACATCACTTTTTAAGATGAACTCACCTCTTGTGAGAAAGGTTATTTACTTTGTGGTTGAGGGATTCGATTTGAATGAAGGACAGCAGCAACAAAAGACCCATTTTAGTCCGGACCACAATTTATGATACCATTTTTGTTGTTTAGGTTTAATAGGTTCTTGGCGAGCAGCAACCTCGGATGGCGGAACTGATTTTATAGGAGAAGCTGTCTCATCTTTGTTTTGTACCAAGGGTTGGATAATATTTTCTAAATGACTTTTCGATTCTTCCGAGTAGGTTTGAGTTGCTTCCGTCTTCGGTAATTCTAAGCGATTAGATACCTGCAAATGGTCGCCTGAAGTCGCTTCGTGTGGTAGCTCGTTGAATAAACGGGACAAATGCAAGCTTTCCGAACTTGATGTTCGGGTGATTTGCTTGCTTACTTCTGCAGGCGGAGATTGATGAGTTTGTGCGACATTGGAGCTCTCGGCTCGTTTCTGAAGAGGCCGATCCGTTAAGCCCCTGACTTGGCTGAGGATCTTTTTTGTTCTGCTCCGGATGTCAGACCATGGTTCTTTCTGTTCCTGATACCAAGGTCTTTTTAGATCAGCTAGGAGAGAATCACATTGATCTATAATGTCAGACCATGATGGCGCCTGCCGTAGTCTAAAGAGGGGAGCATCACATTGATCCACATCGTTCCGGGAAAGATCGTCTCCTGCCTGACACGGCAGCTCAAGAGTATCCGGTCTCCTAATCCGGCCGCTAGTAGTTTCAACAACTAAAATATTGCTTTTATCGGTAGTATTGCTTCTACGACCGCCGCCGCGTATGATTTTATCCTTCGGAATGTTTTCCTTCGGATTTTGGCACGTGTCTTCGGTCAAACTCTGGGAAGTGCGAATAGGTTCTCTATTTCTCACTATATACCGCTGAGGACAGGGGGCTGTTGAAAATGGCTTTTCTCCATTTTTTCCTCCGTTTCTTCCTCTTAGAGCCGGCGGTATGCTTGTTGTCGCAGAATGAGGATGGACTCTTGGAAAAGTTTTTTTTGCTTCTTGGCTAGAATTTCTATTTTTTTTCTCTGACCCAGGAGCGGGAGATTCTATTGGTGATACCTTTCTTAACTGGCGCATCTTTAAATATAATCCAACTGGAAATAATTTCCGTCCAACAAAAGCAGTAATGATCACCCAGGGAGCCAAAACAACCTATTGCATGGATCTTTATTCTAGTTCGATTCCCTCCATAGCCATATTTCCTGTGTTTATCAGTATATACGGTGAGAATCATCCGCCAAGGGCGATTTTTTAAGAACAGAGTAAGAACAGTTCACTGAAATCCCTTCAGGTTCTGGATGTCTATTGACGAGCATTCAGAACTCTCCCAGGCGGCAGGCATCAATCTGGACTCAGGGTGAAAATCCGTTCTTGATCGATAATGTAGAACGTCTTTTTGCGGACGGATGGTATTCTTTTCTTTCGAAACTCGACCACCGTGATGGGGATCCCCATCTCCGGGATTATGGTGTGTGTCCGCACGCATCCAGAAAAGCATTGTATCGCCTCGCCTGAGGCTGGGAAGCTGTTTAACCGGTTTGATTTGACCGCCAGACTCATTGAGTTCTGGGATGATGTGCCACAAAGGCTTCAACAAATTCAGCAATCTTTTCTTGTTGGCGACGTAGTAATTGGATGCTGCTTCAAAAGCGCAGCGAATATATGCAGTATAGCAAGGCTCGTATAAAATGATCATGGATTTGACTGAAATTTTGGCTCCAGGCAAGACGCAAAAAAGAGGCCATATCTGTAGATACGGACTATTTTTTGCAACAAAGCTTGGAGGCAAAAGGGCGGCAAAGGCGTAATCATTTTATACGGGCTTTGCTATAGCAGCCCCCAAGCAGACTGGGAAGCTTGGTAGGCGATTTAGTCGGTCCCAACGTCTGCATGACAAGTTCGTGTTGATAAATCTTATTCCATCTGCCAAGGAAGTGGAAACAAGGAAAGTAGAAACCATCATCCATTTCCAAAAGATCTTTTGAAGCCGCAAGCCTATTTCTGTTTTCCAGTCGTCTTGTGGACCGTCTTTTTGGTCACCTGGCGGACACTCCTTTGAATAGTCCGTTCAATTTTGTAGACACATTCTGCCTTGGCCGCCTCAATGATTGCCTCTCGTGCCCAGGCCGTCGGTTTAATTCCACCGAGCGCGGCTAATCGCTTTATTGCTGCTGCTGTGGCCGCATCTATTGTTGTTGAGATGGACACCATGTCCTTGCCATAGCGAGCACTTCGCTTTTCCTGATTCACAGGGGCAAAATAAAATTTTTCCTTCGAAAGGCAATTTCTTATTGATTTGGAGATATCTCACTATATTCATCATCGTGATATTTTTGACGTGAACGATGAATTGTTACAGATAGCCGTCCCTTCCGATATCGGTGCGATTATTGACGAACTTGCAAAAGAAAAAGGAACTAGCCGCCCTGCTATCGTCCGACAGCTTTTGATTAAACAAATTCGTCAAGCAGAAATTCACAATAAAACTCAAACTCCTTCAACCGATCTAAATCATGAATGAACGCCCTTTCAATGTTGATATCGCCCATCTTGGCCCCAATTTTTGGAGACAACTCGTTGCTGAGACTCCAAGCTTCAATTTCGAATCTGACAATGCCTTTTTACTCTTCCTTGATGACGATGGGCATTTGTTAGATTGCTGTCACCTCACCAGCGGAAAAGCTTCTTGTGCCGATGTCATAAATGCCTGCAAGGCTCTGAAAAGATTTCTCGAAGTTTCCGCAGTAGTCCGGATTCAAACCCAATCCGCTTACGAGAAAGATCCTTTTTGCATAAATGGTCTTCAGACGCAGACTCTCTATACGTTCGCTGATCTTTGCAACTTCCATTTAGCTGACGTGGTTTTACCAAGGTTCAACTGAAATTCGGTGCTGAAATTTACTTCTCATAAAAAGATCCCTTTCAAATCGATAGCTATACAACAAGATCCTTGTACAAAGCCGCTTACCATTATGAAATGCAATTGGCTGAGGTCGTATGGCTTTCTCCGGAAAAGATAAGACCCATTTTGAATTTATAGGAACTATCCCCTCAGAAAATTCCTGCGAAAAAACACACCGTCATTGAGTCGGCCGGGTAGATTCGCCAAAGCTCTCTACAGAACGATCCAGATTCATTTCAAAACATCATTTTCTGTGTTGGTTCGCCTTCTAGCACATTTATTAATCCGTTTTCTAACCATAATCTTTGTGCCTGGAGACGGCGGATAAACTCCCGAGAGTGCGAAACTACAATAATACCCGCACCACTTTTTGTTAGACTGCGAAGAACAGCTGCCATTTGGTCACAGGCATAATCGTCCTGTCCCAACGTGGGTTCATCAAAAATGAACCAGGGCCTCCGCAAATGCGCTACAATAGAAAAAGTCAAACGTTTGCGAAGAACGAAAGGAAGATCAAATGGATGTTTGCTCATCAAACCTTCCACGCCAGCTAAAGCAGCAGCAGATTTGCGTAAAAAGGGTGATAAATCAGACATTTCTTCAGCAATAGAATCCCCAAACAGTTGAACATCCGGATCTTGAGCATGCATAGCAACGATCTGAGCAGGGTTTTTCCAAGGTTTAACGTTCCGTCCGGCAAAATATATCTGACCTCCCTGCAAAGGCAGAGCGCCGACTAATATACGCGCCAGCGTACTCTTACCTGCACCATTCCGGCCCTCGAGGGAATAAATACGGCCTGGATTCAAACAAAAGGAAGCACCACGCAAAATCGGCATTCTTTTTTCATAGGCGAAACAAAGTCTCTCAGCTTCTAAAGGACCCGTATCCTCGGACGGCCTTGCTCGCAAATCCGAAGCATGAAATCGAGGCGGCTGTATCATCTCTGTGGGATTCATAAATTCAGAAACCGGACGCCGAATTGGTAAGCACCAAGGATGATCCACTCTATAGCCGTTTTCAGTAATGAGTATGGTGATATTTTCAACCATTGGGGCAGAAAAGACCTGTGCAACTCGAACAGTGTTATCTGCATCTAACTCACCCAATGCGCAGTCGAAAGCGACAAGAGAAGGCGCTAAGCCCAATTTGCAAATAGTTACAAGTAATGCCTGCTCGCCTCCCGAAAGGGTGAACGGGCTTCGATGAAAATGCCGAGTTAATCCAAATACATCGGCCAATGACAAAAGCCAAGCCTGGTGAGGCGCTCCGGAAAGATGAAGATAAAGTTCATCTCGAACATTGGACATCAATGACGAAAGATGCCTGTGAATGCTAGATCCCACGTAAATCGCGCGATCTCTCCGTTGGGAATAATGAGACACGCAGCAGTGAAGTAGAGCAGTCCGGCCTGAAAAATTCCTTCCTTCCAGCACAACGGGCATATTCCGATATCTTTCTAACAAATGAGCAAAATCCATTAGGAGCAAAAAAAGCAAAGAGCGGTTGTAATTGTCCACACCATAGACAAAGCCAGTAAGAGTGGCCCCTTAAGTGGAGAGCGCCCCTGCAATGCGGAAGGGTTCTTGTTGAAATTGTCAAGCCGCTCGATGAGTCCATCATTTTCCCATGCGTTTGCACGATCTATTGTGTGTATGAGCGTGGAAATAAACAGCGCTCGTACTGTATGGGGAAATTGTCTCAGTCGTGTCACAAACCTGCGATTTGGCATTAAACCCCGTGCACACCGAGATACATACACTTGTCTGATATACAACTGGAAATCTGACCAGAGATTCAGACAAGAAAGAACAACTGCCAACGTCCGACCTCGAATACCAAAGGTTCGAAACAGATGGATCAACTGCTCTGGAGCAAGCGTCAGAACTGCTGCAAGAAATATTCCAGCTAGTAATGCCAAGCGCAGTGTAGTAAGAATTGCAAATAGAATCCCGGATTCTAATGACTTTTCCATTCCTGGTCCTCCCTGTCGAATGAAACCCCAAATAACAATTAGAATCCCGCCAACAGGAAGGAGTGTAGTGAGTCCAAATTTTGCGAACTCAATCAACTTTCCTTGTATGCTCAGTAGAATTAATACAAATAATAACCCAACTATCAGTAAATATAGTTGGTTCGATATCATAGTTCCCGCAATCGCTATTAAAAATGCCAATCCCCGATAGAGTGTGAAGGACATAGTGCAGTTATTTTTTCATAATGTTTTTTGCAAGATATCCTCTGTTTATAAACTGCTTTGTTAGGCTCTCTGGAAAACCTCTGATTAACCAGAAAATAAGAAGACACTGGAGAACTTTGTCGATAGATTCAACGATAGAATACGACCCCAATACGCTCCCGAAAAGTGAATATCCCTTAGCAAGGAGAAATATGGTTATTCCGCTTACGCAACATAAATCAGGTACACCTCCAAAAAGATACACCGTTACGGGAGCGCTCGCAATAGCCGCAATAAGACCTAGCACAACTCCTGTTAATATGGTTTTAGGCACGGATCGAAAGAATCCATTTTTTGCCATCAAACCAGTAAAGATTGAAAGAGCAATTTGAGTTCCCATGTAATACGGTTCCAATGGATATATCAATAATCCAGTTACTAATGTGGATAGTATACCAACATACATGCTGGCTCGAATGCCTAAAAGAACTGCCATCAAAAGCGTTCCCATTGCATTGATGTAAATCGGGAGCTTGAGATACAGAATCAACGTTCCTATGCTCAGGTTCATTAGGGCTCCGACTGCGACTGCCGCCATTAAGAGCACCCTGTTTTCTCGTTGTTTATTTGTTAGATCAATAGGAAAATCACAATTTGGATTCATGGCATGCCTCTATGTTTTTGGAAATGAGATTCTTCTGTAGAATCCAGGATGATTCTACCTGCGAAATTTCGGCTAACTAAAGGACTTTGGAGGAATCCTGTGGTCTTTTCGATTTCTGGGATTAACCACATCATGATCGACAGTATTATAGCCACAAAATCCCGTCACGATTGCAAGGATTACAAGGCCAGCTATGCTCTTCACCTTCATTTCTTTTCGTAATGCACTCCCTCATCCGATCCAAGTATGATCCGGCTACTCAGAGTCCGACTAGCTGGAAGAGCTTGCGAAACCTTTCCTAAAGTCTTCTCGAAGTCGGGATCGATTTCTTGTTCTATATCAACTACACAGTAGAGTCCCCAGAGTGTTATTCGGGGATTAATATAAGATTTACCCGGCCTCCACTCCCAAGTACCTTGAGCATCAAAATTCCGCCCATCTTTAAGGGTAATTTCCTGTTTACAGGTACCATCTGGTTTCAGTTCCAAGACCTCCGAACCGCCGTCAGGAAGTCCGGGTGTCCCATCTTCGAGAACAGATTGGTATATCCCGATCACATCCCTTTTACTCACAGGCCACGCAATGCAACCATTAAGTCCTATCAGGATTGCAAGGATTACAACGCCAGCTATGCTCTTCACCGTCACTTCTTTTCGTAATGGGAACCTTCGTCCGACCCGAGAATGATTCGGCCAGTAAAAGAGCGCCATGCAGGATAACTCTGCATCACATTCCCAATACTTTTTTCTAGGTCAGGATTAATCTCCCTGTCATGGATTACTCGATATAGTCCCATTACTGTAACCGTCTCACCAAGATATGACCCATCAGATTCCCATTCCCAGGTGCCTTGAGCAGAAAAATTCCTTCCGTCTTTAAGGGCAATCTTTTGTACGCAAGTGCCATCCGGTTTTAGTTCCAAGGTCTCAACCCCTCCGTCAGGAAGTCCGGGTGTCCCATCTTCGAGAACAGATTGGTATATCCCGATCACATCCCTTTTACTCACTGGCCACGCAATGCAACCATGAAGTCCTATTAGGATTGCAAGGCCAGCCATGCTCCTAACCAGTAATTTGAAGCCTTTCGGCATTGGAATCTTATTTATTGATTTGTTTGGGGCAACCGAGCCGGATCAATAGGCATCGTCCACTCAAATATCTGCTCTACATTGTGCATTGGCCCGGTCTTGCCTGGCAGATTCGGTAGCAGATGGTAAAAGAATGACTTCGCTCCTGCTACGTTTGAAATCCGAATAGTCATTGTACCATTACCATTATTTATGATTTTTGCATTGTCATAACCTCCTACCTGCATTGCAGTACTCTGCCAGTTGGCGGTAAAAGGATTCGCAATTGTTTCCCAATATGCTTTGGGCGTGCTGTGAGCAAAGTAATCTATTTGTGGAGCGCCTTTAGCATAAAATTTATCTATTGCCTTCTTCACGTTTGGCGATTCCGCCATATCCCGAACCTGGGGCGAATCCGACGGGTAAACAATGTGGGTCGGAAAATTTCCTGTGGTCCAATCTACCAGGAATGGCTGATTGTGTCCCAAAAAGGGTCTGGCGTAGCCCGTTGCTGAATGCATCAGTGTGTCAAAGACTCTTCCCATGGGTCCTTCATTAGTAGCACCCAATCTATCCGCAGCGTTCTGGAGCCAGTTGGCTGACCATTTATCGAACGTGTTTCCAATATCCTTCAATCCCAGTGTTTTTGCCGCAGTACCAATTCCACCGAGTCCCATACTGACTCCTATCATTGGAATGGTTAATTTTGCATCGTTTATTGCCGTTTCCTGTTTTCCCAACCTGAGAAGGGGGATAACCACATTTTTCAGGAAGGTGGTAGTAGTTACTGCATAAATCTGCTTATCAACTACCCTTCCCATTGGACCCTGATTACCCGCAGTCCATCGATCAGCAACAAATTCCAGAATGCTTCCTGAAGCCGTCTCCAATTTGTTCGCGACGTTTGTTAATCCCCACCATTTCGCTGCCTGGCCAGCAAATCCGAGATACATGCTCACCGGTATCCCGAGTGTGGACACATGTGCAACGCCTATGTCCAATACCTGTTTTGCGAATCCCTCATCAGAATCAAACCGATTAACCAAAACCGGATTGCCAAGGGGATCAAAGGTTGTGGTGGTACTCACGGTACCGTTGGTTTCAGTTATGTTATTAGGAGAATAAGCATACGTCGTTTCAGCTACCTTTTGATTATTAGCATCTTCATTTACGATCTTAGTAATGCGGCCTAATGCATCCTTGGTAAAAATTTGTTTTTCTCCCAAGTTGTTGATGATCATTAGCGTGTTGCGACCATAAGAAATATGAGTCTGCTCTTGTGCTGCTTGGGGGGTATCAGAAGGGTTAATTTCAGTTTTTAGCCGATTGAGGCCGTCATATTGCCTGGTAACGGTATTGTTTTTCCCATCGGTATAGGAAATCACATTACCGCGACGATCGAAAACAAACCTTTCTTGACTTAAAGTTGTATGAGAGGAGTTTTTCAGGGTGCGGCTAATGTTTCGTTCACGGTCATTGTAAGCAATTTCCCAGTAAGAGCCATCGGAGAGGATCTCTTTTGTAAGACGTCCATCGAGGCGATACCGCCATTGTTGAACAGTCCCATCGGGATTTTGTCGGCGGTGAAGTTTTCCATCTGTTGTATAGAAGTATTTGGTCTCGCCGCCTTGTGGATTTGTATAGGTGGCAATTTCTCCTCCGGATTCGTATGTAAACTTTTCGGTGTAGACTTTCGAGCTATCGGCATCATCCTGATAGGAGCGAGTGAGCATTCGACCCATTGCATCATAAGATCCCGCTTCAGTTTGGAAATATGGATTTTTCCTGCCGTTCACTTCTTTTCGTAATGTACAGCCTCTCTGGAGCCCAGAAGAATACGCCCCGTCAATGTACGGCCCACGGGATTGCCTTGCACTACCCTTGGCAGACTCTTTTCCAGGTCAGGATTCATCTTATCTCCGTCGATGACAGTCCAATAGATCCCCGTTATTATGATATTCCTAATATAGTATCTTTCGTAGGATTTCCATTCCCATGTACCCTGCGTGGAAAAAAACTTTCCGCTTTTGAGGCTTACCTGCTGTATGCAGGTTCCATCCGGCTTCAGTTCCAAGATCTCAGAACCGCCATCGGGAAGTCCAGGCGTCCCATCCTGAAGAACAATTTGGTAGGTCCCAATCACATCCTTTTTATTTACAGGCCATAGAACGCAACCACCAAAACTCATCAAGATTACAAGACCGCCAAGGCTTTTAACCACTATTTGAAACGCTTTTTGCATTCCTGAAATCAGGAATTTCATTGGTTTTCTGGCAATAGGCTCGGATTTTTCGGCTCGGGCCACTTAAATATTTGCCTGACATTACTCATCGGTCCGCTGCTTCGGCGAAGATTTGGCACGACGTGCAGGAAGAATGAATTCGCTCCTGCCGTATTCTTAATCGTGAAGGTTACAGTACCGTCGTGATTGTCCTTGATAGTTGCACCGCCATAACCTCCCACCTGCATGGCCGTACTCTTCCAATTTGCTGTAGCACGATTGAAAATCGTTTCTCGATATGCAGGAATAGTATCGTGGCCAAATTCATATCCTTCAGGAAAACGTTTTGCATGGGCATCAATTCGAAAGCGCCCCACGTTTAAAGACATCTGCATATCGCGGACCTGAACGGAATTCTGAGCATAAACGATATCGTTGGGAGAATTCCCCGTAAGCCAGCCTGCTAAGAGCTGTTGATTGTGCATCCCAATGGCTGGCCTTAAAAGACTGGTAGTTGCATAAATCTGCTTATCAACTACCCTTCCCATTGGGCCCTGATTACCCGCAGTCCAGCGATCAGCAACAAATTCCAGAATGCTTCCTGAAGCTGTGTTTAATTTGCTCGCGACGTTTGTTAATCCCCACCATTCCGCTGCCTGGCCAGCAAATCCGAGATACATGCTTACCGGTATCCCTATTGTGGACACATGTGCAACGCCTATGTCCAATACCTGTTTTGCGAATCCCTCATCAGAATCAAACCGATTAACCAAAACCGGATTGCCAAGGGGATCAAAGGTTGTGGTGGTACTCACGGTACCGTTGGTTTCAGTTATGTTATTAGGAGAATAAGCATACGTCGTTTCAGCTACCTTTTGATTATTAGCATCTTCATTTACGATCTTAGTAATGCGGCCCCATGCATCCTTGGTAAAAATTTGTTTTTCTTCCAAGTTGTTTATGATCAGGAGCGTGTTCCGACCATAGGAAATGTGATTCCACTCCTGTGCTGAAGGACCAAATTCAGTTTTTAACCGATTGAGGCCATCATATTGCCGGGTAATGGTCCCATTTTTCCCATCGGCATAGGAGGTTACATTACCGCGGCGATCGAACGTGTAGCTTTCCTGGCTTAGAGTCTTGTGCGAGGAATCTTTCCTTACACGGCTAATGTTTCGTTCACGGTCATTGTAGGCGGTTTCCCAGTAAGAGCCATCGGAGAGGATCTCCTTTGAGAGCCGTCCATCGAGGCGATAACGCCATTGTTGAAGAGTCCCATCGGGATTTTGTCGGCGGTGAAGTTTTCCATCCGTTGTATAGAAGTACTTGGTCTCGCCGCCTTGTGGATTTGTATAGGTGGCAATTTCTCGGTTCTTCCGGAAAAATAGTGGATAACCCAGCCAAATTTCCACAATACAATTACCCCTCCTTGACTGACAGGCACGCACTATTTTTTTGTTGAGGAGCTTTTTTTTTAAAAAGGAGAAGCTAGAAAAAAGAGATGAAAGACAATGAGCTCTATCAGCAGATCCTGGGACTGAGAAAACCATGGGAAGTGAAGAGGGTAAAATTAGATATGGGAAAAAAGGAAGTGCAAGTGGAAATAGGATATCAAGAAGGGACGAACTGGGAAGTGGAGGGGGAACAGATAGGGAAGATCTATGATCATGCGCCAGTCAGGAAATGGCGGCATTTAGACAGCTGCCAATTTAGCACAGTATTGGAAGCGCGAGTACCGCGAGTAAAACTTCATGACGGCAGAGTACAGACCGTACCAGTACCTTGGGCACAAAAGAACAGCCGGTTTACTGAGCTCTTTGAATGTCTGGCGATCAAAGTACTTCAAGCCAGCGCCAGCGTGGAAGCAGCTTGCCAGCTATTAAGGATTGATTGGGATGCCGCACAGCGGATCATGGAACGGGCAGTAGAACGAGGCCTGGAGCGCCGAGAACTGGAGACATTGCCAGTAGTGGGGATGGATGAGAAAAGCTTTTTGCGGGGCCAGAGCTATGCCTCACTCCTCTATGATCTGAATGGGGAAAATCCACGTGTACTTGAAGTGGTCATGCAGCGAGATAGCCAAGCTGCTGAACTACTCTGGGAAACACTTCCTGAAGAAGCCCGTCAGAGTATCCAGGCTGTATGTTTGGATATGAGCGGCATCTACCGCGAAGTGGCTACTGAGATGGTACCACAGGCTAAAATCGTTCATGATAAATTCCATGTTTCCAAACACCTCAATGAGGCTGTGGATAAAGTGCGGCGACGGGAAAATAAAACTCTGAAAGCCAAGGGCGATCAACGACTCAAAGGAGCACGCCAGCTTTTTCTTTTTTCCCCAGAGAACCTTCCTCAAAAACATATTGAAGACTTTGAGCGGCTAAAAAACTCCGATCTGAAGGCAGCTCGTGCCTGGGCCATTAAGGAAAGTTTTCGCGCTTTTTGGAAATGCTGCTCTGTTTCTGAAGCTCAGGAGGTTTTCAAAAAATGGTATGCTTGGGCCACGAGATGCCAACTCCAAGAAATAAAAAAAGTAGCTAAAATGCTCAAAAACCATCTCGATGGACTGCTCAACTTCATGTCCTTCTCTATTACAAACGCCGTGGCTGAGGGCTTTAACTCTAAAATCCAATCGATCAAATCCGCTGCCAGAGGTTTTAAAAATTTCCTTAATTATCGGACTCGCATCCTTTTCTTTTGCGGTAAACTCAATCTTTTTCCGGCCATTTATCCATTATAATCCCGGAAGAACCAATTTCTCCTCCGGGTCCGTATGTGAACTTTTCGGTGTGGATCTTCGAGCTATCGGCATCATCCTGATAGGAGCGAGTGAGCATTCGACCCATTGCATCATACGATCCCGCTTCAGTTTGGAAATATGGATTTTTCCTGCCGCTCATTTCTTCTCGTAATGAACTCCCTCTCTCGATCCGATAATAATCCGGCCGCCCAGAGTGCGCCCCACAGACCGACTCTGCACCACTCTTCCCAGACTCTTTTCCAGGTCAGGATTCATCTTATCTTCACCCATGACTGTATCATAGATTCTCGTTATTATGATGTTATGGCCGGAGTAGTTTTCATACGATGTCCATTCCCATGTGCCTTGCGCTGAAAAAGTCCTTCCGTCTTTGAGGCTGATCTGCTGTGTGCAGCTTCCATCCGGCTTCAGTTCCAAGATCTCAGAACCGCCATCGGGAAGCCCAGGTGTTCCATCCTGAAGAACAGCTTGGTAGGTCCCAATCACATCCTTTTTATTTACAGGCCATAGAACGCAGCCACCAAAACTCATCAGGATGACAAGACCACCAAGGCTTTTAACCGCTATTTGAAACATTTTGTGCATTCCTGAAATCAGGAATTTCATTGGTTTTTTGGCAATAGGCTCGGATTTTTTGGCTCGGTCCACCTAAATATCTGTCTGACATTACTCATCGGTCCACTGCTTCGGCGAATATTCGGCACCACATGCAAGAAGAACGAATTCGCTCCTGCTGTATTCTCAATCGTGAAGGTTATAGTACCGTCCTGGTTATCTTTAATAGTTGCACCTGTATAACCTCCCACCTGCATGGCCGTACTCTTCCAATTTGCCGTGTCGGAATTGAAAATCGTTTCTTTATATGCATCACCCGTATCATGCTCAAATTTGAAACCCTCAGGAAAACGTTTAGCATGGGCATCAATTCGAGCTCGACCTACGTTTAAAGATGTCTGCATATCCCGGACCTGGATTGAACCGGCAGAATAATCGATATCGTTGGGAGAATTCCCCGTAAGCCAGCCTGCTAAGAGCTGTTGATTGTGCATCCCAATGGCTGGCCTTAAAAGACTGGTAGTTGCATAAATCTGCTTATCAACTACCCTTCCCATTGGGCCCTGATTACCCGCAGTCCACCTATCAGCAACAAATTCCAGAATGCTTCCTGAAGCCGTCTCCAATTTGTTCGCGACGTTTGTTAATCCCCACCATTCCGCTGCCTGGCCAGCAAATCCGAGATACATGCTCACCGGTATCCCGAGTGTGGACACATGTGCAACGCCTATGTCCAATACCTGTTTTGCGAATCCCTCATCAGAATCAAACCGATTAACCAAAACCGGATTGCCAAGGGGATCAAAGGTTGTGGTGGTACTCACGGTACCGTTGGTTTCAGTTATGTTATTAGGAGAATAAGCATACGTCGTTTCAGCTACCTTTTGATTATTAGCATTTTCATTTACAACGCTATTAATGCGGCCCCACGCATCCTTGGTAAAAATTTGTTTTTCTCCCAAGTTGTTGATGATCATTAGCGTGTTGCGACCATAAGAAATATGAGTCTGCTCTTGTGCTGCTTGGGGGGTATCTGAAGGGTTAATTTCAGTTTTTAGCCGATTGAGGCCGTCATATTGCCTGGTAACGGTATTGTTTTTCCCATCGGTATAGGAAATCACATTGCCGCGACGATCGAAAACAAACCTTTCTTGACTTAAAGTTGTATGAGAGGAGTTTTTCAGGGTGCGGCTAATGGTCCGTTCACGGTCATTGTAAGCGATTTCCCAATAAGAGCCATCGGGTTGGATTTCCTTTACGAGACGCCCATCGAGGCGATACCGCCACTGTTGAACAGTCCCATCGGGATTTTGCCGGCGGTGAAGTTTGCCATCCGTTGTATAGAAGTATTTGGTCTCGCCGCCTTGTGGATTTGTATAGGTGGCAATTTCTCCTCTGGATTCGTATGTAAACTTTTCGGTGTAGACTTTCGAGCTATCGGCATCGTCGCGATAGGAGCTGCTAAGCAGTTGACCTATTGGATCATAGGTCATTTTTATTAGGTAACCGTTTGGACGGCTCACTTCGAGAAGGTTGCCGAAAGGGTCGTGCTTGTAGAAAATTTGAGCGTAAGGATTGTGCTCAGCGGGTTGAGTTCCAATGGAAGCATCCAGGTTGAATTGATCGATTCGCTTGGGTACTCCACTCTGATTGTAATGAGTGATTTCCGATGCAATTAGGTTCCCTGCCTTATCTCGACGTTCGACCCGAATTTGTTTGTTTGCTAAGTCTGGAATATAAATAGTGATACCTGAATCATCTATTTGTTTGGTAAGTTCTCCGCGAGTATTGTGCTCAAATTGGGTAACGACATCAGGGTCACTGTTTCCCGTGATTCTCCTTTGGCTGGTGAGAAGGCCTTGTTCATTATATGTGTATTCTACAATGGCCTCGTCAGGAGTTCCAGATGCTATGGCCTGTCTTTGGAGAAGGCCAGCAGCAGAATAGGTATTGTGGATGTCGAACGTGACCTGTCCTTCAAATCTGCGTTCTATGCGAGTGGGTAATCGCGGGTGGCTGCTATCCTCATAGAAAACGGCAATTTCATTTCCCATAGGATCAATGACGGAGGTAAGCAGGTTGTTATCGTTATATGCGAATTTTGTGGTCGCTGTATTACTCACTCCATCTCCGGTAATGTCTCCAATGGTGTTTTTTTCGATGACGTTGCCTTTTGTGTCGTATTTAAGCTTGTTAACCAGTCCGCGTTGGTCGGTGGTTGGGGCTTCCAAATAATCTGTAACGACATCTGTTGTTGCATCGGCAAAAAATTGTATGATTTTACCATCTGTTTGTATTGTTTGAATCCGCGCGATTTTCTCGGTCTCTTCCTTTGCTAGGGTTTCTAAATAATCCGTGACGACATTTTCTGCGGCTTCGGCAAAGTATTGCACGATTTTACCATCTTCTTGGTTTTGAATCCGTAGCTTTTCGGTAGCCGTCAGTCGATCGAGTCCAGCATTTAACGACTGTTGTTTTTGAGTGTATATCGGTAGCAATTTGTGGTTTAATTCCTGCTCTCGGGTCTGCCTCCACTGTTTTTCCGCGTTGACTGCATCAACCGTTGGAAAAGTCAGTTCTCGATCTCTCTTCTGAAACTCTGCCATCATATTTAACCGCTCGCTTCTCAGCAGATTCTTCCATGCCCGCTCTTCCTTTTGCCAGTCGCGTTCCCATTGAGGCCATTTAGGACTTGTTGTTAATCCCAACTGAGTAATGTGTTCTCTGAATCGGACTGGGTGGACAAGGCTGAAGGTGTCTTTGTTGCGTTCCCAGGCTTGCTCGAAGTTCAGTCGATTTAGCAGTGCCTGACTTCTTTGGTTCCCTGTCTGCATCAATGTTTGCTCCAGTTCTTTTTTCTGGTTTTCCCTCCATTGTTTTTCAGTATTTATCTGCTGCTCATCTGTCCAAAATTGGATAGGCAGCTCCTCAGTTCGCCTGTGAAATTCCGTCTGCTGGTTCTTGTTTGCTATCTTTACAAGGTTCTTCCATTCTTGTTCTTGCTCTTGCCAGTCACCTTCAAATTCCGCCCACCAGCTTTGTGTTGTCCAGTTATTTCTGGCAGCGGTCTCTCTGAGCACGACACCGTTGAGAATGGTGGCAACAGTCTCTTTCTCACGCTCCCACCGTTGGTCAAATTCTCTGATTTCCTTTGCTTCGGCTTCTTTTATCACCCGCACTCGTTCCGCATTTGCCAGTTGATTGAGCCCGGCCTGTAACGACTGCGCTTTTGGAGTCCCTATCTGCGTCAATTTGCTCTGCAATTCCTCCTGCCGAGTCTGCCTCCATTGATTTTCCGCGTTGACTTGATCGGCTGTCGCCGAAAAACTTATGGCCCAATCTCTCACGCGAAACTCATGCTGTAGATTATCCCATTGTGTTTTAACGAAGCTCTTCCATGCCTCTTCTTCCTGTTGCCAGTTTTGTTCCCACTGCGCCCAACCAGGACTTGCTGTTAACCTCATCTGAGCAGCTATTTCTCTTACTCGAGCTCCATTGAGAAGATTTATCCTTTCCTTTTCGCTTACCCACCTTTGCTCCCATTCTCGGACTTGTTCGGTATGATGTTGTTTCAGATTTGCAGCCCATGCTTCTATCTTGGACTGATTGAACCGAGCCTGTTCTTGCTGGCGAGCTTGTTCTTGCTGACGGGCTTGTTCCTGCTGACGGGCTTGTTCTTGCTGGCGAGCTTGTTCCTGCTGGTGAGCTTGTTCCTGCTGGTGAGCTTGTTCCTGCTGGCGAGGTTGTTGGTGATCTATCTTGACGCTACCCAGTCCTCTCGATGTCATAAGTGACATCGCAGAAGGCAATGACGTCACAGAAATCTGGGTCACCGGTTTGTGAATAGGTATTCTTGGTACATGAAAATTAAATCCTGTGCTTCTCTTAATACGTCCACGCGTTTCTGTCTCGAAAGGATCATAGCTCTCTGCCGGAGATATCTTCACGTCAGAAAAAGAAGAAAATAACCGATCTAAAATATCACCTTCTTCTTTGAAGCTTTGAAATAGCTGATCAGTCATTCCCTCTTTCAGTTTAAACGGTACCTGACCAAAGCTTTTGTGTATTCTCCGGAGTATTAGAGAACTCCTTTCCATTAAGCTTTGATCGGATTTTAACGCAATATTTTCTGTGGTAGCGTCATTATCCACCTGTTGCTCTACCTTTGCTTGGTGTGTGTTTCCTAAAGAAGGACCGATAGTAGGACGTGAAATCTGGGTCATAAAAACTGGAATGAACTTAATGAAGTAAAGATGCCGTTTCTTCGGATGCGAAATCTAATATCCGCTTGCAGTGGACAGATTAGAGGGGTGCTGCCTTTTGCCTAATGAGGAAACCTACAATCGCTTCTAAAGAAACATTTGTAAATGTCTGCCAGGATGTGAATTGTGCAAGTAAAAAAATCAAAAAATATAAAATTATTTTCCGCTACCTGTTGTCTTCCGAATTCCATTTTTCAAATGCCAAGCAATGACCTCGCGACCAGTCAATCTGGTTAAACTTTGTGACATAAAATGCCTATTTTGGTGCTCAAGCATGTACGTCTGCCTAATTTTACTCTGTAGATGCAATGCGAACCGCGATTTTTAATTCTAGTTCGATTCCAACCGGGCAATGATCGGAGCCGATGACATGGGGCCAGATGAAAGCATTCCGTAAACTCGGACGCAAAGTAGGCGCTATGCAGAAGTAGTCAATGCGCCAACCAATGTTTCGCGATCGCGCCGAGTTTTGATAGCTCCACCAAGTGTAGTGTCCTCCTTCCGAATGAAGTTCTCGGAAGGTGTCGAGAAATCCGGCGTCAAGGATTTTGGAAAAGGCTTCCCTCTCCTCTATAGTGAATCCGGCGTTTCGGATATTTTGTTTGGGGCGTGCGAGATCAATTTCCCGGTGGGCAACGTTCATGTCTCCGCAAAAGATTACGGGTTTTTTCTTTCCCAAGCGGAGAAGGTGGTTGAGGAAGGCAGGAGTCCATTCGCCGATCCGATAATCCAAGCGTGCTAGCATGCGCCCGGAGTTCGGGGTATAAACGTTGACGAGATAAAAATTTGGGAACTCGGCGGAAATTACGCGTCCCTCGCGATCGTGTTCAGCGACATCGATGCCGGTGGTGACAAGCAATGGAAGGATGCGGGTGAGCAGAAGGGTACCGGCATATCCTGGCCGTTGGGCAGCATTCCAAAAAAGATGCCAGCCGGGTGGCCATTGGATATCGGCCACTTGGTCCGGCCGAGCTTTGGTTTCCTGCAGGCAAATGACATCGGCTTGTGATTCTTCCAAGAAGTTAAGGAATCCCTTCGAGAGAATCGCCCGCAGTCCGTTGACGTTCCAAGAAATCAGTTTCAAGAGACAAATTCAAATTCCGCTATGACAGCATGGTGATCTGAACAGGGAGTGGGGAGAACTGCGCTCTTTATCTTGCGAAAGCAGGCGTTGTAAAAAATGTGATCGAGAACGTAAGGACGCCTTCTCCAGGTAGGGATGGAACTTTGCGCTGCAAGAAAACCGGCACTACGGAATTGTTCGACCACATTTTCGCCCGGCCCACAGTTAAAGTCTCCACCGAGGATTGTAGGGAGAACTGTCTGTTGTAAATTTTTTTCCACTCGATCTCGCTGCGCTGGATAATCGTTGCTAGTTGCGTGAATCATAAAAAAGGCTTGCAGGTGCGTGTTGAGGATCCTGATTTCTCTTTCGTCAAGAAATGTTGTGGCTCCGATCAATTGGCGGGGAGTGGGTTTGACTTTTCTGCTTCCAAACTCGAATTGCAGCGGAGGAGCCGGTAACATTTCGGAGAAGAAATTTTTAAGCGGGGTCCTTGCAAAGATTGCAAGGGCAATTCCAAATGGAAGTTCGTCGAAATTTACTGGTGGATAAGCAAACACCGATTGCATTTGAGGAAATGCCAGCCGAAGCTGAGTATAATTTTCGGGAGGGTGGATCTGCAAACCATTGGGCTGCCCCCGTTCGACTTCCTGTAGAAAGATGATATCGGCTGATTGTTCTTGCAAAAATTCTATCGTATCCGGCAAGCAGATAGAACCATTATCGGGATCTTCTTCATTCCAGCCCTGTCCGAACTGCATATTGAAAGTCAAAACACGAAAGCCCATGGCACAAAAATATGTTGAATTCCAAACTGTTGGAATGGGAAACAAACGCCGGGCCGGATCATCGCGGGAATCGCTTTTATCGTACTCCTGAAAAGCAAGGTTGTTTCTTTCGGATTTGTAAGAATCGCTCGTACGCGCTCCGCCAATCGCTGCTAGCGCGAGGGTAAAATTGGTTGATTGGAAAAGAATCGCGCACAATCACTCGCATATGAGAAAGGGAATGAATTTCGCGATGGGCAACGGCTTGGAGAAGAATATTGCCAATGGCGGTCCCTTCCACTGGTCCAGCCAGAACAGTCCGGCCCGTAGCATCGGCGGCTAACTGATTGAGGAGATCGTTTTTGCTGCCTCCGCCCACAATGTGAAGGTTACGAATCGTGCGGGTTATCAAGTGTTCCAAGACATTCACCGTATCCCGGTAGAGCAGAGCGAGACTCTCCAGAATGGCTCTTGTAAAGTGGCCAGGGGTTTCCGGCAGAGGTTGGTCTGTTTCCCTGCAAAACGCCACAATTTTATTGGGCATGTCCCCTGGCGCAACAAACCGTGGATCATCGGGGTTGATGATGCTGCGATGGGGTTCAGATTCGGCAGCCATGCTTACTAAATCCATGTATTCAAATATCTGTCCTTCGCGCTCCCAGTGGCGACGGCACTCCTGCAGAAGCCACAAGCCGATGATATTTCGGAGAAACCGGATGGATCCCCCTACTCCTACTTCATTGGTGAAACCGGCTTGGCGCGCTTCGGCGCTCAAAAGTGGAGCGCGTAGTTCCACTCCAATTAAGGACCACGTTCCTGAGCTGAGGTATGCCCAATCTGGCAGTTCACTAGCCGGGACAGCTGCTATGGCGCCCGCCGTGTCATGGGAACAGGTGGCGATCACTTGCACGTTCTCCAAACCGGTCTCTTTTTCGATCTCCGGACGCAGAGGGCCGAGAACGGTTCCCGAAGTAACAATTTCCGGCAAGAATCGCGCAGGCAATCCGATCAGATCGCAGAGGAGTTTCGACCATGTTTTCTGTACAGGATTGTAAAGTTGGGTGGTGCTCGCAAGGCTCACTTCGGATCGACGAACGCCGCTAAAAAGAAAATTAAAGAAATCCGCTATGCCAAGGAACCCCTGCGCTGCTTGCAGAAGATCCGGACAGCGCTCCAGATCGGCCATCAACTGATAGAGCGTGTTAATTACCATGAATTGAACACCGGTTTCGGCATAAATCAACTCCCTTCCAATCTGCTCAAGAGCCCGGCTATAGTAAGGTTCTGTGCGGGTATCACGGTAGATATAGGGCGGCGCCAAAATCGGCTGGGACGCACCGGACCAAACGTAATCCACTCCCCATGAGTCGACACCCAAGCTTCTTATGGGAATGCCTCGTGTCGCTATTTTACGAAGGCCTATCTTGAGTTCTCGAAATATGGAAAGAACGTTCCAACGCGTTGAGTCCAAAATAGGGACAGGATGGTTCAGAAAACGGTGGACTTCTTCTATCTGAATCCTGTTTCCGGTCAATGCCCCCAAAACCACGCGTCCGCTTTCAGCACCTAAATCGCACGCAATGTAATAACTGGTAACGTTATTTTTTTCTGACATTAAGGACGTCATACGAAAAGTGTGCTATCAACATCATTCCAAGTAACGCTAAGCAAGCAGAATTGTTATTTGCGAACTCCAAGCCGTCACAGCCGGTTCCTTTTAGGAGCCGACTTCGTCGGTTTCCTTTGGAAACCGATAATTACAAATGACATTTTTTTGAGCTGCGAGTGTTTGGGAGTTGTAGTGCAAATAACACCTATTTTCATTCAACGGTTTCTAGAGGAAAGGGACGAAGTCCCCGCTTTGTTAACGAGGCCAAGCCTTTCAACTACCTGCTGGACATCCTTATCTCCTCTGCCTGAAAGGTTCACAATAATGGTTTGGTTTTGTGAGAGAGTTGGCGCCACTTTACAAACATAGGCAATGGCATGGGCCGATTCCAAAGCAGGGAGAATTCCCTCTAGTTGAGCCAGCGTTTTGAAAGCTTCCAACACTTCTGTGTCGGTCGCATAGTCATATTCCACACGACCCAACTCACGAAGGAAGCTGTGCTCTGGTCCCACGGCCGGGTAGTCTAACCCCGCGGAAATGGAATGGGTGGGTTCAATTTGACCATCTTTATTAGCAAGAAGCCAGGTCTTGGTACCTTGGAAAATTCCCAACCGGCCACTCTGGAAACGGGCAGCGTGTCGCCCGGGCAAAATCCCGTCTCCACCCGCTTCGATACCTACGAGTCTGACGGAAGGATCTGTCAGGAATGCATAGAAAAATCCTATGGCGTTACTCCCACCCCCAACACATGCCACAAGGAGATCTGGTAAACGTCCATCACGTTCAAGAATTTGACAACGAGTCTCTTCTCCGATCACCCGATGAAAGTCGCGGACCATCATGGGATATGGATGCGGACCCAAAGCGGAGCCTAGAATATAGTGGGTAGTCTTGGAATTTGTGACCCAATCCCGCGTAGCTTCGTTGACGGCCTCTTTGAGTGTAGCTTGACCAGCGGTAACGGGCACAACCTCCGCACCCAAAAGACGCATCCGTACAACGTTTAGTGCCTGGCGTTGCATATCGACCGCACCCATGTAGATCACGCACTCCAATCCAAACCGGGCAGCTACTGTCGCAGTGGCAACTCCATGCTGCCCCGCGCCCGTCTCAGCAATGATGCGAGATTTCCCCATACGCCGGGCCAATAGGATCTGCCCCAACGCATTGTTAATTTTATGCGCGCCGGTGTGGAGGAGATCTTCCCGTTTGAGAAAAATGCGGGGGCCTCCCAGTTTTTCTGTAAATCTCTCGGCGAAATATAATGGAGTGGGGCGACCACAAAAATCGCGAAGAAGGGAACTTAATTCCGTTTGAAAAGCATGGTCTCCGCGTGCGATCTCGTATGCGTTTTCCAGTTCCTGGATGGGTTTGATTAGAGTTTCGGGAACGAACCCCCCTCCGTAGGAGCCGAAATGTCCGTGAGCATCGGGTAAGTGAGTGAGTCCTTGTGGCGGAGTCATAGAATGGGATAAGTATGAAATATTATACCAGGTGATGTTACGCAAAAAAAGAGAACCTTGCTGGGCGAAATGTCTTTTTTGCTCCCAGAGCTCCTAAAAGTGCGTAACGTCAGTTGCCAGCATGGCTGCAACTCCACGTCGATGTGGACTCGGCATGGGGAGCGTTGCCAAATTTTTCAATGCTATTTTTTGGAAATCAATATGATCCGGAGGGGATTCTCTCCAAATTCGCATCAAAATACGATGGTGCGTCACCGAAAATTTTATCGAATGATCGCAGGAACGTGAAGGTGCGATTCTGGCTTCAGGAAGAATCCAAAGGCCATTCCACCACTTCCCAGTGGAACGAGTCAGCCAAATTGACTTCCCATCGCAGAGGAATAGTCGATTATCCGTTACTTTTTTAATGGCTGTCCTAGGCCGTTTCACAGGCTGAGCTTCCGGATTTTGGCTGCGGCACCTGCAGCGAACGGGACACTCATGGCAAAGCGGCTGCCGAGGTTTACAAATAAGAGCTCCAAGCTCCATCAATGCGGAATTATGAAGTCGTCCCCCATCCTGAACGGGCAGCAGCGACGATGCCATTTCACGTAAAAAGCGCGTACCGGAGGGGGTATCCACAGGCTCCGAATAGTCAAACATCCGCGCCAACACACGGGAAATGTTCGAATCGATGACAGGGACGCAGCGATCGAAAGCAAAAGCAGCCACCGCATGGGCTGTATACTCTCCAATACCAGGCAGCTTCCTCAGATCCTCGGGGGCTTCTGGAAATTGAGGGAGGCAATTTAGCGCGCGAGCAGCACGGTGGAGGTTTCGTGCCCTGGCATAGTAGCCCAGTCCTTGCCACACCGCCAGAACCGCATCTTCGGAGGCTACAGCCAACGCCTGGAGATCGGGGAATCTCTTCATCCAGCGTCCAAAATATTCCCGCACCGTTTCCACCTGGGTTTGTTGGAGCATGTACTCGGAAATTAAAATGGCGTAGGGGTCCGAGGTCTGCCTCCAAGGCAAATCTCTGCCAAACTTGCGGTACCAGAGATGAAGTTTGCGTATTACAGACCGGTAGGACATCTCAAATGAAATTGACGTGATGCGTCACCGGAGGTTTTTCCACTCGCTCACTCCTCGAGCCGCATGTAATTAAAATATTTTAACCATTCCATGCCGCCGCCTTCAACGCCTCAACCTCTTCATAGCTACACCACTCCGCTGACGCTGGACCAGGTCAAAAAACTCCGCGGGTTATTAGAGGCGGCAGCTTATCGCTTTGATGTCAAACCTTACATGCTTTTTCGCGCCCATAAGGGCAAATTGAATATTTCGGTCTATGAGAAAGGTCCGAAAGCAGTCATCCAGGGTAAAGGTATCGAGGATTTTATTACATTCGAGCTTGAGCCGCAGGTACTTGGTAAAGCTTCTTTTGGATATGAAGAGACGCTCCATCCCGAATGGTATGAACCTCATTTTGGTATCGATGAAAGTGGCAAAGGTGATTTTTTTGGTCCGCTCGTCATCGCAGGCGTTTATGTCGACCGAGATCTCGCACGGCTATTTGCCTCGTTGGGTGTGCAAGATAGTAAGAAGTTTTCGTCGGATAAGAAGATTCGCGAAGTAGCCCGGCGCATTCGACAATCCGGAGCGCTCTCAGAGGTCATCTTGATTTCCCCTGCCAAATATAATGATCTCTTTGTCCAATTCGGCAATTTAAATAAGCTCCTCGCCTGGGGACATGCCCGCGTCCTGGAAAATCTCTGTGAACGACGACCCGATTGCCCTCGCGCGGTGTCGGATCAATTTGCCAATGTGCGTGTCCTGGAAAAAGCCCTTATGGCGCATGGGAAACGCATCAATCTTGTTCAGCGCACTAAGGCAGAATCCGATTTCGCTGTTGCTGCGGCTTCAATCCTCGCCCGGGAAAAGTTCATTGATTGGCTGGATGCTACAGCCGCTCACTATTCACTCCAACTTCCAAAAGGTGCTTCTCAGATCGTGAAAGACGCCGCCCTGACAGCCTTACGAGTACGCGGGCCTGCGTTTCTGCCTCAAATCGCCAAGACTCATTTCAAAACAGCAGCCGAGGTGCTGTCCATTTTTTCTCACTCTTAGGACGCCTAAAGCGACTTGCAAAAGGATTTTGCCATCCAATAGATAGTAAATATTAAGTTTTACTCCTTACAATGCCGTATCTACCGATGAAGATGACGGATCTAAACCGCTGCTCTGTGCTGGGACCAATGGCCGAGGATATTCCGCACTCATTCACCCACTCAATTCAACGAAGAGGCGTTATGGTTCTTCGCTCCTACTTCCTAAAAATAGGCCAATTATCCATAAGAGATGGTATAATTAGTATCTGAGAAGTGTCTAAAGATAAACCAGGTAATTTAAAAGGTCAAATACGCTACGCCTTTTTCGATAGGGTTTCGCCTACCCATGCCTGTTATGCATCCAGTTGTATGGCATCTGTATTGGTTGTTTTTTTCACCAACAGTTCAGTGCGTTTTTTTCAACTTGAGTTATTTTATTAGGGTTGAGTTGTGGTGCGATTGAGCTGAGTGGCTCAAAAGCACCGGAAGATGATGTTCCGGTATGATTGAGCTGATGTTCAAGAACACCTTATTTAAAAGTAAAGACGGGCAGTCCCAGATGATGGGATTTGTGATGACGGTTTAACCGGCATCACGCACTCCATACTATTAATTAGTCCGGCTTCAGCTTCCTATTTCCTCCGGCTCCTCAACACGCTGAAAAGCAGGTGCTTTTCGCTAATTTAACCTATCACCCGTACTACTCGCCGTTATGCAAACCTTAGCTTCTGAAAAAAACACATCTCCTATAACACTCTCGTCCAAAGTGACACCTCTGATCGAACCCTTGCCGGACACACCGCTTTTTTCGTCAGAGGATCTCAAGCTTTCTGATGCGCAGAAGCGGTTGTTGATGAGTCATCTCCTGGAATGGACGCACATTCTCGCTCAAGGAGCTCAATGGACTCATGCTGATCAACAAGCGCAGTCCATTATGGAAATTGGATTTGATAATCAAAAACAGCATCTCTTGCTCCTGACGGACCGTATCAGCCGCGCAACATTGAAGGCGGGTGCTATCCATGCTCTTCAGGAAACTAGCGAAGCTCTCGGAAAGGAGTCTGCTTCAGTTCGCTATTATCTCTCCGCACTCGGCGTCACTACAGACCTTGGGAAACACGATATCATTACAACGGAGATCCGCTATTATATCCTCAAAGACATTATCAATTTATGCGGGGGGACTTATTTGCTACTTCCTCAACAAGATGCTTATCTTGATAAGAGTAAGCCAATGACCAAGTCTGACGTCCAAAAAATTGATGCTTATCCAAACAAAGCGGTTGTTCCCATGGAATCATTGGCTGCATAACCAGATTCGCTGCGGACTTTGTCAGCCAACTTCGTTGGTTGCTTTTAGAAGCCGCGGATTGAAAACTGCGTCTTTTTTCGATCTGCAAGTTTCTAAAAGAAAACGGACAAAGTCCGCGATCATAGATTGCCCACGTACCGGCAGTGAGCGCAGCCAGGACTAATGTCTCCACTGGGAGCAAAAAAAGACCATTCTCACCGACAAGGTTCTCTTTTTTTTGCGTAACATCACTTTGTAAGAAGGATGAGCCAGAACAAATTGGGAGATCCTCTCCACTGTTTCGGGGGAATTCCTCGAAAAAGGCGTAATTTTCAATCGGCTGCCTCTAAAAGAAACCGACGAAGTCAGATAACTCCAGGTATGCATTTATTGGGAAAATGTTCTATGATTTTAGTGTGCAAAACCAACCGTCTTTGGATTACTCCCGATCTCTTGTGGCAACCTCTATCCTCGCTAGCGATTTTTCACAGCTTGGGATAGAAGTCCAACGGGTCACTGATGCTGGTTCTGACTGGATTCACTGCGATGTGATGGATGGTCACTTCGTAAACAACATTTCATTCGGACCAGCCTTCGTTCGGGCTGTTTCACAGCATACTTCTCTTCCTCTCGATGTCCATCTGATGATCGATCGACCCGATCACTATCTCGAACGTTTTCTCCCCTTTTGTCATTCCATTACCTCCCATGTCGAAGCTCATCACGATGTAGCCAGCACCCTGGATCGTGTCCGTCAGGCCAACCGCTTTGCCGGATTGGCACTCAACCCGGAAACATCTCTCGACCTTATTATTCCTTATTTCGGTAAGTTCGATATTTTATTGGTCATGACCGTACACCCGGGGTTTGGAGGCCAGACTTTTATCCCGGCGGTCCTAGAAAAGATCAGCCTCATGGCTCAGCTCCGGGAAAAAAATGGGTACCGTTTTCATATCGCAGTTGATGGAGGAATTGACCCCCAAACAGCCGCTCTTTGCCGTTCGGCCGGCGCAAATGTATTTGTAGCCGGCACCGCTATATTTAAAGCCCCTAACATACATACTGCCATCCAAAATATCCGCCAAGGTCCTCACTAACATAGATGTACTCTATTTGCGCTGTTACTGCACCTTCAAACGAATTGTATTCGAAATGCTCTGCCCTCAATGCTGTTGACTTAACCAAGTTGTCCGCGTCACCGTGGCCTTTGCCAGATGGCTCGAAATTGAAACATAAATGCTTAATTCAAGGATGCTTGTGCTAAACTCCCCGTATTTTTGCAGGAACGGGGAAAGCATCCTTAATGTGACGTATTTCTGGTACTTTGCCTTTGCCTATTAGCTCGACGACATCAAAACGACAGGAAATCTCTGGATTGCCTAGCAGCCGCAGCCAAGCGGAAGCGCCTCGAACTAAGAGGTGTTGCTTAGGGCTTTGGACAACCAAGGAGGGCTCACCGAATCGGATGGATTTCCGTCTTTTCACTTCTACAAAGACCAGGCAAGCTTCCCGGCGATCCCGGCAAACCAAGTCGATTTCGCCGCCCGCAGGGGTACGAAAATTTCGATAGAGAATCCGAAAGCCGTGACGGCGCAAGTAACGTGCCGCAATCCTTTCCCCTTCCGCCCCGAAACGGTTTTTTTCAGTCGTAAAGAGGGAGCTCTCTCTGCGCCACCGGAGTAAATGTGAAACGATGTAACGGGCAAGGTCCATGTTTTCTGAGCTGTCTCAGATGCTGAGCCGTAGTATACCCTTTATGATCTCGGAAGCCATATTCCGGATATTGAACATCGGCTGCTTTCATAAATCGGTCTCGAGTGACCTTTGCAATCACGCTTGCTGCGGCGATGCTTAAAGAAATTCCATCTCCGCCTACAATCGCTGTGTGAGGAACAGGAAATTGGGGGATTGACCGGCCATCTACCAGCGCATGGTCAACTGGAGCAGGCAATAGCGTCACGGCTTCACGCATTGCCTCATAAGTGGCTCGCAGAATGTTCAAACGATCTACGGCTCGATTGTCTCGCCAAGCAACCGCCCAACGGATCTTTTCGGATGTCGTCAGCAGCTCATAAAATCGCTCGCGTTGAAGGGGGGTGAGTTTTTTGGAATCATTCAGTCCTTTCAGACAAAAATCGCGAGGAAGAATGACCGCGCAGGCAACGACGGGACCGGCCAACGGCCCGCGTCCCACTTCATCAACTCCAGCAATTTGAAGATTTTCGCCCGTTTTTTTTTCCAACTCCAGCGTGCAAGGCATCGCAGAGATCTCAATGATGAGCGCCTTAAAAAGGCAAGCGCTAAGATTTCAAGAAGTTTTTTCCTTAACTGTCGTGGCGGATTTGCCTTTGCGTTTGCGCAAATAGTGGAGTTTGGCGCGACGGACAGATCCTTTTCGTTCCACCTCAATTTTCGCGATCCTAGGAGAATGCAAAGGAAATTTTCTCTCCACTCCTTCGCCAAAAGAAATTCGGCGGACAGTGAAACCGGCATTGATTTTGCTGCCTTTGCGTGCAATCACAATGCCGGAAAAAATTTGAATACGTTCCTTATCTCCTTCAATCACACGGGTATGCACCTTCACCGTGTCGCCCACCTCAAACGGAGTGACTGTGGGATTAAGTTGTTCTGCTTCAATTTTTTCAACGATGGTCATGGTAGGCACCTGTAACGAGAGGGTGATATTGTATGCACCATAAAGGATCTGTAAATGGGAAAATTAGCAATATTCGTTGAACTCATCCCGGAACTTGATCAGGATAGAACGCTTTGGCCTCATGAGCAGGAGAACACAAGGCTATTCTCATAAAAGATTTCACTTTCATTTTCAAAATTGACTTCCATAGAACCAGATACTTCTCTCCCATTTTCCAGCGCTTTGATGAACCCTTTGGAGTCGCGCATAGACTACAAATTCCGCAATTCACTTCTCCTTGCAGAGGCGCTCACGCACCCGAGTATTTCATTGGAACGCAAGAACTACCCATTTGATAATCAGCGTCTCGAGTTCTTAGGTGACTCCGTATTGCAGCTGGTTGTAACCGAGCACCTCTACAGTCTTTTCCCCAACTTTAGTGAGGGGCAGCTCACCAAGCTCCGAGCCAGAATTGTTTCCCGGAGCGGGTTGAAAGGCCATGCAATTGCCATCGGCCTGGGCGACTACTTGATGATGGGCCGCGGTGAGGAAGCTAGTGGTGGTAGAAGGCGGGCATCGACCCTCGCCGACGCCTTCGAGTCGCTTGTAGGGGCAATTTATTTGGATGGAGGGTTTGAACGAGCACGGCAATTTATTTTGCGTGAAACTGAGGCTGACTTCGGTCACCTTTTAAAATCCCCGGAAGAATTCAATCCAAAGGGAAAGCTTCAGGAAATTTTGCAAGCCATTGCCCCTACCGCACCCAAATATGTACTACTTGACCAGAGGGGTCCGGAACATCAAAAATATTTCGAATGTAGTGTGATCTGGGAGGAACGCGAGCTTGGCCGCGGCAGCGGAAATAGCAAGAAAATGGCCGAAGTGGCTGCTGCAAGCGCTGCGCTCGCAGCTCATGCTTGGGAAGCTTTCAAAAAATGACTGATATCA
Source organism: uncultured Verrucomicrobiae bacterium (assembly GCA_963706715.1). Lineage (GTDB taxonomy): Bacteria > Verrucomicrobiota > Verrucomicrobiia > Chthoniobacterales > Xiphinematobacteraceae > Xiphinematobacter. Next base: position 400,199 of record CAVPNI010000002.1, read on the forward strand.
TTTCGTTAAAAACTGTTGGAATTGCTACAGGCGTCTTTCTTCTTTTGCTCCACGTCCTTGCTCTTTTGTGGAAAGACAACGTTTGCAGCTGGCTCAAAAAATTCCCTCGCTCGAAAACGTATGGCGCCGCTTTATTAGCGATTGCTGCGCTGTGGACTTTTTTACTGATAATGAAAATGGATTTGGGTGAATTCGCCCGGCTTCGCATGCCCATCGCGAGCTTTGTGCTCCTTGCGGCCTTGCTCAGTTGGCGATTTCTTAATGAGTTTCTCTCAGTGCGCAGTCTCGGAGTTCTGGCGCTACTGGCGGCTCATCCGATTCTGGATGCCTGCTTTCTCCAAACCGCTATGTGGCGACTGCTATTGGTCATTCTTGCCTATGTTTGGATCATCTGCGGCCTCCTGTGGGTCGGAATGCCTTATCTGTTGCGCGATCAAATCGCTTGGATTTCCGCATCCGCGTTGCGCTGGAATCTTGCCACTGGAATCGGAATCGTGTGCGGAATCCTCATCCTAGCTTGCGCTTGTTTTAGTACGCCTCTCTAAAGTACAATTGTTTTAAGATACGTAAATTGTAGGATCGTACATATAGCATGACCCCTATAAAATGACCATGCCTTGTCGTTCTTTTTGCCTCGCTTGGCTCCCGCCAAGTCTCGCCCCTGTGAGGGGGCTGTCCGGCAAAGCCGGACAGGCTACCCCAGCCGTTCCCACGGCTCGGTGTTCCACCAGACTTTGTTTCAACAATCCGTCCGTATCTACAGATATGGCCAGCTTGTTAAAACAAACTCTGAAGAAAAAATCCCGGACAACTCATGTGTCATTTTATAGGGGTCATGCTATAAAACGCCACACTTTAGTGGCCCCAGCTTTTTGGTAGGCCTGCTTGAGCAGTAGGATCATATCACCAGCTCATGTCAGTTCGTAGTTGGTGGTTCGTAGACTCCACAGCCTAAAAAAGCTGCAGATTCATCCCATGAACCGGACTGTTCATGGGCAGAAGTTGATAGCTTGCTTTCCGGCAACTACAAATCATTAACTTTTAAGAACCAAGCAATAACAATTTGCAATTCCGGCCATTCTGGCGGATTGTTTAAGGGTATCAATTCGACTATTAGATTGTCACTTGCGGCGCTGTGATAGCAATAACATGATATCTACATTATTATCTTAATTTAACTAATATGCATCCGTTATTACTAGCTTTCTATGACGATATCCGATTGTATATCGAACCGCTAACCCTTAACAGAAATTCGCGACAGCGAGACACAATTTCTCTTGTTGGCAATTTCATCCTCGGAGTAATTGCGGCAATATGGATGTTTGCCTTTGCGAATAGACTCCCGTTGACTGCGATTGGTTATGGAGCCGTACCGGCTATCCTCGTATTAGTCTACGTGTTTATTCTTCGGGAAGGGAAACCGAAGACATTCGATAGAGATCTACTTAAAACTTTAGTCTATGGTTGCAGATGGCAGCAAAAGCCATTTTCAAAACTTCATCCATTGTTTATTTCGCTTCTCCTCATCTGTCCGTTTATTCCTGGGGCACTCCACGCCCAGTTCATGCCGGGTTTATATACAGATGTGAAATCTGAACAGAACTATGAATTTACTCTGGTGCGGGACGAACCTTTGGGGATGATCGCCGATGTCAACTTTATTTGGTCACAAGATGGCACCCCACACACAATAAGCATATGGGTTAACGATCGGCTCATCGATAGTGTCTTTCATAAGTGGGTCCACAAGGGATATGAATACATTGCAGGATGGGCAGGAAGAGTTATCGACGGACCACTCAAAGCAGGAACAAAAGTACGCCTCAAAGCCCGCCTTGACGCTCCCGATAATCCATCAGCTCGGCTTCTGTCACTGGCAATTAGGGCTGTAAGCTACGATTCCATCCGCAATCTTACTGACCTGGAAGCACGAGTTGCCACTATTGAACAGCTCACGCCACAAATTGGTCAAAATGCCAATAAAATTGCTGAACTGAGCAATCAGCTTTCGACGCTAAAGACCGAACTCAATGACTTCCGTCAGCGATTAGATGCCTTTGGTATTGACCACAGTCAATTCAAGACGGAAACAAATCATCGCCTTAGTTCCCTCGATACCCGAGTCACATCCATAGAAAACAATTTAAAAAACGTCTCACAGCAATTGAATGCTCAGCGGGTAGCGAGCGATCAATTCAAGGCGCAAGTTTCTTCGCGCTTTAACGCTATTGATCAAACAGTCTCCGATTTGGACACCAAACTGGCGGATCATTACAAGACACTAAAGGACCAGGATGCTGAAATCTCAAATGCGCACCGGGCTGAGAGTGATCAATTGAAAGCTCACATTGGTTCCCGCTTCAACGCCATTGACCAAACAGTCTCTGATTTGGACACCAAACTGGCGGATCATTACAAGACACTAAAGGACCAGGATGCTGAAATCTCAAATGCGCACCGGGCTGAGAGTGATCAATTGAAAGCTCACATTGGTTCCCGCTTCAACGCCATTGACCAGACAGTCTCTGATTTGGACACCAAACTGGCGGATCATTACAAGACACTAAAGGACCAGGATGCTGAAATCTCAAATGCGCACCGGGCTGAGAGTGATCAATTGAAAGCTCACATTGGTTCCCGCTTCAACGCCATTGACCAGACAGTCTCTGATTTGGACACCAAATTGGCGGATCATTACAAGACACTAAAGGACCAGGATGCTGAAATCTCAAATGCGCACCGGGCTGAGAGTGATCAATTGAAAGCTCAGGTTGCTTCTCATTTTGGTGCCGTGGATCAAGCAATCTCTGGCTTGGATGCCAAAATTTCTTCTCTCAAAAATCATTCTAAGGCATTAAGAGACCAAGATGCCGCGGTTCTGGACGATCGGCTTGCTACTCTGGAGAAACATCAACAGTCCTTATTCCATCGTCGTCCCAACAATCTATTAGGGATTATTGGGACATCGGTAGGAGGTACAGCCGCTCTCCTTGCGGGTGGAGCATTTTATCAACTCCTAAAAAATGAGGAACAACAGCGCATTTCGTTGAAACAAAGCAAAAACGGAAATGCCTCCGAATGGAGAGACTTTAAAGATGTTCGTTTGGAGAAAATTCCGAATCCTTCCAAAACCGTTCCAAAGAAATTTAAGTGACTTCAGAATCTCCGGATTCTGTTAATAATCCATTCTCCAGCCAAAGCTTTCGTGCCTCAAGGCGGCGGATAAATTCTTGGGAGTGTGAAATGACAATGATTCCGGCTCCCTTTTTTGACATTTGGCGAAGAATGAGAACCATCTGATCACAGGTAACGGCATCTTGGCCTAAAATCGGCTCATCAAAAATATACCAGGGGCGCCGGAGGTGAGCTATAATTGAAAAAGTTAGACGTTTGCGTAAAACAAATGGAAGATCCAATGGATGTTTATCAAGAAGATTCTCCACTCCGGCGAGCTTTGCAGCGGCTTCCAATGAGCAATGAGGCAAACCAGAAAGTTCTTGACGCACGGTACTGAAAAAAAGCTGGAGATCAGGATCTCGCATCTGCATGACAACAACTTTACCCGGATTTTTCCATGGAGAGATAACCCGATGAGCAAAGAATATTTTGCCGCGTTGCACCGGTAATGCTCCTGTCAAAATTTGAGCTAAACTCCGTTTGCCTGCGCCACTTTTCCCCTTGAGAGAGTAGATACAACCTGGCTCAAGTTGAAAAGAAATTCCACCCAAGAGAGGAGGACGTTTTAAACCGTAAGCAAAATAAATTTTTTCGGCTTCCAAACATCCTTGCTCAGTTAAAGGCGGAAAGCGGTGATTTGAGGCACAAAATGGCGAGGTTTCTCTTGGATCTTTTACGAATTCACAAATCGGTCGACGAATCGGTAAATTGTCAGCACGGTCACGCGGATAGCCATTTTCAGTCACTACTATTGCCGTCTTCTCTGCAAGTGATGAAGAAAAAGCGTGTATCAGTTTTGTTTTAGTGATCCGATCTAATTGACTGAGGGTTCCGTCCAAGGCCAATAACATTGGTTCCAAGCTAAGCGCGGAAAGGACCGTCAGAAGCACCTGTTCGCCACCTGAAAGAGTGGAAGGACTTTGTCCAAAGCATTGACCTAATCCAAACAATTCCGCCAAAAACAAGACAAATTGCTTATGCGGTCCTGCGCATGAATGAAGGCAAAGCTCATCATAAACATTAGCCGCCAGTAGAGAGAAGTACTTGCGGACACAGGGTCCTATATAAATTGCTCGACGATTCTTGTTTTGGCAAAAAGTCACCCAATGAATGAGCAAATCGGTGCGACCGGAAAAGTTCCCACCTTCGACGACCACAGGCTTACCTTGATGCGCGGCGAGGAAAGTGGCTATGTCCATCTCATCTTAAAAGAGGCATACGGCAGCGCTGGTAGTCCAGGCGATTGACAAAATTAATAATACAATTGCCGCCGATCGAGAGCAATCTTCACTTACCGACTCGCTCTCATAGAGGTGATCGAGCTTAGCAATTAAACTATTAGATTCCCACCTTTTCGCGCGTTCTACTGAATCAATCAGCAAAGAAATAAAAACAGTCCGTACCAACGTGGGGAGTTGTCGGAGCTTCACCCAGAAGTGACGACTCGATACTAATCCCCGAGCACAGCAACCGTTATGTACTTGTTTGAGTTGTTCACGGAAATCCGACCATAAATTCAAGCAAGAGATCACAATCGCCAGATTCCATCCGCGAGCACCGATTAGTCGAAACAGGTGAACCCATGGTTGAGGCGATAACGTCAAACCGGCGGTGCTGGTTTCCTTTAGGAGTCGCTGGCTACGCCAGATTCTTTTAGAAGCCTGACTGAAAAAAGATTTCATTTGCAATTTCCAGCTTCTAAAAGAAACCGACGAAGTCGGCGGAGGAAGTCCGTTGCAAGCAAAGTACTTTTTCATCCACGAATTTCTAAGAGAATCAGAGGAAGTAAAAAAAACAGACGAAGTCTGCGTCGCTAAAAACATTGCACCTAGCAGAGCCAGTCGTGCGACAGCGAAAATAGCTGCACAAACGCCATTTGTGACGGTATAGCCATGTTCTGCTCGTAGCAGAAATCCCCAAATAAAAATCAATGAAATAGCGATTGGTAAAAGTACCACATAGGAAAATCGGACGAATTGCCGTAGTCTTCCTTGGACACTCAGAACAACCATTACAAACAGAAGTCCAATCAGTAATAAAAAAGATCTATTTACTATAAAGGCACCTAAAGTGCCTATTAGACATGCTAATGCACGAATAGCTGTTGACATCACCACTCTTTACTCACAAATTTTTTGAGAGGTAGCCAAGATTTTTAATCCGCCTTCTTAATATCGAAGGCAGATTTTTTATGATCAAAAATGCGAGAATGCAGAGGGATACCTTATCGAGAGGTTCCGGAACCGAATTCGCTAGAAACACAGCCACTGGGAAACAAACACCATGGGAAACCAAAAAATTTGTAGTAGGGTCGGTACAGGTTTCAGTCGCCCCTTTAAATAAAATAATGATTGGAGCGCTCGCCACCGCCGCAGCGATTCCTAGGATAATACCGGATAGCACGGTTCTGGAAACGCTTCGAAAAAAGCCTCTATTGGCCAGCCAGGCGGTACAAAGCGCTATAAAAATGTGGGTGCCGGTATAGTAAGGTAACACGGGATTTACAATCCACCACCCCACTAGAGAAGAAACGATCCCAGTCGCTATCCCAGTGAAAAGCCCACCGAGAATGGTCGCTAGCAAAGTCCCTAAGGTATCAAGAAAAATCGGGAGTTGAAGGTAATGAGTCAAAAGCCCCGCACCTAAATTGATAACGGCGCATAATCCGACTATCATCAATCGAATTACGTTCTTATTTGTTCTTTCATTCAACGAACTTGTATTGATAACCTCATTTTCGTTCATATTATTTACGTGGCGACATTTTTTGCATCGGATCGACGACGTTCCAGATTGGTAAGATTTGGGAAGTGCTTCTTGCAACGAAAGGGCAAATTATGAACTATCCAAAGCATAAGAAAACATTGAATGACCTTATCTAATGGTTCATTAGCGAAGTTTGCCCAAAAAACACTCTGAAAAAGAGATTTTCCACTGGCTAATAATAATGCCATCGTCATATCCGTACAGGTTCCTGTAATTCCGGAAAAAGCAATCACGATCGGCGCACTGACTATCGCTGCAACAACTCCAAGCAAAATTCCTGTAACAATCGTTTTGGGTATTGAACATAAATATCCCTTTTTGACCATCCATCCGGCAAAAACGGCGATCGCCACTTGAGTCCCGGTATAGTGCACGTGAACAGGGTTGATCAACAATCCGCCTATTAAGGAAGAAGCGATGCCGGTGACAATTCCTCCGGGAATACCCACAAGGACTGTGGTGAGAAGCGTACCAATCGCATCAAGATAAATTGGCAACTTGAGCCACTGCGTCAACAGCCCCATCACCAAATTCATAACTATTCCAATTGGTGCAACCGCCATTAGCAGGATTTTCTCCTGCCGCCCTTTTTCCTGCAGTCCGCTCTCGGGCTCAATCGCAACTTCTTCTTGTTCATTCTTCATCGGCTTTTTCCGCGTAATTGGGAAAAGCTACAACACAAACTATGTTCGCGCAACTATGGGTATTGCTGAGTGTTACAATACCAGAGTAACGAGATACAGTTAGTTATTGATACCTCACGTACCTGTTATGATGGCCAGATTCACTTTCAAGAAAAGAGTTTTGGAATACCGGGTTGTTTAGATCCGTATTCATGTTGCCTCTTGCCCATTTCAACGGTTTCTCTTCGATAAAAGTTTGTTATCCGCTACAAAAGTGACTGTATTGTGAGGTGTGAGTTTACGCAAATGGAAGATCCCAATGATAAAAGATGATGCTTTAAATTTAGTTCAATTGTACATGAATGGCTGGAAGCACAATAATTTGACGATGCTGACTTCCTGCCTCACAGCAGATTGTACGATCATTGAATCCCATGGACCAATGTATCAGGGCATTGATGCCCTGAAACAATGGGATATCACAGCTTTTATACTTGGGTTCTGAAAACGCCGCATTTGCCGAATGCGGATTTCCACTGCGTTTCAAACAGTATCCATTACTCATTCTCCGGAATGAGATCAATCCGCCCTTGATGATCTGGATTGGCTTCTCAGGCTAGGCTCCGGTAAAAAGTTCGAAGACGTCCGGAGCGGATTGGGGAATTGCTTCGCCACCAGTGGCATTCATAATTGTGACATGCCCGATTTTTTGTTGCGGATTGAAATCTACTTTTAAATATGTTCTGTGCATTGCAGAACCCGCCTGAAAAACAGGTATGTTCCCATAAACGGCCGGATCTGCCTGAGTCCGGCCAACCTGATCGTGCAAATGCGCTGCAAATACTGCCGAGACTTTATTTTCTTCGAGTATTGTTCTCAAATCTGCCTTTGACTGAGCAGCTTCTTGCTTGCTATATCCGTCTGTAAAATGCTCGCCCGGGTCATGAAAAACTACTACAATTGGAGTTCCATTTCCGGAGGCTTGTGGCAGATCTTTTTTTAAAAATTCTTCACTGCTAGTAACATCAAACCTAGTCATCCAAGCAATGCACTCTGTCGGCAAAGGTTGATCCAGATTGGAAATCTTCCATTCACCCCACGGAAAAGTAAAACGCTTCAAAAAGTCGACAAAACCATTAGGATGGCTTAACCACTCTACCCATTGATTTCGATAAGTAGGATAGTTATGAAGCTGGACGAAATGAATACCGTCTTTATCCAAAGAATATGCTGCACTCCCTTTGAGAATTCGATAATTACCTCCAAGTAGACATTCCTCCGAAAGATCGCAGTTGCCACCCTCTTTTAAAGCAGCAAGACATTGATTAGCGATAATTTCAAATCCACGTGAAGCACAATTGTTATTAAAACAATCATCCACATTATTTGCAATATCATGATTTCCTCCTCCAAGATGTACTTTAACTGAAACATCGTCGGGAAATTTCGCCAGCTCCTCTGCAACTACGCTCACTTCACTCGCGTGAGAATATTCCGTATTATCACCCAGTCCCAGAATTATGCCCACGTTCTTTCCGGCAGTTTCTTCTTGATTATGCAATTTTGTGATACTCTCTCGATATTCGCTAATTCCTTGCAGAGATCGTTCTCGACAATCTTTTGAGACATCATCGTTATTTGTGCTACAGAATTGTTCGTGTCTTGGATTGTTCACATCCAGTGTTCGGCCATACTGAAGATCACCCATCATGATTGCCACTGATTGTCCTGGAGTATCCCCTGAATTGTCACTCGTTGGCATTCCTCTCCGTGCCATCGCTGTCGCTCCCAATCCTGCCCTAACAGGCACAGCAGCGGCTCCATTCGTCAGACCCGTCATGCCCAATGCTTCCAGCCCTATCGCTAATTTGTTCACATCCAGTGTTCGGCCATACTGAAGATCACCCATCATGATTGCCACTGATTGTCCAGGAGTATCCCCTGAATTGTCACTCGTTGGCATTCCTCTCCGTGCCATCGCTGTCGCTCCCAATCCTGCCATAACAGGCACAGCAGCGGCTCCATTCGTCAGACCCATCATGCCCAATGCTCCCAGCCCTATCGCTAATTTCCATGGAGGGATTTTGCTAATAGTCTCAAGCGTGCTGCAAACGATTCTTGCAGCCCCTTTGACTACTTTCATGCCATTCTCCTTAAATAAGTTATAATCGGCAGGATTTTTTTTGATTGACTGTGAAACTCTACTATTAAAAACATCGCTGCCAGCGGCTTTAACTGAATTGCGCATATGTAATATGCTTTACAATCGCACTAATAACAGTGGACGATAAAAACTAGGCAAAGATTACTTATTCGGATACCGTACCTAGCACCCGGTTCTGATACTTACAAATTTAGATTTCTGTGGGGTCTATAGTCGGCACCTGGCAGGCATATCCCTTGCAAATATAAGCAGCGGGCTGTCCATTTATGGGCTTCATTTCTAAAAACGCCGGATTCATTCGAGACAAAAAGTCACTTCCTTTGCCGCCGTCTGCGAGGAGTAAAACGGAATTGGGCCGAAATTGACGTCGGACCGCATACTGTAAAGCACGCGTTTGCGGAGATGCCGGCGGTCCTGCAATGACAATTTCTTCGGGCGGCCCCTCCCGAAATAAGGCGGCGGTCAGTAAGAATGGTAAATTTGCAGGGTTTTTTTTGTTAAGAAAATCGGACAAAATGCGCTCTCCGCGTTTTTCGAATTCAGAATTACAAAACATCCGGCCAAGGCGAAATAAATTCAGCGCACACACGGAATTAGCAGTCGGTTCCGCTCCGTCATATCGATCTCTGATCGAGCGGGGCAGATAAACGTCTTTTGCAACACTTTCGAAATAGCTGGCTTCATCCCAAAATTCGTGATCAAGTACTGTTTGAAGTTCCAGCGCCCAGACGAGCCATTCGGGACAAAAGCTAGCTTCATACAAGTCTAATAGGCCTTGAATGAGAAAGGCATAGTCGGCCGCAAAACCGGGGACGGACGAAATGCCCTGTCGCCAGCTTCTTCGCAGCTTTCCCTCTTTCCACATTTGTGTCTGTAAAAAATGAGCTGCTTGACCGGCTCGCTTCACCAATGCCTCTTGCTGAAAAACGATACCCGCCCGAGCAAATGCGGAAATTGCGAGGCCATTCCATGCGGCTAGAATTTTATCGTCACGATGCGGATGAGGCCGTTTCTCTCTTCTTCTGAATAATCGCTGCCGTGCTTCGGCAAGCAACTTTTCAACAGTTTCCAAAGGTTGGCCCATCTCTTTAGCAAAATCTCGAGGGGCAAGCCGCCTAGACAGGATATTCAGTCCCTTGAACTCATCATGAGGATCTCCGGATTCCGGCGCATTGCCTCCTTCAAGAATACCGTAAGCCTTACAAAAAAAGCCCCCTAAATCGGAACCGAGTAAATCGAGAATTTCAGAGGATTCCCAGAGATAAAAAGCGCCCTCGGCATGACGCCCTCCACCGTCGGGAAGCTCGCTGTCAGCATCTTCTGCGGAATGAAATCCACCATTAGCATCTGAGAGGTCCCGGTGAACATATTCCAACGTGTGAAGAACGGTTTGAGCAAAAAGCGGATCGTTTGAAATCCGGAATGCTTCCGTAAAAACAACAGCAAGCTGTGCCTGATCATAAAGCATCTTTTCAAAATGCGGAACTTGCCAGAATTCATCCACCGAATAGCGGTGAAATCCTCCTCCCAGATGGTCGCAAATCCCACCCAGAGCAATCTTCCGTAAGGAAAACAAGCTCATTTGGCAGGCGTTTTCGTCTTTTCCCGAACTCCTCAGGAGGAATTCAAATGTCGAAGCGCGAGGAAATTTTGGAGGAGGCCCAAAGCCACCGTTTTCATGATCAAAAGTCGATGCAAATTGATCAACGGCAAGAGACACAACCGAGCGAATGCTTTCATTCGATGATTTATGAGAGAGCTCACTTAAAGCCGCGAATATTGCCTGCCCCTGCTCGGTCAGCCGATTAGGCTCGCGTCTCCACAAATCATCAATGGCTCGAGCGATATGTGCAAAACCGGGCCGTCCATAACGATCCTCGGGAGGAAAATAAGTGCCGCCAAAGATCGGTTCTCCCTGTGGCGTTAACCACACACTCATCGGCCAGCCACCCCCACCCGTGGTCGCTTGAACAAAGGTCATATAGACGCGATCGACATCAGGACGTTCCTCACGATCCACTTTTACATTCACGAAAAGCTCGTTTAAAAGGCGAGCAATTTCCGGATTCTCAAAAGATTCGCGGGCCATGACATGACACCAGTGACAAGTCGAGTAACCCACGGAAAGAAACACCGGCTTATTTGCCGCGCGGGCGACTGAAAACGCTTCCTCTCCCCATGGAAACCAGTCCACCGGATTTTGTGCGTGTTGTAAGAGATACGGCGATTTTTCAAAGGCAAGGCGATTTGCGCTCACGATTTTCCAAAATCACTACCACTTGGGAGACGCATGCGCGAGCATAAAGGTCCACCTTTTTTCCGAACGCCTCACACTCCCACCGGCAAACTCAGTCACATGCTAGCTTTGCAATTCTGCAAAAACCATTCGTAAGTAGAGCGGATGCCATCTTTTAAGGAAATCCGCGGCCGCCAGCCGAGAGAAAACAGCCGGGATAAATCCAAAAGCTTTCTGGGGGTTCCGTCCGGCTTGGAATGGTCAAAATTCAGTTTCCCATTATAACCAACCACCTCGCAAACCATTTGAGCAAGTTCGCGAATCGTCACGTCCTCACTATAACCCACATTGATAATTTCTGCGGAATCGTAATTTTTGAGTAAAAAGAGACAGGCATCAGCTAAATCATCGACATGAAGAAATTCCCGCCTTGGCTTGCCCGTACCCCAGAGGCTCATCGAAGGTTCGCCCCGTTGTTGAGCTTCGTGCACTTTCCTGATTAATGCTGGCAAAACATGCGAAGTTTGCAAATCGAAGTTATCATTCGGTCCATACAAGTTAGTTGGCATAACCGATATAAAGTTTTTCCCATATTCCCGGGCGTAAGCTTGGCAAAGCTTGATCCCAGCAATTTTTGCAATTGCATAGGCCTCATTGGTCGGTTCCAACGCACCACCCAGCAAAGTGGATTCTGAAATCGGCTGATGAGCAAACTTCGGGTAAATACAAGAACTGCCGAGAAATAAAAGCTTCTCGACCCCGGTTTCATAAGCCGAAGAAATGACGTTGTTTTGCATCCACAAATTGTCGAGAAGGAATTCGACAGGTTTCTCATAGTTGGCGAGAATCCCCCCCACTCTTGCAGCAGCCATTATAACAATGCAGGGTCTTTCTGTCTCAAAAAAAGCCCGAACATCCGCACTCTTGCAAAGGTCCAAATCCTTCCGATTGCGAGTTAAAATGGACGCGTAACCCAGCGCTTGTAATCGCCGCAAAATGGCACTGCCCACCATTCCTTGGTGACCCGCAACGTAAACTGATTGGTCCTTCCGCATAGGCAGGCAACTCAACAAGCACACTTTTTTAACAAATCAAATTAAAAAATGTTTTTATATGTTTTTCGCTGTCTTGCGCTGATTGGCGCTCTGGTTTATACACGGTTGTGTGAGACGTAACGCATCTATAACGGCGGACAATTTAACGGGCTCTATTTTAATCGCTACCCCCACCCTCAAAGATCCGAATTTTCGCAAAACGATTCTTTTCCTTTCTTATCACAGCGTGAATGAGGGCGCATTAGGTTTTGTGCTGAATCGTCCTCTCGAAAAAACAATGGGAGAAATGTACCACCTAAGTCCAGCGGAAGCTCTTGCATCCATTCCCCTCTATTATGGAGGTCCCGTTTTGCCCGATGAGGTGAATGTGGCAAGGTTAAATTGGATCGAACAGCCTAAGGCAGTCAAATTTCAGTCATTTACAAAACTAATTGAGTCTGGCGACGTCCCTCTGGATCGACTTCATGGACTCCGTGCTTTTGCCGGCCACTCCGGCTGGTCTGGCGGCCAATTGGAAGAAGAAATTGCCCATAAGGCTTGGTTTGTTCTCTCGCCTACTCGTAATCTGATCGACATGCCCAATCCAACTTCCGCTTGGAAGGACACTCTGCGCCAAATGAATCCTATCCTAAAACTACTCGCGGAAATTCCGGATGATCCTTCTTTGAACTAGCCATAACAAATTTTCTAATCGCAATCAGATTCGACTGGCAGCTTGTTGGTGAAAATGAAGTGTATTCCACAGCATCGGTCGCGTGACACGACAAAAGTGGAACGCATGGAGCCTCACGCAACAGGTTGGAAATAATGAAGTAACGAAAAATGGGACGGCTAAAGCCTTCGCATGCACTTGCATACTGTCCCGCTTTTCGGTATGAAGCCACATGCAGCGCACCAGTTTACTTTTTATAAGGACATGGTTTTCAGAGCATTTTCACACTAACATGCCGCAAAAAACTAACTTGAGCCTCGCCCTCTTGCAGATAGAACCCGCTTACTAAAGTCCTTATGGATGCCATATTCAGCAATGCTCTCTGGAGTATCTGTTATCTATTGGTTATTGTTACTCTGTCACTTTATGGCATACATAGGTTTGTTATCTGTTACCTTTTTCTTCGCCACAAGAATCGTCCGGCAGAACCCTTGCACCAATTTGAAGAGCTGCCCACCGTAACGATCCAGCTTCCCATATTTAATGAGTATTATGTGGGAAAACGTCTTTTAACGGCGGTCACTAAAATTGCTTATCCAAAAGAGAAGTTACAGATCCAGGTGTTGGATGACTCAATCGACGAGACCCGCGTCGTTTTAGAACGCGAATCTGAGGTTCTTCGGAGTCAGGGATTGGACGTCCAATACATTCATCGCCTCAATCGGACTGGTTTTAAAGCAGGTGCCCTAGCCAATGGTTTGGAGAGTGCAAAAGGCGAATTTATTCTGATCCTTGATGCAGATTTCGTACCTCAACCGGACATCCTTTTAAAAACCATCCATCACTTTACCAATCCCCAGATCGGCATGGTCCAAACGCGCTGGGGACACCTCAATCGCCATTATTCGTTTTTCACACAAATGCAGGCGATTTTTCTCGATGGGCATCTCCTTCTGGAACAGACAGCCCGCAGCAGGAGCGGACGATTTTTTAACTTCAATGGAACAGCCGGAATCTGGAGAAAATCGTGTATTGAAACCTCCGGCGGCTGGCAACACGATACTCTCACGGAGGATTTGGACCTGAGCTACCGCGCACAAATGTGCGGTTGGAAATTCGTCTTTTTACCGGACGTCGTCGTTCCAGCCGAATTACCGGTAGATATGAATGGCTTCAAATCTCAGCAGCATCGATGGACAAAGGGCTCCATCCAAACCTGTAAAAAACTCCTTCCCAAACTCTGGCGCTCCCCCCTCCCCCTCATCATAAAACTGGAAGCCACCGTCCATTTGACCTCAAATTTTGGGTATCTTTTGCTCGTTCTTCTTTGCCTTCTTATTTTTCCAAACTCCTTTGCTGCAACACATAGTAGACTATATTTCTTTTTGGTGGATCTCCCGATCTTTTTCTTTACGTCGATTTCTGTTGCATTTTTTTACATTATATCGCAACGTCATTTGAATCCGCGGGGCTGGTTAGCAGATATATGGATATTGCCTATGCTTTTGGCTCTGGCAGTTGGGATGTCCGTTAACAATGCTCGAGGGGTTATCGAGGCCATCCTCAACCACCGGTCTGAATTTAAACGTACCCCTAAGTACGGGATTGGAAGCCATCCTTCCCGGACACACAAGATTTCCACAGTTCGTTATTTGCCATTGGTGTCGTTCTTGTCGTTCGTAGAATTTTTATTTGCAGGTTATTTTACATTTTGCATGAGTTCAGCCCTCTTGAGAGGACATTGGGTTTCGGTACCATTTCTTCTGATATTCCTCGGCGGGTTTAGCTATGTGGCTTGTAAGTCGGTTTTGTTTTGGATTCAACGTTGCCTGGCACTCTCAGATCCGAAAAATCAGCGCGAAGTAGCCGCTTAGAGTTTGGGGTGAGCCTTGCAAGAGCGACGCTCTGCACCCCGTCATTTGAATTGCATCGGCAAAAAAACCAGAATGGGGGTTTGGCACGCTCCGTTCGTATCCAAAACAACAACTAATAATGTTAACATCTCCATCGAAAATGATAGTGGCGGGACTGACACTCCTACTCAATCTAGGACTCTGCCTATCCAGCCAGGCTCATCAAATCGTCATCAGCGTAGCTGACCAAAAGTTGGCTCTTCTGGACAAAGGGCAGACCGTAGCCGTTTGGCCCGTGTCCACTTCCAAATACGGCGTGGGAGATCGCTTCGGAAGCTACGCCACACCCGTCGGTAATCTGCGAGTCGCTCAAAAAATTGGCGCCGGCATGCCACAAGGCACGGTTTTCAAATCACGAAGGCCCACTGGCGAAATTTTGGTTCCAAACACTCGCGGACGAGATCCCGTTGTCACACGCATCCTCTGGTTACAGGGTACTGAGCAAAAAAACCGGCACGCCTTAGACCGATGCATCTATATTCACGGTACTGCGGAAGAATATAAAATTGGCAGACCCGCTAGCTACGGTTGCATCCGAATGAAGTCACCTGATGTCACACGCTTATTTGAAGCTGTCGGACCGGGAACCCCGGTACTCATCACGGCAACGAGACTCCGAAAAGAAATTCAGCAACTCTCCAAGATTGCTTGGCATCAGTTTCTTTTAGGAACCTGCAGTAGTCGCAAATAAAGTCTTTTTTCATCTGCAAGTTTCTAAAGGAAACGGCGAAGTTTGCCCTCGGATCAGAGGGATGAATGTGCATAGTCTGGGTTCTAAACAAACTTCCCGGGATTGAGGAGATGTTGGGGGTCGACTGCATCCTTAATCAGCCTGTGTAAAGCTCGTGATTCTGCAGCCATAGCCTTGCGCCACCAAGGAAGCTTGGCCAAGCCAATGCCGTGCTCTCCGGTAATACTTCCTCCCCAGGCTAACACCTGCTCAAACAACTCATTTAACACCCTCCTGACCCGAGCTGATACAGCAGGTTGAGCATAGTTCGCTGCCATAATGTTGACATGAATATTACCGTCTCCTGCGTGCCCAAAGCAGGCAATGGGAAATCCGCTGGATTTTTGAAGGCGCGCAGCCAATTCAATTAAGTCGATGAGACGCCCACGCGGAACGACGATATCCTCATTCAGCTTTGTCAGGCCGGTATCTCTTAATGCAAACGAGAATCCGCGGCGAATATCCCACAATGCCTTGCATTCAGGCAAAGTGGATGCAGTCGTAAGATCTCGAGCTCCACACCGGCGCAATAAGGTTGCGATCGCACGCATTTCTGAACGCACTGAAGCGACTTGACCATCCACTTCAACCAAAACATATGCATTGCCACTGGGAATGCCCTTCAATTTTCCGGTCCGTCTCGCCGCATCTAAAGTAAAGGCGTCAGCGACTTCAAGTGCCGAAGGAAGATAACCCGCGGAAAAGATTGACTGGACAGCGATTGCGGCAGTCTTAATGTTCGCAAAGCCCGCTGATATTACCGCTTGCGCTGGAGGCAATGGCAGCAGCTTAAGGATTGCTTCGGTCACAACTCCCAAAAGCCCTTCGGAACCTACAAATAAACCAACCAAATCGAAACCCGCTTTGTTCTTATGAGTACGCCCCCCTAACTTCACTAGCGTACCATCCATGAGGGCCACTTGCAGGCCCAGGACGTAATTGCGGGTGACACCATATTTCAAACAACGCGGTCCACCTGCGTTTGTTGCAATATTGCCCCCTATGCTACAATTTTTGAGACTTGCAGGGTCCGGCGGATAAAAAAGCTTTTTAGCTATTACCCGGCGTTGCAAGTCCCACGTAATGGTCCCTGGTTGCACGACAGCGACGAAATCGCGCGCATTGATTTCTAAAATGGAATTCATACGCTCCGTTGTCAGGACTATTCCTCCCTGAATCGGTACACATCCGCCAACATAACCATAACCGGCTCCCCTCGGAGTGACTGGTATCTGGTATTGACTCGCTAAGCGAAGCGCTTCAGCAACTTCATCCGGACACCGCGGGAACACAACCATATCAGGCGTTTGAGTAACGAACCATTTGTCCCCTCCCCAAGAAGCGAGACTGTCTGCGTCGGTAATCACCCGATCTTTCCCTAGCTTCCGTTTTAGAGCGAGCGCCATTGTACGGTTGGCCAAAGCAATAGCCCGGGGAGATTGGGATCGCCGTGACTTCTTCACAATGCTTTGTGTCCAATTAATTCTGAATTCTCGCCTACCGGTAAGCGGAACTTACGAGTCGCTGGGAGGAGCAGCTTTGGCTGATGCATAATATCTTTCGCCAATTCGAATTCGTGTCACACCGCGGCTTTCTCTTGCACGGTTCGTATCCCGAAGGGAATACACACAACCACAGTACTCCTGCTGATAGAAATTTTCCATTTTGGAAATTTCGATCATGCGTTGGGCCCCCCCCTTTTTCCGCCAATTCAAAGTCCAGTAAACCATCCCCGAGTAACGCGATGCGGCTCTGGTTCCACAAGCGTTGATTTGGTCCATATCTTTCCAACGAGAAATTCCTAAGCAGCTTGTAATTAAAGAAAACCCATGTTCATAAGCATAAAGCGCTGTGCGCTCGAATCTCAAATCGAAGCATCTGGTACAACGTTCACCCCGCTCCGGAGCCCACTCCAACCCCTTAACCCGCGAAAACCAATTTTCCGTATCATAGTCCGCATCAATAAATGGGATCCCCTTTTTTTCCGCAAATCGGACATTTTCCTTCTTACGCAAATCGTACTCAGCACGCGGATGAATATTAGGATTATAGAAGTAAATGCTGAATTCGATGCCGGACGCTTGCATTGCTTCCATGACCTCGCCCGAACAGGGCGCACAGCAAGAATGCAAAAGGACTCTCTCCTTCTCTTCCGGAAGAACTAGCTTTGTCCGTCCGTTCTGAACTTCCAAATTCATAGCCCCATGAGACCATTTTTGGATGGGCATTCCAATCTCTTAATTCGTCATTTAAAAACGATCATCTCCGCCTGAACGGCCCTGCGGGTCTCTTCTCGTGGAACTGTATAACCAGGGTGAAATACGGGTCGATCGACCCAATCCAAACCCCAGCTTCCATCACACTGCGTTGCCCAATCCAGATCCCGAGATGTTCCTACCCAAGGCCCGACAGTTTCTATCCACTGAACGCGTCTGGAAGTAAGACTCTGCACAATAATGGCATCCGCACCATTCTTACGGGCGTTGTATTGCAAGCTCTTATAAATGAAATTTAAGTCATCAGTGCTTTCGAATGCAAATTTTCCAATGACTAGAAAAGAGCGGGTCGGCGGTTGCTCCAAAATAGGGATTCTCACGCGATCTGACTTTGGGGAAAAGCGCTCTGCCACTAAAGGCATGTAATAGCGGGAAGTACCCGAAACACAGCCCGCGCCCGCCAGAACAAAAGTCATAAGACCAAGCCCAACCAGCAAGCATGCAACCTGTCGCCTAAGCATAGGCGGAATGTACGTATCGCTGACTGGAAAGGCTAGCTAAAAATAAGCGGGGGATTGACAATCACACCCTGCGCCAGCCATGATCATGGTTTGTTTTGAGCGACTCGTTTTGTTGTTCACGCAGGATACTTTGATGGTGGCTGTAGCTCAATGGCAGAGCTCCAGATTGTGGTTCTGGATGTTGCGGGTTCGAATCCCGTCAGCCACCCCAGTCTCACTTTTGATTAATCTTTCTCGAAGGGATTCAAGATTTGAACGCGGAAGCGTTTAAAATTCCGAACATTTCTCGTAACGAGGGTCAAGTGATATACCAGAGCAGTGGCTGCAATCATCGCATCCTCATAAATGGCGTCCGGCTGCCGATGCATCAGCTTTGCCCATAATCGAAAGATACTGCTATCCATCGGTAGTACATTGTAGGAGGTTGCAACTTGGTCAGTCCATAATTCAATTTCCGCCGCTTTTTTAGAATCTTGTTCTCGGGTCATCTCGATGCCGGCTTGTATTTCACCTAAGGTAACTGCGCTTAAATAGAGGTCAGTATCAGGTATGACTTCAATCCATTCGAGGACGGCTCCATGAGGACGGGCTTTACGGAGTTCAGAGACAACATTGGTATCGAGCAGATACATGATCTCTAGAGAGAACGAACGGGACGGCGCCGTACTGATTTACGTGAGGGCATTAACAAGTCAGTGCGACCCCTATCGGAAAGTAACAATGTCTTAAGAGAAGGTCGTGCGGCATCAGAGAGCCGCTTCCATTCGGAAATTGAGACAAGGACGGCGGTTTCTTTACCGCGTCGTGTTACAAGTTGCGGTCCTTGCTCGAGACACGTCTCGAGCAACTCACTAAAGCGGGCTTTCGCCTCCTGCACTGGCCAAATAGGCAACGGCCGTGCATCAGAATGACTAATCATATGACTAGTCTATTTGTCCCGACCCAAAAATGCAAGTCTTTGTGCCGAAGTCCGATGGCCTTCAGCCGTTTCTCACACCTCTTTGCATCGCATATAATTGCCAAATACGGTGCTTGATTTTCTCCGAAATTATCAGTTTGGCTAGTGTGCCGGCACCGCGGCTACTATTTGAATGAAACCATCCCGATTTTTGTCTTTGTTGGCTTTTGGAGTTGCAGCGTGTAATACTCCGCCACTTCCTCCACTTCCAGCCTCTCATCCTGCCAGTGGAGAAGCGCAACCAGGTGTGGCGCATCATTACTTTTCGGGTTTGCGAGAAGATGGAGCAACGCGCGTCACTAAGCAATTGTTGTCAGAAAGTGTTTCGGCAGAAACCAAAACAGGCCCCATGAAAACACCGGGAATGCCAATGAAGCGCTCCGATATGACCATGCCTATGGAGCACCATCAAATGTAGCTGTATGAAAAAGATTCTGATTTGCTTTTATTTTCTTGCGATGCTTCCCCTACACAGTCGGACGTCCGAATCTGTTGAAACATTGGTCCATACACGGACGGGCATGGAAATTGCCTGGCAAAAAGAAGAGGCCGCTCGCGAGGTCAGTTCCGAACTGGTACGCAAATTACTTCGACAGCCGCTTACCGTCGCAAGCGCGGTGCAGCTCGCAATTCTTAATAACCGAAACCTACAAGCGACTTTTGAAGAAATTGGAATCGCTCAATCGAATGTTAGGGAAGCCCTTACAGTTCCAAATCCCTCGATTGACTTTGATGTTCAATTCCCAGTCAGTCCAAACACTATCAATCGGTATGGTTGGTTAATCGGACAAGAATTCGCGCAAATTTTAATGATGCCGCTAAAGAAAAAGATTTCCGAGCAGGCGCTGGAAGCCGCGGAATTACGCGTCGCCGCAGAGGTTCTCCACCTCGTTGCCGAAGTCAAAAAAGCCTATTTTACGCTACAAGCCGATCAACAACTCCTTACTGATCTGCGAATCATTCAAGAAACTAACGCCGCTTCCCTGGAATTTGCGCAAAAGCAGTACCAAGCAGGGAACACTACCAATTTAGCCCTTCTTCAATATCAGGATGCTTATAATGAGGGACGCCTCGAAATCGCTGACGCTGAGTCCCTTTGTGAACAACATCGTGAAAACTTAAATATGCTCCTTGGGCTATGGGGCAAACAGACCAATTGGAAAATTCAAGGCAACTTGCCCTTGGCTCGTAATGAAAATTTCTCCAACAAACAATTGGAATCACTAGCCGTAGCTCAAAGACTCGATTTGCGAGCAGCGCGCTATCAGGTTGCTTCGCTGACCTCCGCATTAGGTTTAACTAAAACGTTTCGTTGGCTCCCTATCCTTGACTTTGGCTTCTCCGGGGAACGTGATAATGACGCGGCGCTCAATATGGGGCCCGCTTTCCGAGTGGAATTGCCAATTTTTAACCAAGGTCAATTTCGCATCGAAAGAGCCCAGGCAGAACTCAGGCGGGCCTTAGCAAAGTTTGAAGCACTTGCTATCCAAATTCGCGCTAACGTCCGAAAATTTAATAATCAACTCCAGGTGCAATCTGCAAAGGTCCAATTTTATCGGAAGGAAGTACTCCCCACACGCGATCAAATCGTAGGTCAAAGTATGGCTCAATATAATGCTATGCAAATCAGTCCCTATACACTGTTTCTTACCAAATCCCAACAAGTGCGAGCAGAGCGCGATTACGTCTGCGCATTGCGAGATTACTGGATTGCACGCGCTGAGCTGGAACGGATCGCCGGCGGCACCTTGACTCCCACGAAAGCCCAAACACTTGCTTTCGCTGAAAACCCAGCGAAAAGCAGGACCAAGAAAAAATCACAATGAACCCTCCATCTCATTTCACCCGCCGCGATTTTGTTAACGGAGCCGCTCTCCTCGTGGGAGCATCTGCTCTCCCCTCTATCCTCCAGGCGGCCCAGCCAGCCTATTCCCAAAACAACCCATCACCCTCCGCCTCTCGCCCGGTCTGGGAAAAGCCCCCACTGCCTCCTGGAGAACCTCATCGCGACTACCGCCCAACCGTTACCCTCAATGGCTCGACCCTCCCTTTTAAAATAGCGGATGGAGTTAAAATTTTTCATCTGGTTTGTGAGGAAGTAGACCAGGTCTTTGTTCCGAAAACCGAGTGGAATCAAGAGTGCCGCGCCTATTGCTGGGGATTTAACAAACAAGTACACGGTCCGACTATTGAATGCGTGGAAGGAGATCGCATCCGGATCTACGTCACCAATAATTTACCCGAAGCGACCAGCATTCACTGGCACGGGCTCATTGTGCCGAATGGCATGGATGGAGTCGGCGGGCTGAACCAAAAACCTATTGAGCCCGGTCAAACATTTAAATACGAATTTACCATCTGGCAGCACGGTACCTTTATGTACCACTCGCATCACGACGAGATGACGCAGATGCAGCTCGGTCTCATTGGAATGTTTGTCGTCCACCCACGCACCCCATCTGATCCCCAGCCGGATCGTGATTACGTCTTTCTTCTAAGCGAATGGAAAATTGTGCCAGGTACCCGGCGGCCCGACCCTAATGAAATGACGGACTTCAATTTGCTGACCCTGAACGGCCGAGCCTTTCCCGGCACCGCACCGATTCTAGCCCAAATCGATGAGCGAATCCGCCTCCGCCTCGGAAATCTTTCCACCATGGACCACCATCCTATGCATATCCATGGTTATACCTTTAAAATCATCGGAATCGGTGGCGGCCCTGTCCCCAAACTCGCTCAGACAGACGTCGAAACTGTTTTAGTTCCAGTTGGTTCCACAAGAACCATAGAATTCATTGCCAATAACCCCGGCGATTGGGCTTTTCATTGTCACATGTTCCATCACACTATGAATCAAATGGGGCACGCCATCCCCACAGTCATTGGGATGGACCCAGGGTCTATGGATCGACGAATCCGAAAAGTTTTGCCCGGCTATATGACTATGGGACAGAATGGTATGGCTCGTATGGCAGAGATGGGAATGAAGATTCCTCAAAACAGCGTTCCAATGGTAGGAGCCCCTGGTCCGGACGGCTACATTACCATGGGAGGAATGTATACTAACTTAAAAGTACGCCACGACCTTGGACATCTGAATCCTGCGGAAGGACAAGACTTCAGCTATGGAGGATGGTATCGTCACCCTGCTGGCACACAAGCCATGCTAGCCTCATCCGAGGAATTAAAGAAAGATCTTGGAATAACTTAGTATAGCATGACCCCTATAAAATGATCATGGATTTGACTGAAATTTTGGCTCCAGGCAAGACGCAAAAAAGAGGCCATATCTGTAGATACGGACTATTTTTTGCAACAAAGCTTGGAGGCAAAAGGGCGGCAAAGGCGTAATCATTTTATACGGGCTTTGCTATAAGTTGTTATACAGAAATAACTAAATGCTATTTATGTGGAAATCCGCACATCCTTATATTTCGAATTTAATCGCTTACGAGCCGGGCAAACCTGTCGAAGAATTGACTAGGGAAATGGGCCTGCTTCCGGAAAACATTCTGAAACTTGCTTCGAATGAAAATCCTTTGGGGCCTTCTCCAAAGGCCCTGGAAGCAATGCGGATGGCTCTAGGGCGCGCACATTTTTATCCCGACGGAGGGGGGTACTTTCTGAGAGAGGCTATAGCTGAGAAACATGGCTTGCGCCGCGAAAACGTCATCTTAGGAAATGGCTCAAACGAAATCATCGAGCTGGTCGGGCACGCTTTCCTAAAACCAGGTGACGAAATCATCACGGCTCAGTACGCCTTTGCCGTCTACGCACTGATGGCTCAGTTATTCGGAGCAAAAACAGTGAAGGTACCCGGAGTTAATTATTCGCATGACTTAAACGCCATGCTGGAAGCAATCACTCCGCGCACTAGAGAAATCTTTATTGCTAATCCAAACAATCCTACCGGGACCATGGTAAGCCAGGAACAAATCGACACCTTTATGCAACAGGTTCCGGATCATGTTCTCGTGATCTTTGACGAAGCCTATTATGAATTTCCTGATCAGCCAGTTGATGTCCTTCGCTACGTACGTGAAAACAAAAATGTGGTAATTCTGCGGACCTTTTCAAAGGCTCAAGGACTCGCTAATTTGCGAATCGGATACGGATTAGCTCCCGCTCCACTTGCCGAAATTCTTCAAAAAACCCGGCAACCATTCAACGCAAATGGAATTGCTCAAGCAGGTGCCCTAGCAGCCTTACAGGACCTGGAACACATCCAAGCTACCCGCGAAATAACACGATCCGGACGGATCTACTTACAAGAACAATTCGCAACACTTGGTTGGGAGCTTATACCAAGCCATGCAAACTTTGTCCTGACTCGTACCGGCGATGGAGATCAAACCTTTCGTGCGCTACTCCAACGCGGTATTATTGTGCGATCCATGTGCAGCTATGGATTGCCTGAATGGATTCGCGTGTCGGTTGGCACACCAGACCAAAACGAGCGTCTCATCGCTGAATTACAAAAGATCCTACCCCCCCAGTAGAGGATAAAGGGAAGTGCTTCGGAAGAGGCTGCTGCTTCTACGCCAATTGCAGCATACTACTCTTCATGCTTTTGATTGAGAGTTTCCCAGTCTGGAAAAAATTCAGCCATTTCTTTTAAGACAGAAATATAATCAGTAATTTGAATGCCTACGGAAACGTATTTCCCATTAATTTTCCCACTTAATAACTGATGTTACGCAGAGCGAAGAGAGAGGAGTTCACAATAGGCCAACTGAGTGGCTTTGATAAAGATTTTTGCGCGCAACGCAAAATGGTTCAGTTTGTGTTTAAGTTTTAAACATTCGAGTTTGAATACGGCGACAATGGAAAGGAACACATGGTTATTCTGAGTGGTCACCGTTCGTGTTGGAGACTTTGCCAATGCTGCATTGGATTTTAACGATTTATGACTTGGAGGCAACACCTGGCCGTGGGAACGGCCGGGGTAGACTTGCCGAAGGCAAGCCCCGAAGGGGCGAGACTCAGCGGGGCTGAGTGAGTCAAAAGGGCGGCAAAGGCGTAATCATTTTTGTATGACTGCGATCGGCAGAAAGGGCCAACCCGTTGAATCTGACCCGGCGGTTGCATCCAGTTTGGCAAAAAATCCAGCGATCGTCGTGTACATAGAGCTTGTCCAGAAACCGTAGAAGCAGCAATGAAGCCGATCCGGAGGCAAAAATTTTTGCAAAAAAAAAACAGAAAAATGCCATTTTCTCCAAAATCAGGCATTTATAATTTTTGCGTTGCCGAAAAATGACCGAATCAATGGATAAAGATATGGGGATCCAACAGAGTGAAATCACTTTTTCGAGCAAATTTGGTGTTTTGCGGACAAGCTCTACATAGGCCAGTTCTCGGTTGTCAGTTTACAGAAGCCCACACGCATTTTGTTGCACAAACGTACGCAGTACTCCTTGTTGAGCACTCATTTCATAGCGGTCTGACAGTCCTTAAAATACTTGGCCAATTAATTTTCCCCCTCTCGGAACCAGAACACACTCCATCCCAGCGGCTGTAGCTGCCGCCAGCCCAGTAGGACTGTCCTCAAATACTAAGCAATCGCCAGGAGCTAGTCCCATACGCCGCGCTGCTTCCAAAAATGGATCGGGTGCGGGTTTCCCGCGTTGGCAATCCTCCGCACAGACGATCGTCTCGAAAAATTGGATCAATTTCAAAGCTTCCAGCGTTGCCATTACCATTTTCCGATAACCGCCACTGGCCACTGCCAGAGGAACTTTTCCGTAGAATGTATGAACCAGATCCACCACATCGACAATTGGTTGCACCTGAGACAGCAATTCCAGATAACAATTTTCCTTTTCTTGTGCAGTGGCTGGAACGTCCAAATTCCAGTTGAATTTTTCATTGAGACTCTCCACCATATGAGTGGTGGTCCTCCCTCCCCAATGATAAAAAAGTTCCTCGGGAATTGATTTGCCGGTCTTTACGAGTGCTTGATTCCATGCAAGCAGGTGTATTGGCATGGAATCAGCGAGTGTACCGTCGCAATCAAAAATATAACCCCGAAAATTTCGTTTAGGTAATTGAATCGGCATAGTCGATAAAAGCAATTAGGCGGATGTAGATCATGTTGAATTTAGGTATTGATCCGGCAGTGGCCGGATCGCGAACGGGTGCCGCGGGATTTCTTTGGAAATCGGCGGCTGCAATGAAATTGCTATTTGTTGCCAAGGGTTTCAAAAGGAAACTGGCGCAGCCAGCCTCTTTCAGTTTGACGAAGCTTCTCTTTAGCGCAAGACTTGTTTGTTTCAAATGCGTCATACCATTACAGTAATCGTTGAAAATAAATTTGGGGTGCTGGCCCGCATTGCCGGCATGTTTAGTGGAAGAGGTTTTAATATCGATACTCTCAACGTCGGTCCCACAATGAATCCTTCCATGTCCCGCATAACCATTGTCGTACGGGGAGATGATAAGGTATTGGAACAAGTCACCCGGCAACTCGAAAAACTAGTGGATGTTATTGAAGTTAAAAATGTTAGGGAGAATGGATATGTGGATCGGGAATTGGTGCTCTTGCGAGTTCATGCAGCCTCCGGCACTCGTGCGGAAATCATTCAAATTTGCGAAATTTTCCGCGCCAAAATTGTCGATGTCCAGCTCACTAAGCTAGTCATTGAACTCACGGGTACAGAGGACAAGATCACTAAATTTATTGGACTTATGGAACCCCTTGGAATTGAGGATCTCACCCGCACTGGCAAGGTTGCGCTCGCCCGCGGCAAGTAAAATTAAGTGGTCTTTAATTCAATTCGAATTTATTAGTTTTATCACGACTATGCCAGCAAAAATCTATACAGACAAAGATGCGGATCTTAGTGTTCTATCCGGGAAAACTGTTGCCATCATTGGGTTTGGATCTCAAGGGCACGCACATGCACTCAATCTTAAAGACAGCGGGGTTCATGTAATTATTGGTCTTTATCCAAAGAGTAAGAGCCGCGCTGTCGCAAAGGAGTTTGGCTTCGAAGTATACGACTCTGCGGAAGCGGTAAAAAAAGCTGATATTATTCAACTTGCGATTCCTGATCTTAAAATCGCCGAGGTTTATGAAAAGGACATCGCCCCTCATCTTAATTCCAAAAAGACGTTGCTTTTTACACATGGTTTTGCCATCCACTTCCACACGATTGTCCCTCCAAAAGATGTGAACGTTATCATGGTCGCTCCTAAGGGACCTGGCCATATTGTCCGTCGCCAATTTACCGAAGGCAAAGGCGTACCCGCATTGATAGCCATCTATCAGAATCCCAGCAAAACCGCCAAAAAAATAGCTTTAGCATGGGCCAAAGGTATCGGAGCCACCCGCGGTGGCGTTTTTGAAACAACTTTCAAAGAAGAAACTGAAACAGACCTTTTTGGCGAGCAAGCAGTTCTTTGTGGAGGTCTGACTGCTCTGATTTACAATGGTTATGAAACTCTGGTCGAAGCCGGCTATCAACCGGAAATGGCTTATTTTGAAGTTCTCCATGAGCTAAAACTCATTGTGGATCTTATCAATGAATCTGGTATTAGCGGGATGCGTTTCTCAATTTCAGAAACGGCAAAATATGGAGATGTTGCCGTTGGTCCGAAGGTCATTGATGCCTCGATAAAAAAACGCATGCAAGCTACGCTGAAAGATATCCAAAGTGGCAAGTTTGCAAATGCATGGATCCGAGAATATCAATCCGGACTTAAAAAATACAAAACGCTGCTCAGCGCGGGAGAGAAGCATCCTATCGAAAAAGTAGGAGCACGTCTTCGCTCCATGATGCCTTGGATTAAAAAGAAAAATCTGAAGGGAGCTCAAGCCGCGTATTAACGCACCGAGTACCCGAGTTTTTGATTGTAGGGGTAGCCAGCTCTGTTTTTGCCGGGGTTTTTTGAGCTCCTGTCTTTTGAGCTCCTTTATGGGTTCCTACTCCCTTAATTCGAAAATGCTCTAATGCCCCAAATAGGCCTTCCGGATCTGGGGATCTTCACGCAGTTCCTCACTTCTTCCGCTTATAGTAAGTCGACCGGATTCGAGAACACATCCCAAATGACTGACCTGCAACGCTAAGTTTGCATTCTGTTCTACGAGGAGGATGGTAAAACCACGATGCTCATTGAGTTCCACTAGTCTTTCAAAAATTGTTTCGACTAAGATTGGGGCAATTCCTAATGATGGCTCATCCAACATCAACATCTTGGCGCCACTCATAATAGCTCTTCCGATAGCTAACATTTGTTGTTCTCCTCCCGAGAGTGTTCCAGCCTGCTGGTTCAGTCGTTCTGCAATGCGAGGAAAGATAGAGAAAATGTATTCCTGATCCGAGGCCAAGCTGCTGCGGCATTTTCTTCGATAGGCGCCCATTTTCAGATTTTCCCGGACGGAGAGATTCAAAAAAATCATGCGGCCTTCCGGCACTTGCGCTAACCCTCGTTCAACGACTAAATGAGGTGCTAATCCCGAAATTTCTTTTCCTTCGAACTGGATGCTCCCTTTCGTTGGCCGATTCAGACCCGATATCGTTCGGAGTACTGTCGATTTTCCAGCACCATTAGCACCCACTAAGGTCACAATTTTACCAGCAGGGACTTCGAAAGAAATGCCGTGTAAGGCTTGAATCGAACCGTAAAATACATTGAGATCCTGAATCTTAAGCATCGTGTGGTTTTTTGTGCACTGGGCGTCCGAGGTAAGCTTCGATAACAGCCGGATTCTCTTGGATTTCCCTAGGAGCCCCCTGAGCTAAGAGTTTTCCCTGTTCCATAACGATAATTCTCTGACAGATTCCCATCACGAGAGGCATGTCGTGTTCCACTAAAAGAACCGTCATTCCAAAGTGTTCTTGAATAAAGCGAATGAGCTTCATGAGCTCTTCTTTTTCCACCGGATTCATACCAGCAGCGGGTTCATCTAACATGAGGAGCTTTGGTTCAGTGGCCATTGCTCGCACAATTTCGAGTCTTCTCTGTGAACCGTAGGCCAAGGCGCTCGCAGGGCGGTCAGCCGCTGTGTCTAAACTGAAAATACGTAATAGCTCCACAGCACGTTGCCGTACTTCCATTTCTTCTCTTAAAAACTTTGTACCGCGGGTTACCGCATGTAACCATGTATGGCTCAGATGTAAATTAAAGCCCACGATGACGTTTTCGAGAACGGAGAGTGAATGAAATAGTCGCACATTTTGAAAAGTACGAGCTATTCCTAAAGCGGCTATTTTATTAGCACGAAGCCCCGAGCATACGGTCCCCTCAAAGACAATTTCTCCGGAAGTTGGAGGGTAAATTCCTGTCACCAAATTAAATACGCTGCTTTTTCCAGCTCCATTAGGACCGATCAATCCTAACAGCTCTCCTCTCTTCACTTGAAAAGAGATCCCCGCCACCGCATAAAGCCCTCCAAATCGAAGGACACAATCTTGGACTTCAAGGAGATTTGTATCATTCATGCGTTTTTGTTACGAAAGACAGTGCGCTCAAACCATTTCCCCATTCCACCTAATAATCCCTGCGGCCGCAGGATCATTAGCAGAATGATCATTAAAGAATAAGCCACTATCCGATAACCTGCGAGTTGCCGCAACCACTCATTGAGGAAAGTCAGAAAAATGGCTGCCACAACAACTCCACCAATTTGCCCCATGCCCCCTAGGACGACCATCACCAGAATCTCGATGGATTTCAAATAAGTGAATCCGTCCGGACTAATAAATTCCACGCAATGGGCGTACAACGCTCCTGCAACACCAGCGAAGAACGCACCCCAAACAAACGCCGTCACCTTGTAAGCTGTAGTATCTATGCCGGAACTTTCCGCGGCTAGTTCATCGTCGCGAACCGCATGAAAACCTTTGCCATATGTTGAGCGCACCAAAGAGGAGGAAAAATAAATTGCGATAGCGGCCGCTCCGATACTCCAAAAGAGATTGGTTGCAGGCGGGATCGCTTCCATTCCGCGAGCTCCCCCCACGGCATCCGTATTCTGCAAGATCACGCGAATGATCTCTCCAAAACCGAGAGTTACCAAGGCCAGGTAATCACCGCGCAAACGTAATGAAGGCACACCGACAATGAAACCCGCCAATCCTGCAGCGATCCCCCCTGCAATGAGTACTGGTAGAAAGGTCACCTGCGACCAAAAAGAATCTCCAGTAAACTGTAAATTCGGAAACCACTTCGGAAGCCCATAGGAGGTAATACATGCGGATGCATAAGCCCCCACCGCCATAAAGGCCGCGTGGCAGAGGGAGAACTGCCCGGTTTCTCCCATTACCAAATTGAGACTAACAGCCAAGGTCACATAAATGGCAGAAAGCGTAATCACTTGCACATAGTAGGGATCCAAGTAATTGGTAAAAGAAGAAAACACCGCGGCTGCGACAAGGCTGAGCAGCAGCGCAAGACGTGAATGACGTTTGAAAAAAACCAAAAACATGATCTTAGATAGGATGATAATCTGCCATTAGAACGGGTGGAGAATTTAGCACGTTTATTGGTTCTGGACGCTTACAAAATTTCAGAAACTTCCTGGGGGGCAATTTTTCCGAAAAATAAGGAGCAAAGGGGAACCTTGAAATCATTCTTCGAAACTTTCCGCAAGCTAATTTATTGCTTTCCGTTAGCGGTAGGGATTTTATTGTGATACTCCTGAAGGCTTTGAAGCGAAAATGGCCGATCGCGCATGGCGCGAATAGCATCCAAGCTGGCCTGGGCCGCACGCAAGGTTGTGATGACCGGAATCCGAGCCGCAACAGCTGCACTGCGGATAATCACTTCGTCTTTCCTCGGTTGTTGTCCACTCGGAGTATTAATAATGAGATCCATCTTCGATTCACGAATCTTGTCCAACACGTTTGGATGACCCTCGGAAAGTTTCAAAAGACGCTGTGTTTGAATTTGATGCGATTCCAGATCATCTGCCGTGCCACTCGTTGCAAAAATATTAAATCCAAGTTCGGAAAATGCCCGAGCGATCAACGCAACTGCGCTCTTGTCGGTGTCTTTGACGCTAATGAAAATGTTCCCTTGTAAAGGGAGCTCAGGTTGGGCAGACATTTGCGCTTTGGCATAAGCCATCCCAAAATCACTATCTATCCCCATGACCTCACCGGTAGATTTCATTTCAGGACCTAGCAAAATATCCACTCCCGGAAACTTGATGAAAGGAAATACAGCTTCCTTTACAGAGTAATGCGTTGGAATTACTTCCTGAGTAAAATTCAATTCCGAAAGGGTGCGTCCAATTATGATCTTCGTCGCAAGTTTTGCCAAAGGAACGCCAATCGCCTTACTAACAAACGGAATCGTTCTGGAAGCTCTTGGATTTACTTCCAGGACATAGACTTCTCCATTTTTGATTGCGAACTGGACATTCATGAGCCCTTTTACTTGCAACTCCCGCGCCATTGCCTTGGTCGCTTCCTTAATTTGATGCAGAACATCCGAAGACAACGAATAAGTGGGGATCACACAAGCACTGTCGCCGCTGTGAATACCGGCTTGTTCGATATGTTCCATGATAGCGCCGATGACACAAAGCTGACCATCGCTAATACAGTCTACGTCAACCTCAATTGCATCTTCCAAAAAGCGATCTACCAGAACCGGACGCTCGGGGCTAGCATCCACGGCCGTGCGGATATAACGGCGGAGGTCCTCTTCAGAATAAACGATTTCCATGGCTCTGCCGCCCAGAACAAAGGATGGCCGTACTAGTACCGGATAGCCCACTTGGGCTGCGACAGCTAATGCTTCTTCTTCATTTACCGCCGTACTTCCCACCGTCTGACGCAGGCCTAGCCGATCTATCATCGCTGAAAAGTGTTTGCGATCTTCCGCCATCTCAATACTTCGTGGCTGAGTGCCAATTATGGGAACCTTTGCTGCTTGCAGAACTGCTGCGAGATTGAGTGGCGTTTGCCCTCCAAATTGAACAATGACACCATCACACTGCTCCCGCTCGTAAATATTCATGACATCTTCGAAAACCAGCGGCTCAAAATAAAGCCTGTCACTGGTATCGTAATCCGTGGAAACCGTCTCCGGATTTGAATTTACCATGATTGCCTCAATCCCCTCTTCCCTGAGCGCAAAAGCGGCATGAACACAGCAATAGTCAAATTCAATTCCCTGTCCGATTCGATTGGGCCCTCCGCCAAGAATCATGACTTTCTTGCACGAAGTGCGCTGAGTTTCATCCTCATCCCCATAAGTGGAATAATAATAGGGAGTGTAGGCTTCAAACTCTGCGGCACAGGTATCGACCAAGCGATAGGTGGGGATCACCTTCTCGGCTTTGCGACGATGACGGATTTCGGATTCCAAAACGCCGGAAAGGAAGGCTAGTTGATGATCCGAAAAGCCCATTTTTTTGGCACGCCGTAAAGGAATCTGCGTAGGATTCTTCCGATAGGTTTCCCCTTCTTCCACAATTTGCCGGATATTGGCGATAAACCAGGGATCGATGCCAGAGAGCTCTGAAATCCGTTTTTCGGTCAGACCGGCAAGTAGTGCATAGCGTAAAAAGAAAATGCGTTCGGAATTGGGGATTTGCAGCCACTTCTCAATCGTCTCAAGATCCGGCTCGCCACCGGCCCGTCGCGGAAATTTGTCTTTGCCATCGCAACCCAACCCGAATCTGCCGATTTCCAAAGAACGAATCGCTTTTTGCAAGGATTCCTTCAGAGTCCGGCCAATTGCCATAGCCTCACCCACGCTTTTCATTTGAGTGGTCAGCGTGGCGTCAGCCAAAGGAAACTTCTCGAAGGTAAATCGCGGAATCTTTGTAACTACATAATCAATCGTGGGCTCAAAACAGGCAGGCGTTTCTCGGGTGATATCATTTTTTAATTCATCAAGGGTATAGCCTACAGCGAGCTTTGCGGCAATTTTAGCAATGGGAAAGCCGGTAGCTTTCGAGGCCAGGGCTGAGGAACGAGAAACTCGAGGATTCATCTCGATCACCACCATCCGCCCTGTCTTGGGATCCACGCCGAATTGAATGTTGGATCCCCCGGTCTCCACACCGATAGCCCTGATCACGGCGAAAGATGCATCCCGC
The DNA here is from genome assembly GCA_963706715.1 of uncultured Verrucomicrobiae bacterium. GTDB lineage: Bacteria > Verrucomicrobiota > Verrucomicrobiia > Chthoniobacterales > Xiphinematobacteraceae > Xiphinematobacter. The sequence goes on from CAVPNI010000002.1 coordinate 432,264, forward strand.
ATGGCCTGGTATTCTTTATCAGTAAGGGTCTGAATCGGCGCTACGGTAATGGAATCACCCGTGTGAACGCCCATAGGGTCCATATTTTCAATGGAGCAAATAATAACACAATTGTCGGCGGAATCGCGCATGACCTCCATTTCGAACTCCTTCCAACCCAAAAGCGACTCTTCGATCAGCACCTCGGAAACCGGCGAGAGGGACAACCCTCCCCGAACGATTTCTTCGAACTGCGAGCGGTTGTAGGCAATGCCTCCACCAGCACCTCCGAGGGTAAAGGCCGGCCGGATAATGAGTGGAAATTTTCCGATTCGTTGAGCTACGGTATCCGCCTCTTCCAGGGTGTGAGCGGTACCGGAAAGCGGCACATCCAGACCAATCGAGAGCATGGTCTCTTTAAAAATTTGGCGGTCTTCGCCTCGTTGAATGGCGGAAGCATTCGCACCGATCAGATGGACCCCAAAGCGATCCAGTGTGCCGTCCCTCACCAGCATCATAGCGGTGTTCAACGCGGTTTGTCCGCCGACGGTAGGAAGAACCGCATCAACCCGTTCACGTTCAATAATCTTCGCCACCACTCTGGGAGTGATCGGCTCGATATAGGTTCGCAATGCGAATTCGGGGTCAGTCATAATAGTGGCTGGGTTAGAATTCACCAGAACCACCTCATACCCCTCTTCCGCCAAAGCCTTACAAGCTTGAACACCGGAATAGTCAAATTCGCATCCCTGTCCAATCACGATGGGACCAGAACCGATTAGAAGAATTTTTTTAAGGGCTGTATTCTTAGGCATCAGACAATCGCGCTCTGCAGATAATCAAAGCGAAGCCCGAGAGATAAAAGCTATTTTTCCAGCTTCGCTGGTTTCTTTTAGAAGCCGCTGACTACACCAGCTTCTTTTTGAAGCTGAAAGTTGCAAAAACGCCTATTTTCATTCAACGGCTTCTAAATTTCAACTCGCAACACATACGCTTATTTAACTGATGTTACGCAAAAAAGGGAAACCTTGTTGGTCAAAATGGGTTTTTTTGCTCCCACGGCTCCTAAAAGTGCGTAACGTCAGATAAAAATACTCCCTGTGCATTTGTCTTTATTTTTAAGATATTCTCCATGATGTCTCTCGCTACATTTCTGGGAAGGGTGCTCCTCAATTTCATCAGCTACCTTGGAGACACTGCTCTCTTAGCATATGAAACCCTCTTGGCAATTTGCGCGGGGCGGATCCGGCCCAAGCTGGTCATCCGGCAGATTTGTGAGATCGGCTTTGGTTCTCAGTTGGTAGTACTGGTGACAGGAGCCTTTACGGGAGCGGTCTTCACTGCGCAGACTTTCTTCCAATTCACTAGTTTAAACATGGAATCCGCCGTTGGACCGGTTGTTTCCGTCTCCATGTGCCGAGAGTTGGGCCCCGTCCTCGTCGGGCTGATGGTGGCAGGTCGTGTAGGGGCTGCAATGAGCGCGGAACTGGGCACCATGAAAGTGACCCAACAGATTGACGCCCTCCGGGCGCTAGCGGTCCATCCCGTCGATTATCTGGTAGTCCCACGGACCATAGCCATGCTCATCTCCGTACCATTGTTAATTGCCGAGTGCATTTTCATTGGAATTTCAGCCGGCTATTATATGGCAGTCCGCGTCCTCGGCGTTTCAGGTGTCTATTATATAGCAAATATGTACCGGTTTACCCATGGGAGTGATATTTTTATGGCAATGAGCAAGGGGCTGATTTTTGGTGTCATTATTGTTTTTATTAGCTGCCGAGAGGGTCTGAATGCCAAGGATGGAGCGGTTGGTGTCGGCCAAGCTACTACGGAAGCAGTCGTCATCAGTTCCCTCTCCATTCTAATTGCTAACTTTTTTCTTACCATGGGATTGAATATGATTTTTCCAGCGGGACAATAGCCGCCAGCTACTCTGGTTTCTTCTAGAAGCCACTGGCTGCGCCAGATTCTTTTTGAAGCCGGGATTTGCAAAAGCGCCTATTTTTATTCAACGGTTTCTAAAAGAACCGGACGAAGTCCGTTGCGAATGAAGCCTTTTTTCAACTATAAGTTCCTAAAAGAACCGGACAAAGTCCGCAGACAATGACGAGCCCTCCTTTGATAGAAGTCCAAAATTTAACTCAAAAAATCGGCCCGCAGGAGATTTTGCGTGGAATCGATCTTTCGATCTATGCCGGAGAAACCCTTGTTCTGCTGGGCAAAAGTGGCGGCGGAAAAAGTGTCTTCCTTCGCCACTTGATTGGCCTCATGAAGCCCGTCCATGGGAAAATTCTTTTTGAGGGCCAAGATATTGCTCAACTCAATGAGCGGCAGCTCGAACCTGTCCGCCGGAAAATTGGGATGCTTTTTCAAGATGGCGCCCTCTTTGATTCTCTCAACGTTTTTGATAATGTCGCATTTCCCCTGCGGGAACATGGGAATCGAAATGAACAAGAGATCCGGGACAAGGTGTATGAGTCGTTGTCCATGGTAAATATGAGTGGACATGAGACCAAAATGCCTGTGAATTTAAGCGGGGGTATGCGAAAACGCGTGGCCCTTGCCCGAGCAATCATCTCTCCACCCTCTGTCATTTTATATGATGAACCGACAGCCGGTTTAGATCCCATTGTCTCGGACAGTATCAATAGACTCATCCGGCGCTTGCAAAAGCAACTTCAAGTCACCTCAGTCGTAGTCACCCATGATATGGTCAACGCCAATCATGTCGGCGACCGTGTCGCATTACTTAACCGTGGCAGAATTCATTTTTGGGGGTCCCTTCAAGAATTAGCTTCTTCCGCTGACCCTGTGGTCCGTAACTTTATCGAAGGACGTTCCGATGAAAACAATGATGTCGAATAGGAGTCAACATGACATTGAATGAAAGAACAATTCAAACAAAAGTAGGTCTCTTCATGCTAATCGGCTTGGCTGCAGCAGCCATCCTCATCGTTTACTTTGGCCGCTTCGGGGAGGGAGTACGGCATTATTACAATCTGAATATCAAGTATTCGAACGCGAGCGGACTTAAAAAAGGCGCCGATGTTTTGCTCAGCGGTGCCCGCATTGGCCGAGTAGGCGGGTCTCCCATGATTTTATCGGACATGCAGGGCGTTACAGTCCCCCTAATGATTTACAATCACGTAAAAATACCGAAAGGTGCCCGCTTTACCATTGGGAGTTCCGGCCTTTTAGGCGATCGATTTGTGGATATTGTAGTCGGAAAAGACATCACCAAAGCCCCCCCAATTCTTCCAGGCAGTACCATACAAGGAGAACGTGAAACCGCAATCGCCGATATCATTGCGACTGTGAATCGTGTTGCCGAACAGGCATCCGACTTGATGACTCATCTGGATACAGCCGTCCGAGATGTGGACCTCGTCGCAAAAAAAATACATACCGATCTTCTTCGCCCGGATAACCTCAAAAATTTCTCGGTCGCTTTGGCAAATCTAAAAAGTAGCACTGAAAATTTTAAACAGGCCTCAAAACGAATGGATGGAGTCCTCACCTCGGCTGGCTCAACTCTTGGCGAGGGCAAAAAAACCTTTACCTCCGCACAAGCCGCCGCCGACGAAATTCGTAAAACTGCAGCTGATGTTCGTTCTCTGTTACAGAGGTCTAAACAGGGGCAAGGGACGCTCTCTCTTCTTCTCAACAATGAAGAAACCGCCGCCAATCTCCGTGCATTCATCCTCAATCTACGAAAGCACGGCATTATTTGGTATAAAAACTCGGCTTCAGCCCCTTGAACGCAACTTCATCCTAAGAGAAAGTTGACGGGTGTTATCTTAAACCTACAGATGAACGCACGCGCTCCAGAACGGGCTGAGCAACCGCATGAGCGCGAGCCGCACCTTCGCTAAGAATTTGATTCACCCTCGTGGGATCTGCTAGCAGCTCCTCTCTACAAACATGCATGGGTTTGAAAAATAACCATGCCGCTTCAAATAACCGTTTCTTGAATTCTCCGTATCCCACACCACCGCTCCGATAGTCCTCTTCCATCTGTTGATAGTCCGCGGAACTAGCAAATAATTTGTACAGCACCAGAATAGTAGAATCCTCAGTAGGTTTGGGACGGTCCACTGGGGTGGAATCTGTTCGAATACTCATGATTTTTTTATAGAGCTCTTTTTCCGTTAGAAAAATTTCAACCGTATTGCCGTAACTCTTGCTCATCTTTGCGCCGTCTAGGCCCGGCACGGTCGCCGTTGTTTCACGAATACTTGCTTGAGGCAGTTTAAATACTGCTCCATATTTTTCGTTAAACTTTGTCGCAATATCACGAGCCACTTCTATGTGTTGCATCTGGTCTTTGCCCACCGGCACCAAATCCGTCTCGTAGAGAAGTATGTCCGCGGCCATCAAAACAGGATACGAAAATAATCCCTGCGTTGCCGGCAGATTATGGGCAACTTTGTCCTTGTAAGCGTGGCAGCGCTCTAACAATCCCATGGGAGTCACGGTACCAAGAATCCAAGCCAATTCAGTCACTGCCGGAACTGCTGACTGCAGAAAGAAACAAGTTTTCGAGGAGTCCAATCCGCAAGCCAGAAAATCCAGCGCCGCTCCCTTTACATATTCCCGCAAGGCAGCAGGGTCTCTCACGCTCGTAAGTGCATGATAATCCACAATTAAATAAAACGCCTCTCCTTCATCTTGTAAGTCAATAGCCGGCTGCATCATGCCAAAATAGTTTCCCCAGTGCAGGACGCCCGAAGGCTGAATTCCAGTCAATATGCGCATAAAATCTGTAGAAGCAGGAGATTCTGGGCAGAACCGCACCTGTGGTCAAGAACCTCAATAAAGTGCTCTTAGCACTGGTATAGCGAACTGGTATAGCGAAAGTCCCATAAAATGATCATGGAATTGATGCGCTTGGCTCCCGCCAAGTCGCACCCTTGCGGGCTGAGCGAGTCAAAAGGGCGGCAAAGGCGTAATCATTTTTTGCTGACGATCCAGCACTTAGGGAAGAATCTCCGTACCGATTCCGGCGTTGCTAAATATTTCCAAAAGCAAACAATGCTGTCCAGAAATCAGATGGGTCTTAGCAACTCCGTTTTTCAAGGCCTGTGCTGCACTGCGCACTTTTGGGATCATGCCTCGCAAAATAATTTCTTCTTGGATTAATACCTCAATTTTGTCGCTCCCAATGGATGGAATCAGGGATTCTGGCAAACTCGGATCGTGCATGATACCTGGAACATCACTTACGAAAATCAACTTGGATGCCTTCAGTGCACCTGCTAAAGCTGATGCGGCAACATCCGCATTAATGTTCAATACAGTTCCCTCCTCTGACGCCCCGATCGGAGAAATCACAGGAACTATTTCCGCTTTGAGGGCTTTTTGAATCTCCTCTGTTCGGACATTGACGACGTCACCCACAAGCCCGATATCTTGTCTGGCTCCCCCTGGACCGGATATTGGAAGGATGCGCGTTGCTTGGAACACATTTTTTCCGGAAAATCCAATTGGCTTGCCGCCAAAGCTTTCAATGGTCGCAACAATCTGTGGGTTGATTTCTCGATCCAAAGTCTCTTGGACAATGGTCATCGATTTTTCGTCTGTCACTCGCAATCCATTTACAAAGTGCGGTTTTAATCCTGCTTTTCGCATGGCCGTGCTAATTGCTTTGCCGCCGCCATGAACCAAGACCGGATTGATGCCTACGGCTTCTAAAAAAACCACATCTCGCAGGAAATTTCCTACCTGACCTTCATCTTCTATCGCACTCCCTCCGTATTTAATCACGAAAGTATGTCCGCGGAATCGCTGAATATAAGGCAGGGCTTCAATTAAGCTTTCAGCACGGAGGTTTGGTGTGAGATTAGGAGCCATTGTTTTATTCTCCAAGATTTAATCGTACATATTCTTCGGTTAGGTCTGTGGTAAGAACAGCATAATGTCCTTGGCCCAAGTGCAAATCGATTCCTATCCGAAATTCCTTTCCAGCTACGGCTTTTCGCAAACTAGCAACCGAAGCTGGGCCAGCCACACCACAAACCACCATTGGAAGTTGGTCAAGAAAGATATCAACCCGGTCTTCTTCAATTTTAGCTCCGGAATAGCCAAGAGCGCCCATAATCCTCCCCCAATTCGGATCATTTCCAGCCCAAGCACACTTTAGTAAAACCGAATTAGCAACAGCCTCGGCGGCATAACAAGCCTCAACATTGTTAACAGCTCCACGCACTTCAACTTCTACGAACTTGCTCACTCCCTCACCATCCAATACGATCAGCCGCGCAAGCTCCAGACACAGTGAGTGCAAAGCTTCGAGAAACATGGCATATTCCGCACTCCCTCCCCGAATCGGAGCACACTGGGAAGCGCCGTTAGCCAAAACGATAACAGTATCGTTTGTACTCATATCACCATCTATTGTAATACGATTAAATGAATGCGCCACAGCTTCACCCAAAGCCTGACGAAGAACAGATGAAGAAACTGTGGCATCTGTTGTAATGACACAGAGCATCGTCGCCATTTTCGGATCAATCATTCCAGCCCCTTTGGCCATTCCACCCAAGCGGACCCGCACCCCATTGATGAAGAGTTCTCGTGCCGCCTCTTTGGCATACGTGTCACTGGTCATAATTGCCCGTGCGGCAGCCTCCGCTCCCTGACGTGTCAAGGCATTCGCCAAGTTCCAAAGCTTGGGCGTGATTTTTTCCATCGGCATGGGTACGCCAATCCGGCCGGTGGAACATACCAGAACCTGCTTAGTCTGTACGTTTAATGCTTCAGCCGCGGTTTTTGCCATGCTAAGCGCATCGTCAAATCCTTGTTTTCCCGTACAAGCATTGGCATTTCCACTATTAAGCACTACCGCTCGAATGTTTCGTGAGCCTATGTGCTTCATTGAAATTTTTACAGGCGCAGCCTTCACCTGATTGGTCGTAAATGTAGCTGCTGCCACGGAGTTACGCTGCGAATAGACGATCGCCAGATCATCGCGGTTGCGATTTGACTCCTTGATACCACAGTGGATGCCACCAGCTACAAAATCATGCGGCGTACAGATCCCACCCTGTACTTTTTTTAAACGGCTCACGAGAGAAGCCCCTCTGTTTCAATAAATCCATTCATCAAATTGAAACATTGAATGGCTTGACCCGCAGCCCCTTTGAGCAAATTGTCAATAGCGCTAAAAATTAAGAGCTTTCCGTTTCGCAAATCCGAACAAGTAGCTAAATCACAAAAGTTTGTCATACTAACATTCTTAATATCAGGCAAAGCATCATTTATGCGGACAAAAGGACTCTCCGCATAAGTCTCTCCCCAGATTTGCCGTACCTGAATCACGTCCATACCCTCTTGAGGTACTGCAAAAATGGTCGTGTGAATCCCTCGGCGGACTGGGATCAGATGAGGCACAAACGACACGGAGATCTCCTGCTGAGCAGCATAAGAGAGCTGTTCTTCGATTTCAGAAACATGTCGATGTTGAGGCATACCGTATGCCCGGAAACTTTCATCACATTCTCCAAAAAGCAGAGAAATTTCCGGGCGGCGTCCAGCACCGCTGATACCACTTGCACTGGCTATACAAAGATCCTTTGGCTGCAAACCGCCGCTTAAAAATAACGGAATGAGAGGTAACAAGATACTGGTGGGATAGCAGCCAGGACACGCTACTAAGCGAGCTGCGCGGAGACGCTCGCGATTCCACTTGAATTCCGGCAAGCCATACACCGCTTCCGAAAGAAGATGTGGAGTCGGATGCTCCTTTCCATAGAATTTTTGATATGTGTCGACACTTTTTAAACGAAAGTCCGCACTCAAATCAATCACCTTAATTCCAGCTTCAAGCAGTGGCAAAGCAAACTCAGCGGCCAGCCCATGTGGTAAAGCCAAAAATGCGATTTCCACTTCCGAATCTAACAGGGCTGATACGGAAGGCATCGCAAAGTTCAGATTCTCAACTCCACTACTTTTGGCAAGCCGAGGAAGAACTTCGGCTACTGTCCTCCCTGCATATTGCCGCGAAGCCAATGTCACAAGATGCGCATGGGGATGCCTTGCTAATAAGCCGCACAATTCTCGTCCGGAATACCCGTTGGCGCCCACTACCCCAACCCGTTTTTGCATCATGCGAAAACGGTAAAACAAGTAAGAGGAGAAATCATCATGTTTATGAGTTTTCTCGCACAAATCTTTCTTGAAATCATTTTGCTATCTGACAACTTTAGCGGTTTTCGGGCCGTAGCACAGCTTGGTAGTGCGCTTGAATGGGGTTCAAGAGGTCGTGGGTTCGAATCCCGCCGGCCCGAGGGTGGATAGGTAGCCTTGCCGAAACAAGGTCAATTTGACGATTGCGAAAACCGGTTCTAAGAATCACGGTACTGTTTGTCGCCTCAGAGATTCGCTGTGACAGGTTGCCATTCACTTTGTTTTAAGCGACAGTTCCCTTTAATCTGATCTCACTGAGCGCCATGGATAAAGACTCTTTTCAAACGCATTCCGCTCAGCAAGATTCGCGTTATCTCTCATTAAACTCGCTCCAGGGGAAAACATTACAAGAATTAACCTGCATGATCCATGAAAGCGGGATCGCTTTGCGATCCGGAGCTTCGCGACGCCACTTAATCCTGGATTTGGTCCGGCACCATCTCGTAGCAGGAAAGCATGTCACCGTTGAGGGAATTCTAGAACTTAGTGGTGAACAAGGACTTTTGCGCTCTTTTATATTCAATTTCAAACCCGGTTCCGAAGATGTCCAGGTCCCTGTCTTTCTCATTCGCAAATACCAACTCAAGCCAGGGCTAAAAATAGCCGGAAATATACGAATCCTTAACGAAAAAGAGAGAGAACTTCTTCTCGACAATATATCAGCGATTGAGGGCATCGCCGCTCCAGAGTGGACCGAGACAAAGGACTTTGAAAAGCTCACGCCCTTACATCCGCAACGCCGCATCATATTGGAAAGCAAAATTAAGCCGACTCACGCCGCCCGTGCCGTGGATATTATTGCTCCATTAGGCATGGGACAACGGGGTCTGATTGTGGCCCCACCCAGATCCGGCAAAACCATACTCCTAAGAGATATCGCCAAAGGGATTCGCGACAATCATCCCGATATCCATCTCATGCTTCTGTTAGTCAATGAGCGGCCTGAGGAAGTGACTGATCTTCGCCGCGAAATCTCTGCGGAAATCATTAGCTCGACTTTTGATGAGCCCATTTCGCGTCACATCCAAGTTTGTGAATTGGTTTTCGAACGCTCAAAACGCCTCGTCGAACTAGGAAAAAATGTCGTCATCCTCTTGGATAGCATCACACGAATGGCGCGTGGTTACAATGCCCTACAACCTTCTAAAGGAAGGACGATGAGCGGAGGAGTCGATTCCAAAGCCCTAACTCGTCCCCGTAAATTCTTTGGAACAGCCAGGAACCTTGAAGAAGGCGGCAGCCTAACGATCCTTGCGACTGCATTGGTCGAAACCCAAAGTCAAATGGATGACCTGATCTTCCAAGAATTCAAAGGCACCGGCAATATGGAAATCCACTTGGATCGAACCATTGCCGAGCGACGGATATTCCCAGCCATCCACATTATTAAATCCGGTACCCGTAAAGAAGAACTCCTCTTTCATCCGGATGAATACCAGCGCGTGACCCTCCTCCGAAGACAACTTGCAGCGATCCCGGCCGCGGAAGCCATGGAAACTTTGGTGAAAAATATCAAAGCGACACAGACTAATGCAGAATTGTTGCTAACTGGCTTGCGAGGCATTTAGTAAAGTAATTTTTTACTTACTATCTTTTAATAAGGCCGCCATTCTTTATTCGAGCGTCCACTAATATTTTGCTCCCGTTCCACACCAGGTTGTGCGAGTAAATAGAGCTTTGGACAGACTCTAAGACTATCACAACATTAGATTACATAAATCGTCAGTAAGCGTCTAAACAAAGTAAAGCTCAACAGGTTCATATTTCAAGCGCAGTAGGTACAATCCTCTAGCAACTCAACAGGTTTTCTATTTTTCTAATTGGGCTGACGCAGCTAAAAAAATACACCCATTTGACGTACAAGCTTTTGTGTATTATTTTAAATGGCGTCAAAGATGCTTCATTGAATGGCAACACTTCATGGGCTTCTGCCTACTGCCGCAAACTCTTGGCAAACATTCTATCAATCAAACTATCCCGATGAACCCGCTACCGATTTATCATCTCTCTGGCTCCACCTTCATTAAAAGCCCGCTAAACAAAAAACGGGAGCCATCTAGCCGCCACTTGATTGGTTCGGAAAGTCTGCCGATACTACCGGCGCCGATTGCCTCGTCATTCAACCCGGAATCTCCGGGCATAATCGCATTGCCTCCCAAACCCGCCATATTAGCCGACTCCCATTCTTATCCAGCATTTCACTCCACTGGATTATTGTATCAGGAGCCGCAAACCGCCGCTTCCGTCGTCGGCCCGGTCTTTAAAAATATTCTCAAGCCGGCCACTGTCCACCCTCTGGCACCGTACTCGACAAGTCCTGATCACGATATGCGGTCCGCACTAAGCAAGCCGGGCATATGTCGGGCAAGAGGCATCGGTCTACCGCCCAGGCTATACAGACGCTATAGAGCTCAATATGCCACCAGGTCGAAAACACCGGCTACTCGGATATTAAGATAAATCCTGGTTAGCGATGGTTGGTTCATGATCTTATACCATCTCTTATGGATAATTAGCCTGTTTTTAAGAAATAGGAGCAAAGAACATCAGTCTGGTTATCTTAAATAGATGGTATTAAATTTCCGCTACGTAGCATCGTAATCCTCCGATCACTTGCTCTGTAATACCATCTCTTATGGATAATTGGCCTGTTTTTAAGAAGTAGGAGCGAAGAACATCAGTCTGGTTATCTTAAATAGATGGTATAATTTATCATTCTTCAGTGACTCAAATTAAGCCTTCAGCTTATGAAACATACGGATAATCACACAACAAATTAAAATGAACATATCCTTTCCTTTTTAAGGTAGCTATCATACTTTAATTTTCATTATAATATTATTTAAACCATCACATTTAATACTACGAATTATTTTACCTACGAACTATTTTATTCGCCAATATAACATACGGCACAATATTTTTACTATGCACTCTGATACTTTTAACGACATAATTGGAACCATCACATCTTTCGATTTTAGCACTGATTTTATCGATTGGATATCAAACGGGCGGTTCGTATTTTCTATCCTTTCGGAAACGAATAACAGTCGAACATATACTCGCTCGATTCAGTTTACAGTTCGAAATATGACTGTTCTTGATGGAATTATTAAGGTACTTAAAAACAGTATCGCCAACGACGTATTCCACGATTTATTACGGACTCGCAAGCCGATTGGTCGATACATGACACTAAATCCGGAAGCTAGACTTTCAAAACAGATCATTTTTAGAAATGTCAAGAGTCACGAGTATCACATCATATCGAATATCTGTTACCGTGACCATACCTGCGGCCACTGTAGCGAAGTATTTAATTTACACAATCTGTCGATCCTATTTTCGGAAAAACAATCAACGGTGAATCAGGATTCTATACGCTGATAGTATCCGTCTAGCTAAGCTTGTGATTGTAGAGTAGGGAACTGACGACGGATTGAAAGGCTTGGAGCCAATGACCGCCTGGCAGTTCCCCCTCATCGAACCGGACGTGCGGATTTCCCGCATCCGGCTCTCGGAGGCTGTTCTTCGGTTTGCTTCATGAGCTTTTCCAGGTGGCATATAGGGGAAATTTAATGAGTCCGTAGTCATTGTGCAGCTTGTTGTCCAGCGACAATTACAAATCCCCATTTAGCGACAGTTATAATTCCCCATTTCTGAGGGTGATGGTGCAAGGTTTTTTGTGTTATTGATTGTGTGAGACGTCCCGTGATGCCGATGGATCAAAGAGAGGGCGTTCGCTCCGCAGGAGCGATTGCGGCGTAGCCGCAAAGCCCGAACGCCAGATCCATCGGCTGGCACCGCCAAGGGGAAGTCTCAGAGAGTTGGTTTTTCTTTCTTTTGTTTTTTTGGCGTACGTTGACTCTCGCCACCAAATTCCAAAATGACGCTATGATGGACCAGTCGGTCTACGGCGGCCATGGCTGTCATTGGGTCCTGGAAAATGCGTTCCCATTGACTGAAGACCAGGTTGGAGCTGATCATCACGCTACGACGTTCGTAGCGTTCGGCAAAGAAGGTGAAGAGCACTTCCATTTCTTCGCGCGTTTGCTGCACGTAGCCCAGATCGTCGAGGATGATGACTTCGTAATGGTCGAGTTTTTTGAGCAATGTTTCCAGTTTGAGATCTCGTTTGGCTTCCAGAAGCCGCTGGATGAGTCTGTAGCTGGGAATAAAGAGCACGCGCTTTCTGTGACGTTGGATCAATTCATAGCCTACCGCGCTCAGAAAGTGGGTTTTACCTCGGCCGGGCAGTCCGAAGGCTAGCACGTTGACGGCCCGCTCGGTGAAGTGACCTTCACAGAGCTCGGCTAGCTGCCGACGCAAGGCTGCGCTCAGAGCGCTTTCATCGAGTGCAGTCAGTGTTTTTCCTTCTGGTAGCCCGGAGTCTTTGAGCAAACGTACGAGTCGGCGTTGCCCACGCTCGGCGGCTTCAGTTTCCAAAAGTTCGCGTAGGGTATGCCGGAAGCTCCATCCTTCGGCCTGGGAGCGCTCTTCGATGTGATCGAATTCCCGAGCCATGGCCGTCAGTTTAAAGCCGGAAAGTAGCAGCTTGGTGGCGTCACGTTCAACCATGGTATGTTGCCTCCTGCTGTTCTTGTCCTGCTTCCTCAATCATGGTGTCGTAACAGCTCAGGTCGGGTCGAAAATCCACTACGACTATTTTGCTTACTATGTCTAATTCTCGGAGTATTACGTCTAATCCTGCATTGGTGATACCAATGTGTTCGATCATCCCATGAATCTTCTCCAGTCCATGCTCTAAGGCCAGGGCAAGCAAACCCAGATACTCTCTTTCGGCTTGTCCTTGGGTTTGACGGGTAAGCAGTTCATCGTAAAGTTCCCGCCACATTCGTGAGGGAAACATCTGTTGACGATGTCTCCATCGCGCAAAGGCTCCTGGTTTGCGCAGAAGTTGGGGGAGTACGTGTCGCCAGTTGACGTAAACGCCCTGGTCGCCTCGATGACGTTCAACTTCTTCAACTGGTTGCATCCCGTCGTAAAATATGATTTTTGTCTCGCTAATGCGGGCTCGCAGTCTGCGTCCGCTCCACCGCGCCGGCACTGAATATCCTTGTTTGCCTACTCGCACGAGGGCTTCTCGACTTACTTGTACCTCCACTTCTTCGTATTCGGGTAACCGCCTCGCAGGCAGGCTCCGGAGCTGCGCACGCTCTTGTTCGAGTCGGAGGCCACGTTTTCCATTACGTCTGCGCAGGATCTCCCCGAGGAAGTTTTCATACTCTTCCACGCTGGTAAATTGACGGCTTCCATGCAGCATGAATGTTTGGTCAATCTCGTTGAGAAGATGGTTGTGCGCACTTTCGACATCTCCGTTTTGATGGGCTTCTCCTATGCCGATTAAAGCCGGCTTCATTCCATAGTAGGCCAGTACGGAAAGGTATCTCGCGTTGTATTCTCGGCCTTTTTTTATTTTTCTTCCCAGTTCATGGGTGGCCGTCGAGCTGTTGTCGCTTTGGCAGATCATCGGCACTCCTCCAAGTTCCCACACTGCGCTTTGTAACCCGATCTTCAGTGATAAGAATGATTCGCTACGGCACACTCGTGCCCATTCCCAGTTCGAATACGGTAATACTACGTGTACCAGTTTATGGGAAAAGGCTTCCCCACCTATGTTCACTTCCAGCCGCTTACAGTCCACCCAGTCAATTTGTAATCGCTCTCCTGCTCGGTGCTCCTGGGCGAAAAATATTTCCGGCTCCATTCCGTGCTGATTTTTCCATGCTCTTACTCGCCGCTCGAAGCTACGCCGTTGTCCCGCTTGGAACTTCTCCCCATGTTCGCGCATCAGTTCTTCCCACAGTGTTTTGGCGCTCAATCGTGGCTCTCTTTTCAGCCGTTTTTCCACTTCCGGCCATACTCCCAAAAAAACATCTTCATGTGTGCGCCATTTCCTGCCTGTTTTTGGTTCCAGCGGACCAGGGGCTCCGCCAATGTATTTTGCCGCCGTCCTTCGATCTACTCCGGATTTCCACGCGCTTTGTCCAATTCTTCCGCTCTTCTCGTACTCTTTCATCAGCTTCTTGTGTTGTTGCGCACTGATCATTCCTGCAGTAGCTCGCAATCCGACCTACTGCACGATCCCCTTCTTTCCATGGGGATTTATAATTGTCGCTGATGCGTATTTTTAACTGTCGCGCGTCAGCTTGTCGTTGCAGTAGTGTTGGCCGTATTGGCTATTTGAAGTGGTGCCGAAAAAGTGGAGAGCCAAGAGAGCAGTGAAATAAAACCACTGCAAAATGCCACTGAATCCTCGTCGCTGGACATACGGCTTCTAAAAGAGCCCGAAAAAGTCGACGTTATTGATTGGGAAAGTGTTCCAGAGCTTTTGTTCGGTCCCAATTGAGATGTGAACTAATTACAAGATCCATGAAGTCCTTGGCAATTCCTATGGCCTGCTCCAAGGGACTGCCCAAGGCCAAGTGAGTGGCAATTGCAGCGGAAAACGTACAGCCCGTACCATGCAGTGAAGCCTCGGATTGAAAAGGCGATGCATATTCCCATTCGCTTTCCGACGGAGTGACGAGCAGATCACGAGCTACATTGCCGCGCAGATGCCCCCCTTTCAAAAGCAGAGCTATCCCCCACTTTTTCGCAAGTTCACGACCTGCTCGTCTCATGTCCGCATACGTGGCAATCGTTTGGTTCGCAAAGATTGACAATTCATCCAAATTAGGGGTCATTACGGTTGTCAAAGGAATTAGGTACTTCTGATACGCAAAGGTTAGCGGTGAATCTATGAGGGAGGTACCTGCAGAAGCTCTCATCACCGGATCAACAACTAGAGGAACCTTATGAGATGCAGTCAGACGGCTCAAAGTTTCGGCAACTGACCGCACTATCGTCGAAGAGTAGAGAAGCCCGGTCTTTATTGCTTTTATGGGATAGGCTTCAAATAAAAGCTCAATTTGACCGGCGATGAGCTGCGGATGCAAGGGTTTAATTTCCAACACTTTATCAGGTATTTCTGCTACAACACAGGTAAGGGCGGTAAGTCCATAGCCTCCTTGAGAGCTAATGGTCTTCAAATCAGCCTGAATACCGGCACCACAGCTACAATCAGACCCCCCAATGGTGAGCACACAGGGTTTAATAAAAGAATAGGACACTCTTTCTCACTCCTCGGATGAGCGTCGCAGTAGTAGAAGATAAATCAGGTTACCCAATGAGGCGACGAATGCCGCCACATAAGTCATTGCCGCCGAGTCAAGAACATCATTGACCCCGTCTATTTCCTCACGAGTCCCTACAATCCCCATCTTTTGGAGAATGACTTTGGCTCGTTTGGAAGCGTCGAACTCGACAGGCAATGTGACGAGTTGGAAGATCGTCAGAATCAAGTAGCAAATAGCACCAAGAGTAATGAGCCCTGTTAAGTGAAAAAATAATCCACCCAAAATCACGAAAGGCAACAGTTGCGAGGCATATTGAGTGATGGGAACAATCGCCATGCGAAAATGAAGAGGAGCATAAGCGCTCGCATCCTGGATGGCATGGCCGGTCTCATGTGCCGCAATTCCCACAGCGGCAACCGAAGCGCCATTGTAAACATCAGGAGAAAGACACAGTTTTTTGGACGAAGGGTCATAATGATCACCTAACATAGTATCGATAGACGCAACCTCCACATCGTGGATTCCTGCGGCGTTCAGGATCTGTCGAGCCACATCAGCTCCCGTCATCCCTGATGCAACCGGTACTTGCTTCCAGCGCGAAAATGCGCCGGAAACTTTTATTTGGGCATAGACCCCAAGGATCAAGGGGATGCCAATCAAAAATCCATATAATAATAACGAGTGCGAATTCATGGGGTTACAAAATGATTCATTTTAAGTGGGGGTTCCAAGCTATAGTTGCGAGACAATTTTTACACTATTTTGTTCAATAGGTTCGACAAAGACGTGACATCAAAGGGGCGAGACTTGGAGGAAGCCAAGCAAGGCAAAAAGAGCGACAAAGGTGTGATCATTTTATAGGTGTTTCGCTATATTTTTGTTTCAAGAAATTAGAGTTCTAGTGGCTTGGGCAAAGAACTGAGAAATCGGCTTCCGGCGGCTGTCACTTGAAGGACATCTTCGTGCCGGACTCCTCCAAGCCCCGGGACATAAATACCCGGCTCCAGGGTAAGAACGTGATTGGGTCGAAATCGAGTCGCGGCAAAACGTGGGTACTCGTGAATTTCGAGACCCAACCCGTGGCCGGCTCCGTGGAAAAATCCGCTCCACCTGTCAGCACGCCGTTCAGTAGGATATCCATTTTGTGCAAAAAAGGATTTCAGGTCCTTCTGAATGGTTTTGCCGCTCGCTCGGGGCCGGATTTTAGCAAACGCTCGCTTTTGACCTTCCAAACAAATTTCCCAAAGGTGCCGTTGAGCATCTGTTGCACGGCCTCGCACCACGGTACGAGTCAAATCTCCAAAGTATCCGGATTTCACATGGCGAGGAAAAATATCCAGTATGATCAGCTGATGGGCAAACAAAGGTCCGCTCCCCGTTTCGTGTGGATCAATCGCCTGCTGTCCACCGGCAACGATAGTGTGAGATGCCAGACCACCATGGCTCACAATGCACATTTCAATTTCAGTCCGTAATTTCTCCGAAGTCAACAGGGTATTGCCCCACCGAAGAACGCCATCTTTCCCAATTCTAGTGGCACGCAAGACTTCGAAGGCTCGTTCCATGGCCGTCTGAGTCATGTCCAAAGCATACCGTAAATGCTGGATTTCTTCGGGGGTCTTTGTTTCACGCTCCGGCCAAAATGGATCGGGTACCCATCGCACGGAAATGCGCACTTTCCGTAGTGTCTCAGCAATGGAGAGCGGAAAATCAGCCGGCACCTCCACGTGAGAAATGCCCTGTTTTTTCAAGTAAAATGCTAATACGTTTACTTCACTCGGCTGATCATGACCCTTACGCTGCGCGTTTTTGCCTGCCTCAGCGGCAAGTTCGCTGTATGGAATGATTACATCGACGTGCGCATCACGTCGTCCGCGGTCCACTTCCAGATCGCTTAAAATCACATGGCTTTTGCCGCCATAAAAAAGATAAACAAAGGGATCCGGAGCGAAAAATCCGGTAGCATAAAGAATGTTGGCATTTTGTTCGCTGGCCGCGAATAAAAGACGTGCGGATTGGATGGAAACGGACATCCGGGATAAATCGCTAATTTAGCAAGCCGTACCACGTGTTCCGACGTCGTGGCTCATAACCCGCAGCGCGAATCAGTTGTTCCATATCCTCTTTGGAAAGGCAGAAGGTGGTGCCTGCACTACTCACAACATTTTCCTCCATCATGACGCTGCCGAAATCATTCGCACCGTATTTAAGAGAAATTTGGCCGATGCGTGGACCTTGGGTGACCCAAGAACTCTGCAAGTTCACAAAATTATCGAGAAAGATACGCGAGAGTGCCTGCATACGCAGATACTCTGCAGCTCCAACCGGTTCAGCACGAAGTTTTGTATTTTCCGCCTGGAACGTCCAACAGATGAAAGCAGTAAAACCATTTGTTTCGTCCTGCAAATTACGAAGACGCTGCAAATGTTGAATTCTCTCTTCCACTGTTTCCACGTGGCCGAACATCATGGTAGCACTCGAACGTAAGCCCATCTCATGGGCAGTGCGCATAACACCAAGCCATTGATCCGAATTACATTTTAACGGAGCGATGCGATTTCTCACGCGGTCCACTAAAATTTCCCCGCCGCCACCCGGAATCGAACCCAACCCGGCTTCTCGAAAGCGTGAAATCACCTCTTTTACCGGAACTCCAAATACCTCTGCAAAATGAACGAATTCCGGAGGGCTAAACCCATGAACATTGATATGGGGGTATTTTTCTCGGATGTGAGAAAGAAGACCGAGATAATAATCCATCTTCAGTTTCGGATGATGCCCCCCCTGCAAAAGAACCTGCACTCCTCCAATCTCAGAAAGTTCATCCAGTTTCCGGTCGATTTCCTCAACAGAGAGAACATAGGAATCATGATCTCTTTCAGTTCGATAAAATGCACAAAATTTGCAATATACATTGCAAATATTTGTATAATTGATGTTGCGATCAACGATATAGGTGACGATGTCAGAGTCGCTCGTATTAGGAGCTTTCTTTTGCGCCAAACGTTTCCTCGCATCGGCAAGTGTACCCAACGTATTCATAGGGAGCTGGTAAAGAATGCGAGCTTCTTGTGACGAAATGCGTTCACCTGCGAGAACTTTCGTTGTCATCTCTTCGACATCTAACTTGGACAGACGAGGGCAACTGTTTTTTATCGAGACCATGATTTTTTGAGGATATTCGGACGAAACTCAGAAATCAACGATGCTTATCCGCGGACTTCGTCGTTCCTTATTAGGAGCTTGTAATTGCAAATGAAATCTCTTTTGACCTACAAATTTTTGGAAGTTGTAGTACAAAAAAGACATAATTCTCAATCGGCTGCTTCTAAAAGAAACGGACGAAGCCCGCGGAGGGCCCGGCCCCGGTGGCTGATTTTATTTTTGATTTCAGGCGAGAGCTCGGCAAAAGTCTCGGAATAGCCTGCTGGACGAAAAATGGAATCGTAGCCGAATCCTTCCGTCCCACTTTCGCTTTCCATAATGACACCCTCAACTATCCCTGATGTAGTCAGGACTGTTCTGCCATTTTTTGCTAAAGCAAGAACACAGTGAAATCGCGCTGTTCGCTGCTCACCACGGATCCCTAATTTCTCCAACTGCTTTAAAAGCAAAGTACGATTTTCAGCATCAGTGGCATTTTCACCGGCGAAGCGTGCAGATAAAATCCCCGGAGCTCCCTGTAAAGCATCCACTTCCAATCCGGAGTCATCCGCTAACACCCAATGAGAAAAAAAAGTGGAAGTAAATTCGGCCTTCACGAGTGCATTCAATTTGAACGTATCTCCGCTCTCCTCTATCTGAGGTACCTCAGAGACGCTCTCCATTCCAAAGAGCTCAAAGTTTGGGCCCAACAACTCCGAAAACTCTCTTAATTTGTGACGATTACGAGTAGCCACCAAGATTCGGCGGACTTCGTCTGTTTCCTTGAGAAACCTGCAGGTCGAAAGAGACTCCATTTGCGACTGGATAACTAGATTTTCCGTGTGGGAGCCATCCAATCTTGTGCCGATCGATCGCGACATAGCCTTTATAATGAAATTCGTGTATTATGAAATTTCCGGAATTTCCTCGATCCAAGCAGCCCACCATTCTCCTTCTTGCTTAAATGCGGCTGTCAGTTTCATACCTACATTTTCGTTGCTTTTCTCACTTCTGTCCAGCCCTCTCAGCCAAGTTCCCTTTTTGGTCGAGAGCCATACAACTTCATCCCCTATACAGCGCATCCCCTGGCTGCCCCGCATGGACTCGAACCATGAATAACGCCTCCAAAGGGCGCTGTGTTACCATTACACCACAGGGCAAGAACTGTGAAATTAGCCCATCCGCTTACCTAGGGCAAATGCTTTATGCCGCCCTAAAAAAAATTAAAGCATTTATAAAATCAGGTACTACAGTGAACGCACAACCATCAGAAGAATTCCTTTATTTTAAAATACCTCCATGAATTGTATGAGCAATAAATTCCGAAATCGGATTTTGGCCCTGGTCTGTCTGCTCCTGTTTCTCAGCGGAGGGGTGGTCCTTTACTATTTTAACTGGTTCATTCAAAAGCCGTTCGCAATCATCCTATTTATTGCGGACGGTCTGACACCGGGGACTCTGACCGCTTCTCGCCTTTATGAAGATGGAGCCGACCATCGGCTTTCTCTGGAATCATTACCCCATGTGGCCGTTCTTTCAACATATGCAAATGACTACGCGGTCCCTGATGATGCTTCCGCCGCAACGGCATTGGCAACGGGACAGAAAGTAAACCGCTTGACATTGGCAATGGATGGAAAGGGCGCTCCTTTACCTTCCTTGGCAGACCTCGCTCGCAACCAGGGAAGAAGCGTCGGGCTGATTACCAATTCTTCTCTTGCATCGCCGGGTCTCGCCGCATTTTTTGCAAAAACATCCTCCTCATTGGATGTGTCATCCATTTCGGCACAGCTTGCGGATCAGGCTATTGCCGATATTTTCTTGGGTGGGGGCGGAGGAGATTTTTTTCCCGCTGACTCGAATGGAGGGCGGCGCAAGGACGGACGAGACCTCTTTTTGGAGATGCGTCAAAAAGGATACGATATCGTCCGTAACCGCACCGAATTGAATAACATCCAGCTCTGGCATAGACCAAAAATTTTGGGTGTCTTTGCCTTGGATGAGATGGCTTTCCCCGACGAAATTCAAGCGGGGGCCAATCAGCCTACTTTGGCAGAAATGGTGCGCCAAGCCATCCAGCTTCTCCAATATAATCGCAAAGGTTATCTCCTCATCGTCGATACTAGTTTGATGGATAGTGCAGCGTACCGCAATGAAGGAGAACGAGTACTCCGTTGTATGGGGGAACTCGACAAAGCCGTTGCAACCGCCCTTCAATACGCCGGCAATACTGCTCTCATCATCGTAACAGCAAAACAATCGATCGGCGGGTTACGCTTAAATGGATATCCTTTCAGACGCGACAAAGGAGTCTCTCTGATCAGTACCAACACACAGGGTGTCCCCTCCCTCACCTGGTCTACCGGACCCGGAAAAACGGATGGGCCCTCTGCGTGGCCAACGAGCTCTGCATTGGGAGTAGCCGAAGATGTTCTAGCGCTGGGTAGCGGGCCCGGCGCTGAAAAACTCACCGGAATGGAAGACAATACTCTCATTTTTAAAATCTTAGAGTCAGCACTCTAAGTCTTCGCCGGACGGGCGGATTTACAATTTTTTTCGTAAGTGCCGGGGCAGGATGGAAAGTTGTTCACGATATTTCGTAACCGTGCGCCTTGCAATGGGAAGTCCCTTTTCCTTCAACAATGTCGCCATTTCTTGATCACTCCATGGCTTATAAGGACTCTCCTTACTCACTATTTCCGAGATTGCACTGCGGACGCTTTCGTTGCTGATGGCTTCCCCCTCCGTTGTCTGATAGCCGGAGGTGAAAAAATACTTCATTTCAAAGGTTCCCTGTGGAGTAGCCATGTATTTTCCTGAGACCGCCCGGCTCACGGTGGTTTCGTGTAGTCCTACTGCTTCTGCAATTTGGGCCATAGTCATAGGGCGCAAACTCCCTGGTCCATTTTCGAAGAACTCCTGCTGTCGATTTACAATTTGTTGGGCGACTGCCAAAAGGGTTTCTTGCCGTTGTTGAATACTGCGAATAAAAAAACGTCCGCTCCGAATTTTTTCTCGCACATAATCCCTTACCTCCAAATCATTTTCGGGCTGAGAAAGCAGCTCTTTATAAGCGGCATTGATTCGTAATCGTGGCAATTCACTGTTATTCAGGACAACTCGATATTCTCCTTCTTCGCCCTTTTCCACTACGACATCTACAGCGACAGAAGGTTCGGAAGCATCCGTAAACGACAGCCCCGGTTTGGGATTTAAGCGGGCAATTCGGTCGGCTGCCTTGCTCACCTCGACCAAAGGAACATGCAGTGCTTTTGCAATTTCAGGTAACTTTCTACGCCCCAAAGCTTCCAGGTGAAATTTGATCATCTGGCTTTCCAAACCATCCTCCTTTTTCTGGCGCTGTAATTGAAGAAGAAGGCATTCCCGTAGATTACGAGCGGCAACCCCCGGTGGTTCCAAAGTCTGAATCTGACCTAATACATTTTCCACACGCGCAACATCTACGTGAGCCAAACGAGCGATCTCCTCTACCGAGGCTTCCAAATAGCCAGTTTCATCTATATTCCCGATAATCCAAGCAGCGATGGGCATGTCTTCTTTACTCATCTCCAGCCAACCTAGCTGCTTACTTAGAAGTCGTTGCAATGTATTAACTTCAGTGAGCGAATCGACCAAAAATTGATGCCGCTGTTGTGCATCCGGGGAAGCCGCAGATTGCACGTAATAGGTGTTCCATTCGTCTTCCAAGCGGGATAATTCTTTGTCGGGCAAAGAGTCTCCTGAATCTTGGGGAACCTCTTCTTCCAGAATGGGATTGAGCATCATTTCCGTAGCGGCCAACCCCTTTAATTCCATGTGGGATGCCTGTAAAATCTGTAGGCTCTGCCGCATTTGTGGCGAAAGCACCTGCTGCAAGGTGAGCCCTTGGACTTGCTTCATTTCCGACATCATATTCGAAAATTACGGCACTGCAAATGCCCATCAAGCATTTTTGAAGCCATATCTTGATAAATGGAGGTATGGGGATTCGAACCCCAGACCTTCTCATTGCGAACGAGACGCTCTACCAACTGAGCTATACCCCCATAATACTACCGATCGGGATCCGCCTGTCCTCTCGTCCTCTTGTCTAAAACAAACAAAGGCTCCAATAAAAAAAAGCGGCTCCACCGCGCCGAATTAACCTAATTTTCCCGAGTACCGAGCGAAAATCAATGCAAAAGCATTAGGTCTCGGAGATCTCGGGTGGGTCCGCAGGGAGCAACCGAGGCAGAACTTCGATTTCTCGAATCGCGCTGATTTGTTTGTCTCCGGAAACAGTTCCTAAATTACGAAATTTCCGTGCCGTAACCAGCACCCGGCTCTCCAGACTGCGAGAAGCATCATTAAACGAGCGAGCTGCGGAAGAAATGCCTACAGCCACCTTGTCCATATGTGAAACAAAAACAGCGAGACGGTCATGCAGCTCCTGCCCTAATTCACTGACCGCCCGAGCGCTTTCGGCAATTTTTTCTTGTTGCCAACCATGATGAATCACACGAAGCAGTGCGATCAACGTAGTTGGCGTCGCAAGAATCACACGGCGGGTTGCGGCTTCCTCAATAAGGCTTGGCTCAATCTGCAAAGCGGCCCCAAAAACGGTTTCCATTGGGAGGAAAAGCACCACGAATTCGGGGGTCGGTTTAAATTGTTGCCAGTATGCCTTACGGGAAAGCTGCTGAATATGTGTCTTTAATTGATGAGCGTGACGTTGTAACGCTGCTTCACGAGCAACTTCTTCGCTCAAATTTAGGGAGTCCAAATAAGCATTTAAGGGCACCTTGGAATCGATGACCACCTGTCTTTCGCCAGGAAGATGCACAATCAGGTCGGGACGCAGATTCCCTTCTTCAGACTGGATATTCTTTTGTTCTGTGAAGTCACATTTTTCCAGCATTCCGGCAAATTCGACAACACGGCGTAACTGCATCTCTCCCCATCGTCCACGCGCTTGAGGTTCCCGTAATGCGCGGACGAGGTTGGCGGTCTCTCCTTGAAGCCGAAGCTGGCCTTCCCCCACTCCTCGCAGTTGTTCCGTGAGTTTTTCATAAGCACCGATCCGTTGCTTTTCGATCGAATGCACTTCATCCTGAAATTTATCCAGCGTTTCGCGGACGGGTCTTACAGTCTCTTCAATGCGTTTTCGACGTTCTTCCAAATCTCGATCGGCGATTTCCAAAAACGATTTGTTGTTTTGCAACAGAGCTTCGCGAGAAAGTGCTTTGAATTCATCTGACAAGGCTTTCCGAGCACTCTCCAGTAAAGTCACTCGCTCACTACTTGCTTTCCTCTCATCCAGAAGCGCCTGCTCCAATTTTGCCAATTCCACTTCTTTTCGATTCAGCCTCCGGTCAAAATACACCTTACACGTGACCCACGTTACCAAGGTGGTCACTCCTATTAAGGATAGGGCGAGCAGAATAATTTCCATTTACAGCGAAACACCTATAAAATGATCTTTTTTTTCTCCCAGAGCTCCTAAAAGTGCGTAACGTCAATTACCAATTATAACACCCTCATATACTTGAACCAAGGAAGCTATGAATTCCGCAGCAGTTCAGACATTCATCAAAGTCTACTTTAATGACTTTGCCGCTTCAACTACCGCCTCGGCCGTCATTCCTAATTCTTTGAATACTGCCGTCCCAGGCGCACTCAGCCCAAACCGGTTTATGGCTACCGTCTTACCATCCAGCCCAACATAGCGGAACCAAGTGTCGCTAACTCCAGCTTCTATGGAAACCCGCCGCCGTACTCCCTGAGGCAGTACTTTTTCTCGATATTCAGGTGATTGCCGCTCAAACCGTTCGAAGCAAGGCATTGAAACCACCCTGGTACCAGGCCCTAGCTGTTCGGACGCCTGCAACGCCAGTTGAAGTTCGCTACCTGAGGCCAGGAGAATGAGATCCAAACCGGCTGTTTCTTTTTTCGCAATATAACCACCTAAAAGCACGCCCTTTCTCCTGTCTTCCACCGGGATTTGATTTAAGTTTGGCACATTTTGACGGGTCAAGGCCAATAGAGTCGGTCCATCTTGACGGGAAAACGCTGCTGCGAATGCACCCGCAGTTTCCTCCGGATCAGCCGGACGAATCACATCCAAATTGGGAATGCAACGAAGTGCGGATACTGTTTCCACGGGTTCGTGCGTCGGTCCATCCTCTCCCACCCCAACGGAATCGTGGGTGAAAATATAAACAACAGGCAGATGAGATAAGGCTGCTAAACGGATAGAGGGACGCCCATAATCACTAAACACCAGAAATGTGGCTCCGCTCGCACGGAAAATTCCATCGTAGGCAATGCCGTTCAAAATGCCGCACATGGCATGCTCGCGAATTCCAAAATGCAAATTGCGTCCTTGCCGGTTCTCCCGATTAAAGTCTCCTCCGTCTTGGATATAATTGAGCGTCGAACCATGGAGATCCGCACTACCACTCATCAAGAGTGGAAGAGACTTGGCTATCGGTTGAAGCACTTCGCTGCCCGCTTTTCGGGTTGCAATAGTGACCGAAGAATCAAAAACCGGAATTTGCGCCAGCAGATCAGGAACGTCTCCTTTTAATGCACGGTCAAGAAGAGCAGCCAGATCGCTATTAGCTGCACGCCAACCTTTATAAGTTTTTTTCCACTCCTCATAATGGCAACGCAATTTTTCTCTGCGCTGCGCAAAGTACTGCCTAGTTTCCGGGGAAACATAAAAAGTTTCGTCGGGAAGCCCCAATCCCTTGCGAGCTTCAGCCGTAAATTTAACACCAGCTTCTCCATGTGCTTTATTCGTACCGCAAACCTCCGGAATTCCTTTACCGATCAATGTCTTCGCAATAATAAACTGAGGCTTACCGGACTCCGAAAATTTGGCCTTGTTAAAAACTTCCAAAAATTCCTGCATATTGTGCCCGTCAACTTCATAGACATCCCAGCCTAAAGCACGATAGTGCCCCGCCGTGTCCTCACTTTGGGTCACCGGAGCCATCGCATCCAACGTCACATTGTTGCTGTCATAAATCATGATCAAATTGTCAAGACGGAGGTGCGCCGCCAGTGCGGAGGCTTCCTGACCAATTCCTTCCTGAAGACAACCATCTCCCGCCAGGACAACAACATGGTGATCAAAAATACAATGTTGTGGGGTGTTAAAATGAGCTTCGGCCATTTTCCCGGCAATAGCGTATCCAACTCCGTTGGCTATTCCTTGACCCAAGGGACCCGTAGTAGCTTCGATTCCAGGCGTTTCACGAAATTCAGGATGCCCGGGAGTGATGCAATGAAGGGAGCGAAATCGCTTGATATCCTCAATACTAATCGCAAATCCGGAAAGATGTAACCACCCGTAAAGAAACATACTCCCGTGGCCGGCAGAAAGGACAAATCGATCCCGATTCAACCACTTTGGATCGCCCGGATAAATTGAAAGGGCTTCACCAAAAAGAACAGCCCCCATTTCAGCGGTACCCAGTGGAAGCCCGAGGTGACCGGACTTGCACACCGTCACCGCATCCATTGCAAGACCGCGGGCATCACGAGCCGCTATTTCGAGGGATCGAACATCAATTGACATAAGCTTTTATTTATAAGTTGTTAAAATTTAATCTGAAAATGGTTGCGTTACCGCGATATCCTGTGAGGCAAAGTGAATATTTCTTTTTCCACATTTTAGGACATAGAATTCCATCGACCACTTTAATATAATACTAGGCATCACGTGGAAAAAGCTCTTTTTGAGCCGCTCTTGGATTGTGCTCGGCTTCTCTTTTCACTTCGGTCAGTAGAGATTTAAATTCATACCTCTCGAGTTTCTCAATCAATTGGGAAAACTGTGGTCGAATCCGTAAGTCTTTCACCGGGCGAGGCAGAGGGAGATCCAGATCGAGCCGAACCATCTCTCGATTTTGAAGAATGCGTTCTCGCGCGGCATCCAACTTTTTCCGGAGATTCTCATTCTTTACTTCCTTCAAATTCGCCAAAAGATCACTCACCTTACCGTGCTGACGAACCAATTCCGTCGCCGTCTTGGGTCCTATCCCTTCCACCCCAAAAATATTGTCGGATGCGTCACCTGTTAACGCGAGCACTTCGCCAATATGTACTGGCGGGACTCCCCATTTTTTAAAAACATCTCCCTCTCCCAATAAAGCACAAGAATCCGAAGGAGCCACTAAATCCGCTTTATTGGTGGAATAGATAAAGACACCCGGCCGTACCAACTGAAAAAGGTCTTTGTCGTTGGTGGCAATATCCACTTCAATCCCAATAGCAGCCGCAGCCTCGGCGTAACAGGCTATCAGATCGTCCGCTTCCACCTCTGAGATACTGAGGCTGGCCAGACCGAGAAGTGGACAAATTTCTTGGATCAGAGGTTCCTGGCGGCGTAGGTCTTCCGGCATTTCGGCTCGATGCTGTTTATACGTCGATTGCAGTGCTATTCTCCGTGCCGGAGGACCTGAGTCCCAGATTACCGCTCCCAATTCCGGCCGAAGATCCGCCAGCATACGGCGTACTGCTCGCACAAATCCGTAGATAGCATTAGTAGGCTCTCCCCGCGAGTTCTGAAGATTCCTGATCGCATGAAAGGAACGATAAATATAGTAGTGACCATCAATAAGAAGAAGACGCATTCGTTTAAACAATTTGTAGCTCAAAAAGATGTTTGTTTGCAATTTTTGCTTCTAAAAGAAACTGACGAAGTCAGCGAAGTCAGTTGACGCTTGGGGTCAATTTCCCATACTTTGCGCTCCTTGATGCAGTTACGTGCCCCGCTTATTTTCACCCTGTTTTTGCTGTTTGCAGCATCTCCGGTGCTGCATGCCGCCACGGAACACGGTGCCCCGGAATCCGGAGAAACTTCCAAACGGAAGAAGGATACCGATCGAATCACCCAACCCCTTACTTCGAGCAGCGAGGCGGCTGCCCTGTTGAAGCAAGCAATCCAAGACGAACAGTCTGGAAACACTGCTCAAGCAATCAAGGGGTACCGTTACATTGTGAAGAATTATATTTTTGCTCAGGAAGCACCGCAGGCTCAATTCTTACTTGCCAAGCTATTCAAAAAGCAAGGACGCTTGCAACGGTCATTCGACGCTTTTCAGGCTCTCATCACACGCTACCCAGAAGCGAAACAATTCGATGAATCGATCGCAGAACAGATCAATATCGCAAACTGCTACATGGAAAAGCGAAATCAGGCTTTTCTCAACGTGTTGATATCGAATTTTGAAATTGCTCAACACATGTACGAGAAAATCCTGGCTTCCGCTCCTTTCGGACGATATGCCCCGATCGTTCAATTTAATTTGGGCCTTACCTATGAACGTCAAGGTCGCGTACAAGACGCTGTTCAAGCCTACCAAACTTTAATTGATAAATATCCAAATAGCAGCGTCGTAAGCAATGCACAGTACCAAATAGCCTACGTGTACATGCGAGTAGGCCTTAGCAAAAATTCGCAGGACCTTTCCGCCCTCTCACAAGCTCAAGACTACTTTCAAGACTATACACTACAATACGGAAATAACGAACACGCTACTCAGGTACGAAAAAATCTAAAAGATATCGACGAGAGGGAATCGATTAACATCTATAATATCGCCAGATATTACGACCACGATCGCAATTATCAAGCAGCGTATACTTATTATAACGAAGTCATCCGGCGCCAGCCTTCCTCTCCCCAAGCCGTCTTAGCAAAAACACGAATCGAAGCCATTCGGAGTGCAGTGGGTGACGATGAGTTAAGGACAGGTCCCGATAAAGCTCAAACGGGCAGGATGGCTGCATTGCGTCGCCGAATGCAAGCGCAGGTGGAAACTCAGGGGCTGTCCGATTATGCCGGACCTCCGAAGAAAGATGTGATTCCCGATGAGTTGCCCGTCACCAAACCTAAAATGCGCACCGGCGAACGCGAAATCCAACCTCTCGCTCCACCCGAACCACCTCTCCCGCATCCATGAGACAGACTTTTTCTCTCCTAGTCCTTTTTGCCCTCACCAGTTGCTACCAATTGGGCGAAATTCGCCCCACTGCTATGCGTGCGGTTCACGCGCTAGCAATCCCTTCTTTTCGCAACAGTACGCTCCTTCCTCGGACGGAGGTTTTACTGGCAGACATTACCATCCGCATGTTTCAAAATGACGGGACCTACCGAATTGTGCCGGAAGAACAAGCTGATGCCATCCTGCAATGCAAATTAGTCGCGGTCTCACGTTCACCCATTCTTTCATCGACCACCAATATCTTTCAAACTCAACAATTTCAGCTTCAAATACAGGTTCAATATCAGGTCATCAATCGAATCACGGGCTCGGTTCTACAAGCAGGCAATGCAAATGGCGAGACGACCTACTTTGTGGGAGCTGACCGTTCATCTACCTTTGTCGGAACTGACCTGACGTCCGACGAGAGACAAGCTTTACCATTGGCAGCGCGTTCCATGGCTACTTCACTTATGGGGCAGCTCACACAGGGCTGGTAGTCTATGCTCACTATTATTCCCACACCTATTGGGAATTTGGAGGATATCACCCTGCGAGCGATCCGTTCTTTACGTGAAGCAGACTATATTGCAGTGGAGGACACCAGGCATGCTTCCATTCTTTTGCGACATTTGAAAATTTTCAAACCGCTTGTCAGCTTTCATGAACATAATGAGGCCGCACGGAGTGCGGAATTAATCGGTCGCCTGAAAAGCGGCTTCCAAATCGCGTTAATCAGCGATGCCGGAACGCCGGGCATTTCAGATCCGGGGAGCCGATTAATACGTCTTTGTATTACAGAAAACCTGCCTTTTACCGTCCTGCCAGGCCCTTCCGCAATACCCACCGCATTAGTCGGCTCAGGCTTTCCTGCAGAAAAATTTTATTTTGGAGGCTTCCTGCCTAACAAATCGGGCCAACGCTCCATGGAATTGCAGCGAGCAATCAGCCGGTCGGAAACATCCATTTATTTTGAGTCACCTCACCGGCTGATCAAGTCGCTCACAGCTCTTGTGGAAATTGCTCCACAAATCTCGATCTGTGTGGCGCGAGAACTCTCTAAGAAATTTGAAGAATATCGCCGTGGATGCGCAGCGGAAGTTTTAGATCACTTCGTCCATCACCCCCCAAAAGGAGAAATCGTTCTTTTAATTCGAGCGTCCTAAAGAACACCGAACCGGCATGTAACCTTTTGAGTTTGATTCCGTAGATCAGTATTTTGGAGAATGTTCCCATATTCAACTATCTATATGGAACACTCTCGATACCACAGTTTAAACATCAAAATCGAAGTTGTTGTCATGCCATATCAGAGTCCGTTTGTGCAATGCCTATGACCTCTCGATTTGGTATTAATCATCAATCCCTAAATCAGCAATTCCGCGATTTGGACGGCATTTAGAGCAGCTCCTTTGAGTAATTGATCTCCACAGACCCAAAATGCCAGCCCATTATCCAAAGCACAGTCTACACGCAGCCGTCCGACTTCGCAGGTGTCTTTGCCTTCGACATCGAGTGGAACCGGGTAGAGGGTCCCGTCATCCAGGAGCCTGATGCCGGAGGCCTTTAGCAGTGCGGCGCGAGCAGTATCGAGTGAAACTGGCTTTTCAAATTCTGCCGAAACCGCAACCGAATGTGCGCGATAGACAGGAACTCGAACACAAGTGAGAGATGCTCGAAATTGAGGAAGGTGCATAATACGACGCCCTTCATCCTGCATTTTCATTTCTTCTTTCGTGTAACCAGAGTCGAGAAATGAATCGACATGCGGAATCACGTTGAAAGCAATCTGACGAGGATAAATCCGCTTTTCCACTTCCTCGCCCTTTCCAATGGAACGGACTTGCTGCTCCAGCTCCTGGATTGCCTGAGCCCCAGACCCCGAGACCGCTTGATAACTCGAAGCAAAAACACGCTTCACGCCAAATGCGCAATGAAGGGGATACAGCCCCATCAGTACAATTGCAGCCGTACAATTTGGATTAGCAATAATTCCGCGATGCTTTCGGACATCCGCCGCATTAATTTCCGGAATCACCAAAGGTACCTCCGGGTCCGCCCGAAAGGCTGAGGAATTATCAATAACTATTGCGCCGGATTGCACGGCGATACCTGCGTACTGCCGAGAAATTTCTCCGTTCGCACTAAAAAAAGCAAAATCGACCCCATCAAAAGCCTCCTCATTTAATTCTTGAACTGTAACCTTCTGATTTTCAAATTGTAGAGATCGATCGGCCGATCGCGAGGATGCAAATAAACTCAACTTGGAAATGGGAAAACGTCGCCGCTCCAATACCCGAATCATTTCCAACCCCACTGCCCCAGTGGCTCCTACAATCGCGACGTGAAATGCCTTCCTCATATTTTAAATTACCAAGTGATGTTACGCAAAAAAAGGGAACCTTGTTGGCCAAAATGGTTTTTTTGCTCCCAGAGCTCCTAAAGGTGCGTAACGTGATTTACCAAAAATAATCTAATGGGGCAACTTGCCAAAGGAATTTTTCTTCGATGAATACAGTACCTTCTTCTCAATGTGAGGAAATGAGATTTTTAATGGTGTCAGTCCCTGAGCAAAAAATGCAGTTGCGTCAAGGGGAGCGGATTGTAGCCACATACACTATTTCCACTTCAAGATTCGGTCTCGGCTTCCGCAAAGATAGCTTCAAAACCCCTCTGGGGCGTTTCTATATACACGCAAAAATTGGACATGGTGCCGCTCCGGGGGAAATTTTTCGAGGCCGACTACCTACGGGGGTCATTGCTTCTCAAGGAGGAGAAGAAGACTTGGTCACCACCCGCATTCTTTGGCTTGGAGGGTTGGACGCAGAAAACGCTAATACAAAAGATCGCTACATCTACATCCATGGGACTAATCAGGAACATCTTCTAGGCCAACCCGCCAGTCACGGCTGCATTCGCATGAACAATATGGAAATTTTAGAATTGTTTGATCGCCTCAAGACCAACGATTCCGTCATCATTTTGAACACAAAATTTCCTTCTCGGTGATCTATTTAAAGTCATCTCAAACATTCGATCTATCGATAATAGTAAATTTTTCGTTGTAAGCCATAAGGGATTCGCCAGAATACGCTCCACGCAACCAGCGAAGAAAGGGGGGGAGAAAAATTGAAGTTCGTTAAGATGACTGCTATCATCGCCATCGCCGGCGCCGCTTTAGGTCTTGGCGCATGTGCAAAACCAAAACCACAGGTGCAGCCAGCACCAGCTACTATTGGCACTTCTAAGTAGTGCCAACCGCACTCAAGCTAGACCAACGCCTTTAGGCATTTCTAACGCTTGAGTTTGAATCGTCTGCAACACGTTTTAAAACTGTTCGGATCAATGATTCAACCGGACGTTTCTTTTCAGAAACGTCCGGTAGCCCCCCATGTTCATGACAGAGGCACTACCCCAGGACGTACGCTCAAATGAGGACTATCAGCGGCAACAAATCTCCACGGATAATCAACCGCGGTGGAAATACCAATCCGTGGACATTGCTGTAAGATTTTTGGCGACGGACCTAAATAAAATGAATAACAAGGATCGGAACACAAATCGCGTCCGTGATCCTCACCTTGAATTCCAAAAGCTTGCGTCAGCTTGCCAGGACCGGAACACAACTGGGTGAGCGGTGTGAAGGCCGCACGCTTACGATTGATTCGCATCGCTTCAATCCCAGTTTTGGGATCGAGCGCACGGATTAAGACAAATCCGGAGCGCTTGCCTTTAACAAGCACGTTGAACATCCAATGGATACCGTAATTTAGATACACATAGGCGACACCCGCTTCGTGGGTAGCAACAAATGTGCGTGCCGAAGAACGAAAAAACGTGTGACAGGCAGGATCATCTTCACCGTCGTAAGCCTCGGTTTCGACAATACAGCCGGAAAAATTCCCCCATCGTAAAGTGCTCCCTATAAGCTCTCTAGAGCATTCGAGCGGAGACCTACTGAAAAACTCTCTTCCTATCATCTGCCCGTTGGATGGTCGATAAATAGCCATGGTACCTCAAAGCGATCCGAAATATGCTGTGCAATAGCTTTAACTCCAAACGTTTCAGTAGCATAATGCCCGGCATACACCAAATTGATATGCGCCTCCTCGGCAGCGGTATAAGTCCAATGCGGTCCCTCACCCGTAATCAACGTGTCCACTCCCTCGGCCGCAACTTGAGCCACCTGGCTTCCGGCGCCTCCTGTAACTATCCCAATGGATTCGCAAATTTCGGGTCCTCCGGCAGAAAACTGCACAGGTCCCCCCACAGCCAATTCCACACGCCTTAATAGTTCTCCACGGTTTATTTTTGCCTTAACGCGGACCCCGATAGGCACACCAAACGTTTCCAAAAAAGGCTCATATTCAAAAAATCCGCAACTGCGCGCTAAGAGGACATTATTGCCATATTCGGGATGAGCATCGAGAGGAAGGTGAATGCTGTAAATAGCAAGATTTCCGGAAATTACAGCTCTCATTTTTCTATAAGTTGCATTTACATAACGACTAACACCTCCCCACAGCAACCCATGGTGTACGATGAGTAGAGAGACCTCTTCTTGGAGCGCCTGATTAATCACGGCCTCGCAAGCATCGACGGCAGCTGCAATTTTTTTCACCGCGCCGCTATTTTCGACCTGAAGCCCATTGTGCGCACCGGGGTAATCCTTGAAAGTCTCAACAAAAAAAAGATCATCAAGGTAGGCCGTAACTTCCTGAAGGCGGGTCATCCAACTATTTTCAATAGTACGAAGAGCTATTCAAGTATTGTGTAACTGGGGCCTGCCGCTAATTTAGAGATTCTATGCTTAAAGCCGGTATCGTCGGGCTGCCCAATGTTGGCAAGTCGACCCTTTTCAATGCGCTCACTCGAACTCGCAAAGCTCAGGCCGCTAATTTTCCTTTCTGCACCATTGAACCCAATGTTGGAATTGTAAACGTACCTGATCCTCGCTTGGAAACTCTGGCGAAAATTGCAAAATCCGAAAGAATACTTCCAGCAACCATTGAATTCGTGGATATTGCTGGGCTCGTTAAGGGAGCCAGTGAAGGAGAAGGGCTCGGCAACCAATTTCTCAGTCATATTCGAGAGGTTGACGCCATTGTACAAGTGGTCCGCTGTTTTGAAAATCCGGATATTCACCACGTAAGCGGCACCGTCGATCCCGTGCGTGATATTGAAGTCATCAATATGGAGTTGATTTTCGCGGATATTGCCTCTTTACAGAAAAGGAAAGACCGGCTTCAAAAGGGTACTCGAGCAGGAGATAAAATCGCAAAAGCGGAACTTCATCTTGTGGAAAAACTCATCCCGCATTTGGATTCAGGCCGACCGGCCTCAACGCTGGACCTCCCTACGGAGGAAAAAACCCTTCTCCGTTCCTTGTTTTTACTCAGTTCCAAGCCGGCCCTATTTGCTTGCAATGTGCGGGAAGAAGATCTGGCAGATCCGGAAAATTGTCAGGCCACTCCATTTCTTCGCGCTGTTTCTGATTACGTCTCCACCCATTTAAATACTCGAGCGGTGGTTATTAGCGCTCAAATCGAAAGCGAACTTGCGGAGCTTCCTTCCGAGGAGGCCAAGGAATTTCTGGCTGGGCTAGGCGTTACGGATAGCGGCGTGGGAGAGCTGATTCGTACGGTCTATCGTTTCCTGGGTCTTCGGACCTACTTCACAATAGGCCCCAAGGAAACACGCGCTTGGACCATCCACGCAGGTGACAAGGCACCTGCCGCAGCTGGCGTCATTCATTCGGACTTCGAACGGGGTTTTATTGCAGCGGAAACCGTCTCCTACGAAGATCTGATTCAACTCGGATCTTCGCCCAAAGCCCGTGAGGCTGGGCGACTTCGGATTGAAGGAAAGGATTATGTGGTCCTTGATGGAGATGTTATGGAATTCCGTTTTAACGTATCACCGTGATTCGGCTAGCTCACCGCATTGCATTCTTAACAGTCCGATACCCTTTCCTCCTGATTCTGGCAGCAGGATGCATTGCTCTTGCTGCTGGTACGGCGATTTATTTCAAATTAGGTCTCGATTCAGAAATTTTAAATCTCTTACCGAAAGAGAAAGCCAGTGTTCAAGGGCTCCAAATTTATAATCAAAAATTTTCAGAGGGACGCACCTTAGCATTCATCGTCACAGAAAAAACGGGAGAAACAAATGGTTATGAGGAGTTTGTCTCACAACTTCTTCAACAACCGTGGGTTTTGAGAATTTTGGATGGCTCACCTTTAGAGTCCCAAACAGGACGCAACACCCTGGCCGCCTTTGCGACACCGCTCTTATTTCGGCTAAATCACGAGGACTTTTCTCAAATGGTCCAACAGTTAAAACCCGCCGTGATTCGCCAGCAAATGGAAAGGTTGGTGGCTCAGCTTCGAGGAGATTCTCCTTTGGCACGGTTTCAGCTTCAAACCGATCCACTCGGTGTCTTAGCGCTAGCAATTCGTCCCCTCACCGCTGCAAATACATTTCAAGACCAGGATAAAAACGTCTCCGGATCTTCGCGACTGGTTCCCGTCATCATCCGGCAGCCGACACTTTCAGCGGAAGATTCCTCACGCGTCATGCATAGCGTGGATGCTTTTATAACGAATTTTACCCAACGTCATCCCGAGATGGAAATATTGGTAACAGGCCGTTCCGCTTATGTGGATCAAGTTTCCCAGAACATGAAAAGGGATTTTATGGTCAGTTCTTTTCTTTCCATGATGCTGATTTCGGGTCTGTTTTTGCTTGGCTTTCGCAGGCTGCTTCCATTGCTTGGTTCGACGCTGCTTCTGATATTAGCTGCTGTTGTGGCTCTGGCCGTTGGCTCCTTACTTTTTGGTCAACTCAATCTCATTGCCATAGCTTTTTGCTCCATTTTGTTTGGGCTGGGCAATGACTGTAGTCTTTTACTTTACCAGGCTTATCTGAAGGCTGCGGGACGCGGGATCACTCGATATCAAGCGATAACTGAATCGATTCAAACTGCTTTCCCTTCGATTCTTTGTGCTACAATTACTAATGCCGTCGGATTTTCCGCACTGGCACTCAGCGGGTCCGCCGGGTTTAGTCAGTTGGGCGTTCTGACAGCTGCTGGCCTAGGTGCCTGTGCACTCCTCATGTGTGTATTTTTCTTTGTTTTTGTTCATGCAGCGAGTCCTCCCGCCTCGGATCCTTTACAAGACTTCTTAAGCAAATGGCTCACCGTGACGACTCGGTATCCGTCTCGTATTTTGTATCCCACTTTGGGAATTCTTTTCATCATAGGTGCATTCGCTTTAAGTTCATGGAGACCGCTTCGATTTGATACCGCTTCCAATTCGCTAGAACCCACGCAAATTCCAGCTTCTCGTGCCTTGCGGATCGTCCGCTCGGAATTTTCTTCCACTCCCTCACCACTGTTGATCGTTGTACCGGCTTCCCTCAAAACGGCGGCCCAAACAGCTCAGCAGTTAGATCACTGCCTTAGGTCGCTCGGAAGAAAATTTTCAAGTCCTCTGCCATTCATTTCACAACCTGCCTCGGAATCAATCAACCTGCAAATGCTCAATGTCGCTGATATTCAGTCCACACGATCGGAATTTTCCGCCATACTGCAACAATATGGATTCCATCCATCGGCTTTTACCTCAACATTTGTACTCTTGAATTTTTTGGAAACCGCCGCTCAGACCGTTTCCCCTCCAAATTGGAAACAAATTCTCCCTCCCAACTCTCCATGGTGGTTTCTCATCGACCGCTTTGTCTCATCAGATTCTTCGACCTTTCTGGCGCTTGTTTGGCCGCAGGATCAGGAACACCCGGAGGAAACGATTGCCTTGGTCAGACACGCTCTGCAAACGGCTGGGATCGCCGCTTATGTCACCGGCTTACAAGAAACTTTGGACGAATTGGTACCCTGGGCCGTGGATCAGCTGTGGAAATTTGGCACTGGAGCCGGTATCGTCATCCTTCTGATTCTTGCTATTGCCTATCGCAACTTCGCCTTATGGACGCTCCACGCGCTGAGCCTTGCATTCTCATTAGGCGGACTCATTGGCACTCTCAAATTTTTTAATCTTCCTATCAATTTTCTAAATATTTTGGCATTCCCGCTAATTCTTGGCGTCAGCGTCGACTATGGTGCATTCCTCATCCTTTCTTTTCTCCGCAAAGGAAATTTTCGTGAGAATGTCGTTTCTGTGATGAAACCCATCTTAATTAGCGCACTGAGTAGCGTGATTGGATTTGGTTGCCTACTCACCGCTGAAAATCCCTCCCTCCGCGGTCTTGGCATTGTATGTTCTTTGGGCACTCTTTGGGCCCTTGTCACCACATTTTTAATGGTCTTGCCAGGGGTGACGCTTCTTCGCCAAGGAAGTTGCCACAAAGGCACTTAAGCATTAGCTTTATCAGCCATGCGTCGCTTTTTTACTCTCCTCCTTTTGGTTTTTCTCTGCATACATTTTACTGCCTTTGGAGAATCCACAATTTTATTAGTCCAAAAAAAATTAAAGTCACTAGGTGTTTATCATGGCCCTCTGGATGGATTAATTGGAAGCCAAACCAACGCTGCAATTCGACGCTACCAAATCAAGCACGGCCTCACCATAACAGGCGAATTAAGTGAAGAGACGTTACACAGCCTGAAAATAAAGATTCTCACTAAGAGCCTGCCTAATAAATAGATTATATGGCGAAAGGCCTTCGCAGACTCGAAGCTCAACGTTCATTCAGCTTATTATCGTCTATTCGCCGGTATCTTCAATGGCGATGGGTATAGACCTCTTGCTCTCTGCGCTTTTGGCAGTTTCCATGCAATCGCAATTCGTCGCAATGTCCCTTAATTCGCAGCATTTTGTTTGCCGGGGAAAACCCCAATCGACGCGAAATGCAATTTTCCAGGAGCTCCATGTTTGTATCCTTGAACTCAATAATTTTCTCGCAATCCACACACATCAGATGATGGTGAGTCGGGTGCTCACCAAAGTTCGGGTCATAGTACTGGATCCCGTCACCCAGATCGAGTTCACGAAGGAGTCCGCATTTGAGCAATAAAGAGAGATTCCGATAAACAGTAGCTCTTGAAACCGATGGATTGACGGCTTGCGCCATACGCAAGAGCCCTTCCGCACTAAAATATTCTTCGCTTGAAAAGATGGCCACAAGAATTGCATCCCGTTGGGCGGTCTGACGCAATCCCTTGCTAACAAAAAACTTATGTAGTTCGTTGCTTAATTTTTCGCATTTCTCAGCGTCCATTGGAAAAAAACGGATGAAATTAGAGGATTCAAGAGGAGGCCAGAGGACTACGGCAAAGTAGAGCAGACTACCGTTGCTGCATTCCTGCCCTGGCGGGGTTTATCAGTCTACAGTCCGTAGCCCCTGGCCATTTTAGACTACGCTTTTTTATAGAATCCGCAATGAAAAGAACATCGTTTGGCAGTGAAGGTTCGGGTTTTGCGAAAAAAGAAGGATATTCTGTATATTTTGATCCAAAAAATCTCCGCAACTGCTAAAAGCTGCTTCCTCACCCATTATGATCAGGTTTTTGCTAACTATTTCGATTCTGATTTCTGCTTTTACGGCCGGTCTTGGATACTTTAATAAGAAAAAATTGGATCGTGGAAGACACGTGCTAGCAAGTACTCAGGACGAACTGAGAGTCGCCCAAGTCCGGCTGGCACAAAAGAACAAGGACGCAACCGCTACTCAGAAGCAACTCTCCGAAACTACGGCTAAATTAGAACAAACCTCTACTGCTCTTACAGTTGCACAGGAAGATCTCAAAAAAACATCCTCAAAAATCGACGATTTGAACAAGCAGGCATTGGATCATGAGGTTCAAATTAGCAACTTAAAAAATGAAAATCTCGTACAACAGAACAAGATTAAGGAATTGACACCTACTGCATCGCCTGGGAGTCCCCAGGCTAAACAAGAAGCGGATTGGTCTGCTCAACTCGCAGAACAAAAAGCGCTGGTAAGCAAACTACAGGCTCAGCTAGAGAGTAGCCAAAATCGAATTCAAGAATATGTAAAGAAAGACATTGAGCGACAAAAACTCCAAACACGCCTAGGACTGGAAGGAAAAGTACTCGCAGTCAATCAAGCGTGGAACTTTGTCGTTCTGAGTATTGGTGATAAAAATGGAGTCACCAACAATGCTGAAATGCTTGTCAAGCGAGGCAATCAACTGGTGGGGCGAGTGCGAGTCACATCTGTAGAACCTTCCAGTTCCATTGCTGACATCATCTCTTCCAGTCTCTCTAAAGGACTCTTTGTGCAACCAGGCGATAGCGTGATCTACGACACGTCCGATGATGAGAAAAAGTAGTCTTCCTTCGTAATCGACACGCCAAGCACCACTAGCTGCAATGCTGTTGACTTTGAAGCCATTGATGAAATTCGTCGCCAGGAAAGTCGCGCCCGTACCCAGGCTGGTTTGGATCCTCTGCTTTCTGCTTTTGAAAAAAGCTCATTTGAGAATCTATAAAGCAACTGGTTGCGGTCAATAAAAATGTGCAGCACCTACCAGGTTGGAAGCGTAGAAGGTCCTACGCAAGCCACTAAAACGATCGGCTTTTTAACAAAAGAGCAAGGTGCTATCGTTTAAAGCAATGTCACCTGCTACAGCAAAAAGTGTTCCTGATGCCTTGAAAGATCGTTTGGGATCAGATGTTTTCATTCGAAGGAAGCGGATTGAGGAAAGAATCTTGTGCTCAAGGAATTCTCCATCGAAATACCGAGGAATGGGGAAGTTCAGATCGAGAACTTTTCTGTTTAGGTGTGCGTTGCGCATCACAGGCCTCTACGAGAGGGGATTTCGTAATTACTTGGATATCCAAATCGTGGAGCGAGAGATATTCCTATCTACACTAGCGCAAGTATTTGATGGCTTTCGAATTCTCCAACTCTCCGACCTCCATTTTACTCTTTCCGAGAAATTCTTGGATGCGCTGCTTTCCAGATTAAAAAGAATTTCCCATGAAATGAAACCCTGTGATGTCGCAGTCTTCACCGGAGATTACTGTGCCAAAGTGGGACATAATCATGCTCAGGTCTTAAGAGACATGGAGCATGTTCTTGGTGTGCTGAAGATACCGAGTTGGGGAATTCTCGGAAACTATGATTTTCTGGAATTGGCTCCCTCTTTCGAGCAGCTCGGGCTCCGAATGCTTCTCAACGAGCACGACGAAATCAAAAAAGAAGAAGAGCGCCTTTTTATCTGTGGAGTGGATGATCCTGCCTTATTTCAAACGCATGACCTGGTGCGTGCTCGACAAGGGATTTCTCGGGGAGAATGTACAATCCTACTGGCCCATAGCCCGCAAATTTCGAAGGAGGCGGTAGCATCGGAGTATTCTCTAATGCTTTCCGGACACACCCATGGAGGACAAGTTTGCTTTCCTGGGGGAATGCCAGTGATCAACAAAACCCATATTCTGGGTTCCCTGATGCGTGGAGAATGGCAAGAGGGGCCTCTCCTTGGATATACTTCTCCTGGAACCGGAGTCTCTCAGTTGCCTGTACGATTTAATTGTCCGGGCGAAATCACAATTCATACTCTGCGGCGTTTGTAGAGTCGAGGGACTCAATGGCGCCAGATTGTTCGCTTTGTGTGGTGTCAAATTAAGGAGAATGGCATGGAATGTTCCCATTTACGTTTGCAGTCGTAGAACACACCCTCCGTCAGCAGTTATCAAAATACACTTGGTTGCCTTCTAGTGAGGAAACCGGTTGTGTATTTCCCGTGTTTAATTGCTCTGATTTTTTTGGATGCAATTTTTCTCTTTTATGGAAGCTCCAAAACTCAATAATCAAAAAAGAACAGAAACAGTAGGTTAATATTTTTTCGGGCAAAATGGAAAATCTGTAAAGGTCTGATAGTCCAATAAATTTTAAGCACCTGTTTAGGGAT
The DNA here is from genome assembly GCA_963706715.1 of uncultured Verrucomicrobiae bacterium. GTDB lineage: Bacteria > Verrucomicrobiota > Verrucomicrobiia > Chthoniobacterales > Xiphinematobacteraceae > Xiphinematobacter. Next base: position 472,583 of record CAVPNI010000002.1, read on the forward strand.
TTATTCTTGAATGTGGTGTATCTAGAGATCCATATGAAATCTCTTGATACCTCTATTCTGACCGATGGTTTTCCACCTCTGTCTCAACTGGCACTAATTGACTTTCGCAATCTGTCGGTTCCAGAAACCTGGTTGCCTGGTTTCTTTTCCATAATTCCACAGATATTAATTGGTTTTGGAGGGGATTTGCTGAACGGCAATGCCATAAATAGTATCTTTTTAATAGCTAAGTTAGAGGATGCTTTGCAGAAGGGGCTTAGAATTATTTCTCTGTTTGCATTTATCGTAGCAACTATTGTGGTGATGTACGGCGGTTATCAAATTCGCACCGGAAATCCGGATGCGGGGAAAATGTCCATTCTTGGCGGACTGGTGATTGGTCTGGCGGTAATCATCGTGACGAGCATTTTTGAAATTGCCGATCTGCCGGTTTTAAAAGTGACGAAATAAGCTGATTTGAAGGTTATGCCACTGCCACTTACAGATACTTGTGCTGGGAACGATTCGGATGGGAAGATTTGGGGAATCGAAGGAACCAATTTATTGATCATACTCTTCGGCCTTCTTTTGTCTTTGGGATTTATTGTTCTGATTTGGATGAAGTCCGAACGTATTTTACTGGGTCCTTTACTATTAAGTCTCATTCCGCTGATTTCAGCTTTGAGTTATGTTTTGTTTTTCCGTCAAGGAAAGCCAAAAGGATTCGATACGGATTTGATAGAAACGCTTGTGGTTGGCAAAGGCTGGATGCCGGATTTCCGAAGCCGAAAAAGCAAAGGACTTAAATCGTAAATTAACATCAAAATAGTTTAGACAGAGCGGAGAACCGTACTATGAAAACGCCCGATGGTTGGATTTTTTCGGATCTGATAATTTGGAATGAGTTTGATACGCGAGGTTTTGCAGCACAGGGATGTACGATTGAGATGCCGGATCTCCGGCAAGCTGCCGATACTACTCTGATCACATTACACGAAGCGCTCCGAGTGTTTCTCAAATCCTTGGACGAATCGATACGGCTCCAGTTTCGATGGTCCGTTGATAGCGATTATATCAGAGAGCTCCGTCGTTATCAGGCAGATACCGGACAGCGGCAGCAAACTCAGTGGTCTCGCCGGACACGTCAGGAACGTTTCGACCGTTATTTTCAGGCTATGGAAGCGGGCCTCCTGCGAAGGGAACGTCTGGTCTTATTTCTCTCGCGTCGAATTCCGGCTGATCCCCCTCAGGGAGCAAGCGACTCTCAATTAACGCTCCATTTTCAGCAACTAGCTCAACAAATGAACTTAGCTTTTCAGCAAAATTTTCAGATTTTAGAGGGATTATTAGACCAATTTGGGACGCGAATCCAACCGATGGATTCGAAACAACTGGCACGCTATTTTGCACTTTTTCTTAATCCCTCCTATACTAAACGTGCTGATTTTGAGCCGTGCGCCTCATTTGACCTTTCCATTCAGGAAAATTTTTGGAACGGGGGCTGCCAAGGTGGAAAAACGTTTGGGTTCTATTTGGATGGCTTTCTTCATAATTTAATTGTGTTAAAGCGACGGCCGCAGCGAACTTTCCCAGGCATTATTTATGCCCTCACAAATTTGCCCTTCCTGGATTATGCGCTTACAATAAACATCCAACCTCTTAATACCTTAAAAGAAATCGAAAAGGAGGAACGCGCCCTCCAGCGAGTACGTGGGGATTATACCTCAGAAGGCAAGTACTCCTTGCTCACCGCCGTTCGAGTGAAGGAAGCGCGAATTCAAGAATTAGCTCAAGGAAATGTGGCGCCTTTCCGCTACGAGTTTTATGTCCATGTTTGGGATGAAGATGCGACCTCTCTTGTGTCAAAGACCCGTCAAATCGAGGCGGCAATTCAGCAAATGGCGGAGGCACAGTCTTGGACAAGCAATCTTTCCAGTCCCGCTTGCACTAAAAATGTTTGGATTCAGACCTGGCCCGGATGGCTTTGGGGAACCTATACCTGTCATGCGGATACGGGACTGGATAGCTGGTTAGCGGATCTTCTCCCCTTTTCTTCCTCATTTACAGGAATGATTGAAGGGGCGGAAGCGATTTATGAGGGGTCAAACCGAAATTTGATTGGGATACAAAATTTTGTTTCCAACACTCCCCAGCCAGCGGTGATTCTCGGAATGACAAGGGCAGGAAAATCCGCATTCATGTGTGATCTTCTCTCTCAGACACAGCCCTTCTACGACTTTACCTTAATTGTTGAAGAGGGTCTTTCTTATGGGACTTGGACACAGGCACAAGGGGAAATTCCTCTGATTATCAGTGCGGATGGCGAACTTACGTTGAATTATTTTGATACCCAAGGTGGGCCCTTGACACGCACGCAGATCACTACTGCTGCGGCCCTCGTCCTAAAAATGAGCGGCGTTCCCCAAGAGGAGGATCGGCGCAACCTTCGGCTCGCGCAAATCGGACAATACGTAGAACAGCTCTATGACGATACGGCGCGGGAATGGCTGCAAAAACGTCCGAACGAGTGCGTTCGCTTGGCGCGACTGGCGCTTTATCTCAGAGATCTGCAACGCAACAAGATGCCGCTCAATTCCACATTTCAAGATGCCTGGTTGGAATTTCATCGGCAACTAGGGGAAGAGGGGGATGAAAGCTACAATGATGATTTTAGCGAACAAGAAGTCTCTCAGTTCCTTCAGGAGCCTGATTCAGCAAAGCTCATTCGTAATCTGACGTATGCATTTTTTGATCCCCAAGATTATCCGACGCATGACCTCCTGTACGAAATGATGCTGGTCGCGCCTTTTTCTGAGCACGACAAGGAAGAAATCAAACAACTCACCACTCTATTAGCCCCCTGGTGCGAGCAACGCTTGCTCTGCGGAAAAAGCACCGTTTCGATGCATCGAGCGATTGCTCATTTTGAACTTGGATTTATTCAAGAATCCGACCGCACTCTAAAAGAAATTGCGGGATTTCTTATTGCTAATTATGGACGGCAGCACGTCCTGAATATGCCGCGCCGCGCGAGAAAACGCGTGATCTTCGAAGAGGTCGCCCGGCTTTTGGATGTGTCCGGAGGCGATCATCTGGTCGCGGAATTCTATGCTCAATTGTCCAAATTCAATACATGGATCGTCTCCATTGTTCAACAATATAGTCGTTTTAAGGAAAGTTGCATCCGGCCGGTGGTCTTTGGAAATGCCAAGCAGTTTTTCTTTATGCGCATGAACGACCGGAGAGACGTGGATGATGTTGCATTCGATATTAATCTTTCCGAATCCTCGCGACAAATTATTTGTCGCCACCCGCTCCCCGAACATCTGCCGCAGGAGAATAAGTATTCTGCGCTCACTTATTATCACCTGGATGCAAAACAGCCACTATGCGGAAGCATCCACAACCGTGTATCCCCTGAAATGCTCTACTGCGCTTCTTCCTCAGGCGATGTTTTTGATGATCGCTCCAAAAGCCTTGCCAACTGCTCCGATCCCGTCGCCACCATTGTAGAGAATGCTAAAAAAAGCAAGCAATAATATGTAATACGATAAAGCAGGATTTTAATAAATAGTTATCATCTGCTGAGAGCCTGAGAGATCAGAATATTTGCGATAAGCAGCAACAAAATTAATAAAACTAATAAAATAAAATCATAATGAAAAATATATCGATAAAACTTCCATACCGTTGTTTCAGGGATGGCACCTTAGCAGTTGTTATTTTTGCTTCAGGAGCACAAACCGGCTGTCTTTCCCCCGAATCGGCTTACTCACTGGGAGGAGCCACACTTGGCGGCCTTTCAGGCGTTTTGGCATCAGCCCACAATCCACGGATCACACCATTTGCTGCCGCAGGAGGCGCAGCAGTGGGGGGCCTGATGAGTGGCATGGCAATAAAGGCGGTCAAGTCGGGACGCTATGCCGCATTTCAAGAAGGCTATCAAAATGGCGCCTCCGACACCGCTAAGCGGCAATATTGGATTCTGCAAAATTTGCAAAAAGAACCAAGTAACAAAATTAAATAAAATGCCTGCTTGCTCAGTCAATAGTACCGAACGAACAACCATTTCAGTATGAAAATAGTCATCAAAAATGAAAACGCCATACTTAATTATAGGTATTATTCTATTTTCTTCAAAAACTATTTTTGCACAATCGGCGGTGATAGACGTTGCTGCTGTTTCCGCACTTCAGATGCTTCTTATGGCTCAGAAAAAAGAGCAAGTGTCGGAAGAAATACGGCACCGGCAGCGAATTACAAAACAGACGATGCAGCACAGCGAAACGCTCTCCCAATGGAGTGCTAATTTCGCTCGCCTGAAGGAACACTGGAAAGTCTTAGATAAGACACGCGGCCTCATTAATGAACAATTAGGATTTATCAAACAACTTCAAAATGCGACAGGGAACCCCGTAAAGCTGGTAGATCTTACTTTTCGGCATATTGATAAAGAAATCTTTTCCCGAGGTGGACTTGTTGACGACATTTCGGGTTGGCTCAAAAAATCTGAAAATTTTAGCGAGTGGGGAAAACTCTTGGAGGAACTTTTTAAGCCTTTTGATATTAATAAATTGAATAGTGATGAACTTGAGAAGTCCAGATTAGAGCGCCGCAAAGCCATTGACCGGGCATATCGAGAAGCCGAAGCTTTGCACGCCAAAACTAGGACACTCCAGCAAAAACTCGTGGAATTTATTCAAGGTGTGCGTGTTCATGCGGGAGCGTCAACTACACTCACCGGAATGCAAAAAGTCGGCCTTCATCTTGCAGTTACAGAAAAGGGGATGCGTTCCGCAATGGAAATTGGGGAAGACCTAGCAAGACGCCTGGGGAACCTTAAGACCCGTGCGGATAATCGAGATGTTCTGGAAGACGAAGCGGAGAGGCAGGAGTGCAACAAGAAACATAAAGAAGCAGCGGAAAGAGCGTCAATACGCGCGCGGATTACCTATGACGATATCCGACGCCGAAGAAGACCGCGAAATCACATTTCAGCGGGTGTATCGATAGGAAATAAAGGAAAGATAAAAACTCGGACCTCCATGCGGGTGAACGTGCCTATAAAGATGAACTGAAGACGAAGGATTCTATAAGATTATCGAGAATTACATAAAATAACAAAAAAGTCGTAATTAATGATATGGTAGGTTGAAATGTATTAAGCTAATTTAGCCTTCACTGATGTAAATACGTATAAAAATAATGGGAACTAAAAATATGGAAGCCGACGCACTAGCATATGCCTTGCGACAATCGTTACTCCCGATTTCGTATGTTTTGTGTGTTTTGGGATTCTGGGAGACTTTATGGCATCAAGCTACAGAAGTTAAGGTAATCTTAGGAGCCATTCTCCGAGTTCTAATAGTTGCTGTATTTGTGTGGCAATACCCTAATTTTATTGATGCTGCGCGTGAATCGCTCAGTGGATTTAGAAAAGAAGTTTTTGGTCATGCGGCCGAGATGAAATCTAAAAATGCTCAAGTGAGCGAAACGGAATTTAAGAGGGCTCTAACGGCTCCGGTGAACGTACAACCCTCAACTTGGGATTTCACAGGTCAGATCTGTGCTGCACTCGTTCATTCTTTGCAGGGACTCGGACAGGTCATGTTGTCCATTTTGCTATTTCTACAAGAATTCTGTTTGGAAGGTCTCATTGCGATTTCGCCCATTTTATTAGGTTTTCTGGGATGGAACCTCACTCGGCCCATGGGGATTCAGTTTTGTCTCACAACAGTGGGAATTTTGCTCTGGGAGGTAGGGGTATTAATTGTAGATGTGCTTTTGCTGAGTTTCGGAGAGGAATACCTTAAGCCCACTTTAGAGGCAGCGGCGACAATCGGCACTGCAGGAGCCATTACAGGAGTTGCTTCTTGGCCTTTGTTACTGAGCGCAATGGTCATTGCGGCGCTCACTCCAGCGTTTTTGTACCTTTCCGTACCCTTTATCATTGCCACCGTTTTACGCGGTGGTGATCCCACCGCGCCTTTACTTCTTAAGGCTATGCAAATGGCCACCTCGGCATCAGGGGCCGCCGGCGCAATGATGCCGGGCTTAACAAGAGCGTTTGCGGCAGCAGGGTCGCCGCTTGGCAATTTGCTCCGAGGCGGAGGCGCTTTAGCAACCGCCGGAGGCGGAGGTAGAAACAGTTTTGCTGAGGCTGCAACGGCTGGAAACGCTCATTCCGATTCCGCTCCAATCGCTCATTCAGGAGGCATGAATGAGGGCGCGACATCACCTCCACCGCTTGCGACAAGTTCTTCAAAAAATTGCGGCGGCTCGCCGGGTTCGCCAGGAACAACGCTTCCGGGGATTTCTCTTGATGGCAGTGGTCGTGATAAACCCGGAAAATCCGATGCTAAGATCGGAGATGCCTACGTTGGGAAACACGGTCATGTATTTAAGCAGCTCACACCGACAGAGTTCTCTTGTCAACATCCTCGGACAGGATTCACCTCCCAGCACGAAGGGAATATCGGGTCGCGTGAGGTGGCAGACAATGCCTTGTTGCTTCACAACAAGAATAGGATGGCTGCTGGCGACATGAGCAAAAAGCGCAAACCAAAATCAGCCTGAATCCTATGAAAGAGAACCAAAGTGACGTTGATCAAAGTGCTCCGGTTCCCCTTTGCAAAAGCGCTTCCAAACCATCCACCAAAACGAATTGGCTAAAAAATGGGGCGGCATGGGTAATAGCTAATAACCGCATCGCAGCTCGTTTTTGGATGAGCATGTCACTGATCCTTGCAGCATGGGGTTTTGCCTCGCCTTTATGGTTAACATCGATTCTGAAAGAGCAAGAAAGAGTTGTTATTTTAGACCCCGCCGGAACACTGATTTATTCTGCTATTTTGGGTTTTGAAGAAGCGGGACAGCTCCACGCCTATCACGCCCGGCTTGCTGCGCTTGCCTTTCTTCAACGAAATCCTGAAGGACTGGATCTTCCCGAGCTCTTCGAGCGCATATTTATTGAACCGGCACGTTCCGAAGGCGACCGCTTATTGGCTTTAGATGCGCAAGAATTTTCGGAAAAACAAATTCATCAAAAATGCGAAATTACACGCATTGATATTATGGAAAGCCGCCGCATTAAAGATGGGTCCGGTCAGTCTTACGAAGCAATTTCTATTAAAAGTAATGGAAATTTAGTTCGTACAGGCTCCTTAGGTGAAATGGAATTTCGTGAAGCTGCGGAATTCGAATTAATTTTGGAATTTATTCGAAATCCCGATCTTCTAAAAAATGGCTTACTGCCCCTCGTGGTGTATAACTTGCATTATTCTGAGAAACTCTTGTGATTCAATTTCTTTGCATGAAATTTACCTATTTTGAGAGCCACTTCGAAGATGTGCTCTGTTATTTTCGGAGAAGCATTTTCTTGCTTACATCAACGAGTCTCTTCAGTATTTGTTTTGCAGAGCCTGTTCAGCCCATTATTCATAAGCAACTCGATGAAAATGTAATCTATGGGATTAGAGTTGCCCGCCATACTGGAACTACAACCGTCCTTTTTCCAGCCCCTATTGCTGGGATCTATGGACAGAAGGTGGCGAAGGCGCCGCAAGACAATGCTGATTTTCTGATCAATTTTGTTCCGGGAAGTTTTCATTTTACCCTGCATGCCTTACACGAAAAGGCGGAGGATAGACTCACGGTGATCTTTGAAAGAAAGGCCTATGTCTTGCACCTGAGCGCTGCGGATGATGCGCATTTCACTGTTTCTTTTTATTATCCAAGCCGGATTGCTTCAGGAAAATTTCTGGTGACTCCTGAAAAGCTTCTTTCGATTTTGGATCGTGCAAAAGCATACGGTCTTTTAAAAAGCGGCGCGCCGGATGCATTGGTTGGTGTGGAGCGCACTACTCCTGATCGAGAGATCCACTACGAAGGATTTCGAGTGATCCTCCGAGAAGTCTTTCGATTTGATCCGGAGGATGTTCTGGTTTTTCATATAGAGTTTGAAAATGAGTCCGATCACTTAATTCGTTACCGGCCCGATCAACTTGCAGCACGCCTAGGGGATCGCATTTATGGTCAAACTATTGCTGATGCTTCCGGAGTCATCCCTCAGAATGCTAGAACAAACGCCTTTTTTGTAATTACAGGCATGCCGGGCGGAGGAAGAAACAACCTCCGGGCTGAGAATCCGTGGAATATTTTGGTAGCCCGAGCTGGGCAGGAGGCGACGTCTAAATGATCAATTTCCGCCACATTTGGGCATTCTTTAGGACGCCTTTTGGGCGACTTGCACTATTTTTTCTATTATTTTTCATTTTAGTAAACGGTGGAGTATTTAAGAAACGGTCACGCAATGAGCCTGAGGTCATGGAAAGAGAGGGAGCTACAGTTGCCACACACTCGCGGTTTATTCACCCAATTCCACCACTCCCTCCTAAAAAAGTAATCTCCAGTCCAATGCCGTTTGCCGGACTTATGAAGTCCATGCAGAAACCGGCTACTGACGAAGAATTGAGGGAACCGGCGACGACGCCTCCGAGGTCCTCGACTTCACCCATCCCTATGGCAATTTTCGATGCTTCAGACATGCTACCCATGCGACCCACACAGTATCTTCCCTTTGGGCGATTAATTCGATGTGAGTTAGTAAATACCGTCGACACTTCTAACATGCTAACACCTATCATTGGTCTCGTGACTAACGATGTTTGGCAGGAGGGTGAATTGATTATCCCGGCAGGGACGGAGGTTCATGGCATTGCTTCGAATCAACCGGAACGAGAGCGGATTGGAACTAATAACCACTGGATGTTGGTATTTCATGATGGGCGAGAATTGGGGGTGTCTGGCATTGCGTTAGACCATGCCCCAATACCTGATCAGGAAAGATGGGAAATTTCGGATGGTTCAGCCGGACTGCGCGGAAATATCATTCAGTCCGATCGCTATGCTGAGATGAAGGCGGTGAGTGCTGCGATGCTAGCGGCAGCTGCGGACGGTTTTATCGAAAATATCCAGTTCATCGGCCAATACAGCGGAACAACAATACGCAGAGTTCCAGGGTGGCGTACAGCCGTCGCTGCGGGAGTGGAACGGGGTGCACAACTCATTTCTCAGCGTCTTTTGGAGAGAGGAGATCCCTTCTTTGTCCGCGTGCCGGCCGGCGCCACCTTTTATCTTTACGTTACCCAAAACGTGGATCTTCAGCAAGCTGCGATTGCCGGGTCCTCGCCGGACGGGCAGAAAGTCCGCAAAGGATCTGCCGCCCGATCCACGCAGCTTCTAAGTTTCCCGCATCCTCCTGAATCATGAAAATCTATTTTATTACTTTCCTTGCGATCTTAGACATTGGTTGTTTTTCCTGGAGAACAGCTCAGATACCTGTGGCGAGGGCCCTTCCAGCAAACACGGGGCCCCTGGCATCACGAAACCGAGATCGCTTACGAACGTCCGAAATAGTGAAAGCGTACCCTATCGGACGCTATGTTGATCCCGCTTCCGGACGGGTGATGCACGAGAAACACACCATCTATCGCGTGGAAGAAGACGCTGCCTGGAACACCTGGAATGAGGCAAAAGGAGAAAACAGAGCTGGCAATGGGCCAGACTCCGAGGTTTCCGCAAAAGCTCACGAAATCAGCAAGGCACATCTTGCTGCAATGGCCGAACAAAATGCTGTGTTGGAAAAAAAGATCCGAACTTTAGAAAAAGAGCATGCACGCTGTTTGGATGAACAGGGTGGTAATGAACGGCGGATAGACACCACGGATATCGTCCTTTCCACTCGACGAAGAGCGTCTGAGATCCACCGCGTACCCTTTCGGATTGAACCTCTTGTTTCCAAGGATTCCACCTCACCTCCCGCGCCAGTGCAATGAACCACCATTTGGCCCGAAACAAACTGCGTCAATTGGAAACGCGTTTATGGGAACGTATCTGCGGTCAAGATCATGTGATCCCTAGAGTAATGTCTCTCTTGGAGCGAGGAGAACTGGGCTTGCAGCCGCGAGAGCGTCCCAGGGGATCCTTTCTTTTTCTTGGACCAACGGGCGTCGGAAAAACTCAGATGACTTTGGAAATTGCGGAATGTCTTTTTGGACAGCATGGCGCCATTCGTTTTGATATGTCCGAGTTTCTTCACCTTGATCAAGTGAAGTCGTTTGTTGGAGAGGGAAAAGATCGTCCTGGGCGGTTAGGGATAGCCCTGGAAGCCCATAGGACGGGAGTTTTGCTATTCGATGAAATTGAAAAGGCCCACCCTCGAATTTGGGATCTTTTTTTACAGATGTTGGACGCCGCTAGGATTACTTTAGGAGATCATCGTCAATGGGACCTTTCGGGGTTTTACATAGTGTGCACAACGAATATCGGTTCGGAAAATCTTCTTCGCCGGACGCGATTGCCGTTTGCCACCTTGGAGCGCGCGGTGCTAGGTCAATTGCATGCCCATTTTCGGCCTGAACTTGTGGCACGATTTGACGAAAAACTGGTCTTTTGTCCCCTAAGCTATTCTGTGCAGCGAAAAATTGCGGATGCTACTATTATAGCGGAGTTAGCTCGAATGGGTCGGGAAGGCTATCATTTGGGGGTCGGAGAGTCGGCTGTTGAATTTATCATTAGGTATGGAATGCACCATTCCTTAGGAGCGCGCCCAATGAAGCAGGCCGTACTGAGATATGTTGGGGATGCGATTTGTGCCGATTTAAAAAAGGGGGGGAAAGGCTGTGGATATCTGGTGGCGGCTCCTAGTGGCGAAAGATTGACGATAGTTCCGGAAAAACCCGACTGCGTGTAATAAAGCTGGGGCAGCTCTAGCTGCGCTGGTTTCTACAGTTGGTGGTTCGTAGTTCGCAGAGGCTCCATTGTTTGACTGAAGAAATTGTTGGATCAAGGAAAGGCGCCCGTTTCTGAAGGCTTTGAGGTCTGAATGGAGTCCCCATATCCGAAAATTTCCAATCGCCGCTAAATTATAACATCCATATATTCAATATATTATAAACGTATGGCAAAGTTTGATACAAAACTAATTGGACAGACCAAGGGGAAATAACATACAACAGGTTGCGCCAATTGAAACTCCCATGAACTTAGTTTCGTTCCCTGTCTTAGCTGTCGAGACATCACGCCTTTTACATCTTAGCGGAGTTGATTCTCTCATCATTCTGATCTATTTTTGCTTTGTTTTAGGGATCGGATTTTATTTGAAGCGCTTTACTAAAACGAGTGAAGATTTCTTCTTAGCTGGACGCAGTATGACTGCGTGGATTGCCGGCCTGAGCTTTCTTTCCGCTAATCTTGGCTCTCTGGAATTAATGGGTTGGGCTGGAGCCACTTATCAGTACGGCATCTTAGCCGCTCATTGGTATTGGATCGGTGCCGTACCCGCCATGCTCTTATTGGGTATTGTCATGATGCCCTTCTATTATATCTCTAAAACCCATTCGGTTCCTGGCTATTTACAACTGCGATTTGGCGATGGAAGCCGAACGCTCTCCGCAGTCACATTTGGCGTTATGACCATTCTAATGAGTGGCATTAACATGTTCGCAATGGCGTTAGTCATGAAAGTGGTGCTAGGGTGGGATCTTAATCTTAGTATTTGGATTTCATCTCTCACTGTCGCAACTTATGTGGTCTTCGGCGGCTTGCTCTCCGCTATTTTCAACGAGGTTCTCCAGTTTATGCTCATATGGTTTGGCGCCTTGGTCATCCCTATTCTTGGTTTGACCGAAGCCGGTGGTTGGTCAGGCATGGTCAAACGGATCCATGAACAATTCCCAGCAACGGATTATACTCATCTTTGGTCGCCTCTTTCTTCGTTTACAACTAATCCTATGGGGATTCATTGGACGGGCATTGTATTTGGATTGGGATGCGTGCTTGCTATGGGATATTGGACCACGGATTTTCTAGTAGTCCAGCGAGTGCTTAGCGCAAAAGATCTCCGTGCAGCTAAAATGGCTCCTATTATCGGAGCATTTTTTAAGATGTTTGTACCGGTGATTGTCATTCTGCCCGGTTTGCTTGCCCTCGCAGTCCTTCCAATAAAATTAGTGCCTGAAAATGCATCTGTTGGCGCTGGGGTGCACACTTATAACGAAGTGCTCCCGCTCATGCTGGCGCGGTATGCGGGACCAGGCTTATTGGGTTTGGGTATCACTGCTCTGATCGCTGGATTTATGTCCGGTATGGCTGGGAATGTGAGCGCATTTTCGACCGTCTGGACCTATGATATTTATCGTCCCCTATTCAAGCCTAATGCAGCTGATTCGCATTATATGACCGTAGGCCGCTGGTCCACTCTCATTGGCGTCCTCGTCAGCATCGGAGCCGCATATCTTTGTATGCAGTTCAAAAGCATTATGGATTATGTTCAGGCATTATTTAGTTTCTTCATCGCACCCCTATTTGGCACCGTATTGTTAGGGATGCTTTGGAAGCGTGCAACCAACGCGGGAGGATTTTGGGGGTTATTGGCGGGCATTGGCTCCTCAATAGGGATGTACGCTTGGGTAAAAATTGATCCCATCGCACTCAAGTATATTGCGTTAAGCGACCATGCACAGGACATGGCTGAAAATATGTATCGAGCGTTATGGAGCTGGATGATTTGTGTGGCGGTCACGATCGTCGTGAGTTATGCAACGAAACCACGCCCTGATGCGGAGCTGACAGGCCTGGTACGAAGTTGTACTCCTCTTCCTACCGAAGGGCATTATCCCCTCATTCAGCGACCCAGTTTTTGGGCAGTAATTGTTATTTTAATTTTCCTGATCATTAATTTCATTTTCCGTTAGGACATCTTATGAAAGAACACATTGTCTCTATTTGGTACCTGATCGGTCAAATCATGGTTGTTTATGGAATTCTGATCGGCGGAGCCGGAATTTATTATTGTTTTTATCCCCCGCCAGAGCATCTCATCCTAGCACATTTACATGCGGATCTTTGGTGGGGCGCGTTGATGTTTGCCTTGGGTGTCTTCTATCTCTCAAAATTTCATCCTTCGAAAACAAAAAAGTAGTTTGGGGTTATCTTCCTTGTCCGGTATAAAGGACGTGTTCCACAATTTCTCCTAATCGCATCAAGGCACTTTTGTGCAGGTCGTTCCAAGGATGACCACAGGCAAGTCTGATAAAATTCCTGTAGTTTCGTGAAATCGAAAACGCATTGCCAGGCGCGATACCAATTTTTTCTTGGCGGGCAGCGTGAAATATAACATGAGAATCCACTTCTTCAGGGAGCTCCACCCAAAGGGCGGTCCCTCCCTTCGGAGGGATGAGCTTTGTTCCGATAGGAAAATATTTCAGAACCGCCTCTGTCATAATTTGCATCTGTTCAGCCAAAGCCCTTCTTAATCCTCGGAGATGATAATCATAGCCTCCGGTAGCCAAAAACTCGGCAACCGCCATGGCGGGAAGGGTAGCATTGGACATCGTTGACATCGCTTTTCTATCAATTATATCCCGATAAAATTTCCCGGGCACAACGTAGCCTACCCGATAAGACGGGGCCAAAGTTTTGGAAAAGGAGCTGCACAGCATGATCGAATCTTTGCGATCCAAGGTTTTTAACGTCATCGGACGTTTGCCTTCAAAAATTAAATCTCCATGGAGATCGTCCTCGATAATTGGAACGTTATGGAATGCGCACAATTCGACCAATGCCTTCTTGTTCCGTTCCGGCATTAAGGAGCCTGTGGGATTGTTGAAATTCGGCGCAATGAGCAACCCTTGGATGCGCCGCATAGAAAGGAGGCGCCCTAATTCAGCAATTACCAACCCATTCGGCGGATAGCAGGAAATTTCCAACGCATGGATTCCCAGTTCTCGCAACATCGGGACCACCGCTGGAGACATGGGAGACTCCACCGCAATGGTATCACCCGGACTGCTAATTGCCCGTATGCAGAGGGCAAGTGCCTCGGTTGCCCCGTTGGTAATCACCACATCCTCGGGTCCCAACACACCTCCCCATTCCACCGAACGTTTTGCAATCTGCTGCCTCAAACTTAAATTACCAGGAATCAAATCATATTCCATTGCTTTGTACCCAGCTCGCCTCGCCGCAGACCCCAATGCACGAGAAAGTTTTAAGGACGGAAGCAAACGGGAAGACGGTGCACAGAGTCCAAAAGAAATAAAATCAGGACGCGTTGCATCTCGCAGCAACGTCACCAGAAAGCTATCTACATTTTGCCTCTGATCGTCTTTCCGCTGAGAAGAAGGCCGAAACCCCCGCAAATAGAAGCCGGATCGCGTTCGAGCCTCCACAATTCCGCGGGTCTCTAGCAATACATAGGCCTGTGTCACCGTTGGAATGCTGACTCCGTACCGGCGGGCCAAAGATCGTAATGAAGGCATCCGGTCGCCTATCCTCAAACATCCCCTGCGGATCAATTCCTCTACGGCTGCTGCCAATCTTCGATACAACGGTTCATGCGATTGGGGGAGCGGAAGCGTCTCGCCGTGGATCATATCCAACGGATCTTCTTCCTCTAGAACATCAATCCGAAAATCTCTCCAACGTGGTAATACGTCACAAATCGGTATTGTCTGCTCGAATTCAATAGAATGCACATTTTCGCCATAACTTTTCACAAACGGTTCTATCTGCATGATTCTAATGGGATATGTTTACTGACTTACTGTATCTATAAGTATCACTGCCATTGCAACTTTGATGCTCATATTTAAAATAATGATAATGAAAGAATTTTTGTCATAATTTTGATTTTCTATTGTAAAAAAATGTCATTCCAACTGATCACAATGGAGGAGGCACCAGATGGAGCCGAGGTTACTTCCGGCGCCTCGTATCAAGATTTCAACCGTCAGAATTACAAAGCATTGTGCTGGCAAGTTTAGCACAGAATTGACAGTTCTGCATCTCAACAGAACGAGAAATTCAATTTATGACGCATTTTTTTTGGCAATAGCACGATATTGCGATCAATGAGTCGGCCAAGATGCACGCTTGTGTTTCTTCGGTGAATCCGTCACATCGGACCGGCATTGGCGGATTCTTTTTTATAGGGGTCATGCTATAGCTGTAGTGCAAATAAAGTTTATTCTCGTTCAGCGGCTTCCAAAAGAAACCGACGAAGTCGGCGGATCCTGATCATCCCGTGCCATTTTTAGCAAACGCTTCGCCGTACAATATGTAATAGATTGATAATGAATATCTTTCCTTCCGGATATTCTCACGGCCACCTTAATTCCTCGTGCTGCAAAAAAAATCGGCCAGCCCTTAAGTGCAGACAGAAGGAATTGGTAAAGTGTTTTTAGCTCAGCTCCTTTTAGCACTAGTTGCAGAGTGCCATTGGGCACTATTTTAGTATTCCGGATCTGCTGACATGCGAGCTGATCCTTAAGTAAAATCCCGGCATCCCAAATTATGTTTGTGACACGGATTGTCTCGGGGCAGCTATTAGAAATTTTGAGGGTGATTTGATGAGCATCTTCCTCCGTTCGAAGTTCCGTAACGAAAATTTTCTTACTTTTATGAACCCAAGATCGAGCCAGAAAGAAAACTATTAAGGTACTCATTGCCAATCCGGCATTGATAAGAAGTCCAGAGATCTGCTGAATTTCTTCGCTAGTCACAACGCGCTGATTACTTAAATAATACCCATACGTACGATCCTGTCACGTTTCATTTTTCAAGGAGGACAAATGCTATGCATATTGATCCACACCTTTCTCTCGTCCCAGCCATCTCCGCAAACGGAATATGTGCGCGGGCTTCGTCGACGGATCTAAGATCACATAGTTCCGGGAACCGCTCCAAAAAAATCGCTCTCCATTCAGGAGATCTTCGACTTCGTAAGAATCATTTTCCAACCACCCGAAATTATTTACAGGCACCTGTAGATAACCGGATTGGGTCTGAAAGGGATCTAAGTTTACAACCATTAGGAGGATGTTTTCTTTGGAAGGAGTTGACTTGCTGTAAAAGAGAATCTGGTCGTTATCCACAGGGTGAAAGCGCAGAGTATCAAAAAATTGCAACGCTCGATTTTCACGGCGAATGCGATTGAGGGAGGTTAAATATTTCTTGATATTACCCGGAGCATTCCAATCTCGCGCTTTAAATTGATATTTTTCAGAGTCAAGGTACTCTTCTTTTCCCGGGATAGCTGTATTCTCGCAGAGCTCAAAGCCACTGTATATACCATAAGTAGTCGAAAGCGTTGCAGCCAATGTGGCGCGAATTAAGAATGCGGGGCGTCCACCCTGTTGAAGGAAATAAGGCAGAATATCCGGCGTGTTAGTAAAGAGGTTTGGCCGGAGATAGTCTCTGACTTCGGTTTGAGTTAATTCCGTGAAATACTCAATGAGTTCCCGCTTTGTATTTCGCCAAGTAAAATAGGTATAACTCTGGGTAAATCCGATCTTGGCCAGTTCTTGCATCATCTTCGGCCGTGTAAATGCCTCGCTGAGAAAAATAGCCTCCGGATACGCCGTTTGGACTTTTGCTATCACCCATTCCCAGAATGCGACTGGTTTGGTGTGGGGATTATCGACACGAAAGATGGTCACGCCACGAGCACACCAGAACAATAGGACATCGCAGAGCTCTTCCCAAAGTGCCTTCCAATTTTTGTTATAAAAGTTAAGTGGATAAACATCTTCGTATTTTTTTGGAGGATTTTCCGCGTATTTGATCGATCCGTCGGCGCGCTTAAAAAACCATTCCGAATGTTTGCGGACATACGGATGATCAGGGGAGCAGTTGATGGCAAAATCCAAGGCGATCTCCATACCACGTTGCCGCACTTCCGAAACCAGCCATTCGAAGTCCTCAAGCGTTCCCAATTCAGGGGCCACGTCCAAATGGCCGCCCCCATTTACTCCCTGGCTGGAATTTCCGATGGCATAAGGGACTCCTGGTTCACCGGGTTTGCATTTCAATGAATTGTTGCGTCCCTTTCGATTTGTTTCTCCGATAGGATGGATCGGAGGAAAATAAATCACGTCAAATCCCATTTCCTTTGAATCATCGATCCGGCCCAGACAGTCTCGAAATTTTGATCCCCCATCGGCCTTGCCTTCCGCTGAACGAGGGAAGAATTCGTACCACGCGCTAAAATACGCTCGTTGACGATCCACTCGGACTTTTCGAAAAGGATGGAGTATGGTCGAGAGTTCACGGCTAGCCCAATAGGACATTAAGGCAATCAATTCAGGCTCTTCGCAAAAAGAACGCAGTTCCTCAGCGGACGCGACTTTCACTCGGTGAGCTAACTTTTTCAGTATTTCAGCGTCAGGGGATCCGGCTGCGTGTTGGGCACCCGATTCAATAATTTGAGACCCTTCCAATGCCTCGTTAGTCAGTTCACGCAAGCCAGCATCGAATTTTTTTTGAACTTCTTCCTGCCATGAAAGAAATTCATCTCCCCATGCTTCAATAGTATATTCACAGATCCCCATTTGAAGTAGAGGAAACGTTCCCCGCCATCGATCGTTTTCCAGAGGAATCATTGCAGTTTCATGCCATACCCGCTCGTGGAGACGACGCCATTTTAAACAGGCGCGGATGACGCCGTGTCCTTCCTTAAAAATATCCGCTTCGACACTCAAATCCTGCCCAACCGCCCGTTTGACGACAGCTTGTCCGTCGTTCAGCGTTGGAGTGAGGTTGCTAATAACGACACTAACGGGATTGTTCACTATGCCTCCTGAGAAAATCGACCGGGCTGTAGTAGCGTTGGCGCGCATATTCTTAAGCAGTCTTATCAAGAGTTTCCACAAGAGGATCAAGACCACCAAGGTCCATAGCAACTTCATAAAGTAATCGACGTGCTACAGGGATGTATTGCAGAAAACTTTTACGCCTTTTTTTCTGCCCCAAAAATCCATAAGCTCCCAGAGCCTGCATTAAACGTTGTATTACACACATACGGAATGTCACTTCAAAGTTATCATCTTGCTGAAGGCCCGCATCCATCCACAGTTTTTTATAAAATGCCAATAATTCTTTACGTTCCTCAGCTACGAGATCCACGTAAGGATCATACAAAAGCGACGCCACATCATAAAGGCCTAATCCAGGACGCATACCTTGGAAATCAATTAAGCAAGCTTTTTCGGCCAAGATGATGATATTTTGAGATTGAAAGTCACGGTGCACCAATGTTCGAGGCAAGCTGGCAAGTTGAGTTGCAATTTTCCGCAATGCCGGAGATTCGTTGAGCACACCTGCCTCAAGCCCCCAAACACCCTTTACACAATTTTCAAAAAAGTATTGCTGTTCCCAAAGATAAAGTTTTTCGTCGAATTCCAGTTCTATTTTCAAGCTTCGAGCGGAAAGACTCGTTTCACGGTGGATCAAAAAAACCTGGGAAAGTGCCGACTGGTATAAAGGGCGTCTCACGGCCCAAGAGCTATACCGGTAGGACCACAGATCCTCTTCACCCAAGTCTTCCATCAGAATGAGCCCGGACTTCGGTTCATGAAAATGAACACGGGGCACCCGAACACCGGTCTCATCAAGAAATTTCGCAACGTCCACATAATGTGCGTTTTCGGATCGCTCCTGGGTATATTGGACCAAAATGACCGAGAATCCGTCCCGAAATCGGATGCGATAATATTTACGCCCCGAACCGCCCTTTTTTAGGGCGGTCACAATAAATTCATTGTCCTGATCCCAGAGAAAGTTCCGCATGGTAGATTCAACAAGTCGACGCACTTCGTTGGGACTTCGTCCCTTTCCTTTAGAAAGCATTGAATAAAAATGGGGATTATTTGTGCTACAACTCTCATCCGGCGGTAGCCGGACAAGAAAACTTGTAGATCAAAAAAGACATTATTCGCAACCACAGGCTCCTAAAGGAAACTGAGGCAGTCGGCGAAGTCAGCAAAAATCATGGTCCGAAAAATCTCCGGCGGCTTCCGCCCGATCACAGACGATACAGCGACGGAGGTGACTGCCGGAAGCAATTTTTGCTTCCTCCCAAACAATTGTATCTTCCAAAATAACGCCTGGTTCGATTTTACAATTTTCGCCGACCGTACAAACCCCGCGTAGTTCGACTCCCACGGGAATATGACTTTTAAGCAATTGGTTTCCAGGAAATTGAGAGGTTAATTCCTGATGAACTTGGAGGTAGGAGGCTCGGTTTCCCACCTCGCTCCAGAAGCCTGAATCAAGAACCAAGGCACCAATTCGCTTTCCTTCGGCCAGAAGCCGCCAAAATACCGACATCATGGGAACCGGCCCAGTGGCTGGTATCCAATTGTAAATATCGGGTCGAAGAATATAGAGGCTCGCAAACAAGAAGTATGATAACCTTTTTTTGTTTAATTTATTATGAAAATCCAATACAGCATTGGTCCCGGTGTCCATTCCCACTTGTGGCGCGCCAGGACGGAGCCCTAAAATGACACAAGCATCATCTTTCTCTGGAGCCTCCAACAAGCTTGTAAGAGGACTATTTGTCACAACATCCCCGTTAACAACCAGAAAAGGATCTTCTCCAATCCACGGTCTTGCATTTCGGACTCCCCCGGCTGTTTCCAGTAGTACCGGCTCATGCACAAGGTACACTGGGGCACCACGATAAGAAAATTCGCCATGATGTCCCCCAAAAAACCGGTCAAATACGTGAGCCAGATGATGCGTATTGATCACAAAACGGGCAATGCCTTGACTCAGCAGGTAATCGAGGGTCCGAAAAATCAGCGGTTCCCCCAAGATCGGAACCAAGAGTTTCGGGCGTGAGTTTGTTATGGGGCGCAGTCGAGTCCCCAATCCCGCTCCTAAAATAAAGGCTGTTTGAATGTTCATTTCTGAAGCTCACATAGCGAAATCCAGATAAAATAAATAAGGGATTTACCATCACCATTCCTTAAGAGTGCTCGTTAGCTGAGAGTTTCATCCGAAGCGGGAGCATTTCACTTTGGGTAAAGCCCGCTCTTAGAAAAAACTGTTTGGCAGCTACATCGGCTTTGTCTGTCAGCAAGGTGATCCTTAAAAATTTCTTATCTTTCGCAAATTCAATGGCATGCCGAAGAAGGCGGCTTCCATATCCCTGGCGGCGATGCTGAGTGTGAATAACCAGATCTTCCAAAAGTAACACAAAGCCTCCTTCAGCGGTACTCAGAGTAATGAGCAGGTTTATCATACCGAAAATATAATTCTCGTTTCGCAAGACAAAAATCCGTCCTCGGCTTGGTTGTTCTAATATCAGTCGCAATCCTCTTAATTGCTTATCTCGGTTAGGCGTAAAATCCGCCTCTTGAGAAAAGAGATCGTAGAGTAAATCAGCAAGTTTTGGCAGATCATCCAAAACAGCCGGCTCAATACGCAAGGAATTAGACATACCTAGCAATCCGTGTTAAAATAAAATTTTTTTCTCTGCAATCTAATACTCTCACGGTAAGCACTGTTTAATGGCAGGTTATGTTGAACTGCAAGGTAGATACAGTACATGTGCTGAGGTGATTCTCAGGTATCACATCCAAATCGTCTTTTTAGTTCGGAGAGCGGGATAGGAATCATAGTGGCTTTTCCTATTGGGCAGGAATACGGCAACTCACATCGAAGTAGCTCCAAGATGAGTGTTTCGATTCTTTCCCGTTCCGTGGGGAGGGTTTCTCCTCCCACAAGCCGAGCAACGGACCGAGCCAAGGCTTCCTCCGCCATCCGATTGCCACTTCGAATGCCGCCTCTCACTAAATCCTCGATTAATCTCACCAAGAGCTGCTCAATATCTGTCTTATTGACAGAGGCTGGAATTGCTTCCACTTTGACAGAGGCTCCCCCAAAACATTCGACTGAAATACCCGCCCGTTGGAGCAACTCAGTGTTTTCTGCGATCCAGGCAATGTCACGTGGAGGTAAATTAAATATGACCGGAAGCAGCAGCGCCTGAGAATTTGCTTGTCCTTGCTTCATTTCTTTGAGGAGTCGTTCGAAAAGAATTCTTTCACAAGCAGCGCGCAAATCGACCACCACCATACCAAAATTTCCCTCTAAAATAGCGAAGCGCCCCGCAATTTTTCCGACCACAATGATATCCTGCGATTCCAACAAATTTTTGATTTCCATTTGTTCAGCCGACAGGAAAATTTGTTTGGATTCCCTCCTTGTTTCAGAGGGAGCGACTGTAACTGGTGACGTCGTAGCCTGAGTCTGCAAAGCGTCCGCAGTTGACCGTGCTTCAGATCCCGGCTGGCCTACAGCCGCTAGTGAGTAACTCGGAACTCTCAGCACAGGTGTTTTTAGCTGTGTCACCAATTTTGGCGTCCCCTCAGACTTCAAAGAAGTCTCCTCCTGTGCCTCTGTCGTACTGAACATTGTCCTCCGGCTTCCTGCTAACACTTGCTGCGCAAAATCTCTGATTGCTTCAGCTACGACAGCGGATTCTCGAAAACGCACTTCTCGTTTTGCCGGATGCACATTGCAATCCACTAGTGCCGGGTCCATTTCGAGGAATAAAATGGCTCCCGGATGGTAGCCTTTTGGCAAGAGAGCGTGGTAAGCTTCACGTAGAGGCCCAGAAACGGCTGGCGCTACGACGGACCGGCCATTTACAAAAATAAATTGCTCAGAGCGATCTGTTCTTCCTCTTCCGGGTTGAGAAAGAAATCCCCGGATATGAAGCCCGCCCGTTTTAAGAGGTTCCCCCTGGATCAATCGACCTACCCAATCCGAGCCAAAAAGATCGTGCACCCGGACTGCGAGGGTTTCTGTCGGGGCAAGTTCCATGAACTTTCTGCCCTCCCGAACCGCCACGAAGGCAACGCCAGGGTTTGCCAGTGCCAAGCAATGTAATTGATGAATAATATGGCCGGCTTCAGTTTGAAGTCCCCGAAGAAATTTTCTCCGTGCGGGCACATTAAAAAAAAGCGAACGCACCTCGATCCGAGTACCGTATGCTTCGCCACTTTCGCGCACTGCCTCAATGCGGCCCCCATTGACCAGCACCTCGGTCCCAGTTGCTGCATCGCGACAGCGAGTGACGATGCGAAATTTTGAAACGCTCGCGATACTGGGGATCGCTTCGCCACGAAATCCAAAAGTCGAAATGGACTCCAAATCGCGGGCGGTACTCAGCTTACTTGTGGCATGTCTTTCCAAGGAAAGAAGCGCATCTTCTCGGTCCATTCCAATACCATCATCCGACACACGAATGAGGGCGGTCCCCGCTTGGAAAAACTCTACGTGGACCCTCTTTGCGTGCGCATCCAAGCTGTTTTCTATAAGCTCCTTAACTATTGAAGCAGGGCGTTCCACCACCTCCCCTGCGGCAACTTGGCTAGCGACTATATCTGTCAATATTCGGATATTACCCATGAGATATTTGACTTCTATCCGTAACACTTCTATTTATAATAGGAAATTGCTTCAATGAGCACGCTTTGGCATTCCCATTCCTCTTTTTTGTGCTCATTGCAGAAATAATTTGCGATAATCGCTATGTTAGACATTAGCCAGAATGCATCCAAGCAGCTTGCCAACCTCCTTGCGGAGCGAGGAGGTGAAGGCCTTCGCTTGGCTGTTGAAAAAGGTGGATGCGCCGGGTTACAGTATGCCCTATCCGTTGATTCTCGACGCAGTGACGACCATATTTTTTCGTGCGAGGGAGGCGACATCTTTGTTGACCCGGAAAGTTTTATTTATTTGGACGGCAGTACGCTGGAACATGACGATGGCCTGAGCGGCGTGGGCTTTCGTATTGAAAATCCCCGAGCCAGTCGTAGCTGTGGATGCGGCACATCCTTTGAATACAACGCCCAAGCTTCCAAATCCTAATCTTCTCAAAGCGCATGAGATCTGATGTGTTTATAGCACTTGGTTTCCAAAAAAAAGTTTGTGCTTACTCCAAAAAATTTGGAGATCACTCTGGCCGCTGCTTGTGAGATTCGACACCGACACTGAATGCGATGATCTGCCCGACGCGCGACGGTGGGAAAAGAAGGACACTCTGTTTTACTGGACCATTTTTATTCTGCTGCTGATTCTTTTCACGATATTTTGTTGGGCAGGCAGCTATTTTATTTTTTGGCATCCCGAAAAGGCGCTGAGTTACAAGATCCTCAAAAAGCTAAAAAAGCTGGACGCTCCGCAAAAATTTGAACTCACAGCAGCGCCCAAAGGGGAATTTTTAAACTCAAAAGTATTGCTCCAACGCTACGGGTCTCTGACACCAAGAGCTCTTGAAGAGGTGAACGCCGCCCTGTTGCGTAACTTTATCCGCAATTACAAAGAAACGCGTGACCTCGTCCCTTATATTATCGGCACCTATAATATTCTCGATTCATTTGAGCTTACTATTAATGATTTCTTTCCGTCCGGAGTTGTTGCTCTCACACAGTCCACAGACTCCCCTATGGTACTTTTGGAAAACGTTTTTACCGCTGATCAACGAATTGTTCCCGTACTTCATCGGACGCTGCTTACCGGCCTAAATATCCGTTTGGAAAAACGATTTGATCTCTCGGCTCTGATCCATGTACGACGATTGGCTGACGGACGAATGTTATTTACCACCCTGCCGATCCTTTATGGGAGCTATGCCTCTAACCATGGCCCTGGCAGTTTTTCTCTTCTGCCACCGGAAATCTTAAACATAAAGGTGGGTCTTCCTATCCTTTCTCAAGCCAGAATCAGTGCGGCGGAAAAAGCTTATGCCAAATATCGCCAACAAATGGCTTCGAAAACTTCGCCAGATGAGGCGAAGGCGGCAGCGGCGAGTAAAAGTCCGGCACCTGTGGCCAGTAGTGAACAAAGCCCAAATATCAAGGAACAATTAATTCGTATTGAAAAGCCGACTGGGAGTACCCTGCCTGAAAATATTGCTGTGCACAATAATCCAGTCAAGAAGGGCAACGCAAAGCGCTTTCTGACTTCCGTTCCCAAAAAATCTTCAAAAGCACCAGTCCTTCTTCCTCCACCAGCTTCTCTGGAAGAAGTTCAGGTTGCTCGAGCACTTCCGGCACAAGCAGCCCTCACCGCTACGCCATTCCCATCTCAACCAAGGGAGACACAGGAAACAACGCAGGAGGGTGTGGCGACGCCTCCTCCAGTGCTTCCCAATGCTACCCCCGTCACTGAGCTTCCTCCCTCTTTGGCCGACGCATCTTCTTCAACTCCGGCCCCCTCGCCTTCTCCCAGCGTCCCTGCCGTAGCTTTCACCAACGTTGCTTCTGGAAATTGGCAAACGTATGACGCTGGCCAAATGCCATTGGGGCGCTTGATGGACTTGTCAGATGTCCCTCAATTTGCCGAAAAGGGCTTAACTGATGAGCGACTTTACCTGAAAGGAAATTTTTTGGTCACGGCTGCCCGTGCTAATCGAGCAGTTCTCCGTTCCCAAGGCTCCTTTCTTGGCAATTCTTCGTCAAAAGTACGGATCATTGTGGAATTCCCATTCAATTCCAAAACCCCTGAACTCGGCTCCACATTTAGCCGCAGCGCTCAACGCCCATTCCTCGTTACTGATGTCCAGAAAGCGCCAGGTGGTATGATCAACATATTTGTACGGGAAATTACACACGATTGACCAGCTTCGCTGTTGACTTCGTCTGTTTCGACCTACAAGCCTCCAGAGGAAATCAGCGTGCTCAGTGCTCGAGAAATCATTCTCTCTGAAATTTTCTCCTCCGGAGCGATCTCCTTCGCTCGTTTTATGGAGATTGCTCTTTATCATCCCATAGCCGGTTATTACTCGACCGGAGGAGGCTCAAATATCGGAAAATCCGGAGATTTTTATACAAGCGTCACAGTAGGAAGCATTTTCGCACGAATCCTCTATACACAGTTCGAGGAGGTTTGGACCGCGTTTGGCCAACCTTGGCATTTCCCTCTTGTGGAATTTGGTGCTCATTCGGGGCTGTTTGCTTCGGACATCCTGAGGCATGCATCACAAACTGCCACGCCATTCAGCGAGTCCCTCGAGTATCACATCGTCGAAAATCAGCCGAAACTGCGAGAAATACAGGCTGAAGCCCTTCGCAATTGGCCCCATCAAATTCATTCTCACTGGGAGGAACTCTCTGCATTCGAGGGCCTCGTTTTTGCAAACGAACTTCTGGATGCCTTTCCCTTTCACCTGATCGAGTGGACCGGCTCTCGTTGGCTGGAACGTCGCGTTCAGGAAAACCGCGGGAATCTTCAATTCGTTGTTGCTGAGATTGTTGATCCTATTTTGGAATCTGCGGCTCGCTCAATCCCTCTTCCCTTACCAAAGGGCTACGTCACAGAAGTCTGCCCTCTTCGTCAACTTTGGCTGAAACGAATCTGCCGACAAATCATCCGTGGTGTGATCCTTCTTATAGACTATGGATACCCTCGGGGCGAATTTTTTGCACCGCATCGCCGGTCAGGAACATTCGCCTGCTATCACCGGCACCACCGCACTGGAACCCCATTGGAACAAATTGGATATCAAGATATTACTTCGCATGTGGAATTCACCTCGCTTATTGAGGTTGCCGAGGAATGTGGTTTTTCCCTCTTGGGTTTTACTGATCAACACCATTTTCTTACTGCTGCTGCGGAGCCCTGGCTACGTTCGCTAACAAATAAAACCCTCAGCCATTCCCTACAATCCGATCTTCGCCGTCTTCAAACACTCCTTCATCCCGCTCTTATGGGATCACAATTTCGGGTTCTTGCATTAAGCCGGGGCCTCTCCTTTCCTGTTCTCAGTGGATTCCGTTATCAGCAACTCGTGCTGGGGCAGGATTTTTAGAGTCCTCTCAAGTGCCACAAATCTTATCGTAGGATAAGTGCAAGCTTAACTCCCTGTTATATAATATAATATATCGCTATCTTCCCCAAAAAATGACGTTCTTTTTTTTAAAAATAGGTCTTTGGAGGGCTAATTGACCAACGTTCTAATTTAGGTGTAGAATGCAAAAAAGTTATGAAAACTCAAGTGCTAAGAATCGCTGCTATGCTGTCATTATTTGTTGGAATCGGGACGGCTCAAGCACATTCATACTACTATCATCACGGACACTGCGGCGGCTGGGGTGGTAGATGGGGAGGAGGATGGTATGGTCCGGGATGGGGAGGCTGGGGGCCTCCTGTGTCGATTGGATTCAGTCCAGGGTGGGGACCAGGCTATTATTATCCAAGTACCTCTGTTATCGTAAGCACGCAACCAACCGATGTCTTTTACAAATCCGGACACACCTCAAACTCGGTATTAGTGAAAGCACAGGCTCGGCTGAAGAATCTTGGATATTATAAAGGGTCCGTAGACGGCAGCTTTGGACCCGCCACTAGAAAGGCAGTCGAAATGTTTCAGGGTGAAAATGGTTTGCCAGTCACCGGAAGGCTTGATTCCCAAACATTACGACAACTGAAAGTCAGCACTTAATGGAGCCTGTCAGAAAGTTATGACAACAACATTGGAGAGTATGCCAAAGCACGCTACTCATTGGAGTACTCGATCGTTGGCCAAAAAATTGGCAATGAGCCAATCGAGTCTTAGCCGGATATGGCGCGCCTTTGCTCTTCAGCCGCATCGGCAAAAGAAATATTCACTTTCTGCCAATCGCTTTCCATCCTACCATCGATTCCGATGGCTGGCCTGGCTCTGATTGTGGGGGGGGGTGCATCGGTTTATATCTGATGGCAGCGCCCTTACCAATTTTGTAGGATTTAGAAGCCGTCGTTACAAATAAAATTTTTCTCAACTACAAGTTTCAAAAAGAATTAGACACAGTCCGCTTCCGCAGCACAGTGGGTTGCGCTCTCTCTGATTTTTAATCTGTGGATTTGCTCTGGCATTTTTTGGTCCCCAACTCATATTTGCCTATTTGAAATATTGAGCGCCCTCGCTATTTCAAATATTCTTAAATATTGCGATGCTTCCAGAAATCGAAAAACTCCTTATTCTTCAAGACTCAGATCAGAGAATTCGAACGCTTCAATTGGAACTTTATGCCATGCCCGAGCAACGGGCCGCAAAAGAAAAAGCCTTTTCCGAGGTAACTCATCAACTCACTCGTATCAAAGCTCGCTCACGTGAAATTGAACTGGAGAAGCAGCGCTTGGAACTGGATGTCCAAACGAAACGTGAATCCATCGCTCGTTACAAACAGCAGCAGCTTCAAACTCGGAAAAATGAAGAATACTCTGCATTAAGCCATGAAATTTCTGTTGCTGAAGAAAGAATCCGCAGCATCGAGGATCGAGAACTCGAACTGATGGAAGAGGCCGAGAAACTCCGACCTCTGATCGAACAAGCCGAAAAATCCGACGCGGATGGGCGCACTAAGCTGGAAACGCAATTGTCAGGCCTGGAAACCCGCAAAAACTCGCTTGAAGCACGAATCCGCGAAATACAAGCAACCCGCACTCGATTGACAGAAGGCATTGAAGAGGATTTGCTCGACCGGTACACTCGCCTTTTTAAAAGCAAAGGCGGGCAGGCCGTTGTGCCCGTGGAACACGAAGTGTGTTCCGGATGCCATATGAAAGTCACAACTCAGACGGTGATTTTAGTCAAATCTGAAAAGTCAATCACCCACTGTCCCCAATGTGGCCGGATCCTTTATTTATCCTGTTAGGTAGGGAGATCAAGCATGTGGGAGACCGGGGGGGCGCAGTCTCCGAACCCATCCTCAGGACGCGCATTCAAGCTGTCCCAGGCCGAGCGTTTACGAAATCCACCAAACCCCAATCTTTTTGCTGATGGAAATCGGTCTCAAAATGAGGCGAGGTCGATGAATGGCACGGTGGACGCGCATCCATCCAATGATCATGACGGCAAACAGAAATCCAGCAAGCACATCCCAATAAGGGGTTATCGCCAGAAAATAAAATTCTGCCTGGAATCTCGATTAGAACCCTCCACTTTTTATCTTTTACCTGCGAACGAACCGCAAAAACCGGTTCACGAATGAGGAAGTTGCTCAGCCCTGCCACATCAGTATGACGAAGAGTGGCGATCGCGGCTGCATCGGGATAGCCAAGCTGGAGAGTGTCACCATTTGGCGCTACCTGTAGCTGATAACATTCTGACGCACCGGTCGATTTAAGAAATATCTCCACAGCATCACCACCTTCCCATAACTGTTTATTATCCCGGTGGGCGGTAATTACTATACTCTGATCTTCCATGGCCGCCAAAAGATAAATTTTATCGTCCTTCCACCCGATTCGAACTGAAGCGGATTCGAAATACGCATCACCACCGTTTTTCCCCCATTGTTCAAGCGGAAGATCCGGATGATGTTTAAAGGCTTGCGTTACTTGATTCCAGTCCTCCCAGGCGCAGTTCCCCAACAACTCTTCCCCACGTATCATAACTTTTGGAACTTCAAATTCGCGTAACGCTTGTAAATCCTGAACTGTTGCCGGATCTTGGACGAATTCCTGTACTTTTTCTGGCTGCTGCTTCATTCCCTTTCTCATGTCTGAATATGTTTCCAAAAATTCGGCCGAGCTCCGCATTTACTTTTGAGCGAAATATGCGCCCTCTAAAAGCAGTTGCTGTAAATTTTGTTTGGAAGGAGATCGTTTTTCTTAGCACAAGCGGCCGCTTTTAAAATCACTACAACTTCCGTTACGCGCCAGGTCGCATTGGTTAACGTATAGGTCTGTTAACAAATTTTATTAACAATCTTCTATCATTTCAGAGGACCAATAGAGCATATTTGAGTACACTCCGTACTCAGATCGATATAGCAAGGCCCGTATAAAATGATAACAAAATTATGTCCTATCCATTAAAAATTCGAGAACATGTAATCAAGATTAAAAAAGAGGAAAATAGACATGGAATTATTAGCAAAAGATGTTGAAGAATATCCAGATGACTATCAGAGAGAACGAGCAGCCCGGTTTGGAGTGAGTAAACATGGGATATATTGAGCTCTAAAAAAATTAGGAGTGCCTATAAAAAAATCCTTTCACCATCCGAAGGCGGAGCATCTTGCCAGAAAAACTTTTGAAACAAAAATGAATGAACATCGGGAAAGTGGGAAAACTATTGTCTATATCGATGAGAGCGGCTTTGCAGAAGATATGGCTATGCTGTTAAAGGAAAACGCTCTTTTGGAAAACATGATTGGCACAAGAAGACTAGAACTAATGTCATTGGGGCTTTGATAGGGACTTGTTTACTTACCACCGGCCTCTTTACGAGTTCCATAAATGGCGACATTTTCCATAACTGGGTGCAAGAAGACCTTTTGCCAAAACTACCGAAAAATTCAGTGATCGTTATGGATAATGCCACTTTTCATAAGAGAAGTGATACACAAGCCCTGGTAAAAGAGGCTGGTTTTATCTTAGAATATCTCCCTACTGACTCTCCGGATCTTAATCCTATTGAACATAAATGGGCTCAAGCTAAAGCTCTCCGTAGAAGTCGCCAATGTGCCATGACTTCACTTTTTTCAGATAATTATTTGTAATCATTTTATACGGGCCTTGCTATATCCGAGATACTACCCACTTTTCCATCCATCTATTCCCGCGCCACAATTGGGGCGACGCCTTTGGTATTTTTAACCAACTGATGGATTCTCCAGAGAATAAAACCGCCGCCATTTCGAGGTTGTATGGATCTTTCAAGGCGAAGTTGAAGCGCAATTTCGGAAGCGGGCCATTTCCCCTCAGAGAGGCGTTCCAGGGCAATTCCCGGATATACGGGGATGCCACGAGGATTGACTGTTGGGTTCCGCCACCAGTTTAGTAAAGTGCTGAAGCTTTGCTCGCCTCCATCCTTCCAGTACAGTTGAGGGGCAATATAGTCCACCCATCCCTGACGCATCCAGTAGATGGGATCTGAATATAACTGGTTGAGCTGATCAATGCCAGCCAGCACGGTTGCTGGGTGTCCTTTTGTATAAATTCCGAACGGACTGATTCCGAATTTCATTCGCGGACGCTGCTGATGAATGAGGGTGCTGATTTGATACACCAGCATATTTATGTTTCTGCGACGCCAGTCTCCAAGCCCGAGTTGGCCTCCCGCGGCACGGTAGGCAGAATATTGAATGGCGTCCGGAAAAGAATGGCCTCCCGCTTGGTCCGGATACGGATAAAAATAATCGTCCAGGTGAATACCCGCCAGATCATAGCGAGAAATGAGATCCTTGACCACCATCAGCACGTGGCGTTGGACCGCAGGACTGGAGGGATCCATCCAAAGCGACCGTCCTACCCTTCTCACAGACGTCGCCATCGAACGGCTGATATGCCTTTTATCAAAGGCATTTTGGGCATTTGTTGCTGCCCGGTAAGGATTAATCCAGGCATGAACCGCAATTCCCCGTCGTTTTCCTTCGTCAATAAAGGCTTGGAGCGGGTCGAAACCCGGTGATCGCCCCTGCCGACCAGTCAGAAAACGGCTCCAAGGTTCTATAGTCGAGTGATATAACGCATCTCCCTCCGGCCGCACCTGTACAAAAACGTTGTTTAGGCGGCATTGTGCTGCGACTTCCATCAGATGCCTAATTTCCTGACGCTGCTCAATGGCAGTCATGCTCTTACGCGATGGAAAATCCAGATTATAAACCGAGGAAACCCACGCTCCCCGCATCTCGGGTGCCGCTTGTATCCAAGTAAAGGAAAATGCTAGAAGGCCAACGGTGATCCAACATTTCAAGAAATGCCGGATCAATGCGATTCGGGACTTTCTCAGGGGCCGAATAAAAATACACACAACGGCATAAAACTTATAACCTTTTGTATGAAAATGTCAAAATTTTCCCATCTAATTGATTTACCGGAGTTTTTTTTGGCCAGAATGGGCTAATTCATATAAAAAGCTTAGGCTTGCTATGAAATACCGAGAACTCCCGGGTACCGGGCTCCAAATCAGCGAAGTGGGTTTCGGAATGTGGACGGTCTCTACCGGTTGGTGGGGCAATTATTCCGATGCGGAAGCCATTAGACTCATGCGGGGAGCCTTTGATTTAGGAATCACACTTTTCGATGCTGCCGACACCTACGGGAATGGTCGCAGCGAGGATCTTCTTCGCTACGCTTTCCAGGACGATCGCGATAAAATAGTGATCGCTACCAAGGTTGGATATGATTTTCGTCACCACGGTAATGAACGTCGCGGGCAGCGCGAGATTCCCCAGGATTTTAGTCCTCAAGCCATTCGAAGCGCTACGGATGCGGCCCTATCGCGCCTGGGTACCGATGTGATTGACGTCCTGCAATTGCATAATATTCGCATGGCTCAAGTGGAGGATGATACGATTTGGGAGGCTTTGGAAGATCTTCGTTCCCGCGGAAAAATTCGTTGTTATGGGGTTGCACTGGGACCTGCCATCGGCTGGCTGGCTGAAGGTGTTTTGGCGATTCGGCGCCGCAATCCGACAATTCTCCAACACATCCATAACATGTTGGAACAGCATCCTGGAGCCACAATTCAGCATGCAGCAACGCGGACAAATGCTCAAACGCGGTTTTTTGTTCGCGTCCCTCATTCCTCAGGCATGTTGGAAGGAAAATACACGGAAAATACGGTATTCCCCGCTAATGATCACCGCAGTCACCGCCCCCGTAGCTGGCTTCTCAATGGCATTAAGAAAGTGGATCAACTCCGTTTCCTAGAACATCCGAACCGAACTCTCGGACAAGCTGCGCTTCTTTGGCTACTGGCTGACAGTCGAGTCCTTTCGACATTGCCAAATATCTATAATTATGAACAACTTACAGAGTTTACTGCTGCTCCCGATGCCCTCCCCCTCACGCCTGCAGAATTGGAATGTATTCAAACCCTTGTTGAGGCTAACTTCGGGCTCGAATCAGAGCCACCGCGCTTCAAGGGAACCATGGAGTTAGAAGCCGTTTCTTACGTCAATCAATAGCTTGAAACGGATTGCTCAACTAATACTAAACAAAGCGTGTCATAGGCTGCGCCCGCGCCCCTCGCATTCATTACATCGACTCCCAAAAGTCCCTGAACTTTTGATTTTCGATTTCGACGGCACAATTGCCGACACTTTTCAGAATGGACTGGATATCCTCAATGAAATGGCGGCTGAATTTGGCTACCGTCCACTTTTGGGTGACGATGTCGAAGCTGCCCGGAATATGACAACGCGCCAGCTCATGCGATTCCTAGGGATCTCTCTCGCACGCCTGCCCGTAATTTCCTTGAGAGGCGTCAAGCTTCTTCACTCCCGAATGCATCGAGTCCATCCAATTTCTGGCATTCCAACGGTTCTCCATAAGCTCCAAGAGGCAGACATCCCTATGGGGATTCTTACCTCAAATTCCGAAGAAAACGTGACCACATTTTTACAACGTCATCACTTGGAGATTTTTTCATTTATCCGCAGTTCGTCGCGCCTTTTTGGGAAAGCACATGAAATCAATACCATCTTGCGCACCTATGGCTTGAGTCCAGAAAAAGTCATCTTTATTGGAGATGAAACCCGCGATGTTGAAGCCGCCCATCGCAGTAAAGTACCCATTATTGCCGTAGGCTGGGGATACAACAGTCAAGAGGCGTTGATAGCACAAAAGCCCCAAGCCACCGTGGCACACCCCACCGAATTATTAAAATTTTTGTCGCTAAAAAAACGGACGGACTGTGTCCGCTTCCTTTAGAAGCAGCCGATTGAGACTTGGCGGGAGCCACAAGCGAGGCAAAAAGAACGACAAGGCATGGTCATTTTATAGGACTTTCGCTATAGCTGGCATTTTATGCTTTGAGATGCGACGTATTTTTCAGAATGTAATGTGCAATAGTGTTAACACTTACAAACGCTTCCCTCGCAACCTGAGCATTAGGTGTCACCACGCCAAAATTTTTTTCGATGGCGACAGTGAGTTCCAAAGCATCTATGGAATCCAATTTCAAGCCCTCCACAGCAAACAAGGCGATATCATCTTGAATTTCCTCGGGACTTATTTGCAGCATTAAATTCTCTACCAAGATTTTCTTAATGCGGGCCTTTAGTTCATCACTCATGTACGATTCATTAGGATTGTCAAAATTCAGTCCAAGGCAAGATCTCTTCATCCGGACATTTAACATACTGAATATCTATAACTTACCATTTTACGGGAACATCTTGGGGGTCTTTGGCACTCCGGAATTTTTGCTACCGGCTTAATGAAACGCTGCCGTTTGGATAGTCTATTGATAGAAAGAAAATTTTTTGAATCTCGGGAAAAAGCTCAACGGGCTATCATGGCCGGAGAAGTTCGGATGGAGGGACGATTCGCTTTGAAACCGGGCACGTTAGTTCCGGTCGATGCAACAATCGAGATTGCTACACGCGAGCGTTATGTTGGCCGGGGAGGAATCAAACTGGAAGCGGCTCTTTCTAATTTTGATATCGATGTCCAAAACAGAATCTGTTTCGATATAGGTTCCTCAACCGGAGGATTCACGGATTGCTTGTTACAACATGGCGCTCGACGTATTCATGCGGTTGATGTGGGACGGGGTCAACTTCATTGGAGCCTCCGCGAAAATCCCTGCGTTGTGGTTCACGAGGGAATCAATGCCCGCTACCTCACGGCGTCGGAACTTGGAGAGCGTCCGGAAATTGGGGTGATCGATGTCAGCTTCATCTCCCTAACATTGATTTTACCAGCTTGTTTTGCCTTACTGAACGAGACAGGCTGTATGATTGCCTTGATCAAACCCCAATTTGAGCTGGAGAGAAAACGCGTCGGCAAAGGGGGGATTGTCCGAGATCCCAGTGCTCACCAGGTAGCTATCGAAAAAATTCGTGCTTTTGTTAATGATGTTCTCAAAGCACATTGGGAAGCAGTTATGGAATCCCCTATCACAGGCACTTCCGGAAACAAAGAATTCCTAGCCTATCTTCGACCATGATTGGTTTGATTGCCCATGCTTCCAAACAGGAAGCCAAACCCCTGATTATGGAGCTCACGGAGAAGCTCCGGAAAGCTGGAATTGAGGTACTACTCGAAAGCTATACGGCGGCCGCAGTCGGTGAAAAGAATCATGCCAACACCAAAGAAATGGCAGCAGCTTGTGACCTTATAGTTGTACTCGGGGGGGATGGCACCCTACTGCGCGCCGTTCGGCATATGGTGCCAGTCATACCGCCCATTTTTGGCATCAATATCGGATCACTGGGTTTTCTGACCTGTCTAGGGCCCCGGGAAATCAAAGAAGCTATTGAATGTATTGTAAACCGCAGCTTTCTGATTAGCCATCGTTCAATGCTTTCGGTTAAAATTGAAAAGGAGGATGGCTCAGATGCCCCCCGAACCCAGATGCTTGCACTTAATGATGCGGTCATCAGCCGTGGTTCTCGCTCTTCACTCGTGCATCTCAGTGTCCTGATTGATGGTGACGTGCTCACAAACTACTATGCAGACGGTCTCATTATTGCGACACCGACTGGTTCTACGGCATACTCGCTCGCTGCAGGCGGTCCCATCCTCACGCCAACATCGGGCGCTTTTGTTGTAACGCCAATCTGCCCCCATGTACTGACTAACCGCTCAACTGTCGTGAGCGACAAGTCGGTCATTGAAGTTCGTCTCTCGATTCCGAATCAAGAAGTGAACGTTGCTATCGATGGACAGACCTCTCGCCAACTCCATCCCAACGAATTATTGCACCTGACAAAGTCTCCGATCACTCTCCCATTGGCCATATTGCCCGAACGATCTTTTTCCCAAGTCCTCAGGCAAAAATTGAAATGGAGTGGCAGCAATTTCTAATTTTGACCACAAAACCATTCGCCATACCAGGTGATTGCATCATGAGCCACACCAAAACCGCACGCCTCCACTGCCTTGCCCTTGAAATTGTTCACCGCCTCCATGAGGCTCACCATGAGGCTCTCTTCGCAGGCGGCTGTGTGCGCGACCAACTTCTCGGCACCCCGCCTCATGACTACGATATCGTAACTGATGCTCATCCGGACCAGATACAGACGCTTTTCGAAAGGACAGTTCCGGTAGGCGCACAATTTGGAGTCATTCTTGTAATTCAAGAAAGCATCCCCTTTCAGATAGCCACTTTTCGAAGGGATGGACGGTATTTGGATCATCGTCATCCGGAAAAAGTTTCTTTCGGAGGACGTGAAGAAGATGCTCTTCGAAGGGACTTCACGATCAATGGACTTTTTGAGGACCCATTAAAGGGGAGTATTCTCGATTATGTGGGGGGTCAAAAGGACCTCCACGATCGGGTGATCCGCTGTATTGGTGACCCCGCAACTCGTTTTGAAGAAGACCGTTTGCGTCTCCTGCGAGCCATTCGTTTTGCAACCATCCTTAATTTTGAAATTCACCCTGATACCTGGCAAGCAGTAATTGCGCGCTCTCATCTGCTAAGCCAGATTAGTGCGGAGCGAATCCGCGAAGAACTTTGTCGCATTCTTCTTTCTCCTCAAAGGACACGAGGCTTTGATCTGTTAGATCAAAGCGGCATTTTGAAGCATCTGCTCCCCGAAGTGGAGGCCTTAAAAGGCTGCGAACAGCCGGTGGAATTTCATCCCGAAGGAGACGTCTTTGTCCACACTCGTCTTATGCTCTCTTTACTCCCCCCCAAAGTTTCGCTTCCTCTAGTTCTCGCCGTACTTTTTCACGACCTTGGAAAGCCGGGAACGGCACGAGTGGATGAGACAGGGAGAATCCGCTTTAATGCCCATGAAAAGCTCAGTGCTGAAATGACGGTTCAGATTATGAAGCGGCTGCGCTATTCAAATTCAGAAATCGAAAAAACCGAAGCCATTGTCCGCAATCACATGTCATTCAAAGACGTGAAAAATATGCGACGATCAACGCTGAAACGTTTTCTGGCTCGTCCGGCTTTTGAGGATGAATTGGAATTACACCGGGTGGATTGCCTGGGAAGTCACGGACTTCTCGACAACTACGAATTTTTGGTCGCAAAACGTCAGGAGCTTTCAACCGAAGTCCTGGTGCCTCCTGCACTCTTGACGGGAAGAGATCTCATTGCTCTTGGTTGGAAGCCGGGTCCTCAATTCAAAATTGCGTTGGAGGCCGCTCACAATGCGCAACTGGAAGGCATTCTCTCCTCCAAACAAGAAGCCATCGCGTTTGTAACAAAAAAATATCCACCGGCATCCTCGGATCTCCAATTGAAAATTGGAGATTAAACCATTCGAGTAAAATGGGCGGTGAGGGGTTCGAACCCCCGACCTACTGGGTGTAAACCAGCCGCTCTACCGCTGAGCTAACCGCCCCCCAACTGCGCCAGCTTCGCTGGTTTCTTTTAGAAGCCCATAGTTACAAATAAAGTTTTTTTGATCTACAAATTTTTTAGAGTTGTAGCGCAAATAACACTCATTTTTATTCAATGGTTTCTAAAGGAAAGGGACGAAGTCCCGACGAAGTCCGCAATGGGGAAATCGGTCCCACCTTTAAGATATGATGTTTTTCAAACACCCCTGGGGCTACCTGCTGACTTGTAGCATAAGCGTCTTTGATTATTTCTAATTTCGCGTCAAGATTGTCAATAAAGTGCAAGGCAAGCGCTTCGGGAGTTTTCGGGAGAACTGGAGAGCCAAATTCATATTCCCCGTGGTGGGCAGCTACCAAATGAACGAGATGTAAGCGCACATCCTCCGAAGGCGGTGACACTTCTTTCCAGGATTCCAACGGAAGTTTTCTCCACAAGGTGTTGATAAGCTCTATACCGATGGAGATATGCCCCATTAATTCTCCTCTCATATCGTGTGGAATTAAAAATCCCTGGTCGGGAGGGCAGACTTCCCAGAGCTTTCCACAATCATGAAAAAGTGCGCCGGTCATCAAGAGATCCCGATTCAAGTGAGAGTAAACAGAAGCCGCTTGATCAGCCATTCGCATTATTTGCGCAGTATGTCGACAGAGCCCTCCACGATAAGCATGGTGGATCTTTCGGGCCGCAGCAGCACGACAGAACCTGAGTCCAAACTCTTTTAGAAAAATCAGCGCTAATTCCCGAAGGCGCGGATCTCCCAGTTTTTCCGCAGTCTGCTCAATCCAGTTAAAATCCTCATCCGTCGTCAATTTTCCTTGGAAAAGACACCGGCTTTCCTCCTCAGAGAGAACCCGAATTTCCCAACGGCGAACATCCAAACCATATTGCCCATTGTGGAAAAATTCGCCTGTTATTTCGACCGCAGCATGGACGGCAAGAGACGAACATTGCGAAAACGCCAAACCATCGCTCCAAGCCCGCAGAGTCATGCTCCCCTCCGCGTCCCGAATTCCTAATTCCCAATAGGGCTTGCCATTCACTGAATCTTTTCGCCTCAGCGACTCGATCTGCGCACGAAGTTTACCCTGCCAGGAATTTTTCTGGCAGAGAGATCTAAGCTCCGGAATGGATTTCAAATCCATGGCTTCGTGTTTTAAAGCCAACTGTGCCAATACTGATACAAGCGCGCCTGAGTCAGCGTGTTTGCCTGAAATTTTGTGCCCACCATACTGATCGATCCTAAGTCAAACATCTCTGGCAACAGTAAAACATCCCAAAAATGAGATATCCCCGGAGATCCAGCTAAGTCGCTTTAAATCTCGACGTTTACGCGACGCCCTCCGCCATCAAAAAAGACTTTTCCTGGGGAAAGAGCAAAAATGGTATAATCCCTGCCCAATCCAACATTCTGTCCCGGAAGAAATTTTGTTCCACGCTGACGTATGATAATACTGCCAGGCTGGACGACTTCGCCTCCAAATTTTTTTACTCCAAGTCGCTTACTTTGGCTATCACGACCGTTCTTAACGCTTCCTTGTCCTTTTTTATGCGCCATAAAAACAAATCCAATTAGTGACTGATTTCAGTGATTTTGAGGCGAGTGAGTCTCCGACGGTGCCCCACCGTACGGTGATATCCTTTACGGCGCTTAAATTTGAAAGCCGTAATTTTGTCACCCTTACGATGTTCCATTACTTCAGCTTTAATTGAGGTTCCGTTTAGAAACGGGGTTCCCAGCGAGATCTTTTCCTCTTTTGAGACCAAAAGCACCTCATTAAATACGGTCTGAGAGCCTGTTTCCACATCCAGTAACTCGACATCGATGATATCTCCGGGACAAACACGATACTGTTTCCCACCCGTTTTAAAAATTGCGTATGCCATAGGTTTAGACCCCGGAACAAATTAGCCCGGCGGAACCGATGATCATGAATTACTTTCAGCGCTTTTCAAGACAAATTTTCAGCTTGCGGGCCGCTGTCAGAATCGCCAAGTTTACATTCCTCCCCTTCGCTCGGGTGGTGAAATGGCAGACACATACGTTTGAGGGGCGTATGCCGCAAGGCGTGCGGGTTCAAGTCCCGCCCCGAGCACCAATCCCCCTCTAGCCCGAATTTTTGCTGTTAAATAGGTGTCCCCTCTCACGCCCTCAGAAGATCTCAGCCTAACGGCCTGCACGTAAGCGAAGGCTGTTTTTTATTGATCCCCTTTACTTATCTTTTCGGATCAATACATTTCATTATACCATAGCCGCTTGAACATCTATAGCGAGCTTGTTCTGATCCACCGCTGAATTCTGGCGGGAACAGTGATTTTTGAGCATTCCCAGCCGGGTACCAGGTGAGCCGGAAGGGCTGGCCAAATTTCCTCCAATCAATATTGCTAATATTTTATTACATAAATAGTTGACATTTAATGACATATTGTATATTTAGGCTCCACGCATGCATAAACATATGCGTATCCAACCTCACTTATGAAGCTCACAAAATATCTCATGCTGGTCCCGGCCCTAGCATTATTAGTCTCCTTTGCAAATGCCGGGGAATACAAAGTCATGCAAAAACAGTACAAAGCTCCCGTCGAGGAATGCGTATTCCGCGATTACGAGTTTCAGATAGATGGCTTTGTTGCCGGTTTGGCAACTTGTAATAATCGCACCATCGCACCTGGCATCGGTGGTGGTGTAGGAGCAAATTACATCTTTCTGAGATATTTCGGATTGGGAACAGATGCCATATGGACTGACAGTAATCACAGATGGACTCAGCAGACCTTCACAGGCTATGGCTTATTGCGTTATCCCATTTGCTCGTGGAACCTAGCTCCTTACCTCCTTGTTGGCGGTGGTGCGACTCTAGACGGTCGCGCTTATGGATTTGTCCAAGTGGGCGGTGGCTTGGAGTGGCGGCCATGGTATCACGTCGGCTTTTTTGTGGATGGTCGTGGCTGTATCGTTCAAAAAGGCGCCAACTCGTTCGCTCTCATACGCGGCGGTATTCGCCTTGTTTTCTAAAAACGCTGAATTCACCTGTTAGGGACGAAAAACCCCAACCGGCTAAAAAGCCGGTTGGGGTTTTTTCGTGCCAACTTCGCCAACTTCGCCAACTTCGTTGGTTTTCTTTAGGAACCCGACTTCGTCGGTTTCTTTTAGAAGCAGACAACTACAAATAAAGTCTTTTTTGATCTACAAGTTTTTGAGAGTTGTTGTGCAAATAACGCCCATTTTCATTCAACAGGTTCTAAAGGAAAGGGACGAAGTCCCCGAAGTCCGCTACAAGCTCAGGCATTATATTCTTACCCCCTTGGGCACCACGGGAGACGTTAATCCCTTTTTTTGGATGGGGAACCTCCTTCGAAATCGCGGTCATGAGGTCACTCTCATCCTGGCAACGACTTTTGAAAAACCCACTGGCGTCCAGTCCCTCGACTTCAAATACTCCGCGCTAGACAATCAAAAAGAGGCCATTCTTAAAAATCCCCAACTCTGGCACCCGTGGCATGGAGTGCGGATTTTATTTGCATTCGCAGGTGCGTGGACAGAACAAATTTTTTTCCTCATTCAGGCCTGTCGACGTTTCGATATGGAAAATGTCATCTTGGCGCCTGGAACCGCCTTTGGCGCTCGACTTGCCCGCGAAAAGCTGGGTCTTCCTCTCGGGACTATCCATTTGCAACCCTGCGCAATTCCCAGCGTTTATGAACCACCTGCAATGCGACGTGGATTCCAATGGATGAGTGGCGTGTATTGGATGTGGCGACGCTTTTTTTCCTTCATGCCCACTCCACTTGATTTTTATGCCAGTCCTGGAATTCGCCGTGCCTGTCGCTCTCAACAAGTTCGGCCTCCAAAAAATATTTTGAATCAATGGTGGCATTCGCCGGATGGCGTCCTGTGTCTATTCCCAAGCTGGTTTGCTCAGCCTCAGCCTGATTGGCCCGTACCCTGGGTACAAACGGGATTTCCCCTCTATGATCGTCAAAATGAAACTCCGCAAGTTCCCGCCGAACTCCGGAAATTTTTAAAATCGGGTCAACCCCCAATTCTTTTCACTCTGGGCACCGCAATGAAACATCCCGGAAGATTTTTTGAAACCGCCGCTCGGGTTTGCAGGCTACTCAAATGCCGGGGACTGTTCTTTTCCAATTCGACCGTCCCTCTTTCGGAGCCACCTCCAACCGATATTTTTTCCTGTGGAAACTATGTCCCATTTTCCTGGCTTTTTTCAAGAGTAAGAGCCGTGGTTCATCATGGGGGCATAGGAACTCTCTCTCAGGCATTAGTTGCCGGTGTCCCGCAGCTTCTGATGCCGCTCGGTTTCGACCAACCCGATAACGCCGCACGACTCGTCAGGCTAGGCGTTGCCCGCATACTCTATCCCTCCCAGTTCACAGTAGGAAATGTAGCCAAAGAGCTAAACGTTCTCCTCACTAGCACTCCGATACGCGTGGCTTGTGAAACTTTTGCACGTCGATTATCTTCGGAAGACCCCGCCGCCTCAACACTTACTTTCCTGGAAAATTTGACCCACTTCGCTCACGCTCATTAATAGAATAGGCATAGAATATGGCTAAATCCAACCTAACTTGTCGCGTATTATATCGATCCGGGAACGTCTTTGCACCAGGTTGCATCCTTCTTGGAAGATCAAATCATAATAATAAGTTATAAATGCAATTAGATCTTGCTATTG
The DNA here is from genome assembly GCA_963706715.1 of uncultured Verrucomicrobiae bacterium. GTDB lineage: Bacteria > Verrucomicrobiota > Verrucomicrobiia > Chthoniobacterales > Xiphinematobacteraceae > Xiphinematobacter. The sequence continues at coordinate 513,344 of CAVPNI010000002.1, forward strand.
AATCCTTGTACTGTTAATAAAAAGTGAGATACTTATCTTATGAAGTATATAACCCCCACCACTACAGCTATCATAGGAGCCTTGGCTCTTTTAACAGCAGGTTGCCACCAATACAGTAGAGACACCACGATGACCGCACCCATGGCAGGAACCATGGCGGAAGGAACTGGATATACTGTATCAAAAATGATGGCCAGCAGCAGCAAAGCACAGTCGGCCTTCAAGAGAGCGCGCGATTACTACGCACAGCTCTCTGAAAAAGAAAGGGCCAAACTAGAAAAACGCAAAGTGTACTACTTTGCAGTGGAAGTTCCTGGCTATCGCAATCGCGGAATGGGCGTCCCAGTTTTGCTCTACGATACACGGGCCAACAGGCTTGTTAATAACAGGATTATTTTCATCACCGCGCCGCTGAAACCCAGGCAGATTATTACCGCTCCTCGAGAGGTTACCAAGATGCCTGGCTGCAAGTGCCAGTTCATTGAATACGTCGGCATGGGTGCTCCAGTTGCATATCCCTAATTAGGTTTAGGTTAGATTTGTAGCTGTAGTTACAATGAGCGCCTCAGCGCCGCCAGGACAGCCGGGTCATATCAAGAGAAGATGACCCGGTTGCACTGTTCCGCGGGGTTTCAATAGATTCGGGTTCCACCAGATTTGTTTGAACACCTGTTTTTTCCATCGAGTAGTATCGACTCCTCCCACCACTCGTCGATGGCTCGAAATTTTATTCTTTTATAGGGCCTGGATAGATCGTCAAAATTCGGTTGTTCTTCAAGCAAACTCTATAAGATTTATTTTTGTAGAATCCCTCAACCAAGCTCCACACATCGACTGAAGCGTTTTGTTTCATTTTTGCATAATGAGCTCCATGTTGATTTTTGTTCATGGAACAGCAAACCTCTTTAAACATGGGCAGGAGCTCATGCTTCTTAATGGAAGAGTCCATTGAAGTGTTCGTTGGTTTATTCGATGTCGTTTGTGGATCATTAAAATAATGGTCTTTGAGGATATGTTTAATAACGCCGGCACTTAAAAATACAGGCTGCTGCTGCGTCTCCATTAAAATACCGGGCACGGCATATTGCGTTTTAATACCTCCGGAAAGTTCTTTCCACCACCACACGGTTATATACCGATTGATTTTATTATCAATTTCATTATCAATTTTGGGAACTGCCGGTTTACGACGGGCAGCGGTTCCAAGTGCCTCTGTCGTTCCTTTTTGTGGCGGGGCTACAGTATTCTGTCCCTGTGGTCTTTGCGCCTGCTGATCTCTATTGGATGGGTGCTGCTTTTGGTAAGACTGCAACAGTAGCTGTAACTGCTCTACATCGGATTCCGAGAATTCATCAACAAGATCATCGGGGGGCTCTTCTACCACATCGGGAATTTCAACCTTTTCAAGTTCCTGAATTCTTTGGTTCAGCGCCTGAGATTGCAAGAGTTCCTCATTGATTAGGATATTCAATCTTGCTGAATAGATTTTACTAATGGAAAAGATATTATCCATTACCTTTAGTATTAGTGCATATGATGCCTGATTGATGGCTAATTCCATCCTTCGGCCTAAAGGAGCTGCGTCGGGAAGGAGTTCGCTAGTTTGCTTTTGCTGTATTGCTCGAATATCTGCCATTGTCTTTGATTGATAATCCAAATTAAACCGGATTTTCGCTGCATCCTCCGTAATATTTGCATAGCCCATTAAAACCAGACGATACAGATCCCAATCAAATTTTTTGTCATTCCGAAGAGTTTTCTGGAGCTCGATTTGTGTGATGACATCCTTTTTTAAATAGGCCTCGTTCAGTCTCTGAACTAAAGACTGAAACTCAATAAGGTTGTCTGCTAGGTTATCTGCTGCGCCTGAAACTCCCTCCTGTTGACCGGCCTTTATTAGAGCCTTTGCCCAAGGTTGGAAATCTCCGCTGTAGTGAACAAGATCAGAGAGAACATTCAGTCCGTTATTGATGAAATCCACATTCTCTTTTACTATTATGGTGTCTGGATTTTTCAGAAATTCCAACATCTTCTTTGCAGGGGTTTCAGATTCCGACGAATTTATTGATTCGCCCATAACCCGCGCTAAATAATACTTGAAGGGTGAAGCGCTAAATTCATTCTTCAATTTCGTATTCTCCTCTATGTTCTCAAAATTTATGTACTCAGCGCAGTTCACGAAAACCTGCTCCTTTCGTGGTGTGGGCATCCCCCGAAATTCATCCGCTCGATCCAGATCACGCTTTAAGTACTGTCTTAAGTATTTTCTTTTCACCGCTGAGGAGGAGCCGTGCAAAACCTCTAAAATATCATACCAATTCAGCTCATAGGGTAATATCTGCCGATCTTCCCAGTCCCATTTTTTAAACAATTCCTTTATATCATCATTGCAATCATCCAAAATTTTTAGGGCTTCGCCAAATTTCTCATCATATATAAATAGTGTAGCCTTATCGATGAGTAGTCCGATGCGTATTTGCAGCAATTTTTCCAAGTCATCCTGATTTCCACTGATTCGTTCTAATTTGCAAATTTCTGCATCATTTTGTAATAAACTCCGGTCTATAATTTTATCAGTGGGCAACAAGATATCTTCCGCGTTAGGATGTTTTGCTTTAAAATCAGAAAACTCCATGCTATTAAAATCATTCTGGAGATTTTCGCGAAGCGATTGTGAGTCAAAATTAATATTAAGACTTTCCATAATATACATTAAGGTTTTTAAAAATCTTATACTAATTATCATCACCTTTTCATCGAAATGTTGTTCAACATGTTCGACGAATCTTCGACTATTAATCAACGGTTGGATTTTATTTTCCAGATTTTTTAGTCTGTTAATAGCTTTCGTCTCTGACATATTAAAGATTTTTACGTACTCTGAGATCATCTTACCCCCATCTTTCCCGAATGCTTTTCTTAGTTTTAGAAGATTTTCCCCATCAATTGTCCGTTTATCAAATATGGTGTCATATATCTCATTAATCTCTGCGATGCCTTGTAAATTTTCCGTTTGGCTGGAGCCGGCTTCGTTGCGCATCCTTTCCGCACCCTTTTTCAATACGCTACTTACTATCCTCGGAGGAGGAGCTGAGTGATCCATCCGGGCGTACCCATAGGAAGAAGCCTTTCCTATATTACAACCTAAAAACGCTTGAGATCTATGGGAGGTATTTCCAGAAGTTGATGTGACCGATGATTTCATAAGTTAATAGTAACTGCTTATTGTATTCCTAACATTGAAAATATTTTTGAGGATTATGGAGCAAGGCGCTCGATGCCCCAACGGTTCTGAGTATCTTTTCGATATTGGAACCGGTCATGCAAGCGACGTGCCCCTCCTTGCCAAAACTCAATTGTTTCGGGGATGACACAAAATCCACCCCAAAAGGGTGGTAATGGGATGTTTTCTTCTCCAAATTTCTTCTGAGCGGCTTCCCATTCTTGCTCCAAAAATTCTCGCGAAGGGATGGTTCGACTTTGAGGCGAAACCCATGCGGAAAGCTGACTTTCGCGAGGGCGAGAAGAAAAATATGTTTTCGACTCGTCGCGTGACAGGGCAACCGCCTTTCCCACAATGATCACCTGTCTTTCCAGAAGCAGCCAGGGAAACAAAAGCGATGCTGCGGCATTTTCTTTTAGTTGATCGACCTTGCGACTTTCCAAATTCGTAAAAAATGTAAAACCTCGTTGAGCGACATCCTTAAGAAGAACAGTCCTCATCAGAGGCTTACCATCTGAAGAAGCGGTTGCCAAACACATGGCGGTCGGTTCGGCTATTTCGGCTTCAAAAGCGTCATCCAGCCAAAGCTGAAATTGAGCTATCGGATCCGCTAACAGATCTGCTTTCTCTAAGCTCGACTGGTGATACTCTTTCCGTTCATTTAGTAGATCTCTCTTTTCCATAAAACTATCATATCCTTTGTGGAGACGCGGACGCATGCTCCCTTTTTTGGAAGTGAAGGAACCCTATAGATCAACGGGCTTTGGCTCGGACAGATCGCTACAATCGCGGAAGCAGGAATTACCACGTTAAACATGTGATAGGGCTTCTTGCCAAAGTTCGCTATCAAGTGAGTTCCATCTGAAAAAACTGTCTGCTGGACAAGGTGATCCGGAGTCAACCAAGAAAATTCTGTCAGGGCCTCGAGTCCTAGCCTCTCATGTAAGGACCGAAAAAAGGCATCTTGCCGTACAATCCAGGGTAATCGTGCGGCTAGTGTTGATGCGCTCAGATGGTAAAGAGGTGGCACATTGTAGAGTAACTGCACCAGTTCATTTTGCATCCGAACATTTGACAGCTTGAGATTATCAAATGACCAGTGATGCGTCGTAATGACAGAGCCATGAAAAACGGCTTGATAGAGTGGCAGCCGAGTTGTGGGGTCAAAATAAACAGTACGGTAAGGCTCCTTGACGGGCGTTGCGCGAAAAAAGATTGCAGGGGCATCCGGTGGCCACCAGCCCCCTAAGTAATATGGCGAAGTTTTTTTCTTAAAATCCGGATCTTGCCATGCAAAATAAGGGGTTTGCATCCCATGTGCAAAAAGGATTCCACGGGAAGTGACCGCATTTCCTCCCTCCGAACCGTTGGGCAGATGAAGAGTTTCTGCAATCCAACGAGAGCTCGCTTCATTTTCTAAGGCGGACTGTGCCATGGCCATTTTTTGGTCTGAGCGGTAATCGTCAAATACCATGCCCGTCGCATAGGCATCTAAAAACCAACTGTTAAATCCCGCCTGTTTCTGAATTGCCTGAACTCTTGCTTCGAGTAAGGGCCGAATCAGGCGAGGATTTGTGTAGCAACCGTTTTCTTGGAAGCCGGACTGCAACTTGCCGTTTTCTTGCATGATCCCACATAATTCAGGGGCATTGGTACCAAGGTGAGCCGTCGTCCAGGCGTGATTCTTCTCTAAATGAAGGGCAGTTTGATAAGAATCGTAGGGAGCTATCAGAAAACCGCGGCTCACAGCGGCAGCTACTGCTTCCGGATGCCAGAGCCCACCTTCCCAACCATCTCCCAATCCTAACCACAGACGCTTCAAGCCTGCGTCAGCAAGCCGTTGAAACAGATCGGGAGTCAGCGTGCCTCCCCAATTAGTGGTGTTAGAATCAAGAGCCACGCCAAAATCCTTAGCAACCTCACGCCTCACAGAGTCATAGCTTTTCACTAAGTTCCCCACATCCTCCGCGTTCGCCAGCCATTGGCTGCGGACGCGGTCTTCCAGGACTTTATTCAATGCGGATATCAAAATCCGCTGCTCATAGTGATTCGGATTAAGCCCACAGCGTTTCAAAATCTCCCGCGCCTCTTGATCCAAAGATTTGCCCAGTTCAGCCGCGGCGCCGGTACGCAATTGGGCGAGAAAAAGATCCCAATTTTTAACATTCGCGGGTGCAAGAAGACCATTTCCCCAAAGGTAGATGTGTGTTGCGCCGAGCAGTTTTTTCGCCTCGGGAGTCTTTGCAATTTTGCTCCGCAAGGTTTCATATCGGCCCTCAGAAACCAACCAAGTGCGGTACCGTTTTGCGCCAGAGAGGAGGTCTGTTCCTCCCAAATGTAGAAAAAAGGTGAATGGCGTTTGCGGCGTTAATCGGGCGAAACTGTGCTGAAGAGAAAGCTCCAGATCCTTATGGCTGTCACTCCCGAATAAGAGACGATTGTAAAATGGATTGGTTAGAATCCAATGCAAAGAATAATCCCCATAATTTGCGCCCCAGAGCGGTAGACTCAGCCCTTCCGAAGTATCCGTTTCCTTGAGCTTGTTCACAAGAAAATCACGCCACAACTCATTATGAATCGGGATATAATGACCTTCTGCCAGGGGTAAAATGAGTGCCTGACCCAATGTTGAAGATGGTTGACGAAGTACCTCAAGCGTGGCAGCGGACTGGCCTCGGATCGAAATAAACAAATCCGGCCCGCTCAGACGCGCCAAACAAGAATAGCTTCCCCACCGCCAAGTCGCCTTTTCAGATTCAACCCGGACTTGGCTCGCCGGTTGAGGCGCTGTTCCAACACTTGCCTGAGTGGCTTGCTTGCCAACGGGCAATACTTTGATCGCAAGGGTCTCCGGTTCAATCTCCACCTTCCATTGGGGATTTTGGAGAGAAATCGCTGCTTGAACCTCAAAATTTGACCATACGAGTGCCGTAACAACCCAGAGAATTAAAAGAGACCTCTTCACTTTTAATAACTCCCGTTTTGGACTAATACCTCCTGACTCTCCGAGATTCGTTTCTCCAGAACAGTCACTGTTTCGATCTGTGCAGTCTGTGGAAACATATCCAAAGGGACAACCTCTGCAAGGCGATACGCTGTGGCCAGTTTTTTAAGATCACGCGCCAAAGTTGCAATATTACAAGAGATGAAAATAATCCGCCGACAAGGACGCTCCAATATCGCCTGAATAGCTTGCGAAGAAACGCCTTGTGCCGGAGGATCTAAAAGCAACAAGGTGTCGTTAGGCGCACAAGCCAAAGCGCGAGGTAAGATATCCGATACATCTCCCTGCCAATAAACTTCATCCGGTGAAAGTGCATCTTGTTGAGCAGCCGTAAGCGCTTGCTCATTCCATTCCAGTCCGATCACCCGTTGAAATTGTTTCCTTAAATGTTTGGCAAAAAAACCGGAACCACAATAGGCATCAATCAAAAGTTCTCCATTTCCCGCCTGCTGAGATACTTCCTCAAGTAAAAGGGAAGCTGCCGAATCATTAGTTTGACGAAATCCGGGAAACTTGGAGGGACATAAAGTGCGCACACCATCGTAAGGATGGCGCTTGTGGTATTGCGCCAACATCTGATTGACAGGCTCAGAAGCAATAATACATCGCCGAATTTCCATCACTCTCCGTCCGCTTCTGTCATAAAATCCAGTAATCCCCTCTCGGGTATGGACGGTGATTCGATTGCGATAGTAATAGGGCTCGGGAGCCGGCACGAGAGGTTTGACTTCCACTTTTGAAAAACCTCCAATCCTCTGCAAAGCAGTAACTACTTGGTCCCTCTTGATTCTCAGCTGGGCCGGATAAGAAAGATGCTGATAGACGCAGCCACCACAACGACCATAATATTCGCAAGGTGGTACCACACGGTCCGCCGCCGGCCGCTGTATTTCGATCAGCTCCGCTTCGGCAAAATCTCGTTTCTCCCGTACGATGCGAGCCACTATCCGTTCACCCGAAATGACATCGGATACAAAGCAAACTTTTCCTTCCTCGGTCCTTCCCACCCCCTTGCCTCCATACGCCAAATCCTGAATTTCCAGTTCCGTCTCCTTATACACAATACAATGATGCAACGGGGGCCAGCTAAAAGAAGCCTAAAAGTTCATAATCGAAAACCACGGGAGATTTCGGCTCCTCGACAAAAAGAGTGGGTCAGGAAAGTGGACCCGCGTCCAAACTAAAATGATAACAAAATTATGTCCTATCCATTAAAAATTCGAGAACTGAAGTGGTGCCGCAACCCCTGACACCAGATGATCCTGCGTCAGTTTTTGAGTCTCCCTCTCTGGGGTATCAAAAATTAGAGACGTTGCCGCATGGTGACCACAAGTGATTTCTCGGGCTCTCAATTGAGACCCAATAAGTTATCTGGAACACATCGGACAGTCAAAGACAAAGCACAGTAATAGGTTTAACATAAAATGTTTGCCTTGATGCCTGATCATAACAACGCACCTCTGCCATAAATTGTCAGCCGGTTTTTAGTCGGCCGATCAGCTTACTAGTGGATCGATCCGGAACCTGGGGCAAAAGGCAAATCTCGGTTCCCACCTCTCGCAAGGCGGCAACCTCCTCGGGGTCTAATGTCTCGAGAGCATAGTCTCCCCCTTTTGCATACACGGCTGGTTGTACTGTCCGGATGATTTGAGTCACACGCAATGAGTCAAAAATTATCACGTGATCCACACATTGAAGCGCCGCAATAACCTCTGCCCGGTCATCCTGGCTATTTACGGGACGCTGAGCACCTTTCAAAGCACGCACTGATGCATCGGAATTGATAGCTACGAGCAAAGCATCGCCCAGACTTCGAGCGGACCCCAGATAGCGCACATGGCCAACATGCAATAGATCGAAGCAGCCGTTGGTCAGGACTAATTTTATTCTTTTTTGGCGGATTTTTTCGGCCCATGCTTCCAGGCTTTCGGCAGCCAGGTTTTTGCTCATCTGACGAATCATGACTTAAGCCGTCTCCATTCGCAAGAGAGGGGTTTTCGTGGCACGGTATCAGGATGGTTATAACAGTTCCCTGCCTCGCAGGAGGCCGAATTTAGTTCTGGATTTCATTGAATTGGTGTATGTTATCAATCAGTTAGGTCAACCTATCGCACTACATGAAAGAGTCTCCCGCCGGCCCCTCGACTATTCAGTGCACTGTACGGGCGGTTTCAAAGGTCCTGAGCGAAGAACCGCGGTTGGGAGCCGTTGCCCTTGCTGAAGACAAGCATTCTGTTTCGATTGCAACCCTAGGTGAAGACAAAGGAGGTCGCATGGCTCATCGGGTGTCGGAAGCTCTGGCGCAGTCCAATCAAACCTGCGGACACACGAATGGCATTTGCTCGATCTGTGGCGATCGGCTTTCAGAAGTCCCAACCAATAACCGGATCGTCGTGAAACAGGTTTTCGGGAATACCCTGATTGAAAAAAATACCTGTACGACTGCAATCTCACTCTGGCGCTGGTGTCATATCAAATGGCCAAAATATGTCCCTCGCGAACATCATCCATTTGAAGAAGATGAGCAGGAATGGCAAACAAAGGCCTGGTTTGCACTGGGCTGCTTCTTGGCCGGATTAACAGGATTTTTTTTCAATCATGTCTTCGTCCATCCGACGGCAGCGTATGTCTGCTACATGATCGCCTATTTTTTTGGCGGCTGGTACGCGGCTAGAGATGCTTGGAGACATCTCCTGAAGAAAGAACTCGATATCCATTTCCTGATGATTACTGTGGCATTGGGAGCTGCGGCTACTGGGGCGTGGCGGGAGGGAGCTCTCCTCCTGTTTTTGTTTTCCGCTTCCGGCGCTATGGAACACTACACTATGGGCCGCACCAAAAAGGAAATTAGCGCATTATTTCGAGGCGCTCCAAAGACCGCACGCGTCTTAACAAATGAAGGCGAACGCAACCTCCCGGTGGAAGACCTTCGACCTGGAATGCGCATTCTTCTCACTCCCGGGGAGCTCATTCCAGCCGATATGGAAGTAACGACCGGAGAAAGCGCCTGTGACGAGTCGAATTTAACTGGTGAAGCATATCCCATCTCCAAACAGAGAGGCGATATCGCGCTTTCCGGCACCATGAATCTTTGGGGGGCACTCGAAGGACGTGTGATTCGCCCGGCCAGTGAAAGCTCACTCCAGAAAATTGTTCGATTGATTCGGGAGGCCCAAAGTCTGAAAGCCCCGAGTCAACGATTCACTGATCGATTTGGGACGGGTTATACTTGGGGAGTCTTGAGCCTTTGTGTAGGGATGTTTTTTGTCTGGTGGCTCGTGTTTCGGCTTCACCCCTTTATTTCCACCGAGCAGGCATCCAGTGCCTTTTATCGAGTGATGACATTGCTCGTCGTCGCTTCGCCCTGTGCGCTCGTTCTTTCAGTGCCGTCAGCAATTCTTTCGGCAATAGCGACGGGAGCCAGACGAGGCATTCTCTTTCGTGGAGGAGCAGCTATTGAAACACTCGCGACAGTCAAGACGGTTGCGCTCGATAAGACAGGTACGCTGACTTCAGGGGCATTAAGGCTCACGGCAACGGAAATCTTCGAGGCTAGTGAGGAAAGGATTCATTTGGTCGCCACCACGCTGGCGGCACTTTCCGAACATCCCCTGTCCCTCGCACTGCGTAAGACGCTTCCAAATTGCTCACACGTTGAAATCGAAAATTTTACGTCCTTTTCCGGTCAAGGGTTGCAAGGGAAAGTAGATGGGCAGATTTATCGTTTGGGCTCTCGGAATTTCGTAAGAGCTATTCGCCCCATCATAGAACCCACACATCGAGGAACTGAAGTCTGGTTGGCTGGCCCTGACCTCCTAGCACGCTTCGTTTTTGAGGAAGCAATTCGCACGGAATCAAAAAATACTCTCAAACGGCTCCATCGACTGGGCCTTCATACCGTGATGCTTACAGGCGACCGGCAACAATCCGCAGAGGAAATTGGTCGGCAGGTGGGAGTCCGAGAAATTCGCTCTAATCTTCTTCCCGAAGAAAAAGTCACTGCCATTGAGGAACTGAAACAGGCATGCCGCTCCAAATTTAGCTCCGCACGTGTTGCTATGATTGGAGACGGTGTGAACGATGCCCCGTGCATCGCTGCAGCTGATATAGGCGTCGCGATGGGCGCCCGCGGCTCAGATGCAGCTTTGGAACAAGCTGAAGTTGTCTTGATGAAAGATAAATTGGAAAACTTTGTTTCGGCTTACCTCTTGAGTCGGAAATCAAAAGCTATCGTGAGTCAAAACATAGTCATTGCCTTGGGAACGGTAGCAATTATGGTCGTCGCGACATTCTTATTCCCAATTCCACTCGCTCTCGGCGTAGCAGCTCATGAAGGAAGCACACTTCTTGTGGTACTCAATAGCCTCCGCCTGCTGACAACGCGATTTTAAATTATTCCAAAAAACGGGACGGCCTTTCCGACTCCATATATTTTCTTTCGGTTGCGATTGTTATAGCAATTTTTAGTTCGCCAATTGGTGGATTGAAGATCATTTATATTGGAAACTGGAAACTCTCCTCTTTTTATCGCATGAATTTGTTTCAATTTATCTCCGATTATTTCCTCAGGGTAGATCGCCACTTGGAGTATATTTGTCTCCATTATGGATTTTGGACCTATGTTTTGCTTTTTCTTATTGTCTTTTGCGAAACCGGTTTAGTGGTTACCCCATTTTTACCTGGGGATGCTCTCCTTTTTACCGTGGGAGCCCTAGCCGCACGCGGTTGCTTTAGTTTGGAGGTCTGCATCGCAGTTCTCCTGGTTGCAGCCTTCACCGGTAACGTGCTCAATTACAGCCTCGGAAGGCGATTGGGAGCGCCCCTGTTCAAGCCAGATGCGTTGATTTTGAAGAAAAAATATCTCGAAAGCGCGGAAATATTTTTTGCTAAACATGGGGGAATGGCCGTCGTTCTTTCGCGTTTTTTACCAATCCTCCGGACAGTAGTGCCATTCGTTGCCGGCATGGGGAGAATGTCTTATCAGAAATTCCTCTTTTTCAATGTCATTGGTGCCACCGTATGGGTGCTTTCCATGGTGATCAGCGGTTGGTTTTTTGGAAATATCCCCATAATCAAAGAAAACTTTGAATTCGCAGTCATCGGTATCATTGTGTTATCGCTATTGCCGATCGCCTGGAAAAGTTTTTCCCACTGGTATCGGGGTCGGCAAACGTCGCAGAAAAATACCAAGCATGTGATATAGCAAAAGAGTCGGAGTCCTAGCGATGAATTCGCTAACTGGTGCTTTTTGAAGGGGATTAGTTTTTTGGAGCCTTTCCCGAAACGAATATTTGAGTAGCTCCCACAATGGTTTTTCCACAATAGCCTCTATCAACAGCAGCTAGTTTTGGACCCTGATCACTCATAGCACTATAGTTGTCAGTTCGTAGTTGGTGGTTCGCAGACTCCACAGTTTCCTGGATCCACAGTCTTTTTCAGGGATGACTAGCTATAGCAAAGCCCGTATAAAATGATTACGCCTTTGCGCCCTTTTGACTCGCTCAGCCCCGCTGAGTCTCGCCCCTTCGGGACTTGGCGGGAGCCAAGCGCATCAAATCCATGATCATTTTATACGGGCCTTGCTATACAACAGAGCTACTCGTCTCTTCGCACGGACTTCGTCCGTTTCTTTTAGAAGCGGATGGTTGCGAATAGAATCTTTTTGCATCTACAAGTTTCTAATTGACGTTACGCACTTTTAGAAGCTCTGGGAGCAAAAAAGACTATTCTAACCAACAAGGTTCTCTTTTTCGCGTAACATCAGTTTCTAAAAGAAACCAGCGCAACCGACAAACGAAGTCCACGCCTGGTATTTTTCTGTCGAAAAATTCAGGGTCCATCTTACGATACCTGTTGCAAAGATACCTAACAAGAATCTACGCTATGGATTGCAAAATGGTCTCTCACCCGTGAGACATAGCCGAAAAAAGGGCACACTTTGCCGAAATTTTTTTCCAAATTTGAATTTGTACCTTCTCATCTCAAATACAGATTTGATCTCAATCTGGAAAGGTACGCCGAACGAATTTTATCACCATGGTAGTAGAACATACCGTGTTCGTGAGAATGCTAAAAAAGAAAACAAATTTACGTGAACCCCTAGAAATACCCAAAAACATCACTAAATTTAACACCACTGTTCCGAAATCCAGTTACCAAATCCTTTAAAATGAAGTCTAGTAATTTGCGCGCACCAAACCCAGTTCAACCGGTTGACCTTTTCCAATCCTTCACCGATGACATAGACGAAAATTCACTGTAGTCATGCATTCGCAATCTTGGAGAGCTGTAGTTGTCGATGGAGAAACGCTTCTTTGCGATCTATTGAGGAAAATTCTGCAAAGTGATTGGCATTTTAGTGTCGTTTACTCAGCGTCGGATGCAGAAGAGGGTTTCCTCCTCTGTAGAAAAGTCAAACCACACGTTGCCATGGTGGACTTCCAGTTGCCGGACGGGGGCGGACCGGCCCTTGCAAAAAAGCTGACCTTAGAATTACCGGAAACGCGAATCCTTGCGGTGAGTCTCGAAACCACCCCGAAAACGATTCAAAATATGAACGAATCGGGAGTCCATGGATTTGTAGAAAAGACACAACCCCTGGAGGTCCTTCGCAACGCTCTGGAAGCCGTAGCCGGTGGTGGAGTCTATTTTACTCCTACCGTAATGGAAGCCAGGCGGAAAATGTCGTCCGACCCCTACGCCTTTCAAAAAATTCTCAGTGATCGGGAGCAGGAAGTACTCCATCTCATTGCACAGGGAATGACCAGTAGACAAGTTGCCGAGAAGTTGGGACTAAGCCCTCGCACGGTTGAAAAACACAGGCAATCTGTATGCCGAAAAACAGGCATGCTGGATCTGGCTTCTATGATCGCCTATGCAAAAAGAAACGGTATCTAGCGATACTTCGTCTGTTTCCTTTAGAAGCGGGTGGTTGCGAGTAGGATCTTTTTGTATCTACAAGTTTCTAAAAGAATCGAACTTCGATTTCGGTTTTTCTTTTAGAAATTTGTAGCTCAAAAAATGTCATTTGTAATTATCTGCTCCTAATGGAAACGGGCGAAGTCAGCGTACTGGTTCTCAATGCGGGTAGCAGTTCTCTGAAATTTGCTGTGGTAGATCCCAGTAACGGAAAATTTATCCTTTCTGGTATGGCAGACCGCCTCAATACCGAAGAGGCCCAGTTTCAAATAAATTTGCCTGCGGGTCGCCAAGAAACCATTCCTCTCCCATTTGCAGACCACAGCAAAAGCCTTGATGTAGTCATTCCCTATTTGAAGGACTTTAGGGTAACAGGAATAGGACACAGAGTCGTACACGGCGGCGAAAAATTTCGCGAAAGTGTTTTGATAGATGACGCGGTGGAGGCAGCAATCGCTGCTTGTGCAATCATTGCTCCACTCCATGCACCAGCGAATCTTACAGCCATTCAGGTTGCTCGCAAAAAGTTTCCGAACCTACCGCAAGTGGCAGTGTTTGATACCGCATTCCATCAATCTCTGCCTCCATATGCCTATCAATATGCTGTTCCTCAGGAATGGTACGAACAATATGGAGTGCGCAAATATGGATTTCACGGAACCAGCCATCGGTATGTTTCCCAGGAAGCGTCGCGTATTCTTGGCGTTGCCATTGAGAGCTTACACCTTCTTACTGCACACCTTGGAAACGGCGCAAGCGTCTGTGCCATCCGTAACGGGAGAAGCGTCGATACCAGTATGGGATTTACTCCTCTTGAAGGATTGGTCATGGGCACCCGTTCCGGAGATATTGACGCTAACGTGCTTCTTTTTCTCCACCAACGAACCGGGCTTTCCCTTACCGAAATCACCGATATTCTAAATAAAAAAAGCGGTCTTCTGGGACTGTCAAAAATCGGCAATGATATGCGCATCCTGCTCAACGAAAGAGCAAATGGTCATCCCGGCGCAGCTCTTGCCGTGGAAGTATTTTGCTATCGTCTTGCGAGGCATCTTTTGGCAGCCGCGGCCGGCCTCGATCGTATCGATGCCCTTGTTTTTACTGGCGGGATCGGAGAAAACTCCTCTCCAGTTAGACAACGGGCTCTGGAACATCTCCGCATCTTAGGCGCCGCTGTCGATCCCGAACTGAACCTTGAGCATGGAGCAAGCAGCTCCGGCCGCATTACCAGCTTGGATTCCAAGGTTCTTGCCATGGTAATTCCGACAAATGAGGAACTCTTGATTGCGCGGGAAACCATTCGACTGATAAGACCCTCGTAAACAATGCCTCACACCCTTTTCCTTGCTCCCGTTGGCGGCAGCTGTGGCCTGACCTCCTTGGCACTCGGCACAGTCCGTGCACTAGACAAGCTCGGCATCCGCGTTGCTTTCTGCAAACCTATCGGACAGTCTGGTAACGCCCAGAACGTTCCGGATAGATCTCCTCACTTCATTCGGACCACCACAGCTCTCCGCCCAGCCAATCCCATTCCCGTAGAACACGCCGAAAAGTTTATGAGAGAAGGACGCTGGGATGAGCTCTTGGAGCAAGTCATTCGTATTTTCCATGAATCGGTGGGCGACGCAGATGTCGCCATCATTGAGGGCCTCGTGCCACACGCTGATTCCAGCTATGCAGTCGAATTGAATGCACAACTTGCTCGCGCGCTGAGCTCCGAAGTTATCCTGGTTTGCTCCGCAGCAAACGCTACACAAGTCGAAGTGGAGGATAAAATCGAAATCGCCGCCCAACCGTTTGGAGGTATCGGTAAGAAAACGATCCTGGGCTTCGTGATTAATCGCATTCCTCTGTCGACACAAAAATCTTCTGAAGAAATTCGCGCGGAGTGGATGTACGGCAGCCGCTTTCTGCCTTCGAACCGTTGTCATCTTATCGGCGTTATTCCTGAAGATGCTCATCTTGCTGCCTGTCGCACTGTGGACATCTGTCGCTACTTAAAGGCCGAAATTCTCTACGAAGGAGCTCTATATACACGACGCGCCAAAACAATTTCCCTCCTCGCTCGGACAGTGCCAAACATGATCCACACATTTGTCCCCGGCGCAGTACTGATCACTCCGGCTGATCGCAGCGATGTCATGCTAGGCGTAGCCCTGGCGGCCCTCAATCAGATCCCTTTGGCGGGACTGCTTTTGACTGGTGACACCGGTCTCAATACGGCAATCATGGAGCTTTGCAAACCTGCCTGGGAAACCGGTCTGCCCGTGCTACGCGTTCCCACTAACAGTTGGGAAACTGCCACCCATCTCAGCCGCATGAGCAATGAAATTCCTATCGACGACATCGAACGCGCTCGCCACAGCATGGAATTTATCTCCACTTACATCGACGCCGATTGGATTGCTGAACATACCGCCGCACCGGTGGAAGCGCAGATGTCGCCTGCTGCTTTCTGCTTTCGACTTACGGAACTCGCTAAAAAAAATCCGAGACGCATTATCCTACCCGAGGGGGAAGAGCCTCGGACAATTCGCGCGGCCGCCATCTGTGCGCAGCGGGGCATTGCCCATTGTATTCTTTTAGGCAAACCCCAAGCCATCCATCTGGTCGCGAAGCACCATGAAATTGATCTTCCGGATTCCATGGAACTGCTAGATCCGACACCAATTCGCGAAAGATACATTTCTTCTCTGGTGGAAATGCGCAAGCATAAAGGATTGACACCAAAGGACGCCGCAGAACTGTTGGAAGACAACGTCTGGCTGGGCACAGTGATGCTCGCTTTGGGAGAAGTGGACGGTCTGGTCTCCGGCGCCTTGCACTCCTCAGCAAACACCATTCGGCCAGCACTACAAATTATTAAGACACGCGCCGATGCAAAAGTGGTGTCTTCCATCTTCTTCATGTGCTTGCCTGAACAGGTACTCATCTATGGTGACTGCGCAGTAAATCCTAACCCCGATGCTGAAACATTGGCGGATATCGCATTACAGAGCGCGGAATCGGCTCTCCAATTCGGAATTCCTCCTCGCGTTGCTATGATCAGCTATTCCACGGGCGAATCTGGTTTCGGCGCTGACGTGGAAAAAGTGCGCGAAGCTACGGCTATTGCAAAGGCTAAGAACCCAACACTCTTATTGGACGGTCCCCTGCAATATGATGCTGCCGCAATTCCGGAAGTAGCCACACAGAAAGCACCCCATAGCCCGGTTGCCGGCAGAGCAACTGTATTTATTTTTCCGGATCTTAATACCGGAAATACGACTTATAAAGCGGTGCAACGTAGCGCTAACGTGATCAGCATCGGCCCTATGCTCCAAGGTTTAAAGCGGCCAGTCAATGACCTCTCCCGCGGGGCACTTGTCGAAGACATTGTCTATACCATTGCGTTGACTGCTGTCCAAGCCGCACAAAAAGAAACTGCACCCTTCCCTGGTATTGCTTAAAGCCGAGATCGGATCAGTAAGTTCGCTGCTCGCAAAAAGGCTCAATTGTTCGAAGTAAATTTCCTGCTCTATATAGCCAGTTTGCTAAAACAAGCTGGCCATATCTGTAGATACGGACGGATTGTTGAAACAAACTCTGGTGGAAAAAGAACGACAAGGCATGGTCATTTTATAGGGGTCGTGCCATACAAGTTTCTATGGAACGGACGTAGTCCGCGGTGAGCGTCGAAATTCTCCGGCGCTAGTCCCTGTCCATCGCCGAAATGCGGCACAAAAAACACTGGTGTCAGAATAGCCGCAGGCATGGCTAATTTCTGAAATCGCTAATTCTCCCTGAGTTAACAAGTCCTTTGCTTTTTGCATGCGAAGTTCTTGAACAAAACGTGCGGGGGAGGTCTTGTAATCCCGTCGCATTGCCATTTCAAATGAACGCCGAGACATACCTGCTAATTGAGCAAATGCTTCCATATTCCAAGCAATCTCCAAATGCGACTTTATATAAGCGACTGCTTTTTCCAGTCCTCTTCCCAATATACGAAGACTACTTTCTCGCTCATGGAATCTCGCCGGAAAAAGACGCAAAGAGGACTGGGTCTCTTTTTTAAAAAGCTGGCGAAGAAGCTGGGCCGCTTGTCGCCCGAGGTCGTAACTCGGTAGCTCAAAGCTGGAAAGCGGGATTCCAGCCAGTACTGATTCCAGACGCCGATTCCCCACACCTGCCACCGCGACGTCATGGGGCACCTCCGCGCCCTGTAACTTTGCAGCCTCAACCACCATTCGCGCCAAACGATCCGATGCTGCAAAAATCCCAACAGGCCTCTTTAGATTCTGAACAAAATCCGAAATAAGCGTCGGCGAAGTTGTCATGTAATGAGTCACATGAAGAGCCAAGTCTTTTGCTGCCTGTGCAAAGCCTCGGCTATAGCATGCGGAAGAAAAATGCCCCGGAATTCCCAGGAACGCCAGGTGGGCACAACCGTTTCTCTGTAGCATCCGAGCTGCCTCCGCTCCCATTCCAATATAGTCCGAATGAACATTCAGTACGGGTCCCAAGTGGCAGGAATCAGCTAATTGGATGACTTTTACTTTTTGACCCAACAGCGCTTGAATCCACTCTTCGCTGACAAAATCGCCGATCGCCGCAGCAAGCTGGCTGCTCTCCGCTAACCGTCGAAGGTTCGCCTCATAACCCCCGGTCAATACCCAAATCTCCCATTTTCTCAGTCCAGGCGAAGCATCCCTGAAGCCTTCCAGAAACGCCAACTCATTCTCTGTGATGCGGGGAAAAGCAAGAGCCACCGATCGGCCTCCGGAGCGATTTTTTTCCATTTCGCAATTTCTATAATTTTTTTTGCGCATTTCCGCAATGACGTCCGCTACTTTATCCGTTTATTCTCTCTCCATGAAACGCGCCCTGATTACAGGCATCACCGGACAGGATGGCTCTTATCTCACAGAACTACTTCTAGAAAAAGGATATGAGGTTCATGGCATTATTCGCCGGGCTTCCACTTTTAACACCGGCCGTATCGAGCATCTTTATGACGACCCTCACACCCGTGGTGTCCGTCTTTTCCTTCACTATGGGGACTTGGCGGATTCTGTTCAGCTAGTAAAATTGCTCTACAATTTACAGCCCGATGAAATTTATCATCTGGGCGCACAAAGCCATGTCCGCGTTTCCTTCGATATCCCGGAGTATACCGGTGATGTGACCGGTCTGAGCACTGTCCGACTTTTGGAGGCGGTACGGGAGGCCGGACTGACTCGAGATGTCCGCTTTTATCAAGCTTCTTCCTCGGAAATGTTCGGAAAGGTCCATGAAATTCCGCAAACGGAGACGACTCCGTTTCATCCCCGTTCGCCTTACGGCTGTGCCAAGGTTTTTGCTTATTGGCTGACCGTGAATTATCGCGAAGCATATCGCCTCCATGCTTCCAACGGCATTCTTTTCAACCATGAAAGTTCGCGTCGAGGGGAAACCTTTGTCACGCGAAAAATCACTCGCGCCGCCACCCGGATTAAGGTGGGTTTGCAAGACAAACTCTATTTAGGCAATCTCGATGCTCAGCGGGACTGGGGGTACGCCAAGGAATACGTTGAAGCCATGTGGCTCATCGTTCAACAAGAGCGAGGTGATGATTATGTGTGCGCCACTGGCGAAACCCACACCGTGCGGGAATTTTGTCAGGAATGTTTTGGATTACTTGGACTGGAGTGGGAAAAATACGTAAAGCACGACGAACGCTACGAACGTCCCAGTGAGGTCGATTTGTTAATTGGCAACCCCGCAAAGTTAAAAAAACAAATTGGGTGGGAACCTAAAACAAAATTTAAAGATCTGGTCCGTATCATGACCGAAGCTGATCTTGAACTCGCGCGCCACGAACTGGCTTATAGTGAAGTTTCCGGAGGCAATCGGAGTTCTGGGACTTCGTCCATTTCCTTGATAAACAAAACCTTGTTCGCAACGACCAGCTCCTAAAAGAGACCAGCGAAGCTGGCCGGCCAGGGCTTTCTACCACTGTGGGTTCCATAGAAACCAAAGGTTCGGTCCGGCGTATAACTGATTGGATGTTCCACACAAAACTGAGCGGCGGCCTCCACCGGGGCCCAGCGAAAACCTTCGGTCTCCAGCAGCTTACGATAATAACAGCAAACGGAGTAGTCGGGCTCAAAATCCGGCTTCGGCGGGAGCTGAGCAACCCGATCATAAAGTCTGCGACTTCTTAGGCTGAATGCACCATTTCCTACCGCCAGTGGGCTTACGGATGCACGCCAAGGGGCACCGATATAATCATATTCCAGCCAGGAGGGATTCCAGCACTCGGGGTGCAGGATATAGCCATCCAACCGCACTGTTAAAAAATGAGAGGTATGTACCAGATTCACAGTGCCGTAGATATCGGCATGCACATACTCAGAATAGTCTCGGTGCCAATTCCGCCAAAGCACGCCTCCAAAATTCGCGAGTTTGAGCATTCCGGAAATTAAGGAGAGGGCTGCTTCCCAATTCTTATTTTCGTAACAGACTAGCGTCACTCTACTCAGATCCGGTTTCATCTGGCCATGAGTAAACAAGATTATGGGGTAGGAGTGACGTACTTTGAATGGGCAGATTTTACGCCCTGCAAAAAAGTCTTTTTCCTTTTGCTGAAAAAAGCTATTCAAAATCAAGAGCTTATTTTCTCTTATGAAAACGTCTTTATTAGCTTCCGTGGATTCCTTTGTTTCCAGAAGAAAATTTTTAAATCTTGGTACCCTGGCACTCTTAGGGGGTGCTTTTGCAACCTCCTCAAAAATTTGGGCTGCAACTCCAACTGATGAAAACAACGCAGAAATCAACTCATTCATGCCCCAAACGGACGGTATCTTTAAGATGGCGCCTCTGCCATATGCGTACAATGCACTGGAACCCATTATTGATACGGAGACCATGTATTTGCACCATGACAAACATTACGGAACTTATACGAAGAATTTGAATGAAGCGATTGCCAAGGCTCCCGAACTGAAGTCCAAATCCATCACGGAGTTACTCTCCGATATTTCAGCTCTGCCCGCCCCTGTACGAAAGGCCATTCGCAATAATGGCGGCGGTTACTACAATCACGGCCTATTTTGGCATTGGATGACCCCAAACGGTGGCGGTACGCCGAGTGGTCCTCTTGCCAATGCAATCAATAAGAAATTCGGCAGCTTTGCGGCTATGCAAGACCAATTTAATAAGGAAGCCCTGGCTATTTTCGGATCCGGTTGGGCGTGGCTGATTAAAACCGATAATGGTGATCTCAAGCTCACATCCACTGCTAACCAAGATAGCCCCATCATGAAAGGAATAGCGGAAATTACAGGACAACCTATCCTCGGCCTCGATGTTTGGGAACATTCCTATTATTTAAAATATAAAAATAATCGGAAGAAATATATCGACGCGTGGTGGAAATTGGTGAATTGGAAAACCGCCTCCTCATTGTTTTCTACGGCCTCCAACACAGAAAAATCCAAGAAAAATGAAATGAATTGATGGGATTCTCTTCTTATGGTAGCAGCTATCATCCCAGAAGATAGCTTGGTGGAATGCTTATTGTCTGACGCGACGAAATCAAATCGCTGTTGAATTTTCGTAGCGCGAATTCACGCAAATTCATGGTCGGTTTGCATATTGGCGCCTGTTGGGCAAGTTCTACATTGTGTGTTATATTTAAGCTTCTTGTATGAAGTTGCAATCAGAAATTCCAGCACCTTTATACGAAAGTTTCCCTGAGCGACTCCGCAAAAATTTCAACCATGCCCCCTTCTCTCGACTACACCGGAAATTTCCTCATTTCCTTGGAAAACGTGACAAAGCGGTTTCCTGGTGTACTGGCTCTCAATAATTGCCGGTTTGATCTGATGCACGGTTGAGGTCCACGCCCTCGTCGGTGAAAATGGTGCAGGCAAGTCAACTCTCATGAAAATATTGGCAGGGATACTTCAAATGGACAGCGGCCAAATCCGCATGGAGGGACGGCTTGTTGAAATTCCGACACCACGTGCGGCGCAATTGCTAGGCGTGGGCATTATTCATCAAGAACTCATTCTGATAAATCATTTGACTGTTGCTCAAAATATTTTCATTGGTCGCGAGCCGCGCGGTCGCCTCGGCTTGTTTCTTGACGAAGCTGCTTTGCAGCAACTGATAGTGGTGCCGAAAAAGTGGACACGGGAATATAGTTTAATTTGGTAAGTTGTTAATTAAATTTTGAGGGTCGATGGATTTCAGTGATTTTTCGTACTGAGCCGGAGATTGGTATCCGAGGGCGCTATGGAGGCGGCAGGAATTATAAAAAGTTTCGATGTAATCGAACAGGAGTCTATCTGCATCAGCCCTGGTGGCCGGAATGCCGGCATGAAAGCATTCTGTTTTGAGAGTAGCCCAAAAGGATTCCATAGCAGCATTATCATAGCAATTGGCGCGGCGGCTCATACTTGGGGTGACGCCATTAGAGCATTTTTCATTTAAATGTTTACATGAGTTGCGAGAAATTTTTTTGTCAGGCGAGACGCAACAATTGGGCCATATCCGTAGATACGGACCGATTGTTGCAACAAAGCCTGGCGGAAAAAGAGCCGCAAGGCATGTAAATAGTTAAATGAAAAATGCTCTAGAGTTGAGCAGGGAACGGAAAGAGCCTGCGGCATACTGGCTACCGCGGTCAGAGTGATGAATTTTAGGAGGGCTACCAGAAGAGAAGAGTGCGCGACTCAAAGCGCCTTCAACCAGAGTGCTTTCCAAAGTCCCGTTTTCCAACCCACGATGCGACGAGTCCCAAGGTTCATTTCAGCAGCTAAATAATGCCAACCCTCAGCAGTGGGTAGGTAGGTAATGTCAGCTACCCAGGTTTGCTCAGGTGCTGGCGGACTGCTATCCAACTGCGGTAAAAGATGGGTGGGTGCAATGGGGTGATTATGGCGACTATCGGTGGTGCGGGGTCTAAA
Source organism: uncultured Verrucomicrobiae bacterium (assembly GCA_963706715.1). Classification (GTDB taxonomy): domain Bacteria; phylum Verrucomicrobiota; class Verrucomicrobiia; order Chthoniobacterales; family Xiphinematobacteraceae; genus Xiphinematobacter. The sequence goes on from CAVPNI010000002.1 coordinate 535,419, forward strand.
GCGGCCCTTACGTAGGGCGCGTAGGCCCTTCGTCCTCATCAGTCTGGCAATGCGACGTCGAGAGCAGGCTCGGCCTTCACGAGCTAACATGATACGCAATCGACGGGTACCGTATGTCCGCCGACTTTGGCAAAAAGCCCCATGGATATGGGTGCTTAAATCGGCATCCGCTTGCCGACGTTGACATTCTTCTTTGCTGATGTGGGCATAATAGCCACTGCGGCTAATTTCCAGGGCCCTGCACAGTTCCTTGGTGGTAAATTCTTCTTTTTCCATTTTCTCTATCAGCGTAAAGCGCTCAAGGGTTCCTGGCTTAAAATACTGCAAGCCTTTTTAAAAATGTCCCGTTGGCGACTCACTGTTTCCAGTTCTCGTCGCAGTCGAAGGTTCTCGGCTGCAAGGTCCCCAGTGTGTACTCCTGGGGTAGCCTCCCCGCAGAGAGATGATATACCGGCTACGGTAAGGCCATATTTTTTCTTCCAGTGCAATAGGCTAGCAGATGATACGCCAAGTTCCATTCCTAGCCGTTTGGCGCTTCGCTCTCCTCGCTCGAGCATTTCCACTGCACTGCGTTTGAATTCTTCGTTGAATCTACGACTGTATTTATTTTCTTTGGTGTTCACGGGTTTTTTCAGTTTATCTCCCGTGTCCACTTTTTCGGCACCACTTCAGTCTCTACCTGGGGGGGCTTCCTGACAACATTTGGCCTCTTAACAAGCTTATTCTACTTTCTTCTGAAGCCTGTTCTTAAGATTTAGCGGAGAGTCGCTCCCTATGTCGATCTTCTCACTCATCCCTGCCCTCGCTTTTTGCTCAGAGAGCCGGTTAATCTTTCCACCATTCTCCCTTCCCCATGTCTCCACAATTTGACCGGATTCGAACTTCGTCCGGTTTTTAGGAACCAACAATTAAGAACGACTCCTTTTGTGATCTACAAACTTCTAAAAAACTTGGCGGCTAGCTGGTGGGTTGACTGGGACTCGAACCCAGAACCAACGCCTTAAAAGGGCGCTGCTCTACCATTGAGCTATCAACCCCTAAGATATCAAGGTTGGAGGTGAGATTCTTCTACAAAAGGTTTAGGAGAGCAAGCCGAATTAAGTGAATCGATTGCTTTTTGAATTTCTTGTGCGCTCTCGCGAGTTTTAGCCTTCAGAGTCTTCCACACAATCTGTCCATCACGGACAAGAAACGACGCCCGTGAAGAATAAATTCCCATCAATGAAGGCACCTCAAATGCCTTGGCTACAGCACCATCCGTATCCGCAATTAAGGTAAATGGAAGCTGATACTTGCTTTGGAATGTCTTCTGCAAGGCTGCATTATCCCGGCTCACACCGATAATTTGAAGTCCCCGCGCTTTCAAATTCTCGAAAGAATCACGTAAGGAGCAGGCTTCGGCAGTACATCCCGGGGTATCCGCTTTGGGATAAAAATAAACCAGAGTCAAGCCCTTGGCATAAATATCGACGAGGTGGATTTTATTGCCATCCTGATCCATAGCGGTAATGGTTGGAGCACTAGCACCGATGGGCAGAGATTCTCCTTTTGCGAACAAAGCGGAACAAAGCATTGCGACCAACAGGCCGAGGAAGGTGCGTAATCTGCGAATCCAGGACATGTTAGCCACACTTACATAAGAACCCATTTAAGAGCCAGATAAACCGGCTGCGCTGGTGATGCCCGTTTCTTTTAGGAGCTTGCAATTGCAAATGAAATCTTTTTGACCTATAGCATGACCCCTATAAAATGACCATGCCTTGTCGTTCTTTTTGCCTCGCTTGGCTCCCGCCAAGTCTCGCCCCTGTGAGGGGGCTGTCCGGCAAAGCCGGACAGGCTACCCCAGCCGTTCCCACGGCTCGGTGTTCCCCCAGAATTTGTTTTAACAATCCGTCCGTATCTACAAGATATGGCCAGCTTGTTAAAACAAATTCTGAAGAAAAAATCCCGGACAACTCATGTGTCATTTTATAGGGGTCATGCTATACAAGTTCCTAAAAGAAGCTAGAAGGGTTCGCTCTATAGCGTTGACAAAGGGGCTGCAGAGTAGAGAGCATTTTGCAACATATTGAGAAATTATGAAAATGGCTTCGTATCAGCAACCAGACGCTCTTTCGCTTGCCCTATTCGTAAACTCCGGATTGTTTTAGGATCGCAGATGGTTGTTATGGATTTTTATCAAGGGAAGCATCTCAAATCTTGCCGACAAAGTATCGATATTAACACTTCAACAGTATTCTTTCACTTATGCGCGAATTCCCGGCCTCTCCTATGCAGGCAGCAGTCCAGACTGCTTTTTTAAGTTCTCTCACCGGCTCGACGGCAAACACGCAGGTCTCCATTAACTTTGGAGAAATCGTGGAAATTTCACTGATCCACCAAGCTTGGAAGTGGATTGCGCACCATCATGGTTTGCTACGTTCCAGTTTCAAACGCCCCGGTGGAGGCACCCTGACCCTACGTGAACACGAGGACTGCGAAATCGCGTGGCGTTCCTTGGATTGGACCAAGATACCTCACGAAGAAATCGCTACAAAATGGCAACAACTCCAAGTCGAAGACGCTTCTGAAACTATCGATCTGTCAAAGCCACCCCTTTATCGCTTTCACGTCATCAAATTGCCGGGCGGTATCCACCATCTTCTTTGGACCTTTCACTCGATTCTTTTAGACGAAGAATCTGTTTTTCTCATATTGCAGGACTGGTTACGCATTTACGATTTACTGCGCGGCGGCCAACAGCCCCCATCCTCCACGGGCGCTCTTTCCTATGCGGCTGCGATTGGAGCTATCGAGGGGGCAGACGGCGAAACTGCCAGCCGTCACTGGAAAAGCATCTTTCGAGACTTCTCCAATTGGTGTCCTCTACGTCCGCTTTACGCTGGCAGAAAAGCATCATCTCATGCCTTAATAACCTCTCATACAGAATTTTTTGATCGTGAAACCACGGCTATATTGAAGCAATTGGCTGACTCGGCAGGTGCATCGCTCTCCACGCTTCTCATGGCAGCATGGGGCGTAGTCCTTGCACGCACGAATATCGACGCAGATGCAATTTTTGGGGTTTATCGTTCCTGCCGTCCATTGTTAGAATCCCAAACTACAGAAACCGTGGGCCTATTCGACAGCCTTTTACCTGTCTGTCTCAAAGTCCCAGAAGATCTCACTTGCAAGGAATGGCTGCGTCAACTGGAACAAGAAGAAACAACTTCGGCACATTTTTTACTGACAAGTCCGGAGGACGTTCAAACAAATTTACGAAACAAGCTTCCACGTTTTGATAGTACTCTGCATTACCTTCCCGGAAGCATCAATGATCGCATTTCCATGGAAATGCCAGAGTGGACACGTTTTGACGTCCGGCTACAAAAAGCCTCGTTTGTTCCGATTCGGGTGACTGCTTATGGTGGGGAGCGCCTTTCGATTGTCATTGAATACAACGCTCACCAAGTTCCACCGGTTCTGGCTCGCCAGCTTTTTGATCGGCTTCTTAAGGTCATTCGATCTTTCGAAGAAAATCCGAATCAGCAACTTTCTCAAATTTCCATCACCTTGCCTTACGAGGCGGAAAATCTTGTAAACGCAGCAAACTCGTTTTCAGAAAGGCTGAATGCCCGTCTCTTGCTGTCTTCATTTGAAGAGATCGTTCAGCAAATCGGTGACCTTCCAGCCGTGGAAAAAGAAGGAAATTCTCTCAGCTTTTCCTCAATCAATGCCCATTCAAAACAGGTTGCCGCCTTTCTAAACACACACACTCAACAGCAACCGGGCGGTGCCATTGTAGCTCTCGCCATGCCCCTTTCTCCAAACATGCTCATTGGCTTGTTGGGCATACTTAGAGCAGGTTCCGTTTGCCTTGCTTTGGATCCAAGCGCAGCACCTGCCGACCTCGAAAAAATTTTCGCGCATTACAAAATTTCTGCGGTCCTTACGGATGATAAAGGCAGCGAAGTTCTCGGGAAGATCCAACAGCCTTCCATTAGCATCGATCGCCTCTTGGAGGAAATGACTTCTTGTCCGGACGATTTACCTCCTCTGTCTCCGGAACCTTCGGCTCCCGCTCTTTTTGTTCTTCAATCAAATGAAGAGCGCATTTTGATCTCTCATGGCACCTTGCAAATCGCATTGAAAAATGCCATCAATACTTACCAGACGAAGCCGGGAGATCGGATTCTCTGCCATTCTCTTCAAGGAAGTGCCGCCTCTGTCGAGGAATATCTGGTAGCCCTCTTCACAGGTGCCACGCTTGTCATTCCCGGCAAAAATGCAAAAAGTACCCGGACAGCCTTTCAAGAGACCGTGGAATCCGCTCAGATTACGCACTTACGGATTACTGCAGCTTTCTGGAGCCAGTGGGTCCATTACCTCAACGAGCTGGGTCACCACACTCCTCCCAACTTGCGTCGGGTTCTCATCGAAGCCGGACATATTTCACGTCCTATCATTGGAGGATGGAGAGAAGTGGTCAAAAATGAGACTGACTGCGTCGTATTTTACAGTCCATCCGGTCTTATGGGGATTGGAGTTGCCACAAAAGGGATGCGTGCGCCGGAGTTACCGGATACAGGAATAGTTTGTGACGGATTAGTTTGTGGGCAGCCACAGCCGGGTACACTAGCAGTCGTTGCCGATCTCCGTCATCGCCTCATACCTTCTCTTTTCCCGGGCATTTTGTTGTTAGGGATTATAGATGCACCAAACGAGAAGAATCAGGATGCAAATCTCATCAGCTTTAAAATAGGCTCCCGGACTTGGCAGCTTTCATCACCTGAAGAGCGAGCCCGCTGGAGTGAAAACGGACAATTGATTCTCACCAGTGAGCCACATACAACGCTTCCCGAAGGGCTCACTTGGATGAAACTCCGCCTGATCAAAGAAGCGTTTACCTCTCATCCTGATGTTATAGACGCTATCGTAGGCAAATGCCCTTCGAAGGACGACCAATTGTGCGCATGGGTTGTTCCTCGCGATAGCCATGCACAATTCCCTGACACATTAGAAACTCATTTAAGGGAGCGTTTGCCCAAAAAATGGATTCCTACACTGTTTGTCTTGGTCACGCGATTTAGTTTAAATGCATTTGATCAAATAGATACCGCGTCGCTTCCTCAACCAAAACCATTGCCTGTTGCAAAACCGAAGGCCCTTTCGACGACGACGCGCTCTGTCTCGTCAAACATTCCTCAAAGTCCTCCTCTGTCTATTACCACTCTTCGGACAGGCGCGGTTGATACTTCTCTCTATTTCATCCATGCAGGTCGCGGACTAGCGGAGGATTATCGGCCGGTAGTTCAAGCTCTCTCCGGAGAATACGGAGTCCATTGCCTTGTCGTGCCACGCGGACGCTTGGCTTCTCCAACCACAGTGGAAGAAATTGTCGGACAATTGCTTCCTGTTTTCCGCTTACATGTGAGTGGCAAATTCGCTGTCGCTGGTATTGGCACCGGCGCTGTCTTTGCTTGGGAGTTTGCCCGTCAGTTGGATCAAAAACATGAAAAGGATGTGCCATTTATTCTCTTTGAGGCTCCTCCTGCCGGCCGCAAAGAAGCAGCCAGTTGGCTCCATAAAATTCGAAAAACACTGTTCGGTAATGAATCGACCCCATACGCTCCCTCTGGCCGCTTTGCGGAACTGCTCGCCACCTATCACCCACCTATTCTTCCGCTCAAACCCTATTTTTTTGTGAGCGGCAAGCCGGATCCGGAGTGGCGACGGCGCGCTCCGCTAGCCATCTGGGGAGAACTTCGTGGTGCTTCCCTCCTGGATCAACCGGAAGAAATAGCAGGCCTACTCCAAAATATCCTTTCGCCCCTTGGGCGGGAAAATACGGTTTCTTCCAGGAAATAAAAGGCACGCACCCCTAGTTCTGCCCATGAACAATCCGGTTCATGGGATGAATCGGCAGCTTTTTTTTGGCTGTGGGCCCTACGAACCACCAACTACGAACTGACAACTGTAGCGCTAGACTGGCAAAGATCGCCAAATTGAAATGAGCAACGAGCTTAGAATCAGCACGAGGATGATAAATTTGATCTTAGCGGCTCTTTTTTCTCTCAATGAGGGACCTCGCAAATGACGCGGGTTTTCTTTGTGTGACGATAGTTTACCGGACGGACGGGACGTCTGCGCAAAAGTGGTGTAAATTGCCTTCGGATGGTGTTCGGTCTGACTACGACGGCTTTTTCCCATGGCAGCCGGAAGCCGCTGCAATTGCCGCTTCAAAAGAGCCTCCCTCCGGCGTAGCTCCTGTTCCTGCTGCCGAAGAGACTCTTGCTCAGCGATCAATCTACTCGATTGATACGAGAACTTCTTTTTGACCATCACACTCTCCTAACGATGCGGTCCGAGGACCCACAAAACAAGAAGAAGGCCTACGACTCCAAAAAGAAGAAGTGGCAGGGTGAACGCAAAACCGCTTTTCAGCCAATAGAAGAAGTCCCTGTTTTCCAAATCTTCGCTATCTTCATAGTTTGCGAAATTGGATAGCCCCGGCGAGGCTTCCCCTAATTCATTGGCAAATTTTGATTGGGCTTTGGAATATTCGGAGCGTGCACTATCCACGACCATCAGTGCTTTACTGAGCTCCTTTGGAAGGTCGCTTGAAGACCATCCTCTTGGGTTCATATTTTCCAGTTCGTTCAAATATTTTTTAAAGGTTTTGTGAATTTCACTCAATTGTTCCAGTCGACGTTCAGTTTCCTCCGATTCGGACTCAATTGGCCCAAGCGCGCGGGTGAGCTTATCCAACACATCCGCCCTCCCGTTTTCCAATTCCGATTGACGTCGGCTCAGCTCCTCAAGACGCAGTTTCTCTTTCTCAATCTGGCTTTGTCTTTCCCGAAGAGATTCCAATTCAGCCTTCGCTTTTTGAACCTGAGATTCCAGCTCTTCTGGAGAGGTTTCTTCGGGTAAGTTGAGATATGGATCGGACTCATACGCTCTCGCAAAATCGGAAGGCATAGGCACTAAACAGTTTAATACTTTTGTATGACGAGGTCTTGCATAAAATGCTAGTAAATTCGAAAATTAGCCCTTCAACAAATGATTTCGTCCGCTTCTCCAAAGCCAATACTTCTATCGGCAACTGGTTTTGACCATCCTAAAGAGCAACCATCAAGGTGGGCTTCCCTGTTAAGGTAATCCCTCCCATCAAAGTGAGCCACCCCCCCATTAAGGTAAGTCCCCCTCGAGTGAGCTTCTCCTGTTAAGGTAGCCCCTAGTCGAAGTGAGTTTTCTCTTAAGGTGTCCCCTCACATGAGTTTCTCCATAACAGCGGCTCTCACACCACTGAAATTCCACGCTAATTTAAACCGAAATTTAGAATGAGGCAACTGCTTCGACGAGCATTCCTTTAAGATATTCTGTCTCTGGCAAATGAAGCATTATGGGATGATCCGGACCTTGCGCCAGCCGTTGCTTCAGTCGCGCAGAGCGCCGCACTTCGTAAAATGCTGTACGGATCGTCTCCAAAAGAGCTTCGGGAGAAATGTGGTGAGAACAAGAGAATGTTGCTAAAATTCCTCCTTTAGAAAGAAGCTTGGCAGCCCGTAAGTGCAATTCATGGTAACCACGCAAAGCATCTTGAATCTGGCTACGCGCCTTTGTGAAGGAAGGCGGATCTAAAATAATCAGGTCATATTGATTTTTGCGACGTTCTTCGCCCTTTAAAAAATCAAAAACATCCTCCTCGACACATTGAACCTCCATTTTGTTTCTTCGCACGTTTTCTCGCAGTCGCTCTAAGCTCGCGGCACCTGACTCCACGGCGGTAACTTTTCGCGCGCCTCGCTGAGTACAGGTAAGCGCAAACCCCCCTTGATTCGAAAAGCAATCCAGCACCTGGCCTCCCGAAGCATATTTCGCAACTGCTTGATAATTTGCCACTTGGTCCAGATAAAAACCCGTTTTTTGTCCCGAAAGGACGTCTATGCCAAACTGGACGCCTTCGAATTCAACGAAAATTTCCTCCGGCACTTTCCCATGGACCTCCGGTTCATGAGCTGGCAGGCTCTCTTTAATTCGAGCAGAGGAATCTCCTCGAAATACCAGTCCTTTGAATCCAAAAACATTGCGCATTGCTTCCAAAAGCAGCTCCTTTTTCAATTCCAAGGCATATGTTTGTAGTTGGCAAACCAGGACCTCCCCGAACCGGTCTACCACTAGTCCTGGCAGTCCATCACTTTCACTCCAAACCAGTCTACAAGGCTTCTCAGAACCAAAAAGCGGCTGCCGCACTGCTTCCGCATGTCGCAGACGGCGGATAAAGAAATCCAAATCCAAGACCTGCCGCCGATGGGAAAACCGACGCGCCACAATGGCGGACCGTTCATTATAAATTGCACTCCCAAGAAAGCGATCTCGCCCGTCTTTTATTGAGACGACATCTCCATCCTGCGGATGTCCAAATACTTTTGCTACCTCAGTCCCATAAACCCAATCATGCCCATGAAGAATGCGGGAACGTGGACGAACTACAATGCCTGCCATAGAGAAGCATCCTAGGAATCGAAGTCGAGCTTGAAAAGCGTTCCCTGTCTCTTTAACAAAAAACTAAATCACCTCGACTACCATAGCCGTGGTATTGTCTCTTCCTGATCGAGCGAGGGAGGCTTGAACGAGTCTGGCTGCCGGAGTCCGTTGACTTTCGACTGGATTTGGGTATCTGAGGAGCTCGACGATCTGGCTATCGAAGAGCCCATCCACCAGCCCGTCGGTACACAGGAGAAAACGGTCGCCTGGCTCACAATTTACAGCTCCCAACTGGGGATCTACGGACTGTTGGTGCGAGCCAAGGACGCGCTGGAGGCAATGTCGCCAGGGATGGGTTCGGGCCTCCCGTTCGGTAATTTTTCCGCTCCGCAAAAGCCATCCGACATGGGTATCATCCTGCGTCAACTGCCTAATCTCGGCGGCGGTTGCTGCCGGTAGATAGTAGATCCGGCTATCTCCAATGTGCGCAAAATACATAGCGGTGGGCGTAAACCAACACAAGCTGAGAGTAGTTCCCATTCCGGAGCATTCTTCATAACTACGGCCTAGATAAACAAGAGTTTGATGGATTTCCTCGAATAGTTCTGTTAGGACATCATGGAATCCTACGGAAAATCCGGTCACAGCATGCCGAAACGAAGTTGGTAAAAATTGAGTGATTTTTTCGACCGCCACTCGACTTGCATATTCACCCGCCAGCGCACCTCCCATCCCATCGCTGACAGCGAAAACATAATCGGTTTTCTCCAGGAGTTCCTCCCCGGTTTTACCTAAATAGCACACCTCACGAGCATCAAATTGTATGCGAAGGAGGGAATCCTCATTGTTGGTACGGACTGTGCCCCGATCGGTCTCCGCGGACCATCGGAGATGCTTTTTCATTGCCAGCACGCTATTTGTCGGCTGCATAACATGAATTCTCTTCTAAGATCTTGGCAAATTCAAAATCGATCAAGCAGAAACGGCCATCCGATTGGCGATAGGTGACATTCCTCATCGCTTGATCCTCATGTTGAACACCATATCGTTCTAGCTCGGCAAAGAGTTCCGCCATCCGTTCAGCATCCAGATAATCGACTCGGCTTCCACAGCTAGTGGTAATAATCCGCAATTTTTCCGCATCAGCATCCAAAAGAGCCGGAACAAATGGACACTCCTTTTCGGCTAAGTATTTGAGGACTCGCACCTCGTTTGCAAATCGTTCCCCCGCCTTCGGCCCCCGGAACGTCTTATAAACCCTCCCGTCAAAGCCAATCCGCACTATAGCCCTGAGCGTGTCCTTGACCTCATTCACATCTCCAAGAGTGTCCACCTCCATTCCACTATGCAAGTAAAGAGAGATTGTATCCCATTCCAAATGCGGAGCTAATACCTACACACAATTGGCACAAAAGTTGCTTTTTGATTCAAAGAGGGTTTGCACCATTTGGTAGAGACCCGTTAAAAGTATACAACATCCGAAAAACAATATGGCAAAGTATAAACTGGAATATGTCTGGCTCGACGGATATGAGCCAATGCCCAATCTCCGAAGCAAGACTAGTATTAAGGAATACAATAAATTTCCGAGTTTGGAGGATATTCCTGAATGGGGATTTGATGGCAGCTCCACCAGACAAGCTGAGGGACACAATTCGGACTGTAAATTAAAACCCATTGCGGTTTATCCGGATAGCTCTAGAAAAAATGGTGTCCTCGTCATGAACGAAGTGTTACTCCCGAATGGCACACCACATCCCAGTAACGCACGCGCAACTATTAAGGACGATCCAGACAGTTGGTTCGGTTTCGAACAGGAATACTTTTTCTTTCAAGAGGGACGCCCGTTAGGGTTTCCAGCGGAAGGGTACCCAGCTCCACAAGGCAAGTATTATACTGGCGTCGGCTACAGTGAGGTAGGAGAATGTGCACGGGAAATCGTGGAAAAGCATCTGGATCTCTGCCTGGATGCGGATATTCGTCATGAAGGAGTCAACGCAGAGGTTGCAAAAAGCCAATGGGAGTTTCAAATTTTTGGAAAAGGCTCTCGAAAAGTCGCCGATGATCTTTGGATGGCAAGATATCTTCTCATCCGCCTTTGTGAATCTTACAAGTTGGATGTGCAGTTTCATTGCAAGCCCATTCCGGGCGATTGGAACGGATCAGGGATGCATGCAAACTTTTCGACCAAATATCTGCGAGAAGTCGGAGGAAAGGAGTATTTTGAGGCATTGATGGCCGCTTTTGAGAAGTACCGAAATGAGCACATTGCCGTCTACGGTCCTGAGAATCACCTTCGTCTTACGGGCCTTCATGAAACGCAATCGATGGACAAGTTTAACTATGGCATAGCCAATCGGGGTGCCTCCATTCGCGTCCCTCATAGTTTCATCAACAACGGTTATAAAGGGTATTTGGAGGATCGCCGCCCCAATTCCGCAGCCGATCCCTATAAGGTTGTCAGCCGAATTCTCCAAACGATCAGTACGGTTTCTACAGCCTAAGGAACCTCGGGATGAGTTCTTCGTCCATTCCCTAATCTCATAAACGATTATAGCATGACAGTTGTCAGTTTGTAGTTCGTGGTTGGTAGAGTTCGTGGTTCTCAGTTACAAATTGAACACGTGCTGACATCTACTCAGAACTGAGAGTTTTTATCAGTTCTTGGGGGAGTGTCCGCGATTTTTTGGCTTGGTTCTTAAAAGTTAATGGCTTGTAGTTGCTGGAAAGCAAGCTATCAACTTCTACGAACCACCAACTACGAACTGACAACTGTAGTGATAGGTACCTGATACCATGCTGTAGCCAGTGTTTTTTACTCCATCCAAAAACATGAATTTTCTTTTTGGCGGGTGTATATTCGTAATCATTGCTATAGCATGGCACCTATAAAATGACACATGAGTTGTCCGGGATTTTTTCATCAGAGTTTGTTTTAACAAGCTGGCCATATCTGCAGATACGGACGGATTGTTGAAACAAAGTCTGGGGGAACACCGAGGGGGTAGCCTGTCCGGCTTTGCCGGACAGCCCCCTCACAGGGGCGAGACTTGGCGGGAGCCAAGCGAGGCCAAAAGAACGACAAGGCATGGTCATTTTATAGGGGTCATGCTATAAATGGCACTTCAAAATACGCAGGCGTTATCGAGCGAATTAAGGTATGTTATGAAAAGTTATTTTTTTGGAAATTCCAGTGGTATTTATAGAAACTCCAGAGTCCCATTGCCCTCTGCGGTGATGGGTCAACGAAAGAATGCGCCTTTTGTTAGTTGTGTGAAGGCTCCGAGGAGGGCGATACAGAGTCGGAGCACGAGTCCTGCAAATGGAAATTATAATCCGTATTTAAATAGCAAATTGTATCCGAATGGAGCAAATTCCCAATCTGCATTACCCTCTTTTTGTACAAATAGCAATGATCCCTCTTATAAATTGAGTAAGGAAATCAAAAAGCTCATAGATATCGAGCCTTTGATTAAGAATCATATTCCAGATCTATTAGAAAGGCCAAAGGAAACATTTTTAGCGGACTTGCAGACCGTATTAGAAAGCTTCGTCTCCACTGAGCGCGCAAATGAAAGATCCTTTAACAAAATCGAGCAAGATGCAATAGAGATGTTTGGGGAGGCGACCAAGAGAAAGGATCCTGCATACACTAAAGAGAGGGAACAAACTTTTACTGAAACAATCAAGAAACTTGACACAGCATTTGCAAAATTAGTTAAGTTTAAAGCAGTTTTTCAGAAACTCTCAAAACTTAATAAGGCCTTTGTTCCACAGCTAAAAATATATTTAAGCCGCATCGCGTCGGTGAATCAAAAAGAAAATCTTAAGGTGATTTCTTCTCAAATGGATCGCTTATCTCAATTTTCTCAGGCGTGGCATCTGGGGAAAGTCAACAAAAGGGTGCAATTTCAAGAAGCTCCTCACATTAGACTTTTTTGCGGCGATTGATCTCAGGACTCATCGCCCAACCTCGTTCCTGAAACTAGATAAACTCTGACATATTCTCGAATTGCATCTTCCAGGGAGGTAGTGGGGCGAGAAAAACCGGTCGAGCGAATCTTGGAAATATCTGCAAGAGTATAATACTGATACTGAGACCGCAGGGATTCCGGCATTTCGATAAACTTAATGTTAGGCGGAATTTCCAATGCAGCGAAGATAGCTTTTACTAAATCCAGCCAGGAGCGCGCCACTCCTGCCCCAACGTTAAACAATCCGTTGGCTGCCGGACAGGATGCCAAATGGAGCGTCATATCTATTGCATCCCGGATGTAAATAAAGTCCCTCTTTTGTTCGCCGTCTTGATATTCCGGACGATAGCTCTTAAAGAGTTGGATCACACCGGTATTTGTCACCTGATCGTATGCCTTGCAAATTAAGCTTCGCATATCACCTTTATGGTATTCGTTTGGGCCAAATACGTTGAAGTACTTGATTCCCACTATCTTTGGAAGCAACCCCTCCCTTTGAGCATAAACGTCAAAAAGCTGCTTCGAGTATCCGTAAGGATTGAGAGGTCGATAAATTGAAATATTTTCGTTTTTGTCATCCAGTCCTCTTGAACCGTCTCCGTAGGTTGCCGCGGAAGATGCATAGACAAATCGACTTCCACGTAATAGCGCCCACTTGGAAATGCGAACGGTGTATCCATAATTATTTTCCAAGAGATAACCAACATCCGTCTCGGTGGTAGAGGAACATGCGCCCAGATGGAAGACAGCGCTGAAGTCCCCATAAAAGTCGGGAGTCTTTTCGATATTGGAAAAGAACCGGTCGGCAGGAAGGCAGTCATCGAAACGGAGTGCCCTTAAATTTTTCCATTTATCGTCTCTACCAAAACAATCAGTGATGAGAATGTTTTCACAGCCGCGCTGATTCAATGCATGGACCAATGCACTTCCAATGAATCCCGCTCCGCCTGTGACAAGTATCTTCCCACATCGTGGGTAGAAATCGACTTTTTGTAATAAAGGATCAGACATCTCTCAAAATATTTTCAAAATGGTGAATGGACTTATGATAACCGGATAGATCTTTTAGGGCGAAGAGAATACTTGTAAATGTTGCTTGCGTAGAAATAACTCAATCTTGTCCGTATGCAAAACAATGCCGGACTGATAAGCCAATAAATAAATCGTCACAAAAGATGTTTTAAATGCAAGCTAATGGGCATCTGATACTTCTCCTCCACGCTCACCTCCCCTTCGTCCGTCATCCCGAGCACGACGATTTTTTAGAAGAAGAGTGGTTGTTCGAGGCTATTGCGGAAACTTATCTGCCGCTACTGAAGGTCTTTTTCAAACTCGCGGAGGAAGAAATCCCATTCCGAGTAACGATGACGATTACTCCCAGCTTGTGTGCGATGTTTCGCGATCCCCTCTTACAAAGCCGCACGATTCGCTATTTGGAACGAGGCATAGAAATTTCGCGGAAAGAAATTAAACGTACGATGCAAGACGCCCGCGTCCGGAACCTGGCGAGGTTTTACCATGCGCGGTTTCTGGAGGCGCACCGATTGTATGTGGAAAAATGGCGATGCGACCTGATAAAGGCTTTTTCCGATCTCGAGCAAGCCGGTCACCTGGAACTCATCACCAGCGCAGCCACTCACGGCTTCCTTCCTCTCATGGAAGATTTTCCTGAAGCGATGCGCGCTCAAATTCGCATTGGCACAGATTACCACGCAGAATGCTTTGGCCGGAGAGCTCAGGGGTTTTGGCTGCCTGAATGCGGATATGTCCCCTCGGTGGATCAGTTTCTTCCGGAGGCAGGTGTGCAGTGGTTCGTCGTGGATGCTCACGGTGTATTTTACGGAGAGCCGCGCCCAAGATTCGGTATTTTTTCCCCTTACTATACACCCAATGGAGCCGCTTTTTTCGCTCGCGATCGTGAGTCTGGAAAACAAGTCTGGAGTGCTGAGGTGGGGTATCCCGGCGATCCGGTTTATCGAGATTTTTATCGGGACATCGGCCATGATCTTCCGGAAACCATCATAAAAGATTATTTGCGCGAGGGTCCTCGTCGCGCGACAGGGATTAAGTATCACCGGATTACAGGGGTTCCGGATAAGGACCTCTATGAACGCGCAAAAGCAATGGGAGTTGTCACTTCCCATGCTCAAGATTTCGTAAGAAGCCGGATGCAGCAAATGGATTCTTTGCGTGACTTATTACCGGTTTCACCTGTGGCTGTGAACGCATTTGATGCCGAACTCTTTGGACATTGGTGGTTTGAAGGACCGGAGTTTTTGGATCTTGTCATTCGCAAATCACTAGCTTCCGCCCAAAAAAGCTATCGCTTGATAACGCCGAACGAATATCTGATGTGTCATCCTACCCTCCAAGTATTAACTCCTTCGCCCTCCAGTTGGGGTCATCGTGGTTATTGGGAAGTTTGGCTTAACCAGGACAACTCCTGGATCTATCCTCATCTTCACATGGCTGCACACCGGATGACCGAAGCTGCTCGCCGTTTTCGAGATCGAGCGACCGCAAATGAGGAACGCGTTCTTCGACAAATGGCTCGAGAACTTCTTTTGGCACAATCCAGCGATTGGGCTTTTTTAATAAAAACTGGAACAGCTCGTAACTATTCCACTATACGAACTCAGAACCACATCCTACGATTCATCCGTCTGTATGAAAACCTTTGGGCCGACAATGATGATCTTTCATTCCTTCAGGAATGCGAAAGCTGCGACAATATTTTCCCGAACCTGAACTGGCGATATTACGTGTGATGTTACGCAAAAAAGAGCCCTTTAGTTGCTGAGAATGGTCTTTTTTTTGCTCCCAGAGCCCCTAAAAGGGCGTAACGTCAATTACATTTAATAGCCTGTGCTTGCAAACATCTAATGGTTCACCAACTTAAACTCGCCTTTATATTGGTTTTGATTTTTGCTGCGCAGAGTTTTTCCACAGCTTCGCCCGCTTTCTTTGAATTTGCTCTTCCGGAATTAGAGGGAACCATCAGTTTGGGGATTTATGATCGATCCGGCAAGCTCATCCGTACATTGGCACGGCATGCGTCGATCCTTTCCTTTCAAATCGGTCTCAATGGCCTCATCAGCTCCTGGGATGGCCTTACCGACGACAGCAAAGAAGCGCCCCCGGGAAAATACGAAGTGCGCGGATTTGTCGTCGGCCCAATGAAAGTGGATACCGTCAAATTTCATTTTAATGACTGGGTTGAAAAAAATGACGGCCCCTTTCCCACCACAATTCTTTCGGTCTTCTGCGCTCCAAACAGAGGTCTCGTTCTCTTATGGGATACGTTCAATGGCGACCAACAGCTCGCTTATTATACCAATTTTCACACTCTCCAATGGGTCAGAAACATTGGAAAACCGGAATCTTCCAAGCCTCTTCTCGGACCAAAGGCAACCATCACTCCATTTCTCTTGGGTATTCAAGGTGATGAAATCTCTATATTAAACGGTGATCGCCTTTCCGTTTTTTCAGTAAAAAATGGCTCGCAATTACGCCCCTCTATAACTTTGCCTTTTGCTCCCACGAGCGCTTGTAGAAAAGATTCGAAGCTTCTGCTAACCGCACCGGAAAAGCTTTCCGGAATGACTGATTCCGGAACGGAATGGCCGATTTCTCTTCCTGATGGCAAAATAGCGGAGGTGTTCAACACATCCAACGGGTTTTTGGCGCTGTCTCCTGATGGCGTGGTCCAAGAATGGAATCGAGGGTCTTGGCATCGCATTCCTCTTCCGGTGCTCGCTAAAAAGATGACTCCCGGCTATAAAAATACTATTTGGCTAATCGCTGATTCTCCTGAAAAGAAGGAATTTTTAGGACAATTTAGCATCCAAGGAGAGTTTTTAAGAAAGGTTCATCTCCCCCCCGACGAAGTAACTTCCTCTCTGGCAGCCCCGCTGGATGAGGACAAAATACTTCTGTCACGGTCAAAGGGTGATGGTTCCTCTCATTTGATAGGATATCAATTTGGCAAATCTCCTGAGAGCAAAACAACTGTTTGTGAGGAATTTTTTAGGAAGACCATTGTGCCGAGTAGTCGATTTGGTTTTTCTCCATCCGGGCTCATCCCTAATGATGTTTCAACCATCTCGTCGGCCATCGACTTCCCCCTCGTGAGCGACGCACTCAACCCACAGCCAGGAACAGTCTGGCTTCAAGCCAAAGTAGAAGGTAACACAGCTTGGCTCGCAACCGAAGATGGCCTCCCTCTTCTTCCAATCGGAGAATTGCCGGGAATGTCACGTGTGTTAATAGCTAAAAAAACCCTTTCCGAAATGCCTGTTCTCTTTGCTGGAAATGGGGCCGTCGTCGCGGAATTCTCTATTCAAGGAATTAGTAATCTCCAACCCCTGGATATCGGTTCAATTTCCAAAAAGTAACTGACTTCGCGTCGTCCCGGCAACCACTTTACTTCTTAGTCGCCCTCGCCCTATAAGGCGCGCAATGGCAGCAGGCATGACCTTACGTAACCGAGCAGCTTCCGTCTGTGTCACCCAATTTTAAGAATCCGTTATATTTTTAACACTATATGTTAACATGAAATATTTATTGGATACATTTGCTCATGAAACATGAGCGATGCTCCCAACCAATGCAGACAGAAATAGAATTCCGTGTCATAGGGCCGGGCGCTTTCCTCACATTTTCAGACAAACTTATTATTTAAAACAGAGAGTCATCGTTTGTGACAAATGGGAATCGCTTAGTGATTCTCTTCCCGCCGTCGGTCCTTGTGCCCAAAAGACACATTATGGAAACGAACATCGCCCACCTACAAGATTGGAGTGTTTAAACGACATGGAGTAGAACAGCAGCGGAAACAGGGTCAGTAAATTGTACTGAAAGGGCTTTTGGCGATGCATCTGAAGCGAGCAATGTAAAGACCATGCCGGAAAAATGGGACGCTTATATTAGCCTTCGAAAGAAAAATTCCCCAGTCGCAGTTCCAAATGTCCATGGGAAAATAAATCCGGATTTCCATAGGGAGATTAGGATAGGGAGGTATAAGCAGTCGAGATCATGGGCAACCGCATCCGTTCGCTCGATAATTTTTGTGAGCCTGTTCTAGGCATTCCAGGTAGATTCTTGGATTTTGGTTTCCTCTTCAGAACACCTGATGGTCCGGCTTGATCCAAGTAGCCCCCCAGGGTTGCAAGGGACGTGCAAGACCCTACTTTTCGGCTGCAAGGTCCCGCATCATAGGGCTCCATACAGCCTCCTCCAGTTCCCCTGCAGTAGTCAGACCCTGCGCATCTAGAAATTGACATTTGCCCCGACGACAAAACCATTGGAATAAATTTGATTACCACCGAACTGCGGGGTGTAATAAGCGAAGGTACCGAATCGGGACCCTATTTGAGTGGTGATACCAACAGTTCCAAAGGCATTGTTACGCGCTGCGCTTTGACTATTGAAATAGAACGGCACTCCCATCCCATTGGCATATCTTGCGCCAATCTGCTGCCCGCGGTTGAGAAACTCATGCTGCCAGTACATCCCAACCGTCGGAAGAATATGATAATTCGGAGCTATTTTCCACAAGTACGATACGTTTCCTCCGAGCGTATATATTAATGAACTAGGATTTTGACTACCCACCCTCACATCGAGATTTGTCCCTTTGGTTTTCGACTCGCCTTGTGTAAATTCGGAAATTCCTAAGTATGTGTATTGAACGGAATTATTGATTCCAAACGTCCAGGAGTTCCAACGATGTTCATAACCAACGCCTAGGAGTGAATCCAGCTCTCCAGCAAAAGGATTTCCCCGTGTCTTCCAGTTGTGATGTGCGAAATCAACGGAGTGCTTCAGGTTAAATAAATTAACTCCTCCTCCCGCAATTGCGTTCATATAGAAGCCGTTCCACTGGGTGGTACCATACAAACCGTATTTGAGTCCATTGTTCCTTAGCCGTCCGTTAGAATAGCGTGCCAAACTGGTTTGGTAGCCCGCATACATTCCCACATTAAGGACTTGGTTGATGCGATAATCGACTCCCACGTTAAAATAACCTGTTATGGAATTTAGGCGTGGCAAATCGCTTACGGCGTTGATTCTGGAAAAGACTCCCGATGCTGAAGCCCAGATATCCCAATGCAATTCCTTATTAGCATACGCCACTTTCCGTTCACCACAATAGAGCGTACGCTTGTTATATTGTTCAGACATTGGCTCCCGACTTAAGCCTTCAAGGAAGACATTATTAACACCGGAGCGAATCGCCGCAAGGCGGGCGGTCAGTTGTCCATATTGGGCATTGGTGGCATTAAAGAGTACATCCTTAATATTGGCTGCGACTCTGGGGGCAAATTTCTCCAGCGACGTCATTCTCAGGGGCTTTCCTTTTCCTAAAATGGCTATCCAAACCTCCGTTGGATCATAAATCAGTCCTACCAAGAGATCATCCGCTGCGATCACTTCGGAAAAGGTTCCATTGATTTCCTTTGAACCGCTGAGGATTAGATATCCCTCGTTGACGGGTTCTGAGAGTGCCTCGATTTCGAGAGTTCCATCGAGGTAGACTGATCCACCCACTGTCAACAGATCACTATTGCCGTTAGAAACTTGGGTAAACAAGATACCGTCAGGACCTTGTGTATAATTGCCATTTATCGTAAGGGTTCCAATACTATTTCCCGGGCTGACCACCCCTGAATTCATAATGTCTCCCGTAAGAGTTCCGATACCACTCAAAATTCCATAGGGCTGAACGAGAACACTGGGACTGGCAAGTTGTCCATTCACCTCGAGTTCACCTGCTTCGATGATAGTATTGCCTGTATACGTATTATTAGCGGTAAGAACTTGAATTCCGCGCCCAATTTTTGTGATGGAAAGCGGACTGTTCCCGTCTTGTATAGTTCCCCAAAATATTGGGCTCTATAAAAGAATTCGTGGGTAAAAAATAGAGTTAGCAGGGGGGCTGGTGCCGCCCCCAGACCCCCGCACCGCTCGCCGCGGCAGGCGTTCAGGGGGAACAGGGGGGGAGCAGTGCTGAAAGGTAGCAAGAGGATCGGATCGGTTCCTTGGGTATTAGGGCGGAGCGTAAAAAAGAGGCTGGCGGCACCCAAATGGGTACCTATAAACCAGCCTCTGTGGTAAATATAACGCTTAAAAATGTAATGAGGCGGGTACATCCGATCAAGGGATTTGTCTATGATGCGGTGGGATGGGACGATAAAGAAAAGGGAGTTATCTTAGCAGAAGTACGTGCCAGAGAAGGCAGCCAGGGAAGATGCTCAGGATGCAAACGTAAAGGATCTGGATATGATAGACTTGCAGAGCGGCGCTGGCGCTTTGTGCCACTTTGGGGTTTCGTGGTCTGGCTAGTCTACACACCGCGGCGAATTGACTGCCGACACTGTGGGAGTCCCACAGTAGAAGAACTTCCTTGGGCTAGCGGAAAAATACAGCACAGCGAAGCCTTCCGTCTCTTTCTGGCACAATGGGCACGCATGCTCTCCTGGGCCGAGGTAGCCAGAGTCTTCCGAGTGGGCTGGGCCGATGTATACGCTTCGGTAAAATGGGTGGTGGATTATGGCATTCAACATCGGAATTTAAGCGGCGTAAAGGCACTTGGAGTTGATGAAATCCATGTCGGAAAAAAAGATAAGTTTTGGACACTGGTCTACCAGATCGATGATCACTGCAAACGACTTTTGTGGGTCGGGCGCGATCGTACTGAAAAAACTTTTGAGCTATTCTTCGAGGTTTTTGGCAAAGAGTTTTGTTCGGCCATCGGCTTTATTTGCTCCGACATGTGGAAACCGTATCTGAAGGTAGCAGCCCATTATTTGCCACAAGCCCTACATATCCTTGACCGCTTCCACATCGTTAAAAAACTCAACGAAGCTATCGATGAAATCCGCAGAGAGGAAACCCGCGCCCGTGCCCAGGCAGGTCTGGATCCCTTGCTTAAAAAGATGCGCTGGGCTTTCCTAAAAAAAAGATGCAATTGGACTAAGAGCCAACGTGCTGGCATGCGGGCAATTCGAGGCTCTGCTTTACGCACCCTGCGCGCCTTTCTCTTAGTGGAAACTTTCCAACACTTTTGGACCTATCGCTCTCCTACCTGGGCTGCTAAATTCCTGGATGCTTGGTGCACTAAAATTACTCGAAGTCACCTGGAGCCTCTTAAAAAAGTTGCCCGTACTCTCACCTCTCACCGCTCTCTTCTTTTAAATTACTTTCAGGCTAAAGGCCAATATTCCAGCGGTGTCGTTGAAGGGCTTAACGCCAAGGTGAAATTAACTCTAAAACGGAGTTATGGGTTTCGTACCGCTGATGCTCGTGAAGTTGCTCTTTACCATACCCTTGCTAATTTGCCTGAACCAATTTTTACCCACAGTTTTTTTTAGGCAGCCGGAAAGAGAGGGTCTGAGCTTTGTCACTCGACTCTCCAATGCCACATTGGAGGCCCTGCTCAAAGAACTACCCAAAGACGAGCAACTCGAGCTGGGGGATTCTCCCCGGCTTGTGGAGATCCAACAGGCAGGTAAGCGCTATGTCATTGCTGGAGGCCCCTGGCGCAAAGAACGCGACAAAGAGCGTCGCCAAGTGCGCATGGCCAAAGCCCAAGCAGCTTTAACCAAACTCGCTGCCGTTAAACGCCGCAAACCTGATGCGCAAAAGATTGCCAGTCAGGCCGGACGCATTCTCCAGCGACTCAACGCCCACAAATATTTTTCTTATCGTGTCGAGGAATCCGGCTTTTTGCGCTGGGAGGCCAAAGCTGAGGTGATCGCCTCCGAAAGTGCCCACGATGGATGGTATCTTCTGCATACTAATTTGACTCCCGCACAAGCCGACAGCAGCGGTGTTCAGCGTCACTACAAAAACCTCCTTGAAGTCGAGGAAGCCTTTTGCGAACTCAAGAGTTATCTTCAAGTGCGTCCTGTCTTTCACAGCAAACCCGAACGGGTGATTAATCACGTGCGCATCTGCTTTTTAGCCTATTGGATGAGTGCTCGTCTGGCTCGTAATTGGCGAGCCCTCCGAGAATCCAGTGAGGTGACACGTATCCTACGTCAACTCCAAACCATTCGCCTTGGACTCATTTCGGCGGGAGTGCCTGGCTCTCCATTGCTTGCCTGCTTCACCAAAGTGCCTGCTCCTCTCAATTCTCTTTTAGCAAAACTCAATCTCCTTCACCTCTTTTCTGCCCCTCCCAAGTGGGCTGATTTTTCCTCCGCAGCACAAGTGTAGCACGAAATTTTTCCTGCTTCTTGTGTTTATCGCCCTTTCCGGCCTGCTCGGGGGTAAGTTAGGCTAATGCATGTCTCTGCCATCACTTAATTAAAACCAAGTGCTTTTGATAACTGTTTTTGGGTGCCACTTTGCCGGAGGAATCCTAATGACCGGGGAATTATTATAATTTATCGGCAAGTGAACCTTAAAACGCTTTAAACTACGTTGGTAAATATCTTCCAGGCCGCAAGTTGTGCAAATAAAATTTGTGGAGAAATTTTCTCCGCTCGTTCGCATGAATAACAATTCCGCATCAAAAACAAGATAACACTTGTTGAGTATAATATAGGTTTTATTTACGCATGATCCCTTACGATTCCAGGTGCACAATCCCCTCAGAATCATCTGCGCGGGTAAAATATCATATCCAGATGGATCAATGAAATGTAATCAACTGTGATTTCGATTGCTTGGAATTTTTTTACTTTTCTCTTACCACCAGACACGGAATTACCGCTGGTGATCCGCAATGGCTTCAAATTCCATGCCGCATTTTAATTTCATCGATTGTGGATTGCGGCAACACACGGCATCCTTTCCATGGTGCCCATCGAGCTCCTGGAATCCTGGATTCTTGCAGCCCCATACAGGCCATAAGGGTGCTAGCCACGGAATCGCTATTTCTTGCTCTCACCATCCAAAACCACTGGAATGGTGTGGTGGCTTTTCTAAAAACCCGCATTACCAATGGAAGCATCGAGGCCGTGAATGGATTGCTTCAACTGGCAAAATGCCTGGCTCGTGGTTTCCGCTCCCTGCGTTATTTCTGTATTATGGCTTATCTTAAGGCTTCCCATCTTCGGCTAAATTTGCCTTCCCTTTCCACCCATTCTAAATAGCGAGGGTCCCGGGTTTCTTACGATTTTTAGAAGCCCGACTTCGTCGGTTTCCTTTAGAAGCAAAAACTGCAAATAAACATCTTTTTGAGCTACAATTCCCAAAGACTTGTATTTCAAAAAGGGCTTTATTTGGACATGCGGCTCCTAAAAAAACCAATGAAGTTGGTTCAAAACGCTGCAGAACTCGCAACGACGTTGGATTCAACCATTGAAAATCTAATGCCGACCAGCCCAATCCACAATGATGCGGGTTGCAGCCGCAATCACCTCATCCCGAGGAGCCGCGTCCTTCGTGCGTTGAGTGGTGTAGATGGCAAGAATAATCGGTGCTCGGTGCGGAGGCCAGAGCACAGCAATGTCATTTCGACAGCCATAAGCACCGCCGCCAGATCTATCGCCTACTTTCCAGTCACTAGGCACTCCAGCGCGGATACAATTTGGAGCAACGGTGTTCCCTACTAGGCCATCACGAAGCTGTTTGAGGTGAGAACCTTTTAAAAAATCCCCAAGTACAACTCGCTGCAAGCTGCGTCCCATAGCTTCAGGAGTTGAGGTGTCGCGAAGATCGTTCGGAGCCGTGTTCAGGTTGGGTTCCCAGCTATCAAGGCGGAATTCATGATTCCCGATTGATCGTACAAAAGTAGTCACACCAGCAGGACCGCCCGCAATTTTCATCAACAAATTAGTGCCCGTGTTATCGCTATACTTTAATACTGCATCCAATATCTCGGAAACGGTCATGCCCTCATTAATATGCGTTTCCGTAACTGGCGAATGGAAGACAATGTCTCTCCTCGTATAACGGACCCGCTGCCGCATCAACTTCGGATTCTTTGCGCATTGATCCAGAATTGACGCTGCAAGAAGTGCTTTAAATGTGCTAGCGACCGGAAACCGCTCCTTTGCTCGGTAGCTGACCTGCGCACCATTGCCCGTATCTAATGCAAACACTCCAAGTCGACCGTTTAGCGCCTGCTCAAGCGTCGCCAACTGTTGGTGAACCGGACCGGTGTCATTATTGTCATTACTATTTGCAGCCCATAAGGGATATGCAGCGACAAAGGCCACCACCATCGCCACTAGTGAAATCGTCCAACGACTTAAATTACGTCTCATATGCTGGGAGACTATATCATTGTTTTTAGTAATCTTCAAAAAAATTATTGGGCTGCCAGCGTGTTATTGAATAACGACCACATTGCCGACCGTCATTAGCTCGCGAAATCGAGCCGCGTCCCAATTGGAAAGCCGAATACAGCCGTGACTAGCGGAACGTCCAATAGTCTCCGGACTACTGGTCCCATGAATTCCAATGGCAGGTTTGTTGAGTCCCGCCCATAAGATCCCCACAGGGCTTCTCGGACCCGGCGGAAGCATAAAAAAATTCTTGGTTCGGACTCCCTGATTGAGCACACCTTGATCATATCGATACCAAGGCATGGCAGCAATTCCCTGGATGACCCAAGAACCAAGTGGCGCCGGCCGTTCACTCGATCCCGGTGTTATCGGAAAAACAGCGATGATTTTGTTCGAATCCAAAATCTTTAACAAACGACTTTGCGTGTCTACCTGAACTGAGCGGTTTTTGCGCGCGGGGTTTGGCGGTGTCTTGGCGGTCGGAGCATAGTTCTCAATCTCAAATGGAGCACGGACATTAGGAACAAGCACTGAGTCTCCCGCATGAAGTTGACTGAAATTCACTCCCGAATTGATTTGGCGTAAAAAAGTTCGAGAGGTGTGATACCGCTCAGCTATGAACGCAATAAGTTCCGTGTAGGGCTGACTCCGTTGTCGCGCGATTTCCTGAGGAGAGTCCCCCATTTTCCCGATTCTCGCCAGGTCTTCTTCACGAATCTTATAAGAGGTGTAAGGAGAAATAGACTGGAGATTTGCTGCCGGAACCGGTCCATACAAACTTTCATACGCTTGCGTTACTTTGTCGGTAAAGCTCCCCTTCCGTCCATCAATGAGCCCAGGCCCAAAATTTTTGCTGTCCAAAAAAATCTGCAGTTTTAAGACCTCTTCGCTAAATTGTGGAGGAGTTGCCTGGGGCTTAGGTGATGGAGCAGGTGAGTTGCTTTTTGATGGTGCAGGAGCTGGCTGCTGCTCCTGGCGGATAGGTGGCGTTTGGCAACTACTGATCACCAGAATGCCGCTCAATATCAAAAATATTGTGTAACCCCGAAAACCCTGTGTAACTAATTGAAAAAACATCACTTGCAATAAATAATAAAATTTTCCCCCGAAAATGTAATGTACAACCTATTGTTTTTAGCTGGGCACCCGCGTTTGATAAACAAAAATATCGGTTTCCGTATCGGTGATTCAGCTTGGGCAGACTATTGCTTCAAACACGCAGGGCAATCACCTGAAGGCGCTGAAAACTCTAAAAATTGAAAGGATCTCTCTGATTTGCAAACGAATAACGCGCTTAATCCCACTCGACTTGGCACCTCTCAATCCGGCCGAGGTAGACGACTCATCTTTAAAAATAGATCACTCTCGCATACCATAGATGGACATGACTTTTCCCCGTTGGCTCCGATACCATCTCTGCACTGTTTTATTCGTTACTGCATGGATCAGTGATCTCCGCGCTCAGTCCCCCGAACAATCGCCAACGCCTAATCAGATTAAAATCCCCTGGGGTTTCCAATGGAGGGAAACAGAGGCTCACGTCGAACAATCACTACAACAAGCTAAGGCAACTGTTGTTGTGCGAAAAAAAACTGGCGATCGCGATATCCTGGTGGTTTCCGGATTTATACAACAACTGTTGCAACAGGCCCTGTTTTATTTTCAAAATGATAGTTTAAACGAAATTGAATTACAATATGGAGGAAAGGATTGGACGGATGCTCAATTCAGGACTTTTTTTGATCAAACGCGCGCTAATATCGAGACGAAGTATGGTCCGGGTCGAGTCATCGCGCAGCAGAAAAGCCGGGAGAGCCAGGGGGTGTTGGCAACGATTATCGGATACCAATGGACGCAAATTTCAGCAACTTTGCAGTTATTTTTTTTTACGGCAGAAAAAAACAATGAATTTTATCGTGTTGTGAGTCTACATTATCGAGGATTTTAGCGCCCTGAGTCGCTTGAATCGGCTCATTGTGAGCAAGAAGTTCATCGCATGTCCATATCCCTTGTGTGGAAAACTGGAATTCCCCCGAAAAAGTAGAGCGGTAGAGAGCAGAACATTTTGGGTTAATTTAGGAGATAAAGATGTTCATGGAAATAGTGATTAAGGAAAGCATACTAATCCAATATCGCACCGAGAACGCTGAAATATTAGCTAATATTTTAAATCATGCCTTGCTATTATAAGAAATAGCTAATCATGCGGTTCCGGAATTCAGTGAAACGGATTTTTAAATCATGTCGGTAACAAATCGTTCCCGGTCAAAATATTCAAAATCGGTTGTTTTTTCGCCTGTTCCAAGGAACTGGGGAGTAATGCCTAATTGCTGACTAATGGCGACCGCAATACCCCCCTTGCCACTGCCATCGAGTTTGGTGAGAATCACTCCGGTTAGCCCTAGCGTTTGGTGAAATTCCTTGGCCTGCACAAGGCCATTGACTCCGGTGGTCGCATCTACAATCAAAAGTTTTTGATGCGGCGCTTCGGGGTTCTGTTTGCCGAGTAAGCGGCTGACTTTGGAAAGTTCCTGCATGAGATTTGATTTTGTATGCAAACGCCCCGCTGTATCGCAGATCAGAAATTGAAATCCGCGGCGTTTTGCCGCATTGTATGCATCGTAACACAAAGAGGCAGCATCACCTCCGTATTGGCTATGCATGACTTCTATCCCAAGACGAGCTCCCCAGGTTTGCAGTTGCTCAATCGCCGCAGCGCGAAAGGTGTCGGCTGCAACAAGAAGAACAGAATGCCCCTTTTGTTGGAGACGGTAGGCAAGCTTAGCTGCTGAAGTGGTTTTTCCAGTTCCATTCACACCCACCAGAAGCGCGACATAGGGAGAGCCGGTAGCAGCCGGAGTCCATTCGGGCGCAATTGGGGGAAAGAGATGGATGATATGCTCACGGATTACCGGCATGATCTCCTCAGAAGAAGGCGGAGAAGAGCGCTTTTTTAAGGAGTCCACAATCTCCAGAGCAAGCGTCGGTCCTAAGTCTGCTCGAATGAGCAGTTCTTCAATTTCCTCCCAATTTACGGCACGCCCGGAAATTTTGTGTAGAAGAGACTTTAAGAATCCAAAAGCCATTATAGTTCGTAGTTCGCGATAATTGATAATGCTTCGGTAGTAGCTTCTAGTCTTATCTGCCATACTAGAAAATCCCTATTGCTCCTTTTTATCACGATAATATCACTCATCAACGAAGAACTGCAAACTATCAACCATCAACTTCTACGAACCACGAACCATGAACTGATATTATTTCGCAGATGTTCTCGCCGGCCGGTTCAGGGTGATTCTAATCTTATCTAAAATGCCGTTTACAAAGCGCCCGGATTCCTCGGTGCTATATTTTTTGGCGATTTCGATTGCTTCGTTGATAGAAACTACTGGTGGAATCTCGTAACATTGTAGCATTTCGTAGATAGCGATCCGCAGGATGTTTCGATCGACTGAAGAGATCCGTGCCAGTTCATAGTTTTGCGTATTGGCTTTTATCATTTCATCGATGGAATCCAGATGCTGTAAGATACCGCGTACTAGCCCATCGCAGAATCGACGGGCACTCGGGCTCAGGCCACGCAGGTTATAAAATTCCGGCAAATCGAGCACATTGGAATCCGGATTGCTGTCTCGTTGATATAAAAACTGAATGGCAGATTCCCTGCCCTCTCTACGAACTCCCATAAGATTATTTGCGAAGATTTTTTGTAAGGTCCGCCATTGCCACTGCGACTCGTGCAGCTTCCGCTCCACGATCGTATTGCCCTCCGTTTCCGACGCGCTGACGAGCCTGCTCTTCGTCATTGACGAGAAGAACTTCATGAACAACAGGAATGGAAAATTCCAAGGCAATGCGCAATAGCGCTTCGGTTATCGCGGTTCCAATCAAATCACCATGTGCGGTCTCGCCACGGATAATTACACCCAACGCAATGAGGGCTTTGTAGCGCTGACTCTGAGCTAACAATTTAATTACCAAAGGGATTTCAAAAGCTCCCGGAACAGAAAAAAAATCCACCGGCATCTTTGGCTCCAAATCAAACAGTTCCTTACGAGCGGACTCTGCCAAGGCTTTTGAAAACTCCGGATTGTATTGCCCGACTACCACTCCGAATGATTTAAGATCTCGAGTTTTGATTTTGGGATATTTTCTAGTCGATTTTGCCATTTGTTGATTTCTGAGTTCGTCAGTTTCTTTTAGAAGCAATTAATTGAAAAACTACGTCTTTTTTTGTGCTACAACTCCCATCCGGCGGTAGCCGGACAAGAAAAACTTGTAGATCAAAAAAACATTGTCCGCAACTACAGGCTCCTAAAAGAAACTGGCGAAGTCGGCTAGAGATAATGGCCCATCTTCAATCTTTTTGTAGCAAGATATTTGGAATTATGGGGATTTTCAGTAATTTTCAGTGGAATTTGTTCCGTGATTTCCAAATCATGACCTTGTAACCCCACGACTTTTCGTGGGTTGTTGGTGAGCAGCCGAATTCGCCGAACGCCAAGGTCACTCAAGATCTGAGCCCCCAAGCCGTACTCCCTTAAATCCATTGGAAAACCCAGGAGTTCATTGGCTTCCACCGTATCGAGTCCCTTTTCCTGCAATCTGTAGGCCAGGATTTTCGACTCCAGACCGATCCCCCGGCCTTCTTGTCGCATGTAGACAAGGACTCCCTTTTTTGCGGCGGCAATTTTTTCCAGTGCGGCATGAAGTTGACCCCCACAATCACATCGCTGAGAGGAAAACACATCACCGGTCAGGCATTCACTATGGACGCGAACAAGGGTCGGTTCGTCCGGAACTAGGGTACCCTTAACCAAGGCGAGGTGGTGTTGTTGATCCACTTTGGAAGCGTAAAGATAGAGCCGGAAATCTCCATAGTCGGTGGGAAGGGAAATCGTTTCACAGAGTTCCACGAGCTTCTCGCTCTTTCGCCGATAGGCAATAAGGTCTTGGATCGTACAGAGTTTGAGTCCATGCTTTTTCTTAAACCGCAGTAAGTCGGGCATGCGCGCCATGGTCCCGTCCTCGTTCAAAATTTCGCAGAGGACTCCGGAAGGATCAAGACCCGCTAAACGCGCGAGATCCACCGCTGCCTCGGTATGCCCTGCGCGTTGAAGCACTCCCCCTTCTTTTGCTTGTAAAGGGAAGATATGACCGGGCTGAACAAGGCTTTTGTGTTTGGAACGCGGATTGGAAAGTATACGAATTGTTTTTGCGCGATCGTGGACACTGATGCCGGTGGCAATTCCTTCCCGAGCATCCACAGACACGGTAAAATCGGTCTGATGGCATTCGCGATTATTTTCTACCATACGCGATAATCCGAGTTGCTGGGCTCGCCGAGGTAAAACGGGAACACAAATCAGCCCTCGTCCAAATCGTGCCATGAAATTTACCGCTGCAGGCGTTGCTTTTTCCGCGGCCATGATTAAATCGCCCTCATTTTCGCGACCTTCATCGTCTGTCACTATGACCATCCGGCCTTGGCGGATGTCCTCAATGATTTCTGTGACCGGATCAGAAATAGGAGAGAGCGCCGTTTTTGAGAAGGCTTCCCGCTTTCGCTTTGGAGCGAGCTTCTTAGCAGAGGCCTTTTTTTTGGAAATCGATTTTCTCGGTTGCATGGCCTTCCGGATTTTCCATTTTTACGACTGTGATACGCCCGAATAGGGCACCCCTGCTCAATGCTCGTTTCTTGGAGAGATACTAGCCGTACTCTCTTGCTTTTCCGCCGCTGTCAGGGCGATTAAATCTTGAGCAATACGCAACGTTTCATTCTTAATAGGATCCATTCCGGGCTTCAACGCATCAGCAATATCTGAAGTCTCTCCGAAATCTCCGCCAAGATCCACATTCGCATTTTTCTTATCGTATTTGACAGGTTCCAGTTCGGACCGATTAACGGTGTCTAGGGTGACACTATATTCTTTCATAGCAATGCTTGCACTCCGCGCAACACGTTCTTTTTCAAATTGAGCCTGTCGCGCCTTGGATTCCTGCAATTCAGCCTTTCTTTCTTTTTCGTTAAGAGATACCGTGTTATCTTGCAGCCGTTTGCGAATGCGCTCCATTTCTTCCCGAATATAGGTAAACTCCGGGTCAGCACCAATCCGAGCCATGGAACGTGCTCGCAGTTGAGCCAGAAAAAGATCGCCTTCATATCGCTGAAAGGCCACAGGCGGAACCTCGTCATACGGTAATGCATTCGGCAAGGCTCCCTCCCCAATTTGGGGGTTATCATATAGAGATGGTAACACAACATCCGACTCGACCCCCTTGAGCTGAGTTGAGCCCCCTTTGATCCGATAAAACTTTTGGATGGTCAGTTTCAAACTGCCGGCATCCGCGGCAGCTAAGCTAAAGAAGGGCATGAAACGACCCACATCCAATACTGTTTGCACAGTGCCTTTGCAAAAGGTGCGAGAATCCCCGACAATGACAGCACGGCCGTAGTCCTGTAATGCGGCGGCAAAGATTTCGCTGGCGGAAGCGCTGAGATGGTTCACCAGGACCACTAGCGGACCTTTGTACATGTTTTTCGCGTCGTCACAGTACGATATGGCAATTCTCCCGGTACTATCCTTCACCTGGACGACAGGACCTTTCGGTACAAAAAGCCCGGTAAGGCTGATCGCTTCCATAAGGGAACCACCCCCATTTTTCCGCAGATCCATAACAAGCGCCTCAATCCGTTCCTGTTCGAGGCGTTTGAGTAAGATCGCCACATCGCGGGTGGTATTGGCTTGGGGACCAATAGCACGCGGGTCGATGTTAGCATAGAAGGAAGGCAATTGAATCCAGCCAATGCGTGTGGTACCGCCATCAGGTTTCTGCAGGTCTATCACCTCGGCTTTTGCCTGCTGGTCCTTTAACTTTACCTCGTCGCGGACAAGCTCAATGAGTTTTCGTTTGGAGTCATCTGTCGAATCACCGGGAATGACCAGAAGTCGCACCGGAGTCTCTTTCTTACCGCGAATGCGGTCTACTACCTTCTCCAGTTTCATATTCACAACGTCCTCGAAGGGAGCATTGCCCTGGGCAACGCCAATAATGCGATCGTTAACCTTCAATTGCCCGTTTTTATCCGCAGGACCACCGGGAATGATATCCGTCACGCGTGTGTAGCCATCCATCTCCCTCAAAACAGCGCCAACACCCACCAGGGAAAGCTTCATCATGATCGCAAAATTTTCCATCTTGTCGGGACTCATGTATTCGGAGTGTGGGTCGTAACTTTGCGAAACAGCCGAGAGGAACTTCGAAATCACATCGAAGGCCTTTTCATCTTCCAAATCGCGAAGAATGCTATCGAAACGGCGTGCCACGGTTTCTTCGGGCGTCTTTGGAGGTTGGAGTCTTGCCAACTCATCGGCTGAAAGTTGATTCTTGATTTCCGGAGATTCCAGAATCGACTTAATTTTCGAGCTAACTGCGTTAGTCTTTTCCGCATTGGTCTTTTCCGCAGGCGGCTCGTTTTTCTTATTCTCCTCATTGGCCTTTGGTGGAGATGAGGACTTTGCGATCAATGAGCCTCCAAGCCGCTCCTGAAGAACCTGCGCTTTCACCCAAGCATTCCAAAGCTTGTCAGCCGCAGCTTCATCCAGCGGCCACGGGATTTTCTCTCGATTAAGAACAACGGTCTCCTGCGTTGTGAAGGAAAGCGGCTGTTTTAACAAAATCTTGTTTTTGGCAATACGGTTTTCCACCCGCTTTTTATAAACAGCATAAATTTCACGGGCAGGCACCAAGTCACCACGCAAGATGGTATCACTTAATGTATTTAAGTATTTCTGTGAGAACGAATCCACATCTTGTTGAGTGAAATAGACCCGATTGGGATCGAGCAAGCGTAGATAGCTATCCAAGATTTTTTTAGAGCCCGCTTCGTCTAGTTTTTGACGCGTATAGTGTCCCTGCTCTAACAGCCGTGCCACTGATACTTCAACCTGACCGGGATCGACCAAGGAATCCGCCCGAGAAACGGAGCTTAAAAGCGCCAAATTATGATGCGGTTCCTCCCTCTCTGCGTAAGTGGCTGAAGCCCCCCTCTGGACAGGCACCCCGAAAACAGACGACAAAAAAGCTGTGGCTGCAAAGGCTGCCGCGTAGAAAAATTTCATCTTAATTTATTTGTTCTCCTAACAAGAAGCAACATACTGCATACAGTTCGAAACTGCGATTCATAATCCGTATCATATTACTATAAAATAATTTGCGCAAATATGCTTGCCGCCGGTTCTTTTCAAGGCGTCAGAACCAGAAAATAGGCTCCATCTCGAAGGTAAGCGGTCCTTAAGCAACCGGAGCTTACAGGCCCAAAAAAACTGCGAGGCTGGAGGATATACCCGAAACTGGCGGCAGCGCTTGCTGCCCTCCCCCTGGAAACGGGTAATGAATTTATACTCCTCGGACCCCATAATACGACTTAGCTATCCGCTTATCGCACTCTCTATGCAAAAACGCAAATGAGTTTCCCCCCAGCGGAGGAAAAGTTCAGACCCACCCCTATAACCTGAGAAACAAGGTCATTTGGACGCCGGCAAACCGGATATTTTTCTCGCCTGTCTGTAACCACGGATCGCATATTCCAAAGTAAGACCATTAAACCATGATTCGGTTCAAACAATTTACCGGTGGGGACCTTGAAACCCATGCATATTTGGTAGAGGCCCCTGAAGGAAACATTCTTTTTGACGCCCCTTTTGGAGCGGATGAACGCTTCGCCTCGGAGCAGGTGGACCTCCTATTCCTCACACACGGGCATTTTGATCACATTGCCGATGCCGCGCGTATCCGTCGCCGCCACAAATGCCGTGTAGGAATTCATGTCGACAGTGCCCCAATGCTGGCTCAGCCGGATTTTTTTAAAAAATGGGGTTTTTTTGTGGAAATTGAAAGCCTTCAGCCCGATCTATTTCCGGAAGAATGCGCCCGCACTAATTTTCTTGGCCTGGACTTCCAAATCTTCTTAGTCCCGGGGCACTGCCCCGGGAGCCTTTGCTTTCTAGCTCAGCCAGATCACCCAGCGGATGCCTGCCTGTTTGGCGGAGATGTTCTTTTTCGAGGCGGAGTAGGGCGGTGGGACCTACCGGGCGGTAACGAAAAAATTCTCCTTGAGGGGATTCGTCGTAAGCTCCTGACGCTACCCGATAAAATCCGGGTTTATCCCGGCCATGGACCATCGACGACCATTGGCTTCGAAAAAAGGACAAATCCGTTTTTAACCGATTTTAATTAAAGGGTTTCCTCATCGCCAATTTAGAATAAATTGTGCGATGGCATCACACTGGCGGATTTTTGAAAAAACATCGGTTGCACCTAGGGTGTTTATGTTATTCACACGCCAATTGGCGACGCTGGTCGACTCCGGCTTTCCGCTCCTGGAGGGACTCGCCATCCTAAATCGCCAAGAAAAGGATCTCGTCTTACGGAAAGTCATCGCAGGTATCACGGAGTCGATTCGCAATGGGGAAACTTTTTCTGAAAGCTTAGTGAGATACCCCGCAATCTTTGATAAATTCTTCATCAATATGGTCCGTGCCGGAGAGGTGGGAGGCGTCTTGGCTGAGACTCTCTTGCGCTTGGCGGAATTTCAGGAAAAAGCCCATAAGCTCAGAAATAAGGTGCGGGCGGCAACCGCATATCCTTGTACAGTGCTGATGGTAACAATCGCAATCGTATGCTTTCTCTTAGGTGTCATCATCCCCAAATTCCAGTCTCTTCTGCCTGACATATTGGGGGATAGACCCCTTCCCGCCCTGACAATCTTTGTTTCTAATCTGGGCAAGTTATTTCAGTATCACTTCCCAGGGCTGCTTGGCGCCTGTTTGCTTCTTTTGCTAGGCTCCCGATATGTTTTTCGGTTGCCAAGGATCAAGTATCTCTTTGATAGCTGGAAGCTCAAGGTCCCACTCGTGGGCAACCTCTCCCGCCAATATGCGCTTTCCTCCTTCAGCCGCACCCTCGGTATTTTGACAAGCAACAGCGTGCCCATTTTGCAAGGGCTGATCCTGACCCGTGAAACGGTTAGAAATTCTTATATTGCTGCTGCAATCGATCAAGTCCGGCGCGGCGTTCAGGCCGGAGAGCCCATCTGCCACTCGCTGGCAATTCTGAATATATTTCCCCCTCTTGTCGTCAGTATGATTAGTGTCGGGGAAGAAACCGGTCGACTTCCTCAGATGTTGCTCAAGATCGCTGACATTTACGATGACGACATCGAAAATACTTTATCGAGCCTCACCTCTTTGATCGAGCCAGTGATCGTCATTTTTCTCGCGATCGCCGTCGGAATTATTATCATCGCCCTTTTCAGCCCGATTATCTCGATTACCACTGATTTTTCCACCCCGTAGAGTCCTCGCTGGACGGGCAGAATTTTCGCCGGACGGACAAGTCGAGTCACCCGAGGGAACTTCCCCCTCAGGTACTCACAGAACCGAACGTGAGCGTCTCCACTCATCCGGCTCTTTCCATTGAAGCCCGTCCCCAGGCTTTGCTGACGTCATAGTAATCCTCCCTTTTTGCGCCTCCGTGGCACACCGACTCCGCCTGCGTCCGGCAAGGACCTCACGAATCCTGGGCAACTGCGTTGAGTTCGTCCCAGTGCTGAACAACCATCTGTGACCAGGTCTCGAGCGCAGCCAACCGGTTTTGAAGCTCACTGATCGAAAGAAATTCCAATTGCCGCAACGCGGATTCAGCAGAACGCACTTCGGGGGATTCCAGCTCTACAAGGTGGACGACACCGAGATGGACGCGTCCCACTTCGTTAGAGTCATCGTTGATCAGCCCGACAATGCGGTCACGAAACCCCCCTACCAAGTGGATCTCTTCACGAATTTCTCGATGGAAAGCCGAATGATAGGCACCTCTGTCCAACGCGAGTTCTTCATCCGAGTCGTTGATATGCCCACCGATTCCTACGGACCCCAGAGCAACAAGGCGTTGCTCGCCGGATTTCGCCCCGCGTGTATAATGAAGCACCTGGTCTTTCCAGGTAAACACGGCATACGGAATCAACTGTTTATACGAAGGATCTGTCTCCGCCTCACTTCGGCGCAAGAACAGGTTATTTTTATGAGAAAGCAACTCTGAAAGGTATCGATCTACATCGAGATGAATCCCTTGGAAAACACCCAAGCGCTCAAAAAGACTCCTGCGAATCACCAACACCATTTCATCAAGTTTCGACATAGGAAAGTTTTCTCGTTCCCCTCAAAAGAAAACAAGCCATTCTTCGGGCTGTCTCAATGCTTAAAATAAGTTCGATCTCTCGATAACCGGATGTTATTGCATTAGGCTCTTGGCGCTCTCCTGATATTTCATAATTGCCTTTTTCAGGTTTGAGATTGAAGGACCGCAGGGTAAATTTGCGACTCCTCGACATAACGAGTGAGCCAGGAAAGTGGATCCGCGTCCAAACACCCACTCCAATTGACGAGGGACCCCTATTTTTACCCATACAGGACTTACGCAAAAAGGCCTAAAAACAGTGTGGGAAGAATTACTACAAAATAGAGGTAGCGTCCAGCTTGAGAAAGGATTGTAGAGAAGAAGGTATGAGAAGCTGCCCAAGCCTGCTTGATTATTGCCAGTACCTGTTGGTGAGCCCAATCAACTACACGCTGACAAATTTTGCCGAGCATACGGAAAACATGAGCCACGATGCAATCAACAGATTTCTCAGTAAGGAGAAGATAACGCCGCGTCTGATATGGGAGAACGTGCGCGGAGAGATTATCCCTGATGAAGAGTGCTGCGTGGTGTTCGATGACACGGTGATCGACAAGAATTTTTCGCATAAGATTGAACTGGTTCGCCGCCAGTATAGCGGTAACGCACACGGACTGATCAAAGGCATTGGAGTGGTGAACTGCGTGTACGTCAATCCGCGGACCAACGCATACTGGCTGATCGACTATCGAATTTACGATCCTGCTGGCGACGGAAAAACTAAACATGATCATGTACGGGACATGCTCAGCAACCTTGTACATCACAAAAAGCTGCTCTTTCGGCATGTCTTGGTGGATACCTGGTATGCTAAGCGTGATCTGATGCTCTTCATTGAATCGCTGGGAAAAACCTATTATTGTCCCTTAAGTGACAACCGTTTGGTGGATGATTCCGCAGCTCAACGGCCCTATCAGCGAGTGGACTCCTTAGAGTGGAATCAATCAGAACTCGCACATGGCAAGACAATCAAAATCAAGGGATTCCCCAAAGAACACAAAGTGAAACTGTTCCGGGTTGAGGTGTCAGAACACCGCACGGACTACGTGGTTACTAACGACCGAACTCAAGATTCTTCCAAGCTCACACTTGAGATGTGCGGCTTGCGCTGGAAGATTGAGCAGTTTCATCGTGAGGCTAAGCAGTTAACAGGAATTGAACGCTGCCAATGCAGAAAGGCTCGTATTCAGCGTAACCACATCGCTTCTGCTATCTTGGTCTGGGGCCGTTTAGCTCATATTGCCAGAGATAGCGCAAAAACTCTTTACCGCGTCAAACAAGGAATCCTCGATGATTTCCTTTTTCATCAACTCAAATTTCCTTCCCTTACCATGGCTTTTGCGTAAGTCCTGATTCTGTTCAGCTCTACCGGCACTGCTTTCCCCTTGAATAGTCGTCGTAAA
Source organism: uncultured Verrucomicrobiae bacterium (assembly GCA_963706715.1). Taxonomy (GTDB): domain Bacteria; phylum Verrucomicrobiota; class Verrucomicrobiia; order Chthoniobacterales; family Xiphinematobacteraceae; genus Xiphinematobacter. The sequence continues at coordinate 571,740 of CAVPNI010000002.1, forward strand.
TCCAGATTTGCTTAGGCTGTGCCGAACAGATTTCACTAGCCATTTCCCGTTCATTTTTTCTTTGAATCCAGTTAAGGTAATGTGTCCTTCGGCAATGAGGTCAGGACGGCCTGAAAGGGTGAGGTCGATCGTTTCGGAGCGCCGAGCCTTTTGTTTTGATAATTTTTATAAACAACAGGTTACACCTTTATATCAGCTTGACCTAAGTTGGGCGTATTGCTTGCATTTTTGCCGCAAATACACACTTTTCTATGTCCCGGTCTATAAAATATTTTCAACGATTTGCATGGGCAGTTCCACTAGCCTTTCAAGCTCCGATTGAGAGATGTCGATTTGAAGAGGGCGATACGATTTACGATACCAAGGATGCCTATCTGGAATGGAGTGAGGCACTCAAGTCGCTTAAGTGGGGGATTGAAGTAAAATTTCCCAAAAGATCGGCAAGTGAAGCTTTAACAGAAACGGATGAGGATTTGTGTTCACGGAACTGGTTTTCATCCATTACTTTTGAACTCACCCACTATCAAGAGGTCCAACGCAAAGAGATGTTCATCACTACGCAGGGACGACTCTATTCCCTGCTGCGAACTGGCAATTTCGATTTTTTGAACGAGGATACTCCTCATCCGCCGCTACCAATTCTTCCTTTCGAAGCTAATCGGCGTTTGGAGGAAATCGAAAATCACACTTATATCAAAGAACTGCGCTCGGAGATGAAAAAAGGTCACTTTTTCCTTATGGTTATTGATCCTCGTAATCTCGTCTCCTGCCAAAAATTGACTGAAGTTCGAGCTTGTCTGGGTGGGTTCGAAGTAAAAGAAGCCATTTTTTCTCCCTTCGATCTTAATTTACCGAATGCCGATCAATTTGCCGCAACGGTTCATTATGCGATCTTTGCTGTGGATACAGGCGCTACAGAAAAACTGAAGGATTGCTTTAAAAAAGCCTTATACAAACCGATGAAAAATGTCTCGGCTCCAAAGTTCCATTTACGATCACATGGACTCTTCATTCCGTTTGAGAAAAAGCCATATGCTGATTTAGTAACGATCAGTTTCTCCCATAATCGTGGGAAGTTTTTCTATAGATTCCGTCTCGACAACCTCCGAATAAAAAGAACTCCAGCGCCACTGCAAGAGTTCATGCAAAGCATTGTTGGTGGCGATTGCCCGAATCACTTATTTTCAGAAGAACCCAGATCTTCCGGCTTACGCATCAAATTACTGGAGGCGCTTATCTGTAACCAAAGCCACGAAATCACTAATTTAACCAAGGTGGGTTTTTCAACGTATCAACAGTATAAATCTAATCACGAGCACTTGCAGGTTTATCTGATGAACAATGACCCTACCACAGTGGCTTGCGAAGTCCCTCTTTGGTTAGACTTCACCGAATATTCAGATTATAAAAATCTTTTCCCAAATGGCGGAACCTTAACGGGACATGTTGATGTTTTGCGCTTTGAAAATGACGGCAAGATTTGGATATGGGATTTCAAACCGAATGCTCACAAAGAACGCTATGCAGCCGGACAAATCTACAGCTACGCAATCATGCTCTCCTGTCGAACAGGGATACCATTAAGCGAAATTCGCTGCGGATATTTCGACGCGAACAGTGCGTTCATTTTTACTCCTGCGTTGGTAAACGTAGACACCACTTTTGTCTATATGCCGCGTAGCCGCGCCGTAGCAGGCATTCCTTCTGCACACAAACCTGCGGACCTTGCAGTTGAGAACTGCTCGACTGCGACGGCGCTTTCTCACAACGATCGTTAAAAAACATAGGGTTGGGCTTGCATGGCTATTGATAACGGAAAAACTTCAAACTCCTTGAGGCTGCTGATACCTATTTAAGATCCTTAACTAAAACACGTTCTATTTTTCAGGATTGTTTTTGGTGTGATCAGAAAGCAAGGTCGCCAATCTTGGTTTGGAATTTCTCTCTCGCCAAGAGGCGGATCACAATGCCAGTTATAGCGAAACGCCTATAAAATGATCACACCTTTGTCGCTATTTTTCCTCCAGACTTTGTTACGAAAACAAGTCCGTATCACATGGATATGGCCTCGTTTTCGCGTCGCGTCTGAAGCAAAAATTTCAGCCAAATTTGTAATCATTTTATAGGCGTTTCGCTATATTCAGAGGATAGATTCTTTGTAATTTTTTATGCTTGATATCCGTCTCATTCGCGAAAGTCCCGAGGAAGTGCAAAAACGCCTCGCCACTCGCGGCCAGCTATATGAAGCGGAAATTGCTGCCGTCCTCGAATGCGATTCCCAGCGGCGCCAAGCCGAAACGCGCTTACAGCATCTGAATGCGGAACGCAAACATCTCAGCAAACAGATTGGAATCCTCCGTGGACAAGGGAAAGATACGGCGGAAATTGAATCACAAGTCAAATCGTTTGCCGATGAGATGGAGACCCTCAATACACGGACCGCTGAATTGGATGCTCATCAAAAGGAGCTTCTTCTCCAACTTCCCAATCTTCCCGCTGAAACTGTTCCACTAGGAAATGATGCTTCTGCCAACCCCATTCTTCGCACTTGGGGAGAATGCACAACGGAAAGAAAAGAAGACCATGTTGCCATCGGAACGCATCTTGCCCTATTCGATCCCGACCGCGCTACAAAAATCAGTGGAAGCGGCTTTACGTGCTTTACCGGAGTGGGTGCCCGATTGGAACGCTCCTTGCTAAATTTTCTCTTGGATCTACACACTCTTCAGCATGGCTACCGAGAGATCAGTCCACCCTTTCTCATCCGCCGGGAGTGCATGGTCGGAACTTGTCAACTTCCTAAATTTGAGTCGGATATGTACGCGATCGAGGGAGAGGATCTTTTCCTGGCACCCACAGCGGAAGTCCCGGTCACCAACTTACACCGGGACGAAATTCTAAATCAACTTCCTCTCCGTTTTGTCGCTTATACGCCTTGTTTCCGGCGGGAAGCGGGATCTGCTGGACGCGAAACTCGCGGGCTCATTCGCATGCATCAATTCGATAAGGTGGAGCTAGTAAAAATTTGCTCGGCGGAATCTTCCGATGTGGAATTGGAATCTTTAACCACCGACGCGGAAAAAGTACTGCAATTGCTGGAGCTTCCTTATCGTGTCATTGATCTCTGCACTGGCGATCTGGGATTTGGTTCTTCGCGAACGTATGACATTGAAGTTTGGTCTCCCGGCCAAGGCACGTTTCTTGAAGTTTCGAGTTGCTCCAATTTCCGCGATTTCCAATCCCGTCGCATGAATCTCCGCTATAAGGATACCAACGGAAAAAATCGCTTTGCGCACACTCTCAACGGCTCCGGCACAGCTCTCGCTCGGCTGTACGTAGCTCTTCTCGAAACTCACCTGCAACCAGATGGTTCCGTGCTTTTACCCGAACCTTTGCGCGATTATTTTAAGGCGGATGGTATCGCTCCCGTTTCTTGAAAAGCTTTCCGCAGGCTTAAAAGGTCTTTCACCCAAGACCAAAGTCCTGGTGGGCGTTTCGGGCGGACGCGATTCGATGTGCCTACTCCATAGCTTGCTGATATTGGGGTATAGTAAGCTGGTAGTCTGCCATTTTAATCATCAACTGCGTGGCCGATCCGCTCAAGCGGACGAGAATTTCGTCCGCCGGCAAGCCGATAAAAAAAATTTGCGATTCGAATCGGGATACGCCGACACACGCACATTCGCCACCGCTCGCAAAATTTCCCTGGAAACGGCGGGACGTGAACTTCGGTATGCATTTTTTGTTGAAGCTGCGAAACGGACCCGCTGCTTTACCCTTCTCCTAGCCCATCATGCCGATGATCAATTGGAGACCTGTTGGTTCAATTTTTTGCGCGGCACGGGAGTTGCTGGCCTTGCTGGCATGAGACGGGAATCCGTATACAAAACCAATAGACGCTCCCTGAGAATCATGCGTCCTCTCCTCCAAGTCTTTAGTTCAGAAATCATCGAATTTACCCGTGACCGAAAAATACCCTTTCGAGAGGATGCGACTAATTTGGACGTTTCTTTCACACGAAACCGAATCCGGCGAGAATTATTGCCTTTTGTAGATCAGAAATTCGGAACGGCCCATCGAGAGGCTGTCTTACGTTGCGCCGAAATTCTTGCGGACGAGGAAGACTGGTTGCGGGCAATCATTGAGGAGTTTTCATACGCAGATCAACTTCGATATAAAGAACTTATGAAAGCTCCACTTGCTTTGCAACGAAGAGTTCTGCGCCGCTGGCTGGTGCAGGAAGGGGTACCGGAGGTGGGTTTTGTCGAGGTGGAACGCGTTCGCAGCCTCATTCAGAATCCCCATTCACAGCCGGCAAAGGTCAATTTACCAGCAAACATTCACGCACGCCGCCGCGCAGGTGTGCTCTTCCTGGAAAAGGGGAAAAGGTCAGGCGAATGAGCGCAAATGAGAAGGCTTCGCTCTCCATCTCATGGAGTTTAATTCTTATGCAAGCATCCAGTCAGCCCGTGTTCAATTTGCAACTGAGAACCACGAACCTCTACCAACCACGAACTACCAACTGACAACTGTAGTGATAAGTCCATATTGGCAATTGCTTAGCACGTTCGCCGAGGAAAAAGAGTACCTTTCTGGACAATTCGTACTGACCCGACTACATCCAAACGCAGTGAATTCGCCCGATTCTCTGTTACTCATCGCCGGAAATGGCATCTATCCCTTTCTGGTAATTCGTGCCGCTCGCGCCGCAGGGGTGAAACGCATCGTTTTAATTGCCTTTGAAGGAGAAACTTCTTCCGACCTGGCTGTATTGGCCGACAAAACTCATTCTCTCCGAGTTGGGCAACTCAATCGTTTGTTGACGGTTGCAAAAAAATCCGGTGCACGGTATGCCTTAATGGCAGGCCAAATTGCTCCTAAAAACCTTTTTGACCTTCGTCCGGATCTTCATGCACTCTTCTTGCTTGCTCGCTTACCCAAAAGAAATGCCGAGACCCTCTTTGGAGCCATAGCAGACCAGTTGGCTGGTGTGGGGGTGGAGCTATTGCCCGCCACAACTTTTCTTGAAGACTATCTTGCAAAAGAAGGTCTTCTAGCGGGTCCAAAATTGAAACCTTGGGAGATCGAAGACCTTCAATTCGGTTATCAAATTGCCAAGGAGGTAAGCCGCTTGGACATCGGTCAGACGGTTGTTGTGCGCCAGGGAACGGTCCTGGCTGTGGAAGCATTTGAGGGGACTAATCAGACTATCCTCAGAGGAGGACAGCTAGGAAAAAAAGGAGCAACCGTTGTTAAAGTATCCAAACCCGATCAAGACATGCGGTTTGATGTCCCCGTCATTGGGAAGGCGACGCTGGAATGTGCACAGCAGGTACAAATTCGTTGTATTGGCGTCGAGGCAAAATGTACCATTTTGCTGGAACGTGAGCATTTGATGGAGCTTGCAAATCGATATTCCCTATCCCTTTACGGATTATCGTCGTCATGAATGCACTGCGTGTTGGAGTCGTCGGAGTCGGCCACATGGGAATTCATCATGCCCGAGTCTATTCGGAACTCGATGCCTGCGAACTGACTGCTATTTTTGATATTGATCAAAAGCTAGCACAATTCGCCGCCCAAAAATATCGAACGTATGCCGCTACTTCGCTCGAGGATTTTGTCAGCCGAATCGATGCCGCGACGATCTGCACGCCGACGGTAACTCACTTTGAAATCGGCCGGTTTCTTCTCCGGCGAGGCAAGCATCTTCTCATAGAAAAGCCCATTGCGGAAGATGCGGCCAGCGCTCACGCTTTGGCAGCAACTGCCCAAGAAAATCGTTGCGTTCTCCAGGTCGGCCATGTCGAACGGTTCAATCCGGTTCTTGAAGCCCTGGAACACAAATTGAAAAATCCCCGTTTTTTGGAGGTCACCCGTCTTTCCCGTTATCCCAACCGGAGCACAGATATTGGCGTCGTCCTCGACCTCATGATTCATGATATCGAAATCATTTTACACATTGTCCGATCCCCCATTGTCAGCATGGACCCTGTGGGCATCTCCGTGCTCAGTAAAAGCGAAGACATTGCCAATGTTCGGTTTCATTTCGAAAACGGATGCGTCGCGAACGTGACCGCCAGCCGCATTAGCTACCAAAAGCTGCGAAAAATTCGGCTTTTTCAAGAAGATGCATATCTCTCGCTCGATTACCAAAAACAATCCGGAAAAATGTACCGGCTTGTCGGTGGCAAAATTGTGAAGGATCGCGTGGAAATTGCCAGAGGCGAACCGCTAAAATCCGAATTGACCTCGTTTATCTCCTGCGCACGAGAAGGAAACACACCGCGAGTCAGTGGTCATGAAGCCACGATTGCTTTGGAAATTGCTTTGGAAATCACCCGCCGAATCGAAGAAGCGGACCCACGCAAAAAACAACCACACTTCGTGAAATGAAAACGATCTGGGCCGTCGCCGGAGAGGTCAGCGGAGACGATCGGGCTGCTGAAGTCATGTCTGAAATCCTTAAGCGCGAACCATCCACCATCTTTCACGGTGCTGGTGGACCTCAGATGGAAAAATTTTCCACTCCTCCTTTCGAAAATTGGATCGATCAGGCGGGTGTCGTCGGCATTTGGGACATTCTGAGAATCTATCCGTGGTTCCGAAAAAAATTTTACCGGATGCTTCAACAGATCGGTGAGGTCCAACCGAATGCGCTTCTTTTAGTGGATTATCCAGGCTTCAATCTCCGTTTGGCAACAGCCATCCATTCCCGCTATCCTCATTTAAAGATCATCTACTATGTGAGTCCGCAAGTATGGGCATGGAAGAGCAGCCGCATTCCTCAGATGGCAAAAATTTTGGATCTCATGCTCTGCATTTTTCCTTTCGAAAAAGCTCTCTACGAACAATCGGGTCTCAAAACAGAATTCGTCGGACATCCCTTGGTGGAAAAATTAAAAATGGAGCGTATTCGTATCGAGCGTGATTCTAATCTGATCGGATTCTTTCCTGGCAGCCGATGGAAGGAGGTCCGCCGAATTTTTCCAGTGATGGTCGATGCCGCTTCAACAATTTTAAAACAGCGGCCATCTACTCGATTTGAAGCTGCCGCGGCAAACCAAGCCCATGCTGATTGGATGCGGCACTTAGCCAAAGAATCCGGAGTCCCTATAAATATCCGGACCGGTACAGCACATTCCCTGATGCAACGCGCCTGTGCCGGAATTGTCTGTTCAGGAACTGCCACGCTTGAAGCTGCTTGTTTCGAATTGCCTTACTGCCTCGTTTACAAAACCGCCTGGCTGACATTCGAAATCGGTCGCCGCATGATTACAATTCCATTCCTTGGAATCGTTAATGTTCTCGCCGGAAAATCTGTAGTAAGGGAATTTATTCAGCACTTCGCAACACCAAAAGCACTCGCCGCTGAAGCCCTGCGATTGCTGGATTCTTCCAAAGATCGCCAAGAATTAGTCTCAAACCTCCGTTCCGCCGTCGCTTCTCTTGGAGAAGATGGTGCGGCAAGCCGTGCAGCGCAGGCGATTTTACGGGAACTCCAATAACAGATCCAGATCGTGCACCGGATTTCTGCACCAGGTTCATTCAGAACAATCCGTCAATAAATCCCAACTGTTCAACATAAATATCTTACAAGTTGTTTATGTTCAAATCGTTTAACTTGAACGATATTCTCACGAGCGGAAGCGCGTGGGGTTCTTCTCGAAGAGAGATTCGAGGACATCCAGCTCATGATGCTCCGCCACTAAACAATCAGCATTAAAATTATTATTGAGCTATGTCTCCTCTCAAACAGCCGACGGTCCCCTTTCTGAATTCCAACCCTTGTTCCGGACTGTGCCGCAGACGATCATTTCGTCAACGCTTGGCACGCATCCTGAGCATCCCACTGGCAAGCCTCATATTTGATGCCGATGATGTCCGGGCCCAGCGGCCACGAACAGAATCCGCACCACGAACAGAATCCACGCCAAGAGAAAGCCAGCCGCCGCCATCAGCGTGGGGCCAGTGGTGGAATGGTCCCTACGCAATGGGGGATTGGTTTGGGACACGAACGTTTTTGGAAGATCACGGGTTAAAGTTCAAGGGCGAGAGCACTTCAATTTACTACGGCGTTCCTACAAACGATCTGCGACACAATTCGGTTTTTTGTTATAACCTTACCTTAGATACGGAATTTGATTTCGGAAAAATGTTGGGCCTGCAAGGTCTTAAAGGCATTGCGGGAATCCAGTGGGAAACCGGAGAACAATTCAGAGACAATCCGGGCGCAGGGATCGCCTTTAGTCCCGATCGCTTCACCGGTCTTTGGAAATGGCGCCTCAGACCCATCGTCTTAACCTATGTCACGCCAGAATTATTTGGGATCAAAGAATTCTTAACGCTCTCCGGCGGTTGGCAAAGTCCTGCGAATTATTTCATACAACAAACCGCTGCAAATCTGTTTCAAAATTACGCGTTCTGGGGTGGTCACTTAGTCGCAAACGGAGTTCTGTTCGATGGCAATTATGTTGCATGGGGCGGCTATACAAAAATCCAACCAGCCGAATGGGCCTATCTACAAGCGGGCCTCTGGGCAGCAGTGCCAAACGCTCTGGATGGGCAGAACCGCGGAGTTTATTTTGCATTATCAAGGCGAAAACAAAATGGACTCTTCTTTATGGGAGAAACTGGCATCACACCAAAATTCGGCAGCCAACGCCTACCAGGAAAATATGCCTTTGGCAGCTATTACTGGGGGCTAACTTGCCGTTCATTTTTAGGCACCTCTTATCCCGGAAAATTCGGTTTTTATTGGCAGGCTGACCAAATGCTTTTCCGCGAAGCCACTTCTCAATCGCTTGACTCAATGACATACTCGATCGGCAAGGGTGGATCATCGACAGCGGGCAAAGCCAGTGGAACAACCACCGTCAAAGAAAAGCTGTCACCTCAGGGCCTCTACGCCTTTAGCTTATTGGCATATGCTCCAAAATTTAACAACGAACTTCCGTTCTTCTTGCGTACAGGATTGGTTTATAAGGGCCTGATTCCAACGCGCGACAAAGATGATCTTGGGATCGCATTCGCATATGGCAACTATAGCTATTATAAAATACTTGCTAACCGTGCGAAACATATCGATACCCAGCGCACCAATGAGGCTCTGTTAGAAGTTGATTATTGCCTGCAAATTAATCGCTGGCTCTTTACACAACCTTATTTACAATACATCATCCGGCCAAATGGAGATGGGCAGTCTAGAGATGCTCTAGTAGTAGGCATCACCACGAAAGTCACCTTTTAGCAGCCAAACTAGTTGATATTATAAAGTGCCTGATCTTTATGGCGATTTTCGCTATGGATCAGGCACTTCATTTCAAATATTTGCAAACTGTTTGCATGGTCTAAATGCCGTCACCAAATCCGCCCTCTATAAGAGGTAAATCCGAACATTTTGCCTGGGATTTTTTGAGAACACTGGCTAAAGTAGTTTGATCCATAAGCCGACTCACAGACCTACTGGCTTCCAAGAAAATGGACCGAAATCTGCAGGTTTTTTCTTGTGAACACCATTTGTATTCAGTGATTGAAACACACGCGAGGGGTGCAAGGTAACCGTCGAAGTAACGCACTATTTCTCCCATTGTAATGCGATCCGGGCTACGGAGCAGTCGATATCCCCCACGCTTCCCTGCAATGCTTTCGACCACTCCCTTTTCTTTAAGATCTAGCATGATGTGTTCTAAAAAACGTTTCGGAATATCGTTCCTCCTCGCCAATTCTCCGATCGAGATGGGTCCTCCGCCAAAATGTTCCACCAAGGTAAAAAGTGCCCGCAAGGCATAATCTGTTCGCATAGAAAGCTGCATGCGACCTTCCATAGATCAAACAGGCGCAACAGTCAAAAAAAACGTCAGCGTAAATTACTACACATAAAATACATATACGATTTATTTCCACCGGGAATGCAGTCGACTAGCATGCTAAAAGTACCGGATGCCGTTCATTTTTTTGAACGGTTTCGCGCTGGTCAACAATATCCGTTACCGGAGTTATCCGGAGGTTTTTCTTAAGCTGACTAATAAAATTCTCGGCCGACTCCAATTTCAGCAACCACGATCGGAGTGCATTGAGTTCATCCGGTCCCAAAAGTGACAGGATACTCCCAAGCACGGCGCTCTTTTCTGGCTCCTCGACATAACGAGTGGGTCAGGAAAGTGGACCCGCTTCCAAACAATAGCATAGTTCGTAGCCATCAAGTCCAAAGGACTCGTATTTTAGTCCACTAACTGAGTAGGGTAAGGTTGCTCAGGTCAAGCTGTAAAATGGCCGGCGTTTCTATGGAGCGTAAAAAGCCCGCATCGTAGATTGGCTCCGGTCCGCTGCACACGTATTTTTTGGAGAACGCAAAGTTTCCCGCTGGGTAGATTTGTCTACAATATGTCAACGGACCGGCAGCTTTGGCCTGAGCACACCTTACAAGTTACTGATAACTAAAAAATGAAAAATCTGACCATACTAAATTTAAAAGCGGCAGGAATAGACGTAGGCAGTGAACACATGCATGTTTCTATTGCCGGAGGAGCACCTAAGGTTTTTGGAACCTTTACCAGTCAGTTGCACGCCCTGCGCGATTGGCTACTTCAAGAAGAGGTGTGTACGGTGGCAATGGAAGCTACTGGAGTTTATTGGATAGCCTTGTATGAGATTTTAGAGGAGAGCGGCATAGAGATAAAAGTGGTTAATGGTAAGTACGTACGCAATGTACCTGGAAGGAAGACGGATATGGCCGACTGCCAATGGATAGCAACTTTGCATGCTCATGGCCTATTAAAAGGTGGTTTTGTACCTCAGGCCAATATTCGGCAGTTGCAGGATTATTTGCGTTTGCGAAGCGATCATATCAGAGCAGCAGCTAGCCATGTACAGCATATGCAGAAGGCCTTGGAACGCATGAATATCAAGTTTCATGACGTAATTCGTTCACTTTCCGGAGTTAGTGGACTTAAGGTGATTGAAGCCATTCTAAAGGGCGAGCGTGATCCTCAAGTGTTGCTTTCTCTTTGTAGCCTCCAGATTCAGAGGGCAAAGCGCCATCGAGTAATTGAGAGTTTGCGTGGGACTTGGACCAAACAGCATCTCTTTGCCCTTAGACAAGCTTATGATGCATGGCATTTTTGCCAGGAGCTCGTTAGGCAATGTGACCAAGCCATAGAAGAGCTATTACAGGAAAGTGTTCAAGGCCTTCAGCCTCCCTCAACTCCCAGCGCAACAAAAAGGATTGGAGGCTGCAATGCTCCTCAAATTAAAGATCTCCACCGTTTACTTATGACTCTTTGTAAGGGAAAGGATCCGACGCTCTTACCCGGTATTACCGACTATGGTCTACTCGAGTTGATTGGTGAAGTAGGTACCGATTTGACCTGCTGGAAAAGTGAAAAGCATTTTACTGCTTGGCTTGGATTAGCTCCTGGCAGCAAGCAAAGTGGTAAGCGGCAAGCTAGATGTTCTAGAAGTCGCAATCGAGCAGGTCGCATTTTCTGTGTGGTAGCCCGTTCTCTTGCCCGCAGTGTAAACAAGGCTCTGGGCGGTTTCTATCGACGATTGCGTGCACGGCGCGGTGGATTAGTTGCTAATAAAGCCCTGGCTCGTAAGTTGGCCGTCCTTTTTTGGCGCGTTATGGTACACGGCTTCCCCTACGTTGAAAGGGGCCTCGAAGTTTACCATGAGCAGGTTGCTCTCTCCCAAAAACGCCTTCTTTCTAAACTCGCAACAAAACATGGTTATTCCCTGGTCCCCAATATTTAATCCATTCAGTTAGTGGGTAGTTGGTGGTTCGTAGGGCCCACAGCCAAAAAAAAGCAGCAGATTCATCCCATGAAGCGAACTGTTCATGGGCAGAAATCATGGCCGCATTTGCATACGGCCATGGTATTCCAAATGAACCGTTATTTGGACTCTTCGAGCGCAGCTTGCGCGGCAGCAAGTCGAGCAATAGGCACACGGTACGGGCTGCAGCTCACGTAAGTAAGTCCCAAGTGATGGCAATATTTGACACTCTTAGGATCTCCACCATGTTCACCACAAATTCCGAGTTTAATATCCCGGCGTACCTTTTGAGCACCTTCAATAGCAATTTCCATCAGACGTCCAACTCCCTTTTGGTCAATGCTAGCAAAGGGATTGATCGGCAGAATCTCGTGTTCCAAATAGGCAGGAAGGAAAGAACCGGCATCATCCCGACTCATTCCCAGAGCCGTCTGCGTCAAATCATTGGTTCCGAAACTAAAGAACTCAGCATCCTCAGCAATACTTCCTGCGACAAGCGCAGCACGAGGAATTTCGATCATCGTGCCCACCAAATATTTCAGTTTTACTTTTAATTCTTTGGAAACTTCACGAGCCACCCGATGTATGACGTCGATCTGCAGTTTTAATTCCTTCGGGAAAGCCACCAGAGGAACCATAATTTCTGGACGAACTTTAATCCCTTCCTTTTGCACGACTGCCGCTGCTTCAAATATGGCGCGCGCCTGCATTTCTGAGATTTCCGAATAGACGACTCCCAGGCGGCATCCGCGAAAACCGAGCATAGGATTACATTCGTGTAATTCGTGAACACGTTTGGCGATTGTTTCCTCTGGCAATCCCAGCTTAACTGCCAGATCTTTTTGCTGGGCTGCATCATGCGGAAGGAATTCATTGAGAGGCGGATCTAATAATCGGATTGTGGCGGGCAAACCTTTAAGAGCCCTAAAAATGCCAGCGAAATCTTCGCGCTGGTAAGGCAATAACTTCTCTAAGGCGGTACGCCGTTCTTCCAATGTGGATGCCAAGATCATTTCTCGCATGGCATCGATCCGATTGCCCTCAAAGAACATGTGCTCAGTACGGCAAAGGCCAACACCTTGCGCACCAAAAGCAATAGCATTGGAAACTTGCTCCGGTGTATCAGCATTTGTCCGGATGTCCAATTTGCTGTATTTATTTGCCCAGCTTATGAGCATGGAAAAATCCTGGTACATCTTGGACTTCGAAGGCGCAAGGTTCTTGTTAATCAGTACTTGGACTACTTCGGAAGGGGCGGTCTTTACTTCCCCGGCATATACCTCCCCTGCCGTACCATCAATGGAAAGGAAGTCCCCTTCCATTAAAATAGTATCTCCAGAGGTCACTGTCTTGGCATGATAGTTGATACGAAGGGCTGAGGCCCCACACACACACACTTTGCCCATTTGCCGCGCCACTAAAGCAGCATGTGAAGAGACTCCTCCGCGGGCAGTTAAAATACCTTCCGCAACGATCATGCCTCGCAAGTCTTCCGGAGAAGTTTCGACACGCACTAGAAGTACCTTTTCTCCCTTGTGAGCAAATTTGACGGCATCCTCCGCCTGAAAAACAATGCGCCCGCTGGCCGCACCAGGACCTGCAGGCAATCCCGTAGCGATCTTTTTGGCCTTCTTTTTAGAGGCATCGTCAAAAATCGGTGCCAATACATGGCTCAATGAATCCGCTGGTATGCGTTGAAGGGCCTCTTCCTTAGTGATTAGCCGCTCTTTTACCATGTCCACGGCTATCTTGACCGCAGCAAGGCCAGTCCGTTTGCCATTGCGAGTCTGGAGAATATAAAGTCGATTGTCTTCAACCGTAAACTCCAGGTCCTGCATATCACGAAAGTGTTTTTCGAGAAGACTACGGACACGGAGGAGCTGCTTGTGTGCCTCTGGCATTTCTTTTGCCAACTTTGCCACGGGATGTGGGGTACGGACACCTGCCACAACATCCTCGCCTTGTGCATTGATCAGGTATTCTCCGTAGAATACCTCTTCGCCAGTAGCAGGATCTCTGGTAAAGGCAACCCCAGTCGCGCTGGTTTCTCCCATATTTCCAAAGACCATCGTCTGCACATTGACTGCGGTTCCCCAATCATGAGGAATATGATATTTGCGACGGTAGACAATTGCCCGATCGTTATGCCACGATCCGAATACCGCTCCGATTGCCCCCCAAAGCTGTTCCATCGGCTTTTGAGGAAAATTTTTCCCGGTCCGAGCCTTAATGAGATCTTTGAAACGACTCACCAATTTCTTCAAATCCTCGATCGAAAGATCGGTGTCTTTTTCAACTTTAGCTTCGTCTTTGACCGTATCAATGACTTCTTCAAAGGGTTCATGGTGTTCCCCTGGGCGACGTTGGACTCCCATGACGACATCCCCGTACATCTGAAGAAATCTCCGATAGGAATCCCAGGCAAAACGAGGATTCCCACTCTTGGCAGCCACTACCTCAACCGTCTGATCGTTCATCCCAAGGTTCAAGATAGTATCCATCATACCCGGCATGGAGTCCCGTGCCCCTGAACGGACTGACAGCAACAATGGATTCTCCTTGCCGCCAAATGTCTTCCCAACCGATTTTTCTATTTTAGCAAGCGCGGTATTTACCTGACCCTCAAGCTCCTTAGGATAGGAACGCTTGTGGTCATAATAGTAGGCACAAACTTCTGTTGAAATTGTGAATCCCGGCGGTACGGGTAGCCCAATCCGTGTCATTTCTGCGAGATTGCCTCCCTTCCCACCTAATAATGCACGCAACTTCCCGTCACCATCCGCCACCCCATCTCCAAAATAGTAGACATATTTACCCTTTTTCACTTTAGCAATGGGCAAAGCCGAGACGGCTTTTTTTGACGTGGGCGATTTAGTTGCCTTTTTGGCAGAGGATTTTGATGCCAATTTCTTTTCCTTCTTTTTAGTGACTTGTTTCTTGGCTGTTTTTTTCGACATAGTGAAAGGATGCAGGTAAAATGCGGAATTTAATTACAGGAGGTCTTCCGTCTGTCAACGAAGTGTAACAACGGAAAAGACTAAATCTAGAATGTAAACATAAAGGAAACAGAATCGCTGCAGTATCTGAAAATACGAAGCGAAAAGTAATGACTATTTTCTCTTGTAGCTTACTTGAAGAAGCCTCCTCAAGGCTAAAGAGTAAGCCGACTATTCTTTGGCAGTTGCCGCCACTGGACAATTCGCCAGCACCTGCCCCAGAAGTTGTTCGAAATCAGCAAGGCCGGTGCTTGGAATAATAACCGAATTTCTTCTGCCGTGCGCCTCCTCAGTAATTTTTAAAAAACGTCCTCGTTCATTTTCACGGAATTCGATGAAAAAATGTTTTCGTTCCACCTGTAATTCCCTCGATTCAATAATGGTATCCATTTAGCTCTCTATTCCCCGGTTCTGTTTCCCGTCATTTCTTTATTTCGAATGAAAATTTGAAACTTGGGAAAACTTGATCAAGTTTGAAATTTTTATACTTCAAAGCGGTTTAAAGTCAACTTGTTGCTTAAAAAAATCCACACGAGCAACTGTTACATTTAATGTATCTCCGGTTTTATGAACAGCTTTTGAATGACGGCCTACGAGTCGTCTCCGAGTGGAATCGTAGACAAAAAAGTCGTCTCCCAGGAAAGAGAGATGAATCAGCCCTGTCATGAGCAACTCGGGGAGTTCGATGACGAGTCCATAGTTGCGGACCTCAAAGACAACGGCTTGAAAGGATCTGGGATTTTTTTGATGCAGAAGATGTTGAAAATATTCCAGCTTTTTCAGCTTGATAACTTCTCTTTCGGCATCCGTGGCAATCCGTTCGGTAGTTGAAAGATGGTCGGCGACTGAGGTAAGCTGAGATGGACCGGAACGAGTCAGCCCCAGATAACGCTCGAGGGACCGGTGAGTGACGAGATCCGCATAGCGCCGAATTGGACTGGTAAAGTGAAGATAGTTTGTCTTTGCCAAACCAAAATGGCCCAGCGGGTCGGAAGAATAGCGAGCCCGTTTTAGGCTCTTTAACAACCCGACTTTCAAAATCGGTTCATATGCGGATCCACGCAACGAGGTCAATAGACGCTGAATTTCTTCGCGGCTTGAGAGGTCCCCCGCACGTAATCCGTGAAGAAGCACCTGCTCCCGATATTCCGAGAGTCGATCCGGATCTGGTTTTTCATGGACGCGATAGAGGGTTGGTTGTTTATGCGACTTGAGTTCTCGGGCCGTAAGCTCATTAGCCAATAGCATGAGCTCTTCGATCAATTGATGCGAAATATCGTTTTCAAGGCGCTCAAACCGTACCGGGCGACCCAACTGGTCTACCCAAACCTTAACTTCCGGAAAATCAAGTTCCAAGGCACCGTGAGCAAAGCGTCGACGACGGAGTAAGGATGCCACTTCCCAAGCAACATGCACACGCCGCTCAATTTCGGTTTGTGGAGTACTTTGAAGAATCGCAAAGGCTTCTTTGTAAGTCAGACGCACCGCACTGCGAATCACACTTTTGCAGAAACGAACCGAATGAACCTTTCCACCTCTGGAAACTTCCGCAAAAACAGAAAAAGTCAGGCGCTCTTCACAGGGTTTTAAACTGCAAATGCCATCACTCAGTGTTGGGGGCAACATTGGAATGACCCGTCCCGGGAAGTAGACGCTGTTTCCGCGTAGAAACGCTTCCCGATCCAACGGAGAATTTGATCTGACATAATGCGAAACATCAGCAATATGAACCCCGACACTCCAGCCGGTTGGAGTCTGTTGTACTTCGATGGCATCGTCGAAATCCCTGGCATCATCCGGATCAATCGTAATAATCAAGCGATCTCTCAGGTCAATCCGACGACCGATTTCATCCGGTGAAATTTCAGCATTCAATTGATCGGCTTGACGAAGGACATCAGGCGGAAAATTTTCAGGCAAACGGTATCTCCGAAGAATGGATAAGATGTCCACACCGGGAGTTCCCGCTTTGCCCAGCACCTCAATAAGAGTCCCTTCCGGATTGACATGGCGTGATGTCCACGTATCCAGCCGTGCTACCACTTTGTCTCCGACCTTCGCTTTTAATGCAACTGTTGGCGGCTTTACATAAAGATTGTGGGGAAAGCGAGGGTCGTCAGCCACAATATAGTAAAAGTTTTTCGACTCTTGCAGGGTACCGACAATTGTCTGGTTCACCCTTTCTAAAATGCGAATCACCTGGCCTTCTTTGCGAAAACTCCCGCAATATTCCCGGTTGACCATTGGTTGATCGCGCACAATCCGAGCCACTACTCGGTCACCATGGAGGGCGGTGGAAGTCTTTTCCGCTGGGATAAATAAATCGCTCATACCCGGGATTTCGCTCAGAATATGAGCCGAGCCGTTGGCATGAAATTGAATGATGCCGGTAAAAAGATCGGCCGTATCAGGAAGCACGTAGCGTTGCTTTCGAACACGAACAATACTACCTGCTATCTCCAGTTCCTTTAACAATTGCCTGAGTTCGCGGTTTTCCTCTTCGCCAAGCTGAAGTTGCCGAGAAATCTGGATCTTGTCCAATGGCTCTTTGACTAATAGCCTGAGCACCTTGCTTTTCAAATTTTTTGTCGACTTCTTCACGTATCAGGAGAAAGGGGGAAAGTTTTTAGGGACCGCATCAGCTTGGATTTCAATTTTTACTGCCGCCAGTTGCAAGAAAATGCTCTAATACTTGGCATGAATCCGGGAGTGAGTATATTGTTATCGTCGCGTTTGTTTCATGCGGGTGTAGTTCAATGGTAGAACGAAAGCTTCCCAAGCCTCAGGCGAGGGTTCGATTCCCTTCACCCGCTCATTCTTCCTGACAGGTCTCCCTTTTTCAACAATCTAATTCTAAGGGAGCAGGTCACACCCATTCCAAATAGCGAGGGTCCGATGGAAGAAACTTTTTGTTGCCGGAAAAATGACCTAATTGGCTGTGAGTTGATGGGAAACCACCGAAATAAACGGGAGGTCACGTACCTGACTGATTGCTTGGACAAGGACGGTTTTGTCATCCTTTGTCAGATTATCTAAATCGCCGTCGTTAAAATAAGCCATTGCTTTCAAACTCTCACTTGGCTGAAAAGTAGGACGAAAGATTTCGCAAGCTGCCGCAAGACCGCGCGGCAAACTGACACCTGTCCTGATCATTTCTGCGATGTCACGGTAATCTTTGGCTTCTGCGCGTTGAAGAATTACTTTGAGCTTAGTGGCTATCAAATCTTCCAGAGAGGCAACCTGTAAAATCCCGTCTTCGGTGAGGTCAGGTTCGCCTACCCGCCCGAAACTAATTGAGCCAAAGAAAGAGACCTTAATATGCGTATGCTCCAAATCACTACACGGAACCAGGACACTTAAAGAAGTCCGATCATCCTGCAAAACAATTGCACGACTCATAAATGGTAGAGACATTTGAATTGCCTGACGATCTAATGGCTTTTCGGAAAAAAAATCAAAATCGACAGACTGCCTGTGGCCCAAACGCAGTGCAATCGCCGTGCCTCCATATAAAACAAAACCTAGATTTGGTGCAGCTTTTAGTTCAAACCATAGCCGCTGCTGTGCGGGGGGTAAAATTTCCATACTTGGCCGAAAAATACCCATTATATGAACCTTCGAGCTGGAAGCGCAGGGACACAATCAACCTCGCAAAGGCCAAGACGGTAATGCCAATAGGCCCAGGAACGTTCATTGAATTGTCCAGGTTCTCCGTAAAGCAGCACTTCACGCAATCCTTCATCACCTAATAAATGAGCAATTATCTGCACGTCACCGTAGTCCCCCATATTCATCACTTGGGCAATAATACGCTTTGGCCTGGCAATCGCTTCCTCCGGGGATTGCCACCAAATGTATTTACTGGCAAGACGCCTTAAGAAACCGGAGTCAAGTTTACCCATATTTAAATTATGAACCCGACTCTGCTTGCATTCAAGCATTGGAATTTCCACTTTATCGGGAAGACGGATGAGAGGGGAACTTTTCCAATTCGCTCCGGGTCCATGGTTCAACACGAGGCGGCAGTGTCTTGCGGATGGAAGAAACTTCTTGTGTACTCAAGGCTGTGGCACGATTTCCCCAACTGGAACGAATATAGGAGAGGACCGCCGCAATTTCCGCATCCGAAAGATGGTTCCAGGCAGGCATATTTCCATTATAGACAAGCCCTCTGACAGTCACCGGTCCTTGCAGTCCATACAACAGGACTGCCACAAGTTGGCGGCGTGTGTGTTGGTCTTGTCCTAATATCCATTCACTGTTGACTAAGGGGGGATACTGCGAGGGGGCGCCCAGGCCTGATGTCTGATGGCAAATGACGCAGTTTGTTTCGAAGACTCGCCGTCCTAAGCGCAGTGGATCGTTCAGGTCGTTCGCTGTAAGCGGGCTTGTGTCGGAGGATGCATCAGAAATATCGCTCCGAAATCCTGCTACATTAGCAAAAAAAGCGATTCCCGCCCAACATGTGAGGACTAATAGACTGCTAGAAAACCAAAACGGCACGGTCCCATCAGCGGAAGGCGGGGTCTCTTTGGAAAAATGCATCCGAGTGAAACCTTCAATATTATTCGCTCGATGAACCCGTCGACTTCAGTGAAAGGAGATAAGCGACCAGGCACTCCGCTTGGTAAGTGGGAACCACTTCATATCCACTCGGCAAGCGGAGATGGTTAGGCAATTCCAATGCACGAGCAGACTTGGCTCCCTGGATTTTCTCAATTCGATACAAAAAGGCATAACGAGGCATTCCGATACCCTCCGGAGTGTAAAGAAGGCGGTGAACGGCTGCGGGATCTTGTTGACGAAGGGCATAATTGGAAATGTCCGGCCCTATTCGCAATGAGCCAGGGAAGTATACCGGTTGAGCGAGGGTATCACGCATGAGTGAACCGCGCCGCCCCCAGTGTCGCTCCACATCCGTGGAAGTGATAGAGAACTGCCGGATCTGCTGGGTATGGCATGCAGCACAGCCTAATGTCCCGTAAACGCGCATTCCGGTTAAAGCCATACCGGAAAGAGGTAGGGGCAAGGTGCCGGGTCCATTTGGGTTTGGCAAAGGCTTTAGTTTTCCGAAGACAAAAATGGGCGGAATGCAGATGGCAGCCCAAGAAAGAGCTGTGACGAGGAAGAAAAGCAGTACCACTTTTTTCATCAATAGTCCTGACCGGAGGCGCGGAAAAGTCGGAGGCAGTGGAGTATAAAGATTATCTGCGCCAAGAAAAATAGTCCCCAACCGGCGCTGGCAAGGCAACGCCAAGGAAAAGCAGCCTGAATGGAAGCCGAAAACGGAAGTGTAGGATTATTTAAGAGGATGCCCTGAACAATGCCTCCAACGGCAAGTGAAAGTACGGCGATGGCAAGTCCCGCCCGGTGCAGATGAAAGTGCCAAAAAATTGCGCGCGCCCGAGGCCATTCGCGAAAAAGCAAACGAGGGAGAAAATAGTAGACTGCACCGCAAAAAATGGAGCTGAGAAATCCGTAGCGAGTTAAAAGCGCTTGAGAGGTGGCGAAGTCCGTAAATTGAAGAAATGCTGCGCCTGTTTTTGAATAAAGGACGATTCCTTGAATAGCACAAAGAATAAATGCGTGGCCGCCAAGCATTGTGAATCGCAGGGCCGGACTGGACTTCAAGGAAACCGAAAATCTTTTTAAAGTTGCGCAGATATTTTTCCAAATCACAACAACGGGCACCCAAAGAAGAAGATTTGCAGATGTTCCGGCCGCGCTCACCCAGGCGGGAACGGCTCCGCCGGCAATTGTTCGAAGAGCAGCCCAGAAGCCAACGCAATAAAACATCCAAAATCCTACGGGCGCAATGCCCTGCTCCACCAACGGAATATTCAAGACTTTGGCGACGAGGGAATAGGCGAAACCCAAAGCGATCCCTCCCAACCAGAGCCAAAGGAACCCTTCATGAAACCAAGCCTCAACCGGAAGCCGGGCAGCTCCTTTTAAGATCCCTTCTCTCAACAAAGTAGCTGCTGTGAAAAGAAGCCAAGGCAGAAGAAAAACGGCTGCCACAAGCCAACACTGGGCAATGTCCGGAGATTGCGGGCTTTGCCAACAAGCTCGCAATATCGGCAAACAGAAGAAAAGAGCAATCAGCAGAAGAAAGAAGCTCAATGCTGAAGGAAGTACCGGCATCAGTATCACCTTGCCGGCTAAAATGAGAATCACGCCGATAGCTGCCGAAAGGTTCCAAAAAAAAGCTAGGAGTGCTTCCCCATGAAGAGGAGGAATGGCGCAAATTCGCAATCCCGTAGCGAAAGCGATGCAACATCCCCAGCCATACAAGAAAGAAGCTTCTGCTGCGGCATCTACGCGTCCAAAGGTCAACCAGGAGGAAGCGGCAAATCGCGGAAAAATGAGTTCGATAGCACGCAGTTGTTGAAAAAAACAACTGAAAAAAAGCCAGATCAGCGCGCTTTTAAATAAACCCCCCCCCTCCTCCCGGTTGACGCCTATCATGGGGGGATCTCGATTAACGAGACGGGAGCAAATGGAGACGAATCCGCTGAGGGATGTGGTGAGATAGCACGCAGTCTCTGTTCTTCGAGCTCCATAGCACGGCTAATAGGAATGCGAACCCAGCCTTTGGCTCGGTCCACCCAACTGTAGAATCCCAGCCGATTACGATCCTGTTCCCGTAGAAGTCTCAATTTGTTCAGACGGTGGAGCGCTGCTGTATCCGGTTTAGGGCCGGTGAGAGCAAATAATATCCAACTAGCTAATGCAAATACGCTAGCACAGATAAGAGGTGGAACTATGGTTTTATAGGATTGGGTCGGGGTTTTCATCATTGATCAATGAGTGAAAGGGATTCCTTGAGGCGATGATCGGAAACAGGCCAAAGCGGATACTCGCCCAGCCTCATTAAAAAAATTAACGTCAGTGTCCCCCCCACAGCAGCCAAGCTCACTAGCAGTGACAGTGCGCTAAAAAACCAATCACCCTGTAGCGAAGGCAATATGATCCAACAAAGTTCCACAAACTGCATAAGCACCAGCCACCCGGCTACCATGGCCAACAATTTCGGGCGCACTTTGGTAAAGCGTGGAAGTAATAGAAGAAAAGGGATTAAGAAATGTCCGATCACTAGTAGCCATCCAACATGCCAAGCCAGTCCATAAGCGCGAACTTGGAAAAAGGAGTTTTCGGTCGGCAAGTTCCCATACCAAATGATGAGGTATTGGCCGAAGGCGAGGTATGCCCAAAATAGTGTCAATGCAAATAATAACTTACCAAATAGATGGAAGTGATCCGCCTTTATGTTTCCATTAAACCCGGGTAATATCCAAATGACAATCAAGATCGTCAAAGCCAGACTTGAAAGGGCTGCTCCGGAAAAAATATATACCGGCCAGATTGCCGAAACCCATCCTCCCTGCAAAGACATCCAAGCCAAAATGGAAATCAGTGAAAAACCTATGGCGAAGGCGGGAATGCTAGCAAATGCCAACCGCCGATATGCTTTGGCTTCGCTTCCGTTGTCGTCGTCTTTCACAGAAATCCGGCGTAACCATTCCGCCGAAACTATCAGCACCAGAAGAGATGCCAAAAGAAGAACACATTGAATAAAAGGCGAAAACCAGGTGGCAGCAATCCCCAAAGACCAGATTTTGGGATATAAGAAAATCAAAGGGAGGCTCAAAATGAGCAGCGGCAGGAGAAGGCACGCCTCATGCTCCCAAATTCTGCGGATCATCACACTCCATGCGGCATCCACTGCGTGGTGAAGAATTAACCAAAAAAGAGCCCCCATTGCCAACGTGCCAAAAAAGGAGAGGACCGTGAAATACGCAGGCCCAAATTCTGCCGGCCTCAGGAGGCCCAAAACCAAACAGAGGGGCCAGCCTATTACCGCAGAAAAAATAGAGATTACTGGCAGCCACCCGACGAGACGGTAGTTCAAAAAATACTGGGGAAATTCGGATCGCTTCATGGTAACTCAGTTACGTCCTTTTAGGAGCGTTATAGCGAAACGCCTATAAAATGATTGCGCCTTTGTCGCTATTTTTCCTCCAGACTTTGTTACGAAAACAAGTCCGTATCACATGGATATGGCCTCGTTTTCGCGTCTTGCCCGGAGCCAAAATTTCAGTCAAATCCATGATCATTTTATACGGGCCTTGCTATACTAACAACTTCGCCCTTTCTGTGTAACATCTCATGGCAAGGCGTTTAATTTTGCGCGCTCAGAGTCGGGCAGATCGTTAATATTCGCTCGTTGAGACCGTTGCAATGCCCGAAGGTACGCAATGATGGCCCATCGATCGGGAATTGGAATTTGGGAACCTAATGCCATCATCAAATTTTTGCCATTCGTGATCACGTCGAAAATTTCTCCGTCAGCAAGTGAGCGAGTTTTTTCCAGTTGCAAATTCGCAACACCAACGAGCCCATATCTCGTAGCAATACCATCCCCAAAACCTGTCGCACCGTGACAAGTCGAACAGTAAATGGCAAACCGTTCTTGGCCGCGTTGCATTAAAGAAGCATTTACTTCCAGCGGGATCCCAGTTCCCCACTGTTTCCCAAACTTACCAGTGTCCTTATAGGAACTCCCTCGCCCGAAATCAAGTTCAGAATAAGGTCCTTCCGCAGTTCCGGTCTGCCCATTCAGTGGAGGGTATTGCGGCATCGAATAGCCTAGCGGGACGGTCCCTTGGACGGGAGGCCGTGCGCCCCGCCCATCTGCAAAGAAGTGAGAAGGTGCTTGGGGATTGATTCGAGGTTGGCGGACCATATCCGAAAAGATCTCGAGAGGCGGACTCCGGAATCTGTGTTCTCGCCCTCGCCATCCCGCCAAGAGCAACCAGAGAAGCGCCAGCAAGGCAAGCCCCGATAGGAAGCTCCATGGGAGTTTTAGCAACTTCATCAGTTTCTTCGATTTTTCCCCTTCTCTCATTCCGCTGGTTTGGGAAGGGAGATAATGTGCTCCCCGCCGAGTTCGACCAAAAGTCGACTCGCCTCCCGGAGGTTTTCGCAGTAAACGACTACAAAATACGCATCTCGAGAGACTTTTCGAAATTCTTCCACATTAAAAAGGGACCGGTGCCAACGAGGAAGTCTCGCTGCAAATAACATTGCCAGAAAACTTCCAATTACCGCAAAAAGGACCGTACATTCAAAAACAATTGGAAGAAATGCGGGCAGCGAAAGCAACGGTTTCCCGCCTACGTTTACCGGATACAGGATGGAGGTGGGAATGACCTGCATCGCAATGGCCGAGACCAAACCAAATAGACCGCCAATCAGAGCCGCTCGGCTAATGATTTTCGTATTTTCTTGACCCCCGATACCCGGTATCGGATGTGGGGAAAAGCTCTCCCAATCCTTCCATCCTCTAGCGTCCAAAGATTGAACCGCCACCAGCAGCTGCTCTGCGGTCGAAAACCGGGCAAAGACGCCACCAGGGCTCATGGTCGCGAAGAGCGCTCAGCTATTTGGGCCTTCAGTTCGTGCATACAAATCAGCGGAATCCACCGAACAAATAATAAAAAAAGGGAAAGGAAAAGGCCGATTGTGCCCGCAAAGCAAAGAAGATCCACCCACGTCGGCTGAAAGTACCCCCACGAAGAGGGCAACGGCCCCCGTAAAAGGCTCCCTGGAATAATGACATAGCGTTCCAGCCACATTCCCACATTTGGGAATTGAACAATGAGCCAAATAAGCCAAGGAAGAGAGTAAACTTTTTTCCACCAAAGGAGTTGCGGCGCGAGAACGTTACAAACAATCATTGCCCAAAAGGCCGCGTGCACCGGACCCGACACAGCTCGTTGCCAGAAAACAAATCGCTCCTGAGGGTCACCGCTGAGCCATGCCGTAAAGAATTCCAACACATATGCCAACCCGAGAAGACTGCCCATAAAAAGCACAATGCGGGAGAGACTTCGGAGATGATTGGTTGTGATGAGATCATGAAGAGGGCGATAAAGCTCCCTCAGGGGAATCAGTAAGGTCAGCACCATTGCGCAGCCGCCAAAAATCGCGCCAACTACGAAATAGGGCGGAAATAGCGTCGAATGCCATCCCCCCAGGAGAGTGACTGCAAAATCGCAGGATACAATTGAGTGGACTGAGATCACTAAAGCCGCACAGAGGCCCGCCAGGAGAATATAGGCCTTTCGATAGCAGGCCCACTGAGTTCCGGATCCACACCACCCCAACGCAAAGAAACCCAACAGGTAACGCCGCCATCCGTGTTTGGCACGATCCCTCAGTGTCGCAAGATCCGGAATTAAACCTGTGTACCAAAACAAAATGGAAACCGTCAGGTAAGTTCCGACGGCAAAAGCATCCCACATCAGCGGACTCCGAAAGTTCGGCCACATACCAAAGGAATTAGGAACTGGTATCATGAACCACACCATCCAAGCGCGCCCTAAGTGAAGGATGGGATAAATTCCCGCGCAGACCACAGCAAAAAGGGTCATGGCCTCCGCCGCTCGATTAATCGAGGTCCTCCAAGGCTGTCGACAAAGAAAAAGAATCGCTGAGATGAGGGTCCCTGCATGAGCGATCCCGATCCAAAAAACAAAGTTTGTAATCCCCCAACCCCATGCGACTGGAATGTTATCTCCCCACACTCCAATCCCGGTGGATAACAAGTATGTAAATCCAAATAGCCCCCCAAATGCGAGTAAACTCGTGAACGCAAATGCAATCCACCACCATCGCGGCGTTCGCGTCTCCACGATAGTGCTCACATAGCGCGTAATCCACGCCATGGAACGGTCATTTCGAATCCAAATGGGGCGCATGAAAATTGATAAACATCACCATACGCTTTCTACACTTTTAAGACAATCTGATTAAACTCGACGCCGTCGCTTGGAAGGTTCATCCTGGGATATTTCAACTGATCTTTTTTGGCTCTTAATACTATAACCAGAAATTTTTGTTTCATGGTTGCCAACCACTTCATTGATTGTATCCTCTATTACAGCTTCTTGCTTAACCTTATGCTTCAATTGAACAGGATCATATGAATCGAAGTAATTATCTCCATAAGATACCAATAATTCATCATCTTTTTGAATATTTTTGCTTGCCACAAAGAATGGCAAATCTTGATTTACATAAATTATTTCCACATTATTAAATTTACCTAATGGTTCATATCCCGACAATGCAGATGTATTCATTAGACTCATTGAACCTCCGGTAGAACTTGCATCGACATAGCAGCCACTTTGAGTAATTAAAAGATAGGCAGAGGTAATCTTTGCCCCTGATTTCTTCGCGGATTCTTGTACAGATTCTCGACTTGAATGGAATTTCCCTATATATGGACCCACGACGGTAAATTCTGGTATATTTTTATTCGCAAATAGACCCGTTCCCCGCTCTGGTCCATCTTCCAATGGAATTATTGGTCTTATAAATTCCTTCAATATTTCTTTATGATCACCTTCTTTACGCAACCAAGACTGAACGCTTTCAAGAATTTTTGATTTCGTTTCTTGTTGCTGATGCAACGGCATACTTTTCAATATAGACTCTAATCCTCCATAATCTGTCACTTTTGCATCGTCTATATTCACACTAACAGCACTCTTATATGGGTCTTTAGGATCTTGGAGAATTGCAAAATCATCGTTGATGCTTCGCGGCGGCACACGCATCTCATTAGTAATATATATGGGATCGGAATCTTCAGAGTTCATAAGAATTTCCTGAAAATCGATAGGTTCTTTTTTAATATTACCCTCCTTATCATTGAGCTGGCCGCCTTCAAGTTGCGGTTTGATCCATTCAGTTCTTTTTTGGCAAAGCTTGTTACGTTCCTCATTAGATAGTTCAGGATTTAATAATGCATTGGTTATAGTTCGTGCTAACCCATTTAAGTAAGTAGCTGAAAGTTGTGGTACTTTTCCTCCTTTGGGCCACCATTTTTTTTCTTCAAAGTACCTTTTTACATCTTTGCTAACAACTTTTTCCCTTTTTTTGCCCTCCTTATCCTTGAGCTGGCCGCCTTCAAGTTGCGGTTTGATCCATTCAGTTATTTTTTGGCAAAGCTCGTTACGTTCCTCATTAGATAGTTTAGGATTTAATAATGCATCGGTTATAGTTCGTGCTAACTTATTTAAGTAAGTAGCCGAAAATTGTGGTACTTTCCCTCCTTTGGGCCAGCATTTTTCTTCTTCAAAGTACCTTTTTACATCTCCGATAACAACTTTTTCCCTTTTTTTATCCTCCTTATCCTTGAGCTGGCCGCCTTCAAGTTGCGGTTTGATCCATTCAGTTATTTCTTGGCAAAGCTCGTTACGTTCCTCATTATATAGTTCAGGATTTAATAATGTATTGGTTATAGTTTGTGCTAAATTATTTAAGTAAGTACGCGAAAGTTGTGGCACTTTTCCTCCTTTGGGCCAGCATTTTTTTTCTTCAAAGTACCTTCTTACATCTTCGCTAACAACTTTTCCCCTTTTTTTATCCTCCTTATCCTTGAGCTGGCCGCCTTCAAGTTGCGGTTTGATCCATTCAGTTATTTTTTGGCAAAGCTCGTTACGTTCCTCATTAGATAGTTTAGGATTTAATAATGCATAATTTATAGATTGTGCTAACTTACTTAAGTAAGTAGCTGAAAATTGTGGCATTTTTCCTCCTTTGGGCCAGCATTTTTTTTCTTCAAAGTACCTTCTTACATCTTCGCTAACAACTTTTTCCCTTTTTTTATCCTCCTTATCCTTGAGCTGGCCGCCTTCAAGTTGCGGTTTGATCCATTCAGTTATTTCTTGGCAAAGCTCGTTACGTTCCTCATTAGATAGTTCAGGATTTAATAATGTATTGGTTATAGTTTGTGCTAAATTATTTAAGTAAGTACGCGAAAGTTGTGGCACTTTTCCTCCTTTGGGCCAGCATTTTTTTTCTTCAAAGTACCTTCTTACATCTTCGCTAACAACTTTTTCCCTTTTTTTACCCTCCTTATCCTTGAGCTGGCCGCCTTCAAGTCGCGGTTTGATCCATTTAGTTATTTCTTGGCAAAGCTCGTTACGCTCCTCATTAGATAGTTTAGGATTTAATAATGCATAATTTATAGATTGTGCTAACCCATTTAAGTAAATAGCTGAAAGTTGTGGCACTTTTCCTCCTTTGGGCCAGTATTTTTCTTCTTCAAAGTACCTTTTTACATCTCCGATAACAACTTTTTCCCTTTTTTTACCCTCATTATCCTTGAGCTGGCCGCCTTCAAGTTGCGGTTTGATCCATTCAGTTATTTTTTGGCAAAGCTTGTTACGTTCCTCATTAGATAGTTTAGGATTTAATAATGCATAATTTATAGATTGTGCTAACCCATTTAAGTAAGTAGCTGAAAGTTGTGGCACTTTTCCTCCTTTGGGCCACCATTTTTCTTTTTTAAAGTACCTTCTTACATCTTCGCTAACAACTTTTTCCCTTTTTTTACCCTCATTATCCTTGAGCTGGCCGCCTTCAAGTTGCGGTTTGATCCATTCAATTATTTTTTGGCAAAGCTCGTTACGTTCCTCATTAGATAGTAAAATAGCATCGGTAGAAAATTTAGCAATAGAGTGTTCTACCGGTTGTGAATGTTGGTCCAGACCGACGAAACTGGTAGTAGCCTCCTCCATTTCTTCCATAACACAGGGTATAATTGGGGTTTTGTATCTAATATTATTACAATCGTGCCCCATGGATGACAGACCATCTGAATTGATAGTCCATGAGTGTTTTTCACTAAATGTCTGTATGGGCATACTTCGTGGATTTAGGGGAGCTTTCCGCAACGGATGGCATGATTTTTGATTCAGCCCAATAGCATTTTTATTTGAAAAATTATTGCCAATTTGCATATACATTCATCACAATTTTTTTGTTTTTTTCTTCTATTACTCCGGAAGATTAAATGAGTGGCATTATTTTTTACAGAATAGAATCTCTATAAAAATGGCAATTTTTTAAATTGCATGAGGGATTACTCCGTATGATACCAGCAACTCACTACCTTTCTTGATATCGTTACTTGCTATATAGGCTGTTATATGACCTTTTATTAAAATGGGAAATAAATTGGGATTTTTACCACTTCCGATATCTTGAACACCACCAATTAAACTCACCATATTTCCGGTATCATACCCATTGACAAATCTGATTAGACCCTTTGGACTCTTCTTATTATTCACTGTATAGCAAGTTTCCCAGGAGTTTTCATTAAACCTTTTCTCCCCCTGTTTTTCGTATATTTGCTCTAAAGAGGTGGGAGCAGGTTCTACATTGTCGACTACTTGACCTGCAAATATTCCAATTATTGTGCTCTGTTTAATGTCTTTTATTGCCACAACAGTAAGTGGTTGATTATCCTCATCTATCACGCCTATACAATCTGTATTATATTTAATTTCAGCTTTCAGATATTGAATAACCTGATTCCGGCAATTTTCCTTTATTTTCTCTATCTCATTTTTTGGTTTACCAGAAAACAACTTTTCACAAACATCCCACTTTATATCCTTTGCCTTTATTTTTTCTATGTCTCCTACTATCTCATCCACACGACTACGTTGAGGATTCCGAGGTTCTTGAAGAACTGGGAAAGTATCAAAAATAATACGCTGGTGTTCTCCTTTACCGTAAGTTTGACCAATTTTTTGAGAATCTGAAATACTTAATATTTCTGCCTGGAATGTAGGCTTCTCCTTTATTAACTCTTCTATTTCTGTGATGGAATGTTGATTTTCTGTTAGTTTTATTGCTTCTGTTCTTTGTTTCTTGTTTTGCGGCAAACAAGACAAATCATGATCCGCTAATCTTTTGGTTTGCGTCAATGGTTCCGATACTGTATTTCCCTGTGTTTGGTTCGGGCTTACCGTATCGGGTGGTGTCGATATGTTTTTTTGGAATCTCTTTAGGTACGCTTTTTTTGGCGGCAATGGTATGTCTGTTTGCGCCGATGTTTCTGTCCTGCGTTGCGGTACTCCCATTTCACAAGTCGCTCCTAAATGGTTTGGGTCCGATCCCACCTGAGTACCCGAATTTTGTTGAACAGAGGAAGATCTGGAAATGTGACTTGTTTTCGGGGAAATGGGTCGGCTATCCATATAAGAAGATGAATGAGTTTTAAGCACACTTCTTCTCTACTGCGAGGAGACATTTTTCACTATTCGGCAATTTACTTATAAATTACTTAGATAATATAGGTAATATTTGCCTTAAAAAAACATTTGCAAACAAGCTGGGAGTCCATTTCTGGCATTCCGAATACGCGTCAAATAAATGCCTCTTAGGCGTGGACCTCCCCCAAAAATCTACGCCATGGAACGGTCATTTCGAATCCAAATGGGACGACTAGTCATGAAAATTGGTCATCAGTAATTCTTTTCTTAACCCGTATTTTGGCTGCCTAAAAAAAACTGTGGGTAAAAATTGGTTCAGGCAAATTAGCAAGGGTATGGTAAAGAGCAACTTCACGAGCATCAGCGGTACGAAACCCATAACTCCGTTTTAGAGTTAATTTCACCTTGGCGTTAAGCCCTTCAACGACACCGCTGGAATATTGGCCTTTAGCCTGAAAGTAATTTAAAAGAAGAGAGCGGTGAGAGGTGAGAGTACGGGCAACTTTTTTAAGAGGCTCCAGGTGACTTCGAGTAATTTTAGTGCACCAAGCATCCAGGAATTTAGCAGCCCAGGTAGGAGAGCGATAGGTCCAAAAGTGTTGGAAAGTTTCCACTAAGAGAAAGGCGCGCAGGGTGCGTAAAGCAGAGCCTCGAATTGCCCGCATGCCAGCACGTTGGCTCTTAGTCCAATTGCATCTTTTTTTTAGGAAAGCCCAGCGCATCTTTTTAAGCAAGGGATCCAGACCTGCCTGGGCACGGGCGCGGGTTTCCTCTCTGCGGATTTCATCGATAGCTTCGTTGAGTTTTTTAACGATGTGGAAGCGGTCAAGGATATGTAGGGCTTGTGGCAAATAATGGGCTGCTACCTTCAGATACGGTTTCCACATGTCGGAGCAAATAAAGCCGATGGCCGAACAAAACTCTTTGCCAAAAACTTCGAAGAATAGCTCAAAAGTTTTTTCAGTACGATCGCGCCCGACCCACAAAAGTCGTTTGCAGTGATCATCGATCTGGTAGACCAGTGTCCAAAACTTATCTTTTTTTCCGACATGGATTTCATCAACTCCAAGCGCCTTTACGCCGCTTAAATCCCGATGTTGAATGCCATAATCCACCACCCATTTTACCGAAGCGTATACATCGGCCCAGCCCACTCGGAAGACTCTGGCTACCTCGGCCCAGGAGAGCATGCGTGCCCATTGTGCCAGAAAGAGACGGAAGGCTTCGCTGTGCTGTATTTTTCCGCTAGCCCAAGGAAGTTCTTCTACTGTGGGACTCCCACAGTGTCGGCAGTCAATTCGCCGCGGTGTGTAGACTAGCCAGACCACGAAACCCCAAAGTGGCACAAAGCGCCAGCGCCGCTCTGCAAGTCTATCATATCCAGATCCTTTACGTTTGCATCCTGAGCATCTTCCCTGGCTGCCTTCTCTGGCACGTACTTCTGCTAAGATAACTCCCTTTTCTTTATCGTCCCATCCCACCGCATCATAGACAAATCCCTTGATCGGATGTACCCGCCTCATTACATTTTTAAGCGTTATATTTACCACAGAGGCTGGTTTATAGGTACCCTTTTGGGTGCCGCCAGCCTCTTTTTTACGCTCCGCCCTAATACCCAAGGAACCGATCCGATCCTCTTGCTACCTTTCAGCACTGCTCCCCCCCCTGTTCCCCCTGAACGCCTGCCGCGGCGAGCGGTGCGGGGGTCTGGGGGCGGCACCAGCCCCCCTGCTAACTCTATTTTTTACCCACGAATTCTTTTATAGAGCCAAAAAAACAAAAAGTGGATCATCAAGGCCTTGGATCGTAGCACAGGGAGAACTGTTGCCTCTAGTTGTCGGCAATCGTGATGCTGCAACCTTTAGAAAACTTTACGAAAAAGTAAAACACCTCAAAAATTGTATTTTTTATACTGATGACTGGGATGCCTTCGCAAAAATTCTACCGCGAGATCGCCATATCATTGGCAAATCGGGTACTGTTTCTATTGAGCGAGATAATAGCAATACACGTCACCATCTAGCTCGTATGACTCGACGTACTAAAGTCGTCTCAAAGAAAGTCAATATGGTTTACGATTCCATTAAGCTTTGGTGCGCTCTTACTACGTGATGTTACGCAAAAAAGGGAAACCTTGTTGGTCAAAATGGGTTTTTTTGCTCCCACGGCTCCTAAAAGTGCGTAACGTCAGTTACTACTCAACATATTTTTTCTCACTTCCAGAAAAAATTTGTATCTATCTTTAGGTAAATACTCTCATAAATATGTTATGAAGTGTCGGGTCAAACCCCGTTCAGGAACTAGAGCCCCCAGCTTGGACAATAGGGTAAAATTCTTCAGAAAGGCTGAGCAGCAGTAAGGACATTTTAGACTAACTATAGCATAGTATTCCGCTGCTGGCAATCCATTCTACAGCTCTTGATTTGACACTAATGGAAAATTATGAAAAACGCCGACTTGAATGCGGATTATTATTCTTCAGGGGGCTTTTTTCCCGGTCCCCCCACTTTTGGGCGGGGCGGTGGAAAAAATGTGGTTTCGTCTCGCCCAAGAATTTGCGTCTGCTGGCCATGAGGTCATCCAAATTTCGCGGCGTCATCCTGAATTAGAAAATGAGGAAATCATCTGTGGGGTAAAGCATATCCGCATCATGGGATACAAGGCCCCTCGTTCTGTATTATCGCTCAAATGGTTGGATCTTTGCTATACCCTACGGGCCCTTGCACATATTCAAAAAGCTCAGATTTTAGTAACCAATACATTCTGGGCTCCTTTTGTTCTTCCCTTTTTTACCAAAAGCCCGGTTTATGTCGATGTGGCTAGGATGCCCAAGGGGCAGATGCGTCTTTATGCCCGAGCCAGCCGCTTGCGAGCAAATTCCACAGCGGTTGCAGAAGCTATTGTCCGTGAATGGCCAGTCGCAGCTAGTAAAATTCGCGTTATCCCTAATCCCTTGCCCTTCAGTCCCCCTTCAGATTCTTTGGACATCCGTTCTAAGAGCCCTATGGTCCTTTATGCTGGCCGCATTCATCAGGAAAAGGGTCTGGTTCTTTTGCTGAAAGCATGGTCACGCCTCCCTTTGGAGTTAATTAAAGAGTGGAAGTTACAAATTGCCGGTCCCTGGGAAGTTGCAATGGGCGGGAGCGGCGAAACTTTCTTTGCCCAATTACGCTCACTTGCTGCGGCAACAGATC
Source organism: uncultured Verrucomicrobiae bacterium (assembly GCA_963706715.1). Classification (GTDB taxonomy): domain Bacteria; phylum Verrucomicrobiota; class Verrucomicrobiia; order Chthoniobacterales; family Xiphinematobacteraceae; genus Xiphinematobacter. Next base: position 604,785 of record CAVPNI010000002.1, read on the forward strand.
ATGTTGAGTTTACCGGATTTTTGCGAGATAGCTCGACTTTAAATAGTCTGTATAAAAACGCCTCCATTTTTATCTATCCTTCAGTAGCCGAAAAAGGAGAAACATTTGGGCTAGCGTCATTGGAAGCGATGGCATGGGGCTGTGTGCCTATTGTTTCTTCGCTCCGTTGTTTTGGAGATTTTATCCATGATAATATTAACGGGTTAGTCTTTGATCATCGAGCGCCGAACGCCATCGATTTACTCAATAACAAACTCCTCTTCCTGATGAACCACGCGGAAGAGCGCGCGCGGCTTGCTTCAAAGGCTCTGGAAGTACGCGCAAGCCATTCTCCGCTTGCGATTGCCAAGGAATTTCTAACTGACTTCGCGGACTGCGTCTCTAGGAACCATAGAATGAGAATAGGCGTTGTTCGCACTACAACTCCCAAAAACTCGTAGCTTAAAAAATGTCGTTTGTAATGCGGCTCCTAAAAGAAACCAGCAAAGCCGGCCGACTTCGTCAGTTTCTAAAAGGTCAGACGTGGTCCGTCCGAAGTTCCGCTCCAAGTTTTGTAATCAGTCGCTGCTTTAAATGCTCTTCGGCAGCAGTAACCTCCTCATTGGTAAGTGTTCGTTCCAAAGAGCCAAACACGAGGGAAACTGCAATCGACTTGCGGTCAGTCGGCAACTTTTTTCCTGTTTGATCAGTAAAGATATCAAATGGCGCCACCGAAATGAGCAGCGTTTCTCCCGCCGAAAGCAAAACATCTTCGATACGTTCATAGGGTGTGGATTTCGGTACTACAATGGCAATATCTCTGCGTACCTCCGGATAACGAGTCAGCTCTGAAAAATGCGCTTTCCCCCGAAAAACTTGCAGGGGCTGTAACAACAGTTCCGCTATTAATAAGGCGCCAGGGATCCCTAGTTCTCTGCTCCTGGCAGGAGCCAATTGCCCAGCCATGCCTATAAATTGGCCTGCCATCGTTAGAACCCGAAGACATAAGCTTCCAGGCGGCAACGAAAGTGGAGAAATTTGTGCCTGAGCAGGGATAAAAGAGACGGGCTGTGCAATTAGCGTTTGAATCGTCCCTTTGAGATCATAAAGATCCAATGCGGGCACTTCCTTATTTTTCCAAGAGGGAGAACCAGATACACCGGTCATCACAATACCCAAGCTGGGAATCTCTTCTTCGATATCGCGATGGAAGACTTTGCCCATTTCATACAGTCGGACGGAACGCTGGCCATGATTAAAATTTCTCTGTACGGCAGAGAGTAATTCCGGAATTAAAGTGGGACGCAGAAAAGCGTGATCCTCGCTCATGGGATTTTTCAAGCGAATCGTTTGGGATTCGGCGATAAAATCTCGAAATGACTCGTGATTCACGAGCGTACTGGTCCGAGCCTCGAAAAAGCCTTGAGCAACCAGACGGTTATGTAAAGTGGAATGAAAATCCGCAGTAGCATCCGCTTCGCTTGTGGCCGATACTTGCGCTAAATTTTTTTCCGGGATTGCTTCAATTCCTAAGACCCGAGCTACTTCTTCAATCAGATCCACTTCCCGAGTCAGGTCTCTCCGATAGCTTGCAATTTCCCAAGTGGAAGATTCATCGCAACAATCGATTAGCTTAAGGCCAATTCTCTTTAACGCATCGCAAATAGTCTCGACCTTCAGATCGACTAAACCTAAGAGACAATTCACCCTATTATGACGAAGCTTCAGTTGGGAATGCTTTGGCTGGATATTGCCAGCAACTATCACTGAGGTCTCTGGGGCTCCACCTGCGACTTTACAAATCAATTGCACGGCAAGTTCCGAAGCAATGAGCATCATGGAGTCATCGACACCGCGTTCGAAGCGATAGCTTGCGTCAGTGGAGAGTTCGAGACGTCGCGCAGTCCGGCGAATCTGCGACGGATCAAACACCGCACTTTCCAGCAATATGTCGGTTGTCTCCGAGGTAACACCCGAGACCTCTCCACCAATGATACCACCCAAAGTCAACGCGGCACCCTTCTCATCTGAAATAACAATATCTCCAGGCGCTAAGAAATAACTTTTCCCGTCAAGCGCCTGAAATTCTTCAGTACTGCCCGTCCGGCCAGGACCTGAGCGCACGACAATACCGCCACTTACCCGGTTTGCATCGAAGGCATGCAAAGGTTGTCCCATTAAGAACATCACGTAATTAGCAGCATCTACAATATTGTTCACCGGACGTAAACCAAGCGCCTCTAGTTTGGAACGAAGGTACGTTGGACTCTCGCCGACTTGCACCCCTCTAATTTTGCGAAGAGAATAAGCCAAACAGCCCGCCTGATCCTCTATATACACCTTGGAAGAATCAACCGTTATTTTTGGCGTCGCCGGGAGCTGCCAATTCAAGTGCCCACCTGTAAAAACGGCTATCTCGCGGGCAATACCTAGGTGGCTTAACCAATCTCCGCGGTTTGGTATTATTTCCAAATCTAAAATTGAATCCGGCGGAAAAACGTCGGAAATAGGAATGCCCGGCGGTGTTTCCTTTGGCAATATCAAGAGGCCCTCTGCATCCTCAGAAAGCGCCAATTCCTTTGCACTACAAAGCATCCCCTGAGATTCGACTCCGCGAAGTTTGCCTACTTGAATTTTGAAATTGCCAGGCAATATTGCACCAGGCAGCGCCAGAGGAACCTTGTCCCTCACACGATAATTTTTCGCCCCGCAGACAATTTGTCTTATCTGAGTCGTCCCATCGGCAACTTTACAAACACTAAGGCGATCAGCATTGGGATGGGATTCTGATTCCAGAATTTCCGCTGCCACCACATTGTTTAACGCCACTCCACGTGTTTCCACGGACTCTACCTTACAACCGGCGCGAGTTAACAGATCCTCCAGGCCGGACACCGGCCCATTAAAATTCACAAGCTCCAGGAGCCAATTGAAAGAAAGCTTCATGTTGGCAAAAAATTAATGAAACTGGGAGAGAAACCGGATGTCGTTCTCCATCAGCATTCGAATATCAGGAATTCCAATCAGATTCATTGCCAGTCGATCGAGTCCGAAGCCAAAGGCAAATCCTGAAATCAGATCGGGGTCGTACGCCCGGTCTCCACGACCCGCGTTAATTGATTCGAACACGGCTGGGTCCACCATGCCGCAACCTGCTAGTTCCATCCAACGATTTCCTAAGACCTTGGTTCGGATGTCGATCTCATAGCTAGGTTCCGTAAAGGGAAAAAAATGCGGCCGAAATCGGATTTCTGTTCCCGGTCCAAATAATTCTCGAAAGAAAAAAGAGAGAGTTCCCTTAAGATCAGCCAGGCTAACATCGGACGCAACATAGAGCCCTTCCATCTGATTAAATTGCGCCAAATGGGTGGCGTCCACCTCATCGCGTCGATAAGCGGCTCCCGGACCGATCACCCGCACCGGCGGCGGCTGGCTTTCCATTACCCTGGTTTGAATTGTCGAAGTATGGGTACGCAGCAAGCGTCCGTCCGGAAGGTAGAACGTATCTTGCTCATTTCGCGCAGGATGATCTGCAGGAGTATTCAAGGCATCGAAACAATGCCACTCCGTTTCGATGTCAGGCCCTTCAGCAAGAATAAATCCCATATGGTGAAAAATTTGCACTACGCGCTCCAGCAGGCGCGTTAAGGGATGAATGGCACCAAGGTTTGGCTTAATGCCGGGCAAAGTAACATCCAGACTATTCAGCAGGGCCTGATCAGCCTCGGCATTCAAAGCTGCCACTCGCCTTTCTAAGGCGGAGCTGACTGCTTCGCGTAATTCATTCAACAGCTTTCCGAATCGCGGGCGATCCTGCTTCGCGACATCCTTCATGGATTGGCTCAAAACTGAGATAGAGCCGGAACGTCCAAGCGTTTTGACACGAACCGCTTCCAGTACGGCAAGACTGGAAGCGGCATCAATTTCTGCCAAAGCCTCGCTATGAATTTTTTGAAGTTCGGATTCCACCGGATATTTCGGAGCGGATAATTGGTGTGCAAATGATTACGCGCGCTTCGTGTTCAGCGCGCCAACCGCTTTTTCCAGTATCTGCTTAAAAGCAGGAAGATCCCTCACAGCCAAATCAGAAAGGACTTTACGGTCCAAAGCTATCTGAGCAGCCTTTAGGCCCTCAATAAAACGGCTATAGGTAACACCTTCAGCTCGCACTGCCGCGCTTAAACGCTGGATCCACAGGGATCGGAAATTACGCTTACGCGTCTTGCGGTCCCGATAGGCCCATGTTTTCGCCTTCATTTGGGCGTCTTTGGCGTAACGGAATAGTTTGCTTCTCCGTCCACGATAGCCTTTGGAGGCTTTAATGACTCTTTTGCGCCGTTCTCTACTCGCGGGCGCGTTGGTTGCTCTAGGCATTTTTGAATTCCGCCTTTCGGCGGCCTCAGGGAGCTAGCTGTTTGGTGATTTGCGATTCCGGATCTCACCAGCTCCATTCATTCTCGTTCAACAACGAGAAAGATCCGGAATCAATGGAAATTAACCAAATGGCAGACAGCGCTTAATTCTCGACACATCGGAATCATGAACAAGCGCTCCTTTTGCCAGCTTGCGCTTGCGTTTTGCAGATTTGCATTCCAAAAGATGGCGGCGGCTTGCTCGTGAACGCTTGACCCTACCGGTGGCAGTCAGTTTAAACCGTTTGGCAACAGTCTTGCGGGTTTTGCTACGTGCGATGGACTTTGGCATTGGAAAAGTCTCAACTAGTTAGCTCAACTGAGAGGGAGATGCAATATGAAATTCGCCAAACTGTAGATGCGACGGAAGTTATTGCCTCTCAGCCATAAGTCTGGCTTGGAAAATTCATAGGGGGGTAAGGAGCCAAGAATAAATGATACCATCTATTTAACTGATGTTACGCAGCCAGGAATCAGATATAGCAAGGCCCGTACAAAATGATCATGGATTTGACTGAAATTTTGGCTCCAATCGCAAAAAAGAGGCCATATCTGTAGATACGGACTATTTTTTGCAACAAAGCTTGGAGGCAAAAGGGCGGCAAAGGCGTAATCATTTTATACGGGCTTTGCTATAAGCATGGGAGAGATGAAAAAGCGGCACTTGATTTATACACAGATTACTTGCTGAGCACCTTTGGTGCGGCAACAGCGAGGGGACTATCGGCGATGCTGGAAGGCGAAGTAAGCCACGACAGGATTACCCGGTTTTTGTCGGAGCAGGACTACACATCCAAGGAACTGTGGCAGCAAGTCAAAGCGACGGTGAGAAAGGTTGAGCGAGAAGACGGGGTGTTGATACTTGATGATACGATTGAAGAAAAAGCCTGGACGGATGAAAGCGAGTTAATGTGTTGGCACTATGATCATTGTAGCGGACGCAACATCAAAGGGATCAACCTGCTGAATGCGCTCTATCACAGTAACGGGACATCGATTCCAGTGGCATTTGAACTGGTGAAAAAGCCGATACAATACTGCGAGCTGAAGACCCGGCAGGTGAAACGTAAAAGTGAGGTAACTGACGTTACGCACTTTTAGGAGCCGTGGGAGCAAAAAAACCCATTTTGACCAACAAGGTTTCCCTTTTTTGCGTAACATCAGTGAGGTAACAAAAAACGAAATGATGCGATGCGCCAAATGATCGATACCTGTATTAGCAATGACTTAAAATTTCGCTTCGTGCTGATGGACAGTTGGTTTTCTTCAGAGGAGAACTTCGACTTTATCACGCGCAAAGGCAAACATTTCATTGCCGCACTCAAGGACAACCGGCTGGTGGCACTGAGCCAAGAAGACAGGAAAAAGAAGCGTTACCTACGAGTAGATGAGCTGGATTTTCCAGAGCAAACCGCATTGCAAGGTTGGCTAAAAGGCTATGCGAAAGCAGTCCTTTTGGTTCGCCAAGTCTTTAAAAACAAAGACGGGAGCACGGGGATATTGCATCTGGTTTGTAGTGATTTAACTTGCGACTATAGCGAAACGCCTATAAAATGATTACAAATTTGGCTGAAATTTTTGCTTCAGACGCGACGCGAAAACGAGGCCATATCCATGTGATACGGACTTGTTTTCGTAACAAAGTCTGGAGGAAAAATAGCGACAAAGGTGTGATCATTTTATAGGCGTTTCGCTATATAACGCCATCACCACGACCTACAAAAAACGGTGGAAAGTGGAGATATTTCACAAATCTTTGAAATCCAACGCAAATTTGGCCAAATCCCCCACCTAAACGCTAAGAACCCAGAGCAACCACATTTTTATGTCGATTTGCGCTGCCTTCAAGCTCGAAGCCTTGAGCATCAAAAATAATCTCAATCCCTTCTCCCTCTGTCGCAAACTGCTCATCAACGCCTCTCGTGTCGCCTATGCAGAACTTCAGCTTTTTCGGGTGGCCGCTGCTGTAACATCAGTTACAATTTGAGTCGTTGTTCAGGCAATCCGTTCAATATTTGCCATAACTTCTAATTTACATCATTATCTTTCTATTGCATATTGCATTTTTAGATAGCCTCCAACGAGGTCCAAAGGGGAAAGGTGATTATCCTTTGGCAACGCCCCTGTTCCTATTTTGTGAACTGTCCTAGGATAGCGAGCGGCGAGATTTGGTTGGCAGATAGATGGGAACCAAACAACTTATTGTAAATTAATTACTTTTGGGTGTGTTTAAGCCTCGCGAAGAGTAATGAAACGTCAATTTGAGAATCACAATTATCAAATTCCTACATTTTTCCAGGAAATTGTACCTTTGACACTTCCACAGGCCCCGGAGGTGACCTCACTGCGTTGTCGGTTTGATATAGCTGCTTATGATGATACACTGTTCACCCGTTACAATGTGGTCTTCCCTGAAGCTCTTCGCAATGCAGTGGTCAAGCGGAAAGCTGAGTATTTCGCTGGACGATTTCTATGCTATCACTTGTTGTTAGAACGTGGGCTAGCGCCGCAGGTTGCCATTGGTTGCCATCGGCAACCCCAGTGGCCTCAGGGGTGGATAGGATCTATTACTCACAATGGTGATACCGCATTGGTTGCGTTAACCAAAAAGTTCCGGCTACTTGGCTTGGATCTGGAGAGTTGGATGTCGCCGACGCAGGCCGCCGAGCTGCGAGATCTGGTGGCTGCACCGGGTGAGCTTGAGAGTTTGGCCAGCGGCTGGCTGCCGGAGCGGTTATTAACTGTCGTATTTTCCGCCAAAGAGAGCTTATTCAAGGCGCTGTATCCCAGCGTTAGAGAATATTTCGATTTTGATTGTGCCGCGTTGTTGCATTTGGATGAGGCGACCGGGCATTTTGCCATTGGCCTGCGACGCACTCTGGCCAATGGTTGGACTGCTGGCCGGGTGATTGAGGGAAGATGGCTGTTTTTGCCAGGACAAGTGTTGACTGTGATTGCAACCGACTAGTCAATGCTTTTAAGTAATTGACGTTACGTACTTTTAGGAGCTCTGGCAGAAAAAAAGATCATTTTAACCAACAAGGTTCCCTTTTTTGCGTAACATCACTTTAAGAGCCGTAATTCTTCGAAAATTTTTTCTTATTCTCAGGCTCCGCGCCTCCATCGACAGAGGCTTGCTTCTGTATATCAGTAGAAGATCGATGAGACTCTTCGGTTTTGCTTTCTTGTCGAGGCGCAGAAGCTGTCGTTGCTTCCACGTAGCCGAAATGAAGATCAGAAAGGATGTGACCCAGAATTTCAGATTCTTCGGTACTTAAGTTGCCGCGAGTTTTTTCTCGCAGCATTTCTAATTGATCAATAAATATACGCGCCGCTTCGAGATTCTGCGTCGTTTTCCCGGTAGTGGGATTAGGGATTTTGCCGAGGAAAATGGAGGTTTGCTGAGCCTGCAACATCACAAATTCAATGAATCGCTGGGCAAGCTGTGATTGACCGATGGGAGCCTCTTGAAATTCAGCCATGGGAATGATTATGGAAGGAAAAATTACCTGTTGGTAAATGTAATTATTGGTGTAGCGGTTCTTTAGACGTTGGCGAAACCGATTTGTCGGGTGGCGGGCAAACTGTCACTTCCACATAGCCGGGAACAGCCAAATATTTTGATGCTACTTTTTGAACATTTTCTGGTGTAACGGCTTCTATTTCGGGGGTTCTCCGCGTATAATGATCATAGCCAAGCCCCATGAGTTCATCGACCGCACAAGACGAAGCAAAGGCAAACGTATTCTGTAGCCGCATCGCCTCAGCACCAAGTAATTTTTGCTTCGCACGGCTCACCTCTTCGACAGTCAGACCTTCAGTAGCAACTTTGTGAATTTCATCAGCCATTTCCGCATGGGCCCGTTTTACCTTCAGGGGATCTGTGCCTAAGTAGTATACAAAAAGACCTGGAGCCAAACCGATCATTTGAGTGGCACCCACGTAATAAGCCAGTGCATTTTTCTCTCGAATTCGATCAAAGAATCGCGAGCTGAGATCATTACTCGCCTCTTGCAATACCTCCATCGCTGGCCGATCAGGACTTGAAACTTCCAATCCTCTGTAACCAAACATCACGACTGCTTGCTGTTTGGGAGAAAACTCTTCGACAGCCATTTTGGAGGGGAGTGGCTGGGAAACCGGTGGATTGACACTTGCCAAGTGACCGGATGGCAGTTTTTCAAAAGCTTTTTTTACCATCTCAAAGACTTCCTCGGCTTTCACGTCGCCAAATATGGCAAGTACTCCGTTTTGGGCTACCAGAACCTCTTCTTTAAATTTACGCAGGTCAGCAGATCCCAAATGCTTGACCGTTTCCTCAGTCCCTAATGCGCGCATTCCATAAGGATTCGATCCAAATAATTGCCGCCGAACGATGTTGCGCGCTATGGAAGTAATTTGATCTTTTTCAGATTTGATAGCCGCAATTTGAGAAGATTTTTCCAGTTCGACTTCACGGTCAGGAAAATTTGCGTTCTCTATCACATCAGCTAGAATATCCAATCCCCGGTGCAAATAAGGGGACATCATGTCCACGGTGATTGCCATAGAGTTATTCCCTGATTCTGTCTTAATTGCACCGCCCAAAGATTCCACCTCTTCAGAAATCTGCTCAGCACTCCGTGTTTTTGTTCCTTTGGTAACAGTGGAAGCCAACAGAAAAGAAATTCCATTCTTTTGCGGCGACTCCAAAAGCAGCCCTCCCCGGAAGGCTGCTACAGCGACAGCAAGAGGAAGACGATGATCCTCGCATACAAGTACTCGTAAACCATTGGGCAGGGCGAATTTTTTTACGATTCGTTGAGAGGGTTGTGCTTTGGAAGCTGAAGTAACGTTACTTGACGGGCTGCCGACCGGATTGAGCTCAGTAATACTGAGGGTATCTGCTTTTAGATATTTATTTGCCACAGTCCGGAGATCAGCCGTGGTTAAGCCTTGTACTTTGTTTAGGTAGTCGCGCCCAAAGTTGATATTGCGAGTAAACAGCCAACTGTTAACCAGTTGCGCAGCACGTCCGCGTGTATCCACCAGATTTTGCAACTCCGCGGAAAGAAACGTTAACTTTGCTTTCTGTAATTCCTGTTCGGTAACACCCTGCGAACGAATTTTTGCTATGAGTTCCAATATAGAATCCTGCACTTGCTTACGCTTATCAGCATCGCAAGTAGCCATGACACCAAATATCCCGCAATCTTGGAATGGAATCACTTGGGCGCTGATTGCATGGACGATGTGACTTCGTTCGCGCAGTTCACGATTGAGAATCGAGCTGTCGCCGGTGCCTAGCACAGTCGCTAGGACATCAAGTGCTGGCATGTCAGCGTCTGTTATGCCCGGAGTTTTCCAAGAAAGACTTACTCGACTCAGTTCCGTCGGAAATTCCTCAGCCATAAACCGCTTACCGACCTGCGGAGGATCCATGGGCAATGCAATAGTTTCCAACGGCTTACGCGGATAGCCCTTAAAGAAGGCTTCTAATTGGTCCCGTATTTTCAGCGCATCCACGTCTCCCACCACTACAAAAGTCAGATTATTAGGGACGTAGCGCTGTTTATAGTATTCCCAGACATCCTCTCGTTTGAGTTGGTTATAAATATCCAAGTATCCGATGACCGGGTGGCGATATGGGCTCTCGGAGAAAACGGTACGTGCAATCAACTGCCAATTTTTTCGGTTAGGATCGTCAAAACCCATCGCAAATTCTCTGCGGATGACTTCCTGTTCTTTATCGTATTCCTTGAGTGGAAGGGTCGAATTCATCATTGCATCCGAGAGGATCGAGACTGCTTCGTAAGCACCACTGGAAGGTACATCGATCAGATACACAGTACGATCGTACGAGGTATAGGCATTGATATATCCGCCTAATTCTTGCACACGGCGGGCAATATCCCCAACTTTTCGGGTATCTGTCCCTTTAAACAGCATGTGTTCCAGAATGTGTGAAAGACCGGCCCCCATCCATTTGCCTTCGTTAATACTACCCGTGGAGCACAAAACCTGAACGCTGGCTACCGGTGCGTTGTGGTCTTCTTCCACAATCAGAGTGGCACCATTCGAGAGGGTAAAAACACGGGCGTTAGAGGGAGGGAGCGAGGGTGGTGCCGGAAGGGTGGTTGGCTGAGAAGCAAAAAGATTTTCAGTGATCATAAAAAGGGAAATAGCTAGTAAAAGGCCCTTCCAATTCGATTTCATAGGTGGATGAGACACACAGCATAGGAAATTTGCTCATTTTTTTTGCATCGACTGGAACGGCTGTGAAAAAATTTCCGCGAAGGAAGGACCGGCTCGGAAAGACTCCACGGTATCTTCTTCGTTCTTAGTGAGGAACTTAGCATCAACGAGTGCAAATACCATATTTCCAACGTCCATGGGAGCATGAATTCCCCAATAGGATAATACGGTTAAGGCCATGGGGCCAAATTCCTTCAATACATGAAGTCGAAAAGCCTCCAGAATTTCAGCAGCGCTCACATGCCCCTCCAGGTCTATTTTGGACTTTCCTCGCCGTTTCATTGTGACACTCAAGACTTCTCGTAAAAAACCGTATGCATCCCGACCATATCGTGGATTCTGCGCCAGTGCTATCTCAACCGCTTCGTTGAATGTCATGGAATCAAAGGCTCTGAAGTAAAGACCGGGATGCCCACGGCTGTTCTTTCCCGGTAGAGTTTCACTGCCATTCCAACTAAAAAACCAAAAAGAATCACCGCAAGAATAAGTTGCTCGCGTGAGGTCAAATTAAACACTCTTCTAGTTTTACGCGGAAGTCTTTTCCATGCAAGTGGAAGTCGCCTGATTGACATATGATGTTACGCAAAAAAGGAAACCTTGTTGGCTAAAATGATCTTTTTTTCCTCCAGAGCTTCTAAACGTGCATAACGTCAGTTACATCAAGAGTATTAAAATGAATACGTTTTGATCCGGTTAAAGTTAACCAAATACCGCTCTCCGCCGCAAGCACCACGTAAAAAGGAGATATTGCCCGATCACAAATACTGATGCGGTACAAATATTGATAATGAATACATGCCACACATCGGGTGCCCCCCACACCACATATAAAAGTATCTGAACGCCAAAGCTCAGAAGTGTGATGGGCAACTGATTTCTAGTGTGCCCTCGGCAGGACATCATAGTGAACGTGAATCCGGAAAGATTCATTAAAATCGGTCCCAAAGCGCCTAACCACAGGATAGGTTGCAGATCTGAGTATTTTTCTCCTAACAATAACAGCCAAGCGGCCGGAAAAATCAACACGCTGAATTCAATCAACATCACGACAAGAAGATATGCGCCTTGAAACCGCAAAGCCAGGGAACGGTACTCCGATTCAGTTTTTGCCCTCGCAAGACGCGGGCTCACAAAAAGAGCGGTCAATCGATCGATAATGAGCAATATCAGGGCCAGGCGACTGACAGCACCCGCTTCCGCAATGATTTTTCCATTGGAAATCCATCCCAAGATCATTCCACCAAAGTTGCTGTGAAGAACAAAAATCAAAGAAGGCAAGACAAGCGGACCCAAAATGGCTTCGAGATGCTCATTAATTTTTACGTCATTTTCGGCTTTCTTCAGAGTAGGCAAAGTCAAGCCACAACGCCGGTAGGTTGCCATGGAAGCAACTGTCCCGATGACGGATGCCAAAGCAAGTGCTGGCAAGGCATGGTGAGGTGCCAGTAAAAGGAAACTCACGAGCAAACAAATGGTCCGCGCAACTGCGGAGGAAAAGTTGGAACGCGCAACCGTTTCGGGACGATTTCTCACGGCGGCATTCATTCGTAACATATGCTCATTCAATCCCAGCCATGAACCCATCAGCAGAATCGCAAACGCCACTATACCGGTTGGCCGCATCCAGCCTTGCTGAAAGGATGTCCAAGCCCAATAGGGAATCACGAGGACACACGCACAGAACCAGAAATGAAAACGCCGGGAAAGAATCACTCGCGTCACGCCTCTGATATGCTCCTCATCCTCCACACGTGTCCCTATGGCGGGAAGAAAACAGTGGTTGATGCCTAACTCGCTGAGCGCAACAAGAAAATTAATTGCCGAGATAATGTAGACATAGTTGCCATACACGTCCTTCGGCAAAAAATGGATGATCGCAAAACCGGTGACTGCAGTAAGCAAAATCCCTAACCCTTCAGTTCCCGTAACCGTGGCAAGCCGAACCCAAAGGTTACCCTTTCTAAAAATACGCTTCATCGTGGAAAATCATCTTTCATCAAGATGGTTTTGATGAGCATCTCCCAGTGGATTTTTTTCAAGCCATTGCCGCTGTGATTTGCCGCAACCACCATCCGAAACCACCTGCCCCAAGCGCGAGTGAAAAGTTTGCATTCCAAAGCGGACGCCAATTCGTGGTGCCAAGCCTGCGCTCGATAATGCCAAGCTAGAGACTCGCAAGCCTTGGAACTCAGCCACACCGGGGGACTAGTGCTCATCTGCTCCAAACGATCTGCCAAACGATGTGTCATAGAGGCTAAATGGCCGTTCCAAACTCCGGGCGAGCGCTGATTCGCCAAATTGGAATCATGGACTCGGTGAAATGTACACGCCTGCGGCACCTCTCCTCTTTTTTCGGGACGCGCTAAAACGTGAAAATAATGTTCATTTTCAACCGGCAATAAATCCAAGGCTGACTGACGATGCACGGCAAGGGTTGATGTGGTACCCCCTTCCGCCGAAATATTCCCCAAAAGACATCCTTTCTGATCAGTAAAATACATTCGATCATTGACCAATAAAACTCCAGGCCGAAGATATGGAAGAAACGCGACCAATTTGGTGGGCGCAAAATAATCATCGGCATCCAAAAAAAATACCCATTCACCCTGTCCCTCTTGCACTGCTCGCGTTAAAGTCACTCCAAGCCCAAGGTTTTCTGAGCGGGACGTGCGGATGCGCCCCTGATATCGCGCACAAACTGTAGATGTCTCGTCCGTCGAGCCATCGTCCAATACCAAAACCTCGGTTTCAACATCAGGCGCCCTTTGAATCAAACAACTCTCGATCGCACGCCTTAAGTATCGACCATAGTTATGGCAAATAATAGCAAATGTTATTTTTAGAACGACTTGCATAAGTCAAAAGCTAGGCTAAGATTAAAGTATAGAGTGCTGTAAAACCTATCCGTTGGCTGTGATTTTATGAATTTCATTTCTTTGATTCGCAAAGCCGGGATGCTTCTTATTTACTGCGGTGGGCTTGCAGTGAGTGCATTGGAGAGCGGTTGTATTGTCGCTGCGGGGGTCCCAGGGCCCATGGTTGGCTTTGGTGGGCCGGAATTTGGTGGATTTGGTTTTCCAGGATTTTATCCCGGATTCTATGGCGGCCCATCCTATTATGGATCTTGGCATTATCATGGAGGGTTCCCTTACTATGGTTACCGCGGATGGCGCAACGGTTCCTATGGATGTTACCATTGCCATGGTACTCGCTGGCATCGCTGGTGAACCCAATCTATCCTGAGCAACGACTTTTGCCGCTGTATTTTCGGATCGCCTCAATTAAAGAAGAAGCGGCCTTTTTGACATTGAAGCGGCGTTCAAAGCAGGGCCGTGTCGCTGCCCGAATCGCCGCGCGCTCAAACGAAGTCATTTCTATCCAAGTTTTTAATAATCGAACAGTACCCTTCTGACTATCTTCCTCAACCAGGCCGGCACCATCTCCTTGGATTTCCCGCCAAATGTTCACTCGATTGGAAATTAAGACCGGAAGGCCGCAAGAAAGTGCCTCCGCGACGGCCATCCCAAAATTTTCCTGATGTGAGGGAAGGACAAATGCGTCGGCATGGTACAAAGCTTTCCATTTCAGAATACCGGAGAGCATTCCTGTCCATAAGACCCGATCCGAAATCTCGAGCTGCTCAGCTAACTTTTTCATTTTTTCTGCGTAGTAAGACCAGGGGCCTGCTATGACAAGCTTCCAACACGCTGTTTCAGAGGAGGAACAAACTTCAGAAAAAGCGCGCAAAAGTAAGTCGACCCCTTTCTTTTCGTGAATTCTTCCAATAAAAAGGAAGCTACGAACGCCGCCCTGGAGTGCTGGAAAATGTTGTAAAAATGACTCCGAACAGATCTCTTTTTGGAACGGCGGTCCACTGGTTCCGTAGCTTACAACAACGGAACGACATTTGAACTTTCGGAAAGATTGCGGCGCTAAACGACATTCTTCTTTGGAGGTAAACAGTACTGCATGTGCATCCCGAAGTACGCGGAAATCAGTCCAGCGCCAAACCAGCCATTTTTTGAGGTGTTTCAAAGGGAAGCGGTGCTTGAACCAAGGGTCTAACATCCCGTGGGTATAAACAAAATATGGGATATTTGTCTTTTGCAGCACCCGCCATGTACCAAAGGAATTATAATGCCAAATGCCATTTATAATCACAGCATCAAAGCGATGACAATTCTTGCGAAGCCATCGGGTGAACTGCGCGCTCCAGCGATAAGATAAGAATCCTGGCCCCAATGCATAGCATTGCAACGGACAAGTGGTTACCCATGGCGCAGCCGGTGAGTCTAGGCATGCAACTTCCACCTCGTGGCCTAACGACTTGTTAACCGAGGCTAGCTGGACGATTGCTTCGATTGGTCCCCCGCCCGCAGGATTTACGGACCCGATAACATGCAAAAGCTTCAATTCACTCCTCGTTTGTCTTTCTCGTAAGCGAAAACATGTGCATCCAGGTGTCGCACTTAGGAAAGAATATCAAGCATGGGTCTGCGCGCTTCCGGTCCATAGCACTGATACCATTACAGTTGTCAGTTCGTAGTTGGTGGTTCGTAGAAGTTGATAGCTTGCTTTCCAGCAACTACAAACCATTAACTTTTAAGAACCAAGCCAAAAAACTAGGTGCAGATGCAGTCATGACAGACTCTCCTGTAAGCTTGCGCGAAGTGGGCGGCGTCAGCTCAGCAAAAATAACCTGTCCCCTTCCAGGCGACTGCTGCCACCATCATGTATGTACTCACTCCTCAGCGGAAGAAATCTTGCCATCGAAGGGAGATCTCCCTTTGTTGTTTATTGACAACATGTTTTTCGAGACAGAGGCTTAATATATCATGAAGATAAAGACCCCCTGTTCTTTTTTGGTGATATCACTCATAATGACGGCGTTATGCGGATCTACTACTTCCTCGCAAACTGGATTTTTAGACACCGCAAAGATTGAAGAATTGACGGGATTAAAAGGGACATCAGAGCATGGTGTTTTTAAGGTAACTGCTCCCCGGAGCGACGTACCAGTATCGGTGGATCGGTGGGTCATGCCACCATTTATGGGGCTCACCTCATGGGCAGCTTTTACTGAAAGTAAGGCCGGAATAACGCTGATTGGGAATATTGTTCTGTTTGAGGATGAAATAAACGAGGCCATGCATGCCACGCTGGATCACGGTCTTGCTGTCACCGCATTGCACGGTTATTTCTTTTATGACGAGCCTCAGGTGTCTTTCATGCATATTGGCGGCGAAGGAACTGCTGAAAACTTGGCCACCGGCGTAGGCAAAATTTTTGCTGCCGTAAAAGCCATCCGGGCGGCAAATCCGCGTAAGCTTGCTAGGTCTTCCGGCCTCTCGAAACTTCCTGAAAAAAACTCGATCACCGCGGCACCACTGGAAGTAATTTTCGGGATGAAAGGCGAAAGCAAGGACGGAATGTTCAAAGTCGTTATAGGCTGTAAAGCTATGATGCCCTCTGGCGTTGAATTAAACAAAGAAATGGGTCTCGACACCTGGATAGCCTTCGCCGGCAACGATGATAATGCCCTCGTCGATGGAGAATTTGCGGTGAAGGAAAATGAGTTACAGTCCGTCCTTCAGTCGCTTTGTGCTTCCGAAATTAATATAGTGGCTATTCACCAGCATATGCTCGGAGAGAAGCCACGATATCTCTTTCTGTATTTTTGGGGTCGCGGCGAAGCCTCCAAACTGGCTACAGCCATCAAGAAAGCTCTAGACATTCAGCTTGTTACGCGGTGAGGGCTGGACGCTCATAGGGAACTCCCCTTACCTCGGCATGGAGGAAGAGGTGACCTTGATCATTTATTTTATAGATTTGTTTTCTATCATCAGTAATGAGAGAAAAGGAATGATCCTCTTCCACAACGAGATTTAGGGGTTTTGTAAATGGCTGACTTTGCAGGAGCGGAGTAGTAATGACCGGATTGGGAAGATCAGAAGTTACCGGTTGGCTCTCTTCAGGCACTTTGACAGTGACGATTTGGGCAAGTTTTGTGGAGGGCGACCAGAGTAAGTATTTTTCTTCGCCTGAGGAGATGGTACCTAGCAATAGCCGCAAATCTCTCTACCGGAATGGATTTCTTAGTACGAAGATGGAAAAAGTAAGTCGTTCCGTCTAAATTAGTAATTTTTGGCTCTTCGACATAGCGAGTGGGTTGCAAACTTTGCAGCATCCACTGAAGTAGACAATTGACAAGGGGCCTCTCTTGCTCTCCAACAATATTGCGGAGGAAGTTCAGCGAGATGAATTATAGTCCGCCTCCCGCGCCGGACTCACCCTTTGGGCTAAGCTTCGCTTAGTCTGTCTCCGGCCGGTTCCCCGGCCTCCGACTCGAACTGCGTTCTCATCCCACTCGCATAGGTCATCAGGCCTGCTTCGCAGACTTGGCGGAGGGAGTGGGATTCGAACCCACGAAGGCTTTCGCCTCTCCGGTTTTCAAGACCGGTGCATTCAACCGCTCTGCCATCCCTCCCCCCTTTACCTTTACTGTATAAGATTCCTCAGAAATCCTAATCCCCTAACAAACATGGACAGGGGATAGTATGTAAAGGACTTTAAGCAAGGGAACCTTCCCTGTTGCTCAAAGATAGGTTCTCAGCTTGAGGGTTCTTCTCAGCCTGAGCTATTTTGCAGTAGTCTCTGATTTTCAGGCTACACCACGCTACACCGACCCCTGCAAGTATCACTCCACCCACTGCAGTTGCGGCTACCAGTACGGGCCATGCTGCAACAATGAGACCTCCTGTCGCCAGTCCAGAAATAGTCACAATTGCCACGGTTGCTGCCGCACTACCGACAACTGCTGAAAGAACTCCACCTCCTATAGCACAAGTCATTCCGGGTTTATGGTGCTTATCAAACCATCTACCGAGAAATGTCTTATTCAGAGCAGTTTTTAAACGCGCAACCTTTCCTTTTAAATTGCTATTCTCATCTTTGAGTTGCTCCATATTCCTCTCTTCGTGTTTAATATGCTCTTTTGTAGACACTAACACGTTTTTCATCCATTCGGTTCCCTCTAGTATTCTATTAAGATTGACATCCACCTGTCTAAACCCCCGTTGATTTTTCAATTCTTGAGCGGTGGAATTTAACGTAACAGAAGAGCCGACTTCGGAATTACTTCGACTTAGACTTAGCTGAGAAACAGGATCAGCAATTTGCCGAGCCCCATTTGATGATTCAGCAATAGCCGCCTCTAAAAATGTTTCGCTACTCTGCGAAACATTGTCATCCGAAGAATGATTTACCTGCCGAGCAGCCGGTATCGGTCGCCCATTGAGGTTGGGAGAAGCTGAATCAGGAATTCGCTGTCTGCCGTCATTTGTTGGTGTTCTAGTTGTTGCGTTCGGTATTCTAGTTATTACGTTCCTCATAGGACTTATACTATCGCTCAATTTTTTCTGTTTATATTGAAATGATTAGCACACATTTTATGAGAACAGTTTGTTTTACCAGTGGGCACCTATTTCGCAACCTATTGCACTATTTTAGTTTTTTGTATTGTACGCAGGGGATCCAAGAATAACAATTTCCGGATAATAATTTTATAAAATCATTTGGTCTCACCCGACTGAAATAACGCCGCATATTAGTCGTGTTAGAAATTACTCTATTTTTTTCGCTTCAGGACTCGGATTTGCTTTTATTACTTGCCAAAGCGACAGCGGAGCCTCTTCCCTCAGAAATAGGTCCGGGCCACGCACTTTCTTCTTGCACTACTCGCCTATGGAGCTCATTAACAGCCTACGCTTTATTGTATGGTACGAAGTTTTTTTCTGCTCATCAGTGTCGCGGCCATTTCGGTCCTCGTGGGCGGGTGCGCTCAACCTGATCCAACCGGTCCGCCGAAAGAAAGCTCCATACCCTGGAACCGTCCGGCAAGTTGGGAGGGCGCCGGGGCTCTGGGAGGGCTCGGCATGGGTGGCATGGGTTCAAGATAAGTCGTTTTATTTCTGAGGGCTTATTAAGCCTCTGCGCATCCAACTTGTGTATGTCCGACAGAATCCTGGTCATCCGCGGTGGCGCAATCGGTGACTTTGTTCTGACGCTGCCGACCATACGCTTGGCACGAGAAGCGTTTCCTAAAGCACAGGTGGAGATTCTGGGACGGGGTTACATTATTCAATTGGCGGAGGGTCGTTATTATGCGGAAAAATCACGGGATATCGATAGTGCATCCCTGGCGGGATTTTTTTGTCCTAACGCGAGCCTGGATTCTGCCTGGAGTCATTATTTTTCCGAATTCCAACTGATAATCAGCTACTTATATGATCCAGATGAAGTGTTTATCCGGAATCTCTATCGCGCCGGCGCTCAGCACATCATTCAAGGATCGCCCAAAATTAAATCAGGCTCTCACGCCGCTTTTCAACTAGCGCACCCTTTGGAAAGTCTGGGACTTTCTTTGAAGAACCCGGCCGCATACCTCTTTCCTTCGGAAGCAGACAAACAATCGGCCTATAGCTTATTAGAAACAAAGGGCAT
Source organism: uncultured Verrucomicrobiae bacterium (assembly GCA_963706715.1). Lineage (GTDB taxonomy): Bacteria > Verrucomicrobiota > Verrucomicrobiia > Chthoniobacterales > Xiphinematobacteraceae > Xiphinematobacter. The sequence continues at coordinate 623,912 of CAVPNI010000002.1, forward strand.
CTCCGAGGAGAGCCCATTTGTAGTCTTACATCCCGGTAGTGGAGGAAAATGCAAAACCTGGCCTGCCTCCTGCTGGAGAAAATTCTGTCTTTCTTTTCTGCAAAAATTCTCGCAGATTCCGATTTTATGTGTTGGAGGGGAATCGGATATATTGGCTCTGGATTTCTTACGCTCCCAAGTTCATTCGCCTCGCCTGGATTTTTTAGAAAATCTCCCTCTCCCATTATTGGCGGCGGTGCTTTCAAAAGCCCATACTTACATGGGACATGATACCGGTGTCTCCCACATGGCGGCCGCGGCAGGAGCTCCCTGTCTTCTCCTTTATGGTCCCACGGATCCTGAGGTATGGGCTCCTGCCAACCGAGCGGTCCACGTATTGACTTCTCCTACCGGTATGATGGAAGATCTTCCTATCGAGGCGGTTTTTGAAGCCTTTGAATCTTTCGTAACAAACTATGCAGGAAATAGAAACGGTTTTAGCCATCGATCCGTCTCTGCGTAGCACCGGATATGCTATTCTACATGGTGGCAATCAGCACATCTCTTGTGTACAATTTGGGACCATCCGAAACGCGCAAGCGCTCCCTCTTTCCAGTTGTCTCCTCAGTATCCGTCAAAAAATTTCTCAGTTAATTGTGGAGTATTCACCAACATCTTTCGCGGTAGAAGCCATTATTTATGTCCAAAGTCACCGCACAGCAATTAGCATGGGTGCCGCTCGTGGAGCGGCTATTTTATCTGCCGCCGAACGCGGACTGCCGATCTACGAATACGCTCCCCGCAAAGTCAAGCAAGCGGTTGTTGGGCGCGGCTCCGCAGCAAAACATCAGGTGGCTTTCATGATTAGAGCCAGACTAGGACTTACCGAAACACCTCCTGAAGATGCTGCAGATGCCATTGCAGTGGGCCTCTCCCATTTTCAAACACGGTCGGCTTTTCTTTCTTTGGGAAAACCTCATCCGTCTATTTAAGGCATGAAGATACCAGAGGCAGAATGGCTGGGCAGAGTCCCCTACGAGGACGGACTTCTCCTTCAGGAACAGTGGGTAAAAACGGTTCTTTCCACTGGGACCGAACGGATCTTCCTTTTGGAGCATGATCCCGTTTTCACAATTGGAAGAACGCAGGATGAATCCAGCCTTATCGACCGAAGCAAGCTTTCATTTCCTATTTTCCGGATCAATCGGGGCGGCCAGGCCACTTATCATGGACCGGGTCAGCTAGTTTGTTATCCCATCCTCAACATTGCCACCAGAGGGCGTGATTTACATCGATATCTCCGTTTTCTTGAAGAGGTAAATCTGGCAGTATTGTCGGAATATGGTGTCCACGGCCATCGCCGAGAGGGGCTGACGGGTGTTTGGGTAGAGAATCGTAAGATTGCTTCGATTGGTGTAGGCATTCGTCGCTGGGTCTCTATGCATGGATTTGCTTTGAACGTCGCAAAAAAATTGCCCGGATTTTCAGATATCATTCCCTGTGGAATCGCTGGTGTCGCGATGACCTCGCTCTCGGCCGAAACAGGGCGAGATGTTGCAATTTGCGACGTAGCGGAAACAACAAAACAGGTTCTCGTTGGCTTCCTGAAAGAATTATCCAATGATGGGTCCTTTTAGTCCCCGGAAGTTGTCTGCAATAGCCAGGCATATTGCTTTTGTGGTAATGCGAGTGCGCTCAAGCGTCAGATAAACAACGGGAGTGGTAAAAAGTGTCAAAAGTTGAGATACTAGGAGACCGCCAACAATCGCCACTCCTAATGGCTGGCGAAGTTCTGAGCCGGTTCCGAATCCTATAGCCAGTGGAATAGAGCCGAATAAGGCAGCGGCGCTCGTCATCATAATGGGTCGAAATCGCTTGAGACAGGCTTGGTAAATAGCTTCGCGTGGACTCAAATTTTTTTCTCTTTGTGCTTCGAGAGCAAAATCCACCATCATGATAGCGTTTTTTTGCACTATCCCTATAAGAAGAATGATCCCAATGATTGCCACAACACTCAGTTCCAAACCGCCGAAACGGAGAGCAAGCAGCGCACCTAGCCCGGCTGTCGGCAGAGTGGAAAGAATGGTTAATGGGTGGATCAGGTTTTCATAAAGCATACCTAAAATAATATAGACGGCGCCGATGGCTCCCAGAATGAGCAGCGTTTGAGAAGCCGCAGTTTTTTTAAACAATTTCGCATTCCCTGCAAATTCACCTTTAATAGATTCTGGCATATGCAAATCACGCTTTGCCTGTTCAACAATTTGTTCCGCCTCTCCTAACGAAACACCTGGTTTTAAATTAAACGAAAGTGTTGTCACTGCAAATTGGCCTTGGTGGTTGACAATTAATGGGGTGGTAGTCCGTTCAAAATGGGCCACTGCTGCCAGAGGAAGTAGCGCTCCGGAAGAGGATTTAATATAAATGCTATCGAGATAATTGGGGTCTGCCAATAGACTTGGTTTTGCCTCTAGAATCATATGAAATTGATTCATGTTTGAATAAACTGTCGATACCTGCCTTTGCCCAAATGCACTATACAAAGCGGAATCAACCTGTGCCGATTGTATCCCCAAACGCCCCGCGAGGTTTTTATCGACGACAACACAAACTTGACGTCCCTCAAATTGTTGATCGCTGTTAACATCAGCAAGCTTATGGTTCGCTCGCAATTTTTCAGTAAGTTTAGGCGCCCATTTTAATAGCGAGGAAAGATCCGAGGAACTGAGAGCGTATTGGTATTGTCCTGTTCCCATGCGTCCGCCTGCTCTAAGGTCTTGTGCTGGGAAAAGATAAAGACTGACTCCCTGGACTACGGCAAATTTGGGACGCAGTCGATTAATCACTTGGTCAACATGTACCTTACGCACTGAAAGCGGTTTGAGAGCAATGAAAAGATGGCCACTGTTACTTGCAAGGCCTGATCCACTCAAGATCACGGATGACACGCCGGCAACCGCCGGATCATCCTGAACAATTTTTGCAAGTTGCTGTTGTTTGGCTGCCAAGGCCTGAAAGGAAATGTCCTGCGAGCCCATGGTAATCCCAAATAATAATCCTGTATCTTGCTGAGGAAAAAAGCCCTTGGGAATCACTATATATAACACCACGGTTGCCAAGAATGTAGCAAGTAAGACCCAACGCATAAATTTTTCGTGTCCCAGTACCCAGGTCAACCCCTTCTGATAGAGAGAGAGTACTTTCGAAAGCTGGGCTTCCAACCACTGGGCTATAGTATTTTTGCTCATGTCACTTTCTTTGCGCAAAAATTGCCCGCAAAGAGTCGGCGTGAGCGTAAGGGAAATAATAGCCGAAACCAGAATCGCAGCACTTAATGTCACCGCAAATTCACGAAAAATACGACCTGCAATTCCTCCCATGAGTAAAACAGGAAGAAAAACCGCTACTAGCGAAAGGCTCATAGAGATTACTGTAAAGCCAATTTGCTTCGCTCCGAGTAATGTCGCCTCAAACGGACTGTAGCCCTGATCCAGATAAGAAACAATATTCTCAATCACCACAATGGCATCGTCCACCAGAAATCCGACCGAAACAGTGAGTGCCATTAAGGAAATATTATTCAGGCTAAATCCGCATAACCACATGACTCCGAAAGTGGCAGCGAGTGCGAGAGGCACTGTTGCGCCGACAACTAGCGTTGGAGTTAAACGGCGTAGAAATAACAGCATCACTAAAATGACCAAACCGATCGAGAGAATTAAAGTAAACTGAATGTCGCGGACCGATACTTGAATGGTTTCAGTGCGATCGACAGCTATCTTCAAGTGCACACCCGGAGGTATCCAAGCTTGTAAAGATGGAAGCACTTTTCGAATCGCTTGAATGACTTCAATGACATTTGCATCCGGTTGCTTAAAAACTAGTAAAATGACCGCTCGCTTGCCATTAAACCAGCCACTCTGGAGCGTATTCTCTGTGCCGTTAATGACCTTTGCTATTGAAGAAAGCGTGATAGGAATGCCGTTTTTTTGAGCAACAATGAGATGTTGATATTCCGAAGCATCCAGCAGTTGGTCATTAGTGTGGAGAACATAGGAATGGTCATTTGCTTCGATGAAGCCTCGTGGGGCAAAGTAATTTGTGTTTAAAAGAAAATTTTGTAAATCATCCAAACTCATCCCTAAACTCGCAAGTTGAACCGGATCTACCTGTACCCGAACGGCCGTCTTTGCTCCTCCTGCGACAAGAACCTGACTGACGCCCGAGACTTGACTCAGGCGTTGAGCAACAATTTCGTCGGCAAAATTATATACCTTGGAAATTGGTATCGTGTCAGAGACCATGGCTAAAACCATAACAGGCGCACCTGCGGGATTCGTTTTCCGGTAGGTGGGCGGCATAGGCAAATTCGGTGGCAAGTCATGCGCCGCAGCATTAATAGCCGCTTGAACGTCTCGAGCTGCGCTATCGATATTTCGTTTTAGATCAAATTGTAGAGCGATCGCCGCGCCACCCAAGGTGCTGGAGGACGTCATTTCTTCAAGCCCCGCAATTTGTCCTAACCGCCGTTCCAAGGGCGCCGCCAAGGAAGTTGCTGCGGTTTCGGGATCAATCCCTGGCAAATAAGCATTTACAGTAATTGTTGGAAACTCCACGTCGGGCAACGGGGCGATAGGTAACGAGAAATAAGCCGTCATCCCCAGGAGAAATAGCCCCACCCCTAGAAGCAACATACTCCGCGGACGGGAGACGAAAGGGTGTTTCATGCGAGTGCGGAAGCAAGGTTTTTATGGCCACGACGCCGCTTGATCCATTCTTCAAGCCGGTCAAACTGCAGATAGATTACCGGCGTCGTGTAGAGAGTGATGAATTGAGAAAGCAGCAGCCCTCCAATAATTGCCACGCCGAGTGGATGCCGTAGTTCAGAACCGGTTCCGCTCTCCAGCGCCAGGGGTAAAGCACCTAATAAAGCAGCGGCAGTCGTCATGACAATAGGGCGAAATCTCAGGAGACAGGCCTGGTAAATAGCACCGTATGCTGAAATAGAACTATTCCGGCGTACATCCAACGCAAAGTCGATCATCATAATCGCATTCTTCTTAACAATACCGATTAAGAGAATAATTCCGATCAATGCCACTAACGAAAATTCGAGCTTGCAAAAGAGAAGCGCCAGCAAGGCGCCTACCCCAGCACTTGGAAGAGTCGAAAGTATTGTGATCGGATGAACATAGCTTTCATATAAGACACCCAGAACAATATAGATGACTATAATGGCCGCAATAATGAGAACCACTTCTGTGCGCAGAGAGGACTGGAATTCCGCGACACTCCCTACAAATTGCGTCTTCACACGCTCCGGCATCCCGATGTTATGCCGTACTCGTTCAATGGAGTGCACCGCCTCGCCTAGGGAATGTCCACGGCGCAGGTTGAAGGAGAGAGTCACCGAAGGAAATTGTCCTTGGTGAGAAATACTGAGCGGCGCCAGGTTTATTCGGGTCGTTGCCAAAGCAGTCAAAGGAACCAACTTGCCGGTGGTTGATGGCACGTAGAGTCTTTCGAGGACTCGAGGTGAATTTCGAAATTCAGCCTCGTTCTCCATTACAATGCGGTACTGATTAAGTTCCGTGTAGATGACAGAAATTTGACGTTGTCCAAAGGCATCGTAGAGGGTGTCATCAATTGCTTGTATCGGCACATTCAATTGGGAAGCGGTAATCCGGTCGATGAGGATATCTAATTGAAGTCCTCTGGTTTGCTGATCCAAGGCCACCTCCGCAAGAGCAGGCTCGCCTTTCAGCGCATTGAGTAATTTAGGCGCCCATTTTTGAAGCATCGCAGGATCGACATCCTCCAAAATATATTGAAACTGAGTCCGACTGATGCGTGTGTCGATTTGCAAGTCCTGCGCCGCCTGTAAATAGAGACTAATTCCGGCAATTTGCTGCACGCTTTCCGAAAGTCGCGACATAATCTCTTGCGCATTCACACGGTGCTCTCGGGGCTTTAATACAATATAAAGTCGTCCGCTATTCTGGGTGGGATTCATTGTCCCGGCACCCGTAAATGCAGCTACGCGCAGGACATCGGGATCACGAGAGAGCCTGTCTGAAAGCTGCTTTTGTAAAGCAGTCATTTTTTGGAAAGAAATATCCTGCGCAGCATCGGTAACGCCAATAATTAATCCTGTGTCTTGAATTGGTAACAATCCTTTTGGAATCACTAGAAATAAAAAGCAGGTCGCAATGAGTGTGATCAGCGCAACGAGCAACGTCGTTCGTTGATGCTGCAGTACCCAAACCAAAGAACGATCATAGAGAGCAAGGACAGTGAGCTTGCTCTGTTTTGCAAGCTGATCTCTTTTTTTAGCAGCTCTAAGTTCCTTTTCGGCTGTCTTATTTTTTTCTTTGCTCTCAGCCGCACCCAACATTTTAGAGCACATCATCGGCGTAAGTGTTAATGACACAACAGCCGAAACGATAACGGCACAACTCAGCGTAATTGCAAATTCCCGAAAAAGTCTGCCAACAATGCCAGACATAAATAATAGAGGAATAAAAACTGCTATAAGCGAAATAGTCAGAGAAATGATCGTAAAGCCTATCTGCCGCGACCCTTTGAGAGCCGCGCTTAATGCGGACTCCCCTTGCTCAATATAACGGACGATATTTTCAATCATAACGATAGCATCATCCACTACAAACCCCGTCGAAATGGTCAGCGCCATTAGCGAAAGATTGTCCAAACTAAATCCCAGCAGATACATGCAAGCAAATGTGCCCACAACAGAAAGAGACAGAGCCACACTTGGAATTACCGTGGCGCTAAGTTTACGGAGAAAGAGAAACAAAACAAGGACGACCAAAAAGACCGTCAGCATCAATGTAAATTGTACATCATGCACCGAAGCACGCGTTGTTTCCGTCCGATCTGAAAAAATCGAGATATGCACTCCCGCTGGCAATGAACTGGTAAGCTGTGGAAGCAACGCTTTAATTCGATCAACCGTAGCAATAACATTTGCACCCGGTTGTCTCTGAATGTCTAAAAGGACGGCTGGCTGATAAGCACGGTGATGGTCAGAAATCCAGGCTTTCACTAGCGAATTTTCTACGCTGTCCTCGACGGAGGCTATATCTCGCAAACATACTGCGGCGCCGTTTCGATAAGCTATAATTAATGGAGCAAGTTCGCTGGCACTTCGAATTTGGTCATTAGCTCCAATGGTGAAAGATTGATGAGCTCCATCAAAACTGCCTTTTGGTGCATTAACATTTGCTTGATCGATGACATTTCGTACGGTCTCCAGGCTAATCCCTTGAGCGGCAAGTGCGGCTGGATTCACACAAACTCTCACAGCCGATTTTTGATTGCCTTGAATAGTCACCAATCCGACTCCGGATACCTCGCTCAGCTTTTGCGCTAATATGGAATCCGCATAGTCATTGATCTTCACTAGCGGCAGCGTATCCGATGTAATGGCCAAGGTGAGTATGGGGGTGTCTGCCGGATTGACTTTACTGTACACGGGGGGGTTGGGCATGCCCTTAGGCAGTACTCCCCCCGCAGCGTTGATGGCTGCTTGCACATCCTGAGCGGCTTGGTCGATCCCTTTGTTCAAGGCAAATTGCAGGGTAATTACAGATGTGCCGAGAGAGCTGAGGGAAGTCATCGATGACAAACCGCTAATTTGCCCGAATTGTTTCTCCAAAGGCGCAGTTACTAAGGAAGTCATCACCTCCGGATCGGCACCCGGATATTGGGAGGTGATTTGAATGGTGGGAAAATCAACGGTGGGCAATGCCGAAACAGGAAGAAATTGATAGCCTAAAAGCCCCACCAAAAGAACTGCAACCATCAATAAGGAGGTTGCAATAGGCCGCTTAATAAAAGGTGCCGAGATATTCATACTCTTCCCTTGTTCAACCCTTGTTTAAGAAATAAAAAGCTTAAGAGGCTCCCTTATCGTCCTTTTTTAGGGATTTTGATGACTCCACGGTGACCAATGAGTTTTGCTCCAATCGATATTGCCCCTCGGTAACGACCTTTTCACCCAACTTCAAACCAGAGGTAATTAAGGTATCTCCTTTTTCCGAAGGACCGGTCACTACAGAACGCATAACAGCCCTTTTACTGTCGTTTACGGTATAGACATATGAACCGTTTGGTCCTAGTTGGACAGCTTCAGCAGGTATCACAGTGGCATTTGGAGAAATTTGAATTAATAAACGCACATTTACAAACTGACCTGGCCAGAGATGATAGTCGGTATTTTCAAATATAGCCTTTAACCGAATGGTAGCGGTAGCGGGATCAATTTGATTATCTACAACAGCAAGCGTTCCTTGACTCAAAACCGTGTGATGATTTCTATCCAACACAATGACTGAAAGATTTTGGTTCTGCTTTGATGCATCCCGAATCCGCGGAAGATCCTGTTGAGGAAGTGCGAAGGTAACGAAAATAGGCCGGATCTGATTGATCACAACGATTGAAGATGCGCCGTTGATATTCGCCGCGCTATTCGCCGTGACCAGATTGCCTACGTCTACTTGTCGAACCCCTGTTCTGCCGGAAATCGGAGCAGTTACCTGGGTGTATTCTAACTGGGTCCCTTGATTCTCGACATTGGCTTGGTCCGCCTGAACCGTCGCCTGAAGCTGTGCAACTAAGTATTTCTGGGTATCATAAGTTTGTTGGTCTATGACGGCCCTTGCCAAAAGTTTTTCATTACGCTCAAGTACAATGCGGGCGTTTTCCAATTGAGCCTCATCTTGCTGCTTTTTTGCAACGGCTTGATTATACTGGGCCTGGTAAATGCGAGGATCAATTACTGCCAACACTTCTCCCTGATGAACCTCCTCTCCTTCCCGAAAGCAAATCTCTTGAATCTGCCCTGAAACACGGGCATTTACCAACACCGAGTTGTATGCCTGGACGGTTCCCAAGCCATCGAGATAGATGGGAAAATTCTCATGTCGAACCGTGGCGAGTTTGACCGGCACCCCAACTTCTTGCCGGTGGTGATTTACCTGTAGTTGATCGCCTGAGTAAAATACTCTCCAAATCGACAATCCAATGAGCACTAGAAATCCGGACCAGACCCAGAGAGAAAGCCGCTGTTTGCGGAAGCCGGAATTCTGTTTCCTTTTATTTTCGGGTAGAGACATCATGAAATGTTGCGCAACACAGGTGATGCTAGGATTGGTTTATCAGATCCATCGCATTGCTGTCGCCTAGCGCAGGAAGGTATAGCATGACCCCTATAAAATGACCATGCCTTGTCGTTCTTTTTGCCTCGCTTGGCTCCCGCCAAGTCTCGCCCCTGTGTGTGTGTGATGAAGGGGGTGTCCGGCAAAGCCAGACAGGCTACCCCAGCCGTTCCCACGGCTCGGTGTTCTCCAGACTTTGTCTCAATAATCCGTCCGTATCTACAAATATGGCCAGCTTGTTAAAACAAACTCTGAAGAAAAAACCCCAGACAACTCTTGTGTCATTTTATAGGGGTCATGCTATATCTTCCCGCGCAGCAAATAAATGATGCCATAATATGACCAAAGTTGCAAATTATTGCAGTATCAATCACTCAAAAGGGCGGTCTCTCTCCTAGGTCTCAGAAGCACGCCCTCGTTGATTAGCTATAATTGTAAGAAATTCTTAAGGAGCTTCTTACCATCTTCTGTCAAGATGGACTCAGGATGGAATTGGACACCATGGATAGGAAATTCCTTGTGTCGAAATCCCATGATTTCTTTCTCAGCCGTTTCAGCCGTTATTTCCAAACAATCTGGAAGTGATTCTCTTCTAACGATTAGAGAATGGTAACGAGTCGCTTGAAAGGGATTTGGAAGCCCTGCGAACAAACCTTGGCTGTTGTGATGGATTGGAGACGTTTTACCATGCATAAGCCGTTCAGCGCGAATTATTTCTCCTCCAAAAACTTCTCCGATACACTGATGACCCAAGCAAACTCCGAGAACAGGAATATGAGGTCCAAAAGCTTCAATCACCATCTTACTGATACCAGCTTCCTGTGGTGTACAGGGACCGGGCGAAATACAGATTCGGGCGGGCTTTAGGGCTTCGGCTTCAGCCACATCAATTTCGTCATTTCTACGGATCAGTAGATCCGCACCTAGTTCGCCAAAATATTGTACAAGGTTATAGGTAAAAGAATCGTAATTATCGATAACAAGAATCATCGCGTTGTTGTTTTAGCAATTTCCAAGGCGCGTAACGGCGCCATAGCTTTATTAATTGTCTCCTGATATTCCCCTTCTGGTGTGGAATCGGCTACCACTCCTCCCCCTGCCTGGACGTAAGCCTTTCCGTCTTTGAGAAGTATTGTTCGCAGGATGATGCAGGAATCTAAATCACCATCATATCCGAAATATGCCACCGCACCGGCATAAGTGCAACGTTTACTCGCTTCTAATTCGTTGATAATCTGCATGGCTCGCACTTTTGGAGAACCGGATACCGTCCCCGCAGGAAATGTGGCACGCATCACATCAAAGGCAGAACGGCCTTCCTTGAGTTCACCTGAAACATGCGACGCGAGATGTATGACATGGCTATAACGTTCAACTGCCATGAAGTCACTGACGCTGATTGAACCAAAAGTTGAAATGCGGCCTATATCATTTCGTGCTAAATCGACTAACATCAGGTGTTCAGCGCGTTCCTTGGTGTCAGCAAGCAAATCCGCTTCCAAAGCAGCTTCCTCGTCTCTATTCTGTCCCCGTCGACGCGTTCCCGCAATGGGCCGAATCTCGACCTTTTTATCTATGGCACGTACGTGGACTTCCGGTGAGCTCCCTACCAGGGAAAACCCTTCCGGAAATCGCAAACAATACATATAGGGCGAAGGATTTATAGACCCAAGAACACGATATAACTCCAATGGATCGCCTTCGTAATCCGAAGTAAATCTCTGTGAGAGTACTACTTGGAATATATCACCAGCGCGAATGAATTCTTTTGCCTGCTCCACCATTTCGTAGTAACGCTCGCGGCTGGTGTTCGATTGTGGAGGCGCTGGCAAAGGAGCCTCGGTTGGGCATAACGGCGATGATAGTTGCCCCGGAAGAGAAAGCTTTTCCACAACGGAATAGATCCTCGCCGCAGCCAAATCGTACGCTTGCTCTCCACCCTCCGTGAACACAGTGGCAACAATCTTGAGCTTGCGAGCACGATGGTCAAAAATAAGGACCACCGCTGGTATCAAGAAAAACATATCGGGCACTCCCAGTTCGTCTTCGGGAGGAAGCGGAATCTTGGGCTCAAACCAGCGAACAGCGTCGTAGCCTAAATAACCAATGGCTCCGCCCCAAAAAGGCGCGAGATCATATCTCGAAGGACTTTGATATCGCTTTATAAATTTCTCCACCTCGCTTAATGGATCCTGAACAGTCTGTAGACGAGTGAGTTCCCCATTTTGGACAATCCGTACTTCATTTCCTCTCGCGGAAATGGTAGCATAGGCATCCAGTGCAAGAATGGAGTAGCGACCCGATAGATCGTCGTGTTTCTCGGCGGATTCCAAAAGGAAGAGCATTTCTTCTCCGGCAAGTTTCCGGTATGCCGAAATAGGTGTTTCAAAGTCCGATAATTCTGTCCAGAGAGGTGCAACCGCTAAATTTGCTTCGATAGTACTCCCTATAAGATCTTTTTTAGCAGGAAATAATGATAACATATTAATATTTAAGAAGATACTCAACCTTCTTTTGGACAGCGTTTTTGCGGCCCTGATTTAAAATAGAGTAAATATCCTCCAACTTAGCTGTTATCTCAATGATCTCAATGGAGAAAACAGCAAAAAAACAAGTCCTGTGATTGCTCGCCAACTTCGTTGGTTTCTGCCCATGAACAGTCCGGTTCATGGGATGAATCTGCAGCTTTTTAAGGCTGTGGAGTCTGCGAACCACTAACTACGAATTACGAACTGACAACTATAGGGATATAGCGAAACGCCTATAAAATGATTACAAATTTGGCTGAAATTTTTGCTTCAGACGCGACGCGAAAACGAGGCCATATCCATGTGATACGGACTTGTTTTCGTAACAAAGTCTGGAGGAAAAATAGCGACAAAGGTGTGATCATTTTATAGGCGTTTCGCTATAACGCCCCATTTTTCATTCAATGGTTTCTAAAGGAGAGGGACGAAGTCCCCGCGGCATCTAAAATATGTTTTGAAACTGCTGCCGCTTGTCCTCGAAGTTCCGGCACGGCGACCGATTCGTAGAGGCGACCTTTTTGGGGGCTGCCGAGAATGTAAAGGTAGGGAATCGGTTCACCTGCCCGATTACAAACCTGCTCTCCATCGCAGGTGTGGGCTCCCATTCGCAGAGGATCAGGCGCCAAGAGATCTCGATTTAGCAAATGGCGCACTAAATTATCCTCTAATTTACGGTAATCGGATTGTGGACCGGCGCAGCTGAGTACGCGGCGTACCCGCAAGGTTTTTTTCTCCTGCGTACCGGAGGGACGGTAATCTACATCCACTTGATCTCCGACCGGTCGATAACCCAAAATGTGTCCGCGGTGAGACACCACCCTGCCCTCGGCTTCAAGTTGCATTTTTGCCGCCATGATCTCAGGTGCACACCGATGGCGGTGAGTATCCCAGAGACTGCGAAGATGTCGCAAAAAGCGCCTTCGCTCAGCGTGGTCCAGAGTCTTCCAAATATTTTGGTTGAAAGGACGAAGGGAATCAATGACTGCACGCCAGTCGAAACCTTTAGCCGCACCAGTCCGTAATTCTTGATGAACAAGCCGCAACAGGTTGCGACAAGTTTTTGGCAAATTATTGTGGTCCAAAAAAGGCTGATATGGTGTATACCGTTTGTGCGGCTGTGGAAAGCGTCCGCCGCGTGAGAGAAAATGGATGGTCCCTTCGCGTTTCAGCGGAGCTACGGTCAGCATTACATCCAGGCTGGTTAATCCAGTTCCAATAATTAGCACATCTCCGGGTTTGGCAAGTTCTGCACAGACCTGTGCTGAATAGGGATTATCACTAAACCAAGGACAATCTTGCTGGCTCCCCTTTTTGATTTTGTTTGGTGGAAAGTTCCCAAATGCAAGAACCACCTGGGTTGCCTTGAGCTCGATTCCTTTTTTACTCATCAGTCGAAAGTCTCCTTCTGGAAGACGTTCGATATCTTCCACCTCATCGTGAAGGATCTCCAAACCCTCCGAAACCTTCCGTGCTTTTTGCAATAAGTCTTGGAGATAATCACCAAATATCAATCTGGGAACGAAGGCATCCGGGAGAAGCTCTGTGATGTCGGCAGCAGCCACGTTTTGCGGGTGTGCCTCCAACCATCGATAAAAGTGTTGCACATCGTCCGGATAGGCGCCCATTTCGCACGCACGAACATTTAGCAAATGCTTGTTATCCGTTGTCCCATAAGCCACACCCCGCCCTACCACTTTACCCCTTTCGATTAAGGCAATACGTAAACCCTTTTTTGCCTCAAGTAAGTGAACTGCAACCATTGTGCCGCTATAGCCGCTGCCAACAATAGCCACGTCGTATTGGTGAGAGTTTTGATCGTTCATGAAGCTACCTTATACGAAGATGTTGTCATTGTGGTAATCGTAAAATAGGATGGGCTATAACCAATAGTTATGGCAACTAAAATGGGGTGACTACCGCCTTCATATTTTTCGTCGTGTCGCTGAATCGGGGAGTCTCACTAAGGCCTCGCGCATTCTTCATTTGTCTCAGCCTGCAATCACAAAACACATCAAACGGCTGGAAGACGATTTCCGGCAGCCTCTATTTATTCGTTCGCCTCGCGGCGTCAGTCTTACTGAGTCAGGATTCACCCTGCTCAGATATGTTCGCCAAATTGAAGATCTTTACGAACAGGCCAGATACCAAATATTTGCTGGTAAGGAAACGCAAACGGGGCATATCTGCCTCGGATGTAGCACGACGATTAGCCAGTATTTTCTTTCCTCTGTTCTGATCGCTCTGAAAACAAATCATCCCGGCATCCGGATCGAGGTCCTTGAAGGTAACAGCGATTTTGTGATCCAGGCTCTCCTTTCGCAACGTATTGAATTGGGATTAATTGAAGCACCTTGCCAACGCCGTGATTTGCGAGTCGAAAAATTTTATGAAGATGAAATTATTATCGTCGCCTCACCGCGGATTCATAGAACAGCTCTCAGCCTGGAAGAACTTACAAACACACCGTTGATTTTTCGAGAAGTGGGATCGGGAACACGAAAATGCGTCGAATACGCGCTCCAAGAACTAGGCCTAAAAGGACCACTCAATATCATTCAGGAATTACCGAGCACAGAATCCATTAAGCGCATGGTAGCAGGAGGGACGGGAATTGGATTTGCCTCGAAACTCAGTGTTGTGGAAGAAATTCGGACTGGAACTCTAATTGAACTAAAAATCAAAAAGTTAAAGATTTTCCGTCCTTTTTCGGCGATTCTCGCCGCTGACCCGAATCCAGTGGGACCTCGGCGATTGATTTTAGAAATTCTCTCGCAGCTCTATGGCAAAATCTCAGCTTCTCGACTTTGTATACTGTTCAGTACGCTTTCTGAACTCTTTACTCTTTAACTGATGTTACGCAGAGCGAAGAGAGAGGAGTTCACAATAGGCCAACTGAGTGGCTTTGATAAAGATTTTTGCGCGCAACGCAAAATGGTTCAGTTTGTGTTTAAGTTTTAAACATTCGAGTTTGAATACGGCGACAATGGAAAGGAACACATGGTTATTCTGAGTGGTCACCGTTCGTGTTGGAGACTTTGCCAATGCTGCATTGGATTTTAACGATTTATGAAATTCTTCCGCTTTCCACCGTTTTTTGTAGAATGCGGTAACATGCTCGCCATCAAACGTTAAATCGCTGCAAACCAAATTTAATATACCTGTGCTACCGTCCTTGTTTGTAAAGACCTGCCGGACCAAAAGGACCTCCTGGTCGAAACCCTTTAGCCAGCCGCGCACAGCTTGTTTATCGGTTAATTGCAACGCATCTACACGCGTGAAACAGCCTTCTTTTTTTCCTTCACCGATAAGGCAACCAGCCGGTTGCCTTTTAACGCTGCAATGAATTGCTTCTTTTTTTCCACAATGAATTCAAAGTTTTCCTTCGCTGCAAACCAGTTATCCATCAACACGTAGCGAAATTTTAACTGATTGGCGAGGCACTTGCCCAGCATGGCTCGCAATAGCTCATTCTTTGTGACCTCGCTGGCCCGTTTCTTCTGGCCTGTCTGTTGATCGCAAAACTCTATCGGCTTTTTCACTATCTCAAAAGCAACCGGTATGGATACCTCGCCATTGTGGTAGAGCGCATTGAGTATATTGATGCCTTTTACTGATCGCCCTTTGCAATGGTCGTAATGCCAACAGATGATTTCATTCTCATCTGTCCACGCCTTCTCTTGTATCGTGTCGTCAAATATCAATACCCCTTCAGCGCTCTCAATTTCTCGTACCGCAGATTTGACTTCCCACCATAAATCTTTGGATGTGTAAGGGCGTTCCGATAAAAATCGCGTCACTTGATCATGGCTCACTTCTCCATCCACCATCGCAGATAGTCCCGTCGCTGTTGCATATCCGCTGGTGCTGATCAAATAGTCCGTGTACAACTCAAGTTCTGCTTTTTTCATCTCTCTAATTTATTCCCTTTTCACGTGACGCTGCGTAACATCAGTGATTAAAATCAGGAGTCTGATGTCAAGAGGACGGCGGAGGCTTGCCCAGAGGCTCCTATCAATGAAATGAGGACGGACGAAATCTCACCATGGCGAATCAATGCCTCGCCGAGAACAACGTGACCGAGGCTGGAGGCAGCAAAAGACTCCCCTAATTCGTTCTTCGGATAGAGAAGTGCTGCAGTCGGCCAAAGCTGTGTAACTGCTGTACGTTCGTTGATTCTCAGAGTGCTACCCAAAGCGGATGTTAATATTATTTCCGGATTTTTACCGTTCACAGTCTCTTCGAAAAGACTTCGAAGGGAGGGCAGTAAATGAGAATTTTTACGAACCACAATTCCGGAATGCGCGCAAATATTGCTACTTTTCGGATATCGGCTGATTAAGATGGCGGCTGCGGCATCCGAAAACGCTGGAGTCCCAAAACGTTGTCCGCCAAGGCGCAGATAACCATAGGCGCTTTGTAAAAGAGAGTGCGTTTCCTCCGCGGCTACAAGGAGGCATTGCTCACAGATTCCCGCATCCAGCCACTCCTCTGCTGTACAGAATGCCGCACCTACCACGGAAGAATCTCCAACTAATGAGGTGATCATTCCATCGATTCCCAAGTTGGCAGCAATGTGACTGGGAGGTGCATTATATACAGTCTCGGGAAAAAAGATCGGGCTTCCTGCAGCCGTACCAGCTTTTACTACATCCTCAAAAAAGCGGATCGTATGGCAAATTCCTCCATGCGTGGAAAGGAAGATCAATGCAGTTTGGCGAGCCTCTTCCGGAGTCCATTCCTTGCCAGCATCTGCAATTGCATCCTGGACAGCTATCCAAGCAAGTTGGGCAAGACGGCCCGCTCGACGTAACCGCGGCTCGCTGCGATTTGCCGGAATCACTGGGTTTTTAAAATCCTTTTGATGCCGAACTACCTGGATGAGCTCAGCAGGACCACGAGCCATGGGAGAAACCCAACCTATGCCTTGGATGTAAAGACCCATGATTTTATGAAGCCCCCCGTAAGGCGATACAAGCATTCGCACCGCCAAAGCCAAACGAATTGCTTAAAACGTGCCGGACGGAAGCCGGTCGCGAAACGTTCGCTACGAGGTTTAAAGCGTTTTCCTTTTGGCGAAGGTTGATATTTGGCGGCAGGAAATTGCCTTTCAGCGCGTGGAGACAGAAGGCGACTTCAATTGCTCCTGCAGCCCCCAAGGCGTGTCCCATCATAGCCTTGGTACTGCTGACGGGAACATCCGGCAGAAGGCCTAAGAGTGCCTGAGCTTCACACGCATCATTTTGGACGGTGCCAGTGCCGTGAGCATTAATATAGTCAATGGATTGTGGTGAAAGATTTGCGCTGGCTAGCGCTCTTTCGATAGCCAAACGAGTCATAGATCCGGTAGGCTCCGGTTGAGTCAGGTGATGGTTATCTGAAGCGACCCCATAACCGGCAATTTCAGCAAGTATTGGGATGCCACGATGTACAGCTTCTTCCAGATCTTCCAAGAAGAAAACAGCGGCACCTTCCCCGAGTATGAGCCCTGTACGGGTAGCATCAAAAGGCCGGCATTTTTCAGAAGTCATAATTTTAAGACTTTCAAAACCAGCAAAAACTAATTGAGAAAGCACATCGTATCCACCGCAAAGAAGCCGGCGATAGCGGCCCGAGCGTATGGCCCAAAAGGCTAAACCGACAGCGTTAGTGCCGGAGGCACATGCGTTGGATACTATGCGGCAGGGCGTGTTCCAGCCTAGCGAGGACAGAGCATCCTGCACCGGCTGCATCGGTAGATAACTTGCAAGACGTGAGGGTGAGCATTGCTGAGAGTCAGCTTGTTGACGGAAAAACTCCTCTCCAAAAGACATGCCTCCGCTGGTTGTTGCGAAAAAGCAAATTTCCGGTTCAAAGCAAGGCTGAACAGCATGCGCCTCCTGAAGCGCGGTAAACAACATTCGCGTAGCCCGATGCCAGCGTTTCGAGCCCCCTGGTTCTAACTGGGTATCATCGACTTGACCTGCTGTTATGCACTGACATCGAGAAGTATCAAAGGAATTGACCGGAGAAATACGGTCTTCTCCACGGAGGAGAGCATCGTGAATGGCCTGCCAGCCGACGCCTAAGGGGCAAACACATCCGTAGGCAGTGATGGCCACTCGCCGTGGAACGGAAAATCGAGGCGAAAAAATCACAAACCTGAGGAAAGATTTTGTTGTCTCGTAATCTGTATTAACAGACGCGTTAACAATATTCGTTCATCTAAAGTGACGCTAATTAGCAAGCGATTTGCTTCCAAACATTTCACTAGGGATGATTTCAGTTCCTTCAGAGAATAACGGGGGCAATTTATAGCTGCGACACCCAAAACGTAAGCGTTTATAGTCCCATCCTTTTTTTTTGGAAGATGAATAATACTTTCACTCGGAAGTTGTGCAAGTGAGTTTGCAAAAGCACCGGCATGTGCAGGCGGACGAAGGCCGTGATATTCCACAAGATCTCTGACGATCAATAAATTGCGAACGGACGGTATAATAGCTGCCAAAAGGACCCCAATGGCACGTTCTCCTTGAAAGAACAGTTGCTGCAATGATTCCAGGCAGAGCGGTGTGTTTCTGGTCAGAAGGGCATTAGAAAGATCAAAAATATTACTTTCCCGCGTGGCAGGCACTAGTTCACGTACCAGGGACTCTGTGACACAGGTATTAATATCTTGAGACGAAAAAGCATTGGAAAGCTTTTCAAATTCCAATTCCGCTTGCCGCGTATCGGCACCAATACGGACAGCTAAGAGATCCAGGGCCGAGGAAGTAAATTTTAGGCCGTGCCGTTCTGCTTTTTCTCTGAGCCAGTCAGAAATATCCGCATCCGTCGCATTCCACCCAAAGCGAGGTTTGTCACAAACTTTTACCTCCGCCAGTTTGGACACCGTCTTATAGAAAGCTCGTCGCTTATCTGCTTCCGGCGCACTGAGAAGAAAAATGATATTTTCAGGCAAACCTTTTTCCAGAAGATGCTGCAATTTTTCCAGAGCAACCCCTATGGCTTCCGAACGCCCTATCACGGAATCAGTAAGCATCGAAACATTTTTCAACCAAACCAATTTGGTTTGCTGAAAAAAAGGAAACGTGAGGAGAGCTTGAATAGTACTTAAAATACATTCCACCGCTTGTTCCACATTTTCCGCAGCGCCATCCACGACCTCTCGGGTAAAAGGATTGGCATGCGGCACCAAAGAGTCGGCTAAATTCGAAGCAGCGGTTTTAACGGCCGCTTCGTCGGAACCGGTAACAAAATAAATGGATTTTTTTGAATAAACCGGAGGCATGTCAGGACTTTTACTTCGTCATATTGCGCAAAAAAAGGAAACCTTGTTGTTCAAAATGGTTTTTTTGCTTCCAGAGCTCCTAAAAGTGCGTAGCGTCAGTTACTTCTTCTTCTTTGAAGATGAGTTTTGGCTGCTTCGGGAAGAACGGCTGTATTTGACCGGCCGACTGGTCTTAAGTGGGACCCCCGTTGTTTCCAATTCCCTAATTTGGTCACGCAGGAGAGCCGCTTTTTCATATTCCATCTTAGCCGCAGCACTTTGCATTTCTTTCTGAAGTTCCGGAATGAGATTGTGTACATCGATATCCTCTCCGGATTCCCCGGCAATGGAGCGTTCGACCTCACGGGCCTTCAAGATCACATGGAGGCTTTCCTGCACGGCGCGCACAACACTCTGCGGAGTAATTCCGTGTTCCTTATTATACGCGCTTTGCTTGGAACGCCGGTACTCACAAATCGAAATCAGTCCCTGAATACTCCGCGTTAAAACATCAGCAAATAACACCACTTCACCATTTATGTGACGTGCCGCACGTCCCGCCGTTTGAATCAAAGAAGTTTTGCTGCGAAGATATCCTTCCTTATCAGCATCCAAAATACAGATTAGGCTGACCTCCGGCAGATCCAGACCTTCACGGAGGAGGTTAATTCCAACTAAAATATCAAATTCGGCTGCTCGCAAAGCCCTTAAAATTTCCACCCGTTCGATTGTAGCGATGTCACTATGCAAATAACGTACCCTGAGACCAATATCCCGCAAATAATCCGTAAGATCTTCGGCCGTTCGTTTCGTCAAAGTAGTCACAAGAATTCGCTCTCGCTTCTCCACCCTTCGTCGACAAAGTTCAATGGTTTCATCAACTTGATGAGCAAGAGGCCGAACTATGATTTTTGGATCTAATAAGCCGGTGGGACGAATGATTTGTTCAACAATCAATGGAGAACCTGGAGTGATGCAATCAAACGCGGCGAATTCAGTAAAAGAGCCGACCGAAGGAAAGACACCGGATTCGGAAAAGGAACCAGACGAAGAAATAGAATCGGACGTAGTCCGCGAAGCGCTGGGTATGTAACTTGCATTTCCAACAATACTGTTTCTGAGCTCAAACTCTCCCGGAGTTGCACTGACATAGACGATTTGCTTCGCCATCTCCATAAATTCTGAAAAGTTGAGCGGCCTATTGTCCAAGGCACTGGGAAGACGGAACCCGTAGTTTACCAAAACCTGCTTTCTGGAACGGTCCCCCGCATACATCCCTCCGATTTGTGGAATAGTCGCATGGGACTCGTCAATCATAAGGAGAGTATCCTCCGGCAAAAAATCCATGAGTGTGTAGGGGCGGGACCCCGGCGGACGCCCGCTCAAATGACGGGAATAATTCTCGATTCCCGGGCAATAACCCATCTCCTGCATCATCTCGAGATCGTACTCCGTACGCATTTTAATCCTCTGAGCTTCAATGAGCTGATTGGATCGATCGAACTCAGTGAGCCGCCCGTCAAGCTCTTCTCGAATCGCAGTAACCGCTTTTCTGAGTTTATCGTGAGGAGTGACAAATTGCTTTGCGGGATATATTGTCAAGTGGGTTAGACGGTTATGGATATTTCCGGTCAAAGGATCAAAAGTTGAAATCCGCTCGATTTCATCTCCGAAAAACTCCACACGAATAGCCACATCCTCGCTTTCCGCAGGATAAACCTCAATGACATCCCCACGCACCCGAAATTTACCCCGCGTAAAAGCAATGTCGTTGCGCTCAAACAGCATATCCACCAACTTCGCTAAAAAAGATTCGCGCGTGATGACTTGCCCCACCTTGATACTCACAAGCATCTGTAAAAAATCCTCAGGAGAAGCCAAACCGTAAATACAAGAAACACTTGCCACCACGATGACGTCTCTCCTCGACAACAAAGAGCTCACAGCTGATAACCGCAATCGCTCGATTTCCTCATTAATCGCACTATCCTTCTCGATGTAAGTATCCGTTCGCGGAAGATAGGCTTCCGGCTGATAATAATCAAAGTAGCTGACAAAATACTCAACGGCATTCCTAGGAAAGAACTGCTTGTACTCGCTATAAAGCTGGGCTGCCAATGTCTTATTATGGGACATAATCAACGTGGGACGATCTATCTCCCGGATGACATTTGCCATGGTAAACGTTTTGCCTGATCCGGTAACCCCTAAGAGCGTCTGGTGACGGTTACCGACCCGAAGCGACCGCACAAGCTTGTCAATGGCCCGTCCTTGGTCACCGCGGGGACCAAATTGAGAAACAAGCTCAAATGACATTCCGTCAGACTACTGCAGCGCCGCGCTTTCAGGAAACAACCAAATGAAACAAAGTTAAATAAATGATTGAAACAAATGTTTGATTTGCTAAAATATCTGCCGTGTCGAGCACAACTATTTTAGCGGGAGAGGGTAAAACGCCATCGCTTTTGCTGGAAGCCGCAGGGGAGGTCTTTGCTGAACAGGGATTTCATGGAGCCACCATTCGGGAAATAACGAGTCGAGCCGGGGTAAACATAGCCGCCGTAAATTACTACTTTCGGGATAAGGACGAACTTTATGTGGCGGTATTGAGGCACGCGCATCGCTCTTCATTAGAAAAGGGAGCTTGGGAACAAGTGCAAGAGGGAGCCGCGGAAGACCAACTGCGGCGATTTGTCCATGGATTGTTTCACCATTTGTTTGATCCGTCACGGCCCAAGTGGCATAGCACATTAATAGCACGGGAGTTAGCAAGCCCAACACCTCTATTTAAGCAGTTAATCGATGAGGGATTGCGTCCGCATTTTTTAGTTTTAAAAAAAGCGGTGCAAGAGGTGGCGGGTGTCTCGCTGCCACCAAAAAAACTGCAAATGATAATAGCCAGTATTTTGGGCCAGTGTTTTTTCTATCGGCACAGCCGGGCGGTCGCTGAGCAACTACTTCCCGAGCTCTATAACGGAGAGAATTGGATGTACGAGATTGCCGAACACATTTCGAACCTGAGTATTCTGGCGATTCGTACCGAGTGTTGTTCAAAGATGTTAACAAACGTCCTCTAATTTATAATTTTTATAGTGACCACTACCTCGCTAGTTTCCAACAATCAGGTTCCGTCTTGGAACATGAAAAAGCCACTTAATTCCAAGATCCTTTACGCTGCACTGATATTAATAGGAATTATTGGCTCTGGCGTCTATTTTTCGAGACAAAATACGGAAACTACCGACGACGCATTCATCTCTGCTCACATCGTACAAATAGGCCCTCGGATTGCCGGTCAAATCCTACATGTCTGGGTGAATGACAATCAATATGTCAAAAACGGAGATTTGTTAGTGGAGCTGGATCCCCAAGACAGCCAGGCTCTTTACGCTCAGGCCGCCGCATATTTTGCTTCTTCCGAAGCCAAGCTCCTTCAAGCTCGTTTTTCCTTATCATCCAGCCAACGGAATCTGGACCAATGCTTTGCCGATGTCGCTCAAGCCGAAGCGAACGTCGAAAATTCCGACGCCGATTTTATTCGTAATGAGGACCTCCGTGACCGAGGTGTTATTTCTCAGCGTGACTATGATGCTTCCAAGGCTTTAAAACTCGGTAACCATGCCATACTCGAAGGGAAGCAAAAAAAAGTCCTCGGAGTGCAATCGGATGTGCAGATGGCGGAAGCATCGGTGAAAAGTGCCCAAGCCACAGTGGAGGAAGCTAGGGCCCTTTTGGAATCCGCTCGACTACACCTTTCTTATACAAGAATCTACGCTTCGCAAGATGGCTACATCACCCACAAGAACGCGGAACCTGGGAATTATGTTTCCAGCGGTACGCAACTCATGGCCTTAGTTTCGGACAAAGTTTGGGTGGTAGCCAATTTCAAAGAGACCCAGCTCCGCCACATCTGGCAAGGTCAGGATGTGAGGGTCCGTGTGGATGCTTATCCAGACCTCGACTTAAAAGGCAATGTGGACAGCATTCAAGCTGGTTCGGGAAGCCAATTCAGTCTGCTGCCTCCGGAAAATGCCACCGGCAATTTTGTAAAAGTAGTACAGCGAATACCGGTCAAGATAGTTTTGACGAACCCCTCCTACGCAAATGCTCCTCTCCTCGCACCCGGCATGTCTGTCAGGCCGACCGTATTCATCCATTAATTTTATTATTTAACGATGCTCACTGTTTCTCGAGTTACTAAGACTTTCGGTGGACGAACCTTATTTGCTGAGGCAACTTTGCAAATCAATCGTGGCGATTGTGTCGGCCTCATCGGAGCAAATGGCGCAGGCAAGTCCACATTGTTTTCGCTGATACTTGGTGAAAATGAACCTGATGCGGGTACCGTGACCTTACAGCGCGGCGTTACGGTGGGCTTCCTACCACAGGAAAGCGTACCTTCAGGGGACGAGACTGTGTTGGAACTTGCTCTCGGCGAGAAACAGGACGACTACTCGCTTGAAGCAAAGGCAAAACGGATTCTAGCCGGATTGGCATTTCGTGAGATGGATTTCGAGCGTCCTGTCAAAGCATTGAGTGGAGGGTGGGTGATGCGCTCGCATTTGGCGCGCCTATTAGTGCAAGAACCAGACTTGCTCCTCTTAGACGAACCCACCAACCACCTCGATCTCGAAGCGCTCGGTTGGTTCCAGAGTTATCTGCAAGGATATTCGGGAGCGATCCTGACGATTTCGCATGACAGGGCATTTCTGAATGCACTCTGTGATGGCATCGTGGAGGTTTCCCGGCAGCGGCTATATCGCTACGGCGGAAATTACGACAACTATTTGATGCAACGCCAAGCCCGCGAGGAACAATACCTCGCTGCTTATAAGAACCAACAACGTGAAATCACGCATCTGCAAGAATTCATCAATCGATTTCGTGCGAAAGCGAGTAAAGCGGCACAGGCACAAGAACGTATCAAACGCTTGGAGAAAATGGAACGTTTAGCGCCACCCGAGCAAGCGGAGGCTACGGTGAAGTTTTATTTTCCCCAGCCGCCGCGAGGTGGACAAAAGGTGATCGCGCTCAATGGTGTTCGCCAGGCCTACTGTAACCATGTAGTCTATGATCATCTTAACCTTACGATTGAACGGAGTCAGCGCACCGTGTTAGTCGGTCCGAATGGGGCTGGAAAATCGACACTTCTTAAAATCCTTGCTGGGCAGCTTCCATTTCTTGCTGGAGAACGATGTGTCGGCCATAACATTTCAGTGGGCTATTTTGCTCAACAGCGTGCCGAGGCCTTAAATCCCGAGAATACGGTGCTTCAAGAGGCCACGTCGCTTCCACGTTACGTTTCGGACGAAACTGCTCGTACGGTGCTAGGATCTTTCCTCTTTCGCGGCCAGGATGTCTTCAAGAATGTCAGTGTGCTCAGCGGAGGAGAGAAAAGCCGCCTTTCTCTAGTAAAACTGCTTCTCAACCCGCCAAATTGCCTACTCCTTGACGAGCCTACCACGCATCTGGATATGCCGAGCATTGATGCCCTTATTGGTGCGCTCAGACAGTACGAAGGTACTGTACTCTTCGTATCCCACGACGTCCATTTCATCCGAGCACTTGCTACCACAGTTCTTCACGTGCAGTCGGGCCATTTGACACCCTACGCAGGCAACTACGACTATTACCTCGCGAAATCTCAAGCCAGTTCTGAACGAGAGGCTCTCGTGGCTCAACTCCATAATCATCAGCCTACAGCCTTCATCAGCCCCATAGTCAAAACTCCTTCTGGTGGCCGCCTTAGCTTGAAAGAAATCCGAGCACAACGCCGTGCTGAATCGGAGGCACGCCAAGCCGAGGCTAGAACCAAACGCGTACAACAAACTCGCATCGCTGAACTCGAAGCCGAAATCCTGAGACTGGAACAGCTCCAAAAGGAACTCACCGCTGAACTCGAAGATCCCGCTCTTTATGCAGATGCCTCCCGTGCTCTCGAAATCAACCGAAAACTGATTGCTGTGACTGAAACTCTGGAAATAACCAACGCAGCATGGAGCAATGTTAGTTCGTAGTTGGTGGTTCGTAGTTCATAGAAGTTGATAGTTTTTAGTTCGTGATATAGCAAGGCCCGTATAAAATGATCATGGATTTGACTGAAATTTTGGCTCCAGGCAAGACGCAAAAAAGAGGCCATATCCCATATCTGTAGATACGGACTATTTTTTGCAACAAAGCTTGGAGGCAACACCTGGCCGTGGGAACGGCCGGGGTAGACTTGCCGAAGGCAAGCCCCGAAGGGGCGAGACTCAGCGGGGCTGAGTGAGTCAAAAGGGCGGCAAAGGCGTAATCATTTTATACGGGCTTTGCTATAATTGATGGTACGTCGCGAGTAGCTTCCAGTCTTATCTGCCATAACAGGAGATCCTTATAATTCCTTTTTATCACGAATATTCCGGATGCATGGAATACTATCCACCAACAAAAAATCGCGCACTATCAACCACCAACTTCTACGAACTACGAACCACCAACTACGAACTAATATGAATCCATGGCTGGTGACTTTTATCATTTCGCTTTCCACATTTATGGAGGTGTTGGATAGCAGTATTGCGAACGTATCTTTGGGGCATATTGCGGGAGGGCTCGCAGCCGGTCTAGATGAAAGTACTTGGGTATTGACTTCTTACTTGGTCGCCAACGCGGTCATGATGCCTATTAGCGGATGGTTGGGAACAACGTTAGGACGTAAGTTATTTTATATCCTTTGCGTCATCGTTTTTACAATCAGCTCATTTTTTTGTGCTTTGGCTCCCAGTCTCAATTGGCTTTTATTTTTTCGGATACTTCAAGGTTTGGGAGGAGCGGGTATGGCACCCACAGTGCAGTCCCTATTAGCGGATCTCTTTCCTCCGGAAAAACGAGGTCTGGCCTTTTCGATATATGGTCTTTCCGTCGTATTTGCGCCTGCAATCGGGCCGACTTTGGGGGGATGGATCACCGAAAACTATAGCTGGAATTGGATTTTTTTGATCAACATTCCGGTGGGGATCATTTCGCTTGTGCTCACAATTCTTTTTGTCCGAGAACCAGCTGGGCCCAAGCGGGATGATTTACTCCTCCACCGGAGAGGACGTCGGTTCGATTTTATTGGATTTGCATTGAGCGTCATTGGGATTGGCTGTTTGGAATTCTTTGTGGATCGTGGCCAACGTGAAGATTGGTTTTCTTCGCCATTAATAATAATACTCGCATTCATTGCCTGCGTCTCTCTCTTAATACTGGTCTTTTGGGAATCCTGGCAGGAAGAGCCTGTTGTAAACATTCATCTCTTGCGCAGCGGCCAGTTCTTAGCAGCATTTCTGATGATGTTTATGACTGGCTTTGTGCTTTTCGGGACCACGGCGATTTTTCCTCAATTTTTGGAACAACTCTTAGGTTATACAGCCACGCAGGCTGGATTTGCTCTCACGGCGGGTGGATTTGCCCTCGTCATCCTGATGCCTTTGGTGGGAGCCGTTTTAATCCGAAAAATCTCGACACGAATTTTAGTAGGTTCGGGCTTGCTCCTAATGGTACTCTCATTATTTCACCTGTCTCATTTTAATCTGAATATGACCTTTGAACAGGCAGCACTTGCCCGTGTTTTTCAGGTTGCGGGAATCGCATTAATTTTTGTGCCCATCACACGCGCTGCTTATGATGGCCTGCGTCCCACTGAAAGCAATGATGCTGCTGCGTTGATCAATCTCGCTCGTAATCTTGGCGGGAGCGTTGGTATTGCTCTTTCAAACACGGTGCTCTCTCAACGAAGTCAATTTCATCAAACGAGGCTGATTGAACATATTTCGGCGTATGAGAATGGGACCCAACTTTTTCTTCAACAGTTACAATCTCGTCTTCCGTCGTTTCACTATCTTGAATCAATGCAACAAGCATACCAAGAGGTATTGCGGCAAGCGAGTATGCTATCATACCTCGATGTTTTCATTTTTCTAGGCATAGTAAGCCTCGTAACTTTTCCTTTAATCGTCCTACTGCCAAGAGGTATTCCTCAAACGGGATCTTAGTATGTGCAGCGCCGGTCCGGCCGCGGCCGGACCAGAGTTTCCTTTGTGCGCCCGGCAGGGCGCGCTTACAGTCCGCGTCACCGTAGCCTTCTCCAGATGAAGTGGTGCGTACCCACTCGTGTTGATCAAATAGTCGGTATACAATTCAAGGATGCCTTTTTTCATTCTCCTCTTCCTGTGTAACATCAATGAATAAAGTAATTTTGACAATGAAACCCATCTCAAAGGAGGACATTCTCACACGGCTCCACTGGCGTTACGCCACAAAAAAGTTCGATCCCGTCCGAAAAATTCCGCAGGATGAATGGGAAATTTTGGAAAAGAGCCTGGTTCTTTCTCCATCCAGTTTTGGTTTCGAACCGTGGAAGTTCCTTGTTGTTACTAATCCTGAAATCCGGACCAAGTTGGTTGCGGCTTCTTGGAATCAATCACAGGTGGCTGATGCTTCGCACCTGCTAGTTCTTGCCGCCAAACAGGGCATGAATGTTTCTGATGTCGAAGCACTCATTGAACGCACCACAGAAATTCGCAAAACCTCCTCGACCGTCTTAGAAGGGTATAAGTCCATGCTCAGCAAATTTATTAGTAGCCACACCGCGCTTGATGAATGGGCTATCCGTCAGGTTTACATCGCTTTGGGGCAGTTCTTAGTGACTGCGGCTTTCCTGGGCATCGATACATGCCCAATGGAGGGTTTTAATCCTGATCGAGTGGATGAGATCCTCGGCCTAAAAAACTCCGAGTATACCGCAGTGCTCCTCTGTCCTGCAGGTTATCGGCGAGCCGA
Source organism: uncultured Verrucomicrobiae bacterium (assembly GCA_963706715.1). Classification (GTDB taxonomy): domain Bacteria; phylum Verrucomicrobiota; class Verrucomicrobiia; order Chthoniobacterales; family Xiphinematobacteraceae; genus Xiphinematobacter. The sequence goes on from CAVPNI010000002.1 coordinate 651,643, forward strand.
TGACAAACATGCACAATACGCTAAGGTTCGCCGGAGTCGGGAGGAAATCATTGTATACATCTAAATTCAGGCACTGGAAGTGCATCTTCTGCGGAAAAGGCACCAAAGGGCCTAAACTCTACCATTGGGCTTATAGCGAAAGTCCTATAAAATGATTACGCCTTTGCCGCCCTTTTGACTCGCTCAGCCCCGCTGAGTCTCGCCCCTTCGGGGCTTGCCTTCGGCAAGTCTACCCCGGCCGTTCCCACGGCCAGGTGCTGCCTCCAAGCTTTGTTGCAAAAAATAGTCCGTATCTACAGACCTGGAGCCAAAATTTCAGTCAAATAAAGTTGGCGGATGGGGGGAGATTCGAACTCCCGGTACCGGTTAAGGCACACACGCTTTCCAGGCGTGCACAATAGACCGCTCTGTCACCCATCCTTTGTAGTCGGAACTTTTAACCTTACCGGAATTTATTTCGTATGACAATCGAAGGTTATCAATCCAGCGAAAGAGATCGTTGGAATTGAAGAGAAAATCTAGTCGTCCTCAAGGAAAGCTTCGTGAACTAACCGGGCTGCCTCTTCAGCACATGATTCATCAATGATGACGGCAATTTTGATTTCTGAGGTGGAAATCATTTGAATGTTAATCCCGCCCCGGCTGAGAGCCTCAAAGAGCTTGGCCGCAACGCCAGCGTGGGTTCGCATTCCAATACCCACAATGCTCAATTTGGCGATGCCATCGCGTTTTGTGATTTTTCCGGCTCCAATAGATGCTGTGACGGATTTGAGGGTAGGGCCCACTTTTTCCAAATCATCTTTATTGATGGTGAACGAGATATCCGTTGCACCGGATTCAGCAACATTCTGGATGATGACATCCACAACAACATTTGTGTCGGCTAAGGCACCGAAAAGGCGAGAGGCGCTACCGGGGCGATCGGGGACTTGACTGATGGTGACTTTAGCCTGATTTTTTTCCAGACTAACGCCGCGAACCACAACACTTTCTACCGTTTCTTCTTTCACAAGAGTTCCTCGATTATTGTTAAAACTGTTTCGGACCTCAAACGGCACCTTGAATTTTTTAGCGAATTCAACTGAACGGGATTGCATGACTTTGGATCCCGAGCTGGCCATTTCAAGCAGTTCATCATAGGAAATCACATCAATTTTTTTGGCTTTTGGCACGATTCGCGGATCGCAGGTAAATATTCCATCCACGTCGGTGTAGATTTCGCAGTTATCGGCTTTGAGTACAGCGGCAAGGGCAATGGCTGTGAGATCAGAGCCGCCACGGCCCAGTGTGGTGATGTGGCCGGAGGAGGTATGGCCTTGAAATCCCGCCACAATTACGATGGTTCCCTTTTGAAGGTGCTCTTGAATAGCCGTAGGCACGATATCATGAATTTTTGCCTTGGTATGAATGTTAGTTGTGCGAATGCCGGCCTGCCCGCCCGTTAGTGAAACCGCATTTCCTCCCATGGAATTGATTGCCATGGCTATGAGAGCGGTCGCAGTCTGTTCACCCGTAGCAAGGAGAGCATCCATTTCCCGGTCAGTTGGTTTTCTGGTGATATTCTGAGCCAGCTTAATCAGAGAATCGGTTACCCCGGACATCGCGGAGACCACGGCAAGGACGGAATTGCCGCAACGGTGAGTTTCTAAGATCCGGCGGGCGGCATTTTTAATCCTTTCGGAGGTGCCAACGGAAGTTCCACCGTATTTTTGAACGATTAAAGGCATATCGATGGTTATTTTATTTCCAAAATGCGATAAACTGAATCCAAGGTAGGTTCGGATTCTATCAACTGCATACTGATAGCTGCAGGAGTATTTGGATCTTTGAGACCATGCCCAGTCACTGTACAGACAATGCGAGAGCCTTTTCGGAGAAGGAAACGATGGCGGTCATGGGGCGGGCTGCGGAAGTATTTTAACAAACCGGCAACAGGAGCGGCACTTGCAGGCTCCACAAAAATCCCTTCTTTCGAAGCAAGCTGAACTTGAGCAGTGATAATTTCCGCATCGGTTACGGTTTCCACGAGTCCGGAGGACTCGGCGATGGCTTCGACCGCCGACTGCCAACTGGCTGGATTTCCAATGCGGATCGCTGAGGCAATCGTATCGGGTTCCTCAACAATTTGGTTGAGAACCAGAGGAGCCGCGCCATAGGCTTGAAGACCAACCATGCGGGGTAGTGTGCGACACTTTCCGGCGGAATGATATTCCTTATAGCCATGCCAATAGGCGGTGATATTTCCCGCGTTGCCCACTGGGAGAAGGTGCAAATCAGGAGCATCGCCTAATAAGTCCACCACTTCAAAAGCCGCCGTTTTCTGTCCCTCGATTCGAAACGGATTGATAGAATTGACAATTTCGATCTCCGGGTTTTCGGAGAATTGACGTACAATATTGAGCGCGTCATCAAAGTTCCCGCGGAGGGAAATCATTTTTGCACCGTAAAGGAATGCCTGGAGTAATTTTCCAGTGGCGATTTTGCCGTGCGGTAAAAGAACGGCGCAGGAGAGATTGGCGCGTGCGGCATAGGCAGCAGCAGCCGCTGAGGTATTCCCGGTGGATGCACAAATGATGTAGCGTGCCCCGCGTTCCAACGCCTTGGAAACGGCAACAGTCATTCCCCGGTCCTTAAAAGAACCCGTTGGATTTAACCCCTCATACTTTAAGTAGACGTTCGCATCGTGGCCCACCGCATCGCTCAGCCAGGGAGAATGGATCAGGGGTGTTGATCCCTCACTGAGGGAGATTACCGGTGTTTTTTCGCTAACTGGCAGGTACTGCCTGTATCGGCTGATGACCCCCCGATCGTGGAGAAAGGGAATTTTCATTTTAACAGATAAAAGAAGCGAGACGGGTTATTTCAGTGATGTTACGCAAAACAGGTAACCTTGTTGGTTAAAATGATCTTTTTTTCCTCCAGAGCTCCTAAAAGTACATAACGTAGTTATTTCATTTCAAAATGTTCGACATGTAAAAGCACGGGTTCACCTTTGACACAGGGGAGGGTGCCGATCTGAGCAACCGCCTCCGAGGCCGCGCCGGCAGGTGCATCATGGAGCATAAGGACCAGGGACGTGTGATGCACATTTCTTCCTTCTGGTTGAATGACCGACGAAATTCCGATTTCCGCGTTTCCGAGGATACTGGCGATCTGAGCCAGGACTCCTGGCCGATCATCCACATCCAACCTCAGATAAAAGGAAGAGATACAGGATGATGCTTCTTTAAGCTGGCCGCGGAGATTGTGAGGCTTGAAGCCACTCAAAGTTCGAGGGGAAGCGAGTGCATGCGCAGCCTCAGCAAGATTTCCTAAGACCGAGCTCGCCGTTGGATCTTGGCCAGCCCCGAGCCCATAAAAGAGACTTTCACCTACAACGTCCCCTCGGATGAGGATCGCATTAAAAACGCCATTGACTGATGCTAGAACGTGAGACTCTGGGATCAGAGTGGGGCGAACCGAGACCTCGATTTTTTCGTCGAGATGAGATTGGATGGATGCAAGGAGCTTGATGGTATAGCCTAACTCCCGAGCAAATTGGATGTCCAGGGAGCTGATATTTTCGATGCCCGCCACTTGGATGTCTGTAATATTTAACCAAAATCCGTAAGCCAAAGAAGCCAAAATGATCGCCTTATGTGCGGCGTCCCATCCATTGATATCCAGAGTGGGATCGGATTCAGCAAATCCATGGGACTGCGCTTCTTTGAGTGCTTGGTGAAAATCCATGGCAGACTCAGTCATGCGAGTTAAAATATAATTGCTGGTGCCATTGAGAATTCCATGAATGGATTCAAAGTTGTTTCCAACAAAGGCTTCCCGCAGAGATTTAATAATCGGAATGCCCCCCGCGACGGCTGCCTCATAAAAAATGGGAATATTCGCGGCTTCAGCCAGTTGAAAAATTTCGACTCCATGTTCGGCAAGCAGGGCTTTGTTGGCTGTGACGAGAATTTTTTTTGCCGCTATCGCTGAGCGAAAAAGAGCCAGTGGTTCGTCCATACCTCCCATCAATTCCACAATAATACGAATCGAGGGATCTGTAATCAAATCACGCCAGTTAGTGGTTACCAGTTTTTCTGGTGCGGCGATGAGGCGTTTCTTGGCGGGATGCCGTAAAGCAATCCGCCGAACTTCAAATCGCGTGCCTAATCGCCGATAAAGAAGTTCCCCATTTCGCTGCAAGGCTTGGAAAACTCCCGCACCGACAGTCCCAAAGCCAGCCAAGCCTATGCCAATGGATTCCATAAAGTTGAACCCCGCTACAATCGCTGGGCTAGTGACTGTGTGTAAAGCCGTCTTTTAAGATTGATGAGATTTCGATGAGGTTTTATGGTGAATAGTAATGAGTATCCGGTGGTTATGGCTGATAATGGGTATAATTCTTTTTGGTAGCCTTTCAGTCGTAGCGGCGCGTGAATCCGCATCAAATCTGTCGCCTTCCAACTACGCCCAAATTGGTGCTCGGGTCTGGAAAAATGAATGTGCCGGGACGATCCCCGGATTGACCTCCTGGAACCGTGGTGAAGATTTTGCCTCGTTAGGGATTGGCCATTTTATCTGGTATCCCGTAGGTAAGCATGGTCCGTTTGAAGAAAGTTTTCCCGAGTTGATCGCTTTTTTCAAACGTCAGGGAGCATCTGTGCCCGCTTGGCTACTGGAGACCCCATCGTGTCCTTGGAAGACGCGGCAGGAATTTCTGACAGATTTCGATAGTCAGAAAATGCGTTCGCTTCGCAATTTCCTCGCTAATAGCATATCCTTGCAAAGTCGCTTCTTGGCCGAACGGCTGGAAAACGCTCTCCCGAAAATGTTAAATGCCGCTCCAGCTTCCGACCGCGAGCGGATTGAGTCAAATTTTTACCGGGTCGCATCCGGACCCTCCGGCATGTATGCGCTGATTGATTATGTAAATTTTAAAGGCGATGGAACTCTTCCTACTGAGCGCTATGCGGGTCAAGGATGGGGATTGCTTCAAGTTTTACAGGGAATGCAAAACGGACCCGCTGTCAGTGAATTTTCCAAATCGGCTAAGCGTGTTCTGGAACTGCGCGTACGCAATTCACCTCCTGGGCGTCAGGAAAAACGTTGGTTGCCGGGATGGCTCGACCGCGTCGATTCCTACCGAAAGGGTCTCTCCTCCACATGACCAATGAAGATTTCTGCGACGTACTGGAAAATATTGGACGGCTTCTGGAATTAAAGGGCGAGAATCCATTTAAAATTCGAGCTTATGCAAGGGCATCGCAAGCGTTGGCTTCCGCCCCATTAACAATTGCCACGGCAACCGAAGAGCAATTGAAGGAAATCGAAGGCGTGGGCGATGCAATCGCCGAAAAATTAAGAGAACTGGCGCAGACGGGGCGTTTGGAATACTACGAAAAGCTGCGCGAAGAATTTCCAACCAACATTTTAACGCTTTTTCGTGTGCCTGGGCTTGGCGCAAGGAAAATTAAGGCTTTGTACCATGCGCTGAAGGTGGATTCTCCGGATGCATTAGAAAAAGTGTGCCGCAATGGCAAATTAGCCGCCTTGCCTGGATTTGGGGAAAAAACGGCTCAAAAACTCCTTCGAGCATTGGAAGAAATGCGTCAAAATGCAACCAAGTTTCTTGCCGCGTGGGCTCTTCCTCTTGCTGAAGAGCTTCTCGAAGATTTTAAAAAGATGAAAGAAGTGGCCTTAGCTTCTTATGCAGGAAGTTTGCGTCGGGGGAACGAAGTGGTGGGCGATATCGATTTTATCGTGGCAGGCAAATCCGCGGAGCGAATTATCACTTATTTTTCCGCTCATCCTCTGGTGGAAAGTATTATTGCCAAGGGAAAGACCAAGTGCAGCGTTGTGCTGAAGGGCGGGATTCAAGGCGACCTCCGGGTAGTCACTGTTCAAGAATATCCATTTGCACTAGTGTACTTTACTGGCAATAAGGAGCACAATGTGCGTCTGCGTTCCCGCGCCTTGGAAAATGGGTGGTCTTTAAATGAATATAACTTTACTGCCACTCGCTCGTTAAAAAAACCTCTTCCTAAGGTGAAGGAAGAAGCGGATATTTATTCCGCTCTCGGCTATCAATTTATTCCGCCTGAGCTGCGGGAGGACCAGGGTGAGTTGGCAATCGCTGCTGCTGGAAAAATTCCCCGCTTGGTGGAGCTCACCCAGCTCCGAGGAACATTCCATTGCCATACCACTGAAAGTGATGGCGATGCAACGTTGGAACAAATGGCTCAAGCAGCTATCGATTTAGGATTCGAGTATCTGGGGATTGCCGATCATAGCAAAAGCTCCGTTCAAGCACATGGACTCGATGAAAAACGTTTGTTGTCGCAGCAAAAAGCAATTGCAAAGCTTAACGCCAACTTCGAGGGATTTCGCCTTTTTGCAGGTACGGAATGCGACATCCGCCGGGATGGGAGACTGGACTTTTCCGATGAGATACTCAGCTCGCTCGACTATGTCGTAGCTTCCATCCATTCTTCCTTCTCCTTGCCGGAAGCGGAAATGACCAAACGAGTAATTCGCGCTCTCTCGAACCCATACGTTACGATGCTAGGCCATCTCACCGGCCGGATCTTGCTCACCCGTTCACCTTATGCCATCGACGTTCCCGCAGTCATTGAGGCTGCCGCCTCGACCGGCACTTGGATAGAATTAAATGCCTCTCCGGAGAGATTGGACATGGAGTGGCGGTGGTGGCCAATGGCTTGCGAAAAAGGGGTCAAATGCGTGGTCAACCCCGATGCTCATTCAGTCCAAGGGTTTCAAAACCTTTTTTTTGGGATTCGTAGCGCACGCAAGGGAGGCCTTACGCGCAAAGACGTAATCAATAGTCTTCCGCTCTCTCAGATAACCTCCGCTTTAAAAGCTAAACGATCGCGTTAAAAGACACGCTTGGCCCTCGATTGTAGTGTTGACAGATAAAAATAATTCCCTATCGTCAAACACCCCGCTAATTCAAGGGCCCGTCAGCCCTTGTTGTTAACCATCCTCAGCATGAATAGCCAAATTCTCGAAGAAGCCTCTAAGATGGAACCGGAAATCCCGGTATTGATCAACATCGTTTCGAAACGAATCCGCCAATTAAATGCCGGTAGCCGCCCAATGGTAGTGGTGCTTCCTCGAATGGGATTAGCGGACATCGCTCTGGCAGAGGTTGCGGCCGGTAAGCTAAAGGCTGTGCAGAATCCCTCTGAAAATTTGGCTGCATTCTAAAAATCATATTTGCAGTTCGGCCCAAACGATTTCTGAGCAAAAGTGATCCTGAGAATCGCCCGGATGACTTAACCTTATGTCGTTTTGTGTGAAGGGACTATACCATCTATGGAAATTGCCACTAATCGTAAGGCCTTTAGGGATTATGCGATTTTGGACAAAATCGAAGCCGGTATTGTGTTAGTGGGGACCGAAGTGAAGTCCATTCGGTTAGGCTTAGTAAACCTTCAAGCAGCTTACGCCAAGGTGGAAAATGACGAGGTTTTCCTTTACGATTTGGATATTCAACCTTACGAACGGGCCAGTCATGAGCAACACGTTGCCAAACGGAAACGAAAATTGCTGCTCCATGCCCGTGAAATTGGAAAGCTCTTTGGTGAAATTTCCGTAAAAGGGCGTGCACTGATCCCTTTGCGACTTTATTGGAAAAAGGGGCGCGTCAAGGTTGAGTTGGGAATTGGGAAGGGCAAGGCTTCCTATGATAAGCGTGACGATCTTAAGAAAAAAGCTGTGCAGCGGGATACGGATCGGGAGTTAGCGCATAGAATGTACCGGAGGATAGGATAACGAAGCCATTTAGCCCCAATGCTGTTTTTAGGTGAATACTCTCCAAAAAAGAAATTTTCACTTAAAGACTGATGTTACGCAGCGTCACGTGAAAAGGGAATAAATTAGAGAGATGAAAAAAGCAGAACTTGAGTTGTACACGGACTATTTGATCAGCACCAGCGGATATGCAACAGCGACGGGACTATCTGCGATGGTGGATGGAGAAGTGAGCCATGATCAAGTGACGCGATTTTTATCGGAACGCCCTTACACATCCAAAGATTTATGGGGGGAAGTCAAATCTGCGGTACGAGAAATTGAGAGCGCTGAAGGGGTATTGATATTTGATGACACGATACAAGAGAAGGCGTGGACAGATGAGAATGAAATCATCTGTTGGCATTACGACCATTGCAAAGGGCGATCAGTAAAAGGCATCAATATACTCAATGCGCTCTACCACAATGGCGAGGTATCCATACCGGTTGCTTTTGAGATAGTGAAAAAGCCGATAGAGTTTTGCGATCAACAGACAGGCCAGAAGAAACGGGCCAGCGAGGTCACAAAGAATGAGCTATTGCGAGCCATGCTGGGCAAGTGCCTCGCCAATCAGTTAAAATTTCGCTACGTGTTGATGGATAACTGGTTTGCAGCGAAGGAAAACTTTGAATTCATTGTGGAAAAAAAGAAGCAATTCATTGCAGCGTTAAAAGGCAACCGGCTGGTTGCCTTATCGGTGAAGGAAAAAAAAGAAGGCTGTTTCACGCGTGTAGATGCGTTGCAATTAACCGATAAACAAGCTGTGCGCGGCTGGCTAAAGGGTTTCGACCAGGAGGTCCTTTTGGTCCGGCAGGTCTTTACAAACAAGGACGGTAGCACAGGCATATTAAATTTGGTTTGCAGCGATTTAACGTTTGATGGCGAGCATGTTACCGCATTCTACAAAAAACGGTGGAAAGCGGAAGAATTTCATAAATCGTGAAGTGGTGCCGAAAAAGTGGACACGGGAGATAAACTGAAAAAACCCGTGTCCACTTTTTCGGCACCACTTCAATATTGGAATATTTCCCTACTTACTCTCCGGATCTTAATCCTATTGAACATAAATGGGCTCAAGCTAAAGCTCGCCGTAGAAGTCTCCAATATGCCATGACTTCACTTTTTTCAGATAATTATTTGTAATCATTTTATACGGGCCTTGCTATATGTTCCGATAATAGCCTTTTTACTCACTGGCCAAAACTGGACTTCCTTCTTCTCGCCTTCGTGGCACACAGTCAGCAGCGAAGCTGGTATGGATCGCATCCGGATTTTTTTGGATTTATAGGCGAAAAGGCTTTGTTTTGCACTATCCGGCTTCTAAAAGAAGCCGACGCAGTCGGTATGAAATTATTGGTAATAGGTTCAGGGGGGCGCGAGCATGCTTTTGTATGGAAACTCTCACAATCTCCGCGTGTGAGCAAAATTTATTGTGCTCCGGGTAACGCCGGTACGGCATCGTTGGCAACCAACATAAATATTGCGGCGGATTCTTTGGAGGCCCTCAAAGATTTCGCTCTTGCCGAAGAAATTAATTTTACGATAGTCGGCCCTGACGACCCCTTGGCTGCGGGCATTGTGGACTTATTTCGTTTGAATGGGTTGCGAATATTTGGCCCCACAGCCAGTGCGGCGCGGTTGGAATCATCCAAAAGCTTTGCTAAGAATTTCATGATGCGACATGGGATTCCCTGTGCCAAGTCGTGCGTTTTTTCCAACAGCAAAGAAGCTCGGGATTATTGCGATTTAGCCACGTATCCATTGGTGATTAAGGCGGACGGTTTGGCCTTAGGGAAGGGCGTAATGATTGTGGATGATTCTCGGGCGGCAACTGATGCAATCCAGCAAATCATGGACGAGAAAATCTTTGGTGCTGCTGGCTCATCGGTTGTCATCGAGGAGTTTTTGGAGGGTACGGAATGTTCGATTCATGCGTTGATCGATGGAAGTTCCGCCCTGGTCTTTCCAGATGCCAAGGACCATAAACGGATTTTTGATGGTGATTTAGGACCAAATACGGGAGGAATGGGCGCTGTGAGTCCCTGTCCTGGTTTAAATGATGTTTTGCGCCAACGAATAAAAGACGAAATTCTGGAACGCTTTCTCAAAGGGTTGCAAGTGGATGGCATTCACTTTAGCGGCATGCTTTTTCCAGGCCTCATGTTGACAGCCTCGGGTCCTAAGGTACTCGAATTTAATTGCAGGTTTGGAGATCCGGAAACACAACCCCTTCTGCGCCGCCTAAAGAGCGATCTTCTCGATCTACTAGAAGCTTGTGAGCAGGGCCGCTTGGCTTCCGTAAAGCCAAGATGGGATGAGCGCGCAGCGGTATCTCTGGTACTGGCTTCAGGGGGATATCCCGGAAATTATCAAAAAGGGAAGGAAATTACAGGCATCGATCGGGCGGAAGCGATCGACGATATAGTGGTTTTTCATGCGAACACTGCATACAAGGAAGGCAAGATGCTGACAAATGGAGGGCGAGTTCTGGCCGTCACAGCAATGGGTGCTCACCTTTCTGACGCGATTGAAACGGCTTATCAAGCCGCAGATTGCATCCAATTCGAAAATCAGCAAAGGCGCAATGACTTGGCTAAAAGTTGTGCGTAATTGGACTTCCCCCCCCAAAAAAGTGGATGACCCGCCGGTGTCACGAACAGCGATATACGACAAAATAAATCGAACAGAACCGTGCGTACTCCGAGCACTATGAGACGGTTGCCGATCGCTTGAAGCAAATGGAGCCAAGAGCGACAACTCAAACCATGGAACTTGAGCAACATTTGCACGCCACTTTGTATACCCGTGTGAGAAACTGGGCCGAGGGCCACCAAACCGGCTCGCGCCGCCCGTCTCTACTCCTACTTTGTTAACAGTCCCTTACGTACCTCAAGAGAAAGATGAATTGCTTCCAACGTCTTGCGAACGTTTTCTTTCATTGAAAACCTTCTCGCTACATCCAGTCGCACCTCTTGAGTGTCTTCCCGCACTTGACGAGGCAACCACCGCATCAAAGCCTTAGCAAGGTCCTTTTCGTCACCAACTGGCACGCTGTCGCCGAGTTCGGTATTTTCCAATATCTCGGAAAAACCATTAGCATCGGTTGTAATGACCGGCAGACCAGCGGAAAGGGCTTCCAAACACGCATTGGAAAAGGGATCGTAGAGCGTGGGCAACAGGAAAATGTCTGCCGCGGCGTAAAGCGGAGTCATGTGAGAAACCGGTCCGGCAAATACCGCGTACGGAGAAAAATACGCTTTTGATGATCCACGCCCTGCTACTAACAACCTTGCGCGTCCCTTGAGTGCATTGACCGCATTCACCGCAAAACGTAGTCCTTTGCGCTCCCAGCCCGTGCCCGTGAAAAGGACAACCGTTTCTTCGGATGAAAAGCCGTACTGCTGACGAATCCGCATTCGATCTCCTGACAAGGGTTGGGACCCTTCGAATCCGTTGGGAATTAAAACGAGTCTTTCTTTTGGAAACTGATAATATTTCAGAATTTCCTCTTGGACCATTCGAGAGTTCGCGATCACGACGCTTGTGTGATCGGGATGGAAGGTGCAGCGTTCCAAATCTAAAATTTGTTTGTGCTTTGGATTTAGGAAGCGGAAGCAATGACGCCATCGGGGTTCAAATTGTGCGCGTCGTTGCAGCCACACCTGATGCACCCCATCTCCTGCACGATAAACATCGCATTCAAAAATTCGTTCCATGCTAAAGACACAATCCACATCTTTTTTCATCCCCTGTAGCTGATGAGCAAAGCCCAAGGGCGATTTGGTTGGAATCCTCCTCATTTCACCATAGCCCCAAGCAGTCTCCGGCCAATCATTTGACGCGTAAAAAATCACTTCCATACCAGCTTCCACCAATCCGCTGGCCAGACGACGCAAATAAGCCTCCGCTCCCCCGGTTGCTGAGTAACCACGGCGAACCAAAGCTATACGCATGGGATTGGGGAAAGGAAAACGAGGCGACAGATCAAGGCAAATCTGGCTAAATCATAAAGAAACCACATGAAAGTCTCGCTTACTAGCTGCTCCAGGTCGCCTCATGCAACAAATTCCTTTATCGCCCATCGGATCTTTCAAAACCTCTCACAAGACCGCCTGTGAAAATCCTTTGCCTTCAACTGAAGCGCATCGGAGATCTTCTGCTCACCACGCCAATATTGACTGCTCTGAAGGATGCCTACCCAAACGCTGAAATCCATCTGGCGGTTGATGGAGCATTTGCCTCCTTGTTTCCCTGCCTTCCTGCCCACCGCATTCTGCCTCTCCGGCGCGGGACGATCAGTGCATGGCTAACGCTACTTCGCGAACGATACGATGTTTGTTTGGACTTCAATGCCAGCGATCGATCGTCCCTCGCCTCTTTTCTCGTACGCTCACCTTTTAAGGTCACCTATTCCCGATTTGCAAAACGTCCTTTTCGCCAAACCATTTACCACACATTTGTAAACTCCGTTCTTAGCGAGCGCCACACTACGGATTTTCACCTGGACCTATTGACTGCTCTGGGAATTCATCGAGAGGGACTTCCCTTAAGTATCAAACTTCCTTCGGAAGCTGTGGATTTGGTGGATCATCTTCTTACTAGTGTTGGGGTGGCCCCGCCTTTTGCCGTGTTCCACCCAGGAACGTTACGGCCAGAAAAGTACTGGTTAAACGAACGATGGTTGGCAGTGACCCGCCACATCAGGCAGGTCCATTCCCTGCCAATTTTTTTAACGGGTTCCCCTTCTCAGTCGGAACATCTGCGCCTGCGTAGTCTACTTGCTCATTCCAATGAAGGACTTTGGCATGATTTAACTGGCAGACTCAATCTCGCAGAACTTGCCGCGCTGATCTCAAAGGCGCGCATTCTCTGCGGAGTGGACTCCGCGCCCATTCACTTAGCTGATGCTGTCTCGACGCCTTGTGTCGCTCTTTTTGGTCCGACCAACCCGTATCAGTGGCGACCCCGAAACCCCATTTCCCGTATCGTAGGCCCCTACCCCCTTCCTTACCAGCCTAAAGCTCCGGGAGGAGCCATGGATACCATTACGGTCGATGAGGTTACTTCGGCAATCGACGACCTGCTACGAGGTCAGCCATCTTCGGAGGTGCGGTAAGTAACAGGTGGTTTTTCGCTTCATGAATGTTTATAGTTACCATAAACTTATAGCATGACCCCTATAAAATGACCATGCCTTGTCGTTCTTTTTGCCTCGCTTGGCTCCCGCCAAGTCTCGCCCCTGTGAGGGGGCTGTCCGGCAAAGCCGGACAGGCTACCCCAGCCGTTCCCACGGCTCGGTGTTCCACCAGACTTTGTTTTAACAATCCGTCCGTATCTACAGATATGGCCAGCTTGTTAAAACAAACTCTGAAGAAAAAATCCCGGACAACTCATGTGTCATTTTATAGGGGTCATGCTATAGTTTATTTAGTTTAGTTTAAATTTCAAATGCGCCTTCTGAAGGTAGGTGCCACTCGTATCCACTAACTACGCCGCCCAATCGGGGCTCCATGTTCGGACTTGGTCTAGAATGATTTCGGCAATAGCAGGTTCAGTACCAATGGCATTTGCATAAAATAACTTCCTTCCCCGCAAATCGCAAGGGTTCCGTCTAAAGATCTCGACCTGACTTGCAGCGGTAGGTTCGAAGGGTAGTCCTAATAAAACAGGAATATCTTGGTAACTGTGCAAACCGTCCGAGATGAAGAAAGGGACTACCACGACATTGGGCTGGGTCGTTAAAGTGTCCCATTCAGACACCTGTGGGGCGTCTTCCATGTAAGCTGCAACCACCTCGGAATAGAGTCCTCGAATGCAAGCGACCTGTTTTTTAACAGCTTTGGCTGAATTGTCATTCAAATCCGTACCATGTCCCACGATGACCAGGCTGGTCTGCTCCCTTGGCACGCCGGGTGCAACTTCGGCGGCTCGCCGTAAAAGAAGTTCGGTCATCTTTGGATGACTTCCCACTGGAGGGCAGTATCTAATGGTTCGCCCTTTTCTTTGAGTGAGGGCGCCGTCGAGTTCCAGTTCGCGCGGAATGATAGTCTGGGTAAAATATCCTTCGCTAATAAAATTAGGAACTATGTAAATTTCTTTGGATTCCAACATGTTATACACTTCTCGTAGGGAGGGTTCTTCTTTCCAGAAACAACAGACCGTTTCGCGAAAGATTTGCCGCTTTCGAATGGCAGCCGCATGGCCGTGTGTCGGTAAACTGGAATCAGGGTTTACCGTGGAACCATGCCCCACAATAATCAGGGCGGCATCAGAAAAAATCATACGAAAGCCTTTTCAAATTCTCTATTGAAAACAACCGGAAGCACTCTTAAGTTGATGATAGTTTCTATGTCCCAATTTTCCTTATCTAAATTCGGCGAAAATCTCCCTGTCACCGGCATTGTAGCGGCTTCGCAGGCTGCCGTGGGGTTGGCCCTCGGACTGCTACTTGCTGAAAAGATGGGGCGTTCCGCTCGTGTGCGGACGGCCATCGCATTAATTGGTGCGGGTGCTGCCGCATTAATTCCCACTGTTGTCGGAATAGCAAACCGAGTGGCTAGTCGCCGACCTACCACACGACGGATGCAGCGGCGGCTGGATAGTATCCGCGGAGATTTTGGGATTTCTTCAGAATCTGTTTGATCAGCGAATTTCATTCAGCTTCCTGAGAGACTTGTAGCGCAAAAAGATGTTTGTTTGTAATTTTTGCTTCTAAAAGAAACTTGTAGTTCAAAAAAACTTTATTTGCAATTGCCGGCTTCTAAAAGAAAGAAACCGACGAAGTCGGTCATGCGTATCATTCTTGCCTCCGCTTCGCCACGCCGAAAATCGCTCCTTCAGCAAGCAGGCCATGAGGTGGTCGTCTCCCCCTCTCATGCCCCGGAGTTGATCAGCCACCCGGATGGACCGAGCGCCTTGGCAGTGGCTAATGCTCGGCTCAAAGCTCAAACAATATACCAAACTCGGCTGCCGCATAAGGAAGAAATCATATTAGGGGCTGACACGGTAGTCTGTCTGAATAACGAAATTTTTGGCAAACCGAAAGACCGAATGGAAGCCGAAAGCATGTTAACCCGACTTGCCGGCCGTTGGCACGAGGTCATCACTGGTATCTGTTTGTTGAGAAATTCACTGGGCAGTCCTCAAACCGAGTTTTTCGAGATCACACGCGTGCTTTTTCATCCCCTGGAATTACCCGGCATTCGATCCTATCTCGATACCATCCATCCTTATGACAAAGCCGGGGCCTATGCTGCCCAAGAAGGGGGTGAGCGTATTATAGCCAGCATGGAAGGGTCCTTTTCAAACGTCGTGGGATTGCCCATGGACGTGCTTCGCCCGTTTCTTTTAGAAGCCAACAATGGCAAATAATGCCCTTTTTGAACTACAAGTTTGTAGGTCAAAAACGACATTATTTATTGCCACCGGCTTCTAAAAGAAACGGGCGAAGCACGCGAAGCTCGTTAAATTTTTTCTGGCTCCAAGAGAAGTTGTTCAATTTGTTTGAGGAGCCGCCCGGCAGCCCCCCCATCCAGCACCCGGTGATCAAAGCTGAGAGTAAATTCAGAAATGGTAACGGGCAACCATTCCCGAGTTTCGCTCTTCCAGTGGGGTCTGATTTGGCCCGCTCCCATCCCAAGAAGCAAAGTTTGTTCGGGAAGTGGAATAGGAGTCGCCAAAGTGAGCCCAAAGACACCGTAATTAGTAACTGTCGCGATGGATCCGCTGGTTTCTTGAGCCGGCAATTTCCGCTGCCGCGCGAGATGAACCAGTCGATTGTAGCGTTCGACGAGATCCTTTAATTGATATTGGTCAGCATTTCGAATTACGGGAACCAGGACACCGTCCTCAGCTTCCACCGCAAAGCCTATATCGATAGAACGGGGATGGACGATACGATCCCCAATGAGGCGGCCGCTAGCAGCGCTATTTCCGCTGAGTGCCAAAGCAAGTGCACGCAACGCATATAATGCGGTCCCCGGCTTATGTTGCTGTTTTTTACGATGCGTCAACAGCGGGTCCATATTGACTGGAAGCACCACTGTTGCGAGAGGACGGGTCCAACTTCGGCGCATCGCATCCGCCACTGCAACACGCATAGTCGATGCAGGCGTTATTTGATTGCGTTCAAGATCGGTGAGAAACCGTTCCAGGTCCTCAATAGTAACACGACCACCTGCACCACTGCCTGCAATCCCCGCAAGATCCGCCGCATGAAGGCCCAATTCAGCCATTCGCGCCTTCATTCGTGGAGAAAGGTAACTAGCCCCGTCGGCATGGGCTGGTACAGGAAGTCCCTTTACCGTGGGACGTACCCTTCCGGCCGGAGCAGTCAGGGTCTCCGATGCAACGGATATCGCATGATTTGACCTCGCCCGCGCAGGAAGTGGCTCCTTTTGAAGGCCAAGTCGCTGAGCCTCCGCTTCTGAAACTTCAATATAGCCCAAAATAGCTCCGACAGGATAACTTTGACCCGCTTGCGCAACAAGGCCCGTGACTTTTCCGCTACACTGAGCCGTAACTTCCATCACCGCCTTGTGAGTCTCCACCTCCATGAGATTACAGTCCGCTTCCACATGAGATCCTTCTTTGTGAAGGATATTGACGATAGTGGCCTCGGCAATGGACTCGCCGAGCTGCGGCATGATAATAGGGACTTGATGAGGCATAGTAACGACGTTACGTACTTTTAGGAGCTCTGGGAGCAAAAAAGACTATTCTCACCAACAAGGTTTTTTTGCGTAACATGACTTAGTAAAACGCGTTAAAATTCCAATAAACGCCGGAGAGTGGAGGTGATAGCAAGAGCGGTAGGGCGATGGGAGGACCAGAGATCGGGATGGAACGGCACGGGAGTTTCCTTCGCATTCAACCTTTGGGGTGGCGCATCCAAAAGGCCGTATCCCTCCGATGCCACGCGCGCAAGGATTTCCGCGGACACCCCTCCCCAAGGCCATGCTTCACCGACACAGAGCAAACGGCCCGTGCGTGCAACCGAAGCCAAGATCGCATCTGTGTCGAGCGGCTTAACGCAACGCAAATCCACGACTTCAATTTCATAGCCATCCGCAACAAGCTCTTCCGCAGCGGCAAGAGACTCGTGCAGCATAGCGCTATAAGTCACTACCGTTGCATCCCGTCCCTGTCTCGCCAGGCGAGCTTTTCGTGCTGGCATCGCTTCTTTGGGCAGCGATTCCGCTTTCAAATGGTTATATAAAAATTTATGCTCACAAAAAATTACCGGATCGTCGATGGCAATCGCCTCCAGTAGCATACTATAAGCATCCTCCACCGTAGCCGGTGTCATCACAATCAGGCCGGGATAATGGGCATAAATGGCCTCCATGCTTTGGCTGTGAAACGGGCCGGCACCAGCTGTCCCCCCCGAGGGAAGACGCACAACGATAGGACAAGGCACCGACGTGCGATAGAAAAGCGTGGCCGCTTGATTCACGATCTGATTAAATCCGCATGTAGAAAAATCTGCGAATTGCATTTCCACAACGGGGCGCATCCCTTCAATAGCGGCCCCAATGGCGATCCCTACAATGGCATCTTCACTGATTGGAGCATCCAGCACCCGAACGGGAAATTTTTCAGCCAGATGTTTGGTAGCCTTAAAAGCTCCACCGAATTTTCCAATATCTTGCCCGTACAAAAACACCCTAGGGTCAGTCGCCAATGCGTGGGCTTGCGCTTCGCGGATTGCTTCCAAATATGTAACGCTCATTCTTCTGAAAAATCGGGCTACGGCTGAGACAACGCACTCCAATTCTCTTCCGCCGGATTCGGCGTCGGTTCACGTAGAACCCTGGCAACAGCAACATCCACTTCGTCAGAAATAGCTCCTCGCCAGTCTTTCAAATCTGCCTGCGAAGCCCAGGAGCGCGCTATGATGGTCTGCTCAGCTCGACGTAAGCAATCACGCCCATAAGGCTGCTCGTGATGAGCAGGATCCACATAACTGGAATCATCGTGCTCTCCATGCCCTACTAAACGAAGCAAAGAAGCAACCACCATCTGAGGTCCCCCCCCCCTCCGAGCCTCATGGACCGCTTTCCCCACGACTTGAAGGCACGCTTCCAAGTCTGTGCCATCCACTTCATAACCGCTCACTCCATAACCTATCGCTTTATCGATCAAATTATTACATGCAAATTGTCGGGTAGTTGGCGTTGAATAAGCATATTGATTGTTAGCCACCAACAACACCAACGGAACCTTCTCTACGGCGGCTGCATTCAATCCCTCGTGAAACGCACCTGTTGAAGTGCCTCCATCTCCGATACAAGTGCCCCCGACCACACTGGTTTCACCCCTGAAGCGCCGGGCTATAAGGCCCCCGACCACCACTGGGATCATAGCACCAAGGTGGCTAATCATAGCGTAATAACCTTCGCGAGGCAGACCGCGGTGAATATTGCCATCTCTGCCTTTCATGGGACCCAGTTGAGAACCAAGATAGGTCCTCAAGGTATCCAGAATAGTATCCCCAAAAGCTATACGGCCAGCTTGATCACGGATCAAAGGAGCATAAATGTCTCCCTTTTTTAAATGAATGCCAAGGGACACACTAAAGGCTTCCTGACCCTTCCCAAGGAACACCCCGCCCTTAATCAATCCTGCCCGATACAGACTCGCCAATTTGTCCTCGAGCACTCGTGCCGATAACATAAATCGGTATGCCCGAATGAAATACAGGACAAAATCCTCTAACTGCACATCCATTTTGGGTCGCGCCAACATCGAACCACCCTATAGAATTCTGTGACACACGTCACTGCAAATGTTTTGTAAGTAAGTTAGTCAGAGTCAGGGTAATGTCTGACAAAGTTAGAGAGAAACGACCACGACCGAATGCGGCCTCATTTGCGATCCTCCCTATGAGATGAAACAGCGTACTGACCGAATAGTCCAAGTGCTGCTCAGGAAGTATGGATACACATTTTCTGAGGAATTGGGTATCAAATTGGAAAGCAACACCCCTTCCGCGTTGTTTCGTTGGCTTTGTGCAACATTACTTTTTTCTGCTCCGATTGGCAATAAATCGGCCCTATCCGCAACTAAGGCGTTATTCCATCATCATTGGACGACCGCACAAAAAATGGTTAAATCGACGTGGAAAGAACGCACCAGGGTGCTGAATCGTTCAGGATATGCCCGCTTCGACGAAAAAACCTCCCGTCGACTCGCTGAGATCGCACGATTCCTTTTGGATCGTTATCAAGGAGATCTCCGAAAACTTCGCCTGGCGGCAAAATACAATCCTCGCCGTGAACGCAACTTAATTATGGAGTGCAAAGGTATCGGAGAAGTTGGCGCAAGCATCTTTTTTCGCGAAATTCAAGCGGTTTGGAAAGAACATACCCCATTTGTGGACAAACTTGCTTTAAAAGCGGCCAGCAAGCTGGGTCTTCCAACAGACGCCCAAGCTCTAAAAAAACTGGTTCCTCCAAAAAAATTCCCGCAATTGCTGGCGGCACTCGTGCGCTGCAACCTTGCAAAAGACTTTTCCAGCGTCTTGACTACACGCTCACCACACACATCGCCGTCCTGATACTGCTCCAGCGGAAGACGATCCTCCCCCATGCTCTTATTGACTGCCTGGTTTTTGTAAGTATTGTTGGATAAGTTGCTACAACGTGCTTCCTCCTCTCAGAGTTACGGCGATTTGTGTGATCGCGGCTTGTCTGTTGACCGCTTGTGACCGCCTAAAACTGCTCTTTGCTTCAAAACCTCCCTCGCCACCTCCAGCCACCGTCCAAGTCATCAAGGCCACAACGATGGACGTGCCCGTGTCCAAACAATGGGTGGGAACGACAAACGGTTATCAAAATGCAGACATTCTTGCTCGGGTGACCGGTTATCTTGTCCAGCAAAACTACATCGAGGGCTCTTTTGTAAAAGCAGGCACCGTTCTTTTTCAAATTGACCCCCGACCTTTTGAGGCAACGCTGGAACAAGCCAAAGCCCAATACGCTCAAGCATATGCCCATGCTCAACTCGCAGAAATTACCCTTCACCGGCAAACCCAACTGGTAAAGAATAATGTGATCAGCCAGCAGCAGTATGATACCTCTTATCAAGCTGCACAAGCAACTGTTGCGACTGCCTCGGCCGCAAAGGCGAATGTCGATTCGGCTCAGCTGAACCTTCAATTTTGTACCCTCGTCGCACCCTTCGATGGCATTGTTGGCATTGCTCAGGCCCAAATCGGAGCGCTTGTTGGTTCCGGGTCAAATGTAGTCCTCACTAAAATGTCTCAAGTAGATCCTATTAAAGTCGTCTTTCCTATTAGTGAACAGGAATACCTCCAGGCATCGGCTCATATCAATGCTTATGCGGCGCTACCGACAGAGAAACGGCCGCCGTTATTTCAACTGATCTTAGCTAATGGAGAAATTTATCCTTACAAGGGTAAGTTTGACTTTGCTAACCGCCAAGTAGATCCTAATACTGGTACTATTCAAATTACCGGCATTTTTCCTAATCCCAACCATATTCTTCGTCCTGGCCAATATGCCATGGTGGAAGCACGCGTTGCAGATCTTAAAAAAGCTATCGTGGTCCCTCAAGCTGCTGTGACTCAAATCCAAGGAACTTATCAGTTGGCGCTCCTCAATCCGGACAACACTATCACGACTCGTACTGTCGAAGTAGGGTCCACCTATGGACTTTGGTGGGTGATTACTCGTGGCTTACAGCCGGGAGAGACTATTGTTGTTAGCGGCCCGCAGCAAATCCAGCCCAATGTGAAGGTCGTGCCTTCCCCGTATCCGCTGCCTACGGCTTCACCGGCCGAAACTCCACGTCCCTTTTTTACGCCTTCCCAACATTAGAGCATTGAGCATTTTGAAACGAGGTTCGCCCTCCCCCTAGCCATGTCTCGATTTTTTATAAACCGTCCCATTGTGGCAATGGTGATTGCGATATTAACGGTCCTCCTAGGTCTCGTAACACTCTTTGGACTGCCGATTTCCCAATTTCCCAACATTGTTCCACCTCAAATCCAGATTCAAACACTCTTTACTGGCGCGGATTCATTGTCAGTTGAGCAGTCTGTAGCCACGCCTATCGAACAGCAAATGACAGGTGTCTATGGCATGGATTACATGTATTCCATTAATACCAATAGTGGAAACATGACGCTGAACGTCATTTTCCAAACGGGCACCGTACCGAGCATCGATCAAATTTTAGCACAGATGCGGCAGACCCAAGCATTTTCGCAGCTTCCTGACACGGTTCAGAGGTTTGGCGTCCAGGTGAACACAGCCGCAATTGCTCCTTTGGGTATTTTTATACTTTCTTCTCCCCAGGGGACGTACGATTCCATGTTCCTTGCGAATTACGGCTACATCAATCTGAAAAATCCGCTCACGCGTGTGGATGGAATTGGGAACGTGAATATCTTTGGTTCCGGCCAGTATGCTATGCGGATTTGGGTAAAGCCCGATTTACTGGCAAAGCTGAATATCACTGCTACCGAGGTTCTCAATGCGGTTTCTGTTCAAAATACCATTAATCCCGCTGGAAAAATTGGTGCCGAACCCATCCCAGCCGGTCAACAATTTACTTATACGGTACACACACAAGGGCGGCTGGTTACAGTCGAGGAATTTAAAGATATTATTATTCGAGCAAATCCGGATGGCTCGTTTGTCCGAGTCCGTGATGTGGCGGATGTCGAACTCGGTGGCCAAGCTTATGTTGTACGAGGTCGCTTTGACTCGGCTGATGCCGCCATCATCGCTGTTTATCAGGAACCGGGTTCTAATGCCGTCCAAGCAATGCGAGATGCCAAAAAATTAATGGGAAAACTCAGTAAGCAATTCCCGCCCGACCTGAAGTACGCTGTAGCGCTAGATACAACTCTCGCTGTCACCAATGGAATGAAGGAGATCGTTAAAACACTCTGTGAAGCACTAGTGTTAGTGATGATCGTGGTCTTTATTTTTCTCCAAGGCTTCCGAGCAACTCTCATCCCGCTCTGTGCGGTTCCCGTTTCGCTCATTGGCACATTTGCATTGTTTCCGATATTTGGATTTTCGGTAAATACGCTCTCGCTCTTCGGAATGGTTCTTGCCATTGGCTTGATAGTGGATGACGCTATTATAGTTGTGGAGGCCATAGAGCGTCATATTGAAGACGGCCTCAATCCTCGTGATGCCGCTCTCCAAGCTATGAAGGACGTGGGGGCTCCTGTCGTTGCAATTGCTCTGATTCTTGCGGCTGTTTTTATTCCCACCGCATTTATTCCGGGAATCACCGGACGTATGTATCAGCAATTTGCTCTTACTATTGCGATTTCGATTCTCCTCTCGGCTTTTAACGCTTTGACACTGAGTCCCGCACTGGGCGCTCTGCTTCTTCGTCCCCGCACAAAAATGCGTGGTCCCTTAGCCTGGTTTTTTGAACGTTTTAACAAGGTGTTTAAATCCGCAACAGAACAGTATAGTAACACCTGCCATTATCTTATTCGTAAGAGCGTGGTGGGAATCTTTCTGATGCTTGCACTGACTCTTGGAGTAGTCGGCTTTGGAAAAAAAATTCCCACGGCCTTCATCTCGGAGGAAGATCAAGGGTATTTATATGCATCGCTTCAATTACCCAATGCTTCGTCGCTTCAGCGCACAGATCAAATTGCCAAGCAGATGGAAAAAATTATTGCCGAAACGCCCGGTGTAGCGCACGTCACCACAGTTGTAGGCTTTAATTTATTAAGCACCGTAAATACGACGTACAACGCATTTTTCTTTATTACGCTGAAGGACTGGTCAAAACGCAAATCGCCTCGGGAACAGGCGCGCGGTCTGATATTCGTGCTCAATCAAAGGCTTTCCCAGATACCCGGAGCAACCGCATTTGCATTTCCACCGCCTGCTATTCCAGGAATTGGAACTTCAGGTGGTGTCGGATTTGTTCTCGAAGATCGCGCCGGAAACGACATTAAATTTATTGCCGCAAATACGCAAAAATTCATCGCGGCCGCTGCTCATCGTCCGGAAATCGCTCGCATTATGACCACAGCCATCTGGGATGTCCCTCAAATTTATATGGATGTTCATCAAGATAAGGTCATGAAACAGAACGTGAATCTCAGTGACGTGTATAAGACAATGCAAACCTTCCTTGGCGGGTATTTTGTTAATTTTTTTAACCGGTTTGGTCTACAGTGGCAGGTATATGTTCAGGCGGTGGGAGATTACCGGACAAATCCGGATTTTCTGAATCAATTCTATGTCCGCAATTCTTCAGGCGATCCGGTGCCACTTTCTACGATCGTCCAAGTCCGGAAGTCTTCCGGACCCGAATTTACTATGCGGTATAATCTTTTTCGGTGCTCACAATTTATTGTCAATCCTCGACCTGGCTATAGCACGACGCAGGTGATGCGTGCTCTGGAGCAAGTTTATGCGGAAACGATGCCAGCGGGAATGGGTTACGACTATATTGGCATGTCTCGCTCTCAACAAGAGTCACAGCAGGGAGTCTCACCTGTGGTGATTTTCGCGCTTTCACTCCTTTTCGTCTTCCTGATTTTAGCTGCTCAATACGAAAGCTGGTCCCTGCCCTTCAGCGTTCTTCTTTGTACCCCTATTGCTGTTTTTGGTGCGCTTTTTACACTCTTTCTGCGTAACAAGGAAAATGACCTCTATGCCCAAATCGGACTTGTCATGCTCATTGGCCTCGCTGCAAAGAATGCCATTCTGATCGTCGAATTTGCAAAGAAAGAATATGAAAAGGGGCGACCATTGGTTGATGCGGCCCTAGCTGGCGCCAAGCTTCGATTGCGTCCGATTTTGATGACTGCTTTTGCGTTTGTTTTTGGCTGTATTCCACTCTGGCACGCAAGCGGCTCGGGTTCCGTCGCCCGTCAATCTCTTGGCACCACCGTCATTGGCGGCATGCTCGCATCCACATTGTTAGCTATCTTTTTAATACCCATGGTTTTTTATTTAGTGGAAAAATTTTTTCCAAAAAAAACAGATAAAGACAGGCTGGCTCGATCGCAATGAGACCTTGTGCCCAATAACAATAATTGATACTTCCCTCGCTCATTGTAAGATTAAGATCTATGGGCAAATTTTTGAGTACAATTTCGAGTGGGAAAAACCCGAAACTTCGGTGAAGGAAGGCTAACTCACATCGACAAATCCGTGCAAAAGGCAATTTTAGCATTGGAAGATGGACGGTTATTCCGTGGAGAGGCATTTGGCCACATCGGCACATCGACCGGAGAGATTTGCTTTAATACGGCGATGACAGGATACCAGGAGATTTTGACCGATCCATCGTACCGCGGTCAGATTGTTGCCATGACGTATCCCGAAATCGGAAACTACGGTGTGAATTCACTGGATGTTGAAAGTGACCGTCCCAATGTTCGTGGATTTGTCATCGAAGAGCTCAGTCCCATTGTCAGCAATTGGAGAGCCGAGAGCAGTTTGCACGAATATCTGACCCAATACGCTATCCCGGGCATCTCTGGAATCGACACACGCGCCTTAACGCGACATCTCCGGATTCGTGGTGCAATGAAGGCCTGCCTCACCACCGAAATAGAAGACGAAGCTCAAGTAATCGCTCTTGCTAGAAACTGCGAAGGCGTGGAAGGAGTTGACTTTGTCCGTGAGGTAACACCCCCTGCTCCGTATGACTGGGACCCGGAGGGCACACAAAGCCAAGCCTGGGCTCCGGTAAATCCTGCCATAAAAATGGAGGTCAATGATCGAGGGGAAGCTTTTTTGCCACTCTCCGAAGCAAAATACCCCATCGTTGCTTATGACCTTGGAATGAAGCGCAATATCCTGCGATCCTTACGCCGGTCTGGCTTTAAAGTGCGAGTTGTCCCTGCCGGAACCTCGGCTGAGGAAGTTCTCGATACCAATCCCAAAGGGGTATTTCTTTCGAACGGTCCCGGAGATCCCGCTGCCCTGGATTATGTTGTCGACAATGTCCGGACGCTTGCCTCCCGGGTACCAATTTTTGGGATCTGTCTCGGCCATCAAATTCTCGGTCGTGCTTTTGGCGGAAATACGTTTAAACTGAAATTTGGTCATCACGGCGCCAACCAACCCGTCAAGGATCTCCGAGCTGGCAAAATTTCAATCACCTCACAAAATCACGGTTTTGCTGTTGCTCCCGATTCTTTGCCGAGTAACGTCGAAGTCACCCATGTTAACTTAAACGATGGAACAGTCGCTGGGCTGTGTCACAAGGAGTACCCGGTTTTCAGCGTCCAATATCATCCCGAGGCATCACCGGGTCCTCATGATGGCGGCTATATTTTTCAGCAATTTTTCGATCTAGTGGAAAGGACCTCCACATGCTAAATGGATAATTCACGACATTTTTCCATATGGAAGACCCTGTATTCAGTCTGTCCGCCTCAAGCAGCGTACGCCCATCTTCCTATGTTTCTTCCTCTCCGGTTCCCAAAAGCCTCAAGAGAGATCCCTTTACCATCGGCCTCGTCGTTTTCACTATTTTTGCAATGCTGTCGTTCGGAGCGGCCATTGTCTGCCTCATCAGAATGGAGGAAGATACTTCTTGGAACAGAAGGCGCGCTGATCAGGCAGCTCAATGCTGACATCGGAGCGTAAATTGTAGCTCAAAAAGAGGTTTGTTTGCAATTTTCGCTTCTAAAGGAAACTGACGAAGTCACTCGAATTCCTACGAATTTCAAAGGGAAGGTAACACGCTCAAAAGAATAATCAATAGCTATCAAACCGTTCTAGAGCATTTTTCATTTAAATGTTTACATGAGTTGCGAGAAATTTTTTTGTCAGGCGAGACGCAACAATTGGGCCATATCCGTAGATACGGACCAATTGTTGCAACAAAGCCTGGCGGAAAAAGAGCCGCAAGGCATGTAAATAGTTAAATGAAAAATGCTCTAGGTAGTCATCCATTACCTACATGCGGGTACATTTTTGGGTACAGTTGAACCGGCTAGAAATCGTAAGAAATCCGCTTACTTTTTCTTCGATCGGGATGTTCTGGGTTTCCGTTTAAAATTCACGATGTCTTCTCGGTAAATGAGCCGGGTATCACCCGTCTTGATGCTTCGAACCCGTTTTTGGGTGGCATGTGTGGTAATCATTGACTCGCTGACTTCCCGAATCCGCGCTGCTTCCGCTACTGTAATCCATTCCTCTGGATTTGCCCCGCGAGGTAAAGCGCTTTGTGGACCGGATTCAGGATGGAAATCAATTCGTGGCTTGTAATTTAAGACATCCTTCTTCATCACAAATAGCACACCTTCTTTCTTTAAGGTTCGGATGCGTCCATTGTTGATTGCCCATTTGATTGCGTGAATTGTCGTTCCCCTCAATTGAGCGGCTTCCTTTTGAGTAATCCATTCATCACGGTTTACGGAAGCAACGGCAGCCTGCATGACGTTTTTACTCGGACGCCCTCCGACACCTGATTCAAAGGTGATGACATCTTCGCGATTAACCATTTTTCGCCCGTTGACTACTTTGCTTCTTAATCGCTCTCGACGTAAAAGGAGCGAAATGGCAGCGGGACTGACCTTACGTAGCCGAGCAGCTTCCGTTTGTGCAATCCAGTCGCCAGAATGCTTTAATTTTTTAATAACTTTTGTGGACATTATGTTATTCCGTGGTAGATTTATTTCGAACCTGAATGATGGCATTGGGAAACGAGGACAGAGCTTCGTCGCCAAGGGATGATGCCAACCAGCAGGTACAAAATTATCGATTTAACCAGGGATTCGATGTCCGTGACAAACGGGAATCGTTTTAGAGGCGATTATTGTCTCGGCACCGGCCCAGCGGAGACCTTATGGAAACTAACATTGCCCACTTGGGTTTGAATTTTTGGAGAAAGCTGGCATTTGAGACTCTTGGACGCGACGCTTTCTTGTTATGCCTCAACGATGATGGGGACCTGCTGATGCAATTTCCTCTAGCTTCTGGAAACGAAGACGGCTCATCTGTCATGGGTGCCCGTGTTCAGATGGCGATATCAATTGGCACCGCTAGTTTAGTCCGTATTCAGAGGCAACCCGCTAGTCATTTAGATCCATTCGGTCGCCATAGTTTCTCAACGAGAGCCCTCTATGATACGGCTCATCTCTACGGTTTACCACTTACGGAAGTGATTGTTTATGCAAGATGAATCTCTAATGACGATTCTTTCAACCTCTCCTCCAGTAAGCTGCAAAACTTTCACAGGAGTGCGTATTTTGTAAAAAGTAAGGTTCTATGGCAACTATGTGCAACCCGATGCGTTATTTAATGCAGAAATTTTCACAGTTTCGCTGCCAAGTAATAATTGGCTGCCTGATTTTTGATCTGTCTCCATTCTTTTTTGTATATGGGCAACCCAATTAGTAAGCGTCTGAAGGTCAACTTGCATATCTTCGAGACTAGGAGTTACCCCGTGGAAGTCGACCGGGCAGTCGTGCCCGTGCATGTCCTCCGAACAATAGGTCATGAGCCTATTTATAATGTTAAAATCCATTTCATTGGGACGAATCCTCAATAAGACCACTCTAAGACGTTGTGTTTCGACCTTGGGACTGCCTCTCTGAATCGCACCATTAAATAAGCGCTCCTCAATGGCGCGTTCAATAGTTTCTCGAAAACACCCATACCACTTACGGATATCGTCCTCGAATCGTTTATTATAATTATGCTGTTCTTTTAATGATTCTAAATCGGCTTTTAGCTTCTTGATTCTTTCTGTGATGGCCAAACCTCCCCATGGAGGGTCAGCCGAGCAATATCCCGCCTGGTCGCCATGGCGTATCATGCAGTTTTCAGTAAACTTTATACCGCTTAATTTCGCTTCTTGCTTTAAGCGCCAATAGAACGCAATATCATGTGTGAAAACTATCACTTGACGGGCCTCAGCTTCTTCCGTCACGCGCTTGACGATTTTTTTGCGCCAAACGTGATCTAATGATGAAACCGGGTCATCAAATAGAACTCCAGAGGGTGTTCCTCCGATTTCGGCAAGAAAAGCCGCCAAAGCAAGGCACCTAAATTCTCCTTCGGAAAGGGTATCACGAAGCTGTGCCTGTAGATTGTCGACAAAAACGATCTTATGAAGTAATTTTCCTTTCTCTGCTTTGGTTGAACGTAGTTCTACCTTAAGCTGGTGCAAGCCAAGATCAGCTACTTCCTTCTGGAAACGCTCATAAAGCGCCACAGAGACATGTTTCCTGGTCAGGTCCTTACTTTTTATACTGAGCTTGTTTGTGAGAGTCATTTGAATCGCGCATATAAGAGCGGCACAATGATCCAACCGTTTTACTTCCTTTTTAATATTTGCTGCCTGGTCCACTAATTTTTCCCGATTATCCAATTCCAGAAGTTCGTCTTCAAGGGCAGCAAACTGGGCGGGATTCGCCATTTTTTCGAACTCATCTGCTTTCTCACGCAAGCCATCGAGCAAAAATTGCGCTCGAAGCGGCATACCTTCCAAAAGGAGAAAATTGTCGATGTCGGATTCAATCAAAGGTTCGGACAGACGAACGCGCTGGGCTCGTTGTGTTACCCGCAATAATGTTCTTTCAAAGAATTCTTTAATCTTGCTGTCATGTGCATCAAGTTCTTGCAAGAGTACGGGATCATCCTCTTCATTGATTGGTATTTTCTTTAAGCTTTCCTCGAATGATCGCAGCTTTTCTTGTAAGTGATTTGACTCAGCTTCCAGTTTTCCTTGCACAAAATTGTCAAGAGTTTGCATCCGAGTAGCCGCGTCTGAATTTAGAGGCTGTTCACAGAGTACACAGAGATCTCCTTCATTGATCCAACTTTTTGATGAGCCTCTGGCGATGTTTCCGTATTCCCGCGCTGCATTCCAGAACCGTAGCCACGTCTCTGTTCCTATTCCAGCAAGTTTTTTGTTGTCTAAAAGGCTATCTCGTGCGAACTCGGCGGCCGCCTTAGCTTTACTTGTCTCGTCGCGTAGCCCTACTAACTCTTTGAGATGTTCATTGCTGAAAGCAGCACAGGTGGATTTTACGCGCTTGGCAAGTCGATCATATCGACTTGCCGTGGCATATAGTGCTTGAGCCGCCTTTTTTGGATCATTTGCTTTTGCCTGATTTATCCTCTCGCGGAGCTTCGTCTGGCACTCCTTTTCGCTGTCAGTCAAACCTGTAAGTATGCTATCCAGGCTCTTTCGTATAGAAGGGTCTTTGAGATTGCGAACTAATCTACCAGCTTTTGTTTTTTCAGCAAAGTCTTCGACCCGAATAAAAGATGCGGTATTTTCAGTTAGTTTCTGCTGCAGGCGTGCCTTGACTTTGTCCATTACGTCGGCGACACGATCAAGCAAATCGAGACCAAACGGTCTAAAGGCAGTGACATTTTCCTCAGTGAGGATGCTCTGTGCCGCCCAGCTATCAAAGATGCTGAACTTTCTAAGGGGATCATGTTTTGATTCAACTTCTCTGGTTTCTCCAATAATTCTTGAGTGTTTTGATTCACCGTCGAGATATACGATTTCCGCGCTTCCGGGACTTTGATCACCTGAAAAAACATTACCTTGTAAAGTCTGGACTGTACCTCTTGCTGAACAAACTTGTCGCAAGATTCTGCCGTATCCCGTTTTTCCAGAGCCATTCTCGCCGTAAACAACTGTCAGCCCTTGTAGCTCAAATTTGAGAGTTTGATTGGGAGCCAGTCTATCGATTTGCTGCACGTTTTGAATAGCTACCAAATTTACTGGAGTCTCTACTGTTTGTGTCGAATGCGGTTGAACGCTAGAAACTACGCTCGGATCATTTCTTTCGGTAGCTGAAGTGGTATTTTCGATACACTGTTGGGTGAGACGTTCGATAATACTATCATCGATTGTTACGCCATTCCGCAACGCGGCATACGCATCACGTATCCAATTCGGTTGCTGAACAAAGAATTCTTCAATTTCGTCAAGGATTTGCATGTGTTTTTCAAAAAGTTGTGGAAGAAGACGCCTTCTGCATTTTTGGCGGGAAAGTCCGTCTGATCAGATCGCGTGAAAATGTCTCTTTCGATACATCGCTATTACGCGTCCTGGAAAAAGCAAATCATCCGAAACAGGCTTGATGGGATCAGATATTCCCTCCGGTTTCATCCGCTGCTCTGGATTCATTTGCATAAGTTGTTGTTCTCTAGCGTCCCTATAGCATTATTTCCAGAAATTTTTTACCCCCCTGAAATGCAACCGGTAGCATCAATGCACTGAGTTGATCGCTAAATTAGTATAAATCACATAGCAATTATTATTAATTAATACATATGCAAATATTTGTTAATTTTATAAAAGATATATTATGGCCATTTGATTCTGTATTTAAGCTGTCTTTGTATCACTTTGTAAAATTATACAAGCTTTTAATTGCAGTTATATATTATAATAATATAAGTTTATTTATAATGTTAGGTGAAATTAGCGTTCTATAGTATTTCCAAGTTGTGAGGTTGACACGCTGAACGGGGCATGGTTGCGCCAGTATCCACAGGTTCCCACAACTTCTCGCCGCTTCTTACTGAGCGAGAAGTGGCGCAACGGTTATCCACAACAGTGGATGCCGTTCGGTGGATGCGTCGAAAAAAGCAGGTCCGATTTCTTCGTATTGCGGGGAATCGAGGTATCCGATTTTGGTGGCCACATCTTATGGAGGATCTGTCGCGGGTCGGTACCAACCAGTTTTCACAACAAAATAATCAATATGAATAATACTATTAATATAGAACGGGGTAAGGTTCAGCGGTCTCAGAAGGCGTTGATCTATGGTCCGGAAGGTATTGGAAAGTCGTTTTTAGCTTCCCAGTTTCCCCAACCTATCTTTCTGGATATAGAACGAGGGACTCACCATCTCGATGTTACAAGGTTTTCGGAAATTAATACATGGGACAACATTACTAGGTCTGTTGGAGACTTAGTAACCAAAGCTCATGATTTTCGGACGTTGGTAATTGACACTGCCGATTGGTTGGAACAGCGCCTTGTTGAACACATCTGTCGAAAATCAAATAAGAATTCCATAGAGGATTTCGGTTATGGAAAAGGCTATGTGGTGTTGGCGGAGTCGTTCGCGGCCTTTCTTCTATCTTTGGAATCCGTGATTGCCCGTGGCGTACACATTGTCTTCCTGGCGCATAGTACGGTTGTAAAGTTTGAGGCACCTGATCAAGCGAGCGGTTATGATCGTTATGAATTAAAGCTCACTAAGCGGGTTGCACCGCTCCTAAAAGAATGGGTGGATCTCATTCTGTTTGGGAATTACGTCACGCGGGTTACGCAAAATGAATGTGGGAAAAAGCATGGAACTGGCGGTCGAGAGCGACGACTTTTCACAACGCACACGGCTGCATTTGATGGAAAAAACCGGCATGGGTTGTCAGAGGCGTTACCATTTCGGTTTATATCCATTGCTCATATTTTTGCAAGTGAGCCTCTATCTCCCATTCCTGTACAGCAGGAAGCGCTTGATAACAGCGCGACGGATCGTCTTGCTGAGTTGTTCAAGGGGCGGGAATCTCAGGTTAGGGAATTCCTAATATCGCGAAATCAACTCAAGGGGGACGGGACCTGGAGCGATATTGCTCCGGACTATGTTGCAAGGATATTAGCTCAACCGGAGATGTTTTTGCAGACGGTCACGGAATTTCAAACAGACGATCTGCCCAAATGACTCTTCGGCCTTCAAATTTACCTAAGCTGGCGGTTTGTCCCTGTTATGAGGCTTCTCTGAAAGTAAACGAGGCTGCAATTCGAGGCTCTGCTTTGGATGCTTTGTTTCGTGCTCGTCTTGCGGGGCAACCCTATCAAAGTGAGATATTTTATACAATAACCGATGAGGATATTTCAGTAGTCGAGTGGGCGGTTACTTTATTACGTGTGCTGGCCGGTGGTTCGCAGATTCTTTCCAAGGAAAGGGAATGCTCTGTAGTCATACCTGGCTTTGAACAGCCCGGTACAGTAGATGCCCTGATTAAGGATAAACTCGCCTTTGCTGATCTAAAGACAGGTCGGAAGCGAAACTATTATGAGCAGATGGCTGCATATGCACTTGGGCTCATGGAAAAGTATTTTGCCCAAGAGTGGACAGCATACGTTTTATTCTGTGATCAGCAGGAGTTAATTACCAGTCAGTTTACTTATCAGGAAGCTAAGGAGATCATCGACGGGGTTATTGGACATTATCATTCTTCCGAAAAAACGCCTCAACCTTGCGAATACTGCATTTGGTGTGCAAAGGCGGAGACATGCCCTCCTCGTCTGAGGGCGGCGGGAGCGGCATTAATGGTGTCCAGCACAGATTTTGATTTCAACGCAGTCCTTACAAACGATCAAAAATTGGGCGGCTTTTTGACTGCTTGTGCAATTTTGGATGACTTCCGCAAGAAAGCTGAAGAAGTAGCAGAAGAACGAATCCAGTCCGGACGAGAGATTCCAGGATGGAAGTTGGCGACTCGGCGAGGAGCTGAATTTATCAACCATGACGAGGTTGGACGTCATATTCAAGCCCTCGGATTCGGTGCTGTTTTGGCAGCGTATGGCAATCTTTCAGCCAAAAAATTCCGGACGATTTGGGAAGCGAAGATGTCCAAGGAGAGAGCATTTCCAGAAGAAGTTGTACGACGTGGCCGAGGCACATTTTATCTCCGAGCGGTTACCGCCCGTCCACCTATTAACAAGGAGTCAACAAATGCCCACGTATAAATCATCAGATCTTCGTCCCACCTTCGTTGAAGCCGGAGATTATGTGGTAGAAGTAATAGGCGCGGTGGACAGTATCTCTCAGAAGGGAAACGAGATGATTGAACTGACGCTCCGCGTAGAGCCAAGTGAAACACTCTTATATGACTTTCTAGTATTTACAGAGAACGCTTATTGGAAAATCGATGCGTTCCGGGCCGCAATTGGCGACAAGGTCACGGTTGATCAGGAGGTAGAGATTATTACAGATGAGCTTGTCGGCCGGACAGGGCGCGTTCGGTTAACCATAGAAGAGTACGAAGGGCGGAAGCGTAATAAGGTATCGGCTTGGCTGGTCCCTCAAGAAAAGGGAGGCAAAAATAATGAGCCGTTCTAAAGTGGTATTGCGGTCATATCAGGTACTCGCCCATGAAGCCATTGTTAATGGATTCACAAATTACCGCAGGCAGCTTCTTATTATGCCAACCGGATCGGGAAAAACGATTCAGTTTGCAGCTCTTGCGGAGCATTATCAGCCGCTTCGAACGTTGGTATTAGCCCACCGTGAAGAGCTGATTCATCAGGCGGTAGAAAACCTACAGAAAGTTACGGGGCTGCCTGCGGAAATCGATATGGGGAGCCGTTGTGCGAATGCTTCAGCTCCCATAGTAGCCGCAAGTGTTCAGACGCTCTTCCGCAAAGAGCGGTTAGCGAAATGGCCATCCGACCACTTTGGTTTGGTAGTCGTAGATGAAGCTCATCATGCTTTATCGGAAAGTTATTTGCGGATCTTAAAATATTTCCACGAAAAAGCGTTTGTCCTTGGTGTAACGGCAACGCCTGATCGTAGTGATAAGAAGAATTTAGGATCGTATTTCGAAAATATCGCTTATGAAATTACGCTTCTTGATTTGATCAAGCAGAATTGGCTCTCCTCAATTCGAGTCGAAACGGTTCCGCTGGCGCTAGATCTGCGTGGAGTACGCACCACTTTGGGGGATTATAATCAGGAAGACGCGGGACATGCTATCGAGCCCTATCTCGAACGCATCGCAGAGATCATGTGGAAATATCGCCACAGGAAAATAATAGTCTTTTTTCCTCTAATTAAAATTTCCGAGAAATTCGCGAAGTTATCTCGGGAAAAAGGAATAGCGGCAGAACATCTGGATGGTAACAGCGTCAATCGAGTGGAGTGTCTTGAACGGTTTAAGCAAGGTACAACTCAGTTGCTTAGTAATGCAATGCTACTGACTGAAGGTTACGATGAGCCATCGATTGATTGCGTTGTGTGTTTGCGTCCCACAAAATGCCGAGCATTATATTCGCAGATGGTTGGTCGCGGTACTAGACTGTGGCCCGGGAAAGACCACTTGTTACTCTTGGATTTTCTTTGGCTGACACAGGAGCACAGTCTTGTAAAGCCCGCCGCTTTGATTGCCTCAGACACGGCAGAAGCTGATTTGATCGAGGAAGCTCTTAAGCACGATGGTGATTTGGAGGCAGCTCATGTCCGAGTGCTGGCAGACCGTACTAAGCAGCTTAGCGAGCTTTTAAAAAGCAACAGTGCCCGAAAAGGCAGTGTATTTAATGCCTTGGAATTTGCTGTAGCGGTTGAGGCGCCAGATCTTGTCGATTTTGTGCCTACGATGAAATGGCATGATGATCCTGTTTCATCCAAACAGGCTGAAATGCTTAATCGCTGTGGCGTGAATTCTGGAAGTGTTCAATGCAAAGGGCAGGCAGCGGCAATTTTGGATAAACTCTTTCTTCGGAGACGACTGGGGTTGGCTACGGCTCGACAGGTGCGATTGCTGTCTAAGTTGCGTTATCCACAGCCGTGGTTAGCAAGCTTTGAGGAAGCTCAGAAGTTTCTGTGTGCTCGTTTTGAAAAACAACAATTAACCCTACAGTTGTCGTTTAAAAAAACAGGTATAAATTTAAGGATGCCAGCAACAGCAAAGGAAACGGTTGAGACGTGGGGAGAAGAAATGAGGGAGATTAAGGAAAAAATCAAGCCGCTATTTATGCAAAAGAGAGTGGCAAGAAATGCGGAGTTATTTTTGGAAGGTCTTCTAGGAAACGAAACACGGAAAACCGGATGGATGAGAGCAGAGGCAGCTGGGGATAAGGGTCCCTGGAGACAACAAGCAATATTGGGCCGAAGAAAATGGGAAGCCGATGGACTCAGGGATACAGTGAGAGAATATGTAGTGGAAGGATTTGGAGAAAAACAGGGAATACTAGTGATAGACGAAACCGGATTTCTCAAAAAAGGAAAAGCTAGCTGTGGAGTCGGCTCACAATATACAGGATCAGTAGGGAAAGTCACTAATTGTCAGATTGGAGTTTTTGCAGCTTATGTTTCCAGTAAAGGGTATGCCTTTATTGATAGGAGGCTCTACTTACCCAAGGAATGGAGAGAGGACCCAACACGCAGAGCAGCAGCGCATATTCCTATTGAAAAAGAATTTTCGACCAAGCCTGCCATAGCTCGAAAAATGATAGAGGAAGCCATAGAAACAAAAGTTCCCTTTTCCTGGGTTACAGCAGATAGCGTCTATGGAGTCTCTGAAGTGACCGAAACATTACGTAAGACCCTTAAGGGCTATGTATTAGGAACTACATCAAGACGTCAATACCACCTCTGGGATGATAAAAAAGAAGAAGTTCGAGTTAAAACAGCTGAAGAAATAGCCAGCGAATTACCCGCCCGCCACTGGAAACGCTTATCAGCTGGGGAAGGTACCAAGGGTGCCAGACTCTATGATTGGGCTTACTACAAATGGAGCGCTGTGGATGCCTCCAAATACAATAAAACTCACACTGGAATTTGGACTATCGGCCTTCTCATCCGGCGCAATATCGAAGATGGAAAATTTTCCTATTATACCACCTGGTGCCCGAAGGCGACTTCGCTCCAAACATTAGTCAATGTGGCAGGAGCACGATGGAGAATCGAGGAGAGTTTTGAAGCAGCTAAAAATGAATTTGGTCTCGATCACAACGAAACCCGTTCCTGGCATGGCTGGCATCGTCATGTTTCCTTGGTGATGCTTGCTTTTGCTCTACTGGCGACTATCCGTTATCGGGTGAACCACTCCTCCTCACTTAAAAAAAACAGAGAAAAACTTTCTCGCTCAATACGTCTTTGGTTTGCTGGTCTATCCAGGAAATTCGACGTCTTGTCACCCGCTTAACTTTCCGATGTCTCCTTCCTGCCTTTATCATCGCTTGGTCCCTTTGGCGCAGAGCTCATCAAGCTGTTGCTAAATTTTACCATTTTAAACGACAACTGTAGGGATATTCGATGAAAATTGCATACCAGATTAATCAAAACGCGTTTCGAAATCATCTCTATTTCACCGATATCGTTCCAAATAATATTATTGTTTCGTATAATACATCATATCTTATTGATATTTGCTGCACTAATTTATAGTGACGTACTAAAGGCCTTGTAGCAGCCAAAGTTGACAACAACTGAAGGGAGTGAACGCGCTTAAAATTTGCTCCCTATTTGCGAAAATTTTCGGACTTATTGCTGGACTAGATACGATTCCGTTCCTTTCACCTTCAGTGGGCCTTTGGATTTTTGCGGCTGCTTCAATTCTCAAAGATCTTCTCAATCGCATCTGTGATTTTCTAGACGATGGTAAAGAAAATCAGAGTTTTAAGTTTTTGTCGAAATAAGCGAGAAGCACCGCGTCCTAGGGACTTCTTATAAATTCATAAATTATGAAAAGCCTGCGTTCCGATAATTTACGTTCTGAAAGTTCGGATGATGAAAATTACAAAATTGTCGAATCTCAGTCTCCAGTACTGCTTTTTTTCGGCCATAACTTTCTAATTCTTATTAGCGAATCTGGAAAATGTATTGGCGAGATGGAAGGATTGGCAATTAGCAAAGAAGGAAGGACCAGGTCGATTGGCTATTGGAAGTTAGACAGACTCAAAGTTTATGAATTTGCACATCCCCATTTGTGCAGTCAAGGTCAACCTCGGCAAGTAATTTATAGGGGAAATCAACAGGATACCATGAAGAGATGGGAAGCAGCCAGGGATGCCAAAAAGGTCATCAACCAACTCAATCTACCGTATCCGTTTCTGGGATTGGGCAAAAATAGCAATTCTGTGGCTAGCACCCTCATTGCCTGCATGGGGTTGCAAGAACTCAAGATTCCAGGAGCTCGATGGGCCCCATGGAAAGGATGCCGTGTGTTACCGCAATCCACAATCGATGAAATTAAAAGACGGCATGGAATTTGAAGCCATTGCGGCTCACCAGCAGTAATTTCGTGTCTAGGGATAAGAGAAAATCGAAAATTTCAGACGAAATTAAAATCACAGCCGATCACATATAATTGATCCAACTGGATATCACATTTTGCCCGTGCGGATGATTCCGCAGAAATTGTGCATCTGGAATCGTAAGGAGAGAACATCGTTCGAGAGGGATGAACCACACTTAACAAGTGTCATCTTATTTTAACACTCAAATTGTTATTGCTTGCAACAGGTGGCGACGAGCGTAGGGAATTTCTCCACACTTTTCACTTGCGCAACTTGCGACCTGGAAGATATTTACCAACGTAGTTTAAAGCGTTTTAAGGTTCACTTGCCGATAAATTATAATAATTCCCCGGTCATTAGGATTCCTCCGGCAAAGTGACACCCAAAAACAGTTATCAAAAGCACTTGGTTTTAATTAAGTGATGGCAGAGACATGCATTAGCAATAAGAATGATTATATAAGTTAGGTCTATAATTATGAATAAGCGTTTATTAGTTATATTATTGATAGCCAATTTTGGCTCTCGAGGAGCATTTGCAATTTCTCCGAACATTTCAACGGAAGTAATGCCACTGAAGGAGAAAGGAGAAAGTCGGGCGGCAATCGATGTTAATAATTCCGATCAATTGACTGATGGAATTGTCAGTCAGCCAATACCAGTTCAAATTACTGAAGAGCCACGAGCAAAACAGGTCACTTGTGGAGCATCCCATACCGTCATCCTTCGAACCGATCACAGCGTCGGATGGTTGGGATTTTATGACGCACAAGTACCTCCTCAGGGAGAGAAAAACTTCAGCGAGCAGAAAGATCGCCTGCGAGTACTAAATAACATTGGAAACATCATCCAAGTTGCCTCCGGAGATGAGCATACCCTCCTGCTCAGGAGTGATGGAACCGTTTGGGCTTACGGAAAAGGAGAGAAAGGACAATTGGGTAATGGGCAAAACAGGCACAGCCTGGTGGCTCCTGTGCGAGTAAGCGGAATTACTAACGCATTAGCAATTGCAGCGGGAGGAGACAGCTCACTGGCAATTTTCGGAGACGGGTTCGTGGCAACCTGGGGAAGCAATGAATCTGGGCAACTAGGAGATGGAACAACGGAAAACCGATCAGTGCCTGTTACGATTACCGAATTCGCTGACGGTTCAAAGATTACTGGTGCCGCCATGGGTAAAAACCATGCACTCGTGCGTAGAGAGGATGGCACCGTTTGGATCTGGGGCAGCAACAAAGACCAGCAAATTCTGGGAAACAGCGAATCGATGATTACCACCCCACAGAAAATCCCTGAGCTAAGCAAAGTCAAAACCGTAGCAGCCGGAGAAGGATATTCCTTAGCACTCTTAGAAAATAAAACCGTCTTTGCCTGGGGGGCCTCCCCGGAGTCCTCCCCGGAGTCCTCGCCGGACGGGCAGAATAGGCAGAATACGGGACTAGGAACCCCGCTTGTAACCTCTACGCCGACTCAGATTCCCGGACTGGAAAATGTCGTGCAAATTGCAGTCGGTTCCTCGCATGCCTTAGCGCGCCTTCAAAATGGAACCCTTAAAGCGTGGGGCAATAATGATCACGGCCAACTGGGAGACGGTACCTTTAACAGCCGAAATGCTCCTGTGGCAGTTAAGAACCTTACGGGAATTACTAACATCGCCGCCGGGAAAAAACATTCCAGTGCCGTCCGAAACGATGCCACCGCCTGGAGTTGGGGAAGCAATGAAAACCAACAATTAGGACTCTCGGTAGCGCGCGAACATCGAAGCGCTATGAAACTGACAGCAAGCGGCATCGATACACAAAAAATCCTCTTCGGTACCACCGAAAACATCGGCAAAAACGGCAGTCCAAGAAACGATCAGCCGACAATAAATCACAACAATTCGCTCCCCCAAGCCACAACTCAGCGGAGAAACCGAAGGACCTATCGGCATTCCGAATTCCAACGTGCTCGTCGAACAAAGTGGCATGCCACCTGATCACACAACCGAGGAAAACCTCCCTGACTCTAGCTTGGGATTCACCATCGTTTTCCCGGGAGACGGAGACATCCTTTAGCCATCAATAACCTCGCCGCCACCTATGAAGCACTTTTTTCAGATACTCAGCACCCTTATTGCCGCGAACGCTATTGTAAATGCGCAACTAAATGAGTCTCCAGAACAGATATTCATACGAGGCACTGGCAATGATTACTACTCTAGTCCGTTGTCGTTCCATTAAATTCCCAAAAAGGAATGGAGCTAAACCCATCAGGCAACAATGCAGACAAATTCCCGAAACAGCGCCCTGGTTCGATCGGATTCAAAAAATTCCGAGAAAATACATTACGATAACGGGAGATCGAGCGAATTATGACTCCACATTCGAAAACCCTCTTGTTGCCTTTGGAAGCTTAGCTGGAGGAACTGCATTACAAGTGAACCAAAACTATAGTTTTCTCATTTCCGTCGGAGCGAAATTAGATGCAGGTCCGGTTTCCGATTCTGTTCAATTGGCAGAACTCCTCATATCGGCCTATTCAAAAAATTCATTCCTAGGAAACAGAAACCGAATTCCTTCAGAACACCGATTTTCACTGAGAATTCCTCAGAGAGGTACCGCAGCATGGACACAATTTGTAGCTAATGGCCGGCAGATGGAAATCTCCGATACTGTAACCGGATTAGATACTTTATTAACCCTCGACGAAGAGACCAACGAAGAAGAAAATCCGAAAATCCCTTATATCCTCACATTACGAGCTGCGAACGCCGATTATTACTTTACAGTCGAGGCACAAGGAACCTGTAAAATTGGCAATACCTGGTATCCGGCTACAAAGAAAATCCATGAAAGCGATCCGGCTCCCAGAGAAATCCTTTTTTGTTTAAACTTTGAACCCAACCTCGCCGCATTAGAAGGCGGCTTACGTCTAAGTCGGCGGGAACGCAGCTTTTTCGGAGCAATTCGCGACTTTTTTGTGAACCTATTTCGGGGTGCCAAAAAAACCAAATTTATAGATTGGGTCGCCGCTGCGATAAAATATACCGCACAGCTCAACACCGAAATAAATCTCGAAAAAGAGCGCAACGCACGAATACAAGCATCGATTTGGCGTAAAAATCACGCAATAGAAAAACGCAGAGAAGAATATCAATGGGAAAATGACCCGGAGTATAAGAAAAATGGGTACCCGCCACGTGAGCCCAGACTAGAAAAAGTCGAAGCATTGAAGAGAGAGGCGGATGA
>CAVPNI010000003.1:0-969877 GCA_963706715.1 uncultured Verrucomicrobiae bacterium
CACATTCTGGACGAAGCGCAACAAGCGGTACCCATTGGGGGCGTGGGCGAGATTTACATTGGTGGTGCTGGAGTGGCACGTGGCTATCTGAACCGTCCGGAACTGACAGCAGAGCGCTTCCTTCCCGATCCGTTTAGTCAAGAGCCCGGAGCCCGGATGTATAAGACGGGGGATCTCGGCCGTTATCTGCCTGATGGTAATATCGAATTCCTTGGACGGAATGACGATCAAGTAAAGATTCGTGGATTTCGCATTGAACTTAAAGAAATCGAGTTGGCACTAAGGACCCATCCCTCGGTACGCGAAGCGGTGGTGCTTGCCAAATCCGATCGGCATGAGGAGCTGCGCCTCATAGCCTACCTGATTTTCAAAGGTGAAGCGGCCTCGGCGAAGGAGCTGCGCAGCCATCTTGCCAAGAGGTTGCCCGAATACATGCTGCCAACGGCGTATGTGGAGCTTGAACAATGGCCGCTGACGACCAGCGGTAAACTCGACCGTCGTGCCTTGCCGGAGCCAATGCAGGAAAAACAAGTATCTTCGGCATCTCGCACACCGCATGAGCATTTATTGTGCGAGTTGTTTGCTGAGGTACTGGACATCCCTCACATCGGAATTGACAACAATTTCTTCGAGCTGGGAGGCAATTCGCTGTCGGCAATGCGCCTGATCAACAAGATTAATTCCTCCTTTGGCGTTCATTTATCGATCCACTCGATTTTTGAGGCGCCAACTGTGCGTGAGCTGGCGCCAAGGTTGATGGAAGACAATTGCGTTGGTAGTGCCTTCGAAATGATTTTACCATTACGCAAACGGGGTAAGTTGCCGCCATTGTTTTGTATTCATCCTGTATATGGATTGAGTTGGTGCTATAGCGGCTTGATCCATAGCTTGCATAGAGAACGTCCGCTTTATGGCATTCAAGCCCGCGGCTTTCCGGAGCCGGAAGCGACTGTTCAAACTATGGCTGGGCTAGCACACGACTATGTGCGCGCCATGCGCATGGTACAACCACAAGGACCGTATTTACTGCTGGGCTGGTCATTCGGTGGGTTGCTTGCCCATGAAATGGCATACCAGCTACAAGCAGCAGATGCTGAGGTGGGGTTACTGGCGTTGATGGATAGCTACCCGATAATACTGCCGGATATCTTCTCAGATCCAAATAGGCATGAGGCTTACTTGTTACAAGAGTATGCTAAGGCGTTTAATATCACTTTATCTCCTGAGGAGATCACGGATCTCAACATGACCACCTTTGTGAGAGCCGCACGACGTGTCGGCCATGTCCTGGGTTGTTTAGAAGAGGGAGAGATACAACGGTTCATCGAGTTGCGAGAGAGATTTTCCCGTCTTTATTCGACCTTCCAACCGGGTCGGCTTACAGGTGATATGTTGTTTTTCCAGGCAATGTGCCTCAATCCAAATCACTTGGCTCATGGGATGTTGCCGCCTAACGGAATATTGCCGCAAGCATGGCAGCCCTATGTGGACGGTAAAATCCAAGTACACCCTATGAATTGCTCCCATAACGAGATGTCGAATCCGACACCCATCCGCGAAATAGGGCTCAAATTAGAGCATTATCTGCACGGTGAGGTGTGACCCTTTTTAGTCAGCCTGGACATCCCTCGATAATGGATGTAAATTGTAAAATTATGGCAAATATTGCACGGAACGCCTGAATAACAGCGGCAATTCTTAGAAAAAATCCAAAATAGCAAGAAGAGCGTATTTGTCATGCTGTGTAACAAATTGGAAAACAGTAAAATATAGCCATGAAATCACACGATCAACAGCTGGCATTGGATATTCTCACCCAGCTCGAACAAGTCCAACAGTGGAATGCGACAGAGGTCGAGTATCCGCAGCACCTCTGCGTGCATCAACTCTTTGAACAACAAGTGGAGCGTGAGCCCAATGCCACGGCAGTAGTCTTTGAAGGCCAGTCCTTAGCCTATGGCGAACTCAACTCCCAGGGCAACCAGCTTGCGTACCGACTGCTTGCCCTGGGAGTGCAACCTGACGACCGGGTGGCAATCTGTGTGGAGCGCAGCCTGGAGATGGTGGTGGGCTTATTGGGCATTCTCAAGGCGGGTGCTGGCTATGTGCCGCTGGATCCGGCGTATCCGGACGAGCGACTGGCATACATGCTTGCCGATAGTGAGCCAGTGGCGTTGCTCACACAACGGGCATTGGCAGAGCGGTTCAGCAAGATAGCGATAGACGTGCCCTCTCTGATGCTCGATGAGCTCGAGGCCAGTGGCGTTGCTGACGCAACAGGCAGTACCGACAATCCGATATTGCCAGATCTTACCCCAAGTCACTTGGCCTATGTGATCTACACCTCAGGTTCCACCGGACAACCCAAGGGGGTGGCAAACCCGCATCGTGGCGTGGTCAATCGTCTGGATTGGATGCAGCGGGCATATCATTTGACACCACAAGATCGGGTACTGCAAAAGACAACTTTTAGCTTCGATGTATCGGTATGGGAATTTTTCTGGCCGCTGCACACCGGAGCGACGTTAGTGGTGGCAGCGCCTGGCATCCATAAAGATCCGCAAGCCTTAGTGGACCTGATCAGAGCCAAGCGTATCAGCGTCTTGCACTTTGTACCTTCCATGCTCAGCCTATTTTTGCAAGCGGAAGGAGTGGAAGGATGCGATACATTGCGTCACGTAGTGTGCAGTGGAGAAGCGCTGTCGGCGGAAAGCGTGAAGTGGCTGCGCAAGCGATTACCAACCGCACGGCTTAGCAATCTGTATGGCCCGACAGAAGCGGCCGTTGATGTGACGGCTTGGGAGTGCCCGAAGGATTTTAACGGTGATCTCGTGCCAATTGGTCGTCCGATTAGCAACATCCGGATCCACATACTGGACGGAGCGCAACAAGCGGTGCCCATTGGGTCCATAGGCGAGATTTACATTGGTGGCGCTGGAGTAGCCCGTGGCTATCTGAACCGGCCGGAACTGACTGCGGAGCGTTTCCTTCCCGATCCGTTCAGTCAACAACCCGGAGCCCGGCTCTATAAGACCGGAGATCTGGGACGCTACCTGCCTGATGGGAATATCGAATTCCTTGGACGTAATGACGATCAAGTAAAGATCCGTGGATTTCGCATAGAGCTTGGGGAAATCGAGTTGGCACTAAGGACCCATCCCTCGGTACGC
The DNA here is from genome assembly GCA_963706715.1 of uncultured Verrucomicrobiae bacterium. GTDB lineage: Bacteria > Verrucomicrobiota > Verrucomicrobiia > Chthoniobacterales > Xiphinematobacteraceae > Xiphinematobacter. The sequence goes on from CAVPNI010000003.1 coordinate 3,171, forward strand.
GAATCGGTGGTGCTTGCCAAATCCGATCGGCATGAGGAGCTCCGCCTCATAGCCTACCTGATTGGCAGTGGACAAACGGCTTCAGTAGAGGATCTGCGTAGCCATCTTGCCAAGAGGCTGCCCGAATACATGCTCCCGACGGCCTATGTGGAGCTAAAAGAATGGCCATTGACGAGTAACGGGAAACTCGATCGCCGCGCCTTGCCGGAACCAGACACTGACGCCTATGTAAGCCGTGAATATGAAGCGCCGCAGGGAGAAATAGAGCAACAGCTAGCGGCCATCTGGCAAGACCTCTTGGGCGTGGAACGCGTTGGCCGCTACGACCATTTCTTCGAATTGGGAGGGCATTCGCTGATGGCGGTGCGTTTGTTGACGCGTTTGCGCGAACTGGGTTTATCAGCCGATCTCCAGGCATTCTTTGCACAGCCCACCTTGATGGCATTTGCCGCCACTATTGGACACAGCGCGGCGGTAAAAACACCACCCAATCGAATCCCCTTAGGCTGCACTGAGATTACGCCCGAGATGTTACCCCTTGCGACACTGTCAGTGGAAGAGATCCAGTGCGTGATCGCCACCGTGCCAGGTGGGGTCGAAAATGTGCAGGACATCTATGCGTTGGCCCCCTTGCAGGAGGGCTTCCTCTACCACCATATGGCAAACCAACAAGGAGACCTCTATCTGTTGTATGGACTTTTTGGGGTGAAGAGCCGCGTCCACCTAGATCGTCTATGCAACGCGTTTCAACAAGCGATAGATCATCATGATATCCTGCGCAGCGCCGTGATCTGGCAAGGACTCTCCGAGCCGGTGCAAGTGGTGTGGAGGCAAGCGACTTTACCGACAGAGGAAGTGGTGTTTGACCCAAGGGCAGGGTCAGTTGAGCAACAGCTACTTGCCTATTTTCAATTTAATCCACACCGCGATCGCTTGGATTTGGAACAAGCCCCGCTCATGCGACTCTCCTATGCCTATGATCCCGTCCATGCGCGTTGGCTCGTACAGTGGCTGTGTCATCATCTGGCGATGGACCATGTGGCAATGGAGGCTTTATTTGAAGAGCTAACGCTGCACCTACAAGGCGGAAGTGTCACAACACTCCCAGCAGCCCTACCCTACCGCAACTATATTGCCCAAGCTCGCTTGGGAATCAGCCGTGAGCAACACGAGGCCTTTTTCAGCCGGATGCTCTCAGACGTCGTAGAACCAACCTTGCCGTACGGACTGGCTGATGTGCGTGGCGATGGCCAGGGTATTTGCGAAGTGCGCCAATCGCTCGAAGCGGATTTGAGCAAGCGTCTGCGCACACAAGCCCGCCAACTGGGAGTCACCCCAGCAAGCCTGCATCACCTGGCATGGGCGCGCGTAGTAGGAGCGCTTTCTGGTCGCGATGACGTGGTATTTGGTACGGTGCTGCTGGGACGAATGCAGGGGGTGGCAGGGACCGAGCGAGCCATGGGGATGCACATCAACACCCTACCGGTGCGTTTGTCGGTTGGCGCCCAGCCAGTGGGCGAGGCGGTACGCGAAACCCATACTCGACTCATGGCGTTGATCAAACACGAACACGCCTCGCTAGCACTAGCGCAACGCTGTAGCGGTGTGCAAGCCCCCATGCCCTTGTTCAGCACCCTGCTCAACTATCGACATGACACACCGCTGGAAACATCCCAAGCAGCTTGGGACGGCATCGATATATTGTCCATGGAAGAGCGGACCAACTATCCCCTCACTCTCTCAGTAGATGACTTTGGAGAAGAATTCCGTTTAGTGGTACAAGCAGTGGAGGAAATCAACGCCAAGCGAGTGTGCGGCTATATGCGAGAGGCATTAGTTAGTCTCGTAACGGCACTGGAACAAACACCGAATCAAGCCGTCCACCATCTCTCAGTACTGCCAGCCGAAGAGTTGGCACAACTTGCTCAGTGGAATGCGACAGAAGCCGAGTATCCCCAACACCTTTGCCTGCATCAGCTATTTGAACAACAAGTGGAGCGTAATCCCAACGCCACGGCGGTAGTCTTTGAAGGCTGCTCCTTAACCTATGGCGAACTTAACCACCAGGCCAACCAACTGGCCCATCGATTGCTTGCCCTGGGCGTGCAACCTGATGACCGGGTGGCAATCTGTGTGGAGCGCAGCCTGGAAATGATAATAGGCTTACTGGGCATTCTCAAGGCGGGGGCTGGCTATGTACCTTTAGACCCGGCGTATCCGGATGAGAGGCTGGCATACATGCTTGCCGATAGTGAGCCAGTAGTGTTGCTAACCCAACGGGCATTGGCAGAACGGATAAGAAAGTTGGGGATAGACGTGCCCTCTCGGATGCTCGATGAGCTCGAGGCCAATGGCATTGCTGACGCAACGGGCAGTGCCGACAATCCCCTATTGCCAGCACTCACTCCAAGACACTTAGCCTATGTGATCTATACCTCCGGTTCCACCGGACAACCCAAGGGGGTGATGGTCGAACATCGTAGTGTCCTGAACCTACTGGGCACCATCTCATCCTGGTTTGAGCTCAAATCCCATGACATCTATGCCTTATTCCCATCATTTGCTTTTGACTCCTCGGTAGAAGTGATCTGGGGGACGCTACTGCATGGTGCTCAACTGCTGATCGTGCCATATTCGACCGTTCTTTCCCCTCAAGCATGCTATGAGTTAATTTGTGAAGCTAGTGTGACTGTATTCACTACTACCACCGGTGTACTCCGTCAATTGATCGAGGTACAGACGACTTCGCCACCATGCCAGCATTGCATCCGTCGAATTGTCTTAGGTGGTGATGTTGTATATCCGTCATTGCTGAAGGGCTGGTATGAACAAGCGGAGAATGCCCAAACGCAAATCATCAACGAGTATGGTCCCACCGAAGCGACCGTTTGTTCAACCTTCTACCGTACCAAAATAGCGGACCAAATAGTCGTCCGTGTACCGATTGGCCGTCCGATTGGGAATACTCAGATCCACATACTGGACAAAGCACAACAAGCGGTGCCCATTGGGATCGCAGGCGAAATTTACATTGGTGGCGCTGGGGTGGCACGTGGCTATCTGAACCATCCGGAACTGACAGCGAAACGCTTTCTTCCCGATCCGTTTAGTCAACAACCCGGAACCCGGATGTATAAGACCGGGGATCTGGGACGCTACCTGCCCGACGGGAATATCGAATACCTTGAGCGTAACGACGATCAGGTGAAGATCCGTGGATTTCGCATTGAGCTTAAAGAAATCGAGGCGGCGCTCAAGGCCCATCCCTCGGTACGCGAAGCGGTGGTGCTGGCGAAATCTGATCGGCATGGTGAGCGCCGCCTAATAGCCTATCTGATTGGTGGTGGCGAATCGGCCTCAGCAAAGGAACTGCGCACCCATCTTGCCAAGAGGCTACCCGAATACATGCTTCCGGCGGCATATGTGGAGCTTGAACAATGGCCGCTGACGACCCACGGCAAACTCGATCGCCGCGCCTTGCCGGAACCGGACGCTGGCGCCTATGTGAGCCGCGTGTATGAAGCACCGCAGAATGAAGTGGAACAGCAGCTAGCAGCCATTTGGCAAGACCTGTTGGGCGTGGAACGTGTCGGCCGCCACGATCATTTCTTCGAGCTGGGAGGGCATTCCCTAATGGCGGTACGTTTACTGACACGCCTACGCGAACAAGATTTATTAGCCGATCTCCAAGCATTATTTGCACAGCCCACCTTAACGGCCTTCGCCGCCACCATCGGACACAGTGAGGCGGTGGAAGCACCAGCTAACCGGATTCCCGTGGGCTGCACGGAAATCACGCCCGAGCTGTTACCGCTTGCGACCCTGTCGCAGGCAGAGATCGAGCGAGTGATCGCCACCGTGCCAGGCGGGGTTGAAAATGTGCAGGACATCTATGCATTGGCGCCCTTGCAGGAAGGCATCCTCTATCACCATATGGCAAACCAACAAGGGGACCCCTATCTGTTCTATGGACTTTTTGAAGTGAAGAGCCGCGTTCATCTAGAACGTCTCTGTAATGCATTGCAGCAGGCAATAGATCGTCATGATATCCTGCGCAGCGCCGTAATCTGGCAAGGGCTCTTAGAACTCGTACAAGTAGTGTGGCGTCAAGCGACCTTACCGACAGAGGAAGTGGTGCTTGACCCAATGGCAGGGCAACCCGAGCAACAATTGCTTGCTCATTTTGATCCGCGCCGCGATCGGTTGGATTTGGAACAAGCCCCGCTGATGCGACTCTCCTATGCCTATGATCCCATCCATGCGCGTTGGCTAGTACAGTGGCTGTGTCATCATCTGGTGATAGACCACGTGACGATGGAAGTTTTATTCGAAGAGCTAACCCTGCACCTACAAGGCAAAAGTGCCACACTGCCAGCGTCAGTTCCTTACCGCAACTATATTGCCCAAGCTCGCTTGGGAGTTAGCCGTGAGCAACATGAGGCCTTTTTTAGCCAAATGCTCTCAGACGTTGTGGAACCGACCTTACCTTATGGACTGACCGATGTGCATGGCGATGGCCGGGAGATTTGCGAAGTGCGCCAATCGCTCGCAACGGATTTGAGCAAGCGCCTGCGCACGCAAGCCCACCAGCTTGGTGTCACCCCAGCAAGCCTCTATCACCTGGCATGGGCCCGCGTGATAGGGGCGCTTTCGGGGCGCGATGACGTGGTATTTGGCACGGTGCTGCTGGGACGAATGCAAGGGGTAGCAGGGGCCAAGCAAGCCATGGGGATGTACATCAATACCCTTCCAGTACGTTTGTCAGTGGGTGCCCAGCCAGTGCGTGAGGCGGTGCGCGAAACCCATACTCGGCTCATGGCATTGATCCAACACGAACATGCCTCGCTGGCATTAGCGCAGCGCTGCAGCGGAGTACCAGCACCCCTACCCTTGTTCAGCACCTTGCTCAACTATCGACATAGCACGCTGCGGGAAATAGAACCAGCCACTTGGGATGGCATCGGGATATTATCCATGGAAGGGTGGACCAACTATCCATTGACATTGTCAGTGGATGACTTTGGAAAAGGATTTGATTTAGTGGTGCAAGCCAAAATCAACGCCGAGCAAGTGTGCGGCTATATGCGAGAGGCATTGGTCAGCCTGGTGAGGGCACTGGAACAAACCTCGGATCAAGCCATCAACCATCTCTCCCTGCTGCCAACCGAAGAGTTTGTACAGCTCAAGCAGTGGAATGCGACTGAGGTCGAATACCCGCAACACCTCTGTATCCATCAGCTATTTGAGCAACAAGTAGAGCGCAATCCCAACGCCACGGCAATAATCTTTGATGGCCAGTCCCTAACCTATGGCGAACTCAACCGCCAAGCCAACCAGCTTGCGCACCGCCTGCTTGCACTGGGGGTGCAACCCGATGACCGGGTGGCAATCTGTGTGGAGCGCAGCCTGGAGATGGTAGTGGGGCTCCTAGGCATTCTCAAAGCAGGTGCGGGTTATGTCCCTTTAGACCCGGCCTATCCGGACGAAAGGCTGGCATATATGCTTGCCGATAGTGAGCCAGTGGTGTTGCTGACGCAAAAGGCATTGGCAGAGCGGCTGGGTAGGATGGTGATAGACAACGTGCCCTCTCTGATGCTCGATGAGCTCGAGGCCAGTAGCGTTGCTGACGCAACGGGCAATGCCGACAATCCCATATTACCAGCTCTTACTCCAAGTCACTTAGCCTATGTGATCTACACCTCCGGTTCCACAGGGCAACCCAAGGGGGTGATGGTCGAACATCGTAGTGTTCTAAACTTGCTGGGCGTCACCTCACCCTGGTTTGAACTCAAATCCCATGACGTCTATGCCTTATTCCCCTCGTTTGCTTTTGACGCCTCAGTAAGAGTGATCTGGGGGACGCTGCTGCATGGCGCACAACTCATGATTGTGCCTTATTCAACCATTCTTTCCCCTCAAGCATGCTATCAGCTAATTTGTGATGCTGGCGTAACTGTATTTACTACTACTACCGGCGTGCTCCGTCAATTGATCGAGATACAGAGGACTTCGCCGCATCAGCATCGGATACGTCAAGTGATCTTAGGCGGTGATGTGATTGATCCGTTATTGCTGGAGAGCTGGTATGGGCAACCGGAGAATGCCCATACGCAAATCATCAACGAGTACGGTCCCACCGAAGCGACCGTTTATGCGACCTTCTACCGTACCAAAATAGCGGACCAGACAGCAGACTGTGTGCCCATTGGCCGTCCAATTGGGAATGCTCAAATCCACATACTGGACAAAGCGCAACAAGCGGTGCCCATTGGGGCCGTAGGCGAGATTTACATTGGAGGCGCTGGAGTGGCACGTGGCTATCTGAAGCGTCCGGAACTGACAGCGGAACGCTTTCTTCCCGATCCGTTTAGTCAACACCCCGGAGCCAGGCTCTATAAGACCGGGGATCTGGGCCGTTATCTGCCTGATGGTAATATCGAATTCCTTGGGCGGAACGACGATCAAGTAAAAATCCGTGGATTTCGCATTGAGCTTAAAGAAATCGAATCGGCACTGAGGAGCCATTCCTCGGTACGCGAAGCGGTGGTACTTGCCAAATCCGATCGGCATGAGGAGCTCCGCCTAATTGCCTACGTGATTCCCCATGGCGAAGCGGCCTCAGCAAAGGAGCTACGCAACCATCTTGCCAAGAGACTACCCGAATACATGCTCCCGGCGGCATATGTGGTGCTTGAAGAATGGCCACTGACGAGTAACGGTAAGCTGGACTGTCGCGCCTTGCCGGAACCGGACGATGACGCCTATGTGAGCCGTATATATGAAGCACCGCAGGGTAAAGTGGAGCAGCAGTTGGCGGTCATTTGGCAAGACTTGTTGGGCGTGGAGCATGTTAGCCGCCACGACCATTTCTTCGAGCTGGGAGGGCATTCGCTGATGTCGGTGCGTTTGCTGGCGCGCCTGCGCGAACTGGGTTTATCAGCCGATCTCCAGACATTGTTTGCACGGCCCACCTTGGCGGCCTTCGCTACCACTATTGGACACAGCGAAGCGGTGGAAGTACCACCTAATCGGATTCCCTCAGGCTGCACCAAGATTATGCCCGAGATGTTACCCCTTGCAACACTGTCAGCGGAGGAGATCGCACGAGTGATTGCCACCGTGCCAGGCGGAGTCGAAAATGTGCAGGACATGTATGCATTAGCGCCATTGCAGGAGGGAATCCTCTACCACCATATGGCAAGCCAACAAGGGGATCCCTATCTGTTGTATGGGCTTTTTGAGGTAAAGAGCCACGTCCACCTCAACCGTTTCTGTAATGCATTGCAGCAGGTGATTAATCGTCATGATGTCCTACGTAGCGCCGTGATCTGGCAGGGGCTCGCAGAACCGGTACAAGTGGTATGGCGCCAAGCGACCTTACCGACAGAGGAAGTGGAGCTAGACCCAACGGCAGAGCGACCCCCCGAGCAACAGCTACTTGCTCATTTTAATCCGCGCCGCGATCGTTTGGATCTGGGGCAAGCGCCATTGATGCGACTCTCCTATGCCTATGATCCCGTCCATGCGCGTTGGCTGGTACAGTGGCTGTGTCATCATCTGGTGATGGATCATGTGGCGATGGAAGTTTTATTCGAAGAGCTGACGCTGCATCTGCAAGGCGGAAGTACCACACCACCGCCGACGTCCGTGCCCTACCGCAACTATATTGCCAAAGTTCGCTTGAGAGTGAGCCTTGAGCAACAAGAGGCCTTTTTCAGCCGGATGCTCTCAGACGTTGTGGAACCGACCTTGCCTTATGGACTGAGCGATGTGCGTGGCGATGGCCAAGGGATTCGCGAAGTGCGCCAATCGCTCGCAACGGATTTGAGCAAGCGTCTGCGCACACAAGCCCGCCAGCTTGGTGTCACCCCAGCAAGCCTGCATCACCTGGCATGGGCACGCGTGGTAGGGGCGCTATCGGGTCGCAATGACGTGGTATTTGGCACAGTGCTGTTTGGACGGATGCAGGGGGGAGCCGAGATCGAGCAAGCTATGGGGATGTACATCAATACCCTGCCGGTGCGTTTGTCAGTGGGCACCCAGCCGGCGCGCGAGGCGGTGCGTGAAACGCATGCTCAGCTCATGGCACTAATCAAACACGAACATGCCTCGCTAGTACTAGCACAACGCTGTAGTGGGGTGCAAGCACCCCTGCCCTTGTTCAGTGCCTTGCTCAACTATCGACATAATACGCCGCTGAAAACAGAACAAGCCGCTTGGGATGGCATCTGGATATTGCACATGGAAGGACGGACTAACTATCCCCTCATGCTATCGGTGGATGACTTTGGAGAAGGGTTTGATTTAGTGGTGCAAGCAGTGGAGGAGATCAACGCCGAGCGGGTGTGCGGCTATATGCGAGAGGCATTAGTTAGTCTCGTAACGGCACTGGAGCAAACACCGGATCAGGTCCATCTCTCACTGTTGCCAGCCGAAGAGTTAGCACAACTCAAACAGTGGAATGCGACAGAGGCTGAGCACCCGCAACACCTCTGCCTGCATCAGCTATTTGAACAACAAGTGGAGCGTGAGCCCAACGCCACAGCAGTGGTTTTTGAAGATCAGTCCTTAACCTATGGCGAACTCAACCACCAGGCTAACCAGCTAGCGCACCAACTGCTTGCCCTAGGAGTGCAACCTGACGACCGGGTAGCAATCTGTATGGAACGCAGCCTAGAGATGGTGGTGGGGCTCCTGGGGATTCTTAAAGCAGGCACTGGTTATGTGCCTTTAGATCCGGCGTATCCGGACGAGAGGCTTACTTACATGCTTGCCGATAGTGGGCCAGTGGTGTTGCTGACGCAACGTTCATTGGCAGAGCGACTGAGCAAGATGGGGATGGACAACGTGCCCCGTTTGATACTTGATGAGCTCGAAGCCACTGGCGTTGCTGACGCAACACGCATTGCCGACAATCCGATATTGTCAGATCTTACTCCAAGTCACTTGGCCTATGTAATCTATACCTCCGGTTCCACCGGGCAACCCAAGGGGGTTGCTATGCCACACTGTGCATTAACAAATTTGATGCATTGGCAATTACAGACACTGCCAGCTGGGAGCGACTCTGGCCGGAGTTTACAGTTCGCTGCATTAGGATTTGACGTAGCGTGTCAGGAAATATTTAGCACGTTATGCGCGGGCTCAGAACTAGTTTTGATCCATGCTGAGGACCGGATCAACTTTGAAAGGTTGCTTGATCAGATTGCTGCTCATCGAGTGGAACGACTTTATTTGCCATATATTGCATTACAAGAGCTAGCCACTAGCGTGACGACTGCGGAGAAAGTCGTTCAAGAATCCAGGCTGGATACGCTCAGAGAGGTGATCACTGCTGGAGAGCAGTTGCATATTACCCCACAGATTAAGACGCTCTTTGAGAGACTGCCAAAATGCCGCTTACATAATCATTACGGTCCGACAGAGACCCATGTAGTAACGGCATTGACCTTGCCTGGTATACCAGCCATATGGCCGGTGCGGCCGACTATCGGCCGTCCCATCAGCAACATCCGGATCCATATCCTCGATGCCAAGCGGAAACTCGTGCCGATTGGGGCAGTGGGGGAAATCTACATTGGTGGCACTGGGGTAGCACGTGGCTATCTGAACCGTCCGGAATTGACGGCGGAACGTTTTTTGCCCGATCCGTTTAGCCAACAACCCGGAGCCCGGCTCTATAAGACCGGGGATCTGGGACGCTACTTGCCTGATGGGAACATTGAATTCCTTGGGCGTAACGACGATCAAGTGAAGATCCGTGGATTTCGCATAGAGCTTAAAGAAATCGAGTTGGCGCTCACAACCCATCCCTTGGTACGCGAAGCGGTAGTGCTTGCCAAATCTGATCGGCATGGAGAGCCCCGCCTAATAGCCTACCTGATTCCCAATGGTGAAGCAGCTTCAGCAGAGGAGCTGCGCAGCCATCTTGCCAAAAAACTGCCCGAATACATGCTCCCGGGGGCATATGTGGAACTGAAACAATGGCCTCTGACGAGCAACGGTAAGCTGGACCGCCGTGCCTTGCCGGAACCGATGCAAGAAAAACAAGTATCTTCGGCATCTCGCACCCCGCATGAGCATTTATTGTGCGAGTTGTTTGCTGATGTACTAGACATCCCTCACATCGGAATCGACGATGCTTTCTTCGAGCTGGGAGGCAATTCGCTATTGGCAATGCGCATGATCAACAAGATTAATTCGGCCTTTGGCGTCCATTTCTCGATCCGTTCGATTTTCGAGGCCCCGACCGTGCGTGAGCTGGCATCAAGGTTGATAGAGAACAACTGCGTTGGCAGTGCCTTCGAAATGATTTTACCATTACGTAAACGCGGTAAGTTGCTGCCCTTGTTTTGTATTCATCCTGTATATGGATTGAGTTGGTGCTATAGCGGCTTAATCCATAGCTTGCATAGAGAGCGTCCGCTTTATGGCATTCAGGCCCGGGGTTTTCTGGAGCCAGAAGCGACTGCTCAAGATATGGTCGGGCTAACACATGACTATGTATGCGCCATGCGCATGGTGCAGCCACAAGGACCGTATTTACTGCTGGGCTGGTCATTTGGTGGGATGGTTGCCCATGAAATGGCACGCCAGCTACAAGCAGCGGATGCTGAGGTGGGATTACTGGCGTTGATGGATACCTGCCCGATGCTTCCGGATGTCCTCTCAGATCCAAATTGGCATGAGGCTTATCTTTTGGGAGAGTATGCTGAGGCATTGAATATCGCCTTATCTCCTGAGGAGATAGCGGATCTTAACATGACCACCTTCGTGAAAGCCGCACGACGTGCCGGCCATGTTTTGGGTTGTTTGGAAGAGAGAGAGACACAACGTCTCGTCGAGTTGCGAAAGGATTTTTCCCGTCTTCTTCCAACTTTCCAACCGGCTTTGGTTGCAGGTGACATGTTGTTTTTCCAGGCAATGTGCCTCAAGCCGCATCACTTGCTTCATAGGATATTGCCGCATAACGAAAACTTGTCGCAAGCATGGCAACCATATGTGGAAGGTAAAATTCACGTGTATCCGATGAATTGCACCCATAACGAAATGGCGAATCCGACACCCATCCGCGAAATAGGGCGCAAACTAGAGCATTATCTGCACGGTGAGGTGTGACCCTTTTTAGTCAGCCTGGACATCCCTCGATAATGGATGTAAATTATAAAATTATGGCAAATATTGCACGGAACGCCTGAATAACGGCGGCAATTCGTAGGGAAATTCAAAATGGCAAGGAGAGCTGTATTTGTCATGCTGTGTAACAAATTGGAACATAGGCTTGAGGAGCAGCAGGCCTCCATCACTGGATACTTCCCCTCCTTGAAAATTTCCTTCAATTTTTCTCCCATTAAATCCTGGAAATTCCAGTTCTTCCCCATTACATTTTGCAGGTAGCGAAGTCCCTTTTGGTTTTTGTTTAATCACCTTGAACTATACCGCATTATGCGGGGGACTTCGCTGCTTTTTTGCCCTTACGACGAAATTTCCGGGCTAGGGAAGTATCGCCGGAGATACCCTCGGTCTTCTGTTGCCAACGACTCTGCTTGTATAGCTGCATGAGCGGCTACTAAAAAGTCTGGCAAGATCGTCTTCCGCGGTCCGCCCTCTTTGCGATAGGTCTGAAAAATTCTTCCTGCAAGGAATGTGGCATCTTCCGTAAAGGGACTATGTTTGAGATGGATGCTAAGCAAGGTCTTGCGGCATATTTCATCAGAGGGAAAGAACGACCGAACTTCTGCAAGAACAACAGATGAGACGAGCAAAGCTGCGGTTTCAGCTCCTGTTTGTAGACACATTAGCCAGTTTTCTCCTTTTGGCCCTCCTTTAAAAATTGCCAGTAAAACTGAGGTATCTACTGCAATTACATTCATATCTACTTCTCCTTTCGCAATGGCGGCAGTTCTACTTTCCCCCGCAAGTCGTCCAGTAATTCATGAATACTGCTTCCAGCCAATTCCTTTTTCAGACAGCCAAAGGCAGCGGGCTTTTTTCTTCGATCAATAACTTTGCGAAGGCGAATGCCGTCAGAGCCTGCAACAAAGTCGATCTGCGATCCCGGACCGATGCCGAATCTCTCACGCAATTCCTTCGGGATGGTAATTTGCCCTTTTGTGGTAACTACCGCTTTCATATTCCAAAGGTAAGAATATTTGGTAATACTTTATCACCGCTCTCTTGCTCTCCAACTTTTAGGGGGAAGTTCAGTCGCCTAATTCGACATTCCAGTAGGCAAGATCCACAAAGTGTTTCCAACTTTCATGGTGCTTTCCGCAAAAAGCGATATTCACAAAGGGACGCCACTTAGGCCGTTTGGGCTTACGGATAAGGTACATCTTCACTTCGTGCGGTAACCGGTTTCCCTTACGGGTGTTGCAAGGAATACAGGAACAGACCACATTTTCCCAGCTGGTCTCGCCCCCCTTATCCCTTGGGATCACGTGGTCCAAATTTAAATCGCATCGATCAAAAACCTTTCCGCAGTACTGGCAGGTGTTCTTGTCACGTTCAAAGATGTTGTGTCTGGTAAATTTGACTTCTTTTTTAGGAAGCTTCTCAAAAAGCATTAAAACAATAATGCGGGGCATCCTAATTTTTAGCGAAATAGTATGCACCATCTCCGGTTCAGGATTTGCTTCGGAAAAATCCCGCCAACTCTGAAAATCATGGGTGAAAAAATTGCTCTCCCCTTCTGAGTACACCACATGAGCATGTCCTTGACAGAGAAGGGTAAAAGCCCTCCGGACGCTGCATGTATTGATCGCCTGCCATAAGCGATTCAATACTAACACGGGATGTTCCAATAATGATTCCACCTCGACTCCTGTTTTCTTACATGCTCATGGCCAGCATAACATTGCAATCGACCGGCCGACGAAGATTTTTTAACATTCTGGAAATTAGGTGTCAACGACTGTGAATAAGGCGTGAATAACACTCGGGTGGAAAAGAGACGCCGGTTAGCACTATAGTTATCAGTTCGTAGTTGGTGGTTCGCAGAAGTTGATAGATTGCTTCCCAGCAACTACAAACCATTAACTTTTAAGAACCAAGCCGAAAAAATTCGCGAACACTCCCCCAAGAACTGATAAAAACTCCCAGTTCTGCGTAGATGTCAGGCCGTGTTCAATTTGCAATTGAGAACCACTGCCAACCACGAACTAACAACGTAGAGTTAGGGCTTGCCACCGAAGGTCACAAAATCATCCAAATCCAGCAAATCAAAAAACGTCACAACATCCGACCGATTTGGAGCCGCCGCCTTCTGGACTTTGTTGAAAAACTCTCTTTCTTCCATGCAATTAGGCGCACGCTTCTCCTGAAAAAGAGACCACGCATTAATTTCCAATTCATTGCGCGGGTTTTGAGCGCGCGCATGAATCCAATCCAAAATTTCTCCGTCGCCCAGACCGTTTTTTACCTCTTCTTTTAAGGCTTCCGGATCGACACCCACAAAGGAGAGGAAACGTTGATCCAAAGGACAGGCGTAATGATAGTCACCATTGGTTTTGCTGAGGGTGGCTCGGCATTTGTCCAAAAGCCGGGGAAGAATCACAAATCCACCTAAGCGGACTCTGGGGCTACGCGGGGGATGCTGCTTGAGATTGAGCATACTCATGGGAGAATAACTATTCAGTTCCGGTATGCCGGTCAAGCCGGTGTTTCATCCACTAAAGCTGGGCTGTAAATAAAGTCAGGCTGAAGAGGAACAGAGACGCTTTTGCCACTGGCAGAAACAAGCGCCACCGAGTTTTGCTCTACGGAAATCGTTTTCACTATATCAAAACCTGTCGGAATGCCTGCCATTGCCATAATAAAATTTACCACCAAGGGTCGCTCCGGCGTAAGAACCACAGAAGTGGGAATACCTCGTTGATTGAGCGAATTTTTGCCGGCCGATTCAGCAAGGCCTGTGTGAAAATAGCTGGTAACTTCCTCTAAGCCCAAGACATTACGATGGCGTCCATTCCAAGGAGGATAGTGACGTCCGCCATTGGAATGCCACAAAATCGTTGAAGCCAACACACGCGGGTCCTTCAGTGAAAACCAAACACAACGATCTCGTGGAAAAGTCACTGCCGTCCACGCCAGATTGGACCTGGGATCCGCAGCAAGCAATACCAGATCCTCAAAACCCCAACGAGCAGGATAACGCGAAAGATCGGCAAATCCCCCCCGCTCTAAGGGAACCTCACTCAGTTCCTTAAACTCTGCCCCAGGTAATAAAGAAGTGTACCCTCCTTCGGCAGGATTCTCAAACATTCCAGGAAAAACTTGGCCGTAGACAAAGGGGCTCATACTAATGCGGCCGCTCCCCTCATATGCCGGAAATTTCAACATGGCATGATGGCCAAAATTCATCGCTCCACGCATGCCTCGCAAGATATGTTGACAGTAAATGGCAGAATGACCCGCTTTGAGAACAATGAGCTTATCGACCCGCCCCTTGCGCACGCCAGTCTGCATGCATACGTGAAGAAAGCTGCCCTCTTTATGTGTCTCGCTAGCAACACGCACCCATTTTTCGTTAGCAGTTTCCCCATGCGGCGGATGCCTTTCCTTCTTCCAAGGCGTTTCATTGCCACCAAACGGCATACAAAAGAAATCCCCACGTAAAATCCGGAGCATTGCCGGAATTTCCTTGGAAAGTCTCTCGGTCGCCCACGGAGCAATCGCTCCCGGTGCAAGACCATGCTTGCCCACCCGAAAGCTCACCGGCCCTAAGTGACCGCCCAAGCATGTCAATGCCGCGTAGACATGCGAAGACCCTATCGCCCAAGAAGGCTGACCCAGGATAGAAACACGCTTCATGTTAAGAGGGTATTGGATACCCTATAAGCTTACAGATAATAAGCAAGGATAAGATGACACTTTATAGAGAAAATGCTTTGTATTTTCACAATAAAACAGCAAAGCAACCTGTTGCCCGGCTGCTTTACAGCTACTTAATATCCTAAAAAATAACAATCAGAGTCAGAACGTCCACTTTTGTACTTCTTTAAAACAGGTAGAAAGTTTTAATTTATTTCAGTCTTATATCAAATTGACGTCCTTCGGTTGCAAATGGATTTTTAATAGATTAAATTTCGTCACTTTCCTGCACTGCATTTGGTCCCTCGTCAATTGATTAGGCCTAAATTTATGGGAGCATAATAGCTCCACTAACCCCATAAGTTAAGGCTATATCGATGTGAAAAAGAACAACAAAAATATGTCAGTTCACAGATATTTCCGTCATATTTCTACAGTTGTTAGTTGGTAGTTTGTGGTTGGTAGAGGTTTGTGGTTCTCAGTTGCAAATTGAACACGGGCTGACATCTATAGCGAAACACCTATAAAATGATTATGGATTTGATGCGCTTGGCTCCCTCCAAGTCGCACCCTTGCGGGCTGCTTTCAACAGTCTACCTCGGCCGTTCTCACAGCCCGGTGTTGACTGGAATTTTTGCTTCAGACGCGATGCGAAAAAAAGGCCGTATCCATGATGATACGGACTTGACTTCTGCTCATGAACAGTGGGAGCCTTATGAAGAAATAGGGACCAGAGAGAAGCCATGATTACGAGCT
Organism: uncultured Verrucomicrobiae bacterium; assembly: GCA_963706715.1. Classification (GTDB taxonomy): domain Bacteria; phylum Verrucomicrobiota; class Verrucomicrobiia; order Chthoniobacterales; family Xiphinematobacteraceae; genus Xiphinematobacter. The sequence continues at coordinate 18,738 of CAVPNI010000003.1, forward strand.
AGGTTGGAGAGAAGACGTTGTTCGGATTGAGCAACCTTATGCTCATAATCCTTGAGACCCTGCCCATGAACAGTCCGGTCCATGGGATGAATCGGCAGCTTTTTTTTGGCTGTGTGGGCTACGAACCACCAACTACGGACTATGCTGTTGTTTGGACGCGGGTCCATTTTCCTGACCCACTCGTTATATCGAGGAGCCCGAATTCTTTTATAGAGCCAGATCTTTTAGCAGTTTTCTTATAATATGCAATATGCTTGACGGCCTACTCTAGTGCGAGAAATCCGGATTCATAAATCCTTAAGAAAGGTCGACGAATTATTATGGATAATTATCTTCCAGAACGAGACTTGTGCAAATGAAAAAATTATTCTCCTCGCATTGGAGCGTTATCCCGTTTTCACTTTAAAAATGCACACCGAGATCATTCCTTATGCCGGTTGGGAAAAGAATCTTCGACTTTCTAATGATGTCCTCGAACTCATTGTTACTTTAGACGTGGGACCGCGAATTCTCTCCTATTGCCGTCATCGGGGAGAAAACGTCCTTAAACAGTATCCGGAGCAACTAGGAAAGTCAGGGGAGCCCGAATGGTGCATCCGCGGCGGACACCGCCTCTGGACAGCCCCGGAAGACTTGTCTGTCACCTACCATGTTGATAACATCCCCGTTACTTTTTCCCAATCACCGGCAGGCGAAGTATTGCTTACAAGTTATCAAAAAGAACCAATTCAAATCCGCAAGGAAATCGCTCTGACATTAGGGGAATCTTCTCATGTCATCCTTCGTCACTCTATTTTTAACGAAGGTACAACCGACCTCACTCTCTCCCCATGGACTCTCACAGTGATGGCTCCCGGAGGTCTGGAAATCATTCCTCAACCTCCATTGGGTAAACATCCTCGTGATCTTTTACCCAATCGGAAGATGGTGCTTTGGTCCTATACGGATCTGAGTGATCCACGTTGGAACTTTGGCACTCAGTACATTACACTAAAGCAAAAAGTTGGTTCTTTACCGACTAAACTTGGATTAGCTCATCGCCAGAAGTGGGTTGCATATCTACTGAATTATAATTTATTCATCAAGAGCTTTTCCTTTGAAGAAGGAGCACTTTACCCGGATGGCGGATGCAATTTCGAAACGTTTTCAAATTCAGAGATGACAGAAATTGAGTCTCTGGGCCCTCTAAAAAAGGTGCGGCCAGGAGAAGCTGTTCAATTGCGAGAAGATTGGTATCTTTTTAAACTCGAAAAGTCTGGCCAATTGCAAAGCTCTTTGGAAAATTGGTTGCCAACGTTCCTCCAAAAAGCGGAACTATTCTCACCTTCTCTCAATCCAACTGATCAAGTATCTTGAGAAAAGGTTAGCCCTGACTATGAGTACCAGGCTCTTTTTCACTTCATTGATACTCGCGATTTTGACAGCCTGCCAAGCTGTTGATCCGAATGGACCAGCGCGCGCGGCCATGCGACAGGCCATTACTCAGGAGCATCCTGGCAATTACTTTATCGGGAGGCGAATGTATAAAGTGGACTATAAGATGTGGGGTTGGATTAGAAAACCAAGCCAACAATGGAATACTGCTCAGCTAGTAATGTTCAATGAGCAAAAGTGCCTCGCACCTGATAGGCAGCAGAATAAGATTGGATCTGACAACAACTACGAATATCGCCTCGAAGGTTATTTCTCCGGCCAAACAGTGTATGAACCCGCAAGCAATGGATTTTATCCAGAGTTTGTTTTATTAAAAGCAACGGTTCTTTCTACCTCACCAGTGAATATTTACCGATATCAGGAAGAGCTCATTCCCGAATATCGCCTGCTCACTCCACCTTCAGGTTAATATCAACATTCCCTTGTCTGCCTCATCCAAGGAACCTGTCTTTCAATACTTATTGTTAAATCTTGCAAAAAATTTCGTGCGTCTCTGGAATGCTCCGAGGAGGTTCCCAGCAATATACTCCGTGTATTAGAAATCCCATTATCAGTTTCTCTGAACCATTGATTTAACTGTTCCGGATTCCTAACCCCCCTAAGCTTTGATTCAGCTCTAGATAGGAAATTTTTATACGCTTGCATTTTTTCTTTTAAAATCTCTTTTTGCGGAGCGGAAAACAAATTCGGATCCCACCCTTCCACACCTCCACATTTTTGGCTATATCGATTGAGTATTGTGAGGGCCGCCGCTTTTTCCTCTGCAAAACATGGGTCTGCGGTTGCGGAGGAAGGCAAAGTTGATCCAACCTGTTCTGATGAACGGCTAATTTCTCGCTTGACTCGGGTATATAGTGGAAAAAGTTTGGTTAAAGAACCAATGCCATGCTGAAAGGATTCTTGATCCGTTAGAACTGTGGAAGTCGCTGGGAATGCATTGGAATTTGAACTGGAAAGTGAAGAATTAAGAATTTTATCAAAAGAAATCGATGCGGGATGAGAGATTGTTAAATTCATAGGAGATAGGAAATTTGAGAGTGTTAAAGATATATTTGGGGTTGGAATATTTGCGTTTCTTGGGAGCATTTGCGTTCTCTGACGAAGTACAAAGCCTCAATCTTTAAAGTTTAACATCAAATAGTTCATAGTCAAACGACTGAAAAAATTTCCTCGTTTAAAAAAATTCCTCAATGGACACCACAGAAACAAAAGTTTTGACCACCACCGCAAACGAACTTGCGGGTTATCAAGTGATTCGCCAATTGGGAGTTGTCCGGGGTATCGTGATCCGTTCTCCCATTAATGCCCAGGGATTTTTTGGTGCTCTTAAAATGATGATTGGACATCGTAACCAGGCTTATATCCGAATTTGCGAAAAGGCTCGCGAAGAAGCTTTAAACGCACTCGTTCAACAAGCCCGAGAACGGGAGGCTAACGCACTTCTAGCGATTCGCTTCGATGCCACCGAATTTTTGCAAGGCGCTACCGAAGTGCTTGCTTATGGAACGGCTGTAATTGTGCAACCTTTTTCATTACAAGAGCTAGCCAATGATTAATTTATTCCCATTGGGTTCAATACCCCGGAGCTTACTTCGGCTTTGGGAGGTAGGAAGATGAGGGATGGAGAGTCGATATACCCACAAGCCGCACAATGTGTCTGTACTGATGTATCACCTTGTGTGTGTGGCGAAGTATCGGCGGGTGATGATTCTGAAATGCCTCGTGGCTTGCCCCGAGGATCTTTATTTGAATCTGAGTGTCCAAAAACGTCTTATGAAAGTTGTCCATATTATCAACGAAATCGGGTTTGGTGGGGCTTCCCGCACCACCATTGATTTGCATTTAGGGTTGCGCCAATTAGGGCTGGAAAGTTTTTTGCTCACTCGTGGCGGCTTAAAAGAAAACACAATCCCTCATTGCGAATATTATCCTTGTCCGGAGCAACGAGATATTTTTGGGCAAGCTTATTCCCTTTTAGTAAGAATCAGACAGCCAGCGGTCTCCGGTGTCTTTTTCTGCCTGGATTTATTTGGGTGTGATCTTACCCACCATCCTCTGGTTCGAGAAGCGGATGTCCTTCACTTGCACTGTCAAGCTGGATTCCTTTCGAGTGCTTCCATCGCAAAATTAGGAATGCTCAATAAGCCCCTCTTCTGGACAGTCCATGACATGCATCCATTGACTGGTGGCTGCCACTATTTGGGCGGATGTGATCGTTTTACGGAAACTTGCGGCGCATGTCCCCAACTGGATAATGAGCCGCTAAATTTCACCGCTCAAAATCTCACCGCACTGTCTTCTGCTGTGGCCGCAGCAAAACCAATCTTTGTCGCTCCAAGCCAAAAAATCCTCCAACTTGTAAGAAAAAGTCGGGTATCCAGGGAATCAAGAAGTTATTGCATTCCAAATGGCGTAAATTGCAATACCTTTAGGCCCTTGGAAAAAAATGCCTGCCGGACTGAGCTAAATCTTGAAAAGAACGCTTGTTATATTCTGATTACAGCTCGTGATATTCTGGATCCTAACAAAGGGGCAATGCACGCGTTGGAAATATTAGAAGTCATCAGGCAGTATCCCTTAACCGCAAAGGCGGTGGCGTCAGGAAAAATGCGGGTCTTATGTTGTGGCGTCAACGCCAACCATTTTAATCCGAAAGGCTGGCAAGTCGCTCAATTCGGATATGTCTCAGCGGATAAGATGCCTCTAATTTATAACAGTGCGGACGTTTTTCTCTTTACTTCCCGAGAGGAGGCTTTTGGAAACGTAGTTCCTGAAGCAATGGCCTGCGGGACGCCAGTAATTGCCCACAGGGTCGGTGGCGCAATAGAAATTTTGGAGAGCGAACCTCTTTCGAGCTGTCTTTTTAACAGAGGAGATACTGACGAAGCGGTAGCGCTCATAATTCGCTTATTCCAAAACAGCCAATTTTATCAGAAGCTCAGCGCTCAGTCTCTTGACAGGGTCAGACAAAATTATTCTCTGGAAAAACAGGTGGCCTCCTATCAGCAGCTTTACGTGAATCTCCTGGCTGAACAGTCATCGAATGCGGCTCTACCACAGGCTTTATCATCCGTATTGCCTATACAAGAGGGTTCCAGAGACGCACTTTTATTTACTATCGAAGAAATGGAAACTCAGATTGAGGCAATGCGTGCTATGGCCGAAAATCTTAAAAAGCAGATCCATGAATCAGATAAAATGATTATTTAAGGTGTTGAACTTATTTGAATCACATGTGGCTGAAAATACCGCCTCATCTATGTATTGAGGGATTCGGTTTGGATACGTTAATTTCCACGTGCGATTTTTTTCTGCCAGCTTTGTTTTTTGTGAAGCCAATAGAGATAGATGGAAGAGAACTTTCGAGGGTACTGAACATGCCCGGCAGCAATATTTCGGAAGTAAAAGGCGGAGGGACGCAGGACACGATTCATGTTGTAAGGATCTATGGCGCAGAGGCCAAATTTTGCCTTGTATCCGTAATGCCACTCATAATTATCGGCTAAGGACCATATAAAATATCCGCGTACGTCGTAACCATTTTTTTTGGCAAGCTCGACTATCGCAATGTGCTTGCGAATGTAATCCAATCGTTTGGCATCCCAATCTGCTGCGATACCATTTTCGGTAATCATCATCGGCTTTCCATAGCGACTGGCAACAAGTTCGATATTATTATAAAGAGCGATGGGGTCGATCCGCCAGCCTATGGAAGAATAACGAGGCCCTTGGTGCGCTTTGAATGTTAGGAGCGAACCCGGGCCAGCTATTTGGCTATAATAGTAATTGATTCCCATGACATCGCATACATCATACGTCCTATCTGGGTGATCGAGGTTGAATCGCTGCATAGTGTTGTAAAACACGTTGCCTAGATCGAAGCGGCTGTGCTGCCACCAGGGCAACGCCTCGACCGAAATAATGACGGCGTCTTTTCGTAGCGAACGAATAATCGCAGCGCTTTCACGAAATTGCCGGACACTGGCATCCAGCGCACGACGGTAGTTTGAATAATCCAAGATGCGAGCGGGCGGCCACAATCCGGCAATATAAGCGGTGGTCAGTTGACCATTGGGTTCATTTTGCGGGATATAAAATCGGACATCCGATCCGAACGCACGAACCATCTTGGTGACGAATGCTCGCCAATGGGAATCCGCCAACGGATGCAGCCAATTGGAGCGAGCAGGATGACGCCTATCATAAAGCCATTGAGGAAATGTAAAATGCCAAAGACAAACAATCGGTTCAATCCCGGCAGCTTTTAGCTGGCGCGCGCGATTTACGTAATTACGGATCGCTGACTCGTTATAAATGCCCGGCTGAGGTTCAATCCGTGCCCACTCCACACTGAATCGGTAATGAGTCGGCTTGATCTTCTCGAGAGCTTGAAAATCTTTTTTCCAAAGCGACCAGCTGTAATCGGCATTCCCCTTGGGAGGGGCGCGACCAGATTCGATTAACGTCTCCCAATCTGTCTGAAAATACATTCTATCCGATGGAGAGACTCCAAGGTCTTCATATTGATAGCTACTTGCCGCAATTCCCCAGGCAAATTTGCCTGTTTTTGTCTTTTTCCAAGCAGTCCGTTGAGCGGGGGTCACTTCAGGCGCTGGCGGTAAGGAAACGCAGCCGCTCAAAAGTAATACCATAAAAAGAGGGAGTAGTACCAACATGAAGGCAACTCTTTATTATGAGAAGATGGAGGACTTGACAACTACGGACTAATTCGGTTCGTTGCCCTTTTATGGCAAATTCCTCGTCTCTTTCTATTCCCGGAAAAGTTGACACGGACTCACAAATCGATGCCGTCTTCTCCCGGCTGCGAACTGAGAAAAAAAAAGGGCTCATTGCATACATCACCGGGGGCGACCCTTCACTCACAAAAACCTTGGAGATAGCTTTGGCTTTGGAAGGCGCAGGGATCGATATTTTAGAGTTGGGCATCCCCTTTTCCGACCCGGGCGCGGATGGTCCCACAATTCAAGCAGCATCTCAGCGTGCCCTAACGGCTGGTGCCAGTGTCGAAAAGATTCTTGAAATTGTCCGTACTCTCCGGCGCGAATCTTCTTTACCCGTAGTTCTTTTTACTTACCTCAATCCCATTTATTTTTACGGATTTCAAAAATTTCTTACAGATGCGGCTTCTGCGGGAGCGGATGGATTGTTGGTTCTCGATTTACCACCTCAGGAAGTCCCTTTCCATGAGGACCTCGATATGAAAAGCAGTACCCTCCAGACTATTCAAATGGTAACTCCCACAACAAGCGAGGATCGGATAGCTTCGATTGTGGAAGCAGCCCAGGGATTTGTATATTATGTTTCTTATGAAGGCGTTACTGGCACACAGGCTAAATTTTCAGAAAATCTGACCACTCAAATTCAGAAAATTCGGCAACATACTACTTTGCCCATCGCAGTTGGATTTGGCATTTCCACGCCTGAGCAAGTGAAAGCCGCTACGGTTTACGCCGATGCAGCGGTAGTAGGCAGTGCCCTGGTAGCTTGTATCGCGAAGCATTCTTCCTCCCCGGACTTGCTGAGTCGTGTGGAAAGTCTTGTTCGGCCGCTTGCGGAAGCTGCCCGAGGAGCCTAAAGTATCACGCACGGACTATGAAATTACTTTTTACGAAAATGAATGGTGCGGGAAATGATTTTATCATGGTGGACAATCGGGAAGGCCGGGTTTGTCTCACCGCCACTCAAATCGCTTGGCTTTGTGACCGGCATCGTGGTGTGGGAGCGGATGGGCTGCTCCTGGTGGAGCCTGCGACGCAGCAGGCGGATTTTCGGATGCGGTACTATAATAGCGATGGTCGCGAAGCGGAAATGTGTGGAAATGGCACGCGCTGTTTTCTTCGCTATGCTCTGCGAATCTCAGGCAGCCAACAAAAAACGCTTTCTTTTGAAACGCTAGCTGGTGTAATTCGCGGAACATTGCTCAATCATAGCGTCGAAATTCACATGAGCGATCCCAGAGACCATCGATCCCCAACCGTTCTTCAACTGGAAAACGGACCCGACGAAGTTCATTTTATCAATACGGGCGTTCCCCATACGGTCGTGTATGTCAAGGATCTTGGAAAAATAGATGTTCACCGCCGCGGCGCCGAACTTCGCCACCATGCCGCCTTTGCGCCATCCGGAACAAACGTCAACTTTATTCAAATTCTTGCGCCTGATCACCTGCGGGTTCGGACTTACGAACGTGGAGTCGAAAGCGAAACTCTTGCTTGTGGCACTGGAGTTGTCGCTTCCGCTCTTCTGCATCATTTGCGGACCGGGGCCCCTTCTCCCATTCGTGTCACCGTCCAAGGAGGTGACACTATTCAGGTTTCTTTCGAAAATTCTCCTAATTTTCGAAACGTCCGGATGCTGGGTCCTGCGGAATTTGTTTTCCATGGGGAAGTTGAAATTCCTGCCTGAAAGACTGATCACATGAAATTCTTCGGAACTTACACTGCCCTGGTCACTCCATTTCGAAATGGGACATTAGACACCACCGCATATCGCCAGCTGATCGAAAAACAAATTGCGAGCGGAGTAGATGGGATCGTTCCCGTCGGAACCACTGGGGAATCCCCAACACTTACGACTGAAGAGCATACAGAGGTTGTTCGCTTGACGATCGAGCTTGCCCAGGGCGCTGTTCAGGTAATCGCTGGCACTGGTTCCAATTCGACGGCAGAAGCGGTGCATCTCACCCAAGAAGCGGAAAAACTGGGCGCCGATGCTGCATTACTCGTGGCACCCTATTATAATAAGCCCTCTCAGGAGGGGCTCTACCGGCATTATCGGGAAATCGCTCACTCCACTTCCTTGCCTTTGGTACTCTATAGTATCCCAGGGCGATGTGGCATTGAAATTAAGGCCGAGACAGTCGTACGTCTCGCATCTGATTGCCCTAACATTGTTGCGCTGAAAGAAGCGGGAGGTAATGTGGAACGCGTGAGCCAATTGCGAACCATGCTGCCATCTCATTTTGCTCTTTTGTCCGGAGATGATTCGCTGACTCTTCCCTTCCTGGCAGTGGGAGCCCAAGGCGTTATTAGCGTTGCTTCCAACGTCATCCCCCAAGAAATCTCCCGATTTGTGCAAGCCTGGCATGAAGGTAAGCCGGATGTAGCGCTCCGATTTCATCTTAAATATTACACTTTCTTCAAAAGTCTCTTTGTGGAAGCCAACCCTGCACCGCTCAAGTATGCCCTCTCCCTGCTGGGCAGAAGTTCTGTGGAAGTTCGCTTACCGCTTTGTGAGCTTTCCGCCTCTAGTAAGGAAACCGTTCGACGCGCGTTGGAACAGATTGAACTATTACCGCTGATCCAATGACGTCTCTCATCCGGCTTCTCATAATGGGAATTAACGGACGCATGGGACAAGCGGTGGCTACCTGCGCACGGGAAGATGACCGTTTTCAGATTACTGGCGAAATCGGTCCGCATGATTCTTTTTCCGCTGTGTTGGGAAAAGGGGATGTTACAATCGATTTTACTGGCCCGGATGCCACGCTCTCCTTCGTTGAAGCTTCCGCTCAGGTTAATAAACCTATTGTCATCGGGACTACCGGCCATAGCGAGGCAGTCCGGGCAGCTATCGTCCAACACGCTAAAAAAATCCCAATCGTCCTTGCACCCAACTTCAGTGTGGGCGTCAATGCCCTCTTTTGGCTGACTCGAAAAACCGCGGAAATCCTTGGCCCTGAATTTGATTTGGAAATTATGGAAATGCACCATCGTCATAAGAAAGACGCTCCAAGCGGTACTGCCTGCCGGTTGGCTGAGATTTTATCGGAAGTACGCTCCCTTTCCGTAGCCCGAGAGATCCGCCATGGCCGTCAAGGAATGATTGGAGAGCGGCCGACCGCCGAAATCGGAATGCATGCCCTTCGCGGAGGTGATGTTGTGGGAGATCACACAGTTCTCTTTGCGGGCGAAAGTGAACGCGTGGAACTCTCTCACAAAGCCTCCAGCCGGACAACCTTTGCACGAGGTTCGTTGCGAGCTGCAGCCTGGGTCCTCAAACAACCTCCAGGATTCTATGATATGCAGGATGTGCTCCACCTCCGCTAAAACGATCTTTTATGGGTCTCGCTGATTTTCGTGCGGGCATCGCGCTAGGGTCCAATTTGGGAGATAGTCTGTCCCATTTGCGGCAGGCGGCAGTGGCTCTTCGGAATCTCTCCTCTTCCCCGGATTCTGTCCGAGTCTCTCATATTTATAAAACCGAGCCAGTGGACTGCCCGCAAGGCTCTCCTCCTTTCTTGAATGCCGTTGTGGAAATTGAATGGAAAAGGGAAGTGCTGGCACTCTGGAAGGAGCTACAACGGCTGGAAGCCACTGCGGGACGCCAGCAGTTGCGGCGGTTGCTCCATGCACCACGTCCTCTGGATCTTGATTTCCTTTACCTCGACTCCACTGTGCTTACCTCCGGCCCTGTCCACCTTCCCCACCCACGAATAAGAAATCGCCGCTTTGTTTTGGCTCCATTAGCTGATTATGCACCTGATCGAGTGCTTCCTAATGAAAAACTGACCGTTCGGCAACTTCTAGCTGCGCTTCCACTTTTTCCATCTGTGGAAAAAATAGAAGAATCATTTTAACATAAAATACGTTTTTACTAACTGATGTTACGCAAAAAAGAGAACCTTGTTGGTGAGAATGGTCTTTTTTTGCTCCCAGAGCTCCTAAAAGTGCGTAACGTCAGTTACTAGATTTCCGTGAAAACTAGCCCCCATCTTTTACGTGAGACATGGATCAAAAAGAAACAAGAAGGCCATCGATGGGCTGCGCTTACGGCCACAGATTATCCCAGCGGCCGCCTATTGGACAGTACCGGACTGGATTTTATTTTGGTGGGCGATTCTTTGGGCATGGTTGCGTTGGGCTACGCTGATACGACGGAGGTCACCCTGGAAACGATGGTGCATCACACGGCGGCTGTTGCACGGGGGGTGCAACAGACTCTTTTGGTAGCGGATCTTCCAAAAGGTTCCTATGAGACCAAGGCAATCGCTTTGAAGAGTGCCGATGCACTCCGGGCAGTTGGTGCTTCTGCGGTAAAGCTGGAGGGTGGTCATGAATGCTGTGCTATCATTCATGCCCTGACATCCCACGGAATTCCTGTTCTGGCCCACATAGGTCTCCTTCCCCAACGCGTACGGGAGGAGGGTGGTTATCGAAAACGTGGCAAGACCGTTGAAGAAGCGGAGCATATCTGTGCGGATGCTATTGCTGTACAAGAGGCGGGAGTCTTTGGCGTGGTCTTAGAAATGGTGATTCCTTCGTTGGCTGCCGAAATTACACGCCAGCTTCGGATTCCAGTCATTGGTATTGGAAGCGGGGAATGCTGTGACGGAAAAATTTTAGTCCTTGCTGATGTGGCGGGGATTTCGCCCTGGTTTCGGCCAAAATTTGCCGTCTGTTACGGAGATGTCGCAGGAGAAATTCAGCGTTCTGCTGAGAAATTTATCCAGGAGGCTCGCCGAGCATAGACCGGAAAACCAAATTGACCGGCTTTTTTTCAATAGATTTTCTTTCAAATCTGCCGCATGAAATTCCTTCTGGTCCTCTTTATGTCATCGCTTTCAGCCTTTGGTGAATTGGCGCCCTCTGTGTATGAGGAAAAACAACGTTTGGCTTCGGAACATCTTCAACTACAGAGTCTCGATGTCACGACCGCTGCTGCATCTTCAGGAACTGAGGTGAGAGTTTTAGCAGTTGTCACTCAGGTTATGCGGACAACCTCTAAAATAAAAACTGGCGATACCCTAGAGATTCGGTATCGGATTGCTTCATACCCCAAAGGATGGTGTGGCCCCGGCGAAATTCCACTGCTAAAAAATCATGAGGATACAGTGGCCTATCTCACAAGACCTGACGGCAAAGACTTCTATATTCCGGCTGCAGGCGCCATGAGCTTTCGTGATTTCTAGGAATATCTGTTGTTGCTATTTACCTTCTCATGACTTCCGTCTATTCGATCAATACCCCTCTGATGCAGCAAAGCTACCGGATGATTCTCTGGGGATTAATAACAAATATCGCATTCGCTGCCGTAAAAATCGGGGGCGGGATCGTGGGCCATTCTCACGCCCTCCTTGCGGATGGGCTGGAATCTCTCTTAGATGTTCTCAGTTCTTTTCTAAACTGGATAGCGTGCAAAGCCTCCGAAAAACCGCCTGATGCGGAACACCCATACGGACACGGAAAAATTGAGTCCTTAGCAGGAATTTTTGGAGGATTTTTGTTAATATTTTCCGGGATCGCGATTGGGGGGACTGCATTCTCTCAAATCGCCTCCCCTTCCTTAGAACGTCCCATCCCATCGCCTTTCACTTTGCTTGTTTTGATTGTTATAGTCCTCATTAAGGGTTTCCTTTCACGAACCATGCTCCGAAAAAATAGAGCACTCAACAGTTCGGTGCTCCATGCCGATGCTTGGCATCACGGAGCAGATGCGATGACGTCTCTGGCTGCCTTCATCGGCATTTCTTTAACCATGACGGGAATTCCACCATTTCGAACAGCGGATAACTGGGCTGCCATTTTTTCCTGCGCAGTGATTATATTTAATGGTGTGAGTATCCTCCGAAATACCACAAAAGAAATCATGGATAGCCGCGTTTCCCAAGAAATGGTGGATCGGGTGTTGGAGCTCGCTGTGTCTGTCCCCGGAGTGAAAAGCGCGGAAAAATGTCGTGTGCGAAAAAGTGGTGTCAGTCTCTTAGCCGACCTTCATATTCGTGTGGATGGCAATCTTTCGGTTCGTCAAGGACATCAAATTTCTCACGATGTGATCCACCATCTACTTGCGGCTGATCCTCGGCTACACGATATTACAATTCACTTAGAGCCGGCTCCTAATTCTACAGTTGTTAGCCGGTAGTTCGTGGTTGGTAGAGATTCGTGGTCCTCAGTTGCAAATTGAACACGGGCTGACATCTACTGATACCGTTTTCAAAGATATGCATAGAGCTACCGGGAAGAAGGCCAAGCAAGGCCAACTCACAGCCGCTAGAGCTGTGAATAACTTTGGAAACGGTATCATACCATCTATTTGCGAGTTCAATAGAACAAATTATGTATACAAAATCAAATGAAAATCCCAAACTTACATGGGTGCATTTTCAGGCTAATTTTTAATATAACATAATTATTAACAGATTATTACAAATTTTTAATCTCCAAAGTTCGGGCTAGGTATTGCTTCAGGCGCGGCGCAAAAAGGACGTCGAAGGCGTTATCATTTTATACATCCTTCGCTATATCTCGAGCGTCGCCGTTATGGATTTCTATTGCCGCGTAATAATTGGATAATTAATACCACAAATGCAGCTACCAGCAGAATATGTATCAAACTGCCGGCAATATGAAATCCAAAACCGAGGGCCCAAAGAATGAGAAGAATGAGAAAGAAGCTCCAGAGCATGTCATTAATTAGATGTCATAGAAGGATCGAACTAAACTCAACCAGTGCGTGTATGGGTCTTTGTGCAACAGTGGATTCCGCCGCAACCTCAAAGCCGACTTTGTGTAACAAACTATCCGGCACTTCCATCCAGGCTTATCAGACTAGCCCCACGCTATTAGCGTATACTGCTACTAGTGAAGGTTATAAAATCAAGGCCTAACCATGTGTTCTCGACATATCATGGAAAAGCCACTTTCATCTATTGTAAACAATGGGTGTACCGACTGCTTCATAGTTTCTCATTTTTTCTCAAAGACTCACAAAATTCCAGACACCTCCATTGTTTCTACTTTTCTTGACATAGAAGATAAACCTATCTACTATGAAAACTTCTAAGAAGAAGGAGGAATTTCGTTATTAAAACTCTCTCATCTGCGCGGCCGCCGCTGCCGCCTTTCGATTCAGAATCGGCAAAACAGAAGGTTCGCCTCGCTGAGGATAGCTGGAATAGCCGCGATCCCGGAAAAGTTTCCACAGCTTACACCATCGATAGCGTTTGGCGCAATCGAACGGAATTTCTCTCCGGCCGCGCAGCTATCATCGCATTTCTCACTCAGAAATGGGCAAAGGAGCTGGATTACCGGTTGATCAAGGAACTCTGGGCGTTCTGTGAAAACCGGATCGCTGTCCGTTTCGCCTACGAATGGCACGAGGAGAGCGGAAACTGGTTCCGTTCCTACGGGAACGAAAACTGGGAATTCACTGCCGACGGCCTCATGATGAGTCGGATCGCCAGCATAAACGATTTGCCGATCACTGAATCGGAGCGAAAATTTTTCTGGCCCCTCGGTCGCCGCCCCGACGATCATCCTGGGCTTTCTAATCTTGGGTTGTAGCCATCCTACCACGGAAGGTTAGTTTTATTTGGCTGTGGTCCTCGACCTTTACAGTCAAACTCTTCTGGGTTGGTGTCTCTCGGATTCTCTCCATTCTGTTTGCAACAACACAAAAGGCCGGCAACCGCTAGGCGGCTTCCCGCGCCACCTGCCCTCAATTCGTGAACGGGTTCTAAATTAACCCTAATTGTTCTGCTCCCTACCTCTCCACTTTTTCGGGGGAATTCCAATTTACCCATCCATGCTTTGAATAATAATCGAATTCCAGATATGAAGACATACACTCTCACTTTGCCATTGATCGGACTTATTAGTGGTACACGCGCACTTGCAGGCAGTGGATTAGCTCTTTTGCTAGCCGGTAGAATCCAAGAAAAACAACGTTATGCCGTTGGTTGGACTCTGTTGGGCGTTGGTCTTTTGACGACTATTCCGTTGGTTGCAATGGTAGTTTCTAACTCGAATCGGAATTTTTCGCAGGTTAAATTACAGATATAAAAGGAAAATCAATGCCGTAAGAGACGGAGCGCATTGGCGATTACTAAGAGTGTTGCACCCGTATCAGCCAGGACGGCTAGCCAAAGACTCGTATGGCCTAATAAAGCGAGCACAAAAAAAACAGCCTTGATCCCTAAAGCGAAGACAATATTGAAACGGATCACCCGAAGAGTGCGCCGCCCAAGATAAATTGCCTCGGGAACCATCATCAAATCATCTCGCATCAAAGCAACATCCGCTGTCTCAATAGCGGTATCTGTGCCTGATGCTGCCATTGCGATCCCTACAGGAGCGGCTGCCAGCGCAGGAGCGTCGTTGACGCCATCGCCCACCATGGCGATATTGCCAAATTCGGAGGCTAATTTTTTAATCTGTTTTATTTTGTCAGCGGGAAGAAGCTCTCCTTGTGCTTCATCCACACCAATCTGCCGAGCAATCGTATTGACTGTACGGATATTGTCACCGCTCAGCATGATAATCTTACGGACACCTGTCTTACGAATACGACGAATCGCCTCGGAAGCACTGGAACGTACCGCATCACCAATGACAATTATGCCTAGGATCTCACCGAGGCAGTCATGATGGGGCCTATGCGCGACAACAGCCACGGATCTGGCTTGCTCTTCAATTTTGGCAAGCATTGCCTCCAGTTCGTCCGAACAGATTCCGAGGTCATGAACAAACCGATGATTCCCTACGAGATAAGAATGGCCAGCAATTATAGCTTCCGCCCCGTGTCCCGTTTTAGCCCGATAATTTTCCGCTGAGCTGAAGGAAATATCATTGTCCTTGGCATAACGTACGACTGCCTGAGCAAGTGGATGAGTGGAGTGCGCATCAATGGCGGCAGCAATTCGTATGATCTCCTCCACTGACGTCTGACGAAAGGAGAGGATGTCTAGTACTTGAGGATGTCCCTCAGTAATCGTGCCGGTCTTATCTAATGCAACGGCGCGTATCCTTCCCAGTGCTTCCAAATATGCTCCCCCTTTGATCAACACTCCTCGACGTGCCATCGCTGTAAGTCCCGAAACAATGCTGACTGGGGTTGAAATCACCAACGCACATGGGCACGCTATGACCAACAGTACCAACGCACGATAGATCATGTCTGATCCTGTGGCGCCAAAAGCGATCAATGGAACGGTTGCCACACATAGCGCCAAAAACATCACGGCCGGGGTGTAGTATCTGGCAAAAACATCCACGAAATGTTGAGCAGGCGCCTTTTGTCCTTGAGCCTCCTCGACCAATTTAATGATGCGAGAAAGGGTTGTATCGGTATGCGCTTTTGTGCTTTGAATCTCAAGCGACCCCTCCCCATTAATGGTCCCGGCATATACAGAATCCCCGTTCTTCTTCTCAACTGGCAGCGACTCGCCCGTGATTGGCGCTTGATCCACATTGGAGATTCCCGCGAGAACTTTTCCGTCAAGCGGTATTTTTTGGCCCGATTTCACAAAAAGCGTCTCTCCCACAATAACTTGTTCCACTGGCACTTCCGCTAAGCTCCCCGCCCGTCTGACCACTGCGCGATCCGGCGCTAGTTGCATGAGAGCCTGGATGGCGCGCCTTGCCCGCCCCACGCTCCACGACTCCAAAAGCTCCGCCAGGGAGAACAGAAACACCACTGCGGCTCCTTCCGCGTATTGACCGATCAATATTGCCCCTGCGACGGCAATGGTCATCAAAACATTCATGTCCAGAGACAGGCCCTTTAATGACCGTAATGTTTTTGGAAATATGAGCATTCCGCCGGTAAGAAGGGCTATGGCAAAGCTCGCCTCAGGCCATAAAGTTCCCTTGAATCCACACCACTCCAGAATGACACCCAAGGCAGTAAAAATGCCTGAGGCAGCCACTAGCCAGGATGTCAGAGAAGCGGCGTTCCCTTTCTCTCGATCTCGGAGCTGTACTTTCAGGCCGCTCTTATTAATAGCTCGAATTAATAAATTCTTGTCAACCGATCCGTCATGGTAAACTGTCACGGTCGATGCCAGAATATTTGCCCGGATTTCAAGAACTCCGGAAATAGGCCTTACAGTTCTTTCAACAGCAGCTATTTCCTCGGAACAGTCAAGCCCTTGAACGCGAAAGACCTCTTCTCTGGCATCTTCTGGAATTACGCCGGTTGGACGAGACGTCCCAGCCTCTCGATGCCCACACTGATGTTTGCAATGGTCAGACATAGGGTTTATTATAGCAAACACCCTGAAGTAACTACATGGTCAAGAGAGAACCCAAGAAAATTCTGAAGATTGGTGAACTGGCTCAAGCAGCCCAGTGTTCAGTGGAGACGATACGGTATTACGAGGCGAGCGGGCTTCTTCCTCGCCCCGAAAGAGCTCAGAATAATTATCGGCTTTATGAGGAACAACATGAGCAGCGACTTATCTTTATTCGTAATTGCCGATTACTGGATATGTCTCATCAGGAAATCAGTAATCTGCTAAAAATCGCGGATCAACCAACCACTGATTGTGGCTCAATAAATGCCATTTTGGAGGAACATATCGCTCACGTTGATCTGCGCATTCAGGAACTATCGCGCTTAAAAGAACAGCTCAATTTGCTCCTGAGAAAATGTCAGCATAAGACAAAGGTCAGGGATTGCCTTATTTTACAGGATCTCTCACAGGCGAAAGCTCAAGATGCAGTCGATTTGCTTGTACGTACTACCCATCTGTAAGATGGATGTCATTTTGAGGCTTGCACGTGGGCTTCGACGAACCAAAGCCATTGGTCAATTCCCCGAGAAATGTCGGTGAATATATCCGCAGTATCCGCATCTTCCAAAAACTGCGCCTCATCAATGGTATTGCGAGCTTCGTGCCCAAAAAGAGAAAGAGCCGTTGCCAACGCATTCACGTGATCCATTCCTTCAGAGATCGTCAGCGGGTATTCTTCTAAGCACGAGCGTTCGGCGGAAATCCGCACGGTTCCCTCCGCGATCCCACCAAGCTGAGTAATTCTTTCGGCAATCAGGTCCACATAAGACTCCACCGCCATGGCCACCTTATCGAAAAGTTTATGTAACCCAATAAAGCTTGGGCCTTTAACATTCCAATGGGCTTGTTTACATTGCATCTGGAGATCTATGGCAGAGGCCAAACGTTGATTGAGAAGCACGCTCAACTCTATCCGCCGATTGAGAGGAATATCGTTCTTCGTCTTGTACATTTTGTGGGATGTACCTGCCTTCGATATCGTTGCGATATATGAGTCTCTCTCATGGTGATTTCTTTTAAATATGCTCATAGGATACCTTCCTTCTAAAAAGTACTCTATATTACGATAATTGCGAACAAGTAGAACGCAAACGGCCCTTTTAAATAACGACCATATTAATCGTTTTTAGTCTCTTATAGCCCTTCGATTCCTAGCTAATAACTATTTTTTTTCTGCAAAGCAGATATACATGGAGGGAAACACTCGATGAAACAACCTCTACATCTTGATCCGCATACCACGGCATTGATTCTTGTGGACCTCCAATATGGTATCGTCTCGCGTCAAACAGCTCCGTACGAGGCAAAATGACGTGGTAAGAAAAGGCGCTCATCTCGCACGGCTATTTCGTGAAAAAGGCTCGATTGGACATGTTCGTACTGTAGATCAAATCTGTGCCGATATAACGAGCTAAGCATTTTTGGAAAATGACTGTTTTTTTACTGATTTGCTCTCTATTGGCGGCATTATTTTTCCAAGCCCTGCATCTTCCTGCCGCTTGGTTATTTGGTCCGCTATTAGTTTCGGTTTTTTTTGCAGTCCGCAACTGGAAAGCGGTCACTTTTTCCAAATCCCCTTTCTGTCTGATCCAGGCAGTGATCGGCACGTCTTTGGGAGCGGGATTTTCCAAGAACACGCTTCACATGCTCCTCTCTCACCTGGACATAGTGGCTGCGTCTGTGATCTTGATCTTCTGCGCTAGTCTCTTGAACGGTTGGATACTAGCTCGCTCAACGCGATTGGACACGCCAACGGCTTTTTTAGGCACTATGCCAGGCGGAGCAGCTGCAATGATGGGAATGGCTGAAAGTCTTCAAGCCGACGTTCGTTTGGTAGCCGTCATGCAATATGTCCGCTTGTTGCTCATTTTGAGCACTGTCTTTATCGCCGCGCCCGTCCTTCTTCATCTGTTTCCTCATGTTTCACAGACAACAAGCTCCATCCTTGGACATACTACAATCAGCCCGGCTTGGCAGCGTTTGGGGATATTGGCCCTTCTTACGGCGGCTGGGTATCTCGCGGGTATGTGTACACCCCGATTCCCGCGGGTCCCTACCTCATGCCGGCATTATTGGAATTTGCATTAGGTATGGGAGGAATTTCACCCGGGCGCTTGCCCGCTCCAATTTTTGCAATTGCTTATTTTTTGATGGGCTTGCAAGTAGGCGGGCGTTTTGAATATGAGACTCTGAAAACCATGAAGGGGCTTTTCGCTCCCGTGGTAAGCACTACTTTTCTCTTACTGATCGTCTCTCTTTTCATAGCCATATGGCTTATTGGTGAATTGAAACTCACCCCGCTCAGTGCATATCTTGCTGCCACACCTGGAGGACTCGATTCCATCGCAGCCATGGTTGGAGAAATTGGAGGAGATACCAGTGTCATTCTTGTCATTCAGACAGCGCGGCTTCTCTCTGTACTTCTGCTTGGCCCATGGTTGGTTCGCGCCTGTGTTCGATGGTTGAATCCCAAAAAAATTTCATGAGAGAGAGCCAGTGGTGTTACTGACTCTCTGATGGCTCGAATACGTTTCCACTTGCTATAAACATATTTTTTCTCCATCCTGCTCGACTCGTTATTTCATCAGGACCCTATCGTCCAGTGGCCTAGGACACCGCCCTTTCACGGCGGTAACACGGGTTCGAATCCCGTTAGGGTCGCAGTATTGATGTTCGGGTGCATGTCACCCCCTTTTTTCTCCAGCAGAACTTTCTTTTTCAATCGTCCAGTTTTTCGGGGTCAGGTCAAAAGAGCTAGTCACAACGGACCGATTGTTATAATAGGATGTAAACCAAAAAATTATATCATGAGCGTCCAAGTTTACGGTTGCAATCACGTGGCCCTTGAGGTGGGCGATATCAAGAGGGCGGTGGAATTTTATCAAGATGTTTTCCATCTGGAAAAATTGGACTCGGGAGAAGGAGACGCTTTTTTTAAATTGGGAGAACATCAATTCCTTGCTCTTTTTGAGTCCAAGAATCCTCAACCAAGCCGCACCGGTCACTTCGGGATTCTAGTGCGCAATCAAGAGCAACTTGCGGAGGTAAAGGAAAAACTGACTGGCAAATATCATCTGGAACTCATTCCACCATTTGGATGCGATTTTCGAGACCCCTGGGGCAACCGTATTCAAGTCGTCGATCTTCACGATGAATCACTGGTCTGGTTAATTCCTTATCGTGAAATCCAGAAAGCCGGTATTCGCTTGTAAAGCGTCATTAGGCTTTTCGCACCAGTATTTCGACCCAATTCATCTCGCCGCTTACAGAGAAATGGACTCGCCAATAGCGGGAAGATGTAATTGCAAACCCGCTTGATGAAAATGTTTTCTGGCTGCTTCATGATCAATTTTAATAGGCGGAAATGTATCGTAATGTAGGCCTAATACGTTTTTTGCGTTAACAAAAGTCGCTGCTGTCGCGGCATCCTGATACCCCATCGTAAAATTGTTTCCAATCGGAAGAGCCGCAAATTTTAATTGAAAGCTTTCTCCTATCAGTTTCATGTCCGTCATGAGAGCAGTATCTCCTGAATAGTAGAACGAGCCTTCTTCGGAATCTATGACAAAGCCACCGGGATTGCCACCATATGATCCATCCGGCAAACTACTGCTATGTTGGGCATAGACATATTTTGCCGTTCCAAAAGGCAAAGTTATGGCACCCCCGTGATTCAGAGCGTGTAGATTGGAAATGCTCTGGCGTTCCAACCAACTGCAAATTTCCCAATTGGATATGAGGAGTGCATTGGTTTGACGGGCTAATTGGCTTGCATCGGCCAGGTGGTCCACATGCCCATGACTGAGTAGAATATAGTCTGCGGTAACATCCTCCAACCGAATGTGACTGGCGAGGGGATTTGGAGTAATAAATGGATCAAATAGTAGTTGTTTGCCCATGATTTGAACCGCAAAACAAGCGTGCCCATAATAGGTGACTCTCATACGAACAGGTAGGAAATAGCAATTTCTAAAGCCCGACAAGTCCCGACTTCGCCAGATTCGCTGCTGACTGTGTACCACGAAGGCGAGAAGAACGACAAGGCATGGTCATTTTATAGGGGTCATGCTATAAGATCTGTCCAAAAAGGACCGAGTCTCACTGTCCAAACGCCCAAGCAATCATACGTTCTGCGTCCCTAAAGATATAGCGGGTTTCACTCCCCATCTGGACTAAAATAAATGCCCGACCATTCCGGGCTGCACTCGTGATCAAACATCGCCCACTGGCAAGGGTGTAACCGGTTTTTAATCCATTATAAAGGGAAGAGCTGCCTATCAGAAGGTTAGTGGCTTTGAGGAGCCGCGTCCGGCCATTCGCATATCGAAAAAGATAGCTGGGCTGGCAAACAATTTTTCGTAGGGTCTGATCATGATAGGCGTGCCAGGCTACACGAGCCATGTCGCGAGCTGTTGAATATTGAGCCGCTGGCAATCCACTGGCGTTTACGAATACCGAATCATTGGCCCCAATCGACCTGGCAAATCGGGTCATCAAAGGGCCTATTGCCGCACTGCTGCCCGCACAATCGCGTCCTAAAGCCTCCGCAGCGTCGTTCATGCTTGCAATGAGCATCGCTTCAAGAAGTGTCCTGCGTGTATAATGATCGCCGACCTTGAGATTCAGTTTCGTGGAATCAAGACACCTATCCTCTCGGTGGATCGAAATAAGATCGTCCAGATTGCCTTTTTGGATCACCAGCAAGGCGGCGATCAACTTTTGAGTGCTTGCAACAGGGGTGCGTGTGTCCGCGTTCTTTTGAAAAAGAGTCTGCCCGGATCGGGCATCAATCAATATCGCGTAGCGAGCGTGAATGGATGGTGCTGAGTTAGGCCAAATGTTCGATGCATCGGCAGGTGGCACGGCAACGCGAGAGGCGAACACCTTTCGAGCGGGTGCAGTTTCTTGGTGCGCACAGCCAGCGAAGAATAAAAGAAACAAGGAAAAAAGGAAAAGGCTGCACTTAGCCATAAATAATCAACTGGATATTGTCCGGAAGGTTACCAGCAACCTGTGTAGCCAAGTTTCCTTTGAGCAACTTGTTCATTGTCGAACGGTTCGATGCGCCTAATATCAAGAAATCTACACCCAAGGTAGCCGCCAGATCCACTATAATTTCGGCTGGCGAGGCTGCACTGGCAAAAACAGGTGTGATCGGAACACCTCGTTCTTTGCCTATTCTTAAAGCTGTGTTTAAAATGGTACTAGCCTCCGGATCTTCCGTCCAGTGGATCGGAACCATACGCAACCCTGGATAAAGCATCACTTCCCGTACATAAAGCACGTAAAGCCGGGCACCTCTTGACTGAGCTTCGTCAAACGCAAAACTCAGCGCACTTGTCATCCCTCGCAGACAGACCAGTATCCTTTGCGCTGTGATTTGCTGAGACTGTTGCGCTTTCCTGACAAGCTCGGGCCCTACGACCTTGGGGATCTCCGGGGACACCGGCCGTAATGCTGGCGAACGCCGCGCATATGCACGCAATGAAAGACCGACGAGCAGAACACAAACAACAAAAAATAAGGCATCGGGTTTGGTTTTTGCCAAAGTGAGTTCCACACAGGTGAGGATAAGAAATGTGAACAACATAACCACTCGCTCAAGAAGATTCATGGAAAGATTCCAATTCGAAACACAGGACCCCAAATTCACACAGATCGCCCCTACCACACCAATGGCATATAAGCCGGCGAGGGCTTCGAAATTATCCGTCAAAATCAGCACGATGCAGGGGAGCACCACCGCAATGAGCAATGGAGCTATAGGTACTCCGTGGACGTTCAAACGCAAAAATGTGCGCGGCATCTCACCATCCCTTGCTGTCATAAACAACAATCCAATTAGAGCTGCTATTGCGGTATTGACCGCGCTAAATAAAAGCAAAGCGAAAATGACTCCGACAATTAAACCGAAGACGTTCGCAAACAGGGGGCCGAAAGCAAGCCCGCCATAATATTCGGCGATAAACCGAATCATATCCTCTTTCCGTTCAACCATCTCGGGCGCAAGACTTGTGGGCATGGAAAGCATTGCCCACCCCAGCAAAGCCGTCCCCAAACTCACCTCGATGGCTATTGGGAGAATTGCTTTAAAGGCAGTTTTTCCTACCTGAGGATGCCCGGGTGGGGACCCCTTATCCGGCTTTAAAATTCCGGTTAAATTGGCGACAGCTTCCACACCACTCAAAGCAAGAATGACTCCCACAAAAGAGACCCAGGTTTTTTCAAATCCCATCTTATGGGAAGGCAGGTGTTCGATCGCAAGCCAAGGGATACTCAGCACGATTATAACTATCACCACCAAAATCGTGGGTACCGCGAGGAGAACAGCCAGGCTTCCACTGTGACGGGGTCCAAAGTAGTTCAAGAGACCGAGGGCTAGGATTAATACGACAGTACCAACCAGAATATAGCGATCCGGAACTCCAAGATAACTCAATCCCGCCCACCCGCTCAAAGCTGCCGTCACTGTCAAATCAGCGACTAATAACAGCGCCCCAATGATTGCAAGTAAGCGGGATTGAGTTCTTGCCGCCGAGTAAACTCCACCGCCTTCCGGAAAACAGCGGCATACCACCATATAGTTGGCGCCAACTAAAGCCGTGAGGCCGCAGACCGCAAGAATGATGGGAAAAGACGAGAAACCAGTAGCTGCAAATGCCAATCCCAGTACATAAGCTTTGCTGGTCCCCCAATCTCCGTACAGAAAGGAAGCAGCACGCGTCCAATCCAGATTTCTTGGTCTCTGAACTTCAATAGTATCCACAATAAGGTATTCGATTTAATAAATGAAATGGGCTGACTCCGTCCCGACTACGTTGGTTTCTTTTAGGAGCCGCCGATTAAAAATCACGTCTGTTTTTGAACTACAATTTTCTAAAAGAAACTGACGAAGTCAGCAAATTCTAATGTTGCCATAAAAATGCAATTACTTTATTCTGTTAAAGGGTGGCAGACGATCGCTTTACTGTGTTTACACTGTAAAGAGGAAAGTCCGGACACCATAAGGCGGCATGCCGCGTAGAACACGCGGGATTGCATGGCGTAAGCGATGCAAGACGGAAAGTATCACAGAAAACAAACAACCGCTGTTTCAGTTTTGAAATAGTGGAAATGGTGAAATGGCGGGGTAAGAGCCCACCGCCCCGAGCGTAAGCGAGGGGGCACGAGAAACCCCATGCGGTGCAAGACAAAACAGGGGTTGGGTTGCCCGCCCGGATTGAGAGACAATGTGATCTCTCAATGAGGCCCCGGGTATTAGTTGCACCCGGCTTTGGCCGGGGTTCCACTCCATGTGGAACAGAGAAATGATCGTCGTGGAGTCTCCAATGCGCAAGCTGTAGACCCCATACAGAATCCGGCTTACAGTCATCCACTATCGGCGGCGTCGAATCACTTCGGCGTCGCCGACCATTTTATAACGGCCTCTTACCGTAGTTACATTTCTCTCACAACCAGTGCTGTTTGCAGCGGGTTTTTGCTTATTTTGTTACTTTCTCTTTCGGTGAAATGCTATTATAGTACGCAACATTTTTGAAATCAGATGTTGATAGGCATTCTCGGAAAAAGATTTGTGGCACTTGTTTTGGTACTTTTTTTTGTTGTCACATTCACCTTCCTCCTGATGCGGATCTCCCCCGGAAGCCCTTTTGACTCGGAACGCAAGATTCCCCCGGTCATCGAAAAGGAATTACTCGCCAAATACAAATTGAGCGGATCATTAGCGCAACAATATCAAAACTATTTGTGGGACCTGTTGCATGGTGATTTGAGAATCTCAACAAAATACCGGGATCGCTCTGTAAACGAAATTCTGGCACAGACTCTGCCCATTACATTCAGCTTGGGAGCGGCTGCATTTTTTGTCGCTACATTTGGGGGGATTTGGTTGGGAACAATTGCTGCAACACACCACAATACCTGGAAGGACCGTTTGTCTGTATTCATCGCATTGATTGCAATTTGTATGCCCACCTTTATTACAGGCCCTTTGCTGATTCTCGTATTTGGTTTAATTTTTCATTGGTTGCCCGTTGGAGGATGGGGAGGTCCTTTGCATTGGATTTTACCTACCATTACGCTCGCCTCACCTTTTATTGCGTCAATTGCTCGATTAACCCGCTCCAGCATGCTCGAGACGCTACAACAGGATTTTGTGAGAACCGCCCAAGCCAAGGGGCTGAGCGATCGCATGATCGTTTATAAACACGCCTTGAGGGTAGCGATCTTACCTGTAATCTCTTACCTAGGCCCTCTGGCAGCCAATCTTCTCACCGGATCGATAATTGTGGAATCCGTATTTAACATTCCCGGTGCAGGGGGGTTCTTTGTAAATTCAATTCTAAATCGCGATGCCTTTTTACTCGGTGGAATTGTGATCGTTTACTGTGTTCTTTTAGTAGTTTTCAATCTGATTGTAGACCTGATTTATCCGATACTTGATAGGCACATCCGCCTCCAATAGGAACAACACGATGGGTACCACACACATTTTACAGAGTCGGACGGCCCTGCTGGCTTTGTTTGTTTTGGTTTTCATCAGCCTTACGTCCATATTTGGTCCATGGCTTTTGCCCGCTGATTATGCCTATCCGGGACCCGATGAACTACAACCTCCAAGCAGACAGCACCTCTTTGGAACCGATTTGAGCGGGCGTGACGTGCTTTATCGCACCCTCCAAGGAGGGAGAATCTCTCTGGTTGTGGGACTCGCTGCCGCCGCAGTCAGTTTGTTGATCGGTTGTTTTGTCGGCCTTGTTGCAGGGTATGCTGGAGGCCGTGTTGATGCGTTTCTGATGAGATTGGTGGACATTCTTTATTCTGTTCCCCGGCTGATTTTTATTTTGATTTTTATTAGTCTCTTTAGTGAGCACCTGAAAAAATTTGCATTTGCGCATGGCTGGCAATGGATGGTCGATTCATCTCGAATCCTCATCCTGATTGGCTCGCTCGGGTTTATTGAATGGCTAACTATGGCGCGCATTGTTCGGGGGCAAGTTCTCCCTTTGAAAGAGCGGGAGTTTGTACAAGCCGCGCGTGTTTTGGGACAAACCCCTCGGCGCATTCTCACCCTGCATCTTTGGCCTAATATAGCTGCAATTGCCATAGTGCACCTCACACTCACCATTCCTACCATTATCATTGATGAATCATTTCTCAGCTTTTTAGGTTTGGGCATCCAATCTCCCATGACGAGCTGGGGGGCTCAATTAGCAGAGGGTGCCGGCGCCCTCAATCCTATAAGAATTCATTGGTGGCTCATTGTGTTTCCGGGACTTGCGCTTGCTCTCACCCTGCTTGGTTTGAATTTTCTCGGTGATACACTGCGAGATCTTCTGGACCCTCGTTCCAAAGATCGCCTCCCTAACAGCCTGAAATAACCGTGGTCAGCACCAAAAACAACCGGCGTCTCCGGTAACGTTGACCGCTAGCAATCTGGAAGCGGAGAAAACATCTCACACACTGGCAATCCCACGCGATACGGCGGATAGTATGGGACGATGGTCATCACTCGCCAACCGCTTATCGGAGTCTGCCTGTCAGCAATCGTAGGGATCTCCTTCTCTTCAAAATTTTCTTCATGGAGTTGGATTATTGGAGGCTTAGGGCTGCTTGTTCTTTGGTGCGCTCTTAAGGGCATAGCCTGGATTCTGCTGGTTACGGTCTGCGCATTCGGTTGCCTTCACAGATTGCAGACGACGGAGTCTCAAGCTACTTTGTTTTCATATTCGCTGCCTCCCCATCTTTGGCAGGCACAAGGAATTATAACCAAAGTATTCCGACCCGTTAGAAAAACAACTTCCCTGGTAGTGCGAAGCGAAAAATTGCGCTCGGGAAAAACCGAGTACCACGTTTCCTTAAAAATTCTTCTCCCGTGGCGCGACCCTGTGCCCGAAGTAGGGACGACAGTAAAATGGACAGGATGGATGCGACCAATTGAAAAACTGAGGCCAAAGCGATTTCATCATGCAGTCGGTTTCAGTCGTCACGCCTGGCTGAGCTCCTTGGGGATAGACTTGGAATCCTATAAAGTCACTGCTGCTCGATCAGTTGCTCCACCCGCAAAATGGCACATCCGACATTGGATTGAAGCAGCGCGCAGACGGATAGGAGAAGCCATTAGCCGAGGTATTGAAAAAAATGACGTGGAAGTCGCTTTAATTCGGGCCCTGACGCTGGGTGCCAGCCATGAAACAGAAAAAATGCTAGCTGAAGCATTTCGGCGCACAGGCACTTACCACATCTTTTCCGTCAGCGGCCTTCATGTCGGCATGGTAGCGGCAATTGTTTGGCAGGCACTCCGAATATTTGGACTCCCGCACTTGGCAGTCGTGCCAATAACGATTGTTACTCTCTTTTCTTATGCAGGGATCACCGAATTCCGTCCGCCTGCTTTGCGTGCTGCTTGCATGGCGTCCGTACTCCTAGTCGGCACCTGTGTCTGGCGGCGAGCTTTTGTACTCAACAGTCTTGCCGCTGCTGCCCTTTGTATGTTAGTTTGGGACTCAGGGCTTTTATTTCGTCCGGGTTTTCAGCTTTCATTTGTCGTTGTCGCCGCTATCGCCCTCCTTGCTCCATCACTTTATAGGTTCGGCCAGAAACTCTGCCTTCCCGATCCTTTTTTACCTCGGGTCCTGCTGACCCCTATGCAGCGCTTTTTTGAACGATTGGGGCTCGCGATAGCTGGGGTTGCTGCGGTCTCCACAGCCGCTTGGGTCGGCTCGACTCCCTTGCTTCTCTGGCATTTCCAAAATGCCTCCCTTTCCGCCCTGTTTGTTAATCCGCTCATAGTACCGCTTGCCTTCCTGGTCCTGAGTTTTGCCATCCTAAGCATCATCTGCGATCTGTTTTTCAGTACCTGGTTGGCTACTATTTTCGCCCATACCAATCTCGCGATCGCTTCAGCAATTCTCATTATTGTCAATTGGGCGGCAAACCTTTCGTGGGGATTCCTGCAAATTCCGTGGTATCCCCCTTAAAATTGCATCTTGGCAAACAGAGTGTCACGAGGCTACCGCTCTGCTTGATGAGTTCAATTCTTGGAGTTCACCATCTCTCAGTCCACCGTTCGGGGTTCAAGATACTGGACGACATTTCCTGGCAAGTGCAGCCAGGAGAAAACTGGGTGATTCTGGGAGCAAATGGATCGGGGAAGACTTCCCTCTTAAAGGTACTGGTCGGTTACCTCACCCCTACTACGGGAACTGTTACCGTATTGGGTCAGTCTTTTGGTCACTCCGACTGGCGTGAACTGCGGAAAGCCGTGGGAATCGTCAGTAGCAGTGTTGCAAATCTGATCCATCCTGAAGATACTGGATTAGAAATCGTCGTGGGAGGCAAATCTGCAACCATTGGATCGTGGAACCGCATCACCAAAGCCGAAAAGAGTTCCGCTTTGGATCTTTTGCGAAGCATTGAAGCAGGTCATTTGGGTTCCAAAAACTGGGAACTCTTTTCCCAGGGCGAACGGCAGCGGGTACTCATTGCGCGCGCCCTTATGACCCGTCCAAAAATTCTGATTTTGGACGAGCCGTGCGCAGGTCTTGACCCAGCCGCACGTGAGGACTTTCTGACTTTCCTTGGTCAACAAGCCACTTCTAACCATGCCACCCCTCTGCTTCTCGTGACTCACCACGTGGAAGAAATCGTTCCGCCTTTAACGCATGTACTAGTGTTGAAAGCAGGTCGAGTCTTGTCAGCAAGCCCGCTTTCTCAGCTAAATTCCACGGTTCTTTCAGAAGCGTTTTCTCACCACGTCAGATTACGCCAGAAAAATCGCAGATTTACGCTGACAGTGGAACATTGACGTTCCGCTTGTCCCATTCTTCCGGAGTCAATGTTTCCATTATCGCTACAGCCGATCTCTGTTGATCTACCGTAATGATATCTTCGCCCCCTTCGGCGACGAAATCCACTTTATCTGTGTTTTCGTTCGGGCCATACCAGACGATTCTTTTCCCGTCAGTATCGACTTCTGAGAGCGAAAGCTTCGAGGTCTCCGCTTCAGCACGGGCAAAATATGCCTTCCCATTTTCTGGAGACCAAAACAAAAATGTATCGGGTTTCCCCTCTCCTACCCAGCTTTTTACCAACTGAAGATTCGAAATTTGATAACTGTTGAGGCAGACCATATAGCCTTTCTTAAAGTCCGCTAAGATCTTCTGTGGAAACCCATCCTCATCGAGTCCCTCGATAGGCAGCCATTCGGGTATTTCTGCACGCCGGAATGCGATATTTGGATATTCACTATCCTCGGGTAGCGCCTGTTTTTTGCATAAACCCGTGGCTTGTTCAAAAGCATAATTTGTATCGTACACGCCGGGGACAGTACGCAACGCCTCGCTTCTTTTTAAATTCTGCAAAAATCTGATGATATTTTTAAACCTCTCATTACTGAACCCATTGACCCCAACAAGTCGAATCTTATCCTCTTCTAAGATATGGAACAAATTAACTCTATCAGCAGGACCATTCCCGCCATCCAGTAAACTCGACTGTTTTGCAACATGCTGATTTCCGATCTTTGCTACTGTTTCAACCTGGCTACTTTCATTGATAAATCTCAGTTCATGGTAGGTTACTTTCGAAGTTTCGCGGTCTATATCCCACAAAGCGCCTTTTTCGGAATTGAAAAAAAACACCCGCTTTTCCCTGGCCCCAATGAGCTTGCTCCCTTTCAGTGCGGTGACGTTGTGGATGGGAGACCTGGGGCAAATAACATCATTTTTCTTACTGTCATAGGCACTGTGCGTAGCCTGAACATTGGCTTGTTGGATTTGTTGCCAGTAGGCTGTTTTCTCTTCGGAAGTGGCATTTTGATTTATATTCCGAGGAAATGGTCCCTGAATCACTTGGACTACATCTCCCGTACGTCCCTTATCTGCTAAAGATTTTAAATACCGGATGTACGAATCAAAAGTTCTTGCCAAATCTTCTGTTCGCCTTAAATCTAATGTCGCTAAAGAGATCTTCCCGGCATCTAAATCGACATTCCAACATGTCGCAGTACCAGCTATTCGCAAGGTTCCGCGGAATCTGCTGACATCCACCCGGATCAGCTTACCTGGGGCTTCCTTAATTGTAAGTATTCCCCCATTCAGGCTCACATCATTTTCGTTTAACAGTAATACAGGCACTTCCAGAGAAAACGAAGAAATTTGTTTTTCTCCCTGCTCCCTTAACGTTAAACGGACACCGGAATGCAGCCCTCGTAATGTGACATTTCCACCTCCGCCCTGAATATCATAAGACATATTTTCGTTGATCTCATGATTAAACCAAAGATTATGATCTCTATTATCTAAGATAACATCGAGCTTCAATGGATGAAACCTAATTCCATTCGAGGACGTGAGCGCAGGCCTCAAATCTCCAACAGAATTTTTTGACGCAAAGTTGCCTGTTCTATCAAGTTCATTTCCTATGTATTCTTCTTCCGCACTCATGCTCGGCCATACATTGATGTGCTCGTAATCAAGGGATATGTTAGGCGTCGCAGGCAACAGGATATCCGGCGTTTCGGTATCGAATTCGTATGTTTCCGGTATTCCAAAAGCTTCCCTTAAATTGAATCGCTCCCACTGATGGGCCTGAAAATCGTAAGGTGATGAAGGTTTGAACCAATCCTCATATTTACTTTTCTTTATTTGCTGACTCCCAAATGTGACTTTTTTGTCATTAAAATCCAATTTAGTGATAACAGCATGTGCCTTGGGAATCAGAACGTCGCCACTTTTTTCAAATCCACCACTTTGATAGGCCTTTTTAGCCTCAAGTAGATGTGTAAATAGCGCATGCATGCTCATGTTATGCTGCTTAATTTGCACTCCCAGAGCAGAGAAGCCTATGCCAAGTGCCATCACCGGACCCGCAAATATCCCGATCGTTCCGGAAGTTTCCGCAAAAGCTGGTACGGCCCAAGCAACGAAAGTGGTGCCTC
The DNA here is from genome assembly GCA_963706715.1 of uncultured Verrucomicrobiae bacterium. Taxonomy (GTDB): domain Bacteria; phylum Verrucomicrobiota; class Verrucomicrobiia; order Chthoniobacterales; family Xiphinematobacteraceae; genus Xiphinematobacter. Next base: position 49,145 of record CAVPNI010000003.1, read on the forward strand.
CTTGCAACACTACAGCCCCAACAGTAAATCCTGTTTGAATGCCTATACCCACACGAGCTACAGGATCTTTCACTGTAGCTAGTTGATAAATATTGTAGCCGAGATCGCCCAGCATAAATATTGTGTTAGTAGCTTCAAAAAAAGAGCTGACTGTCTGAAGCGAACGTTGAACTACCCCCCCAGAGGCTATTAATTTCCCGACTTCCCAAATATCTCCCATTACTGCTGTTGCTGCCCCTGCGAGGCGCAAATAAATGCTGACTTTTGTCTCAAGTGACATTTCGGCGTCCTTATCGCCAAGCCGGCTGATGAGTGCCACAGCCAGAAATCCTCCATTTAAAGTATTTGGATGAGAACTCGACTGTATTCCTGATTTAGCACGCAGATAGCCATCGGGTCCCTTTTCGAAATAGGGTTTTAAAAACTCGGATGCAGTCTTAAGCCGTTCTCGTGCGGCAATGAGTGCCTCTCCCCTTTCTTTTGAAATCGGAATCTCTTTCCAAGTCGATGAGTCTTTTTCCAAAGCATGAATCACGTATCCTTGTTCTACAGGTCTTACTTTATCGATCGCCACAAACCATGCTGAGCTAACTTTTTTGAAAAGACGGGAAGCGAGCTCTTTAACTTCCCCTATTGTGGAATCTATCGTAGCAAGACTTTCGCTTATTTGCCTTTTAGCCTCCGAATAAGAGCGAGCCGCTTGTTGCAAATTGAGTGCGATCTCAATTGCCTTTTTTCCAAATGGACCTGAAATGGCGTCTGAATGAGCAGCGATATCGATCGAGTTGCCACTATCTCCATGTGAGGTAAATCTCTTCGGAGCGCCCTTAAGATCACCGTTGGAGTCAATATCCAGAACCCATTTTATTTCCTCGACTCCGCGTCGCGCTGTCTGCTGAATCTCCTCCGCATTGATATAGTGCTTACTGGCTGGCTTAATACCGTTTGCTGAATTCAGTTTATTGTTCGCAATATAGACGTCTGCTTCCGATCCAATAATTTGTTCCATTTTGACACTCTTTTTTTTCAGAGATTTCCGAATAGCCTCCCCGAATACCTCGGCTTTCTGATGGCACGCAAGTAAGCGAATGCGCTGGATTTCGCTTGCGTTTCCTGAAAATAGCGTTGCAAATGCGTTCCCAACCATATCCGGATCAATTGCACGCGTCGATGCGTTTGATATGCCCTCTTGAACCCGCACGCCGCCTTTGGGATCGTGATTTCCGTATCCGGCTAAAACAACCTTGTTATAAACGCCTTTTAAGCTTTCTTGATGTGGAGCCCAGGTCCATTTTTCGGTTGCTGCCGAAGCAGGATCCGAAGTTAATCGTTTCATCTCAAACGTGGAATCTTCGTGAAATACTAAGGCATAATATGTGGCCGGAATACGATAAGCACAATATCTCCTTCCAAATGCAGCCAGCAAATTTCTTAAGTGCGTGTTATTTTCCGGATTTGTGACATCTTGACGGGACATTACAAGGACCACCGCATTACGCGGTTCGGGATAAAATTGTTTAAAATTATAAGCTCTATCTTGTAAATTCCTTGCTGTACCATCCTCTACTAACTTTTGTCCCTCCAGAATCCACTTCTCACCCAGCTTGATGGAATGGTTGCCTTCCCCTTGTTCCTTCTTAGTGGCATTTGGTTGGTCTCGTTTTTGTTCGCCGGCTGTTTTTTTTCCCCTACCCTCAGCAATTTTTTTGTTGCCTTCCCGGATTTTTTTATTTCCGGGGATATCAATCCCGATCTGATACATTTGTCCATCTATCGAAAAAGTAATAGCATGGTATTCTTCCGGGCTTCCAAAAGTATTGTTTTTCTCTGTATTAATCCTTTCATAAATAGTCTTCACTATTTTATCCAGAGTCATTTCAGATCTAAATTTCGTATTATAGTTTTTACTGGCTGACGGATTAAATGTGGGCGAATAATGGCGTTCCATCACATGCTTCACATCTTGCCAATGAATCGTCACATATTTGGTCTTGTCCGCAAGATACACTCGAAGTTCGAGATCGGAATAGGTATTGTGCTCTGGTCCAAGAGATGATTTATATTTTTTTACGGCATTTTGTACTAAGTCATCAATTTTTTCAAAATCCGGTCCTCGTTGATTGTCTAACTCCTTTGGTTTGATCAGATTTTTCTGATGAAAAAAACGACTTAAATTGAACACAAATTTCCGCTTGAGAGACGGGTATGGCATCCATTCCTGAGCATCCGGATGATTAATAAATTGAGAAATAGCTGCAAAGCAATCCTTTATCGCGGGAGAAACAGCAAGGCAATCGGTTTTCTTTTTTAATTCCGAATATTTCGTAAAGGCTCTTTTCAGGACATCCTTATTTTCGTGGAGTGATTTTGAAAGTTTATCTATGCTGCTATGGATAATAGATCTGTACTGATTGACCCGAGAGTTAGTATCTCCATTCAATAATTGTCTATGGTAACGCTGTATGGCACTCATTAAGAGTATGGAGTTTCTAAAGCGCATCTGATCGTTTGTATCTTGAAAGATTCTCACAACTGGTTCTGTTGTATAGATGTCCTTGGACAATAAATCAGAGAAGAATTGTTCCGCACTTTTTAATTTAAATAATAGTTTTTCCGCAACAGCATTTCGATCTTCGCCCTTTTTAATGACATAATCTTCTATGCTTTTTGGAGATGATTTATCGTCTATTGATTTAAATTCCGCGTCGAACTCCCATGCAAGCTCTTTGAAATTTTCTATTTTGCGATAGCTGTCAAATATTTTGCGGTAGATAGAAACCGCGGCATCATCATTTTCTTGTCTGTAAAAATCTAGAATTCTTTGGCCCTGCTCGGGGGTAAATGAAGCACGATTTTTCCCTTTTGCACTGTCTTGAAAGATTTGATAAACGTTCTCAACCGCGATCGGCGGATTGGAATTTGCCGTTGATCCGGACGCAGCGGCAGGTATTGAAGCTCCTGTTGCATTATTACGAGTGACCGCTCTTTTTTTTCTGATTTGAAAAACTGTTTTCCCTAAATTGCGAAGAGTTAGCAGAAGTTGTTTATCACTTGTGTCCGGGGTCTCCTGAACCTGAGCAGTTTCTTCAGCCTCCCATATTAATGCCGGTGTCTCTTCAGAACGCCATGAAAGAAAATAATTGTGTGGTGAAGAAGTAATTTGGTTTGGAAGTCCCATGCAAGTTAAAAAACTTGCATAAATTTAATGCAAAAATACTGTAATATCAAATGGCGCAGAATTTTTATGAGACCTCTTAATGAATATCCAGGACGCCTGCAAAGTAAATTAACCTAACTTACCCCTATTTTTTTCATAAGTGATTGAGTGATTGGAAAACTGACCTGACCCCAGAGATTGGACACATCAAAAAGGAAGTTTTGCTAATATTTTCGTTGTTTGGTTTTCGTGCCGCCGATGCACATTGACGTGCTCTTGTTCCCCCTGAACGCCTGCCGCGGCGAGCGGCGCGGGGTTTGGTCGAGTCACCCGAGGGAACTTCCCCCTCAGGTGCTCACAGAACCGGACGTGAGAGTCTCCCCTCATCCGGCTCTTCTCATTGAAGCCCGTCCCCATAGTAACGACCAATGTGCAAACATCTCCGTATGCTTACGTGCTATCCATGCCAGCCAATGGCTAGCGCGGCGACGATGCCCCCGCAGACGTTTGTATTTTTCTGGTCGCCCACAATACTAGTTTGCGATCGATGAACCGCAGGGTTGGGTACAGCGCCGACTTATGAAAGGCACTGTAATAGTTTATCCATCCTCGGATCTTCGCATTGTACAGACGTGCCAGATCCTCCAGTGCTTTGTCACTGTTCTCTTGCAATTGCCAGCTACGGACTTCCTGACGGATTGCTTTCCCTGCTTTGGTACTGACTGCTGGACTGAAGTTGACGAAGTTTTCTTTCTTCCAATTCCTCGACAGGCGTGGTCTAAAGGTAAAGCCCAGGAAGTCGAAGCTTGTTTCAGGATAGTTTCCTCGTCGTTTGCCATCCTTGCAGTACACTACCCGCGTTTTCTGTGGGTGAAGTTCCAGCCCACATTGTGCAAAGCGCTTGTCCATCTCTTCGATGAGCGTTTGCGCATGCATCTGACTGTGGCAGTGGACTTCCCCCGAAAGAGTGGAGAGCCAAGAGAGCAGTGATATAAAACCACTGCAAAATGCCAAGACCATCACAAAACTACGATCAAGAATTCAAAGAACAAGCCGTCGACCTTTTGCTGACCAGCGGTCGGCCGCTACGGCAAGTAGCGCACGAATTGGGGACTACCGCAGCCACCTTACGGAATTGGCGAAATCAGCGATTGATTCGGGGTGATCAAGCCAAGGATTCTGCTCAAATTCAGACTCCCCACAAAGGCCCGTTAATTGATGCATCTGGGGAAATTCGCCGCCTACAGCGAGAGGTGGAATATTTACGCCGGCAACGCGATATTTTAAAAAAAGCCATGAGCATACTCTCCGAGGAGCCCGGGAGCGGTATGCGTTGATCGATTTCATGAAGGCTAATGATTCCATTACCGAACTTTGCCAAGCCTTGAGCGTAGCGCCCTCCGGATATTACCGCTTTATCAAGCAGCCGGAAAGTAAGAGACGCCAAGAAAACAAAAAGCTCTTTGAGCAAATGACCATCATCCACTCCCACCCTCACACCCGTTGCTACGGGAGCCCAAGAATGACTCGGCAATTGTGGAGTCTAGGATTTCACTGCTCGGAAAATCGCGTAGCCAGAGTTATGAGGTTCACTGGTCTACGAGCACGACTTAAAGGTCCATTCCGTCCTAAAACTACTCAGCTCGATCATGCCGCATGTCCTTCTCCCAATCTCTTCTCCAAAGAGAAAAAAGCTCAGGCTCCAGGCCAATTGGCTAGACAGTGCCACTATAGCACTATAAAATGGCTATGCCTTGTTTTCTTTTTACCCCAGACTTTGTTGCAACAATCTGTCCGTATCTTCAGATAGGGCCTCCTTTCGGCCGCGACTAAAGAAAAAATTTCAGTCACCTCCATAATCAACCGATACTTTTTTCGCTATGAAAAAGAGTGCCATGAAGATTCTCATTACAGGAGCTACAGGGTACATTGGAGCACGGTTAATTCCGGTCCTTGAGGACCAAGGCCATGAACTTTATTGCTGCGTCCGAGACAAAGGGCGATTGAATGGTGCCCACCCTAATAGGCATTTTCATTGCATCGAAGTAGACTTTACTTCAGATCACCTCCCCTCTAATTGGCCCGGTGAGGTTGACGTGGCATTTTACCTTATCCACTCAATGGACAGTGCCATTGGAGACTTCGCCAATGTGGAACGCCGTACCGCCACAAATTTCCTTAAATTGATAGAATTTACCACCTGCCGTCAGATTGTTTATCTAAGTGGGATCGTCAACCAAAGAGAACTCTCACATCACCTTTCTTCCCGTTTAGCCGTGGAACGAATCCTGCGTGGGGGCAAAATTCCAGTGACGGTTCTGCGTGCGGCAATCATTGTAGGATCCGGTAGTGCATCTTTTGAAATCATTCGAGATTTAGTTGAAAAGCTGCCACTCATGGTGGCTCCTAAGTGGATCCACACAAGATGCCAGCCCATCGCAATCCGGAATGTTATAGAATTGCTCACGGGCGTAATTCTTAAGGAATCGGTTTTTGACAGTGACATCGACATTGGCGGCCCTGAAGTGCTGACCTATGGAGATATGCTTTACCAATATGCCCAAATCCGCCGCCTTAGACGATGGATCATCACTGTTCCGGTAATGACTCCGCGGTTGTCCTCGTATTGGCTCTATTTTATTACCTCCACCTCCTATACCTTAGCCGTAAATCTGGTGGAAAGCATGAAAGTGGATGCCATCGCGAGAAAAAGCCACTTGGCGGAGAACCTGGGAATTCAGCTCATCCCTTACAAACAGGCGGTGGAGCTAGCATTAGAAAAGATCGAAAAAAAGAATGTACCCAGCAGCTGGAAAGACGCTCTCGGCTCGGAGAGAGTTGCCGCATTGTCAAACGCCGTGACTCTGCCCAGGTACGGCTGCTTACAGACCGTACAAATCCGGGATATTAGCGGTGAAATAGATGCGGTTTGGGAAAGGGTTTGGAAGATTGGCGGCGTTACCGGTTGGTATTCCGCTAACTGGCTTTGGAAAGTGCGCGGATTTCTAGATAAACTAGTCGGTGGGGTAGGGCTCAACCGCGGGCGCCCCGAACGAGAAGATCTCAGGGTAGGAGATGCACTTGACTTCTGGCGCGTACTTGTTGCTGATAAAGAACAAAAGAGACTCTTACTCTTTGCAGAAATGAAACTGCCAGGGGAGGCATGGTTAGAGTTTAGGGTTCAATCCGCAGCGCGCGCCGTCCAGCTCGTCCAAACCGCTATTTTTCGTCCGAGAGGTGTGTGGGGACGCTGCTATTGGTATGGGTTGTTACCCTTGCACCAACTTGTCTTTAAAAGCATGGCGCATGCCCTTACGCGCCCCGGTACTAAGGAATCACTGGCTACACAAAAGAGCGCCTCCGGAAATGAGGCATAGAATCCCTACCGAAGGCTTGTGAATATCAAGAAGCATTTTATCTTTTTAAACCGAAGTTCCAGGATTAAAAAACAAAAGATACTGAATAAGAGATACTTAAAGTGCAATTAAATTTTTAGATTCTGTCTACACTGTCTACAAATGGATTTCTTCGATGAGTCTGAGGGCGTGGTGTTGTATTGGGTTAGCCGTAGTGAGGATATAATACCACCTATTTAAGATAATTAGACTTTTAAATTTTTGCAAAACTCAGCAGCCTGGCCATGAAGCCATGGGCGACCAATGAGAGAAAGGACGCTGGCAGAATCCTCCCAAAAGCGACGCAGCCCAGGCAGGAGCACCTCTTGCAACTTGTCGATAGATTGGAAGAGACCATTGACAAAACCTTCAGTATCTTTGATCACATCCCAGAGTTGTTCACAGGGATTCAATTCCGGGCTATAAGGCGGCAGCGATATAATCAGGACTTACGCAAAAGCCATGGTAACGGAGGGAAATTTGAGTTGTTGAGAAAGGAAATCATCGAGCATGCCTTGTTTGACTCGGTAGAGAGTTCTGGCAGTCTCTCTGGCAATATGAGCTAGACCGAACTTTGGGAATAAAATTACTGTAACTCATTTATTTAAGAGCATTTAAAATTTTATAGAGTGGTGATTACTGGGTACATGCAGGGTTCAGGTTTAAGAGACGAAAAGCTTTATCTTGAAGAGGGGTAGGACGGGTGGTTGTGATGATCTTGGCCTTTGGATTAAGAGGAGTATGGCAAATATTGTAGGTAATGGTGGCTAGGTCTTCGAGTAAGGAGCGGAAACTGTGAAGCGGAAAACCCTCTTCATTACTTTGCTTGGAGGAATCTTTGACTTTTGCTTCAGGCGAGCGTTGAGCTTTGGCTACAGGCGAAGGGCGGCGTGTACGCTCTTGTTCGAGACATTCATCGTCAAAGAGCAAGGGCTTCAAATTTTCACGCATATGCCACTGAACATAATAAGCAAGCATACAGAGGAAAACGTGAGCTCGTACCCGATTTGAATTCCAGTGAAAGAGAGGCCTCACCTGCAAATCCACCGTCTTCAGTGAACGGAAAGCTCGCTCTACAACCGCTAGTCCCTTATAGGCTGATACAGTAGCCTCGGCAGACAAGTCAGTCTTCGGTAAACTGGTGCGTACCACATAGAGGCCATCCAGAGCAGCCTCTTGGGCAATCTGCTGTGACTTGCGCTTATAGGAAAAATGGGAGTCAGCAATATCCAACTCAAAGTGTTTGGCCATTTTGTAACGATTAAGCAGACGCCCCACTCGTAAGGCAATAGCTTCGGTGCCCTTTAAGCGATTGCGTACTCGGTGAGTCGCCTTGGCAATTTTAGCAAGTTCCCCTTCAGTAGCTTGCAATAAGGCTTCCCGTTTACGAGCACGTTCCTCAGCCAACAGCGGATTGCGACACACAATTAAACGCTCATCAGGAAATGCTTCACTACTTAACTCCACCAAATTGCGCTCATCAAAGAGGGAGGGCTGGAAGGGGCCCTGCTCCTGAGCTAATGTCCTTATCTGTGGGGCTCGCAGACTGCTGATCCAATGGATTCCAGAAGGGCGCAGTAAGGTATCAATACGGGCTTGCGTAATCATACCGCGATCGCCCACCCAGGCTACATTTTCAATCCCGTAGCGCTCTTTAAACTTTACAACCTGCGAAGCTACCGTGCTGGTATCAGCAGTATTGCCCGGAAAAACCTCCACAGCGACCGGAGAGCCTTGTGCAGTACAAACCAAACCAAAAATAATCTGAGGATCATTACGCTTGCCATCGCGGCTATAACCACGGGCTGCCAGCTCACAACAACTTCCGGTAACCCAAGTGGAAGTGACATCATAGAGCAGCAAAGTAGTTCCCGACACATGCTTTTTGGCTAAGCGTTTTTCAATATTTCCTTGTGCTTCTTGAAGCCAATCAAGAGCACCATAGAGCTCCTCAAGGGCAACTTTCCCCAGACCAAGCACTCGCCAGAGTGAATGAGTCGCACTTTGCTCCTGGAACATACGATGGGTAGAAAGCTTGGAAGCTGGTGAAATAATTCGTGCTACCAAGAGCGCCATTAAAATGGATCTCATACCAGCCGGCGCACCTGCAAACCAGCCTTCCACACCGCAAGCACGCGCTACGCCCAACACCGCAGCTACATGCCCATGTGGCAAACTGCGCTCTATCACTAAAGCTTCCTCCACTGAGGAAACTGCCGTTCCCCCACGCAGTAAAACTTTTAGGCCTTCGATCACATTGGCTGGTAAGGCGGAAAGGTTAGCCAAGGTGCGTTTCTTGACTTTGCCTTTCTCACGGTAGGATTCCCGCAACAAAATAGCAGGCGGAGAGTTTCGGTTGGGAACCTCTTCAATGTACATGAGTACAAATATTGCGCAATAAATAGTAGAAGTAAAGGGAAATAATTATATTTACATGTCTACATTTTATCTGCAATTTTTCCGTCACTTCATTTATTGATGCACTTCTAGCACCTTTTACGCCTCCAAAGTTCGGTTTAGCTCGCGGCTCCCTCTATTTTTTAGTATTTGTTCCCACTCTGTTTTTGGGCTTTTTTGCGTAAGTCCTGGAAATATCACAAAATTTCGAATAAACCTCAATGGAGTTATAGCAAGACAACTCCAAATAGTCGGCGGAGTGAAGCAGTCAATAATTAAAACACAAGCAGACGCTTGAAGGCTTATGTTTCTTCTGCTTTAACACGGCTCCAAACCTCATTTAATTCGCGATCGGAACAATCTTCGACACGACGCCCCAACTTTTCCAGATGAGCTTCAAGTGCTTGAAATCGGGAAATAAACTTCGTGGTCGAACGGTTTAATGCGGTCTCAGAATCGATCTGAAGCTTGCGGAGCAGATTCACCAGAGAAAAAAGAACATCGCCCGCCTCCTTTTCTATTTCCGTGTGATCTTTCGAAACAAGAGCAGCATGAAATTCCAGGATTTCTTCCTCGATTTTACTGAAAACATCCTCAGCATTTTGCCAATCGAAGCCAATACGACTGACCTTTTTTTGAACCAACTGCGCCCGAATCAGAGCAGGTAATGCGGAGGAAATAGAAGTCAAAATAGAAGAAGAGCCACCCTTTTCAGCTCTTTTAATCTGCTCCCACTGACGAAGTACTGCCGCGGTATCTCCCCCTTTCGCATCGCCAAAAACATGAGGATGGCGCCGGATGAGCTTTTCACAAACGCTGCGCGTCACTTCTTCAAATTGAAATGCTCCCCTTTCGCTTCCAATCTGAGCGTGCATCATGACAAGTAATAAAAGATCCCCTAATTCCTCACAGAGATTGGTGTCGTCAGCGCGATTGATAGCCTCGACCACCTCGTAAGACTCTTCCAAGAGTGCCATTCGCAAACTCTCATGCGTTTGCTCACGATCCCAGGGACAGCCTTCCGGTGAGCGCAATTTGGCAATGATGTCTTCCAAGCGCGTGACAGACCCACTCATAGTTTCCAGAGAGGATTGCGAGTACCAAACTCGGAGACTTCATCAGAAACGTAACGGATCGCATAGAGCATCATTCCTACTAAAGAGAGAATAGTACAACTAAACACGACCTCCGTGAGCCAGGATGGCAGGCCTGCCACCCTCAGTGCGGACAAGAAATCCCCCAGAGAATAAATCCCGCTTTTTGCATGCATAAAAATTTTCAAGATCCATGCCAAAAGGATCACACAAAAGATGTAAATGTAATTACGCTTCAGTCGAACACAAATAGCCTCAAAACGGCTCATCTTAAAATGAGGCAAAATCAGATCTTCGCAGATGAGTCGCCTCCATTCCCCTTCCAATAAACCATTACTTTGAGCAAGCATAGGCATGAGGAAGTGCGATTCCAACATTCGGACGCGCCCTCGGAAAGCATCATAGTATCGAAAACGGCGCGCCTCAATCCATAACATGATGCAAACAAGCGCCAAATTGAAAAAGAAGATGATATGAGGAATGTCACGAAAAGAAAACGAAACGGTAATAATAGTAGTTGAACTCGTAATCGCCCATGTGGTGGTCACATCCAGTCTTTGCCTCCAAATCATAATCCGTCCCAGTTCTCCACGATAGAAATGAATCATGGCATTAACGTAGCACGGATCTTTCAAATTGGGCGTTCCCATGGTACCCGTCGTCTCCTTTCCGGGAACTTTCATCGAGGATTGGGATTCACCTGAGAGATCTCCGTTCATTATAAACGTCTTTCCTTTTCTAATAGTGCGGAACGAGCCCTTTCCAGGCATTCGCGTTCCCCTCGCGTGAGACTCCCAATTCCGGAACGGGAGATTTTTTCAAGGATGGGATCTATGGAATCGTGTCTTTTCTCGGTCGACCTTTTTTTGAATGAAGTCATTAGGCCCGCACCATCGGGTTGATTTTTGACTGCCTGATGAGTGGAACGATACAAAAATCGTGAAAACTTAAGAAAGGATCGATTCAGAAGAGATCCCAGATCCGTCCCCGAACGAATTGCGCGAACGAGCAAAACAGCAAGCAGGCATTCCAGCCAAAAAATTATCAAAAAAATCCAATTCCTCCCTTCCAACAATTCCAGGGAACGAATACCGACCAGAGCAATTGCCACCCATTTTGCAGCGATTCCCCAAAAAAATTCAACCCGAGGATAAAATACAACAAAGCAAATGAAGACGGCAAAATTCAAATTCCAGGACCCAGCCAAGGCCACTCTCGTCCATCCCAATAACTGAAAGAGCGTTATAATCGCCACAGGAGCTAACAATAGCGCGAAATAAAGCACTCCAAAGCTCCTCCGTCCGACAAACCGCTCCACTTCTCTCCCAAAGAAATACAACATCCCCATTTCCATTAAAAACCAAAGACTCGGCTCGTTGACTAAGGGATACATCAATAAACGCCAAAGGTTAAGGCGCTCAAAAGTAGCTTCCGGTGTAAAGATCAGCCAATAGTTCACACTGCCAACCCCAAAGGCTCGAAAGATGACCTCAATCACCATCGCTACGCAATACGTTATTACTAATAAGGAGCTTATGGAAATCGGTCCATTTCGTCCAAAGAGGTCGTGATTCTTGAGATACCGGCTACCAATCATTGTTGCTATCCATACGAGGCTCATGGGAGCGACTCAAGCTGGAATTCCGCTGATGCGCAGAAACTGATCGAGGAATACAATTCCTCCCTTCGCGGGCTTGCTCACTGGACGGTGCAGAGGCACACTGGGGGTGTTTTATGACGCCTACCACCGAGAAATTTGGAAAATCACATCCCTCAAATCCCGCTATTTTGGAATGGGTCGCCAATACCGCATCGCTCACCCAGCCTGATACCATCTTTTGGTGCGATGGCTCGGAAGCCGAGAAAAATTATCTCTTGGAACAAGCGGTTCAGCAGGGGGTTCTCCAACCGCTAGATCAACAAAAATGGCCCCGTTGTTACTATCATCGCTCCAGCCCAAATGACGTCGCTCGTGTCGAACAAAGCACATTGATTTGTACTGAATGCGAGGAAGACGCAGGCCCCACCAATAATTGGGCTCCTCCCAAAGAGATGTACCAAAAGCTTAACGATCTTCTCCGGGGCTGTATGCGCGGGCGCACTCTTTTTGTAGTCCCTTACTTAATGGGCCCCCCAACCTCTACGCTCAGTAAAGTAGGTATTGAGCTCACTGATTCTCTTTATGTCATGCTCAACATGCGGATCATGACCCGAATGGGGGAAATCGCATATCAACAGATTACCGAAGAAAACGTTTTCAATCGAGGCATCCACTCTGTCTTAGATTGCAATCCCGAACGGCGTTACATCTGCCACTTCCCGGCAGACAATGCCATTATTTCCGTCGGTTCGGGCTATGGAGGCAATGTCCTTCTTGGAAAAAAGTGTCTGGCTTTGCGCATAGGTTCTGCTTTGGGGAGAAAGCAAGGCTGGATGGCAGAACATATGCTGCTTCTTTGCGTAGAAAGTCCCAAAGGCAAAAAATCATACGTCGCAGCTGCCTTTCCATCCGCGTGTGGGAAAACTAATTTTGCGATGCTCATCCCACCAAAAACTTTCGACGGCTGGAAAATCACGACGGTTGGCGATGACATTGCCTGGATGCGTCCCGGAGCCGATGGCCGTCTTTATGCTATCAATCCCGAAGCAGGTTACTTTGGGGTCGTTCCCGGAACCAATCGGAAATCCAATGCAAATGCCATGCGCATTATGGAAAAAGACACCATTTTCACCAATGTCGCAATCACACCCGATGGAGACATCTGGTGGGAAGGAAAGGACAACCCTCCGCCATACAATCTATTAGATTGGAAAGGAAATCCTTTTGACCCAAAAAGTAGCGAGAAAGCGGCTCATCCTAATAGCCGTTTTACGGCGCCCATGCGGAATAATCCGGTGCTTGCCGAGGAGGCTGAGAATCCCGAGGGCGTGCCCATTGACGCTATTATCTTTGGCGGCCGTCGTGCCACTACCATGCCCTTAGTTTTTGAGGCCTTTAATTGGACACACGGTGTCTACATCGGTGCTACCGTGGGATCGGAAACCACTGCTGCCGCAGTCGGGATCATGGGACAGGTTCGACGCGACCCAATGGCTATGCTTCCATTTTGTGGTTACAACATGGGCTGTTACTTCCGTCATTGGCTCAACATGCGCCGGCGCATTACACTACCGCCTAGGATTTTCCATGTGAATTGGTTTCGAAAGGATTCTGACGGAAATTTTCTTTGGCCGGGATTCGGAGAGAATATGCGTGTGCTCAAGTGGATTATCGAACGCTGCGAAAATAAGGGGGGAGCCCTTGAGAGCCCGATTGGCTGGGTCCCACGTTATGAAGACCTCGATTGGGACGGCTTGCCGGAAATTACTCCTAAGAAATTCTCGCAGCTCATGAAAATCGATACCAAGGAATGGCTCTATGAACTGATGTTACAGGATGAACTTTTCATGAAAATTTATCCCACCCTTCCCAAAGAGTTGGTTTACCAACGCGAACTTCTTATAGCTCGAATCTAGCATCCATCGAGTTTTAAAGACGCCACAACCGGGCTCAATATTATGGAAATCACTAACAACACAATTTTGATCACAGGTGGGGGAAGTTCAAAGTGCTATCCGGCCACCGTTTTCCCCTAGGGGAAAAGGCCGGCACTCTACATCACAAAGCAGAATTACGCCCCTACTATAGCAAGGCCCGTATAAAATGATTACAAATAATTATCTGAAAAAAGGGAAATTATGGAACATTGGAGACTTCTACGGCGAGCTATAGCTTGAGCCCATTTATGTTCAATAGGATTAAGATCCGGAGAGTAAGTAGGGAGATATTCCAGCGTACAACCAGCCTCTTTTATCAGAGCTTGTGTATCACTTCTCTTATGAAAGGTAGCATTATCCATAACGATCACCGAATTTTTCGGTAGTTTTGACAAAAGGTCTTCTTGCACCCAGTTATGGAAAATGTCGCCATTTATGGAACTCGTAAAGAGGCCGGTCGTGAGTAAACAAGCTCCTACCAAAGCCCCAATGACATTAGTTCTAGCCTGCTTATGCCAATCATGTTTTCCAAAAGAGCGTTTTCCTTTATCAGCATAGCCATATCTTCTGGGCATATCCTCGGCAAAGCCGCTTTCATCGATATAGACAATAGTTTTTCCACTTTCCCGATGTTCATTCATTTTTGTTTCAAAAGTTTTTCTGGCAAGATGGTCCGCCTTCGGATGGCGGAAGGATTTTTTTATAGGTGACTCCTAACTTTTTTAGGGCCCAATATATCCCATGTTTACTGACTCCAAACCGGACTGCCCGTTCTCTCTGATAGTCATCCGGATATTTTTCAACATCTTTTGCTAATGATTCCATGTCTATTTTCCGACTGTGCTTCTTTCTTTTTTGAATTGGGTTTATCTCTTTGGCCCAACGCATCAGTGTTGCTATTCCTATTTTGACTTGTTTTGCTAGCTCCCGATAGGTGAGATTTTCCTCTTTTTTAATCTTGATTACATGTTCTCGAAATTTTAATGGATAGCACATAATTCTTGTTATCATTTTGTACGGGCCTTGCTATATACCCTCTTCCGCTAGTGGTGCTCCGCGTAACGCTTACCGCCAACTTGCTGAGACGGTTGCGAGCCAGTTTCCGGAGTTGAATGTCCTCATCAACAACGCAGGTGTCAGACACTTCGAACAAGTCGATTCGGGCGATACTTCCACAGCCGAGGCAACAGTTGACTGCGTCATTGTTAACAAAAACTCAGTCTGAGTTGTCAGCATAATACGATTTTTATAAACGCATTTGCTACAACTGCCATCGAGTTTACTCTATATGTTTCTTCCAAAAATCACCCCATATTCCCAGATCGATTTCTTTTTTTCCAAAATCATCGATCAGCTGGATTACAGCTTTATTTTGAAAATTCTCGTCAACTATAATCCAGCCATCCGGTTCTAAATTCACAAGCCGCTGCCAAAAAGCGTTGAAGATACTTACTGGCCAACTCAGAACCCCGAGCATTTCAGCATTCCAAGGAATGATGAAGACTTCACCGCTTTTTGGAGGCAAGATATCCCCCATTTCATATTGTGCCGCTAACGGAAAGCGTCGCTCCAATACACCGGATAAAATGTCGTTTCTGGCTGAAAAAGCTTTAGACGCTCGATCGCGCACCTTATCGCTATCTTCCAGAGTAAGGAATTCAGTCGCTTCCTCTGGAACGCCAACTTTCCGCAGATTCTCGACAAACTTAGACTTGTGAACTACGCCCAAGTTTTTTCGGCGAAGGATATCTAAACGGCTATTCTCCATAATTTATCTTGATCTTTCCTTCATTGAAAACACGTACACGTCCTAGGGGATCAAGTCCATAGTCAGCGGGCGGCTTCACACTGCCTACTTCCCAGTGAGAAGGATGCCCCACAACCCGATCTGTAGTCTGTTGGGTGACGGCTAGTCGTTTGCCATGCGAGTTATATAGGTACTGCATCCCTGCATCAGTCCGCAGTTGGCTTACGGGTTGTTGACTTGTAGGTATACCCGCTATAAGCATGGATTGTTTACGTGCTGCATTCGATGTTAGTTGTTTCCCCGCAACAGAAGCGACGGCGGCGGATTTACCCACAATGCCAATTGGCACTCCCGCGATGCCGACCTCGGGTGAGGCCAGCTATCGTGCCTGCGGTCCCGGGCTTGACACCCACGCTTTGCAGTCCTCTGGATATAGCTTGTGCGGTAAATGATTGTGCGGTTTGGCCTGTCCACATCTGTCGCAATCCAGCCGCGGTCAGATCGCCCCCATGCCCTACTAGTCCCACGCCCGCTGCCGTGCCAAACGGCGTGCGTGAGCTATTAAGGCTTTTCCAGCAAATCCCTCGAGTATTCCTCCTGCTGCCATAAATGCTCCAGCAACTCTGTTCCCTAGCCGTCCTCGCTTCTCAATTTTTTCATCCGCAGACTCTTTCGGTTTTCGGGGCTTTTCTGATTTTTCCTGGCTACTCTCGCTTTTTCTGCCATCGGTCACGCGCGGCGGTGCAGTTGTTGGCGTCGATGTTACAGAAGGAGGAGTCATTGATTTGCGAACATGTATTGGTGCGCTAGCGCCGCAGCATCCAACTCCAGTATGACCCCCGCCGGAGCTGCCACCTTGACTGGAACTGGACTTGCCGCTTCCACTAGAACTGGACTTGCTGCCTCCACTGGAACTAGCTCTGCCGCCTCCTCCACTGGAACCGCCGCCACCTCCGCCTCCGCGAGATCCTCCTCTTGCGCCTCTCTTAATACGTCTACTCGTCTCTGCAACAGAAGGTCGTGAAGCATTGTCCCATTTGGATCGTTTAGTAGAGTGGACTCGTTCCCTTTCACGTATCGCAGCTCCAATCGCTGGGGTCAGGTCAATGGCTTCCTTGGCGTACTGTCCACTTTTTCAGCACCACTTCACGTCAGTTCTTCTTCCCTTTTTATTTTCAAAACTTGTTCGCGAAACTTCAGTGGATACATTCTCTAAATATAATCGTTTTATAGTTCATTCGCTATAGCAGGTTTCCAGTCGTCTTCAGTCAGCCCCCATCGAACATATGCTTCTCGTTGTGCCTCCGATCGCGTAGGATGCCAGCTATCAAAATCAGAGCCTTCATCCAAATTTTGGTGACCATAAAGATACCAACCGCCGGTATTTTTTGAATCTTCTTCCAAGATAATCCACCGGATGTTTTGTGCTTGGCTGGCAGGTGATACTTGTGCAATCAAACGACTTTGTGGCTTCATGGAACAATCAGTGGTGTGTGGATATTTTTCAAAGTCACTCCAGTCAAGTCGAATTTTTCAAAATGGACATGTGGACCAATCTTGCCATGGCTTCCACTAATATCAGTTGCTGACATTCTAAATTGGCGTAATCCATCAGCAGAACGATAAACACCGGAGCCAGGATTTCCAAGCTCACTATAACCTGGCTTAAGCCATTTTTCAGCCGTTGTAATTGCACTGTCTATTGTTCGCGATCCAGAGGTAACATTAACAAGGCCTCTTGTCCCTTTTGCAGCAATGGCTCCTGCTTTACCCACAATGCCAATTGGCACTCCCGCGATGCCGACCTCGGTGAGGCCAGCTATCGTGCCTGCGGTCCCGGGCTTGACACCCACGCTTTGCAGTCCTCTGGATATAGCTTGTGCGGTAAATGATTGTGCGGTTTGGCCTGTCCACATCTGTCGCAATCCAGCCGCGGTCAGATCGCCCCCATGCCCTACTAGTCCCACGCCCGCTGCCGTGCCAAACGGCGTGCGTGATGCTATTAAGGCTTTTCCAGCAAATCCCTCGAGTATTCCTCCTGCTGCCATAAATGCTCCAGCAACTCTGTTCCCTAGCCGTCCTCGCTTCTCAATTTTTTCATCCGCAGACTCTTTCGGTTTTCGGGGCTTTTCTGATTTTTCCTGGCTACTCTCGCTTTTTCTGCCATCGGTCACGCGCGGCGGTGCAGTTGTTGGCGTCGATGTTACAGAAGGAGGAGTCATTGATTTGCGAACATGTATTGGTGCGCTAGCGCCGCAGCATCCAACTCCAGTATGACCCCCGCCGGAGCTGCCACCTTGACTGGAACTGGACTTGCCGCCTCTGCTGGAACTGGACTTGCCGCTTCCACTGGAACTGGACTTGCCGCTTCCACTAGAACTGGACTTGCTGCCTCCACTGGAACTGGACTTGCTGCCTCCACTGGAACTGGCTCTGCCGCCTCCTCCACTGGAACCGCCGCCACCTCCGCCTCCGCGAGATCCTCCTCTTGCGCCTCTCTTAATACGTCTACTCGTCTCTGCAACAGAACTCTGATCGTCTTCCTGAAGACTCGTTACCCCAGAAAAGGAAACGACAGGCTCACGTAGAATATCTCCTCCTTTGTTGCTTGGAAAAATTTTTCCAACCGATCCGCTTGTTAATCGAGTAGATCCTTGAATAAAGCTTCTGTGCAATTTCTGGAGCGTTTGAGAATCCTTTCCTCCTTCTATTAATTTTGGTTGATCAGATCGGATCGGAATTCTTGCAGTAGCGTCATTGGCCTCTGCAAATTCATCATGCATCTGTTGTGTTCCTTGTACCTGGGACATCCTGGTACCTGAGAACGGTATGCTACTAAAACGAAAAATTTGGTTCATAAGAAAAAGTTGTAAATCTTCAAGAAATGTCAAAAACGACGACAAATCATTGTGGAAATATCGACCAGAAAGCGACTTGAGCAATATGAAAAATTAAGAAATTTTATGCGCTTGTATTGAAAAAAATCGCAATAGATTCTTTATAAAGTCCGGGGAAATTCCCTCTGCTATGATCTAATGATGGTCCACATCCTGCCAGCTCCACTGCCGACTTCGTCAGTTCCTTTTAGAAGCTTGTAGCTCGTAAAGACTCATTTTTCAACCAGCGGCTCCCAATAGAAACCAGCGAAGCTGGCTAGACAATAATGAGGTCCACATCCAGTAATTGACAAAGAATTTGATCGTGAAGAGCCGAATGGAAATACTCCCAAAAAAGCTTTTTTCTAGGCCGACCTAACACCATGTGAGTAATGCCATACTCCCGTGCAAAAGTGATCAGGCCCTGAGAGACACTTTTGTGTCGGAGGGAAATCACCAGCCCACCCATTTTTTGCGCTGTTTCCAGCGTGCTTGCAACCCGTCTCTGTGCTTCCGCATCGATACGAACTGTGGACTCCTTCGGGGTACGTACATAGACAGCATACCACGGCGCATTGAGTTGGACAGCCAGTCGAGCCGTTTTTCGTAATAGCCGTCCCGGGTCAGGCCCCAGGCTGCTAATAGCAACCATCACCTGACCTAAGACGTTGATCTGTTTTTCTTGCGTTTTTTTCTTTTTCCGTTCTTGGCGGTCGAGAAAATTAGCGGTTTCCGTGAATGTCATCTCTCGGAGCCAAGTCAGATTTTTGTGCGTAAAAAAATTCATCAGTGCCGCCGCAACACGCTCCTTAGGATAAATTTTCCCGCCGTGAAGCCGCTCTTGTAAGTCCTCCGCCGGCAAATCGATATTTACAATTTGATCAGCCTCCGCAATAATTTCATCCGGAACACGCTCCTTGACTCGAACCCCTGTTGCCTCCTCAACAAAATTGTAAAGCGACTCAAAATGCTGGATGTTCACAGTCGCGATCACATGGATTCCCTCATCCAAAAGCTCCCTAACATCGTCGTATCGTTTCGGATTTTTACTCTCCGGCACATTCGTATGAGCCAATTCATCCACTAACGCCACCGTCGGTTTGCGTTGAATGACGGCCGTGACATCCATTTCGCGGAGGGTAATGCCATGATAGGAAACCAAACGTGGCGGAACCACTTCGAGATTCCCAATTTGAGCCGTCGTTTCCGGCCGCTCATGCGGCTCAACATAGCCAATGACCACATCGATCCCCAGCTCTTTGAGGCGATGCCCCTCTCTTAACATCGCATAAGTTTTTCCGACTCCAGCACAAGGCCCCAGATAGATCTTTAACTTTCCCTTTTGTTGACGCCGAATCAGGGAAATAAATTCATCCGCACTAGGCCTCATGCCGGTCTCATTATAAGCTTCCTCATTCATCCCTTTCGACAAGTATTGCGTTTATAATTCTTAATCCTGTGATTTTTCACAAGTAATTGAGGAAACTCTTTCTTATCTTTCTGAAAATAACAAATTTCTACCAATATCGGCCAAAGCTGTACAGAAGAACGGATCACACTTACCACGTCATCCACAATACGCGTGACGTTCTGCTGAAAAAAGTCTGGTTCGAATCCATAAAACGATCGGATGAGACTCTCTGCAAATAGTAAAAGAGATTCCTTACGGTGGGTATCCAGCGTCGAAGCTGCAATTTTTAAAACCTGTTTGTGGATCCCTGTAATTTTTTCGAGAATTTCCTCGGTATCCTGAAGCGTCACCTCTCCCATATAGCCGAAATGGATCGAAAGATCGTCCAATTTATAGAGACTCGCTCTGATCTTCTTCTTTAGCAAAATACAGATTTCTTCATTAAAAACATCCACAGCCAACGGGTTGCGCATATAGTTGCTTTTGATGTGTGTCTGCACTGCATCAACATGGGCGGAAGCTATTCCCCGCTGTTGTATCCAAAGCCTGTAAATAAAATCTTCAAACCGAAGACGCGTAGGGAAAAACGGTGGCAACCCTAAGCGATTGTCATAGCCCGCAACTCCGCAGTCGATCCGCCAGTTCTTTTTTGTAACGACGGGACGGAAGTTCACCAAAACATAACGATCGTTAAAATCATGCAGATCTTCCTGACTTTGCGATTCGTCATTCAGGTACATGTGCACAAAATCCAGCGCATCAATATCATTTGTGCCAGTCCGGAAGGTCTGAGCAATTTTTACCACGTTGTTTGATGAGACCGTTCCACGACGTAAGCGCAGTGAGTTTTCCGTAGCGAATTCTCTGGAAACATTAGTCTCGAGATCCATAGTCGTGTCAATTACGAGCTCGCCTGATTCGTAATTACCAGGAATCTCGCTTACCTTTTTACCAAGTACATCTTTAAATGCGGTAAGAAGATCAAAGGATTTCTTGTAAGTGCCATTTTCTGCTAACTTAAGAAGTTTTCCGCGACTGATCTCGTCGGGCTGGAGAGACTCCGGGCTACTTTCTATGAGACCGTACGGACGCATATCGTCATCCGAGCTCATCATGTAGGCGCCCAATGTATACATCAGTGTAAAATTCCGATTGCCGCCATAGCTTGGCCGAAACAGATTGCGAACCAATGATTCCAGCTTACGATCCCGCAATTTGCGATTGAGAAAACTCAAAAACTGCTCTTTTTCGCGCGGGCCAACATAATACAAATCGTTAACAGTTCGTGTCTGCTCCAAGCGGGCATAATATTTTTTGTGATTTGCCAAACTGGAATCGTCAAAAACGATCATTTTAACGGAATGGCCATTGCTCCAAAAATGTTCGTCATAGATCTCGACAGTCTCTGTCACATCCCTCAAACGGTAAGTCGGGATGACGAAGATGGTGTCATGAAATTTTATCATATCAAATCGTTACCACAATACTGACTGCAAAATGTACTGTTAAAAAACCCAGCGGGATTCGATCCTCTATTAATGTGAAATCCTATCAAGTGCGAGATTGAGTTGAAGTACGTTTACACCAGATTCCCCTAAAATACCAAAAGCTGGTACAGCAGTGGCTATCACAATTTCGGTTTTTACAATATTGATATCAAGAGCACGCGCCTGAGCGACACGCGGAGCCTGTAAAAGCGCGTTGTTAATGCTAATATGAGGGTCTAATCCGCTGCCACTCGCCGTCACAGCATCGGCAGGCACGAGAATATTATCTGCCAAATGATTTTCAGAACGATAGGCTTGCACACGCATCTTTACGGCGTCCATAAGCTTTTGCGAAGTCGGGCCTAAATTTGAGCCACCCGAACTACTAGCATCGTAGCCGTTAGAACCCGCGGCGGAAGGTCGAGGATGAAAATATTTTGCGGCGGAAAAGTTCTGACCGATCCATTGGGAGCCAACAGGAGCAGAGTCCTTATTTTGGATGAGGCTTCCATTTGCCCGATTGGGAAAAAAGAGCTGCCCTAAGCCCCAGGTGACAACCGGGTAAATTCCACAGACAACAATTGTAAAAATTATGGTCAAGACAATTGCGGTATAAAGATTTTTAAGAATGAACGTCTTCATATAGTAGTTTATTAAGCAAGATGTAAGAACGATACGATCATATCGATTAGTTTAATGCCAAGGAATGGAATGATCACACCACCCAACCCATAAATGAGCAGATTCCGTTGCAGAATTTTTGTTGTGCCGAGAGGACGAAATTTGACGCCCTTTAACGCCAGTGGAATCAGAAAAATAATGATCAACGCATTAAATATGACTGCGCTCAGAATGGCACTTTCCGGCGAAGCAAGCTTCATAATATTTAATGGGGCAATTTCCGGAAAGGCGTACATAAGCATTGCAGGAATAATTGCAAAATACTTTGCGATGTCATTTGCAATGCTAAAGGTAGTTAATGAACCCCGAGTAATCAGAAGCTGCTTCCCGATCTCCACAATTTCGATGAGCTTGGTGGGATTCGAGTCAAGATCTACCATGTTTCCGGCTTCTTTTGCAGCTTGGGTACCGGTGTTCATGGCGACTCCAACATCAGCCTGAGCAAGCGCGGGCGCATCGTTAGTACCATCACCAGTCATGGCTACCATGCGTCCTGCGCCTTGTTCCCGGCGGATGAGCGCCAGCTTGTCTTCGGGTTTTGCCTCGGCTAAAAAGTCGTCCACGCCAGCTTCTTTTGCGATGGCTGCAGCGGTAAGAGGATTGTCTCCCGTGATCATCACCGTGCGAATTCCCATAGCTCGAAACCGCTCGAAACGAGCAACCAGACCCCGCTTCACAATGTCCTTTAATTGAACAGTGCCCAACACGCGATCCGGCGTCGCAACTAAGAGAGCTGTACTGCCAAGTTTGGAAATAGCTTGCGCATCCTTTTCCACAGCATCGGGAAGTTTGCCGCCAACATATTGACGAATAGCATCTATGGAACCCTTCCGATAACTCACACCCTGGAAGTCCAAACCGCTCATGCGCGTTTGCGCTGAGAAAGCAATAAACCGGGCATCGGGCAATTCCTGTAGGTTCTTAGTGTACAAACCAAATCTTTCTTTTGCTAAAGCTACGATGCTGCGCCCCTCCGGAGTTTCGTCAGCAAGGGATGCTAACTGAGCTGCACCGGCTAGCATCTCCTTGGTAATATTTGGTGCAGGAAAAAAATCGGTGGCATGCCGATTCCCCACCGTGATCGTTCCGGTTTTATCAAGCATCAAAACGTCAATATCGCCGGCGGCTTCCACCGCCCGCCCACTCATTGCCAGCACATTTTTTTGCACTAAGCGGTCAATACCCGCAATTCCAATAGCACTCAGGAGGCCGCCAATAGTTGTCGGAATGAGGCAGACTAATAAAGCAACCAGGACGGTAATCGACAAATTAGCTCCAAGATACATGCCAAAAGCTTTCATTGTTATTAGAACAACGAGAAAGATCACTGTCAGTACAGCAAGCAGGATGGTCAGCGCAATCTCGTTCGGAGTTTTCTGACGTCTTGCCCCTTCTACCAAACTAATCATATGATCGAGAAAGGTTTCTCCAGGATTTGATGTAATGCGAATTTTAATCACGTCGGATAGGACTCGGGTACCTCCGGTTACCGCACTGCGGTCCCCACCGGCTTCCCGAATCACAGGCGCGGATTCTCCTGTAATTGCGGACTCATCGACGGTCGCAGCGCCTTCGATCACATCTCCATCTCCAGGGATGAGTTCCCCGGCCTTTACAATCACAAGATCGCCCTTACGCAGAGCATCCGCCGGAATCTTTTCCGTTGCAGCGCCTTTGAGTCGATTTGCAAAGGTTTGAGTACGGGCCTTGCGAAGAGATTCCGCCTGCGCCTTCCCTCGCCCTTCTGCCATAGCTTCCGCAAAATTTGCAAAAAGGACAGTAAACCATAACCAGATCGTAATTTGCAGTAAGAAGTGGAAAGAAGCGCCTTGGCTGCCTGTAAACATTAATACCGTTGTAATGGCCGCCCCTACCTCGGTAACAAACATCACCGGATTACGGACCATGTGCACCGGATTGAGTTTTTTAAATGACTCACCGATGGCTGGAACAACAATGGCAGGATCGAAGGTGGAAGTAACTTTAGGTGTCATAAAAATAAAATCATATTCGGAAGTTAGAACAGCTTACCTGAAATCATTAGGAAATGCTCAATAATGGGACCTAGAACAAGCGCGGGGACAAACGTCAATGCCCCCACGAGAATGATCGTTCCAATGAGCAATGACCCAAAAAGTACTCCGGAAACCGGAAAACTGGCCGCATTCATCGGCACTAGTTTCTTTCTGGCAAATGAGCCAGCCAAAGCAAGCATTGGAATAATCATGGCATAACGACCAAAGAGCATCGCTAAACCAAGTGTGGTATCGTACCATGGAGCATTGGCGCTGAGTCCGGCGAAACCGCTTCCATTATTCCCTGCCGCAGAACTATACGCATAAAGAATTTCGCTGAAGCCATGCGGGCCGGCATTATTGGTACCATCCGTCGGCTTACCGGTGGCATCAGGTAACCCCATTGGGTGGAGGCATGCCCAGGCAGTAAATCCAAGGACGACAAATGCAAAGATGAAAATGACGAACGAAGCCATTTTTACATCGTAAGCGCCAATTTTTTTGCCGAGATACTCGGGAGTTCGTCCAATCATCAGGCCAGCCACAAAGATCGCGATGACTATATATATCAACATTCCTGTCAGCCCGGTGCCCACGCCACCAAATACCACTTCACTTAATTGGATGTTAAATAGTGGAAGTAATCCGCCAAGAGGCGTGAACGAATCGAACGTCGCATTCGCTGCACCACAGGAAGTGACCGTAGTAATCACATTAAAGAGTGAAGAATTAAAGATACCAAAACGGACTTCCTTGCCCTCCATATTGCCGCCACTTGGATCGACTCCAAGAGCAGAAAAATTAGGATTCCCTGCAGCCTCATAGTGCCAGCATATTAAAACACCCACCAGAAAGAGCACAAACATGACAGCCCATACTGTCCAACCGTGTTTCGAATTTCTAACCGTGCGTCCGAAGTAATAGGTGAGTGCGCTGGGAATTGCCAATACGGAAAGCATTTGGAGGAAATTTGAAATCGGAGTCGGATTTTCAAACGGCTGGGCGGCACTGGCGTTTGTATAGCCGCCACCGTTTGTTCCAAACATTTTGATAGCCACCTGTGAGGCCATAGGGCCGTTTACAATAGTTTGAGTGTCCACTTTTTGATCGACCATTATGGGCTTCCCGCTGGCATCATTGGCCGGTTGGCCTTTCTCATCCACCTTGGCTACCTGCGCCGTAAAGGGCTCTACTAACTTGACTGAATCATAGGATTTAAAGTTTTGAATCACACCCTGTGAAATCAGCACCAGTGCAAACACGAGACAGATGGGAAATAGAAGGTAATAAGTAATCCTTGTCAGATCGACCCAAAAATTGCCGATCGTCTTGGAAGTGCAACGTGCGATACCCCGTACCAGCGCCGCAGCAATTGTGATCCCAACGGCAGCCGAGACAAAGTTTTGAAAGGTCAAACCCACCATCTGGGAGAAATAAGACATTGTGCTTTCACCTGAATAACTTTGCCAGTTCGTATTAGTCGCAAAACTCGCCGCCGTATTAAATGCAAGATGTTCACTCAATGCTCCAAGCTTCTGGGGATTGAGTGGCAGGATCCCCTGTAAGCGGAGTATTGCGTACGTGAAGAACATGGATATCAAGCTGAATAACAGTATTGCGACCGCATACTGCTTCCAATCCTGCTCTTGTTTAGGATCGATGCCACAAAGTCTATAGGTCAGCCGTTCCAATGGGCGAATCACGGGGTCTAAGAAGGTTTTCCCTTGGGCATCCAAAACGCGACAAAGATAAAGACCTAACGGTTTGGTGATTGCCAATAACACGCCAATAAAAAGGATCAATTGAATCCAACCTGAATGAGTCATAATATTTATTTTTTAAAATTTCTCGGGGCGAATGATTGCGTAAATTAAATAAGCCATGAGTCCGATAGCGATGAGTCCGACAATGATATTTTCCATATGCAATAACTTAGGCTTTTTCACAGCCCCGGATGAATGTAAGCATCAGAGCAAAAAATGCAAGTGTAGTGAGGATATATAGTATGTCTGTCATAATGGTTAGGGTATCTGTGTTTAAGGTTAAAATATGTGAGAGCGAATGTCAGTTTGTTACTGTTTCAAATCCGCTAATCGGCAAATCAAAATAAAATTCCGTTTCGGGTCCTACTTCTTGGCTGATAACACCAATCGAACCACCGTGAACCGTTATAATTTCCTTGGCGATCGCTAATCCTAACCCCACTCCGGAGGCCTCTGTGCCAGGAATCCGAAAGAATCGATCGAAAAGACGTGTTTGATATTGTAATGGAATTCCCTCTCCGCAATTCCGCACAGAGAAACGGACTTTATCCAACCTCCTACTGACAGCCAGGGTAATCGGATCATGATATTTAGTATGTTTCACAGCGTTTGAAAGGAGATTGGAAAAGACGTGCAGGATTCATTGGGGTCCACACAGACACTCGGTACGTGCGGTTCAATAACAGTAAGCAGTTTGGAGCCTTTGGACTCTAAAAACAAGTGGAACTCGTTCCATACTCGCTGGATCAGCGTCTCAGATTCCAGCGTTTTTAAGTCGAAAGCCGAGCTTCCAATTTTACTCAAATTTAACAAATTATTAATCATCTCCAGCAAGCGTTCGGTATCTTCGCGGGCAGTAATCAAAAGTTCGGTCTGCTGTTTATTCAATGTTCCTATCCGTTCTTCGAGCAACAGATAGAGTCCCATCCTGATGCTACTGAGGGGCGTCTTCAATTCGTGACTGACAGTGGAAACCGAGTTATTCTTCACCTCGTCGAGAAGACGCAGTCGCGTCACGTCCTGGAGGATGACCGCTGCACCAAAGAGATTTTCATTTTCATCTCGGATACCTATGATGCGAGGAAGAAAGAAGGTTTCTTTTTCCTCTCTTTTCAGAATCACCGCCTTATCAAAACCAGTAGGCAAATAATTGGCTTTTCCTAGCAGAACCTGCGCCATTTGTTCTTGTACGGAGCCGGAGAGTTTTTCTATCGAACCGAGGTCTTGAAGAAGGGCATGAGCTGCCGGATTGCTAAAGTGAATGCATCGCTGGGGTGAGAATATGATAATTGGATCAGGGAAGGCCGCGAAAGTCGTCTCCATCATCCGCTGCACTTGAAAAAGCTGATCGGTTATCAGCCTTCGATAAGCGCGCAATTTCGATGCCATTTTGTTGAAATCTTTTGCAAGTCCCCCGAGTTCATCCTGTGATTCAACCGGCACAACTTGATCCAACTTTCCCTCCCCCAATTCCCGTGACACCCCCCTCAGTGTTTGAATAGGTCGAAGAATCGCTTTTTGAAGTCGAATCGCAAAAAGAACCGTCAGGATCAACCCCAGGCTATTTACGAGAATCAAATAATGGGTGGAATGGACACTCAGTGCCTGCGCATTATGATCCGCTTGCACCATTTTTCTCTGATTAAGATCGATTAATTTTCCCGAGATTTCCTTAATTTCTGATATACCGGGTAGTATTTCTTGATAATAAAGTTTTCGGCGGATCTCGGAATTGTCAGCCCTCCAAAATAATTCCGTTTGTCTGCTGAATTTTGCATAAGCCTGTTCTAATTTTCGGATGAGATCCGCTTCGCCAGGAAGCGTGATATTACGGCCTGCTAACTTAAGATTTTTATCAAATATCCCGGTGCACTGCCTCTGGAGTCGCCGACCGCCATCCTGATCGCCTTCGAGAAATAACAAAAAAGCGGAATTCATTTTTTCGGCTGTCAATTCCATTTGTTGCCCAACTTGTACGCTTCGAAAGTTTTCGCGTAAAATGACGCCTACATTGGCTCCGAGCTTCGCAAAAAGTGTCATCGTGTACATAGCAGTACCCACAATCAAAATGAAAACGGGAAGAAGGCCCCAAAAGATCCGTCGCCTCATTTTTTAGTGAGAATTGATAGCTCCCCCACGCTCGTTTGATAGTAATAGCTGCGTCATAGGCAATGTGCTCCCTTATTCCTATAGCTAGAGTCATGCCATGTTTTTCCCGCCATTTGTTACTGAAAATAAACAAACGGGTTATGATTCACAGTACAAACCTTCTGACTCCAACAGGGGTGATATCCACCTGGCAAAATGAGACCCTGACCATGCAATTTGCATGAAAATATGCGGCTCGTAAGCTCGACATCCGGAAGGTGCCGTTTGAAATTATGGAGCGGGGGGGGATTGAAGTCGTTTTCTTTTTCGATAAAGCGTTGCGGGATCAATGCCCAGGAGATTTGCCGCTTCGTCCAAAGTCCCGGTGTTATTAACCAATTGGCGAATATGTTCCGTTTCAATCTGATCCAGGCTGAATCTGCCCCCCAAGCGGATTTCCGACGCCGTTTGGAGGGTTTCCATCAGATCCTCTCTCTCGATTTGGGAATGCTCACTGAGAATCACAGCTCTTTCGATGATATTTCGCAATTCGCGCAAATTGCCAGGCCATGAATAGGTTCGCATTGCTTCCAGAGCTGCCGCCGAAAAATTCCGAGCAGGCTTACCGCAATGGGAAACTGAGAAATTTAAATATTGCAGTACCAGTCGCTCAATATCGGCAGGCCGTTCTCGAAGTGGGGGAAGTGTGATGGAAATCACGTTTAAACGGTAAAACAGGTCTTCGCGAAAGGTGCCCTTTTGAATCAAATTCACGAGATTTCGGTTCGTTGCCGAAATTACTCGGACATTTGCTCTGCGAGACTTCGTTTCCCCCACTCGTTCATATTCCCGTTCCTGCAGAAGCCGCAATAATTTAGCCTGGACTTCCAAGGGCAGCTCTCCGATTTCATCCAAAAAAAGCGTCCCACCATCAGCAGCTTCCACTTTGCCCTTGGTATCCGCATGAGCTCCGGTAAAGGCGCCTCGAGCGTGGCCGAACAATTCGCTTTCCAGCAGTTCACGCGAAAGACTTGGGCAACTGACCGTCACCAATGCACCGGCTTGTCTGGCGCTGCGTCGGTGCATCGCTCTCGCTAACATGCTCTTGCCTGTTCCGCTTTCTCCTAATAAAAGAACGGTTGCATCGCTTTCCGCCGCTTTAAATGCCACATCCAATGCCCTCTGCATAACGGGCGATTTGGTCACGAGGTCTATGGACGGTTCCTCAAATGCTACGCGAGATTCCAATTCAGCCACCCGGCGCTGTAGTTTTTTTGTTCGGTCAATATGAGTCAAGATCCGCCGGACTTGATCTGGGGTAGCCGGTTTGGGAAGATAATCAAAAGCTCCACGTCGCATGGCTTCCACAGCCGTTTCAATTGAAGCATATGCGGTAAATACCACAACCGCCGCACTCGGCGAGAGCTCCAAAATCTCTTGCAAAAGATCGAGCCCGTTTTCCTGGCCCAGCTTAAGATCCAAAAAAACAATGTCAATGCTTAGTACTTTCAGCTGTTCTAACGCAGTCGCTCCACTGTCCGCCGCATAAGCCTTATGCCCCATCGATTCCAAAGCAACCTGAAGGGTACGACGGACATTCTTTTCATCATCAACGATTAAGATATGCACAACTTTGATAGCACTAAGCTAATTGGAAAGCTTAGTCAAATCCGTCCATTTGACAAAGGGATTCGCTGGCCAGCGAAAGCCGAGAGGCACGTGTTTTATATGTCTTTGGGGGGAGCCATTGTCTTTTTATCGGCCAAAACAATTTTTTTCTTCAAGGCAATATGTTTATTATAAACTTGTTATCTCTGTACTGAATTTTTGCGATCGATTTCTGTAGGAGAGAGTGACAGGAGTATGGTACCTAAGTGCCTAGAGCTCCACACCTTGGATGGTGTTGGCTATTAAACTCTTTCTTTTTTCCTCCTTGTAACATGAAAACTCAAATTAGCGTTTTGGATGGTTGGGTCATTGCAATTTATTTGATCGGAATTGTGGGGATTGGTCTCTGGGCGGGCCTACGTCAACGTCAGGCGAAGCGCGAGTCGAGTGGTTATTTTTTGGCTTCTCATAGTTTAAAATGGCCCGCAATTGGACTTGCGCTTTTTGCAACGAATATTTCCTGCGTGCATTTGGTCAGTCTCGCCCAGGCCGGATATGACCAAGGGCTTTTGATGGGCAATTTTGAGTGGATGGCAGCATTTACGCTGGTACTTCTTTCACTGGCGTTCGTTCCATTTTATCTCCGCGCCAAGGTTGCTACTTTACCGGATTTTTTAGAGCGTCGTTATTCCCGCGAGTGTCGCGATTGGTTGGCCATGGTTTCGATGGTGGCGGCGATCATTTTTCACATCGCATTTCCGTTGGTTACCGGCTGGGTAGTCCTCCACGGGGTGTTTGGCATCGATAAGTGGACCTGTATCCTTTTAGTCTGCGGTCTTACGGCTATTTACACAGTAGTCGGCGGTTTGGCGGCAGTTGTCATTACAGAAATGGTTCAGGCGTTGGTTTTATTGGGAGGTGCGGTACTCATTACCTGGTTTGCCTGGCACAAAGCCGGAGGATGGCATGGGATGGTTGAGACGCTTCAAGCTACCGGAGAAATGACAAAACTATCTCTTCTCCGGCCTGCATCGGTTGATCCTGAATTTCCCTGGTATGCCATTTTCCTCGGCTACCCAGTGCTAGGTATATGGTATTTCTGTGCGGATCAGACAATTGTACAACGCGTCTTAGGGGCTAAGGATGAAAATCATGCTCGGGTGGGCCCACTTTTTTGTGCGGCTATTAAGGTTTTGCCCCTTTTCATTTTCGTTCTGCCGGGGCTCCTATTTTTTACCATTCTCCAGCAAAACCACCTTCCCGCACTCCAGGACAGCAAGGAAGTATACGGACTGATGATTCAGACCCTTCTTCCCCACGGTTTGCTTGGAGTCATGGCCGCCGCATTAATGGCCGCTTTAATGGGGAATCTCGCCAGTGCAGCAAATTCAACCGCCACTCTATTTAGCTGCGATATTTGGAAAAGATTTCGTCCGGATACTCCCGATCATCAATTGGTTTGGATTGGCAGGATAGCGTCATTGGCGGCTTTTGTACTGGGAATTGGTTTGGTTCCATTGCTCGACCGCTACGAAAGCATTTTCGCAGGACTCAATGATATCATTGCTCACCTTGCACCCCCGATTACCTGTGTCTTCCTTGTCGGAGTTTTTTGGCCGGCAGCCTCCGCAAGAAGTGCTAAATGGACCATGTGGATTGGTTCGGCTTTGGGCGTGATTCTATACACACTGAAGACCCTCCACAAATGGCAACCAGATTGGGTAGACTGGACGCCACATTTTGTTTATCAGACGCCATTCATGATGATGACGTTCTACATGTTTGTCACTTGCTTAGTCCTTCAAATTATTCTTACATTTTGTTTTCCAAAACTTGCCCACGAGGATCCACAACAGCTCTATTGGAAACGTCCCCTGGATTGCATTCGCCTCCCAGGATGGCCTGGTCTGGGAGATTATCGTCTCTTAGCAGCCCTTATTGTCATTGCGTTCGTAACACTTTACATGCTCTTTAGGTAAGTGTTACTAATAAATAATCCCCTGGATTATTTAATATATACTCACTTCATTCTCTTTATTCGAGAGCCTGTGCTTAATAATCAACTCTCCCTGGCTAGTTGCATAAACTTCAGGGCTTCTCGCTGAGCCACCTTCAATTGTTGTGTCTTTGATTTGATACTGTCTTTATCCAAAGAATCTTCTTCAAGAGTATCTTTAAGTGTTTGCACTTCCTCTAGCTTTTTTTCGCACCGATCTAAGTAACCTTGAACCTTCTGAGAATCCTTTCCACGATCCAGTAAATATTCTTTGACATGTTGGTGATCCAATTCTTTTAATAAAGCTTGGTCAGTTTTCTTTTTCTCCCTCCGTTCTGTAAATTTTGTAGCTGCGAAACCGATGCCTGTAAGGGCCCCTACGCCAAAAATTGCTGGAAGAGCTAATCCGAAGGATGCTCCGGCTAGCCCAGCAGTCCCCGCTCCCATTGCTATGAGTCCCAAGCTGGCACCAATGGAATGCGATGCCACGGAAAACCGTATTTTGGTTTTATTGGGTAATAAGTAATCACCTTTCTTAAATAATTTTTGCTGATCTGGAGAAGCGTTCGTAAAAAATTGCTGTTCAGTCAGAGGTTTTAAAGCGGGCCTTTTTGCAAGATCCTTATGATTTTTATAATCGTCATAGAGGTTCTTTGCAGAAAGTGCCACACCACAGCAAGCTCCTACTATTCCGGTTGCAGTAGAAGCCATTCCTAATTCCGTCGCTTTTAAAAAATAACCGCTCATCCCCACAGTGCTACTGACAGCACTTGATAAACTACCTCCTACTGCCAAAACGGTTGAAGCTACGTTAGAACGCTGATTCGAAGCCTTTTCTTTTGCATAATTTTTTAAAATCTCATGTTTGTTTTGAGCCTGCTCAAGCCGCTTTTCAGATTTTAATCCCAGAATGGATACGCTAGCGCTCCTGTTTATCTGACCAATGGGTGATTTTGTGCTGGCCTCCGAAGAACGTAACGGTTTTCGAGGTTTAGTTCTAAGTTTAGGAGTCAGGTTACTACCACGGGTAGAAGATTGGCTTAATTGAAGTCCTCTCGTTTTTTGGTTTTTGAGCAATTCCTTCGTACCTTGTACCATTCTCTCATTGGGTAATTTACGCACATCCTCCTTGTATTGTTTATCTGCGAAATTCCGCTCCATTTCAGCTTCTTTCGCCTCCTGCTTGGCTTGCTGTATATCTTGATGAGTCTTTACTCCCTTTACAGCGTGGCTTATCAAATTTACCAATGCTCCCGGCACCGTAATAACGGTTGCCATATGTGCGTTAGACTGTGAGCCCAGTGCATCTGCAGTTATCTGTACTACATCCGATAGCACGTTCGTCATCGTTGCAGCGGTATCAATCGAGTTGGACGTCACCACTCTTTTGGGTTCTTCCGGAAAAATAGTGGATAACCCAGCCAAATTTCCACAATACAATTACCCCTCCTTGACTGACAGGCACGCACTATTTTTTTGTTGAGGAGCTTTTTTTTTAAAAAGGAGAAGCTAGAAAAAAGAGATGAAAGACAATGAGCTCTATCAGCAGATCCTGGGACTGAGAAAACCATGGGAAGTGAAGAGGGTAAAATTAGATATGGGAAAAAAGGAAGTGCAAGTGGAAATAGGATATCAAGAAGGGACGAACTGGGAAGTGGAGGGGGAACAGATAGGGAAGATCTATGATCATGCGCCAGTCAGGAAATGGCGGCATTTAGACAGCTGCCAATTTAGCACAGTATTGGAAGCGCGAGTACCGCGAGTAAAACTTCATGACGGCAGAGTACAGACCGTACCAGTACCTTGGGCACAAAAGAACAGCCGGTTTACTGAGCTCTTTGAATGTCTGGCGATCAAAGTACTTCAAGCCAGCGCCAGCGTGGAAGCAGCTTGCCAGCTATTAAGGATTGATTGGGATGCCGCACAGCGGATCATGGAACGGGCAGTAGAACGAGGCCTGGAGCGCCGAGAACTGGAGACATTGCCAGTAGTGGGGATGGATGAGAAAAGCTTTTTGCGGGGCCAGAGCTATGCCTCACTCCTCTATGATCTGAATGGGGAAAATCCACGTGTACTTGAAGTGGTCATGCAGCGAGATAGCCAAGCTGCTGAACTACTCTGGGAAACACTTCCTGAAGAAGCCCCTCAGAGTATCCAGGCTGTATGTTTGGATATGAGCGGCATCTACCGCGAAGTGGCTACTGAGATGGTACCACAGGCTAAAATCGTTCATGATAAATTCCATGTTTCCAAACACCTCAATGAGGCTGTGGATAAAGTGCGGCGACGGGAAAATAAAACTCTGAAAGCCAAGGGCGATCAACGACTCAAAGGAGCACGCCAGCTTTTTCTTTTTTCCCCAGAGAACCTTCCTCAAAAACATATTGAAGACTTTGAGCGGCTAAAAAACTCCGATCTGAAGGCAGCTCGTGCCTGGGCCATTAAGGAAAGTTTTCGCGCTTTTTGGAAATGCTGCTCTGTTTCTGAAGCTCAGGAGGTTTTCAAAAAATGGTATGCTTGGGCCACGAGATGCCAACTCCAAGAAATAAAAAAAGTAGCTAAAATGCTCAAAAACCATCTCGATGGACTGCTCAACTTCATGTCCTTCTCTATTACAAACGCCGTGGCTGAGGGCTTTAACTCTAAAATCCAATCGATCAAATCCGCTGCCAGAGGTTTTAAAAATTTCCTTAATTATCGGACTCGCATCCTTTTCTTTTGCGGTAAACTCAATCTTTTTCCGGCCATTTATCCATTATAATCCCGGAAGAACCACTCTTTTGGCTGCAGTTGATATTTGTAGCCCCAAAACGGGTTTGGAATTACTTGCAACCTCTGAGGAAATGGCATATCGCGGGCTAGAAGGCGAAATCGTTGGGTTCTGTTCTGAAAAATTTGTCTCCCCAACCTGTCTGGAACCATCGCGTGAGTCTCCCCTTCTCAATGATGGTAATTTGTGCTGCTGCTCAGGAGAAGTCTTCAGAGTATAATTTCCAGTTTTCATAGAGGACATTCTTTAAAAGAACATCTTGTCTCAGCAAGTTGTTGAATTCAGTTAATGCAACCTATTGCATAAACTGGACAATGAGCCCTAAAATTGCTAGGCCGAACTTTGGAGGCACAAAAGCCGAAAGAAGGGCATCAATACTTAAAGAAAGGGGGAAATTGCGGCTGAAATGCACCCATGTAAATATGATTATTTACCTTTATTTTATTGAAATTATTACTATATTTGTGTTCATGTACATTGAAGAGATTCCCAACCGAAACTCTCCGCCTGCTATTTTGTTGCGGGAATCCTACCGTGAGAAAGGCAAAGTCAAGAAACGCACCTTGGCTAACCTTTCCGCCTTACCAGCCAATGTGATCGAAGGCCTAAAAGTTTTACTGCGTGGGGGAACGGCAGTTTCCTCAGTGGAGGAAGCTTTAGTGATAGAGCGCAGTTTGCCACATGGGCATGTAGCTGCGGTGTTGGGCGTAGCGCGTGCTTGCGGTGTGGAAGGCTGGTTTGCAGGTGCGCCGGCTGGTATGAGATCCGTTTTAATGGCGCTCTTGGTAGCACGAATTATTTCACCTGCTTCCAAGCTTTCTACCCATCGTATGCTCCAGGAGCAAAGTGCGACTCATTCACTCTGGCGAGTGCTTGGTCTGGGGAAAGTTGCCCTTGAGGAGCTCTATGGTGCTCTTGATTGGCTTCAAGAAGCACAAGGAAATATTGAAAAACGCTTAGCCAAAAAGCATGTGTCGGGAACTACTTTG
The DNA here is from genome assembly GCA_963706715.1 of uncultured Verrucomicrobiae bacterium. Classification (GTDB taxonomy): domain Bacteria; phylum Verrucomicrobiota; class Verrucomicrobiia; order Chthoniobacterales; family Xiphinematobacteraceae; genus Xiphinematobacter. The sequence goes on from CAVPNI010000003.1 coordinate 84,156, forward strand.
CTGCTCTATGATGTCACTTCCACTTGGGTTACCGGAAGTTGTTGTGAGCTGGCAGCCCGTGGTTATAGCCGCGATGGCAAGCGTAATGATCCTCAGATTATTTTTGGTTTGGTTTGTACTGCACAAGGCTCTCCGGTCGCTGTGGAGGTTTTTCCGGGCAATACTGCTGATACCAGCACGGTAGCTTCGCAGGTTGTAAAGTTTAAAGAGCGCTACGGGATTGAAAATGTAGCCTGGGTGGGCGATCGCGGTATGATTACGCAAGCCCGTATTGATACCTTACTGCGCCCTTCTGGAATCCATTGGATCAGCAGTCTGCGAGCCCCACAGATAAGGACATTAGCTCAGGAGCAGGGCCCCTTCCAGCCCTCCCTCTTTGATGAGCGCAATTTGGTGGAGTTAAGTAGTGAAGCATTTCCTGATGAGCGTTTAATTGTGTGTCGCAATCCGCTGTTGGCTGAGGAACGTGCTCGTAAACGGGAAGCCTTATTGCGAGCTACTGAAGGGGAACTTGCTAAAATTGCCAAGGCGACTCACCGAGTACGCAATCGCTTAAAGGGCACCGAAGCTATTGCCTTACGAGTGGGGCGTCTGCTTAATCGTTACAAAATGGCCAAACACTTTGAGTTGGATATTGCTGACTCCCATTTTTCCTATAAGCGCAAGTCACAGCAGATTGCCCAAGAGGCTGCTCTGGATGGCCTCTATGTGGTACGCACCAGTTTACCGAAGACTGACTTGTCTGCCGAGGCTACTGTATCAGCCTATAAGGGACTAGCGGTTGTAGAGCGAGCTTTCCGTTCACTGAAGACGGTGGATTTGCAAGTGAGGCCTCTCTTTCACTGGAATTCAAAACGGGTACGAGCTCACGCTTTTCTCTGTATGCTCGCTTATTATGTCCAGTGGCATATGCGTGAAAAATTAAAGCCCATGCTCTTTGATGATGAATGCCTTGAACAAGAGCGTGCACGCCGCCCTTCACCTGTGGCCAAGGCTCAGCGCTCGCCTGAAGCAAAAGTCAAAGCTTCCTCCAAGCGAAGTAATGATGAGGATCTTCCACTCCATAGTTTTCGCTCCTTACTCGAGGACCTGGCCACTATCACTTATAATATTTGCCATACTCCTCTTAATCCAAAGGCCAAAATCATCACAACCACTCGCCCTACCACTCTTCAAGATAAAGTTTTCCGTTTGTTAAACCTTTCTCCTACATGTACCCAGTAACAACCCAGCTATAAAAACTTTTTACTCTTAAAATCAGCTCTTTACTTTAAATTTATTCCCAAAGTTTGGGCTAGGAAAAAATGGTTTCCCCAAAATTGTCAAATAGGGAGCCTCATTTTAAAGGCCTAAGATTTTGCAAGCGGTCTGAATGGCTTGTTTTTTGGATTTTCCGAGGTTTTTTTTCTGAGCCTTGATTTCTTCCTGCGGCGCGTTGTCGACAAGTAATTTCCCCAATTTTTGTTGCTCTGTTAGTACTGAGTTCCACTGCTTTTCCAGCAATTGAAAACTGCTTTCAAAGCGCGTTCGGTCTTTGCAACGTGATTCGAAGTAGTTCTTTATTTCCAAGCGGGACGGCGAGTCTTCTTCGGGAGAGGGAAGCAAGTGGAGCAAGCATTCGACTGCCGCGCCGGGGTTACTTTCGAGATATTTCTCCAGAAGGCATTCTAGTCGCTTGGCTTCTTCTCTCCACTGATCTTGGGCATTAAAGAGTTCCCGATCCATCTTTGAGAGAGACTCGTCTTCATGGGGTCGATTTTGATAATTTGCCCACGCGTCTTGTATTTTCTTTTCAAGATCTTGGGCGTGATTTTCTTTTTGCCGCAATTTTCCCGGAGCTTCCTGCAACTCATGATGCAGTGCTTTCTGTGCTCGATATTGTTTGATCGCTTTAACGAGGCAATATCCGCCCCATACAAGCATACCTCCCGTAAATATGAGGCCTGGAACAAGTCCGGCTGTTGCGATACCGCCAGATAGAAACACCGTAATGACCCCTAACAATCCCAGCACCCCGATGCCGCCATAAACTCCCGCCGTAGTGATCGCGGAATTTCGCTGCTGTCGAAAGCGATCGATCCTCAGTTCGTCTAAAATTTTAAATAACCGTCCTTTTTCAGAGTCACTCGTTTGGAAGGATTTCAGTCCTTCGCCGTCTTTCAGTCGTTTGTGGAATTTTCGTGCTTTCAGGCCGTACAAGACACATGAAACACCTCCGACCAAGGTACCCAGCGCGCCGCTGGCGATACTCAACCCTGTGGAAACAATGGCTGCTGTCGCCGTCGAAAAAAAACCTGCAATGCTTGATGAAATACTAACATTGAAACGCGTAATATCCGACAGGTTGCGCAATAAATTGATTCGATGTTTTTGGCGGTCTTGCTGAGCAAAGTATGTTTTGGTCTCATCGGGATCGGAGGAGGTCGCCACCGGCTGAGACTCTGCGGTTTTAGCTTGGCCGCTTTTCCTAATCTCGCGAATATGATCCGCCGCTCCGATGCCAACCTCTATACCGTAACCTACCATGGCTGCTATGCCCAATGCTCCACCTAGCCCAGGCACATTCTGTAAGGTAGGCAAAGCAGTATGCATCATACCATTCACTTGGCCAGCCATCCCAATAGCCGTAGCTACTGGATCTATCGCTGTTGGCGCAATAGCTTTAGCGGATATTCGGGGAGGTGTTTGCTGGACTCTATTTCCAACGCACTTGGCGACACGTCCATGAGCAAACTGGGTGTTAGGATTCCATTGTCCTGAACGATTAGCTTCGAGTGAGATACCCCCATTTCTCGCCGCTGCCGTAATAGGATTGCGTCCAACCATAGAGTGACTCCCAGTGTCACTAATTTCAGCCAGAACTAGGCGGCGAAACAAAAAAGATAATCTACCAAATTTCCACCTAACGTACCACCGTAGGATTTACCTATCCCAGTATGATGCCACTTCCGAGGGACTCGGGCAGGTCCTCAATGATCACCATTTTTGGCCGATTTTCTACCCATCAGTTCTGACGGAGTGCCTGTTGGACAGCAAACGAATTCCTAATAATATCCAGGGCGCGTTGACCTGGTACCACCTTGTTACTGACGTAATCTAAGTTTCCATCACGCCCAATGATAGCAATGCCAAAGCTATCACACATCCCATAAGAACTAGCCACATGAGGTCCATTGGAAACCACGATGTAAGGCACATTCGAAGGAATGCGGCCGGGACTTTGCGTAAAAGCGACAAATGCTAGAACCCGTGAGGCGCCAAGGGCTTGATAGACACCTTGAAGCTCGTGCAATTGCCTCCGAAATTTGCGGTCTTGCACATTAGAAGTAACGATGAGAATCACTGAACGCCCGCTGACACTATGAAGCGTGGAAGTGGAATGGTCCGCATTTTGCCAGGCAAAATTGGGAGCGGGCCGTACGACGTTCGCAGCGAGAACAGCCGGCAGAAAAAGAAGAAAAAAAGCGGTTTTCAGGAAAGTTTTCATCCTAAATTTTCATCAGTTCGGCTTCTTTGCTTCCGACTTGCTTGTCCACTTGTTCGATAAAGCGATCCGTCAGTTTTTGAATTTCGGTTTCCGCAGAACGGAAGTCATCCTCTGTGAGCACGCCTTCTTTTTGCAATTTTTTGGAGGTTTCCATAGCTTCGCGGCGGCAACTTCGAATTCGCACACGGGATTCTTCAGCGATCTGTTTGACGGTACGGGTCAGCTCCTTGCGGCGTTCTTCGGAAAGCTCCGGAATGGGAATCCGAATTAACTTCCCATCGACTGCGGGTGCGATACCAATTCTGGATTCATTGATTGCGCGCTCGATGTCTCGCACCGTAGCAGCATCGAAAGGCTGAATCAGAAGTAAGCGCGGTTCGGGAGCAGTAATGAGCGCCAATTGTTTCAGTTTCATGGCGGTCCCATAGGCATCCACATCCAGGTTTTCAACCAGGGAGGGCGAAGCCTTCCCGGTGCGGATGGTAGCAAATTCGTGGGACATGTAGCTAAGGGATTTTTCCATCCCTTCTTCGGCTGTAAACAATGCTTCTTCCAAGGTCATGATTTAGATTTGTAACTGAAAGTTGCGCACTTTTAGAACTTTAAGTATAAAAAAACTTTTTTAGCCAACAAATCACCCTTTTTTGCGTAACATTACTTTGTGAGAATCGGAAACGAGTGTCCCAATGGACTCTCCCATTACTGCTTTGTGGATATTTCGTGCTTCAAACAGGTCGAACACGATGATAGGAATATTGTTATCCATGCAAAGGCTGAAAGCGGTGGAATCCATTATTGCAAGCCGACGCGAAATGGCTTCTTGGTAGGTTATATTTATAAAACGTTGAGCGTTAGGATGAGTCAGCGGATCGGCATCATAGATCCCATCTACTTTTGTCGCCTTCAGAATGACTTGCGCGCCGATTTCATTTGCACGCAATGCCGCAGCGGTATCTGTGGAAAAATACGGGTTGCCAGTCCCGGCAACGAATATGACAATTCGACCGCGTTCCAAGTGACGCATGGCCCGACGAAGAATGAAGGGTTCGGCCATGTTATTCATTTCAATAGCAGTCTGAAGACGGACTGTGCAGCCGATTTCCTCAAGTGCACTCATTAAGGCCATGCCATTGATCACGGTAGCCAGCATGCCCATATAATCTGCGGTCACCCGATTCATCCCTCGATGACTCGCCGAGAGACCACGCCAAATGTTGCCTCCCCCTACCACGATGGCGACATCTACCCCGAGTTCTTGCACTTCTTTTACTTGATTGGCAATGTCAGTTACTATTTGCGGAGAAATACTATCTTTACTTCCTTGGGCACGAAGAGCTTCTCCACTCAATTTAAGGACTACTCTGCGGTATTTGGGGCTGGCTACCACTTGACTCATCGGGTTCAACATAAAAGCGGCATCGCGAGCGCTTGCAAAGGGAAATGTTCTGTTCCTGCAAGTTCGAGCTCTATTTTGGGAAAAAACCGAAGCCCCCCTTCCCAAATGAAGTGCGTAACGTCAGTTACTTCAGGAGGGTTCCTTTGGTGAGAGAGTACCCTCGGGCAAATTCCACGGCTGACATGCACTTGCGCCCTTCCAATTGCACCTGACGAAGTAGTAGGCTACCGTGGAATGTTTGAACCTCCACTCCTTCTTCTCCTACGTGCAAAATTTCTCCCGGTGTTTCTTTATCGTGGTCACTCTTGCAGGGTTCGGCTTCGAGGATCCGTAACCGCCGAGGTGCTGAGGATCTTGTCCACCAGCAAAACGTTCCTGGCCAGGGATGCATTGCGCGAATCCTGCGGTCCAGCGCTTCCGCAGACTCGCACCAGTCCAGGATTGCGTCTTCCTTGGTCAGCTTGGGAGCGTATGTGACCAAACTGGGATCTTGTGGCAATCGAGGCGCCGTCTCTTGTTCCAGAAGTTCCAATGCCTTTATTAAGGCATTGGGGGCGAGCTGAGCTAGGCGGTCATGCAGTTCCCCACCGGTCTCCCGAGGGAATATGGGAATCCGTTCTTTTAAGAGGATATCACCACTATCCAATCCCTCATTCATGTACATGACTGTGATTCCTGTTTCGGCATCGCCTGCCAATAGGGCCGCATGAATGGGCGATGCACCTCGGTATCGAGGCAGCAAAGAAGCATGGAGATTCAAGCAGGCAGCTTTTGGAAGCTGTAAGATAGGCTTAGTTAAAATTTGACCGTAAGCCATCACCACAATCAAATCGGGTGCCAGTGCCAAAACTGGCTGCGGATCGGTCCGCAGCCGTTCCGGTTGCAAGACAGTCACACCCTTTGCCAGGGCAAGTATTTTGACCGGGGGCGGGCGGATTTCAAGATTTCTTCCCGCAGGACGGTCTGGTTGGGTGACCACCGCAACCACCTCGTGTTTCTTGGAATCAAGCAAAGCACCTAACGTGGGAATTCCAATCTCTCCCGTTCCCATGTACACGATTCTCACATCAGCATCCTATCAGATTGACCTCATTGGTCTCAGGTGGAAATGAAAGCATCCCCTTCGCCAACAATATGAGTCACAATCTCCAACAGCACTTGAATAGGAGCTTGTGTAGCGTCAATATTGACTATCAGCTCCGGGGGATAAAAATCCAAGAGCGGTTTGGAGATCTTTTCGTAAGTCTCGAGACGGTACCGAATGAGATCTTCGCTGGCATCATCCAGCCGGTTGTCTTTGAGCGCTCGCTTTTTTAAACGAGTGATAAGTTTACTCCGCTCCGGACAAGAAAGATGGAAGACCCGGCGAACGTCGATCACTCGCTCCATCAACTCAGCTTGCTTGAGATTACGGGGAATTCCATCCAAAACCAGAAAATCGATATCGGGTTTAAATTCGTGCGATTCAACGCTCTGTTCAATTCGTACCCGCCATAATTCCACTGTCAATTCGTCGGGGACAAGTTCCCCTTTGCTGGAATATTTTAAGAACTCCTGCCCTAAGTGAGTCCGTGTGTCGATGGAACGAAACACATCTCCACATGGAAAATAAAAAAATCGCGGAACGTGTCCTAAGATCCTTCCTTGAGTCCCTTTGCCACTTCCAGGTGCACCAAAAATCAGAAACGTACGGTAGCGGTCTGACATAATATTTCTCTTCTGCTTATAGAGTTTTCCGCGACAGATGCAATATCCCAACTGACTTCAGAGAAGCGCAATTCGGAATTTTTTCTCTGATGCAACAGGATGACACGAATTATTTGTCGTCCGTCGGTTGCAATAATTCTTTGCGGGCACGATAGTTATCTTCTGCGAGATTCCCCGAGCTCCCAGACCAGTCGGGCGGGGTTGGGCAGAATGCCCGATGCCATCCATTTTTTAACAACTTTAATCAAATTTCCTATATTATGAGGATTCTACTCCGTGTTTTTTTCCTTCTCTCATTAACTATCCTTGCGGCGTTAGCCGACGCAAAATGGGTTCCAACTCAAGTCGGCGCCTTCGGGCCACTCCTCGGGAGCCTTGCTTTGCCGCTTTCCCCAGAACGCGGCCTCCATGAATAGTAAGCTTCATTCGAACCATTTCGGGACCGGCACCGTTAAAATCATGGCACTGCCAGGCTCGTAATCACAACTCACATCCAGTTTCGGCGCACTTGGCATGATTATGGAGCGTATTCAATATGGAAATTGAAGCACCCACGGAAGCCGAGGAGTGCGTCCCTCTTATCAACATCCTCTCCGGCCTGCTTTTGGAGGCTTATGAACGCCGGGCAAGCGACCTTCATTTTGAACCCATGTCAGACCGCTTGCGCGTTCGGCTGCGAATCGATGGCGTTCTTCAGGAGATCCAAAACCTACCCCCCACCCTTCAGGCAAATCTGATCAGTCGTCTTAAAATTATGACTGGTACGATGAACATTGCCGAAAAACGCCTTCCACAAGATGGCCACATCCGCTTCCAATTGCCGACTTATGGGAAATTCCTTGATCTCCGAGTTTCGACCATCCCCACTCTTTACGGGGAAAGTGCTGTCATCCGTCTTTTAGACGCCTATTCCCTGTTGCTCAGTTTAGCTGACCTTGGCTTTCTGGGTGATGACCAAAACAAGTTCGAACAAATCATCAACTCCGCCAATGGAATGATACTGATTACGGGACCAACCGGCTCGGGCAAAACAACCACTCTCTATGCCTGTTTGCATGCCATTAACCAACCAGATCGAAAGCTCATCACCATTGAGGACCCAATAGAATACCAAATTCCTGGTATCAACCAAGTTCAGGTGCATCCGAACATCGGTATGACGTTCCCAGCAGCTCTTCGATCCATTCTACGACAAGCTCCAAATATTCTCATGATCGGAGAAATACGTGATCACGAAACAGCTCATATCGCAATTCACGCGAGCCTTACAGGTCATCTCATTTTTTCCACCCTCCACACTAATGACGCACCCGGTGCCATAACACGTCTCATTGATATCGGCATTCCACCATTTTTGATTACCAGTTCGATGAAGGCCGTCATTGCGCAACGGTTAGTGCGCCGCCTTTGCCCATGCTGCAAAAAGCCCACAAACTTTTCTGAATACGAACGCCGATTTTTAAATATTGAGTCAAATGATCGGGACTCACAGAAGCCAGCAGCGGCCACACCCATGGCTGCAACCGGATGTCACACTTGCCACGGCAAGGGATATCAGGGGCGGATGGGGATCTTTGAAATTTTTATTTTAGATGATGAAGCACGTCATCTCATCAACCAATCCGCCTCTTCATCGCAATTGCGGCTTCATGCCCGCAAATCGGGTATGCGGACACTCAGCGAAGATGGAGTCCGTAAAATTTTGGAGGGATGGACCACTGCCGAAGAAGTCATCACTTCCACCTTAAGGGAAGGAGGATATGAACCCACAACAGATAGCTAATCTTCTCGTACAAAACGGAATTCTGAATCAGCAAATCGCATCCGATTTAGTCGCAGATGCCTTGCTACATTCCAAGCGCGTTGACACCATAATTTTTGAACGAAATCTTCTGACCCGTGAGGAATTTTATCGCAGCCTTTCCGAAGCGCTCGGCATGGATTATTATGACATCTTACACTTTGAGCCAACCTCCAAGGTGCTTCAGCTAATTCCCTCCCGACTGGCCCAATTTCATGGGATTTTGCCCCTGTTTGTTCATGATCAGACTACCTTTGTCGCCCTCAGAGATCCTTGCAATTCCACGGCATTTGAGGATTTGTGCTTTGCTTTGGGAAATCACTTTGAACAAGTGCTCGCCGACGTTGATCGTGTAGGCTTTTTAATTCAATCCTATTATAGCGCGAAAAAACGGGAAACCAATTTTGAAAAGAGGCCTCCGTCTGAAAAAAGCATCGCCGCCACGAGCCTTTCGAAACAAACTTCGTTTGTTGATATTCCTTCATTTGCAGATACTCAGTCGGCCCCGATCGCCCAATTCGTCAATCTGATCCTGGAAAAAGCGGTTCAAAGTCAAGCAAGTGACATTCATTTCGAACCATTTGCATCTGAATTAAAAATTCGTTACCGGATCGATGGCACACTCTACGAAATGGTGTCACCACCCCCGCACCTCGCGTCGGCTCTCATTTCATATATCAAAGTATTAGCTCATTTGGATATCGCCGAACGTCGCATTCCACAAGACGGCCGTATTCAATATACTTTGAGTGGACGTCCCATCGATCTCCGTGTCTCCACTTTGCCAACCGTGTTTGGAGAGAGCACTGTGCTCCGCGTGTTGGATCGCAATATGGTCCAACTCGAGTTGGAAACGCTAGGGATACCCGATGAGATTTTCCACTCTCTGACTGAAACCATTCAAAAACCCAATGGTATTTTTATTGTTACGGGCCCTACTGGCTCTGGTAAGACAACGACTCTCTATTCTTGCTTGCGGAAAATCAACACGATGGATGTTAAATTATTAACAGTAGAAGATCCCATCGAATATGAAATTGACGGGATAGTCCAAGTACCTATCAATGAAAATATTGGGTTAAATTTTTCGAAGGTTCTTCGTGCATTCCTTCGCCAAGATCCCGATTGCATTATGGTTGGGGAAATTCGGGATCAGGAGACGGCTCAAATTGCTATTCAAGCCTCCCTGACCGGTCATCTGGTACTGAGTACGCTCCATACTAACGATACTGTGAGCACCATTACACGGCTGGAGAATTTTGGCATCGAGCCCTTCTTAATTTCGGCTTCTCTCGAAGCGGTGCTTGCCCAGCGTCTCATCCGGAAAATTTGCCCACATTGCCGCACCCCTTATCAACCAGCCCTGCAAGGACAGAAATTTTATCACGGAAAGGGCTGTGAAACATGCAATCACACTGGCTATCTCGGACGGCAAGGAATCTATGAGTTCCTTACAATTACAAATCCTATTCGTGAGCTGATTAACAATCGCTGCTCGGAGACAGTTATACGTGAAAAAACCAGAGAGCTGGGCCTAGTTACATTAAGAGAAGAAGGTCTTCGCACAGTCATCGCAGGCCATTCCACGCTGGAAGAAATCATGAAATATACTTAACACATCAACAATTCTTGGCTAGAGCATTTTTCATTTAAATGTTTACATGAGTTGCAAGAAATTTTTTTGTCAGGCGAGACGCAACAATTGGGCCATATCCGTAGATACGGACCGATTGTTGCAACAAAGCCTGGCGGAAAAAGAGCCGCAAGGCATGTAAATAGTTAAATGAAAAATGCTCTAGCTTCGCTGGTTTCTTTTAGAAGCTGGTGGTTACAAATGAACTCATTTTCGACTTGTCGGCTTCTAAAGGATACTGACGAAGTCAGCGCGAACATTCTCTACTTCTTTGTTAACATAATAGGGTTTCCAGCTCTTCCACGCGTTGGGCAAAGAGATCCAGAGTGTTCCGTACCGGCTCCGGCGAGTTCATATCCACACCTGCGGATTTTAGGGTGGGAATAGGAAATTGACTCCCACCACTTTGAAGAAATCCGAGGTATGCGGAAGTTTCTTTACTCTCAAGAACTTTGCGAGAAAGCGCGACGGCAGCAGAAATTCCGGTCGCATATTTGTAAACGTAAAATGCGCTGTAGAAATGGGGGACCCGAAGGCACTCCAACTCAAGAACATTATCAATAATCACTTCATTTCCAAAATAATCGTTTAATAAGGACCGGTAGGTGGAACGAAAGAAGTCGAGTGTCAGCGCTTGGCCCGTTTCTTCGGCCGCATGGATTATTTTTTCGAATTCGGCAAACATGGTCTGCCGGAATAAAGTACCGCGAAGGTCGTCGATTTGACGATTCAGGAGATATGCTCGCATTGCCGAATCATTTGTTTCGGCAACCAAATATTCGGTCAGAAGCATTTCATTAAAAGTCGAAGCCACTTCCGCAAGAAAAATGGGATAGTGATAATCCTGAAACTTCTGAGCCTTCCTAGAATACCAAGTGTGCATGGAATGCCCTGCTTCGTGAGCCAGTGTGTAGACATCAGAGAAAACATCCCGCTTATAATTCATGAGAATATAGGGGGGAGCTGAGTAACTTCCGGCACTAAAGGCTCCGCTTCGCTTGCCTTTGTTTTCAAAGCGATCGCACCATCGTTCGGTCGTCAAGCCATTGCGAAGCACCCCCACATATTCTTTGCCAAGAGGAGCCACCGCTGCCAAAACTTTTTCCACCGCCTCCTCAAACGAAATATCGGTTTGAATTGAAGCCACTAACGGAACCGCTATATCATAAACATGAGTTTCAGCGAGTTTTAATACGCGTCGGCGTAATGCATAATAACGATGCAAGCAAGGAAGGTTGGCACGGACTGTCTCGATCAGGTTGTCATATACAGACAAAGGGATGTCGTCATAAAACAATGCTGCTGCCCGTGCGGAAGAGAAGTTTCTTGCGCGCGCACGAAATACATCGCCTCGAACTGAATTCGCTAAGGCGGCAGCTAATGAGTATTGGTGATCCGAAAATTCCGCATAAAATTTTTCGAACGCCTCTTTCCTGATTCCCCCATCTTGTTTGAGAAGAAATGAAGAAAGCGAACTCTGCGTCAAATCAACTTCGCGTCCGCCCTCATCCCGAACACAACCGAACTTCATATCCACGTTGGTCAGTTGAGAAAAAATGTCGCTGGCGCCTTCCAAAGCTCCCCCAGCCAGAGCCAAAATGCGTTCCTCCGGTTCGGCAAGGGTGTGCGATTTAGTTCTTCGGATCTTGTAAAGCAGAGTACGCCATTCTTGTAGTTTAGGTTCTGTCAACCACTGATCAAATATGCCGTCCGGAATTCTTTGAATTTCCGGAGCGATGAAAGAAAATGCTTCTCGTAGCTGTAAAGAAAAACTTAATAGGCGCGCTTCGCGCTCTAATGCCGCCGCGTTGGAACTATCTTCATTGACTCGCAACATCGCATATTCCTGGAGGCGTTCGGTCAGTAGGTCTATTTCTCGCTCGAATGCGAGACAGTTTGTTAAGATCTCAGAGGATTCCACAAGGCGACCTTGAAATTCGAGAATGCGGACGTAACGAGTCCGTAATGCTTCAAAAGCTACTTCCCAATCCGCCTCCGCGGAAAAAAGAGGTGTGAGATTCCAAGTATCCTCTTTAGCTACATCTAATCGATTTGGAGTAGTGGACTTTGGCGGCGCCACAACAGTGGATTGCGACATAAAATTTAAGTAACTTACGTTACGCACTTTTAGGAGCTCTGGGAGCAAAAAATCATTTTGATCAACAAGATTCTCTTTTTTTTGCGTAGCATCACTGTCGCTATAAATAAAAAGAAAGGGGGAAAGAGAACAGCGCTATTTCCGGATCAGCTCAGTTTCCAGTAATTCCAACGCCTTAGAATAACTGGCTCGCTCTAAGAAGTGTCGTAAGCGGGGATGAACATCTTGAGGTAATATACGAGATAAACTGTCAATTTCTCCGGAGATTTCCGCGAGCATCCGGAGGTGATTCTCAGCATTGGCCTCTCGCATCGTTTGATCATTAATAATCTCCAGACGCTTTCTTAAGGCTTTTGCTAGTTCTTCCAACATAGTCACCAAAGAGGTGGAATTCCCGCTTACAAATCCTTGGGCTCCCTCGAATCCACGGCTGCCTCGCAAATCCCTCGCTCGCAAAGTCCCGGCTCCGTTGAATTCTCGGCTGCCTATCCCCTGAAAAATAGTTATCGCGAGTAAAGTTCGACGACCAGCTGTTCGTTTACAATGGGATTAATATCTTCTCGCGAGGGTAATCTGACAACTTCACCGGTCATATTTTCTCGACTCACCAGGAGCCAATCCGGAACAGTTATTATTTGAGTTAACTCTAATCCTCTCTGTATTAGAGACTTAGAGCTTGCTTTTTCTTTGACAGCGATCTTATCGCCCGGCTTTACATTCATTGAGGCGATATTGACTTTGCGCCCATTGACACAGATGTGCCCGTGGGCAACAAGCTGACGGGCTCCACGCAAAGTTTTGGAGAATCCTAACCGTTGGATCACATTATCCAAACGGGTTTCCAATAATTGGAGCAATACTTCGCCTGTAACGCCGCGGCGAGATAACGCAGACTGGAAATACCTCTGAAATTGACGCTCTAATACTCCATACTGATGTCGCAGTTTTTGTTTTTCGGCGAGTGCCAATGCATAGTCAGAGAGTTTGCGACGCGCTCCCTTAGGTCCATGCACACCCGGCGGATAAGGCTTGCGTTCGAATGCCTTTGGTGATCCTTGGAGTAGAACACCATACCGGCGACTCACTCTTGTTTTAGGTCCTGTATAACGTGCCATGTAAATAAATAATAAGTAGTTAGACTCGACGCTGTTTAGGAGGACGGCAGCCATTGTGTGGGACCGGAGTCACATCCCGAATCAGGTTAATTTCGAGACCGATCGCTTGCATGGCGCGCACGGCGGATTCACGCCCCGCCCCAGGGCCCTTGACGCGCACCTCCACCTCCTTAACACCATGACCCATGGCCTGGCGACAGGCGTCCTGAGCTACAAGTTGAGCTGCATAAGCAGTGCTTTTACGAGACCCTTTGAAGCCACACTTGCCAGCACTTGACCAACCGAGAACTTGGCCTCGGAGATCCGTAATGCTCACAATGGTATTATTAAAGCTAGCAAGGACATGAGCAATTCCTTGAAGGACATTTTTACTCCCCTTGGCTTTGACGATTTTAGGCTTTTCCACCCCGTCATCTAAGGAGAGGCTCACGCTCGCAGCACCTGTGGGCTTCCCGGCTTCTTTTTTTGCTTTGGGAGCTTTTCCTTTTACGGTTTTCGGTTTGGCTTCAGTGGCAGTTTGCTGCTCAGTAGAGGCAAGAGAAAGTGCTTCGGCGGGAGTTGAGTCCGGAGTTGCTTGGGTTTCCGGCGTTTCCACACTTGCTTGTCCGGAAATGGGAGATTCCGGAATTTCGGAATTTGGAGTGTTGTCAGATGGTGTGACCATGAGAAAGCGTTAATTTAAACTTTGCCAGCTTTAGCATCCTTGTTTCGAACAACGCCGACAGTTCGGCGCGGCCCCTTGCGAGTACGGGCATTCGTGGAGGTGCGTTGTCCGCGAACCGGAAGACCACGGCGATGGCGAATGCCGCGGTAACAGTTAATGGCTTGCAGGCGTTTGAGATTACTTTGAATTTCGCGACGCAAGTCCCCTTCGATTAAAACCTTACTAGCGGAGATCGCATGGATAATCGCTCCGATCTGTTCGGGAGTCAGGGCTTTTGCCCTTAAATCCGGATTCACATTAGCTTGCTCGAGCACGCGCTTAGCAACGAACGGGCCAATTCCGTAGATATACTGCAGAGAGGCTTCGACGCGCTTTTCGCCAGGAATTTCAACACCAAGGAGTCGTGGCATAAATCAAAAGTTGCTAATAATATGAAAATTCATTCAGACGTCAACCCTGCCGCTGCTTATGTCGCGGATTTTTACAGACCACTCGTATGACATTTTTTCGCCGTACTATTTTACAGCTTTCACATTGGCGTTTTACTGAGGCTCTCACTTTCATTTTTTCGATTGCGTCACTCCGTACGCGTTTTAATTATTATTGGTACCATTTATTTGGCCGATAATACGGCCACTGCTTAAATCGTAGGGCGATACTTCTACCCTAACAATATCGCCGGGCAGAACGCGAACAAAATTCAATCGCATTTTACCGGAGACATTTGCTAGTATCCGCTGTCCATTAGCCAACTCAACCCGAAACGTGATTTTGATTTTATTGGGCAACAGCTCGACGACCCTCCCCTCTATTTCAATAGCGTCTTTCCTGGCCATGTCAAGATTTCAGGATCCGTGTTTGTAACTAGCAGAGTATGTTCAAAATGCGCAGAGGGACGGCCATCTTGGGTCACCACAGTCCATCCGTCTTTCAGAATCCGCACCTCCGCCTTGCCGAGATTAATCATAGGCTCCACAGCCAAGGTCATGCCTGCTTTAAGCTTGGGGCCGGTACCACGACGCCCATAGTTGGGGATTTGAGGCTCTTCATGTAAATTCTGTCCAACTCCATGCCCAACAAATTCACGAACCACACTGTATCCCGCAGCAACTGTGCGCTCCTCAATATGAGCGCAGAGGTCTCCTAATCTTCTCCCCGCCCGAGCCAGTGGGATGGCGCTGAGGAGAATTTCCTGAGTGGTGGCAACCAACCGTTCTGTTTCCTGGTCAACGATTCCCGCCGGTATGGTCGCTGCGGTGTCACCAATCCAGCCTTCGCAAACAATGCCAACATCGAGTTTGACGATGTCTCCGTACTTGATCCGCCGCTTGCCTCCGATGCCATGCACGACTTCTTCATTCAAGCTAATACAAATTTGACCGGGAAAATCCCTATAACCTAAAAATGCACTGCGCACGTCGGCTGCCTTCATAAGCTCTCCGGCTGCTTCGTCAACCTCCTGGGTAGTCAAACCGGGGGCTATGATAGCCGAAAGTGCCTGCAAGATGTTAGCGGCAATTGCCCCCGCTACGCGCATTTTTTCGATTTCCTGATCGTCTTTAATAGGAATCATTTCCCGAGGAGCCAACCCATTTTATAGCGAGACAGCAAAATCGTATGATCAATGATGATATGCGACCAAAATAGTAGTACCTGCAATCACCAGAATAGCCGCTGCTACATAAAACCATATCAAAGAGGATTCTGCGACGAGTGCACCGCCTCCTACCCTGGCTTGATAGTCTCGAGCACCTCGTAAACGCCCTTTCCGTAAAAAGCCATCATAGTGTCTCTGTAAGAGATGGGTTTCCACCTGCCGCATGGTATCCAAAACGACACCAACAATAATCAACAAGCCTGTTCCTCCGAAAAATTGTGCCGCAGTATAAGGAAGATTCAATCCCTGATAGAGGGCTTGCGGGAGAACCGCTATAAGCGTAAGGAATAGCGCACCCGCAAAGGTCAGTCGTGTCATTGTGAAATCCAAAAAGTCGGCGGTGGGCTTCCCTGGGCGTACACCCGGAATAAATCCTCCGTATTTTTTTAAATCGTCTGCAATTTGGGCTGGTTGAAATTGAGTGGCCACCCAAAAATAGCTAAAAAAGAAAATCATCACGCCATAAAGCGTATAATGTAACCATCCCGCCGCTAGCATATCCGCCAAATCGGATGCCATTTTATGTTGAGGAAAAGCCATCTTCAGAATGGTGGAAGGAAAAATGAGGATTGCTTGGGCAAAAATAATGGGCATGACGCCTGCATAATTCACCTTTAACGGCATGTACTGCGTCTGTCCTCCGTAAACCTTACGGCCTACGACGCGTTTGGCATATTGAATGTTGATCTTTCTTTGCGCCTGGGTAACCGCAATCACCATCGCTATCACTAGCACTAGAAAAGCGCACATCAGTACAAGAACGATGGGATTTACGGTAGATGTCGCGCCCGTTCCACTCGGAACAAAGGTTCTCCATGCTTGGAGAAGGCCGGCTGGAAGTTGGGCAAGAATGCCAACGGTAATAATTAGGGAAGTCCCATTCCCCACTCCTCGTTCGGTGATTTGATCACCTAACCACATCAGGAATAGGGTGCCCGCTGTCATGGTAATAATAGTTAACAAGCGAAAGCCGAGTCCCGGATGCGGAACGAGTGCCATATCGAGGCGTTGCATTGTCTCTACAATTCCATGAAGAAAGGGACTCGAACGCGGATTTTCAAAAGAAAGGGCCAGAAAATATCCCTGGATAATGCACAACAATATGGTGGCATATCGGGTATAGAGCATGATTTTTTGGCGGCCACCATCTTCACGTGCCAATTTTCCGAGCCGTGGAATGACTGCAGTCAAAAGCTGAAACATGATCGAGGCGCTAATATAGGGCATGATGCCCAACGAAAAAATCGCACAGTTCCCAAGCGCTCCTCCCGTAAAAAGATTAAAGAGCGCAGCCACTCCCCCACTGGATTGGGAGTTAGCCGCACTCAAAAACCATTGGCGGAGTACTTCCGCATTGATGCCCGGAGTTGCAATTACTGCACCGACGCGCATGACCACCACCATCGCCAAGGTAAATAAAATTCTTTGACGAAGTTCCGGGATCTTAAAAATGTTTGTAAAAGCGGAGATCATACAAAATCAAAAATTTAAGGGAGAGTATGATGCGCCGGTTTTAGAACATAGCCTAGTCAGAATACGATTAATTTGTGGATGTCGCACGAAGTGAAAGCGAACCACCAGCTTTTTCAATCTTTTCTTTGGCGGAGCTACTGGCACGGTCGACCTCGACGGTAAATCGTTTGGTAAGTTCACCTCGTCCCAAAATCTTAATGACATCAAGATTACCGCGGATCAGGCCCTGTTCTCGCAGCAGAGTTTCATTAATGACAGTACCTTCTTCAAAGCACTTTTCCAAGTCATCTAAATTAACGATACCCACGACCTCTTTAAATCTGAGATTGCTAAATCCACGCTTAGGCAAGCGTCGGATGAGTGGCATTTGTCCACCTTCAAAGCTTGGACGGATGCTCCCTCCCGAACGTGCTTTTTGGCCCTTGTGGCCCTTACCCGAAGTCTTACCCCGGCCGCTACTTTCGCCGGCACCCAGACGCCTTTTACGATGTGTGGCACCGGGACGTGGTTTTAAAGTATGGAGTCTCATAGTAAATTAGACCGTCACAGTTGGCACGGAAAGAATCTCTTTATTTTGATGGTTTTTGCCGCGGATTTTATAAATTTGCTCGCGTTTGCGAAGTGCACTCAGCGCACTGAGAGTAGCTTTCACTACGTTAGCAGGATTACTGGAACCAAGTGACTTGGCCAATACATCTCGAATGCCCACTGCTTCGATGACGGCTCGCACTCCGCCACCCGCAATGATTCCCGTACCAGGTGAAGCTGGTCTTAAAAGAACGCGGCCTCCATCAAACTCCCCGATGGCTTCATGCGGAATAGTATTATCTGTAATAGCGATGGTCAGCAACCGTTTATGTGCTGCATCCGTAGCCTTCCGAATTGCTTCGCTGACTTCATTTGCCTTTCCAAACCCGATACCAACACGTCCCTTTCGATTGCCGGAAACGATTAATGCACTAAAACTAAATCGCCGTCCTCCTTTGACCACTTTTGCGCAACGATTGATAAAGACAACCTTGTCCGTCAAATCGCTCTTTGGTTCTGCATTCTGTTGTGCGCTTCCTCGCGTATTGCGGCGATTGCCTCTTTCCTTATCTTTTTCTTTGGGAGATGCCATGAAGTGGTCCTCGAATAAATAAATAATATCAGAATTGAAGGCCGGCTTCTCGTGCTGCGTCAGCAAGGGCTTTCACTTTACCGTGGTATTTAAATCCTCCACGATCAAATACGATGCATTTTATATTTTTTGCCAAGCCTCGTTCTGCAATGAGCTTGCCTACTTTTTCAGCACCGGCAACGTTGGTTCTGATATTTCGTAAATCTTTTTCTGTTGTGGTGACAGAAGCAAGGGTTTTCCCCTCTCCGTCATCAATGATTTGAGCAGTAATGTGCCATCCGGAAAAATGAACGCTCAAACGTGGACAGTCAGCGGTTCCAGAAATTTTTTTCCGAATGCGATTATGGCGAAGAAAGCGTTTTTGAATGTTGGTCATGATGAGAAAACAATTGCACCTAAAGTTTTTTTGCTACTACAGGCTTCTAAAGGAACCGAACGAAGAGAACCGAACGAAGTCCGCGGCTATTGTACCGTCTTGCCCTCCTTGCGGCGAATTTGTTGATTCTTAAATCGAATTCCCTTTCCTTTATAGGGTTCCGGCGGGTAATAGCGCTGAATATCAGCGGCACACTGGCCCACCCGATGATTATCAATACCTTCTATTGTCAGTTTGGTAGCATCTGCAACGGTAATTTTAACTTCCTCCGGAATTTCAAACAAAATGGGATGCGAAAACCCAAGGCTGAGATTTAGAATTTTCCCCTGGAGGATAGCCTTAAAACCAACACCGTGAATTTCCAATTCCCGTTTAAAGCCATCCGAAACTCCGGTAACCATATTGGAAAGAAGCGCACGAGCTAATCCATGCATTGCCCGTGAACGCCGCGAGTCATCGGCTCGCTCGACAATTACCTCATCCGCCTCCAGGCGTGCCTTAATTGCTGCAGGAAGAATCCATCGGAGCGTACCTTTTGGGCCCTCGACAACCACACTTCCGTCCGGTGAAAGCAATACCTTCACTTTCTGCGGTAGCTTAACGGGCTTTTTACCAAGTCGTGACATATTATTGCTGCGTTATTATCAATTTTTCGTGTTGCGCCCTCTTACCAAACATATGCCAGGACTTCGCCTCCTACATTCCTCCGGCGAGCTTCTTGTCCCGTTAAAATCCCAACCGGGGTGGAAAGCAGGGCAACTCCCATCCCTCCTAATACGCGCGGTATTTCCCTGGATCCAACATATTTACGAAGGCCGGGCCGACTGACTCTCCGCAATCCTACAATGGCAGAATCTTTATTTACATATTTGGCACGAATCTTCAAGAGCGGATGTGCTCCGCTCGTGTCCAAAGTAACGTCTGTCACATAGCCTTCGCGTTTCAAGATGTGCAGGATATCGCTCTTAATTTTGGAATATGGAACTGTGAATTCAATTTTGCGCGCCTGCGAAGCATTACGAAGACGTGCTAGCAAATCGGCGATAGGATCAGATGGAACACTCATGGTGGAATTGGGAATTAGGTCGATGCTGGCTCAGTTTTCAGTGTCACCTTCTTAACTCGATCTGCAAATGGCATACCAAGCTCGCTCAGAAGCGATTTTGCTTCTTCGTTAGTTAAAGCAGAGGTTACGATGGTGACGTCAAATCCGACGTTGCGCTTGATTTTATCAAGCTCGATTTCTGGAAAAATGGATTGATCCGTGACTCCTATAGTGTAGTTACCATTCCCGTCAAAGGCTTTGACTGAAACCCCTCTAAAATCGCGGATTCTCGGCAAAGCCGTGAAGATAAAACGCTCAAGAAATTCATACATAATACGACCCCGCAGCGTCACTTTAGCGCCAATTTCCTGATGCTGACGCAGCTTGAAATTGGAAATACTCTTTTTAGAAGTGGTCACCGTCGGCCGTTGCCCGGTGATCAAAGCGAGATCTCCTCTGGCAATTTCCAAAGTTTCTTTTACATCAGACGCTGATGCCACACAGGTATTGATCACTACTTTTTCAATTTTTGGAACCTGGTGAACATTCCGGTATCCATGCTTGCTTTGCAGGATGGGGATCAGTCGTTCTTTATAATCTTTTTGAAGTTCGGCTTGCATATCAGTCAACGAGCTCTGGTAAGAGTGGATGGATCTGTCTTTCAACTCCCATTTTAAGATGCGGATTTACCTCTTTTTTCAATCTTTCCCTTTTCTATGAGTTGCAGGTTTGAAATGTGAATCGGTCCTTCTCTTTCTACAATGGCTCCGTTTGGCCGGTCTTGGGTCTTACGTTGATGTTTTTTGATCAAACGTACCCCCTCGACGATGGCCTGAGATTTGTCCGCCAAAATCTGTAGGACAACACCCTGTGCACCTCGATGGTTCCCAGAACTAACTTTTACCGTATCTCCACGGCGAATGTGAAATCGTTTTCTCATAGTACCTCCGGGGCTAGGGAAATGATTTTCATAAATTTATCTCTCAATTCACGCGCCACAGGTCCAAAAATGCGAGTTCCTCGAGGATTGTGATCTTTGTCGATGATGACTACGGCATTAGTATCAAATTGAAGGTAGGACCCATCCTCTCGCCTAATGCGATGTTTAGTACGAACCACAACAGCCAAAACGACTTCTCCTTTTTTAACGGTACCCCCCGTATTGGCCTCTTTAATATTGACCTTGATCACGTCCCCCACATGAGCAATGAGCGTCGGTTTGCCAATAACACCAATCATACTCGCCTTACGGGCTCCTGTATTATCAGCAACATCCAATATACTTCTCACCTGAATCATTTTATTTCCTCCTCCAAGCGCTTAGTGTTTGAGCACTTCCACCAACCGCCAGCGTTTCAATTTACTGAGGGGACGGGTCTCCATAATGCTCACTCGATCGCCCACTTTGGCCTCGTTCTTTTCATCATGCACGTATAACCTCTTGACCTGTTTGACGATTTTGCCGAAAGCCCGATGAGGTACCCTCGTCACAATTTTGACGACGAGCGTCTTCTGCATTTTGTCAGACACTACTTTGCCCACGCGAATTTTCCGCAATGGGCGTGCTGCCGGAAGCGTCTGAGCCACCGTTTGAAGAGTGTTATCGGTTATTTCGGTCATCTTGATTCAATTTGGTTAGTGGCCCTTAACTTTTCGCTGAGAACAGTTTGAATGCGGGCTATGTTACGGCGAAGGACCCGAAGTATACTTGGCTTTTCAAGCTGTCCACTCTGTTGCTGAAGACGAAGCTTAAAGATCTCTTCGCGCATCTCTCGTCTTCGTATCTGCAATTCATTTACGGTCAATTCACGAAATTCGCTGCTTTTCATTCGGTCAAATGGGTAGTTGTATTAGCTTGCTGTTGCATGATGGCGAACAATAAATCGTGTCCGCACAGGAAGTTTATTGGCAGCTAATCGTAAGGATTCTCTTGCCACCGATTCCGGAACGCCATCGAGTTCGAAAAGAATATTACCGGGGCGAACTGTTGCCACCCAATGTTCTGGCTGGCCCTTTCCTTTACCCATACGGGTTTCAGGCGGACGCGACGTCACCGATTTATCCGGAAAAATACGGATCCAAAGCTTCCCCTTACGTTTCATATTGCGAGTTAAAGCAACGCGAGCAGCTTCAATTTGGACATTGGTAATCCAAGCTCGTTCCAAGGTTTGTAATCCAAATTCACCGAAATCGATTTTCAAATTACGCGATGCGGTGCCAGCACGACTTCCTCGCTGGGTCTTCCGATACTTTACGCGTTTGGGCATCAATGGCATAAAAATTCCTACTTACTAATTATGTGGCTGGAGCTAATTCCTGCTTGCGAGGCGAAGCATTCTCGATTTCCGCTTCAGATTTTTCTTCCTTTTTACAAATCCAAACTTTGACACCAATTTTACCAGCTGTCGTATTGGCCTCGCAAAATCCGTAGTCAATAGGAATCCGCAATGTGTGCAATGGAACGGTTCCTAAACGCAACCACTCGGTCCTCGCAATTTCAGCTCCCCCTAAGCGGCCAGCACAGCGGATCTTAATCCCGAGGGCACCGACATCCAGCGTCGTTTGCCCAGCCTTTTTCATAGCGCGTCGGAATGAAATCCTGCGTTCTAGCTGCGCAGCAATGTTTTCAGCAACGAGTTGAGCGTCCAGGTCCGGGCGTTTGATTTCGACAATATCAACCTTCACCTGCTTACCATCCGCCAAATTCGAAATTTCTTGGGTCATCTTTTCGATTTCGGCGCCTTTTCGTCCAATGACCACACCGGGACGCGCTGTATGAATGGTAACACGCAGGCTATTCCAAGCACGTTCCACTACAATGCGTGCCACTGCCGCTGATCTGAGTTTTTTCTTAAGATATCGACGAATTTTTTCGTCTGCCAGTAAGAATTCCGCATAGTCTTTTTCGGGGGCAAACCAGCGGGAAGCCCAATCCCGCGTCAGCGGAAGGCGGAAGAGTTTAGGATGAACTTTCTGTCCCATGGGAAAATTTAGTTAAATATTAAGACTCACGGCTCTCGGATTTCACAGCTTCTACAGCCTGGTCTGATTTCGTGGAGACGGTCTTTTTTCTTTGATTTCTTTTTTTATTTTTTTCGCGGCGTTTAATTTCCACCTCATCGGTGAGAACAATTCTAATATGGCTGGTCCGCTTTCGAATCGGACCTGCACTCCCACGGGCTTTAGGTTGAAATCTTTGAAATGTAGGGCCTTCTCCCACTACAGCTTCTCTAATTACCAACTTATCCGGTTTCAAATTATTGTTATTTTCGGCATTGGCAATCGCGCTCTTCAATGCTTTGAGAACAATGGGCGACACTTTCTTGAAACCAGCTGCCAAGTTTAACACATCGAGAGCATCGAGGGCAGGAAGCCCCTGAATGGAACGAGTCACTTCTCGTGCTTTGAATGCCGAGATTCTCGCGTATTTATATATTGATTTTACCTGCATTTTAAATGCTTTAGTTGCTTATCGTTGTATTTCTACTCGCAGGTGGTCTCCCTGCCGAATAGGTTGTTTCATCGAACTCAAATTCTGAATCACCGCTCCGCAAATACGGTCTCTCACATCCACCACTCGAACCGTTCCTAAGTATTTTTTGGCACGCATCACTTTAAAAGACATTCCCGCCTGCACGCCTTGCTTTCTGCCGATATTCGCAATCACCAAGCTCAATTCATCTTTTACGTCCACCACTGCCGCATGATCCAACGAAGCGGGAATTGCCTGAGCCTTTGCTCCTGAGCTATTTTCCCCAGACATTTCTCTCACCCTGCGCAGTTCCGTCTCCACTGCCAAGCGAGCAATGGGATCTACGTGATCCGCAGTTTTTAGCAATGTTAAAACTGCCTCGGTAAGTCGCGTCAGCTCCAATCGAGCTTCGTCTCCCTGTTCTTTAAGGTCGCGCAGCGCGCGAACAGAAGCCAATAATTTTTGGTCGCCGCTTGTCTGGTCCGTATCTATATTAAAGATCCCAAAGATTTCAAGCTTAAGTGCCAAATCAGCCGCCTGGCGGCGAGATGTTTCAGCGTCCAAGTTCGATTGGACCAAGCTATCGGTCAGCGAGCGTATGGTCGCTTCCAAAAGGATCTGCCTTTCCCGCAATGCGGAAAAAGTATCCTCGTCGTCAACGACAGGAACATCGATAGTCGTTCCTGTCGCAGGAGAGCGATATAATTCAGAATTTGTCAAAGATCTACTGCCTGACTCTGCTGTGTGAGCTATTGTCAGGCTCACTAAACTGACTCCCATTATAGCCAGTTGTATTAAAAATCGAGGGTTAATCGGTATGAATAAATTACTTCGTCACTTTCGCTGTATGAGATCCATGTTTCTTGAAAATACGGGTGGGGGCAAATTCGCCAAGCTTGTGGCCCACCATATTTTCGGTAATAAAAACCGGAATAAAGCTCTTACCGTTGTGAATCAGGAATGTATGTCCTACAAAATCCGGAGTAATGGTAGAACGGCGATACCATGTCTTGATGGGTTTTTTAGTACCAGCACTGTTTAGTTTGTCAATTTTCAGGAGGAGCTTCCACTCAACATATGGTCCTTTTTTAAGTGATCTACCCATAGAAATTATTTCTTAGCTTTTTTGCGTTGTACGATGAAACGATCGGAAGGTTTGTGTTTTTTACGGGTTTTAAAGCCTTTGGCAAGCTGTCCCCATGGGCTCACAGGGTGATGCCGTCCGCCGCCCCCCTTGCTCTTACCTTGGCCACCACCCATCGGATGGTCCACCGGATTCATTACCATACCACGAACATGTGGCCGACGGCCCAACCAACGGCTGCGACCCGCTTTGCCGCTTGAAATATTCATATGGTCAGAGTTTCCGACTTGCCCTAGCGTAGCCAAACAATCCTCATTGATCTTTCGAATCTCACCGGAGGCTAACTTAATAATGGCTAATCCGCCTTCCCGGTTGGTGAGAAAAGCTTGTGCGCCCGCGCTACGAACTAGTTGAGCACCACGGCCGGGAGTTAATTCAATATTGTGAATGGAGGCGCCAAGCGGAATTGCCTTAAGGGGAAGTGCATTCCCCACTGTAGGATCGGCTTTATCACCCGCCATGACACGATCACCCACCTTCAGCCCTGCGGGAGCTAGTATATAAGCTTTTTCCTTGTCCTCGTATTCGAGCAGCGCAATTCGCGCTGATCGATTGGGATCGTATTCAATTGCAATCACAGTAGCAGGAACATTTTGTTTGCGACGTTTAAAATCAATCAATCGTAATTTACGCTTGTGTCCCCCCCCCCTATGACGGCTAGTCAGTCGTCCCTGATTATTGCGACCGCCCGTTTTTTTCAAGGGGCGAGTGAGGGACTTGAGCGGACGATTCTTTTCGGTGGTAATCTCCTCAAATGTCGGAAGTACTTTAAAACGTAATGAGGGAGTCAGAGGGCGAAATGTTTTTAGAGCCATAGAGTTTTCTCCTGTTTAAATGAGATCCAGCTTTTCGCCTTCTTTTAGGGTGACCACGGCTTTTTTCCAATGGGACCTTCGCCCGAAATCCGCCCGCCGTTCGCGTTTTTTCTTTCCGGCATAATTTGCCGTATTTACCCTTACGACCTTTTTGTTAAAAATCTGTTCGACGGCTTGTTTAATTTGAATCTTATTAGCCGAAGGCGAGACTCGAAAGACGTATTGATTGTGCTTTTCGGAAAGAAGGGTAGCCTTTTCCGTCAGCAATATGTTGTGGATAAAATTATAAGCGTCTTTCATTTATTTTATCAGTCTTTCAGCAATGACAGTGAGTGCGCTTCGCGTGATCAGAATTTTATCGAAGGCTAGCAAATGCTCTGCGTTGACATCACGCGCGAGCAACAAGAGTGTCTCTTTAACGTTCCGTGCGGCTTTAAAGGTGTTCTCATCGAATGAATCACTGAGCACAAGTACTTTTGAATCCTTGGGAGCAACGCCATTTAAAATAGCCAAAAATCTTTTTGTTTTTGGCTCTGCAACGCGAAAAGAATCTGAAACAAGGACATCGCCTGAAAGAATCCGAGAGCTTAATGCTTTGCGGAGGGCTAAGCGTTTGATTTGTTTGGGAATTTTTTTGCGATAATCCCGAGGCTTCGGGCCAAAGGCAACGCCACCCCCCCTCCAAACAGGCGAGGATTTATATCCTGCACGAGCTCGTCCTGTGCCTTTCTGTCTCCAGGGTTTTGCCCCGGAAAGTGCAACCTCAGCCTTTGTTTTGGTGTTGGCGCTACCGCTACGTCGATTGGCACGCAACGCCACAACCATATCATGCACTGCTTGGGTACCCTTGGCGTTTGTAATAATCTCAATTTTAGATTCTTTGGCTTCTTCAGCCGTCAATATGGTCGCACTCATGGTCTATTATTTCTTGCCTGCGGAAGAAGTCGCTTTGGGGGTCGCTTTTTTCCCTCTCTTCTTCTTGGAAGGACGCACAATCAGATAACTATTTTTTGGACCCGGAACCGAACCGCTCACAAGAATTACATTGTCCTGCTCACGGACTTGAACAATCTGCAAATTTTGAACGGTAATGCGTTCATCTCCCATATGGCCGGGCATTCCCATATTTTTCCATACCCGTCCGGGTGTGGAACGATTTCCAATAGCACCATTTCTACGATGCATCATAGATCCATGGCTAGCCGGTTGGCCGGCGAATCCATGACGTTTCACAACGCCTTGAAATCCTTTCCCCTTACTGCGGCCAATCACATCTACAAACTGACCGACTTCAAAATTTGTGATCGGTAAATCGCCAATTTCCGGTGCGGCTTCATTCTCTTTCAGACGGAATTCACGAATGAATTTCTTAGGACAAGAGCCACTTTTGGAAAAATGCCCAAGTTGAGCCTTACCGGTCCGTTGAGTCTTTTGGTCATCAAAGCCCACTTGAACCGCATGATATCCTTCCTTCTCTACGGTTTTCAGCTGTAGCACTCGATTCCCGCCCACTTCAATAATGGTTACGGAAATTACGCGTCCATTGTCATCATAAACGCGCGTCATATCCTTCTTTTTTCCTAAAAGTCCTGTGCTCATGACATCACTAAATTTTAATATTAATATCGACACCCGCGGGCAGAGTTAACTTGCGCAGTTCATCGACAGTCTTCGCGGTGGGTTCAACGATATCCAAAAGCCGCTTGTGAGTACGAATTTCAAATTGGTCCATGGACTTTTTGTCAACATGGGGAGAGCGATTGACGGTAAATTTTTCGATTTCGGTAGGAAGAGGTATTGGACCGTTCACTTTGGAACCTGTACGGCGCGCTGTTTCAACGATTTCCGCGGAGGCCGCATCCAGGATGCGGTAGTCATATCCCTTCAGACGAATCCGAATTTTCTGTTTTGTTGCAGTAGCCATCAATTTTCTTTTGTTAATTTTTCTGATCGAGTACCGCGTTTAAAACTTGCTGAGGCACCTGTTCAAAGTGAGAGGGTTGCATCGAATAGGAGGAACGGCCTTTGGAAAGCGATCGAATGGCAGTAGCATATCCAAACATTTCCGCAAGCGGAACTTCCGCATTGATTGTGCTAAGCGTTCCCTTGCCATCGATTCCTACAATCCGCGCGCGGCGTCGATTGAGGTCGCCCATAATATCCCCTTGAAATTCGTCTGGAGTAATATTTTCCACCTTCATAATCGGCTCAAGTAAAATGGGTTTGGATTTTTTGAGGGCATCTTTGATAGCAAAAATCGCGGCCATCTTAAACGCCATTTCGTTGGAATCCACATCATGATAAGAACCATCAATAATATCTATATGGACGTCGATGACCGGATAGCTTCCCACTACCCCATTGAGTAAGCCTTCATTGAGTCCCTTAACAACGGCCGGTATAAATTCCTTAGGAATGGTACCGCCGACCACTTTGTTATCAATGGTACTCCCCTTGCCGCGTTCATTGGGATGGACTTTGATAATGACATGACCATATTGGCCGCGGCCGCCGGATTGTTTTACCAACTTCCCTTCGCCATTGCCCGGCATCAGAATTGTCTCTTTGTAGGCGATCTGCGGCTTGCCGGCATTGGCATCCACCTTAAATTCGCGCAACATTCGATCCCGAATAATTTCGAGATGTAATTCACCCATCCCCGCGATAATGGTTTGACCGGTCTCTTCATTAGTAGAAACACAGAAAGTCGGGTCCTCTTCGGCAAGCCGCTGAAGGGAAAGCCCCATCTTCTCTTGATCCGCCTTGGTCTTGGGCTCGATCGCCATGGAGATAACGGGATCCGGAAAGGACGGTGGTTCTAACAAAATTGGGTGATCTTCATCACAAAGAGTATCACCAGTGGTAATATTTTTGATGCCAACAATGGCGGCAATATCTCCGGAATAACAAGTGTCGATATCTTCGCGCTTGTCGGCCTGGATTTGAATGAGACGGCTGATCCGTTCCCGTTTACGTGTCCGTGGATTATAGACAGTGTCTCCCTTACTTAATTTTCCGGAGTAAACACGGAAAAACACGAGTTTCCCTACGAAGGGATCGGCCCATAGCTTGAAGGCTAATGAACAAAAATTGCCATTGTCATCCGCTGTTGCTAAAATTTTATGAGACTCATCGTCCGGATCCTGACCTTCAGCGGGAGGAA
Source organism: uncultured Verrucomicrobiae bacterium (assembly GCA_963706715.1). Classification (GTDB taxonomy): domain Bacteria; phylum Verrucomicrobiota; class Verrucomicrobiia; order Chthoniobacterales; family Xiphinematobacteraceae; genus Xiphinematobacter. Next base: position 112,322 of record CAVPNI010000003.1, read on the forward strand.
TGTCCAAGGGGCTTGGAAGATAATCCACCACCGCATCCACGAGATATTGCACTCCCTTATTTTTAAAGGCGGAGCCTCCGACGACGGGCACGAAACGGTTTGCAATCGTTTGCCGACGAATAGCAGCTTTAAGAGCTTGTACACTAATCGGCTTTTCTTCCAAAAACAACATCCCGAGTTCCTCATCGAGGTCAACCATTTGATTGATCAAATCTTGACGAGCTTGCTCCGCAATTTCTTTGTAATCATCCGGAATTTCGGTCACTTCATAAGTGGAGCCCAAAGCATCGTTATCTGAATAAATAATGGCTTTTCGATTGATCACATCGACTTGTCCGCGAAGATTGTCTTCACTCCCCAATGGAATCAAAACAGGCCAGGCATTTGCACTCAGTTTGGTGCGCATGCTTTCGATTGCGGCATTAAAATTAGCACCGGTACGGTCCATTTTATTAACAAACGCAATGCGAGGAACTTTGTATTTGGTAGCTTGCCTCCAAACCGTTTCGGATTGAGGCTGGACGCCTGCCACCCCGCAGAAGACTGCTATGGCACCATCCAAAACACGAAGAGAACGTTCTACTTCGGCTGTAAAATCGACGTGTCCGGGAGTATCGATAATATTGACGCGCTGTTTTTGTCCTTCAAATAACTTGAAAATTCCTTCTTCCTGGCGCTGATTCCATGTACAGGTAGTAGCAGCGGAAGTAATGGTAATACCGCGTTCCCGCTCTTGTTCCATCCAATCGGTTACAGTAGTCCCTTCATGGACTTCACCGATTTTGTGAATCATACCCGTATAGAAAAGAATCCGTTCCGTTAATGTAGTCTTTCCTGCATCGATATGAGCGGCAATTCCAATATTGCGCGTGCGTTCCAAAGGAAATGCACGATTGGGTGAATTTGGGTTAGCCAACCCAGATTTTTCTATAGCAGTTGCAGACATGATTCAAAAAAATTGGAATACTTACCACCGGAAGTGCGCAAAGGCCCGGTTTGCTTGAGCCATTTTATGCATGTCATCCCGTTTTTTAATTGCGCTCCCCTGGCCGGCAGCAGCTTCCTTAAGCTCATTCGCAAGCGCTTTTATCATGGGAATCCCCTTACGATTGTTAGCGAGCATCACAATCCATCGCAAAGCCAATGCAATTTGTCGCTCTGGATTCACTTCAATGGGAACCTGATAAGTAGCACCACCCACACGCCGGGACTTAACCTCCAAGCGGGGTTTGACGTTATCAATAGCTTTATTTAAAATTTCTAATGGGTCGATGGCATCGCTACCCTCTCGCGACTTTTCAATGGCGGTATAGACAATGCGCTCCGCAGTCGCCTTCTTGCCACACCGCATCACCGCATTGATGAGCCGGGCCACCAAGGGATTCGCGTACCGTGCGTCGCGTTTTGCTTCTTTATGAATAACTTTACGTCTACGGGACATAACTTACTTTTTCTTGGTTCCTTTGGTGGTTCCTTTGGTCTCGCTGGCAGCGCCGGGCTTCGGTCGCTTAGCTCCATATTTTGAGCGTCCACGACGACGCCCATCCACTCCGAGACTATCTAAGGTACCGCGAACAATGTGATAACGGACACCCGGCAAGTCCTTCACACGGCCACCGCGCACTAAAACAATGGAATGCTCTTGGAGGTTATGCCCCTCTCCGGGAATATAAGCAATTACCTCTTGCGCATTGGTTAAACGTACTTTTGCCACTTTACGCAACGCGGAATTTGGCTTCTTTGGCGTACGTGTCATGACTTGAACACACACACCACGTCGCTGTGGACAATTGGCAAGGGCTGGGGATTTGGATTTCACCGCAGCTCGGCGACGTCCTTTGCGTACTAACTGGTTAATTGTGGGCATTAGCTTCTTCGAAAATCTTCCACGAAACTAGGGGACAAAAAAACCACGCGAATGTGGTGGTTTATGCCAGCCCCCGTCCTTGTGCGGGAACGACCAGAGTACTAAGCCTCCTGAGAGGCGCAAGAAAATTTTCAGAAATTTTCGGGCGGCAAATCGTCTGGTTGCAAGCTTGAAAAAAGTGGACCATCATTGCATTTCTCGCCCAAAATCAGTTTCGGAGCTATTCCCTGCCTACCCTAAACTAAACAGCCCTAGAGCTACTTGCCTATTTTATTTATCAATGAAAAGCACTCAAGTCGTCGATACTTCAGACAGCACCAGGACACAAGCATTTCCAACAAATCGGCCTCTCCGCCTCGCTATAGTCGGGGCTGGCTCCCTTGGCTTATACTACGGAATCAAGTTTGCGGAGGCTGGCTGGGATGTGCATTTTCTGATGCGATCGGGCCTCGAGGAGGCAAAAGCATCCGGAATCCGACTGTACAGTCAATTTGGAGACAGGCACTTAAAAAATCCAAAGGCTTATCGAAAAACAGAGGAGATTGGTCCGGTAGACTGCGTTTTCATTAGTTTGAAAGCTACCGCAAATTCCATTTTGAAAACGGTGATACCACCGTTGTTATCCGCTGACACCGCGGTCTTAACCATTCAAAATGGACTGGGAAGCGAGGAAGCTCTTGCCCTGTTTCTCCCCGCTCACCAAATTTTGGGTGCTTTATCGTTTTCGTCACTTACTCGGAGATCTTCCGCAGCGGTGCACGAAGGGGGGCGCCCAAGTACTTCTATTGGAGAGTATGCCCAGCAAGTCGTTTCTCCGAGGGTCGAAACTCTGGCCGCAGATTTGCGAAAAGTTGGCCATCAAGCAAAAGGGGTGGCTGACATAATGGATGAACGCTGGCGCAAACTCGTCTGGAACATCCCTTTTAACGGATTAGCGGTCACAGAAGGAAAAGTCACTGTCGATCGTGTCCTCTCCACTCCCAATCTCCTTGCCGAGTGCAAGGCCCTCATGCAAGAGGTCATCGCCACCGCGAATGCATTGGGGTTTCCCATTGAGGCAGATTATCAGAATTCCCAGCTCGAACGGAGCGTCCACATGGGTGCGTACCGACCATCTACTTTAATCGATTTTGAAGCGGGGAGAGAATTGGAGGTCGAAGCCATCTGGGGAATCCCTCTTCGTCAAGCGCAAGCCGCTGGATTAGAGATGCCACATTTGCACAAGTTGTACCAGCGTTTGTGCCAGTTAAATCCAGTGTCCACAAACTAGGGAAGTTTTAAGCCCTTAAATCTGCCATTCCCCCATGATACCTTTGAAATACCATTTCGCTAGTGATAATACAGCCGGAATCTGTCCCGCAGCATGGGAAGCGATGCTTGCGGCAAACACGGGATTCGAACCTTCCTATGGAGCTGACGATTACACCAAACGAGCATGTGCAGCTTTTCGTGAATTTTCCGAAATCGATTGCGAGGTCTATTTTGTGTTCAATGGCACTGCAGCTAACTCGCTTGCGTTGGCCTCCCTTTGTCAATCCTATCACAGCGTCATCACACACGAGCTCTCTCACGTAGAAACCGACGAATGCGGTGCTCCGGAGTTTTTTAGCAATGGAACTAAGCTTCTTCTCAGCTCAGGAGAGCTAGGAAAGCTCACGCCGCAGGCCATTCAGACGCTCATTAGTAAACGCCAGGATATCCATTATCCGAGACCTCATGCCGTGTCTATTTCTCAGCCAACGGAGTTAGGAACAATTTATCGAAGTGAAGAAATTCAAGAACTTTGCGCAGTGGCCAAATTTCACGCCTGAAAGTCCATATGGATGGAGCGCGATTCTTTCACGCTCTGACGGCAACCGGACTCTCAGCGAAAGAACTGACCTGGAAGGTCGGCGTCGATGTCCTGTGTCTGGGAGGCACCAAAACCGGAATTGGAACGTCAGAAGCCGTCATTTTTTTCGATAAGGCTCTGTCACGTGACTTTGATTATCGTTGTAAACAAGCCGGCCAATTGGCCTCAAAAATGCGCTATCTTTCTGCATCCTGGATTCCATTGCTGGAAAATGAGAATTTTAAGAAATACTCACAGGTCGCAATCAATCATGCACAAAGACTTGCTGCCAGAGCAACTCGTCTCCCAGATGTCCAACTTACTTATCCTCGGGAAGCAAATGCAGTTTTTCTTCGCCTACCGGCATCCATGAATCAGTTGCTGCAGGACCGCGGGTGGAGATATTATCACTTCATAGGAAGCGGCGCTCGGTTTATGTCTTCCTGGCAGACAACGGATGAGCATGTCCAGGCGCTCCTCGGAGACATGGAAATATGTGTGGGAACCTCTTAGAAGTCGGCCTTCCATATGGGACTGTTTATTTGCAGTCCCATATCTCAAGACATCCTCTGCTCTCTTCTGAGAATTGGCAAAGAGTCCTTCCATCTGCCATTTCCAAGTATTTTAGCCTTCAATCCTGCCACACTGCGTTGGTTTTTTTCCGCTTCCTTTTCTAATTTTTCCGCCACTTTAAGGAGCACTTTACTCACCCACTCCGAACGGTCTGAAGTAATCGTCTGACTTCGGCTGGAAGCACGGATATCTCCGGAGAGCTTGCGTAAATGACTTATTAGACTTAATGCACTCTCATATGGAGTCCTCTCCTGCAACAAACATTTTCAATAAATTCAGGCAAAATCTACAATCTGATATTCAGTACAATGAAGAAATCTTTTTTTTCTGTTCCTGAAAGACGGATTGAAATACCTTCCCAATGAGCGGCGCGGCGTGCGTACTCCCATGTATGGAATTGTCTCCTGGTTCACCTTCGGAGATTGCGGCAAAGGCATACTGGGGATGATCTGCGGGCAAAAATCCCGCAAACCAGGCGGCGGTCCGTTGATTGACTTTCGGCCCCCACTGGGCGGTACCTGTCTTGCCGGCAATTTGGACTCCCGGGATTTGCGCTCGGTGAGCAGTGCCTCCCTCGCCCTCAGTAACATCAATGAGTGCCTTTTTTAGTGCCTTGTAAATATCCGGTGGGATTGAAATTTCCTCTCGAATACGACTCGGGTAAGCATCGACTACTTGATTGTCTGCGGTCTGAACCTGTTTGACTAACCTCAGTTGTTGAAACTTTCCTTCGTTAGCTAATACCATCATCAGTTGTGCCATCTGGAGAGGAGTGACAAGAACATCCCCTTGTCCTATACTCAAATTCGCCACATCACCGGGCAAGAAACGTCGATGATGGGTGCGCAACATATATTCATCTGTGGGAATATTACCAGTCTCTTCGGCGCGAAGAGGAACGCCCGTCTTGTTTCCTAATCCTAATTTTCGAGCAACGGATATAATGGGAGACGCGCCGGTCTTCAAACCAACTTGGTAAAACCAGGTATTGCACGACTGAATCAGTGCTTCGGAAAAGTTTAAAAAGCCTGCGTTGTATTTTTTCCAGTTGTGAAATACGAGATTTCCGATCCTCAACGATGGCGGACCCTCCAAACGCGTTTGTGGGGTGATCGATTGATGTAAGAGAGCCGCAAGAACTACCACCACCTTAAATGTTGACCCCGGAGGATAAGCCGAACGGTATGCCCTGGGTAATAACGGTACGTCCGGATCTTTGGAAAGTGTCTCGTAAACTTTTTTGTTAAGAACAGGAACGAATATATTTGGATTGAAGGTCGGCCAAGATGCTAAAGCCAGAATGTCCCCGGTTGCAGGGTCGATGATTACAATCGCACCTTTCCTTGCGTTTTGCCTCAAGACATTTTCACAGACTCTTTGTAGTTTTTCGTCCAAGGTTGTGATCACATTGTAGCCAGGCACCGGCGGAAACATGATTCGTTCCGATGTCTTGGAGCCATTCTGATCGTACGTTACATTCAACTTGCCTGGAATTCCTCGAAGCTGAAAGTCGAATGTTTGCTCGATGCCCTCCCTCCCCTGGCTTTCTGGAAATATGAGGTCTCCATTTTCGACTGGGCGGTTGGAAAGAGGAGCCTCTTTCCCGGTGTAACCAATCACGCCTCCTGCGAGTTCTCCTTCCGGGTAGAATCTAGCATAGGTTTGGCGGAGTATTAATGCCGAAGGCAACCCATTATTGACGATGTTTAGCTCCGTGGGCTTCAGATCTTCGAGAATATCTAAGGGGATGATTCCGCGATTGTGATAGTGGTTGAGGAGAGTGGTATCCGAGATATGAATGTCTCGTTTTAGAAGTCCACTCACCAAAGTAATCTGCTGCTTTGCAAATGCTAATACTTTATTATCCTTCCAATTCAAAGGCGGAGGAAAACTAATTGCTAAATTATAGCTGAGTCGAACCTGCGCCAAAGGGTTGCCGTTGCGGTCAACAATCTGTCCCCTCGGAGCCGGAATCAGGAGCTGATAGGTCCGCACTTGTTTCTGGGTTTCCCACGTGGGTTTGGGACTCTCCACGAGTCCGGTATGATCTATGGCCGGAATTTCCGCGGAAACTAGCAGCACTGAGATTAGAACGCTGATGCAGCAGACCAGAGTGGTCTTTCTTTTCATGAACAGTTCTGAGGATGCCCACTGAAAGCGGCTCCTCCCCCCCCTGAATAATTAGCGGGTTGCGTAATATGGGGGGGTTTCAAGTAAAGTGGCGTGGGCATTTCCGTAACGTTGGGTTGCTTAGCCGCCAAAGCAGCTAATTTTTCCGCAGTGGGAGCTTGAAGAATCAGGCGGGGAAATTCGGGAAGTGGGACAGCGGTATATACCACTTCCTGCCACGCTTCCAGACGGAGCCTGAATTCTGTGGGTGGTAGCAAACAGAGATCTTCCAAGTGTTCACCGCTCACCGCGCCAAAAAAAAAGGAATTGCCGCGTGCATCTCCGACGACAGCATAACACTCAGCGGTTGAAGGGACTGCAAGAATGGAGGGAATTCCAAGGACTGAAGCTTTCCAAGCGAGTCTTAGGCCCTCGGCGACAGCGATAGCCGCTCGAATTCCATTGTAATATCCTGGTCCGGTACCCACAGCAATGCGGTCAACTGGGCCGAATCTCTTTATAGCTTGCTCAAGGATTTGCAAAAGGGCTCCCGCACGGCCCCTAGGCTGTGGGAAGCTATTGGAGAATAAAAATTGTCCTTCCTGCCAAATCGCTATGCTTCCCTGATTTGTAGAAGTTTCTAAGCTTAAAATTCTCAAACTGACGGTACGAACACGATACGTCGTCCTCCATTGGGTAAAATTTCAAAGGTTACGGTTTTGGTCTGCGGCGGCAAGAGCTGCGGAAATTTGCTGCCCCATTCGATAGCCATTACGCCCTGTCCTAGGTAGTCAAAAAATCCCAGCGCGTAAACATCCTCCTCCTTGTCCAGGCGAAAAAAATCGAAATGAGCAAAAAAAAGGCGGCCGCCCTCATATTCGTGCACCAAGGGAAAGGAAGGGCTAGTGACCTCTCCGGCAAAACCGAGGCCCTTAGCCAATCCCTTGACGAAATTTGTTTTTCCGGCGCCCAGCGAGCCATCGAGGCAAAGTACATCTCCAGGGAAGAGACTTGATGCAAAGTCTCTTCCTATGTTTTGAGTCTCCTCTTCGGTCATCGGAAAAAACTCTAAGCTTTGGCTTCTATTTGCCATAAAGGAAATGTTCCAGTTAACTCATCATAACATTTAAATCCAACCTTGTTTCATTTGAACACCATGAACACAACTTCCCTTTGGCCGCGATTCCAGAAATATTTCCTCCGTTACAACGACTTAGGATTTTCTATCGATATTAGCCGGATGAGCTTTCCCGATAACTTTTTCGACGAGATAAAGGGCGCCGCGGAACAGGCGCTCGGCGATATGGAGAAGCTCGAAAAAGGTGCGATTGCTAATCCGGATGAAAATCGCATGGTCGGTCACTACTGGTTAAGAGATGCAGCGCTTGCTCCTACCGAGGAGCTGAAAAAAGAAATAATTGGCACCAAGGAAGCGATGTTAAAATTTTCTTCCGAAATTCATTCCGGAATCCTTCGGGGCTCCACGGGAAAACGATTCACCGATGTTTTATCCATTGGAATCGGCGGGTCCGCTCTTGGTCCACAATTGGTATCGGATGCCTTACGAAGCCCAAAGGATGCGCTCACTCTTCATTTCCTAGATAATACGGACCCCGATGGCTTTACGCAAACTTTGGGGGGGCTCTTCGGCAAGTTGGATTCCACCCTGGTCATCGTGATTTCCAAATCCGGAGGCACCAAAGAACCCCGTAATGGAATGCTGGCCACCCAGGCAGCTTTTAAACGAGCGGGCATCTCCTTCGCCAAACACTTTGTGGCTGTAACGGGAGCAGGGAGCCAATTGGACCAAACTGCAGAGGCAGAGGGCTGGCTGAGGCGTTTCCCTATGTATGATTGGATTGGAGGCCGTACCTCTGTCATGAGTGCTGTTGGATTACTTCCAATGGCCTTACAAGGACTCGACGTAGACTCCTTCTTGGAAGGAGCGCGCGCAATGGACATCAAAACTCGAAATCCGGAGGTGTTGAAAAATGCGGGTCTCCTTCTCGCCTTAATGTGGTACTACGCCGGCAATGGAAAGGGCAAAAAGGATATGGTCCTCTTGCCATATAAGGACCGTCTCCTGCTGTTCAGCCGCTACCTCCAGCAATTAGTCATGGAATCGTTGGGTAAGGAACTGGATCTCGATGGGAATGTGGTACATCAGGGGATTGCAGTCTATGGCAATAAAGGTTCCACAGATCAGCATGCATATGTGCAGCAGCTACGTGACGGGATAAACAATTTCTTTGTTACTTTTATTGAGGTTCGTCAGGCTGCTTCGGTGCCCGAGGTAGAAGTCGAGCCTGGAGTTACGAGCGGCGACTATCTGCAAGGGTTTCTTCGCGGAACGCGAAGCGCTCTCCACGAAAATGGCCGGGACTCGATTACCATCAGCGTTCCGGCATTTGATGCGTTTGTCCTCGGCGCATTAATTGCTCTATACGAGCGGGCCGTTGGTTTCTATGGCTCATTGATTCACATCAATGCCTACCACCAACCCGGAGTCGAGGCCGGGAAAAAAGTCGCCGAACAGATTTTAAAATTACAAGAAAAGACATTTACTTTTTTAAAGTCCCGGATAGGTTCTCAATTCAACGCTGAAAAAATTGCTCAACACATTGATGCGGAACCAGAAGAAACATTTCATATTCTTCAGCACCTCGCTAACAATCGAGGTGACGTGATTCGCCACAATGTGAAGTCAAATATATCAGAAGATACCTTTTATTGGAAAACTTAATGACACAACCCCCTCAATGAAAAACCTGAGAATCCTCCCCATCGTTTGTATCATCAGTCTCGGCCTCCTTGGATGCGAAAGACCCGAAAAAATGGTCGATAATTTGCGCAAGGAAATAGCTGAATTCCGTGCGACACCGGATGACCAAAAGTCCGCTTCTATCGAAAATAATCTCGCTAAGCTAGATTCCGAAATTGCCAAGCTGCGGACACAGGGAAACGCCGAGAAGGCAAATTTCCTTCAGGAACAAAAGGATTCCTTAGCTTCTGATTTTGGTGCGGCAAAGGTGTATCGGACGTTGCAAGACGCCAAATCAACCCTGAAAGGAGCTCAGGATACTATCCAAAAAAGCGAAAAAGAGCCGCAAGAAGGTGAATCGCCAGTTCAGGAACCTTCGGCTTCTGATGAGACTTCCACGCCTGAGATGACGCCTGAAACTGCAACTCCTCAGGCAACCCCTGAAACTTCGATGCCCGAAACGACTCCGGAAGTTTCAACTCCGGAAGCGAGCCCGCAAGCCTCAGTCCCGCAAGCGAGCTCCGAAGCTTCGCCTACCGAAGCTACATCCCCCGAAGCTAGCCCCGCACAGTAAAATCATACTCAACTGATTCCCAGAACGATGGGATCATCTCATCATATGGGACTGTTAACAGACGGCAGACAGCTCCGCTGGTTTCTAAAGGAAAGGGACGAAGTTCCCCCGAAGTCAGCCAGCTCGATGCTGCCATCGGCAGCATAAATTGCAGCTCAAAAAAAATGTTTGTTTGCAATTTTTGCTTCTAAAAGAAACTGACGAAGTCAGCGCTCCATATCCTTCCACCTGCAGTAGGGCCTTACGGTAAGCTGGGAATTCCGGTATCGAGCGTCCTGGCTAACTTCTTTTCCAAACCAATCCGGAGTTTCCAAAACAATGGTCTCGTCTGGTAATTCCACTTCCGCAACAATAAGACCCGAATTCTCTCCGTTGAATTCATCCACTTCGATAGTGAATTTCCCCCAGGGAATACGAAAACGTTTTTTTTCTATAAGGGGATGCATGCAGACCCGATCGAGCAATTCGTGTGCATGCTCAAAGGGGATACTGTATTCGAACTCCTGTCGTGAAATTCCAATTCTTCCGGTTTTGATAGTGAGGAAGCCTTCTTTTCCATAAGTCCGGATACGAACGGTCCTTTGAGGATTCCTGCAAATGTATCCTTGGCGGATGGGCTGGCCTTCACCGGCGGCCAAATTCCGCCATGTCTCCCCCTTCACCAAAAACTTCCTCTCGATTTCAACAGGCATAATCGCTGGATTATCTTAGATCTTTCAGCGAGGCCAGCAAGGATTTCGCTTCCGGACCTCTACTAGACCTAGACATAATGCCCTAAATCGCTTAACAGAAGAGTTTCTCCAGTTCATGGAACTCCACCCGGTACGTGTTCGCGCCAAGTTCTTCTTTGAGTCCGGCAATGCCAAGTTTTTTATTAAAGGAGTCACCTACGGCCCCTTTGCGCCAGATGCAGAAGGAAATCATTTTGGTTCACCGGAGAAATTTGCGAAGGATCTTGTTCTCCTACAGGAAGTTGCCATAAATCTTCTACGGGTCTATTACACCCCGCCCAAATGGTTTTTGGACCTTTGCGCAAGTGCTGGCATCAGGGTGTTGGTAACGATTCCTTGGGCAGAACACATTGCATTTCTTCAAAATAGCAAAATCACGCGCGAGGTGGAGCGAACTGTTATGGAGAGTGTTCGCCAAAACGCGGGGCATCCGGCTGTTTTCGGTTACTTGGTCGGCAATGAAATCCCCAGCACTATGGTCCGTTGGCTCGGCGCGCGTGCTGTCACCGAATTTATCGAGCACTTGATTAATATTGCGCGGTCGATTGCCCCCCGAGTCCTCTACTCGTACGCCAACTATCCGCCGACCGAATATCTACTTCCTCAGAACGTGGATTTCTTCACGTTCAACGTCTATTTGCATCGGCAGGATGATTTTTCACATTATCTCGCGCGCCTTCAAAACCTCGCTGAAGATCGTCCTCTCCTTCTGGGAGAATTTGGCATGGATACCATCCGGCACAGCGAGGAAGAACAATCCGAGATGCTCCGTTGGCACATAGAGAGCGTCGTCCGGACCGGCCTGGCGGGGACCATTCTTTATTCGTGGACAGATGAATGGTTCCGGGGCGGCATGGAAATCACCGACTGGGCATTCGGTCTTGTGACTCGGGACAGGCAACCCAAGCTTGCATATCAGATGGTCCGCAACTTGTTTTCCGGTAACAAATCCATGACGCAGCGTGTACGTCTATCGGCTTATCCAAAAGTATCTGTCATCGTCTGTTCCTACAATGGAGGAAAGACGCTCGACCGCTGCCTGGAATCTCTCGGGACACTGGATTATCCGGATTACGAAGTCATCCTCGTAGACGACGGATCCACCGATGCCACACAGGAAATTGCCGAGCGCCATCCTTGGATTCGTAATATTCGCCAAACCAATCATGGCCTCAGCGTCGCCCGAAACGTTGGCGCAAATGCTGCCACTGGTTCAGTCATCGCCTATACAGACTCGGACTGCATGGCGGACCCTAACTGGTTGTATTATCTTGTGGGGACTCTCCTCAGTGGCAACTATGCCGGGGTCGGAGGGCCTAACATTTCTCCTCCTGCGGAAAGCTGGGTTCAGGCTTGCGTAGCGGCTGCGCCAGGGGGGCCCAGCCATGTTCTGTTGAGCGACGTCGAGGCAGAGCACATTCCTGGTTGTAATATGGCTTTTCACAAGTGGGCGTTCGACAGCATCGGGGGATTTGATTCCGAATATCGAAAAGCGGGTGACGACGTAGATTTTTGTTGGAGGCTTCAACAAAATGGCCAGGTTATTGCCTTCAGCCCATCAGCTATCGTTTGGCATTACCGCCGTTTTACCCTGACAGCGTTTCGAAAACAGCAAGAAGGATACGGCGAAGCGGAATCCCTCCTTCGATTCAAGCATTTGATATTTTTTGGTCCAACCGGTACTACTAAATGGCGTGGTCAAATTTATGGCGCACCGCGCTTCACCTGGCTGATCAACCGTCCCATTATCTATCACGGAGTCTTTGGTGAGGGTCTTTTCCAATGCATTTATCCGACACCACAGTCAGAAATTGCAGCATATCTCAGCAGCATCGAATGGCTAGCATTGACGGCATTTGTCTTTCTCCTGTCAATCCCCATTCCCATTCTGCGGATCATCCCGTATCTGATGTTCGGAGGCACATTTTTAGTCGCTCTTTCTTATATGATTCATGCCAAACTGGAGCCGCGCTTTGATACCATCCATGCTCGGTTGTTGGTCGCATTCTTAGCATTAGTCCAACCTTGGGTCCGTGGCTGGTGGCGGTATTATACTTGGCTCAAGTTTAAGCGCACCCCCCCATCTGTGATTGCCACCCGAGAAAAAAACTTTTCGCCTTCTCGCCTGCAAAGCTCCGCACGTCTCTTGTTTTGGAACGAAGAAGGGCATGGCCGCGAAGTCCTCCTTCTGGAAATTATTGGCAGCCTCGAAAAAGAAGGGTGGAGCTATTCTACTGATACCGGTTGGAAAGAATGGGACATTAAAGTCTATGGCAGTATCTGGTGGGACGTCTCACTCCGGAGTGTCACCGAGTACCATGGAGGGCCAAAATGCCTGACTCGTGTGGGACTGAAAAATAACCGGGTGGCCACCAATTTCTTAGCAAACACAATCCTATTAGCTCTCATAGGCTATAGAGGTTTTGTCGATGGCGATTTCTGGTTGCTGGCTCCATATCTTGTCTTCGTCGCCTATCTATTTAATAACGCGCGCCTGTTGAAACGGCGTGTCGCACAACTCGTCGAAGCAGCGGCAAGTCGTATTCGGCTGACACGCATCTCAGAAAAGGTGCCCTCCTGACCTAGACAAGTCCAAAATAGATCGGGCAAATCTCAGCAATCTTGATTTGTGAGCACAACCTACGATTACGAACTTCCTGAATCGTTGATTGCGGATCGTCCGCCCTCGAAGCGAGGAAATTCACGCATGCTCATACTGGAACGCAGCACAAGCCAAATCACTCATGCCATGTTCGCAGATTTTCCGAAATACATTCGACCGGATGATCTGGTGGTCCTCAACAATTCTCAGGTGATTCCAGCACGGATCTTCTCTTCCGATAAACGCGTGGAGCTTCTTGTTCTCGAACAAATGCCGGGACTGCGTTGGAAGTGTTTTGTGAAGCCGGGACGCCGCATGCGCTTAGGAGCGGTCATTCGAATTGCGGATTCAACTGCAACAGTCATTGAGATTCTTCAGGAAGGGGAACGCATTTTACAACTGAGCGCACCTGTGGATCTGGACCTCCATGGCGTCCTTCCATTGCCTCCTTACATCAAACGCCCTGCTGACCCTGCTGATAGGGAGCGATACCAGACCATTTTCGCACGGATTCCAGGCTCCATTGCAGCGCCTACCGCGGGCCTTCACTTTGATTCCAATGTTCTCTCTCAAATTCCGCATGCATTTCTGACATTACACGTCGGAGCGGGCACATTTCGCCCAGTTAAATGCGAACGGATCGAGGATCATGTCATGCACGAGGAAACTTATTTTTTGTCGGCGACTGCTGCGGATGCGCTGAACCGGTGCCAGCGAATCATCGCTGTCGGCACGACGGTCACGCGTGTTTTGGAATCGCAGCCGCCAGGACCTTTTCGTCCAAACTCCGGCTCAACCTGCCTCTTTATCCGACCGCCCTATCAGTTTCAACGAATCGATTGCCTTTTAACAAACTTCCATTTGCCCAAATCCACACTCCTGATGCTTGTCTGCGCTTTTGGGGGTACCGAAGCAGTATTTGCCGCTTATCGTGAAGCAATACAAAAAAATTACCGCTTTTTTAGCTACGGCGATTGCATGTTAATTATTTGAAAAAACGGCTCTATAAAAGAATTCGTGGGTAAAAAATAGAGTTAGCAGGGGGCTGGTGCCGCCCCCAGACCCCCGCACCGCTCGCCGCGGCAGGCGTTCAGGGGGAACAGGGGGGGAGCAGTGCTGAAAGGTAGCAAGAGGATCGGATCGGTTCCTTGGGTATTAGGGCGGAGCGTAAAAAAGAGGCTGGCGGCACCCAAAAGGGTACCTATAAACCAGCCTCTGTGGTAAATATAACGCTTAAAAATGTAATGAGGCGGGTACATCCGATCAAGGGATTTGTCTATGATGCGGTGGGATGGGACGATAAAGAAAAGGGAGTTATCTTAGCAGAAGTACGTGCCAGAGAAGGCAGCCAGGGAAGATGCTCAGGATGCAAACGTAAAGGATCTGGATATGATAGACTTGCAGAGCGGCGCTGGCGCTTTGTGCCACTTTGGGGTTTCGTGGTCTGGCTAGTCTACACACCGCGGCGAATTGACTGCCGACACTGTGGGAGTCCCACAGTAGAAGAACTTCCTTGGGCTAGCGGAAAAATACAGCACAGCGAAGCCTTCCGTCTCTTTCTGGCACAATGGGCACGCATGCTCTCCTGGGCCGAGGTAGCCAGAGTCTTCCGAGTGGGCTGGGCCGATGTATACGCTTCGGTAAAATGGGTGGTGGATTATGGCATTCAACATCGGAATTTAAGCGGCGTAAAGGCGCTTGGAGTTGATGAAATCCATGTCGGAAAAAAAGATAAGTTTTGGACACTGGTCTACCAGATCGATGATCACTGCAAACGACTTTTGTGGGTCGGGCGCGATCGTACTGAAAAAACTTTTGAGCTATTCTTCGAGGTTTTTGGCAAAGAGTTTTGTTCGGCCATCGGCTTTATTTGCTCCGACATGTGGAAACCGTATCTGAAGGTAGCAGCCCATTATTTGCCACAAGCCCTACATATCCTTGACCGCTTCCACATCGTTAAAAAACTCAACGCAGCTATCGATGAAATCCGCAGAGAGGAAACCCGCGCCCGTGCCCAGGCAGGTCTGGATCCCTTGCTTAAAAAGATGCGCTGGGCTTTCCTAAAAAAAAGATGCAATTGGACTAAGAGCCAACGTGCTGGCATGCGGGCAATTCGAGGCTCTGCTTTACGCACCCTGCGCGCCTTTCTCTTAGTGGAAACTTTCCAACACTTTTGGACCTATCGCTCTCCTACCTGGGCTGCTAAATTCCTGGATGCTTGGTGCACTAAAATTACTCGAAGTCACCTGGAGCCTCTTAAAAAAGTTGCCCGTACTCTCACCTCTCACCGCTCTCTTCTTTTAAATTACTTTCAGGCTAAAGGCCAATATTCCAGCGGTGTCGTTGAAGGGCTTAACGCCAAGGTGAAATTAACTCTAAAACGGAGTTATGGGTTTCGTACCGCCGATGCTCGTGAAGTTGCTCTTTACCATACCCTTGCTAATTTGCCTGAACCAATTTTTACCCACAGTTTTTTTTAGGCAGCCGAAAAAACGGCTTGTCATAATGAATGAGGAATTTCCCCTTCGTGCTCGCTCTTGCAACCGTTCGTTCGAAGATTTACGAAAAACTCTTTTAGAATTGCTCCGCATTCGCTGGCCCGGACTCCCGAAATGACAGAACATTGATGATTTAGCCCCTCCATTTGGAGCAAATTTAATCGCCCACCCGCACCACCACCCCTTGGGTCCGGACATCCAAACACGACCCTCTTAATACGCGCTAATACTATTGCCCCCGCACACATCAGACAAGGCTCTTTGGTAACATATAAATCACAATCAATGAGCCTCCAGTCTCTTATAATGTGTTCTGCCTGAGTAATCGCCAACATCTCCGCATGGGCGGTGGCGTCCTTGAGTGTCTCCACCTGGTTGTAAGCACGCGCAATGATCTCTCCTCCTCGCACGATTACGGCTCCGACCGGCACCTCCTCTGCTCTCCAAGCTTTCCGTGCTTGTCGAAGTGCTTCTCCCATAAAGTGATCGTCCGAATCCATACTGATTGGAAGATCCGGAGTTTTTTTGATATCCATCATGCCAACTTCCTTTAGCACTCGCGGGGTTCCCGTTGGAATCTTTCTATCCCATGATTGCGGATCTCCTGTGTTCCTACGGTTCTCTGAGGTGTGTCAAAATGATGGACCGATCTATTACAGGGATATCTTGAGAGCCGCTGGGAAGCCTGAGGGAGACATTGCAGCCATTGAAAGGGGAGATTGAGCACCTGGCCTATGTAGATGCCCTTCTGGAACATTTTTCGGACCGTCAAGGCTGCCTATGTCGCAGAAAAGAGGTTGAGGGAGTTGGGGTTGTAGGACTGACTAGTGTCCCTTTATCTCTTTCAGAATTTTTGAATATTTGCGTCTCTCAGCAGGAGTAATCTCTCTGCCACCTTGCAGGGGGATATATTCATCAAATTCTTTCTCCGTAACGGTGCCACTCAGAGGGAGAATACGAGCAAATATTGGTTTGCGATTAGTTTTTTTGGAAGAAACTGATGTAGTTCTCCGCGTTCGCTTTGAAGTCCTGGATGGCATGGTGGTAAGCTTTTGTTTTATTGGAGTCTGAAAAGGGTTCCTTTGCAAGAATTCCTGCCTTTTTACCGAGAACATCACGATGGGGAAAGCCGTGTGCAGTGTCATATCGAGCTGTGCAGCACAGTTCACCTTCAATTTCGGTGACCTGCCACCCTGACATGCACCCGAACATTGGACAGGGGTTAATTTTAGTTTTTGGCTGATATGAGCTCCGAAGTTTGTCTGTTTTCTTCTTTTTGGTGTTTGATTCGCATAGCATCGAGTAGGAACCCCCATCACTGAGGGCTCCTCTCACGGAACCGTACTTGTGCTGTTCACATACGGCTCTTCGGCACCACTTCACTGTCTAATTTACGTCTTGCTTTGACTTCCGGCGCATCTGTAAGCCAAGTTCCCGATAAAGTCGATAAACAAGCTTTCCTCCCACTGCCCATCCTTCACGCTTGAGCAAAACCGTTAACCGCCGATATCCAAATCGGATTCTTATCATTGCTAACTCCTTTAATCGCATCTTCAATGCAACATGTTCTTTCCTTCGGCTTCGATAGTAAAAACTAGATCGTCTCAGTGTCATCAGTGCACATGCCCGCTTGCGGCTGATCTCGAACTTCTCCACAAGCTCCTGGCTTAGCTCTCGCCGCCGTGCGGGCTTTAGGCTTTTTTTTTCAATACCTCCTGTAAGATATGCTTGAGGTGCAACCCTTTTTTGGACCACTTTGTTGCTTAAAGCAGTTAAATTTTGTGGTGATGAAAATTGCTTTCTCGCACCGTCAGTGGCTCTTGCTTGGCGCAAGTTCTGCGAGCTTGTTGGGCTCGCAGAAGCGCCACTGTTCGCCTATCGAGTAGGAACCCTCATCACTGAGGGCTCCTCTCACAGAACCGTACTTGTGCTGTTCACATACGGCTCTTCGGAAACACGGGTTATGACCCCCATGGTTGGTATTACAACCTCGACTATTCAGAATGCCCATACGTATTGCATTGGCTTCTGAGCGGCCATGCGCGCAGGATGTTCCCTATACCGTTGTAGCAATGACTTGAGCCCGCGTGCATCCCAAAGGGAATTCTTCAGTACTCTGTCAACTGCTGTTGTGTGACTCAGCGCCCACCAGGACTTTCGTCCCGAGTAAATGCTGCGCCACGCGGTTTTGGGATTGATCCCGAGCCCAATCAGTTTACGAACGATGGTTCGTTTGCATTTGTATTGCTTGAGTTCCATTGCTCGCAGTCGCCTGCGAATGTGGGCGTCAAGTCCTTGCAGCGTCTTCTCGACTTGTTCTGTACAGATGCCAAAGAAGCCTGTCCATCCGATCACGTAGGCATTGATTTTGTTGATGCACGATTTTAAGGTGCCTCCCCAATTTCTCGGTGTCAGTTCTCGGATTTTGTTGTTTATGCGTTCTTTTGTTCGCTTTGACAACCTCACTTCTACGTTGCCCTCTAAGGGTTCACGTCGCAGGCTACAGCCCAGGAAGTGACGCTCTTGTGGCTGTGCCACGGCACTTTTGCTGAGGTTCACTTTGAGACGCAAGCGCCTTTCTATGAAGTTGCTCACGCTAGCCATGACACGCTGCCCAGCTCGTTCGCTTCTGACGTAGATGTTACCGTCATCGGCATAACGTACGAAGCGGTGGCCTCTTGCTTGCAGCTCCCAATCGAGTTCATCAAGCACGATGTTGCTGAGCAATGGGCTGAGGGGACCACCTTGCGGAACCCCCTCGTCGTTGCTCACCACTACGCCATCTGGCATTACAATTCGCGCTTTGAGCATTTGTCCAATCAGGTGCAGTAGTCTTTTGTCTTTTACTCGCTGCGCGAGTTTGGACATCAGTCTTTGATGGTTTACTCGGTTGAAGAAGTTCTCCAGGTCGATGTCTACCACCCATTCGCGTCCCTCTTGTATATACTCTTGTGCTTGTCGTATTGCTGTGTGGCAGCTTCGTTGGGGTCGAAATCCGTGACTGTTAGGGTGGAAGGTCGGCTCGTATTCTGGTTCCAGAACCTGTCGTACTGCTTCTTGGACCACCCGGTCTATCACGTTGGGTATGCCTAGACCCCTTTGTCCTCCTCCTGTTTTAGGTATCCACACGCGCCGAATTTCTCCAGGTCGGTAGTTTCCTTCTATCAGGGCTTGGCTCAATTTCGGTATTAGCTCGTTGAGGTGCTTGCGCACTTGTTCTATGCTTTGCCGATCTGGTCCAGGCGCTCCTTTGTTGCTCGCTACTGTTTCAAACGCCCCCTTTAATCTTCGTTCTACTTCTTCCATGGTCGCTGTCGTTGCTTTCTCTGGCTTGAGTTTTGGCATTGGCGGCGCGCACGCTCGAGCCGAGCTTCGGTGCTCCGCCCTTGCGCCGTCGCTGGGAGTTTGCACCCCCTCTTCGGCTGTTCCAAATTTCAGTTCAAGTTGCATTGACATTCGTTCGACCGCAACCGCCTTCGCTCCCCCAGTTTGCTTTCGCCGCTGGGTTGGGACTAGCTTTCGCTAGCCTTCTTGCTACTATGCAGTTGTCTGACTTCTGTTGGGCCTTTGGCCTTTCGTTCTTTCGTCCTACGGGTTTGCGCCAGGCTTTGGCCTGGCGCGGCCCAACAGATCTCTCTGGGTAAGAATTAACAAACTTCGTACTCTTGTCGTCGCCACTACACATGCAGTCCCCAACAGATTTTGGATTTCGCCACCGCCGGCTGGCTCGTCCACTGCATGCGCCTTACGGCGCTTCACTTTCGTTCGACTATCGTACGCACCTATAGCTTCTACCGTACATCCCCTCACGGGCCTTCCAGCGTTTGCTTCCCTCTGGTTGGGCTGTGGTTCTCCACTGCAATGCACTTGCCTCTTCGGTGTTAGGTTCCCTCTGTCAGGGCCCTAGGTTTGGATTTTCACCTCCTGTTTGTTATTCATGCCAGACACACCGAACTGTCCTGGCGGGTTCGCAGACCGCTACCATTCGGCTCGGCCTCGCTGTGAATAAGTACCCATCTGGACCTACATCGATATCCCACGCCGAATGTTCGGTGGTTTCATTGCGCTCTCAACGAGCTTGAGGCTATCTTCCATTGGTAATTCTAGACCACATTCTTTGGATAAAACGAGGTATTGTTGACCCCAAGACTGAGGCGGAGCCGGGAGGGTGTGAGGAATTGGGTGCATCGAATAAGCGCTAAAGACCGCCTTGATGGCTTTCTGGATTTTGTCGGAATTCAATCCTTCTAAGGATAACAGTGCGAGATCGATCAGATCTTTGACACGACTATTTTCGCTTTTTCGAGGCATCGTATATGCGTGAAGTTTTTCCGCAAATTGTTGTTCTTTGGAAATCGCAAAGATAATACCCGGTGCAATACCTGCAAATCCCAACCAATCCCGGCCTTTTACTCTTTCAGGGGGATGGATAAGCGGGTCGCCTATCCCAACGTCAAGATGAAATGTAGTGAAGATTCGATTTGCGACAGACGCTGTGATAGGATATCTACTACCGCCCTCTGGGGCAGTAAATATATTTGCTTTGGGTTTCCCAATGGAGAATGTAAAGAAATCATCCAAATTTACTTCGATCCGATTTCGCAATTGTTCAAGGATGTTACGTTTAATATTCCCTGCGGCTTCATCGGGAATGGACAAATCGATATCTTTAGTTGTTCGAGCGTTCTGTAGTCGAAGTTCTAACGCATATCCGCCTTTCAGAATCCAAGGTGCTTTTTCATCTGGGAAAAGGCGTACTAGCAAACGATCGAAAGAGATTTGACGTCGTAATCGCTGCAGATTTGTGGCTTCTTGTTGAGAAATATCGTAAAGTCGCTTTTCAAGCGCTGCTCGAAAGGCTTCTGCTGTGCGATACTGCTTTGGATAGTCTTTCATTTGGAAATTTTTTCGATGAAGAAAGGAATGGGGCTAGTTGAACACGATGTTTTCGGACTTCACTTTCAGTAATAAGCCCGAGCTCCCGAGCTTCCGAAAGAGCTTGCTGAATGAAATCGTTCGAGATTTCTCGTGCCTTGATGACATCCAGAATTGTTTTGAGCGGTCGAGTAACGCTATATCCAGCACGCTCTTCTATTTCAGAAGTCTCCAGATCGCCAAAATGAAGTCTGAGTACCAGCGGAATTTTTGATCCCTTTCGGAATTTGCGAGGAACGGTCATGTGTAGTTTTGATGGCATGATATCTGAAAGGTCATAAATGCTTAGGGCGGTTTGATGGGAATATACCCCTTGGGGAATATCACTCTGGTCACGTGACCAGAGTGACCAATGAATAAGATCGGCATGTTCGGAGAGCGGATAATGTGCGAGTCGAAAAATCCCATGGTCTTGTCGCTCCCACTTGCCGCTTCGCACATGGTAAACGTGGTTGCTTCGGGTATAGCCAGCCACGTCGGCTTGTTTCGCTGTAAAGAATCCACCTTGACACTCGGCGATTTCGTAGAGCCTCGCCTCACTCTCGTTAGCCGACTTTCTGAGTTTCATATACTACATAAATATTATGCTGTATATGCAGAATGTCAAGGCCAGCCTTACCCCATCTTCATCCCAAATTTCTGAGTCACCTTTTGCGTGACATTCCGAATATTCCGGCGGGCTTCTGCGATGACCCGGCTCTTCTTTTCAGCCTTCATGATCATTCGAACGTGTTTGTGAATTTCGCTGATCCCCGAATCGGTAAATCCCGCTTCTTTTAGGCATTTCTTGCCCTCTTCTCCTAGCCAAAATCCATGAGGACGAGATTGCCGGTTTAACGCGGTGTGGCCTTCTTTAGATTGGGTAATGGCAAACATTCCCAGATCGTAGCAAAGAGGACTTTTATCCCATTCTGAACCCTCCACGTAGGTACGGCCCTTGATCTCCGCTTTTCCCTTTAACCATGCATTGCCGCAGATGTAAGGTGATCGGGCAAAGAGGCCGTCGATTTTGGCGGATCCGGAGACCCGCGCTCGGTCGGTTATTTTGGAAGTTCCAAATATTTTTGCCGATCCAAATACCTCTGCGCCTTCACAAATCTCTGCGGATTTGCCCACTTCCGCATTCTCAAAGATCTTTGCTGAGCCATGAATGTATGCGATGCCCCAAACAGTTGCGTTTCCCAATACTTGGGCATAATCAGCCACTAAGGCTTCTCCTCCTATGCAGGCCAACCCGCCTACCACAGCGTCATCCTGTACTACCGCCTCATCACAAATGCGAGCATTTTCTTTAACCTGCGCATGACCAAGAACGATAGCATTTTCACCGACAAAGGCTGTGTCATCCACCTTAACTGTATTCTCTACCCATCCTCCACCGTTAGAATGACGATGAAATTTATTTGGATCAACGATTTTATTATATATTAGCTCTTCGATATCCATAAGCTATGTTTTAATTGTTCTATGACATTTAAGCTGATAGCGGTCGGCTGGGGGCCAACTAGAACACCTTACATCGACATTTTGATTCCCTGTTTGTGAATTTGGATCTTCGCTTCTTTAAGAAGTGCCCGCTCGCGAGTTGCATCATCCTTAATATTCGAAGAAAGACTCTTCGTGAGTGATTCTTTGAACTCCGCATTTTCCGGCCGGTTGATGAAGTCGGTCACCTTCTGTTCATAGGCTTTCTTATATGTTTCTTCCTTCATCTTAGATAGAAGGTACTTGCGTTCCAGCTCTTCCCTCGGAAGGTCTTTGACGTAGTTTACTAAACGATCATTGCTTGCAATGAATTCGTTAAGTTGCGCATCAATTACCGTGTTTCGTTTGAATGGTTTGTTTTCGAGTGTCATGGTATTATTTTTGTTTTCTGTGTGCGGCTTTTGATCAGTAGATCCCGCAGCCGCTACTTCGGCGGTTTTCTCAGACGGAGAAATTGGTTTTTCTAAAATATTAGCACCTAGTTGCATATTGCCATTTACCACAGCATCACTCCGAACCACAGCATCACTCCGAACCACAGCATCTCCATAGACCACAGCATTCCCAAAAACCTCTGCATTCCCAGAAACACATGCTCCCCCAAAAATCTTTGCATCCCCATAGACCTCTGCATCCCCATAGACCTTTGCATTCCCATAGACCTTTGCATTCCCAGAGACCTCTGCATCCCCAGAGACCATTGCATCCCCAGAGACCATTGCATTCCCAGAGACCCTTGCATTCCCAGAGACTATTGCATTCCAAAAGACTATTGCATCCCCAGAGACCATTGCATTCCCAAAGACCTCTGCATCCTCATAGACCATTGCATCCCCATAGACCTTTGCATCCCCAGAGACCATTGCATTCCCAAAGACCTCTGCATCCCCATAGACCATTGTATCCCCATAGACCTTTGCATCCCCATAGACACTTGCATTCCAAAAGACCTCTGCATCCCCATAGACACTTGCATTCCAAAAGACATCTGCATCCCCATAGACCTCTGCATTCCCATAGATCTTTGCATCCCCAGAGACCATTGCATTCCCAAAGACCTCTGCATTCTCAGAGACCCTTGCATTCCCTGTGACCCTTGCTCTGTCTAACACAATAGCGTTTTCTTCAACCTTTGCAGTTTTATCTACCTTCGCAGTGTTCTCAACCCAGCCTCCCCCATTAGAATGCCGATGGAAATCTGCCTCTTTTATCTCTCTTCCTTGTAGCTCCCTTACTTTTTCTTTTAGTTCTTCGAAGGTCATAGTTAGAGCTTGTCCTGAAACCGTAGAAGCAGCAATGAAGCCGATCCAGAGGCAAAAAATTTTGAGAAAAAGACAGAAAAACGCCATTTTCCCCAAAATCAGGCATTTATAATTTTGGCATTACTGAAAAACAACCGAATCAATGGATAAAAATAGAGGGATTCAACAGAGTAAAAAGACTTTCCCGGGCAATTTTGCCGTTTTCAGGACAAGCTCTAGTTACATCCATTAATAAGTATTCGTATTCCCAGAGACCTTCATATTCCCATAGACATCTGAATTCCTATAGACCTTTGCATTCCCTGTGACCCTTCCATTCCCCTTGACCTTTGCATCCCCGTAGACCCTTGCTCTGTCTAACACAATAGCGTTTTCTTCAACCTTTGCAGTTTTATCTACCCTCGCTGTATTCTCAACCCATCCACCTCCATTAGGATGCCGATGAAAGTCTTCTTCTTTGATCTCTCTGCCTTGTAAGCTGCGTACCTTCTTTTTTAATTCTTCGAATGTCATATGAGCTATTTTTATTATTTACTTAAAAATCTGATGTTTCCTTTCATTCAACGTCTATCTGAATGCCGCCGAGTAATTTCGCGAAGCGGTTGTATATCCAAGCAGCCACAATGCCGGCAGGAAAAGCTAGCGCCTCATACATTATTGGAATTATTATTGTTCCTATAATTATAGCTAAAATAATATCGCTAATGATAGGTAACGGGACAGGATAAGGTCCTGACAATTGTGTATGGAATTGTGCAATACCCATACGGGTAGGAACACATATCACCATAATACTCCAACACAATATCGATAATATTTTACCGAATTGTAATGGTGCAATTCGTTTCAATGTTCTTTTCATAGTTGCTATCCCATTTTCATTCCAAATTTCTGGGTCGGTTTGTGTGCTGAACTGTGTTCCTGGATAGCAATCTTCTGCTTCTCCTTTTCCATGATTATTTGAACAAACTTGCGGCATTCGTTGATTCTTAAGATACTTAATCCCATTCTCCTTAAAAACTGTTCTCCTTCTTTACTTAACCAAAAAGTATGAGGATGGCTTCTCCTCCGTATTGAAGAGTGACCTTCTTTAGAATGAGTAATATCGAGATCCTTGTGATATGTAGGGCTTTCGGTCCATTTAGAGCCTTCTACGTAGATATTGTCCTTTATTTTCGCATTTCCCTGAATCCAGGCATCACCTAGGATCACAGCCTCATCCGCAGTAATTATCACAGATTCGGATACTCGTGCTTGTTGACATATTCTGGTCTTCCAACCGAGGACTTTTGCGAAGTCGCATACTTGTGCATGATCAGTAATCGTCACGCCTTTTCCAACTTCAGAATTTCCAAAAACCTTTGACGATCCGCCAATCTTAGACAAACCAGAAGCTTTTGCATGGTCAAGGATAGCGGCATTATCGCATACTTCAGAGGATTCGCTTATACAACTGTTTTCAGCAGCCAATGCATAACCGTGAATGACTGACCTATCACGGATTTGCGCACCTTGCCTGACGTTTGCGCAAGACAATACCATTGCATTCGGCTCGACAACCGCTGTTTTATCAACGCAAGCGGTATTTTCAACCCACCCTCCACCATTAGGGTGACGATGAAAATCCTTCCACTGGATTATTTGCTCTCCATCTGTCCGTCCGTATATTTCTTGTTGCAACTCTTCAAATGTCATAAATTAGCTAGTTAATTGTTCTTAAATCGAAATTCCTGTTGTCCTTTTTTCTTAATACCGCGCTGATTGGCCTCTGTTGAAAGTTTGGACTCTACGAGCTTCTCCAGTTCGGCCATGAATCCTCTCGGCATTCTGCGTGGGATTTTCCATTTATCAGCAATCCTGTGATATAGCCGTTTGCCGGCTGATTTATTGATGAGGCTCATGTATTTTCTTCGGTGTTATGCTTGGAACGATGCGAGGTAATACACTTCGAAAACAACCAGCAATCTCCGCCTTTATCTGCTCCTGCTGTGAAAAGTCTTGGATATGTTGAAATGTTTTGGTGCCCAGCTTACGGAACGCAGCAAATTTTATGTTATCTGGTCCGTAATAAGACCTAAATCAATCCCATATCAGCCATCGTGCTGCATTCTGTGGGAAGTCTATCGTAATAGACTCCTTGTTCCGTGTTTCCTTCATGTCTCGTAAGGTTTCTTGCTTGCTGATTGTTGTCCGTTTTCCGGTTCTCCTTCGATCTTTGTCAGTTCGAAATACAATTTTTTAAAGAATTCCGTAATTTCTTCTTCAAATTCTATGCGTCGAGATTTGTCACCTATACGTAAACGCTTAAATACTTCCTTTTCGACGCTGTGATATATTTCTAATTCCACGTCTGTAAAGTCTTCGTATCTAGGGCGCTGAAACCAACGGAGCATTAACCAAAACAGGGCATCCCGTGATAAACTATTTATAATAGACCGTTCTTTCATGCTTCGTAACCTTTCTCGCTTCCTGATGTTTCGCTGTCGGTTTCCATATCGATCTCTGTCAGTTTATTGGCGATGGATTTGGTGAATTTTTTAGCAATTGTCGTGGGATTCATGCCGTTTATTTCAGTATTGATAATGGTCTCCGCAAGCTGAACTACTGAGATTGTAATCCCGCTTTTTGTCAGTATTTTTGCGGCGGTGGCGAAGGGTTCATAGACGTTATCGTCTAGTTTAATGGTCATTGTTTTCATTGGTATTTTGTTTGGTTAAATCGGCATAAATTCGCGAAGGCCGGAGTTTTTCCTTCAGGTCGGAATTTTCTTTTTCTAAGTCCTTTAATCTTTGTTCGGTGCCGGATAATTTCTCTTTGGCTAAGCGCGCTTGTTCCTGAGCTGCTTCATAATAAGCCCTTTGCTGCTTATCCTGCTGAGTTTTGTCGGCTGTGAGATAGTAGGATCGCGATGCGCCAGTGCCTTTTGCGGCAGCCAAGTTCCAATGTCCGGTTTGTTCTCTCCGGTAGATGGTATGGCGCTCATGAAGGGTGTTAAGATCAGCGGGATCCACGTAGCGACCGACGTGATAATTCTTTATTTGCTCAGGAAGGCTAATGTCTTCGCTTTGCGGAGGAATGAAGGTTCCGCCTAACTGCCGATCAGGTTCTTTTTTTAGACTTACCGGAGGTTTTCGCTCAATGGGACTGGCACAGGCTACCAGGAGAAAAGGAATCATCAAAAGGGTGTGGGTGTTTTTCATTGGATCACTATTTCGGTGCTTGGGTGCTGCAATGGAGCCGGCTGCTCTCTGGATCCGCCAATTCTGGCATCGGCGAGTGAGATGGTTTGGCGGCTGTAGAGATAGAAATAGGTGCCCGCATCTATTCGCACGTAATAGAGTTCTTTCATGGCGTCTAAGAGTCGCCGCGCATAGATGTCAGTTCCGGCTCCAATGCCTTCGGAGAGTGCTGATTGCCATCCTCCTTTGGACATGTTCGTCATGGTCCCAAATGGGCCCATTTGGTTGATTTGTTCGGGAAATGCTGTAGCGCCTGCAGCTAATGCTGAGCCTAATATGGCTTTGGCTTCAGCGTATTTATCAAATTTGATTTGATATCCTCTTAAGCCCCCGGAGCCATCTGTTTCCGCCCATTTTTCGGTGGAATTTCTACTCGGCGCATGGTCGAGTACGCTTGCTGTCAGTTTGAGTTCTTTGCCGGTTTCGATGAATACCAATATAAATTTGGTTTGGGCTCCGATGCGGTCGCGAGAGCTCGATTTTAAGGCTTCCCCATGGACTTCGGTGCCAGCGGGTATGATGAGGTTGCCTCCGGGTCCATGGATGTCTTCAATGACGTATCCAAATATCGGTGTGTCGAGGTTGGTGGATTCAATGGTGTTAGCTAATTGGCATTTGATGAGCTGTCCGAAGGGGAGAAATTCATCGGCAATTTGCGGATCAGCTTCTTTTTTTGCGAAGATGGTTTGTGGAATGGGCGGAGGAGGGTCGATGGTTTGTTCCGATACGGCTTGGATGACTCGTGAAGCAATGGGTTCTTCTCTGCGATCGCCTCTTTCTTTCCTGGAAGCAGGCTCGGTGTTTTGATAGCGAAATGTGTAGCCGGTGCTTATTGAAGCTGGCGCTGAGGATGTATTTGTTTCAGCGGAAATGTCGCTATTGACAGCTTTGCCGCTCTGGCCCTTCCGAATGTTATAGATCCAGACGATTATGCCGAGTGTCACAAGGAATAAGAGGATTCTGGCGTATGGCTTTTTAGCTTCTTTCAATATTCGGCGAAGGTGGATGTTCATAGTTTACTTCCGGCAGGTTTGTTGTCCTTGGGCTCCCGAATCACTAAAACTGACCAATTATTGTCCGGAGAGAGGTGATTACGTCCTCCGGAGCCATCTCCGGTAATAGCGAAGAATGCAGGGGTTATGGAGTTTGGCGGCATGGATCCGGAGGCATCGACGATGGATTGGGTGTAAATCCGCTCTCCTAGCTTTATGGCCAAGTCCTGAGGTCTGTAGCTTATTGTAGTCTTTGATTGGTTAATCAGATCTAATCCAAATACGAGTGTGTCTTGAGGTTCAAAGCGCCAGACGTTTTTGATTTTTACGGTAAAGCCTTGGTAGGGATTTTCGATGTTAGGAGAGACGTGTAATACTCCCTCAAGAGCATCCGAATGCTGCGCTTTAAAGAGGCTGTATGCTTTAGCTTTGTCTAATAAGGAAAGGAGTTGTGAAGGGTTAATAGTCCGTCCGGTGCGATTTTTATCAGGATTGAAGAGTGTGAGTGTTCTAAAAGGGGCATCGCTTGCAATCAGGTGGAAGATATAGGCTTTGCGGTTAAAGATAATGGTGAGGTAGTCTTCCGCTCCTTTTTCGAGCGCTCGGAGTGTCACGTAATAGTTTCCGGGTAGAAAGGAGATGAGGAAATTGGCGTTAGGCTGCTCTTGGGTGGCAATGGATTTTCCGTAAAGGGCGGAGATTTCAGAAGGAAATAGAATGGTCGTTGTTCCCGCTTCCCAAGCTATCGGGACTTCGTAAACGATGTGCTCGTCCAAGGGCTTCTGGATGATGGAGCTTGCCTGTAAGGGCTGGACAGATGCGATAAAAGCAACGAAAATTATGGCATGAAATTGACAGCCGCGTTTAGACAAGAAGGAAAATGGTGGGCAGCTTGGATCAAGGAGATTCCGGGAGTCAATTCTCAGGGAGAGACTCTTGAAGAGGCACGTGAGAATTTGAAAGATGCCTTGCAGATGGTTTTGGAAGCCAATCGAGAGCTTTCCGAAAGAGAAAATCAGCCAACTCAAAAAGAGGAAATGCTGATTGCGTGAAGCGCTCTGATCTCGAAAAACATCTGAAACGCAACGGTTGTCAGCTTTACCGTGAAGGAAGCAAACATTCCATTTGGTGGAATCCTGCCAATCACAAGACAAGTGCGGTTCCACGGCATCGGGAGATAAATAATTATACTGTGCGAGGCATCTGTCGCTCCCTGGAAATTCTGGAGATTTCATAATGCCTTTTCCTCGTATGCAATGTTCCGAACAAGAAGTGGGAAGAGCCCGTTACCGATAATGTCGGGGTTGCGGATAAACTCGATGTCGAGTGTAAATGTGTGTGGTTCTTCAATCGGCAAGCCTTCGAAGGTTCCAACACGAATGAGATGCCCGCGAGCACGGACGATCCATGAGTCATAGCTCTGCCCTCTCGACGCTTTTAATTTCCTGGTAGAAAGGACATCAATATTGCCTACTTCGACTTTTTGATGGATTTGTTTATCGGTGAAATATTGTGTCTGGGATTTTATGATTTGCTGTGCCTGCTCTCTCGCATTTTGCTCGTAGAGTTTTTGAAGGAGTTCGAGATTATCTGGGCCTTCCGGATTCCGTTGAAGCAGGGCTAAGCATGTTAGCTTAGTTTGATAAGCGTAAAGCTGACCCGCTTCGCTAAATGCAAGCGCCGGACTGTACAGAATAGTTCCAGCAGGGTCGATGATGACGACTTTTTCCTGCTGTTTCAGAGCAGAAACGGCGAAATACGGAGCTGCTACAGCCGCTATAAGGCATATAGCTGCAACTATCATCCATATCCTTGCGGCAATGCGATTATTGGTGATGGCATCAACGGCGCTGAGAAGAAATTTATTCATGGTTGGGAGATTCTTAGGAAGGGCTAAAATAGTGCTGCTACAACCTGTTGCTTGAGAAGTTTTCGATTATATCCTCATGACAAACAGCTTGTAATTGTACAGTCGTTGGTGGATGTTTATGTCGTATGCGATATTCCATTCTCTTTCCTATTCTGGTTGCTGTTGTCTTAACTGGTGGTGCCACGTTTTTTATTACCAAGTCTGTTTGTTCAAATTCTGAGTCTCAGGTCGTTGCCTATCTGAAGGGCAAAGAAGCTGAAGCTGAAAAACAACGGGAGGCTGATCAAAAAATGGCAGACCAAGCAGCTGAAGCAAGAAGACGCTTCCTCGCAAATTAAAGAAGCATACTTGCTGATATTGAATTACTAAAGTGTAGAGATAGTTCATACAATTGGGTTAGGAGGTCGTGGATTGCTTCCTTCTGTAGAACCAGTTTTTGCAGTAGCTGCAGTACGTAAAGTTGAGGCAATTTGCGCACCCCGCGAGGCGTACTGTGCACCTTGTGACATATTAGAGAGGGCACCCCACGCAGCAGCCGTTCCTGCATTAGCTCCTGCCATCAATTTTCCGGCTGCCTAAAAAAAACGGCTGCCTAAAAAAAACTGTGGGTAAAAATTGGTTCA
The DNA here is from genome assembly GCA_963706715.1 of uncultured Verrucomicrobiae bacterium. Taxonomy (GTDB): domain Bacteria; phylum Verrucomicrobiota; class Verrucomicrobiia; order Chthoniobacterales; family Xiphinematobacteraceae; genus Xiphinematobacter. The sequence goes on from CAVPNI010000003.1 coordinate 142,274, forward strand.
GGCAAATTAGCAAGGGTATGGTAAAGAGCAACTTCACGAGCATCAGCGGTACGAAACCCATAACTCCGTTTTAGAGTTAATTTCACCTTGGCGTTAAGCCCTTCAACGACACCGCTGGAATATTGGCCTTTAGCCTGAAAGTAATTTAAAAGAAGAGAGAGGTGAGAGTACGGGCAACTTTTTTAAGAGGCTCCAGGTGACTTCGAGTAATTTTAGTGCACCAAGCATCCAGGAATTTAGCAGCCCAGGTAGGAGAGCGATAGGTCCAAAAGTGTTGGAAAGTTTCCACTAAGAGAAAGGCGCGCAGGGTGCGTAAAGCAGAGCCTCGAATTGCCCGCATGCCAGCACGTTGGCTCTTAGTCCAATTGCATCTTTTTTTTAGGAAAGCCCAGCGCATCTTTTTAAGCAAGGGATCCAGACCTGCCTGGGCACGGGCGCGGGTTTCCTCTCTGCGGATTTCATCGATAGCTTCGTTGAGTTTTTTAACGATGTGGAAGCGGTCAAGGATATGTAGGGCTTGTGGCAAATAATGGGCTGCTACCTTCAGATACGGTTTCCACATGTCGGAGCAAATAAAGCCGATGGCCGAACAAAACTCTTTGCCAAAAACCTCGAAGAATAGCTCAAAAGTTTTTTCAGTACGATCGCGCCCGACCCACAAAAGTCGTTTGCAGTGATCATCGATCTGGTAGACCAGTGTCCAAAACTTATCTTTTTTTCCGACATGGATTTCATCAACTCCAAGCGCCTTTACGCCGCTTAAATCCCGATGTTGAATGCCATAATCCACCACCCATTTTACCGAAGCGTATACATCGGCCCAGCCCACTCGGAAGACTCTGGCTACCTCGGCCCAGGAGAGCATGCGTGCCCATTGTGCCAGAAAGAGAGGGAAGGCTTCGCTGTGCTGTATTTTTCCGCTAGCCCAAGGAAGTTCTTCTACTGTGGGACTCCCACAGTGTCGGCAGTCAATTCGCCGCGGTGTGTAGACTAGCCAGACCACGAAACCCCAAAGTGGCACAAAGCGCCAGCGCCGCTCTGCAAGTCTATCATATCCAGATCCTTTACGTTTGCATCCTGAGCATCTTCCCTGGCTGCCTTCTCTGGCACGTACTTCTGCTAAGATAACTCCCTTTTCTTTATCGTCCCATCCCACCGCATCATAGACAAATCCCTTGATCGGATGTACCCGCCTCATTACATTTTTAAGCGTTATATTTACCACAGAGGCTGGTTTATAGGTACCCTTTTGGGTGCCGCCAGCCTCTTTTTTACGCTCCGCCCTAATACCCAAGGAACCGATCCGATCCTCTTGCTACCTTTCAGCACTGCTCCCCCCCTGTTCCCCCTGAACGCCTGCCGCGGCGAGCGGTGCGGGGGTCTGGGGGCGGCACCAGCCCCCCTGCTAACTCTATTTTTTACCCACGAATTCTTTTATAGAGCCAATTTTCCGATAGCCATAGGAGTTGCTATGTAGAGGAATGTAGGAACCAAGGCCGCAACCAGCATGATTCCAACAGCCGCTGGCCAACTGATCAGTAATTTGCCTGCTGCAACGAGCGCGCCACCACCGCCACCCAACATTCCACTGAATAACACTGGTCCCAAATAACTCAAAAATAGGTCCACCAAAATGAACCCCAATGACCACATGACTACACATAAGGAGGTCATCAAAAACCTAATCCCGATTGCCTGCGTATAACTGATTGCTAGTGTAGACCGTCAAGCAGATTGCATTTTATTTAGTTTTCTGTGACCGCGTTTGACCTTTTCGAGAATGTCAGAAGCTGTAGCAGTCCAAATAAAGGGTTTAGGATTTGCATTATGAATACTAATGTGTTGTTCAATAGCGGTAGTAAGTTCATGGAGACTGCGAAAGACTCCCCGGCGAAGACTTTTGACGGTGAGGTCGCGGAAGAAGCGTTCCACCATATTAAGCCAAGAAGCGCTAGTTGGGGTAAAATGGAAATGGAAGCGTGGGTTGCGCCTCTGCCATGCCTGGACCTTTTCATGCTTATGGGTAGCATAGTTGTCGCAGATGATATGAATTTTTTGATCTGAAGGAGTACTTTTGGAAATTAGTCGTAGGAATTTCAGCCATTCCTGGTGTCGATGCTTATTCATACAGGTACCGATTATGCGTCCATCAGCTATGTTCATCGCAGCAAAGAGGGTTGTTGTCCCATTACGTTTATAATCGTGGGTCAAAGTTTGGCAGCGCCCTTTCTTGAGTGGAAGGCCTGGCTGTGTGCGATCTAAGGCTTGGATTTGACTCTTTTCATCGCATGAGAATACGATGGCATGCTCGGGTGGGGAAAGATAAAGGCCTATGATATCATTGAGTTTGTCTTGGAAGTGTTTGTCCTTGGAGAGCTTGAAAGTTTTGACCCGATGTGGCTTCAATCCATTAGCTGCCCAAATGCGTCCTATACTTGAAGGACTTACTTTAACTTCCCGCGCCATGGATTCCCGGCTCCAATGTGTGGCTCCAGCAGGCTTTTTGCTCACTGTAAGCTTAATAATACGCGCCCTTATGGAGGGGGAAATAGGAGGAATGCGACCCGGACGTGTCTTGTCCTTGAGTATGCCTGCCAATCCTTGCTGTGCATATCGTTTCCGCCAGCGGCCAACTTTCCCAGGGTCTTGCTTTAACTTTTCAGCTATCTCCTGGTTTTCATATCCATCGGCTGCCAGCAATATTATGGCCGCCCTCTCCTGTACACGCACCGCATTCTTTCTTCCTCTTCTTAGTTCTTCTAATTTCTTGCGTTCTTTTTCCGTAAGTTTAATTCTTGCTGCTACTCTCATTAGCAGCTTTTACCACTTCTGCTTATAATATGCAATCTGCTTGACGACCTACACTAGCAAAGCGATCATTAATGGCGAAACTGCGGTTAAGCAACCAATGGCATATTCTTGGAAAAATTGGCTCTATAAAAGAATTCGTGGGTAAAAAATAGAGTTAGCAGGGGGGCTGGTGCCGCCCCCAGACCCCCGCACCGCTCGCCGCGGCAGGCGTTCAGGGGGAACAGGGGGGGAGCAGTGCTGAAAGGTAGCAAGAGGATCGGATCGGTTCCTTGGGTATTAGGGCGGAGCGTAAAAAAGAGGCTGGCGGCACCCAAATGGGTACCTATAAACCAGCCTCTGTGGTAAATATAACGCTTAAAAATGTAATGAGGCGGGTACATCCGATCAAGGGATTTGTCTATGATGCGGTGGGATGGGACGATAAAGAAAAGGGAGTTATCTTAGCAGAAGTACGTGCCAGAGAAGGCAGCCAGGGAAGATGCTCAGGATGCAAACGTAAAGGATCTGGATATGATAGACTTGCAGAGCGGCGCTGGCGCTTTGTGCCACTTTGGGGTTTCGTGGTCTGGCTAGTCTACACACCGCGGCGAATTGACTGCCGACACTGTGGGAGTCCCACAGTAGAAGAACTTCCTTGGGCTAGCGGAAAAATACAGCACAGCGAAGCCTTCCGTCTCTTTCTGGCACAATGGGCACGCATGCTCTCCTGGGCCGAGGTAGCCAGAGTCTTCCGAGTGGGCTGGGCCGATGTATACGCTTCGGTAAAATGGGTGGTGGATTATGGCATTCAACATCGGAATTTAAGCGGCGTAAAGGCACTTGGAGTTGATGAAATCCATGTCGGAAAAAAAGATAAGTTTTGGACACTGGTCTACCAGATCGATGATCACTGCAAACGACTTTTGTGGGTCGGGCGCGATCGTACTGAAAAAACTTTTGAGCTATTCTTCGAGGTTTTTGGCAAAGAGTTTTGTTCGGCCATCGGCTTTATTTGCTCCGACATGTGGAAACCGTATCTGAAGGTAGCAGCCCATTATTTGCCACAAGCCCTACATATCCTTGACCGCTTCCACATCGTTAAAAAACTCAACGCAGCTATCGATGAAATCCGCAGAGAGGAAACCCGCGCCCGTGCCCAGGCAGGTCTGGATCCCTTGCTTAAAAAGATGCGCTGGGCTTTCCTAAAAAAAAGATGCAATTGGACTAAGAGCCAACGTGCTGGCATGCGGGCAATTCGAGGCTCTGCTTTACGCACCCTGCGCGCCTTTCTCTTAGTGGAAACTTTCCAACACTTTTGGACCTATCGCTCTCCTACCTGGGCTGCTAAATTCCTGGATGCTTGGTGCACTAAAATTACTCGAAGTCACCTGGAGCCTCTTAAAAAAGTTGCCCGTACTCTCACCTCTCACCGCTCTCTTCTTTTAAATTACTTTCAGGCTAAAGGCCAATATTCCAGCGGTGTCGTTGAAGGGCTTAACGCCAAGGTGAAATTAACTCTAAAACGGAGTTATGCGTTTCGTACCGCTGATGCTCGTGAAGTTGCTCTTTACCATACCCTTGCTAATTTGCCTGAACCAATTTTTACCCACAGTTTTTTTTAGGCAGCCGGAAAATTTAACTATTTTGACTCCAACCGATCCTAAATACTGTAACACTGTCGTTACGAGCGATGCGATATAGGGACCTAACTCCCAAACGCTCACTGCTGGCAAGCTATTACTTATCAATTCTTTAAAGCTATTTTGAGGATCTGGGCCAACAATATTTTTTAACCCATCAAAAGCCTCTTTTCCATTCTTCATCAGAGCTGGAAATCCCGCGAGTAGGACAATGATGATTGTTGTTTTGATAAAGATACCTAAAAGTGATCTTGGGTCACTTCCCGACTTCCAGACGGACTCCCAGATGCCAAGCACGACAAGAATAAATGCCAGAGGGAATAAGTGTTCTCTGAGTTGATTAACACCAACCTCAAAAGCTGATGCGTTTGCTAATAGTATGAATGGTGCCATAATTATTTTTTTCTGAGCATTTCTTTTCTCGCTTTGCTCGATTCTTTGGAAATTTTTTCATCCAGCCTTTGATTAATTTCTGCACACGCAGCCTGTTCCATCTTTTCCCTATTTTCATTAAGAGCTATGAGGAGTTTCAGGCGCTCCGCGGAATTTGCCTCAATCTGATCCAGAGACGAAAGAGCAGCTTGCGAAGCAATAAGGGAAGCCTGAAGCTTCTGCACTTCGGCATCAGTTTGTGCACCTTTTAACTGAGAATTAAGCTTGGCAATCTGCTGATTTAATGTGATCCGCTTCTTCTGTGCCTCATGGATATTCTTCTCATATTCCGTATAGGCATTCTCGATGGCACGATACCGTTTCAGCGGATCCTTAGGATCCCGAAATGCCGACATTCCTGTATAGGAATTTGACCGAACGTATTTCTCGATGTCTATATCTGCGTCATCGTACAGCGAGCGTATTGTATCGGAAGCATAGCGGCTCCGAGCAAGCAGCCGCTGAATATCCCATAGGATATTTGGAATGTTATTATAATCCAGGAGATTTGAAAACGTATGCGCATCGATATATCCACCGACTACAGCTTTCGGGTCACCGATTGCCATCTTAACATAATTTACTGTCTGAAGATGTTGTTGCGTAGTGCGGAGAGTATTTTCAAGAAACAGGAGCTGTTTTCCCCATTGAATCTCTTCCCAGCGTGCTTTTGCACTCTGAAATGCCAAAGCTCCGGCATCAACAACCGGCCATCCGCTGGCGCAAATAGCACCCGGAATGAGAATGGCTACAAGGAATGAAAAAAACGTTTTCATTGTTCAACAGGGATGGTGATGGTATAAGGAATCAACTTCTCCGAAGCAGTCGGATCCGGAGGAATGACAAAGGAATAGCGACGAACTCCCGGATTTTGCTGACGCCGTTCAAACTCGTACTTATAAAGATTCCTTTGCGCAAAGTACTGACGCTTTGCGGAGTCAGCCATGCCCACGCTGTAGCCTTGTTGCCATTTTGTACGAGGCGGGGTTGTAGAGCTACAGGCGGACATGGTGGCGAGTCCCCCGACAAGGCCGATGAGCAAAATGCCTTTCATAGAGCGACCTCCTGGTTAGCATTCGCTAAAATTCCTTGAATAATGTCTCGTGCTTTCCGTAAATCACGCTCACGGCGTTCAAAATCAGATCCGGTGCTTGATGCACAATAGAGCATTTCTTTGGAGGCTCGATTTTGGATGGTCCCACAAAGTGGGGCTTGAGCATCCAAATGATAGTAACAGGACTTACGCAAAAGCCATGGTAAGGGAAGGAAATTTGAGTTGATGAAAAAGGAAATCATCGAGGATTCCTTGTTTGACGCGGTAAAGAGTTTTTGCGCTATCTCTGGCAATATGAGCTAAACGGCCCCAGACCAAGATAGCAGAAGCGATGTGGTTACGCTGAATACGAGCCTTTCTGCATTGGCAGCGTTCAATTCCTGTTAACTGCTTAGCCTCACGATGAAACTGCTCAATCTTCCAGCGCAAGCCGCACATCTCAAGTGTGAGCTTGGAAGAATCTTGAGTTCGGTCGTTAGTAACCACGTAGTCCGTGCGGTGTTCTGACACCTCAACCCGGAACAGTTTCACTTTGTGTTCTTTGGGGAATCCCTTGATTTTGATTGTCTTGCCATGTGCGAGTTCTGATTGATTCCACTCTAAGGAGTCCACTCGCTGATAGGGCCGTTGAGCTGCGGAATCATCCACCAAACGGTTGTCACTTAAGGGACAATAATAGGTTTTTCCCAGCGATTCAATGAAGAGCATCAGATCACGCTTAGCATACCAGGTATCCACCAAGACATGCCGAAAGAGCAGCTTTTTGTGATGTACAAGGTTGCTGAGCATGTCCCGTACATGATCATGTTTAGTTTTTCCGTCGCCAGCAGGATCGTAAATTCGATAGTCGATCAGCCAGTATGCGTTGGTCCGCGGATTGACGTACACGCAGTTCACCACTCCAATGCCTTTGATCAGTCCGTGTGCGTTACCGCTATACTGGCGGCGAACCAGTTCAATCTTATGCGAAAAATTCTTGTCGATCACCGTGTCATCGAACACCACGCAGCACTCTTCATCAGGGATAATCTCTCCGCGCACGTTCTCCCATATCAGACGCGGCGTTATCTTCTCCTTACTGAGAAATCTGTTGATTGCATCGTGGCTCATGTTTTCCGTATGCTCGGCAAAATTTGTCAGCGTGTAGTTGATTGGGCTCACCAACAGGTACTGGCAATAATCAAGCAGGCTTGGGCAGCTTCTCATACCTTCTTCTCTACAATCCTTTCTCAAGCTGGACGCTACCTCTATTTTGTAGTAATTCTTCCCACACTGTTTTTAGGCCTTTTTGCGTAAGTCCTGAGTAAGTTAACGAGCTATAACGGTTTTTCTCATCGAGATGCTCGGGTAAGGGATAGCGGGTAATGACATCTTGGGCAGCTCCGGAAAGATCGATGTCTTGCGCCAAATCAGCGACATCGCGACGATCGTTCATGCGAGTAAAGAAGAACTGCTTAGCATTTCCAAAAACGATCGGACGAATTTTAGATGCTTGAAATTGCGCGTATTGCTGCACTATGGAGATAATCCAAGTGTTAAATTTAGAGAGTTGCGCGTAAAACTCCTGGATTAATTCCTCTCCTCCATTGACACCGATAGTTCGGGAGGCCTCTTCGAAGATAACCCGCTTACGGATGCTACGAGGAAGTGTAATGATGTGTTGCCTTCCATAATTGGCAATGAGGAAGCCTGCGATTTCTTTGAGAGCTTTGTTCGATTCGGGAATATAAGTGAGATCGAAATGAGCGTATTTGCCTTTTAGATCCAGGGTGGAATGGCCACACAGAAGTTGCTGTCCGTTCCAGGGAGCCAGGAGTGTGGCGATTTGATTGATTTCATCCCGATCATGCTCCGGAAATGGTGCCATGAGCATCATTTGATATAGTTCCAAATGAATGGGATATTCCTCACGCTTAAACGAAGCGTAGGCCATATTGCGAATCAGTCGCTCGGTGCCTGGATCTGTGACAAATGTGGAGAGTTGGTCTCCGGAATAATTCGCGAGCCGTGATTCTTGCTCATCCTCGGAAAGTGTTTGGAATTCAGACCATGCTGTAAGGAAAGTGGATCCGGCTGGCATTGCGGTGTGCTTATAATCCTGAATGGCCATGGCCTGGCGCGCGACTTTCTCCAAACGTACAGGATCATCCTCAAGCCATTTCTCCGCAAAGTCGCTGTAGAGTTTTTCAATATATTGGCAGATCTGGGCTTTGCGTAGGTTTCGTTTGTCCTCATCGGCTGGTGCTCCGGAAAGTTTTAAAACTAATGCGCTCGCCAGGTTAATTTGCTCGGTAGTGAGTGGAGCGCCATGGGTATCGAGGTAGTTGAGGCAAAGGTCTCCATCATCCCGTATGATAATAGGCTGTGAACCGACTGCTTGCGTCCAGATGCCATAGGTGAGTCCTTCCTCAATGATGAGGGTGTAGCCGTAATAAGGATCAGTTTGGGTAAGCAGATCGGTAACGAATGCCGACTTGCCAGCTCGACTCATTCCTACTAGGGCGGCTAATTGTGGAGTATCGGAAACAAATGTCTTAACACCAACCAAGGTGTTATTAGGTCCATCATAGAGTGCTTCTGCTCCATCTAGATGTCCGGTAAATGAGCTGCTCATGGGGAGTAAGCAACAGAGCCACGAGCTATCTCCTCGGTCTTGGTGGCTGGTATAGTTCCCCCAGCACCATCCAGGCCAGGACTGAAGCCAGATGTTTTTACTCGTGGACTCTGTTGAAATGTTACTTGTCCAACACTGAGCGTCGGCCATTTGACCAAAGGCGCTTTCGATTAGGCGTGTCTTGGAAATGAGCGATTGTTCATTTTCCGCCCAGAGGTGAACGATGAAATCGTAGTTGATGGGCACAACGGCTCCTGAAACAAGCTTATCAATTCTCGCTTCGCGATTTTGAATGGCTGTTAGGGTTTCTCGTCGTCCTTCAGCTTGGTAGTCTCCAGAGAGTCTGGTGAGGATGTTTTGTTCCCGCTTTTTCTCTTCGGAAACGTTGAGGGATCTTAGGTTAATGGTGATGGAGTAATCCAGAAAGGGCAGGTTGGTCAGGTACCACATGATTCCTGGCCAGGCTCGCTGCGGACGTCGTTTTAGGATGACGAAGTTGTGGAAGTATCCGTCATAGAAGCATCCAAAGTTCTTTCCTCCCTGGCAGCCACTATTCCACCAGTTTTGTTGTATGGTTTCGGCTGGATTAAACTTTGTCAGCGGATCAAATCCATTCCGTTTCAGGTATGAAGGATTAAAGAATGCTGCGAAGGTATTGGCCAAATCCTCATCTGTTTTAGGGCGGATGCTTCCACCGATTTGCTGCAGGAGTGAAGTGATGGTCCGACGGTGCTGCTCGAAAGCCTCGTCAAACTGCTCTAAAAGAGCTTGATTGTGTTTTAAGAGATTTTCTCTGTTAGCTCCCTTTGGAGGGGCTACCGGAATTTTTTGGGACAAATACAGAGAGAGTTTTTCCCTGCGGAGTTTCCCTTCGTTTGATTGAGCAAGATATCGATTGTATCGCTCATTTCGCTGTAACTCAGCCCAGCTACCGGGCGTGCAATGTTTATCAGTGTATTCTTTGTAAGCGGCTAATTCTTGGACGTAATTCCCATTTACTTCCCATCTGAATTGCGCACGCAGTGTTGGCGAAAGTAAATGGAGGATGTGTCTGCAAATGTCCGAGAATTGTTCCAAGATCACGTCGCTTGCCTGTCGGAGATCCGGAAGGGAAATGTCATATCCCCTGGAGACGAAACCACGTGTATTGAGTTCGTTCCAAATGATGAGGTTTTTAGCGATCCAGCCGTCCGGAGGGTTCATGGTTTTTTCTCCTGCTGTTTCTCCTGTTTTTCTTGCAGAAACTGATAGTATGCTCCGCCAACTGCTATCGCGGCAGCGCTTCCTCCAAGTGATACGCCAATGATTCCCAGGGTGTTGTTTAGCCGATCGCGGCGCAGGTTGCGGCGTTCTAAGGCAGAAAGCTGTCTTTCAAAGGAATTGGCTTTCTCAAAGAAGGTCTTATCAAGTGCATTGAGGCGTGAGTTAATGCCGATGTTTTGCTGTTTTTGCTCTCCTTGGAATTTGTCGAGTTTTTGGGTAAGTCCGTTCAGTTCGGTTCCAAATTTATTTTCCAGGGAAGAATGCCGCTTGTTGATTGCATCGAATCGAGAATCAACGTGTGTTTTAAATCCACTATGATCGGCCTGGAATTTGGCAAAGCGTTTTTCGAGATGTGAGTGTTTTTCGTTGATCGCGGACACTCTGGAATTGGTTTCCGTTTTAAATTGATTCAATCCTTCAAATAAGGAAGTGATCCCTTTATCGGCTTTTTCCAGGCGAGTATTTGTGTCTGTTTTAAATCGGGAATAGTTTCGATCAAAGTTGTCGAAACGATTGTTAAGGCCGACAATGTTGTCCCTGTTTAGGGAGATCTTGTTCCCGAGGCTATCAAGACGTGTAACCGTGTCTGTTTTGAATTTGCTGTGATCTAGGTTTAGGGTCTCAAATTGTCCCTGTAAGACAGATATTTTTTTATCGCTCGCATTAAAACGAGATGCGGTATTGATTTTGAATTGGTTGTGATCGAGATCTAAGGCATCAATTCGCTGGTTTACGGCGGCAATTTGGCTTTTGAATTCGTTCTCAAGTGATAAAATCCTTTTTTCAATGTCATTAAGCCGGAGGATTATGTTGGTTTTAAATTGGCTAAATTCCAGGTCTAATGCATCGAAGCGCTTACGAAATTCATTAAGGTCGCTTTTTAAGTTTCCAAGTTGGCTCGCTATTTCATTGATTCGACTGGCATTCTGATCGATCCGCTTTTGAAGAAGTGCCTCCAAGCTTTTGACCTGTGCCTCTAAGTTGTTAAGATGAACTACTCCATCATAGCTCCATGATGTTGCACCCAAGGCAATGAGCCGGGCGGATGGATCTCCCGGAGCTTCGATGATGCATTTCAGACGGATTTTTGTGCCAGCTTTCATGGGACCTTGAATAAGACGAGCGAACGATCCGTGCTGGGTTCCGCTGCCGGTGTCCCCGTGTAGCGACGATTGGTTTACAAGTACCTCTTGATCATTGAGGATAAGTCGTCCTGTATGAAGCGTCCCATTATGGTTCCAAAGAACGTGAGCACTGATATGAATTCCAAAGGGCTCATCTCGCAGTAAGGTAAATTCATAGTTTTTTCCTCCTTCGACGTTCATGTAGTTACTCGGAACGAATTGTGCGTGTAGGGATCCGGGTAGAAGGAAGTAGACAAGTACAAGCAAAAGCGGGTGAGGCTTGGAAGTACGCTGATGCTGCCAGCTTCGGCCACATATGAGCGTTTCCAAGAGGTCTTTATCGAATGCCTTTGGTCGCCTTTCCCTCAGCGTAAAAACGTAAATAATTCCTAAAATTGCAGGCACTGTCCCATAGCCAAGGGCCATTACTGGCGGACAATTCCAGTAACTAAAGGCGGAGACAGTCATGATGACCCCGCTGACAATTCCTCCAATCACTATGAGAAGGCTGTTTCCTTCCAGTCCCCATATTTTCCCTTCGGAATCATCTCCTGCCTGGGTGTCGATGGTCTGCATACTTCAGAATGAGCCACGAGCAGCACAGGCGATCGTGACAATGATGCCGACAGTTAAATAGCCAATTACAACCGCAAAAATCACCGCCACTATGGATTCCAGAAGATGAAAAAACATTCTGTGCCACAGTGCATTCCGCAATGGGCCAAAGTTTTCCGGAAGGGATGCAAAAAAGCTACCCAGGCTTATAATGAGCAAAATGGCTGCCAAATGCGCTCTCGGTTCCAATCGCATGGTAGTATTGCTCGCTGTGATTATAGCGAGTGGGATCGTACCTGCCCAAAATCCGGATAGGCTGCCTACAACAATACCACCAGCATCGAACCAAGTTACTCGGTCGGATTTTTCGACCAACTGCGTATTATCTTCGGTTTTCATTATCTCCCTATGTTGACTGTTGGCAGGCCGCCTGCGTCAAAGAGCGCCTTGGCAATCAACTGATGCCAGCGCGATCAGTACCGCACCCAATAGGGTGGCTTTGGCTTCATCTGGACGTCCGCTCCGCCACGCCCACCCAGCTGATATAACCATTATAATCGCAACGACGAAGGCCAGTTTCGTTATCAGCCCAAGGCCGTAACTCAACGCGCTGTCAAATGCTGCTCCGAGGAGGAAGAGGGTATTCATATGGGTTTAAATTTATCTTGGTTACTAAAACCTGTGGGTGCGGAAAACTTGTGTCTTTAAAGAAGGTTACTAAAACCTTTAAACACTTTTTATTTTTAGTCAACAAAAAGCAATAAATTTTTAAAGGATTAACCTTTATTTGAAATACCTATTTCCTACCTGTTGAAACCAATCTGGATTTCTCATGCGCTCATCCATCTGGTGCCAGGCTTCAGCTGCTTGTCTTGAGGCTTTTGCATCATTTTTCTAAATGTTTTTTGGTTTCAGCCATCGCCATGGCTTACTTTTCCTTGAGATAAGCAACAATTTGGGACTCGGAATTTGAACAGACTGACTTGGTAATGAAAAAAGTCGTTCCGGTTGCCGATGGCAACGGTGATAAGGATGAGAGCGAACGATGGCTTCATGGTCTTCTGTATTCTTAACCGATAGACTACAGCGCCCACCATGCCGCTGTTTCGCTCCGACGCACGGCCTGAGCATATGTCCGATATACCATAGCCGACGAGGTATGCCCCATTTGATGACCAGTTTTTCCGGCATCTCCATGTAATGCGAGATGGTAACTGGCAAAGGAATGACGAAGGCAGTTAGCAGGCCAACTTTCCAGATTTATTGACTTGGCTGCAGATAGACGTCCGCGTCGGAATGTAATGAATGGAACAGGTATTATTTTTCCACTTCCTTTAAGATCCTTTAAACGGCGTTTTATCGGATCAGTAAAATCCACATAACGTTCAGCCCAGCCCCCGGAATTTTTCTGAATTCCTTTTCTGACGTGAATGCTCTGCTCGTCATGAAGTACTGCACTCCAATCCATGCGGAGTAGTTCCTCTGTCCGGAGACCTGCGAAACCACCTAATAAAAATGCAACGTGCAGCCATTTTGGGCAATCTAAGGCCAAAAAATCCTTCATTTGTGCCGGCGTCAAAATATTCAATCGTACTTTTGCCACGGGAGAGTCCACCCGCTCGATGGTGTTGTGTTCAATGAGCTGCTTTTTATAAGCCCATCGCCAGAACATTCGAGCGTAGCGATAATAGGTTGCCGCCGTGGTTGAGGAATTACCCCGCGAATGGATCCATTTCTCCAATTCGAGTGGAGCTATAGAATCCATGGCAATCGCACCGAATTTTTCTTCCAAAGCACGTAATACAACAACGGCAATTCGCTGATGCGGTCCTTTCATCAAACTAACTTTATGTTGCCTATAGGTTGCCAGCACTGAGGAGAGTGGAACTCCAGCGGATTTATGTTCGATCAAAGATCGTCTACCATCCATCCTGACCTGGGAAACTAAGATAGCCGCCGCTGCCTCTGCTTCGGTTTTGGCAACAAAAAATCTTTTGACACGTTGTCCGGCAAACGAGGCCCGTAGTTCCAGCTTCCATGGAGCGGATGGACGCGCTGGATAATAAGAAATGAGATATGGATGGGGTTTGGCCGGCATGTTGTTTCCTGTTGTTGCCCGTTGACTACTCAAAACAACACAAATCAAACGATATAGAAAACAACAAAAAGACACCCTTAAAACGCAGTATTTAAAAGGTTAAAAGCCACTTTCCAGAGTAAAAAAAGGGACTGCACCGAGAAGGACTCGAACCTTCAACCAATTGATTAAGAGTCAACTGCTCTACCATTGAGCTATCGGTGCTTCAAGAGGATCTCTTCTGTGAGCATCTTTCTCTACTATATCCCTATCGGGTTAGTAGCGGACTAGGATAAATGCACCCGTAACTCTCTACAAGAAATTTTGAGATTTGGGCGCCCAAGTACTATTTTTCCCAGAAGCAACAGTGGGTCACTCTCTTTCTCCAGCTTCACCCATTCGCTCATGGTATCGAGTAACAAAATCTTTACGGAAGCTGGAAAACGTCCCTTCAAATAAATGTTTTCGAGCTTGTCGGACAGTGTTCAGATAAAAATACAGATTATGGAGACTAATCAGACGAAGACCAAGAATTTCACCGGCTTTAACGAGATGTCGGAGGTAAGCTCGGCTGAACTTGCAGCATGCAAGGCATTGGCAGCCCTCTTCGATTGGCTTCTGATCCCGCGTATACTGTGCATTCTTTAGATTGAAAGTACCCTCGGCTGTAAAGGCAGTTCCATTGCGAGCAAGACGTGTGGGTAATACGCAGTCGAACATATCGATTCCCCGAGCAATCATTTCTATCATTTGAGGTGGAGTGCCGAGCCCCATTGCGTAGCGAACATGAGATTCAGGAAGGTATGGAATACTCGCTTCTATTGCCGCAAACATTTCTGATTCCGGCTCGCCTACGCTCACGCCACCGACCGCATAGCCATCGAAACCAATCTCAACGGTCACTTCACTGCTTGTGCGCCGGAGATCTGAATAATAAGAACCCTGGACAATACCGAATAGCAGGGGCCTATTTTCCTGAATGTGCCACCACTCTTTACAGCGGCGCGCCCAGCGCTCCGTCAGCCTAAGACTTTCCTCGGCTCTCTCGTGTGGACACGGATACGGAAGACATTCGTCAAAAGCCATGACGATGTCAGATCCCAAACTTTTTTGAATGGCCATCGACTGTTCCGGACCAATGAAAGTTGGAGTGCCATCCAGATGATTTTGAAAATACACTCCTTCCTCTGTAATACGCCGCAATCGAGCCAAGGAGAATACCTGGAATCCGCCGCTATCTGTCAGGATGGGTCGATCCCATCCCATGAATTTGTGCAGGCCTCCTAATTCTTCGATAATCTTTTCACCTGGTCGCACGTGCAGGTGATAAGTATTCCCCAAAATAATTTGGGCCTGGAGGTGAACTAATTCGTCCGGTGATACCCCTTTCACAGTTCCTTGCGTTCCAACTGGCATGAAGACCGGGGTTTCGATGGCTCCGCGGCGAGTGATCAAGAGGCCGGCTCGTGCGGCGCTGGCAGTATCTTGCGCAATCAATGAAAATGGACTGCCCATTATCGTTCCCCCATTGCCCAAACGGTGCTCCCCCCTACAATGGTCCTCACAGCACGACCACGAAAGGTCATCCCGTCAAAGGGAGTATTTCGAGCAAGAGAGAGTGATTTTTCTTTATGAAAAGTCCAATCCAGATCGGGGTTGATCAGAGTGATGTCGGCAACAGCGCCCGGCGAGAGTGTACCTCGATTCAAATGAAGCAACCGAGCAGGGTGCACTGTGTAGAGGGCAATGAGTCTTTCCAGGGAGATCACCTGTCTCCGATGGACGAGCAGGTCGCAAAAAGCAGCAAATTCTGTCTCTAAGCCAATAATGCCAAAAGGTGCCTGGTCAAATTCGACCTCTTTTTCGAACTGAGCATGAGGCGCATGATCACTGCAGAGGATTTCCAACGTGCCATCAGCGATTCCTTCCAAGATTGCTTCGACATCTCTTTCGGAACGAAGAGGCGGATTCATCTTGAAGCAGGTATCGAATTCCGCAAGGCGGGCATCAGTAAAAAGGATATGATGCGGACAGACTTCTCCCGAGATTTGAACGCCGCGCCTGCGTGCTTGGCGGATTCGGCGTACACTTCCTGCGCTGCTAATATGTTGACAATGGATGGGATGCTCACAAAGTTCCGCAAGGAGAATATTACGATCCACAATCAATTCTTCACCAACGGCCGGCCAACCGGCCAGTCCCAACCGAATGCTCCATTCTCCCTCATGCATGACCCCATCTGCAACAAGACTATAATCCTGACAGTGATCTAAGACGGGTAGTCCAAACATTTTGGCGTATTCCACTGCTCGCCGCATCACCCCATGGCTTTGAACGCAATGTCCGTCATCCGTCACGGCAACGATGCCAGCAGAAACCATGGAACCAATTGGAGCCAACTCTTTTCCCAACAATCCTTTGGTAATTGCACCAGCACAAAAAACGTTTGCGACGCCAGCTCGTTTTGCTTTTTCCTGAATCCAACTGATTGTATTAGTATTGTCTGCCACCGGCACTGTGTTTGGCATGCAGACAACGCTGGTAAAACCACCAGCAGCAGCAGCGCGTGTTCCGGAAGCAATAGTTTCTTTATGAGACTGTCCGGGTTCGCGGAGATGAACATGGAGGTCAATCAACCCGGGACAAACTATAAGGTCCGAGGCATCGATTGTTTCAGCTTCGCGCGGCTCCCAGACCACAATAAGACCGTTTTCCACGTAGATGGGACCTATGGCATCCACACCATTGGCAGGATCGATAACGCGACCATTCAGAATTTTGAGATTGTTCATGTCAAAATCCCCTTTCCACCCGCACATGCATAGAGTGCCGCCATGCGAACAGCGAGCCCATTGGTCACTTGTTCCAAGATAACACTTCGAGATCCGTCTGCCACGTCGCTATCTATCTCTATTCCACGATTAATGGGACCCGGGTGCATGATGAGGCAGTTGGGTTTCAATCGGGCAACTCGGTCTTTGGTGAGACCAAAAAGCGAAACGTATTCGTTCAAACCAGGAAAGTACTCCTTATGTTGACGTTCGTGCTGAATCCGAAGAAGGTTAATGACGTCCGCGATTTCCAAAATGTCTTCGATCTGATGTGTCACTCTCACTCCCAGTGCTTCAAATTGTCGCGGAACGAGTGTGCTGGGGCCTACTAAGGTTACTTTCGCACCTAACTTGGTTAATAAGTGAATATTGGAGCGTGCTACTCGGCTGAAAAGAACATCGCCGATAATTGCCACTTCTAATCCTTGTAAGTGGCCAAATTTTTCCAAAATGGTGAATCCATCCAACAAGCCTTGTGTGGGATGTTCATGTGCACCGTCTCCGGCATTGATAACGCTGGATTGCAGCCGGTTCGAAAGAAAACTGGCTGCGCCAGCGGAGCTATGTCGCAAAACAATGATATCCGCGAGTAGAGCTTCCAAATTTCGCGCCGTGTCTTTGAGCGTTTCTCCCTTTCGTAGGCTGGATGTTGAAGCCGAAATGTTAATGACGTCCGCACTTAGGCGAAGTGCTGAGAGTTCAAAAGACGTGCGAGTGCGCGTGCTGGGCTCTATAAAGAAGTTAATGAGGGTCTTCCCCCGCAGAGCTGGTACCTTTTTAATGTCTCTTTCGCCTACACCTTTAAATGCTCTGGCAGTCTCCAGCAAGAATTGTAACTCCTCGGCGGATAAATCTCCAAGGGCGATCAAATCCTTGCGCTTCCAAATGCTCATGATCGAATAACTTGTACTGAATCCGGTTCGCCATCCAGATTTTCAAATCGCACCCGAATTCTTTCCTCCCGGGAAGTTACAAGATGTTTGCCCACATAGTCCGCATGGATGGGTAATTCTCGATGACCACGGTCTACTAACACGGCAAATTGAATTGAAGAGGGACGCCCAAAAGAAGCGATTGCATCCAATGCCGCTCTACAACTGCGTCCGGTAAACAGTACATCGTCTACTAAAATAACACAGCGATTGTCCAGATCCCAAGGCAATTCCGTGGTTTGAACAGTCGTCATCCGAGTACGTTGAGAAAGATCATCCCGGTGCATGGCCACGTCGATAATTCCGAAGGCTGGTTTTGTTCCCGAAGAAACTTCGATGGCATGGATCAGACGCCGCGCAAGCTCTACTCCTCGAGTCGGAATTCCTGCTATCACTAAACGACTCCGTTCAAAATTTTTTTCGAGGATTTGACCAGCCATACGCATAATGGCCTCGGAAATCGCAGCAGCATCCATTGCTAAGATCAATTGAGATGGATGGTCAAACATAAAAACAACAGAACCTTTTCAGAAAATAAAATGCACTTTCTACAGACCCTTCCCGAAAAGCAAAATAACCCTACTCTGACAACCTATGGATTTATGTCCATCTGATTAAAATCGTGAAGAACTTTTTAGTTCGTAATCCCGCAAAGTATTAACGTTTGGATCGAGAACGCGCCTGATGCCAACCGGAACGATAACGAACAATCCAATCTAATAATGCTTTTTCAAACCCAATATCATGACCAACTTTTTCACTCTCGATCCACTTGTGTCGCAAAATCTCTTCTCGTTCGGCCAAAAACTCTTTGTAAAGAACAGAATTCCGAACTAGGTCACCGCTCTCGCATTTGTGGAAACTCATGACTACGCAGATAATTGCAAGACGTTTCTTTACGCGTCAATTTGTTTTCAAAAAAAATTACAAATTCATTATTTTTTTATGGAGTTATTCACTTTTAACACAGTTATTCACAATGTGTTGCTGAAAATGTGCATAAGTTTCGATTCATTGGAAAACTTAAACCGGATTCCTCTCCAATACGTACTCGATTTAAAGCAAAATCAGAAGGTGTTGGTCAAAGAAGAACTCGAATATTCTTCTTCCAAATATTTCCGAAGATTTTTTGCAATCGTCAAAAATGATTGCGCCACAGTGGATTCCGGTGCTACATCGACCAAGGGACGTCCTTTGTCTCCCGCTGTACAGACATCCGGTTGAATCGGTATCTCGGCCAACAAGGGAACCCCTAATCGATTTGCCTCTCGTTCGCCTCCTCCCTTTCCAAAAATGTCATATCGTTTTCCATCACCCGGACATAAAAAGTAACTCATATTTTCGACCACCCCGAGAACTCGAACGTGAGTTTTCGCAAACATGGATACTGCTTTGCGAACATCCATAAGAGCGGCCTCTTGAGGGGTGGTGACAACGATTGCGCCTGAAAGAGCAACTGTTTGCACAATCGTGAGCTGGATATCACCCGTACCGGGAGGAAGATCCAGAATGAGGTAATCCAAATCCTTCCAATCGACTTGGCGCAAAAATTGTTGCGTGTAACGGGTAACAAGGGGACCCCGCAGCACTGCGGGGCTTCCGTCTTCCAAAAGAAAACCCATTGACATCAACTTGATTCCGTAGCGTTCGATGGGAAGAATCCGATTGTGTTCGTCAGCACACGGCCGCTCATTGCTGCCAAACATTAAAGCAATGCTCGGTCCATAAATGTCACAATCACAGATACCCACACGAGCTCCAAGACGGCGCAGAGCCACCGCGATGTTGGCAGCAACTGTACTTTTGCCTACTCCTCCTTTGCCGCTCGCAATTGCGATGGTATGTCGAGCTCCTTCAATAACGGTCGCTCCACCCTCCAATGCACTTGTACTGTGCACTTCCACGCGAACTTGCACCTCATGAACCGCGGAAAGTTTTTCAATTATCTGTTGCGAAGCCCGCCGGATTTGTTCTGGTACCTCAGGGTCATTGGTAGTAACCGCTAATTGTACCTGTATCCTGCCGTCTGATATTTCCACACCCTTGAATAAGCCAAAAGAGACAATATCACGACTGAAACCCGGATACTTTACGGAGCGCAGGGCTTCACGGATGTCATTTTCACTGAGCATAAACTGCACCATAGAACATACACCTCATGTGGCACAAGTATTCGAAAATTCTTAAGCCACCTTTTCGCCGTCCGGCAGATGCCGGATTATTCACAGTTCTGGCGGCTGTGAGCTGGCCTTTGTGGGCCTTCCCGCCAGCCCTATGGAGTAAGCCAGCCCTATGAGTAACTTTGGAAATGGTATCAGCGAAAGCCACTGACGGTGTGAGAAGGCAATGCCTTCTCCAAAAAATTTTGTTAATTTCACTAACTATCTGGTCCAATATTCGGTTGCACTCCAGGAGCCCTTATCTGCCAGAAACTAATACCATCTCTTATGGATAATTGGCCTGTTTTTAAGAAGTAGGAGCGAAGAACATCAGTCTGGTTATCTTAAATAGATGGTATTACTCCTGGACAAACTCACGTAAATTATCCAGAAAACGCCGCTATGGCAATTTATGATACCCCAAAGCCACTGATTGATAACCTGTTAAAACGTAGGGGAGATTCACCGGGATTTGTCGGAAAAGGCGAATTTGAAATTCGACTTACAGAACCTGTTAACTCCTTAAATTCTCGGGGAGCTCTCGTTAATGGACTTGAAGAACTGTTCACCCAAACCGAGCGCAGCGTCGTGCATCAATTGGTATTTTTAATCTGCAGCCCCTGGCTTTCGACCGAAGCATTTCGTCGCCTGTTTGATAGTTTGAAAGGTCAAGCTCACCACCTTTTCATCATTACCCATTGTAGCCATGCAGAAAAGCATCGAGATTCTTTGGACAATACCTGGGAAAAACTGAAAACAAAATTCTCTATAATCGGCGTCGGTACCCTCCCGAGAAAAGATGGACTACCCATCAATACAGACGCACTACACGCAAAGCTTTATTCTGTCGGCTTGCGTCCTCCCACCAACTTTAGTAAGAGTTGTCCTCGCGAAGAAAATTTGCGCAACACTGCATGGGCTGGAATAACTTCCATGACACCCATCGAGTGTTTCTTTGGATCTGCAAACTTTACGACGGGCGGATTAGGACAAAAAATTGTCCCTGGCATGAGATACGATGGCGAGAAAAAATGGGAACTTGTTGGCAGAGCGACGGACGAATCAGGAAAGCGTACAATCACTGATGCATTCGGTTCACTCTGGAAAAAAGCGGATATTGAGTTTATTGATGGAGCAGAATACTCAGCCAGGAAACTTTCTCGTAATATACCCGAGCCAATTCGACAGGATGAAAAAATACAAATTCAAAAAAGACGTTCGAGTGTCGTCTTGGTACTTATAACTATTCTCCTGACAGGGGCAGCTTTTCTATTTATTACCGGATTAGTGGCATCATATCAGAATGCAACTTTTAAGGCAAGGAAGGCAAATATGGAAATGCCCAAAAAAACTGAGAAATCTCAAAAATTTGAGTCTCGATCTCAGACACGGAATGGAGACAAAACCACAAAAAATTCCCGCTAATTTATATGTAAGGATTATTCTTGCATGCGTCTCTCCAATTTTTCACGCAGAGTCTGAATTTTATTGGCTAAGTATTTTTCACTGGGTAATGCGGTAAGATATTCGCGTATTAGCACTTTATTGGGTAAAGATTCAGTAGCATAGTGACTGACATTGACCCCAAAAACTGGGCAGTAGGAATTTTAGTAAGGAGATGATAGGAAGCTCCGGAAAGAGGAGCAAAAATGCCACGGAAAAGACATCAAGAAGAGAAGATTATCTATGCGTTGAAAGTATCCGTCTGGCTAAGGACATGCTGGGAAAAAATTGACGTGCAAAATCAGGAGGAATTTTTTGAAGCAAGCCAACGATTTGGAGTCAGTTCAGCAACTTTTGTATTCATCCATTTTCCCAGTTGAGGGAGAACATCGTTGAGGTATTCGCGGATGTTAATTTTAAGCCGTTTGCAGGTTTCAAATACTGAGAGGATGGCGGCGATTTTAGGTCCGGCTTTTTCGCTGCCTATGTGGAGCCAGTTTTTTCTTCCTAATGCCACGGGTCTCATGCCGTTTTCGCAAAGGTTCTGGTGTACGCCTTGAAGAAGGCGTCCGAGTTATCCGGGTGAAACTCCCGGCTGGCGACAACGCTCCAGCCAGAAGCACTGGGAGCGGTTCAAGAGGTAACAAATGAATTGAAGTACTCACAGAAAAGGCTCCGATAAGCGGAGTCAGCAAACCATGCGGGCCGCAACGAGAGTGAACACCGAGCAGGCCTCGAAAGATGCAAGGTGGAAGCCGATCCGCCATCAAAACGGAGAAGGCCGCCGTCACTGGCAGCAGAGCGAAACGCTAACAGAGATTCCACCGGGGTAGTGGTGGCAGCACGTATGAGAAATGAACACGGACGCAACAAGGGAAGTCTGCCGGAAAGAAAATGGAAGGGCACCCAAAATCAACTGAGGTGTGTCAAAATCTTGGACCAGTCAAATAAGAGAATAAGAGAGAAAGGTCCAAAATGGAGAAAAGACAGAAATATAGCAAAGAGTTCAAAGTAACGGCCGT
The DNA here is from genome assembly GCA_963706715.1 of uncultured Verrucomicrobiae bacterium. Lineage (GTDB taxonomy): Bacteria > Verrucomicrobiota > Verrucomicrobiia > Chthoniobacterales > Xiphinematobacteraceae > Xiphinematobacter. The sequence goes on from CAVPNI010000003.1 coordinate 164,210, forward strand.
GGAGCTAGTAAAAACAGGGAAGCCTATCCCGGAAGTAGCCGAGGAATTGGCTATAGGAACAGGAGTACTCTACCGCTGGGTAACACAAGCCAATAAGCATATAGAGATTGGAATCCAAGGAGTTGTAGGCGTAAGCGAGCAGACCGTAACAAACGAGCTCCAGGGGCTTCGGCGCGAGAACGCCCGGCTCAGACTCGAGAATGACATTTTAAAAAAGGCAGCCGTTATTCTGGGCAACAGTCCCCTGCACAGTGCCGCAAGATGATTTTAGAAATCCAAGAAAAAACAGGGGTCAGTCTTCGTAAAATCTGCAATACCCTGAGTGTCCCACGGAGTAGTTTTTATCATGCAGCCGAAGCTAGCCCCATGCAGCTTTCTGAGAAGAAAATGGGGGAGCAGATCGAGATCATATTTAAGCGCCATTGTGGACGTTATGGTCATCGCAGGATTCGCAGACAAATGGCGGAAGAAGGAGTCATTTGTTCGCCGAGGCATATTCGTAGACTGATGAAAAAGAGAGGATTGCGAGCTATACAGCCTAAAAATTTCATTCCTAAAACCAGCGATGGAAAGGCATTGAACCCTGCCCCTAATCTTTTGGCTAATCGCCCCTTACCTTCCTTACCTAACCAAGTCTGGACTGCTGATATTACCTATATTCCGAGTGCTGTAGGATGGTTTTACTTGGCTGTAGTGATGGATCTTTGTACCCGTAAAATTTTGGGATGGAAACTGGCTGATCACATGCGCTCGGAGTTAGTTCTTGAAGCATTCGCGCAGGCGCTAGGTTCCACAAAATCCATAAAATCTGCCATTTTCCACAGTGATCGGGGTAGTCAATATGGTTCTAAGGCTTTCCGAGCTGCTCTTCAGCAGGCTGGCTTCTCACAAAGCATGTCAGCACGCTCTAATCCCTATGATAATGCCTGGACTGAGTCTTTCTTTGGCACCCTTAAACGAGAAATGCTTCAAGGGGGCTCTTTTGAAAACCTTCAAGATGCTCATACTGAACTCTTTGAGTATATTCATGGCTATTACAATACTCATCGTAAGCACTCTTCCCTCAATTACATGACTCCGGATCTTTTTGAGCGAAATTGTCTTACCCTTGCTGCATAAATACATGAAAATCACCCATTGCTTTTTCATGCCGGGGCGAAGCCTACGGCTGAGGCGAACAGTGGCGCTTCTGCGAGCCCAACAAGCTCGCAGAACTTGCGCCAAGCAAGAGCCACTGACGGTGTGAGAAAGCAATTTTCATCACCACAAAATTTAACTGCTTTAAGCAACAAAGTGGTCCAAAAAAGGGTTGCACCTCAGCTCATTTGATGGAGTTCACTTTCGTTATGGCCTGTTGGTTCAGTAGATGTCCCGCTTGCAGATTCGGCCTCACAGCCTCTTTCCGGACATCTCTTTCGGTCGTGAACCGTTTAATTCGACCGACGGGATTCTCACCCGTGTGGCTCATGGCTTCCCTGGCGCTCACCCGACGCCTTGCGGCGTGATAACGGTCCCTTCGCTCAGGATCAGGCCAGCAGTTGCACGTTGCCGGTAGTATTCCGTCATCAGCTCGTTTGGCACACGAGCTCTACCCGTCGCACGAGAGCGGGTCATTGGGGACATAAAGATACGGTTTTTCAGTACCAGGTCGCCAATCTTGATAGGGTCGAATAAATCAGGCATTATGTTATGATATAATATTTTAGTGCGACTTATACCATCTCTTATGGATAATTGGCCTGTTTTTAAGAAGTAGGAGCGAAGAACATCAGTCTGGTTATCTTAAATAGATGGTATTATAAAGCTACAAGCCTATTTAGTAAGACACCACAAGCAACAAGAAAGTTTCGACGGCTGCCTTTACCATTTTAATATAGTGCTTCGCAACGGATTAACTATAGCACATGCTAAATTATAATCCGATATTCAGATGGCCAGATTGTTTCCCATGGCACTCTCGTTGGATTAAATTACAGTTTCTAGGAGACAAACTTCCGACTGTCCTCAAAAAGAGAACTGTAAATGAAAAGTGCGGCTGCGATACAAATACAGGAATCGGCTACATTAAAGGCTGGCCAATGACCATACATAGGAAGAATAAAATCGAGGAAGTCCACTACGCTTCCGTGCACTAGCCGATCGGTTAAATTTCCGGCAATTCCAGCCACCAACAATCCAGCGGCCCAACGAGTAACAGAAGTCTGAAATACACGACGGGCGATCAGAATGCCGAGAACGAGCAATGCAACGATTGCCAGTATAATAAAGAACCAATTGCTATCTTGTAACATTCCGAAAGCAGCGCCCGTATTCCGCACGTGAACCAAATAAAAAAAATTCGGTATGATTGGAATGGAGGTTCCATAAGGAATGCTCTTGAGCACCCAAAATTTTGTCGCCTGATCCAGTAGATAAAAAACAACGGCAACGACGCCTCTCATGGCTTCTTCTCTTCTATTTTTAAGATTGCCTTATGACAGCGACTACAGAACTCGGGGTGAGATGGAATTTTTCCAACTTCTTTCCGATGTCGCCAGCAACGCGCGCACTTTTGATAAGAACTCCGAGCTACCGAAACAGTTTCCGTGGAATCAAGGATAATGTTTAAGTTGCTCAAAATCAGAATATCTTCCACTTCGCTTGAAAAAGCTTTAAATTGTTCCACAATCCGCTGGTTTGTCGTCCGGCAGGTCACATCAGCTTCGAGTGGACTCCCAATCAAATCCGCTTTCTGCGCGGACTCCATAGCAGCAGTCACTTTGGATCGGATTTCCAAAAGCTCCGAAAAATTACGAATGATCGTCTCGTCTGTTTCGTTTTGAAGCAATTCAGGAAAACGGTAAAGATGAACGGACTCTCCCGGACGAAAGTATCCCCAAGCTTCTTCGGCGGTAAAAACAAGAATAGGCGCTAGAGTCCGGCACAGAGCATCAAATGTGCTATACATGACCCACTGGGTAGCTCGCCGGCGCGGAGAATCCACCGGATCGCAGTACAGACGGTCCTTGGTAATATCCACGTAGAGACTGCTCAGATCCACCGCACAAAATTGATTTAAAGTTTGGTAAACACGGTGGAACTCCAATTTGGAATATGCTTCCAAACAAGTAGTGACCACCTGTTTTCCCCTAGCCAACAACCATTTATCCACAAGGGTTAACAGAGCGGGATTTTTTTGATAAGCGGCGGCATCAAAGTCGTTCAGATTGGCTAAAAGAATCCGCAATGTATTGCGGATTCGGCGATAAGTATCCGTCAAGCGAGTAAAAATCTCTTCGGAAAATGGCACATCGTCAGCAAAATTGATGCTGCTGACCCACAGGCGGATAATATCCGCACCAAATTTATTTACAAAATATTGCGCGTCAGTCGGTTTTTGATATCCACCCTGCTCCGATTTGGAAATCTTGCGCCGGGTATCCACATCTACGACAAAACCATGCGTCAACACGCTGCGATAGGGTGCGGTCTGATTGAGGGCAACAGAGGTAATCAGAGATGACTGAAACCATCCTCGGTGTTGATCAGTGGCTTCCAAATACAGATCCGCGGGAAAAGCCAGTTCAGGATCATGACGGAGTACGGCTTCGTGGCTTACCCCCGAATCGAGCCAAACATCCAATGTATCATTGCGTCGAGTGGTGCCTTCAGGCAGGCCAAGAAGAGCCGCCCAATCCACATCGCTTTTTTCAAACCAGGAATGCGTTCCTTCACGGGCAAAAATATCAGCGACTCGCTGGATTAACTCTGAATCCAGGATGGGCACGCCTTCCGGAGTATAAAAAACCGGGAGAGGAATTCCCCAGGCGCGTTGGCGCGAAATACACCAATCAGGACGGGACTCGACAGTGCCCCGAATCCTGTTTTTTCCCCAATGGGGCAGCCATGTCACATTTTCGATTGCGTCCAAAGCCGCAGAGCGAAGGTCATCAATGCGAATAAAAAATTGTTCCACCGCGCGGAAAATGATGGGCGTTTTGGAACGCCAACAATGAGGATAGCTGTGGCGATATTCTGAATGCCCGAGAAGTGCTCTTGATTCCTGTAACAGATTGATGATCTCTTCATTGGCATCAAAGACATATTCACCCACCAAAGAAGATAAACCACATTCGGAAGTATAACACCCATGATCATCCACCGGTGATAAGGAATGGAGACCATGCTTGCGACCGAGAAGATAGTCATTCTCACCATGGCCCGGGGCGATATGCACACAACCAGTGCCTGTATCCAGGGTCACAAAATCCGCCGCGTAAATCGGGGAAAAACGATCCAAGAAAGGGTGACGCGTCTGAATTCCCACAAGCTGACTCCCCGGAAAGCGCATCCCAGACCCCAAAGCCTCAATCCCAACAGCTTGCCGAAAAGTATCCGCCAGTTTGTGAGCGGTGATCAAACGCTCTGTTCCAATACTAAAGACCTCATATTCGAAGTCGTTATCAACAGCAATCGCCAGATTGGCAGGGAGGGTCCAAGGGGTCGTGGTCCAGATCACTATACTCAACGGCAAATCAACGGGTAGGCTGGCACGGGCCGCCTCCTGCGGGGGAATGCAAAATTTCACATAAATAGCGGGAGAGGTCTTTTCCTGATATTCTACTTCGGCTTCTGCCAAGGCAGTTTGAGCGCCGGTACTCCAAAGCACGGGTTTACGGCTACGGTAAACCAAATTGGATTTTACAAATCGAGCAAAGCAGCGAACTACCTCCGCTTCATAAGAAGGGTCTAGGGTCAAATACGGATTTCCCCAATCTCCCAATACCCCTAATCGAATAAACTGCTCTCTTTGAATACTAATGAATTTACGGGCGTATTCTTCGGATTTCTTTCGTACCTCCGCAGGGCTCAGCCCCTTGGAAGCCTTGACTACTTTGAATTCAATAGGCAGTCCATGACAATCCCATCCCGGTCGAAATGGCGCCCGATAGCCCATCATGGCCTTCGAGCGAACGACAATGTCTTTGAGCACCTTATTTAAAGCAGTCCCCATGTGGACATCGCCGTTGGCAAAAGGGGGCCCATCGTGCAAGATAAACGCCGGAGCCTCCTTGCGCGCTTCTTGAATTTGCCGATAGAGATCCCTTTCCTTCCATTGAGCCAGAATTTGCGGTTCCCGGGTGCTCAGCCCTGCTCTCATCGGAAAGTCGGTCTTAGGGAGATTCAGAGATTGCTTGTAGTCACTCATCAAGAAGCCAGGGACCTTACCATTCCCACCCACTCAGGCAATCGAATGTTTTCAAACCCGATCCAATTGTTGGCATCCGAGCGCTCGCACACAGGATCTATGACCTGCCCGAATTATCCCGAGAAAGTACGACACGCACTTACTATAATCGCATCCGCTTTAAGACCTTGATCTGCAACTGTCTTCAGCACATCTCCAAGGCTCGATAAATGTTGCGGCTTTACTCGTACAATAGTTATTCCGTCTTGCCCCAACATACGACGCTTTACTAATGCCTTTTTTATAATATTATGGCCGGGGATATCCCGGATATTACTTTCCAGTTTTTTCAACTCCCGTTTTCTTCGAATTAATTCTGTCAACTCTTTGCGGCCAATTATGCCGTCGCTTTGAATTTTATTTTCACTATATTTAATACAGAATTCTAATATATTTTTCCTTTTTTGATAATTTCTGATGAAGGCAGGTGGCCTTTCCATAGCAGCCAAACTAATATCCGCTACATAGCCGGGCCTATTAGATCCTGTCATTTGTTCCCGGGTGATTTCTTGAGGAGAATCTAATAATACAGATGCTGTATTTTTAGAAACTTTTACCCAATAATTGTCATCGTTATTGTTACAACCCAAATCTTCTTTTTGAGACATTACACCGTAGCATCCATCCAGGCTTTTAAAATAGAGTGTATTTTCGCAAACAGAGAGGTCGTTTTTGGGCAGTGGGGTTATACCGTGAGCGTCGATATAAATCGTCTGATTTGTTTTTCTGTCCTCGCCTTCAACGCAGTGGAATTCCAAATCGCCCAATTCCTTGCACACACTTTTTGCGGATGAATCGAATGATGGAATGCTCAAATCTGCTAGCTGGGAAATTGCAGCGATCATTTCGGGAGGAGATTTTTTCTCTGCCAGCATTTTTTCGAAGCTAACTGGCACTCCAAGATCCACCAGCAAATTCTTAAATTGTTGCCACTCTGGCACGTGATTGGTCTTGGCGCCCGCCGAAATCAATGCCTCGACTGCATCCATATCGCCAAAAAGTACCGCCAGCCTCAATGGAGTCATCCCATATTTATTTTTAGCGTCGATATCGATTGAAATTTTACCTTGGGATTTTAATTCTAATACCTTGTTGATGATTTTGTGGCCGCCACTTTCTTTAATGGCCATATGCAATACGCTGTTGTCTTTTTTGTCTGCAATAGCGACGTCGGCGTTGTTACGGAGCAACATCTTAAATAAATCAAAATTTCCTAATTTTGCAGCAAACAGTATCGCGGTCTTTCCATCTTCATTTCTTGCATTTACATCAAACTGATATTTTCCTTTGGAATCTAATTCCAATAATTTTTTAACAATATATGGATTCTCCATCTGCACTGCAAGATGAAGCAGGGTATTTTTCCATTTATCCAACGATTCCACATCAGAGGTTTTATTAAAAAAATTGTTGAAATAATGGTAATCAGAAATATTTGTTTTTTTATTCAAATTTTCTATTAATTCAGTACAAATTTTAACATTAAATTTAACCCTACCGCCAGCGAAGTTTTTCTGTGATAATTCTAATTCCTCAATAGACTCCCGAATATTAGTTGGTTTTTTGCTTAGAAACAACTGCAATGGGGATCTTCGATGTAAATTTTTGGTACTAGTATTATGGTTGCATATCTTCATCGAACGTTTAATAATTTCATTATTTTTTCCTATTACGGCAGCATGTATCAGAGTACCTCCACCAGCATATCGCATATTTTGCATATCCAATTTTAATTCATCGCATATTGATTCCACCTGTTTAAATGTTTGATAATTCCCGTGCCCCGCAGCGTAATGTAATGGTAAGAAAGCTCTTTCTGTAATATACCGTTGTTTACCATTGCCTTGATATTCCATAAATGTACGTTTAATTATTTTTGAATTTCCCCCGCGTATAGCTGCGTGTATTATATCGCATTCTGTATCTCGATGATAAAAAGTGGCACCGCTATTCAACAATGATTTAAATGCCCTGTATTTTCCATTTATTGCGGCAGAATATAAAGCCGTTCGTTTATTGACATTTTCGCAGTTAATCCACTCAGGGTGCTGATGAACCAATTTTTCAATCGTTTTGACATCGTTACGCCTTGTAGCACTATGCAATTTTGCGATAAAGTCAGGCTGATTCAGTTCTTCCCGAGGTTTTTTAGAAGAAAATAGATTTGCTATTCGCGGAATTGGTTTCCCCAATTTGCCACCCCGATAGATATTTTTAGATGTATTGCCTACGTATTCAGGACGAATATTGTCGCCTGAGCAACGAGAACGCATACATGCGAAAATAGAATTCATATGATCGCAACTATAGGGTGAGCTCCATTGAGAGATAGATTCTAAAATCCGCACTATTTCCCTACAGCGCGTCGTGCAATTTACCCACTTTCCCGGGTAACTCTTCCTACAATCCCTAACCCCATTCCCTTACACACAAAAGCAAGAGTTTCGGGAGCGTTCTGAGCTAATAGCGATGGCAAAATCCATGACACGTTGCAAACCTGTCCAGAGAGATTTGACGCCTGGTTCACCATCGCACTTACGTCCAAGAAAGCCGCCAAAACTAGCAATTAAGCGGATTACGGTATTGAGCGGAGGGGGTTCTTTAGGGATGGGTTTGCGCGCGACAATATAGGCTGCATGCCACTCTTGTTGATCAAATACCGCTTCGCAATCCATGTTGGGGCAAGTTCGCCCCAAACGCATCAGCATCTGAATGCGCCAGGCGATAATCATGAAGAAGGCTAATACCAATTCAAGCCGCTCAATGCTTGAGAGTTGCAAGGCTTCGACTTTACAACCATTTTTTAACACATGGAAAAATATTTCAATTTCCCACCGACAGCGGTACCAGTCAATTAACTCCGCCGCTACTTCCAGGCTGTGAGCACAACGGTTGGTGAGCAATCGCCATTCCAGAGCTTTGGTATTCACTGGAGCCCCTATTTCTTGTGCCCAGAGTGCTGTGGTCTCTATCAATTCTCCCTTGGCAGAACGCAAGGTACAACGCCGAGATGACACTTGTTGGCGGACCTGCCGTGCGGATTGACCCTTCTTGGCAGGTAGAGTAAAGCAAATCTCACCAAGTATGTGCTCTTTGGAAAATCCGTCCCACAATTTGTCCTTTTCTCCCACAACTTTACGGTTATGCACTGCACGAATGAGCCAGTCCACTGGCGTCCCCATTGTTTGTGCTTGGGCCATTAAATCAATGAAGTCACCTTCCCGGTCAGCCACATACACTAAACGTGTATCTTTATTATGTAGAGCCTGTTCTGCCAATCGTTTATAACCCTCTACCCATCGGCAGCTTTCTTTATTACCCTGCGGTAAGCTTCGGCTCAATTCCCCTTTCTTATCGCGTACCCATATCCAGGCATCGAGTAAACCTAACGGCTCGCGTTCTGGACTGACTGCATAGGTCGGATGCAAATATAGTCCGCGTTGTGCATCATAACTTAATTTCCCCAATCCATCGATTTCTTGGCCGTTGAAGTCCAGTTCTGTAGTATCTTGAATGCAGAGCACCACTGGCCGACCCTTCATACGTTGATTGGTACAGTTAATGTGAGGCGAGAGGATATCTTTCCAGCCAATATTTTCTTGTGCAAAAAATCGATACGCCGCCTGCGTCTCCGCCCATCCCTTGCAGGCTTGCGGTATGCTCATTGCTGGCTTCTCTCCCAACCGCTCCAGCAGCTTTACTGAGCGTTTGTTCAACCGTTTATCTCCAAGATCTATTGCCGACATCTCTTGTGCTGCCCAATGTTTGTCCATCTCCAAGACTTCATTCTCAAATCTTTTCTCTCGCTATCAGCTCTTTTGGGTTGCTTATACGGTTTTTATTTTGTGTGTAAGGGAATGCCCTAACCCTTGGCTTTCATATGAGGGAAGAGAATCACATCGCGAATCGATTCCGCGCCAGTCAACATCATGACTAATCGATCAATCCCCATACCGATTCCCCCAGCAGGAGGCATTCCATACTCCAAAGCATCCAAAAAGTCCGCATCCAATTTCTGTGTCTCGCCCCCGGACTGATGTTCCAGCCGTCCACGCTGTACATCCGGGTCATTGAGCTCAGAATAACCGGGTGAAATTTCTTGGCCATTGATGATGAGCTCGTAAACATCCACTAAATTCCCATCCCTTTCATTCTGCTTAGCGAGCGGAACAAGTTCCTTAGGGCAATGGGTTACAAACAACGGGTTGATGGTTTTTTCCTCAATCAGTTTTTCAAACAAATGCTGCGTAACCTCAAAGTCTTCGTGACAATGCGAAACATCGAGTCCTAATTTCTCACAATAGGCACACTTTTGATCTGATGCCATTTCGTACCAACTTGGTTCCACAGAACGGACGAGGTCAACGTAGCGCGCCCGTTTCCAAGGCGGGGTCAGATCAATTGTGCGGAGAATCTCCCCTTTTGCGTTCTTATGTTCTATCAAAAGTCCGCCAAGAACAGTCTGAGCAATATGGCAGATCATGCCCTCAACCAGGGCTGCCATTTCTTCGAAATCGGAATAAGCAGCATAGGCTTCCAACATGGTGAATTCAGGACTATGTCGGCGAGAGATTCCCTCATTACGAAAATTCCGATTGAGTTCAAACACACGAGGAAATCCGGCAACTAGGAGTCTTTTTAAATAAAGTTCGGGCGCAATTCGCAGAAACAGATCCATCCCCAGGGCATTGTGATGGGTTTTAAACGGTTCCGCTGCCGCCCCCCCTGGAATGGCTTGCATCATGGGAGTCTCCACCTCCAGAAACCCTCGTTCCTCCAAATAGTTCCGAATCTCATGAATGATTCGGATACGCTGATGAAAGATTTCGCGGGAACGGGGATTGGAAATCAAATCCAAGTAGCGCTGCCGGTATTTTTTTTCGGCATCCTGCACCCCATGCCATTTGTCCGGCAGAGGCCGAAGCGCCTTGGAAAGAACTTGAACACTTTTTGCACGGAGGGTGATTTCTCCGGTTTTGGTAGTAAAACACTCTCCTACCACTCCGATAAAGTCTCCAATATCGAGAAGACGGATGATCTCAAAAGCTTCCGCACCAATTTCCTTGGCGTGGATAAAAATTTGTATGCGCCCCGTGATATCGGAAAGATCCAAAAATTGGCTCTTGCCCATATCGCGATATGCTGTGATGCGTCCGGCAGCGCGCAGAACTTTTCCCTCGGCAAACTGAGCGCGCAAGGAAACAATCTCCCCATCGGTGGGAAATCGCTCTCCATATGCCCGCACGCTTTTCGCCCGCATGCCTTCCAACTTTTGCCTCCGAACCGCAATGAGTTCGGAAATCGACGTATTTTCCATGGAAGAATGAGAACAACGAAAACAGACAGAATCAAGAATTAGTGGGGATTGCACGGAATCAGAAAATACATTTTACCCGATTTGAGACCTCAACCCTCTAACGCCCCAATCGAAGCGCTTGACTTCTCTCCTCTTCTCAGAGAAATTTTACTAATGGGGGCTGAGTAAAGCAAAGGAAGGGGATGCCGCAAAAGCGGGGATAGATCTTTGGCAGTATCGATCGATGAGCAAAGTGGATACCATTGTGCGCCAAAAAATTTTCATTGATACTTTGCCCTTCTGTGTTCGCGATTTTGCGACGTACACTCCCGAACCGATAATTATTAATTACCCGGAGACCGGGCGGACGACGAGTATGACAAGCCTTTACTGGAAGTCAGATGCGCCGTTAGCAGTCATCCACCTATAACTAGGGGAACGGGAAAGACGTCGAAACGGCACAAGCGGGGCAACCCGAGAAGTATTTTTGAAAAGCCACTGAGCGCATCATCATTTCATATTCGTCTCTTAAAAGGCCTGTTATATTGAATTTGGCTACCTAAAAACTATAACTCGACCCATTGATGCTTCCTAAATTATTGATTTTAGCTCTAACGGCTAGCTTGGTAGTTGCAATTCCCTGCAATGCCGCCTCTCACCATGGTTTTACATCCATTCGCCGTTCTTCGCCCACTGCCTCTCATCAGATCCCAAAACCAAAGTTTGCCGGACAAGGTGAATACCTCATTGTTACAGGCGGCCCCGCTTTAGTGGAATGGGAAAAATTTAAGGCGCATCCACATGATAAATATTGGGGCAATTTTGTGCGAGCTTCACGTGTACGGATTCAGCAACTCCGCGCCGAATATGGCCCGGCCTTTCCCATCACCTGGCTCGTGTATCGTCGCGGATACGAGCGACGTGGACAACGTCAGGATAACACTGACCTCATCTCCAACATCAAATCGGTTCGAGATAAATACCACGTCAAATTAGTGTGGTTCGATTCGAAGCCACAACTCCTTGAATACATAAATGGAGGAAGCATTTCCACCGCTCCCGCTCAACCTAGAGAGTTAACCAAAATTATCGGTTTCGAATATTTTGGCCATTCAAACAGGGCCTGCTTCATGTTTGATTACAGCAACGAGATTGACAGTGCTTCCAAAGCTTATCTTCACGAAGATGAACTCAAACAAATCCCCAAACAGATCTTTATTTCGCGGCCTTTCATTAAAAGTTGGGGTTGTTATACTGGACAGAGTATGAGCCGCAAATGGCGTGCGGCTACCGGGCATCGGATGATCGGTGCCATAGGAAAAACTGATTATTCCAATGGCTATCTCAATGGCGGCAGCCTGCCTCTTGTAAATGGTCGCTGGGGCGGATGAACGAATAATTGGCTGCCTCAAGACCGCTGTCACAAGTTGTAGCTAAGTTGTAGCTAGCGTGCTCCAGCAAAACATAAGCTCACAAACCACATTCCACAAACTACTTATACAAAATTTGGCAGCGCATACGGGGATCGAACCCGTACTCCAGCCTTGAGAGGGCTGTGACCTAACCACTTAGTCGAATGCGCCGTAACAGGGATTGAAAAATGGCTCCGGAAACTCACATTTGCAAGTCTCCAATAAATACAATATCTTCTACCGGTAATTTGAAGACACAATTCATTAACTCACTCATCAGCACAGCAAAAAACGTCGCATCGACGTGGCATCGAATACCCACATCAGTCCTTCATTAATACTTTTGCGAGTAGGCTTTTTTGCTACAACCTCAATTTTTCCTAACCCTCTGCTTTAGCGTTAATTTGTACCTCGCCATGAAACCTACCCTCTATGTGAAACACCATTGCCCTTGGTGCACAGAAGCCATCGACTGGTTGCAGCAGCGACAAATAAAAATAAATGTGGTTGATGTGCTGGAAAATGCGGAAGCCTATGAACAGATGCGGCAAATTTCCGGACAATCTTTGACACCCACTCTGGAATTAACAAACGGTGCTGTCCTTGCTGACTTTGATGTCTCTCAATTAGAAGACTTTTTGGCCAAAAATCCTATATAAATGACTTCCAATCTTCTGTTAATAGCGGGCATTGTATTCCTCGGTCTGGCTTGCCGAACATTCAAGAATCACATCATTCGGAAGCTCGGGGCGATCGGCATTCTCTTCGCATCCTATCTGACTGGATGGTTGCTGAGTGGCTATTGGGAACTGGGAATATTGCTAGTGGCGGGTTGGTTTTTCCTGCCTTGGCTCGAAATCCTGACACGTATTCGTAAATTGCGTTTGCCGATTGAGCGTGCTGTACACCCCCAAGCTCCGCCACCTCATCAAAAATTTCCCTATCTTGCCGAACTCACTACAGAAATGGAGTTGTTAGACCTTGAACACGCGCTTGATGCCGGTTGGGCATTTGAGGGGCATCGCCATTTTTTCCGCATCTTCTATAATAATCAACAGCGCTGTGATGCAACCATCAGCTATGTTGAACAGGATCAACTTGCTTTTTACTATTTGTCGTTTTGCTCACGTTGTCTTGATGGTCGCGTTTTTATCAGCTGGAATTATCCATTTTCCTACGGCCTGAAACTTCCTCAAAATTTCATTGTCCATCGCATCACCGGAACGATCTCGGCTGAAAATCTTTACGCCGCACATAAACAGCTCCTTGCGAGTCACTCCATAGGAACTGAACTCTTGCAGGAACAAACCGGTGAAAGCTTGCCAAAAAATATCCAGCAGGAGATGCAAGATCTGATAGCATTGAATTTAAAGAACGGTCTTCTTCAACGAGACGGAGAATCCCTTTTCCGGTATTCTCGCCACGGAATGTTTTTTCTTTGGCTTGAGTTCCTCCGTGACATGGTAAAATTCTCTTAACTAGAGGTCCTTGCCGGACGGGCAGCACAAAATAGCGACTTGGCGAAGGTGATCAATTTTCGCTATGTTAACTGATTTACTCATGGACTCGGTGGAACTCAAGATATCGACTGTATTTTCTAGCTTAGCACCTGGCTATCGTCGGATAGCCTTCGGAGCGACGCTGATTGCTTGGTTCTGCCTTGGTTTTTCTCCTGCTCTTAAAGCTACAGCCCCCGATCCTTCCGATTTATTCCTCAAAGCATACCAAGAGTTCCAAAACGGAGAACTCCTCGAAAAAAAAAGTGCGCCCGATCAGGCACTTGCTAAATACCGCTATACGGCCAGCCTCTTGTCTCAGATTCAGAAAACAAATCCGGATTGGCAGCCTGTGGTCGTGAGCTATCGTCTGCGAAAAACCCGGGAAAATATCGGTCGACTAGGGCTATCGCAACAACACTCTCCTTTCTTTAATGCTTTAAACGTTTCTCAAAAGGCTCAAAATCAGATTATTACATTGAATGATACCCCAAGTCTCAGCATCACGCCGCCGCTTGGGAATTCCCTTTCTGCCTCTCAAGATGCTGGTGCCATGAATTCTCCCCGATCTGAGGTGAAAACCCTGCGTTTGCAGCTAAATCAAGCCTTTCAAGAAAATCAACGTTTGAATGCCGCGATAACAACAGCTCAGGCAGAAAAGCAATCCGCTCTGGTGGAAATTGATAAAATCAAAGTTTCTTTGATCGAGGCAAAATCGCAGAATTCCGAAGCCCAAGGCGCTGCTGGCATTGCGCGAGAACAAGCGGAACGCATGGCCCGACTCCAGGAGAGTTACAAAACGCGACTCGCCAACCTCCAAAAACGGATTGATGCTCTGGATGGGGATAATAGCGTCCTCGCCGAAGAAAATGAACAGTTGCTGAGCAAACTAAACAGAGCCGCGGCATACATTGGAGAGTCAGATAAGATTCGGGAAAGCCTTACAAAGGATCGCTTAAGTTTATATAAATCGGAATACGCCGTCCAAAACAAACTCAAGCGGATTAAAGATAACACCAAGGTTGTCGAGGAACTTAAAAATACAAACAAAGAGCTTTCAGCAAAAAATTCTGATCTCTCTCAGAAACTTGCAAGTAACCAAACGGCAATTGAGCAAGCAAACACCCGCGTTCAGAATGCGGAAGCAGAGATTAAAAAACTCTCCGCGCAGAATTCTTTGCTTTCGACACAACTTGTCAAAAATAAAGAAAAAATCGAAAAGCTGCAACGAGATCAATCTGAAACTAACAATCAGCAGATGACGGAACTGAACTCCAAAGATTCTGTTCTTACTACCTCCAATAATACCGATTCCCATTCTCTAAATGCTTCGATGACCGCTCTCAAAAAAGACGGCGCCCCCCCCCAATCCCCTACAAACAATTTCCCTGTTGCCATACCCACCCCCGCGCCACCACTCACCTCGGATAAAACCGCTAAACCTACGCTCACTCCAGAACAAAAGTCGCTGGCGAAACAAGCTGAATTAGCGTTTAAGGAAGGCAGATTTACGGATTGCGAAACTCTCTACAAACGTCTTGTGGAGAAAAATCCAAATAATGTCTCGCTGCTTGCTAATTTAGGCACAGTGCAAATCCAATTGTCAAAATACACCGCCGCGGAACACACACTTCGCAAAGCTCTTGCGCTAAATCCAACCGATCCATTTGTCACAACCACCCTCGGCATCCTTCAACTTAAATGCGCCCAAATTGAGAGTGCAATTGAGACCCTGCAAAATTCTGTGAAATTAGATTCACAAAACTTTTCCGCTCACAATTATCTAGGGATTGCCTACGGAGAAATGGGTCGCTTGGAGGACGCCGAAAAAGAATTAAAAGCCGCTATAGAACTCAATCCCAATTACGCTACAGCCCATTTTAATCTCGCAGTGCTTTATTCAACTCAGAAACTTCCTAACAAGGAACTTGCGCGCAAGCACTATCTCATTTCCACCAATTTAGGCACTGCCCCGGACCCCGCTCTTGAACGCTTGATCCATTAACAATACTATGGGACTGCTAACAAAGTGGGGCGGCGGCGGGATATCTTGGATATTCTTCCGGAATAGACCGGTACTAAATTTTTAATTTTGCCAGAGGAGGTTTCGATGGCACCGGTTCTTCAATTGAACTCAGCGTCATGTCCAAATCACGCATCAATCCATTAGCAATCGAATAGATACAGCCGTGGAGCGAAAGCTCCTGTCCTCGTTTCCAGGCATCCTGTACGATTGTAGTCTTCTGAAGGTGACAAACTTGCTCAAATACATTGATTTCACAAAGTCGATCCTCTCGTTGTCCGATATCCAAACTATCCAGTTCCTTCTGATAAAATGTGTAAATATCTTGAATATTCCTTAACCAATTGTCCACTAACCCAAGCCGAAGATCACGCATGGCAGCCAGGACACCTCCGCAACCATAATGGCCACATACGATGACATGCTTCACCTTCAAATGATCCACCGCATATTGGAGCACGGAAAGACTGTTAAAATCATTATAGTAAATTACATTGGCAATATTCCTATGAACGAAAAGCTCTCCGGGCAATAGCCCGATAATTTCATTCGCTGGAACACGGCTATCCGAACACCCAATCCAAAGATATTCCGGAGTTTGTTGGGCGAGCAATTTAGAAAAGAATTTCGAATCTTTTCTTAACATTTCTTCGACCCAAACTTTGTTATTTTGAAATAATTGAATAGGCAGTTCCATAACAGTTTACCTCAACAGGTTACCTCCTTTAAGAGCTGTTTCTATTTTTATAAACACTGCAAAAATAGTACACTCTCCTCTTTAATGAAAAGAACCAAATTACAGATCGGCTGAAAATTGCGCTTCGCAATTTCAGTCCGAGATTCCCACCGTCCGTCCGGAAAATCCAGCCGCATCAAAATAACGGTGCTTTCCAACATCCTGATAAATCGCCCGAGTGGTCAGTCCCGAAGAAGTTGGTCGAGATACTAGCGTACCAGAAGTGACACGCAAAGTCTTTGGTCCCCCAACCAGAGCCTCTTCGATCACTCGTCCTCGTAGATGTCCGATTGAAGGAAGATCCAGGCCGAGAATTCGGGCGCAAGTAATCGGAATGTCCATATTACTGACTGGAACAACGTCTACATACCGCTTCTTAAAGTCCGGCCCAATTGCCGCCATAAAGTTAAAGGTATCCCCGCGACCAAAGCTTCCATGAGAACCTTGCCCATCCGAGCCAGTGGTATCGGAAATCAAAACTTGACTTTGCGCCGGATGGGCTGCATCCGAAGCAAAATTCCGGAATGGAACCACTATCGCCGGTAGCGGGAGTTTCGTCGTACCCGCAAGATGAATCTGATCAATGCCTAAAGCACCCGGTAATTCGCCACATAGCTTTCTGTTAACAAAAATCCCTCCCACATAGTCTTGAGTGGCAAGAAACGCCGCAATCCGTTGGACTAATACAGGCTGAGATTTTGTCAGATAAACTAACGCACATCCCCCGCTGCTAACGACAACAACATCTGCTCCCGAATTTCTAGCAACGACTGCAGCTCCTCTGCCAATCAATCCATTTCCCCGCACCGGATATTGATGTAGTCCAGCCGCCGTCCCTTGAGGATGCACTCTGGGATAGACAAAGACTCTATTTTGCTGAATGGGGACACCATCAGGGTCAAAAAGGTGCATTCCCAAAGCATGTGCAAGATCGATGGCGAAAAAGCCAAGTGGCAGCGAACCTTTTTCAGTCACGACCTTACCTTTTTCATCTCGATAGGTAAATCCCGCAGAATAGCTGGTGGTCGCTTCAGTGCGATCCGCGTTGAGCCATTTTTTGCTGATTGTCGAAAATCCATGGTCTGCCACGACTATAACATTCGTCGACTTTGCCAATTCGGCGTCGGCATCGAGATGAGCAAGGATTTTGCTTAGATTTGCATCCGCATTTTTGATTCCCGCTAGGGATGTGGGCCCATTAATTCCGGGCGAAAACTGATTGAAACTGTCGTTTTGATCGTGTTGCGACGCATCCGGATCGACACACCAATATATAGCGACGAAAGGTTTTTTTGATCTCTTAAATTGCGGCAAGATGACTTTCAAAAAAACATCGGTAAAGTAACGTTGCGATACAACCTGAGGTTGGATTTCATTAGGATTATCAGGAACACGCAGAGGTAATCCCTCGCGCTCCATCGCTTGCACAATTGAACGCGAAAGAGGAACTCCACTGGGAAGCCCGGTTGCTCTGTCAATAATAACAGTGGGTATGGTGGAACCATTGGTTTGTCCAACAAACCGAGCTAGTTGCACATCTTGGATGAGTGTGGGGCCCATCTTTCCAATAGCCGCCGTTGCGAACCCGTGTTCCCTCGCCCATGCTAGTAAGGAGACTTCGCTCAAGTAATTCCCTCCATAATGGAGATTAAAATCCTTAAGATGGATATCCTTCTTTACAGCCGGGACCTGAGTAGCCGACTCATGAATTTTCCGGCCATCAAACACAGGATATCCGACATAAAGCTCGTTGGAAAAATTTCCGGTATCACCTAGGCCATGTCCGGTCGCAAGAACAGACGCATTCGCTGTCGTCACCGTGGGAAAAATTGAATGGCTATTATCGAAACGGACTCCTTGTATTCGTACCCGTTCAAAAGCAGGCGTATCCTGAGCATTGACTGATCCGCCACGCAATCCATCTGCGACAAAAATAATGATATTTTTGTGCTCCGCGCTGTATACAGGAAATAAAAAGAAACAGATCACTAAAGCAACTAAAACAAAAGTTTTCATAGTTTCGGGATGTAATGTGCTTCTTTATTCATCCAAACGAAAGCGAATAGGTACTCGAACATGACTCCGGACTTTCATTTCATTCACCAGAGCAGGTCGAAATCGGTAATTTTGAACGGCTTGCTTCGCCGCCTCGTCGAGTAAATAATAGCCACTTCCCGAGAAAATTTTTACGCCTTCCGGCCGTCCATCGGCACTAACGATCACATCCAAAATCACCAATCCTTGTTGTCGTTGTTCTTGAGCAGCCGAAGGATAGACCGGCGCAGGATTGCAGAGATAATCAGGTGCTCTCTCCATAATCGCAGCACCTGATGCAGACGGTTCTTTTACGGCATTCTTGCGAGCGTGTTCTGAAACACCCTTGTTTTTCTGGTTAGAGAGATTTTTGGGTAAAGAATGCAGGACTCTCTGCGACGGAGAAAGAGAAGAAGACGAAGCAACAGCAGCTAACTGCTGGTATGCACAAGAAGGGGCAGTAAAAGTAGGAATCGACGGCGACGACAAGGGCTTCAAAAGAGTGGATTGATTGAATGCAGCCGTCAATCGGACTTCCATACCCTTATGCGGCGACGCCACTTCCACCATAGTTTGGCGAAATCGAACGCCTCCCAAAAAAAAGATCAAACCATGTACTAGGAGGGAAACCAGCCACGGGAGCAATTTCATGGTTTCTGCGAGGAGAGGGAAGATTTATCCTGCGTGGCGATAGTGACCGCGGTAATTCCCGCACTGCGTACCATGTCAAGTACCTGAACAATGCTTTTAAAATTCGCTTTCTCATCGCCGCGAATGAACACCTGTACGCGAGAAGAATTTGTTTGTGTCAATTTTAGCCGACTGGGAAGTAATTCATACGCAATTTCTTCTTGATTCCAAAAGAGGCTATTATTTTCTGTAACACTAAGATCAATTTCCGTTCCAGGAGGCTGAGCATCAGACGTGGCCGCGGTTGGCAAGCGGATAGCAATACCACTGTTCGGCATCAATTTTATGGAAACCATTAAAAAGGTAACCAAAAGAAAAAACATAATATCAATGAAGGGAATGATTTCTAACCGCAGACGTTTCTTTGCAGGCGATAAAGGAAGACGAGCCATATTAATATTAAGACTTCCCATGCTGAGCCATCAAAAGTTCCAACCGTGTCATCGCTGACTCCAACTGACGCCGAACCCTCTCTAACTGCGCATTGAGGAAATTGAGTGGAACGATAGCAAAAATAGCGACAGCTAATCCGAATATCACCGCCAAAAGGCATTCGGCGACACCGCTAACGAGCACATCCTGCTTTCCTGTTAAATCACCACCAGGAATCATCCCGAAAACTTGCATCATGCCGATAACAGTACCGAGTAGCCCTAGCAATGGACCCAAGGTAACAGCCGTATCGAGAACGGCAATTCCACGCTGATACCGATCTAATTCGAGGCTGGCACTTTCGAGCATCGCTTCGCTGAGGCCAGTATAAGGATGTTGCAATCCACTCAAAAGAATACGCGCTACCATATCCCGCGAATTTTCCAGTCTTTGGATTGCCATCCCTTCCATTCGGCCTTGTTCCACTAATTCAAAAATATGAGTCACCAACGCTGAATTCCGGCGATACCTCTGCGCTATAAGAAAAAACAGCCGTTCGATTACGGTGCCTAATGTAATAACCGAAAGTATCAGGATGGGCCACATCATCGGGCCGCCTTTTACAAATAAGTGAATCATGCTTCTATCTTAGAGGCCAAAAAAATCCCTGCTTTTCCTCGTTTGTGCTGAGCCTGTTTCGAATTGCTTCTTATTCGTAGCCCACAGAGCCAAAAAAAAGCTGCAGATTCATCCCATGAACCGGACTGTTCATGGGCAGACATGAACGAGGACGGGATGCTTCACACGAAATATTTGCATCTCCACACGAAAAACTTCGCGAACAAGTTGGGGTTGCAGGACTTCCTCTGGAGCACCCAAAGCAATGTTATGTCCTTGATGTAGCACCATGACCCGATCCGCATATTGCATCGCCAAATTCAAATCGTGAAGTACTACAAGAACTCCTAATCCTACTTGCACAAAACGCCGCGCAGTGCGCAAAAATGCGAGTTGATGGGCTAGATCCAGGCTGGAAGTAGGTTCATCAAGAAGCAAAAATCCTCTGATTATTGAGGATTGCGGCCACACCTGCGTGAGCACCCGGGCAAGCTGGACACGCTGTTTTTGACCTCCGGAAAGTCGATGATAGGGCCAATCCCGAAATTTCGCGATATCCGTTGCACGCATCGCTTCTTCAATAATTCTTTCATCCGTCTGTTTCCCGGAATGATGAGGGAAGCGCCCCATTTGAACCACTTCTCGTACTAATAAGGGAAAAAGAAGCTCCGATTGTTGAGGCAATACGGCACGTCGTTGTGCAATTTTTCGACCATTCCAAGCTGCTAAAGGAATTTCATCAAGAGAAACTTCTCCGGCTTGAGGCGCAAGATCGCCTGAAAAAATTTTTAACAAAGATGATTTCCCGGCTCCATTAGGGCCAACAAGCGCGACGCATTCTCCCAAAGCCACCGTAAGAGAAACTTCGCTTAAGATACGTTGTCGGCTTCGATAGAGGGTAATGGACCGTACTTTAAAGCCGTTGCTGGCGGAACAGTCAGTCATAAACGGCCGCTTTCTTTAGAAGCCAAAGGAAAAATGGCGCGCCGCAAAATGCGGTCACTATCCCGATAGGGACCTCCGCTGGCACAATAGCGAGTCGAGCCACTGTGTCAGCCGCAACCAACAACAAAGCACCTAGAATCGCCGAACCTGGAAGCAGAAAGCGATGATCAGCTCCCACCACAAGCCGGAGCAAGTGAGGCACCACCAATCCTACAAAACCAATCATACCAGTAAATGATACGGAGGCACCTACAATCAACGCCGTACAGAAGAGGATGACGCACTTACTTCGTTCGATAGACAAACCCAAATGACTCGCTTCTGCTTCCCCTAATAGCAAAACATTCAAAGTACGCTGTTGACTGATGAGGCCCCATGCGCCTGGAAGGATGAAAAAAGCCAGCCACCCCACAGAGCCCCAAGTAATGCCTCCTAAACTCCCCAAAATCCAGAATGTGATATTCCGAAGTTGTGCGTCCGTAGCTACGAAACTCAGCAGCCCGATACCCGCTCCGCATAATGAATTGATAGCAATGCCAGCCAGAAGCAGAATCGAAATCATGGTCTTACCTTCCTGCTGTGCCAACCAATGGACCAACCATGCAATCATCAAGGCCCCACAAAAGGCCGCCCACGGAAGTAATTCGGCAGACACAGAAAATAGAGGAGCAAGAACTAAGAATAGCGCGGCACCAACCGCAGCTCCACTGGAAACTCCCACTAGTCCGGCATCTGCCAAAGGATTACGAAAAAGTCCTTGCATCGCTGCTCCGGCTATAGCTAGACCGGAACCCACCAGACTCCCCGCTAATACACGCGGCAAGCGGATCGAACAGAGGACAAGGGCATCTTGGACCTCATAATTTACGGGCAAGACCATACCAAGCTTTGAAGCCAATATAGCCAAACATTGAAAGGGAGTGATTGATATTGCCCCAAAACTGAGTCCCGCAAAAAAAATCATCCCAAATCCCATCACTAGAGAGAAAAAGATCACCTTTCTTTTTTTATTACTTGCTCTCAGATGTTCCGAGGAGGCAGTCGATTCAAGCTGCTCAAATGGAGTCGAATGTTTTTCAATAAGGAATAGATCCATAGCAAAGAAAGCCGGTTTATAATACGGACATCAACTGCTGAAGGACTTCCCCCAAACGTGGACCAAACCCCAACAAAAGGAGATCATCCATAGTTACGATGTGACGAGATTTGCCCGCAGGCGTTTGAGCTAATCCGGGTTGACTTAAAAGACCCTCAATCCCCCTCACGCTTTCCAGCCCTTGCTTTGAAATAAGAATTATGTCCGGCGAAGTCAATAGAACGGCTTCCGCGGTCAGCGGTTTATAGCCAATATAACCGGAAATAGCATTAGCCCCCCCCGCTAAGGTGATCATAGCATCTGCAGCAGTACCTTGTCCCGCAGCTAGCAAACTTCCTCCACCATGAGCAAAAATGAAAATCACTTTTTTTGTCGTTGCCCTTAACACCCGCTTTGCCAGAACCTTTTTCACGTCTCCCTCCAGACGTCGTACCAGGGCTTCTCCTTGTGCTTCCAAATCCAGAGCTCGAGCCACCGCACGAATTTTCGCCTTAACGCCTTCCACGGAATTTTCAACAGGAATGGTTTTCCAAGGAATGCCGGAGTTTCTCAACTGTCCTACTACACGAGGAGGCCCAGCTTCTTCCGAAGCAAGGACAAGTGTGGGCCGCAAGCTCAGGATACCTTCTGAAGACAAACTCCGTTGATAACCCACCTGCGGAAGTTTAGTAACACACGCCGGATAAGTACTGGAACTATCCACCCCGATAAGATCCTTTTCGGCTCCAAGAGCGCAGACAATTTCTGTAATTGGTCCGCCAATGGCAATAATGCGAAGCGGTTTCGCCTGTAGCACCGAAAACGCGAATAACCATCCGAAAAACACGATTTTTACGAGCGGTCGTTTCACGATACCTCCTACAATAACTCCAAAATCACCTGCCATGCGGGATCCTCCATTTGCCCCGGCTTTCGCTTGCCAAAAAACAATGTCAAATTCTCCCCTGCTACGTCAAAGAGTTCAAGAGAAGTCACCGGACCGTCTTTGGTAAGCTTCTTCACTATCCAGGCGGACGCAACAAGTGCTTCATTCAGGTGAAATGAAAATCGCCGGTCTAAAATATTTAGCCATGAGTCAATTCGTCTTACTTTCCGTATCGCTCCGGTGTGAATTTGAAGGCAACCGGGACTCCCAACAAAAACCATGACCGGCAATTGCCGGAGAGCAACCGTTCTCAACATTTTTTCAATGGCTGCAACTTGCACTTGCCTGGCGTAACCCTTTGGCGCCAATCGCAGCGCCTGCTGACGGCCCACCCGAAATTTTCTTAGCAAGTTATGAAATTCGTGAGTGTCCGTGGTTGCAAGCCATCCTTCCTGAAAATTTTTGATGTCAATTTCTGCATCAGAACAATCCATTACCGCCTTTTCAAAAGGAAGCACCTGCTGAACATAAGATTGGTCGGAAGAATAAAAGGCTTTCCTGAGTTCTTCGTATACGTCAAGAGAACTATGCTCAGTAAGATAAACTTTATGAACAGCGGTTCCATGCTGGTCAAAAAATTGAAAGCTGACCCACTTCTGGGCAACCTGCCTCACTGCAAAGCCGTGCCTCCAACGGGACATAAAGAGACGCAAATCAATTTCAGAACCAGTTGTTTGCCCTAATTGGCCAAAGAATGAAATCGGAGGAATAAAGGTACCAAGACGTTCATGTACCGCAGCCTGATTTCGTGTCAGACATTTCACCTCGCCTAAGCGTGGAAATTCCTGGAGGAGCTCGTTCCAATTTCCTTCTAATCGGGTTACCATTTTGCCACAACCAGTGGCTAATAGCTCAGCTTCGCTCACTTTTAACTCATCCGCTGCATCGCGAATTCGCAGCCTAGGATGTTTTAGCAGGAGATCGTTCCAGCGAACCTTAAGATCGGTGATTTGAGTAGTCATAATTAAAATGTAACAGAAAAGCTGACTCGGACATTAATTCCGGGCTCAGAGTAACGAGCAACGCCACCAGAGTCGAATGTGCTCGCAATCTCCGGTCTGGCCATATTTTGGTATAACCAATACGTTTGGTTTGTCAGGTTATAGATCCCGACTGTTAGTAAGGCATTTTGATTGAAACGGCATCTTCCAACGAGGTCGATGGTGTAGTAAGAAGGAGACACAAAGGAAATCTGACCTGCTGGAGTCCGTGTTTGTGTGCTCACCCAGGTCCCCACAAGATCGACATTCCATTTTTGATTAGGCGCCTCATAACGAAGGGTATTGACTATCTTAAACGGATCAATTGTGAGTAGAGGTTGGCGAGCATCGAGATTATTTCCAACTGTATAAGCACATATGCTTAAAATTTTCCAGCCTTCCAAATAGGAAACATAATTTCCTAATGGAAGCTCAACTTTGCCTTCCACACCATAAATTTCAGCATTTGTAATATTTCTGGATTGATAAACTTGGCCGCGACTGGTTTCCTTTACAAGGACCTGATCTTCAATAAAATTATTATAGTAGTGATAAAATCCGGAAAACGAAAATTTAAAGAGTCTGTAATTTCCGCGCGTTCCAACTTCAAAATCATAACTCTGTTCTGGCTTAAGAGAGGGATTGGGTATCACTTTATAGCCGTAAATCGGATTAGTAAATGTGGCATTTAAGTCTTCCGTATTAGGATTACGAAATCCCTCCGAAAAGTTTGCGTAAAAAGTAAGCTCTCGTGTCGCTTGAATGAGAGTGGAGAGGCTTGGTGTTACTGAAAATTTCTGATAAGATACTGCTGAAATGCCATTACTGGCGCGAAGATAATCCTCCGAATTGCGAGCGGCTAACGAGTAATAATCAAAGCGAACAGCAGGCGTAAGCATGAGCCATGATGCTCCTTCCGGCTGGATTTGATCTTGTAAGAAGACACCCAACCGCAGAGTGTTGCTAGGTGGAATTTCTTGGCGCGGATAGCTCTGTGTCCGATCTCTTGGGATGGTGGCTCCGGTTGCTTTCTCAACAGTATACCCGTTCAGATTGCGGCGCTGCATGAAATAAGAGACTTCCCCGCCGTAGGTCCATTCATGATTGAAAGCGAAAGCACGAGCCAATTGGGTAGCCTGGAAATTCCCTCCAAAAATATAGGTCCGATAAAATTCATTTCGATAGATGGTATCGGGTCCTCGAAATGGTCCCACTCTGTTAGGCAAAAAATCCTGCTCTTGGATCGAGTCTTGCTGGGATTCCGTCTGTTGAAAATAAAGCGAAGCTTGGATATTCTTGAAGAGGTCGAGATCTGGTTGTCCTGTAAATTGGTAATCGAGGCTGGCACGACTACGATTCGCGGTATCCCTAGTCTCCATACCACTGGCAACTGCCAGATTTCTCATAGCTGGAATCGGATAAGTCGCACTAATCAAATCCGAATTTCCATGGTAGTTAAAATATTCACCAGTCAGACGAAACTGATTTTTCTCATTAAGATGATAAACTATCTTGCCCAGGAGGTTATTTTGAGAGTAGCTGAGTGGGTTAGCTCCCGCTGGTCCATACTTGGCGGTGCTAGCAGAAATGCTCTGCTCCTGACCATCGCGCCGAGTATAAAGCAATAAGTATTCAATAGGTCCGGTACGCGCCGCGAAGGTCGCCGTTTCTCCCCAGAAAAGATCCGTACTATCAAAAGATTGTTTATAACTAAAATAATATGGGTTACGAGTTTGACTTAAGAAATCAGAAGGATCCTTTGTTGTGTATAAAACCACTCCGCCAATCGCTCCTCCGCCATACAACGCAGACGCTGAACTTTTATACAATTCAATATTTTTGAGAGAGTCGAAGTCATAAAACGCTCGTCCAGCGGCAACGTTTCCTTGAAAGGAAAATATATCCGGCGCACGGATACCATCTTCAATCAGTAGCACCCGATTACCCTCCAAACCCCGGATATTGTAATCCTGAACTCCGGTACTGGTCCGCAAACTCCTCCCCCCTCCCCCCGCAGACCGTGTGGCACTCACTCCTACTTCATAACGCAGCAATTCTTCTGGAGTGGAAATATTAGCATTGAGAATATCTTGTGCTGAATAGATCGAAACGGAGACAGGAATTTTACTCTTTGGCTGTGCAGTCCGTGTGGCAACCACAACGATCTCGTCCAATTTTTTTAAATTGTCCACACCTCGAGGAGCGGAATGTCCGATTTGAGATGAGCTGCCTGCCGTTTGGGAAGACAGTGCATCGGAAGATTGAGGGTCTTGTGTTTGCGTATGGCCCCACGACATTGTAACCACCCCACAAAAGACCCCGGAGAGAACTCGGAAAAAAAGGGAGTGAGGCGTACACAAAAATCGGATGAATTGCATCCATCCAGTATTAATATAATCGGGCTAATTCGCGCTTCCTTGTGCTTGCTCTCGGCTTGCTCTTTCTTGCTGACTTCGTCAGATTCTTTTAGAAGCAAAAATTGCAAACAAACATCTTTTTGAGCTACAATTTATGCTGCCGGTGGCAGCATCGAGTGCCCAACTTCGTCAGGTTCTTTTAGAGGCATGTAGCTCAAAAAAGTGGCGTAGCTGGTGTCCGGGTCTCACCAAAACACCTTAATTATTTCCCGTTACGGTAGAGACCGGGGCAGCGACCGAAATATTCTACAAAGGCCTTATTAAAGGAACTGATACTTGAATAGCCCACTGCTATTGCCACTTCCGTGATGCTCATTTTACCGATCAGAAGCAGTTCCCCAGCTTTTTCCAGTCGTTTGCGCCGGATGTAACCGGGAATAGTGAAACCAGTTTGTTGAACAAAAATACGACTTAGATGAAATGCACTGCATTGAACCTCCTGGGCTAGCATATTTAAGGAAGGCGGATTCTCCAAATCCCGTTCCAAAAGAAAAAGAACGCGCTCACAGCGTTCCTGATTGAGCCGATGATACCGTTCGCAAAAAAGCTCCGTAGGCTTCTTCGGCTCAAAGAATAAATAGGAAAGTATCTCTATAATTTTACTTTGGTACCAAAAGTCTCGTGCGGCCTCGACCACCGCAGGTTTCAGAAGATGAAGCCGCAAATGCAAGAGATATACAGGCATCTGACCCAGATGAAGCAGCGTTCCCAAACGACTGGGATTTTCTAAAAATCGAGAAACAGCGGGCTTTAAAAAGCCGATCACACCTCCCAATTGGACGCGTAAAAATTCCGCCGAAAATTCGAAGGTTACAAATCGATGCTGATGACCCGAAGGGCGCCAGGCCCTGATCGTATGGTCCTCCCCTGTTGCATAAATGGCGACTTGCTCGTTGCCAAAAGAGCGAGGAGTTTTAGTCTGTTGTAAATATGCCTGACCACAAAAGTTGAGGCAAATCTCCATGCTGCAAGGATGAAAGCTTTGAGCCCAATTCAATTCCTCTGCATTAAAAAAGTCGTGCCATTCGATACTCAAGCCCTGTTCAGGAAAACTCCCGTAGATTTGCCGCCATATGCCTTCGATATCATTCCAAGCAGGCGCTTCATAAAGAGCGGCTTCGGCCGAAGAAAACTGATTCACAAGTCAAAAAAAAACTGTGCCATCAATAAAGGCGACTGTAAAAATTACGTCATCCCTACGCATTACGCCTATCCTATGCCTTCGCAACTTAAGCAGACCGATTCAGAGCGCTAATGATCGCTTGAATAGAGGCTAGTTCAATATTTGTATTGATTCCCGCACCCCAAACAGATCGCCCCCCAATCCGGAGCTGAATATAAGCAATGGCACTGGCATCAGAACCAAAATCCAGCGCATGCTCTTTATAGGCAGCCACTTCCAAATGTGGAGCGCCCGCACTAATCAAAGCCGTTACAAAGGCTGCAATAGGTCCATTCGCCTTTCCTGCGAGCTGCAATGTCTTTCCGTTGTGCAAAACTGTTGCCCGACACTGAAATTGTCCGTCAATTTCTTCCGCTTGAAAATGTTCTAACTTCCACGAATCACTTCGGTTAACATATTCGCGATAAAAAATATCGCGCAGTTCGGCCGCCGTCACTTCACGTCCGAGACGATCTACTACATCGTTAGCGAGAGGACCAAATTCTCGCTGTATTTCCTTTGGCAATTCGATACCATACTCGCTTTCCAGTAAGAAGGCGACGCCCCCTTTGCCGCTTTGGCTGTTGACACGGATGACTTCTCGATATTCTCGACCTAGATCTCGTGGATCTACCGAGAGATAGGGGATGTCCCATAAATGCCGCTCCCCATGTTCCCACTCCGCCAAGCCCTTTTTGATAGCGTCCTGATGAGATCCGCTAAATGCAGTAAATACCAATTCACCTGCGTAAGGGTGCCGAGGAGGCACACTCATTCCGGTACAACGTTCATAGAGCTTTACTAATGCATTGAGATTCTCAAAATCCAGGCCGGGAGAAATGCCATGCATGTATAAGTTAAGAGCGACTGTTACGATATCTAAATTTCCAGTTCGCTCGCCATTTCCAAAAAGCGTTCCTTCCACACGGTCTGCCCCTGCTAATAAGGCCAGCTCAGTAGCAGCTACACCGCAACCACGATCATTGTGTGTGTGAATGCTAATGATTGCGGCATCTCGGTTTTTAATGTTGCGGCAAAACCATTCAATTTGATCCGCATAAACATTAGGCATATTGATCTCTACGGTCGCGGGTAAATTTAGAATGATTTTATTCTCAGAAGTCGGCTGCCATTCGGCCATCACTGCTTCGCACACGTCCCGAGCAAATTCTACCTCCGCACAAGAAAAGCTCTCTGGCGAATATTGCAACGCCACCTCAGTCCCGGGTAAAGAACTGAGTCGTTCCTGAATCCAACGCGTACCTTGTACTGCAAGATTCATTATTTCCGGCTTTCCGAGACCGAAAACCACTCGCCGCTGTGCCGGAGAAATGGAGTTATAAAGATGAATGATAACTTTCTTTGCGCCTTTCAACGATTGGACAGTACGTTCAATCAAATCTTCCCGAGCTTGGACCAATACCTGCACAGTCACGTCTTCTGGAATTCGGTTTTCTTCAATCAGATGCCGGTTAAAAGCATATTCGGTGTTTGATGCTGCGGGAAACCCAATCTCGATTTGTTTAAAGCCACGGCTCACCAAAGCCTGAAATAATTCCAGTTTCTGTCCTACATTCATAGGGACAGCCAACGCCTGATTGCCATCTCGCAAATCGACACTGCACCATATGGGAGGATGCTCCAAAATACGATCCGGCCACGTCCGATCCTTCAGGCTAATCGGATGAAATCGAACATACTTATGGAAAGGTTCTTTTAACATAACAATCTGACTCCCAATAAAATAAATATGGAGAGTATTGACATAGGGATAGATTTTTGAGACAGAAGGTATTCCCCTCAAGTAAATTAAAAGAAACAATGAAGTGTAAAAAATGTGAGGGGAAAAGCATAGTCAAAAACGGAAAAGTGCGAGGACATCAGCGCTATAAATGCAAAGAATGCGGGCTGAATTTTATCCCACAAGATAAGCGTACGAATTCTAAAATTGCGGCTAAAAAGGCGCTTTGTGTCCTTTTGTATAGCTTGGGGAAAGCCTCTTTTAACATGTTAGGAAAGATTTTTGGCCATTCTCCGGCTTTAATTTACCGATGGGTTCGAAAAGAAATGAGTGCCTTGCCAGACCCAAAAGTATCAGGTGATATCAAGGAAATGGAATTTGATGAGATGTGGCATTTTGTGGGTCAAAAAAACGGCTGCCTAAAAAAAACTGTGGGTAAAAATTGGTTCAGGCAAATTAGCAAGGGTATGGTAAAGAGCAACTTCACGAGCATCAGCGGTACGAAACCCATAACTCCGTTTTAGAGTTAATTTCACCTTGGCGTTAAGCCCTTCAACGACACCGCTGGAATATTGGCCTTTAGCCTGAAAGTAATTTAAAAGAAGAGAGCGGTGAGAGGTGAGAGTACGGGCAACTTTTTTAAGAGGCTCCAGGTGACTTCGAGTAATTTTAGGTTCTTCCGGGATTATAATGGATAAATGGCCGGAAAAAGATTGAGTTTACCGCAAAAGAAAAGGATGCGAGTCCGATAATTAAGGAAATTTTTAAAACCTCTGGCAGCGGATTTGATCGATTGGATTTTAGAGTTAAAGCCCTCAGCCACGGCGTTTGTAATAGAGAAGGACATGAAGTTGAGCAGTCCATCGAGATGGTTTTTGAGCATTTTAGCTACTTTTTTTATTTCTTGGAGTTGGCATCTCGTGGCCCAAGCATACCATTTTTTGAAAACCTCCTGAGCTTCAGAAACAGAGCAGCATTTCCAAAAAGCGCGAAAACTTTCCTTAATGGCCCAGGCACGAGCTGCCTTCAGATCGGAGTTTTTTAGCCGCTCAAAGTCTTCAATATGTTTTTGAGGAAGGTTCTCTGGGGAAAAAAGAAAAAGCTGGCGTGCTCCTTTGAGTCGTTGATCGCCCTTGGCTTTCAGAGTTTTATTTTCCCGTCGCCGCACTTTATCCACAGCCTCATTGAGGTGTTTGGAAACATGGAATTTATCATGAACGATTTTAGCCTGTGGTACCATCTCAGTAGCCACTTCGCGGTAGATGCCGCTCATATCCAAACATACAGCCTGGATACTCTGACGGGCTTCTTCAGGAAGTGTTTCCCAGAGTAGTTCAGCAGCTTGGCTATCTCGCTGCATGACCACTTCAAGTACACGTGGATTTTCCCCATTCAGATCATAGAGGAGTGAGGCATAGCTCTGGCCCCGCAAAAAGCTTTTCTCATCCATCCCCACTACTGGCAATGTCTCCAGTTCTCGGCGCTCCAGGCCTCGTTCTACTGCCCGTTCCATGATCCGCTGTGCGGCATCCCAATCAATCCTTAATAGCTGGCAAGCTGCTTCCACGCTGGCGCTGGCTTGAAGTACTTTGATCGCCAGACATTCAAAGAGCTCAGTAAACCGGCTGTTCTTTTGTGCCCAAGGTACTGGTACGGTCTGTACTCTGCCGTCATGAAGTTTTACTCGCGGTACTCGCGCTTCCAATACTGTGCTAAATTGGCAGCTGTCTAAATGCCGCCATTTCCTGACTGGCGCATGATCATAGATCTTCCCTATCTGTTCCCCCTCCACTTCCCAGTTCGTCCCTTCTTGATATCCTATTTCCACTTGCACTTCCTTTTTTCCCATATCTAATTTTACCCTCTTCACTTCCCATGGTTTTCTCAGTCCCAGGATCTGCTGATAGAGCTCATTGTCTTTCATCTCTTTTTTCTAGCTTCTCCTTTTTAAAAAAAAAGCTCCTCAACAAAAAAATAGTGCGTGCCTGTCAGTCAAGGAGGGGTAATTGTATTGTGGAAATTTGGCTGGGTTATCCACTATTTTTCCGGAAGAACCCTGGTTTATAGGTACCCATTTGGGTGCCGCCAGCCTCTTTTTTACGCTCCGCCCTAATACCCAAGGAACCGATCCGATCCTCTTGCTACCTTTCAGCACTGCTCCCCCCCTGTTCCCCCTGAACGCCTGCCGCGGCGAGCGGTGCGGGGGTCTGGGGGCGGCACCAGCCCCCCTGCTAACTCTATTTTTTACCCACGAATTCTTTTATAGAGCCTTTAAAATAAGGGAATGAGTTTAGCTGCCTCACAAATGGCATTGCCCACCGACCAAGAATTATACGAATCGACCCGAATTAGGCATCGTTATGATTGCTGGGGCGGAGACTTTGTGTTAGGGGTTTCTCATGAAACCCTCAATGGCTCTTCGTCTCAAACGCGATGCGATACGCGATGCGATACGCGAAGCGACCGGTCGTTTTCACACTGCCAATCCTCGGGTCTTCGGATCGACTCTCCATGGAACTGATCAGGAAAATAGTGACCTTGACCTGCTGGTAGATGCCATGCCGGGAGCCACGCTGTTTGATTTGGGCGGGTTGCAGGTTGAACTCGAAAAATTACTTGAGGTACGCGTCGATCTGCGCACCCCTGGAGATTTATCACCCAAGTTCCGTGCGGAGGTTCTTGCGGAAGCACGGCCCATATGAAGGAAAGATGCCTCCGGGATTATCTTGAGCATATTCAAGAAGCAGCTACGGAAGCTTGCTAGTTTGTCAAAGGTTTAAATAAAGACCAATTTCTAGAAAACAGTTGTGTACAACGTGCGGTTATTATGGACCTTATCATCATTGGGGAAGCGGCCACAAAGGTCATGGATTGCTATCCTGAATTCGCAGACGCCCATTCAGAAATACCATGGCATAAAATGCGAGGAATGAGAAATCGAATCACCCATGGCTACTTTGATATTGATCTGGATCTAGTCTGGGACACCCTACAATCAGCATTGCCTAATTTGATCCAGCAATTATCCGATATTGGAGACGATGTGTAATGGGCAGATCTTCTTCGTCACTAATCTCATCCTTCCAAGCTCGATCGTAAACGTCTGGATTTGCAAAATATCGTTTCGCATTATTAATTACGAGATTCAGCATCTCCCTGTCATCATCTGTAATATCTATGGGAATAAGATGGGCTCCTCGACATAACGAGTGGGGTAAGAATGGGTGGCTGCGCGCCCCCCAAACCCGCGCGCCGCTCGCCGCGGCAGGCGTTAGGGAGGAACTGATTTTAGTTCCCGCCCAGAGAGGCGGGAAGGAATGGAATAAAAAGAAAAACTCCCGTAGAATGATCCAATATGCAGGAGAACATACTATTTGGCCAAGCCCTGGGATTAGAGTGAAGCGATGATCCTCATACTCTGTAGAGAGATGAGCGTATCAGCGGCCTCCCAACACTTTGGAGAGACAGACAAGCGACTGTGGCGAGTCATAGATCACTACGTCACCGAAGCCCATGAAGCCAAAGAGTGGAGCGGAGTACGTCGCATCATGATAGATGAAACCAGCGCCAAAAAAGGACATCGCTACGTGACCAACATCCTCGACGCCGATAACCACGAGCTGCTTTTGATGGTGGAAGGTCGCAGTGCCGAAGCCGTTACCCAATTTCTCGAAGCCATGCCCGCCCACCAAGCACAAGCCGGTACAAATTGCCGGTATAGCACCAGCGGACAGTGTGCGAACTTATCCAACGGGAACCACAATAGGAACCGCTGAAACAGCGCAAACCGTTTTGAGATAAGCAGCATAGTGTTTTTCTGTTGTGGAGACGGTTGTATGACCAAGAAATTCTTTTGCAGCGTAAAGGCCATGTTCCGTGGCAATTCGGGCACCTGCATACTTGCGCAATTCATGCAGTGACTTTGAGCGAGCAGGCAGATAACGACGAATAAATGCGGATGCTGTGCGATACACAGCGTTCTGACGAGTGGTCGGAGGCTTGCCATCTGCGATGAGATATTGAGGTTTGCCGATGTCTTCGCAGAATTCATCGATCAGCTCCTGAGAAAGTTCCAGCCACCTGTTTACACCTGCCTTGGTCTGAAACGACTGCTTAGGCCGATCAATGACCGCCAGCACCCATTTACCACGACGTTCCTCAATCCAGTTACCTCGGACGTGGACAATCTCCTTGTCTCGCAGTCCCAATCTTGCGGCCAGAAGATAAACTCGGTAAGTATCCGGATCTGTCTGCCGAATCTGCTGAGCTGCCCATTCCATCTGTCCGGCTACGTCAGCACCGGAGTCTTTGAAGGTTTGATCGACTGACCTCCGACGCAACTTGGGAGCACTCGAAAATGCCGTTAGATCTGGAAGTTGTCGCCATTTGCGACGATAGATTTCCATGGCACGAGTGCTGAAAATTGCTTGGGCTTGGTTCAAACGACTTGCTGCGGTATTTCGATTTTCCGTACCCGTGGCTTTCCAATAAGCAGCAATCAGGTCAGAATTGAGCAACGTAACGAGGGTCTCCTTGGCCTTCTCCTTATCGCATTGTCGAGCGAGGCAGATGACTCGAAGTAAGGCATTGATGCCGCCATTGATTGTAACTGATTGTAGCTCCAATTCAGAACATGCACGGCGATATTCATCTATAATCTCTCCAATAGTGGGAGCTGAAGAGCGGCTCTTCAAAGCATTAAGGGCAGCCCAATCATTGGAAAGGAGGCGTTCCAGATACAATTTCGCATTCTTTATTGCAACATTTTGTACGGATGTACCGAGCCTTTTGATCGCTGCATTCGGATTTAAACTGGAGTGTCTGACACGGATTGCCCAGTTGCCATTTGGCTTCGGACGAAAGATTCGGTATTTTTTACCTCGAAATTCAATGGTAGTGGTGGCCTGAGGATCTTGTGTATCTGGGAGATGATGCATGCATGGTACATAACTTAGTACATTTCGAACTCCTTGCAAGTACCTATTCCTACCTATCTGTGCTCGATACCAAGACCCCCCCGGAATGTCTGTAACATCCGATAAACAGAGGATTTTAGGAAATCTTTCTCTGTAGGGAGCTGGTGCACCGAGAAGGACTCGAACCTTCAACCAATTGATTAAGAGTCAATCGGATTACTCTGTAGAATTGCGTTTGTTGCCCGCTGTGGCCCATTTTAAGGCAAAAATCATTCATGTATCTGCCCGCTCTGGATATTTTTAATATCTGTAAGATCCTTATTATAAATTATATACAAGATAAAATCTTGTTGACATCTCCCTCAAAAGGGTCTGACTATTTTTTGATGCATATAGTCAATTTTTTTAAAAGCATTGACAAATTTCGAAAGGGGTTTTAGTAACCTAACTAATGCCGAATCAACATTCTGCAGATAAAGAAGTCCTTGGATTTTACATTCCAAGGGAACTTTCTCAAAAAATTAGAAAAGCCGCCAAAATTCGTGGTTTAACAATCACGGCATTTGTTGAAGAAACTCTGATCCATGCAACACGCAGAATTGAACTCGCACCGTCCGACTACAGACTCATCGCGGAAGCAACAGAACGTGCTCTTCGCGGTAAAGCTACCAAGAACCCTCGTCCAAAGAGTGCGAATAGCCGCAGCAGCAACTAAACGTCCAATAAGTAAGCAGGTTGAATTTTTTTTGGAAAGGTTTTAGTAACCTGTTGCGTTCAGTCTGTCAAGGACAATGGAAAACCAAGAAATAAAAACCGACATGACCACTAAACAGTTAATGGCCGTAACTGGAGTACCTCGCTCAACGATCATGCGATATGTCGCAGAACTCGATGCGGTACCGGTAGGAGGAAGTTGTGGCTACGTCTTCACCAAAGAAGCTCCGAAACGCCTGCTCGCTATCTTGCGCCAGAGACGTGGTGGGGCTCAATGGCGGATTCATCAAATGCGGAAAAAGGCGGCTGAAATCGGCGGATGACTTATGAAACCCCGATTGGATCCGGTAGATAGGTTTATCGCTCTTTTGGAGTCAGCGAAGGACTGGATCACTGCGAAGCGGCTGTCTGGTTTTGCGGATGATCGAACACTACGAGCGCTGGCAAATGCAAGCGGAGGGCGCATCATCACCGGACAACGCGGCTACAAAGCGGCATGTTATGCGACGCCCGAGGAAATCACACACGCCGCCAATTGGCTCGAACATCAAGCCCAGGAGATGCTGCGGAGGGCCCATCATATCCGCGGAATCCACACGAACAACTGAATTTCCCAACCAAGACTCAGCCCAACTCAACCCACATCCATGATCCAACTCCGCATCAATAACGACAAAGTAGACCAGTCATCTCTGTTTCCAGGGAAGAACGGCAAGTATCTCAACCTCCTCCTCTTTGAAAACAAAGAAGGACGCGACAACTACGGCAATGACGGATTTGTCGTCCAAGAGCTCTCAAAAGAGAAACGCGAGACCGGCGTTAAGGCGCCTATTATCGGCAATTGGAAACACCAGCAGACAGCTTCGGAACCCAACACTTAACCTGGTACCCCCTTTTATGGCAGCGACACTCTCACCCGGAACAGTTTTCAACCCTCATCGGGTCTTCCACGGAATTTGGACACCACAATGGTTGGAAGCGAGAGTGGAGGTGTCTGAGAAGGCCAAAAAGCTCTACGCCTATTTGACTTTCTTTGCTGGAGGAGAGGGCAAAGCATGGCCCTCCTATAACACACTTGCCGAGAAACTTCATGTCTCTCGCAGGTACGTTATCCAACTCATTGCGGAACTTTGTGCTCATCGACTCATTCGAGTCACACACGCCAATGATACTAACCGAGGCCATCGCTCAAACATTTATGAATTCCTCTGGCACGAGTGGATGCAGCCTGAAAGTGATCGAAATTTCTCACTAAAAGTTCCAGAGGAACAGCCTCCTGAACTACCCCCAACTACCCCTGGTGAACCACAATTCACTAGGGTAGAGCAACTACCTCCCCCTGGTGAACTCCAGTTCACTACCCTAGTGAACCACAGTTCACCCAAAGAGAATAAGGAGAAGAGAATAAACAAATACAAGCACCCGAAGGGCGCTTATAGTTCGGTACCGCGGCAAGCTAATGGATTGCCAGAACCTGCGCGGCATTCTGCCGCTCTTGTCAGGAAGGCCTGGCAAGTTTCACGCAAGCTACTCAATGAATTTTGGGATAACTGCAAGGTTCTACCCGATTTACGAATCCTATTCGGTTACGTCAGCCGGGCACTTCGAGAGGGCTACAAGGAAGAAAGCATTCGGGATGCATTCGAGCGCGCGCTCCATCAGTGCCACGGGCATGCCACAGATTGCGGAGAGATTTGGGAAGCATCTTCAACGGTTCACCGTGCCGAAAAGTGGCTGCGGGAACATGGTTTGTTCTGGCAGCCAACACCTCCGGAGGAACGACGACGTATTCGGGCTGAGATAGCCGCTGCCATGAAAGCTTGGGAGGAGCAGCCATGAAGAATCTGACAGGACTTACGCAAAAGCCATGGTAAGGGAAGGAAATTTGAGTTGATGAAAAAGGAAATCATCGAGGATTCCTTGTTTGACGCGGTAAAGAGTTTTTGCGCTATCTCTGGCAATATGAGCTAAACGGCCCCAGACCAAGATAGCAGAAGCGATGTGGTTACGCTGAATACGAGCCTTTCTGCATTGGCAGCGTTCAATTCCTGTTAACTGCTTAGCCTCACGATGAAACTGCTCAATCTTCCAGCGCAAGCCGCACATCTCAAGTGTGAGCTTGGAAGAATCTTGAGTTCGGTCGTTAGTAACCACGTAGTCCGTGCGGTGTTCTGACACCTCAACCCGGAACAGTTTCACTTTGTGTTCTTTGGGGAATCCCTTGATTTTGATTGTCTTGCCATGTGCGAGTTCTGATTGATTCCACTCTAAGGAGTCCACTCGCTGATAGGGCCGTTGAGCTGCGGAATCATCCACCAAACGGTTGTCACTTAAGGGACAATAATAGGTTTTTCCCAGCGATTCAATGAAGAGCATCAGATCACGCTTAGCATACCAGGTATCCACCAAGACATGCCGAAAGAGCAGCTTTTTGTGATGTACAAGGTTGCTGAGCATGTCCCGTACATGATCATGTTTAGTTTTTCCGTCGCCAGCAGGATCGTAAATTCGATAGTCGATCAGCCAGTATGCGTTGGTCCGCGGATTGACGTACACGCAGTTCACCACTCCAATGCCTTTGATCAGTCCGTGTGCGTTACCGCTATACTGGCGGCGAACCAGTTCAATCTTATGCGAAAAATTCTTGTCGATCACCGTGTCATCGAACACCACGCAGCACTCTTCATCAGGGATAATCTCTCCGCGCACGTTCTCCCATATCAGACGCGGCGTTATCTTCTCCTTACTGAGAAATCTGTTGATTGCATCGTGGCTCATGTTTTCCGTATGCTCGGCAAAATTTGTCAGCGTGTAGTTGATTGGGCTCACCAACAGGTACTGGCAATAATCAAGCAGGCTTGGGCAGCTTCTCATACCTTCTTCTCTACAATCCTTTCTCAAGCTGGACGCTACCTCTATTTTGTAGTAATTCTTCCCACACTGTTTTTAGGCCTTTTTGCGTAAGTCCTGTCTGAAAAATTGTGAAATGTACGGGACTCGATGTCCCAAATCGGTGGACGATTTGGTGGAGATATTAGAATCTCTGCACGGCTGGATCACGGCTAAAAAATTGGCCCCTTGGTTAAATGAGCGCACTTTGCGTGCGATGGCAAATGCGAGTGAGGGGCGCATTATTACAGGCCAGAAAGGATACAAGGCGGCACGGTATGCGACTCAAGAGGAGATTGCACATTCAGCCTACTGGCTGGAACATCAAGCCAAAGAAATGCTTCAGCGAGCGGATATCATTCGCTCAGCGCATTTATGCAAGCGACTCCGCAGCTCACAGAAATCCAGGAGGATCAGACCGTGAGTGCTCTTTGCGACTTAGCGAACCAAGTACGCAATATCCCGCTCACAGAGGTGATGCAGGCCTATGGCGTTTCCTTGCAAAGGGAGGGGTGTTCATGGAGAGCAAAAACCGATCAGCATAACATCGTACTGAGAGGTGAGCGCTGGTTTGATAACGCCTCCGGAATCGGGGGTGGCGGAGCCATCGATCTGGTCAAGCATCTCACAGGGGCTTCCTTTGCTGAGGCTGTCAGAGGTCTGGCAACGAGGTTTATGACACCTGGTTATTCCCATCCGGAAGTACTGATCCCTGCTTCTCAAAAGCCAATTCCAGAAGAGAAGCGAGAGAGTTTTGAATCTTTGGTGGATCGACTTGGAAGACGAGATGATTCCCAATGGAAGATAGCTCGGCAGTATCTGATTGAACGGCGCTGCATTGATTTTCAATTGGTAGACCAGCTCTATACCGAGGGAAAAATCTATTCCAACGATCATTGTCCCAATCCTTCGGTGGTATTTCTCCATACTGATTCGGATGGAAATGTAAAAGGGGCTACCCTTCGGGATACCAAACATCAATCATCATTTCGTCCCTCTCTGGGAGATAAAAAAAGTGCTTGGTTCACGGTGGGGGATTTGTCTCAAGCCGAGTCGATAGTCATTACTGAAGCTCCTATTGATGCTCTGAGTTACTGGTGTCTGAGAAAATCCAGACATCCTTCCATTGCCGCTGTAAGTGTCTCTGGTATCCATATGCCAGACGAATTACTTCGTTATGCTAAAGCGCACGAAAAAAAGGTAACCCTGGCATTTGATAATGACCGTGCAGGAGAGTTAGCTGCAAAACGACTGATCGGATCTTATGGAAGATTTTGTCGCCAGTGTCCCAATCTCAAGGACTGGAATGAAGATCTCTGCTTCCTGAAGCAGAGCCAAGGGCTTCTTCGAAATCATCAGAACATTCCGAGGATGTGCCTATGACTCAAATTGAGCGAGATTTGAGGCGATATACTTCTCAGGAAATGCCGCGAAGAAAGAGGTTTTGGTGGGGCATGTCGGCTGGGGTTCTCCAGGAAATAGGAATTCCTCCACATCCCATGATGATATCGGGAGCTATACTAAAGAAGGCAATCGAGAAACATAGCCTGTCTGTAAAACAACTCGTTGCGGTTCAGAGGGAACTAAATTCCCCTCTTATGGTCTTTAAGTCGTGTTGCATACCACATTCCATGCTGCTTTTGACCTCTGTTACAGCTGAGCAAGCAAGGTCTGTTGTTGTCATCCTCAATCAAAGTACTCGGGGACATAAGAATCCTATTAACGAGATTAAGAGCATTCATCCATCCCCGAGCGAGATTATCCTCTTGGAGATGGAAATGGGATTGTTATTAGCAGCCGATAAAATAAGAAGCCAGCAATGGCTAGAGAATCTGGCACTGGGATCTGATTCCGCGCGGTATTTAGCCATCATGGGCCAAGTAAAATCCCTAACACCTCAACGCCAAAGTCAAGGAGGAATAAAATTATGGTAACACCAATTCCTCTTCGGATTACCATCTGCGTCCTCGT
The DNA here is from genome assembly GCA_963706715.1 of uncultured Verrucomicrobiae bacterium. Taxonomy (GTDB): domain Bacteria; phylum Verrucomicrobiota; class Verrucomicrobiia; order Chthoniobacterales; family Xiphinematobacteraceae; genus Xiphinematobacter. The sequence goes on from CAVPNI010000003.1 coordinate 203,870, forward strand.
TCATAAGCTTTCTGCAGCCGCTGATAGGAGCGCCATTTTATGAAACCAAAAGTGGATTCGGTGGCTAATTTCATAGCCCTTCTGGAAATTCTTCAGGACTGGATCAGTGCCAAGCGGCTGTCTGTTTTTGCCGGCGATCGAAGACTGCGAATGCTAGCCAATGCAAGTGGAGGCCGAATCATCACAGGGCAACGAGGGTACAAAGCGGCACGATATGCGACGCGTAAGGAAATCGCCCATGCCGCCAACTGGTTAGAGCACCAAGGCGAGGAAATGCTTCGTCGAGCCCGCGGTATCCGAGGAGCGGTTGAAAAACCAAGAAACTCCAAAAAATCCCGATTCATTTTCAAAGCACCATGAGCGCTTCTTCAAAAATTGAGTGGACAGACGCCACATGGAACCCCCTTCGAGGATGCACCAAGGTCAGTCCCGGCTGCAAACACTGCTACGCAGAAACCTTCGCAGAACGCTTTCGGGGAATAAAAGGACATCCGTTTGAATTTGGATTCGACTTAAGATTAGTTCCGGAAAAACTGGAAGAGCCGCTTCGCTGGAGAAGGTCTCGCAGAATTTTTGTGAACTCCATGAGCGATCTTTTTCATGAAGGAGTTCCCGATGAATACATCGAGAAAGTCTGTCAGATGATGCTAACTGCCAATTGGCATACCTATCAAGTTCTCACAAAACGTGCCGATCGAATGAGCGAGCTATTGCGTACCAAACTCGGTGATGTCGCCAAGGCTTCGCATATTTGGTGGGGTGTGAGCGTTGAAAATCGCAAACATGGTCTGTCTCGGATCACTCTTCTTCAACAAGCGCAGCCGTCGGTAGCGTTTTTGTCCATAGAGCCTCTGCTTGAAGACATCGAGAAAATTAATCTCGCAAATATCCACTGGGTAATTGTGGGAGGAGAAAGCGGTTTCGGAGCTAGGCCCTTGGACGAAAAATGGGTCCGCTCTATCCAGAAACAATGCCAGGCATCCAAAGTTCCGTTTTTCTTCAAGCAGTGGGGAGGAGTCCGCAAGGCTAAAAATGGGCGCATGCTCAATGGCCGGACCTACGACGAATTTCCACTCCAAGTCCCTCAAGTTTCAATTGTCCATTAGCATGAGAGCTCTCCAAAGTACCTTATTTGAGACAGAGATTCGTCCTAAGAAACCGATTATACGTTACTTAGGGGGAAAGTGGAGGCTGGCACCATGGATTATAAGTCACTTCCTCCTTCACGAGATTTATGTGGAGCCCTTCTGCGGATCCGCTTCCGTTCTCCTACGAAAAACCCGCTCAAAAACAGAAGTTATCGGAGATCTCCATGGTCGAGTAACCAATCTTATGACTGTTTTGAGGAATAGTGAGAGCAGTCAACGGTTGGCTGAGTTGGTTCATTACACTCCATTCACTGACCAGCATTTGGATGAATGCATGGTAGTATCTTCAGATCCTTTGGAAGATGCACGACGCATGCTTATACTGGGCAGGCAGGCTTATTCAGTTGAATCTCCTGGAGGACATCTCCGTCAGCCTCAGTTCAGGAGAGCTCATAGGTCGCATGGTCGTTCCCTGGCTTTAGAGTGGGCGGATCTCCCAGTCAATTTCCCAAAATGGACAGATCGACTGCGTGGTGTGTTCATAGAAACAAGCGATTATAAGGACCTGATAGCAAAATGGGATTCGCCTAAAACGCTATTCTACCTTGACCCTCCTTACCTCACTCATACCAGAGGCTCTGGAAAATATGGTCATAAATTCGATTATCAGGATCATACGACGCTCTTGGAGTTGGCAACGTCTCTAAAGGGAACAGTAGTTCTCAGTGGCTACGACAACGAACTCTATCGCCATTATTTGGCGCGATGGCGGTATTTTAGTCGCCCGAGTTTAGCTCAAGGAGCTGTTAAAAGAATGGAGGTGTTATGGATCAAGTCCTGAACACCAGAGAGAATTGGGCTCCTATTTCCCTCGTAGCTGAAGTTTTGACTCTACTTTTCGGAGTCTCTCCACAATGGAAAGGCCGGATTTGGAAGAGGCAATTTCCACCTCAATTATGTCGCCAGCCACCAACTCCACAGCCGTTGCAAAGGATGCCAAGCCAGACAGCAGGGGGACAAAGAGCCAAATCTTTTGGCCAATTTCATGTTGGACATAGAGGTGGATCCCGGCGCGTTTCCCCCCTTGCGACGAACTCGTCTTCGATCCTTTACTCCAAACCGTTTGATCAACAGTCGCTCGCCAAACACCCAACGGGCGATCTTTGGAGTAAGCATCGTGGTCAAAATTTATTTCTTCGAGGTCTTTGTGACGTATGGGCATGGTGCGTAGATGCTGCGTTAGGGTTTCGAGATCTCAGCCAAATCATTGGGAAATGGCTGGCAGAGTGTGAGCGGGTTGAGGGATCCGCTCCTTGTGCGACGGCTCCAGCCCTTCCCCTCCCGTGCCAAAGCCGCCACAAGACAACTTCAAGTGAGCCGCAAATGAAGCACAATGCGTTGTCCAACAGCAAGTTTTTTTCGAAATCATCACATAGTCAGTCGTCATTAGATGCGGCTCCGGAGACCCTTTGGAACACCCCCTTCCACCAATCGGTGACGGGCCAAGAATCCCATTCGGAGGACCCTACAAACCATGCCTTTCTCCCCAGGATCACAGTCGTTTTCCTAGGGGAAAGTCATGGCCGGATAGCACTTTGCCCTAGGGGCGAAAGTGCCGGTGTTTTTTCGCTGTCGCTCAAAAACGCTCTCCACGCGTCAGGCGCGTTCCGAGGCGACTCGCTTTCGCTCGCTTTTTGTCAAAAGACCAAAATTTTTTTGCAAAAACTTTTTCCGAAAACTTTTTTGAAATGACATCCAAAAAGACCACTAAAAAATCCGTAGGCACTGTGCAACTTGCTCTCGATGTCACTCCGGAATCGAAACAACTTTTGGAAGCGCTTCGAAAAAAGTTTGAACTCAAAACCAAAGCTCAAACGTTTGAAATCATTATCGAGCAAGCTGCCGGTCGAGAAAAAATTTCGGATCTCCGCGAGAAGGATGTCACTCACCAAATTCTTTTGGGAATCGAATTCAAATTAGATCGTCTCTTGGAACGATTCGAGGAGGTTTTATGAAAAACGGGCTCTATAAAAGAATTCGTGGGTAAAAAATAGAGTTAGCAGGGGGGCTGGTGCCGCCCCCAGACCCCCGCACCGCTCGCCGCGGCAGGCGTTCAGGGGGAACAGGGGGGGAGCAGTGCTGAAAGGTAGCAAGAGGATCGGATCGGTTCCTTGGGTATTAGGGCGGAGCGTAAAAAAGAGGCTGGCGGCACCCAAATGGGTACCTATAAACCAGCCTCTGTGGTAAATATAACGCTTAAAAATGTAATGAGGCGGGTACATCCGATCAAGGGATTTGTCTATGATGCGGTGGGATGGGACGATAAAGAAAAGGGAGTTATCTTAGCAGAAGTACGTGCCAGAGAAGGCAGCCAGGGAAGATGCTCAGGATGCAAACGTAAAGGATCTGGATATGATAGACTTGCAGAGCGGCGCTGGCGCTTTGTGCCACTTTGGGGTTTCGTGGTCTGGCTAGTCTACACACCGCGGCGAATTGACTGCCGACACTGTGGGAGTCCCACAGTAGAAGAACTTCCTTGGGCTAGCGGAAAAATACAGCACAGCGAAGCCTTCCGTCTCTTTCTGGCACAATGGGCACGCATGCTCTCCTGGGCCGAGGTAGCCAGAGTCTTCCGAGTGGGCTGGGCCGATGTATACGCTTCGGTAAAATGGGTGGTGGATTATGGCATTCAACATCGGAATTTAAGCGGCGTAAAGGCGCTTGGAGTTGATGAAATCCATGTCGGAAAAAAAGATAAGTTTTGGACACTGGTCTACCAGATCGATGATCACTGCAAACGACTTTTGTGGGTCGGGCGCGATCGTACTGAAAAAACTTTTGAGCTATTCTTCGAGGTTTTTGGCAAAGAGTTTTGTTCGGCCATCGGCTTTATTTGCTCCGACATGTGGAAACCGTATCTGAAGGTAGCAGCCCATTATTTGCCACAAGCCCTACATATCCTTGACCGCTTCCACATCGTTAAAAAACTCAACGAAGCTATCGATGAAATCCGCAGAGAGGAAACCCGCGCCCGTGCCCAGGCAGGTCTGGATCCCTTGCTTAAAAAGATGCGCTGGGCTTTCCTAAAAAAAAGATGCAATTGGACTAAGAGCCAACGTGCTGGCATGCGGGCAATTCGAGGCTCTGCTTTACGCACCCTGCGCGCCTTTCTCTTAGTGGAAACTTTCCAACACTTTTGGACCTATCGCTCTCCTACCTGGGCTGCTAAATTCCTGGATGCTTGGTGCACTAAAATTACTCGAAGTCACCTGGAGCCTCTTAAAAAAGTTGCCCGTACTCTCACCTCTCACCGCTCTCTTCTTTTAAATTACTTTCAGGCTAAAGGCCAATATTCCAGCGGTGTCGTTGAAGGGCTTAACGCCAAGGTGAAATTAACTCTAAAACGGAGTTATGGGTTTCGTGCCGCTGATGCTCGTGAAGTTGCTCTTTACCATACCCTTGCTAATTTGCCTGAACCAATTTTTACCCACAGTTTTTTTTAGGCAGCCATTTTAAAAGGGATGATTTTTTTGAGTTGAATAGGGTCCATTTTTTCAAAATTAACATCAAAGGTTTGGCTTAAAACACTCACAGGCAATTCAAGCTCTGTAGGAATATCGCATTGTTTAACAACATTATTTTCTTCCAAAGTATGGAGAGCCTTTGGGAAAATGGATCGTCGTATTTCTGGAATACAGCCATCTAAAGCTTCTCCTTTGGGCCGTCGCCATTTTCGTTTACTAACTTGCTTTTGCAAGGCGGTGTATTCCTCCATGTCAATTATCTCGTGTTCTTTTGCCCAAACCAGCATTGCCTGCACAGAGACCCCCCATTTTTGTTTAAGCCGAAGAAATTCTTCCAGAGAAGTGTCAACAATCTCACGGCTGAAAGAAACTACTGGTAAGAGAAAACTGCTGGCAAACTGATGGGCTTGTTTTTCGACCTCTTCGGCAGCATCGCTGAGTTCTAACTCAGAAAAACATTGATGAAAGATAAGGTGTGCTAATTCATGGCAGGCATCAAAGCGAGCACGTGCGCGATCATTTTTGTCGGCACCGAGAAAAATATAAGATCTGCCACCTATTACTTGTGAAAAAGCATCATATCTCTCGTTGCCGAAAGACATCCGATTGATGATAATTCCATTACTTTCCAGCAATTCACCGAGTTTCAAAATCGGACTTTGTCCTAGATTCCAAAATCTTCGCAACTCTGCGGCAAGTTCATCGATTTCTTGAACTCCGGCATCTTTTGGCATTTCCATTTCCGGAAGGTTCAAAGCGGGTAATTTGAGCATTTCATCTAACCAAATAAATATTTCCGCCGTAAGTTCTGAGAACCGTTGAGAGCGACGCTTAATTTGACTGGCAGAAGCTAACCTTGCATGTGTAATAGCACGAAATGATAGGGGCCCCTTTGTGCTGAGTATCTCATTTGGAATTGGTTTAAAGAAGAACCCTAAAGGAGTCTTCAGCACAGAAGAGAGTCGTATCAGATTATCCATTGAAGGATTTTTCACTCCACTTTCCCATTGCGCCACCGCTGAGGGTGAGATGTCCAAAAAACCAGCAACTTCCGTCTTAGAAAACCCCATCAGTTCTCTGGCTTGAATAATGCGATGTATAATCAGTTTCTTCATTTTTGAAACTTCTTGTAGTTCTGCTTCTGGAGAGATTCCTTCACACCAATTTCCACTTCTCGAACTTGTTCTTCTTCTACCACATCCCCGCCATAGAGAGTTGTCAGATTCTCCGACAGCCTGATAAAAGAATTCGCCATATTGGGATTTGTATAAGCACGCAGGTATACAAAATTTAGATTTTGGTGTCCGTGTACCAAAAGAATTTGAAGCAAACTTTCATCTGTCGGTTCCTTAAATTCAGGAAAATCGAAAGTCGGTTGAATTTGATTTAAAATTCGTTTCTCGCGTCTCTTGGTGGAATCTCTTGGAGCAATGTCTGGAGCGCTTAGATGATGTGCAGACAAACAGGAATGCTTCCCCTTCAATTCCAACACATGCACTCCATATTCAGACCCACCGAGAGGGGCCCATTCAGGGTAGATATCAGTGATCAGCCCCCGTTTACAGCCTTCCTCCAAACTATAATCTACAAATACCCAGCGACTAACTCCACGCAAATGACGCTGATTTGGTGTTCCAAAAGCAGCGTGTTGCAAAGGGGAAATCAGTTCTTCGGTCAAATTATACGCCGCACACAGACATTGATAGAGTCCTTTTTGATTCTTCTCCGTCCAATCCAAGTTTGCTTTGGTTAAAAAATTCTCAGTTTCCATCCGTTTAGTTAAAAATAAACTATTTAACCAAATGGGAAATATCAACATATTTTTTTAACCAAAGCCGGCATTTTCCTACAACACTGAGAAAATTAAACGCAACTTGGCGCAACCACCATAACGAGAGCTTGCCGGAGACGTTGTGTAAAAATCTGTTGTATGTCACTCATAATCCGAAATGATCAAAGGGATTTTCTTTCCGTTTTTTAATCTGTAAATTTTAAAGTGACTGTCTGTTGTCCAGATCAGGGGATTTTTAACCATTTCCGCCATAGATACAAGACAGGCATCAGCAAGAGATGCAGGGGTATCCTGATACTTTTCCAGAAGATCTAGAACAGCATTTTTGTCTTCCTCAAAATACCACAGCAATTTTATGAAGGCCGATTTTCGTAAAGCCGCTATTAAATTTCTACGTCCTTTAGGAACCCGGGCTAAAAGAAAAAATGCTTCAGTCAAGACGGATTCACATGTATGAAGTGAAGTAGTTAAATCTTTTAACGATTCGACTGCCCATTGATGGTGCTGATCAGAAGTATCCCACAAGGCAACAAGAGGACCAGTATCGACAATAATCGTGTTCATTTACGCCGCTTGGTCGGTTGAACATCTTGTCCAAAACTCTCCATGTACTTTGGGTTGGCACTCAAATCTCCCAAGTTACTTCCAGGACCGAGATCGCCAAGAAGATCAGAAATTTGGTCAAAGAGACTCAATGGCTGAATGGCCAAGCGTTCCTTGATGACTTTAGGAACGGTTGATTTACGAGCTTCTGCTTCCCTTTCAAAGTATGAGTAGAGAGGGGCATCAAGATAGATGCAGACGTTTCGGCCCCTTTTTCTTCTGGTGATCATCTTCATGAGTCAAGTTTACCAAAAAATATAATATTTTCAACAAAAAATCTTATATATTTTTATTGTTATTGTTCTCCGCCCCAGCAATCATAACGATACCTAATTCGGGTCGATTAGAGTCGATTAGAGGTATCCGTCTGGCTAAGGACATGCTGGGAAAAAATTGACGTGCAAAATCAGGAGGAATTTTTTGAAGCAAGCCAACGATCCGGAGTCAGTTCAGCAACTTTTGTATTCATCCATTTTCCCAGTTGAGGGAGAACATCGTTGAGGTATTCGCGGATGTTAATTTTAAGCCGTTTGCAGGTTTCAAATACTGAGAGGATGGCGGCGATTTTAGGTCCGGCTTTTTCGCTGCCTATGTGGAGCCAGTTTTTTCTTCCTAATGCCACGGGTCTCATGCCGTTTTCGCAAAGGTTCTGGTGTACGCCTTGAAGAAGGCGTCCGAGTTATCCGGGTGAAACTCCCGGCTGGCGACAACGCTCCAGCCAGAAGCACTGGGAGCGGTTCAGGAGGTAACAAATGAATTGAAGTACTCACAGAAAAGGCTCCGATAAGCGGAGTCAGCAAACCATGCGGGCCGCAACGAGAGTGAACACCGAGCAGGCCTCGAAAGATGCAAGGTGGAAGCCGATCCGCCATCAAAACGGAGAAGGCCGCCGTCACTGGCAGCAGAGCGAAACGCTAACAGAGATTCCACCGGGGTAGTGGTGGCAGCACGTATGAGAAATGAACACGGACGCAACAAGGGAAGTCTGCCGGAAAGAAAATGGAAGGGCACCCAAAATCAACGTTCCGCCCGCAAGGGAAGGGAACGCTTCCGACAGATGACGGATGGGAGTGTAGTACCCGAGAAGCTCGGTAACGCGAGTGGAGGGAAGGCTCCCTGTTCTCAGGAAAGTGAAACAAAATAGTAAGAGCCATGAAGATTGATGCCAATCATCTAAGAACTTCAGCACAAGAAACGGTTGAGAAACTACAGAGATCACTGCAAGCAAAAGCCAAGACAGAACCCAGCTACCGCTTCTACACACTGTGGGATAAAGTCTACCGAGAAGATGTGCTCTGGGAAGCCTACCGTCGATGCCGCCGCAATGGCGGAAGCGCGGGAGTGGACGGAGAAACCTTCGAGAAAATCGACACAGAAGGATGGGAACAGTGGCTGGGAAAACTCCAACAGGAGCTGCAAGCGAAGGAATATCGTTCGCAGCCCCTGTTACGAGTGTGGATACCAAAAAGCAACGGGAGTCAGAGACCGTTGGGAATCCCAACAGTTAAAGACCGAGTAGTCCAGATGGCAATGGTGATCGTCATGGGTCCGATCTTTGAAGCTGACCTCTGCGAAGAGCAGATGGGCTTCAGACCGGGACGGGATGGCAAGACGGCCGTTCGCTTAGTATACTACCAAGTAAAACAGAAAGGTCGTCAGGAAGTAGTGGACGCCGACCTGCGTGACTACTTCAACACCATCCCCCATGGACAACTCATGAAAAGCCTCAGTCGGAGAATAACCGACGGACAAGTGCTCTCGGTCATCCGACTTTGGCTGAGGACTCCGGTAGAAGAAAGAATGGGAAGGGGAACCATCCAGCGAACGACCCAGGCAAAAGATACACACAGAGGCACACCACAGGGCGGAGTAATATCGCCCCTGCTAGCCAATGTTTACTTTCGCCGATTCCTGCTGGCATGGAAGAAACTGGGACACCAGGAGGCATGCGACTCGGTTACGGTGAATTACGCGGATGACCTCGTTATCTGCTGTCGGCCCGGCAAGGGAAACCTCGCCTTACAGGCCATGACAGAAGTGATGCAGAGAATCGGACTAAGCATCAACCAGGAAAAGACGCGCGTCGTTCGGGTGCCAGGGGGGACCTTTGACTTCCTCGGTTATACCGTAGGCCGGTTTTACGGAAAGGCAGGCAAGCCACACATTGGCACCCGCCCGTCCAAGAAAGCGGTGCTACGACTGCTCAGAGAAATCCACGAACAAACCACCAGTCAGTGGAACGCGTCGGAACCCGAGATACGAGTTGCCGCACTCAATCAGAAAATTCGAGGTTGGGTAGGCTATTTTAATCGGCTCTATAAAAGAATTCGTGGGTAAAAAATAGAGTTAGCAGGGGGGCTGGTGCCGCCCCCAGACCCCCGCACCGCTCGCCGCGGCAGGCGTTCAGGGGGAACAGGGGGGGAGCAGTGCTGAAAGGTAGCAAGAGGATCGGATCGGTTCCTTGGGTATTAGGGCGGAGCGTAAAAAAGAGGCATCGAGTAGGAACCCTCATCACTGAGGGCTCCTCTCACAGAACCGTACTTGTGCTGTTCACATACGGCTCTTCGGAAACACGGGTTATGACCCCCATGGTTGGTATTACAACCTCGACTATTCAGAATGCCCATACGTATTGCATTGGCTTCTGAGCGGCCATGCGCGCAGGATGTTCCCTATACCGTTGTAGCAATGACTTGAGCCCGCGTGCATCCCAAAGGGAATTCTTCAGTACTCTGTCAACTGCTGTTGTGTGACTCAGCGCCCACCAGGACTTTCGTCCCGAGTAAATGCTGCGCCACGCGGTTTTGGGATTGATCCCGAGCCCAATCAGTTTACGAACGATGGTTCGTTTGCATTTGTATTGCTTGAGTTCCATTGCTCGCAGTCGCCTGCGAATGTGGGCGTCAAGTCCTTGCAGCGTCTTCTCGACTTGTTCTGTACAGATGCCAAAGAAGCCTGTCCATCCGATCACGTAGGCATTGATTTTGTTGATGCACGATTTTAAGGTGCCTCCCCAATTTCTCGGTGTCAGTTCTCGGATTTTGTTGTTTATGCGTTCTTTTGTTCGCTTTGACAACCTCACTTCTACGTTGCCCTCTAAGGGTTCACGTCGCAGGCTACAGCCCAGGAAGTGACGCTCTTGTGGCTGTGCCACGGCACTTTTGCTGAGGTTCACTTTGAGACGCAAGCGCCTTTCTATGAAGTTGCTCACGCTAGCCATGACACGCTGCCCAGCTCGTTCGCTTCTGACGTAGATGTTACCGTCATCGGCATAACGTACGAAGCGGTGGCCTCTTGCTTGCAGCTCCCAATCGAGTTCATCAAGCACGATGTTGCTGAGCAATGGGCTGAGGGGACCACCTTGCGGAACCCCCTCGTCGTTGCTCACCACTACGCCATCTGGCATTACAATTCGCGCTTTGAGCATTTGTCCAATCAGGTGCAGTAGTCTTTTGTCTTTTACTCGCTGCGCGAGTTTGGACATCAGTCTTTGATGGTTTACTCGGTTGAAGAAGTTCTCCAGGTCGATGTCTACCACCCATTCGCGTCCCTCTTGTATATACTCTTGTGCTTGTCGTATTGCTGTGTGGCAGCTTCGTTGGGGTCGAAATCCGTGACTGTTAGGGTGGAAGGTCGGCTCGTATTCTGGTTCCAGAACCTGTCGTACTGCTTCTTGGACCACCCGGTCTATCACGTTGGGTATGCCTAGACCCCTTTGTCCTCCTCCTGTTTTAGGTATCCACACGCGCCGAATTTCTCCAGGTCGGTAGTTTCCTTCTATCAGGGCTTGGCTCAATTTCGGTATTAGCTCGTTGAGGTGCTTGCGCACTTGTTCTATGCTTTGCCGATCTGGTCCAGGCGCTCCTTTGTTGCTCGCTACTGTTTCAAACGCCCCCTTTAATCTTCGTTCTACTTCTTCCATGGTCGCTGTCGTTGCTTTCTCTGGCTTGAGTTTTGGCATTGGCGGCGCGCACGCTCGAGCCGAGCTTCGGTGCTCCGCCCTTGCGCCGTCGCTGGGAGTTTGCACCCCCTCTTCGGCTGTTCCAAATTTCAGTTCAAGTTGCATTGACATTCGTTCGACCGCAACCGCCTTCGCTCCCCCAGTTTGCTTTCGCCGCTGGGTTGGGACTAGCTTTCGCTAGTGTAGACCGTCAAGCAGATTGCATTTTATTTAGTTTTCTGTGACCGCGTTTGACCTTTTCGAGAATGTCAGAAGCTGTAGCAGTCCAAATAAAGGGTTTAGGATTTGCATTATGAATACTAATGTGTTGTTCAATAGCGGTAGTAAGTTCATGGAGACTGCGAAAGACTCCCCGGCGAAGACTTTTGACGGTGAGGTCGCGGAAGAAGCGTTCCACCATATTAAGCCAAGAAGCGCTAGTTGGGGTAAAATGGAAATGGAAGCGTGGGTTGCGCCTCTGCCATGCCTGGACCTTTTCATGCTTATGGGTAGCATAGTTGTCGCAGATGATATGAATTTTTTGATCTGAAGGAGTACTTTTGGAAATTAGTCGTAGGAATTTCAGCCATTCCTGGTGTCGATGCTTATTCATACAGGTACCGATTATGCGTCCATCAGCTATGTTCATCGCAGCAAAGAGGGTTGTTGTCCCATTACGTTTATAATCGTGGGTCAAAGTTTGGCAGCGCCCTTTCTTGAGTGGAAGGCCTGGCTGTGTGCGATCTAAGGCTTGGATTTGACTCTTTTCATCGCATGAGAATACGATGGCATGCTCGGGTGGGGAAAGATAAAGGCCTATGATATCATTGAGTTTGTCTTGGAAGTGTTTGTCCTTGGAGAGCTTGAAAGTTTTGACCCGATGTGGCTTCAATCCATTAGCTGCCCAAATGCGTCCTATACTTGAAGGACTTACTTTAACTTCCCGCGCCATGGATTCCCGGCTCCAATGTGTGGCTCCAGCAGGCTTTTTGCTCACTGTAAGCTTAATAATACGCGCCCTTATGGAGGGGGAAATAGGAGGAATGCGACCCGGACGTGTCTTGTCCTTGAGTATGCCTGCCAATCCTTGCTGTGCATATCGTTTCCGCCAGCGGCCAACTTTCCCAGGGTCTTGCTTTAACTTTTCAGCTATCTCCTGGTTTTCATATCCATCGGCTGCCAGCAATATTATGGCCGCCCTCTCCTGTACACGCACCGCATTCTTTCTTCCTCTTCTTAGTTCTTCTAATTTCTTGCGTTCTTTTTCCGTAAGTTTAATTCTTGCTGCTACTCTCATTAGCAGCTTTTACCACTTCTGCTTATAATATGCAATCTGCTTGACGACCTACACTAGCCTTCTTGCTACTATGCAGTTGTCTGACTTCTGTTGGGCCTTTGGCCTTTCGTTCTTTCGTCCTACGGGTTTGCGCCAGGCTTTGGCCTGGCGCGGCCCAACAGATCTCTCTGAGTAAGAATTAACAAACTTCGTACTCTTGTCGTCGCCACTACACATGCAGTCCCCAACAGATTTTGGATTTCGCCACCGCCGGCTGGCTCGTCCACTGCATGCGCCTTACGGCGCTTCACTTTCGTTCGACTATCGTACGCACCTATAGCTTCTACCGTACATCCCCTCACGGGCCTTCCAGCGTTTGCTTCCCTCTGGTTGGGCTGTGGTTCTCCACTGCAATGCACTTGCCTCTTCGGTGTTAGGTTCCCTCTGTCAGGGCCCTAGGTTTGGATTTTCACCTCCTGTTTGTTATTCATGCCAGACACACCGGAGCACCGAAGCTCGGCTCGAGCGTGCGCGCCGCCAATGCCAAAACTCAAGCCAGAGAAAGCAACGACAGCGACCATGGAAGAAGTAGAACGAAGATTAAAGGGGGCGTTTGAAACAGTAGCGAGCAACAAAGGAGCGCCTGGACCAGATCGGCAAAGCATAGAACAAGTGCGCAAGCACCTCAACGAGCTAATACCGAAATTGAGCCAAGCCCTGATAGAAGGAAACTACCGACCTGGAGAAATTCGGCGCGTGTGGATACCTAAAACAGGAGGAGGACAAAGGGGTCTAGGCATACCCAACGTGATAGACCGGGTGGTCCAAGAAGCAGTACGACAGGTTCTGGAACCAGAATACGAGCCGACCTTCCACCCTAACAGTCACGGATTTCGACCCCAACGAAGCTGCCACACAGCAATACGACAAGCACAAGAGTATATACAAGAGGGACGCGAATGGGTGGTAGACATCGACCTGGAGAACTTCTTCAACCGAGTAAACCATCAAAGACTGATGTCCAAACTCGCGCAGCGAGTAAAAGACAAAAGACTACTGCACCTGATTGGACAAATGCTCAAAGCGCGAATTGTAATGCCAGATGGCGTAGTGGTGAGCAACGACGAGGGGGTTCCGCAAGGTGGTCCCCTCAGCCCATTGCTCAGCAACATCGTGCTTGATGAACTCGATTGGGAGCTGCAAGCAAGAGGCCACCGCTTCGTACGTTATGCCGATGACGGTAACATCTACGTCAGAAGCGAACGAGCTGGGCAGCGTGTCATGGCTAGCGTGAGCAACTTCATAGAAAGGCGCTTGCGTCTCAAAGTGAACCTCAGCAAAAGTGCCGTGGCACAGCCACAAGAGCGTCACTTCCTGGGCTGTAGCCTGCGACGTGAACCCTTAGAGGGCAACGTAGAAGTGAGGTTGTCAAAGCGAACAAAAGAACGCATAAACAACAAAATCCGAGAACTGACACCGAGAAATTGGGGAGGCACCTTAAAATCGTGCATCAACAAAATCAATGCCTACGTGATCGGATGGACAGGCTTCTTTGGCATCTGTACAGAACAAGTCGAGAAGACGCTGCAAGGACTTGACGCCCACATTCGCAGGCGACTGCGAGCAATGGAACTCAAGCAATACAAATGCAAACGAACCATCGTTCGTAAACTGATTGGGCTCGGGATCAATCCCAAAACCGCGTGGCGCAGCATTTACTCGGGACGAAAGTCCTGGTGGGCGCTGAGTCACACAACAGCAGTTGACAGAGTACTGAAGAATTCCCTTTGGGATGCACGCGGGCTCAAGTCATTGCTACAACGGTATAGGGAACATCCTGCGCGCATGGCCGCTCAGAAGCCAATGCAATACGTATGGGCATTCTGAATAGTCGAGGTTGTAATACCAACCATGGGGGTCATAACCCGTGTTTCCGAAGAGCCGTATGTGAACAGCACAAGTACGGTTCTGTGAGAGGAGCCCTCAGTGATGAGGGTTCCTACTCGATCCCTTGCGCCGTCGCTGGGAGTTTGCACCCCCTCTTCGGCTGTTCCAAATTTCAGTTCAAGTTGCATTGACATTCGTTCGACCGCAACCGCCTTCGCTCCCCCAGTTTGCTTTCGCCGCTGGGTTGGGACTAGCTTTCGCTAGCCTTCTTGCTACTATGCAGTTGTCTGACTTCTGTTGGGCCTTTGGCCTTTCGTTCTTTCGTCCTACGGGTTTGCGCCAGGCTTTGGCCTGGCGCGGCCCAACAGATCTCTCTGGGTAAGAATTAACAAACTTCGTACTCTTGTCGTCGCCACTACACATGCAGTCCCCAACAGATTTTGGATTTCGCCACCGCCGGCTGGCTCGTCCACTGCATGCGCCTTACGGCGCTTCACTTTCGTTCGACTATCGTACGCACCTATAGCTTCTACCGTACATCCCCTCACGGGCCTTCCAGCGTTTGCTTCCCTCTGGTTGGGCTGTGGTTCTCCACTGCAATGCACTTGCCTCTTCGGTGTTAGGTTCCCTCTGTCAGGGCCCTAGGTTTGGATTTTCACCTCCTGTTTGTTATTCATGCCAGACACACATCGAGTAGGAACCCCCATCACTGAGGGCTCCTCTCACAGAACCGTACTTGTGCTGTTCACATACGGCTCTTCGGAACCGCGGGTTATGACTCCCATGGTTGGTTTTACAACCTCGACTATTCAGAATGCCCATACGTATTGCATTGGCTTCTGAGCGGCCATGCGTGCGGGATGCTCCCTATACCGTTGTAGCAGTGACTTGAGCCCGCGTGCATCCCAAAGGGAATTCTTCAGTGCCCTGTCTATTGCTGGAGTGTGACTTAACGCCCACCAAGATTTACATCCTGAGTATACGCTGCGCCACGCAGTCTTAGGTCTAATCCCGAGCTGAATCAGTTTACGAGCGATAGTTTGTTTGCGCTTGTATTGTTTGAGTTCCGTTGCTCGCAGTCGTCTGCGGATATGGGCGTCTAGCCCTTGCAAGGTTTTCTCAATTTGCTCTGTGCAGATGCCAAAGAAACCTGTCCATCCGGTCACGTAGGCGTTGATTTTGTTGATGCACGCTTTTGTTGTGCCTCCCCAATTTCTCGGTGTCAGTTCCCGGATTTTGTTGCCTATGCGTTCTTTTGTTCGCTTTGACAACCCCACTTCTACGTTGCCGTCTAACGGCTTACGCCGTAGGCTAAAGCCTAGAAAGTGGCGTTCTTGTGGCCGCGCCACGGCACTTTTGCTGGCATTCACTTTGAGACGCAAGCGCCTCTCAATGAAATTGCTCACGCTGGCCATGACGCGCTGCCCAGCTCGTTCGCTTCTGACGTAGATGTTACCGTCATCGGCATAACGTACGAAGCGGTGGCCTCTTGCTTGCAGCTCCCAATCGAGTTCATCAAGCACGATGTTGCTGAGCAATGGGCTGAGGGGACCACCTTGCGGAACCCCCTCGTCGTTGCTCACCACTACGCCATCTGGCATTACAATTCGCGCTTTGAGCATTTGTCCAATCAGGTGCAGTAGTCTTTTGTCTTTTACTCGCTGCGCGAGTTTGGACATCAGTCTTTGATGGTTTACTCGGTTGAAGAAGTTCTCCAGGTCGATGTCTACCACCCATTCGCGTCCCTCTTGTATATACTCTTGTGCTTGTCGTATTGCTGTGTGGCAGCTTCGTTGGGGTCGAAATCCGTGACTGTTAGGGTGGAAGGTCGGCTCGTATTCTGGTTCCAGAACCTGTCGTACTGCTTCTTGGACCACCCGGTCTATCACGTTGGGTATGCCTAGACCCCTTTGTCCTCCTCCTGTTTTAGGTATCCACACGCGCCGAATTTCTCCAGGTCGGTAGTTTCCTTCTATCAGGGCTTGGCTCAATTTCGGTATTAGCTCGTTGAGGTGCTTGCGCACTTGTTCTATGCTTTGCCGATCTGGTCCAGGCGCTCCTTTGTTGCTCGCTACTGTTTCAAACGCCCCCTTTAATCTTCGTTCTACTTCTTCCATGGTCGCTGTCGTTGCTTTCTCTGGCTTGAGTTTTGGCATTGGCGGCGCGCACGCTCGAGCCGAGCTTCGGTGCTCCGCCCTTGCGCCGTCGCTGGGAGTTTGCACCCCCTCTTCGGCTGTTCCAAATTTCAGTTCAAGTTGCATTGACATTCGTTCGACCGCAACCGCCTTCGCTCCCCCAGTTTGCTTTCGCCGCTGGGTTGGGACTAGCTTTCGCTAGCCTTCTTGCTACTATGCAGTTGTCTGACTTCTGTTGGGCCTTTGGCCTTTCGTTCTTTCGTCCTACGGGTTTGCGCCAGGCTTTGGCCTGGCGCGGCCCAACAGATCTCTCTGGGTAAGAATTAACAAACTTCGTACTCTTGTCGTCGCCACTACACATGCAGTCCCCAACAGATTTTGGATTTCGCCACCGCCGGCTGGCTCGTCCACTGCATGCGCCTTACGGCGCTTCACTTTCGTTCGACTATCGTACGCACCTATAGCTTCTACCGTACATCCCCTCACGGGCCTTCCAGCGTTTGCTTCCCTCTGGTTGGGCTGTGGTTCTCCACTGCAATGCACTTGCCTCTTCGGTGTTAGGTTCCCTCTGTCAGGGCCCTAGGTTTGGATTTTCACCTCCTGTTTGTTATTCATGCCAGACACACCGGCTGGGGTAGCCTGTCCGGCTTTGCCGGACAGCCCCCCCCCTTCACAGGGGCGAGACTTGGCGGGAGCCAAGCGAGGCAAAAAGAACGACAAGGCATGGTCATTTTATAGGGGTCATGCTATAGAAACCGTAGCACTACAGTTGTCAGTTCGTAGTTGGTGGTTCGCAGAAGTTGATAGCTTGCTTTCCAGCAACCATTAACTTTTAAGAACCAAGCCAAAAAAATTCGCAGACACTCTCCCAAGAACTGATAAAAACTCTCAGCTCTGAGTAGATGTCAGCACGTGCTCAATTTGCAACTGAGAACCACGAACCTCTACCAACCACAAACTACCAACTGTAGAGTTAAGAGCTTGCAGTTGCAAATGAGGTCCATTTGCCTTTTGCGGTTTCTAAAGGAAAACGGAAGCAGTCTATTAAGATTTATATCTCAACCGTTTCTTATGACGGTTTTGCTTCATGCGCTTGCGGCGCTTGTGCTTGGCAATTTTACTTTTTCTTTTCTTCTTAAGCGAACCCATGTGATCTCTTTTCAGGAAAATTTCTTCGTCGTCCCTATCCGTTTCACTCTGACCATTGCAACATTAACTTTAATAGATGACCTTATTTAGCGGATATTCTATAATTCCCTCTGCTCCAAGTACCTTTAACTGTGGAAGGATTTCGCGGACCACCCTTTCTTTAATCACGGTTTCCACCGCAACCCAGCCGGTATGAGCCAGAGGCGAAACTGTAGGATTTCTTAGCGAGGGCAATGCCTCAAGCAAATTTTTTAAGTTTGCTGCGGGAAGATTCATTTTTACACCCACCAGATCCCGCGCTTCCAGCGCCCCTTTGAGCAGCAAAGCAAGGCATTGCAACTTCTTGCGCCTCCAATCGTCTCGCCAGGCACCTTCGTTGGCTATTAAAACCGGATAGGACTCTAAAACAGTGTCAATAATCCGGAGATTATTAGCGCGGAGGGAAGAGCCTGTTTCAGTAATCTCGACAATGGCATCCACCAAATCGGGTGCCTTTACTTCAGTAGCCCCCCATGAAAATTCAATATGAGCGCTGACATTGTGTTTATTGAAGAAACTTTTTGTAATTCCAACTGCTTCTGTAGCAATACGTTTTCCCTCCAAATCATGAATGGAACAAATCGAAGAATCATTGGGTACGGCCAAAACCCAACGGGTAGGACTTGAGCTTGCTTTACTGTATGGAAGGGATTCGACCTCCACTACCTCGGAATTATTTTCGATCATCCAATCTCGTCCTGTGATCCCGCAATCCAAATAACCGTGCTCGACATAACGGCTAATTTCCTGCGCTCGCAGCATGCGAATTTCCAGTTCGGAATCATTTACGAGGGGACGGTAAGACCGGACGGAGCCGGAAATGATAAAGCCTGCCTTCGCAAAAAGCTGGATTGTCGCCTCCATCAGACTTCCCGAAGGGAGGCCAATTCGGAGTTTTTTCATGTCATTTTCCATAAATACAATTGTGACGGATTACTTGTGCCCCTCCTACGAGTCAATGCCCGGATGTTTGGCATCTCTCCGTTGACGGTACTTTTTTACGAATTCGAGAGTCAAAAAATAAGCAATGACCGCGAGGGGCAGCCCGAAAATCGTCGATCCCAATAACAGAGGCCATCCGACGGTCAAAAAAGTGGTCCATTTAAACAAATCCACCAATTTCACATGATGCAGAATTAATTGCGACGGAAATTTATGATGATAAATAAAATATCCAACATCATATTGGAGCGTCAGAACGATGGGATAAAGAGGGAGCAAAAGATCATGCAAAGTAACGGCGATCACAGCTGAAACCGGGCTACAACGAACGGCCCATGCAATAACCAAAGCCAACACAGTCTTTAGCCCAAATAAGGGTGAAAAACCGAAAAAAATTCCGATGGCGACTCCTCCCGCAATGGAATGGGGGGGGTCATGTAGGCTGACCAGACGCCTGGCAAGGCCTACGATATGTTGCCAAAATCTCTTTATCATGATTGGGGTACCCTGGAACCAAGCATGAAACATTGAATTCCCTTCTTGAAAAGATACTTTTATCACAATCTGCCTTATGAAAAGGGGCATCGCTTCCGGTTTTTTTTGAATCGGGCACTCTCATTTCATAGTGCATATTGTGCTATGTTGTTCATTTAAAATTAAAAACGCTATAATGGAACGCCATGAAACAGCAACCGGTCGAATGGTCAACAGAGCTTCGCTGCTCTCCCGCTGGCTCCCTTTAGCCCTGATAATTTCCTTATTAGCTCATATTGCCTTCCTGTTATGGACTCGTGGCATCTCCTGGTACGGAGCTATCATCCCGCCGCTCCCCCCTGCCCAACCGGTCCATCCTTTTCGTCTGGTTAAGCCACCTGAATCGCATTTAGCGCCTGCGGACAATGTCCAAAAGGCGGCTCCCCTGAGGCAACCCTTAGCGCTGCCCGTGGAAAAAATGGAACCCAAGCCGGAAATCGGAACATTGCCGTCACAAAGCGCGACTTCTCCGCCAAAAATCAATGCGGCGCTTCTTCAAGAAAAGCCGGGAACGGTTGGCAGCTCGCTGGAACCGGCTCTTAAACACTTAATATCAGAAGGCGTTCGCAAGGCGGATCAAAAGCTGGATTCCTTTCAAGAGCAGCTTTTTCAACCACAGTCATCGGCACCTCCTGTCGCTCAACTCCTTCAGCCTAATGAAGCAGGTGGAGAGGCGGAGCTCGCGACTGCGGGTCGTCGGCCAGGTTCGGTTCCGAAAGGTTTTTCAAGTCTCGACGATTTGCTATCCCAAACGGGGCCGTTGAGATCCGACACGGCTCCTATTTTGATGCCGACTGACCTACTTTTCGATTATGATCATGCGGAATTGCACACTCAAGCAGTCGAAAGTCTCCGCAAACTAGGAACGCTCATTCAACGGAATCCTCAGGCAACGTTTAACATCGAAGGACACACCGATAGTTTCGGCTCGGATCACTATAATATGGATCTTAGCCTACGACGCGCAGACGCTGTAAAAGCGTGGCTGGTTCAAGTGATGAGGATAAATCCCGTACGAATCGAAACCAGAGGTTATGGAAAAACTCGCTTGCTTGCCCCCGCCTCAGGCACCATCGAACAACAACAAATTAATAGACGCGTCGAAATTATTATTCACGTGCCCAGACATTAGTTCGTAGTTGGTGGTTCGTAGTTCGTAGAAGTTGGCCGTTCTTGCTTCATATTATAGGAGTCATGCTATAGTGGTATGTTAAAAAATTTTAAAGCAACTACGCTAACAGCAATGTCAAAAGAGCTCGCCTCTGAAGTGAAGAGGCAGGGTGCCAATTTCCTCGATACATTCAAGAAATTCCGTAAAGTGGCGGATCACCGCTTACGTCTTCAACACCAAGACGGCGCCGGGGGTAAAGAAATCGCTCGCCAACGTGCTGACCTCATGGATCTGCTTATCCGTGAACTTTTGGAGGTCATCTGTGTACAAACCGGAACCCGGCTTGCAGGCTTGGCAATTGCGGCCTTCGGGGGATATGGCCGCCGTGAAATGAATCCCTTTAGTGATGTGGACATTATGTTCATCCATCAGCGCCAGCAGAGCCTCCCCCAATGGGAAGAAGTGATTGGCCGAACACTCGTCACATTGTGGGACCTAGGATTTAAGATCGGACACTCAGTGCGATCCATTACCCAAGCTATTGAGCAAGCAAACGCGGATCTGGTGATCAAAACCTCCATATTGGAGTGTCGATTTTTGACCGGTGACCGCAAGGTTTTCAACGAGTTTATCACTCAATTTGAAAAACAGTGCGTACTAGGGCGAGAAGCAGAATATTTTTCCTGGCGCGCAGCGAGGCAGACCGATCTCCGCAATAAATTTGGCGCAAGCGTCTTCATGCAGGAACCCAATGTCAAATCCGGATGCGGGGGACTTCGCGACTATCACAACCTGCTCTGGAATAGCTATTTTAAGGAGGGTATTTCCAGCACAGCCAAACTGGTTGAAAAAGGGATCTTACGCAATTCAGAACGCCGTCTTCTTGAAAAGGGCTACGATTTTTTACTCCGCGTTCGGACGGAACTGCATTATTTAAATGGCAGACCTCAAGATCAGCTCACCCTGCGGCTTCAAGGCCAGGCTGCAACGAGTTTCCATTATCCACAAAAGAATATTCTGCGTCGCAGCGAGGCCTTTATGCGCGATTATTATAAAAATGCGAGAAATATTCATTTGATTACGCAGACCGCACTCGCTCGGATGAAATTGACTGGTCTTCCGGAGGATCGCGGACTTCTTTCGCTTTTTACTCGCAGAAGCATCATTCATTTTGATGGATTCAACGCTCGCGGAGGGCTGATTTATCCGAAATCTCGAACCGTCTTTAATGAAAATCCAGCTCGACTAATGCATGTTTTTCAACACGCACAAGTACGGCAATTAGAATTCAGCGAAGAGCTTCGCGATTTGATCCGCCATCGGATTTCCCTAATAAACCGCACTTTCCAATATGCAAAAGGACCTCGAGAAATTTTTCTCGCCATCCTCTCTCGCAAAGGGGAAGTCGGCCGTATCTTGCGTCTCATGCACGACTTGGGTGCATTGGGAAAGTTTATTCCGGAATTCGGCGACCTTACCTGCTTGGTACAGCACGAATTCTACCATCGCTATACCGCCGACGAGCACACTCTAGTCTGCATCGAAAAGTTAGATCGCGTGCTGTTTTCGGACCTGCGAAAGCTGGCTGGATATCAAGCACTTTTCCAGAAAATCGAAGATCCCTCGATCCTTTATCTTGCCATTCTTCTGCATGACACCGGCAAGGCTGCCGACGCTCGGCATCACGAGGAAGCCAGCGCGGAATTAGCCGCCCAAGTCGCAAGACGCTTTCAACTCTCCCCGGAACGCCGACGAATGCTGGTCACCCTCGTCAACGCGCATTACACCCTTTCGCACACATCACAAACCCGTAATCTCGATGACACCGCCACCATTCAAGAATTCGCAAAAGTCATCCATACTCCAGCCATCCTTGAAGCATTAATGCTTTTGACATTGGCCGATGGCATGGGCACCAGCGACCAAAGTTGGTCGGATTGGAAAGAAGCTCTGGTTTGGCAACTTTATCGAGACACGCTGAAATATTTGGAAGCGGGTCCCGAAGCATTCGAAGCCAAACAGCAGGGGCTTGAAGCCGTTCGCCAAGCTGTCTCCGAAAAGCTGACGCGCGGCGGTTATGCTGAGGAAATCGAAGGACATTTTGCTTTCATGCCGGAGCGGTATTTCCGCATCTTCGAGCCTCAGCAAATCGTAGCTCATATTCGATTGTTCCGGAAGTTCTTTCATCATCTTCAGAGAGCCGAAGGCCAGGCCAGCGTGTCAGCCATTTTTAAATGGATCGCCCGGCCGGAGCATGGTCACAGCGAAGTATGGGTCTGCGGCTGGGACCGTCCCCGGCTTTTGGAGCGAATCGCCGGTGCATTCCTTTCTGCGCAAATTAACATTCTCAGCGCGGATGTATTTACCCGTTCTGATAACCTCGTTTTGGACATTTTTCGCGTTTGCGGCACCGATCTTCAACCTGTCCTGGAGCAACGCGACATCCAACGAGTCCAAACTCGTCTTCAAGAATCACTCCTTTACGAAGATTTTGATTTTCGTCCACTCATTAAAAAGGGAATACGCTTGCGAGCTTACCATCTCTCACAGGAAGCGGAACTCCCCGTTCGGATCGCAGTCAACAATTCTTCTCATCCCTTCTATACTCTGATAGATATTCAAACACCAGATCGCCTCGGTCTCCTTTACGATCTCCTGCGCGCATTGGGAAAAGAAGGGATTTTTATCGAGCTTTCCCGAATCACCACAGAAATGGATGTGGCCATGGATTCATTTTACCTGCTCGGCCGAGATGGCCAAAAGCTCTCAGACCCAGCTCAAATAAAGCGTGCCCAACAGCTCTTGCATCACGCGGCTGTCAGCCCGGCATCGCCGGATTCTTGATTAGGACAAGAGGTTTTTGACAGAAGACTCGTTTGAAAACAAAGCTCTACCCTTCCACCTCCCAACACCACTTATATATTGTGCCACCTTTTTCCAAAATCTCCAATTCCCATTTGAGGACATCGCCGCATCGACAACTACTTGACTGTTTTGACCTTAAATCCGTGTAAATTGCGTCTTACAAACGGAAACCCAAGTCTGAAATCCAAATATGGAACGGATCTGATCTATTAAATGATCCGAAACTTTATCGTCCCGCAGAATCGCAAAAACAGCGGAACCAGACCCGGACATCAGGGCAATTTCCACTTCGGAACGTTTCAGCAACCAACGCTTTATAATCCCTAGCAAAGGAAATTTCTCAAACACCGGCACTTCCAAATCATTGCGGAGATCTCCCCATGGCGAAGGCTGTGGATCATAGGGAAGTCCCGGGATTTTTTGCGCACTTTTCCAACGCGAGTATGCCCAGCCCGTTGAAACAGGGAAAGCGGGTTTGAGCAATAAAACACTCCGATCAAATCCGGAAAAATGGACTGGCTCATAGATTTCTCCACGGCCTCGGCACCACGCCGCACCATGCCCCAGAAAAAAAGGAACATCCGACCCCATTTTAGCGGCGATTGAAGCCAAGGACGAGCGACCTATGCAGCCATCATGCAAAGCGTCCAAACCAAGAAGCACCGATGCGGCATCGCTACTCCCCCCACCCAAACCCGCACCGCTGGGAATATGCTTCTCCAAAACAATCCTCACACCGGATTTTGAACCAGCCATTTGAAGATAAGCATGAGCAGCCATAACGGCCAGATTTGTGTGATCGGCGGGAAGCGCCGGATCATTACACTCCAACATCACCTTTCCTCCGGGAATCAATTCCAACTCAAGCGAATCTTCCAGAGTAATATAGGTAATTAGCGTTTCGACCTTATGGTAACCGTCGGCTCGTCGACCCAAGACCCGCAATGAAAGATTGATCTTCGCGGGTGGAGACAGTTTCATTTTCATCATTACACTGCACCAGTAATGCATCATCCAAAAAAAGCAAAAATCATTGTGGCCCTGGATGTGGATTCCTCGCCGAAAGCACTTCAATTAACAGAAAGCCTGGCAACGGAAGCAGATGGTTTCAAAGTGGGCTTACAGCTTTTTACTCGTGAAGGCCCTGATATTATTCGGAAACTTAAAACACGCGGCGCCGCGCAGATTTTTTTGGACCTCAAGTTTCACGACATTCCAAACACCGTCGCACAAGCTGTTGCCGCCGCCGCCTCACTCGGAGTCGATCTACTGACTGTTCATCTCTCCGGCGGGCCCGAAATGCTCCAGGCTGCTGCGCAAGCAGCCAAAGGATCTTCCATCGTTTTGCTTGGCGTCAGTGTATTGACAAGCAGTGACGTCTCCACACTCAATGCCATTGGCGTCCATTGCTCCGTGGAAGACCAGGTCCTTCGACTTGCCGATCTCGCTGCGAAACACCTCAGCGGTATCGTAGCAAGCCCGAAAGAGATCGTTCCTTTGAGAATGCAGTTCGGCGAGTCTCTGCAAATAGTGACCCCAGGAATCCGGCCCATGTGGGCTGCTCATGACGACCAAAAACGGATTCTGACTCCGCTCGAAGCAGCAAAACTTGGCGCTGACTGGTTAGTCATTGGGCGCCCCATCACCAGCGCACCTTCCCCGTTGGAAGCACTTCACAAAATCAAAAATGAGCTTCTGGAAGCTACTTAGTCTCTGAAGTTTTTAAATGACAAGGAAACATCGAAATTTTGCGCGCGAAGATGCACAATCGCTTTCTGGAGATCATCTCGCTTAGTCCCTGTCACTCGGATCTGTCGATCTTGCTGAGCCGCTTGGACTTTTAAACCCAAGCCCTTTATGGATTTAATAATCTCCTTGGCTTTCTCTCCATCCAATCCCTGTTTGATTGCAAGTTCTTGCCGCGCGTGCCCTAACGGAGAAATAGCCGGTTCTTTAGCATCGATATTTCGAAGATCGATATTGCGCTTCGCTAGTTTGGAAATTACGATCTCTCGGAGTCCCTTCAGGCGAGAAGCATCTTCTGCGGAAAGTTGAATCGATCCTTCTTTATTTAGTTCCAGAGTAGCCTGTGTGCCTTTAAAATCAAAACGAGAGGCAAGCTCCTTACGAGCCTGATTCATCGCATTGTCGATTTCCTGACGATCGACTTCGCTCACAACGTCGAATGAGGGCATGAATATTTGGGATAGCAAGTCTTCCTCTATTTGACAACCTGCATCACCGACTTCGTCCGGTTCTTTTAGGAACTTGTAGCTGGAAAAAACTTTAATTTTTAGCTGCCGGCCCCTAAAAGAAACCAGCGAAGCTGGTGGAACTCACAGAAAAAAGCTTAATGGCCATGGGAGGGCCAAAAGTCTTCCAAGAAGCACGAGCAATTCGTGCGGCTGGCCGCGTCAGCGAAGCCACTTACGTGCCACCGCTCCTGAAAGGTAAAATCCGGGAGGGAGGAAAACAGTTTTTAGCCGGTTTACGGATCAAAAATCCAATCGATGTGGAGAACTTGTGTCCCTGTAAAGATTCTCGCCTCCGCGGAGTTATTTGCGCGCATTCTGTTGCGGTGGGTCTTCAAATTCTTTCTCCAGTATCACCCGCTCCTTCTCCCGTCGCTTCTCAAACTCCACAAGCATCCCGGCAAAAAACCGACGAAATTCCTCAAATAGAATTGCGGCTGGAAGGCTCTCTTCGTCATGTGGAAGCGAGTATCCATTTCCATTATTCACAACCCGACAAGTCCAATCCACCAATGGAAAACCAGGTTTATGCGGAGCTCCTTGCTGCTGGCTTTGAGCATAGTAACAGTAAAGCAGTTCTTCGTGGCGAAGATTCCATACTCAATTTTTATGCGACAGCTTTGCCTAAGTTTCGAAGCCAATGGAAGGTCATCGAAGGCGAACGGTTCCGCCATGTCACTCAGGATCTGGTTCCTATCGAACCGCGATTTGCCATCCGTGAAAAGGACGACGATTGGTTGGATGTTCGCATTCATTACACAGCCGGAAACGAAGCAGTTTTTTCCCAGGCGGATATGCAAAGACTGCTATTAGGTAGCCGTCCCTACGTTCGCCTGAAAAATGGAAAAATTGCGGTGGCCAATGCAACTCATCTGCGCGATATGGAAGAGGTCCTTCGGGACTGTAATCCCGTCCAAGAGTCTTCCCTATGGCGGGTTTCGAAACTCCATCAGGCTTATCTTCAAAATAGCGTGACCGAATGGTCCGGACTTTCCCCATCAACAGTACCGGTTGATATGTCTTTGATTGCTTTGGGAACCCTCCGCGCGCGCCTGCGTCCCTACCAAGTTCAAGGAGCACAATGGCTCGTATCGCATTCAAAGACGGGTCTCGGAGGTCTCCTTGCGGACGAGATGGGCCTTGGGAAAACGGTTCAGACCCTTGCCCTGCTGGAAGTCGTGGGCGGTCCCGCACTTGTAGTGTGTCCCTCTTCCTTGGTTTGGAATTGGAAGCGAGAAGCCAAGGAATTTCTCGCCCTCTTCAAAGTGGTGACTCTGGATGGACCGGATCGCGAGGCACTATTTTCTCAAATCACTGATTGTGACTTAGCAATCACCAGCTATGCGCTTTTACGCCGGGATATTGACCGGTACCGAGACCTCTCGTTTTCCACCGTTGTCTTAGACGAAGCGCAGCATATTAAGAATCCGGAAAGCCAAAACGCAAAAGCCGCATGCGCATTACGGGCAAGAAGCCGGTTCATTCTTACTGGGACCCCTATTGAAAACTCCATCCGAGACTTGTGGTCACTCTTTGATTTCCTTCTTCCCGGTTACCTGGGGTCACGACAGGATTTTAAGGATCGCTACGAAACCCCACTCCTGGAAGGTAACAAAGAAGATGTGGCACGCCGTCTTTCGAGACGCATTCAACCCTACGTTTTGCGTCGGCTTAAGCGTGACGTTTTGGAGGATCTTCCGGAAAAGATCGAACAAATCGTAGAGGTGGAATTGACTCCAAGTCAAAAAGCGGCTTACGCGGGTTTTCAAATTGCTGCTCGAAAAGAAATCGATGCGCTCGCAGAAAGTTCAGCTTCAGGTGCCGCCCGGATGCGGATTCTTACGGCTTTGCTGCGCTTACGGCAGCTTTGTTGCGATCTCAGACTGATTCGTCCGGAGGAACAAACTCCCTCTTCCAAAATTTTGGCTCTGCTTGAATTATTACAAGAAGCTGTGGATGGGGGGCATCGCGTACTCGTCTTCAGTCAATTTACTTCCATGCTCGACCTGATTGGCGCTGCACTCGATGAGGAAAAAATTTCCTATTGTCGACTGGATGGCTCCACGCGAGATCGCGAGGGAGTCGTTCGCAGGTTTCAAGAAGACCCTTCTCTTGTCGTCTTTTTGATGAGCTTGAAAGCGGGAGGAGTTGGCCTAAATCTCACCGCTGCAGACACTGTGATTCATTTCGATCCCTGGTGGAATCCAGCGGTGGAAGATCAAGCAACAGATCGCGCTCACCGAATCGGCCAAAAACGTTCCGTCACTTCCATTAAACTGATCGCTCGGGACACGATTGAAGAACGCGTCCTGCGCATGCAGCAAACCAAAAGAGACCTCATGAGCGGAACCCTGGACGCCGATGCAGCTTTTTCTCAAATGTCCACAAAGGATCTCAGACAATTAGTGTCGTAGACTAGCACTATAGCTTCTATCTGCTATCAAATCGAATTATTTTTTATCCCTTATTGTCGTTCTAACAACTTTTCGGACAGGCTCTAAGTAACTAATTTCCGAATCCTGTAAAGTACATGTTTTGAGAGTCGATGATCTGGCTCTAGTTTTGGATGAGCAAAGTCACCGTTCAAATCTCTTGTCATCCCAATCTTGTCCATCACACGGAGAGAGCGGCGGTTAGCGGGCACAGTAAAAGCAATTATCTCGTGGAGCCCAACCTGATTCCATCCATAATCCAAAGAAGCTTTTGCACCTTCTGTTGCGTAGCCTTTATTCCAATATTGTGATCCTAATTGCCAACCCACTTCAACCGCAGATGTTCCATATTCCGGAAAAAAATAATCTGTGTGAGCAAGACCAATGAATCCGATGAATTGTTCGGATTCTTTGAGCTCCACCGCAAATAACGTATATCCAAGCTCATATTGATGCTTATTTGCAGCAAGAATGAAATCGCGGACTTGTTGCATCGTCAGCGAACCCCGCAAAAATTCTATGACCTGTGGGTCTTGGTTAATCAGAAAATAGGCTTCTGCATCATTTTGCCTCCAGGTCCGAAGGAGAAGCCTCTCCGTTTCAATGATCGTCATGCAAACAACACTCCGAAAAATTTCGAATTTTGAGAAAAAATCACTCTTCTCTATGGGCTGTCAATGGAACATTTCTTCACAAGATAGGTTGCAATTAGTGGCAAGAAAGTGCATGAGGAGCACCTTGCAATAGATCACCTCACCATTTCTTCTGTTTAAACAAATATACAAAAGCAGGTAATAATCATGAAGATAGGACTGATGTTCGCAGGTCAGGGGGCTCAAACGGTCGGCATGGGCCATGACATTTACGAAGCCTTTCCCGACGCCTCGAAACTCTTCCGGCAAGCAGACGAGTTTCTGAAATATGACCTCACCCAGACCATGTTTCATGGTCCTGAAGAAGAATTGACAAAAACAGCAGTTTGTCAGCCAGCTCTGTATGTGCATGGTTTGGCGCTTCTATCGGCACTTAAGAGCGCTCTCCCCAGTTTCCAGTTTGGTGCAGCCGCCGGACTTTCCCTGGGTGAATTCACCGCTTATGCAGCTGCCGGCACATTCGATTTCGAAACCGGACTGAAGCTGGTGACCCAAAGAGCTATTTTCATGCAAGAGGCATGTGAGCAAACTACAGGGGGTATGGCAGCGATCATTGGAGCCGAAGAGACCTCAGTTCGTGATTTGGCGGCGGCTACTGACGTAGATGTGGCAAATCTCAATTGCCCGGGTCAAATTGTCATTTCCGGAGAACAATCCAAGGTAGCTCTGGCGGTTTCTTTGGCAAAGGAATACGGCGCTCGCAAAGCCGTGGAGTTAAAGGTGGCGGGAGCTTTTCACTCGCGCATGATGGAGCCAGCCTACGCGAGCCTTCGCAAGGAGTTGGAGAATATTTTACTGTTTCCCCCCTCCGTACCAGTAGTTTGCAATGTGGATGCGGTCGCGGTATCCGACCTCATGAGCATAAGACGCACATTGGCTGAGCAAGTAACCGGAACCGTACGCTGGACAGAATCCGTGCAATATCTTGTAAATCAGATGCATTGTGATATCCTCTTAGAGCTGGCTCCGGGAGCGGTCCTCGCCGGCCTGGCAAACCGTATCTGTAAAGGCGTTCGGACTCTAAGTATCTCTAATAAAGCTACATTGGATGAGGTTGTTAAGCGTCTTACGATCAGATAAGAAATACATGATGCGTCTTTTTAGAAAATGACGCCAAATGAGCAAATAAGAAGAGACTCGCTTGATCCTGAAGTCATGATCGATAAATCTATACTATGTCCGTAATTTCCACCGATATCGTACAAGACATCCTTGCTCTTAAGAAGGAACGCAGCGCGGTCATCCTGGCTCATAATTACCAGATCGCCGAGATCCAGGAAATCGCGGATTTTGTCGGGGATTCTTTGGGGCTCAGCTACCAAGCAGCTAAAACCGATGCGGAAGTCATCGCTTTTTGTGGGGTCCATTTCATGGGAGAAACAGCAAAAATTATCAATCCGTCCAAGCGTGTCGTTCTCCCCGATTTAAACGCCGGGTGTTCGCTTTCTGAATCATGTCCCGCAGATCAATTGGAGGCATTTTTGCGTCAGAATGCGGATCAGAACTATTATGTGATCGCTTATATCAATTGCTCCGCAGGGGTCAAAGCACTGAGCGATGTCATTTGTACTAGTGGGAATGCAATAAAAATCGTTAAGAGTGTTCCACGAGATCGTAATATTCTCTTTGTTCCGGATAAAAATTTAGGAGCTTGGGTCATACAGCAAACAGGCCGAAAAATGGATCTTTGGCAAGGCTCTTGCTATGTGCATGTCGAGTTCACATATCACAGTATTACAAAGATCCGGGAAAAATATCCTAATGCTGCATTGGTGGTCCACCCCGAATGTATTGAGTCCGTCCGAATGCTTGCGGATGTCGTTTGCTCGACGGAGAAAATGATTCACTATTGTGCTAACAGCCCGGCCAAGCGCTTTATTATTGTGACCGAGGCAGGCATGCTGCACCGTCTGCATCGCGAAATACCAGAAAAACTATTTATCCCCGGCCCTACGGAAGCTTGCGCCTGCGCGGATTGTCGCTTCATGAAAATGAATACTCTGGAAAAATTATACGACTGCATCTTGAATCTCGAACCCGAGATCGAAATCGCCGAAGCAGTTCGCATCCGCGCGGAACAGCCCATTCGGCGAATGCTGGAACTGAGCCAATAGCTTTTTTGAGGTGAGCCCGCCTTCCTCCGACCAGTATTTGGGAATCGATATTATCGGCGACGTTCACGGAGAGGCCCAAAAGTTACGCCTTCTTCTTGAGCGACTCGAATATCGCGAAAAAAACGGCGTTTATCGTCACCCCTCTAGACTTGCGATTTTCCTCGGTGATTTTATTAACCGCGGACCCGAAATCCGCAAAACT
This sequence comes from uncultured Verrucomicrobiae bacterium, assembly GCA_963706715.1. GTDB lineage: Bacteria > Verrucomicrobiota > Verrucomicrobiia > Chthoniobacterales > Xiphinematobacteraceae > Xiphinematobacter. Next base: position 234,408 of record CAVPNI010000003.1, read on the forward strand.
GTCCACATCATCCGCGCCATGGACATGGCTGGAGAAGCTCGCGTCATTATAGGCAATCACGAATATAATGCCATTGCTTACGCACGAGGTCTCGCCGTGCGGGCAAACCCAAGCAAACATGCGAAAATAGAGGCCCAGTTAGCTAAGACCCTCGCGGAATATCATTCTCGAATAGGAGAATGGAACGAGCTCATTGATTGGTTGATGACTCTTCCCATTTGTTTTGAAACGCATGGTATCCGTTGCGTGCACGCCTGTTGGCATGAAAAAGCTGTCCGGACTGTAGTCGAGTCCCCTTTAGGAAATCACATCACTTTTTCTGATCTCACAGAAACCGCCAGCTCCAGAACAAGGGCATTAAAAATTCTTATGAATGGTATTAAAATCACAGCCCCTGCCTCTATGACCTTAAGAAAGACCCCTTTATCTTTTCGAATCAAATGGTGGATGACTGGTAATTTAACCTGGAAACAGGCTGGTTACCCAGAAGAATCGTCTCTTCCTGATAAACCGCTTCCGGAAGACCTCCGCTCCAGCTTTCTCGCTTATCCCATCTCCGCTCCATCCACTTTCTTCGGTCACTATGGGTTTACCAAGCCAGCCTCCCCCCTTCTCCCCAATCTTGCTTGTCTCGACTTCGGAGTCGCAAAAGGAGGCCGGCTCGGCGCTTATCGATGGACTTTTGGAGAAAAAAGCCTTTCAGGCAAGAGTTTTATACTGGTGTAGTTTCCGATACCCAAAAGACTCCTTTCGAAAGAATAGAAGATACTCCTCCAAGAGCCCGACTACTTGCTACACTGCTTCCCCTCCGCCTTGGCCCACCCTGGTCTCTCTTGGGAATCCTGCAGCAGTCGCTGCTTGTGGCAGGTTATGTGAGCCTTTATTGTTATAGTAACGTCTTATTGCCAATCCCCCGACCATCCCTAGCAGAAGTAGAGCCCCTACTCCTCCGGCTATTTCTGGAGTTTTAGACCTCGGAGTAATTTCATAACCGTCCTCATTAATTGGAGTCGGCGCGGTAAAGCTGGGGCTGCCTTCGGTACTCGCCACATTATATGTACGACGCTGCAGGCCATGAGACATCATTCTTCCATGAGCCAGCATTCCTACATATCCGCCGCTTGGCCTATTTCGGGTAAAATTATAATTGCTGTTATTGATCTGATGACGTTGTGATGAAATTTTATCTAGTGGCATTTTATTATATTTATTAAATGATTCAGATACCGAGTGTCGGTACATTAGTAATGTATCACACAACCTGGCGCATTTCTGAAAAATTTAAAAAATATTGTTCGTAAGGAATACGCTATGCCCTGGAGTACAACTTCACCCAGCTCGATCACCTTAAAGCCCCAAAATGGCGCCTGCCGCGTCAGGCTTTACAGCCGCATTTGACACATTTTCCGAGAGTCTTTTTCTCTGTTTTACAAGGACAATCGACACACTGGCCGAAGACTGTTGCAGCAGATGAGGCCAAAATAGCCACGAGAAGGATTAATGCCGATCTTTTCATGCTCTATAAGTTATTTATGTGCATCTATTTGTCAATGATTAACTGACTTGGGAATCTGGCTCGCACACCCAATAAAACGGGCCCATTTTTGGCAACTCTCATGAGGTGAGCAGCTTGTTTTATCCGCTTGATAAAGAGGTTTGTGTTGTTCTGGTGGTTCGGGTATTTTAGATCATTTTACTCAGTGATGTTACGCAAAAAAGAGTCATTTGTTGGTGAGAATGGCCTTTTTTTGCTCCCAGAGCTTCTAAAAGAACGTAACGTCAGTTACTCATGAAATTTCCGGCGGGCTTTCTGTTTTGCGCATTCTTTACTATTTTGCTGTGTCTGAACCAGCCGGAAGCACGTGCCTTAACTGATCCGATCGGCCGAAGTGTTATTCGTATAGAAACCACTAGCCAGGCCCCTGACTACCGAGTGCCGTGGAATCCCGGCGAAATTGGCGAAGGTATCGGCACGGGATTCGTCATCACCGCCCCCAGAGTAGCCGAGCGCTGTATTCTGACAAATGCTCATGTAGTGAGTGATGCCCGTTTTATTAATCTTTCCAAAGACGGAGATCCTCGACCCTTTTCCGCTCGCGTTCTCTACATTGCCCATGATTGTGATTTGGCGCTTTTGGTCCCGGAAGATCCTGCTTTCTTTAGGAACACACTTCCCCTAAAACTAGGCGTCATACCTACCATAGAGTCTACGGTGACCGTCTATGGCTATCCTGTAGGCGGAGAAAAACTTTCAGTCACTCGAGGGATCGTTTCGCGGATTGATTTTCAGACTTACGCCCACTCAGGAATCGATTCACACCTGACCATTCAAATTGATGCCGCCATTAATCCAGGAAATAGCGGTGGGCCGGTCATCCAGAACTGCTCTGTGGTGGGTGTAGCTTTTCAAGGATATGGCGGGAATATTGCTCAAAATGTTGGATACATGATCCCGACGCCGGTCATCGATCGTTTTCTCAAAGATATCCAGTCCGGAACATACAAAGGGTATATGGATCTCGCGATCACTTACTATCCGCTCTACAGCCCCGCCATGCGCCGCGCATTGGGTCTGCCGGACAACAATCGTGGGGTAATAATCAGCACGGTTTATGCAGGCGGCTCTGCGGATGGTTTTTTACGATCTAATGACGTGATACTTTCAATCGATGGACGTCCGGTCCGTAACAACGGCTCTGTGGAGCTGGACGGTAATTTCCTAGAAATGACCGAAATTATAGAGCGAAAGTTTCAGGGAGATCAGGTCAGTTTGGACATTTTACGCGACAAAAAACCGATGAGAGTTGTTGTCCCGCTCCGCGAGCGCTGGCCGTTTCAGCTACAAGCAAACAGCTATGGACAGAAACCCCGCTATTTTATTTACGGAGGTCTCATTTTTCAGCCAGCAAATCAAAATTTTATGGTGTCTCATAACCCAGACAACCTGCGTTTGAATTATTACTTTGACCAATTTCTTTATGACGGCCTTTATCTGGAACATCCCGAAATCATTGTGCTCAGCAATATTTTGCCAGACCCCATTAACACTCATTTGAGCGCATTCCGGTACGCCATCATCGATCGTGTTAATGGCACAAAAATCCGATCCCTCAATGATCTGGCGGATGCGTTTTCAAAACCATCTGATTTTGACGTTATCGAAACTATTGGCGCTGCTCGTCCAATTGTCTTGGAGCGCAAGGCAGTTTTAGCGGCACGTTCACGAATTTTCAGCCGCTACCAGGTTCCAAAGGATTATAATCTATGATTTGGTTGCGTCTTGCATTAGTTCTTTTCGCAGTTACAGGAAGTTGGTTAACCAGCCGGGCTTTCGCAATCCCTCCCGCTGCGGCGCCTTTCTTTTATGCTAACAACAGTACCCCGCGATTTCGGTCGCAATCATTTTGGGAACAACATGTTGTTAAGGTAACTTCGACAGTTCAACCCTATCAATTTCGGCACCCGTGGGCAAAGATTGCTCCTTTTACTAGGTCTGGCCTCGGAGTGATCTTAGCGGATGGCAACGTCATAGTAACGGCTAACCTATTAGCCAATCACACATATGTGGAAATCGAGAATCCACAGACTGGTGCCCGGTCTCCTGTAAAAGTTGTCCGAATTGATTATGATTATAACCTTGCCTTGCTTCATCCCGAATCTTTGTTCGAAAATCCGGCGGCTCCCGCTGAGTTGGATCTTACCGCGAAACTCGGCAGTAATGTCTACGTTTTACAACTTGAGTCAAACGGCCAATTAAACGCCACGGAAGCAAGTCTGACAAGCGCTGCGGTGACGTTATATCCTACAGAAACCAGCCATTTATTGGCCTTTCGGTTCACAGCGGCCCTTCAGGAGCGCGGTGATGCCAATGCAACTCTGCCGGTGGTTCGAAACTGCAAATTGATTGGTTTAATCATGCGTGTGGACTCTCGAAGCCAAACTTACGATGTGATTCCTGCCGAGGCCATTCAACAGTTTCTTAATTCCTCTCATGTTAGTGTTCCCCGCTTAGGTCTTACCGTCGCTTCCACGCGCGATCCTCAACTCCGTCAGTGGCTCCATCTACCTCAATCCGGAGGAATTTACATCTGCAAAGTGGAAGAAAATGGACCCGCCGCAAAGGCAGGGCTCCAACGGGGTGATATCCTCTTTGCCATAGACGATCAGCCAATTGATGAACAAGGAGATATTAACGATTCTAATTTTGGAAAGATCAACTTCAACTATCTTATTAGCACAAAGCACCAAGTGGGTGACGAAGTGAAATTAAAAATTTTCCGGAACGGAGACTTTTACGACGAAAGCGCAAAGTTAGATTCACTTCCTGTCGAACAAAACTTAAGCCCTGCATATGTGCGAGACCGGCAGCCTGGTTATTTTATTCTCGGTGGTCTGGTATTCATGGAATTATCACGCCCTTATCTCCAGGAATGGGGAGTTGATTGGAAAATACGCGCTCCACAACGACTCGTGTACATTGATCAGTATCAAACGGAACTTCCCAAATTTCATGGAAAAGTCGTTTTCTTAAGCGAAGTCTTACCATCGGAAAACACAATGGGATTTGAGGATCTGAATCACCTTATTGTGACTCAAGTGAACGGACATCCCATTCACAGCCTTCTCGACTTGGCCAAGGCATCCAGCCAACCCATCGATGGTTTACAAAAGATCGAGTTCCTGGAAGATCCTCATCTGCTTTATTTGGATGCCGCATCAGCCGCTAAGACTGATCTCAAGCTAATAAAAGACTATTCAATTTCAGCTCCGACAAATATTCCTACTTTGTAGAGGAGATCGAACTTTTTTCCTGTCTAGCAACATATAATATAATCATTGACAAATACTTGCGTACGATTTCCGGTTTTTCCCTTAATTGAAATCCGACCAATCGCACACCACTCGCAGCTTGCACAAAGAGGGTGCGGAGACTATTCTAAGGTTCAGCTATGGGCAAAACTTTATTAGATAAAGTGTGGGATGCGCACACTGTACGCACATTGTCGAATGAGCAGACTCAACTTCTTATTGGGACGCATTTAATTCACGAAGTAACGAGTCCGCAGGCCTTTGGGATGTTACGCGACCTCAAACTGACTGTTCTCCATCCGCAACGTACTTTTGCTACCGTGGATCATATCATCCCGACCGACAAGGTCACGGAGCCCTTTTCAGATCCTCTCGCTGCCGAAATGATGCAGGCTTTGCGAGCAAATTGCGCTGAATTTGGAATCAAATTTTTTGATATTTCCTCGGGACACCAAGGGATCGTTCACATTGTGGGACCCGAACAAGGCATTACTCAACCCGGCACCACTATTGCTTGTGGCGATTCTCATACCTCCACTCACGGTGCATTTGGTGCGATTGCCTTTGGTATTGGCACGAGTCAGGTCAGAGACGTTTTGGCAACTCAGACGATTGCCCTGAAAAAACCAAAAGTACGTCGCATCAATGTCAATGGCAAATTAACATCCGGAGTCTATGCCAAAGACGTAATTCTTCATATTATTCGTAAACTCGGGGTAAACGGCGGAATTGGATTCGCGTATGAATATGGTGGCAGCACCCTTGATTCTTTTACACAGGAAGAAAGAATGACTGTCTGTAACATGTCAATCGAAGGTGGAGCTCGCGTAGGCTATGTGAATCCCGATGCCACGACTTTTGAGTACCTGAAAGGGCGGCCCTATGCACCAAAACCTCAGGATTGGGATGCGGCCGTTACAAGGTGGAAATCCTTTGCTTCGGATCCCGATGCTCAGTACAACGACGTTGTCACATTTCGAGCCGAAGACATTTCTCCAACCGTCACCTGGGGTATTAATCCCGCGCAAGCCGTTTTCATCGAGGAAAATATTCCCGCCTTGGAGGAGGTACCGGCTAAGGATCGGAACACAGCCGAGGAAGCATTGCGGCACATGCATCTGAGACCTGGTCAACCCATTAAAGGAACCCAAGTAGATGTTGCCTTTCTTGGTAGCTGTACGAATGGGCGACTGACAGATTTGCAAGAAGTGGCTCGGTATCTCAAGGGACACAAAGTAAAACTCGGGGTGAAAGCGATTGTCGTCCCGGGCTCACAAGGAGTCGCGGCAATAGCTGAAAAAATGGGATTGGCTGACATTTTTCGAAATGCAGGTTTTGAGTGGCGTGGAGCGGGATGTTCCATGTGTCTTGCAATGAATCCCGACAAGCTCGAAGGCGACCAGCTCTGTGCTAGCTCGAGTAACCGAAATTTCAAAGGCAGACAAGGCAGTCCTACGGGAAGGACTATCCTTATGAGCCCTCTCATGGTCGCTGCGGCTGCAGTGACAGGCGAGATTAGCGATGCACGTGCAGTCTTTTCGATCCATTGATCCGGAGCAAAAGACCACACATTAATTTTCACATCCATCCGATTTTATTACCAAAAATGGCCTTGCAAAAAATTCTCACTGTAACCGGAACTGCAGTCAATGTTCCTGGTGATGATATTGATACTGACCGTATTATTCCCGCGCGGTTCTTAAAATGCGTTACGTTTGATGATTTGGGGCAATATGCCTTCTATGACGAAAGATTTACTCTGGAAGGCGCCCTGAAGCCTCATCCGTTAAACGATCCCCAGTATCAAGGAGCATGTATTCTCATTACCGGATCTAATTTTGGCTGTGGAAGCTCTCGAGAACATGCTCCACAGGCGCTTTATCGTCACGGTATTCGCGCAATCCTCGCAGAAAATTACGCGGAAATTTTCTTTGGAAATTCGACGACCTTGGGAATGCCTTGTATTTGTCTCGGCAGAGAATCTCTCCACGAGCTTGCTGAACTAACCCATGCGCATCCCCCTTTAAAATTCACGGTTGATCTCGCTTCCTGCAAAGTAACCATTGACAATAAAACTTTCCAAGGGAGCCTACCTGAACATGCGCGAAATGCGCTCATTGAAGGAAAGTGGGACTCGATCGGCGAACTCCTTGAAGGCATACCGCTTGTTCAAAAGGTAGCGCAGCAACTCCCCTACTTTCACTAACTCTACAATTGTTAGTTGGTAGCTCGTGGTTCTCAGTTGCAAATTGAACACGGGCTAACAACTGAAGTGGAGCCTCTACAAACCACCAACTACGAACTATGCTATTGTTTGGATGCGGGTCCACTTTCCTGACCCACTCGTTATGTCAAGGAGCCAGAATTTGGTGTAGCCAGTGATCACTATGAACCAGTCAAAAGACTGGGATGACCGCTTGCCAATCGGGGAAAAAAACGCGGTGCCCAACGCTTCCATGCTGCTTCGATGCCAAAAGTGAGAAGGCATCCTACGGTAACACCAATAAAAGAAGCCGCCAAAACATCCAACGGCCAATGCGATCCCACATAAACGCGAGAATAACTGACCAGAGCTGCCGAAACTAGCAAAAGCCAGCCCCAACGTCGAAAAAACAACAAGAACACCGCCGCAACCGCAAAATTATTGGCTGCATGCGCTGAGGGAAATGAGGGACCGTAAACCGGCCGCTCGAAAGACGGATGGGAGTATTCGATTTCCAACGGCTTTGTCAGTGCCAGAAGACGCGGCTTAACGCGAGCTAATTCGACTTCGCGTACTCCTTGCAAGACCATATAGGGTCGAGGACGACCAACGGAATGTTTTATGTTCGCTACCACCACCCCATCTGCAATTCCCACAGAGCAAACAGCGCAGAAAAGCGCTGCCCGTATACGGAGCTTACCAAAAATTCCGACGAGCAAGCCGATGCCTAAAACGATGGGCATCCAAAAACTCCAGTTAGTCAGAATCGCCATTAACCAATCCATAGTCGGACTGGTCCATTCGCGATTAATTAGAAAAAGGAGATGTCGTTCGATTTGCACCGAGCGCTCTGTTAACAGTACTGAAGTAGATGGCGAGATAATTTGCAGATCGAAGCTCGTGGGGGAGTCCTGAAATGTGGACACAGCCTCGGAAATTTTATAGGATTTGTTGATTCCTAACGCTAATGACAGTGCGCGCCTTTTTTCCTGGATTCGTGATGCTTTTTCTCACGTCCGCCTTTTCTCTGGCTTCCGGGCCGCCGCCCCCTGATCCCAACGCCTTGCTCCGCAATGTTCGCCAACAACAGGCAAGTCAGCAAGGAAGCCTCAATGCTCAACTTCGTGACAAGGGGAACTCAACCCCTTTTCAAATCATCTGGGAAGGAGACACCATTCGCTATCAATTTTTCAATCCTGACCAAGCTTTGATTTTGAAATTGGGAAACAAGACCGCCGAGCTTTGGGAACGCCAAGGAAATCAGACGGCAGCTATCACGCCCAGTCGTTTTGACCAACGCGTATGCGGAACATCCGTCACTTACGAAGATTTGGCATTTCAATTTCTCTATTGGCCGCATCCCACTATTGTGGGGGAAGACAACCTTCGGACACGGTTGGCCTGGATCATCCAACTGAAGTCGCCCAACAAAGCCTCCCGTTATGGAATGGTCCGCATCTGGATCGATAAGGAATCCGGTGCACTCTTGCGCATGGAAGGTTTCGATTCTCGAGGCCGTTCCCTAAAACGTTTTGAAGTTATATCGGTTCAAAAAGCGGACGGACATTGGCTTCTTAAAGAAATGCGTATCGAAGAACGCACCCCCTCAAGCGGACATATTATTGATCGCACTTATTTGAGCGTGAAGCCTGTAACGAAAAACCTTTAGTCAGAGGGACTGTTAACAGTCCCAAAGGGCGTCTCAAGCACGCTGCGCTCGGTACAGACTAACTATTCCGAAACAGAAAGTCCGAGCATCCGCCTGCTCAAAACCGTTAGTTTTTAGAAGAGTGGTCATCATTTGGCCGCTTGGAAACTGCTCAATGGATTCTCCGAGATACCGGTAAGCCTCGCGGTTTCCGGTTATCCAGCTCGCAATCGCCGGAAGTAAACAATGCAAATAAAACCGGTACACACCTCGAAACCAGCCGGGATTTGGCAGAGAAAAATCCAAAATAAGCAACCGTCCGCCGGGAACAAGGACGCGTGCCATCTCTTTGAGGGCGCCGGACCAACTTTCCATATTTCGTAGTCCAAAAGCAACGGTAACCACATCAAAGACCTGAGAGTGAAATGGCAATCGGGTCCCGTCTGCGTTCACTAACATCTGCAAACCCTTTCGTTTTGCCTGCAACAACATCGGTTGGCAAAAATCCACCGCAACAATCTGAGCCTCCGGACAGCCCTTACGCAAAGCCAGAGCTAGGTCGCCGCTTCCGGTTGCTAAGTCCAAGATACGACCGGATCTCCCGGAACGGACTAATTTTACGACCCGCGCACGCCAGGTGTAGTCCAACCCAGCGCTTAGCAGGTGATTGGCAAGATCATAACGTCTTGAAATTTCGGAGAAAAGCCGCCGGACGGAAATGGAATCCTGCATCAGCATGGTCAAAAATTTGCTCACGAGAGGATTCGAACCTCCAAGGGTTGCCCCATACGGTCCTGAGCCGTACGCGTCTGCCAGTTCCGCCACGTGAGCGAGTAATCGCCAATAATCTCGCCCTTTTACCCGGTTGTAAATGGAAGATTTACCCAATTATCACTCTCATGATCAACTTCCATGAATTTCCTCTCGCAATGTGCATTCGGTCGTGCAACCCTCGCACACGTTCAAAGTTATGACTGTTCGCCACATCTCCCTTAGTATGGCCGCTGCGGCCTTAGTTGTTATCGGTTGCCAAAAAGCCAAAGTCCCTTCAGCCGAAGAGACTTCCTCTCCGTCGCCAACACCTTCAGCGCCCGCCACTTCACCAGCCGAAACCGAAGCAAGCCCGGGAACGGAATCCTCTGGCCTTTCCATCCAGCTCCCTGATCCCGTAGCTGCCGTGAATGGAGAAAAAATTTCCAGGGAACAGTTGACGAAAGATTTAACTGAAGCAGCGGCAGCTAATGGAATGAAATTGAGTGATCTCGCAAAAGATCAGCAACTGGGAGCTGCTCGCTTGGTTTTAGATCAAATCATCACCGAAAAACTGGTTGAGGCAGCTTCCAAGAATGAAGCAGTTACTGATGCGGAAGTAAAAGTTGAACTACAGAAAGTGGAACAGCAGTTTGCCTCACAAGAAGAGTTTAACCAAGAGCTTCAAAAATCCGGACAAACAATAGAGGAACTCCAAGCGCGTCTTGCTGAAATGTTAAAACGCCGGAAATGGGTCGAGAAGCAGATCGCCGGAAAAGATCAGGTCACCGAGGCGGACGCCAAGAAGTTCTACGAAGCGAATATCAAGGAATTCGAGCACGGAGAAGAAGTGGGGGCGCAGCATATCCTCTTTCTAGTCCCTAAGGACGCCAGCGCACAAGTGATTGAAGCCAAAAAACAGGAGGCCCTCAAAGTTTTGGCTCGGATAAAAAAGGGCGAAGATTTTGGGACACTCGCTCGCGAACTGTCTGAAGAACCCGGAGCCAAGCAAACCGGTGGAGATCTTGGCTTTTTTGCAAAAGACCGGATGGTAAAAGAATTTTCGGATAAAGCATTTTCCATGAAACCCGGGGATATCAGCGAACCGGTCCGCACCCAATTTGGATGGCATATCATTAAAGTCACGGGTCGCAAACCTGCTGGTACCACGCCGTTTGATGAAGTCAAAACCCAGCTCATTACCATGTTAAAAAACGGCAACCAGCGTGCGGCGACACAGGAGGCTCTGAAACGTTTACGTGAAAAAGCCAATGTCCAAGTCTTCCTTCCATCTGCTGCGGTTGCAACGGAAGAAGCCCCGCCCCCTGGTGAGACCGCTACCGGCACAGCCTCTCCCGAGGCTACTCCCAAGAAGGCGCCCACTTCACCTGAGCCTACGGCGACTCCAGAGCTTTCTGCGAATCCGGAGCTTTCTGCAACTCCGGAGCTTTCTGCGACTCCAGTGCCCCCTCCTGCTCAGTAGCGCTCGTGTCCTGAGATGATCCGAGAGAAGAAGCCTCTTGCCGGTGTCATTGGTCTGGGTATTATTGGCGAACGCGTAGTTGCTTGCCTCCGTAAATCTGGATTTCAGGTCTGGATTTGGAACCGTTCGCCACGGGCCCAGCCCAATTTTATGCCATCGGCACGAGAGGTTGCAGATTTAACAAAGCACATTCAATTCTTCGTTTCGGATGGTCCGGCTTTACTGAGTGTGTTGGATGAACTCGCGCCAACTCTGACGAGTGATCACATCATTCTCAGCCACGCGACCATCTCCCCGCAGGAAACGCTCGAAGCAGCAAAAAAAGTACAGGAAAGAGGAGCCAATTTTTTAGAGGCACCCTTTACGGGCAGTAGAGATGCTGCAGAAAAAAGAGAGCTTGTATACTATATCGGAGGATCGTCAGACGTTCTGGAAAAAGTGCGTCCTCTTCTTTCAGCATCTTCCAAAGCCATCCTGCATTTGGGCGAGATCGGTCAAGCTAGCACTGTCAAAATTGCCACTAATCTTATTAGTGCGGCATCTATTCAAGCCGTAGCGGAAGCATTTGCGCTTCTTTATCGCTCAGCAATCCCACTTGAAACCCTGGTGAAAGCAATGGAACATAATGCGGCCCTTTCTCCCACGATGGCAATGAAATTTCCCTGTATGCTCAATGGAGACTTTGAGCCCCGCTTCTCTCTAAAAAACATGTTTAAGGACATCCAGCATGCTCTTAGGCTGGCCTCGCAATATGGACTCGAACTTCCGGCGGCTTCTTCATTCGCGGGTTCTGCAATCTCAGGAATTCAACACGGGTGGGGAGATCTGGACTTCTCTGTAATCTCTCGTCACTTTGGTTTTCCTCCCACTGAGCAAAACGCAAAAACTAGCGATGAGCCTGTAGCTCCATCGTCTCCCACCCCAGAAAAAAAACCGCTTAGCTGGTCCCTTTTGGGTTCCAAGAAAAAGTGAATCATAGCATGCATTCTGTGTATCTTGCCAGTGGATTTGTTTCCCCCATACCTCGGACACGATTCCAAATTTCAGGGGCTGATCGAACGCGATATCTGAATTCTCAGCTTACCAATGACCTCCGCAAGTCCATTCCCAATTCAGCACTACCCTGTTGCCTATTGACCCCAAAAGGCAAAATGTGCGCCCTGGTTTGGGTATTTGAACAGGGAGATGCCTGGATCATCGATACAGACTTTGAAGTACGTACCGCTGTTCAAGATCGCCTGGACCGCTATCTCGTTGCGGACGATGTTCGAATCGATGACGTTTCCGAGACCGGAATCCTTTTTCATCTTTTTGGACAATCCGCATTCAGTTTACCATGGGCCGAGGGGATTCAAACATCCCGCCTAGGCGTTCCAGGCATTGATCTCTGGATTCCAAAGGACCAAACCGAACACTTCCACAAAAAGCTGATGGATCTCGAAATCCTGGAAGCTACGCATCAATATTCGGAGCCGTATCGTATTGCAGCCGGAATTCCCGCATGGGGAGCTGAACTTTCTGAGGACAGCCTACCTGCGGAGGTCGGCCTCGACCGTTGGGCAATCGACTTCGCTAAAGGGTGCTATGTGGGACAGGAAGTAGTTTCGCGTATTCGAAGCGTTGGTCGTGTCAATCGCCGCCTTGTGGGCTTCATAGCTGAAAATTTGATGGAACCGCTTTCACCCGCTGCGAAAATTATTGATCCGGTTTCCAAAGCTTGCGTAGGAAGCCTCACCTCCGTGGCATTTCATTTTAAACTATCCAGAACCATTGCCTTGGGGTATTTGAAAATCGGATTCGTTTCATCGACAGCGTCCTTTCTTGCTATTGAAAGCGGAAAAGAGACTCCTATACGGACATTTGAATTTCCTCTCAGTCTAAGAAAGTGAAAAACTGGATTCATTTTATTTTTTGTCTTTTCCTGAGCACCCTTCCCGTCGTAGCGGTGACCAATGATTATTCAACAAGTTCGAGTTCACCGCAAAAAACTTCCGTAGTTTCCGCAGCCCCTACAGCCTCCTTTGGCCCGGAGGACGCGGTTATAAGATTTCGTATCGGCAAAAAAAAACTCCTCCGAACAGTCGTCATCGGACTTTATGACAAGGCCGCACCACAGACAGTTGAGAGCTTTAAGGAACTTGTTCGAAAAAAGTTCTATAATGGCCTGCGCTTTCACAGAGCACTTCCTCACATTTTAGCTCAAACCGGTGATCCAAAAAGCCGGTGGGGCACGTGGTCAGATACCCTGGGAACAGGCGGACCCGGTTATACAATTCCGGAGGAAATTCGGCTCCCGAACGTAGCTGGCGCAGTAGCGGCAGCGCGATTGCCAGATGAGATTAACCCACTTCGGCGTTCCAATGGTAGCCAGTTCTATATTTGCGTGGATTCCTTGCCAAAATTGAACGGAAAATATACAGTTTTTGGCCATGTTTTATCGGGTCTCCAAAATATTGACGACATCACCATGGTAAAGACAGATAGTAACGATTTCCCGCTGGATAAAGTTGTGATTATCTCTATAACCTTACAACCTCATGGAGAGCCAGTGCTCCCCCCACACCGCTCCCATAGATAGAGATTAGTTTTGCCTGGGGTAGGTACCGAAGTGGCCAAACGGAGCGGACTGTAAATCCGCTGGCTTACGCCTTCAGTGGTTCGAATCCACTCCTGCCCACCACCTCTAAAAATCAGGAAAATACCTGATAAATACTTGATCTATAGCTTGGATTCCCCAACTGAGTTTCCAAAACTAATTGCCTTTGAGTGCGCTTGAGTTACCTTGATTTCCCGTTTCAATGGACACCCTTGGACACCAGAATATGCCACCCAAGAATACGCCTTATCTCATTTCTCCTTATCCGAATCATCCAGCCACTCCCTGGAAGTTAGAATTTCGCGCTTCTTTCGCCGGTAAAAAGATTCGAAGATTTTTTACTACTCGATCTGAAGCAGAAGCTGCTGGCCCTGTCATCGCAGCCCAAATTCGGACACGAGGAAGCGAATCGCTTGAACAAAAAACTGTCGGCGTACCCCTTTCTGCCATTTTAACGACATTTCAACAACACAGAATCAAGAACTTGATCGGAAGACACTTTAAAACTGCCGTTCACGTTTACAAAGCACTTGAAGAAAAATTTGGAGCTGCGCCAATGGACTCCATAACCCCGCTTGAATTAGAGAAGTGGATACATTCGCGAGGAAATTCACCAACAACCGGTGCTCGTTATTTTCGCTATATCCGCATGTTCTGGCGATGGGCGTATAAAAAACAGTTGATTGAACATAATATTGTCGAACGTGTCGATTCGCCGATTCCAAAAACCCGACTGCACATTCTTACCCCAGACCAAATGAAAGCCCTTCTTGCTTTGGATTGTCCCCAATGGTTACATGCCGCGTTTTTACTCTGCGGTTTCGCTGGTTTGCGTACAGAGGAACTATTGCGTATGGACTGGACGGCAATTCTTCATGATGAGCAGAGCGTGCATGTGGCGCGTGGAGTACAGAAAAAATTAGCTGGCCTGACCAATTTTTCTGAGAGTTTTTACCTAAAGATAGATACAAATTTTTCCTGAAAAGAAGCAAAAATATGTTGAGTGGTAAGAGCACACCAAAGTTTAATGGAATTGTAAACCATGTGGTTGCAGCATCACGATTGCCGATAACCCAGGCAACAGTTCTCCCTGTGCTACGATCCAAGGCCTTGATGATCCACTTTTTGTTTTTGGTTGATTGGTGGAACCGATGCTCACGCCAAAAATTATTCATTTTTGATCGCATCGGGAGGACAAGTGCGATTAGCTCCACTCTATGATCTATCGAGTATTTTGCCTTATCCCAAGCAGATAAATCTACGAAGGGCAGGAATGTCGATGAAAATTGGAGGCGCATATAAATTTCGTGAAATTAATGCGGACCGATGGAAAAAATTTGCTTTAGAGGTTGGGATCAATTCCACTAAGATTTTAAGTCGTGCTCAACAGATGGCAACAGCCCTGCCAGATATCTCTTATGCGATGGATAAGGAAATAAGTTCTCAAGGTATTACAAATCCGATTATTAACCAACTGGCAGAGGCCATTGCAAAGCGAAGTATTGAATGTCGGAAATTATTCTAATTTTAAGGAGGAAGGCTCCTCGTAAACCCATTTTGATAGCCTTATAAATCCAGCAATTCCCGAAGACCAGCCTTAATCTTTACCATATCGTTCTGGGATAAAGTCCCCATACGACGCGAAAGATTATGCCGATCAAAACTGGCTAACCCTTGCAAATTAACGGCTGATCGCTTAGGCAACCAACGAGGTTTGCCAATATCTATCTCTCCTGTCACTCCTCGTATTTGAGAAGTCAATGGAACCACGATGACAAGTGCCCGGGCATCTTCATTGCGCGGGAATGCCAATATCAACACTGGCCGACTTTTTGCTGCAATTCCGAGATCGGCAAACCAAACCTCTCCGACTTTCGGCTCAGTATGCACCTAGATTTTCCGTCCAAATTGTAGCTTGCTGTTCAGTTGAAAGAAGTTGAGAAGGTTGTGTTGTTACTTCAAAAGGGAGCCCCTTCCGTAATTCAATTTGTGCGAGGAGGAGATTAAATGCATCACCAGGTTTCATACCTAATTGATCAAGTATTTTTGAAGCATTCTTGAGGCGTTTGGTAGGCACTCGGGCTCGGAATAAAGTCGTTACATCCATGCTCAAATGTGCTCAAAAATGTCCTCCCTGGCAAGATGAATTTTACGTCAACTTTCGATTTTGGGCTCTATAAAAGAATTCGAGAGTATTGACATAGGGATAGATATTAGGACAGAAGGTATTCCCCTCAAGTAAATTAAAAGAAACAATGAAGTGTAAAAAATGTGAGGGGAAAAGCATAGTCAAAAACGGAAAAGTGCGAGGACATCAGCGCTATAAATGCAAAGAATGCGGGCTGAATTTTATCCCACAAGATAAGCGTACGAATTCTAAAATTGCGGCTAAAAAGGCGCTTTGTGTCCTTTTGTATAGCTTGGGGAAAGCCTCTTTTAACATGTTAGGAAAGATTTTTGGCCATTCTCCGGCTTTAATTTACCGATGGGTTCGAAAAGAAATGAGTGCCTTGCCAGACCCAAAAGTATCAGGTGATATCAAGGAAATGGAATTTGATGAGATGTGGCATTTTGAGGGTCAAAAAAAAACAAAAAGTGGATCATCAAGGCCTTGGATCGTAGCACAGGGAGAACTGTTGCCTCTAGTTGTCGGCAATCGTGATGCTGCAACCTTTAGAAAACTTTACGAAAAAGTAAAACACCTCAAAAATTGTACTTTTTATACTGATGACTGGGATGCCTTCGCAAAAATTCTACCGCGAGATCGCCATATCATTGGCAAATCGGGTACTGTTTCTATTGAGCGAGATAATAGCAATACACGTCACCATTTAGCACGTATGACTTGTCGTACTAAAGTCGTCTCAAAAAAGGTTAACATGGTTTACAATTCCATTAAACTTTGGTGTGCTCTTACCACTCAACATATTTTTGCTTCTTTTCAGGAAAAATTTGTATCTATCTTTAGGTAAAAACTCTCAAGCTTTTTTGGTAACATGTGAGTTTTTGATGCCGCGTTTTGTCCTTTTATATTTCTGTCTCTGCGCAATAAAGTGGCGATCAAATCTCTCTGCGAGTGCTATTTTGATGAGAGATTGGTAAGGTATATCCTGACGATTTGCCTCAATTTTTATGGTATTGAGTAGTGTCAACGGTACCCGCAGCGAAATGGTCTCAGTGGATAATTTTAAATTAGGAAACTTCGCTGGAACAGCTTTACTCAAATCCAAATGATCCAAACTATCCTCTGGCTCGTCTGGAACATAAAGACCATCAATTTTTATCTTTCTTATAGCCATACCTTTTTATTTCTCGTTGGTTCATCGGGCGGGACGAAATGATACGGATGAAATGATTACGAATGGTGAAGGTTACAGTCAATAGTCGCGTTTTCGAAGATGTGCCAATGGCATGGTAACGTTGTTCATATTCAGATGAGTGCTTTATATCTTCTAGAACAGTCAAATCCTCCGCAATAAATACCGATTCAGCCTCCACACACTCGACACTGTGCTTAATGCTACTTTTAGAAATGTTTCCCTCATCCCAGTGGAATTCAAGTGTCGAGAACCAATCAGGCATCGGCATAGGAGATGTATATTTTATGCATATACATTTTGTCAACTATTTTGTTCCGTGAATGCTCGATTCACCTTTTTGCTCTTCTTCTCTTTCTTATTCTCAGGACTTACGCAAAAAGGCCTAAAAACAGTGTGGGAAGAATTACTACAAAATAGAGGTAGCGTCCAGCTTGAGAAAGGATTGTAGGGCTCTATAAAAGAATTCGTGGGTAAAAAATAGAGTTAGCAGGGGGGCTGGTGCCGCCCCCAGACCCCCGCACCGCTCGCCGCGGCAGGCGTTCAGGGGGAACAGGGGGGAGCAGTGCTGAAAGGTAGCAAGAGGATCGGATCGGTTCCTTGGGTATTAGGGCGGAGCGTAAAAAAGAGGCTGGCGGCACCCAAAAGGGTACCTATAAACCAGCCTCTGTGGTAAATATAACGCTTAAAAATGTAATGAGGCGGGTACATCCGATCAAGGGATTTGTCTATGATGCGGTGGGATGGGACGATAAAGAAAAGGGAGTTATCTTAGCAGAAGTACGTGCCAGAGAAGGCAGCCAGGGAAGATGCTCAGGATGCAAACGTAAAGGATCTGGATATGATAGACTTGCAGAGCGGCGCTGGCGCTTTGTGCCACTTTGGGGTTTCGTGGTCTGGCTAGTCTACACACCGCGGCGAATTGACTGCCGACACTGTGGGAGTCCCACAGTAGAAGAACTTCCTTGGGCTAGCGGAAAAATACAGCACAGCGAAGCCTTCCGTCTCTTTCTGGCACAATGGGCACGCATGCTCTCCTGGGCCGAGGTAGCCAGAGTCTTCCGAGTGGGCTGGGCCGATGTATACGCTTCGGTAAAATGGGTGGTGGATTATGGCATTCAACATCGGGATTTAAGCGGCGTAAAGGCGCTTGGAGTTGATGAAATCCATGTCGGAAAAAAAGATAAGTTTTGGACACTGGTCTACCAGATCGATGATCACTGCAAACGACTTTTGTGGGTCGGGCGCGATCGTACTGAAAAAACTTTTGAGCTATTCTTCGAAGTTTTTGGCAAAGAGTTTTGTTCGGCCATCGGCTTTATTTGCTCCGACATGTGGAAACCGTATCTGAAGGTAGCAGCCCATTATTTGCCACAAGCCCTACATATCCTTGACCGCTTCCACATCGTTAAAAAACTCAACGCAGCTATCGATGAAATCCGCAGAGAGGAAACCCGCGCCCGTGCCCAGGCAGGTCTGGATCCCTTGCTTAAAAAGATGCGCTGGGCTTTCCTAAAAAAAAGATGCAATTGGACTAAGAGCCAACGTGCTGGCATGCGGGCAATTCGAGGCTCTGCTTTACGCACCCTGCGCGCCTTTCTCTTAGTGGAAACTTTCCAACACTTTTGGACCTATCGCTCTCCTACCTGGGCTGCTAAATTCCTGGATGCTTGGTGCACTAAAATTACTCGAAGTCACCTGGAGCCTCTTAAAAAAGTTGCCCGTACTCTCACCTCTCACCGCTCTCTTCTTTTAAATTACTTTCAGGCTAAAGGCCAATATTCCAGCGGTGTCGTTGAAGGGCTTAACGCCAAGGTGAAATTAACTCTAGAGCATTTTACATTTAAGTAGTTACAGTATTTCCATATCCTGCGTGACGAAAATAATTGGAAGATTCGTCTTTTGTGAGAGAATTTAAAATATTGGAAATGGAAGAGAGAACGGCATCGAGCGTTCTGGCGGCTGCTTTTCGAAGATGGGCTTTTAATTTGGAGAAAAATTTTTCAATTGGATTGAGATCTGGTGAATAAGCGGGCAAAAAGAGGAGTTTTGCACCACGGGCTTCTATAATTTTTTGGACATCAATGTTTTTGTGAGAAGAAAGATTGTCCATTATGAGAACATCACCCGGCTTAAGGATTGGCCCAAGGACCTCTTTCAAATAGGTTACAAAGGCTTCTTTGTTCATAGGACCATCAAGTACCCAGGGAGCTACCAGACCATCATGAGACAAAGTTGCAATGAAGGTGCTTGTTTTCCAATTTCCATGAGGGACTTTATCCATGCACCGCATTCCCTTTCGAGAGCGGCCATAAAGGCGAATCATTTTGGTATTGACTCCGCTTTCATCCAGAAAGAAAAGCCGATCTGTTGCCATGGTAGGTTGGTTTTCTTTCCACTCCTTTCTGGCTTGTTGTACATCTGGCCGATCTTGTTCGGTGGCCCGCAGGCTTTTTTTTTATAGGTAATGCCCCATTTTTTTAATCGATGCCATAAACTGTGGATGTCTATTAAGATTGCGTGCTCTTTCTCCAATTTTTCACTCATTTCCCGTAATGTGATTCCCGGTTGCTCTTCTACCCAGCTTCCAATCTCGGCTTCAAGATGCCCAATTCGGCTCTTGCGATGCCCGCCCATTGGAAAACTCCCGCGTTCTCCGGTTTCTTCAGATCGTTTTTTTAACCGATGTACCCATTGGCGGCTCACTTCAAGTTTTTTGGCTATTGTCCCAGGTTTCTCTCCTCGATCTATTGCTCTCAATGCTCGTTCTCTTAAATCTTTGGAATATGCCTTCGCCATTCGTTCTTTTTAGCATACCAGGTTCAATTGTATCTACTTAAATGTAAAATGCTCTAAAACGGAGTTATGGGTTTCGTACCGCTGATGCTCGTGAAGTTGCTCTTTACCATACCCTTGCTAATTTGCCTGAACCAATTTTTACCCACAGTTTTTTTTAGGCAGCCGATTGTAGAGAAGAAGGTATGAGAAGCTGCCCAAGCCTGCTTGATTATTGCCAGTACCTGTTGGTGAGCCCAATCAACTACACGCTGACAAATTTTGCCGAGCATACGGAAAACATGAGCCACGATGCAATCAACAGATTTCTCAGTAAGGAGAAGATAACGCCGCGTCTGATATGGGAGAACGTGCGCGGAGAGATTATCCCTGATGAAGAGTGCTGCGTGGTGTTCGATGACACGGTGATCGACAAGAATTTTTCGCATAAGATTGAACTGGTTCGCCGCCAGTATAGCGGTAACGCACACGGACTGATCAAAGGCATTGGAGTGGTGAACTGCGTGTACGTCAATCCGCGGACCAACGCATACTGGCTGATCGACTATCGAATTTACGATCCTGCTGGCGACGGAAAAACTAAACATGATCATGTACGGGACATGCTCAGCAACCTTGTACATCACAAAAAGCTGCTCTTTCGGCATGTCTTGGTGGATACCTGGTATGCTAAGCGTGATCTGATGCTCTTCATTGAATCGCTGGGAAAAACCTATTATTGTCCCTTAAGTGACAACCGTTTGGTGGATGATTCCGCAGCTCAACGGCCCTATCAGCGAGTGGACTCCTTAGAGTGGAATCAATCAGAACTCGCACATGGCAAGACAATCAAAATCAAGGGATTCCCCAAAGAACACAAAGTGAAACTGTTCCGGGTTGAGGTGTCAGAACACCGCACGGACTACGTGGTTACTAACGACCGAACTCAAGATTCTTCCAAGCTCACACTTGAGATGTGCGGCTTGCGCTGGAAGATTGAGCAGTTTCATCGTGAGGCTAAGCAGTTAACAGGAATTGAACGCTGCCAATGCAGAAAGGCTCGTATTCAGCGTAACCACATCGCTTCTGCTATCTTGGTCTGGGGCCGTTTAGCTCATATTGCCAGAGATAGCGCAAAAACTCTTTACCGCGTCAAACAAGGAATCCTCGATGATTTCCTTTTTCATCAACTCAAATTTCCTTCCCTTACCATGGCTTTTGCGTAAGTCCTGCCATAAATTCTTTTATATAGCGAAACGCCTATAAAATGATCACACCTTTGTCGCTATTTTTCCTCCAGACTTTGTTACGAAAACAAGTCCGTATCACATGGATATGGCCTCGTTTTCGCGTCGCGTCTGAAGCAAAAATTTCAGCCAAATTTGTAATCATTTTATAGGCGTTTCGCTATAGAGCCCTTTTTCCTGGTGTGCTTGAACGGTTTCGTTGCCTCCTTCGTCCCTCCAGGTGGTTCCGGGTGGAGCAATTAGTTCCCGGTCGGGTTATCTTCCTCCCGCTGGATTTTCCGCGGCTTTTCACGGCGCACGAATGAGTAGAAAATATGCCCAACCATTATTGAAACAACAAAGAGCCTTTGTTATTGCGAGCACTTTGTACTGATCTATACTGCAAAAAACGTTGATGTATGAAAAACGGACTGGCTGGACAGGAGGAGCCTGGCGATAAAAAGAAAGGCTTTGAAGTATCCTCCGAACCATTGATTTTTACCGAGGGGGATACTGCGATCAACAGTAAATTTTCTGATGTGGGTGATCCACCGATTAGCGAGACCTCTTCCAAGCTTCCTGATTCATACGGAGCAAATCTCATTTTTTTAATTGCTCAGGCACCTTATCGGCTTTTCACATATTGGGATATTGATATTTCACGTCATCCGGGCGGCGCTACCTATCTCCGATGTCTTGTCGAAAACAACACGACTATCGAATGTGAAATCGAGGTGCCATTTGAAGCACGCAATTGGTATGTTCCTGTCTCGAAGGCTGGCGTGAATTATTTTGTGGAAATAGGCTATTACCGCGGAAGTAGATGGAATCGGATCACCCGCTCACAGACTGTTCGAACCCCTGTTGATGAACCCTCCGCGTCTGATAGCTTCGATCACACAACGGCTCCTTTACATGTTAGATTTCCACAGCTTCTCGAGCGAATTCGCAACACCATCCATTCCGAGGAGAACCTTGATCAAGCGCTGGCCTGTCTCCAAAAAGCAGGTCAATTTCCTGGAGCAGACATCAGCCGACTATTGAGGGATGACGGAGCGATTTTGGAACTTCTTCTGGGTAAAGAATTTTTGGCCTCCCAAACCTTGGCGTCGCTCAATACGAGCCAATTGCAAGAAAAAGTTCAACGGCAGATGGAGCAACGGTTTGTCTCGCCAAACAGCAATGCTCCCCTGGAAAGATTCCAGCGGGAAGTTGCGGAAGGACAACTGATCGCGGCGCTGGCAGTTTTTTCAAATAATGCTCTGCCCACTTGGGATACTGCAACACTCTCAAGCTGGGCTGCAGCAACACTGACCACTTGGTTGGCGACTGCCCGGCCCATCCAAGGCGATTTTTCGCATCTTGCAGACTGGAAAGCTCCCGCCAATTTGGTCACTCCCTACCTGAGCAGTTGGGGAGTCTCAGAAGCATCGAGCTGGGAAAAGGCGGTTACGGATGAAGACGATGAGCATGATTTTTTTATGAACGTCAGTGCAGAAGTCATTTTTTACGGTACAACGGATCCTGGTTCCTCTGTCCTCATCGACGGCAAGCCAGTAAAGGTCAACGCCGATGGATCTTTCCGCTGTCATTTCATTTTTCCTGATGAAGCCTACGAGGTGCCTATAATCTCCCATTCTCCGGATGGGCTAGAGACACGTGCCGCTGTCCTACGCTTTCACCGCACCTCCTCAGCTTCTTCAGGCTCTCCTCAAAATGAAACCCCGGACAATTCCAATTCTTGAGCCAGCTTCGCTGGTTTCTTTTAGAAGCCAGTGATTGCAAATAAAGCCTTTCTCAACTATAAGTTCCTATAAGGAACGGCAAAGTCCGCCCAGCTTCGCTGGTTTCTTTTAGGGAAACCCGTAGATCAAGAACAGCCTTCATTTGCAACCGCAGCTTCTAAAAAAAACCGACGAAGGCGACGAAGTCCGTGAGTTCATACTTTTTCTGGAAGCAGAAAAAAATGCCTCTCCACATACTATTATTAACTATCGGCATGCCCTGCTTGCCTTTCGGAACCATCATCCTGATACAGACTGGCATTTATTTACCGCTGAAGATTTTCGTAGCTATCTGTTCCGCTTGATGAAAGCAGACACGGCTCGTTCTACGATTCGCCTGACATTTTCAGCATTTCGCAGTTTTTTCAATTATCTGGTCCGGCGTAAAAAATTAAAAAACAATGTCCTGACACAAGTTTCCCTGCCTAAGTTAAAGAAGGAGCTTCCGGTATTTATGACCTCTGCTCAAATGGAGCAGCTTCTGAGGCTCCCCCTGCACCTTCCACGGCACAAACAAACTCCTCCTTGGGTACCGTTAAGGGACGTTGCCATTTTGGAAACGTTTTATTCGACGGGAATGCGACTCACGGAACTGTGCGGGCTCAATATCAGCGAGGTAGATCCCATCAATGCAACCGTACGGGTTTTGGGGAAAGGTCGAAAGGAACGGCTGCTTCCTCTGGGAAACCCGGCTCTGCAAGCGATTCAGAAATATCGACAAGCGGCCAAAATCCAAAATGGGCCCTTATTTGTGAACAAATCCGGAAAACGACTCGGAAAACGCTCGATTTGGCTGATGATGAAAAAATATCTCCGTGCAGGAAAATTGCCCGTTGACCTCAGTCCTCATAAACTGCGACACACTTTTGCGACACATCTACTAGATAACGGTGCGGATTTGCGCAGTGTGCAGAGTCTTCTGGGCCATGCCAGCCTCTCCACCACACAAATCTACACCCACATTACTACTGAACGCCTGAAGCAAGCCTATTCCCAAGCTCATCCACGTTCGTAGTTCGTAGACCGAAGTTCCAGAGCGTAATCTGAGAAATTCCTTGATCTACAGATTCTTATGAAAGAGACAGCTTTTGATTTCTATCTACAGGGTAGTTTGCGATTCTTTGGGGATGAGTGTTTTTATGTAAGCTATTCACCTACAAACTGTTAATTGCAGCGAACTGAGAACTGCCAACCCCTACGAACTACGAACTGCCAACTACTGTTTATTGGCTTTCTTTAACAGAGGAAGGCCGGTTGTGTCATTTTCCGACACCATATAACCCGCAGGAAGCTCGTCGAGCGCTCCGTCTCTGACGTCTCCGGCAAAGTAGTAGAGTGTCACTTCCTTCCCTCCCTTAAGATTTTGGGTGCGGGCATGAAGGAAATAGGTTTTACCGGATTTTTTGCTTTTTACACTGTAGGCCATATATAGGAGGGCTTTTGAATAGGGGGGGGTGTGATGGTGATGGGAAAATATAATCTGTGGTTTTTTTCTATTCGGCTAGCGGACTTCGTCCAGTTTTTTTGGAAGCCGACAGTCGCAAGCAGCATCTTTTTTTATCAGCAAAATGTCCATAGGCAATTGGAGAAATTGAGGGAGGGGCAAAGGGTCAAACAAGACCTGCGGATTTGAGGGTTTTGAATGCACCATTTTTCGCAATCGTTTTTAATGCCCTCGTCCTTAATTTTACCTGAACGTACTTCTTTAATTCAGGCACCCAAATCCGCTTGGAACGGAGGTTTGGAAAAAAATTACGGGCAGTCACTGCGGTGACGTGCATGCCAATGCCACCTTTTTTTTTGGCAAGGCCTCGACGGTGAATTTTGGATCCGCGTTTGGGCTTTGCGCCTGTAATGCTACATCTTCTAGCCATAGTATGTGTTGCAAAAAAGAGACTCGATATTGCCTCGCTCATCCCATAGGTCAATAGTTTTTTACCCGTTTTTCGCTTCTTCTTTCGTCTCTCTGTTTCATTTCCTTGCCTCTGATATTCAAGGCGTCCATCATTTCAGCCATGTCAAATAACATCTTATTTACCAATGGATTACAATATCATGACTCCTTCGTAGCAAGAAGAGTTGCTGCTTGGAAGTCTAAAATTTGTCGAATTCCGCGAGTCCCCATTTCCAAGAGAGTATCTAGCTGCCCTCGATTGAAAACAGCTTCTTCTCCAGCGACTTGAAGCTCTACAAGGTCCAGAGATTCTGTCATCACAAGGTTGAGATCGACTTCGGCATCTCTATCTTCTTTGTAATTCAAATCTAAAAGGGCTCGACCGCCAACAATTCCGAGACTCACCGCGGCAACCTTGTGTTTAATGGGCGACACACAGAGCTTGCCTTCGCGAAGGAGTTTTTGTGCGGCCAAGGAGACGGCGACGCAAGCTCCGGTAATGGAAGCAGTGCGAGTCCCGCCATCGGCTTGCAATACATCGCAGTCAATCCAAAGCGTCCGAGGCCCGAGTGCTTCGAGGTCAACTGCAGCACGGAGTGCCCGCCCAATAAGCCTTTGAATTTCAACTCCCCGGCCGTCCGGTTTTCCGCGCGTGGAATCACGAGGTTTCCGAGAATATGTGGAATAAGGCAACATCGAATATTCAGCAGTAATCCAACCGCCGGAAACGCCCTGCTCTTTCATCCAACGGGGCACCTCCTCATCAATGGTGGCCGCACAGATTACGCGCGTATTACCAAAAGAAACGAGGACAGAACCTGCAGCATGGGGAGCAATATGGGGTTGAAAGTGAATTTCCCGTAAAGAATCGTCAGGCCGTGTTCTCATAGTTCATAGTTCGTAGAAGTTGATAGTTCGCGATTCTTCGTGGTGAGTACGATTTCGCATGAACTTCCTTCTGCCCATGTACTATCCAGTTCTTGGATTAATTCGCATCTGATACCGTTTCCAAAGTTATTCATGGGGCTGGCGGGAAGAAGGCCCATAAAGGCCAAATCACAGCCGCCAGAACTGTGAATAACTTTGGAAACGGTATCAGATGTTCTCTGGGTTTGGATAGCACTTTTTTTAGGCTGTGCGTTCTACTGACTGCGAACCACCAACTAAAAAATCGGGCCGGCGGGATTCGAACCCGCGGCCTCTGCGTCCCGAACGCAGCGCTCTACCAAGCTGAGCCACGGCCCGTCAAATGAGTAAATCAAGCGTGAAACTCCCGCACAATGCAATCTAATTTAACGGCGTCATCCGGAGCGCATATTTTGCGGTATTCTCCAGAGTGTTCAGATCACCCCAGGTAACCCAGCATCGCTAATTGTCTCGTCTCCAGCTTGCGCCAACAACCCGGCTTGAGCTTATTTATAGTAAGCCCACCGATGCGAGTTCGCGCGAGCTGTTTCACCTCGTAGCCTAATTTGGCGAACATAAGACGGATTTGGCGTTTGATCCCCTGACGAAGAACGATCTTTACTTTGTTGCCTCCAATCATAAAAGCGCGTTCCGCCTTGGCACGACCGCCAGTAATGACAAACCCCCGGCAAAGCTTCTGAAGCAAAGTGGGATCGAATGGCTGATCAAGCACCACCTCGTACTCTTTTTCCACACCGTGTGCAGGATGAGCAAGTTTCTGCGCGAGTGCACCATCGTTTGTCAGCAGGATGAGTCCCTCGCTCTCTTTGTCTAATCTCCCAACATAAAAAAGCCGACCAGCATGGGGCGGAAAAAAATCGCTGATTGAGACACGTCCCCGTTCATCGGTCAGTGTGCAGACAATTCCTCTGGGCTTATAAAGCAGATAATATTGCGGAGAAAGAGCTTTTGCTATTTGTCCACCGACTTCGACTCGATCACCCTCCACAACAGTCGCTGATAAAACAGCGACCACTTTCCCATTGATACGAACCTTTCCCTCGCGGATCAGGTCTTCACACTTACGCCGCGATCCATACCCAGATGAGGCTAGGTATCGGTTGATGCGCATATTAGCTCAAGCATCCGGCTTCGTCTTCGGTAAGCCGATTACTTTTTGATCAGGTTTAAACTGATTCCGCTTTTTTAAAAGATCTACGCGCTCATATCGCTTCAGGACACTGCGCTTTGCTTCGATGGAACCTTTGCCTTTCAGGCTAGGATGTTGACTCATATTCCCCCAAGCGTTTCATATCGCTCCCAATAAAATCAACTGAAATCGCGCGAACTTCGTCCGTTTTCAATTGGGAAAAATTCGAAACACCTTTAAAAATCAAGCTTCCGTTTGGGAGGCGCCGACATTTGGGTAGATTTTGATTGAGACGACTTCTGGAGGACAACAAAAACGCGCAGGCACAATAATTGTCCCTACGCCTGAAGTCACAAGCACTTGAGTGCAAGGTGCTTTTACTAATCCATAGGCATATTTTTGTCCGTATTGGGATGGAATTACGGGGGCTCCCCATCCCGGAATCCTAATTTGGCCGCCATGGGTATGGCCACAAAGAGCGAGGGTGACCCGTGGATCAGTCAATGTTTCCAGGAAATCCGGGTTGTGGGACAGCATCAGCACCGCGTCCGTAGTGGTGGCATCGGCAAGGGCAGAATCAGCATCTGGGTCCCCTAAGTAGAAATCGTCGACGCCGCAGAGCCGGACCCGATGCTCCCCTTTGTTCAACCACACACCCGTATTGGTTAAATCCCGGACCTGCGCCTTACGTAAGGCAGCCCGAATCGATGCCTCGTCATTAGCATAGTCATGGTTTCCTAATATTCCATAAGATCCTAATGGAGTATGAATTGTGCTAATCAAATCCGTTATTGGCCAGATATGCGAAGCACTTTTAAAGATGTAATCTCCCCCTAAGGCGAGGAGATCCGGACGCAAATTTTGGACGATTTTTATAACTCCTCGAAGATAATCTAAGGAAACAGTGGGTCCCAAATGGAGATCCGATAAGAAAACAATGTGAGTGCCGGTAAATTGAGGCGGGAGATTTTTCAGATGCATCTGATAGCGGGTAACCCTGCAAAACTGTGCCTCAGCGAAGGGATATACCACCGAGGAAGTAAGAAAAAACCCACTGGCGCCAACGATCAATTTTTTGAGGAATGTTCGCCTTCCACAAGTGCTGTCTTGGTCTAAAGTTTCCGAATCCATAATACTGACCTCTGGAAATGCCTATTCAACGTCTCCTTAACCTCACCACCTTTTCAAGGACATCAAGGTAGTTGTGGAAAGCATTTTTACCTGCCACGGTCAGGGAATAGCTGGTTTGAGTCCGCTCCTGTAAAATTTTTCTATTTGCGACATATCCGGCTTCAAGGAGGGTCCGTAAGTGCGTCAGGAGGTTGCCATCGCTCATGCCAAGATCCCCTCTTAAATCCTGAAATGTGCGCTCTTTTTGCGCTGCAAGGGTAGCGACAATTGCGAGACGGGCTTTTTCGTGGATTGTTTTATCAATTTGAGTAATGCGCTGCATAGTAATTAGGGCATCGAAATAATTGGAAGTTCGTATAGTCCCGTTTCACTAAAGAATAGGGTGTCAAGCGGGGGCGGAAATATTATTCAAAACAGACTATTGTGCAAATTGTTATACTGCTACTCCGCCTGTTTTTTCCTGTTTGAAGAGCTTGTATTTAGACAAATACAAGCTCTTTCTCATCTGCAATCCGATGAGAAAGACTCGATTTTCACTCTCTCGGGGGAGTAGTGAGAAACGCTATAGGGTACGAGGCCTAGACTAATCCGAGTTTCATGCGGCCGGCCTCACTGATCATGCCCTGGTTCCAAGGTGGGTCCCAGACTAGCTCCACTTCCGCGGATTCGACTCCCGGAATGGCAAGAATTTTGGCACGAGCATCTGCTGCAATAGTGGGCCCCATGCCACAACCGGGAGCCGTCAGAGTCATTTTGACTTTCACCTGCGATCCTTGACCTTCGTTTGAAATGATTTGGCAATCATAAATGAGGCCCAAATCCACGACATTCACGGGGATTTCGGGATCAAAGACGGTTTTGAGTTGATTCCAAACGGCATCTTCCGTTGGGCCTTCGATGACACTGGGCTGTTGCTGACCGGTTTTTTTTTCCATGCCGAGCGCGTCGGTGTCTTTTTCATCAATTCGCGCCAGGCCTGCATTGGTGGCAACGGTTAAGGTCCCGCCAAGCATCTGCGTAATAATCACAGTAGTTCCTTTAGGCAGTATTAGTGGATTTCCACTTGGAATCTGGATAGCATCGCAATCACGCAAAAGTTGAATTTCTCGGGATTCGTTCACGGTTGATGTGGCTGATTGAGGGTGATTTTTAAGTTCTTTGGAGCTTGGAAGCTTTCCACGAGAGAAGGAAGCTTGGAAGAGCAAGAATCTTGTAAAGGGGTTGGAGCCAGTGCATCGCGGAGAGCTGATTCGACTAGCTGAGCACAATGAATTTTCATGGGCGGCAAAGGTCCTAACGGAGCTGCCAGTTCCTCACTATCTAACTCAAGCGCTTCTTGAGCGGTCTTCCCAACGATGAGATCCGTTGCCACACTCGCAACTGCTAGTGCAGTCTGGCAGCCAAATGTTTGAAATGTGGCGCGGTCAATTACTTTACGGCCCCCTTCGTCGCGAAATTTAATCCAAACGCGAAGCATGTCTCCGCATTCGGGGCTACCCACCGTACCAATGGAATCTGCATCTGGTAATTCCCCTAGGTTTTTGGGATGGCGCAACGCCGCCTCTAGGGAAGTTGAGAAGTCAGGGGATGATGGCTGGTTCATTCGACGGTATAACGTGGCAAAGAAGGATCTACTTGTTCAGCCCAGGCGTCAATCCCGCCTCTTAGGCTTTTTACGTTCGTAAACCCATGTCCGGCAAAATATGCCGCGGCGTCGAGGCTCCGTACACCGCGGTGGTCCAAAATTACAAGCAGCTCCTCACGCGGCCATTGATTCATAATTTCGTTCATAAGTTCCTGCGTAAAAAGGATGGAGTCGGCCAAACGAACGGATTCAAATTCTTCTCGAGTACGGATATCTAACAGCCGGACCGGAGGCTTCGCCTGCGCGGCATCATAGCCATTTTGTATCTTGTTTTCCTTTAGTAGCTGGGAGAGTTCGGCGGGAGCCAAAGTCATCTGTTTGTCTTCCGCTTGGGCTCGAATGAGATTTTTTACGACCTCCATGGGGTCCAATCCATTTCGAACGCACAACTGTGCAAGAGATTCGTCAGCCTGGATTCCACAACTTGCACAACCACCGATGTGATAAAGCCGAAAAAATGCTCTTTGTGCTCCAGGATAGAGAGTTAACATTTCTTTGATCGAAATTTCTGGCGAGAGATTTTCAGCGATCATAAAAGGAAGCTATGCGATGCGAGTTGGAATTCAAATACTATAACAAGTTGTGTGTTTAGCAGATGTGGCTCAAGGAGCTTAGGTTGTTTGGGATGAATTGACTATAGTTGTTTCATCTTGCCGCTCAATCCATCCAATGGATACGCTTTGAAAGTATCGCAATCAAAGAATTTCTATCCTCTTTTCTCATGACGTTCCGAACCTTAAACGAAGCTCGCTGGATTTTGGGCCCCCTCCTAGTAATTTGGATCATTGGCTTTCTCTTTTATCCTCTCTGCACTCTTCCCGTTACCCTTGCGCTAGCATTTACCATCTATTTCTTCCGAGATCCTGAGCGCGTGACACCGTCTGATCCGAAGGCGATTGTTTCTCCTGCCGATGGTAAAGTTGTCGCAGTAGAAGAAGTTGAAGAAACGGAATTCCTCCATAAAAGGATGCACCGCATTTCCATTTTTCTTTCCGTATTCGATGTTCATGTGAACCGCGCCCCAATTGAAGGAACTGTGATACATTCCAATTTTAAGAAAGGCGCTTTTTTTGACGCGCGAGACCCTCGCTCCTCCACGGCGAATCAATCTTGCTCGTGGCTGTTTTCGGATGGTAAAAACCAAGTGGTCGTACGGCAAATCACCGGAGCAATCGCTCGGAGGATCGTCGCGTGGTCACGCGTGGGAGACAAACTCCAAAGGGGTGAGCGCTTCGGAATGATTCGCTTTGGTTCACGAACCGAATTGTACCTTCCTCTGGATGCAAAGATAGAGGTAAAAGTGGGCGCTCGGGTACAAGGAGCACAGTCTGTCTTGGCTCTGTTCCCATGAAAGCAAAGGAGCCAAAAATTTATCTTTTGCCAAACCTCATGACGGCAGGAAATCTGTTTTGCGGCTTCGCAGCCGTCTTACGGATTATAGAAGCGTCTCTTCGGGTTTCCAATGGTGAGCCCGCTGCGGATGTTTACCACCAAGCCATCCTGTTTATTCTGGGCGCGTGTGTTTTCGATCTGTTGGATGGCCGTTTAGCACGGTTAGGTGGACATGAAAGCGCCTTTGGACGTGAGTTCGATTCTCTCGCAGATATCATTTCTTTTGGAATCGCTCCGGCCCTCTTGGTATACCAGATTGTCTTACAAGACTTTTCTCACAGTGGTTGGCTAATCGCCTTTTTTTATCTCCTTTGCGGTGCCATGCGTCTGGCTCGGTTTAATTGCACCGCCGTAGACTCCGAGGGAGCGAAGGATTTCAAAGGGTTCCCCATTCCCGCGGCAGCAGGCTTGATTGCTTCGTTGACGCTCTTCATGCTTTGGCTGGAAGAGGGAGAAAAAAATATCGGCCGTTGGAAATTTGCGCTCCCACCCCTTATGGTTTTCCTCTCACTGATGATGTTCAGCCGGGTAAAGTATCCCAGTTTTAAGACGGTCAACTGGCGAACCCAGCGCTCCATTCCACGTTTTATTCTGATCATCCTGATACTCGTCTTTAGCGCGATTAATTTTGAATGGATGCCACCGATCCTCTTTACACTTTATCTCCTTTATGGATTTATACGCCCGTTCGTCTCCAAAGCGTTGAGGCGAGAGTTAGAAGACGAAGACGACGAGGAAACACTCCCTACCCCTACTACAGGAACAAGCGGTGCGGAGAGTTCCTCCAAAGCCCCGGGATCTCCACCCCCTCCTTCCAGTCCCTCTCGTCCCCCCTAAAAACTATATCATTTGGAGGAACATTGACTTTAAGGTTCACTGCTTTTACAAAGCAGTCGACTGCATTTCACTACTCCTATCACAGTCTATCGATGTTATTCCAAATGAGTTATCTCGGACCAGAAGACCGCCTTGCATCTCTTCCTACTCCTTCATAGTTGGTCTTAGCTAAACGGATACGCATGTCCTTAGCTACACGGATACCAAACATCCCCACTGTAACAACAACGGAAAGCCACGCTAATACAGGTGCTTTAAACCCAAAAATTACTAAAAATGCTAGCAATTCGACAGAAACAGGGATCGCCGAAAATAGCATATTGCTAAATGTGCCTCTCAACCCGGACAGCCCTCTTTCTATTATAATGGCATATTCTCCCGATTTTTTGAGAATATTTCAGAAAATGGAATATGAAATACCTTTTCTAAGGTATCCTGCATCAGGTTTCGTTGAATTTCCTGTTTAGCAACAAGGTATATTCCGAATTGAGCTTCTTCTAGAAGCCGTATCACAAAAAATAAGATGGCGTAAATAGCTCCGATTTTCCAGATGCTATTGATGGTGGGAGATGTTAACGTATCAAGAAATATCTTAAACAAAACAGGAGACGCTGTATGCAACAAAGAGGTATAGCAAGGCCCGTATAAAATGATTACAAATAATTATCTGAAAAAAGTGAAGTCATGGCACATTGGAGACTTCTACGGAGAGCTTTAGCTTGAGCCCATTTATGTTCAATAGGATTAAGATCCGGAGAGTCAGTAGGGAGATATTCCAAGATAAAACCAGCCTCTTTTATCGGGGCTTGTGTATCACTTCTCTTATGAAAAGTGGCATTATCCATAACGATCACTGAATTTTTCGGTAGTTTTGGCAAAAGGTCTTCTTGCACCCAGTTATGGAAAATGTCGCCATTTATGGAACTCGTAAAGAGGCCGGTGGTAAGTAAACAAGTCCCTATCAAAGCCCCAATGACATTAGTTCTAGTCTTCTTGTGCCAATCATGTTTTCCAAAAGAGCGTTTTCCTTTAACAGCATAGCCATATCTTCTGGGCATATCTTCGGCAAAGCCGCTCTCATCGATATAGACAATAGTTTTCCCACTTTCCCGATGTTCATTCATTTTTGTTTCAAAAGTTTTTCTGGCAAGATGCTCCGCCTTCGGATGGTGAAAGGATTTTTTTTATAGGTAACTCCTAATTTTTTTAGGGCCCAATATATCCCATGTTTACTCACTCCAAACCGGGCTGCCCGTTCTCTCTGATAGTCATCCGGATATTTTTCAACATCTTTTGCTAATGATTCCATGTCTATTTTCCGACTGTGCTTCTTTCTTTTTTGAATTGGGTTTTTCTCTTTGGCCCAACGCATTAATGTTGCTATTCCTATTTTAACTCGTTTTGCTAGCTCCCGATAGGTGAGATTTTCCTCTTTTTTAATCTTGATTACATGTTCTCGAAATTTTAATGGATAGGACATAATTTTGTTATCATTTTATACAGGCTTTGCTATATCTCAAGCATTTGTTTCGAACAATTTTTCTGCGCTTTACTATATCTCTCAAGCAACTGTTCATGGCATCCATTGAGCATTCTGTTCAGTAATCCGGTACAGAAGTAGCAAGTATTCGCAATGACGCCTCCCATTTTTCCTGCGTTTTTATAGTGAAACACCTACAAAATGATTACAGATTTAATGCGCTTGGCTCCCGCCAAGTCGCACCCTTGCGGGCTGCTTTCAGCAGTCTACCCCGGCCGTTCCCACGGCCCGGTGTTGGCTGGATTTTTTTTAATCGCTCGGATCTCCCGCCGAGTCCCTTTCAGGGATTATCCGGCTTGGTCGGATAGTCTACTGCGGACCGCTCCCGTGGCTCCGGTGTTTTTCAGACGCGACGCAAAAATAAATCCGTATAAATCCGTATCATGGATGGCCTCGTTTTCGCGTCGTGTCTGAGGGAAAAGAAGGACAAAAATGCTACCATTTTATAGGCGTTGCGCTATAAAAGTCTCCCCAAACAGTGGAATGCCAGCGGTTTTTTCAAAATCTGTTGGAGCGAGAATGGGATTCCGCTTTTTGAATGGGATATGCCAGCCAAGAAGACGCTGCGACTGCTTGTCGATAGGCTTCAAGTGATTCCAAAGAAGAGGTGACCCGCAGGTTGCTAAAACTATTATCGTCATTTTGCCAACGCTCATCCCAAAATACGACCGCTTTTAAACGCGGAAATTGGCTGGCAAACATTTGAAATGCTTCGGTCAGCCAAACGGCTTTGTTTCCCACTTTCGGAAAATCTGCAACTCCCCATTCCGCCAACATCACCGGCTTATTAGGATCTACCGTACAAATATCTTTATAAGGATAGTAAAAAGCATCCTTCACCGTCACCCAAGACTCATCTTTAAATTGGGCGCCATAGGCACTTAATCCTAGCCAATCGACATAAGCCGAACCCGGATAATACTGCGCCATGGTATTCCAATTCTCCGAAGGGAAAGAATAGCTGTTAGCATGAAAAACCCAAAGGATGTTCTTTGCTCCGCGTTTGCGCACTCGATCCACCACATAGCGATAAGTCCGCTTATATAATTCCGGTCCCAAATTTTTTACAGCATGCGAAGCCGCTTGCAAAGCAGCCAAGCTCCGACCCCTATAAAAATAACCGGACCACGGAAACCACGTCCCATTCATCTCCAATCCCCAGGAAACAAAAATGGGACGGCCAAATCTCTTGGCTCCATCGGCCCATCGATCAATATAGGAATCCCACTTGCCAGCTAAAATAGCTGTCAGGCTAAAGCGATCCGGTTTTCGATTTTGTCTATAGGGACGATCCCATGGAGACCAATAAATGAGTGGGATCGAACCGTGTCTGGCAATGATTTCCAAGTTGTGAGCGGGGAAAGTCTGTTCTCCCCAAAAACTGGAAGAGGCAATAATAGCTTGGTGTTTGCCGACATTGTGTTCGAATTCTTCGATTCCCTCGAGAGTTATTCCATCTTCCGCATCTCCGCTTGCTAGGTAAGCACCCGTATAAGCTAATCCGTCAGCCGGTACCGCCAGAGTGCCTTGGCCCAGAGCGTGATGGCTTGCTATTGGTCCCGCAGAGTACTTTTTACAGCCCGTGGAGAAGGTGCAGCTAAGCATCATCAGACCGATCACAGCAAAAAACGCCCGGTGCCAAAGCGCTCGATAATTAAGATGGTTTTGAAAAATCATGAAAAATCAAACTGAGGATACGGCTCGCGGCGACTGAACGCTACCCTTACGCTCTAATTTTCCCCACTCCACCCACGCACCTTTTAAACAGCGAATTATCGAAATCCAAATCACATAACTCAACAAGGGCCGGTACAGGAACCTCATAGGAAGAATATAAAGTGCACTATACAGGGGTTCTCCATCCAGCCGGCAAGCTAGCCCAGCCAAAATGAAGTCCGTAATAAGAAATGCCACAAAGTAGACGATTAGTGCACCTCCGTTGCCGACAAAAAGAGAAATTAGCAAAAGCAAATCTACCAAGGGACCCGCAGCTACGAGAATCACCTGAAAGAACCAGATGCTTGGAAGGGCAAACCATCCGAGGGCACCAAACTTGATGTTAAAGAGCATGTCACGATGCTTCCAGAGACATTGCAAAGTCCCGAAAGCCCAACGCAGTCTTTGGCGCACTAGCGTGAAAATGGTTTCCGGGGCCTCTGTCCATGCAAAGGCTTCAGGAGCATAGGCAACACGCCATCTGGCACGATGCAAGCTCAGGGTCAGGTCTGTATCTTCAGCCAGAGTGTTGCCGCTGATACCGCCCGCGTCATAGATAGCTTTCCGACGAAAGGCGCTAATCGCACCTGGAACCACTGTGATAGCGTTCAGCAGGTCATAAGCACGCCGATCTAAGTTAAACCCGCAAATGTATTCCAGCGATTGAAACTGAGTAATCCAGCCCCGGAGATTTCCCACACGCGCATGTCCGGCAACCGCTCCGGTCCTCTCCCGACTAAACGGTGCTAGGAGCGCTGGAATTGTTTGCGGCTCGAAGTGGGTATCCGCATCCAGAAAAACCACAATTTCTTCTCTGCAAGCCATAAGACCTCGCCGCAAGGCATGTGCTTTCCCTTGATTAGTTTGCCGGATTAGATCCAAGCGGAGTTTTTTATTTTCGGCTACCCAGGAACTGGGTTGATTTTGGAAGCCGCTTAATCCCTGCTTGCAGTTCTTGGGACCGCAATTCGAAACTTCCGCGGTCTTGAGCTCTATAAATTGAGCGATTTTTTCCGCCGTATCATCCTTGGACCCATCATCAACGACGATGACTTCCAGGGCGCCCTGAAAGTCGGTTCGCAAAACTGATGCCAAGGTCTCTTGAATGACTTTGCTCTCATTATACGCGGCGATAACGATGCTCACCCCCGAAATCTTCTCCTCCGAACGCACTAAATTCGACTGCCTTCGCTTATTTAAGAAAGCCAATCCGGCCACGATTAAGGTTCGCAGGAGAAGCAATGCAGTAGCGATGACCATGAAGGACCAAACAAATCCCTCCAGCCATCGATAAGCCAGCAAACCGATATTAGCAATTAAACGAGGAACGGTAGCATTGGATTGCTTGACTGCTGGCATCAGAACGTCCCGAGGTATTCCTAACAATTTTTCCACAGGGACGATTTCGTCCCCACGAGCCCGCAAATATTCAATGATGTGGGGTAAGGCTGCAACTGTTCCGGAGCGGTCGCCTCCGCCGTCGTGCAGTAAGACCACATTTCCTAGCGAACGTCGTTCGCGTAGCCGCTGCAAAAGAACGCTCGGCGGCGGACGCTGCCAATCCTCCAAATCCACGCGTTCGCAAACGCTCAGGTATCCCATGCTATTTGCCAATGCTAGCGGCCGCACATCAGCGAGATTCTGCGGCGAAGAGTCCGCATTATAGGGAGGACGAAACAGGACGGTAGACTTTCCGGTCACCCACTCTAACAAGCGTTGTGTTGCATTGAGTTCGAGGATGGTTTGCTCCGCTGAAGATTCGCTCAGATTGTGATGAGTATAAGTGTGGCTGCCGATGGTATGCCCTTCTGCCAAAATGCGACGGACCAGTTTAGGATATTTTTCACATTGTTTGCCTAATAAAAAAAATGTCGCGGGCACATGGTACTGAGCAAGAATATCGAGGATTTGAGCAGTATACGGACTCGGGCCATCGTCAAAGGTGAGCGCTACTTCGTTTGGGTGTCCTCTCCCCTGGTGATAGAGGGTCACATAATGCGGAAACAATTTATAGTCCACACAGACATTGCCATCGCGATCGACAGAAAAAGACCGTTCTCCCTGAGAAGTGGCCATGTCCGCTTCGATAAAATCGCCTTCTCCGATGTTCGCTATCGTGTCTCTCGGATCGATCAGACGCATCTTATCGAAAACAGCCTCAGTTTTCAGTGAGTCTTCAGGTAATTCCAATAGCTTCCAAATGGCTGGGTCTTCCAAACCCAAGCGGTCAATCATCACACCGCCGCATCCCTCTTGTTCAACTTCCTTGAGCTGATTGAGAAATGTGGATGCATCGAGAAACCAGACAGCGTGGGTGGCGCCATCATCCGTCTGATAAGAAAAGTGAGGATTGTACTCCGGCTTATCACTATGACACGTGGTCAATCCCGCATATGCCCCGCGTGTTAACACGTCGGCAAAGCTGAGTTCGACTGCGCTGGGCTTCGCCCAATCCACTCCATATGCCCCCAAACAGATCACCCACTGGCTCGGTTCGCCATACCCCAAAAGAACGTGCAACCAGTCTTCAAGCCAAGGCTGGGAAGCGAGCGGACCAGGTGTGTCCTCAATGGAATTTTCTCCATGCAGCCTGGCAATCAATTTATCCGCAAAACCTGCGATACGTTTGAGATCAAATACGCTCAAGCCGTCATCCACCGGCACATAAATCCAAAGTTGCAATCCGGCTCCATGCAACTGGTTGGAAATGCGATGCAAAAAAGCTGTAAGTTCTGCCGAATATGCAGGGTCCATTCCTTGCCAATCGATCACCACTCCGCCTGCTTTGATGTTCTTTAAAGCGATCAATAAATGCTGAATGAATTTCTCTTGTCGTTCGGGGTGTGTACGAATAAGGGCCTCGACAGCATCCGATGCGTACTCATTCCCAAGCGAATTGGTGAGCCGGGGCATTAGGACAATGTGTTTGTCTTTGAGAAATGATAAGAGGTCGTCGTCCACAGTTTCTTGCGGTTCCAAATTCATTTTCGTAAGCGAAAACCAATCAGGCACTACGTGTGTCATCAGATCCTTATGTTCTTTCAAGGATTGCAAGCTAGCTGCGTCGCCATTGCTATAAACCGCCACGCGCACTTTAGTAGCCGCCGGAGTGGGCGTCACAGCGGAATTCGCCGCCGTACGACCGCAATAGTGGCGTTGCGCATCTCGGGGAACAAATCGCAGCCATGGCCGTCGCGCTGTGTTCATTTGAATAGCTGAATCCGTCCGTACAGATTCGACCGCGCGCAATTTTCTCTTGAGGTCTCGAACATTCTCAGGCAATGGGAGCTTAGGCCAAATGAGCAGCTCGTGGACAAAAACCACCGCCGCCACAATGGATACTATCGACAAAAAGAGCGCCAATATCCGAACCCGTCGCCATCTCGAACCGCGATGATCAAGAAATACGAATTCATAGTTCTTAGTTGGTAGTTTGTGGTTCGTAGTAGTTCGTGGTTCGTAGAGGAGCCATGTCAAATCACAAGGTTTCTCTCGGTACAACCCTATACATTGAAAAACCCCTGGGAAAAAGCAATGATAGGAAAAATCGCATTTCTACGAACCATGAACCACGAACTACGAACTAATGTATAGCACACAACGCAAACAATTTCCTTTTTCTGAATACGAACCACAGTGGCAAGTATTTTGGCTTGAAAATAATGCCTTCACTGTGCCAAACCCCGGAGATCCGGGATTCGACCCACGAAAGCCAAAGTACTACATTTTGGACATGTTCCCATATCCTAGTGGAGAGGGACTGCATGTAGGTCATGTTGAGGGATATACCGCAACGGACATCTTGGCTCGATATAAACGGATGCGCGGATTTTGCGTCCTCCACCCCATGGGCTGGGATGCCTTCGGACTTCCCGCTGAGCAGTACGCTCTTAAGACAGGTCAGCATCCGGCAGTGACCACTCAGATGAATATCAATCGGTTTCGCACCCAACTGCAATCCCTAGGTTTTAGCTATGACTGGACACGTGAGATCAACACCACCGACCCCGGCTACTTCAAATGGACCCAGTGGATTTTTCTTCAACTTTATCACTCATGGTTTAATCCCACCAGCAACAAAGCAGAGCCGATCTCCACTTACAAAGGCGAAGATCCCGACTCCGTACGGCTCGCATACGTAGCGGAGATGCCCGTAAACTGGTGTCCCGGGCTGGGGACCGTGCTTGCGAATGAAGAAATCATAGATGGACGCAGCGAAGTTGGAGGGTTTCCGGTCGAGCGGCGCCCAATGCGTCAATGGATGCTGCGCATTACAACATATGCCCAGCGCCTAATAGAAGATTTGGAGGGCTTGGATTGGCCGGAATCCATTAAATTGCTTCAGAGAAACTGGATCGGACGCAGCGATGGCGCGGAGGTCATCTTCCGCGCTAATGGGGCTGCTCTCAGCGTTTTTACCACTCGGCCCGATACTCTCTTTGGTGCAACTTATATGGTCATCGCGCCAGAACACCCGTTGGTGGAAACGCTAACAACTCCTGACCGCCAAACGGAGGTGGAAGCCTATCAAAAAGCAATAGCCTCTAAATCCGATTTAGAACGCACTGATCTTAATAAAGAAAAAACGGGAATATTTACCGGATCATTTGCAATCAACCCTGTAAATAATGAGAAGATTCCCATCTGGATTGCTGACTATGTTTTAGTGGGATATGGCACCGGTGCTATCATGGCGGTACCTGCTCATGATGAGCGCGATTTCGAGTTTGCCACTAAATTCAATTTGCCAATCCGCCAGGTCGTAGCTCCGCCTGAACCCACAGACAATGATAGCTGTTTCAGCGGAGAAGGCATCGCCATAAATTCTCCGCTCATCGATGGTCTTTCCACTTCGAATGCGAAAAAACATATTATCACATGGCTCGAGAAACAAGGCACAGGGCGCCTCACCATTCAATATAAACTCCGAGATTGGCTCTTCTCCCGGCAACGCTACTGGGGAGAACCCTTTCCTATCATTTGGGAAGACGGCCAACACCGTCCTCTCGATTCCAAAGATCTTCCTCTTTGTCAACCCGAGGTTGCTGACTTCAAACCGACTGCCACAGGCGAACCGCCATTAGCAAGAGCCAAAGAATGGGTTCGTTATTCAGATAAAGCCTCCCGCGAAACAAATACCATGCCACAATGGGCCGGATCTTGTTGGTATTATCTGCGTTTTTGTGACCCCACAAACCCGTCCCGTTTTGTTGACCATCCTGCAGAACAATATTGGATGAATAGTGGCAAACCTGGCGGTGTGGACCTTTACGTGGGTGGGACGGAACACGCCGTCCTACACCTCCTGTACGCGCGTTTTTGGCACAAAGTACTCTATGATCTCGGAGAACTCTCCACACCGGAACCGTTCCAAAGGCTCGTTAACCAAGGAATCATCTTGGGAGTGGATGGACATAAGATGTCTAAGAGTCGCGGGAACGTTGTAAATCCCGAGTACGTGATCCAACAATATGGAACCGATTCTCTCCGGCTTTACGAAATGTTTGTCGGACCATTGGAACAAATGAAGCCCTGGAGCATGAAAGGGGTTGAAGGAATTTATCGTTTTCTTGCACGAGTCTGGCGATTGGCCTTTAAAGAAAATCAGGAAGGGCACTGGGATCTCTCTCCCGAACTGCAAGACATCCCCATGACGCCCCGGCAGCTACGCACCACTCATGCTACAATAAAAAAGGTAACCGCGGATATCGAATCACTTTCATTTAATACAGCGATTTCGCAAATGATGATTTTTACAAATGAATTCACAACCGTTTCACCATGTCCTGTGGAAGCGCTGCGTATTCTCCTCCGGCTATTGAGTCCATTTGCTCCTCATCTTTGTGAAGAAGTCTGGTCAAAGTTGTCTTTTCAATTTTCTGGTTTTGATTCTAATGCCTCTTGCCAAGCTTGGCCGGAATATGACGAATCATTGCTTATCGAAAATGAGGTGCAGCTTGTAGTGCAAGTTAACGGCAAAGTCCGCGGCCATCTTTTTGTTAACCGAGCCGCCGATTCTTCGGAAATTGAGTCCGCAGCTCTTGCTTTACCTAAAGTGATCGCCAGTTTGGCGGCAAGATTACCCAATAGAATTGTCATCGTTCCTAACAAATTGGTTAATATTGTTGTTCAGTGAAAAATTTTTCGTATAGATTTCATTCTCAATTATTTCCTCAGAATGAAGCGCCACATCAATTGTCGAGATGATCGGTTTTTACAGTTTATCGCTATCCTGAGTGCCTCCTTAACTCTCACGGCTCTTTCCTCAACTGCGCAATCCCCCACTCCACAAGGCGCTCCGCAAGCCGCAGCTACTCCTCCCGACATAGAGGAAATCGACGAAGGCATAACGGATGATTCCCCAACTCCTCCACCATCGCCCGGTAGCACTCCATCACCATTGCCTGGCCGCTCACCATCACCCGGTTCGTTATTACCTTCCACTTCACCTGCCCCCACAGCTACTCCTGTCCAGCCGGATGGTACACCACCGGCTGGACAGCAGCCGGGTGCCCCCTTGCAACAAGGACATAATCACAGGCCATTTCCCTTCTTTGCCCAGCGCCCAACCTCTGTCATCGAGCAAGAAGCCACGGCAGGCTATCGACTATTTCCTCAGCAACAGGTGGAAGCTCCACCACCTCTTCATGCTCCACTGCCTGGATATGGCGCCGATGAACAGATTCTGTTCCCCCCCAATTGCGGCCCTAAAAATGTCTGG
The DNA here is from genome assembly GCA_963706715.1 of uncultured Verrucomicrobiae bacterium. Lineage (GTDB taxonomy): Bacteria > Verrucomicrobiota > Verrucomicrobiia > Chthoniobacterales > Xiphinematobacteraceae > Xiphinematobacter. The sequence continues at coordinate 275,931 of CAVPNI010000003.1, forward strand.
ACTCTATTTTATCTGGATAAGGCTCGGGAACTTTCCTTTGGCTTTCCTTTCTCTGAGGGTATTTGGGGAACGGGACACTGGTTTGGTTTCCGTCACACGTTGGTAGACAATGGTATCAACATCGTTGGCAGTTACGGCGCAGATATTTTGTGGAACGTCGATGGAGGACTCAGCCCAGGCTTTGCATATGCAGATTGTATCGATTTGCGATTGGATTTGGACCTGGAAAGATTGATCGGCTGGCGAGGAGCGCATTTTATTATCTCCTGCTTAGATCGTAACGGTGCCAATCTTTCTAAGCAACACATCGGCAACCAATTTACTGTCGCTCAGATCTGGGGCGACCAGACCGCAAATTTTTACGGGCTTTGGTTGACACAAGATCTTTTTGACGGCTGGTGGAATCTCAAACTAGGGCGAATGGCAGTCACGGATGATTTTACATCTAACCCGCTGATTTACGGACTTTATCTGAATAACGGTATCGATGGCCAACCGATGGCAGTAGCCGTCAATGGCTACCTCAGCGCCTATCCAGCCGCAGTCTGGGGAGCGCGAGTGCGATTCAATGACAAGAAACACAATCTCTACGCAATGTTTGGTGTCTACCAAACCACCAATCGCTTATATAAACCAGCCTACCACGGACTTGATTTTAGTATTCGCAAGAACGATGGCATGAATCTTGTGTGGGAAATTGGTTGGGTTCCTGAATTTCAACCCCATCCCCCACCCCCATCCTATAGACCGCCCCCAGTGGTGACACCGTCCTCCGTACTCCCTGAACTCTGGCATGGCATGCCCGGCCACTATAAATTCGGTATCTTTTATACCCCATGGAGGGATATTCCGCAATTTTTTCCCAGAGAGACCTTTTATTCCTACGGCTTTTACTGGCTTTTCGATCAAATGGTGTACCAAGCTGTACCGGGAACCGACCGCGGTCTGACCCTGTGGACAGTATTTATTTATTCTCCGCAGCAAAATACATCCAAAATGCCGTTTCAATTCAGTGGAGGTTTCGTTTACACCGGCCTCATCCCATATCGAAGCAAGGATCAATTGGTATATGCTGTGTATTATACCTCTTTTAGTAAAGATTTTGCAGCTACCAAGCGGACTCTGAAAAAGGGAAATCCCACAAACGAAGTAGCCCTGGAACTTGGTTATCGAATTAATTTGTCCAGCTATCTTTATATCGAACCGGATGTCCAATACGTCATACGCCCGGGGGGAACCGGTCGTATTCCCAATGCCTGGGTGGTAGGTGGCCAAATTGGCATGAGTTTTTAGAATGACTCGGTTGTTTAGCGGAAACCAGTTATTGTTCGCTTCTTTGGTATGCTAATTCCTTGAATCGCGCTAATATTTCCCCAACCAAAAAAAGCGACCCCGTTGCTAATATCAGTCCATCACTATTTAGTGCTGCATTTAATGCCGTTTCGGAGTTTTCAAAATGTCTCGTCAAAGTCATACGCGGCATGCGATAATCAGTGGCAAGCCTTGAACGCGGATTTTCAAGAGAAACAAACAGAAACTCCATCGCAATTTCGGAAAGAATCAGCAGCACTTCTTCACTGGCTTTGTCTCTCAATGAGCCGAAGAGCACACGGGCTTGTTGATTCTTAAAGATCTCCCGCCAGATCGCGATGAGTGCGGAGGCAGCTGCCGGATTATGAGCCCCGTCCACTATTAAACGAGGCGAAAGCATTTGAAATCGGCCAGGCCATTGAACATCGGCTAGTCCCCGTCGAATTGCATCACCAGTAACGATTAATCCGCTACTCCCTATCACCTCTACCGCCAAAGCAGCATTCCACTGCTGATGTTGCCCAAGAAGCCCTACTTGAGAAACTGTATACGGCTTCTCAATAAAACGCAGTGAAGTCTCTTGGAGACGGGCCACACGCCTTAATTCCTCCGCAACTTCATCTGTTTGTGGAGCAGAAACTGCCGGAATGCCCGGTTTGAAAATTCCCGCTTTTTCAAAAGCAATTTTTGTGAGGGTATCGCCCAACCATTCCTTGTGATCGAGAGCGATGGGAGCGATCACCGACATCAGAGGAGTTACTACGTTAGTGGCATCCCAACGTCCGCCCATTCCGGTTTCCAAAACCACTACGTCCACATCTTTTTTAGAAAAATACCAAATCGCCAGGGCGGTGGTGATTTCAAAAAAAGTGGGGATTTGACCCATTTGGTCGACGAGCGCCCTTAAGAGGACTAACCCCTCTGCAACTTCCTCCGGCGAGATCGCTTCCCCTTGAAACCGGATGCGTTCTTGAAATTCAATCAGATGTGGCGACGTAAAGAGTCCGGTTTTGTATCCTTGTGCGCGCAGGATGGAGTCTAAAAAAGCGCACACTGAACCCTTTCCGTTAGTACCCGCAATATGCAAAAATCTCATCCGCTTTTCCGGAGAGCCCAACAACGACAACAAAGACCCGATATTCTCCAGTCCCAGTTTGATACCGACCCGCTGGATCGAATACAACCACTTCAGAGCCTCCGGGGGCGTCACTTTTTTCTCCGGTCGAGATACCTCAAAATCCGCGCCAATACTGAACGTAATTGAGCACGATGCACAATGGAGTCGATCAAGCCATGTTGGACAAGGAATTCCGCCGTCTGAAAACCTTGTGGCAAATCTTGATGAGTGGTTTCCCGAATGACTCGCGGACCGGCAAAACCGATCATACTGCGGGGCTCCGCCAAAATGATATCTCCTAAGGAAGCGAAGCTCGCCATAACTCCTGCGTAGGTCGGATTGGTGAGTACCACAATGTAAGGCAGATTCGCTTGAGCATGGAGAGCCAAAGCACCACTAGTTTTCGCCATTTGCATCAGGCTAAACATACTTTCATACATGCGAGCACCTCCCGAAGCACATACAGTAATGACGGGGCATTGATGTCGTGTACTCCATTCAATGACGCGAGTAATTTTTTCGCCGACTACCGAACCCATCGTAGCTGCTAAAAAATCAAAATCCATCACGGCCAAACCAATTTTATGCTCACAAAGAGACCCGGTACCTGTAATGACCGCGTCAATCAGCCCAGTCTTTTCCCGATACGTTCGCAACCGCTCCTCATAGGTGGCAACTCCTTTGAATTTTAAAGGATCTACTGCAGCCATACGTGCGTCGTGCTCTTCAAATGATCCGGGATCGAGGAGGTTGGTAATTCGCTCCTGCGAACCCATCGTAAAGTGATGGTCACACTTGGGGCAGACGAAAAGATTTTCCGCCAAAACAAGATTGTGAACTACTTCCCGGCAAGAAGGACATTTAGTCCATAAACCTTCCGGAATATCTTTATTTTTTCTTCCTAACGCATTAAATACAGGCTTCTTAAAGATAGGCATATTATTTAGGCACGCGCCACTGTAATGGCACTCACAGCACGTGCCCCCCCAGCAAGTAACGTCTTAGAACATTCCTCCAAAGTCGAACCGGTTGTCAATACGTCGTCCACTAACATTATAGAGACACCATTTAGGGACCTATTCTGGCGCAAAGTAAAGGCACCACGCAAGTTTTGCCTTCGCTGACTCCGGTTCAAAAGCGCCTGCGACTCAGTAAAAACTGATTTCTTTAACAAGGACCCACAGGGAATGCCGGTTTGCTTCGAAAGGGCCTCAGCCAGTCTCCTGGCTTGATTAAATCCCCGTTCCCGCTCGCGACTCGGATGAAGTGGTACGGGCACCAAGATTTCCGGAGGATGAACTGCCACTCGCTCATCCCTCCAAGCATGAAAAATGAGCTGCGCAAGAATGAATTCTAACCGACTGATCCCGTGATACTTAAATCGATGAATGAGCAGACGTACCACGTCATTGGCTTCGTAGCCACAGACAGCAAACTGAAAATGAAATTTGCGATGGCGACAATTCGTACAAACAAAATTTCCGGAAATTCGACCAATTACTGGTAATGAACAAACATGGCAATAAGGAGGGTGAATGCGGCGTAGCCGTTTCACACACTGTCGGCAAAGCAACCTCCCAGGCTTTTGACACGATTCGCAATGAGGCGGGTAGAGCAAATCAAGCGCACTTTGTAGAAGAAGTCTGATGGTAGCGGCCATGCAAGTAACCTCGGCACAAAAGGAATGTGACACAAACTGCCAAAATCGCAAAAATTCCCACAGGTACCGCTCCTGAAACCACATTGGGTCCCACCCATGGCAAATGGATCGGAGTGGTTGCCTGAAATTCCGTAAATAAATTAATTGTTTGGATGGCGAAAATCCATCCGGCATGCAATCCGATTGGCAAAGCCAAGGAGTGCGTTCGTTCTACAGTCCAACAAAGTAGCAATCCAATAAAAAACAAAGTAGCGAAACCAAACAACAATATGGGAAACGGTGGGGAACCACTAAAAATACGAGCGAACTCGCGGAATCCACTCCAAGCATCCAGGGACCGAGGAGAGGCCCCCGAAGATCTTATAAAATGCAGTATCGCAAAAAGTACCGAAGTCCACAGTGCCGAGACAAAAGCACCAAACACTCGGCGGCTCAACCCGTAGAGCGCACCTCTGAAAAGAATCTCTTCCAGAATAGAGACTCCCATAGCTGTTCCCGCTATCCGTAGTAACAAGGTGGATTCGACTCTGTGATTCTCCATGCGATAGATATCAAAGTAGACATAGGCAGCCATGAGAACGGTCACCGAGAGCGACGCTATAAAGAGCCCCCAAAGAAAATCGACTCTCCATCTGCGATTTTTTTGCAATCCCAACTCTCTAAAACTTGAAATCCTCAGACTGATTAACAGTGGCCCTATCGCTATCAGGATACATACCAAGAGAACCCGGCTAAAGACTCGATGAAAGGGAATCTCTTTCAACCAAGGAAAAATTCCAGCCACCACCTCTTGTATCAGCCAATAAATGGGCGGCGCCAGCAGAGCAGAAACTACTACCACGCCCACTAAAGTCAGAGCAATTTTTATTAAAGGGACCACAAATTAGTTGGTGGTTGGTAGTTCGCGGTTCGTAAAAATGACTGATTTAGAACATCTTAAAAATGTATTCTATAGATACCGAAAAGCAAACTATCAACTACCAACTACAAGGCAATGAATGAAAATACTGATTCTATCGTAGAATGGGACAAACAGCACACTTGGCATCCATTCACTCAAATGCAAGCTTGGTGCGCACCAAAACACAAACCACTCGTATTGGTGGAAGGCCAAGGAGCAATTTTAAAAGATAGTCACGGGCACACTTACATAGACGGAAATTCTTCCATTTGGACAAATATTCACGGCCATGGCCATCCCCGCATCATAGAGGCAATTCGCAAACAATTGGATGCGGTAGCACATGTTTCTTTTCTTGGGGCCACTAATGCACCCGCAGCTCAACTCGCCAAGCGGTTGGCGGCTCTTTTTCCCGAAGAAAAGCTCCCTAGAGTATTCTTTTCTGACGATGGCTCCACTGCCATCGAAGTCGCGCTGAAAATGGCCATACAGTTTTGGCAACTTCAAGGTGAGCCTCAACGATATCGTTTAGTCGCATTCGAGGGTGCCTATCACGGCGACACCGCCGGGGCATCTAGCTTGGGCGGAATTCCTCTGTTTCACGAACGCTTTCACCGCTTTCATTTTCCGGTGGAACGTGTTGGCTCCGTGGAAGAGTTGGCAGCCCTTTCGTCTTTTCGGCAAAACGAAGTGGCAGCTATCGTTATCGAGCCCCTGATTCAAGCAGTTGCTGGCATGCGCCTCTGGCCGCGAGGCATGTTAGCTGAACTCCGTAAGCTTTGCGATTCAAACGGCACCTTATTGATCCTTGATGAAATTTTAACTGGATTTGGACGAACTGGAACTCTTTTTGCCTGCGAACAAGAAGGCGTCATTCCAGATTTCCTCGCCCTTGCTAAAGGACTTACCGGTGGTTATCTCCCTCTTGCTGTCACGTTAACCACTGCTCACATTTTCGAGGCTTTTTTAGGCGAATTCGAAGAACAAAAAACCTTTTATTATGGACACAGTTACACAGGCAACCCACTCGCCTGCGCTGCTGCTTTAGCCAGTCTCGACATTTTTCGCGAAGAAAATGTATTAGAAAAACTGCAGCCCAAGATTAGTCTGTTGCGAAATCTGCTCAGCAAGCTGAGATCGACACCCCACATTGCCGATATCCGGCAATGCGGTTTTATAGCAGGCATCGAAGTTCGCCAATCTTTCGAGATTCCCTATCCTTGGCAGGCACAAACCGGAACCCGAATTTGTGCAGCGGCGCGTGCTCACGGGCTTCTCACACGACCCATCAAAGATACCATCGTTTTGATGCCGCCTTTATGTACTACCAAGGAACAACTTGTGATAGCTGTAAATGCTTTGCATGAAGCAATCGTCGAAATTTGTGGCGATTAGTAATTTCCTCTTTTGCTATTTATGCAAGCTGTGGCATTTCTTTATCTTTCTGGGGCTCAGTATGCAGCCATCCTTCTTGTGCTTCTTGTTTTTGGCTTGAAGCCTTGACATCTTGAATGAGCCTATCATAATCCTCATCAGGTACAGCTTCTTCGGTATCTGGCTGGACGTATTCGGTATTACTTGCGGTTTTGGCCTCCGTTTGTTCTCCCTCGCCGAGGGAAGAACTTTGACTTTGTCCTGTTTGTTCCGTCAGGTTTTGCTTATCTTTATTATCCGCAAGCTGATGCAACCGATCCAGAAATTTACTATCCCACGGATCATCATACATTGTATCCCGGCATCCCGCACCCGCATTTGTTAAATTCGGATCTTGAGACGATGAGGCTGCATCCTCACCCCACGGATAATCATAATCTGGCTCTTTATCCTCTGTGTGCAGAGTATCCCGCGGCTCTGTATACTCTGGCTTTTCATACATTGTATTCCGGCGTTCCACATTTGCTGAATTTGGATCTTGAACCGCTGAGACTGCAGCCCATGGGCGGAAGTTTGTTGGCCTCGAAATCTCGGAGCTATAAAATGTGGAATTCCCCGGTCCCACCTCAACGCGTCGGGCACCAGATGACGCTGCTGCCTTAAATGAACCGGGCTGTACTTGCAACCGAGCAGTACCTATCCCCCGGCCGCTAATGATGTTTTTTAACTTATCCATTAAGAACAATACACTATTATACATTCAAAATGCCAGAGAACCAGATTGGGTATTTTATCCCCATTTGACTACCAAAGTAGTACTCATTTCGTTGTAGTAATAAATCAGTAATATACACGACTTATATCCCACTTTACATATGATATTCTTTCATTCGACATCATCTTTCCATATGCTTCTTAAATTGTCTAGATCAGCAAGCGCACCACAGATGCCCGTTGGCGCCTCAAATTCCGACACCCAATCATGGAAAAAAGGCCATTTAGCCTTGCGTCGTGCATCCGTCAACTCTGGCACCAACGAAACGGCTAACTACCTCAACTCACTCAGAGGTAAGGTTAAATTAGCTGAAAAACATATCGAATTACTCCAAGAGACTCAGAAGAATCTTGTCGAAATTTCAGATCGTTTCGCTCACAACCAGATTGGGTTAGAGAATCAGATCGCATTGCTCCATAGGAAGGGTCAGATACAGGAAAAACGGGATTTTGAAATGCAAAATTTATTTCAAAAGGAAATCCAAAAGCTAAAAAAACAGTATGCAATGCTCAGCAGTGCTGCGGAGCCAGGGAATCAGGGTTCAGGTGAATCGACATCGGCAGAAGCAAGCAATTCAGAATCAATGCTCCAGGCGGAGCAGACACAATGGCCGGATAATAAAATGACACCATCCCAAAAAGAGGACGAAGCACTTTATAAACGGCTCGACGAGCTGAAAGCCAATCACGCAGTCAATAACACAACGTCTATAAATAACAATCTTTCTCCGAAAACTGATTTATCCTGGCACGAGATCACCATTAGCAAAAGGTTTATCGAAATGTTGATAAGCCACTTAATGCGATCCGACAACCTAAAACAAGAAGTTTTATCGGAAATAAATACCATTGATAGTCAGATAACTGATAGAGATTTTATAAGCGCTATTCTTAAGGCACATGCCGCTGATTCGCATTTAGATCAAGAACTGTCCCTTCAACAAAAAGATCGGGTTATCGCGCAAATCCATCTATCGTTGGCGCAACATACGGTGGAAATACTTAATATCAAATCTGATAAGATAAAAACACTACAGGAATGTCAAGAGCCTATAGCTGAAAGGCTTAAACAAACTCTCGAAGAATTTGGAGATATTTTATCATATACCCATCTCCCTACCGAAAATCCAAATCATGCAAGGTATCAAGAAATCGAGGAGATGGATATCACGGAACTGAGATGCCAATTCATAAACTTATCGAGAAAATCCGTATTACGTGAAAGCAACTCGTTCCGGGAGCAGCAAAATGAACTTTTAGAATGGATAAAGAAACCATTTTCAGCATGGGGTTTTTCATATAATAAATACCACCTAAAGTGTGACATTAAAGATTATCGCAAATTCCATAACGCATCTGATGTGGCGATTAACGAAGTCCTGGCTCAAGAAATTTTGCAGTCTTGCAAGACTCGCATGGAAGAATTGTATGCCAAATTTATTTGTAATCCATCCTATCGTAGCAAATTCAATAAAAAATTGGGTGATTTAATAGATGAATTTTTTGACAAAGGATATCAGAGCAAAATCACACACACGCTAGCTGGAGTAGTTGTTAATTGTGGATGTGGAGGTGATTACCCTAGAACAAACGATAAACTTAAGAATCTACTCAGACGACTATATGACGAAAATGAAAAATATCATAGCCAATTCAATTACGCTAAAATCATCATCAAATTAAGAAAAATTTTCAACGAGATCCAAACAGATCAGAACATTAAATTTGTGATTGATAGTAGCAATAAGTTACCTCAAGTGACTTTAGAAGATAACCTTGCAGAAAGGTTTGAACAAATCAGATCAAAAGAAAAAGCAACATTCACGGACACCCAGGAATCAGAAGCAAATTTTGACAGCAACACAGTAAAAATCAGGAGAAATACGATCTGATTCATCCCGCCGCTTATCAGATGGGGCAGCGAAGGGTGAGTAATTCGAATCGGATTTTTAGGTTAAGTGTTTTTATACAAAAGCCTTATAGATTTAATTAATTTTTCATCGTTTTTAGGTTTAATTTTCCATACAATTTGCGATGGAAAGTTCTCCTTTAAATTTGCTTGAACGGATCTGTATAAATATCTGGAACCGCGTACAGATTTTAAGCGAAGTTCGTGCATTTCGTATTGCTCTTTTTATCTGGTTAACTTATGTGGGCATCATTACGGTTATTGTTGCTATTCAACCGGATCGACGAACAGTGACGAATGAATATCGAATCGCTTCTCAAAAGTGGTGGGAAGCAAAAACGTCTCTCTATCGGGGAGCAAGCGGCTATCTTTATCTACCACAATTTGCGGTATTTTACTCCGGTTACAAAAGCTTACCTCAGCGTGTGGGTGAACCTCTTTGGAGAATAACAGGGTTGAGCTTACTTGCCGGGGCGTTATGGGCAGTTTCGTATCGATTAAACTCAAGTTATGCGAACCGACTATTTTTAGTAGCAACGGTTCTAGCGTTGCCCTCCAGTTTTGCAAGTGCACGAAATGGACAGGTGAATTTACCCTTGGCAGCCTTATTTATCTGGATAGCACTTGCTATTGTCACACGACGATGGTGGCTAGCGGCAATTGCTCTTGGCACCATGCTAATGATGAAACCAATTATTGTGGCTCCCATGCTAGTTTTTACCGTGTTGTATCCTCCACTCCGAGTTCCCTTGGCAATCATCTTGATTGCTCTTGGAGCCGTTATATTTGTGCATCCTGATCCGCAATACGTTGCGAGTGAGTACATCCATTTTGCAGAAAATCTATGTATTGCGAGTACACCAAAGTTTTTTGCTTGGTGTGATTTCTCCGGAATTTTATACTGTTTAGGTATTTATCTTTCCACACCTCTACAATTTGTCCTACGTGCTATCGCGGGTCTACTAACCTTGCTGACCTGCCGGAGAGCGGTAAAAATAGAGCCTCCTCTCCACAGCATTTTGCTGATTTCTATGCTCTGTGTAATCTACCTGATGCTCTTTAACCCTCGTACCGAAACAAACTCCTATGTCATGTTAGGACCATTTGTAGGACTTACCGCTGCTTATTTAGGTGTGGTTTTAAATAAAGTCAAACAGGCAACAGGACTTTTATGTATAGCTTACCTTTTAGGAGCAGAAAACTACGGAAACCCAATCTTCCCCTGGACCAATTTTTGGATGAAACCATTGCTTACTCTGCTGTTGGGCATTCTTGTGGCATACCATATTTTCCGCTGTACGCCAAAAACCAAGAACTGTCTCAACCAGAAATTACTCTCTTCCAATACTATAATAGCTAAATCCGAACTGTCTGGCGACAATGGGATCCAATAAATTACGACCGTCGAAAATCAAGGGGGTGTGCATTCGGGCTTTCAATTCTTGAAATCCGATGCTGGCAAATTCCTTCCATTCGGTTGTGATAACGAGTGCTTCCGCATCCTGTACGGCATCCAATGTCGATGAAGCAAAACTAATTCCCGGTACCAAGCCTAGCTGTTGCGCCTTTTCCATACCTTTGGGATCGTAGGCACGGACGAAAGCGCCCTCGGCAACAAGTTGATTGACAATCTCGATTGCTACTGAACTTCTTACGTCATCGGTATCGGGTTTGAAAGTGAGGCCCCATACGGCAATTTTCTTGTCTTTTAGTACCCAAAGGGCTTCGCGAATTTTATTAACAAATCGATCGCGCTGAGTCCGATTGATTCGCTGAACTTCCTTTAACAGCTCGAAAGGCTCGCCGAGCTGTTCACTGATGGCGACGAAGGCCGCAATATCCTTGGGGAAACAGGACCCGCCGTAACCGATGCCAGCATTTAAAAAGTGTCGTCCGATGCGTTTGTCTGCACCAATGCCATCCGCAACGTTCTCGATATCCGCTCCGCTTGCTTCACAAAGACGCGCAACCATGTTGATATAAGAGATCTTAAGGGCAAGGAAGGAGTTTGCAGCGTGCTTAATAAGTTCGGCACTATTAATATCGGTCACCAAGATCGGAGCCATAAATGGCTCATAGAGCTTTTTCATTAATATTGTCGCTCGCTCGCTTGAGCTGCCGATGACAATGCGGTCAGGATTCATGAGATCTCCCACCGCGCATCCCTCTCGGAGAAATTCAGGATTGCTCACTACGTCGAAACTGGTGTCCATCCGATTGTAACGCCGAATAGTGGCCGTCACTTTTTCTCCCGTTTTCACGGGGACAGTACTCTTATCCACAATCACTCGGTATTCTTTCAGAACCACAGCTATTTCCCGAGCAACTTGCTCGATGTAGGAAAGATCCACGCTCCCATCTGGCTGGGGCGGCGTTGGAACGGCAATAAAGATCACTTCAGATTCATCGACGCCCTTTTCAACGCTGCTTGTAAACGAAAGCCGTTTGGCATTCACGTTTTTATGCACCATTTCCTCCAACATCGGCTCGTAAATGGGGATTTCCCCCGCCATCAACATCTCGATTTTGCGTTGGTCATTATCCACACAAATCACTCGGTGGCCTACCTCAGCAAAACAAGCACCTGTCACTAACCCGACATATCCGGAACCAATAATACACAATTTCATGGGAAAAGGAGAGCGCCAAAGTCCTCCATATTAGCAAAGTATACCCTAAGTCGAAATTGACACTTTATAAAAGAAAAAGCTGAAAAAAACGTGAGCTGTTAGCGACTACTGCCTGGCCCCATAGGGCCTTGCGCAGGAATTCCTATCGGGACGACAACCTGCGGTGCCCCCTTCAAGGTCAATAATGCGACGAGGCTGAGTTGATAGGGCTGTCCCAGGTTTTTACGGGCTTCCAGCCCGAGTGAGGCAATCCAGGATGAAAGATCCCGATGGATGTAGTAACGCTGATACATGAGCAGTTTTTGAACGGTGTCAAACTGCTCCTGAACACTGCATGCCCAATTATCATTCAAACGATAATATGCGCTGAGCGTCACCTGACTCACATTGGAAAAGATGCGATTGTTAGAAGAAAGGTTATCGGGGGTGGCATGCTGATTCCCGGGAAGAAAACCGAAAGGATTTGCCGTGGGATAACCGTTCAGGTAGCTGTGCGCGACCGTAACTTGGAAGTCCTTAAATGGCATCAGGGTTACGGCAGTATCAAATTCAGTAAATCCATTGTTGCTCAATGGAACCTGGAAGTTCGTGTAGACAGTCACCCACCGCGAGGGGTAGTATTTGAGGGTATTGTTAAGATTACCAATTTTAGCGGGATTATAAGGATTTAAGAAATTGTAATCGAAAAAGGTCTCCAGTGTCATCCACTGATAGTTCGCGTTGTCCCGGCGGGTGATCAGGTTATTACGGATGCCTGTTCGTACAATACTCCATGAGTCAATGGCATCGATGGCTTGAAAGTCCGGAAAGGAAATTGGCAGTGGTTCGGTATTGGGCCGAACGGTATCAAATTGGTAGATGTTCCTAGGTTTGGGTCCAAGATTGTATACGAATGAATAGTCCACATAGGGTTGAATCACGTGCATCAGGCCATCCAAACCAAGAAATCGCGACTGAGCCCGCTCGTAGGCATGTGAAAGTTTAAAGGACGATTCGAGTTCAAAGTTAATGATCGGTCGAAACAGAGCGCCGTTATTAGTGAGGCGTCCACTCCGAGTATTCTCTGTATTCCAAGCAATTCGTGGATTATTTAACCAATCGCTCCAGACTTTCTGATCATTTACCGTCGTTTGGGTCAGACCAAATCTGTCTGAGCCCTCCGGCCCATAAAAGCTGCCGGATTGGTTGTAAGCTGTGGCACGAAAACCAAACCGGGGAATAATATTTAGCCAGCCGAAATAAGTCTTCGGAAAGGAAATTTGGCTGAAACTATCAAAACGAACCGCGGAATAGTCGGGAACTTTCGTAGTGTATACCAATTTATCCCGATCGGCATCCTTGGTCGGACTTCCCGGATTTTTCGGATCTCTGGAAAGCAGCTCCTTGCCAAACGCCTCCCTGAGGTATCCGATAGTATTAGAGCCATCAAAGTAAATGGGGATTCCAAAAAAATTCTGCTGTTTAATATCCCAGGCAAATTCAGGCAAACGTTCAACGACTGGCTGAAAGCTATTCATTTGAAACCGAGTCAACAAATTCAGCGTGTAATTCGGACTCCACTTGGTGACCGAAAAATTGTTATCCGGATTCGGATTTGTCCGCACCTCAACCGGAAAGAAGTCCTGGATCATGTTGACATCGCTGAGCTTGGTCATGTCGCAGGTAGCGTAAACGTCGTCGGCAAGATAAAGATGCTGTTGGTAAGTGATCCGATAGCGGTTATGAGGAGTATTAATGGGATTTGAGCCTTCAAAGTCTGGCGGGAGGTTTGTGTTTCCTATGTTAAATAAGTCCTGATTCGGATCATTGATACTGCGCCTGGGGTGGGTATCGTTCGCCCAGTAGGCGCGAAAAAAACCTTGGTTTTCCGGGTTTTTTCCAAGCTTAAGGTCTGTATCCAAACCCAAGGCAATTCCACGCTCCGTCCGGTAGTCCACGTGTATTGTTGCAAGATTTTCGGCGTCGTGTCCCCAGGCAATGCCATAGGTCATTTGGACATATCCGCCCCAACCCGAGTAGTAACCCGGTAGAAGGCTGAATCCGGTTTGAGACCGATTGGAAAAAAGATAAGGAAACCAAAAGATCGGCACTTTCCCGACGTATAATGTGGAATAGAGGAAGACAACTCGGTCATTTTTATAGATACGCATGGTTTTCGCCTGGACGTGGAAGTCCGGCTGGGAACTATCGTCAGTAGTCAGATAGGTCCCGCGAACACGAAATTCATCCCGAGACAAACTATAAAAACTGACTGCACGAAACAACATGGGGTAAAACGAGCCGGCAAAGTTCAAAGCTCGCATTTGCTTGTTTTCCAGATTATAGAGCGCCCGTTGGCCGGCAATCAGGCCGTCCGGAGAATAAATGCGGACGTTGCCAAGCAAAAGAACGTCGCGGCTGTCAGGATTATATTCAGCATGATCACAGTAAATGCTCACGTCTTCAAAGTGAATCCGAACATTGTTATCCGCTATAGCCACCCCCTTCTCAAAATGTGTTTCTCCATCAGCCGTGATTTCGACAGGAGCTTCACCCAATCCTGTAAGCTGCGCATGGGCCAAGGGACTCAAAAATAATAAAGCAAGAATGGCAGTAATCCATGCACGTTTCATGCAAATCGAGAAGCTATTGAGTGCCTGAAGGCATGCAAGAAGAAAATCGTCAATGGTCGCAAAAGCGATCTGCACATTTGAACTGCTTGGCTATCATTTAGTCAGGACTTACGCAAAAAGGCCTAAAAACAGTGTGGGAAGAATTACTACAAAATAGAGGTAGCGTCCAGCTTGAGAAAGGATTGTAGAGAAGAAGGTATGAGAAGCTGCCCAAGCCTGCTTGATTATTGCCAGTACCTGTTGGTGAGCCCAATCAACTACACGCTGACAAATTTTGCCGAGCATACGGAAAACATGAGCCACGATGCAATCAACAGATTTCTCAGTAAGGAGAAGATAACGCCGCGTCTGATATGGGAGAACGTGCGCGGAGAGATTATCCCTGATGAAGAGTGCTGCGTGGTGTTCGATGACACGGTGATCGACAAGAATTTTTCGCATAAGATTGAACTGGTTCGCCGCCAGTATAGCGGTAACGCACACGGACTGATCAAAGGCATTGGAGTGGTGAACTGCGTGTACGTCAATCCGCGGACCAACGCATACTGGCTGATCGACTATCGAATTTACGATCCTGCTGGCGACGGAAAAACTAAACATGATCATGTACGGGACATGCTCAGCAACCTTGTACATCACAAAAAGCTGCTCTTTCGGCATGTCTTGGTGGATACCTGGTATGCTAAGCGTGATCTGATGCTCTTCATTGAATCGCTGGGAAAAACCTATTATTGTCCCTTAAGTGACAACCGTTTGGTGGATGATTCCGCAGCTCAACGGCCCTATCAGCGAGTGGACTCCTTAGAGTGGAATCAATCAGAACTCGCACATGGCAAGACAATCAAAATCAAGGGATTCCCCAAAGAACACAAAGTGAAACTGTTCCGGGTTGAGGTGTCAGAACACCGCACGGACTACGTGGTTACTAACGACCGAACTCAAGATTCTTCCAAGCTCACACTTGAGATGTGCGGCTTGCGCTGGAAGATTGAGCAGTTTCATCGTGAGGCTAAGCAGTTAACAGGAATTGAACGCTGCCAATGCAGAAAGGCTCGTATTCAGCGTAACCACATCGCTTCTGCTATCTTGGTCTGGGGCCGTTTAGCTCATATTGCCAGAGATAGCGCAAAAACTCTTTACCGCGTCAAACAAGGAATCCTCGATGATTTCCTTTTTCATCAACTCAAATTTCCTTCCCTTACCATGGCTTTTGCGTAAGTCCTGTTAGTTTTTCACACGGTTATCTTTATTTGGAAAAGCCGTTAAACTACTGCCCGTCCGGCGAGGATCTCTGATATCCAAAAGGAAATTTAGTGTGCCACTCCCATGCGCTCCCAATAATGCTGGGCAGGTTGTGATACCGGGGAGTCCACCCCAACTCAGTCTGAATTTTTTCTGATGAAGCAATCAAAACAGGCGGATCTCCGGGCCGACGCGGTTTCTCAACAGCAGGAATGGGTTTGCCGGTCACTTTCTGACAACAGTCTAAGATTTGACGAACAGACGCCCCGCCCCCTGTCCCAAGATTATATTGCGCGGTAGCGGGGGCCTGAAGTGCCAGTATGTGAGCTTGAGCAAGGTCCAGAATGTGAATATAATCCCGAATGCAGGTGCCATCCGGAGTGGGGTAATCGGTTCCATAGATTTCCAACGCCTCTTTTTGCCCCAAAGCTACTTTAAAAATATTGGGAATCAGGTGCGTCTCAATCCGGTGGTCTTCTCCAAATTTCTCCGATGCCCCCGCAGCGTTAAAGTAACGGAGAGAGACGGCTATCAAGCCATGCAATTCACTGTACCAACGAAGAATTCTCTCAAAAAGAAGTTTGGATTCCCCATAGGGGTTGATCGGGTTTTGAGGGAGGGTTTCGTCAATTGGGACACGCTCCGGAATCCCGAAGATTGCGCATGTCGAGGAAAAGACAATCCGTTGAACATCAAACCGGACCATTCCCTCTAAAAGATTAATTCCGGATGCAACATTGTTTCTAAAGTATTTTGTCGGATGAATCATGGATTCCCCGACCAAGGCATTAGCGGCAAAATGCATCACTGCATCGGGCCGGACGCTTTCCATCACGCGATGGAGGGTCTGCACATCTCCGAGATCTCCTTCAAAAAATTGGGCGCGCGAGTCGACAGCTCTCCGGTGGCCTTCACTGAGGTTGTCATATACAGCAACCTCATAGCCTTGATTTAAGAGCTGCTCCACGCAGACGCTTCCGATGTAGCCCGCACCTCCGCTGACAAATATATTTTTCATAAGGTCTCCAGAAATTTGAAGTCATATCTTTCATTGTCCCTGATAGGAAACTCGCGCTTTCGGCGTCTCATGGAGCACGATTTCAGCAAGACCCGGAAGTATCGGCGCCAGACGTTTCCAAAGCCAAGCTGCCATGTTTTCAATCGTGGGATTCTCCAAACCTGGAACATCGTTCAGGTAGCTATGATCCAGTTCTTCAATGATCGGCCCCATCGCCTCGCTAATCCGTGCGTGATCATAGATCCAACCAGTCCCAGGATCTACCTCGCCCTCAATACTCACTTCAACTTTAAAACTGTGTCCATGCAATTCCCTACAAGGATGCCCTTCCGGAAGTTTAGGAAGCCTCTGAGCAGATTCAAAATGAAAATCTTTGGTAAGACGTACTTTCATCTTAAGGTTTATACTCCCCTCTGAGCCGGCTCCCATATAAATTTGTGCATCTGCAACTGAAACCGGGCAGGCAATTGATCTTTTAACATCCATCTGACGATGTCAGCCGGAACGATTTTTCCGAATACAGGGCTCAATAATATAGCTTTACAGCAATGGGCCAGGTCGTGTTCCAGGATGATTTTTTTTGCCCAATCGTAGTCCTCTCGGGACCCCAAAACAAACTTCACTTCATCTCGTTCTGTTAGGTGAGGGATATTTTCCAACCGGTTGCGTTTATTTTCGCCACTTGATGGAGTTTTTAAATCCATAATCCGGTGAACTCGGTGGTCCACGACGGAGATATCATGTGCCCCGCTTGTTTCCAATAGCACTTGATAGCCTTGGTCGCACAACTCCGTCATTAGGGGAAGCACCCCTTTTTGTATTAGTGGCTCACCTCCAGTAACTTCCAATAACTTGCACTGAAAGGATGCCACTTTTTCCAAGATCTCTGGGATTTCCATTTTAGAGCCCTCGTAAAAGGCGTAGGAGGTATCGCAATAGGTACAGCGCAGGTCACAAAAGGTAGTCCGGATAAAGACGCAAGGAAGCCCTGCCCAGGTACTCTCACCCTGGACAGAAATATAGATCTCATTGATAGTCAATTTCATAGAATTTCGGAAATGATCTCCACGATGAGATTGTCTCCCCTATGCAACTGGGTTAGGCTAATGCTTTTGGCTTTTATGACGAGTACGGACCACAAGTTAGCAGACACACAAAATTTACCTGACCACCGTAAAATCGCGATCGATCGGGTGGGTGTCAAGAATCTCCGCTACCCGATTCAAATCCGCGACAAGGAGGATAACACTCTTCAGAGTACGGTCGCCACAGTGCTCCTCACAGTGGACTTACCCGACCACTACAAGGGCACTCACATGAGCCGCTTTATCGAAGCGCTCCAATCCCATGGTCCTGTGCTCCACATTGAGAATATCCGTGATATTCTTGTCCAACTCAAACAGCGGCTCCATTCTCACAGTGCCCACGTGGAATTCGAGTTCCCGTTTTTTTTGGAAAAGAAAGCGCCCGTTACACATGCCCGCGGCCTCATTGATTATACGGTACGGCTAAGCGCCACGCTCACGGGGAACCAATTGGATTTCGTCCTGACGGTCATAGTCCCCGTCACTACACTTTGTCCTTGCTCCAAAGCCATTAGTAGTCAGGGAGCTCATAATCAGCGGGGACAGGTTACCTGTTCCATCCGTTTTGGAAAACCTATTTGGATCGAGGATCTTATCCGAATGGTTGAGGACAGCGCTAGCTGCGAGCTTTATAGCTTACTCAAAAGGCCCGATGAGAAGGCCGTCACTGAACGGGCTTATGAGCACCCGGTTTTTGTAGAGGATTTGGTTCGAAATATTGCACTTCGGGCAGAAGCAAACCCGGAGATTACGTGGTATCGAGTGGAAGCGGAAAATTTTGAATCTATCCACAACCATAATGCCTACGCTCTTGTAGAAAAAGCGTAACACCAACTCCGCCGGCTGCGCCGGTTTCTCTTAGAAGCTGCCGATTGAAAATTGCGTCTTTTTTTGCGCTACAACTCCTAATAATTTGTAGATCAAAAAAGTCTTTATTTGTAATTATCGGCTTCTAAAAGAAACCAACGAAGTTGGGCTTCTAAAGAAAGGGACGAAGTCCCTACTTGGCGCTACTTTTCTCTTCGATGTACTTGATGACATCGCCTACAGTCTGAAGCTTTTCGGCATCCTCGTCCGGAACCTCGACGGAGAATTCCTCCTCAAAGGCCATAACGAGTTCGACAGTGTCCAGAGAGTCCGCACGGAGGTCCTCAATAAAGGAGGCCGACGGTGTCACCTGCTCGGGATTAACACCAAGCTGTTCGACGATGATATTCTTAACTTTCTCTTCGATGGATTTATCCGACATGGTAGTATTTTGAAGTTGGGGTAGTGCTAGATAACCGATATTTTGTTGGCAACAAGATTTTTTATTTTGCCGGGCCTGCAATCACCGTATCCGGTTATTGTATTTTTCAATCCAAGCAACTCATCATGTGCTTTATGTCTTAAAGACCCTAATTGCTAGAAAAAGTTTGCCTGAGATCAAGACCTAATCCGAAATTTTTCAAAAAGGTTGTATGGAAATGGTCCGAGAATACTGTGGGTTGCTAAAAAAAGAAGCCTCGATAGTGTACGTCTCCGATTGCCTCATCATTCGAGTGGGTAGCCGTTGAGAGTATTGAATCGTTTCATTTGGATTGATTGCCACGATTTCTTCTATGGGCTCGAAATGGGGAGATTCGGGCCACTTTTCAAGAATTTTTCCTGTTTTATCTTTCAGAAGAAGCTCCATTCTTTGGGTGGTGGGGAAGGTGACTCGAAGTTGGCGATTGCTTTCATTTGTCAGGGCGAGTGTCACGGTAATCTCCCGCCGTTCTTTCAGCTCAATCTGAGCTGGCTCCAAAAGAACCGATAGACTGGTCTTATCCCCTGTTACAGCGGGCCGACGAGGCCTGTGAATGATTTCCTTGTTGATTGTGTTAAAAAGCCTTTGAAAACTGTCGGGCGCCTCCTGAACCGCTGGCGGACGCACTGACATTTCGCTCCAGGATTGCCCATTTTGCTCATCCAACTTACGGGTTCGGTTTAATGTAATTCGATCCCAAAATAGAGGGCTCATTTCATCAGTTCCTTCCACGCCATCAAAGGCGAGAAATTTTTCCCGGGCTTCCAAATAGAGTGGACAGATCAAGATACCGGCGAGAATTATTGTCAATAAACGCGTGTAAGACGTCATCATCCCTCTCATTAGAGCATTTCGGAACGTTTTCTAGTTAAAATATAACGCGCAGTCCAATAAGCTCTAAAATAAACGTTTGGGAACCATTTCTCAACCCTTCTGTGACAAGGCACAAAAATGCCACGTGTTCACCTGATTCGGCCTCGCTTGAGCTATTAAGGACTCAGCAGACTTGGATTCAAAAAATCCAGAGCCTCCTCTATGGGATTTTCTCCAATCTGCCAAGTGACATCTGCAAACTCGGTCTCGGGCGGAACATGACTCCATCTGGTACCGGCGGAAATCGAATCCATGAGGATAAAAAGATCTCGGGGCCCTAAGAGTCCCAGCCCCGTTGCCTCCAAACTCAGATTTGTAAATGTTTCTATGAGTCGCTGTGCCCCAATTATTTCCTCTTGAAGCCAAGGTCTCTGAATAAACAGTGCCACCGGTTTTCGCAGAAGATAATAAATGAATTCCTTGTTTTGATCTGCGCTGGACATGATCCCGATTATCAAGTAATTGCCAGTACTCCAATGAAGGGCTTCCTGAACGTATACCTCCGTATGTTGCGGGATAATGGGAAGATCGCGTGTTGCAAAGAGGGTGTCGCCCTTACATTGTAAACGAGCATTCATACTCTCCGGAATCCACAACGGGCTTTCCAGCCATGGTGAGAACATTTTCTGAATTTTTGCCTCCAACCCAGTTTGTTTGGCGGAAAGCTTCGTTCCTTTTTTTGCTTTATCCTCAGTGACCTGAGTCGGCTTCGGCTTGGTTGTATTTTGTTCGCCTTGTCTCATTTGATTACTTTCCCTTCTTTGCGCCTTGGCTTGCCATCCAGATGTGTTCCCGGTTTAATCATGAGATTGCTCTCCAGAACCAAGTTCCCCTTTTCGAGCCGGTCCGTCCAGTACTCCACGTAATTGAGAAACTCTTGAAAGGCTATCTTAAATTTAGGAAACGTTAAGTCTTCCAAATCAAAGGAACGGGACAAAATGATATCCCCGCTTTCGGTGTCGCAACCAAAAGATGCCCCACCGGTGCCGCGGCCCAGAACATTCGCATCCAAAAGAGTCGGATAAAGGATTTTTGCATCATAATCCTCGGCCAAGCCAATAAAGGAATGAATGTAACAGACGTCATTTGCCGCAGAAAATTCGATGGTAATATCGAAGCAATCATCGCAAAGAACGCGGCAAGCCCGTTCCGAATTTAGTTGGAGAGAGCCTAGTCCCATTTCGTGTCCAAGGTCGCGCAGTAATTCTTGCACAGTCATAAATTGGATATGTCAGTAGTTAGTGTTTGATAGAGGTCGAAATCGGCCCTTTGTAGCCTATCTCTGAAAGAGGTCCTGTCTTCCTTGCACTCTCTTTCTGATTGCGTCTTGTGCCGCAAGAGAGTGCAAAGAAACAAAATCCAAAGATCTGGAAAACGACAAAGGTGTAGTACAACATTCGTGAAATCATGAACTTGTGTCCACCTATGTTTGCTCCAGTAATGAAATAGCCACGAGAGCCAAAATAGGGGAAATTGTACCTATTATGATTCATAGAAACAGCGATATCAAACCAACGCTTGCAAGAAAGGGTAAGGACTGATCGTCTCACGGCGAATGAACATTTGGCTCAGTTTTTTTCTGGCAATTCTCAGTGGGGTATTAGCCGCATTGGCTTTTCCGCCGATGAATCTTACTTGGCTCTGCTGGGTCGCATGGACTCCGCTCATCGCATGCCTATGGTTTGGGCGCTCCAGTAAACGTAACTTATTTAGGTTATTTGCATTAGGCTATGTATCAGGTCTTTTCTTTTTTTGGAGCTCCCTTTTATGGCTCCGAGAGGTCACTACCGGAGGATGGCTGATGCTAGGACTTGCCCTCAGCGTTTATCCCGCTCTCTGGGCGCTATTTGTGGGGACTGTCGGCATGCCGCGTCAACAAGGACCGGTTGGCGACCGGATCTGGCTCAATTCCTGGAACAATCTGTATCTCGCAATCTTAGGAGCCGCTGCGTGGACGGCATCGGAATGGCTACGCAGTTTTTTATTCACCGGTTTCGGATGGAATGCCCAGGGCGTAGCTCTTCACCGAATAGTCCCTCTGATTCAAATTGCAGACATTACCGGTGTGTATGGGCTTTCTTTTCTGATCATCATGGTAAACTTGATTATCGTGATGACAGTCAGGCGACTGACCTTGGAACTCCGGCAATATGGCCTGCGCCCTCACCTAGACTTCACTTTGACTTTGCTTCTGATTGCAGGTGCTTTTCTTTACGGTGCCCGGCAGATTTCGCACTCACCTCCCTCAAAGCTGATTTCCATGCGAATTGGGTGCGTTCAGGCAGCGATTCCACAAGTCTTGAAATGGGACCCGGCATTTGATGAAGCAATCCTTGAAAATTACCGAAAAAAAAGTCAGGCCGTGATACGATTGCAGCCTCATCTGCTGATTTGGCCCGAGGCGGCTACCCCGCATCCCGTGTTGCTGGATGATCGAGATCGCACGGTCATAGAAGAGGTGGCTGAAGGTTTTTCCGGAGACTTTCTGTTGGGTACGATCCACTTTCAGGATGATCGCAGTTTTAACTCGGCTGTCTTATTTACTGATCATGCCAAGAACTTCCAACTATACTCTAAAATCCACCTGGTTCCCTTCGGAGAATATATCCCTCTCCGTCACTCCTTTCCTATTTTTGCATGGGTTATTGGCACTCTGATTCCTAACGACTTTACACCGGGCTCCGAGCCGGTTGTTTTTTCCATGCACTCCTTTCCTCTCCGGATAGCGCCGCTCATTTGTTTCGAGGACACGCTTGGAAGCCTGGCCCGCCTTTTCGTATTAAAAAAAGCCAACTTTTTTGCTGTAATGACCAATGATGGCTGGTTTGGGAGATCCTCCGGTTCAGAGCAACACCTAGCCAATGCTATTTTTCGCACCGCGGAATTTAAGCTTCCTATGGTTCGTTGTGCCAATACCGGCGTCACCTGCTTTATTGACCGGTTTGGATATGTAACGCAAAAACTGAAAGATCCGGAGGACGGCACGTTCGGCTCTGGAATGCTCGTTGGAGAATTACAAATTCCTTCCGACCCTTCGCTCACTTTTTATGCCCGCTTTGGAAATGTCTTTTCCGCCGGAGCATTACTCCTTACTGGCATCGCCCTGACTGCGAGGATTTCGTCCCTTTCTTTTAGAAACCGGCGATTGCACTGACGAAGTCAGGCTCGTTATTCTGCCATCGAAACGTAAATTGTAATTCAAAAAGATGTTCGTTTGTAATTTTTGCTTCTAAAAGAAACTGACGAAGTCAGTGTTATCTAAACCCACACTCCTCATCGTAGATGACGAAAAGAACACGCGGGAAGGCATGCGTGCCTCTTTTGATGAGGCATTTGAAGTGGCCGTAGCCGGCAATGTGGAAGGTGCACTCGCCATACTCCGAGATGATCCGGCTGACGTTCTCGTCACAGACCTCAAATTAGGCGCGGAAGATGGCATGCAGCTTTTGGAAGCCGCTCTAAAGCTTCCTCACCCTCCCTTGTGCATCATGATGACAGCCTACGGCACGGTAGACCTCGCAGTGGAAGCAATGAAGCGGGGAGCTTATGACTTTGTCACCAAACCAGTAAATTTGGAACGTCTGGAACTCCTCGTGAAGCGTGGTTTACAAGAGAGGGAAACCACCAGAGAAAACCGGGAATTGCGTCAACAAGTGGAGCGCAAATTTGGCCTGGAAAATATGATCGGAGCATCTCCGGCAATTAGTGCGGTAATGGCAACTATTCGGCAGGTTGCATCCTCGCGCGCCACAGTCCTGATCCTAGGGGAAAGTGGAACAGGCAAAGAACTGGCGGCTCGCGCCATTCATCAGCTCAGCCCTCGTGCCCATGCGCGATTCGTTGCCGTTCATTGCGCCTCACTTTCTACTCAATTACTTGAAAGTGAGCTTTTTGGACATGAAAAAGGTTCATTCACCGGCGCCACGGAAAGGCGCATGGGCCGTTTTGAACAGGCAGCCGGCGGGACATTGTTTTTGGATGAAATTGGAGAGATCGATCCTAATACTCAGGTAAAAATTTTGCGAGTCCTAGGGGAACGAACCTTTGAACGTGTCGGAGGCAACAACACATTAAAAGCGGATGTACGCCTCGTCACTGCCACTAACAAAGACTTATCCAAACTGGTAAACGAGGGGAAATTTCGAGAAGACCTGTTTTTCCGGCTCAATGTGGTCCAAATCACCCTGCCTCCGCTTCGGACACGCAAAGAAGATATTCCGTTGCTGCTTCAAGCGTTTGTAAAAGAATCCTGCCATGAAAATGGAAAATTCCTGAAGGAAATTGATGATGCAGCACTCACTTGCCTTCTCAACTATGACTGGCCAGGAAATGTCAGGGAACTGCGGACCGCCATAGAACATGGCGTTGTGATGAGCAATAGCTCCGCCATTCTTCCAAAGGACCTTCCTGCCCATATCCGCTCCGGCCTTAAAATTTCAACCGCCCCGGCCTCATCATCCCCGACTTTACTTCCAGCACAAGATGGCTTAAATCTTCGCGACTCAGAGCATCATCTGATCTTACGCGCTTTGGAAGAATGCGGAGGAAACCGAAGCAAGGCCGCTCAAAAACTTGGCATCAGCCGACGCACATTGTATCGGCGTCTTCAAGAGACTGGAAAATCACAAAATTGAGCGTTACATAGCTCAAATAAGGAACCATTCATTACCAATGACCCACCCCGAGCCAACTCCTGATTCCGCCTCCGTGTCCACTCCCCCTCCCAAATCTCTGGAAAAAGCAATGCAACGTCTCGAAGAAATCGTCCAGGCGATGGAGTCGGAAAAACTCTCGCTTGACGCCCTCATTTCCCATTATGAAGAGGGCGTGAAGCTGGTAAAATTTTGTCAAGGGCAACTGGATGGCGCTGAACAGAGGATTCGCATAGTGACGCGCGACCTGGAGGGTAAAGTATCACTTCAACCTTTTGAGCAAAAGTGAAACCGCTCATCACTAATAACTCCGATTCAAAGAGCATCCTCTCGAAAATTAACCATCCAGCGGATATTAAAGGACTTGCTGAGGAAGATCTACCGCTTCTTGCCGAAGAAGTGAGACAAACCCTCATTAATGTCCTTTCTCAAACAGGCGGCCATCTGGGACCCAATCTCGGTGTCGTGGAGCTTACAATCGCCTTACACCGAGTTTTTAACACGCCGAAAGATCAGCTTGTTTTTGATGTGAGCCACCAAGGCTACGTTCACAAGCTTTTCACAGGCAGACGCGATCGAATTCATACCCTGCGGCAATACCAGGGCTTGAATGGATTTCTTTTACGCTCAGAAAGTGAACATGATGCATACGGAGCCGGCCATGCTGGAACGGCTCTTTCGGCGGCATTAGGTATGGCATCCGCCAGAGATCTCAAAAAGGGAGACGAACACATCGTTGTCGTCGCGGGAGATGCGGCATTTACCTGCGGAGTTAGTTTTGAAGCCTTAAATAACGTATCAGCTAGCACCTCACGTTTGATCATCGTGCTCAACGATAACGAATGGTCCATCGCCAAAAATGTCGGTGCGGTCGCCACATATCTCAACAGAATTGTTACTAGCCCGGCCTATGCTCATCTCCACGCCCAAGCCGGAAAATTGGTGGAATGGCTCGCTGGCAAACATGCACGAAAACTCGTGCATAAGGCCGAGGCGGGACTCAAAAATCTGCTCGCTCCGAGTGTTATTTTTGAGGACCTCGGCATTCGTTACTTTGGTCCCCTGGATGGCCATAACATCCCTCTCCTGGTGAAAACCTTTGAATTTCTTAAATCTCAAAACGAACCTGTCATTCTACACATTCTGACGCAAAAAGGGAAAGGTTATGCGCCGGCTCTGGAAAAACCCGATAAATTTCATGGATTGGGCAAGTTTCACTTGGACACTGGCGAGACAGCCCCAACTTCGACACCTACTTACTCAGACCTCCTCGGGCAAACCCTCGCGGACTTGGCCGACCAAAACAATAAAATCGCAGCAATTACGGCAGCTATGCCTACAGGTACGGGCCTCATCCATTTTGCCCGTCGTCACCCATCGCGCTTTTTTGACGTGGGGATTGCCGAAGAGCACGCGGCACTCTTCGCTTGCGGGCTTGCAACCCAGGGAATGAAGCCCTTTTTGGTAATCTATTCCACTTTTATGCAACGTGCATTTGATATGATTGTGCACGACATCGCTCTGCAAAATCTGAATGTTTGCCTTTGTATGGACCGTGCCGGACTCTCCGGAGATGATGGCCCCACACACCATGGCCTCTTCGATATCGGTTACCTTCGCCACATTCCGAGAATCGTTCACATGCAGCCTAAAGACGAGGTAGAGTTCCGTGACATGCTCTGGACCATGATGCATTATCAAAGTGGGCCTATTGCCATTCGATATCCGCGTGGTGTTGGTACCGGGGCTCAATCAACAGAACCTCCCCGGCTACTGGAAATTGGCAAATCGGAAATATTGCGCCATGGTAGGCAGATTGCCCTTTTTGCTTTAGGAAATATGTGTGAAATGGCTTTGGAGACTGCAAAATTACTGGAAGAACAAAAAGATATCAGCGTCGCAGTCATCAATGCCCGTTGGATCAAACCATTAGACACTGCCACTCTGGAATTTTTCGCTCGTGGTTGCGATGTCGTTTGTACTTTCGAGGACCATGTACTCCTCAATGGATTTGGCAGTGCTGTCGTCGAACACCTTAATGACGCTCATATTCCCACCCCTGTGGTTCGCATCGGATGGCCGGATCAATTTATTGAACATGGCACGATTCCCATCCTTCGAAAAAAATATGGTCTTACGGCCGAAGCCGCTGTGAACCGAATTTTAGAAACCCTTTCCAGCAGTTTCGCGGTCCTTCAATCGACTGCTGTAGCCTAAGATTAAGACCTGGTTCGGCGGATTTTTCTTACAACAACAGGTGAGACTTCGTCAAATGCATGACTCTATTTGGCTCTTTAAAACCATTTTAAAAAATATCTGATATGTCCGGAAATTCAAATGCTCTTCGCATGGAGAAGATCGTCAGCCTGTGCAAACGCAGGGGATTCATCTTCCAATCCTCTGAAATTTATGGCGGCCTCAATGGCTTTTGGGATTACGGTCCGCTTGGAGTCGAACTAAAACGCAATCTGAAAAATTTCTGGTGGCGTCGTGTAGTTCACGACCGCGACGATGTGGTCGGCCTCGATGGCTCCATCATTATGAACCGTGCCGTTTGGAAGGCAAGCGGCCATGAAGGAACATTCAGCGATCCTATGGTGGATTGTCGCGCCTGCAAAACGCGTCATCGCGCGGACCAATTACCCACGAAAGACAACGCGCTTTATTGCCCGACCTGTGGCAGCCACGACTTAACGCCTCCCCGCGCTTTTAACCTCATGTTCAAAAGCTTTGCAGGTCCTCTGGAAAATGACGAAAATCTCGTCTATCTTCGACCCGAAACCGCTCAGTCCATTTTTGTTCAATTTAAGAACGTCCTGGATACTTCTCGCCAAAAACTTCCCTTTGGAATCGCACAAATCGGCAAAGCATTTCGTAACGAAATCAATCCGCGCAATTTTACTTTCCGTTCAAGGGAGTTTGAACAAATGGAGGTGGAATACTTCTGTAAAGAACAAGACGGTTTCAGAATTCTTGACGCATGGCTGGAAGAACGGCTCCGCTTCTATGAAGACATAGGAATTCCACGCACCAAAATTCATATCCATGAAATTCCCGATGGCGAACGCGCCTTTTATTCCAAAAAGACCTATGACCTGGAATACGAGTTTCCCTTTGGCATCCAAGAGCTGGAAGGGATTGCCTATCGCACGGACTACGACCTCACCCAACACGCGAAAGCCAGCGGCAAACCGTTGGACTATTTTGAAGAAGAAACCAAACACCGCTTTATTCCTCACGTTGTAGAGCCGAGCGCAGGCGTGGATCGTACCGTCCTCGCCCTTCTCTGCGAGGCCTTCGATGAGGAAACCATCACCAGCGATGCCGACAAGACCGAAACCCGGACAGTTCTTCACTTCCATCCCCGAATGGCCCCCATCAAATGCGGGATCTTTCCTCTGCTTAAAAACAAACCCGAATTAACTTCAAAGGCAAGGGAAATTGTAGCTTTGCTGCGCAGCCAGCTCACCATTTTCTACGATGAAGCTGGCGCAATTGGCCGACGCTATCGACGACAGGATGAGATCGGCACACCATTCGGTGTGACAGTCGATTTTGACACGATCGGAGAAAATGGCCCCTCCTTGAAAGATACTGTTACCCTCCGTCATCGCGACTCAATGAAACAGGAACGTATCGCGATTTCCGAACTCAAATCCTTTCTCATGCAAGCTGTGGAATGATCGATCTTGTTTTATGATGTAGCGCTGATTGCCCCCTCGATTTTTCGGGTTCTTCCGGAAAAATAGTGGATAACCCAGCCAAATTTCCACAATACAATTACCCCACCTTGACTGACAGGCACGCACTATTTTTTTGTTGAGGAGCTTTTTTTTAAAAAAGGAGAAGCTAGAAAAAAGAGATGAAAGACAATGAGCTCTATCAGCAGATCCTGGGACTGAGAAAACCATGGGAAGTGAAGAGGGTAAAATTAGATATGGGAAAAAAGGAAGTGCAAGTGGAAATAGGATATCAAGAAGGGACGAACTGGGAAGTGGAGGGGGAACAGATAGGGAAGATCTATGATCATACGCCAGTCAGGAAATGGCGGCATTTAGACAGCTGCCAATTTAGCACAGTATTTGGAAGCGCGAGTACCGCGAGTAAAACTTCATGACGGCAGAGTACAGACCGTACCAGTACCTTGGGCACAAAAGAACAGCCGGTTTACTGAGCTCTTTGAATGTCTGGCGATCAAAGTACTTCAAGCCAGCGCCAGCGTGGAAGCAGCTTGCCAGCTATTAAGGATTGATTGGGATGCCGCACAGCGGATCATGGAACGGGCAGTAGAACGAGGCCTGGAGCGCCGAGAACTGGAGACATTGCCAGTAGTGGGGATGGATGAGAAAAGCTTTTTGCGGGGCCAGAGCTATGCCTCACTCCTCTATGATCTGAATGGGGAAAATCCACGTGTACTTGAAGTGGTCATGCAGCAAGATAGCCAAGCTGCTGAACTACTCTGGGAAACACTTCCTGAAGAAGCCCCTCAGAGTATCCAGGCTGTATGTTTGGATATGAGCGGCATCTACCGCGAAGTGGCTACTGAGATGGTACCACAGGCTAAAATCGTTCATGATAAATTCCATGTTTCCAAACACCTCAATGAGGCTGTGGATAAAGTGCGGCGACGTGAAAATAAAACTCTGAAAGCCAAGGGCGATCAACGACTCAAAGGAGCACGCCAGCTTTTTCTTTTTTCCCCAGAGAACCTTCCTCAAAAACATATTGAAGACTTTGAGCGGCTAAAAAACTCCGATCTGAAGGCAGCTCGTGCCTGGGCCATTAAGGAAAGTTTTCGCGCTTTTTGGAAATGCTGCTCTGTTTCTGAAGCTCAGGAGGTTTTCAAAAAATGGTATGATTGGGCCGCGAGATGCCAACTCCAAGAAATAAAAAAGTAGCTAAAATGCTCAAAAACCATCTCGATGGACTGCTCAACTTCATGTCCTTCTCTATTACAAACGCCGTGGCTGAGGGCTTTAACTCTAAAATCCAATCGATCAAATCCGCTGCCAGAGGTTTTAAAAATTTCCTTAATTATCGGACTCGCATCCTTTTCTTTTGCGGTAAACTCAATCTTTTTCCGGCCATTTATCCATTATAATCCCGGAAGAACCCTTTTTCGGCGCTACTTCACTATTTCGCATTCTATGCAGAACAGAATTGAGAAAAATATTTCCGCAATTGTTCATGCAGGAAAATGTCTGAGCGTATATATTAAATACTTTGTTCGCTAAAATGAAAATAGATATTCAATTAATTGCAGAGTTATCGAGTTGGAATGATAATATTAGTTTCACAAGGAAGCGAAAGCAAGAATTAGAACAAAGGGGAATATCTTTTGAGCAGCCGGGCTCATTATTAGCAAGTGAAAAAAGAGCGTCATCCTTGACAAGTAAAGTTATTGGAGAGGCGTTCAATTTTGGAAAAAATCCTACGCCTTGGGTGCTTGCGGGAGAAGAAGCGCCAGAGCAAATTACGGATTTGACGGCAAAACAGGTTCGATCGCTCTGGGCGATGGTCTTAGAAATGAATAAACCGGAACAATGTCTTTTCATCAGACAATTGCCTCCGGATCAACTTTATTTATTAACGCTGGAACAGCTCGCTCCAGTAATTCCTCAACTTACAGGAAAACAGATCTGGTCATTGAAATCTGTTTTGTCAAATCTAAATCAAGACGAAGTCAAAATGATGTGGGCGGAAATCTTAAAAATGACTTCTGATGAGCGTGGTATTTTCGTAGAGCTTCTAAAGCCGCATAATTTTTCACTCCTCACTGCGCAAGAGATTGCTCCCGTGCTTACCCGAATGACTCGAAGACAAATCGAATCGCTAAATCCGGATGTGATAAGCCAGTTAGATCCGGAAGACATTTTTGCTTTCATGTCGAGTACATATTGGAGCGATATGGGACTGATAGAGTCGAGATATTTTTTAACTCCAGAGCAGTTTAAGGCAGTGTGGACAAAAATTCTGGGGATGGAACCAGAGGATAGAAAATGTTGTCTCAGGGATTTGTCACCCCGTCTTTTTGCTTCGCTGAGTGTTGAGGAGATTGGCACGGTGTTGGGTGAATTGGCACGATATCAGGTCCAATCGCTGAATGCTGAGCAGGTCAAGCAACTATATCCTTGGATCTTAAAGATGGAGAGGGTACAGAGAATCCTATTAGTCAGCTCCCTGCGCCCAAATCAGCTTACCCTATGGGATCTACAGGAGCGTGTACTCTTAAGTTACGATCTGACGCTGAAGGAACTCGAAAACTTAAATCTGGATGATATGTTGGGATCCGAAATTGCACTCCTGCAACCAAACCATATCAAAAAACTTTATCCGAGGCTTGTAGAGATCTGGCAGAGAAGCGGAGGCGAGCCGCTTGTAAAGTTCGATAAACTAGGATCGGATCAATTGGCTTTGCTAGGAAAAGAGGAGCTCACTCACCTGCTATTTTCTGGTGTCTTATTTTCAAGATTTAAGCCTGAGTGCATTAAGGGGTTGTGGAAAGGAATCCTGCGAATGGAGAAGGAGGAAAGAAGTGCTTTTATCGGTCAGCTAAATCCGTCTCAACTTTCTTTACTGAGTGCGGAGGAGCTTTCCCTTGCAGTTACGGATCTGAGACCGGTGCATATTGAGGGAATATGGTCAATTATCTTAAGGATGGATGAAATTCCGAAACACGCCTTTATCAAGCAAATGACCCCGAATCAGTTTAGCAAATTGAGCGCAGTACAGATTCTTCCTGTGCTGTATCGAATAACACCAGCGCAGATCCAATCATTCAACCATAATATAATAACAGATATATTGAATCTGTATGTCATTTTTAGTGTAGATGATGATAAATCTATTTCTGCACTGACCCCAGAGCGTATTAAGGAAATGTGGCCGAAGATATTAAATATGGATCTAATTGATAGATTACGTCTGCTTAGTCGGCTGCCCTCCGATAGGATCTCTCTGTTGAATACAGAGGATCTTGCCCCCGTACTGAGTGAACTCACGAAGGAACAAATTCAATCTCTGAATGCTAATCAAATTAGTGAATTGTGGCCAAAAATACTATTAAAAATTAGAGAAGGGGACAAGTATATAAGAAAATTCGTCAATCACTTGCTTCCCAGGCAACTTGTTTTATTAGAGCCGAGCACGCGCCGTCTTGTGAAGAAGGAGCTGACGCTGGAAGAATTTAGGAAAATAAAGCCTGATGAAATACCCGAAAGCCAAATTTGTCTTTTGAGTCCGGACTATGTGAAGGCCCTGTGGCCAGATATCTTGCAGATGGAGGAAAGATTGATCGTTCAGTTTATCAGAGATTTGAGAGGCGATCAACTGATGCTACTTAGAGAAGAAGAACTGGACCTTTTGGTGCATTCAAAAATGAGTGAATATTTATTTCCAAATCAACTTACGATGCTATGGCCGGTGATTGTGAATGCGAAACCTGATATTAGGAAGGCATTTATTAATAATGTGGCGCTGTGGGAGCTGAACAAAACGGATCTGACATGGTTATTACATTCTGACTCTGCCATTGGAGATCTTGATTTTATGCAGAGCGCTAGTTTAGGGAATTTAATTTTAGATATGGAAAAGGGCCATAAGCTCGCCTTCCTCGACAAGTTGCACTTCAATCAACTTCTCAGCTTTGAAAAAGGGACTTTAATTCAATTGTCTGCAGATCTGACACCTATACAGATTAAAAGAATGTGGGCGGGAATTTTAGGAATGAAAAATGAGATCAGGATTGCTTTTCTCTGGCGGTTGCAACCTGAACAACTTTCCCTGTTGGAGGCAGCTGATCTTGCTCCTGTGTTGGGTGAAATGATGTCGCGACAGATTAAAAATTTGAATCCGGAGCTCCTGAAAGAGATCGAACCGTACATCGCAAAGATGGAGCCATTGGATAGAATCTATTTTATTAACAGCATGTTGCCCTGGCAGCGTCATCAGTTAGATTTCAATGGAATTCCTGTAAATGGCAATCTGGCACAAGAAGACATCGGAAAAATAAAGTTTGGAGAAATTCCACGCCATCAACTGATACCCAAGGTAATTAAGCAATTATGCCCTCATCTCATAGGGATGGAGAATACGAAAAGAAAGACTTTCCTAAGTCAGCTAATCTCCCCTCAGCTCTCTCTACTGGTTGCAGCTGATTTCGCATCCATATTGAGTGAGATGACACAGTCGCAGATTCGCTCGTTGAATAATCAGCTCATTCAAGAGTTATGGCCCAGTATCTTGAAGATGAATAAGGATGGCAGAGTTGCTTTCCTTAATTGTTTGCAGCCTGGTCAGCTTTCTTTGTTGGAGGCGGGAGATTTGGTTCCCGTACTGGGAGTATTAACTTCGGAGCAGATTAAAAGCTTAAAAGCAGATATCCTTACGATCATAGGGACGCATTTTCCGGAAATAAAGGCGTTAGATAGAGTCTATTTCATCAACCAATTGACGCCTCAGCAGACTCAGCAGTTAGCTTCTATAGGGATTGTAGTGAAGGATGTTCTGACAACACAGGAGATCACAGAGATAAATCTAGATGAAATCCCTATTGATCAGATCCGTCTGTTGAAACCTGAGCTAATGAAGCAATTGTGGCCTCGTCTCGAAGGATTAGAAGACGCAAAGAAAAGCGTTTTTGTTAGACAGTTGAGCGCTAATCAGTTGTTCTCTCTGGAGGAAGACAAGCTTGTTTCTGTGATAAATAAATTAACCGCACATCAAGTTAAGGCGTTATTTCCGAAACTACTAGCAATGAAGGGTCGGATGGAACACTCTATTCTTAATGCCTTACAAAATAGTCAGTTGAAACTGAACCCACAGCAGATTAAGATGCTATCTCAAAAACTAGTAACGATGAAGACTTGGCTGAGAAACTCTGTTCTCAGTGCCTTACAAAATTATCAGTTTATCTTGTTAAATTGGGAAGAACGTAGGCTTGTGCTTAGCGAAATAGCACCGGAAGAAGTTCAAAAAATAATACATTCGGAAAATGATGTCAAGGAGCTATGGCTCTGGATGTTAAATATGGATCCGGGTAAAAAAAATGATTTTATTCCTCCTGTACTGAACGCGCTAAAGACAGAACAGATAGGGCTCTTGTTAGAAGATTTTGGGGAACTCTGGCCATGGACCTTAAAGATGGAGGAAGCTAAGAGAAATGCTTTGTTTGAGCTAATTTCTCCGGAGTACTGGCCGCTTTTTTTCCAATGGGGCTGGATACAGATCTCAAAGATGGAAGAGACCGAAAGAAGTACTTTATTTAAGTCCATATTATCCGGGTTGGGCCCGAAGGAGGTCAAGGCACTTTGGCCTTGGATCTTAAAAATAGATCCGGCCGAGAGAAAAATTCTCATCGACCAACTTAGGAAGGATCAACTTATCCTTCTGACTTCAGAAGATGCTATTGCTGCTGGAGTTAGCGCAATGCCTTTAGGCCAGGATAGTGTTTCACAATATCCGATTTTATTACGGGCTTCAAGCTGTTTCCAGATAATGGCAGCGGTGTAATTTGGAGGTCCCTCGCTATTTAGAGTGGGTGGAAAAAGCAGGTAAATTGAATTGGAGAGCGGAAGCTTTAAGGGTATCCGTTCCAGCAAAGACATGGAAAAAAATCTTGTCGGATAAAGGAAAACAAAACGGAACTCCATGGCTTAATGTAGAGTGTCTTAATCAGGACTTACGCAAAAAGGCCCAAAAACAGAGTGGGAACAAATACTAAAAAATAGAGGGAGCCGTGAGCTAAAGAAAGAGTTGTAGAGATAAAGGCATGAAAAACCACCCAGGGCTGCTTGATTATTGCCAGTACCTGCTAGTGAGTCCGATCAACTACACGCTGACGAATTTTGCCGAACACACGGAAAACATGAGCCACGATGCAATCAATCGATTTCTCAGTAAGGAGAAGATGACGCCGCGTCTGGTATGGGAGAACGTGCGCGGAGAGATTATCCCTGATGAAGAGTGCTGCGTGGTATTCGATGACACGGTGATCGACAAGAATTTTTCGCATAAATTTGAACTGGTTCGCCGTCAGTATATAGCAAAGCCCGTATAAAATGATTACGCCTTTGCCGCCCTTTTGCCTCCAAGCTTTGTTGCAAAAAATAGTCCGTATCTACAGATATAGTCTCTTTTTTGCGTCTTGCCTGGAGCCAAAATTTCAGTCAAATCCATGATCATTTTATACGGGCCTTGTTATAGCCCTACAGTTGTCGTTTAGAATGAAAAAATTTAGCAACAGCTTGGTGAGCTCTGCGCCAAAGGGACCAAGCGATGATAAAAGCAGGTTGGAGAGATCGGAAGATTAAACGTGTAACAAGGCGTCGAATTTCCTGGATAGACCAGCAAACCAGAGACTTGTTGAGGGAGGAAGCTTCGTTCTGCTTTTTTTGTGTAAGGTGGAGTTATTCACCCGATAACGGATGATTGCCAGTAGAGAAAAAGCAAGCATCACCAGGGAAACATGGCGATGCCAGCCATGCCAGGAACGGGTTTCGTTGTGATCAAGACCAAACTCATTTTTAGCTGTTTCAAAACTTTCCTCGATCCTCCATCGTGCTCCTGCCACATTGACTAATGTTTGGAGAGAAGTTGTCTTTGGACACCAGGTAGTGTAATAGGAACATTTTCCATCCTCGATGTTGCGCCGGATGAGAAGGCCGCTAGTCCAAATTCCAGTGTAGTTTTTGTTATATTGGGAGGCATCCACATTGTTCCATTTGAAGTAAGCCCAATCATAGAGCCTGGCACCCTTGGTTCCTTCGCCAGCTGATAAGCGTTTCCAGCGGCAGGCAGGTAATTTACTGGCTAGCTCCTCAGCTGTTGTAACTCGAACACTTTCCTTTTTATTATCCCACAAGTAGTATTGCCGCCTCGATGTAGTACCTAATACATAGCCCTTACATGTTTTACGTAATGTTTCGGTCACTTCAGAAATTCCATAGACGCTATCTGCTGCAACCCAGGAAAAGGGAATTTTAGCTTCTATGGTTTCCTCTATCATTTTCCGAGCTATGGTAGGCTTTGTCGAAAATTTTTGCTCAACTGGGATATGCGCCGCTGCTCTGCGTGTTTGGTCTTCTATCCATTCTTTGGGTAAATAGAGTTTCCTATCAATAAAGGCGTACCCTTTACTGGAAACATAGGCTGCAAAAACTCCAATCTGACAATTAGTGATTTTTCCTACTGTGCCGGTGTATTGGGGAGCCACTCCACAAGTAGCTTTTCCTTTTTTGAGAAATCCGGTTTCGTCAATCACTAGTATTCCTTCTTCCTCCCCAAAATGTTCTATTACATATTCCCTCACTGTCTCTTTGAGTCGGTCGGCTTCCCATCTCCTTCGGCCTAATATCGCTTGTTGCCGCCAGGGGCCTTTATCCCCAGCTGCCTCTGCTCTCATCCATCCGGTTTTCCGTGGTTCGTTTCCTAGAAGCCCTTCCAAAAATAATTCCGCATTTCTTGCCACTCTCTTCTGCATAAATAGCGGCTTGATTTTTTCCTGGATCTCCTTCATTCCCTCTTTCCATATCTCTATTGTTTCCTCTGCTGTTGCTGTCACCCTTAAATCTACACCTCTTCTTTCTAAATGACAACTGTAGGGATAGTGGTAACGCACACGGACTGATCAAAGGAATTGGAGTGGTGAACTGCGTGTACATTAATCCGCGGACCAATGCATACTGGCTGATCGACTATCGAATTTACGATCCTGCTGGCGACGGAAAAACTAAACATGATCATGTACGGGACATGCTCAGCAACCTTGTACATCATAAAAGGCTGCTATTCCGGCATGTCTTGGTGGACACCTGGTATGCTTAAGCGTGATCTGATGCTCTTCATTGAATCGCTGGGGAAAACCTATTATTGTCCCTTAAGTGATAACCGTTTGGTGGACGATTCCGCAGCTCAACTGCCCTATCGGCGAGTGGACTTCTTAGAGTGGAATCAATCGGAACTGGCACATGGCAAGACAATCAAAATCAAAGGTTTTCCAATTGAGCAGTTTCATCGTGAAGCTAAGCAGTTGACCGGAATTGAACGCTGCCAATGCAGAAAGGCTCGTACTCAGCGTAACCACATCGCTTGTGCCATCTTGGTTTGGAGCCGTCTAGCTCATATTGCCAGAGAGACTGCCAGAACTCTCTACCAAGTCAAACAAGGAATCCTCGATGATTTCCTTTCTCAACAACTCAAATTTCCCTCCGTTACCATGGCTTTTGCGTAAGTCCTGTGTAAATAACGCCTATTTTCGTTCAATGGTTTCTAAAAGAATCCGACGAAGTCCGCCCATCGAGCCGAAAAATCGTTTCTCCTGGCTTCATGAGATCCAATTTGTCTCGTGCAATGGTTTCCAAATAATCCGGGTCCGATTGCAAAAGGTGAAGCTCTCTGGCACGCTTTTTTTGTAGCAAAATTTCCGCCTCCAATTCTTGGTTGCTGACCCGGAGGGTTTCTTCGAGTTCTTTGGTTTTATGGCAAATCGGAATAAAAGAGATTCCCAGCGCGCCCAGAGTCACCAAGACCACAACAAAAGCGAGAAGCCGATTGACTGTATGTAAACGTTCTACACGACGTTGACGACGTGCAATCGGTCTCATGGGATATTAGCGCATTTTTCCGCCATATACGGCATCATCTCTCAAAGATTCTTCGATGCGTAGAAGGCGATTATATTTAGCGATACGGTCAGTACGAGAAAGCGACCCGGTTTTAATTTGTCCGGCATTTGTGGCCACTGCAATATCTGCAATCGTGGTATCTTCAGTCTCTCCGGAACGGTGGCTAATCACTGCAGTATATCCATTTTCGCGAGCCAGCTCGATAGCATCCAACGTCTCAGTAAGAGTCCCGATTTGGTTTACTTTCACCAAAATAGAATTTGCAACCTTTTGTTGAATGCCTTTACGGAGAAAATTCACATTTGTTACAAACAGATCATCCCCAACAAGCTGAATCTTGTGACCGAGCGCCTCGGTAAGAAGCTTCCATCCTTCCCAGTCATTTTCCGAGCAGCCGTCCTCGATAGAGATAATGGGGTAGTCTGCGCAAAGCTGTTGATAGTAGGCAACGAGTTCCTGGACGGATCTTTTGGATTGATCTGATTTTTTAAAAACGTACTGCTTGGTTTGCACATCATAGAACTCGCTGGAGGCAACATCCAAGGCGATGAAGATTTCCTTACCGAACTGATAGCCGGCTTTTTCGACCGATTTGGCAATGGCATCCAAGGCATCTTTCACAGAAGAAACATTGGGGGCAAATCCGCCTTCGTCTCCAACGGCGGTGGAAAGGCCGCGCGATTTTAATTCACTCTTAAGCGCGTGGAAAATTTCGGTTCCTGCTCGGAGAGCCTCAGAAAAGCTGGGTAACCCCTTAGGAATAATCATGAACTCCTGAAAATCGATCGGAGCATCCGAATGTGCTCCTCCATTCAGAATGTTCATCATAGGAACAGGAAGGACTTTTGCGTTGGGTCCACCAAGATACCTATACAATGGAATATCCAAATGCAAGGCAGCCGCTCTTGCCACTGCCAAAGACACCCCCAAAATTGCATTGGCTCCCACTTTGGATTTGTTAGGAGTACCGTCGATGGCAATCATCCGTCTGTCCATCTCCACTTGATCCAATGCATCCTCTCCCAGAATTTCCGGAGCGAGAATGTGTGTAATATTGTGGACTGCTTTTTGCACTCCTTTGCCAAGGTAGCGCTTCTTGTCCCCATCGCGCAGTTCCCAGGCTTCGTGTTCGCCCGTACTGGCTCCACTCGGCACGGCTGCACGGCCAAGTACCCCGCTTGCCAATATTACGTCCACCTCCACGGTAGGGTTACCCCGGGAATCCAAAATTTCGCGTCCTACTACCTGATCAATGAGAGATAACGACATATTTTTTAGTGAAAAGCAGGCAAAGGCTCATGAATTTTTGACAACAACTCAAGGTTTTTGAAGGGCTCGATGGAGCGGATCCGCCACTTCCGATTCCCATTAGGGTCCTGAAGCTCGACCACATCCCCCACTCGTTTTCCCAGGAGAGCCTGTCCAATCGCTGCTTGATAGGACACGATATTGTGCTCCGGAGCACCATCCCAGGCCCCCAAAATACTATAAACCTCAGTGTCTCCGGATGTCACTTCTTCAAGGGTGACCATTGTTCCAATGGAAACTTGTACGGTATCAGGGGACTCAAAATTAGTACCCCGCGCTTTGACAAGCATCAGTTCCAGTTCGGCCTTCCTCCGAGCCAGGACCGCTTGTTGCTCTTTTGCGGACTTGAATTCAAAATTTTCACGGAGGTCTCCATAAGAACGAGCTATCGCAATATCCTTAACGTTTTGAGGAATCTGCCGCCCAATCAAATCGTCATACTCCCTCTTCCGCCGCTCAAGGCTTGCCCAGGAGACAGTGAGTGCTTCCTGCCGCACTTCCGAGTCGCTTCGAACCATATTTTGCATCTCGGGGTGAAGTTTAATGATACGCGCCAGGAGCGAGCGTCGATTGAGATCATCAAAAGCCGGACTTAACAAGAGGCGGCGCATAATGTCTCGAACAGTCGGTCGGTCCGCTTCAACGAGTAAATCCTGAAAGAGCTTTTTATCGTCCAAAAGTAGGTCATGTAAACGCGAACTACGTCTTCCTCCTTCTCCAAGCCGGTCATTTTCCAGGGTGATTAAGATTGCTATCAGCAGACCAGGTTGAAAAAGTTCCTGCACGTTACCGCCCCGCTCTTTGCAAATCCAGTAAAGGATCTCGGAAGAGACGGACCGCTCGGCTATGGAAACCGCAATCGCTTTTTGAAAATCCGGCAGCGCGTTCTCGCCCTCAAAGAGACGAGCAATATCCGCCACGGTACGCCAGGGCACTTTCTGTGCCAGTTCAAGGGTTTTCTTTTTCCATGCTTCGCCAAATGCTCGAGGGAAATTCTCTAGAATTCGGCGTTGTTTGACAGACGGCAGCGCCGCAAAAATGGCAGGCAGACGTAATTCTTCCGACTGAAGGACCTGTCCCACAGTCAACGCAGTTGGCGCAATCTCCAAAGTAGCATGCCGCGTACAGATCTCATCTCGAGCAAGAAGCAATTCCAGCGCTTGAGGCGATTGTAACTTGCGGCCCTTGGAAGCTGCATTTTCAATTTGCATCGCCACCTCCCTCAATACCTCGACCTCTTCAGCAAAATCATCCAGAGACTTCAAAATTTGATCAGTTGCCACAACTTGGTCTTTCATATTTCGTGCAACTCGAAACTGCACCAAAAGCCCCTTGTGCGGTAAAAGAAGGCTCTCATGAAGTTCAATTGGCTCAGTCTTTTTGGAAGGAACCA
Source organism: uncultured Verrucomicrobiae bacterium (assembly GCA_963706715.1). Lineage (GTDB taxonomy): Bacteria > Verrucomicrobiota > Verrucomicrobiia > Chthoniobacterales > Xiphinematobacteraceae > Xiphinematobacter. The sequence continues at coordinate 315,701 of CAVPNI010000003.1, forward strand.
AAAAATGACCATCAGACTTCAGTTTTTTCTTAGCGGAATCCCACCATTTTTTAAAACTCGCCGAATCGAATACCTTGGGAACTAATATGGAAGAAAGCTGGTCTACCGTAGCTTTGCCTCCATGATCTTGTAAAAATCCCCGCATCAATTCGACCGGAGAAGAGTTCGCTTGAGAACGAACGGTTGCCGCGTCCTGAAAAATACGCACACGCAGATCCGTGGAAGAAATCGGTTGCAATGACTGCACAGCGTACAACACCTGCATAGGGTGACCGTGTTTCCCTTCAAAATTGATAATAATCTGTCCGGTAATAAGTTGCCACTCTGCCACTTGTCCAAACCCCCAACTCTTATGAAGGCAGTACTTGCCCGGAACCAAAGCTTCTAAAGACTCTGCAAGGGACGGATCAATGCTGGCCGCCTCCAGCGTTTGTTGCAATTCCGATATCATTTTATTCGTATTTTCCCAACAAATACCGTTTACGGCAAGAAGAGTGTCATATCTTGAGCAGTTAGGGTCCCGAGAACCGAAATTGGGTCATTCCCTTCTTTGACCATTCCTCTGAGCGAAGAGCTTGTTTTGCAAAAGACTTTTCTGCTAATCAATTGATCAACCTCCTGGAGGGGTAGCACGCTCCGGAAGATGAAAAATCAAATTCCTTAATATTCCTTTTATAAACAACTTATATTTTTGTATCAACATTGTTGCCACATATCAATTCATATGGTATCGATATCGAAAACTAAATGCATGTGACTGTAAAAAAATGGTTCTTCCGGGATTATAATGGATAAATGGCCGGAAAAAGATTGAGTTTACCGCAAAAGAAAAGGATGCGAGTCCGATAATTAAGGAAATTTTTAAAACCTCTGGCAGCGGATTTGATCGATTGGATTTTAGAGTTAAAGCCCTCAGCCACGGCGTTTGTAATAGAGAAGGACATGAAGTTGAGCAGTCCATCGAGATGGTTTTTGAGCATTTTAGCTACTTTTTTTATTTCTTGGAGTTGGCATCTCGTGGCCCAAGCATACCATTTTTTGAAAACCTCCTGAGCTTCAGAAACAGAGCAGCATTTCCAAAAAGCGCGAAAACTTTCCTTAATGGCCCAGGCACGAGCTGCCTTCAGATCGGAGTTTTTTAGCCGCTCAAAGTCTTCAATATGTTTTTGAGGAAGGTTCTCTGGGGAAAAAAGAAAAAGCTGGCGTGCTCCTTTGAGTCGTTGATCGCCCTTGGCTTTCAGAGTTTTATTTTCCCGTCGCCGCACTTTATCCACAGCCTCATTGAGGTGTTTGGAAACATGGAATTTATCATGAACGATTTTAGCCTGTGGTACCATCTCAGTAGCCACTTCGCGGTAGATGCCGCTCATATCCAAACATACAGCCTGGATACTCTGAGGGGCTTCTTCAGGAAGTGTTTCCCAGAGTAGTTCAGCAGCTTGGCTATCTCGCTGCATGACCACTTCAAGTACACGTGGATTTTCCCCATTCAGATCATAGAGGAGTGAGGCATAGCTCTGGCCCCGCAAAAAGCTTTTCTCATCCATCCCCACTACTGGCAATGTCTCCAGTTCTCGGCGCTCCAGGCCTCGTTCTACTGCCCGTTCCATGATCCGCTGTGCGGCATCCCAATCAATCCTTAATAGCTGGCAAGCTGCTTCCACGCTGGCGCTGGCTTGAAGTACTTTGATCGCCAGACATTCAAAGAGCTCAGTAAACCGGCTGTTCTTTTGTGCCCAAGGTACTGGTACGGTCTGTACTCTGCCGTCATGAAGTTTTACTCGCGGTACTCGCGCTTCCAATACTGTGCTAAATTGGCAGCTGTCTAAATGCCGCCATTTCCTGACTGGCGCATGATCATAGATCTTCCCTATCTGTTCCCCCTCCACTTCCCAGTTCGTCCCTTCTTGATATCCTATTTCCACTTGCACTTCCTTTTTTCCCATATCTAATTTTACCCTCTTCACTTCCCATGGTTTTCTCAGTCCCAGGATCTGCTGATAGAGCTCATTGTCTTTCATCTCTTTTTTCTAGCTTCTCCTTTTTAAAAAAAAAGCTCCTCAACAAAAAAATAGTGCGTGCCTGTCAGTCAAGGAGGGGTAATTGTATTGTGGAAATTTGGCTGGGTTATCCACTATTTTTCCGGAAGAACCAAAAAAATGGGGGAATAGTGCTTCTGTACGCATTCCTGCTGCCATCATGAAAGCAATAAATTTGCATTTGAATGATAGTGTAGATATACGTGAAGAAAGTGGCCGTATCGTAATCGAACCGATACGCAACGAATATAATCTTGAAGAATTACTCGATGGTATTACACCAAAAAATTTGCACTCCGAATTCAGTTTTGGGCCGGTGGTTGGGAAAGAAGCATTGTAATGGCTCCTCGTTATATTCCGGAAACTGGTGATATTGTCTGGTTACATTTCAATCCGCAAACTGGTCATGAACAGGCAGGCCATAGACCCGCATTGGTTCTTAGTCCATCAGCATACAACAGAAAAACCGGTTTGATGCTTTGTTGTCCGATGACATCTCAGATTAAAGGTTATCCATTCGAGGTTCTCATTTCTGCTCAACGTCCAAGCGCGGTACTGTCTGATCAAGTAAAAAATTTGGACTGGGTTGTCCATAAAACAAGCTACAAGGGGAAAGTTTCCTCTCAAGAACTTGCGGAGGTCCGAGCAAAAATTCTTACCCTGATTTCTGCAAGGGAATTCATGCTATAGCAAGGAAGCACCCAACTGGATGCTACGCTTCAAGTTCCTAACGACGTTCAATTATAGCACGACCCCTATAAAATGAGCATGCCTTGTCGTTCTTTTTCCACCAGACTTTGTTTCAACAATCCGTCCGTATCTACAGATATGGCCAGCTTGTTAAAACAAACTCTGAAGAAAAAATCCCGGACAACTCATGTGTCATTTTATAGGGGTCATGCTATAGTATTTCTCTCAGGTCTAATAGACTTGCAAGAAGCCGTAGTAGAATCGGTGTTAGGACTTATACCATCTCTTATGGATAATTGGCCTGTTTTTAAGAAGTAGGAGCGAAGAACATCAGTCTGGTTATCTTAAATAGAGCTTGTCCGAAAACCGTAGAAGCAGCAATGAAGACGATCTGGAGGCAAAAATTTTTGCGAAAAAACCAGAAAAACGCCATTTTCTCCAAAATCAGGCATTTATAATTTTTGCGTTGCCGAAAAATGACCGAATCGATGGATAAAAATATGGGGATCCAACAGAGTGAAATCACTTTTTCGAGCAAATTTGGTGTTTTCCGGACAAGCTCTAAATAGATGGTATTATATTAATAAATGCCAAAATATTACAAATTATAATATCACTACAGTTGTCAGCTCGTAGTTGGTAGTTCGTAGGGGCCCCCACCAATTTGGTGGAGAGCCAAAAAAAAGGCATGCAAGTCCAACAAATCAGCAGAAATTGTGGTGCAATATTGTCTGCATTACGATAACCGACATCTCAAGAAATCTGATAAAGTCAGTGGAGGCGACGGGAATCGAACCCGTGTCCTGAAAAGCGTCCACCTTACCTTCTACATGTTTATGCGGTTTTTATTGTCGGAGGTCGGCTGCGAGCCGCCACGCTACTGGCCTCCCAAGCGTCCACAAAATCTTCTCACTGTCTGCGTGGTCGCTCCGCAGTTCAGCCAGCCTGCTGTCGTCGTCTTTTTTCCTCAGCAGGCGTCAGGAAAAAGACGTTGCGTTAATTAATACGCAAGAGCTGTCTCGTTAGAGATAGCGAATTCTCTACTATTTTTAGCAGTTATTCTTTTAACTCGATTTTTAACGAGGCCAACGAGTCATCCTCGACATGCGAGCACGGCTTTCAACTTACAGTCGAAACCTTGACGCCCCCAATAGAAAAGTAAGCATATCATCTTTCGTGGGGGAATGCAACTCAAAATCCAGCCAATTTCGCTGGTTTCCTTTAGGAGCTTGTAGTTCAAAAAAGACGTGATTTCCAATCGGCGGCGTCTAAAAGAATCGGACGAAGTCCGTCCGCTATTTGAGGAAGTTGATGGTCAAAGGGAAATGATAAGATATGCCATCACTGGCTCGGATAGCTCCGATTACTAGAAAGGCTAAATAAATAATGGCCAGAACCGGAAGCACCAGAACCCCGATTATAATCAAGAGGCTTAGGCAGGCGATCAGAGCATAGATCGTAAATGAAATCTGAAAATTCAAAACCCGTTTGCCTTCCGCATCCAGCCAAGCACTTACAGGACGTTTGAAAAGCCAAAGAATCAAAGGGGCAATAATGTTAAAAAATGGGATCATAAGCCCAGTTAAGGCACTCAAATGGATACCCACAGCCCATTGCCTTTCCGAGACCGAAGGCTGACCACCTCCACCTGAAAATGTTGAAGATGAAGCCATACCTTCAGAACTGGGCTTTGCATTTTCCGTCCCTAACGGTGCGTGAGATCCTTCCGGCGTTTCCAAGGTGGTGGTTTTGGCGTTTCATCCATAATTAGTCTCTAACTAAAGCAAGATGGTTTTTCTAGTTTGAAATTCAATATATTGCAGTATAAGCTTTTATTTAGCAAAATTTTAAAATAAACTCGTGGTTATGGGTTTCAATTCGATGCGAATCATATTCCCCCAATTTGCCATCATCGCCACAGTTTTTTTTCTCTCGACTGCGTTCCCTCTAAAAGGCGCAAAACTTCCCGATGATATCGTATTTGTTGGCAAATCCAAGTTTAACGAGCTAGTAAGGCGTGGTGCCGCCGAAGGATGGGCAAAGCTGCCGCTTAGCAAACGTACAGGCAATGTTGGGATGGCGCTTGTGGGGACTCCATACAAAAATTATACGCTTGAGTTAGATAACCGTATCGAAACTCCATCCGTCAATACGCTAGGCTTGGACTGCTGGACCTTTTTTGAGATTGCAGTGGGCACCGCTCGTGCCTTTCGTGTCAATCCGGTCCCGGCTCCCTCTGACCTACTCCATATGATTGAGTTGGACCGCTATCGCGGAGGAAAATGCACGGGCGGTTTCACGTCCCGTCTCCACCAGCTTGAGGATTGGCTCTACGACAACCAAAAAAGAGGACTCGTAAAGGAAATCACCCCATCACTTCGAGGAGCACAACACATCAACCGCCAAGTCAGAGACATGACGATCTCCTGGAGAAGCAGCCGTCAACTGCGGACGAATCCGCAACTGATCCCGGTCATGGCTCAAATTGAAAAAAGGCTTTCTGAGCGGGGCATTTGGTACTTGCCAAAGAAATTCGTCCCCGCAGCTGAGGCCCAACTCAAAACGGGCGACGTCATCTGCATTGTCTCCAATCATCCTGACGATTATACTACCCATGTCGGCCTAGCTTACCGTGACCAAAAGGGAATTCTTCGATTTCTTCATGCTTCAAAAAACTATCGACGCGTCACCTTAGACAAGCGCTTGAGCGATTATTTGAATCACTTTAAATCAGATGCCGGAATCATGGTGGCCCGCCCACTAGAAATTACCCAGCAGTAATCTCGTACCTTTCTCATTCCACTGATTTTCTTCTTACTGTGTGATGTTACGCAAAAAAGGGAAACCTTGTTGGTCAAAATGGGTTTTTTTGCTCCCACGGCTCCTAAAAGTGCGTAACGTCAGTTACTGTCCTTGGCACGCTCAGTCATGCGTTTCGATCCGCCGAGAATCATCGAGTGTTTCTTGAAATGTCTGCGCATCGACATCATCTGGGCAATCATGCGTAAGGCATACTGCTTCAAAACGTTCTTGTTGAGCTGCGATATTGAGTCAATTTTCATTCGTTAATTCAAGCTGGCACTTTGGAAGCCCATAAAATTTAATGACCGAAAACTTTTACAATATCACGAACTTCATGAACCTTGAACCCAATCAGATTGCAGCAGTCACTCAATGGTACGCAGAGGGTGCCAGTCTTTCCGACATCCAGAAACGCTTGAAAAGCGAGTTCGACCTCGCCTTAACTTATCTCGACGTCAGACTTCTGGCTGATGAATTGAAACTGACACGCGAAGAAGCCGAACCAGACCATACCTCATCAGCGGACGCAATTTTGCCCCCTCCCCTCCCAGGAAACGGAAAGGTGTCCGTCACAGTCAGTGCCTTACAGCGGCCCGGCGCTCTTTTGAGCGGCCATGTCACTTTTTCAGACGGTCAATCCGCTGAATGGTATGTGGATCAGACTGGACGATTGGGCTTGAATCCCACCCAACCGGGTTATCGTCCCTCCAAGAACGACATCCTGACATTTCAAACGGAATTAGAAAAAATTGCCCGAAAACAGGCTTTTTAAAACACGTTTAAAATGAGAACGTTTTGCGCCAATTTAGCTATATTAAGGACACAATAGAATTCCAAGTTAAGAATTCCAAGTTAGACAGAATCATTGGGAAGGAGATATAAGCAAAACATGTCTCCTCTAGTTGCAGAATTTTGGGGCACTCTCTTCTTGGTTTTACTTGGTGATGGAGTGGTTGCTAACGTGCTCCTCAATGACACAAAAGGAAAGGGCAGTGGATGGATAGTCATTACGACTGGTTGGGCCATTGCCGTTTTCGTTGGGGTCTTAATAGCAGGATCTTACAGCGGAGCACATATAAATCCGGCGGTGACCTTAGGTCTTGCCCTCGTTGGAGCCTTTCCTTGGAGTTCCGCTATTCCCTACATGATAGCCCAAATGGCAGGAGCTATTGCCGGAGCTTTCTTAGTCTATCTTGCTTATCTTCCTCACTGGAAAGGAACTCCTGACGGAGGCACCACTCGGGCAGTATTCTGTACCGTACCCGCTATCCGAAATAGCGTTTCAAATCTGATCTGCGAAATCATCGGTACGTTCGTCCTCGTTTTTGCGATCTTGGAAATCAAAGGCGCTTTCGAGCGACCATTATCAGAAGCAGCTATCCCCATCGAATTGGGCGCACTCGGAGCCGTTCCTGTTATGCTGATTGTCTGGGGCATTGGCCTGTCCTTGGGGGGGCCTACGGGCTATGCCATCAATCCTGCACGAGATCTCGGACCGCGAATAGCATATGCACTATTACCAATGGGAAGGCGATCCACCGCCGACTGGGGATATGCTTGGATTCCTGTATTTGGCCCCTTATTAGGTGCAGCATTGGCAGCTTTTCTTTTTCATTCGCTAAGTAAAGTTTAGCACAATCATCAGGTCACATGATTTCACACCATTTTTCCCATGAGCACTATTCTCTCCATCGATCAAGGAACAACCAGTTCCAGAGCGGTTTGTTACGATATTCACGGCACGCCCGTAGTAACAGCACAGCAAGAATTTCCCCAATATTTTCCCCGGTCTGCCTGGGTGGAACATGATGCGGAAGAAATTTGGCAAAGTGTTGTAAATACAGTTCGCGAGGCTTTGGAGCGCGCAAAGATTAATGCCTCGGCTATCACCACGATCGGGATTACCAATCAAAGAGAGACGGTGCTCCTTTGGGATCGCACAACTGGGAAACCATTGCATCGCGCGATCGTCTGGCAAGACCGCCGGACCGCTCCCAACCTCAGCAAACTGCGGGAACGAGGTGGCGAAGAAATGATCCGTAAAAAGACCGGATTGCTCCTGGATCCCTATTTCTCTGCAAGTAAGCTCCAATGGCTTCTCGACGAAGTTCCTGATGCTCGCAAGCGAGCGGAAAAAGGAGAACTCGCCGCCGGCACCATCGATTCGTGGCTGCTTTTCAAACTCACCGGCGGGAAAGTTCATGCGACTGACGTTGGAAACGCTTCTCGAACCATGCTGATGGACTTGCGCCATGGAGCATGGGACGAAGAACTTTTGGACCTGTTTCGAATTCCACGCCAGCTACTGCCCCACATCGTCTCCAATAGTGAACACATGGGCACGACTGAAAAATCGCTGTTTGGAGCCGAGATTCCGATCCATGGAATGATTGGTGACCAGCAGTCAGCTCTTTTTGGACAATTCTGTAGGGAGCCAGGCCAAGTGAAATGTACCTACGGCACCGGTTGCTTCATGTTGATGACGCTGGAAAACGAGCCCGTGAGCAGCGCTTCCCGCTTGCTATCTACCGTCGCATGGAAAATTGGCAGCCGACCCATTCGCTATGCCCTGGAGGGCAGCATATTTGTAGCGGGCGCTGCCATTCAATGGCTGCGAGATGGTCTGAAAATCATCCGATCCGCATCGGAAATCAATGATTTGGCCGCACAGGTGCCCGACAGCGGTGGTGTGATTTTGGTCCCTGCCTTTACTGGCTTAGGAGCTCCTCACTGGGACCCCACGGCACGCGGTGCACTCCTTGGCATCACTCGAGCCACAACCGCCGCACACATAGCACGAGCTACCTTAGAAGGCATTGCATTTCAAGTCACGGACTTGCTCGGTGCAATGCGGAGTGATTCCGGAAGAGCAATTCCCATGGTCCGTGTGGATGGAGGAGCTTGTGCAAGCGATCTACTCATGCAGATGCAGGCTGATTTACTGGATATCCGTGTCGAAAGGCCCGTGAATATTGAGACCACCTCCCTCGGTGCTGCTTTGATGGCTGGCTGTGCGGCTGGTGTTTGGTCCCTCGAAGATCTCTCCTCTCTTCGTAAAACGGAACGGACTTTTATTCCTCAGATGAAGCCCACGGAACGGACGACCGAACTCCGAAGTTGGAGAAAAGCAATTGAACGAGCAAAATCTTGGGAGGAAACATGAAGCGGGCGGTGATGTTGCAGCGGTTGGAGCAGTCGCCACAAACCGACCTTTTGATCATCGGCGGCGGAGCTACCGGCCTGGGAATAGCTGTGGATGCTCAATCTCGGGGTTTTCGAAGCGTCCTCTTGGAAGCTGAAGATTTTGCTAAGGGCACTTCGAGTCGCAGCACCAAGTTGGTGCACGGCGGTGTCCGTTACTTAGAGCAGGGGGATATTCCTTTGGTTCTTGAAGCTTTGAAAGAACGTGGAATCCTTCACCAAAATGCTCCTCACATCGTCCACCATCTCTCCTTTATTGTTCCACGATATAAATGGTGGGAAGGACCTTTTTTTGGCATCGGACTAAAGGTCTATGATGCCTTGGCGGGACGACTGAACCTCGGCTCCTCAAAGATGCTCTCCAGAGAAGAAACCCTTCAACGCATCCCCAATGTAGAACCCGAGAATCTGTTGGGTGGCGTCGAATATTTTGATGGACAATTTGATGATGCTCGCTTGGCAATCACATTGGCACAAACTGCTGCCAACCTGGGCGGCTGCCTTCTCAATCATGCGCGGGTGACTCAGCTCACCAAAAAAGATGGGCTCGTGAACGGAGTTGAATTTACAGATCAGCTAAGCCAAAAGACTTATCGCGTAGAAGCTCGTGTAGTCATTAACGCGACTGGCATTTTTACCGATCAAATCCGCAGACTAGACGATCCGCAGGCAGTTCCCTCGGTCCAACCCAGCCAGGGAGTTCATCTTGTCTTCAGCAAAGATTTTCTGCCCAGCGATTCAGCCATTATGGTACCGCACACCGATGACGGGCGCGTCCTTTTTGTCATTCCCTGGCACAATCGTATTATTGTCGGCACAACGGACACGGCCATGTCCGAGCCGAAGATCGAACCGCGAGCCTTGGATGAAGAAGTGGAATTTATTTTGCGAAATGCCTCGCGCTACTTGGCAAAGAGTCCCACTCGGAAAGACATCCTTTCCATTTTTGCGGGCCAACGCCCGCTCGTCCGGCCGCCCGGCAAAGGCGACACAGCAACTAAAACCATTTCGCGCAATCATGAAATTTTTGTTTCCGATTCCGGATTGTTAACAGTGGCGGGGGGAAAATGGACAACCTACCGTAAAATGGCGGAAGATGCCTTGGATCACGCCCTTCAATTATCGGGACACGGTCACTCCCCCTGCGTTACCGAGCACCTTCATTTGCACGGTTGGAGGAACGCACGAGCTTCTGAGCAGGACGACTTATTACGAGTTTACGGGACCGATATTTTTGAACTTCAAGTTCTCTGTGAAGAAAATCCCCGGTGGCAAGAACCCTTACATCCCAAACTCCCATATCCGAAAGGCGTAATTCCCTGGGCAGTACGGCGTGAGATGGCATTTACCGTAGAAGACGTCCTCGCCCGGCGTACACGCGCACTCTTTTTGGAAGCGGCAGCGGCCTCTGAGGTTGCTCCCGAGGTCGCTGACATCATGCGGCTGGAATTGGGTTTGAGTGAAGAGTGGGCAAAAGATCAAGTCGCTACTTTCCAAGCATTGGCACGAGGATATTCTATTCTCTGAACTGGAAATAAGCATACATCGCGACTTGCTTCTGCGGCTAATTTCTTGGAAAAACAAAGTTCATGGTGGAAATTCAAATTACTTATCTGGGTGGACTTCGAAATCAAGCGGTCCATGCCCCCTCAGGCACGACGCTTCTAACAGATGCGCCGGTCGACAACCACGGAAAGGGAGAAGCATTTTCTCCAACGGATTTGCTCGGCGCAGCCCTGGGATGTTGCATGAGCACGATGATGGGAATTGTTGCGGAACGACACGGGTGGGACCTCAAAGGGCTAAGCGTCCGCGTAATCAAGCATATGACCACACAGGGTCCGCGCAAAATACGACTTTTAGAAGTCGAAATACACATCCCTCTCTCCGAAAAAGACGATCCTTCCGGGATGCTGAAAAACGCTGCGATGACCTGCCCGGTCCACCACAGCCTAGATCCCGCAATTGAACAAAAGATCACATTTTACTGGGCGAAAAATTAATAAACGCCCGTCCCCATACAATTTGTAATTCGCTTGCAAACAATGGGATCATAAAAATCGCAGTCAACCACAACCTCCTTGGCATTGTGAACCGACCGTTACATTTCTTTGCCGTGTTCACCACGGTGTGTACGTTTATACTACTCTGTAGCGGCGGATTAGTGACATCCAAAGGTGTTGGCATGGCAGTTCCCGACTGGCCCACCACTTATGGCTACAACATGTTTTTATTTCCTATTTCCCGGTGGGTCGGCGGCGTTTTTTATGAACACACCCATCGCTTGATGGCATCCGGAGTTGGTTTGTTGACCTTGATTCTCAGCGCCTGGATTTTGGCGGCTGAGAAAAGATCCTGGATTCGAATATTGGGAATCGTAGCGTTTATGGGGGTGGTTCTTCAGGGGGTATTGGGAGGTTTGCGCGTAACCCTAAACGCAAATTTCATAGGGATTTTTCATGGACTGCTTGCACAGTCTTTTCTCTGCCTCCTGGGCATTTTGGCACTCGTGACCAGTCCCTGGTTTTTGTCTGGCAAAAACACCGCCTTGCATGTTCCTAATAAAATAAAATGGATGGCCTTAGCTATAACATCCGTCATCTTTTTTCAATTGGGAGTGGCAACGAGTATGCGTCATGCGCATGCCGGGCTCGCCATTCGAGATTTTCCGGCCGCATATGGTAAGTGGTGGCCACCAACGGACGCTGCTTCAGTAGCTAAAATTAATCAAGAACGTGCAGCCGAAGGGCAAGTCGCGACCAGCGCAACGCAGATCGCCCTTCAAATGGTTCACCGAATCCTTGCTTTAGTCATCTTCGTTGGGATTCTTTCATTTGCATACTTAAGTCGTAAATATCTCTATTTAAAATACTTTGGAGCAATTTGGGCATTCCTGATCTGCATCCAAATCTTCCTGGGCGCCTGGACCATTTGGTCGAATAAAGCGGCGGATGTCGCTACCACCCATATGGCAATTGGAGCCCTTTCTCTTTTTCTAGGTGTGCAGATGACGTTTCTTGTGTTTTGCTCTTCTGAAGACGAAGCTTTCAAACCCTTGCGGACAAGCGGCCCGTAGGATATTGAAAAATCTCCTACCTTACCTCATGAAGAGCCTGGCTACTTCTTCTATTCGCTTGGAAAATATCGCTCAAGACTTGAGTCTCTTGATCAAAGCTCGCCTGAGCTTAATGGTCGTCTTCACCACGTTGGTGGGATTCCTGTTAGGAAACAAAAGCGGAATTGAATATGTACTGCTGGCTGCGACATTAATTGGCACCACTCTCAGCGCATGCGGTGCCGCTGCTTTAAATCAATGGTGGGAGAGGGATTTCGATGCCAGGATGGCACGCACTCAGAATCGACCCTTGCCGGCGGGGCGCTTGCATCCCGGAGATGCACTCCGGTTGGGACTCCTCTTTTCTTTGGTTGGCATCGCAACCCTTTATCTTTTTGTAAACGCACTTAGTGCCTTGCTCGCAGCCATGACCATACTGAGCTACATCTTGATTTATACGCCGATGAAACGAAGGAGCTCTCTGAACACCTTAGTGGGTGCAATTCCAGGCGCCCTACCTCCCCTCATTGGCTACGCGGCCTCACAAGGGCATCTGGGATTGGGAGGCTGGATCCTTTTTTTCATATTATGGTTTTGGCAAATGCCTCACTTCCTAGCCATCGCTTGGATGTATCGTGACCAATATGCGGAAGCGGGCTTTATCATGCTCTCTAAAAATGACGATTCCGGCAAAATGACCTCACGCCAAGCACTGATTTACTCGGCTTTCTTGCTACCCACCTCTCTTCTGCCCACTGCCCTCGGGGTCAATAATACCCTCTATGCGATCGCAGCATTTGCTCTGGGAATTGCATTCCTAATGCAAGCACTTGCATTTGCAAAACAGCGGTCAACCAGCCGTGCGCGTTCGCTCTTTTTCGCTTCCGTCATTTACCTTCCCTTGCTCCTAGGGCTACTGGTGATCACAAGGAGATAAATTCAGAATGCCGTGAGCAATGCGATACAATAAAATTTCATAATATATAACGTTAACTAGTAATTATAATAATAGGTTTTTAGTTCATGAACGATCTCCGTACTCTGCGTCGGCTTCATCCTTTACTCTGGCTCCTGGTCTTCCTCTGCACGATCCTCCTGTTTGGGGTCATTTACTTACAAGTCCGTCAAGAACGGGCCGGCCTAGCCCCTCTGGACTACTATGGAGCCGCTCCCGAGTTTCACCTCACTGACCAGGATGGACAAGAAATCAGCCTGGAAAACCTCAAAGGAACCATCTGGATAGTGGACTTTGTCTTTACACGCTGTCAGGGACCTTGTCCCATTCTTAGTGCTCGGATGGGCCAACTTGGTGAAGCCCTAAAAGGCGACAAAGACATCAAACTGGTCAGTGTCACAGTAGATCCCGACTACGATACCCCCGAGGTTTTAAAGGAGTACGCAAAAAGATTTGAGGCCGACACTCAGCAATGGACTTTTCTTACCGGCCCCAGGGACAAGATCGAAGCCTTTATGGTAAAAGGCATGTTGCAACCGATCATCCGAATCCCTACCGAAGAGCTCATCCACTCAACCCAATTAGTATTAGTAGACCGGCAAGGACAAATCCGAGCCTTCCGTGATGGTGCTAGTCCACAAGTCGTTGCTCAACTTCTCACCGATATCCGAAGCTTAAAACACGAGGCCAATCAGCAAGCTAAGAAACTAAAATGACCATTCAACAGCTTCCTGCGGTGAATGCATCGCTTAACTTTCTCAGCACTATTTTTATTTTGGCTGGTTGGTGGTTCATTCGAAATCACCGCCAAAAATTACATATCATTGCCATGGTTACTGCCGTGGTCACTTCCACACTATTTCTGGCTTGCTACCTTTATTACCACTTCCATACACAAGCAGTCACCCGCTTCACAACCCCTAGCTTTATCCGACCGTTTTACCTGATCCTCCTTACCTCCCATGTTCTTTTGGCCTTCGCAGTGCCCCCTTTGGTCATCTGCACATTGATTCCAGCGATCCGTGCTCGTTTCGACAAACATCGCCGGATAGCCAAATGGACACTTCCCATTTGGCTGTATGTGTCGGTAACTGGCGTCGTGGTTTACCTGATGCTCTATCAATGGTTTCCTCAGCCGGGTACAACGCATGCTCGCCCAATACAAACGATTACGAAAACTACTTTTCTTTGCCCAAAAACTAGCGATACTAAAAACTCGCGGTTCTCAGCACCCTTTTACCAAGATTTATTTACGAATGCGCGGTTAGCTCAGTGGTAGAGCACTACCTTGACACGGTAGGGGTCACAGGTTCGAACCCTGTATCGCGCACCATCTGTGTTTATGAGGGTATACGAGCAGAACCAGATTTTTTACGGAAAATTTTTACGGCATTCGCCCGACTCGATTCTCTTGATGCATCTTTTACACATTTCTGAACAAATATGGCGCAACTTACATCCCCTCCCCTGCCGTGTTTTGGAACAGGTAACGTAGGCTGTGTTTCCATCAACTTGAGTTGGATTGCTCCCTCGCCTCTCTTCCCCTTCGATAGATAGATCGCATTTCCTGGATCAAGGATCGGCGAAAATAGTTGCGCAACGCTGACCATAAGAAGCCGTATGGATGCGAAAAAATAGGCTCATCAGCGATCATGCGTGTGCTTCGCGATAAACGCCTCGACGAACTCTACAATTTTACCCTGCTGATGACGAGATAACTTGCTTGCTTTCTCAAAAACCTGACGCAGCCGACCAGTCGGCCCACCGTATTGAGGCTTGGTGGTCACCTTAGCAAAAAAATACTCTGGTGAAACTTTAAGGATAACAGCCAAGTGTTCGATTTGCTGTGGCTTAATAGCAACGGGACGTCGCTCCCATGCAGCATAAGCATTTTGAGATACATTCATCTTTTCTGCCACTTGGGCTTGAGAGAGACCTGCCTCTTCACGTGCAACATGAAGGCGTTTGCCAAAAGGCGACCGTGGATACTTGGCTGGTCTTCCAGTCTGCATGTTCTGATCATACGCGCGTGTTATCGTGGAGTTGAAAAACTATTGTATCGTTATCTTGAATACAGATAACATTTTCACAGATATAAGCGCGAGACTTCCGATCATTTTCCGATCTATCTCTGAAAAAAATTACCGAACACTCAGAAAGCTCTTGCATTGTTATCCTTAATACAGATAACTATTTTAAATATTAAAACTTCATCTTCTCGCTTGACGAACCTTAAAAACCCTTCAGAAACCCATGCCTGAACTACTCAATTTCCTCAGCATATCGCTCTTTTTTGGAGCCTATTTAGGAAGCTTTATGGGAGCTGCATTAACAATTTTGTTTCTCCTAAAAAAATGAGTCTTCCACATCAGATAATTTTATCCGTATGAAAAAACCTCCGGATTGTCGTGACATCACCCACCTTGGCTTCAATTTTTGGAGACACCTTGTCGCAAAAAGCGTCGGCTATTATTTCCGATCCGATAACGCTCTCTTGCTTTGCTTGGACGACGACGGGCGTCTACTGCAGCATTTTTTCTCAGCCAAAATGGGCTTTCAGGCAGCTCTATCGTCATGCAGGCTTGCGTTATTTTGGCAAAAGGAATTGGTGCCTCGACTCTCGTTCGCATTCAGACGCATCCAGCCTATGAGACCGATCCTTTACAGATAAATAGTTCGGTTACCAGCCTCTACGATGCCACCGATCTTTACAACCTCCATCTCACTGAGGTGGTCCTTCCACGCATTTCTCACATTAACCGCCATGAAAAAATATTCTGATAGAAATCTCGGCATCGCTCACCTTGGTCCAAATTTTTGGAGGAAAATCGTTGCCAATACGCCGAGCTATAATTTCGAATCTGACAACGCCTTTTTACTCTTCCTTGATGACGATGGGCATTTGTTAGATTGCTGTCACCTCACCAGCGGAAAAGCTTCTTGTGCCGATGTCATAAATGCCTGCAAGGCTCTGAAAAGATTTCTCGAAGTTTCCGCAGTAGTCCGGATTCAAACCCAATCCGCTTACGAGAAAGATCCTTTTTGCATAAATGGTCTTCAGACACAGACTCTCTATACGTTCGCTGATCTTTACAACTTCCATCTAGCTGACGTGGTTTTACCAAGGTTCAACTGAGACATTCGGTACTGAAATTTACTTTCCGTATTTTCCGTCATTCCCCCATCATTTATGAAAGAACATCCTGATAAGAATTTTGGCATTGCTCACCTTGGATTGGATTTTTGGAGGAAAGTCGTCGATGAGAATCCGTATTCTTATAAGAGAAATGACGTTTTGCTTTGCGTAGCTGATGATGATGGCAGGGTGCTATGCCACCAGTTTCTTCCTTCCAGTGAGCTTCGAATATACGAATGTGCCAGTCAATCCCAGGCAATGGGATGCTCAACTTTGATACGTATCCAGGAACATCTGTCCAGCGACAATTACAAATCCCCATTTAGCGACAGTTATAATTGTCGCTGATGTGTATTTTTAACTGTCGCGCGTCACACCGGCTCGTCTGGGATATTTTTTTCATTTCCGATTGCATAATCAGCTATCAGTTAGTATGATAGCTTTTGTATGTCAGACGATACAACCCACCCAAATTCTCTACCCGAAAATCCAGATAAAAACCGTGATGTAGCAGAAGAATCATCCAAGAACGACAGCGACTATTTCTCAACCGGTAATCTTGGAACACGTAGCAAGCCGCACAGTGGTGAAGATTTCTACCGGTAATTTATGCCGACTATAGGGCAATTATGGGATCAATATGATTATTATACAGCGGAGTTAACTAAATACTCTCGACAACTCGCATTTGCCAACGCCGCTATTTGCTGGACTCTGAGATCATCAGGTTTCACGTTTCCTTTACTCATTTATTTCTCCTTACTCTTTGTCAGCCTATTTTTTTTGTTGGACGTTCTTCATTATGGGGTAGGAGCGATATGTGTTCGTAAGTTCACGCAATCTGCGGAAAGAAAAAACCAGCCTTCGGAAAAAATTCGCGAGTGTGAAGTACACAAGCCGCCTCACGTAGACCGTTGGGCAACTTGGTTGGCCATTTCCAAAGTAGTTATGCTGATTTTCGCATTCGGATTCCTTATTTCTGAATTTACTTGTCGCATCCTTTTCGATCTATTCAGCCATCCTTGATTACGGTGCAACAAAAAGTTCGGTCAGATTATTCAATCTATATTTATTGGAATTCAATCGAAAACTATCTCATTTGCTGCGATTTCCAAGAATTCCGAGTAAAGTATAACACCACTGGCGGATTGAGAGGCGCATGGTCAATGAATGACCGCCTAACGGGTTTCCCCTCATCAAATGGGACGTACGGATTCCGACATCCGGCTTTCGAAGAGATTTCTTCAACCGGCTGTTGACGCCGAGATGAGAATGACTTCGATGTTTTTGGTGCTCTACTTCCCGATTTGCCACCGGCGGTAGGTGCTACAATCTTTACAATATTTGTGTTACAATAACCATATTTTAGCGAACTTGACACGGTGGGGGCCACAGGTTCGAACCCTGTATCGCCCACCATGCTGGATTTATAAGGTTCTCTGGAACTTTTAAAGATTTTTACGGTCCATTTTTACGGCATACGACCTAGTTTGATTCCCTTGCTGTATATGATTCCTTTTGAAATATTAATCCGACGAAGGACTCCCCTCCTATTTCCTCCCATCGTGGAAACTGGAGAATGGAAAAGACCATGTCACGAAAACAATAGGTGTTCACTTTTTCTTCGGTCGGCCTGGCCTTAAAATTAATGATGTCTTGCCGATAGACGAGTGCCACCTGTCTTCACAGCCTTGATTGAGGTAAGTCAAAATTCTGGACCAAAAAAATAAGAGAATAAGAAAAATGCTACAGACCAGAAATCGATACAGTCCGAATTCAAAGAACAGGCAGTGGAGCTGGTTCGCAAAGTGGTCCAAAAAAAGGTCGCATCTCAAGATTCTTATGTGACACTTTTAAAAAGATAAAATGCTTCTCGATCACGGCCTTCGATAGGGGTTCTATGCATCATTTCCGGAGGCGCTCTTTTGTGTAGCCAGTGATTCCTTAGTACCGGGGCGCGTAAGGGCATGCGCCATGCTTTTAAAGACAAGTTGGTGCAAGGGTAACAACCCATACCAATAGCAGCGTCCCCACACACCTCTCGGACGAAAAATAGCGGTTTGGACGAGCTGGACGGCGCGCGCTGCGGATTGAACCCTAAACTCTAACCATGCCTCCCCTGGCAGTTTCATTTCTGCAAAGAGTAAGAGTCTCTTTTGTTCTTTATCAGCAACAAGTACGCGCCAGAAGTCAAGTGCATCTCCTACCCTGAGATCTTCTCGTTCGGGGCGCCCGCGGTTGAGCCCTACCCCACCGACTAGTTTATCTAGAAATCCGCGCACTTTCCAAAGCCAGTTAGCGGAATACCAACCGGTAACGCCGCCAATCTTCCAAACCTTTTCCCAAACCGCATCTATTTCACCGCTAATATCCCGGATTTGTATGGTCTGTAAGCAGCCGTACCTGGGCAGAGTCACGGCGTTTGACAATGCGGCAAATCTCTCCGAGCCGAGAGCGTCTTTCCAGCTGCTGAGTACATTCTTTTTTTCGATCTTTTCTAATGCTAGCTCCACCGCCTGTTTGTAAGGGATGAGCTGAATTCCCAGGTTCTCCGCCAAGTGGTTTTTTCTCGCGATGGCATCCACTTTCATGCTTTCCACCAGATTTACGGCTAAGGTATAGGAGGTGGAGGTAATAAAATAGAGCCAATACGAGGACAACCGCGGAGTCATTACCGGAACAGTGATGATCCATCGTCTAAGGCGGCGGACTTGGGCATATTGGTAAAGCATATCTCGATAGGTCAGCACTTCAGGGCCGCCAATGTCGATGTCACCGTCAAAAACCGATTTCTTAAGAATTACGCCCGTGAGCAATTCTATAACATTCCGGATTGCGATGGGCTGGCATCTTGTGTGGATCCACTTAGGAGCCACCATGAGTGGCAGCTTTTCAACTAAATCTCGAATGATTTCAAAAGATGCACTACCGGATCCTACAATGATTGCCGCACGCAGAACCGTCACTGGAATTTTGCCCCCACGCAGGATTCGTTCCACGGCTAAACGGGAAGAAAGGTGATGTGAGAGTTCTCTTTGGTTGGCGATCCCACTTAGATAAACAATCTGGCGGCAGGTGGTAAATTCTATCAATTTAAGGAAATTTGTGGCGGTACGGCGTTCCACATTGGCGAAGTCTCCAATGGCACTGTCCATTGAGTGGATAAGGTAAAATGCCACGTCAACCTCACCAGGCCAATTAGAGGGGAGGTTATCTGAAGTAAAGTCTACTTCGATACAATGAAAATGCCTATTAGGGTGGGCACCATTCAATCGCCCTTTGTCTCGGACGCAGCAATAAAGTTCAGGCTCTATAAAAGAATTCGTGGGTAAAAAATAGAGTTAGCAGGGGGGCTGGTGCCGCCCCCAGACCCCCGCACCGCTCGCCGCGGCAGGCGTTCAGGGGGAACAGGGGGGGGAGCAGTGCTGAAAGGTAGCAAGAGGATCGGATCGGTTCCTTGGGTATTAGGGCGGAGCGTAAAAAAGAGGCTGGCGGCACCCAAATGGGTACCTATAAACCAGCCTCTGTGGTAAATATAACGCTTAAAAATGTAATGAGGCGGGTACATCCGATCAAGGGATTTGTCTATGATGCGGTGGGATGGGACGATAAAGAAAAGGGAGTTATCTTAGCAGAAGTACGTGCCAGAGAAGGCAGCCAGGGAAGATGCTCAGGATGCAAACGTAAAGGATCTGGATATGATAGACTTGCAGAGCGGCGCTGGCGCTTTGTGCCACTTTGGGGTTTCGTGGTCTGGCTAGTCTACACACCGCGGCGAATTGACTGCCGACACTGTGGGAGTCCCACAGTAGAAGAACTTCCTTGGGCTAGCGGAAAAATACAGCACAGCGAAGCCTTCCGTCTCTTTCTGGCACAATGGGCACGCATGCTCTCCTGGGCCGAGGTAGCCAGAGTCTTCCGAGTGGGCTGGGCCGATGTATACGCTTCGGTAAAATGGGTGGTGGATTATGGCATTCAACATCGGAATTTAAGCGGCGTAAAGGCGCTTGGAGTTGATGAAATCCATGTCGGAAAAAAAGATAAGTTTTGGACACTGGTCTACCAGATCGATGATCACTGCAAACGACTTTTGTGGGTCGGGCGCGATCGTACTGAAAAAACTTTTGAGCTATTCTTCGAGGTTTTTGGCAAAGAGTTTTGTTCGGCCATCGGCTTTATTTGCTCCGACATGTGGAAACCGTATCTGAAGGTAGCAGCCCATTATTTGCCACAAGCCCTACATATCCTTGACCGCTTCCACATCGTTAAAAAACTCAACGAAGCTATCGATGAAATCCGCAGAGAGGAAACCCGCGCCCGTGCCCAGGCAGGTCTGGATCCCTTGCTTAAAAAGATGCGCTGGGCTTTCCTAAAAAAAAGATGCAATTGGACTAAGAGCCAACGTGCTGGCATGCGGGCAATTCGAGGCTCTGCTTTACGCACCCTGCGCGCCTTTCTCTTAGTGGAAACTTTCCAACACTTTTGGACCTATCGCTCTCCTACCTGGGCTGCTAAATTCCTGGATGCTTGGTGCACTAAAATTACTCGAAGTCACCTGGAGCCTCTTAAAAAAGTTGCCCGTACTCTCACCTCTCACCGCTCTCTTCTTTTAAATTACTTTCAGGCTAAAGGCCAATATTCCAGCGGTGTCGTTGAAGGGCTTAACGCCAAGGTGAAATTAACTCTAAAACGGAGTTATGGGTTTCGTACCGCTGATGCTCGTGAAGTTGCTCTTTACCATACCCTTGCTAATTTGCCTGAACCAATTTTTACCCACAGTTTTTTTTAGGCAGCCAAAGTTCATGGCCTTGGTCCTCAAGGACCGGAATTAACCGTGCTCCAATGTACCCTGTAGCTCCTGTAATGAGAATCTTCATGGCACTCTTCATAGCGAAAAAAGTATCAGGTGATTATGGATGTGACTGAAATTTTTTCTTTAGTCGCGGCCGAAAGGAGCCCCTATCTGAAGATACGGACGGATTGTGGAATCCGGCGGTGGCCGGACTGGGGTAAAAAGAAAACAAGGCATAGCCATTCTATAGTGCTATAGTGGCATGTCTAGCCAATTGGACTGGCAGCATTTCCTAAAAATCATTTGTATAAAAGATGATCTTAAGCGTGACTTCTATGCTAAGATGTGCCGCCTTGAACGATGGAGTGTTCGTACATTACGGACAACGGATTGGTTCCATGCTATTGGGGGGTCACAGGTTCGAGCCATGTATCTTTTTTTCTTCCGCGAGCTTCTGATACCATCTATTTTATAAATAGCGAGATGGCGTATCTCGCCGAGTGAGAGAGCCGACTCAGCAGAAAAATTGCTTTCGGTGCCAAATCATGATATTTGAGTCTTATGTCTTATCTCGAACGTATCACGTTTGATCCCGAAAAATGTGGGGGCCGTCCTTGCATTCGCGGTATGCGGATTCGAGTGAAGGACATCCTTGAAATGCTAGGCAGCGGAGCGACTGAACGGGAGATCTTAGCTGATTTTCCGGATTTGGAAACCGACGATATTCGAGCCTGCCTGAAATATGCCGCTGCTCAAGCCAATCATACGATACTGCAGGCGGCATGAAGTTTATCGTTGACGCACAACTTCCTCCTCTACTTGCAGAAACACTCCGGAAATCCGGCTACGATGCTGTAGCGGTTCGAGAAATTGGGTTACACGATGCAAAGGACTCTATTATTTGGCAATATGCTTTGGAGAATCAGGCAATAATTTTAACAAAAGACGAAGATTTTTCCGAACGATCGCTCAGTAGCGCGGAATCACCCATTATCGTGTGGCTACGAATCGGAAATACTACAAATGCAGCATTACTCAAATCGTTTCTGCCAATATTACCTACGCTAATACGTCGTATCGAGGCCGGAGATAAGCTGATCGAAATTCGCCCTTCGGCTTGATTGATAACGGCCAAATCCGGCCGTTATCAAATCAAATCTGAAAGAAGTTCCAACTCCTAAAAATCCAAAATGTGAATAAATTCTGTGAATAGCTTCTGTAGGCGCATTATTGACACGGTAGGGGTCACAGGTTCGAACCCTGTATCGCGCACCAGTTTATCTTTCATATCGGTCGGATATCCTTCCTCCTTATTAAGTGAGAAACGGTGAATAAAATCGGCGAATGTATTCGAACGTATCATGTTTGATCCCGAAAAATGTGGCGGCGTCCTTGCATTCGCGGTATGCGCATTCGAGTAAAGGATATCCTGGAAATGCTTGGCAGTGGAGCGACTGAACGGGAAATCTTAGATAGAGCGTGTCCTGAAACCGTAGAAGCAGCAATGAAGCCGATCCAGAGGCAAAAAGTTTTGAGAAAAAACAGAAAAACGCCATTTTCCCGAAAATCAGGCATTTATAATTTTGGCATTACCGAAAAACAACCGAATCAATGGATAAAAATAGAGGGATTCAACAGAGTAAAAATACTTTCCCGGGCAATTTGCCGCTTTCCGGACAAGCTCTAGATAATTTTCCAGATTTGGAGGCTGACGATATTCGAGCCTGCCTGAAATACGCCTCTGCTCAGTATTTAACAGTGGTCCCTACAGTGTATTTGAGAATGACATCTTCGCGATGAAAGGTGCTGGCATAGCAATCAACCTGTTTGCGCTGATATGCCACGCCTTCCGGTTGATATTGATGTAGTTTATCATGTTGAGCCTTATCAAAATGCGCTTTCAATTAGAATGTTAACGTTGCAATGTAAGCTGTGCTTGCATTCATCCCATTCGCTTGGATCAGAACTATTCCTCAATCTCCAAACCTGAGAGTAAATTCTGCAACACGTAACACGTCTCGCATGCATACTGAAAGCCAGTTTTCGTATTAATGTTATGTCACATTACAATGTTTGGGACCCTATTGATAAAGCAATAACAAACAGTCGCATTTCTCGATTAGAGAGATATTATGAGCAACAACAGCAGCATGTTTTAGAACGCCAAAACCTTGAGAAAGCTCGTAAACTTCTCTTTCAGTGTCAGCAAGCTATTAAAACTGCCAATCAACATCTAGAAGAACCACAGAATCCAACCCAGTCATACCAAATAGCCTTTACAGCCAGTTTGGATTTGGTGAGACAAGGGATAAGCAGTCGTAGCTTTTCCTCCTTGGAGGATAAAGAGTATTTTATAAAACTCGAAGACGGCCTTACTGACACAATGAAACGCAGCGCAACTGTGTTAGGAACTCAACAGACCTTACATGTTCATATAAATAAATTACGATCTACGATTAACGCATTCATTGAAGAGCAAAAAATGTGGAAACAGATCGTCCGCTTATTAAAACTGTGCTTTTGTATCCGGTTCATCATGGGAATAGCATTGGCAATTGGAATATTTCTCACTGTCGGACTACTGGGCACTCTCGGTTCAGATTCTTCCTCATCCACCTTTCGGAAATTATTGATTGCTCTGTTTGTATTTTCATGGGCGGCTGTAATTGCAAGCGCCATTTTTGAAAAGAGGTTGATCCGTCATATCCAGCAGACAGCTTGCCAATATGGACGAATAGTCGAAAAAGGCACCGTTCTGACCATGTACTTATACTGTAAAAATCAAGTTAAATCTGATACGCGCTGGATAGCACAATTAGAAAATGAGATTTCTCAGATAAATGCACAAGCTAATAGCAAAACTCCTTGAGGAAAAACTTAGCCTTCTAAAAGAAACTAAAGCGGGAAGGAAATAAACCTATGCGGTTCAGAAAAGCTGTGACAAAAAACGATACTCTGAGCACAGTGAACTACCCCATCTTCCTATAAGCAGCAGTCAATTATTATATTTATATAGATAATAAATTTTTTATTATTTCTATTTGTTTTTCAGTGGTTTGTATTCCATCTATTATAAAATCTGCTGTAGCCTTAAGAGCTGTATCAAAAAATAAAGGTCTTGAGGAAGACAAGTAAAATGTCACTTCTTTCAGCAAATCTTCTTTAGTTTTGTCGGGAGATTGAAAGTCTCGAAGAAGCCGCCTTCCTAAAGAAACATCGAGTGGAACTTCAATGTGGATACAGATATCGATATATTGACCAGTTTGTTGATGTAAATATCCGAGTGGGGCATCAAAAATAACGATTTTAGTTAAAGGCAGAGGAGTTTGAAATACTGGATGACACGGGGATTTTTTAGACTTTAAATCACGAAGAATAGCTTCGAGCGATGGATACTTAAATTCACTGTAATTTTCTCCTCTATAATACCAATCAACATAATCATCTGGCGCCTGAGAAATGGCATCAAAATCATCCCAAACTACCTCTGTTGCATTTAAATATTCCGAAAGACTGCGTGTCAACGTTGTCTTACCTGCACCTGATATCCCGCTGAGTCCAATAATCTTTGGCTGAATATGAATCATTAACCTTCTCCTTAAAATGTCCTTCTAGTATTGTACTTTAGTGAATTTTAGATTTTTTATAAAAAAATTTCTGAAAAGAGCTCCTCGACATTACGAGTGTGTCAGGAAAGTGGACCCGCGTCCAAACAATAGCATAGTTCGTAGTTGGTGGTTCGTAGTTCGTAGGCCACACAGCAAAAAAAGCTGCAGATTCATCCCATGAACCGGACTGTTCATGGGCAGAGGCTCCACTGTTTGACTGAAGACATTGTTGGATCAAGGAAAAGCGCCCATTTTCCCACAACCAATCCTCACTCCAAAGGGGAGGTAGGGGGATTGAGTTGTGGATCAATGGTCGGGTATATGGTAATAGCTCCAGATCGAGCGTTCGATATCGAAACGCGTTGATTCAAGTGTTTTAATGTTGCAAATTCAACCGACTCCTAGAGTAAAAGGAGTTAAGTAAATTATGACCACATCTAAAAAAAATTGTTTGATCAAAAAAACTTAACGAATCTATCAGGAGACGAGAACAGAAAACAGCGATGGACAGATCAAGATTCCATAAATTTTATTGATTATGGCTGGGCTTTTGTACCGGAGAGGGATCATCAAAAATCTATTATCCTTATGCTTGTTCCGTTAAATTTGGCAGTGCGGGTTACGGAGCTTTGCTGTGGAAACGGAGAATTTGCGGAGTGTCTTTTACTAGCAAGGCCGAATGCATCCATCCGAGCATTAGACGGAGACAAACGGATGCTTGATGCCGCACGCGCACGCCTTTTGGCATATCAGGAACGCGCAACAGTGGAATATTTTGATTTAGCCGCAACAAATCGAACTGTATTTAATAGCTTGTCTGATATTATTGTATCGTGTCTTGCTGTTCATCATTTGTCAGATGAAGAGAAGAAGAAATTATTTCGTGATATTTGGTGCGGACTGAAACCTGGTGGAGAATTAATCTTAAGTGATATATTTAGACCATCAACCGGTTTGGGTTGGGATATCGCTGGCTGGGCATGGGATGAGATTGTGAGGGCGCAGTCATTAACGAAGCTCGAAAATTTAAAAGCTTTTGAAAAATTTACAGAACATAATTGGAACAGTTTCACAGATCACGAATTAGATCCGATTGATAAGCCATCTACGCTCTGGGAGCAAATGTGTTGGCTTCATGATGTTGGATTTAAAGACATTGAAGTGCATTGGATAAAGGCAGCCCATTTCATCTTAAGTGCCCGAAGGCCCGGCCCTGCCTGGCCGAAGAGTAGTGTGGATGTATATGCTCTCCGGTCCCCGATTAGACCTGATTGACGGACTACACTAGGAGTGTAACCATGTGTTCTTGGCATCTCTTCTGCAAAACCGCTTTCATCTACATAAACAATGGGTCTACCAGCTTGCTTCATAGGTTTTCATTGTTTCCTTAAAGGCTTTTCTGGAAGCAGGGTTCGTTTTCGGGTGTTGGAAGGATTTTTTTATATGTGACTTTCAAACGCTTCAGTGTCTGATAAATGCAGTGTTGGCTGACTCCTAGTCGAGATGCACGTTCCCGCTGATAGGCATTCGGATACTTTTTGATGTCTTCTTCTAATGCCGCCATTTTTACCTTCACCGCTGGTTTGTTTCGGGTCATCTTCGACACAATCCTCAATGCCCAGCGCATCAACGTTCTTAGCCCCATTTTAAATCGTTCGGATGTTTCTGCATAGCTCAGATTTTCTTCCTCTTTAATCTTGAATACATGTTTTCGAAATTTTAACGGATAAGACATTCACTTTGTGTAGCAAGCTTCGGGGTATTGGACCCAACGGGAATAAAAATTGTGTCATTTATATGTTTCATGCTATACTTAATGAGATTTGCTTTACTCGACCTGCCAAGAAGGGTTAATCCGCACGGGAGGTCCGCCAACAATTGAAATATTTTTCCTTGTGTTAAAAAATGGTTGTAAAGTCGAAGCATTGAGCGGCTCGAATTGGTATTAGCCTTCTTCATGATTATCGCCTGGCGCATTCAGATGCTGATGCATCTGGGGCGAACTTGTCCCAACATGGATTGCGAAGCGGCATTTGATCAACAAGCGTGGCATGCAGCCTATATTGTTGCGCGCAAACCCATTCCCAAAGAACCCTCTCCGCTAAATACCGTGATCCGCTTAATTGCTAGTTTTGGCGGCTTTCTTGGACTTATAGCGAAAGTCCTATAAAATGATTACGCCTTTGCCGATTTTTTGACTCGCTCAGTCCGCAAGGATGCGGCAAGGATGCGACTTGGCGGGAGCCAAGCGCATCAATTCCATGATCATTTTATAGGACTTTCGCTATAAGTGTGATGGTGAACCGGGCGTCAAATCTCTCCAGACCGGTTTGCAGCATGTCATGGATGTTGCCATCGCTATTAGCTCAGAACGCTCCCGAAACTCTTGTTTTTGTGTGAAGGGAATGGGGGGGATAGGCACCGACGGAAACTATCGCCGCCGTTTGCGACGTCCAAAGCTATATCCCTTGTGAGTACGGACTCCACGGGCTCCGCGCAATGCGGCCTCCACATCTTCCTCTTTAAACAGCGCGGTATAAATGTATGGAAAATTTTCCAGTTTCAAGCGAGGTACTGTTTGATTAATGAAGCATTCGATTTCCTTGACGTGTGGCAGTTCTTCCGCGGTCATAATGGTAAATGCATCGCCCACTTTCTGCGCACGACCGGTGCGACCAATTCGATGCACATAATCCTCAGGATGTTGTGGAACGTCATAGTTGATCACGTGACTGACACCGGCGATGTCAATTCCTCGTGCCACAATGTCGGTGGCAACCATTACTTCATATTTACCACCCTTAAAACCTTCCAAAGCTTCGACACGCTCACGTTGCGTGCGATTGGAGTGCAAAACCGCAACTGTATGCCCTTGAACTTTTAGCTTGTGGGCAATGCGGTCCGCACCCTCTTTAGTGCGAGTAAAAATCAAAACGCTTTGAAAATGAGTGCGGTCGAGAAGCGCGATTAAAAGATCAAATTTCTGATCGGCTGCGACCGGATAGAAAGCGTGATTCACTGTCTCCGCAGGCGAACGACGCGCACCAATTTCTATTTTTTCGGGATCACGCAAACACCAGGATGAAAGACGTGCGATTTCTTCCGGGATCGTAGCCGAAAAGAGCAAGGTCTGTCTCACCTTTGGACATTTTTCGATGATCTTTCGCACGCTTGGCAAAAAACCCATGTCCAACATGCGATCCACTTCATCGAGAATGAGGACTTCAACACGACTCAGATTGGCGGTATGATTTTCGAGAAGATCCAATAAGCGGCCGGGCGTCGCCACAACGATGTCGCTTCCTCTGGTCAAATTTTCTCTTTGTTTGCCGTAACCAACTCCTCCGTGAATGAGGGCAATTGGCATTTCCATAAAATATGCGTAATCACGAAACGCGACCTCTACCTGCATGGCGAGTTCACGTGTAGGTTCGAGAACTAAACAACGGGTGGTGTTTTTGGTGCTCCTCAGGCGAGTGAGCACTGGCAGCGCAAATGCGGCGGTTTTTCCGGTCCCGGTCTGTGCGGACGCTATAAGATCCTTTCCGGAAATTATCAAGGGGATAGCCTGAAGTTGGATAGGTGAAGGCTCAACATATCCCACACGTTGCGCTCCATGTACGACGGGTTCCGAAAGGCCCAGTCCTTGAAATGACATAAGTAATTTTTGTATCAGAATTCTGGGTAGACCGTCACCGAAAACTGACGTCGCGCTACGACGGCACCGATTGCTCCCGGCCAGGGAATCACCTCTTTTACGAAAAGTTTTTCTTCCTCCCTATAAATAGGCCAGCCTTCCTGCATGGGATCGACTCTGACTTTTCGCAGTCCTAACGCCAGTCCCTCACCTGTCAGTTTGACTGCGGCTTCTTTACGGACCCACATCCGAAAAAACATGCCCTGGCGCTCGACTTTGGAACAGGTTTCTAGGAATGCACACTCCAATGGATCAAAATATCGCCGAGCGACTGCCTCAAAAGAGAGCTTGCGTGTACTGATCTCCACGTCTACCCCGATAGCAAACCGTGCAAATGCCGCAAGAATTTTGTCGCCCGTATG
This sequence comes from uncultured Verrucomicrobiae bacterium, assembly GCA_963706715.1. Lineage (GTDB taxonomy): Bacteria > Verrucomicrobiota > Verrucomicrobiia > Chthoniobacterales > Xiphinematobacteraceae > Xiphinematobacter. The sequence continues at coordinate 344,038 of CAVPNI010000003.1, forward strand.
GGAAAGACTGAAATGAAGTTCCGAATGCCTAAAAAAAGGCTTTCCTCCCGGAAAATAGCTCAAGTACATTTCTTCCATTAAGTTACCAGTACACGCCCCCGCCAGACGCCGGAGCGTTTTGTTGCGCTCTTCCCGCTTCAGATGGGGCTTAATATAAAGACGAACCTCCTCCGGCAGTAATTTGCCAGGCAACGCCCACTTTGTATCAATTATCATTTGCTAAGAATATGCAAAATTTTGGACTTCATTCGTCTTATGCCCGAACCGATTTTCGCGCCTATGCACCTGATAGCATAACGGCCATTGGGGAATGGGTTGAACCAGCTAGGAATTCGCCCCTTGCGAAGAACGACATCTCGTTCGATATTACGCAACTCTTATTAAGATATCCTTATCAATTCACTGCATGTCCTTTTCATGAATTTTTAAAGGGAGATCTCCGCTAGGGGATCTTCCATTGTTTTAACCACCAAAAAAACTAGCATTCCAAAATCCCATATCAATCCCAATGCAATCGAACATATACGACCCAAGCATTCTACAGAACCTACTGAAGTTGGCAAAAAAAAGGGAGGGTATCATGAAAGCCCTTCAACAAGTTGAAAATGAAATCTCAGAACTAATTCATGCCAAATCAGATACAGGAGAACGAATGCCTTTGCCCATCGGGAGGATGATGGGACGAGGGATGCTCAAGCAAGAAATTCTCTTAAATCTGACGCAAGCAGGGGAGAAAGGTATGAGCGTGCGCGAACTTTCTACCAAACTGGGCATGCGAAGCCAAAATATCCACGTTTGGTTCAGCAGCACCGGTAAGAAAGTGCCTGGCCTGCAAAAGATAGGCGAAGGACGCTATCGCTACCAGCCGAAGGCTACATCTCTCTCTCAACTTCCCATAGAGATTTCTCAGGAAAACTGGCACAATTTTTCTGTGCCGAACAAAGCGGCTAAGGTACTCTCCTGAGAGAAAGGCAAAATCGTAATAACTCCCCACTGAATGTACCTTGCCAGTGGGGAGGCTTGTTTTAATTTCCCATAATGTCCGAGTCCGAACAGAAAGATCCCCATATGGCGGATCGCGCCGAACGTGCGGCGAGAATCATAGAACAACCGGAAGAGTACAAAATCTGCGATGGATGCGATTCCATCCTGACCGCCAGTGCGGTCACTTGCCCAAACTGCCATAGCTACCGTTTCGATACTGATCCGCAAGTGGTAGCCGCTCACGCCCGGTTTTTAGCTAGCCGCGCTCAAAAGAGTATTACTCGCGAAGATATGTATTAATCGAAATTAAAAATTCAGGCTTCGGAGTTGTTATAGCGAAAGTCCTATAAAAACTACCAACTGTAGTATACTGCGCCTGATCTTGTCGCGTCCTTTAATCTGTGAGCCGAAAAAATGCTTCCGCTGTAGTCGTAGTTTGACGCGCAAGGGCATCCAAGTTTTCTCTACGTACCTGAGAAATGACCTCCGCGATCTCGCGAACATGGGCAGGTTCACATCTTTTGCCACGGTAGGGAACAGGCGCCAAATAGGGGCAATCTGTTTCCAGCATGTAGCCATTAGCCGGAATAGCAGCAACGGTAGTCCTAACATTGGGAGCGTTCTTAAAGGTCACAATACCCGTAAAAGAAACGAGATGTCCTTGCTCAATCACCTGCATCGCTTGTTCGATCGTCCCACCAAAGCAGTGAAAAACACCTCGTAAACGTTTATTATAGGGCGCCAGGCATCGTAAAGTATCCTCCCAAGCATCTCGTTGGTGGATGACAACATTCAGTCTGAGTTTTATCGCAAGATCTAGGTGCTGCAAAAACGCTTGCGTTTGAATCGCCTTGTATGCGCCATCTAAGACCGCCCCCTCCGGTTCACCGGAAAACTCACATCCGAGAGCCTGTAACGCTTCTGGCGGTTGGAGCTTTTCACTGGGAAGGTAATGGTAATCGAGCCCCGTCTCTCCAATGGCAGCGACTTTGGGGTGTTTGGCAATTTCTTGTAAGGACTCAAAAAGATCGCGTGGCTGCTCTTCCACAACGCTGGTGGGATGAATGCCAACGACGGCATAGACAGCGGGAAATCGTTCCGCAAGCGCTACGGCTCGGCGGCTACTCTCAAGCCCCGTTCCAATCGTTAAAATGCGACTCACGCCGGCATCGGCGGCCCGAGCGATGACATCTTCCAGGTCATCTTTGTAGTCCGGATAATCCAAATGGGCGTGGGTATCGATGAACATACGAAGTTAGCAGCGGATTGAAGAACTTAATATAACTCAAAATAAGCGCGAATCGAAACAAGAATGAATCGAAATAAGAACGCATCGTAAAAAAAGAACGGAGCGCAGCCCCCCTACCACTGGATGACGGAACTTGCCCAAGTAAGCCCCCCTCCAAAAACCACCATCAAAATATAATCACCAACTTTAAAGTGTTCTTTTCGGCTAGCCTCATCGAGGGCCATTGCCACAGCGGCCGCGGAGGTATTCCCAAAGCGGTCCAGGTTCACATATATTCTGTCCATCGGCACCTTGAGGCGATCGGCAAGTGCTTCGATAATCCGGATATTTGCCTGGTGAGGGATAATGCACTTGATATCAGAAAGTTTCAAATTTGCCTGCTGAAGAGCACGCAGAGCAGCTTGATGCATGGAAGTAACCGCCAGTTTGAATGTTTCCTTGCCATTCATTTGGATAGTATTGAGGTGCTGTTCAAAATTTGCCGAAGTTACAGGCAATGCACAGCCCCCGCCGGACATGGAAAGAATATCGGCATAATTGCCATCGCTGGCCATAAACGTGGTAATTACACCATGAGATCCCTCGCGCGAACGCAGAATGGCTGCCCCAGCTCCATCTCCAAAAAGAACGCACGTATTGCGATCCTTCCAATTGACAAGTGCGCTCAGCTTGTCCGCCCCAATCACAAGTATCGTATCATATGTGTGGGTGGAAATAAATTGCTGAGCGATTTCCAGGGAATAAAGAAATCCGGAACATGCTGCGGAAACGTCGAAACAGACTGCCTTCTTTGCACCCAAAATTCGTTGCACATGGCAAGCTGTGGCGGGAAAAAAAGTATCCGGTGAAATAGTGGCTACAACAATCATGTCGATTTCTTCCGGGGAGACATGAGCCTGCTCCATCGCAGCCCGAGCAGCTTTAGCCGCCATGTGACTGGTAAATTCATCTGGCGCTGCAATATGACGTTCTTTTATGCCCGTCCGAGAAGTAATCCACTCATCGGTCGTCTCTACCATACGCTCCAAATCCGCGTTACTTAAAACACGCTCAGGCACGTAACTTCCTGTGCCAATGATAGAAACCGGCCGCTTTGATTTGTGGACACGTTTGTGCGACACCTTTGTCATTTATCTCTCTTTCAACCAATCAAACGATAGAAAGCCGCCGTCAAACCCTTATAAGTAATTGCCAGAATTCTCATTGTATTCCTTGATGGCTTCCACAATACGGGGATTGATTTTTTGTTCAATGAATTCAGTCGCAACCCGTACCGCATTTTTAATCGCAAGGGGACTACTGGCTCCATGCGCAATAATACAGATTCCATTTACTCCAAGGAGGGGGCTTCCTCCATACATCTCGTAATTTGTTTTATTTCGAATGGGCCGAAACGCATCTTTAGCCAGATAAGCACCAATTTTCCGAAGCGCGCTTTTTGCTATCTCCCGCTTCAACCAATGGAAAACGGCAGTTGCCGTTGCCTCGCAGGTCTTGAGCACCACATTTCCCGTAAATCCATCGCAGAGGACAACCTCAACCGGACATTCGAAAAGGTCGTGGCCTTCCACATTACCTCGAAAATTAAGCTTTGAGGACTTGAGAAGTTTGAAGATCTCCTTAGTAAAATCGCTTCCCTTGACGTCTTCGCCACCAATCGACATCAGACCGACCGCCGGATTGGGAAAGCCAAGAACGTGTTTGGAAAGTACCGTGCCCATGATGGCATATTGAAGCATGTGTTCGGGGCGCGCCTCGACGTTTGCACCGGCATCAATCAAAACACACACGTTGTGTTCGGTCGGCAAGTAAGAAGCAATCCCCGGGCGCTCCACACCCTCCAAAGTACGCAATTTGATCGTTGTCGCAGCAACTGCGGCTCCGGTATGTCCGGCGCTGACAATAGCATCGGCCTCTCCCTTTTTAACGAGGTCGACAGCCCGGGAAACCGAGGAGTCTTTCTTACGGCGAACAGCCTCCACTGCCTGATCAGACATTTCCACCACCTGAGTGGTATGGATAATTTCCACGCGTCTATCATTACAATCGTTGGTCTTTAGGCATCTTGTGATTTGAGGTTCATCACCCACCAAAAATAACTTGTCGATCTTCGGATACTCGCGAAGAGCCATTGCGGCGCCCGCGATAATATTTAGCGGGGCATGATCACCTCCCATCGCATCCAGGGCGATTCTCATGGAATGAAAAAGAGGTTAGAAACTGATTTAATCCATTTCAATCGTTATGACTTGTCGATTTTTATAGTATCCGCAGCGCGAGCAGGCCGTATGAGGGATGACCTTTGCTCCGCATTGTGCACAAGAAGCAAGCTGGGCGGCTCGCCAGCGATTCGCCGCTTTGCGCGTACGCAAACGCATTTTGGAAGTTTTTCTCTTCGGGACTCCCATAGTTTATTAGGAATTCTTTTTAAGGTTCAGTTTTTTTAATGCTTCCCATGCCGTATCTGACTCATTTCGTTCACTTTCAACTGTCTTTGCCGCTGTCGGAAACGTGGCGGCGCAGGATTGTTCACACGTGGAATCGCATCTTGGGTATAACGGAAGCGCAAGCAAGATATCCTCCCGCACCAGCGGGGTCAAGTCAACGCTTTCTCTTCCATCTAATGGAATCTGATGCAACAGATTATCAATGTGTATATTATACTCAAAAAATCGAAGACATGCAACACATTGCAGGCGTACTTTTAGACTCAACGTGCCCATTATGTAGAGCTCATTCTTGGAAATGTTACCTTCCAAGCGATATTTTAAGGGGCCCAAGGGCGTTGCGCCGGCTTCGGGCAACCCAAAAGCCGAAATATCTTCGTCTCCTTCCCATCTGCCCGGCGGTATCTGACGAAGATGAATTTTCAAGGGCATCGGTAAATTTCTTTCAGCTTCATTGCCACGGCAGGCGGGACGAACTTGGAAATATCACCTCCGAGACGTGCCACTTCCTTAACTAACCGGGAGCTCAGATAAGTATAATCCTCTTTTGGGGTCAAAAAAACGGTCTCCAACTTAGGATAGAGATGGCGGTTCATCAGAGCCATCTGAAATTCAAATTCAAAATCCGACACAGCTCGCAGACCGCGAATCACAACATCGATTTGATTCTTCTTCGCGAAATCCGCTAAGAGTCCATCTAAAATTAACACCCGAACCGGAACATCCTTTCGTAGGGATTGTCGAACAAATTTCGCCCTTTCCTTGGAGGAAAATAAGGGAGCTTTGGTGTCATTTTCCGCCACGATCACAACAATTTCATTAAAGAGCTCGAGAGCCCGATAAATCACGTCGATGTGCCCGTTGGTTACGGGATCAAAACTACCGGGATAAAGCGCGCATTTCATTCCCATTCAATAGTGGCGGGGGGCTTGCTCGAAATGTCATAACAGACCCGATTGACCCCCTTGACTTCATTTATAATTCTCGAAGAAATTTTCGCAAGTAATTCATAGGGTAGGCGAACCCAATTCGCCGTCATTCCATCTCGGCTTTCCACCATGCGCAATGCAATCGTATTCTCGTAAGTACGTTCATCGCCCATGACGCCTACCGAGCGCACCGGGAGCAATATCGCAAAGGATTGCCACACTTTAATGTACCACCCCGAAGCTTTCATCTCTTGAATCACGATAGTATCTGCTTCGCGCAAAATTCGCAAACGTGCCCGTGTTACTTCCCCCAAAATGCGAACCGCAAGACCCGGTCCGGGAAATGGCTGCCGATAAATCACTTCCCTGGAGAGGCCAAGTTTTAGGCCCACTTCCCGCACTTCGTCTTTAAAAAGCTGACGCAACGGCTCAACCAACTCAAACTTCATCCATGAGGGTAAACCACCGACATTGTGATGGCTTTTAATCAAGGAAGATGGGTTTCCGGCAATAGAGACGCTTTCGATGACATCGGGATACAAGGTACCCTGAGCTAAAAATCGAAATGGATGCTTGGACGAAGATCGGAGTTGTTTGGCAGCGGACTGAAATATCCGGACAAATTCATTCCCAATAATCCTTCGCTTTCTTTCGGGATCCGTCACTCCCTTAAGCCTTGAAATAAAACCCTTTGAAGCATCGACAGTTTTCAGGCGAATGTGAAAATTGCCAGCAAAGAGCCCCTTCACCGCACGACGCTCTCCGGCACGTAAAAGTCCATTGTCCACAAAGATACAGGTCAGTTGATCTCCGATAGCCTGATGCAGTAATGCGGCGGCCACTGTGGAATCCACACCTCCGCTGAGTCCTAGGATAACACGCCCTTCCTGCACTTGATCTCGGATAGCCGCACAGCTCCGTTCAATAAAAGATTCAACCGTCCAGTTCGGCACGCACCCGCAAATCTTGAGAACAAAATTCTCGAGAATGTTTTTACCCAGTGGCGTGTGCCCTACCTCGGGATGAAATTGCAGGCCGTAAATATTTTTTCCCGGTAGGCCAATGACAGCATTTGGGGAATTCTCTGTTTCCCCAAATGTACAGAACCCTTTGGGAAGCACAGCAATCTTATCTTGGTGGCTGTTCCAAACTTCGATTTCAAGCGGTAAGCCATGGAATATAGGACACTGCTGATTCAAGCGTAAGATACCGGGACCGTATTCCCGATGGCTGGACTTTTCCACCTGGCCACCAAAGTCCTTGGCAATCAATTGCGTGCCGTAACAGATGCCTAAAATGGGAACCCCTAATTTGTAAATCTCCCGATCCAACTTAGGGGCCTTTTGCGAATAGACACTTGCCGGCCCCCCGGAGAGGATAATACCGGCTGGGGCTACTTTTTTAATTTTAGCAGCACTGATATTGTGGGCACTGATTTCAGAATAGACATGGCACTCCCGGATTCTCCGAGCAATTACCTGAGTATATTGGGAGCCAAAATCAAGAATGAGAATTTTAGATGTAAGGTCCAGAGACATTCAAACAGTGGGTATCGATAAACATACGAAGTTAGGAGAGGAATTAAAAACTTAATGTAACTCAAAGTAAGCGTGAATCGAAGCAAGAATGCATCGAAGTAACTGATCCGGCAGCCGCCGTCTGGCAGCCGCCCGGATTTTTTGCGTAACATCACTTAGTAAAATCTTTGAACTACCAACTATGAACTGACAAAAGTGACAACAAAAATCATCGCTCCCGAATTTCTTCTTGAAGCCTATCGCCACGGCTTTTTTCCCATGGCAGTCGAGCCGGGTCATATCGAATGGTTTTCGCCGGAACTTCGAGGCATCCTCTTACTTAACGAATTTCACGTCCCTCATGGACTGCGTCGCAGCCTAAAAGCGCAGAAATGGCGTGCCACAATCGACACAGTATTTCCTGAAGTCATTTCAGCTTGTGCAAAACGCGAGGAAACGTGGATTGATGATATCATTTTAGCAACCTATTGCCGTCTCTTTGATTTGGGCCATGCGCATTCTTTGGAAATCTGGCTCGATGACGAGCTGGCAGGTGGGCTTTATGGGGTCACCATCGGAGGGGTATTTTTTGGAGAATCCATGTTTTCTGCACGTCCCAACAGTTCCAAGGTTGCCCTCAAAGTACTCGTAGACCTATTAAAAGCGGGCGGCTTTCTCTTACTGGATACCCAGTGGGCCACTCCGCACCTAGAGCAATTTGGCATTCGGGCAGTTCCACGGTCCGCATACATTTCATTTTTAAAAAATGCACTCAATATTTCCGCACAATTTCCTCTAAGGGGACAAATTCCCATGTCAACATACTGACCCCCAATTTAATGAAACAAACAGACTCTAGCGATTTCGAAAATCCACACAAGAATTTGGACTGGGCCCAGTTCGAAGCAATTACTTGTGGGTTATTGCCAGACTTTATTCAGGTCTACCAAGAATTTGAGAAAGAACTCCCTAAACTCCTCGATGACTTGCAGGCAGCCATTGCATCCTCTTCTTTGCACCGAGTGGCAGATTTGGCACATCAGATCAAAGGAAGTGCGGCCAATTTCGGCTTTGTGGGTACAAGCAAAGAAATGGCCGAACTGGAACACGAAGCTGGAAAATCACTCCACAATGCTGAAAAGCATCTTGCTGCGGCACGGGAAGCTTTTCAACAAGCCCAATCGGAGGTGCGGACTCGTATGGGCTGACTTTCGCCAGCTTCACTGGTTTCTTTTCTTTTAGGAGGCTGCAATTGCAAATGAAGTCCTTTTGCAACTACAACTTGTAGTTCAAGAAAGGCGTTATTTACAGTTGTTGGTTTCCAAAAACAACTGGACGAAGTCCGCAAAGTCAGCACCATTTTGCTTTGACAACAGGTGTTTCACATATAACTATATGCATGATATATAGTTATATCAATGCCCCCATTTGTCTGCAAAATGCTGGAAACAGATTGGAGAGCCGCCTTTTCCAAGGATGCGCAAGAGGCAAGTCTCCACCACTTAGAGGAAGGATTTGTCCTCCTTTTCCCCCACCTCAGCTTTAATTTAACAGAGGATGAAACGGAATTTTTAAGCCCACACGTCGTAGGAAAATCAAAAAATGTTTCTTACAGCATTTGGAATAGGGAAATCAAAAGCACTGTGCTCGAAAAGAGAGCTGCTTTCCGATTAGGGAATCTGATGCATCGTTTTGCGGACAGTACCCGCCAGCTTCTTCACAACCTTTTTCCGAAGTATCAAGGAGGTCTCAGACAAGGCCGAACCAGTTTTCGACCGGTGGAGATCGCGGGGCGTGTCACCTCCTGGCGCAAAGATGATACTCGTTTGCATGTTGACTGCTTCCCTTCAACACCTTTGCAAGGAAGACGCATTCTACGTGTCTTTAGCAACGTCAACCCCGTAGGGCGTCCGCGTTCTTGGCGGGTCGGGGAACCATTTCCTGATCTGGCAGAGCGATTTTTCCCTAAATTAAAGGCGTCGCTCCTGGGTACACACACTTTGCTGCATTTACTCCGCGTGACGAGAGCTAAACGGACCGAATACGACCATTATATGCTCCAACTGCACGATAATATGAAGAAAAATATTGAATATCAGGAGAATGTAAAGCAAGACACTTTGGAACTTCCGGCAGGCGGCACTTGGCTTGTTTACACAGACCAGGTGTCGCACGCCGCAACAGCCGGACAGTTTCAATTTGAGCAAACGTTTTATTTGCCGGTTCTCGCCATGGAACGTCCCGAAACCTCACCTTTGAGGATATTGGAAAAAATGGCGGGGCGCTGCCTGACTTAAGATGTTTTAGTCTGGCAATACGTTTCTTGGTTGATAGCTTTCCAGCTTTGATTCAACAAAACCGTTGGCTCTCTCACCTTGCATCCATTTGATAAAGCTCTGAACATAACACGGGAGGCGTTAATCTCGATACAAGACGGTTTTGGAAAGAAGCCTTGCGCCTCTCTTCAGGTGCTGGAGAAATTGAAATCCATGACTCGTCGAGTTCCTCGAAAGCTGCAAACCAATTCCCCATCCTCTCAGCAACTGTTGGTAGTCTCCGCTCAACCTCCCTTGCCAAATCCGAAATTACCCAAGCCGCCACCAGAAGGATGGACAATGGACTCTTTACGAGAAGCGGCCCTGATTTGTGTGAAATGTTCCCACCTGGCAGCGTCTCGCACTCAGGTCGTTTTTGGAGTGGGAAATCCCAAAGCAGAGCTCATGTTTGTGGGAGAAGCTCCCGGTGCCGACGAAGATGCACAGGGAGAACCCTTTGTAGGCCGGGCAGGCCAGCTTCTTACTCGGATTATAGAAACGATGGGCTTTAGCCGCGATTCCGTTTACATTGGCAATGTCCTCAAATGCCGCCCCGATATGCCCTCGGGTTCCAGTGGCAACCGCAAACCTCGGCCGGAAGAAATGGCCACCTGTCTCCCTTGGCTTCGTGAGCAGATCGTTCTCATTCGCCCACAAGTCCTCGTTGCCCTTGGCGCCACAGCGGCAGAAGGTCTCCTCGGAGAAACGCGTCCTATGCGGGAATTGCGAGGAAAGTGGCTGGAGTACGAAAAAACTCCCACCCTCGTCACTTATCATCCCGCTTACCTGCTCAGAAACCAGTCCCTTCAAGAAAAGCGCAAGGTATGGGAAGACATGCTCCTCGTGTTGGAAAAATTAGGCCGTCCGATTTCTGAAAAACAGAGAGGGTATTTCCTCTCCGCATAGGATGTCGTCGACCTGGTTTAACTTCGTCTGTGCCCGAATCGCTGGTTTCGTTTTCTATTACCCAGCCAAGCTGCACATACTCGGAAAAGAAAATCTTCCTCAATCCGGAGCTTTTCTTCTGATCGCAAACCATATCAGCCATTTTGACCCGCCCATATTGAGCTCCATAGTTCCGCGCTCCATCAAATGGATCACCGCAAGAGAACTGTTTGGAGGGCCGATAGGAAAGCGCTTCTTCCGTTGGGTGGGAGCTATCCCAGTGGATCGCACCCAGGTTGATAGTCACACACTGCGAGAAGCCATCCACCATCTTCAAAACGGCGCTATCGTAGGAATTTTTCCTGAAGGCGGAATTCGAAGCGGAGAAAATTCTCTCCTCGGCGGCGCCACAGGAAAACCCGGCTTCACAACTCTCAGTATCCTCAGCGGTGCGCCTATCATCCCTTGCGCTATTCTGGGGAGCGATCGCTTATACGAAACCAAGTACTGGAATCCGGTGCGGCAAATTCTCACCAGCGAACAGGCACCTGTTTGGATTGCCTTTGGAAAACCAATACATGCTCCTGCTTCACTCCCAAGACAACAGGCAAGAAACCAAATACAGAGTCAGGTCCTCGCCTCCATTCGATCTTTGGCGGATTCCTTGCAAGAGCACTTTGGGCTGCAACCCGAAGACTTTCCTCAAACTGCTCAACAAAGGCGAGACCGGAAACCCGAACCATGCTGAAAACTCCCCGACGGCTTTCTCCTCTCCTCGAGCGTTCACTCGCCTGGGTTTTGGATACCAGCCTCTGTACCGCAATGAACACCCTCCAATGGGCGTTGCGGCAAGAGAACCACACCTTGGCGGAACTGGACACTTATCTCAAAGAATGCGAACCCCTCACCCGCGAGGATTACTATGCCGCTCCTCCCATTGCAGGACTCACCATTTCCGGCAACCAAATCCGCTGGGATACCCCTATCCACGACCACCAACATCCGAAAAACAATCGGGCATGCGTCGAGCAGTACGGTTCTCATCCCGGTCATCCCACCATCATTCTCCTCCACGCCTTAATGTCCACCCATGGAGGCGGCTATCGACGCCTCGCAGAATGGTTTAACCAACAAGGTTGGAATGCTGTCTTTCCTCACCTCCCTTGCCATTACTCACGAACTCCCACAGGATACTGGAGAGGCGCTTCCACACTGACATCGAATCTCATCCGCAATGCTCTTCTAATACGCCAAGGTGTCATTGAAATCCGGCAACTGATGGCTTGGCTTCGTCAACGAGGTTGCGGCAAATTCGGCCTTTTAGGTACCAGCTACGGTGGTTGGATCGGTTCGCTGGTTTCGTTCATCGAGCCCGATTTCGATTTTATCGCGCTTCTTCAACCGATCGTAAACGTGGAACATGCCATCGGACAGAGTCCCGCAGCCCACTCCATCCGACGCATCCTCGCAGAAACGGGAATCTCGCCCACCATTGTCCAAAAACATGCCCACCTCTCTTCCCCTCTGCATGGCATTCCACTTTGTGATAGAAAGCGCATCGTACTCGTCAACGGAACTTATGATCGGATCTCGCCTCCCGCCGAATTACAAAAATTGGCGGACAAATGGGGAACTCCAGCTCCCTTAAAAGCACCCCAAGGCCACTTCGGATACATCGCCCTTCGCATGGTAAAGAGCCGCATTGCTTCTTTCTTATAGAGTGATGTTACACAAAAAAAGAGAGCCTTGTTGGTCAAAATGGTTTTTTGCTCCCAGAGCTCCTAAAAGTACGTAACGTCAGTTACAGAGTCGATTTTCTTTCCATAACTTAACCATCGGTCCAGGCTGTAGTATTCAACTCGATCCGACACCTTGCTTTTAACATCATACTGATGCCGAAAAAAACCAAAGCAACAAGAACAATACATGCTTCTACCATATATGCGGCCGAAATAGACGCTACATTTTCCAATAGCTGAAACCCGATATAAAACAGAACTACGATACTTCCTGACACACCGGATGCAAGCGCCTGAATTCGCCCTTGATATGGAAGATCAGTCAACAATTGAGCATGAGTCAATATGAGCGCCCAGGAAGTCAGGCAAAATCCTATTACACAATAGATCCCTAATGCTACTGAAAAGACAGGAATACGCCCGAACCCCGTAATTGCAACAGCCAGAAAAACCACAAAAAGAAAAAATACCCTTTCGAATTTAAAACGTTCCGCAAGAAAAGGCATGAATATCCCTCCAAGAATACCACCTAAAGAGAATGCTGCCTCTAATAATCCGAATTCCTCTACATCAGCGCATAATGTTCGCTTACAAAACACTGGCAGCAGAGCCGGCAACGTACTCATGGTAACTGTAAGGCATGCCTCGGATGCATAAAGTGTCACTAATTGTTTTTTACCGGACAAGTAATTCCATCCGGATTTCATATCTTCAATGAACCGAAACTTTGAATCAGCTATATTCCGAACAAATTTAGTTTGATAGGGCATTATCGCATTGAGAAATGAAGCAAGTAAAAACAAGCCCCCACCGATCAAAATTGTTATTTGCGGACGCCAAAAAGCGAGTAACATCGCACTTGTTCCCATACCCACTACGCTCCCTACCTCATATACAAGATTTACAGTAGCATTGGCATTTAATAGATCGGGCGAAGGCACAATTTCTCGAATTGCTATACTTGCGGAAGGGTTATAAAAAGCTAAAAAACATCCGAGAAGAAGAGCCCAAACATACGTAAATTTTGGCTCCGATCCACTGATTACAAAGGCTCCCACCACAAGTAGAATTCCGCGAATTCCATTTGAAACAACCATCATCCACTTAGGATGACAACGATCCGCCAATACTCCGCAAATCGGAGTCAAAAAAAAACTCGGACCCCATAAACAAAGCAACAACGCCGCTTGAGATCCGATTGAAAGTCTATCCTCAAGCAGGCTCCAAGATAGAACGATATAAATCCACCCATTTGCCAGAGTTGCCGCAACGCCGCTCAATAAAAAAAGACAATATGATACATTACTAAATAATTTTAATCTTTGATGCCAATAATTCACAATCACACCTCCATCAATTGCTATTTCCAAACGTATTTCAGTGCTTGGATCGGCCGTAGCCGCTTACGATATTTTTCTTCTACTTGATCTAAAGATGACCGCACATGGGGCCTTGAGAGAAAGTTTCCTGTAAGCATTATATTACGCTCGATATTTCTTACTTTGTGGAACCAGCCAGCCGGGATATCGTTGTTAACCAACTGCAAGGAATGTATGCACACTCTCCAAAGACAGAAGTAGAAAATATTTATTTTTTACGCAGCTAATTGCAATCGCGCCGATTCTACTCCTCATTCAGATAAAGAAGCGCATTGCTTCTTTCTTATAGAGTCGATTTTCTTTCGGAGTGAATCTTGAACTCATCAATACCGGGAGCGAACTTCTCCTCGGGGTAACCACAAATACTCACTTGGCATATTTTGGACAGCGCTTACTGTCTTTGGGGCTTCGCATCGCACGACAGACCACTGTTCCGGATAGCGTCGCTATCCGATCCGTCCTGGCAGAAGCATTTCCGCGCTGCGATATCCTATTAGTCACAGGAGGACTGGGACCCACCACGGACGATTTAACACGCGAAATAGTAGCGGAACTCTTGGGTTGTCCCTTGCACCCCAACGCCGAAGTGCATCAGAGAATTGAGCAACGTTTGGCACGTTTAGGAATTCCTTTTCGCGAAACGATGCTCGGCCAAACCCTGGTCCCAGAAGGGGCCGAAGTCCTGCACAATGAAAATGGGACCGCTCCCGGCTTATACTTCCCAGCAAAAAAGCAATCCAAGATACCTCATATACTCCTATTTCCGGGGCCCCCTCACGAATTGAAACCGATGTTCGAAAGCCAGGGAATCACAATCCTCAAACGATTAGCCGCCTCAGAAAAAATCGTCGGGCAGCGCATTTTTTCCATCATTGGCATGGGAGAAACCACTGTTGAAGAAAAAATTGGACTCGAACTCTCGCGCGACAAACGTGTGGAAGTGGGCTATTGTCCTAAAGCGAATGAGGTCGATCTTCGCTTGATTGCTTCTCCTGCTGTCTTAGACGAAGTCACTCCTCGAGTCTACCAAGCGTTGGGAGATCATATTGCCTCCGACAAAGGAGAACCATTGGAAAAGGTCATTGTCGATCGACTTCGCAAAAAGAAAGAAACACTAGCGGTCGCTGAATCTTGTACGGGCGGTTTCCTCGCCCACCGGATAACCAATATCCCTGGCTCGTCAGACGTTTTCCTAGAGGGATTCATTACTTACTCAAACCAAGCGAAATCTGAAACGCTCGGCGTGCCCCGTTCGCTTATCGAAGCATATGGTGCAGTCAGTAAGGAGGTCGCCGAAGCAATGGCGGAACGAACCCTCTGCCTCACTGGCGCTACCCACGCGCTTAGCTTAACCGGAATAGCAGGCCCCGGTGCTGGTTCACCTTCAAAACCCGTTGGAACCGTTTTCATCGGATTAGCTTCGCAAGAACTACCTACTCAGATTTCTCAGAACTTCTTCCTTGCTGAGCGCGAAACATTCAAACAACTCGCCACTCAAATTGCTCTCAATATGCTCCGCTGCCGTTCATGGGCAGAGGCTCCACTGTTTGACTGAAGACATTGTTGGATCAAGGGAAGGCGCCCATTTTCCTACAAGCAATCCCCACTCCAATTGACGAGGGACCCTTTATTTCGCTGATAGTTTAAGTTGTAGCAACGCTTTTTCCGGAATTCCTTCAATATGCCTGTCTCTGTAAACGAGCTTCAGGCCGTGGGTTTTAGCGCAAGCAGCAATCAATAGGTCAGTGAGGTGGATACGAAATTTCGCTTGGGCCCGCAAGTCAAGAGCTGTTTGGCCAACTGCCTTATCGATAGGCAAAGGCATTCCTAAGACATCCTCATAGCATTTAATGATCTTGCCTGTGTCGGTTTTGGAATAGTCAGAACAACCCAGGAAAAATTGAAATTCCACCCATGAAATGATACTCACCGCCGCCGGTCCCTGATCGCAACTGAGACAACGTTCAACTACTTCAAATCCATTTTCTTGAAGAAGATGGGCCAGGATGGCTGAAGTATCCAAGAGATAGCGGGCCTTCATACGATAGTCCCATTGGCTCGTTGCCAGGCACGTTCTTCTTCAAACGTTTTCATTAATTTGGCCGCAGCTTGTTTGTTCTTAGCTACAATCTTTTGTGCTTCCCGCAACCCAGCTATGGGATCCGGGACGACCTGCGCTGTAATCACCTGAGGATCATCCGATGGCCTCCAGATTAAGCGCATGCCCACCTGAATTCCGTACTTTCTCGCCAATTGAGCAGGAATCGTAATTTGAAGTTTCCCTGTCACTGTTGTTGTATAGGGGTCATCAAGGATTTTCATATTCCTTGAATAGGGTAATTCAAGGCATTATAAATGTCAAGGATTTCGACGATAAGAATTTCTCTGACAATCGCTTCCAGATTTTACACTCAAAACAAGGTCGCCAGGAATGGTACAAGCGGAGACCGGTTTTCAAACGGTCCGCACTCCTAGCGAACAGCAAAACTGAGCGGCTTCCTGCAGGATAGCCACATGAGCAGCCACACGCTGGTCCATATGGAATTCCGAAGGGGTCTCGATCGTCAAAGAGCGAGAATTTAAAGAAAAGTGAAGAAAGAAAGCTTCCGGGGCTAGTGGCATCAAGCGTGGGTTTACTTTTCTTTGGATCAAACCACCACGACATCTTGCTCCATCTATTACCCCACGAGAATCGGGAGGGATATGCTCAGAGGATGCTCTGATAAATCGATCTGCAATGAACGGCAGTTTGAAGGGGATCTCGTAGATATAGACCCCTTTGGCATCATAGTCCTCATGCAAAAAAAGAGCGAGGTCAAATTCTCGGCCTGTGATCAGCCGCTTATGTGCCGCGGTCTGCGGCACATTCTCATTATGATAAGTGCGGTTCAGATCGTTCCCGCATGCATCTTGGCGAAGATTATGCACCAAACCCCAAGGATTGAGACAAGGAAACAAAAGGACATTGAGTTGTTGAAATGCTTTTTTCGATATTTCCGCCCACTGAATTAACGCTTCCGGCCCAGCAGCCTCATCGCCATGAATACCAGCAGAGCAGTATAACCAGCGGTGATTGGGATTTGGAGAGCGTGTTTCCAGGTAATAAATAGGGAATCCCCCGGCTTCAGCTAAGATGTGCATCGATAACCCATGAGTCGCTCCAATGCGACGCCAATGCTTTACAAGACGAGGGTAATGATGCGCGTCGTACGCTTTGAGGAACCGCAACCCGTTCATGTATCAATCAAGCGACGGTTCATCTCTCCATAAGCATCGATTCTTCTATCTCGCAAAAAAGGCCAATGGGTCCTCTGGTCTTCCACAAGATTCAAATCAATCTCAGCAACAAGAACTTCCTCTTCCGAAGATGAACCTTTTTTAAGAATTTCGCCGCTAGGGTCACAAATAAAGCTCTGTCCCCAAAATTCGATCCCCGGGCCTCCATCAGGAGCTTCGTGGCCGACCCGATTAGCCACGGCCACATAGCAGCCATTGGCTATAGCGTGTCCACGTTGAATGGTTTCCCAGGAAGAATGCTGGCGCTGACCATGTTGATCCTTTTCTGCAGGATGCCAACCAATAGCCGTCGGATAAAAAAGAATCTGCGCCCCTCGGAGGGCGGTTAGTCGAGCAGCTTCCGGATACCATTGGTCCCAACACACACAGACACCGATCGGAGCGTACTGGGTCCGCCAGGTCAAAAAGCCTAAATCACCGGGGGCAAAATAGAACTTTTCGTAATAAAGAGGATCATCCGGAATGTGCATTTTCCGATATTTCCCTAGCAAGGTTCCGTCGGCATCGATGATCACAGCGGTATTATGATAAAGACCGGGCGCTCGCCGTTCAAAAAGAGAGGCGATCAGGACGACTTTCAGTTTGCGAGCGAGGGCGGAAAGGCGCTCCGTCCCGGGACCCGGAATCGTCTCAGCAAAAGAAAAGTATTTGTGATCCTCGACCTGACAAAAATACTGAGAACGAAACAATTCCTGCGTGGAAATAATGTGTGCTCCTTGAGCTGCTGCGGACCTTATTCCACGCTCCATGGTAAGAGTATTGGTTTCCAAATCGGGGCCGCACCGATGTTGAAGAAGCCCGACACGCAGTTTTTGTTGTTCCATTGTCACAGAGAAAAATGCTTAGCTGAGGACGTTTCCATGCGAAAGCCAGATTTCTTAGTAGCTGCCATTTTGGGATTGGCCTTTTTAGCAGCGACGTCCATACCTACCGCAAAAATGACTGTTTCCGATATTCGCATTATTCTCAAAACCAACCGAGGGGATATTCACGCAACCTTATTCGCTTCGCAAGTGCCTGTTACCACAGCTAATTTTCTGAACCTAGCCAAAAAGCATTATTATGATGGCATCACTTTTCATAGAGTCATCCCCAATTTCATGATCCAAGGTGGCGATCCAACAGGCACCGGCATGGGTGGCCCGGGGTACAAATTTGAGGATGAAATTGATCCGAGCCTCAAGCATGACCATCCAGGCCGTTTGTCTATGGCAAACTCCGGTCCAAATACGAACGGAAGCCAGTTCTTTATCACTCACGTTCCTACGCCTTGGCTGGATGGCAAACACACTGTATTCGGTCAAGTCACCGAAGGCCAAAACATCGTCGATACCATTCAAAAGGGAGACAAGATTCTGGAAATCGAAGTTCTCGACGAGACCGGGCCCCTTTTTGAAAAAGAAAAGGCCCAAATCGCAGATTGGAATCAGAAGCTTAAATAGTTTTTGGGTCAGACAAGAACCAACGAACAGCTATTGTATTGATCACGCCCACCAGCACCTGAGCAAACCTGAGTGGCTGGCATCACCCGCCAACTACTGAGGGTTGGCATTATTTAGAGCTTGTCCTGAAACCGTAGAAGCAGCAATGAAGCCGATCCAGAGGCAAAAAATTTTGCGAAAAAGACAGAAAAACGCCATTTTCCCCAAAATCAGGCATTTATAATTTTGGCATTACTGAAAAACAACCGAATCAATGGATAAAAATAGAGGGATTCAACAGAGTCAGGACTTACGCAAAAAGGCCTAAAAACAGTGTGGGAAGAATTACTACAAAATAGAGGTAGCGTCCAGCTTGAGAAAGGATTGTAGAGAAGAAGGTATGAGAAGCTGCCCAAGCCTGCTTGATTATTGCCAGTACCTGTTGGTGAGCCCAATCAACTACACGCTGACAAATTTTGCCGAGCATACGGAAAACATGAGCCACGATGCAATCAACAGATTTCTCAGTAAGGAGAAGATAACGCCGCGTCTGATATGGGAGAACGTGCGCGGAGAGATTATCCCTGATGAAGAGTGCTGCGTGGTGTTCGATGACACGGTGATCGACAAGAATTTTTCGCATAAGATTGAACTGGTTCGCCGCCAGTATAGCGGTAACGCACACGGACTGATCAAAGGCATTGGAGTGGTGAACTGCGTGTACGTCAATCCGCGGACCAACGCATACTGGCTGATCGACTATCGAATTTACGATCCTGCTGGCGACGGAAAAACTAAACATGATCATGTACGGGACATGCTCAGCAACCTTGTACATCACAAAAAGCTGCTCTTTCGGCATGTCTTGGTGGATACCTGGTATGCTAAGCGTGATCTGATGCTCTTCATTGAATCGCTGGGAAAAACCTATTATTGTCCCTTAAGTGACAACCGTTTGGTGGATGATTCCGCAGCTCAACGGCCCTATCAGCGAGTGGACTCCTTAGAGTGGAATCAATCAGAACTCGCACATGGCAAGACAATCAAAATCAAGGGATTCCCCAAAGAACACAAAGTGAAACTGTTCCGGGTTGAGGTGTCAGAACACCGCACGGACTACGTGGTTACTAACGACCGAACTCAAGATTCTTCCAAGCTCACACTTGAGATGTGCGGCTTGCGCTGGAAGATTGAGCAGTTTCATCGTGAGGCTAAGCAGTTAACAGGAATTGAACGCTGCCAATGCAGAAAGGCTCGTATTCAGCGTAACCACATCGCTTCTGCTATCTTGGTCTGGGGCCGTTTAGCTCATATTGCCAGAGATAGCGCAAAAACTCTTTACCGCGTCAAACAAGGAATCCTCGATGATTTCCTTTTTCATCAACTCAAATTTCCTTCCCTTACCATGGCTTTTGCGTAAGTCCTGAGAGTAAAAAGACTTTCCCGGGCAATTTTGCCGTTTTCAGGACAAGCTCTATTTAGCACCCGGCATACAAATAATTTTTGCAAATCGATTAAAATCAAATTGAACATCTCTTTTTTTCCATAAATTTTCTAATGTGTCTGAATGTTTCCGAGTGGCTTCTACAGATTCGGTTCGTTGCTTACAGGCATCTTGGCAATATCGACCTAATTTTCTTTCTGGAATAAGAGATTCATCCGCACCATAGCTTTTATTTTCCGATTTAAGTGGCAGAAGCTTTCGGGCATGGTCAATTGCCACATGTCCTTGAAAATCTATTTCAGCATCGTCAATTTTAGGTACATTAAACTGCCGACGTTTTGAAGAATTGGCGTACAGAGCTGAACTACCGCCTATTTTGGACTGATATTCTTCTTTCTGATTCATCCACTGCCTATGGGCATATGGCGCTCTATTTATGGACGATGTATGCAAGGGATCCACACCTATTTGTCAAATTATTATTTTTGAATTTGGAGTCTAGAAAATACTGGGTTGACCTTCTGTTAAAAGGTAAAGTTGGCTCACTATTCCTAATTCATCGGCCCGTTTTATGAGCCGTAGAGGAGGCTCATCCACCGGTTCGTAACCCAGCCGGAAGGTCCCATAGTGCATGGGAATCAACTTCTGAGCACCAAGCTCCAAAAAGGCTTGTATTGCTTGCTCAGGATTCATGTGGACATCGCGACCCGTAGGGGGATCATAAGCTCCGATAGGAAGAAGAGCTAGGTCAACACTATAGCGTTTACCAATTTCCTTAAAACCCTCAAAGTATGCACTATCCCCGCAGTGAAATATGGTCCTACCCTTGTATTCGATGATAAATCCGCCGAAACCGCGATAGGAGTCGTGCCACATTCGGGCACCCCAATGAAAAGCCGGAGTTAGGGTAATTCGCAATTGTTTATATTGGTAAGATTGCCAAATATCCAGCTCGTGTATCGCATAGAACCCCAGGCCTCTCACGAGGCTTCCGACATGCTTTGGCACAACAATCGGTTGATCAGCAGCGACCGCTCTCAGGGTTTTACGGTCAAGATGATCAAAGTGAGCGTGTGTCACTAATACCAAATCGATGGCCGGGAGGTCGTGGATTTGGAAGCCCGGATGGCGGATGCGTTTAATAACTTTCAGCCATTTCGCCCAATTGGGATCTATGAGGATGCTATATTCGCGGGTTTGAAGAAGAAACGAAGCATGTCCGATCCAGGTCACACAAATTTGGTCACATGTGAGGGCCGGAAAATGCACTTCATGTTTACGGACCCCCCGCCGACGCTCAAAAATAGAAGGAAGAACGACTTCGCCCAGAAAGTTTCTTTTATGCCATCCCCTCCCGAATCGCATGGCAACATGATCATCGGGCTGAATCCGCTTCTTTTTTTCCGGCGACTTTTTTTTAAGCTTTGCCAGTCGTTCAGCCAAAATTTTTCGAACCATGGCTAAATTCGTTTGTGACAGAAAAGTTGAGAAAAAGCCAGTTTGGAATTTCAAGCTGTCTGCTTCCGAATGGCATTGTGAAAAACCTAAATCGAGAGATGAGCATTTTAAAATGTGTTTTCAGGAAACAATAAGCTTGATTTCCGAGATTTGAGGTTATCTTAAGGGGGTTATGTTACTGACGGCCCCCTCACTCCAAGAGACTTCGGTGATTCGCCAGCGAAAGGCCGAGTTACGAGCTTCCGCCAAAGCCACTCTAGCGCGATTAGATCGTTCCGAAGTCATTTCGCGATCCGCACTCATGCGCGAAAGCCTCTATGCCTCCGTACTTTGGCAATCTTCCCGTTCAGTTTTGCTCTTCGCTTCCATCGCCTCGGAACCGGATCTCATTCCAACGGATTTTCAGGACAAAAAAATTTACTGTCTGCGAAGTATTCATTGCCACTATGAACCAGTAATGATTTTTTCCCGCGAAGACCTGAAGCTAGGCCCCCGAGGCATCCGTGAACCGACCGGAGAAAATCCATTCCCCCTCAATCAGATTGATCTCATCGTCGTCCCTGGCCTGGCATTTGATCGAAAAGGAGGGCGTCTCGGTCGTGGGGGAGGTCACTACGACCGAATTTTAGGGAGGAAAGACTGTACTGGAAAAGTGATCGGCGCATGTTTCGCTTCCCAAATAGTGCCAGAGGTCCCTCGGGAAGAGCACGACTCGTTAGTCTCCGCCTTGCTGATAGAAAATAGTCTGGAACGGACTTCGTCCGCTTTCTTTTGAAGCCCCCTTAGATACAGCGAAACACCTATAAAAAAAGGTTCTTTCGCAATTGCAGGAGTCGATCCTTTATTTCACTAATCCAATTTCGGCTCGGCGATTTTTAGCCCAGGCGGCCTCCCCAGCTCCGGGATCTGCCGGATTTTCCATGCCAAAACTCACAGTTTGCAAGCGATTGCTTTTGATTCCTAAGTGAATCAAAGCTTGGCGCACGGCATTTGCTCGTCGCTCGCCCAAAGCACGATTATATTCTTCTGTGCCTCGCGAATCGGTGAAACCGGCAATAATCACCGTCTGGGAGGAGTTCCTGATTGCCCCAGCCAGTTTTCTCACCTTTTCGAGTTCGCCTTCCGCAACAGTAAAGCTATCAAATCGAAAATAAATGGGCGGACATTGACCTCGATGAACATTCGCACTGAAAAAATTGGTCCCTTCCACACGGTCAGGCAACGGTGTTGCATTGATGAAATCCCCATCGACTCCGGCATACTGCGGTTCCTTCTTTTTAAAACTACAGCCAGAAATGGCAATACTCAGTACCACGAGAAACAATCCGAAAAAAATCTGTTTCATATTAATAAGGAAATTTTGCTTTTTGATGCTAATAGGCCGAGGAAGATGTGATTAACGCGCCCAAGAGGGCTCGGAAAGCCTTCCGAAACCGCTCAAGATATTTGTTCTCCGGCCTGTTTGTGAGTCAAGCAGAATCAGTGAGCTCCCTTCACTAAATATCAGATGTCGTGAGTCCGCTCCCCAAGTGGGATTTTCTCCACTTGCCAAAACTCGGGTTGCTCCTGTGACCAGGTCCTTCACGGCTACGGAAAAACCTCCCGTTCGCACGTTAAAAGTAACTTTACGTCCATCGGGAGACCAACTCGGTTCGGTACAATAGCCAAATCCTGTCGGAATCCGTTCTCCGGAAGTTCCTCCGTTTGCACTAATCCGATAGAGCTGGGGTCCTCCGGATTCATCGCCCACGTAGATAATTTCTCGGCCATCCGGTGACCATGTGGGAGAAGCGGCCACTCCGCGTGTACGAGTTACTCGGCGGTAAGTACTGGCATCTGAACTTCCAACCACATAGATTTCCGGTTTGCCGTCCCGACTTACTGTACAAGCAATCTGATTTCCATCGGGCGAGAAGGCCGCACCGGAATTTGTTCCCGGAAATTTGATGTGCCGCCGCCTCGCCCCCGTATTTAAGTCTACCACATAGATATCCGCATAGCCGGTCTGATATCCAGTATATGCAAGTTGGTTTCCACCTGAACTCAATGCAGGCCGCACGCTCAAAGCGCGATCGTGTGAAAGCTGCTCTACGGCCCCGCCATCGTAGTCACAGTGATAGATTTCTTTCTTTCCCGTCCGATTGGAAACAAATGCCAAGCGTTTGGAGGCGATTCCATTTTTACCCGTCAGGGTCCGAATAATATCGTCCGCAAAAAGATGAGCCATCGCCCTTACAGTTCCCGTATAGCTTTTGGAAAGAACATTGCCTCCGGAAGCGTCCGTTATTTTCCCTCGCAGGCTCCCGCCCGCTGCATCTCCTGAAACCACATAGGTGGCAGCTTGTCCCTTTCCCCTCAACACAAACCAATCACTCAGGTCCAAGTCCTTGTCTAATACACGACTGATCGTGGCCCCTTCTTTTCCTGAAATTGGCAACACGTTCAAAGAAATTCGATCGCTTTTGCGAACGGTAATAGTGGGGATTTCCTCTGCAAAAGCGGAAGCGACGAATAAGCAGACTGAAAGGACAAGTGTAATCTGTCCCAATGGAAACGAATTTTTCATTCAACCAAGGATACAGGCGAATTACTGACACAGCGTGTTCGCAATTTCAACCAACCGATGTGCGTAGTTTAAAATCTCCGAAGGATGCTATCTGGTTCCGGCACCTTCCTCGCCTGAAAAATCCTTAACAACAGCGCATTGATACATTTTTTTGAATAGGCTTTTAATGTTTTTCAGAAGCGGTGTATCGTGGTCGACAAGGATAAGATCCTAATAAATTCAGTTCCTCACACCAGATTGAGGCTTTTTCAAAAGCTTTTTTGGCCGGTGGCTCTTCTATGGAACCATCTACTTCCATCACAAAAACATAGCTTTCCGGACTACCAGGTATCGGACGCGAGATGATCATCCGAAGGTTCACGGAATTACGAGCAAATGCCCCCAGAAAGGCATGAAGACTGCCACAAGTATTTTTCAAGCGGAAGGTTGCGGAAGTTTTCCATCGTTTGGCAGCGGCTACCTGACCGCTCGTCCGCTGTCCCACTACGAAAAAACGCGTCACATTGACCGCCTCTGGCCGGATAGGAAATTGGAGGATACTCAGTCCGTACAGCGGAGCTGCATCCGGCGAAGCCAAGGCCGCCGCATATCGCAAAGAACTTGCTTTTTTCGCTGCCAGTGCCGTGCTGTTTACAGAGATGACTCGCGCCTGAGGAAAATTTTTAGTCAGCCAATCCCGATGGTGTCGTAGCGGAACAAAATGTGAATAGACGCGTTGAATTTCCATTCCTAGATGCCCCAGCAGCGCAAGACGCACATCCAAGGAAAGATCCTCCAAAACGTGGATGGACCCGGCATGTGCAATCAAAAGATCAACGGTATCGTAAATTGCCCCTCCCGACGAATTTTCTATGGGAACCACGGCTTTGGCCGTTGGGGATTCGATTAAAAAATCAAATATACTAGCAACGTCCGGTTGGCTGATCAGCTCTGCATCAGAGCCAAAGCGACGCAGTGCCACCAAATGAGAAAAAGTGCCGATAGGCCCCAGATAGGCAACACGCTCCTGGTCTGCAAGCCGACTTTTGTTGACGACCGATTTTCTAGCCATGAAGTTCGCTCACTCCCCGATAGGCCTATTCTGAAGCTATTTGGAATTTACAGCAAACCCGAATTCGGACTTCAGGAACTTCGTCCCTTTCCTCTGGAAACCGTTGAATGAAAATAGGCGTTATAGCAAGGCCCGTATAAAATGATCATGGATTTGACTGAAATTTTGGCTCCAGGCAAGACGCAAAAAAGAGGCCATATCTGTAGATACGGACTATTTTTTGCAACAAAGCTTGGAGGCAAAAGGGCGGCAAAGGCGTAATCATTTTATACGGGCCTTGCTATATTTGACCGACTTCGTAGCCCTCACAACCAAAAAAAGTTGCGAATTGATCCCATGAACCGGACTGTTCATGGGCAGATTTCCTTTAGAATCCGACGATTGAAAATTACGTCTTTTTTGAACTACAAGTTTCTAAAAGAAACCAACGAAGTTGGAGAAGTCGGCTACTTCATTAAAAGGACCGCGCGAGCCCGTTTGATCTGACGGGTGATCCTGCGGTGCAAATGAGCGGGCATTCCAGTCATCCGGCGGGGGAGGATTTTGCCACTCTCGGTCACGAAGCGTCTCAGCAGATCGGGATTTTTGTAGTCGATTGCCGCTACATCCATATCGATTCTTCTCCGCGGCATAGTCCGGTTTGCTCGCCGAAAATTGGAGCGGCGTTTGGCGTTCTTAGGTTGCATAATTACTTAGTTTCGCGATGAAGTGTGTGACGCCTTAAATGCGGGTTGTATTTCTTCTTTTCGAGTCTTCCTGGTGTGCGCGGACTTTTTTTATTGCGCGTGGTCACATATCGAGACGCCGGCTTTCCTTCTGCCGCGGCTTCGGTACATTCCAACGTGATGATTTCCTGAGGCATGATTTCTATTCTCTATTCTTTTTGATCTGATGAAGAATCTTCTTCGTCTCCTTCTCCCCCCTCTTCATCAGCCAGTCCAAACAAGGAGGACACAGGCTGCCGATGCCGCTGGTAACGGCTTCGTTTTTCGAGTTCGGCCTGGCATTCCACGGTATAACGAGTGAAGGGAAGCGCCTCCAAACGAGCCTGTGGAATCGGCTTTCCAGACATCTCACAAGTACCGTAAGTGCCATTATCTATGCGCTTGAGGGCTTCGTCAATCTCATATAGAGAATCCTGCTCCTGAGATAACAAACTTAATGCAAAATCGCGATCGTAGGCGTCGCTTCCGGCATCCGCCTGGTGCATTCCAAAAGCGGAAGCTTCGCTTCCTTCAGCCCGGGAACGAAGGTTGTCCTTTGCAACCCCGGTCATAGAATCCAGGAGCGTGTCCTTCAGTGCCAGGAGCCGCTCGCGCTGCTTTTCGAAAAAATGCTGCTGCTTTTTTCCACTGTCGGGTGGCAAAACCTGCTCTTCAGGAACCGATTGTTCAGAATCCACTGGCTTTTCTTCTTCAGACACCGGAGTCGAAGATTGCAACTCAGGAGGATTTGTCGCCAAAACATCTTTGGGGGATCGTGGCGTTTTTTGGGATGAGGATTTGTCCTTGGATATGGCCATTCGCGGAGTGCTTGGTGTAAAAAATGGAGTTTATTACCTTCGAATGGCTATCTGAGCAAGCGGAAAGTGTTATCTTTCTGAGGGACATATAAAGAATGTTTTATTCACCTGTAACTAAGTCTCCGAAAATGGTCGACCAACAAAGGTTCTCCGAGGGATACAGCGGCCGAGTTAACGGAAGCCCCCCTATCCATTTTGCTCATCTCTGTATTTTCCTAAGAGGATAACGCAAGAGCGTTCTATCAGGGCAATTTCCTCTTGCTTCTCGAGAGGTTTTTCTGCCCCGATTTCACAAATATCTTCGGGAAAGGCATTTCCTGTATTTGCAAATTCGGACCAGTTCATACTCTCCGGAAGCACTGGCAGACCAAAAGTCAAAGGTTGATAAAACGAATTAAAAGCACAGTAGATAAAATTTCCTGGCCCGCCATTGGCTCGTGCATGGCTACCACAAAGCAAAAATGCCAGTGATTGGCTGGTTTCGGACCAATCGGGACGCTCGGGCTCAACGCCATGCCAGCTGATGTCGGCATAGCCACTTCCAATCAAGTCCTTTCCAAGTAAGAATTTATTCTGACTGAGACTGGGGTTTGCCTTGCGAAAAGCGATCATGTTTCGAACAAATCGAAAAAATTCGGAATTTTTCTTCAGAAGCGTCCAATCCAACCAATTCCATGGTTCATCGTGACAATAAGCGTTGTTGTTGCCTCGTTGTGTCCGGCCGCATTCATCTCCCATATAAATCATTGGGATTCCTTGGCTGACAAACAGTAATGCAATAGCATTTTTTTGAAGCCGCCAACGGAGAGTGAGTATTTTGGGATCAGTGGTTTCGCCTTCCACACCACAATTCCAGCTATCGTTATCTTGACTGCCATCGTGGTTCTCTTCCCCATTTTCCAAATTGTGCTTCTCGTCGTAGGAAAAGAGGTCAGTCAGAGTGAAACCATCGTGGCAAGCAATAAAGTTGATGGACGCTGTAGGCCCTCGTCCCGACCCTGCGTATAAATCCGGAGATCCCATAATGCGCTGTACCATTTCTCCAACAGTTCCCAATTCGCCCTTTAAAAATCGGCGGGCGCAGTCCCGATATTTGCCATTCCATTCCCTCCAACGGCGATATGCAGGAAAACTGCCCACCTGATACAGGCCCGCAGCATCCCACGCTTCGGCAATCAATTCGCAATCGGCTAAAACGGGATCGTGGGCGATTTCTTCTAACAACGGAGGATTCTCCAGCGGCACCCCATTGAGACCACGACCCAGTACGGAGGCCAAATCAAACCGAAAGCCATCCACATGGAAGTCCGTTACCCAATAGCGAAGACAGTCTATAATAAAGCGTCTGACGACCGGATGGCCGCAATTGAAGGTATTTCCACAGCCTGTGTAATCCAGGTAATGACCCCTCGCATCCACCATATAGTAGGTCTTGTTATCCAACCCTCGAAATGAAATGGTGTCACCGTCGGTGTTCCCTTCGGCAGTGTGATTAAAAACAACATCTAATACCACTCGGATACCGGCTTGATGAAGCTCGCGGAGCAAGGATTTCAACTCCTTGATCTGAAGGTTTTCGCGACCTTTCGATGCAAATCCGGCTTTCGGTGCGTAGAAACCAACGGTATTATAGCCCCAATAGTTGTAAAGTGAGGCGCCGGTCAAAGGATCGGTGCGGCTATTTTCCAGTTCATCGAATTCGAAAATCGGCATCAGCTCCACACAATTGATCCCCAACTGCTTGAGATAGGGAATCTTCTCCTTCATGCCCTCAAACGTGCCGCCTCGGACTACGCCGGAGGATTCGTGACGTGTGAAACCTCGTACGTGCATTTCATAGATCACTAGTTCGTTGCTAGGAAAGCGAATGGGAGGATCACCTTGCCAATCAAATAATTCCAAATGCATCCGTGCCCGTAAAAGCCGTCTTTTCTGCGTCTCCTCACGCCAAACATTGCGCCCCGAAATCAGCCGCGTTTCGGGATCCAAAAGAATCCGCCTCCTGTCAAAGAGATGTCCCTCCTCCGGAACAAAAGGACCCTCCATTCGAAAGCCATATTCCAGGTCTTCGGGCTTGAGGTCCAAAACGGTCATCGCAAACAGGTGCCCGATTCGGAACTCCTGCGGAAAGGGAATTTCCATGTCCGGTTGGTCATCTCCTGGGTGAAACAATACGAGCGTACAATGCGTCGCATGAATCGAAAAAATAGAAAAATTGATGCCGCCATCAGGAGTCCGACTGGCACCTAACGGAAGCGGATACCCTAGCCGCAACCGAAATCGGCCATACGTATGGGTGGATGGATGCATGGTCTCCGTAGATTGAAAGTAACCCAAATCCCTGATAAATAGAGATGGAGATTTTGACCGAAAAAGCAAGGGCCAAGTTCCCGCTCTCTGACCAAAAATGAGAGGAGGTCCTCTATGTAAAAAGAGACCTGGACTTCCCAAGAAAGAGTGAAAAGGTAGGAAAACAGAAGAAGATTAGAAAATTGCGGAAGTTTAGAGCATCTTAAATTCAAACACTGGCAATGTCGCGAGAAGAGATCGTCAATATCCAAATTCAAAATACTCTCACGCAGAAGATCATTTGTGAGATGCTGGAACGGCATGCTTGACCTCAAAAAGCGCCACACGGGGCTGCACATGAGGCGGAATATGTGCGGTGACTCGAGCAAACTCTTCCTCGTAATGCAGCGATAATACATGCCCGACGCGATGGAGTTCCGCAAGCAGTGCAGATTCTGTCAGAGGAATCCGATACTCCCCTTTCAAACGCCATGCACTGAGATCTATTTCCAATTGCTCAAGAAAAGAATCGATCCCTTCTCCAGTATGGACTGAGATCGCCACACTATTGGGATAACGCCGTAATTGTGACTGAACGAGTTCACGGTCTTCAATCCGATCTATCTTGTTAAAAACGAGAACGGTTTGTTTACCATGTGCTCCCAGCTCTTTCATAGTGGAATCCACAACTGCCATTTGGTCGCGATAATTGGGGTGGCTCATATCTACGATATGAATGAGCAAATCCGCCAATTGCACTTCTTCAAGAGTGGCTTTAAAAGATTCCACAACTGTATACGGTAATTTGCGAATGAATCCGACGGTGTCGGTCAGCAAGATTTTTTGGCGATTTGGCAGGGTCAGTTGGCGAGTGGTCGGATCGAGGGTGGCAAAGAGCTTGTCTTCCGCAAGTACTCCTGCGCCCGTCAAGCGGTTTAGAAGCGAGGATTTACCCGCATTCGTGTAGCCGACCACCGCGGCTACCGGCCAATTTTTTCTTAAGCGTCCCTCTCTTTGAATGGAGCGATTCTTGCGAACCGCTCCTAAATCTT
Organism: uncultured Verrucomicrobiae bacterium; assembly: GCA_963706715.1. Lineage (GTDB taxonomy): Bacteria > Verrucomicrobiota > Verrucomicrobiia > Chthoniobacterales > Xiphinematobacteraceae > Xiphinematobacter. The sequence continues at coordinate 373,582 of CAVPNI010000003.1, forward strand.
TTTCCAATTTGGCAATTCGCTCCTGAACTCGTCGTCGATCGACTTCCAACTGAGTTTCACCAGGACCTCGCGTGCCGATACCGCCGGTTTGACGGGAAAGATGGGTCCACATCCGGGTGAGGCGTGGCAGCAAGTATTGCAGTTGTGCCAGTTCAATTTGTAAGCGTCCTTCGCGAGTTCGCGCCCGCTGTGCGAAGATATCCAAAATGAGCTGTGTACGATCCAGAACTTTGCAACTGGTAATCATCTCCAGATTTCTGCCTTGGGCCGGAGAAAGTTCATCGTCAAATATGACCGACGTTACTTCCTTTGCTTCACATTCCCGCCCTAATTCTTCCGCCTTCCCCTTTCCGATGTAATAAGGAGCCGTCGGTTTTTCCAAATGTTGTATGTAGGTATCTACGATTACCGCACCGGCGGTTGCAGCAAGTTGACGCAGTTCATCCAAGGATTCTTGTGTGTCCCATCGAGTGGCTTTCCCATACTCCAATCCGACCAAAATCGCCTTTTCCTTCAGGCGAGTAAAAGAATTGCTCATGAAAAATTAAGGATCTTTGAACGTTCCGGAACTGAATCGTTGAGCAATGCCGGGGTGGCCACCAAAGATGAATCTAAAGCCGCAATTTCGCTCGAAAGGGGTAACCTCATTTTAATTGCCACTAATATTGAGCTCTTCTAAAAAAGAGCGTCCCAAAAATAGTGCATCCACCGCTAAAGACGTGCTTTTAAACACAGAGAGATTCAATGTGTTAAATTTAGTCTGATGCCGGAACCAGGTCAATTGCCTTTTCGCATATCGGCGGGTGGCTAAACAAATTGCTTCCCGACACTGGACTTCACTCAATTTTCCATCAAGAAACGCAAGAATTTCACGGAATCCAATGGCTCGCGAAGCTGTCTGCCCTACCCGATGCCGGATTGCCTTTACTTCTTGAACTACTCCCTCCTCCCACATGCGACTTACATTGGCTGAAATTCGATGATGCAGGTCTTCGCGCTCGCGGAGGAGAAACCAGCCTCGTTCCGCAGAAATCGGCTCTATTTGGGAATGAAAATCCTTCAGAGGACGTCCTGAAAGTTCACAGATTTCAATCGCTCGAAGGACACGACGAGGATTGCGCATATCAATTCTTGTGATTGCGGTGGGATCGGTTCGGACAAGCCGTTCTTGAAGAGCTGCCAGAGAGAGTTGCTCCAGCTCGCTTCGCAAGAAGGGATCGCTAGGTGGTGCGGGATCGAACCCCTGGATCAGGGCTCGAAAATAAAGTCCCGTCCCACCTACGACGATCGGTGTCTTGCCACGCTGAAGGATCTTTTCCAGCTCTTGAAAGGCATCTCGCTGATAGCGGACCGCATTATAGGCTTCCTTCACATCGATGCAGGCAACCATGTGATGAGGAACGGTTGCCCCTGATCGAGGAGGAGGCTGGGCGGTCAATAGACTCAACCCAGCGTAAATTTGAAAGGCGTCGGCACCAACAATTTCTCCATTCACTCGGGACGCAAGTTCAAGAGCAAAATCGGACTTTCCGACACCAGTGGGGCCGCCCAAAAAAAACGTGCGGTTCAGCACCGGAAGAGAACTGGTTAGGAAACCAGGCACAATCCTTCAAAAGTCAGCCAACCGGTGAACTTTTTCGCGTTCCCGGATCACTTACTCAAAGCGGCGCTCTTCCAAAGCCTTAGCTCCGCTGACGACGAGTTTACGCCCCATATATTCTTTATCGTGTAGTTCGGAGACCGCACGACGCGCCTCGTCAATTGTTTGCATTTGAACGAATGCAAATCCCTTTGAACGGTGAGACTGCCTGTGACAAACTATCTCCACATTTTGGACACTTCCCACTCCTTTGAAGAGTTCAAAAAGATCACTTTCTATGGCGTCAAAAGACAAATTGCCAACATAAATGCGGGGCGAAGTCACTTCCACTATCTCGGGCTTGCGGATCTCCGGACGCGAGTCCTTCTCCTCCTTTACCCCGACCGGCCGGCTCTGCGGCTTCGGGGCTTTTTTTCCTCCGAAAAAGTTTAAAATCTTCTGCCAAAGAGAAGACGGTTTTGCCTCCTCTTCGCGCGGTTGATAACTTTCCCCTCTTTTGTCTTTGTTTCGGGACTGATAATGACGGCGAGAACCGCCGCGACGAAAAGACCGCCTTGTCGAAGAATATGATGACGAATGAGATGACATAACTGAATAGGTGTGTTTGGCGCCAGCGCTCTCGCAACCATAAGAACACGGATACTTTCTTGCGAAAACGATTGGCAGTGTTGAGTCGCCAGCGGTTCTCTTTTGTTGAGGGACAACTTAGCTGTCCGCTGCTAAAAACCGACCGGCTTATTTTGGCCAGGCTCCCGGCATCCTCAAATGAGGAAAAAAACCGGATGATAAAGGCAAATAGCGCTGCGTAAAACAGGCAACGATTTGAACTTTCTTCGGCAAAAACCACAATTGGCTTCTTATTGCCATTGGACGCTTCTAAATATTCGCTATTCCCGTATTGCATCCTTCAGAAAACCTGGAAGTCAACAGAGTATTGACAAATTGAAAGGATTTCAAGTATTAGTTAGTGGTTGATATCCCCTCAACTCGAAGCGCAAAAGCGCAAATTTTTCGGCGGACTTCTTCCCAACCAGTCAAAGTCACACCAAATTATCTAACTTTTTGACGAATTCATCAAGCTTTTGTCTCTTAGCCTGAAGAGGTAGGTCATCAGCGGGTATCTCATCTCGACGACGGGTAAAAAGATCTCTGATCTGAGTATAGTCGTTGCGCCGCTTCTCCAAATTCGGATTTTCCGTAACGATGTTCGTCAAAATTTCAAATAGGACCCCGGCTTCGGTTCCATCGCCAAAACGTCGCAATCCGTAATCTCCAATAAGATCTCGCTTGGCATGTTCTTCAATAGTTCGAGTGATTTCTTCAAGTTGTTCACTATGCCGAAGTGACTCCACCCGACGCAAAAGCTCTTCGGATTTCTCGACTTCCTGTTGAACAGAGGGCCATTGGAATTTAGGACCATAAAGTTTGGGTCGTCTACTCTGCCGAAGAGCGCTTAAATTGGCCTCCGGTTGTATGAATCGTCCCTGTTCCTCGACTGCACGGACTTCTTCTTTGTCCATTTCTCGCAATAACTCTTCCGCCAAGTCCTCCGCCTCCAGATTCACTGCCTTTGACTTGGGAGCGGGAGCAGAAACTGGCGCTTGCTTTTTGATTTTTTCGACTTGGGAACGCCAACTTGGTTGGTGGTGATAGATTTTCTCCTGAATTGCTTCTGGCAAACACGCTACAAACGCCATCTTATAAGAATCTGGAAGCTCGGATTTGCGAGGCAATGACATTCCCAGGAAGTTAATCTTCGGAAGATACTTTATTTGATTATCCACCAATCTGTTTTGAAACGCCTCGTTTCTTATGCGTTCTCGTACTAAATTAATAGCTTGCACTACCGTATTCTGTGGAATGGATGGGGGTTGTCTTTTCATCTTAGACATTTCCCATATGGCTCTCGCTGTCCGCTTCAACTCTTTGGCTATACCGAATAACGTCTTGTCCCTATCTTCTCGCTTTTGCTCATCTCCCATAGCTGGCTGTAAGTTGACCAGTCTTTGGTCGAAAAGTTTTAGCAAACTCTCAATATGACTGCGTAATTTTATCGGATCTGATATTGCTTTGTCTATGTGTTGGACACAGTCATCCAGAAGATTGACTAATTGAGTATCAAAATCCTTTGGTATTTGGCTTTGCTGCGTATTCTCTCTATTCTTATTTTTTAATGCCTCTAATATCGCCGTACGATTAGGATTCAACTGCTGCGATCCTACTTTAAGAATATCCAGTATTTCTTGTATTTTATGAGCGGTATCCGCTTTCTCCACCATCGCAGACAGCAAAGGTTCCAAGTGATCGTCACCCAATAATTCCTTTGCTTGTTTGATGTAGTTTGCATTAAAAAGCTTTCCTACTGCCTGCGCAGCGGCATTTGATGTCTGTACTGCATCAGCTACTCGCTGGATAAAGGCCTGGTAAACCGCTTTGTCTTTGCAATGAAGAATCGCACTGTGTAAATCCGTATCCAGGCATCTCTGTATCAAATTTTTCGGCGCCAATCGTTTTAACTGAAGCACAATGCAGTTTATTCCCATTAGCCTTTCTTGATTTTCGAACTGATTGCTTTTCTCTACCTTTCGGCTACTAAAATTATTTATTCGCCCCACCAGATTTTTGACTAATTCATCTTCCAACCTCATCGCGGCTTTGCGAGCCTCTGTCACCTCGCTTTCAGCATGATCTTTCTCTGCCTGCCTCATCTGTGCTTTAACGTCACCTCCCCACTGAGTCGTAACTTGGCGTATAGCAAACCATGGGTCATGCTCGTCATGAGGTTCCACTATGGTCACTAACGTAGAGCCCCCATCCGCTGGCTGATCTTTGTGTGCAAATATTTTCTGAATAATAGCATCATCATTCACCTCTTGTTTGATGACTCTCGGTAGCGGTCCGCGAATTTTATTCGGCTGCTCTCGATGCAGTTCCTCAACGATTTCAGTTACGCTATCTGGGACCGTTTCCACCATTTGAGCTCGTCTATTATGAGCTTGTTTATTTCGGATACTTTGTGCAAAAGTATGAATGTCATTCTTATTTAAGTCAAATCTCTTTTCGTTTAGGAAATTTCTGACCCATTCGATTGCAGGCTCCTCTCTTCCTAATTTTGCATAGGCTTCATCAACAAGCTCCTGTCGTTGTTCCTTAAATTTCGTAAATTCAGCAGAATCCTGAACTTGTGTATTTCGGATACTTCGTAGAAAATTATAAATGTCATCCTTATTTAAGTTATTTAAGTTAAATCCCTTTTCGTTTAGGAAATTTCTGACCCATTCGATTGCAGGCTCCTTGCTTCCTAATTTTGTACGGGCTTCATCAACAAGCCCCTGTCGTTGTTCCTTAAATTTCGTAAATTCAGCAGAATCCTGAACTTGTTCATTTCGGATACTTCGTAGAAAACAATAAATGGCATACTTATTTAATTTAAATCCCTTTTCGTTTAGGAAATTTCTGACCCATTTGATTGCAGGCTCCTCGCTTCCTAATTTTGCATAGGCTTCATCAACAAGCCCCTGTCGTTGTTCCTTAAATTTCGTAAATTCAGCAGAATCCCGAGCTTGTTTATTTCGGATACTTTGTGCATAATCATAAATGGCCTTATGCTTTAATTTAAATCCCTTTTCGTTTAGGAAATTTCTGACCCATTCGATTGCAGGCTCCTCGCTTCCTAATTTTGCACAGGCTTCAGCGCGAAGTGTTGCACGCTTTCCATTAGGTATTCGCGCCGTTGCATTTTGAGAGTTTATTTCCCTAACACATTGCGTAAAGCTACTCTGATTTCGCCTGTGTTTTTTTGCTGTGGCCTCCAAATGATCCCCAGGCCTTTTTTGCCTGGTGTTACTAATGGAAGGTTTTAATGAATCAGTACCCTGGGACACTGAAATCTCCTGGGGAGCAATTAGTTGACGTGTGTGTGAAACGACCGGCTGTTGCTCCTCCTGCAAAGATAGTCCAGCAACACTCTGATGCGAATTATATACGGCGTTTTGTCCACTGGTGGCTTCTTGATTAAATTCATCGAGACTAAGCTCATCAAGAAAACTCAATGGATTTGAAACGTCAATTGCGTTGCCGGCCGCCCCTTGCGGACTAAGAGTCAGACCGTCAAAAAACGAGCCCATAGAAACATTCTCCCGCGGCGCATCTGGTTGCATTGGTGCTTCTGGAAATTGCCGTGGCCTGTTTTGCTTATTTGGGCTTAATAAGCTTGCTTGCGCAAAAGGAGGGGAGAATTCCAAAACAGGGAACAATTCCCAAACAAGGTTGCTTGCGCTATTCTTCGCAATAGGATTCATATATCTTGACTAGCGGCGCGGCTGAGAGTTTCCGAGAAACTATTTTACGCAGTTATCACGTATCCTTTAACTGCTCATCGTCCCTCGCATCCTCTTTGAGAGTCTCCCTTCAGCGTTTCCCCTGATCCCTCTCACCCCTATTATTGGATGGGATAACTTCCCAATACCTTTACTGCCCTGCAGCGTTTGGATAGTTCGCGAAAAATATCGTTTGCCTGGAGGTCTTTCGAATGCCCTTGTGCTTCGACAAAGAAAAATAAATCGTTACTTCCTTTGGCGGCAGGTCGGCTGGCAAGGTAGGAAAGATTGATGGAGTGCTCAGTAAATGGCTCTAGTGCCGCGATTAGGGCTCCTGGTTTGTCTTCGACTCGCAAGGCGATTAGGCTGCGATCGAATCCAGAGGAGGGGGGCGGCGTGCGGCCGAGGACCAGGAAACGTCCCGAGTCGCTTCCTTTTTTTTGATCCCCTAGGGTAATTTCGGCACAAACATTCAATTCGGTTTCAGCGAGATCGTTCAAGCTGCGACCCACTAACCACAATTCCGCGCTTTCGATTGGTACGACCCCGCAATCTGCTTCGTTTCGAGCCACTTGATCAAAAACATCCGAGGTTTCCTTAAAAAAAGTATATTTGACACTTGAACCAAAGCGTCTGACGGCTGCTTGATAGGTCGCACTCCCTTCCGATCCAAGACAGGCAATGACGACTTCTTTTTCTAACGCACGGGATGCCGAAAGAATTTCGCGAAAAATGGCTCGGAGGGACGTTGCGGACAAAGGCCCCTTATTCTGCTCCTCTAGGCGACGGAGCAACTGTTCTTCCCTTCCCGGAGCGTAAATGGGGAGTCCTTCCCGTTTTTTAAATTCTCCCACTTGTTGCACAATCACGGCGCGCTGGTTGAGGAGCAGCAGAATTTGCAGATCCATTGCGTCGATTTTGGCTCTGAAATTTGCCAGGATATTTTGAGCAGTCGGAGCTTCTGCTGGAGAAACATGCTCAATGGAAGGTTTGGGTGCGGGTTGTTCACTCATAATCATGCTCATAGAATTTGATAAATTTTAACGGTTTTTATAATGTTTCGGAACCTATTTTATTCAGACGATGCATTCGCCATTTGCGGGGTCTGATCAGCAGAAATTTTCGTCTCGTTCTCAGAAACACCGCCTGTCACGGTTGCAGGTTCGGCTTTTTCCACATCAACTCGTCTCAGCTCATGTGAATTAGGAAGCTCATCTAAAGATTTCAATCCAAAATGCTCTAGAAAATACTGGGCGGTTTCATAAAGAAGTGGTTTGCCAGGAATTTCAGCACGGCCTGCAATCCGTATCAGGCCACGATCCAAAAGAGTTTGCACAACTCCATCCACAGCGACGCCTCGTACTTTTTCCATCTCAGCTCGAGTGAGAGGCTGACGATAAGCGATAATTGCCAGGGTCTCCAAAGCCGGGGCACTCAGCCGGGACGGACGGCTTTCCGGAAAGAGTTGCCGAATCCAAGGGGCAAAAATCGGCCGTGTTACCAGTTGCCAGCCTGCCGCGGTTTCCTTTAGCTCAAATGAACGTCCATCTTGTTCGAAAGCACTTCTCAATTCTTGCAGCACGGCAGCGAGATCTTTGGACGTTATCTTAGCAAGAGCCTGGGGTCCGGAATCTTCCGGATAAGCTTCGGCGGCGGCACGCAAAGCTGCCCGAATCTCTTTTTCCAAAAGGGGCTTCTGCGAAGCAAAAAGCAATGCTTCCACGACAGAAGCCAGAGAGAATAAGTGATCAGACATCTCAGTAGTTAGTCAAAAGTCCCCCTTGAAGGCTCAAAACATCTTTCCCAAAAAGCCGTAACATTGTGTTGTTTCTTTCGAAGCTAGTCAATCCCGGCTATCTTACCCAAGAAATTTTCGAAGAGTCAGCCGAGTCAGGGGGAGACTATACACGAAGATGGCCTAGCAATCCAGATTTCTCCAAATTGTCCTTCTTGGCGAACTGTTAATTGTTTCATGCGAATCAACTCCAAGAGAGCCAGAAAAGTGACTACAATTTCCGTCCGGCTGGCGTTTTCAGAGAAAAACTCCTCGAAACGAAGATCTTGGCCCGGAACTATGGCAGTCATCACGGAGTTGATTTTATCCGAGACACTAAAATGTTCCTCAAAAATTTCCCGCAAATTTTCTGTTTTGCTTTTCCGCTCAAGGACTTTTTGGAGAGCACGGATCAGATCAAACATGCCCACCTCTTCGACGAGAAGATTTTCTTCGGGTTCGAGTTCCGGAATACCAGGAGTCCGAGGAAAGAGACATTCTTGTAGTTCCTGCCGAAGACGGAGCTGCCCTGCGGCTTCCTTAAATTTACGGTATTCGATCAATTGACGAATGAGTTCCCATCGCGGATCCAGCGGTTCTTCTTCTTCCTCTTCGGTTGCTCGTTGGTCAACCGGCAATAGAGTTCGACTTTTGATGCAGAGCAAGTTGGCGGCCATCACAATGAATTCGCCGGCCAGTTCAATGTTCAGAATCTGAAATGAATTCAGGTATTCCAAATACTGCTTAGTAATGCGTTCGATGGAAATGTCATAGATATCCACTTCATCCCGCTTGATCAGATAAAGCAGCAGATCGAGAGGTCCTTCAAAAACCTCTAGTTTAACTTTGTAGTCTTGTTCCACTTATTGAGTTCGTAGTTTGTAGCACCCACAACCAAAAAAAATTGCGAATTGTCTCCAAGAGCTAGGCAGTTCAACCGCGAACTGAGAAGCACCAATTTCTACGAACTACGAACTAATTAGCGTCTCTTATACCCACGTTTCATACTTTCTTTAGAAAGTTGCGAAATATGTTTTTTGTGGTCCACTTTCTTGGTTTTTTGCTTTCTTAGCTGAGCGGCCAGCTTTGCAATCACTTTATCGATGGCAGCATAAAGATCATCTTCGGCGACTTCGGCAAAAAGATCCGGCCCCGGCACAGCCAAATGGACTTTCGTCACGTACTTTTTCGTTCGGGTTTCATCGTGTAAAAGTACAATATGAGCGGCAAGAATATTTTCGGCCAGGGTTTCCAGGTGGGAAATCTTATCCGCTACATATGTATGGATTGCAGCGGTCAAAACCAGATGCCGTGGACTCAAATGAATTTGCATTAGTTTTAATGTAACACATCAAGACCCGAAGGTGCGAGAACAAACCACGGACCTCGCGGGACTTCGTCCCCGGAGTCCGAGAAAATTTCTTACCGCACCAAATTCACGAATGGAGACCGGCGACGGTCTGGTATCAGCCCAAAAACCAGAAGAACTTCCGCCATCCAAATTTAAAGCATGCCAAGGGCGCCATTTTGGAAAAATGTCCCGACTTGCAAGCAGTTCTCCCGCCTGTGCCAGAGTTAATGGGCTCATCAAGATCAAGGCCCAATTGCCCTTACCATCCGAGGCCACAACTGTCCGGCGTGCCACTCGAAGTTTGTTTAATCCCCGGATCATTTTCCCATTTTCCAGTAAAAATGGTCCCGCCTGCAAGGCACCCACTATTTGTTTCGAAAAGCGGAATTCATTGGATCGAACCAAGCGGATCGAATTTTCTCGAATTTCTAAGATGCCGCTTAACAGTCGCGCTTTTTCCAAGCGATGCAAAAGTTGTCGATTACTGATCACTAGCCCCAGGGGCTCAAAATTTTCGTAAAAATACGCACCGTTAACTCCCGCGAAAGCTCCTTCCCGTCTAAGGGCGGCCGCTAAATCCACACCTGCCGAAGGGGGATTATCCAAAACGTAGAGGCGACATTTTTTCTCGTTGAAAAAAACTGCATACAGTTGAACCTGCACATCAGAAGAGCGTGCTTGAATTTCTTGGAAATAAGCTCCTGCAGGCAGAGAAGCCGGCTGAGAAGAGGATACCCTTTGCCAGTTGGTCAAAAGGTCAGTCGCTGAAACGAGTGGCATCCAAAAGCAAAAGATCGGAAAAAAAACGAGAGTATTGACATAGGGATAGATTTTTGAGACTAAACGCAGAAAAACTCGCCTAAACATGGGAATCTCGTTTTTGATTTTCCACGAGTACTGCGAATGCCGCAGCGTGAGTATGGAGACAATTTTTACCCGCTACCGGTCCAATTTCTCCACCACAAAAAAAGCCAACCGAAGGATGGTCACCCAATTCCGCTTCCATTAAACCTGCATCATGATCCGGCATGCCAAAAAACTTGCTGCCTCGTTCCAAACACGAAAATAAGATCGATGCCAAGGGAGTGTGAACTGATCCGGCCGCTTGTTTAAGACTTGCTCGCATTGCCACATCGGCACTAGCGCTATCCCTAATTTGATATTGAAGAGTCTGTCCGACCCGTGGAATCCCGCCAATCACTACGGCTCCGGAAGCGGGATCCGCTCCTAAAATACTCCGCACAAGAAAATGTTCCGCTGCAAATTCGTCAACGTATTCAGACGATGCCAGACCCGCAAAAAGATTCCCCTGCGCACCAGCTTTTTCGAGGTCGCTCAAAGACTGGAATGCAGACTCCAAGGCCTCGTAAGCGGGCCGCGAACCTAAAGAGTAGACGACGTTTTTGTCCGCCCGAGTCACAGTCAGTGGTTCCCCAATAGGACGACATCCGGGACTTACCCCCGCCACTATGGAAAGCGGCCCTTCCAGTCCCAAAGCAAGACCCGGTACAATGGTGTTGTTCCGAAAAACAGCCATATTTTCATCGACTCCGCTAGCGAGGCCCCCAGCCATCGGAATGCCAGGAAAACGAGAATTCCATTCAATTAAGAACTGTTCCACCGAGAGACCGAAGGGATTTAAGAATCCGATCCATCCATTAGGTTCTCTGACATTTGGATCCAGCTTTGTGGCTGGGGCTGTCCCTTCGAGTTGTTCCTGAGATAACTCGGTGATCATCACGCGCACCTCCGGTGCATGCACTGCTAAAAGAGAAAAACCCGATCCGGATTCTCTCTCAGCACCGTTAAATGCTCTTCCTAGCGAAGTGCATCCCACTAATTCCACCACGTGACCGTCAACGCGGACAATGTCTGCAAATTCTTCCAATTTGAGCAAATAATCAGAACTAAGGAATACGAACGCAAAGTCCGCAGAGGTCTTTAACGATTGGTGAAATCTTCGTACCGTATCGGCGACAAGTGATGCGTTATAAGGTCCCGAAAAATCAATGGAAACGGCGCTACAGCCCATAATGATTTGGTTTTCTGAAAAAATCTTCTAAAAATCGCATCGTTTTTTTGGCATGCTTAACACGTAAAATCAGAAGATTTTTTTCAGCGACGGGTAAGCTAGCTAAATAGCAGTATTCGATATTCACCCTTTTTTCCGCCAAGCTTTTCATAATTTCCGGAAGGCCAACGCGGCTATTTCCACATTCAATCATGAGTACATCGCTCTCAAAAACTAGCATCCCATAAGATTCAAAGATTGCCAGAGCTCTTCGAGAATCACTTACAACCATACGCACGACAGCATGGTCGATTGTGTCTGACATGGAAAGTGCATAAATATGGATGCGTTCTTGCATCAACGAATCGCAAATGGTCGCTAAGACACCCACTCTATTATCAGCAAAGAGGGCAAGTTGTTCGACGATCCGAATGGAAGCCACGGAGCGCATCTTGAATTTTCTCGCCATATTTTGGAAGGGGGATTTTTTCCCTCCAATCTGCATAGCCACACCTTTCTATAAATCCAACGATTTCTTCTCGCTCCCTGATGCGGCTTTCCCTTAAATGCCGACATGCTTTGGGTCTTTTTCGCCCTTACAATCATGGCTATCGCTGGATTAGTCGCTTATATTCGCTTAGGAAAAGAAATTTGGCAAAGGCACCGGCTTGTGCGGAAGTCGGACAAGTTTCAAGAGGAGGACGACTCGTTAGGGCAAGAAATCCCTCCTCAAGAAAGTCACATTTCCCTGGAAACTGGAATTGTACTGCGGCCATACGGATGGCCGGACGTGCTGGTTTGCCTTATTTTAGGCGTTTATTTCTTAAGGTTGGTCGCATCTTCATCGGAGAGTAACCCGCTCCCGACATTGCGAGAGATCGAAGTCGGAACGGTTTTTTATGTATTGTTGGATTTGCTCATTCTCGCTTTTTTGATACTTCGTCGCATCCATCCAATTCAAGTCTTTGGATTTCGAGCGATGCGCGGATTCCGCGTTTTTAAGTCGGCGGTGCTTTGGTTAGTCGCCCTCTATCCATTAATCTTCCTGATACAATTGATTGTGGAAAATTTGGGGAGTACAAGCGTCACTCCCCAGCCATTGGTCCAATATTTGATCGATAACAAGCGTTTATCCGATCATCTTGTCGTGGGACTTCTCGCTGTCATAGTCGCACCTTTCACAGAGGAGCTTATCTTTCGGGGCTATCTCTACGGAGTTTTGCGTCAGTATGCCGGCCGTCTGGCGGCAATTATCGTCACTTCGTGTATCTTTGCGGGCATTCATCAACATCTCTCCGCCTTCCCCGGCTTGTTCCTTCTTGCAGTCGCATTGTGTCTTGTTTACGAAGCCACAGGTTCCCTGATGGTAGCCATTATCATGCACGCTCTTTTTAATCTGATCGGCGTCGTAGCTGCTATTGTCGGACCTTTTTAAGTGATGTTACGCAAAAGAAAGAGAACCTTGTTGGGCAAATGAGTTTTTTTACTCTCAGAGCTCCTAAAAGTGACGTAACGTCTGTTATTAACCTTGGACTTTAGGTGGAAGATGCTCTCATTGATAAGCTAACTCGTTTTCTTCCTGAGGGACACGGAACCCTTGCAGGCATTGGAGATGATTGCGCTGTAACGCACTCTCCGCGGAAAGGAGACCTCCTGCTTTTGAAGACCGATTGCATCGTGGAAGGCATCCACTTCGCCAAAGATGCGCCCGCCACGCAGGTTGGGTGGAAAGCTCTCTGTCGGGCAATCAGCGACGTAGCCGCCTGCGGAGGCATTCCCACCCACGCCCTGATCACGTTTGCGGCTCCGCCTGATCTTCCCAGCCATTGGCTGGAATCGGTCTACCGCGGCCTTGCGCGCGCTGCACGCCAATTCGGGATCGGCATCGTTGGTGGCGAATCCTCTCGCTCACCAAGAACTTTTTTTCTCTCCGTTACACTCATAGGACGAGTCCTGCGGCGGCATCTCGTTTTACGTTCCGGCGCGCGTCCCGGAGATTCCCTATTTATCACGGGACGTTTGGGAGGCAGCTTACGAGGGCATCATCTCAAATTTACCCCGCGACTTTTGGAAGCACGTTGGCTGACGGCCCATTTCCCAATTCATGCGATGATGGACCTTAGCGACGGCCTCGGCAGCGATCTTCCTCGTATGGCTCGGGCCAGCCACACCGGTTTCGAGGTTCAACCTCAACTGATCCCCAGAAACCCAGGATGCTCCGTCGAGCAGGCTGTCTCCGACGGAGAGGATTATGAATTGCTTTTCGCCATTTCTCCCCGAAAGGAAAAACTTCTTTTGAAACAGTGGCCATTTCCTCGTTTAAAGCTCACCAAAATCGGGCATATGACTGCCCACCCAAAACAGAGCACTCCCCTTGCGCGTGGATATGACCATTTCAAATAGCTTGGCTCCATCCTCCGGTTCTCGCTCGATTCTGATCTTAACCGCTGCATTTGGGGAAGGTCACAATGCCGCGGCTCGAAATCTACGGACTGGACTCCTGGAGTGCTCTCCAAAATGTTCCGTGGAAATACACGATATCTTCCAAGAGTCCTATGGTTGGCGTCACGAATTAGTGCGGAAGGGATACACAGCTCTGATCAACCACCTCCCGTCAGTTTGGAAGCAGGTTTTTGAGTTGATAGACAAGACCTCCGTTATGTCCGGCTCCACAAGGGCTGGCTTGTTGTCCGCGGCTGCCGAAAGACTTCGTGACCTCCTCTTCAAAATTGCACCCAAAGTTGTCGTCAGCACCTTTCCGGGATACGGCGTTTTACTGGATTTTCTTCATAAAAATGGTCTGAAAAGAGACTATCAAACTATCACTCTTTTGACCGACTCCATCAGTATCAACTCGCTATGGTACCGGTGCTATGCGGATGTTTTTATTACTCCAAACCCGCAAACCTCGGCTGTCCTGGAAAAAGCTGACATTCCCTCTCAGCGCATTTATTCGCTGGGATTTCCCGTCCCTCTGACCTTTTCAAAGATAGCCACCAATAAGGCGCCTCCCACCGAGGGAGAAAAATGGAAAATCCTTTACATGGTCAATGCAACCCCTTGGAAAGCACATTCTATCGTCAAACATTTGCTGACCTTAGAAAATGCGGAAATTACCGTCACCGTTGGTAAAAATGAAGTCCTGCGAGAGTCTTTGAGCCGGATCGCCGCGCTACAAAAACAGCCCTTGGAGATCTACGGATGGACCCCGCGGATGTCTGAACTCATAGCCCGGAGTCATGTCCTCATTGGGAAAGCTGGTGGAGCAACCGTACAAGAAGCTCTAGCTGGCCGCACCCCGCTGATTATTACTCAAGTTGTACCGGGTCAGGAGGAGGGAAATGCACGACTGATCTTAGAAAACGGCGCAGGCGCTCTGGCCTCCAAAGGAGCACAAATCGTTACAAAGCTACGCGAAGCCTTTGCGGAAGAAGGTCTTCTATGGAAAAAATGGTTGAGTGCGGCTAGTTCTCTCAGCCACCCGGATGCCAGCCTAAATATTGCCCGCTTTATTCTTTCCGAACAGATACGATAATTATTTGGTGATGTTACGCAAAAAAGGAGCCCTTGTTGGTGAGAATGGTCGTTTTTGCTCCCAGGGTCCCTAAAAGTACGTAACGTGAGTTACCTGTATGCATCCCAAAATTAGTGCACTCATTTTTGACATCGGGAATGTTTTACTTCCTCACGATTATGCGCGAGCAAAACAACATTTACTCAGTAAACAAAACAAGACCGCTTTTTCACCTGATGCGGAAAAGCTGATCGCTGCAACCTGCACAGAATATGAATCCGGACGGATAGACCGCGCCGAATTCCTTTCTATTGTGAAGAATATCTACGACTACCGGGATTCTGACGAAAATTTTATCGAAATTTGGTGCGATATCTTTGAAGAAAATATTCCGCTCCACCTTCAAATTCCCACACTTGCAGCCATTTGTCCCTTGTACCTTCTTTCTAACATCGGATGCATTCATCGAGAATTTATTCATAAGCGTTATCCGGTTTTCGCGCACTTTACGGCAGGCGTTTATTCCTACGAGGTGGGAGTCATGAAACCCGACCACCGTATCTACGAAATCGCCAGCACACGCTTTGGCCTAATCCCGGAAGATACCCTCTTTATCGATGATTTTCCGGGAAATGCAGAGGGTGCACGTGCCACAGGCTTCCAAGCTTTTACCTATGACTGGCGGCGACATGACTTGTTCGAAAAGGCACTTTCTTCCTATCAGTTACTCCGGTCTGAACCTCTCCAAAAAGTTGCTCCAGTTTGAACCTCTCCAAAATCCGTCCGCTTTACAAAGTTATGTTACGCAAAAAAAAAGGGACCCTTGTTGGTTAAAATGATCTTTTTTTCCTCCGGAGCTCCCAAAAGTACGTAACGTCAGTTACAAAAATAAACGTCAATGCAGCAAAATCGCAAAACCTATACCGAGCTCGAACAAATTTACCGTCAGCCCCTGTTCGATCTTCTACACGAAGCTCGGAGCGTCCACAAAGCCCATTGGTGGCGCGCGGAAGTGCAACTTTGTACTCTGCTCAACGTAAAAGTTGGCGGATGTAGCGAAGACTGTGCTTATTGCTCGCAGAGCGCGCGTTATTCAACCGGTATGCAAGCGAAAAAGCTCATGGACGTGGAAGAGGTCCTAGCGGCTGCCAAAAAAGCTCGCGAAGGGGGTTCAACCCGTTTTTGTATGGGAGCCGCCTGGAAAGGTGTGCGGAATGGCGATAAAAAATTTGAACAGATATTAGAGATTATACGGGAAGTCAGTAAACTGGGGATGGAAGTTTGCGTCACCCTCGGCAACTTGGGTCCTACTGAAGCCAAAGAACTTAAGGCTGCAGGTGTTACCGCTTACAATCACAATATCGACACTTCCCCGGAACACTACAGTAACATCGTCACTACCCACACATTCCAAGACCGCCTGAATACAATCGCCGCTGTACAGCAGGCTGGCATCTCTGTGTGTTGCGGAGGGATTCTAGGACTGGGCGAAACTGTGGAAGATCGTTTGCGGATGCTGGAAGTCCTTTGTAGCTTTGTACCCGTACCTGAAAGTGTCCCAATTAATTGCTTGGTCCCCATTCCCGGTACTCCCCTGGAGGAATTGAAATTGCGACCCGTGGACGCCTTCGAAGTGATTCGGTTGATTGCGACAGCTCGGATCACCCTACCCACCTCAAAAATCCGACTTTCGGCGGGTCGAACCGAGTTTTCCCGCGAGGCTCAAACTTTGTGCTTCTACGCGGGTGCCAATTCAATATTCTATGGAGACAAACTTCTCACTACTCCAAATCCTGAAAAGAACGAAGATCTCCATCTTCTTAAACTCCTTGATTTAACACCTCAAGCTCCCTTCCAAGCTGAGGCTCCTCTTTCCATATGAAAATCTCCATTGGTTCGGATCACGCAGGTTTCCAGTACAAGGAACGAATCGTCGCCTATCTGAAAGAACTGGGTCACGAGGTCATTGACGTTGGGACCCACGGCAGCGAAGCCACAGATTATCCCCTCTATATCATCCCTGCAGCCGAAGCAGTGGCAAATGGTGCAACCGAGCGAGGAATTGTAGTGGGTGGTTCCGGCAATGGGGAAGCCATCGCTGCTAATAAGGTCAAAGGAGTCCGATGTTCCCTTTGCTGGAACGATGAAACCGCCAAGTACTCACGTCTCCACAACGACGCCAATGTCCTTTCTCTCGGACAACGCATGGTTTCCATTGAAATCGCCCTCAGAATTGTCAAAATCTGGCTGGAAACCCATTTCGAGGGTGGACGCCACCAGCGGCGTATCGACCTAATCAGCCAATACGAAACCGCATCGGGTAAGTAGACCGAGGAAACCGTTCTTTGGAGTGTTCTCGTTCGGCCTTTGAGTGATTCGGTCTGTAATTTCGGCACCATTTTCACTAGCTCTACAGTTGTCAGTTGGTAGTTCGTGGTTGGCAGAGGTTCGTGGTTCTCAGTTGCAAATTGAACACGGGCTGACAACTGATACCGTTTCAGCTAGAAATATTCTCCAAAATGTGATTAGATGACCCCATCTGCCCTTAAACGAGACATACGATATTCGGTTTAAGGCTATTTGCGCTCGGGTGGCGAAATTGGCAGACGCGCCAGACTTAGGATCTGGTGGAGCAATCCTTGTGGGTTCGAGTCCCTCCCCGAGCAGTTTAAATGCTTGGCTTCAGGACCATATTACTCCCCCTTTTGGTTGTTTTTGATTCCGTTTGGTTTAGATTGTTTTGGCCCATCAACGGGCAATAAATGGGCAATAAATGGGCAATAGCCATGCCAACTAATCTAACCTAACTTACCCCAATTTTTTTCATAAGTTATTGGAAAGCAATAAAAACGCCTAAATATGTAGCAAGTAATTTTATTTTAAATTAAATTTTAATATTGATTTTATATAGTTATAATCCTATTTTCAGTAGCAAGTGTTCATCCAAGCCACCAAATCCACCCGCAAGGGTAAAACCTACGTCACCCATTTGGTGCGCGAGTCCTTTCGTACTCCCCAGGGACCACGCTCGCGTACTGTCTGCAATATTTCCAAACTCCCTGAAAATGTCCGAAAGCTGATCGCCGAGGCCCTTTCTGGCCGTACCCTTCTCTCCGCAGAAGCAATCGAACTCGAACAGGCTCTGGACTGCGGAGGCCTGGCCGTTTTGGTGGAGGCTTGGAAAGAGTTGGGGTTGGATCAATTGCTCCAAGGCATCGGCACAGCCCGAGAGCGTTCTTTGATCAAGGCCATGGTCTTTTCCCGCCTGCTTTTTCCCTGTTCCAAGCTTGCCCTCAAAGAGCACGCCCAGGGCACTCTACTGGCTGCCGCTTGCCGATTGCCAGCCGATGAGCATTTCCAGCAGGACGATCTTTATGAGGCTATGGATGCTATAACGGGCCATTGGTGCGCTTTGGAAAAAAACCTCGCATCTAGCACTTTCGCTGAGCCTGTCAGTTTAGTGCTCTACGACCTCACAAGTGTTTATTTCGAGGGAGCTGGGCCACAAGGTATCGCTTGCTACGGACACAGTCGTGACCATCGCGGCGATCGCCCTCAGATCCTCTTGGCAGTAGCCACCGACACTCATGGAACTCCTCTGCACCTTTCCGTTTTGCGAGGCAATCGTGCCGATACTTCCACTCTGCAAAGTTTCCTAAAAATCCTCCGGCGCCGCTTTGAGATCCGCGATGCCGTGTTTGTTTTTGATGGAGGCATGAGCAGTAAAATCAATCTGGAGGCCCTGGAAAGAGAGGGTCTGAGCTTTGTCACTCGACTCTCCAATGCCACATTGGAGGCCCTGCTCAAAGAACTACCCAAAGACGAGCAACTCGAGCTGGGGGATTCTCCCCGGCTTGTGGAGATCCAACAGGCAGGTAAGCGCTATGTCATTGCTGGAGGCCCCTGGCGCAAAGAACGCGACAAAGAGCGTCGCCAAGTGCGCATGGCCAAAGCCCAAGCAGCTTTAACCAAACTCGCTGCCGTTAAACGCCGCAAACCTGATGCGCAAAAGATTGCCAGTCAGGCCGGACGCATTCTCCAGCGACTCAACGCCCACAAATATTTTTCTTATCGTGTCGAGGAATCCGGCATTTTGCGCTGGGAGGCCAAAGCTGAGGTGATCGCCTCCGAAAGTGCCCACGATGGATGGTATCTTCTGCATACTAATTTGACTCCCGCACAAGCCGACAGCAGCGGTGTTCAGCGTCACTACAAAAACCTCCTTGAAGTCGAGGAAGCCTTTTGCGAACTCAAGAGTTATCTTCAAGTGCGTCCTGTCTTTCACAGCAAACCCGAACGGGTGATTAATCACGTGCGCATCTGCTTTTTAGCCTATTGGATGAGTGCTCGTCTGGCTCGTAATTGGCGAGCCCTCCGAGAATCCGGTGAGGTGACACGTATCCTACGTCAACTCCAAACCATTCGCCTTGGACTCATTTCGGCGGGAGTGCCTGGCTCTCCATTGCTTGCCTGCTTCACCAAAGTGCCTGCTCCTCTCAATTCTCTTTTAGCAAAACTCAATCTCCTTCACCTCTTTTCTGCCCCTCCCAAGTGGGCTGATTTTTCCTCCGCAGCACAAGTGTAGCACGAAATTTTTCCTGCTTCTTGTGTTTATCGCCCTTTCCGGCCTGCTCGGGGGTAAGTTAGGCTAAACTCTTAACCGGCTTTCTCTCTACAAAAGCCGCAATCCAAATACAGATTTCGTAGAGTGCGTACATGGGGGCTGCCATCAGAAAGAAAGTAAACAGATCAGGTGTCGGAGCAATGATCGCCGCCAAAACAAGAATAATGATGAGCGCGAATGCACGAGTTTTTCTCAAAAAAGCTACATTCACCCAGCCTAATTTAACGACCAGCAGCACGGCTAATGGCAATTCGAAAGCCAATCCGAAGGCAATGACGAATTGGGTAACAAATGTATAATATTCTCGGACCGTCCAAGTCGGCTGCCAATTCATCGAACGGGCATCTCGAAAGAAAAATGCCAGAGCATCCGGAAGCACCACAAAATAAGCAAAAGCAGCCCCCGCGAGAAATAGCAGTGTACAAAATGTTCCGGCGGGGAAGAGAAACCTTTTTTCACGGGTTGTCAAAGCGGGCAAAATGAATTGTCCTAGAAAAAGAATCAAAAAGGGAAACGACAATACCAAACCAGCATAAAAGGACATTTGGAAGGAAACCGTCATGGAGTCTGCAACGCCTAGAGACTGTAAATTAGCAGCACGCACCGGATCTATCGCCACTAGCGGCCGCTGTAAAATGCTTGCCAACTGAATGCGGAATGCAAAGCAAAGAAGCACCATTGTAATCAGCACCGCCACCATCTTAATGAGCATCCGCCTGAGATCTTCGAGATGATCAAGAAATGGTTTGGGCTCATCTTGACCTTCACGAAATTCCAATATTTTACGCCAAAATTTCATTTCGAGAAATTAGTTTGCACATCTGCAATCAACTCCGGATGGTGCCGCAAGCCACCAACCGTGCAAAAATTGCCAACGTATTGGCATCCACAATCTCGCCGGAAGAAACCATGCGACACAACTCTGGAGTGGAAAATTCGCGACATTCAAAAATTGCCTCCGTTGCTTCCGGAGTGGAGCCACCTGGCCGGGGTTGTACTTCCTCTGCCAAAAAAAGGTGACACTGTTCGGACGTAAATCCCGGAGAACTGAAGAAACAACCCAGGGGAACTAACGGACGATACGTTTCCACACCCGCTTCCTCGGCCAATTCCCGATGGGCAGTTCGCAAAAGACAGCCCACATCATGAACATCATCCACCTGTCCTGCCGGAAACTCCCAGATCTCTCTTCGAATGGAAACGCGTTCTTGTCGAATCATCAAAAAATTGCCCTCCGGAGTGCGAGGCGCAATCACTACTGCCTGCGGCCTTCGGGCCACATACCAGTGAATGCCCTTCGGACAGGAAGGAGTGGATATGAGCTCCTCGTAAAGAGACAAAAAAGGCCGCTCAAAATGACTCTTTTCCGATATCATTTGCCACGACATATTAAAGAATTGTTAACAAGTCATTTTAGTCTTAACATGCTTCCCTCAAAATCTCTTCCCAATACTTCAGCCGCTGTTTGACATTGGAAGGAGCCGGGGCGCCAACAGCGCGTCTGTTCTCCATTGCTTGCTGAAGATTGAAGATAGACACGACATCCATTTCAAAGACCGGGGAAATCGAACGAAATTGTTCTAAGGACATTTGATTTAAGGGAGTTTTTAATCGTACAGCTTCGGCAACAACGCGTCCAATCACTTCATGGGCTTGGCGAAATGGCGTTCCTTTGAGTACCAAATAATCCACCAGATCAGTGGCCAGGAGCATCGGATCGGCGACCGCCTCGGCAGCTCGATCTTCCCGAACACGAGCAGCCTCGAGCATCTCGGTGAAAACAGAAAGAGCAAGTTCGGCGGTATCCAAGGAATCAAACACCGCTTCCTTGTCCTCCTGTAGATCACGGTTGTATGTCATGGGAAGCCCTTTCAAAGTGGTCAGGAGGGAGAAAAGGTTTCCATAGAGCCGACCCGTTTTCCCACGTGTGAGTTCAGCAATATCCGGATTCTTTTTTTGCGGCATGAGGCTGGAACCGGTGGTGTGACGATCACTTAACTCTAAAAACCCAAATTCTTCGGAAACCCACAAGATGATGTCCTCACTCAACCGAGAGAGATGCATCCCGAGAATAGCAAGAACAGCAAGCAATTCACAGGCAAAGTCGCGATCGCTCACGGCATCCATGCTATTTTGAGTCACGCGGGAAAAAGCGAGCTGACGAGCTATCAATTCGCGATCGAGGACAATAGTTGAACCAGCGATAGCCCCGGAACCAAGCGGTAATTCATCCATCCTCGCCGCACAATCCTTCAAACGCCCAATGTCCCGAGCAAACATTTCCACATAAGCCAGCAGATGGTGGGCGAAAAGAATGGGTTGGGCCCGCTGAAGGTGGGTATACCCAGGAATACAAACCTTGGGATAATGTGCTGCGAGGCGAACTAAGCCACGCTGCAATCCAATAGTGAGCTGACAGAGCATCGCGATAGCATCGCGTAAGTAAAGGCGTAGGTCTAAAGCCACCTGATCATTACGACTCCGAGCGGTGTGAAGTTTTGCTCCTGCCGGACCGATACGACGTGTCAGCTCGGCTTCGATATTCATGTGAATATCCTCCAAGCTCTTGTCGAACGAAAACTCTCCGCGCTCGATTTCCTCCTGAATTCCGAGCAAACCTTTCTTAATAAGGTTCAGCTCCTCTTTTGTCAGCACTCCTGCCGCAACCAATGCTTCAGCATGGGCTAGGCTCCCTTCAATATCATGCCTATAGAGTCGCCAATCGTACGAGACGGATTCCGTATACCGTTGGAGAAGTTGAGATGGTTGCTGCAAAAATCTACCCTTCCACATGATGATACGCAAGTACTGGGAATCAGTTTGCATCTGATTGCTGCCAGAGAGCGAGAACAAATTGTCCGCTCAGCCGGAGGGCATCCGAAGCCGAAAAATTCGTAGACCACACAGCCCCATGAATAACTTTGGAAACGGTATCAGCTGCAAATTCATCCCATGAACCGGACTGTTCATGGGCAGTACATAATAACCTCACTGAGAGATACTTAATTTTGACTGCATGTGGTTCATGCGGTTCCGGACGCGACTTTAGTATCCAAATAATCGGCGCTCCTTAATAAGAGCCGCAACCTTTGGAGGCACTTGAGATTCCCATATGTCATCATGATCACGGATCCCGCGTAAGACATCCGGCGGATGGATGCTCAGATATTCGGGATGAAAATTTTCTATCGGTACAATAAATTGATTTTCGATAAGATGACGATAAAGGTGCTTTAAGTTAGGGGCCACCTGGAAGTTAAGTGCTGTAATAAGGCCACCATCTTTTTCTAATTTGGGGTACACGAAGAGGCGCACACCGTTTTTGAAAAGACGTCCCAATCCCTCTAAAATACCACCTTCCAAATTTCCATAATATTTTTCCCGAAAGATATCCTCCAAGCTTGGAATCCCAACGGGCAAGACGACCGGGCGATCTGTATAGCGCGTCAAATAGTTTACCAACCGGTAATATTCTCCATAGTTAGAAATCAGAACAGTTCTCCCTAAAGTCCCGAGCACATCCACGCGATCCAAAAAATCGTGTAAATCCAATTCACCACTTTGAAGAAGATTTTGCATTGTGATTTCCATAAGAACATACGGTTCTGCTTCTTCCAGACGTTTATCCTTTAAAAACATGGCATGACCACAATCTAAGATATCATTGGCGATTAAGGTCAAAGGCCGAAAACTCCCGCGTTCTACTAACAGCGCGTTTTTATAAAGAATTTCTGACGGTTGAATGGTTTTGCCATCCGCCCGAAACATTGCGACTGTTGTCAGGCCCTGCGAGACTAATTGAAGGCTCATGATGCGGTTGTCCACTTGACTAAATTCCGGCCCGGAAAACTGGATCATGTCCACCTCTAAACGCGCTGGAGAGAGATCATCCATCAGAGAACTGACAAGTGCTTCCGGACGATGGCGGAGAAAAAAAGCTCCATAGATCAAATTCACTCCAATGATACCCAAAGCTTCCTGCTGCAAAATATTTTTTGTATCGAGCATGCGCACATGCACTATAATTTCGCTGGTCGGCGAACGAGGGGAACTCTGAAAACGGATTCCCATCCAACCGTGTGATTCCTCGTGGCGGCGAAAACTGCGCGCCGCCACTGTATCAGCAAAAACAAAAAACATCCGTTTGTCGCCCATTTTCTCATCCAGCCGTTCCACAAGCAACCCGTACTCGTGTTCCAGCATGGTATTCAACCGCTGGCGACTCACATAGCGCGCAGAAGCACCATAGATCGAATCGCTAAACGTCATGTCATAGGCAGACATCGTTTTTGCAATAGTACCCGATGCTCGCCCAACATGAAAAAAACGCCTGCCAACCTCCTGCCCTGCGCCAATCTCGGCAAAAGTTCCGTAAAGCCGCTCATCCATGTTAATTTGGAAGGCCTTCTTATTAACCTGTAGATCAAATTCTCCGTTCATTCGCCAAAAGACTACCAAAAGCGGCTGCAAAGAGAAACAGTCCTGTTTTTAACCATACAAATCATGCAAATTGATTTCACAATGTGCTCATGGACAAATACCTATTCGCCCCTTAAAAATGCAGCACAATGTCTGTTTCCTGTTCTATCTTTATTTTTTTGTATGCGATACTCGTTCTCACTGGGATAACAAGTTGTAGAAAGCCACTCTCTAGTCGCGCAGAAATTCCCATCGGAGTCCTTCTGCCTTTGACAGGACGGGATACGCTTTATGGTCGAGAAGCAATGCGCGGGCTGGAAATAGCTTTGAAACAAGTAAATTCGGAGAGAGCAGCTTACGACCTCAAACCCATCCGTCTCGTTATCCGGGATACCCAGTCCAAAGAAGGTGAAACCTCCGTCGCAGTGCGCGATTTAATTTACCGGCAAGGCGTACGGGCACTCATTGGAGAACCGGATTCCGGACGCTGTATGGAGGCGGCTCCTATTGCGGAACGCAGCGAGATTCCATTCATTAGCCCCGCTGCAACCAATGACCGGCTGACAAAACTTGGGAAATACATTTTCCGTACCTGCTTTGAAAATTCTCGACAGGCAAAAACCATGGCCGAATTTGCGTGGAATGCCGGATTTCGACGCGTCGCCCTTTTGATCGATCCTTCTCACGAATACAGTTCAAACCTGGGTCAAATCTTTGAAATCGAGTTTCGCCACCGAGGCGGCACTATTGTCAGCCGCCAGAATATCAGTGATTGCAAAGACTTTTCCCCTCAACTCCGTTCCATTCAGGCCGCCAACCCCGACCTTTTAGTACTACCCCTTCTTCATATGGAAGGGGCTATAGCAGCACGTAATATCAGAGCATTAGGATTAAAAATTCCGATCCTAGGTGGTGATGGATGGGATACCCCTGATTTGGTAACATGGGCCGATGTCATTGAAGGAGGCTATTTCGTCACCCATTTTCCTCCCGAATCCCAAGACTCCCATACCCTCCGTTTTATCCAAAACTATCAAACGCTTTTTGGCGCCTCCGGATCAGCTCTTTCCGCCCTTGCACACGATGCACTCCTTGTATTGGGAGAGGCTCTGCGTAACACAGAAAAACCAGCGAAAATCCGCGAAAATCTCCTCAATATTCGCAATCTTCCTGTAGCCACTGGGATGTTTTCCTTTTCAAGGGACCGCAATCCCCGTAAACATGTTTTTGTAGCTCGGGTGGAAAAAGGAAAATT
The DNA here is from genome assembly GCA_963706715.1 of uncultured Verrucomicrobiae bacterium. Taxonomy (GTDB): domain Bacteria; phylum Verrucomicrobiota; class Verrucomicrobiia; order Chthoniobacterales; family Xiphinematobacteraceae; genus Xiphinematobacter. The sequence continues at coordinate 398,449 of CAVPNI010000003.1, forward strand.
TGTCCTCTGCGCTGCAATAACAAATTAGTATAGAATAGTTTATTCTATATGTTCCCATCCCGACAATACTAATAGGTATATTATACGTATTTACTGATCTTGCTTTAAAAATGTGCTGCTTTTTTCTCTGCCGTATGTGTTCACCTAACAACTTTCTTAGGCTTCTATGCGTGTTACTGGTAGCTCCGCTTCTGGTTTCCCTCCAATCGTGTCAAAAGAGTGACACTTCAAAAAATGCCGAGCCTACGGGCCCTATTCGGATAGGAGTTTTTCAATCGTTAAGTGGCGCAGAGGCGAGCTTTGGCCAGGATGCCATTAAGGGGATTCGCATGGCGGAAGAACAAGTCAATCAACGCGGCGGGGTTTTGGGTCATCCTATTGAGTTACTCATACGAGATAATCAATCCAAGGCAGGCGAAACCTCATCCATAGTCAAGGAACTCACCAGTCGGGAGCACGTGGTTGCATTAATTGGAGAGGTGGCATCCGGACGCACATTGGAAGCGGCTCCCATTGCACAAAGATATAAAATTCCACTTGTTGCAAATTCGGCTTCGAATGAAAAAGTCACCAAAACCGCTAACTTTGTCTTCCGTGTCAGTTATCGGGACAGCCAACAGGGCGAGGTGCTCGCACGCTATATGCGTTCCATAGGAAAAAGCCGTGCGGCGATATTAGCAGATGTCAGCAAAGACAATAGCACATCCATTGCCAGAAGTTTCAAAAAGTGTTTTGAAGAGCTGGGAGGAAAAGTCGTAGGAGAGCAGAGCTACAATGTCGGAGACAAAGACTTTATTGCCCAGTTAACTTCCATCCGCAATTCCGGAGCCGATTGCCTTCTGATTCCCGGATACTACACCGACAGCGCCTCTATTATGAAGCAAGCGCAGTCACTGGAACTAAATTTACCTATGTTTGGTGGCGACGGATGGGATTCCGCAGATCTGATCCGTGTGGCAGGTGATGCAGCTGAGGGCGCAATCTTCACCAATACTTTTTCTTCTGAAGATCCTCAACCGACTGTCCGTGCGTTCGTAGCGGCGTATCAAAAGAAATATGGTACAAAGCCTATGGCACTTGCTGCGACAGGTTTTGACGCGTTGATGTTGGTAGCCGATGCGATACAACGGGCGGGAACCACCAATCCGAAAGCTATACGGGATGCACTTGCCGCAACCAATGGCTATCAAGGCGTGAGCGGGCAGATTACTTTTGACCGCGAAAGGGATCCTTCCAAATCGATGGTACTTCTGCGTATCCAACAGGGTGAATTCAAGTTTATTGAGAGAAAAAACCCATAAAACAAAATCGCCAAGAGTATGCCACCTGTTAAGCCGCAAGGCATAAGAATTATATTTATTCTGGTAGCGACAGTCACAACCTTGCTCCTGTTATCTCTGATAGCGTGTAAAAAAAGTCCGGAGCATGCTGACGTTCCTAGCATCACCGTTGGTTTATACGCTTCACTGACTGGAGCCGAGGCAAGCTTTGGCCTAGATAGTTTGCGAGCAATTCAACTGGCAACGGCAGAAATCAATGCCCATGGGGGGGTGTTAGGACGTCCAATCAAATTAATTGCTAAGGACAATCAATCCAAAGCCGGCGAAAGCTCCACTATCGTACGGGAATTGATTATCCGAGATCACGTTGTCGCTCTTTTGGGGGAAGTCGCTTCGGGCAGGTCTCTGGAAGGCGCTACCATTGCTCAAAAAAGCGGAATCCCCATGATTGCCTCCGGTGCTACGAACGCACGAGTCACGCAAACTGGAAATTTTATTTTCCGGATGTGTTTTATTGACTCATTCCAGGGAAAATTAATGGCTAAGTTCATGAATTCCCTCGGAATCCGGCGGGTTGCCATCATGGCGGATATCTCGACAGATTATAGCATTGGACTTGCAAAGAGCTTTGCGGAGGCTTTTTCCGCACTCGGCGGTCAAATTGTAGCGCAACAAAATTTTAGTGAAGGCGATAAGGACTTTCAAGCGCAACTAACTGCTCTCAAAGGAACTAATCCAGAAGCGGTATTTCTACCCACTTATTATACATACGCTTCTTTGATCATTAGCCAAGGGCGTCAAATTGGTTTGAATATTCCCTTTATGGGATCGGATGGATGGGACTCCGCAGAATTCCTGAACATAGGCGGTAAGGCAGTGGAAGAAACCTATTTTTGCGGTCACTTTACGACGGACAATCAAAATCCGGTCGTTCAAAACTTTGTTAAAACCTATTATCAAAAATACGGCACCATGCCTTCCTCATTGTCGGCTCTTGCTTATGACTCAATGAAATTACTCGCAGATGCCATTGAGCGTGCCAAAAGCGTAGAACCCACGAAAATTCGGTCGGCGTTGGAAAGCACAAAAAACTTTCCAGGTGTTACCGGCGCCATTACATTTGATGAAAACCGCAATCCAAAAAAGCCTGCGGTGATTATCCGGGTTCAAAACGGAAAATTCACTTATCTCGAAACTATCTCTCTTTAATGGAACTTGCCCAGCAACTGATTAACGGACTCTCTTTGGGGTCAATTTATGCACTTATCGCTCTCGGCTATACAATGGTTTACGGGGTGCTACGATTCATTAATTTTGCGCATGGGGATGTCCTCATGATTGGTGCTTTTGCAGGATATTATCTGGCGCCCAAAATGCAGGACATTTTCGGGCGGTGGGGAACACTGCCAGTCGGAGTGGCGGTGTTAGTCAGCGCAATGCTCATCTGTGCCATACTCGGTGTCTTAATTGAGTTTTTTGCCTACCGTCCCTTAAGAAAACACGCGCGTCTCACAGTACTGATCACTTCCATCGGTGTGTCCCTGCTGCTGGAATACGGCGGACAAATTCTTTTTGGAGTCAATGTAAAGCCATTTCCGGATCTTCTTCCCAGTATTCGAATTCCATTAGGATTAGGACTGAGCGTTTCTTCCAATCACCTGGTAGCGCTCGGGGTATCAGGAATCCTGCTTCTCGGCCTCCGTTTTCTGGTTCTCCATACAAAGTTTGGAATGGCTATGCGAGCATTGTCTCAAAATCGGGATGCGGCAGCACTCATGGGAGTGAATACGAATGCTGTCATTTCCTTAACATTCGCCACTGGTTCCGCTCTTGCCGGTGCGGGTGGGATTCTCTATGCACTGAACGTTCATTCCATCGATCCGCTCATGGGCATTCTTCCCGGCATCAAAGCATTTGTAGCCGCAGTCTTAGGTGGAATTGGAAACCTACCCGGCGCAGCTTTGGGCGGGCTTTTACTTGGTATGGTAGAAAGTTTAATTGGTGGCTCTTCCATTTCTTCTTATCGCGATGCCGTAGCATTCGGAATCCTGATACTCATTTTACTCCTGCGTCCCGCTGGCATTTTAGGAAAATCTATTCCTGAAAAGGTTTAGAAACAACTCTTCATCCGTATCTTCCTGCAGTCACTACTTTCTCCGGGCAAGTATTAGGCTGCTCCTTTTTCTGTCCGGCGGAAGAGCGGAATCTTATCTAATACGCGTGTTTGAAACTCCTCCAGATAGGTATAAAATACCGGAGTAACAAAAAGTGTTAGGATTTGAGATACAATTAATCCCATCACAATGCAAAGGCCAAGAGGTCTGCGACTTTCCCCATCCGCTCCAAAGCCCATTGCGACAGGCACGGCTCCTAGGATGGCCGCGAATGTCGTCATAAGAATGGGCCGTAATCGTTCGTGGCAAGCCTCTATAACGGCATCCTCAACGGAGAGTCCTTCCTTCATGCGCATGATAGCGAAGTCCACGATCATAATGGCATTTTTCTTGACGATACCGACCAGCAGAAAAAGGCCTATGAATCCATAAAGAGAAAGGTCCATATGCGCCAGGACCAAAATTAGAAGTCCCCCAATGCCCGCCGTGGGAAGTGTGCTGAGCACTGTAATGGGATGGATATAGCTTTCGTACAAGATTCCCAGAATCAAATAGATTACAAATACTGCAACAACAAGCATCGCCGACATACCGCCGACTAACTGCTCAAATTGCTGAGCGGACCCCTGTGAAGATCCAGCAACGCCAGGTGGTAGCACCTCTCGAACAACTTGCTGCAGATCAACTGTCGCCTTACCAACCGGATAGCCAGGCTTCAGATTATAATAGATATTAACTGCCGTGAGCTGGTTCAAATGATTAATCGATTCAGGTCCGGTACGAGGATTCAGCCTGACAACGCTTGAGAGCGGAATGAGATCCTTACCATTTGTTCCTCGCATGCGCAGAGTGGCAAGATTCTCAGGAAAACGACGAAGATCGTCCAAAAGCTCCACATCGATATCGTACTGATTGAGCGGCGTCATGATCTGATTAACACGTCCACCCGCCATCGCTAATTGAAGAGTCTGTTCGATATCGTTTGCAGTCAGACCAAAAGAAGATGCTTTATCCCGCAGTATTTCAACGTCCAGAAAGGGCGTATTCATGCGCATGTCTGAGGAAATGCTGGTAAACCCGGGTTGACTCTTCAACCGCTCTAGTACAGTAGTGGCTGCCTTGTACAAGGCAATGGGATCCAAACCGGTCATAGTAAATGCATAATCCCCCTGAAGGTTGCTGGTGGCGCCAGTATCGATTCGCACGCTCGGATCTGGTCGCACCAAAGGGATCACACCGGGTACATTTTCGAAAATCGCTCCGTTAACCGCTTCGCTGACCTTCTGAATAGGCGGACGTTCCCCAGGAGGTTTTAACTTTGCCCAAAACAAGCCCATGGAAGGCAAAAAAGATCCGCCCTGAATATTGCTAAGCGTCACTAAATCATCAAAAAAAGGAAGTTTCTTGGCGACTTGTGTGATTTTTTCCTGCACACGGTGCATCTCTAAGGCGGAAGTGCCCTCGCGACAAAGAAAGACTCCGAACAATTCTCCGCTATCGCCAACCGGCAAAAAAGTTTTTGGAATATGGAGATAGAGGAGGATGGTACCTAAGAGACAGACTAACCAAACGAGTACCCCCAACCATCTGCGGTGTAAAATCCAATGAAGCGCTGTTCCGTAGCTTTTTTGTAACTGCGCAAAGAGATTTGCCATTTTTCTCTCCACCCAGGTGCGATCGCCCTCTCTCACTTGCTCCAGCATACGAGCACACATCAGAGGGGATACTGTAATGGCAACCACTCCTGACATTAAAATTGCAATCATAATCGTCATCGAAAACTCATGCATCATCCTTCCCATTAATCCGCTCATCAGAAGGAGTGGGATGAAGACTGCCGCTAAGGACAAGGTCATCGAAAAAACAGTGAAACTAATCTCTTTGGCCGCTTCTAGCGCCGCTTGAACTGGAGTTTTCCCGGTTTCTAAATGGCGTACCGTATTTTCTAAGACCACAATGGCGTCATCCACCAAAAAGCCCACCGCCAAAGTCAACGCCATGAGGGAGAGGTTATCCAAGCTATAGCCCAACGCCTTCATAATCACTAGTGTCAGGGCGAGCGAAAGCGGAAGTGCAACGGCTGGAATAATGGTTTCTCGGAGGCGGCCCAAGAAAATAAAGATCACGCCCAGAACCAGCAAAAATGCAATCAGGATGGTGATCTTTACGTCATCAATAGACGCAATAATATGTTCGGAGAGATCATTGACGAAGTTCAGCGAAACTGCCGCTGGTAGAATAGATCGCAATTGCTTGACTGTCTCATGGACTTTCTTTGCCACTTCCACCGCATTGCTTCCAGGAGCCGGGGTAATTGCCACAAAAACCGTGGCTGATCCCATCGGAAGATTTCTGCTCCAAAATTGGAGTCGCATGTATTCCGAAGCCAAATTATCCTCAACACGGGCCACCTCGGAAAGCTTGACCGGTGTTCCGTTTTGATAGGTCACGATCAGATTATTAAAATCTTTTGCTTTTAAGATCTGCCCCTGTGGATTCACGGTATACTGGACGGAGGGACCGTATAGAATGCCTCCTGGCTTAAACACTGAACCGTTTTTTATCGTGGCGGCAATGTCCATCAGCGTGAGTCCTCGTGAGGCTAATTCATTCGAGTCGGCCTTAATGCGTACGGCTCTCGCTGAACCATAAACAACGGCCTGAGAAACACCATTGATCATGCTCATTCGTTGAGCAACAACATTACTTGCATAATCATAAAGATCCCCTAAGTCCATTGTGTCGGTAGTCAAGCAAAGCCAGGCAATCGGCCGATTATTAGGATTATTCAGGGTGTACGAAGGCGGTGCTGGCAAGTCAGCAGGGAGATTGCCCATAGACCGCTGAATGGCTGCTTGAACATCTGTAGCAGCCGAAGTCAGGGACTTGTCGAGATTGAACTGAAGCACAATGGAGGATACCCCTTCCGTGTTTCTGGAGGTAACTACCTGCAGCCCCTGAATCTGCATCATTTGGATTTCCAAAGGGGTCGAAATATTGTTAGCCACAATCTCCGGGCTTGCGCCTGGGTAGTTAGTGGTAACGGTAATCACCGGGAAGGCTGCATCCGGCAAACTGCTAATAGGGAGCGTCCGATAAGCGTATATGCCCAGAACAATTGCTGTCACTGCACATAACGTGGTCATGACGGGACGCCGAACGAAAGGAGCGGAAAGATTCATTTCTTAGTAAGTCCCTCTGGCGATTGCCATTTTTCCTTCAGTAGGTTCTATTGATTTTAAGCGAACTTTTGCTGGTGACCCTTCAGAGAGCATGAGTTGTCCTGAAATCACTACTGTTTCTCCCGCTTGCACTCCTTCGCTAATTACTATGAGATCATCATGCAAGCCACCGGTCTTGACCATTCTGATATGAGCATGGTCACTGGCGTCCATTACAAATAAGAAGGGTCCTTTTTGTCCGACAAGCACAGCCGCCTGCGGCACCAATACAGCCGATGAAAGAGTATGGAGGATCAGCTTCACGTTTACAAAGAGGCCCGGCCACAAGACGCTATCACGGTTATCGAACTGCGCTCGCAACCAAAGAGTGCCTGCCTGAGCAGACACACTGTTATCGAGGAACCGAAGTTTTCCTCGCGCTTCGTATTCTGGTTTTCCGGGAACCGTCGCAATGACCTCTAATGCATCACAGTCAGAATATTGACGAATTTTACTCAACTCTACTTCAGGCACCGTGAAGTCGACGTAGATAGGTTGAATCGTTTGGATGTTTACTAACTTTGTCGTGTTGGCAGTGACTAAATTTCCAGTGTTTATTAAATAAATACCGGTTTTCCCAGAAATAGGAGATGTAATATAACAATATCCCAGATTAATGCTTGCCTGTTTCAGAGCCGCTTCCACAGATTGCACTTTTCCTTCAGCGGCACGCTCTGAAGCCTGTACATTCTGTAGAGTCTGAAGATCGATGGTTGCCTTCGTGTAAAGCTGAGTTTGACGTTGCAAATTCTGCTGAGCATTCCAAAGATTTGCTCGTGCGGCTTCCAAATCTCCCTGTGCTTGTTGAAGCGCGGCTTTATACGGTTCCGGATCTATTTCATACAGCTTCTGACCCGGAGTCACCATATCACCTTCTTTAAACAGTGTCTGTGAAAGAATACCCGTAACTTGAGGTTGAATCGTTACTAATGCAATGGTGACACAGTTGCCGAAGCTATCGATATATAAGGGAACATTCCGACTAATAGCGAGCGCCGCCTCGACACGAGGAGCCGGCGGTGCTTCAGGCGGCTGCTTTCCACAGGAAGCAGATAAAAACGCGAGTAAGACCGCTAAGCAACAAGCTTTTTTTGTTTGCGCAACTGGTTGCTTCACAAGGTCAAAGTACCGCTTCCTGAACAAAATGCAATAGCATTCAAGAACATCGGCTCAGATTTTTACGGCCTGAAATTTATTATAAGTTATTACTAATAAGTTGCTTATATACTAATGTACTGTGTCGATCGAAAAACGAACCGTTGCCGAAAAAAGCGGGCATCGACGAGTCGTCCTCGCAGAAGCAAGAGGGTACGGCTGCCCAGCCAAAAAAATGGCTATACTGTCAGATCGCCACAGAAAAAGACTTCCAAACCTAGTTCTCGCATCGCAGCCGCCTTTATTTTTAAGCCATGAAGAGCTTTCTCCTTATTGGGAGCGTAAACTACTTGGATGTGGTTGGATTTGTGCCGGGCCATCATCTGATCCCGACTGATTCCTGATAAAACTCCATGAAGGATCGGCCATTGAGAAGTTGTTAATTTCCAACGTTCTTCCGTTTCTTTTTGTGGCAGTTCCACGGCTTGCAAGAGACCAGTATCGTACGCTAATTTCCCATTTTGGATAGAGACACGACTCCAAACTAACCACCCCGGTCTGGAGATTCCTTTTAATGTGCTACCGCCCAACCGAAAATACATGGGCGGTTGTCTTTCTCCGATCGCTCCGGCCCAATGATCAGCAAAATGTGCAGGGGGAGCGCTTCCGGAAATCAGTAATACCCAAACGTAAGCATCAATTTTTTCATCTCGGTAGTGCCGGCCCCATCGCAGGTCATGAAGAGTATTTTCCGGTGGATAACCCAGTTTTCTCCAAAGCTGATAGGTAACAAAGCCATCCACTCCTGCACATTCGTCGACTTCGTTGAAATGCGGGATCGCCTCACCAGGGAAGAGTTCACGTCCATCTTCGGAATAGACAAGCGGACGATCGACATTGTTGAGTGTGCCTTCGACAAGATCCGATGCGGGTGTCAAGTCATTCAGTCCCAATTGATATTGGATACCAATCGTCCCGCAACCGAATTCGTCTGCCAACCGGACCGTCGCGATATACATTTTGCACTGCTGGAGAATTTGGTTTTCCGTAAGATCAGTCGCTTCGTTGGGTCCCAACTGAAATTTCATCCCCTTTTTTAGGTACCACTCGTATATTGCACGCGCTTCGTGATCCTCCACTGTTAGCATCTTCGCATAGAGGGTGGACTGACTCAGACGTTCTTTGAAGATACCTGTCTGGTGTAACAATTCATCAGGAATGATAGCGTTGTACATTCCCATGCAACCTTCATCAAAAACCCCCATGATTGCTTTCTGCGTTTTGAGATCGCGCGCAAACTCCACTCCCATCTTTTCCTGAGCGAGGGAGACCTCTCCCTCTTCATAAGAACGAACATGGGATTCATCGTGGTTTACAACGCCATTGTGAAGCCATTCGCGCAAACCTTTTGTGAAGAATGCATCGGTAAAATCTTCGCTCCAAAGGGAGCTATACTTTACTTCCGCCTTAGTCAGAGAGGCATTTACGTTTAATAACCCTACCAATCCGGGCCACGTACCACTCCAATTAGCAACAGTGAGGATCGGACCACGATGGGATATTAATCCTGCTAGGATATGATGACTGTACATCCAAACCGCCTCGGCAACAATCAACGGCGCATCAGACGGAATGGACTTAAATACGTTCATCCCATACTTTTGACTGTCGATAAATCCATGCTGCTTGACAGGGTCGAACTCATGGGCACGTTGCAGCCTCCACCCTTCACGTTCAACAGCTTTATCAATAAGAGCTTCCATAGCTGATTGGGCAGCTTGACACACACGGTTTGCGGAAAGACGGACATCTCCATTAGCAACCAAATAGATTGTTTTCATCGCGGGACTAATTTTATATTCTATTTTAAGTAAAGGGATTATGCAGTAATATTAAAAGATTCTCTTTTGCATGGAAAAAGAGTTTATTGTAGAACTTGTCCATTGACAAAATGTTTCGAAGTTGGACGGAAGTACGCGCGGATTATCTGCAGGAAAACTTGAGAGAGCTTCGCTCTCGGTTACCGGCAAACTGTGGAGTCATTAGCGTTCTTAAGGCGAATGCTTATGGTCACGGCGCCGCCAACGTTGCGATGGCTCTGAAACCGGATTCAAGCGCTTTTGCTGTCGCCTGCCTTTCCGAAGCCTTAGAACTTCGAAAGGCAGTAGAAGATCGTGATATTCTCATTCTCGCTCCACCTTTGCCCACAGAACGTCAAGAGGTGATCCGACGCGGTTTCATCCCGACCATTTCAGGCGTGGAAGAAGCGCTGGAATATGCGAAGTATACAGGCTCGCAGCGTGTCCGGATCAGCATAAAAATTGACACGGGCATGGGGCGGATCGGCATTTGGAAAGATGATGCCGAAGCTTGTCTCAATACTATTTCCCGTTTACCGGCAATCTCAGTTCATTCTATAGCAACTCATCTTGCCGCTGGCGATGAAGACCCAATTTTTAGTCGAGAGCAGCTTGAGTGGATGAAAGAGCACGCGCCCGTTTTTCGTAAGCTCTTTCCCGGGATCCTTCTCCATGCATTGAACAGTGCCGGCATTTTGGAATTCCCTGATTATGCATTCGACCTGGTCCGGCCCGGGCTGGCTCTATACGGGATTGCTTCTCCCCGAAAGCATCAATATCGGCTTAAACCCGCGCTGTCCTGGAAAACACGCGTTATTGATGTTCGTGAAGTCAACAAGGGACGCTGCGTAAGTTACGGCCACACCTTCACCACTTCAAAACCTTGTCGCCTGGCCACCCTCTCAGTCGGCTATGCGGATGGCTACCCGCTTCGGCTTTCAGGGAGTCCCGCATATGTTTTGATCCATGGCCTTCGTTGTCCTGTCGCCGGTCGTGTAACGATGGATCAAACCATAGTAGAGGTATCCGGAAAGCACCAAGTTTCCCGCGGCGATGAAGTGACTCTCATCGGAGAACAACAGACGGAAACGATTACTGCGACTGATCTTGCCGATTGGGCAGGCACCATTCCTTGGGAAATTCTGACGTGTATTCATCGAAGAGTGAGATGTTTATTTCGTGATCAAGCCGATAGTCCATTTAGGGACTGAGTTTTGGGTCATAAATTTCTCGCTGAAAATTCTTTTTCATGGAAATAATGAAGTGTGCATTTGGAAAAACCTTTGGTCTTTGAGACAATTCCGATGGAACGCGTTTGGGGAGGAAAAAAACTCAGTGTCTACGGCAAATCACTCCCTAATGGAACCCCTGTGGGAGAGCTTTGGGAGCTGGTCGATCGCGAGGATGCCCAAAGCGTCGTCCACTGCGGTCCCTTACAAGGAAAAACCCTAAATACACTCTGGAAAAGCGAGAGGACGAAAATCTTCGGTTCCCGCTTCGTTAATTTTCCTTCGCCACGCTTTCCGCTGCTGTTCAAGCTACTGGATGCGCACGACCGGCTCTCCGTGCAAGTGCATCCCCCGGAAAAAATCGCCACTGTTTTAAACGCGGAACCCAAAACCGAAGTGTGGTATTTTTTGGATGCCGATCCCGGTGCAAAAATCTATGCCGGTTTAAAGAGGGGGACCACTCGAAATCGCTTTCAAAAACTCCTGACCTCCGGTCATGTCGAACAGGTTTTGCATGAAATCCCCGTTCAGATTGGTGGTTCCATTTTCATTCCTAGTGGAAGAATCCATGCCATTGGCGAACACAATGTCATTGTTGAAATCCAACAAAATAGCGATACGACATTTCGAGTATACGATTGGAACCGGTTGGGGCTCGATGGGCATCCTCGGCAATTACATATTCACGAGTCATTGGCATCCATCAATTTTGACGACTTTGAGCCGGAGATTCAGCCTCCAGGCCAGGATCTGGTGGCTGACTGCAGATTCTTTCGAGTCCGCTTTATGAAAATTTCCCAGCCGTTTGCTGCATTTCCCTCAGAGGAATTCTCGATTTATACTGTCGTTTCGGGCAGTATCCAATGTGGAGGTGAGGAATTTTCCGTTGGTCACTCATTTTTAGTACCGGCTGAACTGCATGCCATAAAGCTTCATCCAGCAAACGGAGAGGTCGCCGTCTTGCAAACCACTCTTCCCTAGAACTTGGTTTATCTTGCTCGGCTTCGGTCCTATTGAGATTTTGTTCGTAAATCATAGGAAAAAGGGACGTTATGCCTTAACCATCCCCATTCACAGTGAAAAAATACGTCCGGATTGCTTCGTGACCAAAAAGTTTGCCTTGCAAATTTTCGGATCAAGGAGACAATAGCCCCCGTTAGAATCGATTGGATATGTTGATTGCGTGGCAGAATCGTCAAGTGAGTTAGTCTCTATGGTGATTTGAAACCCGATATTCGGGAGCGGCTTTGCAGCAAACAGTTGCTTCTTTCGCTTAAGATACAGACAGATATATGAGACTATACATAGGAAATCTTTCCTTTGATACTACAGAAGACGAATTGCGCACATCTTTCACAACGGTTGGCACCGTCGTGGACATAAAGATCATGCGGGACCATGACTCCGACCGTTCACGCGGATTTGGATTCATCACCATGTCGAACGACGCTGAAGGACACGCCGCAATAGAGGCCTTCCATGGCAAAAACCTTCATGGACGCAACCTGATCGTGAATGAAGCCCGCCCTCGTGAGGAACGCGCTCCCAATAGAAACAGAGGGGGAGACAGCCGAGGAGGGCCCCGGAGATTCGAAAAACGCTCTTACAACGAACGCCGGTCCTCCTAGGACTCAGCTCTCAGGTCAGAGCAATTTCACTTTGCTTTCCAGTTAGGCGGAGTTTGCTGGTTTTTATGAAAAAATCTGCTTCAAAGCCGATCAGGACCCGGGTATATTATTTTTGTAAATGGCTGAACGAGCGATTGAAACTGAAGGAACAATTGTAGCGGTATTAGCAGGGACGATGTTCCATGTTGAACTCGAGAATAAACATCGGGTGCTCGCTCATATTTCCGGAAAAATGCGGAAACGTTTTATTCGTCTGACTCTAGGCGATAGGGTGAAAATGGAAATTTCTCCGTATGACCTAGACAAAGCGCGTATTACCTACCGCCTTCGGTGATCAGTTCAGTTCGTAAAACCCCTGGGACCCTCTATTTTAAAGGCACATTTGGGAATACGCCTAATGCCTATGGAGTAGAGGGTCGAGCTTATTTGGCTAAGCGGAGGCTGGTGCCTTCGTACCCCCAACACCTCTGTCGATTCTCTGTCGATTAAGAAGTACACTGCAACTTTGAGGCATCCGAATCCCCCCAGAATCAGTCCTTCCTCTCTGATTCAATTCTAGGGAACACCGGTATCGGATGTCCTACTGTCAGGGGAAGGCTTAGAGACATATTGAGCTCAGTAAAGCTGAGCGGTTTCATATTTAGCTGTCGCAGCATAGCGGACGATTCTCGTGGCAAGATAGGGGTCAGTAGGCTGGCTATCAACCAAACGCTTTCGCATAAGACCCTGAGCACGCTCTCTAATCGCTCTTTCTGAGCAGGGTCTTTGGCGAGTAACCAAGGAGCGCAGGTCTCTACAAAAACATTGGAATGTGCGGCTATTTTATTAATAGCTTCAATCGCCAAGTTGACTTCGAATGCCTCTATGTGAGCGAAATACTGCTCTGCTAAAGACCTGTTCTCCCGACGTAAAGCATTTCCTTCAGGAAACTCGCATTCGGACCGAATGGTTCCGCCCAAGTAGCGATGAGTCATATTTAGGGTGCGATTGAGGAGATTACCCACCCCATTAGCCAGCTCAGAATTATAGAGCATCACGAGCCGCTCTTCGTTAAAATCAGCGTCTTGGCCGGTTGCGATATCGCGCATAAAGTAATACCGAAGCGCACCGCTCCCGTACTGCGAAACTAGCTCGACGGGGTCTACTGCATTTCCGAGGCTTTTGCTAACTTTCAAGCCTTTGCGGTTCCACCATCCGTGAACTAGGAGACGAGGAATTTGCTCATCGGAAAAGCCCATGGCATGCAGCATGATGGGCCAATAAATAGCATGTGCCGGGACCATAATATCCTTGCCGATGACGTGAAGAGCAGGCCATCGGTCCTCAAAGCTTTTTTCTTCCTGCGGATCGTCCGCAAGATATCCCGCAAAGCTGATATAATTAATTAAGGCATCGAACCAGACATAGGTAACGAATTCCGAATCAAAAGGAAGCTCTATTCCCCAGGACAGTCGAGACTTAGGACGAGAAATACAGAGGTCCTGTCCCCCTCGTTGGATCGCATTGATCAGCTCTGCTTGCCGGAAGCTCGGAAGTACAAATTCAGGGTGACTTTCCACAAATCTTAAGAGCCAAGGAAGATCAGACGCCAGGCGGAAGTACCAGTTATCCTCTTCCAAAAAAATCACTTCTCCCCATTCCGGGCCAAATTCCCCCGCTTCATTCCGATCTTTATCTGTGAGGAACTGCTCCTGCCGGATACTATAAAATCCGGAGTGGGTGGATTTATAGAGATCGCCTGCTTCAAAAAGTCTCCGGAGGATCTTACGTACTACTTGCTTATGTAACGGGTCTGTAGTTGCTGCCCAACGATCGTAGGAAATTTCCAGGGCCTCCCAAAGAGCAGTAAATTTTGCGGTGACAGAATCTGCAAATTCCTGAGGTGAAACTCCTTGCTTTTCCGCTGCCTGTTTTACTTTTTGTCCATGTTGATCGACGCCAGTAATGAAGAAAACTTCACGCTGCCGCAAACGTTGAAAACGAGCAATTACGTCGGCTAGAATTTTCTCATAGGCATGGCCAATATGAGGCGCCGCATTTGTGTAATCAATCGCGGTAGTAATGGTAAATCGAGAAGGCATTTCCAACTTCGTTGGCTTCCTTTAGAAGCTGATAATTTAAAACGATATTTTTTAAGCTACAAGTTTTTGGGAGTTGCAGTGCAAAAAAGACGTGATTTTCAATTGGCCGCTTCTAAAAGAAACCGACGAAGTCGGTCAACGGAGTTTCCCTCCCCAGGATAGGATGCGGGCTTTGACACCTGCAGCTTCCGCTTCCTTGATTTGATGATTCCTCACATAAAACAAAGAGAGGCTGGACCACGCCAGTTGATCATTTGGACGCAATTCCGTGGAGCGGAGACCGGATTCTATCGCCTCCGGATACTTTCCCAGTTTCATAAGCACCATTCCTAAGGCATGCCAGGCATCAAAATAGTCCGGCTGCATCTCTACGCAACGCCGGTATTTCTCCGCGGCGGCCTCTAAGTCTCCCAGAGCGATATCGTCATTGGCTGCATCAAATAATTCTTCAAGCTGCTCCGATTTTTCGTCCATAATTCATTCCCTACAAAAACTTAAGTCCCTGGTTGGTTAATGCGAATATTCGCTTTTTTCCGCACGGTCCGGAGCCATTCGAAGAAAAGAAGCGTTTGCTTACTCTTCAAAAGTTGAGTTTTAAGCATCTCTTTTTTTTGGGCCAGTTCCGAAGGGTTTATTGCCGCACGTTTTTGTAAAAAAATCGCAAAGGCCCCCTCAACCGAGGGCTGGAGGGCACTCATTTGCCCCGGAGAAAGAAACATGGCAACCTCATTGTATAGAACATCTTCAGGTGAAGAAGTGGAATACAAGGCAGTGTCCGGAATCTCCTGAGCCTTGGCGCCCACAGCACCTGCGGATGTCTGCAGGGACTCTCCTTCACGGATCTTTTGGGTAATGGATGTCAGCGCCGCTTGTCCCTCATCGTAGAGTAACTTTGTCGCAGCTTGTTGACGAAGGACCTCCACGAGTTGTGGGCGAGCTTCCTCAAATGTCAGCGGCCTTGAAGGAGTGACTGAAGCCAACTCGCAAACATAAAAGCGCAGTTTGTTAGCGCCTTCCAATGCCTCGCTATGGGGCTGCTTCTGAGTCAATTGAAAAATGGCTGACGTTAATTTTGGGAGATCTCCCTGGAAATTCTCCGCTCCCGATCCGGTACCTATCCTGTCGAACGGCAACGATGTGTTCACGGTAAAGCCGACCTTATGAGCAGCTTCATCCAATGAGATTTTCTGTTGCAAAAGTGATTCAGCAAAAGCGGAAGCCTGGTTAGCAACTGCCTGAATAGCCTCCACCTTTTCCTTGCCAACCAGGAGCTCTTTTTCTTTTGGCACCTCAAATATGACATAACGTATAGTTCGCGTCTCCGGAGAATTCAGACGGGCAGCTTCTTTTTCGTACAAACGTGTAACTTCCTCTTCAGGAACCGAAACCTTGGCTGTATACTGTGACAAATCGAATTTGATCACTTGAAGATCCTGTTTTTGATAGCCGCGAAATGCATTCCGAATTTCCTGATCGGAAACGGCTACCGAGCTGGTCACAATTTTCCAAATGGTCGTAACTCGTAGGGATTCACGCACGAGTTCTTCTAATTGCTGTTCCCTGATTCCCCTTGGCTGTAAGTAATCTTGAATAAAATTGTGATACTTGGAGGCATCAAAGTGCCCATCCGTTTGGAAAATCGGGCGTTCAGCGATAGCATGCGCTACCTGATCATCTTGGGGCTCAATTCCGAGTGATTTAGCCTCATGTGTAACGATCAGCTGATTCAATATAAAATTGCTCAGGGCAGCGGGTTCATTGCGGACCAGACTGCCGAGAGACTCGAGTAAGTCGGAAAGGCCCAGTGCATGGGCAATCCGGTAATTCTCAGCCAGCCGTTGAATGTCCGTTTGGGTGAGTGTGCGGCCGTATACCTTCCCCAGCCCATCTGCTCCATTCTGAACGGAATCGGTGCGAGTGTAGAAAAAGGTGAATGCGAGGATCGTCAGAATGACCACAATCAGCATGAGAACCCGCTGATGTTTGCGAATAACGTTAAACATGAAGAAAGTCCGGACCGGCTAGCCTGTTATCACAGGACGCATGAGCGGCGCGAGAAGAAAGAAGGCCTACATCGCTCTATTTTTTTCTCCCTCCTGCGCCAGAGGCTCGTCTTCCACCTTCTGGTCAGGGAGAAAGCCACCGACTTGAGCGTCCCAAAGCGGCTTGTAAAGTCCTCCTTGAGTCAGTAGTGCTTCATGTGAGCCGTCTTCGACAATCTTCCCCTGGTCAAAAACTAAAATACGATCCATGTGCAAAAGTGTTGAGAGCCGGTGTGCGATCACGAGTATTGATTTGATTCGCAATGCGCCCAGCTAAGTTGTCTTGAAAAAATTGCTGTGTTTGTCCATGAACATATTCAAAAGTCTCACTGATGATTTGATTTTTTATCAATGGTCGAAATTTGTAGTTCAAATATGCCATCCCCCTCCAGCAGAGACTGTGGAACTCAAAATTCAAAACAAAGAATACGGCCGGCCAAAAAACGGCTGCCTAAAAAAAACTGTGGGTAAAAATTGGTTCAGGCAAATTAGCAAGGGTATGGTAAAGAGCAACTTCACGAGCATCAGCGGTACGAAACGCATAACTCCGTTTTAGAGTTAATTTCACCTTGGCGTTAAGCCCTTCAACGACACCGCTGGAATATTGGCCTTTAGCCTGAAAGTAATTTAAAAGAAGAGAGCGGTGAGAGGTGAGAGTACGGGCAACTTTTTTAAGAGGCTCCAGGTGACTTCGAGTAATTTTAGTGCACCAAGCATCCAGGAATTTAGCAGCCCAGGTAGGAGAGCGATAGGTCCAAAAGTGTTGGAAAGTTTCCACTAAGAGAAAGGCGCGCAGGGTGCGTAAAGCAGAGCCTCGAATTGCCCGCATGCCAGCACGTTGGCTCTTAGTCCAATTGCATCTTTTTTTTAGGAAAGCCCAGCGCATCTTTTTAAGCAAGGGATCCAGACCTGCCTGGGCACGGGCGCGGGTTTCCTCTCTGCGGATTTCATCGATAGCTGCGTTGAGTTTTTTAACGATGTGGAAGCGGTCAAGGATATGTAGGGCTTGTGGCAAATAATGGGCTGCTACCTTCAGATACGGTTTCCACATGTCGGAGCAAATAAAGCCGATGGCCGAACAAAACTCTTTGCCAAAAACCTCGAAGAATAGCTCAAAAGTTTTTTCAGTACGATCGCGCCCGACCCACAAAAGTCGTTTGCAGTGATCATCGATCTGGTAGACCAGTGTCCAAAACTTATCTTTTTTTCCGACATGGATTTCATCAACTCCAAGCGCCTTTACGCCGCTTAAATCCCGATGTTGAATGCCATAATCCACCACCCATTTTACCGAAGCGTATACATCGGCCCAGCCCACTCGGAAGACTCTGGCTACCTCGGCCCAGGAGAGCATGCGTGCCCATTGTGCCAGAAAGAGACGGAAGGCCTTCGCTGTGCTGTATTTTTCCGCTAGCCCAAGGAAGTTCTTCTACTGTGGGACTCCCACAGTGTCGGCAGTCAATTCGCCGCGGTGTGTAGACTAGCCAGACCACGAAACCCCAAAGTGGCACAAAGCGCCAGCGCCGCTCTGCAAGTCTATCATATCCAGATCCTTTACGTTTGCATCCTGAGCATCTTCCCTGGCTGCCTTCTCTGGCACGTACTTCTGCTAAGATAACTCCCTTTTCTTTATCGTCCCATCCCACCGCATCATAGACAAATCCCTTGATCGGATGTACCCGCCTCATTACATTTTTAAGCGTTATATTTACCACAGAGGCTGGTTTATAGGTACCCATTTGGGTGCCGCCAGCCTCTTTTTTACGCTCCGCCCTAATACCCAAGGAACCGATCCGATCCTCTTGCTACCTTTCAGCACTGCTCCCCCCCTGTTCCCCCTGAACGCCTGCCGCGGCGAGCGGTGCGGGGGTCTGGGGGCGGCACCAGCCCCCCTGCTAACTCTATTTTTTACCCACGAATTCTTTTATAGAGCCCAAAAAACATGTGAGGCTACGTTGCCCTGACGCCCTGCCCTCAAAATATCAATCATATACTTAATCAGTATACTATTAATAGGCGCCCAAAATCCGGTTAACAAAGCAAGAGCACCAAATGTTACAACAAAGGGCTTATATGCCAGATAAATGGCAATAGTTTTTTTGGTAAATCCGGCTTCATTGATCTCAACTCACTGACTTCTGAGACTTCGTCCCTTTCTTTTAGAAACCATAGAATGAAAAATGGATGGATGTTATTTGCACTACAAACCCCAAAACTTGTAGCTCGAAAAGGTGTCATTTATAATGACGGCTTCTAAAGGAAACTGCCGAAGTCAGTCAGCTCAATGCTGACATCGGAGCGTAAATTGTAGTTCAAAAGATGTTTGTTTACAATTTCTGCTTCTAAAGGAAACTAACGAAGTTAGCTTTTTATTTATAGCGAAAAAGTGAGTGAGAAAAGGATTAATTTGACGCGATTTTTGGACTGCTCGATACGTCCGAAAACGGCCCGGTATGCGATCAAACCTAGAGGAAATGGCTGAATAAAATGAGCCAAATCCATGATGCCAAACTACAAATAAAGTTATCAACATCGGTCTATGCTTCGTTTTGTACCGGGAGCTCCCCCCACGAACGATAATATCTCGGTACAGAACGGCATAGCAAACCAACAAAAAATATGAAAAGGGTCGTATGCAACAATTTCCCATGAAAATCCGCAACGGGAATTTTTTTATCCGAATTCCTGTTTTTAGGAAAAATCACCTTCAATTAATTTATTTATGTTTAAGGTCATTAAATACTCATTGTGCTTCTCCTTGATACTTGCCGGAACCAGTGTTTCGTATTCGGCTAGCGGAAAGCGTGTTCACATCGACAAAAGTAACCAGACATTAACGGCGTACGAAGGAGACCGTGTTGTTTTAAGTAGCCGTATCAGTACTGGAAGATCAAAGAGCCCCACACCAAGCGGGTCATACCAAGTTGGGGTAAAGGACAGAATGCATCGCTCGAGACTTTATAACAATGCACCGATGCCGTATAGCGTCCAATTCAATAATAACTATTTTATCCATGGGTTTAGCAGTGTACCTAACTACCCCGCTTCGCATGGTTGTGTGAGGATGCCAATTGGCAGCGCACAAAGACTGTTCAATTGGATTAGTGCGGGAACTCCCGTGACCGTCGGGGGTGGTCAAAGCAAAACAGTCAAAAGCAAAGGCCACCTTCGCAAGAAAAATGATATCACCAAAAGGAATCGGGCAACCTCAGAAAAAATAAAGGCTAGGAAGAGCAGCACTCGAGACGCATCGCAACGCGATTTCGAAGACTCCAGATCTCAACGTAATTCCGGCACTTTGGATGATTCCAACACTCTGGAATGACGAACAATCTTCATTTGTGGATTCTCCCGAAGGACGACGCCAGTATCAAACTCCTTTTCGAAAACCGGAAAAAAAGTGTCTCCTTTCGGGAAGCCCTTTACATAGGTCACAAAAATTTCATCACACCAGGACAGTAGCGCCTTGTAAATGGATTCTCCGCCGATGACAAAAGCGTCAACGTCTTCGCAAATGCGAACGGCGACCTCTGGGTCAGGCACATAGAGCACCCCTGAGGAGAGAGGAATTTGTTGTCGCCGTGAAATCACAATATTTTTCCTACCCGGTAATGGACGCCCGATAGATGCATGGGTCTTGCGTCCCATTACCAGCACCTTTCCCCATGTGGTTTCCTTAAAAAACCTTAAATCTTCAGGGAGGTGCCAGGGGATCTTTCCTTTACAACCAATCACGCGGTTTTCCGCCATGGCAACAATTGCTTTCACACTGCAATGGGCGCTTGGATAGCAGGGTGAGGATCGTATCCAATGAGACGGAAATCTTCAAAAGAAAATTTGTCCAGTTCTCGGACATTTGGATTTAACTGCATTTGAGGCAGCGGCCGACACTTTCTGCACAGTTGAAAATTCACCTGTTCCAGGTGATTTTGATAGAGGTGAAGGTCCCCAAATGTGTGAATAAATTCGCCTGGGCGAAGACCGCAAACTTGCGCCACTATCAATATCAAAAGAGAATAAGAGGCGATGTTGAAAGGTACGCCTAAAAACAAATCTCCACTCCGCTGATAAAGTTGACAACTCAGTTCGCCGTCTTGAACATAAAACTGAAAAAGCGCATGACATGGTGCCAAAGCCATACGATCTAATTCACCGGCATTCCATGCGGAAACCACAAGACGTCGGCTATCCGGATCTTTTTTTATTTGGTTCACAATAGTCCCCAACTGATCGATAGAACTTCCTTCCGGCGTCCGCCAATCTCGCCATTGGGCTCCGTAAATACGCCCCAAATTTCCGGATGGATCAGCCCATTCGTCCCAAATGGTGACCTTGTTCTCGTTTAAGTATCGAATGTTCGTGTCCCCGCGTAAGAACCAGAGGAGTTCATAAATAATCGACCGTAAATGGACTTTCTTTGTAGTGAGGAGAGGAAAGGAATTGCGCAAATCAAAGCGCTCCTGGGCGCCAAACACCGATAAAGTACCGGTTCCCGTACGGTCTGATTTGGACTTTCCTTTTTCAAGGACCAACCGAAGAAGTCGATGATACTGCTCCATCGAATAAATTTTAAAAGAATATATCAAAATTTTGTACTGCAAAAATCTTTACGCCGAAAAAATTTCTACGTTACTTTCCAGGAATGTTTTCTTTGAGAGTGTTGGGAAGCGGCAGCGCTGGGAACGCCATGCTGATACAGTCAGATTCCACAGCACTCCTTGTAGATGCCGGCCTCAGCGCCAAGCAGCTCGTGGCGCGTTTGGGACAATGTGATGTGGCCCCCTCTACGCTCAGTGGCCTGCTCCTCACTCACGAACACGCTGATCACGCCGCGGGTTTACGCGTATTCTGCACCAAGTACGAAATTCCCTGCTACTGTAATCCGCTTACAGCCGAGGCTCTAAAAACCGAACTCGTCAACATCTCCTGTAAACTTTTTACCAACGCCACGGAATTTACAATTGGGGACATTGATGTCCGTCCATTTTCGGTTCCTCATGATGCCGCTGATCCACTTGGATTTTGCTTGGCACATGACGATGTTTTTTTTGGCGTTCTCACTGATCTCGGTCATGCCACTCACCTGGTGCTGGAATCTCTTCGCGGAGTTCATGGATTGTTGATCGAGACGAATCATGACGAAGCTCTTCTCCAGCAGGATACCAAACGGCCTTGGGCAGTGAAGCAACGCATTCTCTCTCGCCATGGGCACCTTTCCAATGCCGGCGCAGCACAGGTCGTGCGGCAGCTTTCAGACTCTTCACCGTTGAATCAAGTCATTTTAGGCCATCTCAGTAAGGACTGCAACCGGCCGGAGCTTGCAATCGAACGGATGGATCAGGAACTAAAACTGGCAGGACGTTTTTCCACAAAAATTTACTGCGCCGCACAAGAAACTGTTTCCAAAACCATTTTAGTGACGCCGGCTGCGTCGGTTTCTCTTTTAGAAGCCGCTGAATGAAAATGAACGTCATTCACACTACAGGTTCAAAAAAAGATTTTATTTGCTATCCCTACAGTTGTCGTTTAGAATGAAAAAATTTAGCAACAGCTTGGTGAGCTCTGCGCCAAAGGGACCAAGCGATGATAAAAGCAGGTTGGAGAGATCGGAAGATTAAACGTGTAACAAGGCGTCGAATTTCCTGGATAGACCAGCAAACCAGAGACTTGTTGAGGGAGGAAGCTGCGTTCTGCTTTTTTTGTGTAAGGTGGAGTTATTCACCCGATAACGGATGATTGCCAGTAGAGAAAAAGCAAGCATCACCAGGGAAACATGGCGATGCCAGCCATGCCAGGAACGGGTTTCGTTGTGATCAAGACCAAACTCATTTTTAGCTGTTTCAAAACTTTCCTCGATCCTCCATCGTGCTCCTGCCACATTGACTAATGTTTGGAGAGAAGTTGTCTTTGGACACCAGGTAGTGTAATAGGAACATTTTCCATCCTCGATGTTGCGCCGGATGAGAAGGCCGCTAGTCCAAATTCCAGTGTAGTTTTTGTTATATTGGGAGGCATCCACATTGTTCCATTTGAAGTAAGCCCAATCATAGAGCCTGGCACCCTTGGTTCCTTCGCCAGCTGATAAGCGTTTCCAGCGGCAGGCAGGTAATTTACTGGCTAGCTCCTCAGCTGTTGTAACTCGAACACTTTCCTTTTTATTATCCCACAAGTAGTATTGCCGCCTCGATGTAGTACCTAATACATAGCCCTTACATGTTTTACGTAATGTTTCGGTCACTTCAGAAATTCCATAGACGCTATCTGCTGCAACCCAGGAAAAGGGAATTTTAGCTTCTATGGTTTCCTCTATCATTTTCCGAGCTATGGTAGGCTTTGTCGAAAATTTTTGCTCAACTGGGATATGCGCCGCTGCTCTGCGTGTTTGGTCTTCTATCCATTCTTTGGGTAAATAGAGTTTCCTAT
This sequence comes from uncultured Verrucomicrobiae bacterium, assembly GCA_963706715.1. Classification (GTDB taxonomy): domain Bacteria; phylum Verrucomicrobiota; class Verrucomicrobiia; order Chthoniobacterales; family Xiphinematobacteraceae; genus Xiphinematobacter. Next base: position 421,421 of record CAVPNI010000003.1, read on the forward strand.
CAATAAAGGCGTACCCTTTACTGGAAACATAGGCTGCAAAAACTCCAATCTGACAATTAGTGATTTTTCCTACTGTGCCGGTGTATTGGGGAGCCACTCCACAAGTAGCTTTTCCTTTTTTGAGAAATCCGGTTTCGTCAATCACTAGTATTCCTTCTTCCTCCCCAAAATGTTCTATTACATATTCCCTCACTGTCTCTTTGAGTCGGTCGGCTTCCCATCTCCTTCGGCCTAATATCGCTTGTTGCCGCCAGGGGCCTTTATCCCCAGCTGCCTCTGCTCTCATCCATCCGGTTTTCCGTGGTTCGTTTCCTAGAAGCCCTTCCAAAAATAATTCCGCATTTCTTGCCACTCTCTTCTGCATAAATAGCGGCTTGATTTTTTCCTGGATCTCCTTCATTCCCTCTTTCCATATCTCTATTGTTTCCTCTGCTGTTGCTGTCACCCTTAAATCTACACCTCTTCTTTCTAAATGACAACTGTAGGGTTATAGCATGACACCTATAAAATGACACATGAGTTGTCCGGGATTTTTTCTTCAGAGTTTGTTTTAACAAGCTGGCCATATCTGCAGATACGGACGGATTGTTGAAACAAAGTCTGGGGGAACACCGAGCCGTGGGAACGGCTGGGGTAGCCTGTCCGGCTTTGCCGGACAGCCCCCTCTCACAGGGGCGAGACTTGGCGGGAGCCAAGCGAGGCAAAAAGAACGACAAGGCATGGTCATTTTATAGGGGTCATGCTATACCATGGCTTCTAAAAGAGAAACCGACAGCAGTCGGCAAAGTCCGTCAGTGCGGTCTCGCTAAAGAAAACCCAACGAAAATGGCGCCTGCCAAAATGAAAGCCAGAAAACAAAGCGGTAGGAAAAATACGGTAAGTGCGGCTCGCCACCCTTCAATTCGGTTTACCTCTTTCAGACCCACAATGAGCAACCAAAAATCTAATACTATTGCTATTAAAATGCCCAGAAAGGGAATGATCCGAAAAATTGCAGCGGTGGCATCCGAATAGCAGGTAATCCGATATGTCGATTCGAATCCCTTGTTAGCACCCCCAACAAGATATAATACTAGGTGGAGCAAACCGGCTCGGAGGAAACTCCCCACGGTGGCCAGAACGGGCATCAGTACGATGGCCATTCCAACGTTCGCCAAATTCAAAGACTGTGACTGAAAAAACGCGGCGGGGTAGTCGCCTGCATTGGGGAGATGCTGAATCAAATATTTGATTGCATTGCTGTACAAGGGGCCATATGGAAGGGTCAATATTCCCATCACGACCGTCAGAAAAATTACATAAAGCAAAGGTGATACAAAGTCGCCTTTGGTGCGCATCTTAGAAAAAGCCTCGCGCGGCTTTGTCAGAAACTTTCCGATTGTTTGCCATAATGCTTGTGAATAACCAAGCCGAAATCTTCTTTCCCACGGCGGTTCAATACTAGTAAGCGGTCGTGCTTGTTGCGGGACCGGTGGCGGCACCTCTACGGGTGCTGGTGGGAGCTCCTGAAATTCGGAGAGGCATTTCCAAGTCTCCATACCCAGGCACCATCCTAGGTCGCTGGGCCGAAAACGTCCGGATGCCAAGCCAGCGGAGACTTCTTCGGATGTGAACTGGCCAAGAGTTTCCCGGTCTCTATTGATATGAATAGGACTCATCATGTTTTACCCGCTTTGCGTAACCAAATAGTGTGGGCGGGTCAACAGGCTTCCGAAGGCAAATGTTGAAAATCTGTAACCCTTCTGCATACTTGAGATTATGCCAACTATAGCCACTCATTCAATGCCGCTTGGCCAGACAATTCCTTCATTTTCACTAACAGACGTTGTAAAAGGGACATCTGTTTCCGATCAAAGTGTACGGGGTGCAAAAGCTTTGTTGGTAATATTTTTGTGCCGACACTGCCCTTATGTGGTCCACGTTCGAAAGGAACTTCAGCATTTGGCAACGGATTATCAGCGTGGTGCAACATTCATAGGGATTAGCTCCAATGATCCAAAGGAATACCCGGAAGATGCGCCTGACATGCTACGAGAAATGGCTTTGGAAGCCGGTTTTTCTTTTCCGATCCTCTTCGACGAATCTCAGGAGGTGGCACGGGCATTTTCCGCTGCCTGCACGCCCGATTTTTTTCTTTTCGATTCGCATGCAAAACTCGTATACCGCGGCCGTTTGGACGATAGTACTCCCGGAAACGGTCTTCCTATCACGGGAAAAGACCTCCGCGCCGCCCTCGATGCTGTCCTCGCAGGTCGGCCTGTCCCGGAGAAGCAGATCCCCAGCATGGGTTGCAGTATCAAATGGCGCTAACTTCGTGATTAGGACAAGAGGCACTACAGTTGTCAGTTCGTAACGTAATGACGGCAAATCAAATACTGCCGAGTTTCCACTTCGCATATTTCGATATCGGCTAAGGAATACTGACATGCATCACATGTCTGCTGCGGTCTGTGGGTGATGACTTTATCGGGAACTGCTACCTTCTTTAAGGTGGTTCCTTCATGGCCCATTTGTCCTCCCGTGAGCCACATTCCTGCCTCACGTAGCGATTTGGGTTTTGGCTTGTTGAAGCCATCTGTTGATGGGGTTTGCTGGAGTTCTTGCTGTTAAGCCCAAGTCGCCCTTCCAGCTCCGTTACCCGCTCTTGAAGAGCGGCCCCGCCGGGAACTCAACCGGCGAGGCCAAGTGAACTACCACGGACAAGTTAGATCGCAAATTTAAGCAACGATCAAGCAAAAAATTATATAACTTCCTACGAAAGAGGAATAAACACTTCCGCAACGATCGCACCCAAAAAAACCATGCGGTCCCTGTGCAATGGGTAGAGTAGAGAACCGTTGACGGATTGAGAGGCGCAGTGGCCAATGACCGTCTAACGGTTCCCCCCCTCGTCAAACCGGACATACGGATTTCCCGCATCCGGCTTTCGCAGGCAGTTCTTCAGTTTGCCGTTTCGTGTTTCCATGGTGCGTATGTTGGAAAAGAGGAAAATGGGAGACTCAAATGGCTTGTAGCCGATCAAGCGGTGCAAATACATATCCTGAAAGAAGTAAACGCAAAACAGTGGCAAGCCCGTCTGCAAAAAGACGGGCAGTAAAAATGAGCGTAGAAGAAATGGAGCAATGGGGTCAGGTCATTATTAGTGTATTACACTGGCAAAAACCAGTCGACTATAAAATCTGTAGCACGCTTTCTCCAATTGGAGGCAGGCGCATGATTATCAGCATTCATATCATTGCTTTTTTGATCTTCCGCTTGTACCAAAAATTCTTCCTTCAAATGCAGATCAAAATCTTCCCCATCATCACCATTTTCTTGTAAAGATACCGTTGCCTTCAGAACCAGTTCCCCATTTTTTTGATTGAGTTCATGGATGTGGTTCTCCAGAGGCCCATTTTCGGCAAGAATCCAAGGAGTACCATCCTTATGAGGAACAAGTTCAACGGGTCTGTCTTCCAGTAAGGGAGTCATTGCCACAGTAATTTGCCGCTCTGTTTTTAAGGGAATATCTTTCGCTTGATAGAGCCGTTTTTCTATATGGTCCCACACAGTCAGCCAAGTATCTCCTCCCCCTACAAAGACCGCGCCGGTAACGGCTCTCACGAATCGGAGATTATTTGTATTCACATAATAGGTGGCGGATGGGGTCTCTATTCTGACCCATGGAGCAGTGTTTAGCAGCAGTTGGTTTACTGGGGAAATCTTGAGTGCATTGAGTAACACGCTGTTAAAAGCACGAGATTTATTTTCTCCTGGCAGCCATGTAACGGAAAGAATTTCTAACTTCACTCTCCTGCCATTTTCGTATTTTACCTCGCATTTAATGTGTCCTTGATTCGTGTCATATCCTATCCGATGTTGTCCATCGGGCAGAATCATTTTGACCACTGCACCTCTGGGGGTTGTGGGAGACGGCTGGTCTAACTGTTGTTCTATAAATGCCTGGGCCTCCTGCTTCGTCATCAATTGGTTTGTTTTCGCTTGTTCCAGTTCTCGCTGGAATTGTAGGAAAGCTTCCTCGGAAAGCGGTCCTACGGATTCTAACAGCAGTTTGTCTTGGATGGTTTTATAGTTAAAAAGGGTGGTAGCTCCTTTTTCGCCGTAAGGTATTCTCTGGATGATCACGTTCCTTCGTGCTTCTTCTATAAAGCTTCCTTGCGGCCGAAATTTGAGTTTGTCCGCTGAGTTCGAGCTCTCTACTGCATTACCCGATGTCTCAGGGTCAAGACTTTCTGTCTGCCTGGGGAGCTGCACAGGTAGTGGTGTACTGAGCGTATTCTTAAATGGATTCCACTTAGTGAGTTCTTTTCCGCCTTCGGAAGTCAAATATACTTCTCCGGAATGCTTAGATAGCATAATATCTTCTATTTTTTCCCGAGGAGTCTCTGTGCGGCTATCCTTAAAAAATGCTCCGTTCTTTGGAATTTTCACAAAGAGAGCTGTTTTCCGTATCGCTGAATGGAATATCAATCCCTTTTCTTCTCCCTCTGATATTTCTGCTGCTAGTTCTTCATCTTTTTTGATGATAATTTTTTGTTTTAACGCCGGATGAATACACTCTTTTGTGATCTCGCCATTTTCCGCATCTTCAATTTCCCGCTCTATCCAGTTGGAAGGCTTTTGCACGTTATCATTTTGTTGTGTTCCAATGGGGTCCTCAATTCCTAGGTCTGCCAAAATGCCTGATATGGATACGTGTGCTCGACCTATTCCCGATACTGGCATAGTAGTGGTCCCCGCAATCACTTTGCCTCGTATTCCAGCTTTTACCGACAGCAATCCGCTTACTTTTGTGAACTGTAATTGCTCTCTTTCCCAATGGCAATTTAATACCATCTCTCTCTTGACTCCTTGAAATTCATAAGGAATTACGTACTGGAAGGAAATCCGGCTTCCCTCTTCTTTTACGCCTCTCACTTGGCTATCAGGATGTGATAAGGGCAATGGAATGCAAATTTCCTGGTTCGTAAATTCATCGATCCGTATCAACGTACTGCTGTTGTAATAGAAGGGATTTTGACGCTCCGTTCCCTCGACTATTTTTCCCCCTTTTAAGGGATTTCCAATGTATCTCCCTTTATAGAAGATGCTGTTGCTTACTTCGCTTTGATAATAGTCTTTTAGCCGATTGATGTATTGTGTCTGTTGTTCTTTTGCCCATGTATGATAGGGCTCATGAGCAGGAGTCGATATTTCTTCCGTTTTCGTGTGCTCTTTACTATATTTGAAACCTACTTGTCTCGGAATGAAGGACTTTTCTGTGGTCGTAGTTTTCTTGGTTTTGGCTGTCGTGACTGTTTTAATTATCTGCACACCCCATGGTTGATTTATTGTCTTTTCCTCTTCCTGAATAAGGGTCGGCGGTTGTGGAAGTGGTGCATCTGAACGTTCTATTGTCATCAGATCTTCGCTACGCTCTTGATTGTATAAGTCTCTGAGGTAGTTTCGGACTTCTTCGGTTGTGTGTGGCCCCATCCAGGCAGTTTGTTTTAATTTTATATCGTCAATTTTGCAATTGGGAGGTATGGTCCATATGCCTCGCTTGCTGATGAGTGTAATTCGAGTATGCGTCACTGCGCTGATGTCTATTTCCGCTCTCTTCTCTCCATGCTGAAGCACTATTTTCTTTTTCCCATCTTTCTCTTCTATTTTTAGGCTGCTTATTTCAAAAATTTCCATTTCAGGAGCAATGATCTTAATGGAGGAGCCACTCTCCATATTTTTGGGATCTTTTATGGTGATTACTGCTCCAGGTTCTATTTGGATTGTACTCTGAATCCCATCTATCGGAGTTTCAAAGAGGTAATTTGCCCCGGCTCGAACCACCCATTTTCCTTCCCATTTAAAGAGTTTAATGGGGGCAGGTGTATTGTCACTCGGCTCATCCACGTCTTCTACGCTGATGGCTCCTATGGTTCCATCGCCTCTTGTATCTGTAGAAAGAATTTTGTTTCTTCTCAGTGTCCTTTCTATTTCTCTATGTGCCTCTGTGGTGGGATGGTTATTCCCTCCAATGGCTTGGTGGTTCTCGGTGAGGATATGGTCCTCGACTGTGATTCGCCTGGTTTTCCCAGTCGCAGGCAAAAGGATGGTGTGTATTTTATCGATGTTTTCAATCGTTTTTGTTTCGGGTATTCCAAATGTTTCAAAGAGGTTTTGTTCTACTGTAGGCTCGCGGCGTCTGGGTAATTCCCTACCATAGCTGATTAGAGGACGAATCCCGCGTATTTTTGGGCTCCTCAGTGTGATTTTGCCCTCTTCCGTGTTGATGGATTTTATTCGGTATTCGCTTAGGTTGAGTACGCCCTGGTTCTCTTTAGGCCCTTGTTCATACATTTGCTTCCATGCTAGTAGTTCGTCTCGGGCTGCGATTCCCACCGCTTTCTCTAGTCTGACCATTTGTTTGGCCATTTCTACTGCGTTGTAGGTCATGGCGATGGCCCCTATGAATATCCCTAAGGGTCCACTCTGCAGAAGCATTGCTCCTCCCGCACCCAAACTAAATCCTAGGTTAATTCCAGCTTGTGTACGACTTTCCGAATCTTTTGCTGTGGCAAGGTTGTAGACATCAAATCCCATGGAACCCACCATGAGGACTATGTTGAGTTTGGTCAGGGCGTTGTTTAGGGCTCTCATGGCTTTCATGGCTCCCTCGGCTACGCTCAGTCCCTGTGTCCGAAATGCTTGTATGGCAAATCGAGCTTGCCCTATGGCATCTGCTCTAAAGAGTTTTTCAGCTCTTAGTTTTTGTAGAGCTGTCTTGGTAAAGCCTCCCAATTCATTTAGGAAGCGGGCTGATTGTCGGGCTCCAAATTCACCAGCTAATGCCAGATTTTGGCTCATATCTGTTATCACGCCTAGCCCGCCCCACAGGATTGCCATTTTCAGCCCCACGGGCATGTTTTCAAAATCCTTTAGGTCCAGAGCGTTTCGAATAAATAATCCCACCCCCATAAATCCCATTGCTGTTTGTATCTTATTATTTCCCGCAGACTTGATGTGTTTTCTCCAGATTTCCTTCAGTTTCGCCATCACACGCTGATAGCTCTTCAGGGTATTCTCTATTTTGCTTGTCTCTATTCCTACTAGGTTAATTTTTTTTATTTCCCCGGTATCAGGGTCCATCAAGGCGATTTCTTGTTTTCCAGATTTTAAACTATCAACTAAGAGGAGCCCCCTGGTTTTATAGTCCGCTCCAGACGCTCGGTTCCGTGCAACTCCCTGTAGTTCTTCCGCTTCGCTACTCAGCGCTCTGAGGGCTTCCTTAAGTTCACTCGCCTGCTTGATCTCCTGCGCTCTCTCATAGGCCGCTATACTATCCTCTCCTATTGTATCTACTACCCGTCTCCTATCAGCGCCCGCTCGTACAAATCTTTCCGCTTGTACTATAGCGGGAGCAAGACGATTATCATCCTGATCATTCACCACTATCTTTACCGGTTTGTCGAGAGGACCTGCATGATCCGAACTATGAGTGACTCTGTCGTTCCTTTCCCCTCCAGTAGAGTGCCACTCTGAAATCCACTCCTTTCTTTGCTGATCCCAAGCGAGTTTCAGCCTTCCATCTCGCACCCCACGCTTCAGTGTTCCGTCTTTTTCATAAAGCCGATGCCCCTGAAGTGGGCCTTGGCCTCCTATATATTCTCTGTATTCCTGGGCAGGTGCAGAAAATATTACATTTTTAAATTTTGCATTACTACTGATGCCGGTACGACCGCCTGCGGCTCCTTGAACCAAAGAAATTTCCCGCGCACACCTCTTCACAGCATCTTCACTCCATTTGCAAATTTCAAAGTTTATCTGAGCTAAATCCTCTACTCCTCTGCAAAAGTACTGTGTTGCGCGGCCTACTTGCTCTGGTTCGAGGTCTCCTCCATGGGACATCACCAAGAGCTTGCCGAGGTGACGGATACCAAGATCTTGAGGGTTATTAAGTTTTGTAAGCGCACCCCCATTAGAATATGTCCAAACGCTTTCTGTCTCTCCTCTGGAGTTTAATTTCAGAGTATAGATCTCCGTCTTTTCTAATTGTTTTTCTTTTTTCTGATAATTTACGGCCGCTCTCTTTAGAATGTCTTGCTGCTTGGGATCCGATGCATCCGGTTCCAAGATGAGTATCACGCGTTTGACATCCTTGGATGGCCGAGACGTCTCTCCTCCCGTTTCAGAAGTTGTCCCCGCTGGAGTTATTTCATTTCCTCTTGGCCGTTTTGTGGAGAGGGGAATATCATCATCGGCTCCTACTCTTCTCTTTACTCCCACGCCGGTCCCAGTCGGCTCTATCGGTTGCCTTTGTCTCTTGCTAGGTGGTTCCTCAAGTCTTCCTCCAGGTCGTTTCCTAGGGTTGCTTACTTGTTGTGGCAAGCGTTGGTTCCGATTGAGTACTTCTATCCCAACTTCCATCACCTCACCCGCTAAGTTTGGATTGGATCTTAAGTCCCGCTGAGTTTCCTCTAAGCTCCAACTTTGAACCGAGAGCCCACGTGCTCTTCCTTTCCCATATGGTATCTTTAAAACAGCTCCAGGAATCTTATGAAATAGTCCCCTCAGTCTGCCAATTTCTTGTTGGTAGAGATCAATATCTGTTCTCGATTTATAGGCATCGGTACCCATTTTGATTCCTAGTGTGAGGAAATCTTTTATGCTTCTTACTGGATCCTCCGGATAATACCGAGGCAGACTCTTTGCGGGCCAACGGAGCACCGGGAATCTTTTTAATAACGCCTGCCATTTTGTCTGAGGTTTTATTGCTTGGTTGTACTCATGAACAAGCGTAGGAAATCTCTCTTTTAGTTCGTCTGAGAGTGCAGGAGGTTGTTCCCCATTTATCCAAGCTGCTAAAATTCGATACAGACTTTTTAGATCCCTATTTTGGGTTCTACTTGCTTCCTCTTCTATTTTATTGAGCAACTCCTGATTCTTTCCTGTCATCGGCATTTGCACTTCCCTTGCAAGCCTGCTATGCAATTTCTCTGATATGCCTTCAAAAATCCCAATCACAGCATGTCGGGCGTACTCCTCTTGGATCGCCTTTGGCTGAGCAAGAAATTGCATTTGCAATCCGCTATAAGATTCTAATACCCCACTTTTGGTTGCCAAAATCTCATCTGCTCGGCTATATTGATAGCGACCGTTCTCATCCAATGCTGGAGTATGGGTCTTAGGCGGCTTTAGAGAAGTTTGCTCGCCCCTCTGCTCTTCGAATTTTCTGACATATTCATAGAGGGCCGGCCGATCGCTAATTGTCAAAACATGGTCGCCATCATAATCTCCATCCAGCATCTTTTGTTGCTTGGGAGGAACAGCTATGAGTTCTCCGGGAAGATAGATTTTGTTGTCAGTAGCAACAAGGAACCCCGGCGATGTGAGTAAAGTTTTTTCGCTTACACGTTGTTTTTCTTGACTCCATGCAGAATGGGTCTTGACGTCCTCTGCAGATATCACCATGTCCTGGCCTTTATAGGCGTCCGGCCAATATTCGTCGGGGATTACAGTCAGGACTCCCTTGGCAAAAAAATAATTTTGCTTATCAGGGCTTCCATTCACCGTATCCTGTCTGCCAACATAGGTATACTGCAGCGCAGAAGCTCGACTCAAAAACTCTGCGGTGGCGCCAGAAGTCTCTACATTTTGATGGTTTATGGGCCGTAAATTGGGTTTGTCGTAGGGAGCCCGACCTAGAAGGATGTTTTGTCCCGATTGTACTCCCATTTGCTGTGGAACATAGACCGCGTCATCTGAAGAGGGTACAACGATTCCCATGGAGCCAGTTATCTTACCGGCCGTCATATACCGGAACTGTTCACTGTCTGTTACTGTGCGTCCTTCGGCTTGATCTTGCTGAATTCTATCCTGAAGCTTTTGCGCCGCCTCTTGTCCAACGGCTTGAATTTCTCCATTTTCCCGTGGATAATGCTGAAGGGCCTGCGCAGGCAGGTTACCTGCCGATCCAATCTGGTTATTTGAGGAATCAGCTGCTCCCCTTTCGTGTTTTTCCAGGGCTTTCCTGTACCCAGGCATCTTTTTGGCAGCTGATTCTCTGATAAATCCACCGCCGTCATAAGGGCGTAACTTGATCTCTCGCCCTTGCTGATTAAGAATTTTAAAGTTTGATGGCTGATTGTCAGGAAGGACTCCCATTCGAAACCTTCCTTCTAATACAAAATCACGAGGGCTTGTCCCTGCAACGCTTGGAGTAGAGGGAGTCAGCGCTCGCTTAAAATAATAAAAACTCTCTCGGTAAGGAAACAATTTTTTAACAAGCTTCTCGATCAATGGGCTGCCTTTAACAACCTCTTTTATCGGAACTGCAATGAGCTTCCCATATTGACCATTTGCGGAATTTCCAACGTCAGCGTTGTTAGGATCGAGTATTGATTCCAACGTTGGACGGCCATTTTTCATTGAGCTCCCCCCAAACCCATCCAACCGATAGGGTTCTCCCTTAATATAAATGGTTTGACCAAGCAGCAGTCTACTCAGCTTTCCGGGAAGTCGAACATAATAAATAGGCAACTTTTTACCGGTTAATCGGTCAAAAATGGAATATACCAAACCGCCCTGAGTGCTAACCGCCCTGCCTCCAATGGTGACTTCGGGCAAAGACCGCGCGGCAGAATCACCCTCCTCAGGTGCCGATAGCCCTTGCTGGGCTGCTAGCTCGTCAAAAACCCGATCCGGATGAATTTCAGTTGGTTTGGCAGGTCGCGATTCGTCTACCAAAGAATCCAGATCAAACTCAAAATCGGAATCTACATCTTCTGCAATAAGATTCCACTCCCTGGCGGACACATGCTTGCTAAAAATTTCTTCGCTTGTTTGACGATATAATTTCTGCCACCAATTTTTAAGAATTTCTTGCTGAGAGCCTTCTAGAAGCGACTGAATTCGATAAGAGGCCTTTAATATTTGGCTGAATGATACAACCGGAAAGCGGGTATCAGAGGGGCCAATACGCTGGACTACAGATGGATCGGTCGAGGGAGAAAAATAATTTTTAATCTTTTCTTGAAGATTCGGTAAAAGTTTTTCGTGCAAAAAGTCCATCACCTGTTTTTCTTCGACCGACAGGTTGCTCCGTACTTTATCTTGCAGGAGCGGCAATAAGCTACTGGATAAATTAGCTAATGTTTCAATGTCGCTGTTTTTGAAACCACTTACCGGAAGAGTATTCACCAATCTAAATAACGCTAAGAGATGCTCATTTAGTCTGACACGCGCTAATGCCTTAAACAGTATCTGTACACTTAATATGTCGGAACTTTCAAATCTATTCCGAGTATTAATGATGTGATCCGCAATCTTTTGTATTAAGGATACGGCTGTATCAGCTAATACCGGACGCAGACCAGATAAAGGGCTAGCTATTGAAGCAAGACTTCGGAAGTCGAATTCACTCAGATCGAGCGACCGAATATATTCTATAAACTTCACGGCAACTCCTTCAAAGTCCCTAGAGGTCTCTATAAACCTGTTAAAGGCGTTCAGGACCCGAGCAATATCCGCCGGATTCTTAAGTTTCCTGAGAAAGATAGAGCCGTTATCTTTTTTCATTAATAGCTTTGCAATCAACTCACCGGCTGCCTGGCAATCTTCGTTATCTGGAAGCTTGCTTACGGCATTAAAAATCAGCGAGATTGGGGTTACATCAGCCCCATTAAGTATCTCCGGGTGCGTCGCAAGTAATTGCGCAAAACCGCTGACAACCCGCACAGCGTTGGGATACTTCTCCACATCTCCAGCTACTGTAGCTAATCCATTTAAAATTAGAGTAATCGACTGCAAATCTTCAAGAAAAGGCGTATTGTCATTTTTCCGAATCAAAACGCCGGCGATCACTTCAATGGCTATTCGGCAATCGGGGTCACGCATCTTGCCAAATGCATTCACAGTGAGAGAGATGTCTCGCGACGTTTTAAAGCTATCACTGATCTCCGGTTGATCCTTCAAAAATTTAGCGAACTCTTGAATCGCTTTGCGAGCGGCTGGGTATTTTTCGACATCGTTAACTAGTGTAGCCATGCTATTGACGGTTCGAGCAATATCCCCCGCTTCACTATACCTCGTAAGAAACTTACCATTATTTCTTTTTTCAATTAAAAGTCTGGCAAGTGCGTCCATAACTTCCCGACAATCCGCGTCATCTAACTTGCACAATGCATTCAAGACAAGCGAGATATGCATTGGAGATTCGAACTGTTTTAAGAATTCCGGATTGTCTTTTAGGTATCTGGCAAATCCTTTAATGGCTTTTATAATATTTTGGGTTGTTACTCCATCCTTAACAAATAAAGCCAATGCATTTAAACTAACGGCTATGCCCTGCGGTACGTCAGACTCGATCAGACTTTTGCCATTTCTTTGTTCAGTTAAAAGCTGAGCAATGGCCTCAACGGCTGCGTGACAATCAATATCTTCCTTACATTTTGCCAACGCGTTTACAGTGAGGCTGATATTCTGAAGATTGTCGAAGGTTTTTAATGACTCTCCCTGAAGCATCAGCCTCGCAAACGATTTTATTACTGAGTTAACGTTTGGGTCTTTACCAACTAGCTTAGACAATGCATTTAAGGTTAGAGAAATATCCATCTGGCCACCGAAGCTATTGAGTAGCGTCGAATTATTCTTCAATAAGTTGGCAAATCCCGCAATGGCCGCTCTGGCATTAGGATATATAGCCACCCCAACGTCGCCGTTTCTTTCACCATTTTCGATGATCGCTGCCAGCCCATTTAAGCATTGCGCTATATCTCTCGGGTCTCTAAATTCATCAAGAAGTGTTTTATTGTCCTGTACCCTAATTAAAATCCCAGCAAGCGCTTCGATAGCTTTTCGGCATTCCTGATCACCAGAGAACTTCCCTAATCCATTTAATGTTAATGATATACTCTGATGAGAATTAAATTTGTTTAGAATCTGAGGATTATCGTTTAACAGCCTGGCAAGGGTTTGAATAGCGGTATTAATTCCTGGTTTATTGAGGAACTTAGATAATGCATTTACCGTAATAGCTATCGAGTGCGGATCGAAATCGTTACAAATTGCAGGATTGTCATTCATTAATTTTACGAATCCCTGGATGGCAGCCTCAACATTAGGATATTGTTCCAGTTTCTCTGCCAGAGTGGACAGCCCATTGATGATTAAACTAATAGCGGTTGCATCTTTAAGGCTTTCAAGAAACATTTTGCCGCCTGTCTTTTTGATAAGCAACGTTGCAAGAGTATCAATGACCTTTTGACAATTTACATCGTCCGATAGCTTTCCTACGGCATTCAAAGCAAGGAAGACATGTTGAGGGCGCTCTTGAAACTTGTTGAGAATCTCGGGGTTCTCGATTAATAGCTGAGCCAACCCCTTGATGGCTTTCTCTACATCCCCATTTTTTTCTGCCCCGCCGACCATTGCACCCAATCCGTTCAAGATCAAAACAATATCTTGCGGATCTCTAAATTCTTCGAGAAATATTTTTCCGTTGCCTCTACTTTCGATGAGTAATTTAGCGAAAGTCTTAACAAGATTTTGACAATCCACATCATCAGCCAATTTCCCACATGCATTGAGTACTAATGATACATTTGACGGAATAAACATCCTGATAGTTTCCGGATTGCCTACAAGGAACTTTGCAAATCCTTTGATGGCCACGCAAACCGCACCGTTTTCCCCGTTATTTGTACGTCTTTCAACTAATTTCCCTAATGCATTTAAAATAAGAGCGATATGTCTTTGATCTTCGAAAGTTTCTAAAAAAATCTGATCGTTTCCACTTTTTGCGATCAGCAGTTTGGCGAATCTTTTCATAACCTCCTGACATGCCTTGCTGTCCGCACATAGCTTCCCTAGTGCATTTAAAGTAAGGGCAAATTGGCGGCGATGCTTGAATTTGTTGGCCATCTCCGGGTGATTCTTCAGGTGTTTGGCAAACTCCTCAATGGCCTTATAAGCATTCGGGTATTTTTTTGACTCCTCATTGACAATCAAATTGGATAATCCATTTAGAACTAAGCTGATATCCTGTGGATCATCAAAGAGTTCGATAGGTGTCGTGCCGTTTCTTTTTTCGATTAAGATCCCGGCAAGAAATTCAATGGCAATCCGACAATCTCGTTCTTGAGAAAGCTTAGATAAGGCATTGATGCTTAAGGCAAAGTTTTGAGGATTAGAACTGTTATTGAAGATCTCCGGATGATTTTTCAGATGCCTTGCCAGCCCAAGCATAGCCGGATGAACACTCGGACATTTTGGGTTTCCAGCGAATGCACCCAACCCATTTAAAATCCGGGAAATATCCTGCTGTTGGTTGAAATCTTCCAAAAACAATGCGTTATTAGCATCCTTCTTTTCGATGAGTCGCTTGGCGATTGTCTCAATGAGTTTTTGGCAATCCCTGTCGTAAGCCATTTTTCCTGCCACATTGACTACTAGTGACAAATTCAATGAATTAAATGCTTCTACGATGGTCGGTTTGCTATTGAGATATATAATAAATTTTTTCGTTGCTTTGTAGGCATCTGGGTATCTTTTTTCATCTTCAACTAACACACCTAACCCATTTATGCTTTGAGAGATATCCTGCGGGTTAGTAAAAGACTCCAGGAGCATTTTGCCGCCATTTTTCTGAATGAGGTGTGCAGCAAATAATTCAATGGCCGTCCGACACCTAGCGGACATTTTAGATAATTTTCCTAATGTATTTAATATCATTGAAATACTCTGCTCCGACTGAAATCTGGCGAGTATTCCCGGAAAGTCTTCAAACATTCCCGCGAATTTCTTGATGACCTCATCAACATCCGGATCTTTTCCAGCAAATTTCCCAATTGCATTTAAAGTGCGTGAGATATCTTGCTCATTTCGGAATCTATCGAAAACACCTGGAAAATCCCTCAGAAAGGAAGCGAACTCTTTAATCGCTGTATCGACAGCCGGGTACTTTCCGGACAATTTATTTAATGCATTTAGGATCAATGAAATACATAATGGATCCTGAATTTTTTCGAGAAACATTTGCCCATTTTTTTTCTCGGTGATAAGCCCGGCGAGTGCCGCAATAGCCATTTGACATTCTATGTTTTCGGAGAATTGCCCAAAGAAATCAAAAGCGCGAAAAATGTCGTCTCCGAAAAAATTCAGCTTGTGAAGCTGGTTTGTTCCGGAAAGCTGATTGATCCAATGCGCTATTCTGACGACGGTATTTTCAATCGCCCCATCTTTCGGAAGCAACTTCCAGCAGACATTCAAAATCCAAGAAACATCCTTTCCTCCGATTTCCGTCAGTGCTCTGTTAGGCAGTTCCGCTATCAATTCGATAAATTTTTTTGCTGCCTCTTTTTCCTCCTGATTTCTAGTATCTTCTAATTTCTGAAGTAAAAAAATAAGGTTTTTCCCAAAGCGAGATTGAGAATTCCCATTTTCTCCTCTTTCCACCTGATCTATCTCTATGAAAATGCGTAACGCTCGAGTAATTGGAATGTAATTTTGTCTATTTTTTTGAAACTCAGTTTTTAGCTCCTGTTCTAGCTGCGTAATAAAAGGGTGTAGCGATGAAATGTCCGAAGAGGCATTAGTCTTTAGCTTTCTAATAGCATCTTCTAGGTATTGGCTACGCACTTCAAGGTGAGTAATTGCCCTACGTCTTCTGGATTGCATAACAGCCGCTTGTGGAATGATCGTATCCTCGTCAGCCGGCAATGAATCTGTCCTCTGATCCTCACGAGTTTCAAAGGAAACTAATTTGTCGCCATTTTGTTGAACAGCAGTGGATTGGCTTTCCACGATGTCTTGCTGCTCACTTTTGTGTTCAGGCATTTTCCTCCGAATACCATCTCCATCCTGCTGTCTTTTAAGAGACGCTCGGGTAATTTTTTCGAGTAGCGAACGCGTCTTGGAAAAATCATTTTTTTGCTTGTTTAAAAAGTCTTGCTCCGCGCCAAATTTATTTTGGCTATCGTCTCTTTTATCATCGGATTCCAATGGCAACTGTGATGAGGTATCGCGCGATGATGAAGTGAGAGCAACAAATTCCATAGATACCTATTTAAGCATAGATCCAGGACTATAACAATGAACAGACGGCTTGATATCTTACCTTAACAGTTGCTATACTTTGGCAAAGATTGGCGTCCTGTTTATCCTCGCAGTAAATATATAGCATGACCCCTATAAAATGACACATGAGTTGTCCGGGATTTTTTCTTCAGAGTTTGTTTTAACAAGCTGGCCATATCTGCAGATACGGACGGATTGTTGAAACAAAGTCTGGTGGAAAAAGAACGACAAGGCATGGTCATTTTATAGGGGTCATGCTATATTACGTCAAAACTTCAACAAATTTTATGATTTCCTGTAACTTAGATTTAGGATCTGTGGTTTTTAGCCGAGGAAATTTACCTGCCAGGAGGATATAATCATTCTTCCGGGTAAGCATTAATTTTTCCCCCTTGGTTTCCACCATGCTAATTTTCTTTTTTACGGCGGTGATTCGGAGTTCTCCAATGGCCAGTAGATTTTGCGCAGCGGCAGGCAGCGGTCCAAAACGATCCCGCCATTCCACCTGAAGCTTGGTGAGGTTCGCTTTGCCCAGACATTCCGCCAGTTTGCGATATGCTTGAATTCGCTGTTGGGCATCCGGAATGTATTGAGAAGGCAAGAAGGCGGGCAGCAAGTCCTGCCGTAGAGATTCGCCTTCGGTTGTGCAAAGAAAATCAAGACGTATTCCAGCATCGGATGGAGTAATGGCTGCGCCTTTTCCTTGGACGCTATCCATCGCTTGTTTTAGCAACTTGCAGTACATCTCAAAGCCAATAGCCAGAATGTGACCGCTCTGCGCGGTGCCTAAAATATTACCTGCTCCGCGAATTTCCAAATCGCGCATGGCGATTTTAAAACCGGCTCCCAGTTCGGAATATTGTCGAATAGCACTGATTCGTTTCCAAGCATCGCCCGCATTCGCTCGGTCTCGGGGCACCATTAAAAAGGCATACGCTTTAATTCCGGATCGCCCAACTCTGCCCCGGAGTTGATAAAGATCTGCCAAGCCAAAACGATCCGAGCGATCAATGAGGATGGTATTAGCATTAGGAATGTCCAATCCGCTTTCGATGATCGAGGTGGAAACCAGAACGTCGTATTTACCCGCCACAAAGGTAGACATGACCTCTTCGAGCAGCTCTTCTTCCATTTGACCGTGACTGACAGCCACTCGACAATTTGGGCAGAGCTCTCGGATCCGAGAAGCCACCTTTTCTATTGTTTTTACTCGATTATGAAGGAAGAATACCTGGCCACCCCTCTCTCGCTCGCGTTGAATCGCTTCTCGAATAATACGCTCGTCATATCCGCAAACGATCGTCTCCACAGGTTGCCGATTAGGAGGTGGTGTCTCAATAAGAGACATGTCTCTGGCTCCCATAAGAGCCAGGTATAGGGTTCTGGGAATCGGAGTTGCTGAAAGCGTGAGAACATCGACTCTCCGAAAACGCTCTTTGATGAAATCCTTGTGCTTCACCCCAAACCGCTGTTCTTCATCCACAATCAAAAGGCCAAGGCGGGCAAATTCGACGTCTTTGGAAATCAACCGGTGAGTTCCCACTATAATATCAACCCCTCCCTTTGCAGCTTCACGAATCACCCTTCGTTGTTCGGCCTGGCTCCTATAACGACTGAGGAGTTCGATAGAGACGGGATAATCGCTGAAACGTTCTCGCAAGTTTTGCCAATGTTGCTGAGCTAAGACGGTAGTCGGTGCTAGGAAGGCAACCTGTTTCCCTCCTAATACCGCTTTAAAAGCAGCGCGAATGGCTACCTCGGTTTTTCCAAAACCCACGTCGCCACAGATCAATCGATCCATGGGACGCGTTTTCTCCATATCCTCTTTGACCTCCTCAATCGCGCGAAGTTGATCGGAGGTTTCTTTATAAAGGAAAGACTGCTCAAATTCCCGCTGCCATTTGGTATCCGGCGGAAATGCAAAACCAGGTTGGATTTCTCGTTCCACCTGAACATCCAGCAAACGTTTGGCATAATGGGCAATCGATTGCTGAGCTTTCGCCTTACTTCGCTGCCATTGGGAATCTCCAAGCCGAGAAAGGCTGGGCGCCTTTCGCCCCAGACCAATGTAGCGAGCCACTTGCCAAGCTTCTGTTAAGGGTACATAAAGTCTGGCTTCATCAGCAAACTCGATCGCCAGCACCTCTTCGGGTACGCCATTGAAATTCGGTAATCGCATGAGTCCTAAATAACGCCCGATTCCATGATCTGTGTGCACGACGAGATCTCCTTCCTCGTACGCAGCAAAATCTTCGACTGGCCGGTGGGCACGGAGATGTTCGCGCCTCATCGCGAGGCGGCGCACTCTCAGTGCCGCGGAACGACCAAATAATTCGGCGTCCGAAAGGACCGCCAATTTGCCTGCCGGAAAAATAAAGCCGCGACTTAAGGCTCCGTAATGAACGAGAAATGTGCGGGAATCTGTCCCATTTTCCTGGGACAATTCACAAAAACGCTCCCATTCTCCTTCGTTGTTGCAAAAAAGCGCTATGCACCAATCTTCTCTTTGCCATTGCCGGATGCGGCTAAAAAATAGCTCCCGTTTTTTTGCGTCCAAAATAAAATCTCCGGGATGAAAAAGTTCTATTTCCGCTGGAAAAAAAGCCACCTCATCTTCCGAACCAGGTTGAGCTATAATTGAAATATCCGCTTCATCCTGCGCGCTCGCTATGCTTAAAGTGCAATCCTCTTGATGGATATAGTCCCGTAAAGGACATCGCATGTCAGAACTTGGCGATGTCAACCATTCAAACTCCTGCAATTTCCGGGTGGAAATTTGTGAATCTAAGTTAAATTCCCGGATGGATTCCACCAGGTCACCGAAAAATTCAATACGGACGGGCAATCCTCGCTGCCATGAAAAAATATCTATGATTCCACCGCGCATTGAAAATTGGCCGCGGGCAAAGACCTGAGGTGCCCGCTCGTAGCCCGCCTTTACCAACTCAGTCGCAAGCTCACCGAGATCCATTTCCTGACAGACCTTTAAATACCTGGCTAAGTTAACCAATGACTGCGGCGTCGGTACGAGGTCTCCCAATAATTTAGGAAATACTACCACAGCCTCGTCCCGCAGTTCTTTCGCAAGTTCACGCAATAATGAGAGCCTTTCAGCGACAGTCTCCGGGTCCGGAGGCACTTCCAAAGTTTCAGCTAATTCCAACTCCGGAAATAATTGTGTTTTGGGATACCAATTTTCGAGTTCCGCCGCGAATGCCTCTTGCTCTCGAACTCCCTGACAAACCACCCAAAGGCGATGTTTTACAGAACGCGCCACTAATGCAGCCATAAAGGGCTGGGCCTCTTCACAAACTGCGGAAAAACAGATCGGGCCTTCTTTTTGCCCGAGCTGGGCAAGCTTGGCTGCTAATACAGGTTGGTCGGCGGCCCTGCCCAATAAGGCATCAAGGAGATTGACCATGGAAAAGCTCCCTATACGAGCGTCCTATCTTTTCCTCTCTCCTTTCCAATTTCCTGCCCTCTAAATTTGCGATGCCCGCAACTCCCAATCGGCTGTTCGTTAATAAGATTTCTTTGGCTGACGCTGTTTCCTTCATTTCGATGTCTTTTTCCTCCACATCGTAATGTTTCATCACCCACTCGCGAACCGTTCCATTCCGGCATCCGGGCCGCAATCGGGGAGTCACTAAACGCCCGTCGTCAGATATCAAAAAGACATTGGCCATTACGGCACTCGCTAGCAATCCCGAATCATCGTAGAGAAGCGCTTCATTTGCTCCCTGTCGGCGAGCTTCAGCTAATAAACGGCAACGCAGGAGGTAATTTCCCGTTTTCCAGCCGTCTTGCTCGGTTAACTGGGTATTGATGCTAACTAAAGAAAGGTTCGGCACAGGCGCTGAGCCTATTGGTATTGGCGTCTCTTCTCCACGGACGATCAACCTGCCCTCTGAAATGGGATCTGCCGGTCCGCCATCGCCAGCAGTCCAATGCACACGAAGTAATCCTTCATTGAATGGCAAGGATTCCAGAAATGCCGACAAGCCACTGAGTGCCTTTTGGTCGATTGGAAAATTCAGCAGCGCTGCAGTTGCCTCAAGACGGCACAAGTGTTCTGGGGCTAATATGGCTTTTCTTTTTACAACAGCCACTGTTTCAAAAACACTCATTCCGTAACGGAATCCGCGATCTTCAATTGGAATAAACGCCAGCGGCTGAAATCGGCCGTCTTTCCAAACCCAAGATTTTATAGTTGGTGGTTCGTGGTTCGTAAAAGTTGATGGTTCTTAGTGTGTAATAATTCTACTCACTCATTTTTTTTAAACTCTGAAAGGAAAATCCCTAAGAGCTTTGCTACCTGAGTCGGGTGATTTGCCATATGCTTCATGGCGTGTCTAATAAATTCCTTTTCCAACCAAGGAAGCAATTGGATTTCGTGATTTTTTATTGCCAGGGCAAAAAGAGTTTCCACTGCTTGCTGGATGGAGTTTTCATCGACGTCTCTGTCTTCCTTGACCAAGCCAAGGGGGATATCTTTCGGCAGGAGAACATCCGCAGTAGCTAATAACGATGCACGTTGAATGGTGTTCTCTAATTCTCGCACATTTCCAGGCCACGGATAGGCTTCCAGTACTTTCACGGCTTCCTCGGAGAGCTTCAGTAATGGCCGATGCTTTTGTTGTGCATTCTTCTGTAGAAAATATTCGGCGAGAAGTCGAATGTCCTCTCTGCGAGCTCTGAGGGGAGGCAGATGAATACAAACAACATTTAATCGATAAAAGAGGTCTTCCCTAAAAGTTTTTCTGGTGATTTCTTCTTTTAAGTTGCGATTTGTGGCAGCCACGATGCGGACATTGGCTTTGAGCACCTGGTTGCCTCCTACGCGAGAAAATTCCTTTTCTTGGAGGACACGAAGTAATTTGCTTTGTACGGGCAATGGCATTTCTCCTACTTCGTCGAGTAAAAGGGTTCCCCCTTCGCATTGTTCGAAACGTCCGATTCGTTGGCAACTGGCACCGGTAAAGGCTCCCCGTTCGTGGCCGAAGAGCTCGCTTTCCAAAAGATTTTCCGGGACTGCAGCGCAATTTATGGCCAGGAAACTTTGGTGATTTCGATAGCTGTAGTGATGAAGTGCTCTGGCAACCAGCTCTTTGCCGGACCCGCTTTCTCCGGTGATCATCACGGGAACATCACTGGCAGCTACTTTGCCAATCATTTTAAAGACCTGCTGCAGAGCGTCCGATTTGCCCACCATGTTGTCCTGATGTTCTTCCAGTGTCAATTGGGGTGGCGATGCACTGGCAGCCCGAAGTTCAGCGGTCGCTTTGAGAGCGGCATCCACCACCATCTTAAAATTGAAAGGTAGCTGCTCTTTGCGAACAAAATCGAATGCCCCCAACTTCATAGCTTCGATGATGCTTTGATTAGTGCCGAAAGCGCTGGTTAAGATGACTGTCGCATTGGGATTGGACTTTCGCAAGCGAATCAGAAGCTCCAGGCCCGAAAACGGCCGCAAATGGACTTCGGAAAAAACAAGATCCGGTTGTTTTAAACAGAATGTTTTGTAAGTGGACTCCGCATCCGTCTCTGTGAGCACCTGGGTCGCAGGTGTCTCCAGTTGATGTTTAGCCCAAGCTAAAAAATCCGTGTCGGGATCCACCACTAAGATTGTTTGCTGGTCACTCATGAGGTTTTTTAGCTATAAATTACACTCCTCCGTAGCGACGGTGCCGGGTATTATAGTCTTGAAGAGCTATCTGCAAATCAGCCGCACGAAAATCCGGCCACAGTTTTTGGGTGACATGGATTTCGGTATAGCTGGATTGCCAAAGAAGGAAATTAGAGAGCCTCATTTCACCGGAAGTCCGGATCAAGAGGTCGGGGTCTGGGATGCCTTTTGTGTAAAGATGATCTTCAATTAATTGATCATCTATCTGATCCAGTTGCATTTTGCCATCCACCACCTTTTGTGCGATGCTCTTAATTGCATCCACAATCTCTGCGCGGCTCCCATAGCTGAGAGCCAGAATCAGAGTGAGCCCCCGATTTTTGACTGTTCGCTCCAAGGCTCTGTTTAAGAGCTTATAACAAGAGGCAGGCAAATCCTGCAGTCGGCCGATGGCACGCAAGCGAACGCCCTTCTCAACCATTTCGTTCGTCCTCTCCCGAAGAAACCTTTCCAGCAAACTCATCAAGCCGGTTACTTCCATCGTGGGCCGTTTCCAATTTTCCAACGAAAAGGCGTACAGGGTCAGGTATTGAACTCCGGCTTGTTGACAGGCTTCCACACACTCCCGAATCGAATTTGCTCCTTCGCGGTGGCCAAGCAGCCGAGGGAACCCTCGCTGCTGTGCCCATCTCCCATTGCCATCCATAATGATTGCAACATGTACGGGAGTTTTCACTGGAAGGCTCGGTTGCTTTAGGGGATTCAAATTACGCTAATTGCCCTCAACGCATATGGTTTGCGCTCTGCTTGCCCCAACGCTAATAATTGCCAACTTTGCTCCGGTCAGTTTCGCTATCAGTTCCACGTATTTTTGCGCTTTTAAGGGCAATTCCTTGTAAGTTTGAGTGCCGGCGGTTGAACAATTCCATCCCGGAATTTTTTTGTAAATCGGTTCACACTTTTCCACATCGGACGCTAAAATCGGCGGTGTGTGGATAACACGTCCTTCCAGACGATATCCTACGCAGACACGTATTGTCTTTACCTGATCCAGACCATCTAAGTTAGTAATTGCCAACTTGTCGATCCCATTGATCATACTGGAATAACGAGTCGCGACCGCATCAAACCATCCGCATCGCCGCGCGCGGCCCGTGGTGGCTCCAAATTCACGTCCCATTTCGTGTAGAATGTTCCCGAGCTCTTCATTCTCCGTGGGAAAGGGCCCCTCACCCACCCGGGTAGTATATGCTTTCATCACGCCGATGACACAATCCATGCGATGCGGCGGGACTCCACTTCCGGTACATGCTCCGCCGGCAGT
The DNA here is from genome assembly GCA_963706715.1 of uncultured Verrucomicrobiae bacterium. Classification (GTDB taxonomy): domain Bacteria; phylum Verrucomicrobiota; class Verrucomicrobiia; order Chthoniobacterales; family Xiphinematobacteraceae; genus Xiphinematobacter. The sequence continues at coordinate 444,421 of CAVPNI010000003.1, forward strand.
CGTATTAGAGCTCGTCACAAAAGGGTAGGTACCGTGATCCAGGTCCAGGTAGGTTCCTTGGGCGCCTTCAAAAAGAATGTTCTTTCCTTTGGCTATCATGTCATGGAGATAAGTTACTGTATTGCAAATAAAAGGACGTAAAACCTCCGCCGCGGTCTTATAATTCTCCAAAATCCGCTTATAACTCACAGGCTTTGCGTTCAGTCCCCGCAAAACCATATTGTTTTCCCGAACTCGCTTTGCCAACTTTTCTGCAAAAGCCGCCGGTTCCATGAGATCGCAAATGCGAAGCCCAGTCCTAGCAGCTTTGTCCCCATATGCAGGGCCAATACCACGCTTTGTGGTGCCAATCTTGTTGCGACCTTTCAGAGCCTCCCGTTGTGCATCTAATGCCTGATGATAAGGGAAAACCAAATGAGCAGCTTCGCTAATGAGTAGATTCCGGGTTATTTTGATTCCGCAGGCATGCAATCCTTCGATTTCACTGACTAATGCAATCGGATCAATCACTACTCCATTTCCAATTACGCACGTTTTCCCACGGCGCAGGATCCCCGAAGGAATCAGGTGAAGGATGTATTTCTCATTTCCAATGACGATGGTATGCCCGGCATTATTTCCTCCCTGGCTGCGCACAACAACATCTGCATCATCCGTAAGAAAATCGATAATTTTGCCCTTTCCTTCATCTCCCCACTGAGCTCCAACAAGGATGGTATTAGCCATTCTAACTATATTTATATACGTTCAAAACTGACTCCGCTGACTTCGTTAGTTTCTCTTAGAAGCCGGCCATTACAAATGACGTCTTTTTCGAGCTACAATTTTCTAAAAGAAACCAACAAGTTGGCTGACTTCGTCAGTTTCTTTTAGAAGCCAGTAATTGCAAATAAAATCCTTTGATCTACAATGTTGTTTTCATATTCATTTTATTATCAGGATATTGCATATTTACGAGGCACGCTTTCTTTCCATGGAACGCTGCTAGTTGCATCAAAAAGCAGTCTCGGGTAGGATGCGGCGATACTTATGAACACGCAACCTGGTGAAATTCTTTATCTGGATAACAATGCCACCACACAGGTGGACCCGCAAGTTATTGCAGAAATGATGCCCTGGTTGACAGAGCAGTATGGAAATCCCTCCAGCATTTATCGTTTAGGCCGACTCGCCTTGGATGCGGTGGAGCGGGCGCGGGCGCAAGTTGCATCGCTTCTCAAATGTCAGCCGGAGGAGATTATTTTTACTAGCTGTGGCACTGAGTCCATCAATTCGGCCATTTTGTCCGCCTGCATGGCGGACCCGGACAAACGTCACATCATCACCTCCGGTGTTGAACACAGCGCCACAGTGAAGCTTTGCGAAAATCTCGCCCGGCGCGGAATGGAAATTACTTGGCTTCCAGTTAACAATATAGGACAGATGGACTTACAGTATTTGAAGGAAACGATCCGGCCGGACACTGCCATCGTTTCTCTCCTCTGGGCGAACAATGAGACCGGGGTTCTTTTTCCTATTCAAGAAATTGCACATATCTGTAATGAGAAGAACGTCCTGTTCCATTGCGATGCGGTGCAAGCTGTTGGAAAACTTGAAGTTCATCCATCGAAACTAGGCATTCATTACCTTTCTCTCTCGGGGCATAAACTCCATTGTCCAAAGGGCATAGGGGCGCTTTATATCGGTAAGCGAGTTCGATTTAATCCCCTTTTGCGTGGAAATCAGGAGAATTTCCGTCGTGCAGGCACGCAGAACGTTGCCTCTATTGTTGGTTTAGGAAAAGCTGCGGAACTTGCGGCGCAATATCTTGTTGAAGAGGGTATCCGAGTACGCAATTTACGCGACTTCTTCGAACAAGCAGTTACAACGGCTGTGCCGGGAGTCGAAGTCAATGGTGATCAGCTTCAGCGCCTTCCGAATACTTCCAATATCTGTTTCCCTTCGATTGAATCTGAAACGGCACTTTTGCTTTTAGATAATGCCGGTCTTTGTTGCTCGGCTGGTTCAGCTTGTGCGAGTGGAGCCATCCACCCTTCGCATGTCTTAAGGGCAATGGGCCTGTCTCACGAACGGGCCCGCAGCAGTCTGCGATTTTCCTTTGGACGATTTAACACGGAAGCTCAAGTTCAAAAGGCCAGCAACATTGTAGTGGAAATCATTCGAAAATTAAGCCAGCGCTTGCCTCAAACGGGTCCGGTGTTAACAGCGGCGTAATTTTCCTAGAGAGGCTCTCTGCATATCATCAATAGAATTTTTATGAGAATATATTCTCCGATGAGCCACCTGTTCTACGGGTGGGTCATTGTTGCAGCAGCATGTATGATCACGTTTTTGGGATTCGGTAGCGCTTATACTTTTTGCTCGTTTATTGGCCCCATACAGCACGAGTTTGTTGCTTCGCGAGGATCGGTTTCAATTATTTTTTCGTTAGCAAGCTTTCTTACCTTTGGAGCGGGCCTCTTTACGGGACCGCTTGCAGATCGATGGGGATCCCGTTATATGGCGATGAGCGGAATGATTTTGTTAGGGGTGGGACTTATTCTCGCCGGCCTGGCACATTCTATGGTGCAGATATACATCGGCTACGGCTTGGGCGTCGGAATAGGCGTGGGTTGCGCGTATGTGCCGAGCCTCGGTACGGTTCAACGTTGGTTTGTGAAACACCGAGGTCTGGCGTCAGGGTTTGCAGTAAGCGGCATTGGCCTTGGCACGCTGATTATGCCACCGCTTGCGTCCAAGTTGATCGAAACGTGGGGATGGAGGGAGGCTTATCTCATATTGGGTCTTTTCGCCGTGGTTGTTGGGGGAAGTACGGCACTGCTTCTGATAAACAATCCGGAAGATTTAGGTCTTACCTCAGATGGCGCACCATCAAATAATAATATTCCTATAAATCCTCACGACGGGAGTTCGGTAGCTGCAGCGGTAAAAACGACCCAATTTGCCGCTTTATATGCAGCTTCTCTTCTGGGTTCCTTTGCGGTATTTGTCCCTTTTGTCCATTTAGTGCCATATGCGTTAGACCATCATGTGAAACAGGCATTAGCCGTTATGTTGCTGAGCATCATCGGGCTTGGCAGCACCATTGGGCGTTTCTTTCTTGGTGGACTCGCTGACCGGGTAGGTCGCGAGGCTTTTTTAGTAGCAATGTTTGCCGGGATAGGAGCATCTTTAGTCATTTGGGCGATTGCTATGAACTTTGAAGTCCTCGCCCTTTTCGCTTTTCTCTTCGGCGTATTTTATGGGGGATGGATAGCAATCATTCCGACAGTCGTCATGGACTACTTTGGCGGCAAAAATATTAGTAGCATTATTGGTATTTTGTACACAAGCATAGCGGTTGGAGCGCTAGGAGGCCCCACAGCTGCCGGATTTATTTTTGATATCTGCCACAGTTATGTCATTCCTATTCTAGTTGGAGCAGGTATTAGCATTGTCGCTGCGTGCATTTTAGCCCTCGGTATAGGAAAAAAAAGATCCCCGCTGTTTTGAGTGGGCCAACAGAGTGAGGATAATTATTTTTGGCAAGGCGAGCTATCCCTATAGTTGTCGTTTGGAATGGTGAAATTTAGCAACTAAGGTGTATCAAAAAGTTGGACCAGTCAAATAAGAGAGAAAGGTCCAAAATGGAAAAAAGACAGAGATATAGCAAAGCGTTTGGTAACTACTCAGGGGGGTGGAAATATTGCCTTTAACCCGAACTTTGGGAATAAAATTACTGTAACTCATTTATTTAAGAGCATTTAAAATTTTATAGAGTGGTGATTACTGGGTACATGCAGGGTTCAGGTTTAAGAGACGAAAAGCTTTATCTTGAAGAGGGGTAGGACGGGTGGTTGTGATGATCTTGGCCTTTGGATTAAGAGGAGTATGGCAAATATTGTAGGTAATGGTGGCTAGGTCTTCGAGTAAGGAGCGGAAACTGTGAAGCGGAAAACCCTCTTCATTACTTTGCTTGGAGGAATCTTTGACTTTTGCTTCAGGCGAGCGTTGAGCTTTGGCTACAGGCGAAGGGCGGCGTGTACGCTCTTGTTCGAGACATTCATCGTCAAAGAGCAAGGGCTTCAAATTTTCACGCATATGCCACTGAACATAATAACTGATGTTACGCAGAGCGAAGAGAGAGAAGTTCACAATAGGCCAACTGAGTGGCTTTGATAAAGATTTTTGCGCGCAACGCAAAATGGTTCAGTTTGTGTTTAAGTTTTAAACATTCGAGTTTGAATACGGCGACAATGGAAAGGAACACATGGTTATTCTGAGTGGTCACCGTTCGTGTTGGAGACTTTGCCAATGCTGCATTGGATTTTAACGATTTATGAAATTCTTCCGCTTTCCACCGTTTTTTGTAGAATGCGGTAACATGCTCGCCATCAAACGTTAAATCGCTGCAAACCAAATTTAATATACCTGTGCTACCGTCCTTGTTTGTAAAGACCTGCCGGACCAAAAGGACCTCCTGGTCGAAACCCTTTAGCCAGCCGCGCACAGCTTGTTTATCGGTTAATTGCAACGCATCTACACGCGTGAAACGGCCTTCTTTTTTTTCCTTCACCGATAAGGCAACCAGCCGGTTGCCTTTTAACGCTGCAATGAATTGCTTCTTTTTTTCCACAATGAATTCAAAGTTTTCCTTCGCTGCAAACCAGTTATCCATCAACACGTAGCGAAATTTTAACTGATTGGCGAGGCACTTGCCCAGCATGGCTCGCAATAGCTCATTCTTTGTGACCTCGCTGGCCCGTTTCTTCTGGCCTGTCTGTTGATCGCAAAACTCTATCGGCTTTTTCACTATCTCAAAAGCAACCGGTATGGATACCTCGCCATTGTGGTAGAGCGCATTGAGTATATTGATGCCTTTTACTGATCGCCCTTTGCAATGGTCGTAATGCCAACAGATGATTTCATTCTCATCTGTCCACGCCTTCTCTTGTATCGTGTCATCAAATATCAATACCCCTTCAGCGCTCTCAATTTCTCGTACCGCAGATTTGACTTCCCCCCATAAATCTTTGGATGTGTAAGGGCGTTCCGATAAAAATCGCGTCACTTGATCATGGCTCACTTCTCCATCCACCATCGCAGATAGTCCCGTCGCTGTTGCATATCCGCTGGTGCTGATCAAATAGTCCGTGTACAACTCAAGTTCTGCTTTTTTCATCTCTCTAATTTATTCCCTTTTCACGTGACGCTGCGTAACATCAGTTATCTAAAAGGCAGCCGTTATTCTGGGCAACATTCCCCTGCTCAGTGCCGCAAGATGATTTTAAAAATCCAAGAAAAAACAGGGGGCAGTCTTCGTAAAATCTGCAATACCCTACGCGTCCCACGGAGCCAGCCGTTTAGCCTCGAGATACTCCCCGCGGGAGCAGAATAACAATGGAAGGCAAACAATTCGCATCGCAGACCAACGTATGTTAATCACTTAAACCTCTCACTCGCTCTCCATCGGCGGTCGATGGAGAGGATTTAAGACGAGAGTCCCTCGTTAAAATAAGCTGGAAAGTCCTCAGAATACCCGAAAATTCAATAAGGCAGCGGGATAAGGAGGCGGAGGTTCTGAGTGCTGGTCAGGACGAAAAAGCCTACTTCCGACGGAATTTTCAACGTAAGCAGGAGGAGGGCCTGAAGGAGCCGAAAGAGCTCTTTCATAAGAGCCCAAAGGTCGACTTGTTGGGATGTTTTCGAAAACAGTATATGGTTGATCATAGGTGGGAGGCGCATTATTGGGACGGTCGGACAAATCAGCACCACCTGATGTCAGGGATGCGGGGCCATCTACGTGCCCTGTGCTTGGTTCCATTGGTGGTGCACTTGGTCGCAGCGATGCGCTTAGCCCCGTTGGTGGCATGGCATTTGGAGGGCCTGAAGGAGCCGAAAGAGCTCTTTCATAAGAGCCCAAAGGTCGACTTGTTGGGATGTTTTCGAAAACAGTATATGGTTGATCATAGGTGGGAGGCGCATTATTGGGACGGTCGGACAAATCAGCACCACCTGATGTCAGGGATGCGGGGCCATCTACGTGCCCTGTGCTTGGTTCCATTGGTGGTGCACTTGGTCGCAGCGATGCGCTTAGCCCCGTTGGTGGCATGGCATTTGGAGGGCCTGAAGGAGCCGAAAGAGCTCTTTCATAAGAGCCCAAAGGTCGACTTGTTGGGATGTTTTCGAAAACAGTATATGGTTGATCATAGGTGGGAGGCGCATTATTGGGACGGTCGGACAAATCAGCACCACCTGATGTCAGGGATGCGGGGCCATCTACGTGCCCTGTGCTTGGTTCCATTGGTGGTGCACTTGGTCGCAGCGATGCGCTTAGCCCCGTTGGTGGCATGGCATTTAGAGCTCCAGCGTTTTGAGTCATCACCGACAATGCGGCATTATTAGCATTGATATTATTATTATTCCGTGCACCACGAATAATCCGTCCAATTGATGACGATCCAGGCACTTGTACGTTTTGATCCCCTGGCACAACACGTGCTCTAGCGTTATCAGTTGAAATCGATTGAGAATCAGTCCCTAAAGACCTTGTTGATGTGGGATTTTGTATGGAGGGGGTCTGAGGCGGCAAATTGCCAACAGTGGTGGAACTGGAAACAGGCGTTATCGGCATGAGGACCAGTAAAAAACATGATCCGCATCCAAATCCAATTGAAAAATTAGGTAACTTTTGCTTAGAGCGTTTTCGAACTATAGCGAAACACCTATAAAATGCCCTTAGCCGCGCCGCCCGCAGCAGCTTTTATATTTTTTCCCACTGCCACAGGGGCAAGGATCATTTCTGCCGACTTTGGGTACTTCACGCCGAATGGGGAGTTCGATTCGTTGTTCTGAAGCTGGTTCTGATGGGGTTGTGGAGGAAGACTGGGCCGTCGAAATTGCGGCGGCTTCCGCCGGATCCATCCGAAGCAGATACTGAGGCATGGACGCGAGAAGCATTTCAAAGGTTTGTAAGTTGGTGGTGCTTCGGAACAGATTGGACAAAACTTCCAATTTGATATTGTCCATGAGTTCCACAAACATCGCATAAGCGTCGTTTTTATATTCAACGAGGGGGTCCTTTTGACCGAAGGCTCGAAGATAAACCGCCTCGCGAAGACCATCCAAAGCATACAGGTGTTCCTGCCAAAGCCGGTCTACCGCGTTGAGCATAATGTACCGCTCCAATCCCTTTACTGCAGTGAGATCTTCCAGGGATACTTTGCGTTCATAGGCACTTTGAATGGTTTCCAGGAGATAGGCGTTATTTTCCTCGTTTGAGCGGGAACTGAAATTGGCTTTTTCTGCGGAAAGTGCCAATGGGAACGTGGTATTGATCCAGTTGAGCAGTCCGGTGTAATCGTTCTCTTCAGTGTTATCTCCGAGAAATTCCCTAATTTTTTTAGGCACTGCTTCACTGAGCACTTCAAGAATCATCGCATGTGGGTCCTCGGCATCGATGATTTCATTGCGATAACCGTAGATGACTTCTCGCTGCTGGTTCATCACATCGTCAAATTCCAGCGTACGGCGTCGAATGAGGTAATTGCGTTGTTCGACCCGTTTTTGAGCGGTTTCGACGCTTTTATTGAGCAGGGGATGTTCTAATTCCTCCCCTTCTTTCATCCCAAAGGTCTCCATGATCTTGGTCATCCGCTCACTGGCGCCAAAGTTGCGCATGAGATCGTCCTCAAAGCTCACATAGAATCGAGAAACGCCCGGATCTCCCTGTCGAGCACAGCGACCGCGGAGTTGCCGGTCAATGCGGCGAGATTCGTGACGGTCGGTGCCGATGACATATAAGCCGTTAAGGTTAGCAACTTCTTCGCCCAGTTTGATGTCTGTTCCACGTCCGGCCATATTAGTGGAGATGGTGACAGCTCCGGCAGTACCGGCTCGGGCAACAATTTCAGCTTCCTGCATGTGGTATTTTGCATTCAGTACGGTGTGCGGGATTTTTTCCCTCTTCAGCATGCGGCTCAGCAATTCGGAGGCTTCGACGCTGGCTGTGCCAACCAGGAGCGGTTGTTTACGCGCATGGGCATTTTTGATTTCCTCGATGACAGCGTTATATTTCTCGCGACGCGTCTTATAGATGCGATCATTTAAGTCTTTGCGAAGAACCGGTTGATTCGTGGGAATGACGGCCACGTCCAAACGATAGATATCGTGAAATTCATTGGCTTCGGTTTCCGCGGTGCCCGTCATTCCGGAGAGTTTCGCATACAGCCGAAAATAATTCTGGATGGTAATAGTCGCGAGAGTCTGTGTCTCTCGATCAATTTGTACACCTTCCTTTGCTTCTATAGCTTGGTGTAATCCATCGCTCCAACGTCGGCCGGGCATTTTGCGTCCCGTAAAGGTATCAACAATGATTACCTTGTTGTCTTCCACGACATATTCGACATCCTTTTCATAAAGGCAGTAGGCTTTCAGTAGCTGAGCGATGTTATGAATCCGTTCGGCTTGAGCATCGCAGTGCGCTTGCCGTTGGGATTTTTCTCGTGCTTTCGCAGCATCATCCAGCTCAGGGTTATTTTCGATGTCCGCAAATTCCGTCAAAAGATCAGGCAGCACAAATGCGTTGACATCATTGGGGTTGAGGAAATTGCGTCCCTTTTCCGTTAGGTCCGCATCATGTTGCTTTTCATCGATGGTGAAAAAAAGCTCTTCTTTGAGTTCGATTAACCGTTCCTTACCCTCTGTATCTTGATAAAAAGAAAGTTCTGCTTTGTCGATCACCCGTCGCATGTCGGGGTCTTCCATCATTCGAAGAAGACCTTTGTTGCGCGGTTGACCTAATTTTACCTTATAGAGTATGCGGCCCGCCTCATCTGTGCTTCCCATTTCCTTGGCTTCGGAAACCAGGCGATTGCAGAGCATGGTTTGTTTTCGCACTAGCTGCTCGACGAGCGGCTTGAAACGGTCGTACTGGTGAGTGGAAATCGTTGCCGGACCGCTAATGATCAGGGGAGTGCGCGCCTCATCGATGAGAATGGAGTCCACTTCGTCGACAATGGCGTAGTGGTGACCTCGTTGGACTTGTTGTTCACGGCTGGTCGCCATTCCATTGTCCCGCAGATAATCAAATCCAAATTCACTATTGGTCCCGTAGGTAATATCTTTTTGATACTGCTCTCGACGATTATCGGGAGGCTGATCATGTTGGATACAGCCAACGGTCAGTCCCAAAAATTGATACAACTGTCCCATCCATTCGGAGTCTCGACGGGCTAGGTAATCATTCACTGTGACTACGTGAACTCCGCGTCCTGCAAGGGCGTTCAGGTATACGGGCAGGGTCGCGACCAGGGTCTTTCCTTCTCCGGTTGCCATTTCAGCTATGCGACCCCGGTGGAGGACCATGCCGCCGATGAGCTGGACGTCGAAATGGATCATATTCCAAGTGACCGGCTGATCGCACACGGAAAAGGAACGGCCGCAGAGCCGCCGCGCAGCATTTTTTACAACTGCAAAGGCTTCGGGTAATATGGCTTCAAGCTCGCTGGCAAGACGGTCCGGAGATTCAATGGACGAGAGTTTCGCCTTCCACATTGTGGTTTTCTCACGGAGTGCTTCATCCGGAAGTGATTGAAGCTCTTGCTCAATTTCATTGCAGCGCCGAACTACCGGCTGCATCCGGCGGATTTCCCGCTGATTTTTAGAACCGAGGATTTTCTTTAACAACCAATTGATCATGGAAATGGGTGTAATACACCTAAATACAGTGGGCCACGAATAGTATCATGACCCAATGTTCCGGAGCATCTTTAAAATAGTAGATATCCGGCAGCCGCCGAACCAGAATTTTTAATTGTCCCAATGTCAAACCTGAGCGGAGGTTTTTTAGATGCGCCGCCTCTCTCCGAAGAGAGCGCTCCCGATCCGAACGAGTGTAGCTCCTTCTTCAACAGCCACTTCATAATCACCACTCATCCCCATGGAGAGCGTGGGAAGCGGCAAATGGGTCTGTTGCACTAATTGATCTCTAATTTTGAGAAGCCTAGCAAAGCAGGGGCGTGAATGCTCCGGATTAGGGCTAAACGGGGCCATCGTCATCAGACCGTCAAGTTTGACGCATTGAAGAGCAACGAGCTCCTCGATACAGGCTTGTAAGCTTTCCGGCGCAAACCCAAATTTTGAAGTTTCTCCGGAGACGTTGATTTCCAGCAGAATACGAGGACAAATCTTCATTTCGGCCGCTATCCGGTCGATAGCCTGAGCCAGATGGACGGAGTCCACTCCGTGAATTAAATCGAATAAATTTAATGCCTTCCGTATTTTGTTACTTTGCAAATGCCCGATCAAATGCCAACTGAGCCCTTTTGGAAGAACAGGAGCTTTTTCAAAAGCTTCCTGAACCCGGTTTTCTCCAAAAATACGCTGCCCCGCATCCACTGCTTCTCGGATTTTTTCCACCGGTTGAGTTTTGGAAACAGCTACCAAGCCCACCTCATCCGGTCGCCGACCAGCTCGACGAGCCGCTTCCGCTAGTTTTTCTCTAATATTTGCTAGGTTCGCAGAAACTTTGTTCACTCTAACTTCGCTGACTTCGTCAGTTTCCTTTGGAAGCCGATATTTTAAAACGATATTTTTTTTGAGTTACAATTCTAAAAAGACCGGACGCAGTCCGCAGTTTGTGCATGGAGTCCTCATCTTGAAATTATTCACAGTGGATTCGGTCCGCCAGGGTGACTACTCAAAAGCAGGCTCCTCGAATTTAAAGACGAATTGATTGAAGCAAACAGTTGACAATCTAGGGACCCCATCTAGAACGCTCTCATATTGAGACTCCATGAATAAACCTCCCTTCCTCGCCGCAGTTTTCGGGCTTATAACCTCGGCCATGGTGATTGCTTCCACGCCATCCCCAGCACCGATTCTCTCTTCACCCCCATTGACTTCCCCGACGGGTACGTCTGCTCAATTAACACCTGAGAAGACCGGCAAGGAAGTTCAGCCTGCGAGTCCGCGTCTTGTTTACAGTTCGGTACACGTAGCCGGTCCCTACATTGCGATGACGTTTGATGACGGTCCGAGCCCGGTCTCAACACCTAAATTGTTGGACATGTTAAAAGCTCGGGGCATCAAAGCGACTTTTTTTCTGATTGGTGAGAACGTCGCTGCTCACCCTGACATCGTTAAACGAATATACGCCGAAGGCCATGAGGTGGCGAACCATTCTTGGAGCCACCCGCCACTAAATAGGTGCAGTTCGGAGAAATTCCAACATGAATTGAATGCTACTAACGAGGCGATTCAAGCTGCCACCGGGTTTCGTCCCACACTCATCCGCCCTCCTTATGGAGCTACGAATGCCAATCTTGACCGGGCGATGAATGAAAAATATGGGATGAAGGTAATTCTCTGGAGTGTCGATCCGATGGATTGGAGGTATCGAAATTCCGAGCGAGTTGCGAATTACATTCTCACGCATACCAAAGCGGGTGATATTATTCTCTCTCACGATATTCATCCCACGACGGTAAATGCCATGCCAAAGGTCTTCGCGGGCCTTATTGCCAAGGGCTTCAAATTTGTCACCGTTTCCGAGCTCATTGCTCTCCAAGCTCCTACTACACCCAAGCCCGCTTCGCCAAAAGCATCGGAAGGTCCGCAGCCCCAACCCTCTCTGGAATCCTCTAGTCCCACCCCCGGCCCCACTCCTTCAGCACCGTCACCTACCACCACACCTCTGCCATTTTCATAAGTCCTCGCCAGACGGGCAGGTCTCTGCCGGACGGGCGGGTCCTTGTCGAGAACCTTGTTGGTCAAAATGGTTTTTTTACTCCCAGAGCCCCTAAAAGGGCGTAGCGTAAGTTACCACACTGAAATCAATGCCAGCGCCAAATTCTTATCGTATTGAAACCGATAGCATGGGGGAAATACAGGTTCCAAATAATCGCTATTACGGTGCGCAAACCGCTCGTTCACTGATTCACTTTAATATTGGACAGGATGTTTTGCCTCCAGAACTCATCCGTGCCCTGGGGCTTCTTAAAAAAGCCTGTGCGCTCGCCAATGAAGAGCTGGACAAGCTGCCCAAGGAAAAAGCTCGTCTGATTATTCAAGCAGCGGACGAGGTGATCGCAGGAAAGTTAAACGATCATTTCCCAGTGAGGATTTGGCAAACGGGAAGCGGCACTCAGAGCAATATGAACGCGAATGAGGTCATCTCGAATCGCGCGATTGAAATTGCCGGAGGGGTACTCGGTACAAAAAAACCGATTCACCCCAATGACGACGTTAATATGTCGCAGTCCTCGAATGATACTTTCCCGACTGCGATGAGCATCGCTGCTGCCACCGAAGTACACAATACTCTGATGCCCGCTGTTCGCGAGCTTCGTGACGCTCTCGAGACAAAGCGCGAAGAATTTCGAGACATAGTGAAGATCGGACGCACGCACCTACAGGATGCAACTCCGCTGACACTTGGGCAGGAATTTTCCGGTTATGTGGCGCTGCTCGATGCGGACTTAGAACGTATTCAGATGGCTCTTTCGGGGCTTTACGTGCTTGCTATCGGCGGCACGGCAGTCGGAACCGGTTTAAATTCTCATCCGCTTTTTGGAGAGATTACCGCGCGGCACATTGCTCAACTGACAGGTCTTCCATTCCTTTCCGCACCCAATAAATTTGCGGCGCTTTCCGCCCACAATGAGTTGGTATTTGCTAGCGGTGCTTTAAAGACTTTAGCATGTAGTCTCATGAAAATTGCCAATGATATCCGTTGGTTGGCATCGGGTCCCCGTTGTGGCTTAGGTGAGCTTTCCATTCCGGAAAATGAACCCGGTTCTTCCATTATGCCCGGAAAGGTCAACCCAACTCAATCGGAAGCGCTGACGATGGTTGCTGTTCAGGTATTGGGAAACGACACCGCTATCGGGATTGCGGGCAGCCAAGGTAATTTTGAGTTGAATGTTTTCAAGCCGGTGATCATCCACAATTTTCTGCACTCGGCACGTTTGCTTGCGGATGCCTCTCGCTCGTTCACCGAGCACTGTGCAATCGGTATCCAGGCAAATGAGGACCGCATCCGCTCCTATGTGGAAAATTCCTTAATGCTGGTGACAGCACTGAATCCTATCATTGGCTATGATCAGGCTGCAAAAATTGCCAAGAAAGCGCATCAGGAAAAAATCAGTCTGCGGGAAGCAGCCTTGGAGTTGGGCTCTCTCAGCGCGGAGCAGTTTGATACGGTCGTTCGCCCTGAAAACATGACTCATAGCCAATCGTTATAAGTTCTTTCCAAAGAATATAATGGAGTAGACGTGTGCGTCACTTTTGTGAATGATTTCTCATTCCTAAAATGACGCTTTCCTCTTCTCAGGCTGACCGCATTCCCTCCGAATTATTGGAACGTATTGACGAGGCGATCGTGCGCTATCCGATTTCCTCACGAAGCGCTTCTCTGCCGATACTTCACCTCTGGCAAAATCACTTTGGATCGATAGACGACAGCGCAATAGAATGGATTGCCGTCAAGCTGCAATTGCAACCCATCAATATTTTGGAGCTTGTCACTTTCTATCCTTGGTTTCGTCAACAAGCGGCAGGCCGCGTGATCATCCGTGTCTGTCATACACTTCCCTGCGCGATGGCCGGAAGCGAACAGGTACATGAGGCTTTTTGCAAGGCGACAAATATTGGTTGTGATCAGCACCAGAGTAGCGCTCTTCCAACCAGTTCGGATGGAAAATTCAGCATCGAATTCGTGGAATGCTTGGCTAGCTGCGGAACCGCTCCGGTTTGCCTGATTCAAGACGATTTGGTGGAGAAAATTTCTCCGGAAAATGTGCCGGATATCCTGAAGCAATTGCAGATTGGTCGGTTTACAAACCAAGAACTACCAACTTCTACGAACCACCAACCACGAACTATCAACTAACAGTGTCAGCCATTGCCCCAATTCCACATCCCAAAGAACGCCGCATCATTCTCGAAAATATCACCAAGCCGGACTATACTCCCGATCTAGCCTGTTATCTTTCTCATGGCGGCTATGAGTGCCTTCGAAAGGCATTGGAAATGAAGCCGCAGGAAATTGTGGAAAGTGTAAAAAAAGCAAACCTTCGGGGCCGTGGCGGTGCAGCATTCCCAACGGGGCTGAAATGGTCCTTTATCAAACCCGATGACGGAAAGCCTCATTATCTTGTTGTGAATGGAGATGAGTCCGAACCTGGAACCTTTAAGGATCGCTACATTCTGCATCAAGATCCCCATCAGCTAATTGAAGGGATGACGATTGCCGCCTATGCTCTAGGGGTTCATCTTGCTTACATCTACATCCGTTGCGAGTTTCCCCATGCCACTCGAATTATGAACCGGGCGCTTGAAGAAGCTCGGCAAAAGAATTTTTCGGGAAAGAATATCCTCGGCTCCGAATTTAATTTAGCCATACACGTCCATCAAGGCGCGGGCGCTTACATTTGTGGCGAGGAAACGAGTCTCCTCGAATCCCTCGAAGGCAAACGCCCTTATCCTCGCATTAAGCCCCCATATTTCCCCGCTGTATTAGGCCTCTACATGCAGCCGACAGTGGTTAATAATGTGGAAACGCTCTGCCATGTAAAGCACATCATCCGGCTGGGTGCGGAGGAATATGCCCGGATGGGAACACCCGGCGACGGAGGCACCCGCACGCTCTGCGTCAGTGGTGATGTCAATCGACCGGGAGCGTATGAATTTCCCTGTGGCGCGGTCACTCTTGGAGAACTCATCCACGACGTTTGTGGAGGTTTAAAAAATGGCAGAACACTAAAAGCCGTCATCCCTGGAGGAAGCTCAGCTAAGGTTTTGCGAGCCGGAGAAATCTACAAAATAAAAAGACCGTCAGGCGAACGTGAAGTCCCTATGCTCGAGGTGATCATGGATGCTGCTCATCTCACGGCTGCAGGAACGATGATCGGGAGTGGGGGAGTCATTGTCATGGATGATTCTCGTAGGATGCTTTGGGCCCTCAATAATATCAATCGGTTCTATGCACATGAGAGTTGTGGCCAATGCACCCCTTGCCGCGAAGGCAGCCTCTGGATGGCGAAAATGACTACCCGTATGCTCTCAGGCGTGCAGTATCCGGAAGATACTCGCACGCTTCGCTCGATGGCCGACAACATTGCTGGCAGAACCATTTGCGCATTCGGAGAAGCCTGCGCCTGGCCCACTCAAAGCTTTGTGGATAAGTTTCCCGAGGAATTTTCCAGTTCTTAGGTTGCTCCAGGTAATAAGTAAAAAATGCGCATTCTTTCTCTTCGCGAAGGATCCCAAATAAGACATAGTATAAGCGAACTATGGTAAGACGATCAAATAGTTTAGAACAGTTTAGACAACCGCATTCCTCGTCCACGCTAACAAACAGCGTAAGCGCAGGGAATTTTTCTAATACTCATTTCGCTTCTTCTTCACCCCACCCAAGAAATTTTAACAGACGCGAGAATGCCACTCCACCCCCTTTGCACAATGTCAATCTGTCTACTTCCAAAAAAACCATATCTACTAAAAAAACCATTTTATTGAACATTGATGAGAAACTTTTCCCGCCGCCTCGCGGAGGACACTGTAAGATTTCGGCCCTCGCGCATTTGGATGCTATCAAATCCAAAGAACATGGAATTATAAATGTTCCCTTGCTATCTTTACAAAGCGGCGAACGCAGTGTTCGAAAAATTGCTAAGGAACATAATTCAGTCCAAGGTGAGGTCTTGCAAAAACAAGATCTTTGCGAAATTGCAAAAGAGATAGGTTATGGAACGCAAATATTGAGCTGCCCGGACGTAGAAAATTTTCGAGACACTATTTATCAATGCCTTAAAGAAAATAACCCGCCACTTGTCGTGTTCCCCGTTGCTTCGAATGGCAAGCCCCGTACTGAATCAAATCCACCAGAATGGTGCGAACATGGCGCTTTAATTGTCGGGCTCGATCCGAAGACTTCAGAAGTTACTTTGGCCCATTGGAACGAGACATACGGTAAAATACCGCTTGATCGGCTGTACAAATCGATGCAAAATTTAAAGCCAACACGCTCACAGGAAAGTTACCTAACTATTTGGAAGCAAAACGGAAAGCGAAATATTAGGAATCCTATTCCACCAAACTATGGTGGTGGCTATAAATATCCTGATGTAACATCTGCAAAAGAGGGGTATAAACACGAAAATTTACTGCAATCAATAACTCCTGCAAACAATACTGGTTTTAAGAACTGTTTATTCTCATTTGTCCCGGATCTGTCACATCCACGTTGGAAGAATAAGCCTTTTGGAAAGCAAATGCTGAATGTTCAGTCGTCGTCTATATCGATAGATGCACGTGATAAGATTTCTCGGCGTTTAAAAAATTGCCTCTATGAGCTTCACGGAACAAAAGTTAGGGAACAAGAGAAAAATATATTATACGGTGTCCATTCTATATATATAACGGATCTTTCCGTTGATCCTCGCGTTCGCGAGGGATTTAAAGAAAAATACGATACATTTGACGATCAGTTGTCTTACCTCAAAAATACTCGGCTTGCTAACCGAAATAAGACACGGAATGATAGAGAATCACTTAAAGCGATTATTGACGAATTAGTGGATCAGCTTCTAACGGAGCCTACTACACCACCACTAGAATCTCAGCAATTCCTCCAATGGTTGAAACAGAATGGGAAGGAAAATCAATATCGGGTTTGGTTGTATGGGGAGGGGTTGAAAAGACATTAGTATCCCGACGGAGAACTGGTTTTCAAGGCAGACACAAACTGAAAAACACACTGTATTTTTTAGAATGACCAAGCTATTGTAACCATATGCGAGCCTTTCTCATTCGTTGGGTAGTCACCACGATTGCCGTTTACATCGCTACGAAGCTTGTTGCGGGAATCCATGTGGATTCGGTGGGAGCCCTCGTAGGGGCAGCCTTGCTCTTGGGAATTATCAACGCCTTTGTGCGACCGGTCCTTTTGTTGCTCAGCGCACCCTTTATTTTGATCACGATGGGAATCTTTATCTTCGTCGTGAATGCGCTGCTTTTGCGCTTTGTATCCTGGCTGATCCCTCCGTTTCATGTTGACGGATTCTGGAATGCGTTCTTTGGGTCGATTATCATCAGTATTGTGAGCTGGATGCTCAGCTCGTTCTTTCGGGCTAGTGATGGTCGCATTCAGCCGATCACCCACCATGAGGCAATCAAGCAAGCCAACGCCCGCACAATTGATTCCTAGTTAATTGTTAGCCAGAGCCAAAGTTTCGGCCGGTTATGAAGCCCTTTTTTTCGAGCGGACAGCTCCAGGCAAAGATCTGTGGGATAAGATCTACTGAGGATGCCCTGTCGGCTACTAATTTGGGAGCGGACGCTCTCGGGTTCAATTTTTACCAGCCCTCGAAGCGATATGTTCCCCTGGAAACCGCAGTCGCGATCATTTCAAGCCTTCCACAGGCTACTGCCTACGTCGCCGTTGTGGTCAATCCGACTGGCACCGAAATTCGATCGCTTCAGGAATTCAACCTCTTTGATGCCATCCAATTTCATGGAGACGAATCCCCGGGATTTTGCTTGGAATCGGGCTTTCCCATCTGGATCAAGGCGGTCCGAATCAGCGATTTTGACCGAGCGGTCGAAACGATCCGTTCTTTTCCAACACCATATATCTTATTGGACGCTGACACAGACAAAGCCTACGGCGGCACGGGCACTCTCATTGATCTTCCTCTGGCGGCTAAGATCGTGCACGCCTTCCCAGAGAAGCATTTCCTCCTTGCAGGGGGCTTACGACCAGAAAATGTTCGAGAAGCCGCTCTCACAGTACGCCCCTTTGCAGTCGATGTTGCCAGCGGGGTAGAAAACACGCCGGGCAATAAGGACCCCTTAAAAATGCGGGCTTTTATCGAAGCAGTACGGACCACAACAGCAAGACAGGACCATTCAGAAAATTGATTTTTTTCTTCTCCTTGTTCTCTAACTGGATTTGCAGAGCGTCAGCAATTCCCTTGTAGCACAGTAAAGATCTTCTATGTTTGTGATCTTTTTTTGTCTCAATTTATGGTCACTAAAATAGCGATACTCGCAGGAGATGGTATTGGTCCCGAAGTGATGAGGGAGGCGTTACGCGTCCTCGATAAAATCCAATCTCGATTTGGACTTTGCTTTGAATTCATTGAGAAACTTGTTGGGGGCGCTGCCATTGATGTGGTCGGCAACGCCCTTCCTGCCGAAACGCTCGAAGCGTGCGAAGCCGCTGACGCAATTCTTTTTGGCTCTGTAGGCGGCCCAAAATGGGAAAGTTTACCGCCCGAACAGCAACCCGAACGAGCTGCTCTTCTCCCTCTCCGCAAGCATTTCTCTCTCTTTGCTAATCTCCGTCCGGGCATTTGCCTGCCTGCGCTGGTGCATGCTTCTCCCCTGCACCCTACGATTGTTGCGGATGGATTTGATATCCTCTGTGTCCGGGAGTTAACGGGGGGCCTTTACTTTGGAGAACCCAAAGGCATCCACGAAGAAGGCAACGAAAAAGTTGCTGTGGATACGATGGTCTATCGCGAAAGCGAAATCCGTCGCATTGCGCATATTGCCTTCGATGCTGCCCGCTCACGTTCCAAACGAGTCACATCCATCGACAAAGCTAACGTACTCCAAAACGGGGTTCTTTGGCGACGTATCGTAACCGATGTGGCAACTGAATATCCCGACGTTTCTTTAAATCATTTGTATGTGGACAATGCCGCCATGCAGCTAATTAAAAATCCGCGCAGTTTTGATGTCATTCTCGCAGAGAACATGTTCGGAGATATTCTCAGCGATGAATTGGCGATAATCACCGGTTCGCTGGGAATGCTCCCCAGTGCCAGTTTAGGAATTCGTATCACTTCGGCCGGAAGATTTGGGCTTTACGAGCCCAGTGGAGGGACAGCTCCCGAGATCGCCAATCAAAATATTGCCAATCCCATTGCGCAAATTCTCTCTGTGGCACTGCTTCTCCGATATTCTCTCGGTGCTCCTCAAGCAGCATCTGCAATCGAAAATGCCGTTCGAGCCGCTATCGGTGAAGGCCTTCGAACAGCCGATATTTGGACTCCAGGTACTAAAAAGGTGGGAACCGAAGAAATGGGACAAGCCATCACGGACTGCGTCCGTTTCTTTTAGAAACTTGTAGTCCGAAAAGACATAATTTTCAATTGGCAGCTCCTAAAAGAAACCAGCGAAGCTGGCGGACTTCGTCCGTTTCCTTTAGAAACCTGTAGATCAAAAAAATGTCGTTTGTAATTATCGGCTTCTAAAGGAAACCAACGAAGTTGGCTGGCAAAGTCAGTTTCCCTTGACTATCCCGAATGAGGATTACACTCTTCGATCGGTTTCCTCTTGACAGTAAGCTTTTTGAGCTGTTTGAACCAATTTTTTGGTGTCTGTAATGAGACTCTTACTTAAATGACAAATGTTTGATAACTTATTAGGGTTCTTTTCGAATGATATTGGCATAGACCTAGGCACCGCAAATACCTTGGTATATGTAAAAGACCATGGAATCGTCCTTCGCGAACCGTCCGTGGTAGCTGTTCATCAAGGCACAAATAAAGTACTGGCCGTCGGCGATGAAGCCAAACGCATGTTGGGCCGAACTCCGGGCAACATCGTTGCAATTCGACCTTTAAAAGACGGAGTGATCGCAGATTTTGAAATCACGGAGGAAATGCTCCGGCACTTTATCAGCAAGGTCCACAATCGGCGACGCATGGTACGTCCCCGAGTAGTCATTGCCGTGCCGAGTGGGATTACGGAGGTGGAAAAGCGGGCTGTCAAGGACTCAGCGACTCATGCGGGTGCTCGGGAAGTCTATCTGATTGAAGAACCGATGGCTGCGGCAATTGGGGTGGGTTTACCGGTTCAAGACGCCGCGGGGAATATGATTGTTGATATCGGGGGAGGGACAACTGAGGTCGCCCTGATTTCGCTTTCCGGCATCGTCTTTAGCCGGAGCGTACGGGTTGCGGGAGACGAACTCGACGAGGCCATCGCGCAGTATATGAAGCGCGCATATAACCTCATGATTGGGGAGCGTACTGCCGAAGAAATTAAGATCAAAATCGGCTCAGCCTATAAATTGGAAAAAGAAACCACTATGGAAGTCAAAGGTCGGGATCTGGTGGCGGGTCTTCCTAAAACCATCACGATTTCATCTCAGGAAGTCAGGGAAGCTCTCACAGAGCCGGTTGCGACAATTGTGGACTCTGTCAGAATCACTCTGGAACGGTGTCCTCCAGAACTTTCCGCTGATCTTGTTGACCGCGGACTGGTCCTTGCTGGCGGGGGAGCCTTACTTCGTGGTTTAGATAAGTTATTATCCGAAGAAACCGGCCTTCCGGTTCATGTCGCGGAAGATCCTTTAAGCGCGGTTGCCGAAGGTACTGGCAAAGCCCTTCAAGAACTGAAATTTTTACGTAAAGTGGCCTCTACAGACAAAGTAATAAGGGGCTAAGGACCCGCTATTTGAAAAAATCTGAAGACGACACTCATACAATATATCCGCCGAATGGCTTACCAGTACGTGCGATGAATGGCTGGTTTGTCCTTTCTATTGAATGAATCAGATAAATCAGAACGAGTATTCCAAACAGACAAATCGGCATGTCTCTCGTAATTGAACATGCTCTATAAAGATCACATGAACAAAGTGAATGTCATCCTGCTGATTTTCGTCTTAGCTGCAGCAGCGGCACTCGCCAGTATGCAGGCGGACTTTGTCCGGAATGTACAGTCACAGTTTCTTTCCTTGCTCTCACCGTTTCTCAAAACGGGTGCCACTATCCAACGCGCCATTTCTCCCGAGAGGTCGTTTGAATCATTAACTCCCCATCAGTTGCGACAACAAATCGATGCCATTTCCACCGAGAATGCGCGGCTGCGGGCGACTATGCAACTGATGCAGGATTTGCAGGAAGATAACCGCAAGCTGCGCAATGCGCTCAATTATCGCAACCGATCGGTTTTCCGTCTAATCCCTGCTAGGATTATTTCTCGTAATGCTGCCACATGGTGGAACACCGCAATTCTTAACCGGGGCTTCCAGGACGGCTTGGAAACCGATATGCCGGTACTGACCGAAACCGGCCTTGTGGGCAAGATCACTACGGTTGCAAAGGACATTTCGACCGTATTACTCCTCACCGACGAAAATTGTAAGGTTGCCTCCGCCATCGAGGGATCCCGCGAGAAGGGCATCGTAACCGGACCGCGCGTGTCAAGCACTGCTGCTCCGCTTTTAGAACTCAATTTTCTCTCTAAGGATGCTAAAATTCAACCGGGCAGCCGGGTCTACACAGCCGGAGTCAGCGGCGGAATCTTCCCCTCCGGAATTCTAGTAGGAACTGTCAAGGATTTTCAACCCAGAGACTTAGATGGCCAAGCGCGTATTGAGCCCGCAGTCGACCTGTCTCATGTGGAGGATGTCTTCGTAGTCCTTGGAACAAAATGAAATCCGGCCTTTTGTTTCTCGTTTTAGCAGTCTCGATCTTCATTGTTTTGATAGTCCAAGATTTTCTTCCACCCCTTTCCGGATTGAAAAATGCTCAGATACTCCTTGTCCCCATTGTATTTACCTATGGAGCACTCGCTCTTCCCTTTCCAGGGATGCTGGCCTTGGCTATAGTCGCCGGTTTGACTACCGACCTCTCGACTATCCAAATTATCCATGACAAAGTTGAAATTCCGCTAGGTTCGTCTATTGTGGTATGTACAGTATTGGGTACTGTTATGCAGGGAGTGCGGAGGGCCTTTTTTAAGGGAGCCTGGTGGATCCACCCTCCATTAAGTGCTCTTTGCACATTTTTACTTCTTACTTTGCAATATCTTATGATCACATTTCGGAGACAAAGCATCGTTTTCAACGAAGCAATTCTTTGGAAGATTTTGGTACCCACCGTGATCGCTTTCCTGCTTTCCCCCCTTTTTGAGGCGCTTTTCATTTTTGTTGAACGAGTCTTGCCGAGTCCACAACGCTCCCCGCGAGGATATTAAGTTCAATGTTTCGGAGGAGGGCTACATTTCGACTATACTTTCTGAGTGGGTTAACCCTTCTGGCGTTAGCTGCCGTTACAGCTAAACTTTGGTATGTACAGATCATTAAAGGTGCTGAATATCGTACGCGCTTAAACATACGGTCTCAAGTAACCGTGCGCATCCCTGCCGTGCGCGGAGAAATTTGCGATCGCAATGGGATCCCCCTTGTCCAAAATCGACCCAGTTTTGATGTGGACTTTTACCTGCCTGCCACGGTGCGTACTTATAAACAGATCAACGGTCACGCCCCAAAGACTACCTATCGCGCCACAGTTTACAATATGGTGAAGGATCTCTCCGAAGACGATGTGGTTACCATTGTCAAGGAAAGCATCATTCCTCGGCTGGAGGACCTGGGTTTGGCTCAAGACTTCAACGCCCGGAAACTTCAGCTCCATTATAGGCACAATGTCGAAGTCCCCTTCAGATACAGACAAGATCTCGATTTTGATACCATGGCCCGTTTTAGCGAGAACAACGTGGGCCTTCCTGGCGTAACAGTTTCCATGAATCCGGTCCGTTACTATGTATACGGATCCTTGGCAGCGCACATTCTGGGTTATGTGGGGATGCCTCGCGAAATTAATCGGGAGGAAGCCGCAAAATACACGTATTTCCAACCGGACACAGAGGGCAAATCTCAAGTCGAGCTTTATGCAAATGACTGGTTGAAAGGGACCCCTGGTATCCGAATTCTGCAGCGTAACGTGAAGGGCGCGACAGAAAGCGAAGTCTCATCTACGCCGCCAAAAGCCGGCAACAATGTTTACCTGACGATCGATGCGCGCATCCAATACATTGTTGAAAAAGCCTTACGAAGTGTCACACGCGCTGCGGCTGTGGTCGTCGATCCCAATAATGGCGACATCCTTGCGATGGCGTCCGTTCCCTCCTTTGATCCCAATAAATTCATTCCTGCCATCAGTGGAAAAGACTGGACCAACCTAATCAAAGATACGACCAATCCATTGACTAATCGCGCTATCGGCGCCTATGCACCGGGTTCGACGTACAAAATTGTCACTTCACTTGCCGGTTTGCACAGTGGGATCGGACGCAAAACCTTCACCTGCTATGGCGGGGTTCAATATGGAAACAAATATATGCAATGTTGGGTGAGTCAAAAACATATGCGCCCTCATGGTACTTTGAATCTTGTTGATGCCATCAAAGTCTCCTGCAATGCCTTCTTTTACCAATATGGCAATGCTGCGGGTATCGATCAAATTGACATTGTCGGAAAGATGTTGGGTTTAGGGGAGAAAAGCAACGTTCCTCTCTCCGGTGAATCCGGGGGTATCCTACCTGGTCCAGAATGGCTTAAGAACATTAGCCCCACGGAAAGGTGGTCCAGTGGCTATACCGCAAATGTCTCTATTGGTCAGGGATTTGTTTTAGTAACCCCGCTTCAGATGGCGCTTGTTACCGCTACCATTGCAAATGGTGGTACTGCTTATTATCCGCGGTTAATTGATCGTATCGTCTCTCCCGATGGTCATGTGGTTTCTCAGGAACCTCCAAAAGTTCGATCGAATCTTCTTGAGGATGGTAAGATTACGGCGGATGATTTTCAACTTGTCCGTAAAGGAATGTGGTCGGTTGTTAATGCTTCCGGAGGCTCCGGAAGTAGAGCCCGCATTTCGGATGCCGTCGTCGCAGGCAAAACGGGCACCGCTCAGTTTTGGAGATCTGGCGTTAAAGACAATCGAGTATGGTTCATTGCCTTCGCCCCTTTTGAGAAACCAAAGTACGCTGTATGTGTTATGGTGGAGGGTGCCAAATCCGGTGGTGGTGTTGCGGCACCGATTGTAGGCAACATCCTCGAAAATATTTTCAATATGGACAAAGGCCAGGAACATCAACTAGCCACCCTTCCACCCGCTCCAGGTAGTTTTTCCCAGGTCGACTCCGTCAGTTATTCACAAAATCTGCCGACGACACAGAATGCCGCCTCGGAACGCAGCGAAAATGTTGACGAAGAAACAGCCGATACGGCTACGCCGCCCGATTCTCGTGTAGTAGAACGTAGGCAAGAACCCTCCCCCCAACCCGATGTCAGTGATGAAGCAGATGCAGCTGGCCATGTCCGCAACCGGCCCAAAAATAAACCAGGCTTTGGAAAACTTTTTGACTTCTTGCAAAGCAAGCCTAAGAAATCAAATCCATAACCGCTTCGCTTGCTCCCCCTCCCCATTCGCTACCACCCTTGCGCATTTTTTTAACCTAAATTTTTATTTCCCATGATTGAATCTGTAAAACGCTTCTTTGGCCTCAATAAGAAAAAATCCGGAATCACGCTCATTATGAGCTGTGAAAAACTGGAAAAACGAGTCGCGCTCCTTGAAGGCGGCATTCTTGAAGAATACACCTCGGAACGAGAGACCGATCGCCATATTGTCGGTGCCATCTTTAAGGGCAAGGTCCGAAACATCGAACCGGGCATTAAGGCGATGTTTGTGGATATAGACTTCGAAAAAAATGCCTTTCTTCAATTTTGGGATGCCATACCCGCCGCACTCGACAATGAGATCGAAACTGTAGTCCGCGCCGGTAGGGAATCAGTCAACCGAAAAAAAATCACCGCTAAAGATGTTCCCGCCATCTACCCCATTGGTTCTGAAATTATGGTGCAGGTTAAAAAAGGTCCCATCAGCAACAAGGGACCTCGGATAACAACCGATATTAGCCTGCCGGGTCGATATTTGGTCCTGATGCCATTTAATGATCAGTGTGGTATCTCGCGGAAAATCGAAGATCCCAAGGAAAGGGAACGACTGCGCAGAATTTTACGCAAGCTTCATCTTCCCGAGGGAATGGGAATCATTATCCGAACGGTTGGCCAAGGACAGCGTGAACGATTTTTCGTTAGAGATCTCAGCCTTCTTTTGGATCAATGGACAGAAATTCAAAACGGCATGAAAAACCATCCTGCCCCTTTCATGCTTTCTGCGGAACCTGACCTCATTGACCGCACGGTGCGCGATTTCCTGACCGACAGCGTGGATGCCGTCCATGTGGATGATATGAAAGCATGCGAACGCATGCAGACCCTCATCAGTCACGTTTCCAAACGAGCCCGCAATAAAGTACATTATTTTAGTGGTGCACAGCCCATCTTCGAAAATTTTGGAGTTCAGAAACAAATCGAAAACGCTTTTTTACGCCAGGTATGGCTGCCCTGTGGGGGCTATATCGTGATCGATGAAACCGAGGCCATGATTGCGATTGATGTGAACACAGGGCGCAATAAAGGAACGAAGGATATGGAAAAGACCATCCTCCAAACTAATTTGGAAGCAGTCGACGAAATTGCTCGGCAACTGCGGCTTCGGAATATTGGAGGCATTATCGTAGCCGACTTCATTGATATGAAGAACCGGAAAGATCAGCACACTGTCTACCAACGGCTTCGCGAACGTCTGAAACGCGACAAAGCGCGCACTCACGTCCTCCCTATTTCACCGCTGGGCCTTATGGAGATGACCCGCCAGCGCGCTCAGGAAAGCCTGGCAAGTACGAACTATTTAAATTGCCCTTATTGCCACGGCCGTGGCTGTGTCAAAAGCCCCACAACGATGAGTGTTGAACTCCAGCGGGCACTTCATTCCGCCATGCGCAAACATGGAGATGCTGTGCATGAATTTAAAGTCATCGTGCATCCCGACCTCCTCAACCGCCTGCGTACGGAGGACGAAGAACTTCTCTTGGACATCGAACGCCGCTATGCTGCGCGTCTGAGTTTCCGAGCTGATCCCACTTTCCACCATGAAAAATTCTCAATCATCAATGCCATGACCAATGAAGAGCTTAAACCCTAGCCGACTACGTCAGTTTCTTTTAGAAGCCGCGGATTGAAAATTGCGTCTTTTTTACTCTACAAGCTTTTAAGAGCATCGGATGAAGTCGGCGTTATAAATTCAACCTTGCGAACAACTCCTTCAAAGGCAATTGTAACCCAATATAAAATTCGCCGAATTCCGCATATTCGGAGCTCACCGTGTCAAAACGCATCTCATAAACAATCGATTTGATATCCGAGGTCGTATGCGCAAAGAGGGTGACACCCCATTCTCCATCATCCAGACCCGTAGAACCGGTAATCAGTTGCCGGACCCTTCCTGCATAAGTTCTCCCAACACGGGCATGGCCAGCCATTAGTCCTTTCCGAGTCTCAAAGTCCAAGGCATACCAGTTTTGCCCCAAGGTTCGGCGCTTGGACATGGGATAAAAGCAAAACACAGGCCAATCAGCCAGGTTGGGATATAAGCGGTCTTTACTGTACTTTTCCATTCGGGCACGAAAATCCGCAACCTTCGACCGGAATTCCGGTAAATTTGGATCCGGATTGCCTTCTGATTTCAAATGAGCGACATACTCTTCCTCAGTGGTGCCGTAGTCACTCAACTCCGTGAGGGACAGCCAACTAAAGTTTGGCACTAAAACCTCCGGTCCAAGGGAGGCGGTTAATTGTTTTGTAACCAAGTCAGCAGCATGGAGATCTGGACAGGTCAGCATAAAGCCGAGGTCTGCCTTTGTACCCACCATACTCAAGGTCAGAAGTTGAGTACTTGGTTTTGAGCGGATTTCGCTCACCAAATCAGTGATATTTGACTTGGCTGCAACCTGTTCCTGCTCAGAAAAGGAAGTCCATTGCACGCGGTCCACGCGGTAGAAAAGATGGAGAACATGCCAACCTTCTTTAGGCACTATTGGGTCACAGGTAGCCATAGAATATCAGAATTTGACCAGACGGGCAGAAAAAACAATTGCAATCCCAGCCTTCCTTCTTATTTTAATTCCTAGAGAAGAGTTTAATGGCCGATATCAGTAACAAATATCCGGAAAACGTTTCCGGAAAATATTATGTGGATGACCAGTGCATCGACTGTGATCTATGTCGTGAGACGGCCCCGGCCAATTTCACGCGAAACGATGACGGGGGTCATTCTTTCGTATTTAAGCAACCGGAGACTCCTGAGGAAAATGAACTTTGCCAACAGGCCTTGGAGGGGTGTCCGGTAGAAGCGATTGGAAACGATGGGGAATAGTCTCCAACATCGTTTTAGCGAAAACATGGACCTTTCTCGCAATGGCTGATCATAACCTGAAAGCTCGAGTATTGGAAGAATGGCGTGGCTTACCGGAAGCACCCCGTAAAGTCGATCGGAGCCGGAGCGTCGGAAAAATCCTCGAAAAACTACTCCCCAGTCTCGGCTTGGGCGAACGTTTGGACGAAACCGCGGTCCTTCATGCTTGGCGCGATATCGCTGGGGATTTCTTTGCCAATCATTCCACCCCAGTTCGCTTGAAGGGGGGCGTTCTTCATATTCAGGTATTTCAGCCCTCCGTCCACTATGAATTGGACCGCACTTGGAAATCCCAGTTTCTAGCGAAGTTACAAAAGAGATTTGGAAAAAAAATCATCCGCGAAATTCGTTTCTAGGTCAGCGTCCTATTCCTTGCGAAACTACACATTGTTGTGCCAGCTTCGCTGCTGACTTCGTCAGTTTCTTTTAGAAGCCCGTGGTTGCAAATAAAATCCCTTTTGATCTACAAGTTTTTGGGAGTTGTAGTGCAACAAATAACGTCTATTTTCCTTCACCGTTTCCTAAAGGAAATGGACGTAGTCCACGTATGATCCGCAACATCATTTTCGACTGGTCGGGCACGCTTGCCGACGATTTCATCTGCGTTCTGGCAGCAACTAACAACCTATTTTGTGACTTTGGCCGCCCCGAAATGTCCGCTGCTGAATTTCGCGCAAAATTCCGTCTCCCTTTCATGGAATTTTACGCTGAACATCTTCCGGAAGCTACTGAACAGCATTTAGAAAATAATTATCATAAATATTTTGCATCGATTCAAAAAAACGTGTGCCTCTTACCCGAAGCACGCGGAATTCTGAAATTTTGCAAAGCTACAGGGCGTCGCCTTTACCTCTTAAGCACCATCCAAAAGATGTTTTTTGAGCTACAAGCTAACAAATTTGGAATCAGGCGCTTTTTTGATAAAACTTATACGAATGTGCCGGATAAACGAGTAAAAATCCACGAAATCCTCACCACCCACCACCTGGACCCACGGGAAACCGCCTTCATAGGCGATATGGTCCATGACATTGAAGCTGCTCAAGAGGGAGGAGTGTGGTCCGTTGCGGTACTTACGGGATTCGATCCTCTGGAAAAACTTGCCTCGGCCTCCCCGGATCTCATTGTACGGAACCTCGATGCCTTTTGCGCCTTCTTATGAAACAGGACATCATTCAGATCCACGGCCTAGCCGTAGCCGTCTCCGTGGGAATATCGGAGAAAGAACGATCCTGCAAACAACGCCTCCTCATTGACGTCCAAATGGAAACTCAGCATTCCTTTGATTCTTTGAAAGAAAATCTTTCCCTCACTGCTGATTACGCAATGGCTGTACAAAAGATCCAGGCTCATTGTACCGTCATCTCTTGCCGGTTGATCGAGACATTGGCTTCAGATATCGCCACCCTGTTACTAGATGAATTTCCCATTAAACGCGCTACTGTACGCGTCCGGAAGTTTATTCTCCCCGAAACTGAATTTGTCGCGGCACAAACAACGCGAGAAAGATCCCATTGACCCTCACCGAGTAAATTGCTAATCATTAGTTCTTACACAATGCGGGTGTAACTCAGTTGGTAGAGTGCAACCTTGCCAAGGTTGATGCCGAGGGTTCGAGTCCCTTCACCCGCTCCAATTATTGCCTTATATACACTCATATAGCTCTATATATTATTGAGGTTTGCTACCTGATTTGCTACCCGAAACGACATGGTAGCAATAAAAGGTCTCTATCAAAAAAGGGGATGGTGGTATTTTTCCAAAATGCGAGGCGGGGTGCGCAAGACGATTGCCTTGGAAACCCGCTCTGAAGAAGAAGCCATTCGTAAGGCTCTGGATATCATTGAAGGCCCAGAATTGGCACTCGGAGGAACGCTGGAAGGAGAAATTGAAGCTTTTATCAAATTCAAGATCTCTCATAATGAATTCAGTCGCTTCTCCGCCGAAAACAAACGTCTGACCTTGCTGCGATTTGCCCGCTGGATTGGGACAAGTACTGCGCTCCCTTCGATCAAAAGCATCGATCTTCAACGGTTTTACAACACAGAGCGTCAAAGAGTCCGAGAATCCACCGCACAAGGCTATATGATGTGCATCCGATCCTTTTTTACATTTCTGCATAAGGAACGCAACGTCATTGGAATCAATCCGGCAGCAAGTATTCGGATGGGACGATGGGACTATGGGACGAAGACCGAATACTGTCAGCCGAGACTGAGAGATGCTCTCCTGAAAGGGTGGAAAGAGCTTCCCGCTGCAATCCTTCCGGAATCTCAAGCCAGGATGGTTGGGTTTGTGATGCACGCTGGATTTGAAGCCGGTCTGCGTCGAAATGAAATTATTGAAGCTCGGCCAGAATGGTTTTCCCTGAAGCAACAATCCATTTTGATCCAAAAAACCGATACTTTTCGTCCAAAAGATAGGGAAGCACGAACGATCCCCTTGACAGATGTTTTTATCGATTTTCTTGCCAATTATCCGATGACCGAAAAATGGTGTATCGCGCCGGATGCAGTCCGAGGAAAAAGTCGCTATCGTTACGACTTTATCCGCTCTTTTCGGAATTATTTGAATTTTATGGGACATACTTTGGGAGAAAATCTATCGTGGGTCACACCGCATATCATGCGCCATACATTCGGATCTCTATTAGCAATTGCGGGAGAAAGTCTCCTAAAGATCAGTAAATGGATGGGAGATGATCCTCGGGTTACTGAAAGACATTATTTACATTTTAAAGGTGCGGATTCGGCTATTAACAAATTGCATTCTTTTTAGATTCAGCTTTCTCGGCTGCTTCCTTGAGTGCTTCGTACCCTTCCATCCCCAATCGTTTCCAGGCGATCAGGCATTCGTCATAATCAAATAACAGCACTTTTTTGGCTTGGATTTTTGGACGCAACCATCCTGCCTGGCGAAGTAATTTTAAAGTTTGAGGCCCTCCAACTACCCGCTCAGCATCATCTATTGAAGCTGCACCGCGACGCTCAGCAATCAAAACGGAATATTTCATTTTTATATCTTGTTTAAATTGAATCTTACATCCGACCGAGGGAATAGACCTCCGATCAGAATCATGGCCTACATCAACATCTTCATTCCCAATTTCTGAGTCACCTTTTGCGTGACATTCCGAATATTCCGGCGGGTTTCTGCGATGATCCGAGTCTTCTTTTCAGCCCCCATGATGATTCGAACATGTTTGTAAATTTCGCTGATTCCCGAATCGGTAAATCCCGCCCTTTGCAAGAACTTCTTTCCCTCTTCTCCTAGCCAAAATCCATGAGGATGAGATTGCCGGTTTAACGCGGTGTGGCCTTCTTTGGATTGGGTAATGGTAGACATCCCGAGATCGTAGCAAAGAGGACTGTTATCCCATTCTGAACCCTTCACATAGGCACGGCCCTTCACCTCCGCTTTTCCCTTTAACCATGCATTGCCGCAGATGTAAGGTGATCGGGCAAAGAGGCCGTCGATTTTGGCGGATCCGGAGACCCGCGCTCGGTCGGTTATTTTGGAAGTTCCAAATATTTTTGCCGATCCAAATACCTCTGCGCCTTCACAAATCTCTGCGGATTTGCCCACTTCCGCATTCTCAAAGACCTTTGCTGAGCCATGAATGTATGCGATGCCCCAAACAGTTGCGTTTCCCAATACTTGGGCATAATCAGCCACTAAGGCTTCTCCTCCTATGCAGGCCAACCCGCCTACCACAGCGTCATCCTGTACTACCGCCTCATCACAAATGCGAGCATTTTCTTTAACCTGCGCATGACCAAGAACGATAGCATTTTCACCGACAAAGGCTGTGTCATCCACCTTAGCTGTATTCTCTACCCATCCTCCGCCGTTAGAATGACGATGAAATTTATTTGGATCAACGATTTTATTATATATTAGCTCTTCGATATCCATAAGCTATGTTTTAATTGTTCTATGACATTTAAGCTGATAGCGGTCGGCTGGGGGCCAACTAGAACACCTTACATCGACATTTTGATTCCCTGTTTGTGAATTTGGATCTTCGCTTCTTTAAGAAGTGCCCGCTCGCGAGTTGCATCATCCTTAATATTCGAAGAAAGACTCTTCGTGAGTGATTCTTTGAACTCCGCATTTTCCGGCCGGTTGATGAAGTCGGTCACCTTCTGTTCATAGGCTTTCTTATATGTTTCTTCCTTCATCTTAGATAGAAGGTACTTGCGTTCCAGCTCTTCCCTCGGAAGGTCTTTGACGTAGTTTACTAAACGATCATTGCTTGCAATGAATTCGTTAAGTTGCGCATCAATTACCGTGTTTCGTTTGAATGGTTTGTTTTCGAGTGTCATGGTATTATTTTTGTTTTCTGTGTGCGGCTTTTGATCAGTAGATCCCGCAGCCGCTACTTCGGCGGTTTTCTCAGACGGAGAAATTGGTTTTTCTAAAATATTAGCACCTAGTTGCATATTGCCATTTACCACAGCATCACTCCGAACCACAGCATCTCCATAGACCACAGCATTCCCAAAAACCTCTGCATTCCCAGAAACACATGCTCCCCCAAAAATCTTTGCATCCCCATAGACCTCTGCATCCCCATAGACCTTTGCATTCCCAGAGACCTCTGCATCCCCAGAGACCATTGCATCCCCAGAGACCATTGCATTCCCAGAGACCCTTGCATTCCCAGAGACTATTGCATTCCAAAAGACTATTGCATCCCCAGAGACCATTGCATTCCCAAAGATCTCTGCATCCTCATAGACCATTGCATCCCCATAGACCTTTGCATCCCCAGAGACCATTGCATTCCCAAAGACCTCTGCATCCTCATAGACCATTGCATCCCCATAGACCTTTGCATCCCCATAGACACTTGCATTCCAAAAGACCTCTGCATCCCCATAGACACTTGCATTCCAAAAGACATCTGCATCCCCATAGACCTCTGCATTCCCATAGATCTTTGCATCCCCAGAGACCATTGCATTCCCAAAGACATCTGCATCCCCATAGATCTTTGCATCCCCAGAGACCATTGCATTCCCAAAGACCTCTGCATTCTCAGAGACCCTTGCATTCCCTGTGACCCTTGCTCTGTCTAACACAATAGCGTTTTCTTCAACCTTTGCAGTTTTATCTACCTTCGCAGTGTTCTCAACCCAGCCTCCCCCATTAGAATGCCGATGGAAATCTGCCTCTTTTATCTCTCTTCCTTGTAGCTCCCTTACTTTTTCTTTTAGTTCTTCGAAGGTCATAGTTACATCCATTAATAAGTATTCGCATTCCCAGAGACCTTCATATTCCCATAGACATCTGAATTCCTATAGACCTTTGCATTCCCTGTGACCCTTCCATTCCCCTTGACCTTTGCATCCCCGTAGACCCTTGCTCTGTCTAACACAATAGCGTTTTCTTCAACCTTTGCAGTTTTATCTACCCTCGCTGTATTCTCAACCCATCCACCTCCATTAGGATGCCGATGAAAGTCTTCTTCTTTGATCTCTCTGCCTTGTAAGCTGCGTACCTTCTTTTTTAATTCTTCGAATGTCATATGAGCTATTTTTATTATTTACTTAAAAATCTGATGTTTCCTTTCATTCAATGTCTATCTGAATGCCGCCGAGTAATTTCGCGAAGCGGTTGTATATCCAAGCAGCCACAATGCCGGCAGGAAAAGCTAGCGCCGCATACATTATTGGAATTATTATTGTTCCTATAATTATAGCTAAAATAATATCGCTAATGATAGGTAACGGGACAGGATAAGGTCCTGACAATTGTGTATGGAATTGTGCAATACCCATACGGGTAGGAACACATATCACCATAATACTCCAACACAATATCGATAATATTTTACCGAATTGTAATGGTGCAATTCGTTTCAATGTTCTTTTCATAGTTGCTATCCCATTTTCATTCCAAATTTCTGGGTCGGTTTGTGTGCTGAACTGTGTTCCTGGATAGCAATCTTCTGCTTCTCCTTTTCCATGATTATTTGAACAAACTTGCGGCATTCGTTGATTCTTAAGATACTTAATCCCATTCTCCTTAAAAACTGTTCTCCTTCTTTACTTAACCAAAAAGTATGAGGATGGCTTCTCCTCCGTATTGAAGAGTGACCTTCTTTAGAATGAGTAATATCGAGATCCTTGTGATATGTAGGGCTTTCGGTCCATTTAGAACCTTCTACGTAGATATTGTCCTTTATTTTCGCATTTCCCTGAATCCAGGCATCACCTAGGATCACAGCCTCATCCGCAGTAATTATCACAGATTCGGATACTCGTGCTTGTTCACATATTCTGGTCTTCCAACCGAGGACTTTTGCGAAGTCGCATACTTGTGCATGATCAGTAATCGTCACGCCTTTTCCAACTTCAGAATTTCCAAAAACCTTTGACGATCCGCCAATCTTAGACAAACCAGAAGCTTTTGCATGGTCAAGGATAGCGGCATTATCGCATACTTCAGAGGATTCGCTTATACAACTGTTTCCAGCAGCCAATGCATAACCGTGAATGACTGACCTATCACGGATTTGCACACCTCGCCTGACGTTTGCGCAAGACAATACCATTGCATTCGGCTCGACAACCGCTGTTTTATCAACGCAAGCGGTATTTTCAACCCACCCTCCACCATTAGGGTGACGATGAAAATCCTTCCACTGGATTATTTGCTCTCCATCTGTCCGTCCGTATATTTCTTGTTGCAACTCTTCAAATGTCATAAATTAGCTAGTTAATTGTTCTTAAATCGAAATTCCTGTTGTCCTTTTTTCTTAATACCGCGCTGATTGGCCTCTGTTGAAAGTTTGGACTCTACGAGCTTCTCCAGTTCGGCCATGAATCCTCTCGGCATTCTGCGTGGGATTTTCCATTTATCAGCAATCCTGTGATATAGCCGTTTGCCGGCTGATTTATTGATGAGGCTCATGTATTTTCTTCGGTGTTATGCTTGGAACGATGCGAGGTAATACACTTCGAAAACAACCAGCAATCTCCGCCTTTATCTGCTCCTGCTGTGAAAAGTCTTGGATATGTTGAAATGTTTTGGTGCCCAGCTTACGGAACGCAGCAAATTTTATGTTATCTGGTCCGTAATAAGACCTAAATCAATCCCATATCAGCCATCGTGCTGCATTCTGTGGGAAGTCTATCGTAATAGACTCCTTGTTCCGTGTTTCCTTCATGTCTCGTAAGGTTTCTTGCTTGCTGATTGTTGTCCGTTTTCCGGTTCTCCTTCGATCTTTGTCAGTTCGAAATACAATTTTTTAAAGAATTCCGTAATTTCTTCTTCAAATTCTATGCGTCGAGATTTGTCACCTATACGTAAACGCTTAAATACTTCCTTTTCGACGCTGTGATATATTTCTAATTCCACGTCTGTAAAGTCTTCGTATCTAGGGCGCTGAAACCAACGGAGCATTAACCAAAACAGGGCATCCCGTGATAAACTATTTATAATAGACCGTTCTTTCATGCTTCGTAACCTTTCTCGCTTCCTGATGTTTCGCTGTCGGTTTCCATATCGATCTCTGTCAGTTTATTGGCGATGGATTTGGTGAATTTTTTAGCAATTGTCGTGGGATTCATGCCGTTTATTTCAGTATTGATAATGGTCTCCGCAAGCTGAACTACTGAGATTGTAATCCCGCTTTTTGTCAGTATTTTTGCGGCGGTGGCGAAGGGTTCATAGACGTTATCGTCTAGTTTAATGGTCATTGTTTTCATTGGTATTTTGTTTGGTTAAATCGGCATAAATTCGCGAAGGCCGGAGTTTTTCCTTCAGGTCGGAATTTTCTTTTTCTAAGTCCTTTAATCTTTGTTCGGTGCCGGATAATTTCTCTTTGGCTAAGCGCGCTTGTTCCTGAGCTGCTTCATAATAAGCCCTTTGCTGCTTATCCTGCTGAGTTTTGTCGGCTGTGAGATAGTAGGATCGCGATGCGCCAGTGCCTTTTGCGGCAGCCAAGTTCCAATGTCCGGTTTGTTCTCTCCGGTAGATGGTATGGCGCTCATGAAGGGTGTTAAGATCAGCGGGATCCACGTAGCGACCGACGTGATAATTCTTTATTTGCTCAGGAAGGCTAATGTCTTCGCTTTGCGGAGGAATGAAGGTTCCGCCTAACTGCCGATCAGGTTCTTTTTTTAGACTTACCGGAGGTTTTCGCTCAATGGGACTGGCACAGGCTACCAGGAGAAAAGGAATCATCAAAAGGGTGTGGGTGTTTTTCATTGGATCACTATTTCGGTGCTTGGGTGCTGCAATGGAGCCGGCTGCTCTCTGGATCCGCCAATTCTGGCATCGGCGAGTGAGATGGTTTGGCGGCTGTAGAGATAGAAATAGGTGCCCGCATCTATTCGCACGTAATAGAGTTCTTTCATGGCGTCTAAGAGTCGCCGCGCATAGATGTCAGTTCCGGCTCCAATGCCTTCGGAGAGTGCTGATTGCCATCCTCCTTTGGACATGTTCGTCATGGTCCCAAATGGGCCCATTTGGTTGATTTGTTCGGGAAATGCTGTAGCGCCTGCAGCTAATGCTGAGCCTAATATGGCTTTGGCTTCAGCGTATTTATCAAATTTGATTTGATATCCTCTTAAGCCCCCGGAGCCATCTGTTTCCGCCCATTTTTCGGTGGAATTTCTACTCGGCGCATGGTCGAGTACGCTTGCTGTCAGTTTGAGTTCTTTGCCGGTTTCGATGAATACCAATATAAATTTGGTTTGGGCTCCGATGCGGTCGCGAGAGCTCGATTTTAAGGCTTCCCCATGGACTTCGGTGCCAGCGGGTATGATGAGGTTGCCTCCGGGTCCATGGATGTCTTCAATGACGTATCCAAATATCGGTGTGTCGAGGTTGGTGGATTCAATGGTGTTAGCTAATTGGCATTTGATGAGCTGTCCGAAGGGGAGAAATTCATCGGCAATTTGCGGATCAGCTTCTTTTTTTGCGAAGATGGTTTGTGGAATGGGCGGAGGAGGGTCGATGGTTTGTTCCGATACGGCTTGGATGACTCGTGAAGCAATGGGTTCTTCTCTGCGATCGCCTCTTTCTTTCCTGGAAGCAGGCTCGGTGTTTTGATAGCGAAATGTGTAGCCGGTGCTTATTGAAGCTGGCGCTGAGGATGTATTTGTTTCAGCGGAAATGTCGCTATTGACAGCTTTGCCGCTCTGGCCCTTCCGAATGTTATAGATCCAGACGATTATGCCGAGTGTCACAAGGAATAAGAGGATTCTGGCGTATGGCTTTTTAGCTTCTTTCAATATTCGGCGAAGGTGGATGTTCATAGTTTACTTCCGGCAGGTTTGTTGTCCTTGGGCTCCCGAATCACTAAAACTGACCAATTATTGTCTGGAGAGAGGTGATTACGTCCTCCGGAGCCATCTCCGGTAATAGCGAAGAATGCAGGGGTTATGGAGTTTGGCGGCATGGATCCGGAGGCATCGACGATGGATTGGGTGTAAATCCGCTCTCCTAGCTTTATGGCCAAGTCCTGAGGTCTGTAGCTTATTGTAGTCTTTGATTGGTTAATCAGCTCTAATCCAAATACGAGTGTGTCTTGAGGTTCAAAGCGCCAGACGTTTTTGATTTTTACGGTAAAGTCTTGGTAGGGATTTTCGATGTTAGGAGAGACGTGTAATACTCCCTCAAGAGCATCCGAATGCTGCGCTTTAAAGAGGCTGTATGCTTTAGCTTTGTCTAATAAGGAAAGGAGTTGTGAAGGGTTAATAGTCCGTCCGGTGCGATTTTTATCGGGATTGAAGAGTGTGAGTGTTCTAAAAGGGGCATCGCTTGCAATCAGGTGGAAGATATAGGCTTTGCGGTTAAAGATAATGGTGAGGTAGTCTTCCGCTCCTTTTTCGAGCGCTCGGAGTGTCACGTAATAGTTTCCGGGTAGAAAGGAGATGAGGAAATTGGCGTTAGGCTGCTCTTGGGTGGCAATGGATTTTCCGTAAAGGGCGGAGATTTCAGAAGGAAATAGAATGGTCGTTGTTCCCGCTTCCCAAGCTATCGGGACTTCGTAAACGATGTGCTCGTCTAAGGGCTTCTGGATGATGGAGCTTGCTCTTAAAGGCTGGACAGAAATAAGAAACGATAGGATAATTCCAACATGAAAGGCAGAGAGAGATTGCTTCGGGAGTTCCTTCAGGAATATCCTGATCTGGTCTACAGCGATCCCGAAACATGTGGTGGAAAAGTGATACTTAAAGGCACGCGCCTTCCACTGAACATTCTTTTTGAATGCTTTGAAAAAGGAACTTCTATTCGGGAAATCAGTAGCTGGTACGAAGCTCCAACTGTGACACCGGGCATTTTGAAAAGAATCAAAGCAATTTGGGATGCCAAGCGCTTGATTCCTCATCAGCACTGATGCGGATTTTACTTGATCACAACGTACCTTTGCCGTTGCGGAGGTATCTTTCAAAGCACGAGGTAATAAGCGCCAGCTATTTAGGGTGGTACGATAAGAAAAACGGTGTGCTTCTAAAACTTGCCGAGGAAAACAAATTCGACTTGCTTGTAACTTGCGATACCAGCATGAGATACCAGCAACGCATGACCGGAAGAAAGATAGGGGTGCTTGCAATAACGCAAACGCACTGGACTTCAATAAGACAAGAAATTGAACAGCTCTGTTTGGCAGTTGATAAGATGATTCCGGGAAGTTACCAAGAATTCGTAATTTCCGCCGATCGTTCAAAGAGGAGGAGTTCGGGCCTTTCGATGTGATCATAATGCCTTTTCCTCGTATGCAATGTTCCGAACAAGAAGTGGGAAGAGCCCGTTACCGATAATGTCGGGGTTGCGGATAAACTCGATGTCGAGTGTAAATGTGTGTGGTTCTTCAATCGGCAAGCCTTCGAAGGTTCCAACACGAATGAGATGCCCGCGAGCACGGACGATCCATGAGTCATAGCTCTGCCCTCTCGACGCTTTTAATTTCCTGGTAGAAAGGACATCAATATTGCCTACTTCGACTTTTTGATGGATTTGTTTATCGGTGAAATATTGTGTCTGGGATTTTATGATTTGCTGTGCCTGCTCTCTCGCATTTTGCTCGTAGAGTTTTTGAAGGAGTTCGAGATTATCTGGGCCTTCCGGATTCCGTTGAAGCAGGGCTAAGCATGTTAGCTTAGTTTGATAAGCGTAAAGCTGACCCGCTTCGCTAAATGCAAGCGCCGGACTGTACAGAATAGTTCCAGCAGGGTCGATGATAACGACTTTTTCCTGCTGTTTCAGAGCAGAAACGGCGAAATACGGAGCTGCTACAGCCGCTATAAGGCATATAGCTGCAACTATCATCCATATCCTTGCGGCAATGCGATTATTGGTGATGGCATCAACGGCGTTGAGAAGAAATTTATTCATGGTTGGGAGATTCTTAGGAAGGGTTAAAACAGTGCTGCTACAACCTGTTGCTTGGAGAAGTTTTCGATTATATCCTCATGACAAACAGCTTGTAATTGTACAGTCGTTGGTGGATGTTTATGTCGTATGCGATATTCCATTCTCTTTCCTATTCTGGTTGCTGTTGTCTTAACTGGTGGTGCCACGTTTTTTATTACCAAGTCTGTGTGTTCAAATTCTAATTCTGAGTCTCAGGTCGTCGCTTATCTGAAAGAAAAAGAAGCGGAAAAGACAGCGTATGCTAAAAAGCAAATGGAAGCTGATAGAGAAGCTTCGAAACGAAGCGCTGAGGCAAGGCGCAACGCGTCTGAATCTCTGAGGAATCCGAATCGGAATCGGGACTCGCAAAAAGGCGAGTAATAGTTTTTCCATTATACAATTGGATTTGGTGGGCGCTCGACTTTCGCTTCTGTAACTACTTTTTTGGTAGCTGCGGCTTGTTGCATTTGCTGAACTGCCGTAGCCCCTCGGGAAATCTGTTGTGCTGCCTGGCCCATATTGGAAAGCCCGCCCCAAGCCGCTGCAGCTCCAGCATTGGCTCCTTCCATTAATTTCGCAATGGCCATGGGAGTAGCTGCGTAGAGAAATGTCGGAACAAGTGCTGCAACTAACATAGTTCCTATGGCTGCAGGCCAACCGATGATTGTAAGCATTCCAGCCCTGAGAGCTCCTACTCCTGATGCCAAAGATCCCGCGAACACGCCAGTACCCAGATAGCTCAAAAATAGGTCTACAAAAATAAATCCCAAAGACCACATAACCACACATAAGGAAGTCATCAGAAACCTGATCCCGATATTTTGTGTGTAGCTGACTGCCAGTAGCCCGATCATTAAGGGCGAGACAGCTTTCAGACATCCGATCGCGTAGTCTTGGAACAAAATAACTATTTGCATACCGATCCATCCTAAGAACTGTAAGAACCATACTATAAGCGAAGCGATGTATTCACCGATGCTCCATGCGCCTGCTTCTGGTAAACCGCCTTCTAATAATTCCTTAAACCTATTTTGGGCATCTGGACTGACGGTCTCTTTCAATGTATCAAAAGCGTCTTTTCCACTTTTCATGAGAGCTGGAAATCCTGCGAGAAGAACAACAATGATCGTTGTTTTGATGAGGATTCCCAAAATAGATTTTGGATCGCTACCTCCCTTCCAGGCAGACTCCCAAATACCGAAAACAACAAGAATAAATGCCAAGGGGAGTAATTTCCAACGAAGTTGATCAACTCCCATATCGAAGGCTGAGGCATTTGCTAATAGTATGTGTGATGCCATAATTATTTTTGGTTGAGTGCTGCTTTACGAGCGTTTGCCGATTCCTTGGAGGCTTTTTCATTGAGTCTTCGATTAATTTCGGAACAAGCCGCCTGTTCCATTTTTTCCCGATTGTCATTGAGTGCCATGAGGAGTTTCAGGCGCTCCGCGGAATTTATTTCAATCCGGTCCAAGGAAGATAATGCCGCTTGTGAAGCGATGAGAGAGCTCTGAAGTTTCTGCACTTCGGCATCCGTCTGAGCTCCCTTTAGCTGAGAATTAAGATTGGCAATCTGCTGGTTTAATGTGATCCGTTTCTTCTGTGCTTCATGGATATTCTTTTCATATTCAGCATATGCATTTTCAATGGCTCTGTATCTCTTGAGCGGATCCTTAGGATCCCGGAATGCCGACATTCCCGTGTAGGAATTTGACTGGACGTATTTCTCGATATCTATCTCCGCCTCATCATACAGCGAACGAATGGTATCGGAAGCATATCGACTACGTGCGAGCAGCCGCTGAATATCCCATAAGGTGTTTGGAATGTTATTATAATCTAAAAGATTTGAAAACGTATGCGCATCGATATACCCGCCGACCACGGATTTAGGATCTCCAATAGCCATTTTGACATAATTTACTGTTTGAAGATGTTGCTGCGTTGTTCGGAGAGTATTCTCAAGAAACAGGAGCTGTTTTCCCCATT
Source organism: uncultured Verrucomicrobiae bacterium (assembly GCA_963706715.1). Classification (GTDB taxonomy): domain Bacteria; phylum Verrucomicrobiota; class Verrucomicrobiia; order Chthoniobacterales; family Xiphinematobacteraceae; genus Xiphinematobacter. Next base: position 484,884 of record CAVPNI010000003.1, read on the forward strand.
GAATCTCTTCCCAGCGTGCTTTTGCACTCTGAAATGCCAAAGCTCCGGCATCAACAACCGGCCATCCGCTGGCGCAAATAGCACCCGGAATGAGAATGGCTACAAGGAATGAAAAAAACGTTTTCATTGTTCAACAGGGATGGTGATGGTATAAGGAATCAACTTCTCCGAAGCAGTCGGATCCGGAGGAATGACAAAGGAATAGCGACGAACTCCCGGATTTTGCTGACGCCGTTCAAACTCGTACTTATAAAGATTCCTTTGCGCAAAGTACTGACGCTTTGCGGAGTCAGCCATGCCCACGCTGTAGCCTTGTTGCCATTTTGTACGAGGCGGGGTTGTAGAGCTACAGGCGGACATGGTGGCGAGTCCCCCGACAAGGCCGATGAGCAAAATGCCTTTCATAGAGCGACCTCCTGGTTAGCATTCGCTAAAATTCCTTGAATAATGTCTCGTGCTTTCCGTAAATCACGCTCACGGCGTTCAAAATCAGATCCGGTACTTGATGCACAATAGAGCATTTCTTTGGAGGCTCGATTTTGGATGGTCCCACAAAGTGGGGCTTGAGCATCCAAATGATAGTAAGTTAACGAGCTATAGCGATTTTTCTCATCGAGATGTTCGGGTAAGGGATAGCGGGTAATGACATCTTGGGCAGCTCCGGAAAGATCGATGTCTTGAGCCAAATCAGCGACATCGCGACGATCGTTCATGCGAGTAAAGAAGAACTGCTTAGCATTTCCAAAAACGATCGGACGAATTTTAGACTCTTTAAATTGTGCGTATTGCTGCACTATGGAGATAATCCACGTGTTAAATTTAGAAAGTTGCGCGTAAAACTCCTGGATTAATTCCTCTCCTCCATTGACACCGATAGTTCGGGAGGCCTCTTCGAAGATGACCCGCTTACGGATGCTACGAGGAAGTGTAATGATGTGTTGTCGCCCATAATTGGCAATGAGGAAGCCTGCGATTTCTTTCAGTGCTTTGTTCGATTCGGGAATATAAGTGAGATCGAAATGAGCGTATTTGCCTTTTAGATCCAGGGTGGAATGGCCACACAGAAGTTGCTGTCCGTTCCAGGGAGCCAGGAGTGTGGCGATTTGATTGATTTCATCCCGATCATGCTCCGGAAATGGTGCCATGAGCATCATTTGATATAGTTCCAAATGAATGGGGTATTCCTCACGCTTAAACGAAGCGTAGGCCATATTGCGAATCAGTCGCTCGGTGCCTGGATCTGTGACAAATGTGGAGAGTTGGTCTCCGGAATAATTCGCGAGCCGTGATTCTTGCTCATCCTCGGAAAGTGTTTGGAATTCAGACCATGCTGTAAGGAAAGTGGATCCGGCTGGCATTGCGGTGTGCTTATAATCCTGAATGGCCATGGCCTGGCGCGCGACTTTCTCCAAACGTACAGGATCATCCTCAAGCCATTTCTCCGCAAAGTCGCTGTAGAGTTTTTCAATATATTGGCAGATCTGGGCTTTGCGTAGGTTTCGTTTGTCCTCATCGGCTGGTGCTCCGGAAAGTTTTAAAACTAATGCGCTCGCCAGGTTAATTTGCTCGGTAGTGAGTGGAGCGCCATGGGTATCGAGGTAGTTGAGGCAAAGGTCTCCATCATCCCGTATGATAATAGGCTGTGAACCGACTGCTTGCGTCCAGATGCCATAGGTGAGTCCTTCCTCAATGATGAGGGTGTAGCCGTAATAAGGATCAGTTTGGGTAAGCAGATCGGTAACGAATGCCGACTTGCCAGCTCGACTCATTCCTACTAGGGCGGCTAATTGTGGAGTATCGGAAACAAATGTCTTAACACCAACCAAGGTGTTATTAGGTCCATCATAGAGTGCTTCTGCTCCATCTAGATGTCCGGTAAATGAGCTGCTCATGGGGAGTAAGCAACAGAGCCACGAGCTATCTCCTCGGTCTTGGTGGCTGGTATAGTTCCCCCAGTTCGATTCTGTCACTGTACACTCGTCCTTTATTTATCCATATCTACAGCTAAATTGATGTCCCAAAAATGCCAAAATGGGAAAGAAATTGGGAAGTTATCCCTCCATTTCAGGAACGTTTATGACGTCCTTTTTACAAGGTTAAAAGGTCTCCATGTAGACCCGAAGGGATTCTCCTGAGTTCCCAATCGAGAAAGCCGAAGGGATCGATTTGAATCCTCTACCTCTTCCGAACCCTCAGTTGCTCAAGCGTTGCCCAATTTCCGATCAAAGACTCATCACCGCCTACTTCTTCTTCGGACGACCTGGCCCTGGTTTACGCTTAAAATTAATGATATCTTCTCGATAGACAAGCCGAGTGTCGCCTGTCTTGACGCTTCGGATGCGTTTACTCGTCACATGCCCTGTAATTGTCCCTTGATTGACACCTCGAATGCGCGCGGCCTCCGCTACAGTGATCCATTCCTCTGCTTTTGCACCAGGAGGTAATGCACTTTGTGGTCCAACTTCAGGACGAAAATCGATTCTGGGACGGTAATTTAGGACGTCTTCTTTTTTGACAAATACCACTCCTTTGCTTTTTAGAGTCCGGATGCGGCCATTCATAATTGCCCCTCTGATGCTGTGGACTGTGCATCCTCTTAGTTGTGCAGCCTCTTTTTGAGTAACCCACTGATCACGGTTTACCGAAGCAACGGCAGCTTCCATTGCATCTTTACTGGGACGGCCTGTGGCTGGTTTAAAGGTAACCACATCTTCGCGAAAAACCATTTGTCGTCCATTAACAACTTTGCCTCTCAGTCGCCCTCGACGTAAAAGGCTGGCAATAGTGCCGAAAGCTACCCTTCGTAACCGAGCAGCTTCCGTCTGTGTAATCCATTTATTGTTATTAAATTTTAGCGAATCTCGTGTTGACATCGTATGTTTTTTGATTAAATTTGCCTCATGAAACACGACGGATTCCCCTAGCTGGTACGGACGAACAGAACGCTGTCCCCAACTGGATGGCTTCGCACATGTTCAGATAAACCTATTATTTAAAACAGAGAGGCATTGCTTATGACAAATGGGAATCGCTTTTGCGATTATTCCCTCTGCCATTCGTCCGTCTGTGCCCTGATATTATGAAACCGATCATAAAGACAAAACCCCCATGCCTGAACTACTCAATTTCCCCGGCCTATTGCTCTTTTTTGGAGCTTATTTAGGAAGTTTTATGGGAGCTGCATTAACAATTTTAGTTCTTCTAAGAAAATGAACGAGGCACAAATAACTGGTCCTAGCGTTGCCCATCTCGGCCCAAATTTTTGGAGACAACTGGTCGCAAAAGACACCAGCTATTATTTCCGATCCGATAATGCTCTCTTGCTTTGCTTGGAGGATGACGGGCGGCTATTGCATCATTTTTTTCTCAACCAAAACGGGCTTTCAGGCAGTTCTATCGTCATGTGGGCTTGTGTTACTTTGGCAAAAGGAATTGGTGCCTCGACTCTCGTTCGCATTCAGACGCATCCAGCCTATGAGGCCGATCCTTTACAGATAAATAGTTCGGTTACCAAAGTCCTCTACGAGGCCACCAATTTTTACGATCTCCATCTCACCGAGGTGGTCCTTCCACACATTTCTCCCATTTTCTAACCGCCATGAAAGAATACTCTGATAGCAATTTCAGTATCGCCCACTTTGGCCCCAATTTTTGGAGACAACTCGTTGCTGAGACTCCAAGCTTCAATTTCGAATCTGACAACGCCTTTTTACTCTTCCTTGATGACGATGGGCATTTGTTAGATTGCTGTCACCTCACCAGCGGAAAAGCTTCTTGTGCCGATGTCATAAATGCCTGCAAGGCTCTGAAAAGATTTCTCGAAGTTTCCGCAGTAGTCCGGATTCAAACCCAATCCGCTTACGAGAAAGATCCTTTTTGCATAAATGGTCTTCAGACACAGACTCTCTATACGTTCGCCGATCTTTACAACTTCCATCTAGCTGACGTGGTTTTACCAAGGTTCAACTGAGACATTCGGTGCTGAAATTTACTTTCCGTATTTTCCGTCATTCCCCCATCATTTATGAAAGAACACCCTGATAAGAATTTTGGTATCGCTCACCTTGGATTGGATTTTTGGAGGAAAGTCGTCGATGAGAATCCGTATTCTTATAAGAGAAATGACGTTTTGCTTTGCGTAGCTGATGATGGCAGGGTACTATGCCACCAGTTTCTGCCTTCCAGTGAGCTTCGAATATACGAATGTGCCAGTCAATCCCAGGCAATGGGATGCTCAACTTTGATACGTATCCAGGAACATCCGCGTGATCTAAAAGATCCCTTTCAAATCGATAGCTATACAACAAGATCCTTGTACAAAGCCGCTTACCATTATGAAATGCAATTGGCTGAGGTCGTATGGCTTCCTCCGGAAAAGATAAGACCCATTTTGAATTTATAGGAACTATCCCCTCAGAAAATTCCTGCGAAAAAACACACCGTCATTGAGTCGGCCGGGTAGATTCGCCAAAGCTCTCTACAGAACGATCCAGATTCATTTCAAAACATCATTTTCTGTGTTGGTTCGCCTTCTAGAGCATTTTACATTTAAGTAGATACAATTGAACCTGGTATGCTAAAAAGAACGAATGGCGAAGGCATATTCCAAAGATTTAAGAGAACGAGCATTGAGAGCAATAGATCGAGGAGAGAAACCTGGGACAATAGCCAAAAAACTTGAAGTGAGCCGCCAATGGGTACATCGGTTAAAAAAACGATCTGAAGAAACCGGAGAACGCGGGAGTTTTCCAATGGGCGGGCATCGCAAGAGCCGAATTGGGCATCTTGAAGCCGAGATTGGAAGCTGGGTAGAAGAGCAACCGGGAATCACATTACGGGAAATGAGTGAAAAATTGGAGAAAGAGCACGCAATCTTAATAGACATCCACAGTTTATGGCATCGATTAAAAAAATGGGGCATTACCTATAAAAAAAAAGCCTGCGGGCCACCGAACAAGATCGGCCAGATGTACAACAAGCCAGAAAGGAGTGGAAAGAAAACCAACCTACCATGGCAACAGATCGGCTTTTCTTTCTGGATGAAAGCGGAGTCAATACCAAAATGATTCGCCTTTATGGCCGCTCTCGAAAGGGAATGCGGTGCATGGATAAAGTCCCTCATGGAAATTGGAAAACAAGCACCTTCATTGCAACTTTGTCTCATGATGGTCTGGTAGCTCCCTGGGTACTTGATGGTCCTATGAACAAAGAAGCCTTTGTAACCTATTTGAAAGAGGTCCTTGGGCCAATCCTTAAGCCGGGTGATGTTCTCATAATGGACAATCTTTCTTCTCACAAAAACATTGATGTCCAAAAAATTATAGAAGCCCGTGGTGCAAAACTTTTTTGCCCGCTTATTCACCAGATCTCAATCCAATTGAAAAATTTTTCTCCAAATTAAAAGCCCATCTTCGAAAAACAGCCGCCAGAACGCTCGATGCCGTTCTCTCTTCCATTTCCAATATTTTAAATTCTCTCACAAAAGACGAATCTTCCAATTATTTTCGTCACGCAGGATATGGAAATACTGTAACTACTTAAATGAAAAATGCTCTAGCACATTTATTAATCCGTTTTCTAACCATAATCTTTGTGCCTGGAGACGGCGGATAAACTCCCGAGAGTGCGAAACTACAATAATACCCGCACCACTTTTTGTTAGACTGCGAAGAACAGCTACCATTTGGTCACAGGCATAATCGTCCTGTCCCAACGTGGGTTCATCAAAAATGAACCAGGGCCTCCGCAAATGCGCTACAATAGAAAAAGTCAAACGTTTGCGAAGAACGAAAGGAAGATCAAATGGATGTTTGCTCATCAAACCTTCCACGCCAGCTAAAGCAGCAGCAGATTTGCGTAAAAAGGGTGATAAATCAGACATTTCTTCAGCAATAGAATCCCCAAACAGTTGAACATCCGGATCTTGAGCATGCATAGCAACGATCTGAGCAGGGTTTTTCCAAGGTTTAACGTTCCGTCCGGCAAAATATATCTGACCTCCCTGCAAAGGCAGAGCGCCGACTAATATACGCGCCAGCGTACTCTTACCTGCACCATTCCGGCCCTCGAGGGAATAAATACGGCCTGGATTCAAACAAAAGGAAGCACCACGCAAAATCGGCATTCTTTTTTCATAGGCGAAACAAAGTCTCTCAGCTTCTAAAGGACCCGTATCCTCGGACGGCCTTGCTCGCAAATCCGAAGCATGAAATCGAGGCGGCTGTATCATCTCTGTGGGATTCATAAATTCAGAAACCGGACGCCGAATTGGTAAGCACCAAGGATGATCCACTCTATAGCCGTTTTCAGTAATGAGTATGGTGATATTTTCAACCATTGGGGCAGAAAAGACCTGTGCAACTCGAACAGTGTTATCTGCATCTAACTCACCCAATGCGCAGTCGAAAGCGACAAGAGAAGGCGCTAAGCCCAATTTGCAAATAGTTACAAGTAATGCCTGCTCGCCTCCCGAAAGGGTGAACGGGCTTCGATGAAAATGCCGAGTTAATCCAAATACATCGGCCAATGACAAAAGCCAAGCCTGGTGAGGCGCTCCGGAAAGATGAAGATAAAGTTCATCTCGAACATTGGACATCAATGACGAAAGATGCCTGTGAATGCTAGATCCCACGTAAATCGCGCGATCTCTCCGTTGGGAATAATGAGACACGCAGCAGTGAAGTAGAGCAGTCCGGCCTGAAAAATTCCTTCCTTCCAGCACAACGGGCATATTCCGATATCTTTCTAACAAATGAGCAAAATCCATTAGGAGCAAAAAAAGCAAAGAGCGGTTGTAATTGTCCACACCATAGACAAAGCCAGTAAGAGTGGCCCCTTAAGTGGAGAGTGCCCCTGCAATGCGGAAGGGTTCTTGTTGAAATTGTCAAGCCGCTCGATGAGTCCATCATTTTCCCATGCGTTTGCACGATCTATTGTGTGTATGAGCGTGGAAATAAACAGCGCTCGTACTGTATGGGGAAATTGTCTCAGTCGTGTCACAAACCTGCGATTTGGCATTAAACCCCGTGCACACCGAGATACATACACTTGTCTGATATACAACTGGAAATCTGACCAGAGATTCAGACAAGAAAGAACAACTGCCAACGCCCGACCTCGAATACCAAAGGTTCGAAACAGATGGATCAACTGTTCTGGAGCAAGCGTCAGAACTGCCGCAAGAAATATTCCAGCCAGTAATGCCAAGCGCAGTGTAGTAAGAATTGCAAATTGAATCCCGGATTCTAATGACTTTTCCATTCCTGGTCCTCCCTGTCGAATGAAACCCCAAATAACAATTAGAATCCCGCCAACAGGAAGGAGTGTAGTGAGTCCAAATTTTGCGAACTCAATCAACTTCCCTTGTATACTCAGTAGAATTAATACAAATAATAACCCAACTATCAGTAAATATAGTTGGTTCGATATCATAGTTCCCGCAATCGCTATTAAAAATGCCAATCCCCGATAGAGTGTGAAGGACATAGTGCAGTTATTTTTTCATAATGTTTTTTGCAAGATATCCTCTGTTTATAAACTGCTTTGTTAGGCCCTCTGGAAAACCTCTGATTAACCAGAAAATAAGAAGACACTGGAGAACTTTGTCGATAGATTCAACGATAGAATACGACCCCAATACGCTCCCAAAAAGTGAATACCCCTTAGCAAGGAGAAATATGGTTATTCCGCTTACGCAACATAAATCAGGTACACCTCCAAAAAGATACACCGTTACGGGAGCGCTCGCAATAGCCGCAATAAGACCCAGCACAACTCCTGTTAATATGGTTTTAGGCGCGGATCGAAAGAATCCGTTTTTTGCCATCAAACCAGTAAAGATTGAAAGAGCAATTTGAGTTCCCACGTAATACGGTTCCAATGGATATATCAATAATCCAGTTACTAATGTGGATAGTATACCAACATACATGCTGGCACGAATGCCTAAAAGAACTGCCATCAAAAGCGTTCCCATTGCATTGATATAAATCGGGAGCTTGAGATACAGAATCAACGTTCCTATGCTCAGGTTCATTAGGGCTCCGACTGCGACTGCCGCCATTAAGAGCACCCTGTTTTCTCGTTGTTTATTTGTTAGATCAATAGGAAAATCACAATTTGGATTCATGGTATGCCTCTATGTTTTTGAAAATAAGATTCTTCTGTAGAACCCAGGATGATTCTACCTGCGAAATTTCGGCTAACTGAAGGACTTTGGAGGAATCCTGTGGTCTTTTCGATTTCTGGGATTAACCACATCATGATCGACAGTATTATAGCCACAAAATCCCGGACACTACCATTGCAAGGATTAACAAGGCAGCTATGCTCTTCACCGTCACTTCTTTTCGTAGTGGGGACCCTCGTCCGATCCAAGAGCAACCCGACCAATCAAAGTACGCCAAACCGGAAAACTTTGCACCACATCCTCTAAACTCTTTTCCAAATCAGGATTAATCCTGGGATTTATCCCCCCATCACAGATCACCCAATACACTCCCATTAGTATCACCTTATTGCCAAAATAACGTTTATCGGAATCCCATTCCCACGTGCCTTGTGCCGAAAAAGTTCTTCCATCGTTAAGAGCAACTTTTTGAACGCATGTCCCATCTGCCTTTAGTTCCAAGTTCTCAGAGCCTCCATCAGGAAGACCGGGTGTTCCATCTTCGAGAACAGATTGGTACGTACCAAGCGCATCCTTCTTTTTTACAGGCCATAACATTGGCCACAGAAAAGTGCAACCACTGAATCCCGTCATCAGGATCGTAAAGATTATGAGGTTAACTATACCCTTGCCCAGCGGTTGGATGCCTCCCTGTGTGTGCAACATTACTTATTAGTTGGCTGAGGCAATCGGGTTGGATCAATTGGTATCGTCCACTCAAATACCTGCTCCACATTGTGCATTGGGCCACTCTTGCCAGGCAGATTCGGTAGTAAATGGTAAAAGAATGACCTCGCTCCTGCTGTGTTCTCAATACGAATAGTCATCGTACCATTGCCACTATTGGTGATAGTACCAACATACCCTCCTACCTGCATAGCTGTACTCTTCAAGTTACGGGTAGAGCGATTTGCAATCGTCTCCCAAAATGCGTCAAAGGTATCGTGGCGGAATGGATGTATTTTAGGAGCACCTTTAGCATAGAATTCATCTATTGTCCGCTTCACGTTTGGCGACGCCGCCATATCCCGAACCTGGATCGAGTCCGGAGCATAAACAATGCGGGTTGGAAGATCACCCGTGGTCCAATCTACTAGGAACTGCTGATTGTGTCCCAAAAAGGGCCTAGCGTAACCCGTTGTTGAACGGGTCAGCATGTCAAATACTCTTCCCATGGGTCCTTCATTAGTAGCACTCAATCTATCCGCAACGTTTTGCAGCAGGCTGACTGACCATTCATCGAACGTATTTCCAACACTCTTTAATCCCAGTTTTTTTGCCGCAGTACCAATTCCACCGAGCCCCATACTGACTCCTATCATTGGAATGGTTAATTTTGCATCGTTTATTGCCGTTTCCTGTTTTCCCAACCTGAGAAGGGGGATAACCACATTTTTCAGGAAAGTGGTAGTAGTTACTGCATAAATCTGCTTATCAACTACCCTTCCCATTGGGCCCTGATTACCCGCAGTCCAGCGATCAGCAACAAATTCCAGAATGCTTCCTGAAGCTGTGTTTAATTTGCTCGCGACGTTTGTTAATCCCCACCATTCCGCTGCCTGGCCAGCAAATCCGAGATACATGCTTACCGGTATCCCTATTGTGGACACATGTGCAACGCCTATGTCTAATACCTGTTTTGCGAATCCCTCATCAGAATCAAATCGATTAACCAAAACCGGATTGCCAAGGGGATCAAAGGTTGTGGTGGTACTCACGGTCCCGTTGGTTTCAGTTATGTTATTAGGAGAATAAGCATACGTCGTTTCAGCTACCTTTTGATTATTAGCATTTTCATTTACAACGCTATTAATGCGGCCCCACGCATCCTTGGTAAAAATTTGTTTTTCTTCCAAGTTGTTTATGATCATTAGCGTGTTGCGACCATAAGAAATATGAGTCTGCTCTTGTGCTGCTTGGGGGGTATCTGAAGGGTTAATTTCAGTTTTTAGCCGATTGAGGCCGTCATATTGCCTGGTAACGGTATTGTTTTTCCCATCGGTATAGGAAATCACATTGCCGCGACGATCGAAAACAAACCTTTCTTGACTTAAAGTTGTATGAGAGGAGTTTTTCAGGGTGCGGCTAATGGTCCGTTCACGGTCATTGTAAGCAATTTCCCAGTAAGAGCCATCGGAGAGGATCTCTTTTGTGAGTCGCCCATCGAGGCCGATCATTTCTTTTCGTAATGAGAGGTTTCGCTAGAGCCAATTGTCATTCTGCCAATCAGATTACGCGTAACAGGAAGCATTCGCGGTCCCGCTATAACTTTTCCAATATTTGCACTAATGCTCTCATCATTTACAACAATACGGGTGCCCTCCAAAATGATATAACCCTTCAAAGAAGGGGGCTCTGAGTATCTCCACGTACCTTGAGCAAAAAAAGTCCTTCCGTCCTTAAGAGCGATTTTTTGTATACACGTCCCATCCGCCTTTAGTTCCAACATTTCAGAACCCCCATCAGGAAGACTAGGGGTGCCATCCTGAAGAACAGATCGATAGGTACCGATCACGTCCTTCTTATTCACGGGCCAAAACATACAGCCACTCATACCTGTCGCGATCGCAAGGATTGCAAGGCTAGCTATACTCTTAATCGCTATTTGGAGTGCCCTTATCATTCTTGTCATTGAGTCATTAGTTTTTTGGCAACCTGTTTTGGTCAATGCGCTCCTTCCATTTGAAGATCTGCTCCACATTGTGCATTGGCCCAGTCTTTCCAGGAAGATTCGGCACCATGTGCAAGAAGAACGAGTTTGCTCCTGCTACGTTTCTAATGCGGTAAGTCGCGCTTTCATCGTTGTTATTTCTAATGAATGCGCCTCCATAGCCCCCCACTTGCATTGCAGTGCTCTTCCAGTTTGCTGTCATGGGATTGAGGATAGTTTCCCGATAAGCAGGAACAGTCTCATGTGCAAATTCGGGCACACCTACGGCATTTTTGGAGTAAAAAAGATTTCTCGCCCGACCAACGTTTAGCGACGTCATCATATCTTGGACTTGAATGGACTTTGAATCATAGGCAATACTTTCTGGAGCATTCCCCGTAAGCCAGTCCGCAAGAAACTGTTGATTGTGCATCCCAATGGCTGGCCTTAAAAGACTGGTAGTTGCATAAATCTGCTTATCAACTACCCTTCCCATTGGGCCCTGATTACCCGCAGTCCATCGATCAGCAACAAATTCCAAAATGCTTCCTGAAGCTGTGTTTAATTTGCTCGCGACGTTTGTTAATCCCCACCATTCCGCTACCTGGCCAGCAAATCCGAGATACATGCTTACCGGTATCCCTATTGTGGACACATGTGCAACGCCTATGTCCAATACCTGTTTTGCGAATCCCTCATCAGAATCAAATCGATTAACCAAAACCGGATTGCCAAGGGGATCAAAGGTTGTGGTGGTACTCACGGTCCCGTTGGTTTCAGTTATGTTATTAGGAGAATAAGCATACGTCGTTTCAACTACCTTTTGATTATTAGCATTTTCATTTACAACGCTATTAATGCGGCCCCACGCATCCTTGGTAAATATTTGTTTTTCTCCCAAGTTGTTGATGATCATTAGCGTGTTGCGACCATAAGAAATATGAGTCTGCTCTTGTGCTGCTTGGGGGGTATCAGAAGGGTTAATTTCAGTTTTTAGCCGATTGAGGCCGTCATATTGCCTGGTAACGGTATTGTTTTTCCCATCGGTGTAGGAGATCACATTGCCGCGACGATCGAAAACAAACCTTTCTTGACTTAAAGTTGTATGAGAGGGGTTTTTCAGGGTGCGGCTAATGTTTCGTTCACGGTCATTGTAAGCAATTTCCCAGTAAGAGCCATCGGAGAGGATCTCTTTTGTAAGACGTCCATCGAGGCGATACCGCCACTGTTGAACAGTCCCATCGGGATTTTGTCGGCGGTGAAGTTTTCCATCCGTTGTATAGAAGTATTTGGTCTCTCCGCCTTGTGGATTTGTATAGGTGGCAATTTCTCCTCCGGATTCGTATGTAAACTTTTCGGTGTAGACTTTCGAGCTATCGGCATCGTCGCGATAGGAGCTGCTAAGCAGTTGACCTATTGGATCATATGTCATTTTTATTAGGTAACCGTTTGGACGGCTCACTTCGAGAAGGTTGCCGAAAGGGTCGTGCTTGTAGAAAATTTGAGCGTAAGGATTGTGCTCAGCGGGTTGAGTTCCAATGGAAGCATCCAGGTTGAATTGATCGATTCGCTTGGGTACTCCACTCTGATTGTAATGAGTGATTTCCGATGCAATTAGGTTCCCTGCCTTATCTCGACGTTCGACCCGAATTTGTTTGTTTGCTAAGTCGGGGATGTAGATGGTAATACCCGAATCGTCTGTTTGTTTGGTAAGTTCTCCGCGAGTATTGTGCTCAAATTGGGTAACGACATCAGGGTCACTGTTTCCCGTGATTCTCCTTTGGCTGGTGAGAAGGCCTTGTTCATTATATGTGTATTCTACAATGGCCTCGTCAGGAGTTCCAGATGCTATGGCCTGTCTTTGGAGAAGGCCAGCAGCAGAATAGGTATTGTGGATGTCGAACGTGACCTGTCCTTCAAATCTGCGTTCTATGCGAGTGGGTAATCGCGGGTGGCTGCTATCCTCATAGAAAACGGCAATTTCATTTCCCATAGGATCAATGACGGAGGTAAGCAGGTTGTTATCGTTATATGCGAATTTTGTGGTCGCTGTATTACTCACTCCATCTCCGGTAATGTCTCCAATGGTGGTTTTTTCGATGACGTTGCCTTTGGTGTCGTATTTAAACTTGGTGTCGAGTCCGCGTTGGTCGGTGGTTGGGGCTTCCAAATAATCTGTAACGACATCTGTTGTTGCATCGGCAAAAAATTGTATGATTTTACCATCTGTTTGTATCGTTTGAATCCGCGCGATTTTCTCGGTCTCTTCCTTTGCTAGGGTTTCTAAATAATCCGTGACGACATTTTCTGCGGCTTCGGCAAAGTATTGCACGATTTTACCATCTTCTTGGTTTTGAATCCGTAGCTTTTCGGTAGCCGTCAGTCGATCGAGTCCAGCATTTAACGACTGTTGTTTTTGAGTGTATATCGGTAGCAATTTGTGGTTTAATTCCTGCTCTCGGGTCTGCCTCCACTGTTTTTCCGCGTTGACTGCATCAACCGTTGGAAAAGTCAGTTCTCGATCTCTCTTCTGAAACTCTGCCATCATATTTAACCGCTCGCTTCTCAGCAGATTCTTCCATGCCCGCTCTTCCTTTTGCCAGTCGCGTTCCCATTGAGGCCATTTAGGACTTGTTGTTAATCCCAACTGAGTAATGTGTTCTCTGAATCGGACTGGGTGGACAAGGCTGAAGGTGTCTTTGTTGCGTTCCCAGGCTTGCTCGAAGTTCAGTCGATTTAGCAGTGCCTGACTTCTTTGGTTCCCTGTCTGCATCAATGTTTGCTCCAGTTCTTTTTTCTGGTTTTCCCTCCATTGTTTTTCAGTATTTATCTGCTGCTCATCTGCCCAAAATTGGATAGGCAGCTCCTCAGTTCGCCTGTGAAATTCCGTCTGCTGGTTCTTGTTTGCTATCTTTACAAGGTTCTTCCATTCTTGTTCTTGCTCTTGCCAGTCACCTTCAAATTCCGCCCACCAGCTTTGTGTTGTCCAGTTATTTCTGGCAGCGGTCTCTCTGAGCACGACACCGTTGAGAATGGTGGCAACTGTCTCTTTCTCACGCTCCCACCGTTGGTCAAATTCTCTGATTTCCTTTGCTTCGGCTTCTTTTATCACCCGCACTCGTTCCGCATTTGCCAGTTGATTGAGCCCGGCCTGTAACGACTGCGCTTTTGGAGTCCCTATCTGCGTCAATTTGCTCTGCAATTCCTCCTGCCGAGTCTGCCTCCATTGATTTTCCGCGTTGACTTGATCGGCTGTCGCCGAAAAACTTATGGCCCAATCTCTCACGCGAAACTCATGCTGTAGATTATCCCATTGTGTTTTAACGAAGCTCTTCCATGCCTCTTCTTCCTGTTGCCAGTTTTGTTCCCACTGCGCCCAACCAGGACTTGCTGTTAACCTCATCTGAGCAGCTATTTCTCTTACTCGAGGTCCATTGAGAAGATTTATCCTTTCCTTTTCGCTTACCCACCTTTGCTCCCATTCTCGGACTTGTTCGGTATGATGTTGTTTCAGATTTGCAGCCCATGCTTCTATCTTGGACTGATTGAACCGAGCCTGTTCTTGCTGGCGAGCTTGTTCTTGCTGACGGGCTTGTTCCTGCTGACGGGCTTGTTCTTGCTGGCGAGCTTGTTCCTGCTGGTGAGCTTGCTCCTGCTGACGGGCTTGTTCCTGCTGGTGAGCTTGTTCCTGCTGGCGAGGTTGTTGGTGATCTATCTTGACGCTACCCAGTCCTCTCGATGTCATAAGTGACATCGCAGAAGGCAATGACGTCACAGAAATCTGGGTCACCGGTTTGTGAATAGGTATTCTTGGTACATGAAAATTAAATCCTGTGCTTCTCTTAATACGTCCACGCGTTTCTGTCTCGAAAGGATCATAGCTCTCTGCCGGAGATATCTTCACGTCAGAAAAAGAAGAAAATAACCGATCTAAAATATCACCTTCTTCTTTGAAGCTTTGAAATAGCTGATCAGTCATTCCCTCTTTCAGTTTAAACGGTACCTGACCAAAGCTTTTGTGTATTCTCCGGAGTATTAGAGAACTCCTTTCCATTAAGCTTCGATCGGATTTTAACGCAATATTTTCTGTGGTAGCGTCATTATCCACCTGTTGCTCTACCTTTGCTTGGTGTGTGTTTCCTAAAGAAGGACCGATAGTAGGACGTGAAATCTGGGTCATAAAAACTGGAATGAACTTAATGAAGTAAAGATGCCGTTTCTTCGGATGCGAAATCTAATATCCGCTTGCAGTGGACAGATTAGAGGGGTGCTGCCTTTTGCCTAATGAGGAAACCTACAATCGCTTCTAAAGAAACATTTGTAAATGTCTGCCAGGATGTGAATTGTGCAAGTAAAAAAATCAAAAAATATAAAATTATTTTCCGCTACCTGTTGTCTTCCGAATTCCATTTTCCAAATGCCAAGCAATGACCTCGCGACCAGTCAATCTGGTTAAACTTTGTGACATGAAGTTGATTTCTGCCTCCATACAAAATCCGTATCTCTTGATTTTATCAGCATCTCCGGGAGGTTACTCTGCTTTAAAGTTCTATCTCTAGCTATATTGGTTGACTCCGAGGCCACCCGCATCCCACCCCTTTAGCAAGGACCCATGGGCCCCCTCTATGTCGGGAGAATATGGATTTTGCGAGGGCCAAGAACGATCTAACCGTCCTGCACCGCGATGCAATAGACACCTTTGAAAGGACACCGAAATACCGGTTCGGCTGAGGAGAAAAACGGCCTATTACCTGTTGCAGAAGTGACTCAAACACCTACTGAATAAGGCGTATCAACTGATTGGCATTCAGATGGTTTACTCTGGAGTATCACGAAATAGTACACCGCATCCTGTTGCGTGACACCAAAATTAAGACCGGGGGAGGAGGGGGTCAAAAAAGCCTCGGGGGGTGGATTTTATGATCGGTTCAGACGATAGAAAATTTTTATCCCATGGGCATTTTTTGAACAGCATGTGCACTTTGCCGCATTCTTGAAGTCTCAAAAGCTGCACTGCACAAAGTTCTCTGATGATCCCACGAAGGCATCTTCTATCCGCACTTAGAAAATACTAAAATCGTAAATGCCATTTAACCGCTCTAAAATGCCCTATACGGGATTTTGTCATTTTAGAGCAATAAAGTTGCAGTCGATAGGATTAAAGCCAGTATAGCCTAAATGTGAGCGATTGCTGGGCATTTGTGTTGTATTTGCACATCTCGCTCTGGCCATCATTCTCCTTTGCCAGCTTCGCCCCCCTCTCCCCCCAAGAAGATCTGCATAGGGCAAGTCTCATCCCTTAATCCGATTGCTGCATTCTTCGACTCCGGAAAGTGATCAGCACCAAGGTTTCCCATACTCCCCATTTTTTCCGCACAGGGGACATGATTTCTGCACCTCTCAACCGACCTGATTTTGGATTTGTTGCATAAACTTTGTGGGGCAAAGAAATGCGGAGGTTGCGGAGGCAGTTTGCAACTTTCAAGAATCTTGATTTGCGAACGTTACGAACGTTTGAAGCCAGTTTCCCATAACCTTCCTATAGAGAATACATGTCGAAAATCTCCTTTGGGAAACTAATAGGGAAACCACCTTCAAACGTTCGCAAGTTTCGCAAAAATTGGATCATTGATTTAGAAAGGTTACCCAAAACCACCTTCAAACGTTCGCAACGTTCGCAAAAGTCATCAGATTCAGAAAAGGTTACCCTTTTTGACCCTCAAACGTTCGCAACGTTCGCCAAAGTCAAATTTTGACCCAAATTCCGGGCTGTTTTTGTGACGAAAATCGTTTTTGTTGCATAACTTTTGGAGGCGTTTTTGTGCTGAAAAAAATGGATGACGCATGACAAGGAATGCAGGGGAGAAAAGGTGCGGTCCCGGATGCAGTTTCGTGTAAGGGGCAGGGTGCAATTCGTACGAGGCACACGAACTCTCAAGGAGGGATATGGCGATTATAGAAGAGGTTGTTGCTGAATTACACTACGGTACTGCCCCTTTCGGAGTTGCAGTCTCTTGTGCAGAATTGCCGGAGGTGCAAAAGGATGGACCGCTCTCTATTATAGGGACATCCTGAGAGCCGCTGGAAAGCCCGAGGAGGACATTGCAGCCATTGAGGAGGAGATTGAGTACCCTTGCCTATGCAGATGCCCTTCTGGAACAATTTTCGGACCGTCAGGCTGTTTACGTGGCTGAACAAATTTCGCCTTCAATTTCGGCAAGCAGTATCACCCAAAAATCTGTCAATTCTCCACCTACATTATGTCGCCATACAAAGATGACGGCATTTCCAGGTAAATGAAGAATTCCTTTTCGGGCATGGGGATGGGCTTGATCTATGATTGAAGTCATGGTTATGGGAGGAATCCAACAAAAATTGGATGCTTCCTTTTAATCGCTCTAAAACTCCGTATACGGGATTTTGGCTATTCTGAAACAAATCTGTTGCAGATAACGATTTAAAATCGATTGCAGCTCAAATTTGAGCGATTGCGGGGAATTTCTCCTGTTGTCACACCTTGGCCATTTCCATTCACTGACCAGTCTCGCGCCATCTTCCAAAAGAGGATCTGCACAGAAAGGGGAGGGTGCCGCATCATTTTCTCTCTTTCGACTACCCCAATTTACAGCACACCAACCGCATGTTTTGCGTCTTCGCTTTTTCCTCCATTTTGAGTGGGGTGCGGACGTGCGGACTTGGTTTTCCAGTAAACTCCCTTTATATATAAATTAGTCCTATTTTTTATTCCCTATAGTACTTTATAGGATTTTCAAATCCGCACGTCCGCAAAAACTACAATTTACTCTTATTTTTGCCATAAAAGGGAGAGCTAGGCACGTCCGCAAGCTCGTCCGCAGCAAGGCCGCATTTGGGAGGCACGTCCGCACTTTTATCCGGTTGGGTCGTAAAAAATAGCACGCTATGCGGTCTTTTTCTCCCCTAACTGCGGACGAGCCTGGGAATTTGCGGACGTGCTTTGTCATTTTGCGGACGTGCCTGCGGACGTGCTTGGGGGCCTTCTTGGTCAATTTCGGAGGGCTTTGTATGACTTTTTAACACTTTGTCTCAAATGCTGGAAAGTCAGAGTGCTCTTCCTCAGTGATGAGTTTAACGCCGAAAACATGTGATTTTTTAGCATGCCCGAGTTTTCTCATCTCGTATCCGGCATGCCGCAAATAATGACAGATTTTCTGTGATGATCTATACCGTGGAGTTTCGCCATTTTCTTCACACCATCTTTTGTAAGCCGATACGAAATCCTTCAGCGCAGTTTTACTTTCAGGACTTTGAATTACACACTGCTGCAAAAACTGAGCAAATTGATCGGATTCGGCACGGTATTCCTCGGTGGCCTTCAACACGGATTTTGGCGGGTTAAGTCCTCCCATTTTCCATGCTGAGAAACCGCAAAGTGCCCAATTGAGTATACCGGATTTTTCCTTTTCGAATTCCGCCAATATTTCGCGACGGGGTCGTTTCTTTTCTTCAGAAATAGTCACAACCCACGGGATCAGATGAATTCGCCGCCAGATGCCGAGGTCGGTTCCACGAATTTCGAGTTTATGATTGCCTACCACCCAAAACTTGTGCGTCGGCTTAAATTTGTGTGGATTCTCATAAAGTCGCCTTGCTACTACTTCATCGCCTCCTACCAAGGATTTCACATGGTGCTCGGCAAGTTTTTTATTTTCCGGGATCTCGTCGGTTTTCACAAGCCTCATACCCTCCATGTTGGCTTTATGGCAATCATGGCTACTATCCGGTTTATCTCCCAACAAAACTGCAATTGGAACTGTTGTCATTAGGTCTCCAAACAAAAGCTCTAACCCTGAGAAAAAGGTCGATTTGCCATTGGCTCCTTCGCCATAGCAATAGAACAAAACATCTTCATCAGTGCGACCCGTCAAACAATATCCCACCGCTTTTCGAAGGTAGGAAATAAGTTCTTTATCTTCACTCATAAAATAGTTAAGAAATGCATCCCATGCAGGACATTCAGCGTGAGGATCGTAGATAACGGATGTTTTATGCGTTGAGTAATCGCTGAAACGATGTTCGCGAAAAACCCCTTCCGCAAGATCAAGAGTGCCGTTTTCTACCACTAATAGATCTGGCTTGGTATCGAAAGCTGTAGCCGGCAGTTGTAATCTCTTTAGAGCTAATTCTTCCACACCCCGGAGATAATTGTGTGTTGTTAGCGATTTAAGACGCACGTTGATTTCCTTTAATTTCTGAACACGTTGATCTTTATCTTTTTCTTCCTTCGGGGCAGGCTTATCAGCGATGTTCTGAATGTTTTTGGCGAGCTCGCTGTAAATACGACATAGTGTCTCCGAAATATCCAAAATAGCCCTGTCATCTTTTCTCCAAATTCCTTTTCCGTAGGTCATCCATTTCCTAGCATCAACATTCCATACCCAGAGACCTTGCCGAATATCGGTCCATAATTTGGCATCACCTATTTGTTGTTTTTGCAGGGCTTCAAGAGCTCGTTCAACGGGCATTTCTTGTTCGGCAAGAATTTTCTCAAGATCAAAAGTTGCCGAATCTTCTCCTTCAGCTGGATGGTAAATGCCTTCAACAAACCGAATTCTCCCTGCCCAGCGCTTCCTCCTGTATGCAGCTTTGGCATCAAAGCCATGCCGAGATGCAATATGGATGAGAGTTCCGATTCCGATCTGCTTAAGCTTATGTTTATGTTTGGTAGCATATTCTCCCTCCTTTTCCTCGGGACTCCACTCATGTAAGAGCTTGCAGCCTTCTCCCATCGGCAGTACGCTCCACACTGCTGAGGCGATCCGCATCCACTCGTCATAATCCGGTCGAGTGGGAATAAACTTCAGCATCTCTTTTACATCTGCTGCTGTGGTCTCTAGCGGTGGAGGCCAAATCTCTTGAGTCGGTTTCTTGATCTCCAGAACCAACAGTGGAGAAAAGTCCTCACTCACCTCTGCCAAGGGGTCATAAGAAACGAAGCACAGTCTCAGAGGATCTTTGGTCGATCTATCAAGTTTGAGTCCGTACTTTTCTAAGAAATACGTCTCTGCTGCAAACCAGGATTCTTTGTGTCGCTCTCCATCAATTCGTACAATCGCCTTGATGCCCTCGCCACTTGGTCCGCAAAATACGGCTCCAACATGAGGGTCAGAGAGTAATTTCTCTCGAATCTCTTGCACTGCTTGCGCATCTGCCAAATGGCCGTTGTCCTTTAAATCAAAGTCCGCCTGAAGCCATCCGGAATGCACTACTCCCTTTTCCTCAAATGAAAGATGCCCTGCACGTGACTTGCAAAGAGCGGAAAGGGTGACGCCAGGCAGTGAAGGCTTTTTCTCATCATATTCCTTCCGCTTATTGTCTCTTATAAACTGTTGCAGAGGAGTTACCTGCTCTTGCCAACGTCCGTTTCTGACATCTTTGATAAAGTCTCGAATCGCTATAAAGCTTACCGGATCTACTTCCCGAACACAGGAAAATAGAGAGATCTGAGTGTCGAGTTCGTTTGCGAGAGCAACAGTCCTCACTGAATTGCCATCGGCTCCAGGCAAGTAGACGACGTTGTTGTCAGATTCCGCAATTTCCCGATCGGAAACATTCATTCCCTTGAATTTTTCCCCAAATCTGGGATTATTATTTACTCCGTTTAACTCGGAATCGCGACCCGGACGAATAAGTTTACTAGGCAAGTTCGTTCGGGCGCTCTATTTTTGGGGCGCCATTTTCCAAATCATTAATTCCTCGCCCCCTCCATTAGCCCTTTTAAGTACGCAAGAATACTCGGTAGATGCCAAAGACGCTTACCGCGCAGACTGCCGGGTCTGCGAAGGCAAACACTTTTAATTTTGCCTTCACTAGCCAACAGATACAGATGACTTCGTGAAAGTCCGGTGTGCTGATTCGCGCCTTTTGAGTCGCAAAACTCCGGAATAAATGAACCACGAGTCAGATCTTCTCCAGATTTGCTTAATAGATTGTCGATTTCGTTTCTAGTCATAATGAACAAACAGAAACATAAAATAAATCAATTAGCTTAGCTCGTAAAGTGTTTTTATAAAATTGATAATTTTTGCATACACATGAACATTTCGTCTGGGAAGAATGGAGTGCGTCTTCATTAGCGTTCATCGATGGCTATTAGCATGCTCATGCAATAACTTTACTATACTCAAAAATACTAATATTTATCTAAGTAAAAAAACGGATGTGCAGAAATATGCACAAATATGCAGATGTTGACAGTTGCGTGCAAAAATTCCTCCCCAATTCCGAGAAAACGCCTTTGCTAATATCCCTGGACAGGTCGTTCCCCAATAAAAACTGCAATTAGGCACATCCTGGGATACTTCTGAGCGCATCCGTCTCTGCCGCCGCTGGGATTTTTCTAGAAGACTGAGGGAAATTGTCTGGAGATTCACGTAAACCGTGTGTTCTGCCGCAAATAATTTTTTTGAACGTGAAGCTCTTTGCGCGCCAGCTACGAAGATGCCTTCAATGAGTTCTTCGGCCGGGCAAGTTAGACCTGGAAATTTAGAGTGCAAGCAATTTAAATATAAACATTTACGGAGTCTAAACATGAACTCTTCGAGATT
Source organism: uncultured Verrucomicrobiae bacterium (assembly GCA_963706715.1). Taxonomy (GTDB): domain Bacteria; phylum Verrucomicrobiota; class Verrucomicrobiia; order Chthoniobacterales; family Xiphinematobacteraceae; genus Xiphinematobacter. The sequence goes on from CAVPNI010000003.1 coordinate 506,287, forward strand.
AGGCTAAAATCCTGGGCAGTTTCCCTATAGCTCCACGCAAGGTTTCCAGTTCGTGATGCGTATAGTTTTGGTGAACACGCTCATCGGCATGTCCCGCTAGTTTTTGTCGGATATCTGCATGGACTCCTGCATTGGCTAGACGCGAAATGAAGGTGTGCCTCAAACTATGGAATCCCTTGCTGTAACGCGTACGTCCCGCACCGCCCTTTCGCTCGGTTACTTTTCCTGTAACACCCGCAGCTTGCATAATTGCTCGAAATTGTGCAGAAAGTCCATGCGCTCCTCCAATACGCTGGTCAAACAATGAGGGAAATACAGGAGCTTTCCCAATTCCGCGATCTCGCCCTTGGAGCCATGTTTCAAAGTCAGGATGAAGTGGCAAGACGACTGGAACGCCGGTTTTGGTGGTTGCTTCAATTCGAATGAAGCCGGCATCCGGATCAATTGCTTCCCATCGCAGACTCGCAATATCTCCTAGTCTCAAGCCCGTTGTGGCTGCCGCCAAAATAGTACCGCGCCAATCTCCCTCAGTTGCCGCTATCAGGCTTTCCAGTTCCCGCGCCGAAAAAGGCTCTCTGCCAGTTTTCCCGTTTTCACTCCGATCCTTCAGAATATCAACTCCCGCTGTAGGATTGGTCGGGATGTAGCCCATTTTGCGTGCAGCTTCAAAAGGGACGGAAAGTATCTTTTTGATGAGCATATTACAGGTGGATACAGCTCTCCCTTCCCGAAAAAGGGAATCTCGGAATGATATAAAATCCGCGGGGGTGAGCCCGGCTAGTGAAGCCTTGCTTCTATTCCCAATGTGCTTGAGAAAATCTCGGATGACTTGGCGATAGCGAATCATGGTATTTTTGGAAGCACTTCCGGATTTGTTTTTGAGCCACTCTTCTAACCAGCCTTCCACTGTATAAGTGGTCAACTCTTCCCCGGATGAAACCGCTACCAGTTCCGCCAAGATTTTGCGGGCTTGTACGGCTGTCAATTCACCACGGGTCGCCACTTGTGCCGCTTGCTCCCATGTCACACAGATGATCTGAGCCTTTCTTCGATCCTTTTCTTTCGTCGTCTTTTTTACCCATGTACCAACCGGTCCCCTAAAACAGCAGAAATAGTAGGGGCTCCCAGGACGTTTAAAAATGCTCGCCATAAATGGGGGAAATAATGGGAAATACCACCGACGTCAAGCAAGTCATGGGTGTAGATTTTATGCCTATCTACAGGCTAGTAAGAGGTGAGAATAGTTCCCCCAGCACCATCCAGGCCAGGACTGAAGCCAGATGTTTTTACTCGTGGACTCTGTTGAAATGTTACTTGTCCAACACTGAGCGTCGGCCATTTGACCAAAGGCGCTTTCGATTAGGCGTGTCTTGGAAATGAGCGATTGTTCATTTTCCGCCCAGAGGTGAACGATGAAATCGTAGTTGATGGGCACAACGGCTCCTGAAACAAGCTTATCAATTCTCGCTTCGCGATTTTGAATGGCTGTTAGGGTTTCTCGTCGTCCTTCAGCTTGGTAGTCTCCAGAGAGTCTGGTGAGGATGTTTTGTTCCCGCTTTTTCTCTTCGGAAACGTTGAGGGATCTTAGGTTAATGGTGATGGAGTAATCCAGAAAGGGCAGGTTGGTCAGGTACCACATGATTCCTGGCCAGGCTCGCTGCGGACGTCGTTTTAGGATGACGAAGTTGTGGAAGTATCCGTCATAGAAGCATCCAAAGTTCTTTCCTCCCTGGCAGCCACTATTCCACCAGTTTTGTTGTATGGTTTCGGCTGGATTAAACTTTGTCAGCGGATCAAATCCATTCCGTTTCAGGTATGAAGGATTAAAGAATGCTGCGAAGGTATTGGCCAAATCCTCATCTGTTTTAGGGCGGATGCTTCCACCGATTTGCTGCAGGAGTGAAGTGATGGTCCGACGGTGCTGCTCGAAAGCCTCGTCAAACTGCTCTAAAAGAGCTTGATTGTGTTTTAAGAGATTTTCTCTGTTAGCTCCCTTTGGAGGGGCTACCGGAATTTTTTGGGACAAATACAGAGAGAGTTTTTCCCTGCGGAGTTTCCCTTCGTTTGATTGAGCAAGATATCGATTGTATCGCTCATTTCGCTGTAACTCAGCCCAGCTACCGGGCGTGCAATGTTTATCAGTGTATTCTTTGTAAGCGGCTAATTCTTGGACGTAATTCCCATTTACTTCCCATCTGAATTGCGCACGCAGTGTTGGCGAAAGTAAATGGAGGATGTGTCTGCAAATGTCCGAGAATTGTTCCAAGATCACGTCGCTTGCCTGTCGGAGATCCGGAAGGGAAATGTCATATCCCCTGGAGACGAAACCACGTGTATTGAGTTCGTTCCAAATGATGAGGTTTTTAGCGATCCAGCCGTCCGGAGGGTTCATGGTTTTTTCTCCTGCTGTTTCTCCTGTTTTTCTTGCAGAAACTGATAGTATGCTCCGCCAACTGCTATCGCGGCAGCGCTTCCTCCAAGTGATACGCCAATGATTCCCAGGGTGTTGTTTAGCCGATCGCGGCGCAGGTTGCGGCGTTCTAAGGCAGAAAGCTGTCTTTCAAAGGAATTGGCTTTCTCAAAGAAGGTCTTATCAAGTGCATTGAGGCGTGAGTTAATGCCGATGTTTTGCTGTTTTTGCTCTCCTTGGAATTTGTCGAGTTTTTGGGTAAGTCCGTTCAGTTCGGTTCCAAATTTATTTTCCAGGGAAGAATGCCGCTTGTTGATTGCATCGAATCGAGAATCAACGTGTGTTTTAAATCCACTATGATCGGCCTGGAATTTGGCAAAGCGTTTTTCGAGATGTGAGTGTTTTTCGTTGATCGCGGACACTCTGGAATTGGTTTCCGTTTTAAATTGATTCAATCCTTCAAATAAGGAAGTGATCCCTTTATCGGCTTTTTCCAGGCGAGTATTTGTGTCTGTTTTAAATCGGGAATAGTTTCGATCAAAGTTGTCGAAACGATTGTTAAGGCCGACAATGTTGTCCCTGTTTAGGGAGATCTTGTTCCCGAGGCTATCAAGACGTGTAACCGTGTCTGTTTTGAATTTGCTGTGATCTAGGTTTAGGGTCTCAAATTGTCCCTGTAAGACAGATATTTTTTTATCGCTCGCATTAAAACGAGATGCGGTATTGATTTTGAATTGGTTGTGATCGAGATCTAAGGCATCAATTCGCTGGTTTACGGCGGCAATTTGGCTTTTGAATTCGTTCTCAAGTGATAAAATCCTTTTTTCAATGTCATTAAGCCGGAGGATTATGTTGGTTTTAAATTGGCTAAATTCCAGGTCTAATGCATCGAAGCGCTTACGAAATTCATTAAGGTCGCTTTTTAAGTTTCCAAGTTGGCTCGCTATTTCATTGATTCGACTGGCATTCTGATCGATCCGCTTTTGAAGAAGTGCCTCCAAGCTTTTGACCTGTGCCTCTAAGTTGTTAAGATGAACTACTCCATCATAGCTCCATGATGTTGCACCCAAGGCAATGAGCCGGGCGGATGGATCTCCCGGAGCTTCGATGATGCATTTCAGACGGATTTTTGTGCCAGCTTTCATGGGACCTTGAATAAGACGAGCGAACGATCCGTGCTGGGTTCCGCTGCCGGTGTCCCCGTGTAGCGACGATTGGTTTACAAGTACCTCTTGATCATTGAGGATAAGTCGTCCTGTATGAAGCGTCCCATTATGGTTCCAAAGAACGTGAGCACTGATATGAATTCCAAAGGGCTCATCTCGCAGTAAGGTAAATTCATAGTTTTTTCCTCCTTCGACGTTCATGTAGTTACTCGGAACGAATTGTGCGTGTAGGGATCCGGGTAGAAGGAAGTAGACAAGTACAAGCAAAAGCGGGTGAGGCTTGGAAGTACGCTGATGCTGCCAGCTTCGGCCACATATGAGCGTTTCCAAGAGGTCTTTATCGAATGCCTTTGGTCGCCTTTCCCTCAGCGTAAAAACGTAAATAATTCCTAAAATTGCAGGCACTGTCCCATAGCCAAGGGCCATTACTGGCGGACAATTCCAGTAACTAAAGGCGGAGACAGTCATGATGACCCCGCTGACAATTCCTCCAATCACTATGAGAAGGCTGTTTCCTTCCAGTCCCCATATTTTCCCTTCGGAATCATCTCCTGCCTGGGTGTCGATGGTTTTCATGAAAGCAGGAAACGGGCGATGTGAATGGCAATGGCAAAGCCAATCGTGGTAATGAGACAGCCAAAGAAGAGCGATACCAATGCAGCCAATAGAGCGGATAGCCAGGGTGTCTTTTCCTCGTGACTAAACCTATTGCAGTAAAAAAACCAAACGCTCACAGCGAATAGCCAAAGCGTCAAGGCGCACCAAATGGTCCCAATTCGCTGTTCCCATTTTACGAAAGATACCATCATACAAACCGCAACCGCACCGGCCCAAAATCCGCATAGGTTACCAAGAATTGTTCCCAAGACGGTCCATTTCAATCGATCAGATGTGACATCACCGAGTTTCTCAATAATGAGTTTCATCTTATCTCCCTATGTTGACTGTTGGCAGGCCGCCTGCGTCAAAGAGCGCCTTGGCAATCACTGATGCCAGCGCGATCAGTACCGCACCCAACAGGGTGGCTTTGGCTTCATCTGGACGTCCGCTCCGCCACGCCCACCCAGCTGATATAACCATTATAATCGCAACGACGAAGGCCAGTTTCGTTATCAGCCCGAGGCCGTAACTCAACGCGCTGTCAAATGCTGCTCCGAGGAGGAAAAGAAGGTTCATTGCGAGAGATTTTCAGATTGTTGACGAGGCAGCTCTTGAGCGAGGCGCTTTCGAAAGGAGACGAGAGGGATCATAACTTCATCTTGGTTGTCGTTTTTGCTGTGTTTGTCTGACAATTTTTGTCAAAAAATTTGTTTAATGCCTGTCTCAAGACCTCTTCAACACTGCAGGATTTTTCTTTTGCTTCTTTTTTTGCTTTGTCGCAGAGCCACTCAGACAGCTTTACGGTAATTTTGTAATTTGTTTTAGAAGACATTGTTATGTGTATGAATTTGTCAGACTTATGCAGCTCAATCAAGTGCTTTTTTGTACAAAAGCAAGATTTTTAGCTATATGGGATTATTCTCATCATCTAAATTGAAACTTTATCTAAAATTCGCAAACTGTTACAGTTCGCAGACAATGCCAGACATAAAACGGAGAAATAAGAGCTCAAAAATTGATTGCAGGATGTCACCAGAATTGTGGCACAAAGTTGACGGTTTCGCACAGGCCGCCCATTTGTCACGTTCTCAGGTTGTAGAGCGTGCCCTCCTCGCTTTTTTTGGAGAAGTTATACCCGAAAACCCAAAGCATACTGCCTTAAAGAAAAGAAAGGGTGAAAATTAGTTAGAGTTTGGCACCTCTCTGACTTTTCCCTCTTTGACGTCGGTAGCAATCAATTTTTGCGCATATCCATGTAACATGGGAGAACTACCTCGACCATATGGAGAGCATAGAGATTAGCGGCATCATAGAGGGAGTGGGTTGCACGATTCCTGATTTGCAAAGGATCAAAATAGTCGAGTGGGTACTTCTGAACGCGCACTAGAGTGGAAGCTCCTAAAGATGCTGCGAGACAAACACGCGCTTGGTTTTCAAGCCAGCCGGATGAGATGCTTTTTTTATGAGTGAGCAAAAGGTCTGCTAGCAGCGCTCCGTCATCTCTCAAACAAAGTAAAAGCGCCTGGTTTGATTCGTTTGCAGCGGCCATCTGTCTCCAAAAATTGAGACCAAGGTGAGCGATGCCAAGATTGTCGGATGGTATTTTCATAAATATTCTAACGTGGAAGTATTACTGGGTTATTCAGTTGAGACACGAAACATCCTGATTGCACTCGCTTCTCATTGCCATGATCACCAGTTCTCGGTTCTAATTTTTGGATTTTTTACCTCAATGAACTTGACGTCTCACGGTACTGATGGGCCCTGCCTCTGCAGGCAATTCGGGAGTTTCAAATATTCATGCAACTTTACTCGAAGTATTTGTTATGTCAAATCCGAAATTTAATGAATTAGGCAGTTCAAAATGGATTACTCAGAGGGAGGCTGCGCTCCTGCGTAAAGTAAGTCCCGCTGCCATTTCATTTCTGTTACGTAAGGGACGTTTGAGGAGCAAAATAATTTCTGGACGGCGCTTAGTTCGACGTGAGGATGTTTTGAATTTTAAGCCGTTGATTCGTGGCGTCGGTCGTCCTAGTAAATACGCGATAGAGGCAAGTTCTGCGGAGATAGATCGTAAGGAATGGATCACTCAAAAAGAAGCCGCAGATTTAAGACGAACCGCACCGGATGTCATTAGGGCAGCCATCAAGCGAAAGCGAATGCGAACATTAAGAAAAGACGGCGTTCTGTACGTATGTAAAAAGGATGTGCTAAATTATCGACCTCGCGTGGATTATCGTCCTGGTGATGTGAGAGAGATTCCAATTCCTCCTGGAGAGGATCCAAAAGATTGGATCAGCGTGGAAAAAGCTGCTCAGATTCGTGATGTCACAGAAGCAGCGATTCTCATGCAAGTATCTCGAAAGCGAATTCGGAGCATCAAATGGGGAGACACTCGGTTAGTCCACCGTCAAGATATCCTCAACTTTAAGCGCAAACCGCGAACACAGCGACCGAAGAAAAATAAATGATGCACATAGAATGTCCTCACATGCGCTATTTCCGTATTATGGCTTATCTCAAAACTTCCCACCTTCATCTCGATTTACCCGCCTGTTCTACCCACTCCTAATAGCGATGGGCCGTAAAATCTTTACTGATTGATGGAAAAACCCATTTGGGCGAGATGGCTATAGTGCAACTCAATCCATAAAATAATATGGCTTTTGTATTTACATCATATGATTATTAATATTATATTAAATATATATTCAATATTATGGCAGTCATTTCATTTGCAAATCCCAAAGGAGGTAGTGGAAAAACAACCCTTGCTCTTGTACTCGCACTGGAACTTTCTCGGAATGGAGGAAAAGTGGCTGTCATCGATGCCGATCCAAATGCGGTGATTGCAGGGTGGAGTCACAATCGCACGGCATCTGGGACAAATGTCCCATTTCTGACGCTGCCCCGCCCAAAAGAAACAGAGCTCATCTCAACAATCGGAGAGCTTGGTAAACAGTACGATTTCATTTTGATCGACCTGGAAGGGACGGCCTCCAGATTGCTATCCAGAGCATTCGCGCGTTCTCATCTGGTCCTCATTCCCCTGAATCCTTCCCCCATCGATGCTCGATTGGCCGCGGATGCCGTTAGACTGGTTTATGAAGAAAGCGAAGCTTTAGAGAGACAGATTCCATACAGGATCGTCTACAGTCGATATCCGGCGACCGTGCAAACGAGAAGCTTCAAACGAATCGCGGAAGAAATCCGTAAAGAAGAATTGCCAACCTTGCCCGGTGGCTTGGTCGAACGTGCCGCCTTTCGTGACATTTTTGAGTTTGCCGCAACATTGGACGAATTGAGCGAAAACACTACTTCCGGATTGTCGAGAGCCCGTGATAACGCCTATGAGCTGGCTCAGGGGGTCATCAATGCCCTAAAAGAAGAGCACAAGATATAAATATTGATATTCATATTTATATTAAAATAATATTAAAAGTATGAGCATGGGCTTTGAGAAAGCAAAACCGAAGAAGTTGGATCTTTCAGGCCTCCCAAAAGGTGCACCAAAACTATCCGCTGAAAAAGAAAAGGCAGCTGTAAAACGGGGGGAATCACTTGGATTTATATCCAGAGAATCGGAAGGTTCCGGAGAGATTCGACGGAATAGAAAAAAAGTGCCAACCAAATCAATTTTTATCACCGGGCCTGCTCCGGTGATTAACCAATTTATTGAATACACGAACAATCTTGGCGTGAACTCCTACTGGCTTGCGCTGGAAAAACTGCTCTCCAAATAAAGCGGGTGTTGCTCTGATTGGAGAAGTCTACTCGAAAAAGTCGGATTTATTTCCTAAAAAGTAGCAACGAAGCTAATGCTGCTCCGAAGGCACCTCCAATGTACGATGCGCAAAAGTGGATTAGTAATTCAGTCATACCTTTTGTTCAAAATAGACTCCAATGTACTCTTATGGAGTCTATCCGTCAAATCAGCATGAGAAAATTTTATTTTCTCGGAGTCTATTGGAAGCCATGATTCATCGTCTTATGCAGCCATTAGATAAGAGTCTCAAAATTAGATTCTCGACTGAAATGATGGAAATGTTAAAGAGGCGCGCTGCAGAGCGAGGGCCCGGCACACGGCTTGCCGATCTTGTTCGTGAAGCCGTGCATCATCACTATGCGGAAGATACGCCTCGCAAAAAAGTTGCGAAGAAAGACAAAAGTAAATGAGCACTATCATCAAACAAATTTTCGACTATTTTGAGGGTCCTACAGAGAGAAGGGGGAGGCATAGAGGCGCTCTCGATGGATTTCTATCAAATACTCGTCAAACAAAAAGTATTGGTTGCAGAGGGGGATTTGAGGCTATACTGAAACCATGAAGCCGGATTCGTACATGGCATTTTCATCACCAGAAACTTATATTTCTGGTATGGCGGCGCTTTCCATTCCTGATGAAGGGCGAGCCGGTGGGGATTGGCACTTTGTGGCTACATTCTGTCATGAAAGTGGCCCTATTCAGTCAGCAGGTCAAAAGGGCACTCTGATCAATACCAATCAATTCCTGGGCCAACGCATGGTAGTCGATAAGGCCGCCATTCTGCGCAAGCGAGGAATAGAAATACCGAACACACCGGTATTCTGTGCTCTCCATCCACGTGCAGTAGCCGATTTACTTTATCGTAGTTTGTCGAAAGATATTTTTCCTGCACATGTCATTTTGGAAGGCGGGATATTTGAGGAGGAAATCGAATTTTCTGAGTTGGACGCGCTTTTGAACCTAATCGCCCCACAACTAAATGCTTTTCAAAACGAAAATCTTCGGCGCTGGAAAGCTCGACAGTTCTTTCCTGTGAAACATGCAATCGCAGCCTAATTCCCCTAACGCTATCCACACAGCTGTCATGCGGAAAATTTGCTTAAGTGTAGCAAATACTCCGATGGTTCTCAAAGGAGGTACGGCTCTTCTCCTCTGCTATGGACTAGATCGACCTTCGGAAGATCTGGATTTTGATAGTTCAAAGAAGATGGGCCTAGAACGCCGGATTGAAGCTGCGCTAGGGCACGACTACCGTATCGATGCGATCAAAACGTTGAAAAACACTGAAACCGTTCAGAGATTGCGCCTTAGCTATACCCATTTAGAAAGTGGAATTCAAAGAAGCCTAAAAATTGAAACATCTTTTCGTGTTGATCCAGCTGCTAACCAAATTAATGCCATCGCCGGCATCCGTGTTTACAAACTTGAGACTCTTTTCCGGCAGAAGGTACAAGCGCTCTTCCAACGCACAACCGGACGAGATCTTTATGACGTAGCTTTCATCCTAGGAAAAAATGAGTTTAAGCCAGACCGGGATTTACTGACCCGCCTGCATCAAGATTTCAAAAATCCAACGCGATTTGGAGAAATTGAACAGCAGTTTCGCGAAGCATTTCAAACCGACCCACTCCTTTCCAGATACGATTTCGACAAGATACTTCTTCAGTTATCCGAGAGAGTTGAAGAAGCTTATAAAGAAGGCCTGAATATACAGCCATCGCAAAGCAGAGGGCTGAGTATGTAAGCACTTTTTCACAACGTGGCGGAAGCCGAACAGTGGTGGTCTGCGAGCCCCCCCTGGAACAGCTGTAGAGTCGAGGACAGGCGCGGTAACTGGTAGGGTTGAGGGAGTAGCTGTTTCCGGCGGCTTTCGCAGATGCCGGTGCCTCAGGCTCATCCATGGTTTCGTTTCCTGTCCCCGCTCATCAAACCGGACGTGCTGATTTCCAGCATCCGGCTTTCGGACCAAGGTATGTTCATGCTTTCGCCCATGGAAAGTTGCGGGTTGTCCGGGTTAGTCGGATCAGTCCGAGTTTCTCATAAAGATACTTGTCGGGGTAGGTTCTGGTTCCGACTCCCCTGATTTTGTGTTTGTTTCGCAACCACTGGCGCAGCCGATAGGAGGTGTGGGCGTCCACCGCACGATAGGCTTTCGAAACGGGTCCGAGGCTAAAATAATTGCCCCATCCCCGCAGCAGTGCATTGAGCTCGCTGACCTTCCTGGCAGTTTCTTCTTTGAGTGTAAAACGGGCTGTTTTCTGACTAATACGTTCTATGATCCCTGCGATTTTCTTCTTGCTGGGCCACGTTGCTATGTAGGCTTTTCCAGTCTTGGTTGAATGGAATCGTCCAAGTGTGTATCCCAAGAAATCAAATGTTTCTTCGGGCACCCGACATACTCGTGTCTTTTCGCGGTTAATTTCCAGCTTTAGTTTGCTCATCAGTCTCTGCATTGCTTGGCAGGCTTCCTGTCCCGCTTTTGCGCTCAGGATCACGAAATCATCAGCAAAGTTGACGATTTGTGCTTTCAGCCCTTTCTCATATCCGAGTTGTTTCCAGCCCAGGATGAAGCGTCGCATGTAAAGGTTTGAGAGTAAGGGCGAGATCGGAGCTCCTTGTGGAGTTCCTTTCTTGTGGCGTCGCGCCGGATTGCTCCGCCGCTTGCCTCCTCGCCCATCGCTTTCTTCTATCGGCATTTGCAGCCATTGTTTGAGCAGGGCCAGCATCGCTCCGTCGCTGATGCGTCGCGCTAGGCTTTTCATCAGTTCTGGGTGTGGGATGGTATCGAAGTAGCCGCTTAGATCGGCGTCTACTACTTCGCGTAGTCCTTTATTAAGCCATCCGTGGATTTCCAGAATTGCATCGTGTGCGTTCCGGTTTGCTCGGTAGGCATATTGCTCGGGCTGTAGGTCGGCTTCGAAGATTGGTTCTATTATTAGTACCACCGCCATTTGTACTACTCGGTCTTTAATGGTCGGTATTCCCAACGGTCTTTGTTTGCCGTTGGGTTTTGGGATCATTACCCGCTTTACTGCTCCAGGTTTGTAGCTCTTTTCTTTCAGTTCTTGCGCCAGTCGCCCGATCCATTGGCTCACTCCCTTGGCTTCGATATCCTCGAAGCGGACTCCATCCACTCCTGGTGCACCTGCATTGGCACGGCATTTACGCCATGCTTCTGCTAATATGTCCAGTCGGTAGATTTTGTCGTATAGGGCATAGAACCGATATTTCGGGTTTCTCTTCGCTTTGGCATGCAACGTTTCTTGCAGTTCCCAGAGTTTTGTTGGAGGTGGTAGGTTTTCGCCAATCTCCGCTCTGTCTTTACTTGTCACGTTGCCTTGGAACCAAGGCCCCTTCGCTCCGCGGTCATTACTCGCTTCTTTGCTCGTATGGGCCTCTCCGACTTCCGCCACCACCGGTTCTCTCTCTCGCGAGATTCCCGTTGGAGTATTTCTATCCCATGGTTGCGGATCTCCCGTGTTCCTACGGTTATCCTTTGCACACATGCCTTCATCAATACTCCGGCGGACTCCCTGTAGGCTTCTATTGCTCTGTTTGTCCTCGGGGATTTGCCTCAGTGATGCCAGCCTTCGCCCTTCTGCGACGGGCTCGGCGTCCGCATTGCGTTTTTCGAAGCTTGCTCGATGTTCACTCATTTGAATTAAGGCCTATGTGCTCCCTGGACTACCTTATGCAGCCCTTTTTCCCTGGTGTGCTTGAACGGTTTCGTTACCTCTGCCGCCCCTCCAGGTGGTTCCGGGCGGAGCAATTAGTTCCCGGACGGGATATCTTCCTCCCGCTGGATCACCGCGGCTTTTCACGGCGCACCGCAGAATTTCCGCCAAGGAAAAACCACTGACGTTCGTGAAAAAGTTCCGCGCTTGTTCGAAACAATTACAGTATCGATTGGCCAAGAGCAACTATCCAGGATAGTCTGGCAAAACCAGTTGAACAAGCCTCTCAAACTCTCCGACTTCCTTCGCGAGTGCCTCTAAAGTTAGCGTACCTTTTCCTTGAGCTGCAGCCTCCCATTCTGGTTTCCTTGCTTGGTATAAGCTCTCTAGCTGGGCTCGATAAATATGCCGCTTCCTTAACTGAGAAAGAAACGGTCGGTTCAATTTGAATAAACAAATTAGGTAAGTTCCAACAGGGTGACGTGCACACAGTTCGCCATCAGGCGAGACATCAAAGTAGACAAGCCGATTATCGTTAAACGGATCAACGAAACCGACAGCCCCGTCATGGGAAGCATTCGGATTAGAAGACGGCCAATTTGCCCTCTTTGTGTTGTTACATTGGACACAAGAATGGTGAAAATTCTTCGGGTCGTTTTTTAAGTGTTTAAATTCAGGACGGCTATGCGGTCTAAAATGGTCAATTTGCATTGCCTCGCGACCTCCAACGTCGTTTTCGTGGACATCACAATAGACGCAACGCATGGCACAATCCTCGGCAATTTCGTGATGATAGTTTTTCCGATAGTGTGTATACGAATAAAATTTCGTTGCGTTTTGTTGCGAATACGCCTGCCTCCTGGTAAGTTTGGAAAAAAATTGTGGTTTTACTGGATCAACATTCACAACTTATAGATTCCAATTATCTCTCTGCAGCATTACTTCAAGCTCAGCCAGTTTTTTCTGCAATTCTTTGACATCGTGCATTTCTCCTGCACACAGTGGAGCAACACGTTCGGTTTCGAGAAGGCCTAATTCCTTTTCTTCAGCCTGAGAAAGAGGCTCCTTAATGCTCTTTACTAGCAGCTCATGGAACCTTTTCTCGCGAACATTGAGCACATCATCAAATACATCCAAACGTCGCAAGATTCTAGCTTTAACCATCTTGGCTCTGTCTGAATTACCCTCGTCAAGGGTTGCCTTTTCAATGATGTCCTCGACTCGATATGCCGTTGCGCTAAAATCTTCCTCGGGATAACCGGTCAAAATATAGATAGGGAGTTTTGGGTACAAGCCTCTCAGATATTCGGCAAGTTCGATACCATTATAATTAACAACTCCACGCCCCTTCATTTTTTGGTCAATAAAGAATCCCCCTAAATTCGGATTTTTTAGAAGATAGTTAAATTGTGGAAACTGTGGAAAGGGAGTCAGTGGTTCCACCTTTATGGTGGGACAGTCCAAGAAGCGCTGTAAGGCAGGAACATTAGCCCAAAGGGCTTCATGCTTGTCATCAACGACATAAAGTATAATTGACTTCATTTTATACTAATTACTTTGGTAATTTAGTCGAGACAGGAACGGTTATGGTGAAACTCGCCCCTCCTAAGGGCCCCTGTTGTCTAGCTTTGACTTCACCTTGGCTGTGCTCTTCGACGAAGGACCGTACAATGGTCAACCCTAAGCCGGTACCTATTTCTTCGCCTCTTTCGTTTCGTTTGGTAGTAAACGTGGGTTCAAAAATAGCTTCTTCGGTTCCCGCCTCCAAGCCACGTCCAGAATCATCAAATCGAACGATGTGAAATCCGTTCTGTGTCTGCATCTCGACTTGAATTTGCCGTTTTCCTAGCGGAGTAGATTCCATAGCCCAAGATGCATTAATGATAAGGTTCATAAAAATGCTTTCCCAATCCATGGCATATCCTTCGACATAAAAATTGCCTGCTTGCGGATATTCATATTTTATATTCTTTTCACTTTCAAGTACTTCACGGAATGAGAAAAAAACGGTATTTAAAGTGCGTCGTAAACAAATGCCCTTCTTTTTCGAGCGTTTTTCACGACTAATGTTTCCTAACATGAATCTAGTGAAATCCCTTAATTTCCGAGATTCGGAGACGAGGAATGTCATTGTTTTTTGAACATCAGGCCGTTCGGCCTCTGATATCCACCATGCTTTAGAAATGACATCTTTGTCCAAATGTTGGGCATATTTCACGATATTGTCTGTCCAATCTACGGATTCATGGCCAAATGCAGCCGCAAGAATTCCCAAAGATGCTAAATTAAAAAGCATGTTCTTTTGTTTCTCGACATATGCCTTTTCGACAGCAATAGCCTGAGCTGATTCTGCTGCCTTGGTGCGTACTGTCTTAATGAGAGACTGTGTTTTTGTTACAGCATCCACTACTTCCGGCTGAGCAGATGATATCGGGATGATGCGCTCCAATACATCTGACAACTGCTTCAACGCATCGTCTGAAGCTGCGATAGAGGCTTCAGCTTTCTTTTCTGCGTCGACAAGGAAATTGTCGAGCAGCTTATTGGAGCGCGCATAATTCTGATGATTAATCTCAAAAAAGCGGACTACTTTTCCGGCAAATACTCTCAGGTGTGTAAACGGCTTACCCTCGACGAGCCCTTCTCTATTAGTTTGGTCCGAGAGGGAGGGATTACACTCTTGTGTAAGAAAAATCGCTCCGACAATTTGATGATAGCTAACACGCCACCCGCCAGGCGTCTCGTTCTGCGCGGGTCCCTCTGGACTTTTCGCCTTAAGAAATGCAAATTGTAACCAATCTCCCTCACCATTCGGCTGGCCATAAGGCTTGACTCGGAAACCGTCACGATATATTCGCATTCCCTGGTTGGCGTCTAGAAACTGGGTCACATTAGCTCTAGTCAAAATTTTCTCTCCTGTGCGAGTCTTCTCGCGAGGAAAGTAGTAAAACTCCATTTCGATTGGACCACAGAGTGGAAACTCGCCTTCATTCCGAACCCATTCTTTCCATGGCACGGGGTTAAGCCGATACTCGTTGTCGTGTTGTCCAGACTGCATCCGGATTTCCACATCCGCCGCTTCATTGATACTAGCGGTTACTTTCCACGTTGCAGCGTCTAAAACAAAACTCGGAACCTCTACAATGCCATCTAAAGCTTCGTTATATCCCCCTGAATCTAACTCGATGGAAAAATCGGTTGGAGCAGAAAAGGGCGAAACTAGGAGAGATAATTCCGATCGTAGTTTGCCAAGAGATTCTGTAGTCCACTCGTCTTTGAGTTCATGAAGAATAAGCCGAGTCCCATGAGGGAATGTAGTTTGCAAGCCACTAATTGGATGGATTCGGATATCCGGCAGTGTATAAATGCAATGAACTACTTCTTCCAACCGAGAGGCTGTTCGTTCGTAGCTACTCCAATCGATTTCCAATTCCACTGGCGACGATTTGTCAGCCATCGACTGCACTTGTGTGCCTTTACAAAGGCGGTCGAGTCCAAGGCGCCCGAGCCCTTTTTCTCCCGTGGGAGTTCGACCTTTTTTTGTCTTGCGAACTGTTGCTTTATTCGCAGTTCCAATAACCATCCAATGGTCGCGCAATTGATTGAGAGTCATGCCTCGCCCATCATCTTCAATGATCAACCGAGGGTTCTTGGAGCTAAGGCCATGAAAGCAAATCCGGACTTTTGTGGCATCCGCATCATAAGCGTTCTTCACAAGCTCAAAGATTGCAGTGATCGAACTCGAAATACTCTCGCGTCCAAGTTGCATGGCTACGCGGGCATTGACTGAAAAGGGTTGCTTATCAAGCAATGTTCGGTTTGGCTGTAGAAGTAATTCGTCGTTCATTACATTGTAAACGGAATTGAACCAACGGCTTCGACTGTAAGATGGCGACAACGAATTCGTTGGTTGAGAAAATCATTCACACGTACACAGCGAAGCTGTTCCATCAGTCTACGGCAGGTATTAGCAGATTTATCATGCGGCTCGCAGACAATCAGATGATTTTCCACTGCAACTGGGGTCTCTCCAAGAATCACGGTTGCAGCAGCTCGATACGGATGACCTGGTCTTGAGGTACGGCGAATCACTATAAAAGGTGGTTGATAAGCAAACTTGTGGCGCCGTTTTTCAGAAATTCGGATCACATCCTTCCACACCGAAATATTACGCGGATGAATATATCGGCGAAGCGGACCTTCCTCAACGTCTCGATGTGGAACAACGCGCCCAACGTGGACATCGAAAAAATCCCTCACTGTCGTACCTGCATTCAACACAGCACCTGGCCATCGTTTTGATTGCGTGTTGGTGGTAGCACGCCGACGCAGAGCAATCAGAAACACATCCACATCCGCGGAATTGTCGAAGATACCATGGCACTCAATAGATTCTACGACAGCCAAGTCACTTACGCGCTCACGCCAACGATGCTGAAAGGAGCCCGAGCGTAGTACGTCAGGGAGAATGGCGAGTAATTGTACATTTGCAGGAGCCATTTCCAGAGCCCGCACGATGAATAGAGCGGCCTCCGAAATACGCCCGCCAGTCCAAGTGCAGCGAGCATTTGGCTCTATCAAGTTGTAGGGCGGATTCATAAGGAGATGTGTGGCACGAGTAAAGAGAGAGTGCTGCTTGAGGCCGTCTCCCAACTTTATGTGAGGAAAGAGCGTGGGCCATCCACTCGGCAGCAAGGTTCGGCCACCATGACGCTGTCGCGCTAAGAGGGCGATTCGGAGCTTGGTAGCCTCTACAAACTCAGCATGGAGATCTGTTCCGGCGAGGCATGTTCCCCAAGCAGTGAGCGTATCAGTCAGTGTCTCTTCGCAAGGCAAGCGTCTTGCTGCGGCCAGCAGAAGATCGCCCGCACCAACGGTTGGATCATAAATAAAGTGCGTGTTGGACCGAAGGCATAGTGTACCTAAAAGCTTATCTGCTAATTTTGACCCGGTAAAAAAGGCACCAAACGCCCGACGTGCAGGCAATTCTACCAAACGCCGCAACTCTTTTCCGGCTACGCCATCTAATGATCCAACTACCTCCTCTGTCTGACGCGTATCCCATGACAGTGCAGTCAGTAGATACCGTAAGGCACCTATAAACTGGCGATAGCCAGAAAAATCGTATGTATCAACAACTTTCATGGGGATAAGGAATCGCCGAAGTTTTGATTTTACAATCAAAGTGGTCAGAAATTTGCACGTTCATTTTCAGAAAGAATGGAAGAATTGTGTTATGCAACAGGTTGGAGAACTGAAGTCATTCGTTTTGTGGGCTTTTAAATCCACGATCACTAACCGGTTATTGTCCGGTGAGGGATAGAGAATTCCTGCAGCAACATCATTCTCACAGATCGCATCGCCTATAAATTTCTCGACTACCCCCAATAGGGGTCTAGCCCCCAGAGTCTTATGGATTCCTCTGCGGACAAGGAACTCAAATGCTTCCTCACTCACTACAAAATCAAAGCCCTTGGTTTTTAAACGATTTAATTCCTCACCGATGGCGATTTGAGCAATTTCCCTCTGAGTTTCGTGAGATAGAGGCTTGAAAACAAGCGTTTCACTAAACCGCCCGATTAGCTCGGGACGGAAAACCTTCTGTAGTTCCGAAAGAACGACTCGCTGTAAGGTAATGAAAGGAAGCCTGGTCGGCCTTAACAAATGATGAGAACCAATGTTGCTGGTGCAAATGACGTAAAATCCGGAGAGGTCATAGGTTTCATGATTGGAAAGAGTGATGCGGGCGGCGTCGAGCATCTGGAGAAAGAGATCCCAAATCAAACGGTGCGCTTTTTCGATCTCATCGAAGAGAAGAATACCCCCTGCCTGATCAGCAAGAAGGCGTCCTAAACGACCAGAATTTCCATTTTCATCTCCCATGAAAAGTTTCACATTATCCAGGTGTAGAAATTCCGACATGTCGAAGCGAAATAAACGCTCTTTCCCAAAAAGATATTGGCTTGCGAGGAGGGTTAATTCTGTCTTTCCAACCCCTGTTGGCCCTAAAAAGAGACAGGAACCAAGGGGCTTGTCGTCGCGAGTAATTCCTCTTTGCCCACGCCTTAAAACGGAACAGAAACGCTCGATCACATGATCCTGTCCACGGATCTTGGACTTCAGATAGGGCTCAAGTCCCTGAATTTTGTCGATGGTGGCGGCAGTCACAGTCATTTTTTGAATATCGGCTCAATTCCTGGAGAGGGTTTCCCGTTGTAAGTTCGGTCGGAATTATACCGGAGGCGCGCTGAGAACTTTTTCCCTTGCGAGGAAATAAATCCTTCGAATTGGGGTGGTTCTTGGTTTTCAAAGATCCTGATATAATCTTGTGGAGACATCTTTCTTTGAAAGAGTTCTTTGGCAAACCAGCCCTTTTTGCTAGGAAAGATCCAACGATTCCCTCCATCAAGGATCGCCTTTCCATCATAGGAGACTCCTGTAGACTCATGCCGAGGGGTATTAGCGAAAAGCGTCTCGATATAGGATCGCAATTGTTCTGCTAAAGAGTGAGTAAACTCTCCCACGGTTTTCTCTCCGGAAGCGATTGCTTCGAGCGCATCTTCCCATACGGCTGTTTCTCCAGGATCTATGAGAAGAGGAAGGTGTTGTTCAAGTGTGGCAATTAAGCGGCGCCCCCGATCGGTGCTAACAACGGTTTTTTTCTGAGTCTCAAGGAATCCACGCTCGTGTAGGGTTTTTAGGATGCTGGCACGCGTAGCCTCCGTCCCAATGCCGCTGGTTTCTTTAAGTCGAGCCTTTTTGGCAGGATCGGTCACGAATTTGGAAATGCTTTTCATGTCAGCAATGAGTGCGCCTTCGGTGTAACGAGCCGGAGGCTTGGTTTGTTTTGCTTCTACGGTAACGCGCTCTACTGTACCTTGCGCCCCATCCTGAATATCGGGCAGTAATATCGTTTTCTCTTCGTCAATTTCCTTACCAAAGACGGTTTTCCAGCCCGGAATTGCTGGCACATTGCCGAAAGTGGAAAATGAAACCTTCTCATTAAATTTTAGGGAGATCCTTGTTTGATCAAACTCATAATCTGGCATGAGTGTGGCAATATAATGACGAGCAATTAGCAGAAAACCATTTCGTTCGTCCTCTGAAAGGACTGACAAATTTGGCAACACCTTCGTCGGAATAATCGCATGGTGGGCGGTCACTTTCGACGTGTTAAAGACGGTCTTACGAATAAGAGGCTCTTTGATCTCGATACCCCGAAAAAGATCCAAGTGACTTAAATTCGAAAGGATAATAGAAATATCCGGAATTTGTTCCTCCGGAAGAAACTCGCAATCCGATCGAGGATAGGTGGTAACCTTATGGGTCTCATAAAGTAATTGAGCGATCTTCAACGAATGTTCAGCGCTCCAACCCCATTGCGCATTAGCCCGAATCTGAAAGGCTGCCAGGGAAAATAACTGCGGTGGTGATGTCTTCTTTCGTTCATGAGTGACTTTTAAAACTCCCGTGAAGCCTTTTGCACGCTCAGATAAGGTGTCGGCAACCGCTCGATCAAAAATCCGTTCTTCTTCCCTGGGAGCAAATCTTAAAGAAACCTTCTTATTCTCTGAACTGACATCCGCTACTAGCTCGTAATAGGCTTTGGACTTAAAATTCTCGATTTCACGGTCTCTTCGGACAACGAGAGCTAGTGTAGGAGTTTGAACGCGCCCTACGGAGGAAACTCCTTTTTCTCCTGATCGGAGGGTTGCCGCGCGAGTCATGTTTATCCCGACCAACCAATCGCCCCGCGAACGAGCAAGTGCGGCATCATATAAGGGACGGGTTTCCGAATCAGATTTCAGTTTAGAAAGCGCTTTGCGAATACTATCGGGATCGAGTGCTGAGAGCCAGAGGCGTGCAATTTTTTCCTGATAATTGAAATGTTCCAGGATCTCTCTGGCGATCATTTCTCCTTCGCGGTCAGCGTCTGTAGCTATGATCAGTTCAGAACACTGTTTCAGGAGAGATCCGATGGCGTGGAACTGCTCGATGGCTTTTTCTTTAGGCTGGAGCTGGAATTTATCCGGAATGATGGGCAAGGTTTCACGAGACCATCGTTTCAGAGATTCGTCATAAACTTCTGGAGTAACTAACTCCAGAAGATGACCAAAGGCCCAGGTAACGACCCCGGCGTCGGTTTTGATGTGAGTTTTTTGATGAACGGGGTTCCCCAGGACGTTCGCGATGTCCTTCGCTTGTGACGGTTTTTCGCAGAGGTAAAGCTTCATAGAGGATAGCGAGGTAAAACAGGCTCATGCAGTAAGCTAAGGAGCAAATTCTCCAATTCTTGTAGTCCTTGCTCATCATAGGGCGCCTTATTCGGCCAGGCGTAAGAGGCAATCGATTGAGTCTCGGATATCAGATTATCGTGGTCCTTATCCTCAAGCTCTTCAGTGCAGGTTAACCAAATTTCAATTTTTACAGCACTTAATGAATTTCGAAATACGTGAAATGCATTGTGCCGTTTCGTGAGATTCTCTAAGGTGATTAGGTCAGAAACTCTATTCCTGAACGTGGACTTTTTCCACGGAGCACGGAGAAATGCGATGTATTCAAATGGCACGGGATGATCAAATTGTCTGACGAGTATAAAAACAGGGCGATTTTTGCAGGTCTTCATAAACTTAAGATTGATTGAATTGTTTGTCGGCTTTGACAGCCGCAGTGGACATTTGTGGTGATTGTTCCGAATCGCTGCGGATGTGTTGTTTGAAAAAGGCAACAATCTTTGGAATTCCAGCAGCTATCCAATAATGCGGATAGTTCTTAAGAAACCACATTGGGTAACTGCCGTCAGGATTGATTGGAGCAATAAAGCGCTTGCGATGTCCCTTTTCACAGTGGCGAACAATCGCTGTGAACTTTGGAAGCTTCCGGAGTAGCCACGGTTTATAAAATGGTTCGACAACGAATTCGTAATTATAGGACCTGTCGCGGCCCCAACTCCATCTGCGCTTCAGAATTTCTTTTTCCCCAATATTACGTGCTGCGATTTCAGCGGATTGTTGATCGGCTACCGTTAGGATAATTTCATTACTCATATTGAGCATGAAGACATCCGCATATCGCTTATCTATGGCTGCCAGAATGGAAGAATAAGCCTGAGTCGCGAGGACTATCGTACACTTGGCTTCTCGAATGACGCCGGCTGCACGGTGATCAGCAAATGCGCTCTCAGCTCCTGTTAAAATTTCCTGCCCTTCATCGGCAAAAAGAATGAGGAGATTATCATCTTTGCGCTCTTCAAGCGTCTTATCGAAGCGTGAGAAGGCATGGAAATAATAAGAAAGCTTGAGAATAGTGTTAATATAAAGGCGCTCGGTCTGATATTTCTGAGGAAGCGCGATGCAAACGATCTTCCCTTGATCCATTTCATCAATAGAAAAAGTGGGCTCAGCCGCACAGAAAACATCAGCAACTTCCGGATCCAGGAAAAAACTGAGATAGGTATCGATTGTGCCATCAACACCGCCCTTTTGCTCCGGTGGCTGATCAAAATGAGATTGGTAAGCCGAGAGAATGGCAAACGCTTCGTTATTAAGATCGCATTTTCTGAACTCCTTGATGATCTCCTCCCTCTTAGCCTCCGATCTAAGAATCGAGTGGACTTTGGGAATAGTGGCAGGACGATCCAAACACCGCAACATGTCGAATGCTGCTTGGATGGCCAGTTGTGCACGGACAGGAAAAAACGGATTCCTATTCCCCTTACCACCAGTCAACGATTGGGCTGTATCGCAGATTACTTTGGCATACGTGGACGATGGGACGTTTGGATCGCCTGTAATATTGATCGTGCACGAAGGACGCCAATCCTGCGGAGCATTTTTGGGACGCGTTTGCAAAAGAACCAAATCATTCCTCCTCTTGAAATGTTCAGCCATCTTGACGAGGATCTCCCAATAGAGACCTTTCTGATCCAAACAAATCCCGCCCCAGTTTTTAACATTCTTAAATACTTGATAAGTAATTCGATTAATTGCTGCTTGGGTCTTGCCACATCCGGTCCTTCCGGTGATAAGCCAACCACGAACGAAATCCTCAAATTTCCAGGAAATGCCTGCGATCCGAACGATAATTTTGGGACGATCGAAGAAAAACGTGAGTATTGCAAAAAACAAACAAACACCACTCGCGATCCAACTGCCTGGCGGAGACAAGAAAAACCAAGCGCTCAGCCCAGCCACTCCAAATAAAATATACTGTAAAAGATTATTCATTGGAAATGGAGCTGGGGTTAAGTTTGGAACACAAAAACGAAAATAATTTCCCATCAGGATCCACTACATGAGGCGAGTATCCTTTAAGGTAGACAGCAGTGATGTTAGGTCCCTCAGCTTGCTCCGCGTGCCAATAGCAATCGACATCTCGAAGACGGAAGACGAAGTTTTGATGAAGGATAAATTCACTGAGCAGCAAGCTTTGTTTGTCGTTGCGAGCTGCTATTTCGGTATCCGTAGATGCGGTTTTTTTCAGTTTGGTTAGCGCCATAGTCGTTATAGGTGTAAAGTTTTCGGTATTTGTTGTGTTCCCTGCGATATTCTCGTTTAAGACGAAATAAAATCTGCTGATGCTCGCGAAGAAGTTGATAGGGACTGCGAGTACGAGGAATTACGCAGGTTGACTTTTTTGCAAAGCCGCTAAAGAATCCTAAAACGAGACTGGACCTTTTTTGAACAAGCCAAGCTTGACGAAGCCTTTGACATTCTAATTCCAACGCATTAATGCGCGTGTACATGTGTTGTAACTTCTCGGCGTGCTCGTTATGATCGGTTACGAGCTGACTTCTGCGAGCCGCAGTTAGCCTCGGATTGAAAACGATTTTGTGAGAATCCAGTCTCTGCGAAAGATATTCATCTAATTTTTGAGGATTACTTATTCTCTTTTCCCACACCTTATTTTCTAATTCGAAGCACTCGCGCAGGTAATCCATTTGGCGTTTATGTTTGGATTTCTTTGAGCGGCTTGTGCTGCAACCGACGTATTTTCCCAATTTAGTTCTTGGGCAGAGAGCAACGTGGACATGGAGATTATCCGTATCGTGATGAATTCCGTAGGCGTAGCCGATGGAATCCCGGCGATGAAATTTATCGTTAAATTTTTCCATGATTTTCTTCATGGTCGAATGAAGAACCTGATCAGGATTGATTCCCGCTGCGACGAGCGTGTTGTGTTGCTCTGTCGACATTGAAAACACGAGGCGATGTTGAATGACTTTCCGTTTCTTTCCCTTGGCTGAAAAACACGACTCAAGGTGCTCCATCCAGCTCTTCACAATACGCTGCTTTCGTTCTTCGTTGGAAAGGGATGTCGGAGCAGTGCTACTTCCATCGCGATTCATTCGAACCATGTTGTGAAGAAAGCCACCGACATGAACCTGACCAATGGTTTCCTTGGACGCATAGTCAGCAAATGCTTTTAATTTTTTTCCAACTTCACTTTTGTTTAGAGCCCGCTCGCGCAACCATTCTTTCTTCTGAGAAGTTTCATCCAAATATTCGATATCGACAATTCCACGATTGGTGGACTTTCGCGCAAAGATTTGACCGTTTTTCATAAAACCTCCTCGAATCGTTCCAAGAGACGATCTAATTTGAATTCGATTCCCAAAAGAATTTGGTGAGTGACATCCTTCTCGCGGAGATCCGAAATTTTTTCTCGACCGGCAGCTTGCTCGATAATGATTTCAAACGTTTGAGCTTTGGTTTTGAGTTCAAACTTTTTTCGAAGCGCTTCCAAAAGTTGTTTCGATTCCGGAGTGACATCGAGAGCAAGTTGCACAGTGCCTACGGATTTTTTAGTGGTCTTTTTGGATGTCATTTCAAAAAAGTTTTCGGAAAAAGTTTTTGCAAAAAAAATTTTGGTCTTTTGACAAAAAGCGAGCGAAAGCGAGTCGCCTCGGAACGCGCCTGACGCGTGGAGAGCGTTTTTGAGCGACAGCGAAAAAACACCGGCACTTTCGCCCCTAGGGCAAAGTGCTATCCGGCCATGACTTTCCCCTAGGAAAACGACTGTGATCCTGGGGAGAAAGGCATGGTTCTTAAGGGATGCTGACTGGCATTTTGGACCTGCCACCGACTGGTGGAAGGGGGTGTTCCAAAGGGTCTCCGGAGCCGTATCTAATGACGACTGACTATGTGGTGATTTTGAAAAAAACTTGCTGTTGGACAACGCATTGTGCTTCATTTGCGGCTCACTTGGAGTTGTCTTGTGGCGGCTTTGGCACGGGAGGGGAAGGGCTGGAGCCGTCGCACAAGGAGCGGATCCCTCAACCCGCTCACACTCTGCCAGCCATTTCCCAATGATTTGGCTGAGATCCCAAATCTCTAACTCAACCCTATCCGGAAACCATGCCCATACGTCACAAAGACCTCGGAAAAATAAATTTTGATCGCGATGCTTATTCCAAAGATCGTCCGCCGGGCACCTGGCGAGCGACTGTTGATCAAACAGTTTGGAGTCAAGGATCGAAGACCAGTTCGTCGCAAGGGGGTAAACGCGCCGGAATCCACCTCTATGTCCAACATGAAATTGGCCAAAAGATTTGGCTCTTTGTCCCCCTGCTGCCTGGCTTGGCATCCTTTGCAACGGCTGCGGAGTTAGTGGCTGGCGACATAATTGAGGTGGAAATTGCCTCTTCCAAATCCGGCCTTTCCATTGTGGAGAGACTCCGAAAAGTAGAGTCAAAACTTCAGCTACGAGGGAAATAGGAGCCCAATTCTCTCTGGTGTTCAGGACTTGATCCATAACACCTCCATTCTTTTAACAGCTCCTTGAGCCAGGACCGCTTGTTCAAAACGCCTCCATGACGCCAAATGATGGCGGTAAGGTTCGTTGTCATAGCCACTAAGAAGCACTTTGCCCTTTAAAGATGTCACCATCTCCAACAGTGCAGTATGATCCTGATCAGTAAACTCGTGACCATATCTCCCCGAACCCCTGGTATGAGCAAGGTAAGGAGGGTCGAGGTAAAACAGCGTGTTTGGCGAATCCCATTTCGATATGAGGTTTTTATAGTCGCTCGTTTCTATAAGAAGGGCTATGAAATTAGCCACCGAATCCACTTTTGGTTTCATAAAATGGCGCTCCTATCAGCGGCTGCAGAAAGCTTATGAACGAGGACGCAGATGGTAATCCGAAGAGGAATTGGTGTTACCATAATTTTATTCCTCCTTGACTTTGGCGTTGAGGTGTTAGGGATTTTACTTGGCCCATGATGGCTAAATACCGCGCGGAATCAGATCCCAGTGCCAGATTCTCTAGCCATTGCTGGCTTCTTATTTTATCGGCTGCTAATAACAATCCCATTTCCATCTCCAAGAGGATAATCTCGCTCGGGGATGGATGAATGCTCTTAATCTCGTTAATAGGATTCTTATGTCCCCGAGTACTTTGATTGAGGATGACAACAACAGACCTTGCTTGCTCAGCTGTAACAGAGGTCAAAAGCAGCATGGAATGTGGTATGCAACACGACTTAAAGACCATAAGAGGGGAATTTAGTTCCCTCTGAACCGCAACGAGTTGTTTTACAGACAGGCTATGTTTCTCGATTGCCTTCTTTAGTATAGCTCCCGATATCATCATGGGATGTGGAGGAATTCCTATTTCCTGGAGAACCCCAGCCGACATGCCCCACCAAAACCTCTTTCTTCGCGGCATTTCCTGAGAAGTATATCGCCTCAAATCTCGCTCAATTTGAGTCATAGGCACATCCTCGGAATGTTCTGATGATTTCGAAGAAGCCCTTGGCTCTGCTTCAGGAAGCAGAGATCTTCATTCCAGTCCTTGAGATTGGGACACTGGCGACAAAATCTTCCATAAGATCCGATCAGTCGTTTTGCAGCTAACTCTCCTGCACGGTCATTATCAAATGCCAGGGTTACCTTTTTTTCGTGCGCTTTAGCATAACGAAGTAATTCGTCTGGCATATGGGTACCAGAGACACTTACAGCGGCAATGGAAGGATGCCTGGATTTTCTCAGACACCAGTAACTCAGAGCATCAATAGGAGCTTCAGTAATGACTATCGACTCGGCTTGAGACAAATCCCCCACCGTGAACCAAGCACTTTTTTTATCTCCCAGAGAGGGACGAAATGATGATTGATGTTTGGTATCCCGAAGGGTAGCCCCTTTTACATTTCCATCCGAATCAGTATGGAGAAATACCACCGAAGGATTGGGACAATGATCGTTGGAATAGATTTTTCCCTCGGTATAGAGCTGGTCTACCAATTGAAAATCAATGCAGCGCCGTTCAATCAGATACTGCCGAGCTATCTTCCATTGGGAATCATCTCGTCTTCCAAGTCGATCCACCAAAGATTCAAAACTCTCTCGCTTCTCTTCTGGAATTGGCTTTTGAGAAGCAGGGATCAGTACTTCCGGATGGGAATAACCAGGTGTCATAAACCTCGTTGCCAGACCTCTGACAGCCTCAGCAAAGGAAGCCCCTGTGAGATGCTTGACCAGATCGATGGCTCCGCCACCCCCGATTCCGGAGGCGTTATCAAACCAGCGCTCACCTCTCAGTACGATGTTATGCTGATCGGTTTTTGCTCTCCATGAGAGTCCTTCCTTTTGCAGAGAAATACCGTAGACCTGCATCACCTCAGTGAGGGGAATATCGCGTACCTTATTTGCTAAGTCGCAAAGAGTACTCATTGTCTGACCCTCCTGGATTTCTGTGAGCTGCGGAGTCGCTTGCACAAATGCGTTGAGCGAATGATATCCGCTCGCTGAAGCATTTCTTTGGCTTGATGTTCCAGCCAGTAGGCTGAATGTGCAATCTCCTCTGGAGTTGCATGCCGTGCCGCCTTGTAACCTTGCTGACCTGTGATAATGCGCCCTTCACTCGCATTTGCCATCGCACGCAAAGTGCGCTCATTTAGCCAAGGGGCCAATTTTTTAGCCGTGATCCAGCCGTGCAGAGATTCTAATATCTCCACCAAATCGTCCACCGATTTGGGACATCGAGTCCCGTATATTTCACAATTTTTCAGATTCTTCATGGCTGCTCCTCCCAAGCTTTCATGGCAGCGGCTATCTCAGCCCGAATACGTCGTCGTTCCTCCGGAGGTGTTGGCTGCCAGAACAAACCATGTTCCCGCAGCCACTTTTCGGCACGGTGAACCGTTGAAGATGCTTCCCAAATCTCTCCGCAATCTGTGGCATGCCCGTGGCACTGATGGAGCGCGCGCTCGAATGCATCCCGAATGCTTTCTTCCTTGTAGCCATCTCGAAGAGCCCGACTGACATAGCCGAAGAGGATCCGCAAATCGGGTCGAACCTTGCAGTTATCCCAAAATTCATTGAGTAGCTTGCGTGAAACTTGCCAGGCCTTCCTGACAAGAGCGGCAGAATGCCGCGCAGGTTCTGGCAATCCGTTAGCTTGCCGCGGTACCGAACTATAAGCGCCCTTCGGGTGCTTGTATTTGTTTATTCTCTTCTCTTTATTCTCTTGGGATCTTGGTGACATAGGTGTCACCAGGCTAGTGACCTCCGTGTCACTAGGGGGTAGTTGCCCGACCCTAGTGTCAGAAATGTCACTAGGGGTAGTCGGAGATAGTTTAACTACCCTGGTGACATTTTTGTCACTAGCGGGTGTTGATGGTTGAGAATCATCAAAAACATCTTCAGATGAATTCGAAATTTCTTCCAGAGGAGACTCTTCCAGAACCACCATTTTGAAATTTTTGTCCTCAGGGTGCTGCATCCATTCGTGCCAGAGAAATTCGTAAACGTTGGCTCTGTGTCCTCGCGTGGAATCATTGACATGCGTGACTTTGATCAGCCTATGCTCCGAGAGTTCGCAGAGAATTCGAATGACATGTCGTCGAGTGACATGAAGCTTTTCAGCCAACGTGGCATATGACGGCCATGCCTTCCCCTTCCCGCCAGCAAAATACGTCAGATACGCGTAAAGCTTTTTCGCTCGTTCCGAAATTTCAGGCTGTTCATCCAGCCACTGCGGAATCCACGTCCCATGGAACTGGCGATGGGGGTTAAAAGTATCGCCAGGAGCAAGCTGACACTCTACATTTTTGCTACCCGAATTTGCTACCCTATTGTTGTTTTTTGGAGTCTTGCCAAGGTTGATGCCGAGGGTTCGAGTCCCTTCACCCGCTCCAGCCTGTATTCATCAGGATTTTATGGAAAAAGGTATCTCAAACAGTCCAAAATGGGAAGGAAATTGGGAAGTTGTCCCTCGATCTCAGAGATGTTTATGACGTCCTTTTTACAAGCTGATGTTACGCAGCCAGGAATCAGATAAGCATGGGAGAGATGAAAAAAGCGGCACTTGATTTATACACAGATTACTTGCTGAGCACCTTTGGTGCGGCAACAGCGAGGGGACTATCGGCGATGCTGGAAGGCGAAGTAAGCCACGACAGGATTACCCGGTTTTTGTCGGAGCAGGACTACACATCCAAGGAACTGTGGCAGCAAGTCAAAGCGACGGTGAGAAAGGTTGAGGGAGAAGACGGGGTGTTGATACTTGATGATACGATTCAAGAAAAAGCCTGGACGGATGAAAGCGAGTTAATGTGTTGGCACTATGATCATTGTAGCGGACGCAACATCAAAGGGATCAACCTGCTGAATGCGCTCTATCACAGTAACGGGACATCGATTCCAGTGGCATTTGAACTGGTGAAAAAGCCGATACAATACTGCGAGCTGAAGACCCGGCAGGTGAAACGTAAAAGTGAGGTAACTGACGTTACGCACTTTTAGGAGCCGTGGGAGCAAAAAAACCCATTTTGACCAACAAGGTTTCCCTTTTTTGCGTAACATCAGTGAGATAACAAAAAACGAAATGATGCGATGCGCCAAATGATCGATACCTGTATTAGCAATGACTTAAAATTTCGCTTCGTGCTGATGGACAGTTGGTTTTCTTCAGAGGAGAACTTTGACTTTATCACGCGCAAAGGCAAACATTTCATTGCCGCACTCAAGGACAACCGGCTGGTGGCACTGAGCTAAGAAGACAGGAAAAAGAAGCGTTACCTACGAGTAGATGAGCTGGATTTTCCAGAGCAAACCGCATTGCAAGGTTGGCTAAAAGGCTATGCGAAAGCAGTCCTTTTGGTTCGCCAAGTCTTTAAAAACAAAGACGGGAGCACGGGGATATTGCATCTGGTTTGTAGTGATTTAACTTGCGACTATAACGCCATCACCACGACCTACAAAAAACGGTGGAAAGTGGAGATATTTCACAAATCTTTGAAATCCAACGCAAATTTGGCCAAATCCCCCACCCGAACGCTAAGAACCCAGAGCAACCACATTTTTATGTCGATTTGCCCTGCCTTCAAGCTCGAAGCCTTGAGCATCAAAAATAATCTCAATCCCTTCTCCCTCTGTCGCAAACTGCTCATCAACCCCTCTCGTGTCGCCTATGCAGAACTTCAGCTTTTTCGGGTGGCCGCTGCGTAACATCAGTTACAAGGTTAAAAGGTCTCCATGTAGACCCGAAGGGATTCTCCTGAGTTCCCAATCGAGAAAGCCGAAGGGATCGATTTGAATCCTCTACCTCTTCCGAACCCTCAGTTGCTCAAGCGTTGCCCAATTTCCGATCAAAGACTCATCACCGCCTACTTCTTCTTCGGACGACCTGGCCCTGGTTTACGCTTAAAATTAATGATGTCTTCTCGATATAGCAAGGCCCGTATAAAATGATCATGGATTTGACTGAAATTTTGGCTCCAAGCAAGACGCAAAAAAGAGGCCATATCTGTAGATACGGACTATTTTTTGCAACAAAGCTTGGAGGCAAAAGGGCGGCAAAGGCGTAATCATTTTATACGGGCTTTGCTATAAACGAGCCGAGTGTCACCTGTCTTGATGCTTCGAATCCGCTCGTGGGTTACATGCCTGGTAATTGTCGCCTGCTCGATACCCCGAATACGTGCAGCTTCCGCTACAGTAATCCACTTTTCTGGAATGGCATCTCTTTCTTTCAAAACTCAAATGCGGTCTCGGGGGAATTGTCCCTCCATCTCAGGGACTATTGCGTTCGTTTGTACGCATCCAGAAAATCACTGCATCGCGTCACCTATCACTACAGTTGCGTTTTTTTAGAATGGAAGAATTGAGCTAAAGCTTGATGAGCTCTACGCCAAAAGGACCAAGTAGAAAGAAGGGCAGGTTGAAAACATCGCTGAGTTAAGCGTGTTGCAATACGCCGAATTTCCTGGATAGACCAACGAACCAGGCTTCTCTGTGGAGGGAAGTAGTTTTCGGCATCGTTTTTTTTGGTGGGATCGTATTTGCCCGGTAACGGATGGCAGCTACCATGGCAAAGGTAAGCATCACAAGAGATACATGACGATGCCAACCATGCCAGGAACGGGTTTCATTGTGATCAAGTCCCAATTCATTTTTTGTCGTTTCAAAGCTATCCTCTATGGCCCAACGATGGCCTTCGACATTTACCAATATTTGGAGATCAGTTTCAGCCGGGCACCATGTGGAGAAATAGGCAAGTTCTCCATCGGCAAGATTGCGACGAATAAGGAGGCCTCTGGTCCAAAGGCCAGTATAATTTTTATTGTATTCGGCAATATCCAAATCCTTCAATTTGTAATAAGCCCAATCATAAAGCCTATTCCCCTTGGTACCTTTCCCAGCAGACAAGCGCTTCCAGCATGAAGGATTCAAATTGCTGGCTATTTTTTCGGCTGTTTTTGAAAATAAACCTTTCCCATCCAAAATTATGTATTTCCGATTTGATGGGATTCCCAATACATAGCCTTTCGCTGCTTTCTTCAAGGCACTCTCCATTACGCTCACCCCATAAACACTATCGGCTCTCACCCAAGAAAAAGGTACTTGGGCTTCAATAACTTCTTGGATCATTTCCTTTGCAATGGTTGGCTTGGTTGCAAAGTCTGTTTTTGCAGGTACATGGGTTGCTCTCATGCGTACTGGGTCTTCTGTCCAATCCTTGGGCAGGTAAAGCCTTCTATCAATAAATGCATGTCCCTTGCTTGATATATAGGCTGCAAAGACTCCCACCTGGCAATTAGTAATTTTCCCTGCTGAGCCTGTATATTGACGGCCCACTCCACAGGATGCTTTTCCTTGTTTGAGAAATCCGGTTTCATCTATCACGATTACTCCTTGTTCTTCTCCGAAATTCTCTACCACATACTCCCTTACCACATCTCGGAGTTCATCCGCATTCCATGGTCTGCGGTCCAATAGGGCTTGTTGTTTCCATGGTCCTCTATCTCCAGCAGCTTCCGCTCGGTTCCACCCGGTTTTTCTTGCTTCATTGCCTAATAATCCCTCTAAAAATCGCCCTGCATTTTCGGCTACTCGTTCCTGATTGAATAATGGTCTGATCCGTCCTTGGATTTCTTCTATGCCGCTCTTCCAAAGAGCTAGCGTTTCCTCTATTGTTGCTGACATTTTTATTCATTCCATTGTTTCTAAAAAAACGCAACTGTAGTGCTAGCCCGAAAATTTCATGGTATGGGCAAAAAAGCAGCGAAGTCTCCCGCATAAAGCGTTATAGTTAAAGCTGATTCAGCCAAAACCGAAAGAGATTTTGCTCCCTGTAAAGGGTAATGGAGAAGAACTGAAAATTCCAGAATTTAATGGCAGAAAAATCGAAGGGAATTTTCGAGGTAAGAGAAGTATCCAGTGATGGAGGCCTGATGCTCATCAAGCAGGTGGGGATCGGAAACTAGGATTGACTAAAAAACTCACCGAACCGCTTAAAAAGCCCCGCAATCCGGATATGATCACCCATCGGCACCATTTCAGGTCTTGGCATTTTTTGTAGTGGTTTATATCACTGCTCTTTCGCTCTCCACTTTTTTGGGGGAAGTCCAATGCCGTATTTGCTTGTTAAAGTGGAGATCAGAGACGAGGCATTGAAAGGACCGGAGGTCTTGGAGCCACAGATGATCATAGTGGATTCGGGGTACCGGACTTGCACGCCGATTTGACCGTACACCCTTCCTTGATCGCTGTTCGGCGTCGCAATTTTAAACCAAGGGTAGCCCTCTTTAGAGCAAAGATACGCTGCTCGTAATAAGGCAAGATCACGCGCTTGGGTTGTCGTCATATGGTGTCCCCGGTAGGTCACGTACCAGGCACCTGCCGAAAGCTTGGTATCGGCATAACCCAGCCCCCATACTGTCACCTGCCGGTGGTAGTGGTAAGGCGCCTCTCGGAATGCGCAACTCACGAACCCGAGAGAAAGTAAGATAGGAAGAAATTTTAGCATTTTCCTTAGTTTGCAGTCGCTAAGCAATCTACAAAATACTTTCAACAGTAGACGGTTGTAGCTAGAAGTCACTTCCAAAACGCACGCACTTTGGCAAAGCCGTTGAAATACGCGTTGTACAAGTTCCTAGCTTACAAAAGGTGTTGCAGGGTGTGATCGAAAAGCACTATTTGTTATAACTTATATTTTGATATTTGCCTAAATGCAAATTTATAGCGTTCAAAGGTGTGTTCCACACGTATTATGCAGACATCATGCAGCAGTCTGAAGTCATTCGTATCCGGGGCGCCCGTCAAAACAATCTTCAGTCAATTGACTTGGATCTGCCTATCGGCAAATTCATTGTGGTTACCGGTCCAAGTGGCAGCGGCAAATCCAGTCTGGCGTTTGACACGATTTATGCTGAGGGCCAGCGCCGATATATAGAGACATTCAGTCCGTATACTCGGCAATTTTTGGATCGCATGGACAAGCCTTTGGCGGATGTCATTGATGGGATTCCACCTGCGATTGCGATTGAGCAGAGCAACTCCATCAAAAGTACACGTTCCACTGTAGGAACGATCACGGAAATTCTGGATTATCTCAAAATTTTGATGCCACGTATGTCGCGGGCTAGCTGTCCTCGGTGTTCTCGGGTTGTGAAGCCAGAGTCTGCGGTCCAGATTGCTCGCCGCGCGATAGAAATGTTTCCTTCTTCCCGCTCTCTTTTTGTGGCATTTCCAGTTGCATTGGGCTCCGCTCGGAATTCCTCCGAATTCTTTGAATTTCTTCGTTCGCAGGGATATCTGCGTGTTTGGTGGAAAGGGGAAATTCACCGGACGGATGAGCCTCCACCTTCTTCCGACGGTCCAGAATCAATTTTGGTAATTCAGGATCGGCTCGCTCCAGAATCTGATCTCCACGCACGGCTTACGGAAGCCATTGAAGTTTCTCTACGCCACGGCAAAGACCGTTGTGTGCTGATTGAGGCCGATACCAACATCCTCCATCCTTTTTCCTCTGGCTGGCATTGCGCTTACTGCGATCTCAATATTCGCCAACCTTCGCCTGGTCTTTTCAGCTTTAGCAATCCATTAGGGGCTTGTCCTGCTTGCAAAGGATTTGGGCGTGTCATCGACATCAACTATGACCGAGTTTTGCCAGACAAATCTTTAAGTATCGCAGCCGGAGCTGTAAAACCCTTTCAAGCCGGGCAGGCGCAAGAATATCAGAAAGAATTGCTGTGTGCCTGTGCCCAACAAGAAATTGACGTCCATGCTCCTTTCGGAGACCTGCCCCTTGCCGATCGGCAATATGTCCTCTTCGGTGATGAAGTCGCCAAAGGCAGGGGTAGCGAGGCCTGGCCTGGCGTGAAGGGTTTTTTTGACCGACTCAGTTCCAAGGCATACAAAATGCATGTTCGTGTTTTTCTGAGCCGGTATCGTAGTTATCTGCCCTGTCCGGATTGTGGTGGGGGCCGTTATCAAAAGGATACGTTAAATTTCCGGCTGCCGATAGGAGAGGAGCTCGGCTTAACGCTTCCTGAAATAACAGCTCTTCCCATCCGGAGGCTCACACCTTTAATGAAGTCTCTGACTCCTTCATTAACTGATGCGAGTAGTCTCATGTTACGCGATCAGATCGCCACACGTCTCCAATATCTGGAAGAAGTGGGACTCGATTATCTGACTCTGGATCGCCCCAGCCGTACGCTTTCAGGTGGCGAAATCGAGCGCGTCAATCTCACAACCTGCCTCGGGGCTTCTCTCGTAAATACTCTGTTTATTCTTGATGAACCCAGCGTTGGACTCCATCCGCGTGATGTCCATCGACTTACCGGTATTCTGCAAACACTTCGGGACAAAGGGAACACTCTCTTAGTGGTCGAGCATGAGGAAGCTATTATTCGTTCGGCCGACGTGCTTGTGGACATTGGTCCGGGCCGCGGCAAGGATGGAGGGCACCTGGTTTACGCAGGCCCCGCTAATCAGATTTCATCGGTACGGAATTCACTCACTGCCGATTATCTTACGCATCGCAAATCCATTGAAGTTCCGAAGAAACGACGTACTCCCCAAGCCTTTATTGAGTTATACGGTATTCGGCACCGTAATTTTCAGGATGTGGATATTCGAATTCCTTTGGGCGTTTTTTGTTGCATTACCGGAGTCTCGGGATCGGGAAAAAGTTCGCTCGTCAATGATGTCCTTTACCGCAATCTTTTGTCGGACTCTCCCGAACACGCTGAGGTTGCCGGCACCTGCAGAGCCATCCTCGGAGAGGAAAACATCGAAGAGGTTCTTTTGGTTGATCAGGCGCCTTTGGCACGATCACCACGTTCCACACCGGCACTCTATTTGGGAATTTTTGATTTTATCCGAGAGCTTTTCGGTACCACATCCGAGGCAATCACCCAAGGTTTTTCACCGGGATGGTTTTCCTTTAATTCCGGACAGGGTCGTTGCGAACGCTGTGCGGGGTTAGGATTTGAAAAGGTGGAAATGCAGTTTCTCAGCGACCTTTTTTTGCGTTGTCCCGAATGCGAAGGTAAACGTTATCAACCGGCTATTCTCAGAATTCTTTACCGGGGAAAAAATATCCACGAGGTCTTGGCAATGACTGTTCGACAAGCACTGGAATTTTTTGCCGAAGAAACTTCTCGCATTACCGATCCCCTCCGGCTGATGAGCGACGTCGGTCTCGAAT
This sequence comes from uncultured Verrucomicrobiae bacterium, assembly GCA_963706715.1. Lineage (GTDB taxonomy): Bacteria > Verrucomicrobiota > Verrucomicrobiia > Chthoniobacterales > Xiphinematobacteraceae > Xiphinematobacter. The sequence goes on from CAVPNI010000003.1 coordinate 540,841, forward strand.
ATCTCCAACTGGGCCAACCGGTCAACCTGCTCAGTGGAGGAGAATCTCAGCGTCTCAAGCTTGTAAAACACCTCACTGAAAGCCGAGCGCGCCCAGCAGACAGTGCCGGCACCAATCTCCTGATCCTGGATGAACCCACAACTGGTCTGCATTTCGATGATATTGCGCAATTGATTCGAGTTTTTCAACGTCTTGTCGATGAAGGGAACAATCTGATTGTCATAGAGCACAATTTGGAGGTCATTAAAAGTGCTGATTGGGTGGTTGATCTCGGACCTGAAGCGGGAGAAGGCGGAGGTGAACTGGTCGCGGAGGGGCCACCTGAGGCGATAGCCCGTGCTTCCAAATCTCATACTGGCCGTTACCTTCGTCCGTTTCTTAGCAAGGATTCCGCGGGTTCAACTGGTCCTTTACTTTCTATTCCTCTCCCCGTACCCCAACGAGCACCTGTGATCTCCGTCCGTGGCGCTCGAGAGCATAATCTTAAAAATATCAACGTGGATATTCCGCGGGATAAGGTTGTGGTAATCACGGGACTCAGCGGCTCGGGTAAATCGACCCTCGCTTTCGATATTCTATTTGCCGAAGGTCAGCGTCGCTTTTTGGACAGTATTTCTCCCTATGCCCGGCAGTTTGTGGAACAATTGGAAAAGCCGGATGTGGATCAAATTGAAGGGCTCCCACCAAGCGTCGCTATTGAACAACGCGTCACGCGCGGAGGTGGCAAGTCCACTGTAGCCACGGTCACCGAGGTTTACCATTTTCTCCGCCTCTTGTTTGCTAAGGTAGGGACTCAATATTGTCCCAATTGCGATATTTCTGTTGAAAAAAGCACGCCGACAGCTGTTGCTAGCCAGGCGACGGAACTTTTGCGTCGAGGCGCACTCCAAATCTACGCACCGGTTGTCAAATCGCGGAAAGGGTTTCACACCGAGGTCGCTCGCTGGGCAGAACGCCAAGGATTTTCCCAATTACTAGTCGACGGTACGCTCCAATCTGTAGCCGGGTTCACCAAGCTCGAACGCTTCAAGGAACATAATATCGATGTTTTGGTTGACGAGCTCTCCCCCAAGCAGGCGGACCGTGTGGAGACCTCGGTTCGTCAAGCCTTGAAGATCGGAAAGGGCACGGCCCGTTTGCGGGATGCTCGCAAGAAATTTCATTTACTGAGCACGAAGTTCAACTGCCCTTCGTGTGAGCGTGCTTTCGAAGAACTGGAGCCGCGGCTTTTTTCCTTCAATTCGCCTCATGGCTGGTGTTCCCATTGCCGGGGATTTGGAGAAATTTGGCGCAGTATCGATCGCGAGGAATTTGATTCTCAGCTTGAAGCCGATCTCGCTGAAGAACGTCATTATGAAGGCTTGGATCAAACCGAGGCGCATACCTGTCCGATTTGTGCCGGCAGTCGGCTGAACGAAACCGCTCGCCACGTCCGTCTTCAGGGTTTCACCATCACCGATATTGCAAACAGTTCCGCACACGAAGCTTTGGAAATTTTGAGCCGCCTGCGCTTTTCGGAAAATCAACAGCTGATTTCGAAGGACATCATTGCCGAAATTATGCAGCGCCTCCGCTTTTTGAATCAAGTCGGTTTGGACTATTTAACTTTGGATCGCTCAGCAAAGACTTTGAGTGGCGGAGAATCGCAGCGTATTCGTTTAGCTGCTCAGCTTGGTTCCAATCTTCGAGGAGTTCTTTATGTCCTCGATGAACCGACGATCGGACTTCATGCACGAGACAATTCCCGCTTGTTGGAAGCTCTGAAGAAGCTCGCAACTCAGGGAAATTCGCTTCTGATCGTTGAGCACGACGAGGAGACCATGCGCCAAGCCGCGCACATTATTGATTTGGGACCGGGCGCAGGCCGCGAAGGAGGAGAAATTGTCGCCGAGGGCTCTCTCAAAAAAATCCTAAAAAACCCTCATTCGCCCACAGGAAAAGCTCTTAAAGCGCCTTTACATCATCCGTTACGAGGTCAGCGGAGGTCACTTGATAGCTGTCATTGGATCGAACTTGAAGGGGCAACAAAACACAATCTTCACAACGTCGATATCCGCATTCCCTTGGAGCGCCTCACTGTCGTGAGCGGCGTCTCCGGATCAGGAAAAAGCACACTCCTTCGAGGTATCTTAGTACCCGCCATCCGGCAGGTGGTTGGGCGCTCAAAAAAATTGATTCCCACCTCGCAATGGAAATCTCTGCGTGGGGCCGAACGTCTCGGGGCAGTCCTGGAGGTCGATCAATCCCCGATTGGTAAAACCTCTCGCTCCACACCCGCAACTTATATTAAGCTTTTCGACACTATCCGAGCTCTCTTCGCTCAACTGCCTACCGCTCGAATGCGTGGCTATACAGCCAGCCGCTTTTCTTTTAACAATTCTGGGGGGCGCTGCCCTGTCTGTGAAGGACAAGGAGTCATTAAAATGGAAATGAATTTCCTGCCCCCTAGTTATATGCCGTGTGAAGACTGCTGTGGAAAGCGCTATAATCCGCAGACCCTCGAAGTGCTCTATAATCAAAAATCCATCGGCGATGTAATGGAAATGACTATTGAACAAGCTGCGGAATTTTTTGTTGCACATCCGAAGATTCGTCGTCCTTTAGATCTTCTCGTAGAAACGGGCCTTGGTTATCTGCAACTTGGCCAACCAAGCCCGACCCTAAGTGGTGGCGAAGCTCAACGCATCAAGCTCGTTGAACAGCTCGCAAGCCGCGCCACTCCGGATGTGGAACGCATGCGAACCGGTCGTGTGGGGAAATCAACTCTTTATGTACTGGAGGAACCCACTATCGGACTTCATGCGGCCGATGTCTCGCGCCTCATCAATGTCCTCCATCATCTCGTGGATCAGGGTGGCACCGTCGTTGTCATTGAGCACCATCTCGATATTATAGGAGAAGCTGACTATCTTTTGGATATGGGACCGGAGGCGGGTGCAGATGGAGGTCAATTAGTGGCAGATGGTTCTCCGGAACAAGTCGCTCGCTCTACCCGCAGTCGAACCGCTCCTTTTTTGAAAACTGTATTAAAGCGTGGAGAGGTCAACAAATCCTGATCATTTTGCTACTCCCTAAAACGAGCGCTTCTAGTGAAAAACACGCTTCCAAATACTATCCCTACAGTTGTCATTTAGAAAGAAGAGGTGTAGATTTAAGGGTGACAGCAACAGCAGAGGAAACAATAGAGATATGGAAAGAGGGAATGAAGGAGATCCAGGAAAAAATCAAGCCGCTATTTATGCAGAAGAGAGTGGCAAGAAATGCGGAATTATTTTTGGAAGGGCTTCTAGGAAACGAACCACGGAAAACCGGATGGATGAGAGCAGAGGCAGCTGGGGATAAAGGCCCCTGGCGGCAACAAGCGATATTAGGCCGAAGGAGATGGGAAGCCGACCGACTCAAAGAGACAGTGAGGGAATATGTAATAGAACATTTTGGGGAGGAAGAAGGAATACTAGTGATTGACGAAACCGGATTTCTCAAAAAAGGAAAAGCTACTTGTGGAGTGGCTCCCCAATACACCGGCACAGTAGGAAAAATCACTAATTGTCAGATTGGAGTTTTTGCAGCCTATGTTTCCAGTAAAGGGTACGCCTTTATTGATAGGAAACTCTATTTACCCAAAGAATGGATAGAAGACCAAACACGCAGAGCAGCGGCGCATATCCCAGTTGAGCAAAAATTTTCGACAAAGCCTACCATAGCTCGGAAAATGATAGAGGAAACCATAGAAGCTAAAATTCCCTTTTCCTGGGTTGCAGCAGATAGCGTCTATGGAATTTCTGAAGTGACCGAAACATTACGTAAAACATGTAAGGGCTATGTATTAGGTACTACATCGAGGCGGCAATACTACTTGTGGGATAATAAAAAGGAAAGTGTTCGAGTTACAACAGCTGAGGAGCTAGCCAGTAAATTACCTGCCTGCCGCTGGAAACGCTTATCAGCTGGCGAAGGAACCAAGGGTGCCAGGCTCTATGATTGGGCTTACTTCAAATGGAACAATGTGGATGCCTCCCAATATAACAAAAACTACACTGGAATTTGGACTAGCGGCCTTCTCATCCGGCGCAACATCGAGGATGGAAAATGTTCCTATTACACTACCTGGTGTCCAAAGACAACTTCTCTCCAAACATTAGTCAATGTGGCAGGAGCACGATGGAGGATCGAGGAAAGTTTTGAAACAGCTAAAAATGAGTTTGGTCTTGATCACAACGAAACCCGTTCCTGGCATGGCTGGCATCGCCATGTTTCCCTGGTGATGCTTGCTTTTTCTCTACTGGCAATCATCCGTTATCGGGTGAATAACTCCACCTTACACAAAAAAAGCAGAACGAAGCTTCCTCCCTCAACAAGTCTCTGGTTTGCTGGTCTATCCAGGAAATTCGACGCCTTGTTACACGTTTAATCTTCCGATCTCTCCAACCTGCTTTTATCATCGCTTGGTCCCTTTGGCGCAGAGCTCACCAAGCTGTTGCTAAATTTTTTCATTCTAAACGACAACTGTAGGGCTATAGCATGACCCCTATAAAATGACACATGAGTTGTCCGGGATTTTTTCTTCAGAGTTTGTTTTAACAAGCTGGCCATATCTGCAGATACGGACGGATTGTTGAAACAAAGTCTGGGGGAACACCGAGCCGTGGGAACGGCTGGGGTAGCCTGTCCGGCTTTGCCGGACAGCCCCCTCTCACAGGGGCGAGACTTGGCGGGAGCCAAGCGAGGCAAAAAGAACGACAAGGCATGGTCATTTTATAGGGGTCATGCTATACTTGGAACCGGCGTGTAAAAAATAAATCAGACCAAGGATTAAACTGGCCATTCCTCCCATTGCACTGAATATGCCACCGATCATCCATTTGATCAGGTTTTTTTCCCGTTGATCCAATTCACGTATAAAATCCGTCCTCAACTCAGCATGCTCGCGTGAAAACTCTGCTCTCAACTCGGCGTGCTCGCGCGAAAACTCTGCTCTCAACTCGGCGTGCTCGCGCGAAAACTCTGCTTTTAACTCGGCAAATTCGCCCTTCAGAAAGCTCTTTGTAACTAAATCGCTCTGTTGGATTGTTTCCATAAACATTTCAACTATACATTCAGCTTGGGCGGTAGTAAAGCCATGGCTCTCCAGTTTTCTGGCCATTTTTAAAGTATCCAGATTCATTGTTGCCGGTAGTTCCGAGAACGGTACCTTCGAATTCTTTTCCGCAACATGAACAGTGCCTCCGATTTTTTTTTCAAAGCGATACTCTTATTTTTTTCTTTGGATTCACCCGCTGTTCAGTGATTTTTCTTTGCTGTGCTCAATTACATCTGGCTGGCTTTGATTCTTTGTGCGATGGCCCTTGGCGCCGCCAACAATCGACTCACTGAGGTAACTACATCTGCGTTCGATTCCGCTAAGATGGCGGTAATGAGCGTGGCGTTACCATTGATTGGCATTTTCGCTTTGTGGCTGGGGATTATGCGGCTAGCCGAAAAGGCAGGCATTGTGCAGATCATAGCGCGCGGATTGCGTCCGGTTTTGCGGCTTCTTTTTCCGGAGATTCCAACGGGGCATCCTGCTTTGGGTTCCATAGTGATGAACATGGCTGCGAATATGCTTGGACTAGCTAATGCGGCGACTCCCGTTGGTTTGAAAGCGATGCAAGAACTTGAACGCTTAAATCCCCATCCTGGCACTGCCACTAACGCCATGTGCACGTTCCTCGCCTTGAACACAAGCTCCGTTCAGCTCATTCCGGCGACGACGATTGGCATTCTCGCAGCGGCCGGATCCAAAGATCCAACCGCAATTATCGGAACTGCTCTCGCGGCAACAGCCTGCTCAACTATAGCGGCTATTGGTTCAGTTAAATTACTACAACGTCTCCCGATGTTTCGACTTCCTCCAGCCGAAAAGAAGGTTTGTTCGGAAACTAGTGAATTCCCCGAAATAGTCTCGACTCCCTTGCCTCTCTGGGCAAAAGGAATCTTGGGCGCTTTTGCTATTTTCTTTATTTTTATCGCCTGGCACTTAATAATAACAAACTCCTCACCGCCAGACCGTGGCGTCTTTGCCAACTTAGTCAGCGTGACTTCCCAGTTAGCGATTCCTATTTTCCTGACATTCTTTCCACTGTATGCCGCGTTAAAACGAATTCCCGTTTATGAAGAATTTATAGAAGGCGCCAAAGAAGGTTTTCACACTGCGGTCCGCATTATTCCCTATCTTGTTGCGATCCTTGTTGCCATTGGCATGTTTCGTGCGGCAGGCGGCATCCAGCTTTTAAGCGACTGGCTGAGGCCTATTTTACAGCCTCTTCAATTCCCATCCGATCTTCTTCCTTTGGCATTGATTCGTCCTTTAAGTGGCAGTGGCACCAATGGACTGTTCGTCGAGTTGGTACAGTCTCACGGTCCGGACAGCTTAATCGCGCGTATGGGAGGAACTTTAGTGGGCAGTACTGAAACAACATTTTATGTATTAGCCATCTATTTCGGTGCTGTTTCAATTCGGCGTACCCGTCAGGCCATTCCTGCTGGTTTAATTTCCGATTTTACAGGAATTATAGCCTCTGTTATTATTTGTAATCTTGTGTTTGGAAGTAAATAATCTAACAGAACCACATCATTCGCGAATGAACTGGATAGACTCAGTGCCATAGTTTTCGAAGAATCTGTCCTACCCACTCTAATGGCAATACCGTTGAATTAAGCATTTATGTTTCAATTTCGAGCCATCTGGCGAAGGCTACGGTGACGCGGACAACTTGGTTAAGTCAACAGCATTGGGGTTAGGGCACAATAGGCGCACCTTGCTTCTTACGTCTTTCTCTCTTCGACAATGGCCGGGGATATTCGGTCCCTCGTCAATTGGAGTGGGTTCCTGACCCACTTGTTATGTCGAGGAGCCGAAGAAAGACGCCGGTCTTTTCTAGAGAAAGCCGCGGAGCCTACGGGGCTCGAACCCGCAACCTCTGCCGTGACAGGAATACTTTCTAAAGGGAAGTGTAACACTTTTTTAAGACACGAATGATTCATTTTTTCAGGGCATTGAGATTTCTGGTGTTGAATGGAGTTTAATTTGGTTTTTGTAGCCTTGTTTCGAGCTCTTGCGCTTGCTTTTCGAAATCAGCGGGCCGCCGTTTGAAAAAAATTTGGAGGTTTTGCAATTTCCATCAAAGTGCGGGTAATTCAGCAGCATGGGAACACTTCAGTAAACTCCAATCGGGAGTCATACGGGTGAGCCCAATCAAAAATTTCTTATGGTTTTCAGTCAGTCGCCTGGATAGCTCTGAACGAAGCAAAGAGCGCGTTTCAATCAAGGTAGTCAAGCTTACTGGATCTGCTGTCATTCCGACGAAATTTGAATGGAACACATCAGAAATGTCTTTGTCGTTACCAAAAAGCACCTCATGAGTCGGTCGGTTATGGCCAGCCAAGTAAATGACAAAGCACTCCATTATATCCTGATCCAAACCCGTTGATTTCATGAGTTGCCACGCATCAAAGAGATCCCTTGGATGCTGTCGGTCTAATGCTGCTACTAGCTTACTGCCGTAGAGCTCTGCGGTGGATAGGAGGGGAAGTTTCAGTTCAGTGCCGAAAGCGTCAGACACTTTTCCAGCTAAGGCTCGAATTTCTACTGGGTGAACCGAACCACGGAAGACGGCATTTACTTCGACCTTGATTTGACTGACACGATTTTCGACAAGAAGTTTGAGTTCGCCGAGGTCTTTTGTGGCAATCCTACGAACGTTCAAGCCCAGCGCACCGGCTCGTGCTTCAATCCGCTGCAATTCCTGAGAAATTTCTGCAAGAGCTTCTTGACGTGGTTTTTTCCAAGGAAGATAGGCTACATCGATATCGATAGAAAGACGTGGCATATCTTGCATAAAAAGGTTGATTGCCGTTCCACCCTTCATTGCAAACATGTCCTTTTCAAAAACCTTGGGAGCAACCCTCAGCAATAGGTCCACAGCGTCGATGTAGGCTTTATCCATGAGGCTTTAAAGTAAGAAGCGTTCCGTCTTTTAAGCGTTTCATCCATCGACTTTTGCTACCAGTGGGTAGTTGATATTTTTGTTCAAGTTCCCGGGTATTGACGATACCCGTCGCACGTGCCCATTGTAGAAATAGACGTACTGTTTTAACACTATTGCAACAAGACAATAGACTCCCGAGTACTTCCAAACGAGGAGGACGCAAATTTTCAAACAGGTTCCGGGTATCCTCCAAAGATTCGTGTGTTCCTACCTCAGAAAGTAGTTCTAATATAGCCCGTTCGGGCACAGAAGCCAATAAGTCTTCCGCAGCACCCGGTGGTGTCCTCAATGTTTTTGAAGAAAGACCCACACTTGGCCAGAGAAACAATCTTGAAGAGGAGTATCGCGACGGAAAGCGAGAAGCAAACCATTCCGGTAGCTCAAACTTTGTGTCTCCCCAAAGGATCAGCTGTTCCTTTGAGCCCATGTAATGGCGTATTCCAAACAAAGCCAAGGCACTTTTGGCCGCGATGTGCATCCCACGCACACGTTGCTGAAGAAACTTGACACTTTTATAACGGTACAATTTGTCCCCAGGAAAAGCGTAAACTCCCTGCCCGATGCGCACCAGCCACTCATTTTGTACATACTGGGCAGCTTGTTTGGCGGATATTTCCAAACGATTCAGGGTCGAGAGGCCAAACGGTGCTCCTCGGGGCAACTTGGAATATAGGCGCTTGATTAAAAAATTTCTTGGATTTCCATCCATAGGGTAAAATTACATATTTTTGTAATCACATTCAAGTTTAATCAGAACCTCAAAATACGGCCATAAATCATCTTAAGTGCCTTTCCCGGAGGATGTTATTTGTGTATCTACATGCGGTTCAACAGGTTCTTCCAAGCATTTCTCATAAATAATTTTTCATTTTGACATGTCTGTGAAACGCGTTATTCACCCTGAGCGATGCAACACAATGATGATAAATGACATAGCAATTTTCGAAAAATTGCAAAAATCTGAGAACAGACCTCGGTTCCATTTTTATAAAGGCGCCGAAGATGTGATCGCCATCGATAACGGCAAAGCTTTTGACTGGACTAAAGCCGCATCGCAAGTCCGGGAACACCTGAATGATGCATTGAATGCGAAGCACCTTTCATTCTTGTTTGGTTCCGGGTGTTCTTCTCTCAAGCGTGGCACTTCCAATGAGTTAGGTATTCCAACAATGGCTCCACTGGCCGCCGAATTTCTTCGTTCACAGCCAAGTCTGAAGGAGCGTGAAACACTCTCGAAGCATCTGGGCTTTTATCTTAATGCAGAGGCATATCGACTAAATCTTGAACGCCTTATGGAAGCGCTCTACAGCTTTCAGTTCGTACTAACACAAAGCTCGAACCAAGAGATAGCCAAAGGCAAGGAAGCTATCGATTCACTTATCGAAAAAATAATACGGTTCGTAACCCAGACGTGCTCTAAGCGCGAGCTTTTAAATGACGATAGCGCCCTTGTCAATTTATATCAAGCGTTTTACCGAAAACTCATTTACCGGGACCGAACACTTCCCCGGCCTTGGATATTCACCACTAATTATGATTTGTTCAATGAAATAGCCATGGACCGTCTGGGAATACCGTACTGTAACGGCTTTTCCGGAACCATTGAAAGAAGGTTTAACCCCTCAACCTATCGGTATGCCTTGGCAGAACAACTCGATTTAACATGCAACAAATGGACGGCGGTCGACAACTTTGTTTACCTTTGCAAGCTTCACGGTTCAATTAACTGGATAGAAAAAGGTGAAAGCTGCCTCTTTCCGATTCAGGAAGTGAGCGTATCGAGTGTTCCGGAAAATGGACGGGTAATGATCTATCCAACCCCAATGAAGCAAAACACAAGCTTTGGTTCACCCTACTCTGATCTTTTTCGAGAATTTCAAACGCGTATTGTTAGAGAACAAAGCGTGCTATTTGTCCTCGGTTACGGCTTCGGTGACGAACATGTCAATAATATCATTTATCAGGCACTCACTATTCCAACTTTTCGGCTTATCGCTTTGTTGCCCCCTGATAAGGATGGAATACCGCAACGGCTAAAGGCTCTGAATGATCCGCGCATTTGGTTGATTGGCGATGATGGACCTGTCAATAATTCGAGTGCTCACTACTTTGATACTTTTGTTGAGGAATTTATGCCTGAAATTCCAAGCGAAAAAATCAGTACAGCAATCAAGAAGGTATTTCAGGAATTCATTTCGCCAAAAGCAGAAGCCATTACTTCCGAGGTACCCGATAATGACTACTGATGATCGGCGCCGAGCTATCGGTAAAGTTGTTTCTGTGTCGGCTGACCGGTTAGTAGTGGAATTACACAGCGGTAATGCAAATTTCACTGTCGTCGGATTCGATGACATTCACTACGTGGCGCAGATGGGCTCCTTTATCGTGATGCCGGCACAAACCGAATACGTTGTAGCCGAAGTCATTGGCCTCAGAGAGAAGGATCTTTCAAGTGCATCACAAAGCTTTTGTAACTCAGAGGCAATGAATAAAGCAACTTCTGTTAAATACCTCGACTTAACGCCGGTTGGTATGTTGCCACAGCAGCGCGACGGTAGATTTAGGTTTGGTGTCTCGACCTTTCCTTCACTGTACACAGACGCTATGTACATACTCGATGAAGAGCTAGATAGAATCTTTGAGGTCCAGGATGCGTGTGAGGTTATCGGTCATCCGATTAGCGACGATGGTCCTAAATTTACACGATATAACGCACTCTCAATTGGCACATCGACTATTTTCAAGGATTATCAGGTCAAAGTTCGGATCGATGAATTCTTTGGAGGACATTCTGCAATTCTTGGCAACACCGGGAGTGGTAAGTCCTGCACTTTGGCTACCATATTACAATCGCTTTTCAAAAAACAGGACAAGTGTTTTGCAATGGGTGCGACTTTCTTGCTTTTCGATATTAACGGTGAGTACCGATCTGCTTGTAAAGAGCTCCCTTCTCACATCAAGCGTGATTACGTAAAATTTGAGATGGACCCATTAGTAAAACCGGTACCTCCTAATAGTAATTCTGAGTCGACAGCGGTATTTCGGTTGCCACATTGGTTTTTGTCGGTTGAAGAATGGGAACTCTTATTACGTGCAAGCGAACGAACACAGCAGCCCGTATTACGAACTGCACTTGGACTTACTCAACTATTCAATCCCGATTCTCAAAATCAATTATGGCAAATAGGTGATCATATTTTTGCATCGTGCCTACTCACCATTCTACAGGGGAATACGAACTTATCATCAAAAATAGAGCGAATGCGTGCAATCCTAGCTAATTACAAAGGAAACATAGATAGAGAGAAGCTTAATTTTCTAATGGAGTGCGACTACGGCAAGCTACTTAAACCTGATGACTTGTACAAATATTTGAGTGGATTTATAAAAGATAATGTTTCGCTACCTAGTTACACGAATAGCCCGTTTGTTTTTAAGAACCTAAAAGAGGCATTCAACCTAGCTCTGCTATACGAGGAGGCCCATGGTAATCGTCAAATCCGAGACTACTGCGCACAAATGATCACGCGCTTCGAGTGGATTAGCAAACGTGAGGAATTTGATTTTCTTCGGATTTCGCTCGAACAACTGAATTCTTTCGAGAAAAATATTGAAGAATTCGTGAAGCGATACCTTGGATTATTGGGAAACCACGAAAGTACAAGAGAATCTCAATTAATTATATTAGACATGAATGGGGCTAGCGACGAAGTGGTTGAGGTGATAGCCGCGGTCATTGCACGGCTGATTTTTGACCATTTGCGTAAGGCAGAACCTAGAAATACATTTCCCGTACATCTGATTTTGGAAGAAGCACATCGTTATATCGCAGAGAGAGCGTCAGGATATGCGATCAACGCAACTCGTATCTTCCAGCGCATTGCAAAGGAAGGCCGTAAATACGGTTTCTTTTTAATGGTCGCATCACAGCGACCCAGTGAGCTTTCGAAGACAGTATTGTCGCAGTGCTCCAACTTCGTGGTCCACCGTATTCAAAATCCTGACGACCTACAACACATCCGGCAAATGACACCCTTTATTTCCGACAGCGTGATAAAACGGTTGCCTTCTTTACCTAAACAACACGCCCTAATCTTCGGCAACGCCGTCAATCTTCCAACAACCTTTAAGGTACGAAATGTGAATCCCAAGCCAAAAAGCGACGATGCTGCAATCCGAGACATCTGGTTTCGTCAGAACAAAAATCAACAGTGAAATTTTGGAAGTGTGACAGGATCGCTTTTCCCAGAAGAGTGTAACACCTTTTTAGAATACGTGTGACACACCGGACTTACTTTGGTAGCAACTGAAACCTTCCCGCGACAATTCCTGGAACACTGATATCTTCATCAAGTGATTCCCACCGCAGTGCAAAGTTATTCAGTTCAAGAGTAACTTGAGCAAAGTAGGAGCAGGTGGGGTAATATATTTGAACGCAGGATTCATGATGAATTACAAGAGAGTTCATTTTTCGCGGATAACCTTCAAAGCCTGTACCAGAATCAGCGGGAAAATATATGTGCTTGTTTGCTACATGCATCCAGAGAGCGTTTGTTTTATGGGAAACGAAAGTGAAAAGATGGAATACTCACTGAATTTAATCTGGCTTTTTCTCCAGGAACTATAGAGTCAGTTCCCGATGAACCGGGAGATTTGTCGGAAATTTATTCACATTCGCAGTTGCAATCCCGCATGGACGCTCCTCGCCTCCCGGCGAGCACCGCTCGTGCTGGGCTGCTTGATCCCGCTATTTGAGGATAGCGTAGGCGAGATAGCTTGGGAAGATGCGATTCAAAGGCTGGCGGAAATGTTTGCGGAGCATGCAAACGCTGAGGAATTTGAACTGCCGGACTGCGATTTTGCACAGGTGGCTCGACGAGAGCTTCGCGATTGGCTGCGATGCGGCTTGGTTGTTGAACGAAATGGCATCCTTCTCGCCACCGATTCCCTACAGAAGGCATTCAATTTCGTAAACGGCCTTGACGAGGACTCAATGACGTCAACTGCCTCCCGGTTATCAACAGTCCAGCGTGAGATTGAAAATCTGGAAGCAAAGTTGAATCCGGAACGTACTGGGCGAATTACTCACCTGAAAAAGCACATTGCCGCCCTTCAAAGGGAATTAGATCAAGTCGAGCATGGCAACTTTGAGGTGCTCTCCGGAGCTCGAGCCCGAGAAGGAATCAGAGAAGTCTACCAGCTTGCAATCAGTCTTCGCTCAGACTTCCGCAGAGTAGAAGACTCATACCGTGAAGCGGACCGGTTACTCCGTCAGGAAATCATTCGGAGCAATCAGAATCGAGGTTATGTCTTGGATCGAATGCTCGACGGCCATGATGAATTACTACGCACTCCGGAGGGACAGGTCTTCGATGTTTTTTACGAGCAGCTTTCACTGGCGGTTGAACTCGACCAAATGATGGCACAGCTACGAGCCATTCTCGCGAATCCTGCGGCCGCTGAAGCACTTTCCGGAAAGCAAATTGCAGACCTTAGTAGGCTAGTACCAAACTTGGTTCGCGAATCACAACGAGTGATTGAGGCGCGTGCCCGCGGAGAGAGCGATGTCCGGAGATTCATCAAAGCAGGTTTAGCTAACGAACATCACCGGGTCGGCACTCTGCTGAACGACATCCAGGAAGCAGCTACGATGGTGGATTGGTCTCAAGCTTCATTTCGCCGATCAGCCGCACCTTTACCTCCGATGGCTATTTCGATACCATCACTTCCGGTCATTCAACGGCTTCGATTCAAGGATGGACTGACTCCTAAACCAGGTGAGATCGACCTTACGGAATCGGAAGCTTCAATGGACGCCCTAAATGAAGATTTCTGGAAAGCATTCTACTGCTTAGACCGCCAAAAGCTTTTTGAAGACACAATAGAAATTCTGAAAACAGTGGGAAAAAATCTATCAGTTGGAGAGCTCGCCTCGATACTTGCACCATCGCACGACCTGGAATCGCTGGCCTACTGGCTTAGTATGGCAAGAGAGGCCAAGGTGATTTTCGGAGGAGAACGTGAGGTTGTGGACCTCCCTTCCGACACTGAAGAAAATACACGGTTCAATATTCCGCTCGTATTCATGAATGCGGATAGGGTTGCACAAGTGACACCGGAGGCGCTGGGTTAATGGAGCCGGCTATCTCTGGCACTGACGAAGCGCCTCGGACTCGGCAGGAGGTTCGGCAGGTAGTGCAAGAACTCTTGCGCTGGGGATACGTCGAGAACGCTGCGAAACCCGGGATATTCGCTGCGGCGCTTCGGTTGCGGACGGATGTCAAATTGGCTCTTGAGCCGCTCGATCTCATATTGCGGATGGACGAAATCCGCGGTTTGGCGATTTTGGTCGTGGAGGAATCCTCTTTGAGCGACTCAGAGGAAGGTTGGGGCCATCCTCTCATTCGCCGACAGCGCCTCACGCTAGAACAGTCTCTTCTTGTGGCACTCTTTCGTCAAATCTATCTGATCCACGAGCAGGAAAGCGGTATCGGCTTGGGACGGTGTAAAGTGCCGCTCGAAGACTTGCTGGCCCAGATTAACGGGTTTCTTGGAGATTCCGGAAGCGATGCCAAAAATGAACAACGGCTTCTGACTCTTATTGATCAACTCAAGCCCCACGGAATTGTGTCCGAACCAGACACAAACCGCGAAGTTACGGTTCGCCCACTAATTGCACACCTCGCAAATCCGGAGTCACTAACAGCTCTGCTAAATCGGTTCCGAGAGGCTGCGGCAGCCAAGGAAGCTCTGAATGATTGAGTCCGAGTTCGAATTTGCCAACGAAATCGACGTTCAAACGAATGTCGAACCGGTATACATGCTCGCTGAGTTGGAAGTTTGCAACTGGGGGCCATTTTCTGGAAAACACCGTTGCTCAATTGATCCCGAAGGCTCCGCTATTATTGGTCCGACAGGCAGCGGTAAGACCACGCTCATCGACGCGTTGATGACGTTGCTAGCGCCCTATCCAAAATACAATCTTGCTTCCACCGGGGGTCACGAGAGCGACCGGGATCTCATCTCATACGTCCGAGGAGTTTCCGGAGTTGAGAGCACACAGGGAGAGAAGGACCATGTTGCCCGGCCGGGCAATACTATAACCGGACTTGCCGCCTCGTATAAGGATGGCTCTAGTCGAGTGACTCTCGGAGCACTTCTTTGGGTTGAAGACAGCAGTAATGCAGCCGATGACTTGAAGAAAATATGGTTCTTCGCCAAAGACCACGCGAACACACTCGACAATTTGCTTTCGCTCCACAATGCAAGCGGACGTCGAGCCATCTTGCAACATGCGCGAGAAACCGTCGGGTTGCGTCTCTTCTCCAGTAAGCGTGAATATCTTGCACAGGTTCGAAGCTTTTTTGAAGTGAGTGAAAATGCCTTCTTGCTTCTGAATCGAGCGGCGGGCCTTAAACAACTTAACAGTATCAACCAGATCTTTCGAGAACTCGTGCTGGATGACAGCTCGATGTTCGATCGGGCGCTTGCAGTAGCTGCCGAATTTGATACCTTGCAAGGAATCTATGCTGAGTTAGAAACAGCTCGTCGGCAACAAAATTCTCTTCTCCCAATTGAAATCCAGCAGGTTGCTCTCGAACGTGTAATCGAAGTAATATCGCGAAGACAAAGGCTGCGGGTATTACTGCCAAACTATTTTGCCGATGCAGCCGTGAGGCTATGGGCAGCGGAACTCCATCGTCTCAAAGAAACGATGGAGAGCATCCAGCGCCGGATCATAGCAAAGGAGACGGAAATTGCGGAAAAGCAGAAGCACATAGAGGCTCTTCAGCAACGCTATTTGCAACTTGGGGGTGCTGCCGTGCAGGAGCTTGAAGGTAGCATTTCCGTTCTTAAGGAGCGATGCGAGACGACCCGTAGCCACGCGCTGAATTACAAACAATTCATCGGTCGTTTCGGTCTTCCCGACGATCTCACGGAAACTGTTTTTCGGAATAACCTTGTGCAACTCCGCTCCGATCGGGAAGCGGCACAACAGGAACTAGAGACTGTCCGCGACGAAACTACTGCCGCCGATAGTCAGGTGAGGCAGCACGAGACTGACCTTGCTTCCCTCAAAGTTGAAATCAATGAAGTCAAGAATCGACCTCATTCCAATATTCCGACACCGCAGCAGACATTTAGAGAGGCTCTTGCCGATCACCTCAACGTGCCTTCCGAGCAAATTCCATTTGTTGCTGAGCTAGTCGAAGTCAAACCTGAGGAAAATCGATGGCGAGGTGCTATCGAACGTGCCGTAGGACCAGAGCGGCTGCGCATTTTAGTGTCGACGTCGCACATGGAACAGGCCTTGGCGTGGATCAACCACCGAGACAACCGCCTCCACGTGCGATTGCAACAAGCAGACGAATCGCATGAAATCCCTCATCCATTCGATGATGGATTCTACCGAAAGCTCCATTTTAAGAAGCACGTGATGGAAGGGAATGTGCGAGTCTTGATTGCCAAGCGAGATCGTCATTGTGTCGAAACGACTGAGGAGCTTCGTCGCATTGATCATGCAGTGACTCCTGAAGGAACAATTTCCGACCGCGGAGGACGATTTGAAAAACAAGATCAGCGTTCCCTCTCAGAAGGTTGGATGACCGGCTTTGACAATACTTATCAACTCAAAGAGCTAACAACGCGCCTGTCCGGGCTCGAAGTTAAACTGGGGCTTCTTAAGGAGAAGCGAAAAACAGCTCGGACTAAAGAAGAAGGACTGCGTCAACTTCTAACGATCCGAGATCAATTATTGGGATTGGAGTTTAAGCTTATTGACTTGCCTAAAACCGAGCGGGAATTAACTGCGGCACGTGACCGCCTGAACGCATTGACTCGACCGGATTCCGAAACCGTTGTTGCAAAGCATGACTTCGAAGCAGCACGGAATATTCAGAATGATCTTAGGCAAGAAGAGGGAAACTTGCGCGAATCGTTGGGGGCCAGCCGAGAGGCCATGGAAACCGCTGAGGCAGAACATAAAGCTGCCCAGCAACGCCAGAACGAAGGTATTTCTCAAGAAGAAGTCGCCCTTGCCGCAAAATTTTTCCGCATTCCTCAAACAGCAACAGCTCCCCAGATCGTAGAATTTGAACGGAATGCGGTAGAAAAAATCGATCAAAAGATCAGACAGGCTGAAATGCAGCGAGGTGAGATCGAGCGGAGGCTCGTCCGTGAAATGGAAGCTGCTAAACGAGAAGACACGGGCGCCCTCGCAGAAACTGGAACTGAAATTCGCGACGTACCCGCCTTTTTAGAGCGTTTGAAGATTTTACGGCAGGAGGCGCTGCCGGAAAAACTCCGCAGATTTCTTGAATATCTCAATACTTCCTCCGGTCAAGGCGTTACACAACTCCTCACGAACGTTGAGCATGAAGTGGCTACAATTGAGGAACGGGTACGTGACTTGAACACCACGCTCAATCGGGTGGATTTTCATTCTGGGCGGTTTTTGCAACTTGAGCCAGTGCGGATTAGCCATGATGCCATTCGTCAACTCGACTCTGCACATAGCAAATTGCGCTTTATCGCGCTTCATGTAAATGATGACGAGGGTGAAGCTCACTACAAAGCGCTAGGCGAAGTTATCCGTATAATCCGCGAGGCCGGCGAAAACTGTCGAACACTCGCATCACAAGCTTTACTCGATCCTCGCCATCGATTGCAGTTTTTCGTCAAGGAGATTGATCGTGCAACCGGACAATCCTATGGACGACGCACAGGCTCGCAGACGGGAAGTGGCGGTGAAAAAGAAATGATGGCAAGCTATATCCTTACAGCTTCGCTGAGCTACGCTCTTTGCCCACTGAGGGCCTCAAAACCTCGATATGCCACGATTGTGCTGGATGAAGCATTTTCTAAAAGTTCACCAGCAGCCGCATCGCGTATTATCGAAGCGCTAAGAGTCTTTGGCCTTCACCCCCTCTTTGTGACACCGAACAAAGAGATTGCTTTATTGAAAGCTCATACACGGTCGGCAATTCTCGTGCATAATAAAAATCGCAGAGCCACACTGACCTCGCTCACTTGGGAGCAAATCGCGGGACATAATCGCAACAACAGTCAGGCATCTTCGTGAAGTCCCCTACCGAACTGGCTTCGCGCCTAGCCTTGCAATGGCACAATCCCGCCCTGCGTGAACAACGGTTGTTGGATGAATATGAATGGCCTATCCGACTTTCCATCGGACGCCCTTCTGCAGAAGTCGTCGCAAAAGGTTGGACGGGATTAACGGAACACATCCGGAAATGGCGCGCGGTATGTAACGGTGTCGTCCGATACGAACAGATTGTATATCGTGCCACAGGAGCACCTATTGAAATTCCTGTCACTTGGGAACTTACATGTGCAGAAGAATGGATCAAAGCAGCATCTGATGATGTCATCACATCTGAATATACTGCACTGAGTCAGATTCTGAGGGCGTGCCACCCCATCTTCTATTCGTTCTTTACACGAAATCGTTCGCTCTGGCGAAACAAGCCGATTGGAGAAATTGTTAAAGCAGCGAAGCTCGCAGAAACGCTTGGTCCTGGCAGCGCTAAAGGTAAACCCCTCAGATCGCTTTCGATAGAGGGCATCGATACCAAGTTTTTCGAACGCCATAACTCTCTGATCTCTCGACTCCTTGACGTACGATTCGATGGAGAAGTTGGCAAGCAGGGGCTGGAAGCATTTCTCGATGCGTGGCAAGAGTCCGATCATTGGATGCTAGTTGTAGATCTTGATGGGACGATTCTTCCTTTCGACCAACAGCGCGTCAGGAGCAAAGATCTCACCAATGCTACAATCACGCCTCAGAGAGTCCTTGTTGTCGAAAATGAAAAATGCCTTCACCTGTTGCCGAAAAAACTTCCCGGTGTCATCGTGGTTCTAGGCTGTGGAAACAGTCTTGGGTGGCTCGCAGCACCCTGGGTACAAGCATCTAAAGTTGCATATTGGGGGGACATAGATACATGGGGTCTCACTTTGCTAGCATCAGCCCGAGCGCTAGCTCCTCATTTGTCCCCAATTTTGATGACTCGCGAGATTTTCGGACATCATCTCGCAAAAACAGTCCCTGAACCTGTTCCAGCGCGGTCTTCCCCTCCCCAATTATTAATGACACAAGAGCGTGATCTTTATTTCCATCTTCTCACTTGTGAGAGGGGCAGGCTAGAGCAAGAGTTCCTTGCAGACGTTTGGATTGCCAACGCCATAGAAGAATGGATTCAATCGGGAAAATTCGTAGAACCAAAGACCGGAAACGCTCTCGGATTGCAGGCCCAAGAACTGTCGGCAAGAGAAAATGGCTTCCAAAATCAGCCCAGTTCCTGAAGCAAAAATTGCCTCCGAAATGTTTAAATGACTCTGAATTATCTCGGACTGCCTGGTCACCGCCATCTCTGCGTCTCATAAAGGCCACCATGTTGTAACACTCGATGTACATTTCTATTGCGAATCAGCCGACATAGCCCGATATAATAGAAAAAAACGCCTCCGCCCCGCTTTTCATATCCAAGAGTGTGCCATTTTACTGTAACACTTCTACGCTGGAACACCCCGACATAGGGCGACATAGAAGAACGACGCTGGTCTTTTCTAGAGAGAAACGCGGGAGTCTACAGGGCTCGAGCCCGCAACCTCTGCCATGACAGGAATGCTTTCTAAAGAGGAGTGTAACACTTTTTTAAGACACGAATGATTCAAATATTGAGATTTTTGGTTTAGACGGATTTGATTTGAACAATTTTCTTCAAGTTCTTGAGCTTGCTTTTCGAAATCGGAAGGCCGTTTTTTGAAAAAAAGTCTGAAGATTTTTCAATTTCCATTGGAGTGCAAGCAATTCAGCACATAGGGACACTTTAATAAACTCCAATCCGGAGTCATGCGAGTGAGTCCAATCAAAAATCGCTTATGATTTTCGGTCAGCCGCATAGGGATCTCCAAACGAATCAAAGAGCGCGTTTCAGTCAGGGCGGTCAAATCCACTGCTTCTGCTGTCATTCCAACGAATTTTGAGTAGAACGTATCAATAGTTGCAACAACGTCAAAAAGATCCCTTGATGTTTGTCGATCTAGTGCCGCCAATTTACTGCCGTATAGCTCAGCCGTGGAGAGGAGCGGAAGTTTCAATTGTGCTTCAATCTTAACGAAAAAAATATTACACCGTAATTTATTTTCAACAAAGGTGTTGAATATTTTTTGATATGGCATTTATTTCTCTCGCGTTATGGACACTTTCATCACCTATCCGTCAAATAGTGGAAAGATACGCCATTATTTTCCTAATTATTGTTATTCTTTTGCATGCTTGGTGCTCATTTTTTTATTGAATGGTTGTTTTTTGGGAGCAGCCCGAAAAAAGGTCAAATTGAGGCAGTAATTAAAAACCATTTGCCGCCTAGTTGGAGTCTCAAATCACTGAACAAAGTGGTGTCGAACGAAATTCATAAAAATGTATACGAAACAGGACTTACGCAAAAGCCATGGTAAGGGAAGGAAATTTGAGTTGATGAAAAAGGAAATCATCGAGGATTCCTTGTTTGACGCGGTAAAGAGTTTTTGCGCTATCTCTGGCAATATGAGCTAAACGGCCCCAGACCAAGATAGCAGAAGCGATGTGGTTACGCTGAATACGAGCCTTTCTGCATTGGCAGCGTTCAATTCCTGTTAACTGCTTAGCCTCACGATGAAACTGCTCAATCTTCCAGCGCAAGCCGCACATCTCAAGTGTGAGCTTGGAAGAATCTTGAGTTCGGTCGTTAGTAACCACGTAGTCCGTGCGGTGTTCTGACACCTCAACCCGGAACAGTTTCACTTTGTGTTCTTTGGGGAATCCCTTGATTTTGATTGTCTTGCCATGTGCGAGTTCTGATTGATTCCACTCTAAGGAGTCCACTCGCTGATAGGGCCGTTGAGCTGCGGAATCATCCACCAAACGGTTGTCACTTAAGGGACAATAATAGGTTTTTCCCAGCGATTCAATGAAGAGCATCAGATCACGCTTAGCATACCAGGTATCCACCAAGACATGCCGAAAGAGCAGCTTTTTGTGATGTACAAGGTTGCTGAGCATGTCCCGTACATGATCATGTTTAGTTTTTCCGTCGCCAGCAGGATCGTAAATTCGATAGTCGATCAGCCAGTATGCGTTGGTCCGCGGATTGACGTACACGCAGTTCACCACTCCAATGCCTTTGATCAGTCCGTGTGCGTTACCGCTATACTGGCGGCGAACCAGTTCAATCTTATGCGAAAAATTCTTGTCGATCACCGTGTCATCGAACACCACGCAGCACTCTTCATCAGGGATAATCTCTCCGCGCACGTTCTCCCATATCAGACGCGGCGTTATCTTCTCCTTACTGAGAAATCTGTTGATTGCATCGTGGCTCATGTTTTCCGTATGCTCGGCAAAATTTGTCAGCGTGTAGTTGATTGGGCTCACCAACAGGTACTGGCAATAATCAAGCAGGCTTGGGCAGCTTCTCATACCTTCTTCTCTACAATCCTTTCTCAAGCTGGACGCTACCTCTATTTTGTAGTAATTCTTCCCACACTGTTTTTAGGCCTTTTTGCGTAAGTCCTGCGAAATTCGTTTCAAGGGGACCTTCGTTTCTAAAGATGATCTATTTGTTCTCGCAAAAGGAGAACAAGAGTACTTAAAACGGAGTATTCCAGTGCCTCGGGAACTTTCTGACTATTTCTTTACCAGTCGGAAGAAGACCTCTTTTCCGACCAAGTTTCTCAGTTTAGTTGTCACAGCTAATCAAAAATACGAAATCTATGGCACTTGTGGAGCAGAATATGTGATCGATAAATGGAAGGTGCATTTCTCAGGCTTTGACGATGCCTCCATTCTTCTGGGGCGTCCGCGATCGGAGTACGACAAAGACTACTTAGTTATCGACTCACCAGAGGCCAAAAAAGTTTTCGCAAATTTGGTTCAACATCAAAATGAGATCAATAAGAAAAAAAAACAATTGCTCACCAGTACGCTAGCGGGGATTCCAACTGGGACTGTATTCGAGGGCCAGGCGGTTCGGAACCTCAGCTTTTTCGACGATACTCCCGCCATGCAAAAAATACGCATCGTTTTTGAAAACGTCTCACAAGATGGGACCATAATAGCAGTCGTATCAAATCCAGATGACAAACGGGACCAAGCGCCCCTCGTTGGACAAATCAATACGAGTTTTTTAGAGAAAGAAGGTGATAATTCCGACGAAACGACATTTTATACGGATCACCCTATCGAATTTACAAACAACCGAGATAAGGCTACTTGCAGAGATGATATGAAATCTTGGCAATACTATACTGCTAGTGGATTTCATTTTTGGTTCAAAATTCAAGGGAAACAACTAGTTGGAAAGGGAGGGCTTAATTCCGATCCAAAACAACTTGCCTATGAGTTTACTCTTAAAAAGAATTAACATCACTTGATACCTAGAGCATTTTTCATTTAAGTAGTTACAGTATTTCCATATCCTGCGTGACGAAAATAATTGGAAGATTCGTCTTTTGTGAGAGAATTTAAAATATTGGAAATGGAAGAGAGAACGGCATCGAGCGTTCTGGCGGCTGCTTTTCGAAGATGGGCTTTTAATTTGGAGAAAAATTTTTCAATTGGATTGAGATCTGGTGAATAAGCGGGCAAAAAGAGGAGTTTTGCACCACGGGCTTCTATAATTTTTTGGACATCAATGTTTTTGTGAGAAGAAAGATTGTCCATTATGAGAACATCACCCGGCTTAAGGATTGGCCCAAGGACCTCTTTCAAATAGGTTACAAAGGCTTCTTTGTTCATAGGACCATCAAGTACCCAGGGAGCTACCAGACCATCATGAGACAAAGTTGCAATGAAGGTGCTTGTTTTCCAATTTCCATGAGGGACTTTATCCATGCACCGCATTCCCTTTCGAGAGCGGCCATAAAGGCGAATCATTTTGGTATTGACTCCGCTTTCATCCAGAAAGAAAAGCCGATCTGTTGCCATGGTAGGTTGGTTTTCTTTCCACTCCTTTCTGGCTTGTTGTACATCTGGCCGATCTTGTTCGGTGGCCCGCAGGCTTTTTTTTTATAGGTAATGCCCCATTTTTTTAATCGATGCCATAAACTGTGGATGTCTATTAAGATTGCGTGCTCTTTCTCCAATTTTTCACTCATTTCCCGTAATGTGATTCCCGGTTGCTCTTCTACCCAGCTTCCAATCTCGGCTTCAAGATGCCCAATTCGGCTCTTGCGATGCCCGCCCATTGGAAAACTCCCGCGTTCTCCGGTTTCTTCAGATCGTTTTTTTAACCGATGTACCCATTGGCGGCTCACTTCAAGTTTTTTGGCTATTGTCCCAGGTTTCTCTCCTCGATCTATTGCTCTCAATGCTCGTTCTCTTAAATCTTTGGAATATGCCTTCGCCATTCGTTCTTTTTAGCATACCAGGTTCAATTGTATCTACTTAAATGTAAAATGCTCTAGAGTCTGTCCGGAAGTTGTAGAACAAGCAATGGTGGGGATTTATGGGTAAAAAAATATGGGCATGAGCAGCGTAAAACACTGTCATGCCCAAAATCGAGATCGAGTAGGAACCCTCATCACTGAGGGCTCCTCTCACAGAACCGTACTTGTGCTGTTCACATACGGCTCTTCGGAAACACGGGTTATGACTCCCATGGTTGGTATTACAACCTCGACTATTCAGAATGCCCATACGTATTGCATTGGCTTCTGAGCGGCCATGCGCGCAGGATGTTCCCTATACCGTTGTAGCAATGACTTGAGCCCGCGTGCATCCCAAAGGGAATTCTTCAGTACTCTGTCAACTGCTGTTGTGTGACTCAGCGCCCACCAGGACTTTCGTCCCGAGTAAATGCTGCGCCACGCGGTTTTGGGATTGATCCCGAGCCCAATCAGTTTACGAACGATGGTTCGTTTGCATTTGTATTGCTTGAGTTCCATTGCTCGCAGTCGCCTGCGAATGTGGGCGTCAAGTCCTTGCAGCGTCTTCTCGACTTGTTCTGTACAGATGCCAAAGAAGCCTGTCCATCCGATCACGTAGGCATTGATTTTGTTGATGCACGATTTTAAGGTGCCTCCCCAATTTCTCGGTGTCAGTTCTCGGATTTTGTTGTTTATGCGTTCTTTTGTTCGCTTTGACAACCTCACTTCTACGTTGCCCTCTAAGGGTTCACGTCGCAGGCTACAGCCCAGGAAGTGACGCTCTTGTGGCTGTGCCACGGCACTTTTGCTGAGGTTCACTTTGAGACGCAAGCGCCTTTCTATGAAGTTGCTCACGCTAGCCATGACACGCTGCCCAGCTCGTTCGCTTCTGACGTAGATGTTACCGTCATCGGCATAACGTACGAAGCGGTGGCCTCTTGCTTGCAGCTCCCAATCGAGTTCATCAAGCACGATGTTGCTGAGCAATGGGCTGAGGGGACCACCTTGCGGAACCCCCTCGTCGTTGCTCACCACTACGCCATCTGGCATTACAATTCGCGCTTTGAGCATTTGTCCAATCAGGTGCAGTAGTCTTTTGTCTTTTACTCGCTGCGCGAGTTTGGACATCAGTCTTTGATGGTTTACTCGGTTGAAGAAGTTCTCCAGGTCGATGTCTACCACCCATTCGCGTCCCTCTTGTATATACTCTTGTGCTTGTCGTATTGCTGTGTGGCAGCTTCGTTGGGGTCGAAATCCGTGACTGTTAGGGTGGAAGGTCGGCTCGTATTCTGGTTCCAGAACCTGTCGTACTGCTTCTTGGACCACCCGGTCTATCACGTTGGGTATGCCTAGACCCCTTTGTCCTCCTCCTGTTTTAGGTATCCACACGCGCCGAATTTCTCCAGGTCGGTAGTTTCCTTCTATCAGGGCTTGGCTCAATTTCGGTATTAGCTCGTTGAGGTGCTTGCGCACTTGTTCTATGCTTTGCCGATCTGGTCCAGGCGCTCCTTTGTTGCTCGCTACTGTTTCAAACGCCCCCTTTAATCTTCGTTCTACTTCTTCCATGGTCGCTGTCGTTGCTTTCTCTGGCTTGAGTTTTGGCATTGGCGGCGCGCACGCTCGAGCCGAGCTTCGGTGCTCCGCCCTTGCGCCGTCGCTGGGAGTTTGCACCCCCTCTTCGGCTGTTCCAAATTTCAGTTCAAGTTGCATTGACATTCGTTCGACCGCAACCGCCTTCGCTCCCCCAGTTTGCTTTCGCCGCTGGGTTGGGACTAGCTTTCGCTAGCCTTCTTGCTACTATGCAGTTGTCTGACTTCTGTTGGGCCTTTGGCCTTTCGTTCTTTCGTCCTACGGGTTTGCGCCAGGCTTTGGCCTGGCGCGGCCCAACAGATCTCTCTGGGTAAGAATTAACAAACTTCGTACTCTTGTCGTCGCCACTACACATGCAGTCCCCAAC
This sequence comes from uncultured Verrucomicrobiae bacterium, assembly GCA_963706715.1. Taxonomy (GTDB): domain Bacteria; phylum Verrucomicrobiota; class Verrucomicrobiia; order Chthoniobacterales; family Xiphinematobacteraceae; genus Xiphinematobacter. The sequence continues at coordinate 566,248 of CAVPNI010000003.1, forward strand.
AGATTTTGGATTTCGCCACCGCCGGCTGGCTCGTCCACTGCATGCGCCTTACGGCGCTTCACTTTCGTTCGACTATCGTACGCACCTATAGCTTCTACCGTACATCCCCTCACGGGCCTTCCAGCGTTTGCTTCCCTCTGGTTGGGCTGTGGTTCTCCACTGCAATGCACTTGCCTCTTCGGTGTTAGGTTCCCTCTGTCAGGGCCCTAGGTTTGGATTTTCACCTCCTGTTTGTTATTCATGCCAGACACACCGGTTATAATTTCGAGAGTCTTTACCTAAAGATAGATGCAAATTTTTCCTGAAAAGAAGAAAAGATCTCATGAGTAGTAAGAGCAGCCCAAAGTTTGATGGAATCGGTGTGCCACGGAGGCGCAAAGAGGGAGAATTCCTCTAAAGCAGCCAAGCTGCATAAGAGATGAGGGAAGGCCCCTCGGAGACGGCGTACAGGCGCAGACTTCAAACTACCCACTGCTGCTGCCTTTAAGAGAGGTGGTGGTGAACGAGATGGGAAAAGGTTGGGCAAAGACCTGATCAGGTGAGAATCGAAGAGACGAACGCAAGTGAACCACTGATGACGTATCGAAACGTGCATAGATGATGTCAAAACTACAGGGCGATTCTACTGTGGGATAAGTGTAGGAGTGAGCTGTCAACGGCCTACGCGGCATCCGGTATAAAGGTGGCGTGAAGTCGATTCAGGCTCTTGTAGTGGAACGTGGGAACCTGTCATTCCGATGAGAAGGGAGGAGCGCAAATGGAGACCCCATAAGCGCCAGAGTACCGAAACGGAGTACAGGGACGGAGCAAGCTGTAGTAGTGATGAAAGACTGCAATGGGTCTGGAGCAAAGGGCTTGCCCCATTGTGCCGAAACTGAAGCGACAACCAAGAGCAGAAACGCTTGCGGGAGGATCGTTGCGGTAATGCTGGAAAGCTCAGAGGCTTCCAAAAAAAAATGGGAAGAGCCGGATGAGTGGAGACGCTCACGTCCGGTTCTGTGAGCACCTGAGGGGGAAGTTCCCTCGGGTGACTCGACTAAACCATGTTCACTTTTTTTGAGACGACTTTAGTGCGCCGAGTCATGCGCGCTAAGTGGTGGCGTGTATTGCTATTATCTCGCTCAATAGAAGCCGTTCTGGATTTTCCAATGAAATGGCGATCCGGAGGCAGAATTTTGGAGAAGGCATCCCAGTCATCAGTATAAAAAATGCAATTTTTGAGGTGTTTTACTTTATCGTAAAGTTTTTTAAAGGTTGCAGCATCACGATTACCGATGACCCAGGCAACAGTTCGCCCTGTGCTACGATCCAAGGCCCTGATGATCCACTTTTTGTTTTTTTTGACCCAACGAAATGCCACATCTCATCAAATTCCATTTCCTTGATATCACCTGATACTTTTGGGCCCGGCAATGAACTCATTTCTTTTCGAACCCATCGATAAATTAAAGCCGGAGAATGGCCAAATATCTTTCCTAACATGTTAAAAGAGGCTTTCCCCAAGCTATACAAAACGACACAAAGCGCCTTTTTAGCCACAATTTTAGAATTCGTACGCTTATCTCGCGGGATAAAATTCAACCCGCATTCTTTGCATTTATAGCGCTGATGTCCCGATACTTTTCCGTTTTTGACTATTCTTTTTCCCTCACATTTTTTACACTTCATTGTTTCTTTCAATTTCTTGGAGGGGAATATCTTCTATCTCAAAAATCTATCCTTATGTCAATACTCTCGAAACTTCATCTCTTCAAATAACCAATGTATATTTTGCAATTTTGACCGTCATATCCTAGATTTTCAACATCTCCACCCCATGGAAATTACCTTTCTGGATGCGCTCTCAAGCAAGAATTCATCACATGTAATAATGCACAAGGACTTGCAAAACAGTCACCGCCCGCACTGGCGGAACCCAAATTAGAAAGTAAAAGGTAACATGGCCACAGCTACTCAAGTTAAGGCGCTTCTCCAAAGCCACGGCTCCGGCGATGAAGAGCGTTTTTTTGCAATTGCTCTCCAGGTCGCGGCAGCCGAGGCGCGTCGTGGTCACAACGTGCTGGCGAACGAAATCCGTAGGCTTGTCGAACAAGCAAAATTGCGTAAAGCGGCAATAAAATCCTCTCCCTCCATATACCATGTCGCACAGCCCCAAGGGGAGGCAGCGGAATTGCTGGAAGAAGTAGATGCCACGTGGAAAATCTCCGATCTGGTTCTTTCTTCACCGCTGCAAGAGCGAATTCTACGTATTCTCGATGAGCAAAGACACCTCTCGCGGTTAAAAGAACACGACTTGCGGCCCAGGCAAAAACTTCTCTTCACCGGTCCTCCAGGATGCGGTAAGACAATGACAGCTTCCGCCTTGGCCGAGGAGTTAGGCCTTCCGCTTTTTGTCGTTCGCCTTGATAGCCTCATTACACGCTATCTGGGCGAATCTCTTTCGAAGCTCAGGCTTATTTTTGACGCGATAAATCGCTCTCGGGCGGTCTATCTTTTCGACGAATTCGATAGCATCGGATACACGCGAGACTTTACTCAAGATGTAGGAGAAATGCGCCGACTGCTTAATAGTTTTCTCATGTTCATTGAAAAGCTGAGTAGTAACAGCCTTGTCATTGCGGCAACCAACTATGGAGAAAGGTTGGATAAAGCTTTGTATCGGCGCTTCGACGACCTAATAGAATTCGGCCTTCCTAGCGGCGATCAGATTTGGAAAACGATTGATGCTCGACTGGCAGGAGTGAGGCTTACTAAGCTGGATAAAGCCAAGGTTCTGCCTGCTGCTAACGGTCTGAGCTATGCGGACATTACTCGTGCATGCGAGGAAGCGATTAAAGAAATGCTTTTGGTAGGGCGCGAAACACTTACAACACAAATGATCTTGAAATCTCTAACTGAACGTAGACTATTTTTGACGCACTAATTCGTTTGTGACTGATTTCACTCTGCCCCTTTTCCCACTTCCCAAGCCAAAGCTCAAACATCTTTTCATCAAGAAAGAACCTAAGCGATTCGACTATCGAGGAAGTGGGTACTGCAAGTTGAAACTACGGGAGGTCGAGAGAAGACAGCATAGCCAGATCTTACAAAGACAGCTTCATGAGGTCGAACAGGAATTTGCACTCATCGAGAAATCCATTGCTAATCAGGAGTTGCCTAAAATCAAAGGATTGACTCTCAAGATTTTGACCGAGCCAGGTTATCCACTCGGCCCAGATCAAATTTACAGTCTAACGACCCGCACCGACTCCCGGTCTGCCTCTCAAATTACTCTGCTCACCGCGATGCAGATCAAAGACCATTCGGGATTGCCTCTCACGCGAATTGTCCTCCATGTACCTTTTGGTGGACTGTCGCATTTGGAAAAGAAGGTCAAAGAATTTTCTAAAAAATCGGGAGAAAGATACGCATATCTTTCGAATGTCAGCTTTATCGCTCGTGCTGCACTCGATGAGCTATGGACTGATCCTTCGCCGCTTCCGAAAGATACCGGGCTACATTGGTGGGAGCTCTGGGTAAGACGCTACCCCGAAGAGACATGGGGTCACTTCTCCGAGGCGATTGATCGACTCCAAATAGAGACCCGCGGCGATCCGCTGCTCCTGCCCGAGCATCGTGTTATTGTCGCCCATGCCACATATGCGACACTATCGGAGTCCATTCCTCTCCTGGACACGTTAGTGTAGGTCGTCAAGCAGATTGCATATTATAAGCAGAAGTGGTAAAAGCTGCTAATGAGAGTAGCAGCAAGAATTAAACTTACGGAAAAAGAACGCAAGAAATTAGAAGAACTAAGAAGAGGAAGAAAGAATGCGGTGCGTGTACAGGAGAGGGCGGCCATAATATTGCTGGCAGCCGATGGATATGAAAACCAGGAGATAGCTGAAAAGTTAAAGCAAGACCCTGGGAAAGTTGGCCGCTGGCGGAAACGATATGCACAGCAAGGATTGGCAGGCATACTCAAGGACAAGACACGTCCGGGTCGCATTCCTCCTATTTCCCCCTCCATAAGGGCGCGTATTATTAAGCTTACAGTGAGCAAAAAGCCTGCTGGAGCCACACATTGGAGCCGGGAATCCATGGCGCGGGAAGTTAAAGTAAGTCCTTCAAGTATAGGACGCATTTGGGCAGCTAATGGATTGAAGCCACATCGGGTCAAAACTTTCAAGCTCTCCAAGGACAAACACTTCCAAGACAAACTCAATGATATCATAGGCCTTTATCTTTCCCCACCCGAGCATGCCATCGTATTCTCATGCGATGAAAAGAGTCAAATCCAAGCCTTAGATCGCACACAGCCAGGCCTTCCACTCAAGAAAGGGCGCTGCCAAACTTTGACCCACGATTATAAACGTAATGGGACAACAACCCTCTTTGCTGCGATGAACATAGCTGATGGACGCATAATCGGTACCTGTATGAATAAGCATCGACACCAGGAATGGCTGAAATTCCTACGACTAATTTCCAAAAGTACTCCTTCAGATCAAAAAATTCATATCATCTGCGACAACTATGCTACCCATAAGCATGAAAAGGTCCAGGCATGGCAGAGGCGCAACCCACGCTTCCATTTCCATTTTACCCCAACTAGCGCTTCTTGGCTTAATATGGTGGAACGCTTCTTCCGCGACCTCACCGTCAAAAGTCTTCGCCGGGGAGTCTTTCGCAGTCTCCATGAACTTACTACCGCTATTGAACAACACATTAGTATTCATAATGCAAATCCTAAACCCTTTATTTGGACTGCTACAGCTTCTGACATTCTCGAAAAGGTCAAACGCGGTCACAGAAAACTAAATAAAATGCAATCTGCTTGACGGTCTACACTAGTCATCCGCAAACATGGACTAAAAATACGAATACCAGAGCCCACTACATTTTTATCCGCCATTAACAGCCAAGCCATGGCAATGAGTGCAGCCACACGGAGCAAACAAGCAAACAAAAAAGCCCGTAAGAAAGCACTTCGCACCATGAAAAAATATGTCGGACAGTCCGCGAACATGCCCAAAAATATCGGGCGGCCTTAGAAAAAAGATGGGAAGCAACCGACCTCACCTATAAACAAGCACAAGTGATCCTGCGGCGTATGGACAACATACTCTGCCAACTACCCGCAGCAGTACAACAAGCGCATGAGCGCATCATAACAGAAAGACCAGTAGCCAACACCGACAAAATTTTAAGTCTCTATGAAAGCGACCTTCATGTCATCATGCGTGGAAAATCCGGGGCACAAGTTGAATTTGGAAACACCCTTTTCCTTGCCGAAACTAGCGAGGGATTCATCCTCCATCACCAACTTCAAAAAGAGAATTCATCAGGAGATGCTCAATGGCTGCAGCAAAATTATCAAAGACTCAAAACAGCAAGCCAGGGGCGGCTCTGTGCAGTAGTGGCAGACCGGGGCTTTGACAGCGCCCACTCGCGCCAGAAACTTCAAGAAAACGAAACCTTTAACGGACTATGTCCTCGGGATATAAAACAAATGCGAAAAAGACTCCGGAATGATGAAGTCTTTGTCACCGCACAAAAACGGCGCGCACAAACCGAAGGGCGCGTTGCTATTCTAAAAAACTTTTTCCTTAACGGAACCCCACGTGCCAAAGGATTCCACAACCGACAACTCCAAGTTACCTGGGCCGTACTGGCTCACAATCTTTGGGTTGTTGCTCGCTGCCCTTGGGCAGAAGAAAGCGAAAAACTTCTCGCAGCCTAGCAGATTCTTTTATCCTCTCCTCCTTTCGAAGCTACGATACGAACCACCTTGCCAAAATATAGCGCTCTCTAATGTAATTTAATCAAATCCCTCTATTATTTCCGCAATGGTTGCCATCCACTATCATTTCCCATAAATTTTTTCCCCGACTATTTTTGTTTTAGCTGTTTTCCGGACAGACTCTAGTTAGACGGATACTTCGCAATTGCGGTCCCAATTTTTTGCAACAATCTGGTTTTACTGCTTGTTTTTGTATCGGAAACATTTTTTCTTAGTAAAGTATCTGACGACGCAGTTGTTGGAGTAAATAGTGCGCTATCCATGATTTATGGCTGTGTTTGAAGTGGTGCCGAAAAGGTGGACACGGGAGATAAGCGTAGTCAATAACATCAACGAGCCATTAATGAAAGAATTTGTACCAAAACAGTCTGCGCAAGTTCAAGCGAGTGAAGTGAACTATGAACTTTATACCTTAGGTTGGAGAGCATTTCAAAATCTTTGCTTGACTATAGCAAGCGAAATCTGGGGACAATCGATACAGAGCTTTTGTGAGACAAAGGATGGGGGACGGGATGGCGCTTTTTATGGAAAAGTAACGTCGCCAGTTGAAGGAATTTTGGAGGGTTCATTTACCATTCAATGCAAATTTACATCTAAACAAGAGAAGTCATTACAGCTCGCTGATATTCGTGACGAATTAGAAAAAGCCCATGGGCTCGGTGCCAGAGGACTCGCAACCAACTATTTTCTCTTTACCAATCATAGCCTGACTGGAATCCAAGATGAAAATCTTCGGAGTGCATTCCTTAAACTGCCGGGAGTGAGACAGTTTGCAGTGTATGGCCGAGAACGAATATCGCAAATAATTCAAGAATCTTCGCGATTGCGGATGCTTGTTCCAAGAATTTATGGTCTAGGAGACTTAAGCCAGATTCTCGATGAAAGATCATATGCACAAGCTAAGGAAGTTTTGAGTGCGATGGGGGATGACCTTGCGAAATTTGTCGTTACCAATTCTTACCATAAAAGCGCCAAAGCACTCATCGATTGTGGATTCGTACTCTTACTTGGCGAACCTGCATGCGGTAAATCGATGGTTGCAGCCGCGCTTGCATTAGGTGCGCTGGATGAATGGAGATGCTTCGTTCTGAGGGTTCGCAACGCCGAAGAATTTATAAGACATTACAATCCACACGAACCTAAACAGTTTTTCTGGGTTGATGACGCTTTTGGAGCCACTCAATTCGATTGGGAGGCGGCTGCGGCTTGGAACGGTGTTTTTCCCACGATGCACGCTGCCATACAAAAGGGAACGAGAATCCTTTTTACCTCACGCAGCTATATTTATAAATCCGCTCGGAACCATTTAAAGGACTCCACCTTTCTACGGAGCAGAGAATCGCAAGTTGTTATTCATGTAGAAAAGCTCACAGAAGGAGAACGACAACAAATTCTCTATAACCACATTCGCTTTGGTGATCAACCTCAGGATTTCAAGAAAAAGATAAAGCCCTTGTTAACGCAGATAGCGCTGCATCGACAATTTAAACCTGAAATTGCTCGTCGACTGGGAAACCGCCTATTTACCAAGAATCTCACTATTTCTGAGTCTCAGGTTTTCAATTTTTTCGAAAATCCTGTGGAATTTCTATGTGAGATCCTTCGAACACTTGATTCGTCAAGCCTAGCAGCAGTTTCTTTGGTTTTTATGGCCGGTGGATATCTTTTATCTCCGATAGATATAAACGATGAGACTAAGAAGACCGTCGAACTGATCGGAGGAACGCTAGCAACTGTTCTCTCAGCGTTAGACATATTAGAAGGAAGTCTTCTTAAAAACATCCTTATTGAGGGAAACTACTATTGGGGATTCAAACATCCAACTATTCAAGATGCATTTGCCACTTTGGTTTCAGAAAACCGTGAACTCTTGGATATTTATGTCAAAGGGACGTCTCTTACTAAGCTACTACGGGAAATTTCATGTGGTGTTCATAACATTGATGGGGTAAAAGTTATAGTCCCACTCAGTCGCTACTCGGTGATTATAGATCGCATACTGGATAACTGGGAGCGCTCTTTAAAAGACCACCATGTGATTTACCGATTTTTAGCCCATCGATGTGACGAATCATTTTTGAAGCAGTTTATTACTAAAAAACTAAATTTTGTTGATACATTGTGTGTTAGATCCATGCTCTACGCCACGGCAGAAATATCCGTCATCATCTGTCTGCAACGATTTGGCTTACTACCGAAGGAGAAATATGAATCCGTCGTTGGAAACATAAAAAGATTAGCCGTCGAAGTTCCCGATTCCTCCTTTTTGCAAAATGATATTCATCAATTTCTCGGAGACGATAATGTCACGAAAATCTTAGATGCAGTTAAGAAGCATCTGATACCTACGCTCAAAGAAAAAATCCTGGATGAGCGTTTCAACTACGAACTGGCCTATGGTGATCCCGAGGACTACTTCGATTATTTAATAAGTGCTTTAAAAGATTATAAGGATAAGTTTGCTAGCGATACCGATGTATCTAGTCGAATCGATGAGGCGTTGGAGTTCATTGAAGAAACGATTGAAGAACTCAAAAATGAAAAAGAAGAAGAGCCTGAATCTGACGATTTCCATGGCGGCTCTTCACACGAAAATTTTCTCATGACGCAAAGATCTGTATTCGATGACGTCGATCATTAGCCTGTTTGAAGCAGGCAGAACGCTTACACACTTCAAACATTGTTGCGTGGAAAAAATGACCGTTCTAACACAATTTGGGTCCAAACTTTTGTGTTTGGGAAAGAGAGTGGCGAGGGCGTAGCGATTTGTAGATATTTTTAACCCAAATTGGAAACCTAGCTTCCTCAATATAAACTTTTGCCACGAGTCCGTTTATCGTCTTAAAAATAGGATACGGTTCGATTTTATCGGTTGATACCTGAACTTCACGGGAATTATCGACAAAATATGCTCGGTCGACAATTTGAGAAGCCTCTATGGCCAACTTGAGAGAACGTTCATACCGGTTTCGAACTTTTTCCGCTGGAACAGCATGTCCCCCCTGATCCGCACGCCACGCTATTCTAATCAAATTAATCTCTGGCGTTTCCGTCGCAACATAGATCATGCGAATAAAGTATCCCGCTTCTTTTGCTCTCCGCAGGTAGCCTATCTTTTCGGGAATCGAGAGAACCGTTTCAAAAAGCAATCCTTGGCGTTTTATTAAACATTCTTCGCGAATTTCATCCGCCCGTTGGGCCGCTTTCCGAATTGCAGTAGGGTCATTCCAGTTTCCAAATTCCTTCTGTGCAATGTTGTCTGGATTGACTTCGACTAGGCCGTTTGTCCAGTTAAACTTTTGGCGAACGATTTCTGTAATTTCGGTTTTTCCAGTGCCATTTGGCCCTGCAACGACCAAAAGAAGCGGTTTAGTGACCGACACGCGAAGAATTTATATGCTTCAACTGGGTTTTTAACATATTCGCCCTAAATTCGGCGTATGTTAGCCCATCACGGTTTCGACGGGTACTCCGTTCGCGAAGAGCTTTACCAACCCCGTGCAGGATTTCTTGTAACTCTCTTTCTTCTGTTTCCTCAGATTTAATCGTTTGCGACCTGCCTTCCATGGTGGCATTGTACAATTTTACTCATCTAGAGTCAATTCAACTGTTTCCCATGAGGGTGGGTTCCGATTCTTTTAAAAAGGCCAAGTGGCCGGTGAACAAAAGAAAAGGCAATTTTTCGTTAGAACCAATGATCTTCCTAATGTACGATCTTCATCAAAAAGTGCACAAAAGAGTGTTACAGTCTTCTGTAGAAATCGATCCTGTCACATTTCCAAAATTCACGGTTGATTTTTATCCCGACAAAACCAGATGTCTCGGATTGCAGAATCGTTACTTTTTGGCTTGGGATGGACATTTCGTACCTTAAATGTTGTTGGAAGGTTGGCGGAGTTGCCGAAGATTAAGGCGTGCTGTTTGGGCAAAGAAGGTAACCGTTTCATCACACTATCGGAAATGAAAGGTGTCATTTGCCGGATGTGTTGGAGGTCGTCAGGATTTTGAATACGGTGGACGACGAAGTTGGAACACTGTGCGACAACACTGTTTGAAGTGGTATCCGCTTGGTGGACACTCAAGAAATTCCAAGGCCAATGGAGCCATAGTCGGGATACCTAACGCATTGTCACGTTTGAGCGAAGAGCACCCGGAACCAAACAAGAATGAGAGATGTTTCGCGTTCAGTGCATCGTTCGGGTGTTCTCGGACTTGTGATGCGGCTTTGGCCCGATCAAAATTTTTTCCGTTATCGACGGCGATCACATCTTCGGCGCCTTTATAAAAATAAAATCTTGGCGTGTCGTCAAAGCATATAGGGGAGCCATAGTTTTTTTTAGAGGAATAGATTAAATTCCAGCAATGAGACGCTATGGGTTGAGAGACGATCAGTGGGAGAGGTTGGAAACGCTTATAAAGGAAATAAAAGGAAAAGAGGGTCGTCCTAGCCGAGACGACAGAATGTTTATAGAAGGAGTGTTGTACCGCTATCGTTCGGGGTGTGCTTGGCGAGATGTACCCGAGCGATATGGAGACTGGAAGAATCTACATCGGCGCTTCAGTCGGTGGGCTAAGCGAGGAGTATGGCAAAAGATTTTTGATCAGCTCTCCAGCGATGCAGACAATGAATACGCTATGATAGATAGCACCATAGTACGTGCTCATCAGCATAGCGCTGGAGCCGTAAAAAAAAAGACACCGATGAAGCTATTGGACGTAGCAAAGGAGGATTGAGCACCAAGATACATGCAACGGTAGACGCTTTAGGTAATCCTACCGGGATTTTTTTAACAGGAGGAGGAGCCTGTGACCTTGAAGGCGCCGATGCCCTTCTTCCGACAATTGCAGCCGATAGAGTACTAACCGATAAAGGCTACGATGCCGATGAACGATTTATCCAACCTTTGGAGGCTGCTAAAAAAATCGCTGTAGTTCCTCCCAAAAAGAACAGAAAAAATCCAAGGAACTATGACACAAATCTTTATAAAGCAAGGCACCTCATCGAAAATTTCTTCCAAAAAATCAAACAATTCCGAGCTATCGCTACGCGCTATGATAAAACCGCTCGTAATTTCCTTGCCGCCGTTCACCTTGCTTCAGCATACGTTTGGTTACTTTGACGACACGCCATAGTTCCCGGACGGGATATCTTCCTCCCGCTGGATCACCGCGGCTTTTCACGGCGCACCGCAGAATTTCCGCCAAGGAAAAACCACTGACGTTCGTGAAAAAGTTTGGAGGCTACGGAATGAAAGTAACCGTTCGAGCAAAGCTATACGGAAATCGATATCAAATTCTGAATTTCGCTGTAAACCGGGATGTCCTGAGAAGCCTCGATGCTCACAATGAGACTGTAGCGAATGGGAAATTGGTGGCAGTTTGCCCAATCACTTCCATCCGGGAATTGTCGATAAGCCCACCATCCTTTTACAGGGAAAACAGCGATACTGTCCATCTGAGCCAATTCGGCAGCGCTCCCCTGCCACACGTCTTGAATCAAGGAGCCTCCCTTGCCACGAAGCTTTGTACCAAGCGCCCAGCCTGCATCCGATTTCGGGCTCTCTGCATTGGCTTCCTTGACCTTTCCATTTTTCTCCGTGGCCGTCGTCTTCTCCAAACGATGTTGGAACTGTTCAGAAGATTCTTCCTTGCGACGCACGAGAAACCTGAGCAGACAACCTCCGTAACGATAGCGTGAGCCGCCTACTAGGGCATTGGTCGCAGACGGATTTGGCGCTATGAAATAGCTTAGCGTAACGCGCAACTTGAAAGTCGTATCGAAGTTTTTCTGTAGTAGCGGCATGGGCCATGGAAGAGAGTGAATATGGCAGTCTTTCAATTTTGTATCTCCTGGTTTTCCCTCATAGGGTTGTAGTTGATCCTCGCGAATAAGCGTGGCGGCATGATTGGCACTGAATCTTGCGCGGGCAACTTCAGGTTCTCCAAACCCGAAACAGCGAAGCATTTGAGTGAATCGGTCGCGATCCGGCTTGCGGAATGCGCGATGAGGATCAATGCCCTCCAACATGACGTTATTCCAGCGTGCCGCATGGACCATCAATCCTCGAACCGATTCCGGCCAGAGGCCTGGATAATCCACCATGATCTGAGTGGCCAGCCGGCTGGCCTGGGCTGTCGCCGCACTGGTCGCATTGAAGCCACACAGGGCACGCCCCATTGTTGCCCGTTTCGAAGTACTTACCAATTCGAGTGATTCCCGATATTCGGGACCATGTTCGGCGTGCCGTGCCACATTGCCTCCCTCCATGGTAATCTCAGGTTTGAGGGGCCAGTGTTCGTTCCAGTCGCAGCTTGTCCGAGCAAATGGACTCAAGCCTCCTGCACGAGCAATTGGCACCACGCGTTGAGATTCGTCGTCGACTTCGGTGATGCGCGAGCGATGGGTCAACGCTCCGACGGTGAGTGCATTCCAAGCTTGTGCTGGATTTTCGATGGGAGTGTTCTGATTGTCATCAGGGTAAGAGTAGGCAGATCCAATCGCATCTGGTGCAATATTTCCTGCCGACACTATAACGAGTCTTTTCTGAGAATTCGTATCCGCCTCCCCATAAGCAGCAGCATCAACAGCAGCACTCCAAGCCGTAGGTCGCCCATCATCCGGACCTGGAGCTGTAATCGCGAGTGAAAACACTCGTTTTCGACGAGGTGTCTGGGTTTCCGGCAAGGCGATGGCTTGTTGAGTGACCGATCCATAGTTGTCGGGATTATGAGGCTGCCGAGAATCCAGTAACCTTACTGACTCTAAACAGTGCTTTTGCTCCCAAGGTGTAGTTGAGAGGAGAAGGTTACGAAGGTCGCCATAGGCTGCTAATCCGGCCATTGGCGTGCCATGCCCATGCCCTCCTTGGTGTCCATCACTGCCGTCGCAATCAGGGAACACAGAATGATTGTCTTCGGCGCCGAGAAGCCCGGAAATCAAAGGATGCCCACGATTGACACCGGTGTCGAGAAGGCAAACAGCGGGTGCATCGCTTGAGGGAAGAAGGATTCTCTGGAGAGCTTCATCAACCCATTCCTGCTGTTCACGAGTACTAAGATCGGTCAATTTCACCTTCCATGCTCGAGCGGCGCGGATTTCAGCTAATGTAGGTCGTCAAGCAGATTGCATATTATAAGCAGAAGTGGTAAAAGCTGCTAATGAGAGTAGCAGCAAGAATTAAACTTACGGAAAAAGAACGCAAGAAATTAGAAGAACTAAGAAGAGGAAGAAAGAATGCGGTGCGTGTACAGGAGAGGGCGGCCATAATATTGCTGGCAGCCGATGGATATGAAAACCAGGAGATAGCTGAAAAGTTAAAGCAAGACCCTGGGAAAGTTGGCCGCTGGCGGAAACGATATGCACAGCAAGGATTGGCAGGCATACTCAAGGACAAGACACGTCCGGGTCGCATTCCTCCTATTTCCCCCTCCATAAGGGCGCGTATTATTAAGCTTACAGTGAGCAAAAAGCCTGCTGGAGCCACACATTGGAGCCGGGAATCCATGGCGCGGGAAGTTAAAGTAAGTCCTTCAAGTATAGGACGCATTTGGGCAGCTAATGGATTGAAGCCACATCGGGTCAAAACTTTCAAGCTCTCCAAGGACAAACACTTCCAAGACAAACTCAATGATATCATAGGCCTTTATCTTTCCCCACCCGAGCATGCCATCGTATTCTCATGCGATGAAAAGAGTCAAATCCAAGCCTTAGATCGCACACAGCCAGGCCTTCCACTCAAGAAAGGGCGCTGCCAAACTTTGACCCACGATTATAAACGTAATGGGACAACAACCCTCTTTGCTGCGATGAACATAGCTGATGGACGCATAATCGGTACCTGTATGAATAAGCATCGACACCAGGAATGGCTGAAATTCCTACGACTAATTTCCAAAAGTACTCCTTCAGATCAAAAAATTCATATCATCTGCGACAACTATGCTACCCATAAGCATGAAAAGGTCCAGGCATGGCAGAGGCGCAACCCACGCTTCCATTTCCATTTTACCCCAACTAGCGCTTCTTGGCTTAATATGGTGGAACGCTTCTTCCGCGACCTCACCGTCAAAAGTCTTCGCCGGGGAGTCTTTCGCAGTCTCCATGAACTTACTACCGCTATTGAACAACACATTAGTATTCATAATGCAAATCCTAAACCCTTTATTTGGACTGCTACAGCTTCTGACATTCTCGAAAAGGTCAAACGCGGTCACAGAAAACTAAATAAAATGCAATCTGCTTGACGGTCTACACTAGTGATTGACGAAACCGGATTTCTCAAAAAAGGAAAAGCTACTTGTGGAGTGGCTCCCCAATACACCGGCACAGTAGGAAAAATCACTAATTGTCAGATTGGAGTTTTTGCAGCCTATGTTTCCAGTAAAGGGTACGCCTTTATTGATAGGAAACTCTATTTACCCAAAGAATGGATAGAAGACCAAACACGCAGAGCAGCGGCGCATATCCCAGTTGAGCAAAAATTTTCGACAAAGCCTACCATAGCTCGGAAAATGATAGAGGAAACCATAGAAGCTAAAATTCCCTTTTCCTGGGTTGCAGCAGATAGCGTCTATGGAATTTCTGAAGTGACCGAAACATTACGTAAAACATGTAAGGGCTATGTATTAGGTACTACATCGAGGCGGCAATACTACTTGTGGGATAATAAAAAGGAAAGTGTTCGAGTTACAACAGCTGAGGAGCTAGCCAGTAAATTACCTGCCTGCCGCTGGAAACGCTTATCAGCTGGCGAAGGAACCAAGGGTGCCAGGCTCTATGATTGGGCTTACTTCAAATGGAACAATGTGGATGCCTCCCAATATAACAAAAACTACACTGGAATTTGGACTAGCGGCCTTCTCATCCGGCGCAACATCGAGGATGGAAAATGTTCCTATTACACTACCTGGTGTCCAAAGACAACTTCTCTCCAAACATTAGTCAATGTGGCAGGAGCACGATGGAGGATCGAGGAAAGTTTTGAAACAGCTAAAAATGAGTTTGGTCTTGATCACAACGAAACCCGTTCCTGGCATGGCTGGCATCGCCATGTTTCCCTGGTGATGCTTGCTTTTTCGGCTCTATAAAAGAATTCGTGGGTAAAAAATAGAGTTAGCAGGGGGGCTGGTGCCGCCCCCAGACCCCCGCACCGCTCGCCGCGGCAGGCGTTCAGGGGGAACAGGGGGGGAGCAGTGCTGAAAGGTAGCAAGAGGATCGGATCGGTTCCTTGGGTATTAGGGCGGAGCGTAAAAAAGAGGTGGCGGCACCCAAATGGGTACCTATAAACCAGCCTCTGTGGTAAATATAACGCTTAAAAATGTAATGAGGCGGGTACATCCGATCAAGGGATTTGTCTATGATGCGGTGGGATGGGACGATAAAGAAAAGGGAGTTATCTTAGCAGAAGTACGTGCCAGAGAAGGCAGCCAGGGAAGATGCTCAGGATGCAAACGTAAAGGATCTGGATATGATAGACTTGCAGAGCGGCGCTGGCGCTTTGTGCCACTTTGGGGTTTCGTGGTCTGGCTAGTCTACACACCGCGGCGAATTGACTGCCGACACTGTGGGAGTCCCACAGTAGAAGAACTTCCTTGGGCTAGCGGAAAAATACAGCACAGCGAAGCCTTCCGTCTCTTTCTGGCACAATGGGCACGCATGCTCTCCTGGGCCGAGGTAGCCAGAGTCTTCCGAGTGGGCTGGGCCGATGTATACGCTTCGGTAAAATGGGTGGTGGATTATGGCATTCAACATCGGGATTTAAGCGGCGTAAAGGCGCTTGGAGTTGATGAAATCCATGTCGGAAAAAAAGATAAGTTTTGGACACTGGTCTACCAGATCGATGATCACTGCAAACGACTTTTGTGGGTCGGGCGCGATCGTACTGAAAAAACTTTTGAGCTATTCTTCGAGGTTTTTGGCAAAGAGTTTTGTTCGGCCATCGGCTTTATTTGCTCCGACATGTGGAAACCGTATCTGAAGGTAGCAGCCCATTATTTGCCACAAGCCCTACATATCCTTGACCGCTTCCACATCGTTAAAAAACTCAACGAAGCTATCGATGAAATCCGCAGAGAGGAAACCCGCGCCCGTGCCCAGGCAGGTCTGGATCCCTTGCTTAAAAAGATGCGCTGGGCTTTCCTAAAAAAAAGATGCAATTGGACTAAGAGCCAACGTGCTGGCATGCGGGCAATTCGAGGCTCTGCTTTACGCACCCTGCGCGCCTTTCTCTTAGTGGAAACTTTCCAACACTTTTGGACCTATCGCTCTCCTACCTGGGCTGCTAAATTCCTGGATGCTTGGTGCACTAAAATTACTCGAAGTCACCTGGAGCCTCTTAAAAAAGTTGCCCGTACTCTCACCTCTCACCGCTCTCTTCTTTTAAATTACTTTCAGGCTAAAGGCCAATATTCCAGCGGTGTCGTTGAAGGGCTTAACGCCAAGGTGAAATTAACTCTAAAACGGAGTTATGCGTTTCGTACCGCTGATGCTCGTGAAATTGCTCTTTACCATACCCTTGCTAATTTGCCTGAACCAATTTTTACCCACAGTTTTTTTTAGGCAGCCGCTTTTTCTCTACTGGCAATCATCCGTTATCGGGTGAATAACTCCACCTTACACAAAAAAAGCAGAACGAAGCTTCCTCCCTCAACAAGTCTCTGGTTTGCTGGTCTATCCAGGAAATTCGACGCCTTGTTACACGTTTAATCTTCCGATCTCTCCAACCTGCTTTTATCATCGCTTGGTCCCTTTGGCGCAGAGCTCACCAAGCTGTTGCTAAATTTTTTCATTCTAAACGACAACTGTAGGGATATAGCAAAGCCCGTATAAAATGATTACGCCTTTGCCGCCCTTTTGACTCACTCAGCCCCGCTGAGTCTCGCCCCTTCGGGGCTTGCCTTCGGCAAGTCTACCCCGGCCGTTCCCACGGCCAGGTGTTGCCTCCAAGCTTTGTTGCAAAAAATAGTCCGTATCTACAGATATGGCCTCTTTTTTGCGTCTTGCCTGGAGCCAAAATTTCAGTCAAATCCATGATCATTTTATACGGGCCTTGCTATATTACTTTCCAGCGCTGCCTACATATTAACCGAAACCATCCGCCGCTTGGCGCTAGAAGGTACCAAACTGGCTAACGCCCAAGTTTAAACCATCCGGCTCAAACTCTTCAAAATCGGTACCGTTATTTTACGAAATACGCGACGTATCCGACTTTTCTTTTCCAGTTCCTATCCCTATCGCCATCTCTTCCTGGCCGCTTTGAGTCGCCTCAACTCCACCTGAGTTTTATTGGTGCTGTCCCCGGCACAAAAAACAATGGGGGTTGGGGGTACTCTATCCAGACCTTCATAAAATCTATTTTTTTGCTCCTTTCAGACCCCTTCTTTCCGTTATTCTCTCATTTATTCTTGCTTCCCGACCCCCTATGAAATTTCCAGGTTAGCCACCTCTCCATGCCCGCCTTTCATGGGAGGATGATGTAACACTTTACTGTAACACTTCTACGCGGGAATACTCCGACATAGGGCGACATAGAAGAAAGAGGCTGGTCTTTTCTAGAGAAGAGCGCGGAGCCTACGGGGCTCGAACCCGCAACCTCTGCCGTGACAGGGCAGCGCTCTAACCAGTTGAGCTAAGGCTCCTGAGTGGGCAGGCAAGGTACGCCTTTGACCTATTGTGTGGCAATCGTTTTTTAAGGGATGTTGTATATCTGTCATCTATAGGATATTCCAATCACTGCACGAAGCATCCGACGCACTGAGTGGCTGGATCGCTTTGAAACTGGAGACTCATAACATGGCTTACGATTCTTTTTCTGAATTTTTGCGGGCTTTGGAAAGAACAGGTGAACTCAAACGCATTTCTGCGCCAGTGGATACTAACCTCCAAATCACAGAATTGGCGGACAGGGAAATGAAAGCGCCCAACGGCGGCAAGGCGTTGCTTTTCGAGAAGCCTCTTATTAATGGAAAGCTTTCCGGCTTTCCAGTAGCAATCAACACCATGGGATCTTACCGACGTCTGGCCATGTCCTTAGGACGAACCTCCGTCGATGAATTAGCAGACCGGCTCCAATTTATTCTAAAAGCCAAACCCCCGACAAAATTGCGCGATGCGGTAACGCTGCTTTCCCAAGGTATGGACTTGCTCCATGCTCGTCCTCGCCGTGTCTCTCGGGGTCCTTGTAAAGAAATGATTCACCGCTTCGACGATACAAAGGGCCGTGGCGAATTGATTTCGCTCAACGATTTGCCCATCTTGAAGTGTTGGCCACAGGATGGAGGACGCTTCATCACTCTTCCAAACGTCTATACAAGGGACCCTGACAGTGGCGAAAGAAATGTTGGTATGTATCGGATGCAAGTCTATGACGGCCGTACGACCGGAATGCACTGGCAGGTTCACAAGGTCGCCGCACGTCACGGAAAACGCTACTATGAACTAGGAGAACGCATGCCAGTGGCAGTGGCTTTAGGAGGCGATCCTGCGCTTACCTTTGCCGCTACCGCACCCCTGCCCGATGGACTGGATGAAATCCTTTTCGCAGGCTTCGTCCGAGGCCAGTCCGTGGAAATGATAAATTGTGAAACCATTGACATTCAAATTCCTGCATATTCTGACTTCGTCCTGGAAGGATATGTGGAGCCGGGAGAACTCCGGCCTGAGGGACCTTTTGGCGACCACACCGGGTTTTATACTCCGGTCGATGATTATCCAGTATTTCATCTCACGGCGATCACGCACCGACGGCAGGCCATATATCCCGCTACTATCGTGGGCATACCCCCAATGGAGGATTTTTATATGGGCGGCGCAAGTGTCCGGATCTTTCTGCCTATCTTTCGAATGACTTTTCCGGAAATTCAAGACATCGCCCTTCCTGCAGAGGGCGTTTTCCACAATCTGGTGTTTGTGAGCATCCGCAAGCAATATGCTTGGCAAGCCTATAAAATCATGCATGGCCTTTGGGGAATGGGCCAAATGATGTTTAGTAAATACATTGTGGTAGTAGATGAGGATTGCGATGTCCATAATACAAGTGAGGTCCTATTTCGCCTGTGCGCCAATACGGACCCGCAACGCGATACCAGCATCATAAAAAATCCTAGCGACGCGTTGGACCATGCACCCACCATTCCCACACTGGGAACGCACATGGGATTCGATGCCACGCGGAAGTTGCCTACAGAAGGGTATCCCCGCCCGTGGCCAGATATGGTACGGATGTCCCCCGAAATCCAACAATGGGCTGACGGTTTTTTATCCGGCGCTCAATCCTTGCAAAAGAAGAATCGATAACATATCAGTAAGGACTTGCGCCGGCGTGGCGGAATTGGCAGACGCGCTAGACTCAAAATCTGGTATCCGCAAGGATGTGTGGGTTCGAGCCCCTCCGCCGGTAGTGTTTTTGTTTAAGAGGCAAATCGCCCACAAACATAGGTGAGAAGAGAGGTTCTATCAGGTTGCTCTTCTAAAATTTGTTGCCTCCTTATAGCGTTTGATATAGTTTGCTGGTGACGTGTCAACGGGCTACAGTGGCCTACATTCAAAAATGTATGCCTGCCAAACCCGCCCCATATTTTATAGCGAAAGTCCTATAAAATGATCATGGATTTGACTGAAATTTTGGCTCCAGGCAAGACACAAAAAGGAGGCCATATCTGTAGATACGGACTATTTTTTGCAACAAAGCTTGGAGGCAACACCTGGCCATGGGAACGGCCGGGGTAGACTGGCCGAAGGCAAGCCCCGAAGGGGCGAGACTCAGCGGGGCTGAGCGAGTCAAAAGGGCGGCAAAGGCGTAATCATTTTATAGGACTTTCGCTATATTATTGCTGTCATTTGTTTCTAAAAAATCGCAACTGTAGCGCTAGTGTTCTATCGGTCAACAGACGGAAATAAAATCGGTCGTCACGAACCTGGGGGTCCCAGGGACGCTTTCCATTGACGACAATGTCCGCACGTGCGAAAAGGGCTCTGACCACATTTTTGGCCCTACAAGATCCCGCACTGAAGCAAGCGGTTGGCATGCGAAGGTAAAAGGCACTTCGCATTCTAGGCAAAAAAGTTTGTTGATGATAGTATAAAAGTTAAGGCTTATTCTTACTAAGAACGAAAACACTTGGATTCCATGTATCTGGAGCAAGATCCGCTTTGGTTTAAAAATGCAGTCATCTACGAGTTGCACGTCCGCGCGTTTTACGACAGCAATGGAGATGGCATCGGGGATTTTCGCGGTCTGCGTGAAAAGCTAAGTTATTTTGAAGATCTGGGCGTCACTACTCTTTGGCTACTCCCCTTCTATCCCTCTCCTTTGCGTGACGACGGTTACGACATTGCGGATTACCTTGCGATCCATCCCAGCTATGGGACACTGGAGGATTTTTGCGATTTTCTTCAGGAGGCACATCGCCGCGGCTTGCGCGTGATCACGGAATTAGTTCTCAATCATACTTCAGACCAACATCCATGGTTTCAACGTTCACGCATCGCTGCTCCTGGCTCTGCCGAAAGGGATTTTTATACATGGAGTGATACGCCACGGCGATATGAGGAGGCGCGTGTTATTTTTGCCGACTTTGAGACTTCCAATTGGGCTTGGGATTCCGTGGCACAGGCTTACTACTGGCACCGGTTTTATTCGCACCAGCCGGATCTGAATTTTGATAACCCACAGGTGCAGCAGGCCATTTTAGACACATTGGATTTTTGGTTGGATTTAGGTGTGGATGGATTGAGGCTGGATGCAGTACCCTATCTTTTTGCACGAGAGGGAACCTCTTGTGAGAACCTACCGGAAACCCATACTTTTTTACGGAGGCTTCGGCAGCATATGGATCAGAAATTCCCCGGCAGGATCCTTTTGGCGGAAGCCAATCAATGGCCGGAGGATGCGGCTGCCTATTTTGGGAAAGGTGACGAATGTCATATGGAATTCCATTTTCCACTCATGCCTCGATTGTTTATGGCGCTACAAATGGAGGACTGTTTTCCTCTTATTGATATTCTGGACCAGACCCCCCCTATTCCGAAAAACTGCCAATGGGCAATTTTCCTGCGCAATCACGATGAGCTCACATTGGAAATGGTGTCCGACGAGGAAAGAGATTACATGGTGCGTCTCTATGCGGAAGACGTCCGTGCGCGGATTAACCTAGGCATTCGTCGCCGCCTCGCTCCATTGCTCAACAACAATCGCCGCAAGATCGAGCTGATGACCTCTCTGTTACTTTCTTTGCCAGGCACTCCAATTTTGTATTACGGGGATGAAATCGGAATGGGGGACAACTTTTATCTAGGCGATCGCAATGGAGTGCGTACTCCAATGCAGTGGAGCGCTGATCGGAACGCAGGATTTTCGCGAGCCAATCCGCAACAACTTTTTCTTCCGGTGATCATCGACCCTGAATTTCACTACGAAACGGTTAATGTGGATATACAAAAGGGAAATCTTTCCTCACTTTTTTGGTGGACGCGCCGAATTCTGGGCATCCGGCAGAAACATCCTGCATTCGCTTATGGCGACATTCAGTTTCTACAAACGGAAAATTCCAAGGTGCTGGCCTATTTACGATGGCATCAGGATCAGACTCTGCTCATCATAGCAAATCTTTCCCGCTTTTCTCAGCCGGTCTCTTTGGATTTGTCAGAGTTTTGTGATTGGCATCCGGAAGAACTCTTCGGAAATACCCATTTCCCGGCCATTGCAAACGCGCCCTATCTCTTCACAATGGGACCGCATGGATTTTATTGGCTCCATTTGCATCAGGCTTCGGAGACCGGCAGCCAAGTAGGTCACGAGCCCTGCTTACTCCATGAGGAAGCAAAGTGGACCCCCGAGCTTGAGGACAAGCTAGAGCACGATGTTCTACCGCGATATATCCGCGAGTGCCGCTGGTTTGGTGAGAAGCAACGACTTTTCCGGGAAGCAAAGATCGTAGCCAGTTTCGCGCCGGATGATTCAGAAATACGGATTCTTCTAGTGGACATCACGTTTACTCAAGGGCGTCCGGCAACTTACGTGCTTCCTGTTCTCATTGCTGAGAAAGGCAACATCAATGGGAGTCCCCACGCTGCCATTGCGCGGTTTTCCAGTGGAGAAATCCTTTGGGATGCGCTTCATGTCGAAGAAATGCGTCAGCGTCTTCTCACCCTCATTCAGAAAGAAGAGACCTGGCGCTCCGGAACCTGTCATGTCATTGGGCTCGCAAAGGACGCGATCGGAGCCGAAGCGCCAGTCTCTAGATTGCTTGGAGGCGAACAATCCAATTCAACCGTTGTTTTTGGCGACCAACTGAATCTCAAGCTTATTCGGCATTATGAAACAGGTCCTCACCCTGACGCTGACCTTCTCAAAGTATTGGAGGAGCAAAACTTCCCGCATGTCCCGCGTTACCGGGGTGAAATTCGCTGTGTTAAAGACGGCCGTCAAGGAACCATTGGGTTGCTGACTTCGTACGTCCCCAATCAAGGGGATGCCTGGACGTATACAGTCGATGCTCTCAGTCGATATTTTGAACAAGCGCTTACCGTTTCGTCTGTGAAAGAGGGAGAAAAGAAGCTTCCTGAATTGATGGTAGGCTACTCTGAACGTGCGCGTCAATTAGGAATGCGCACCGGGGAACTCCATCATTGTCTTGGAAAACTTTCGGGCAAAGACTTTGCTGCGGAGCCTTTCACTGGTTTTTATCAGCGTTCCCTCTATCAAGCATTGCGGAGCCTGGCGCGCCGAACAGAACTCGAGCTCGCTAGAAAAATTTCCAGCCTCTCCTCTCCCTCTTTGCAAGAGGATGCCAGGAAGTGGATTGCGAAAGGGTCTTGTTTACTCGCTTTTTACGGTAAGCTTCTCGATCGAAAAATCTTTGCCAAAAAGATTCGTGTGCATGGGGACTATCATTTGGGGCAGGTTCTCAACACTGGAAAGGATTTTATCATATTAGATTTTGAAGGAGAGCCGCGTCGCACCTTAGGAGAACGCCTTCTCAAGCGTGCCCCGCTGGTAGACATCGCAGGCATGCTCCGCTCATTCGACTATGCCATGCAAGCCGCGCTTGCACAGGGCCGAACCGAAGACCAAGTTCGTTTGGCACCTTGGTGCGAGCTGTGGAGAAAGGTCATTGTGTCAGAATTTCTTGAGGGTTATTTGACTGGCATCAAAGACAGCACGTTGCTTGCACAAAACCCGGAAGATTTTGTTTTTCTCCTCAACGTGTTTCTTCTTGATAAGGCGATCTATGAAATTGGTTATGAGCTTCATTACCGGCCGGATTATCTCGGCATACCTCTGCGCGCTGCTTTGCACTTGCTTCAAACTCTGGAAGACACCAAATTGATCAGTCAAATATTTTCCCGCTTCAGCGAAGCCAAATCAATTTGAGTTCAAGCAGGACGCTCAATTTCGCTGAAAAATTTTTCCACTTCGCCAGGATCTAAATTTGGCAGCGGTAGGGATGGACTTAAATCCTTCGGCATTTCAGATGCACGGACATCGTCTTCTTGCGATTTCAATAATAATGCCAATAGCTGATCCGCACACTCATCCTCGTTATCCGGAATTTGTGAAAGGATTTCCTCCAGCTTATCTTCCAGTGCTTCGTTCAGCCAGCCCCAATTTTCCTCAACCTGCATTTCCGTATCCACAGCACCTTGAGAAGAACTACCTACATTCATGTGTTCAAGCTGTATAGTTTTGTTTTCAGCCGAAGTATGTACTGATTTTCTCTGTGAGGTAGAAGGTCCGTCTTCACTAACAGAAATTTTATGCATTGGATCGACCGATTTATTTTTCTGTTCCCATTCTCTTTTAAACTTTTCCAGACGGGTGAAGTATTGCCGTAAGGTTTTTTCAGATCTAGTAATCTTAGATTGATTTATCTTTTTTTTAGCCCTTTCAAAATCACCGGCCTCTAAAATAACCTTAACTATATAACCAAATTCTCCTCGCTCTCCAAATTCTGCTTTTTTCTGTAAGAGCCAGTCCTTCAGATTTGATGATCCTTTTGGAGCAACCTCCGAAGCAGAGGCAGGCAAATTCCATTGAATGGAATCGGGACCGGGGGATATGGGCGCTTGCGTGGGTGAAGCGGTCTGGCGCCGATGCCCTGTGTTCAATTGCGATGGAGATGGATAAGGAGCGTATCTTTTGACCTTAGAAGTGGAGTAAGCGTGATCAGTTTTCTGGGCATTCATGCGAGGATCTATCGCTTAAAACCAAAATTTTCCCAAAGCTTTCGTTTGCTAATATACTACCTATCGCATTCGAGCAAAAACTACTTATTGAGCCCTTTTGGGATACAAAGAGGAAGAATTGGGCCATTTATCGCCCATCTCAGTCTTCTGACTCTCACGGGCAATTTCTCCTCGCTCCGATAGGGAAAATTTTAGAATATCTGTTTCATCCATCACATGTGCGTAACGCAACGATAGGAGCTTACACATGGAACAGAACATGAATAAACACTACCCTAGCGAGAGGTTGCAGACGGCAGCGTACCCGCGTATTCCTTCCGCAACTTATCGATTACAATTCCATAGTGGGTTCACCTTTCGTGATGCGGTGGCAATTTTAGATTATTTAAATGATCTGGGAATTACTGATGTGTATGCCTCGCCCTATTTTCAAGCAGGGCTGGAAAGCACCCATGGATATGATGTCGCAGACCACAATGCATTAAATCCTGCAGTAGGAAATAAATTGGAATATCAACAATTTGTCACCGAATTGCACCGCTATCAAATGGGTCAGCTGCTTGACTTTGTCCCAAATCACATGGGGATTAGTGAGTCTCTGAATCAATGGTGGATGGATGTCTTAGAAAATGGGCCTGCTTCAGCTTACGCAGATTATTTCGATATAGATTGGCATCCCCGGAAAGAGGCGCTGGCCGAAAAGGTACTCCTTCCGATTCTCAGGGAACGTTATGGCAAGGTATTGGAAAATGCGGAATTAATCTTGGAGCGAGAAGGCGGGCGTTTCTTTGTGCGTTATTTTTCTGCAAAACTCCCGATTAATCCGCGAACCTTTCCAATCATACTTCGGAGAAGTTTGCGACATTTGCAAGAGGATCATTTTCATCAAATGCGCGACATTATTGAGCAATTTTCTTTGTCTCCCTTTGAAGAAATTGCTCGCGCTAAATTAAAATTCGAGACTTTAATCACACGAAATCCGGAGGTGCAACGGACTGTTGATTTAGCAGTTAACGAATTTCAAGGTGCAGTCGGCTTGCCGAAGACATTCGATGCCTTACACGAGCTCTTGGAATGTCAGGCTTACCGACTGGCTTACTGGCGAGTAGCGGCTGAAGAAATCAATTATCGCCGTTTTTTCGACGTTAATCATTTGGCAGCTATTCGGGTCGAAATTCCGGAAGTTTTTGAGGCAGCTCACCAGCTTGTTTTTCAGTTGCTGGCAAACGGCGACGTTACAGGTTTGCGACTTGACCACATTGATGGCTTGTGGAACCCAAAGGAATATCTCGCACGCTTACAAGAGAACTATGCTGCTTTAACCTGCGCACCACAAGGATCCCAGCCTCTCTATTTGATCGTAGAAAAAATCCTGGAAACTGCCTACGAACAAATTCCCGCTGATTGGCCTATTGCTGGCACCACCGGCTACGAATTTGCAAATCAAACCACTCATTTGTTGATTGATGCAGCCGCCGCTCAAGCTCTTACGGATATCTACCAGCAAATCATCGGAGTACCTGACTCGTTCTCCACTCTAGTCTACAAGAAAAAGTGCTGGGTAATGGAAACCTCTTTCGAGAGCGAGATCGTTTCTTTGGCGCGGCAATTAGATGGACTGTCCGAATTCTACCGTACCTATCGCGACTGCACCCGTAATGTTCTGACAAATGCCATTCGGCAGGTAATTGCCTGTTTTCCTGTTTATCGCACTTATGCAACCGAAAACCGTCCTCCTTCGGAATCCGAAGAACGCATTATCCTTCATGCAATTTCTTTAGCCCGCAGAAGAAACCCGGCAATTGACAAGACCATTTTTGACTTTCTTCGCAACGTTCTCTTGATGCGCTTTCCGGAGAGCCTCTCACCCGAGCAGCGGAGGGCGCATGTTTACTTTGTTATGAGGTTCCAACAATGTACTGGGCCCGTGGCGGCAAAAGGCCTGGAAGACACGGTATTTTATCTTTATAATCGCTTAATTGCTCTGAACGAAGTTGGCGGCAATCCCGATAATTTCGGCCTTAGTATTTCCGAGTTTCATCAATTAAATATTGACTGCGCCACGCGGACGCCTCACAGCCTCTTAGGGACTTCCACTCATGATACTAAACGAAGCGAAGATGTTCGCCTCCGGATTGCCGCTCTTTCGGAAATACCCATCCAGTGGCGAAAGGCCATCCGTCGATGGATGCGGATCAATCGAAAATTTCGCATCATAATAGATGGAGAAGTAGCCCCATCACCTAATGAGGAGTACTTCCTTTATCAGACGTTAATTGGATGTTGGCCATTTGAGCTAACTCCGGAAAGTCGTCCTAATTTTACCGCCCGGATTCAGGAATACTTGGTGAAAGCACTCAAGGAAGGAAAAGTAAATAGTAGCTGGACTGAACCCAACGAAGAATGGGAACAGGCTGTAGCACAGTTTATCGCAAAGATTTTGGATCCTAAAACCGGAGCTAATTTTCAAAAGGCGCTAACTCCGCTTGCTGAGGAGGTGGCACGCCTGGGCGCTTGGAATTCACTGACCGAAACTATTCTTAAATGCACGCTCCCGGGCGTTCCTGATTTTTATCAAGGAACTGAAATTTGGGACTTTAGTCTCGTTGATCCTGATAACCGAAGACCGGTGGATTACTCCTTACGAAAATGTCTTCTAAAATCATTGTCCATCGCTTCTCCGGAAGAATTGATTTCCGATTGGAAAAGCGGACGCATTAAGTTATTCATTATTCAAAGGTTGCTACAATTTCGCCGACGTCACGAAGAGTTTTTTCGTCTGGCATATTACCTCCCCTTATTCCCGCAGGGCGAAAAAACAGATCATCTCATTGCCTTTTTACGCACATACCAGGATGACACACTTTTAGTAGTTGTTCCTCGACTCACCGCCAAATTAGGACCGGTTCCGCTCGATCAGATCTGGACCGATACAAAACTGGACTCAGAAAGCCTCCCTGGAATCTGGACTGATATTTTAACCGGAAAAATTCATGACTTTCAACAACGAGAAACTCCCATCTCAAATATCCTCACTCGCTTCCCCTTCGCCGTGCTCTCTCGAAAGAAAAAGTAATCCGGGTTCGGAAAAGCAGACTGCCTTTCCTGATGGATCAAAGGTGATTTTTTCACATCCGCCAAAGCGCTTGTCTTCCGTGGAAAGACGAAGGGCCCACTCCCCTGCGACCTCCAATGGACCAACATGATTTCCACAAAGATCGAAAACAATCAAGTGCTCGGCGCTTTGAGACTGGTAATGGATTGCTCCCACTCCCATTGACAGGCTCTTGACCCACCAGCCATTCCTGCCGGTGGGGCGTAACGCGCTAATTTTCCTTCGAAGACGCAAGCACTCGGAATAAAGTTCGCAAACTTGGGCGTGTACGCCTTGTTTACTTTCCTCCCATTGCAACTTGGACCGGAGGAAGGAGTTCTCGGCTTGCGGGTCGGGAATTTCGCAGCTCATAAATCCGGAAAATTCAGAAAATTCCCGCTTCCGGCCTTCAGTAATTTGAGCACCAAATTCAGCATCGTGATCGGTAAAGTAAAGAAACGGTGTACTGGCCGCCCATTCTTGTCCCATAAAAATGAGCGGAGTGTAAGGCGAGAAGCAAAGAAGGGCAGAAAGAGTTCGGTACGCCGCGGCTGAAATGAGTTGCGACAGTCGGACTCCGAGTGGGTGATTGCCAGTTTGATCGTGGTTGCAGATACAGTGGATGAATCGCTCTGGAGAGAAGTGTTTGCAGAGCGTGCCTCTGGGTAATCCTTGTCTCCGCGAAATCTGGCCTTGATAGAACCAACCGCAATCCAATGTGGAAATAACTTCTGCTAACGAACCTTTGTAGTCCGAGAAATAACCCGCTTTTTCATGAGTCTGACTGACTCTGAGGATATGATGGAAATCATCCGCCCAGACACTATCAAATCCCATGCCCCCGCTCTCGACCGGCTCTAGCAGGAAGCTCGCATTCCGTTCGTCTTCCGCAATCGCATAGCCACTCCGTTTGTGAACTGCCGCTGTCATCTCAGCTAAAATATGAGGACAGGAATTGTCACGGATTTCGTGGGTGGCATCAAATCGGAACCCGTCGATATGAAATTCCTCCATCCAATAAATCAGATTGTTCACGAAATATTCCCGAACTGGACCGCACTGCGCGGAATCAAAATTTAACGAATCGCCCCATGGGGTCGAATGCTCCGAATTGAAGTAATGGGAAGTAAAATAGCCAAGATAATTCCCACGCGGCCCCAAATGATTATAAACGACATCCAGAATTACAGCGAGCCCATTCGAATGTGCACAATCCACCAGTTCCCGCAAATCATCCGGCGACCCATAGCATCGCGCCGGTGCATAAGGAAGAACTCCATCGTATCCCCAATTCCTTTTCCCCGGAAAATCGCCAATAGGCATGATCTCGATGGCCGTGATTCCGAGCTCTCTCAAATTACTCAATCGCTTGGCAGCACTCCGAAATATCCCCTCCCGAGTAAATGTTCCTATGTGCAGTTCATAAATCACCAGATCTCGAAAACAGGGAGGCCGCCAATCCTGATCTCTCCAGGTATAACTTTTCCAATCCACCACCAAAGAACGTCCCTCAATACTGGCTTGTTGCCCTCGGGAAACTGGATCAGGAAAACTGCCCCTGCCCTCAAGGCGGTAAAGATAAGCGTCCCCAGCACGCCCGTGTTCATCCAACCCCACATAATAACCATGGGCTTCCCGCTGTAAGGAGAGAATTCTTACACCACCGTCAATCGGTTGAATCTCGACCTGGACAGACCGAATGGCTGGTGCCCACACTCGATAGGCAACCCCATTGGCTTGAACTGTAGCTCCAAGTGGAAATGTGGACAATCGCTCACCTCCCCCTTTAACAACACACACTCTTAGCTAATATTAACATATATTGACTTTCAATCAAGCTAAAGCATGTTATAGTTAGCTATGTAAAAGGATCCATTTAGGAATGGCTACCATGAATGTTCCCCCGGACACAGAGTCGACAACGATAGAAGATAAAGAGCTCATGGAAGCGCTAGTGCAACAAAATTCCTTGGCTTTGGAAAGACTTCATCAGCGCTATAAAGCCATCCTGAAGGCAATCATCTTGCAGGTGTTGCACGATGAATCAGACGCGGAAGATGTTCTCCAGGACGTTTTCATCCAGGTCTGGAAGCAAGCGAAGAACTATTCCTCAGAAAAAGGGAAACTCTGCAACTGGCTGGCAACTCTGGCAAGACGAAGAGCCATAGACTTAGTACGGCAACACTCGGCCTACCGGCGTGCAACAGGTCGCTACGAGGTTGCTTATAATTGCTTACATAAAATTCGAGATGAAGGCCGCACGGTGGAGCAGATCCAACAAAGGGACTTAAAGGAGCTCATGGAATACTATCTCCGCAGGTTACCGATTTCCCAGCGGCAGGTCATTCACATGACCTTTTTCCAAGGGAAAAGCCAACGCGAAATTTCCAGTCTTACCGGAACCCCACTCGGTACTGTAAAAACCCGCATCGAACTCGCTATAAAAAAACTCGCCCACGCCATTGGAGGAATGCGGGAAAAGATTCTTTAGTCGGGGATGGAAAGTTCAGCTTCCCTGAAAATCACCCCCCATTCATCCAAATCTGCCCTTCAATTCCGAAGATATCGCAAAAATTGCGCGCCTGACTTAATTCGGAATGATTAACTATAGCGAAAGTCCTATAAAATGATCATGGATTTGATGCGCTTGGCTCCCGCCAAGTCGCACCCTTGCGGGCCATATCTGTAGATACGGACTATTTTTTGCAACAAAGCTTGGTGGCAACACCCGGCCGTGGGAATAGCCGGGGTAGACTTGCCGAAGGCAAGCCCCGAAGGGCGAGACTCAGCAGGGCTGAGCGAGTCAAAAGAGCGGCAAAGGCGTATTCATTTTTTAGGACTTTCGCTATAAATCCTGGAAATTCCAATTCTTTAACTATAACGCTTTATGCGTAAGACTTCGCTGCTTTTTTGCCCTTACGATGAATTTTCCAAGCTAGGTCATTTTTGTCTTTCTGGGCCCTTTCCTTTGCGTTGTAGCCCTCGTTGTTGTCTTCAATTGACGTATCGCGCGATCCTCACGAATATCCCGGGACTCAGAAAAAAGACGCTCTGACTTATGCCGGGGAGCCGGGCTTTCTCCCTGAGGCTCTGCTTGTTTCAATCTTGTACGTGTCTTTACGAAAACAGTATTTTTTTTGATCTTCTTTTTCATGCTCGTGTGGATTGGTGCCCCGAAAAAGGACTTTCCAGTAAAAGATACGCAGAAAATCAAGAAAGCCATAATTTTTTATTTTGCGATGTTTAACGACTCCAAAGCAGAGGAAATCCCCCAGCCTTGTTCAGAATTCTGCGAGCTTTGTCCGCCGCGGGAAGGCAGGCGATGCTAGAAAAGATGCATCCGGATTCATGGTTCGTTTGGGAATGGAAAATTTTTCCGGCATGCAACCTGTAAATTTATATAAAAACTTATATAAAACATTATATGATAACATCTTGAGAGAATGTTGCGCAAACTTACAACTCGTTTTTCTTTAGGAAACTATAATTTGCAGTGCACGGGTACTTGACCGATCTGCCACAGATGCTTAGTGTGGCTAAGCATGTTGCTGATGATGCATCATATGATGCGGTTGGTAACAATTGACAACTCACCTTCACGTACCTTGAGCTGGTTATTTTTTCGACGCTTCCTAGCGAAGCCATTGCAAGTCGCGTACTGCTGCCCGAGTTCGCCCTTTTTAACCCATCGAGTCGCCAAGAGGATGGATTTTTCCCGGCCATTAGTGATTGTTGAATTGGGACCGGGTGAGGGCTGCCACACCCGGTATATTGCAAAAAAAATGTGCGCCCATTCCCGTCTTATTCTTTTTGAATTGGACGAAGATTTCTGTCGGCACTTGCGCAGACAATTCCGCCATGATCCTAGGATTACTATCCTTAACACAGATGCCATGCGCATGGCGGAAGAACTGGAACGGCTGGGTAATCCGGGATGCGATTACGTGATTTCGGGCATCCCATTCCTTGTCATTGAAGCCGATATTAAAGTCCGGATGTTAGAGAGCATCCGGAAGGGTATGGCGCCTGGGGCCTCTTTCATCACCTATCAGATTTCTTTGGAACTCAAGGGATACGCGGGCCACTTTCATTTGAACCATCGCGAATACTGCTTGTTCAACATTCCTCCCATCAATATCCTGGAATTTTTAAAGCCCCGCGAGTCACCTGCAACTGCGCCAGCTCCCAGCTAACGCCTTCATTTATTGCAACCAATTTTATTGCAGATGCTTAGAAGGACATCTGGTTTCCTGTTAGGGGAAACTGTAAATTCAAGCAAGCCACTGCTTGAAAAGGTGCATCAGTTGGTCGAATATTGTGCTTTATGAGCAGCATCATTGACCGGATACGTCTGTTTTTTAGGAGCCAACAGTTGCAAATGAATTTTTCACTCAATGACTTATAAAGGAAACGGACACAGTCCGCCGCAAAGCGGCTCCATAGACCTCAGCAACGATGAGATTGCGCGTTATTCACGACACCTCATCATGCCGGAGGTTACCATGGAAGGGCAAAAAAAACTGAAAGCTGCTCGCGTGCTCTGCATTGGTACAGGGGGGCTGGGCTCTCCGATTGCTTTGTATCTCGCGGCGGCCGGTGTTGGTTGTCTCGGGCTCGTAGATTTTGATGTGGTCGATTATTCAAATCTCCAACGTCAAATTCTTCATGGAACAAAGGATGTGGGTCGCAAAAAAATCAATAGCGCCCGCGATCGAATTAAGGATGTCAATCCCAATGTAAACGTGGAACTGCACGATTGCCTCTTCCACAGCAGCAACGCATTGGATATTGTGAAGGATTACGACCTAGTCATCGATGGCACCGATAATTTTCCCACCCGTTATCTTTCGAACGATGTCTGCGTCTTTTTGCAAAAACCGAATATTTACGGCTCGATTTTTAGGTTTGAAGGACAAAGCACGCTATTTGCTCCCCACCTTGGCGGACCATGTTATCGCTGCCTCTTTCCGGAACCTCCGCCTCCGGGAATGGTTCCTAGCTGTGCGGAAGGCGGCGTTTTAGGAGTCCTTCCCGGCATAGTCGGTGTTCTTCAAGCCATTGAGTGCGTAAAACTTCTCATCGGGATAGGCGATTCTCTTATCGGGAGGCTCATCCATTTTGATGCCTTAAAAATGAAATTCCGGGAATTTAGAGTTCGCAGGGACCCATCATGTCCCGTTTGCGGGGAGAATCCATCCATTACTGAACTGATTGATTACGATCATTTCTGCGGAATTCCCCAAGCAAAAGCTGCGGAGGAAGCCGAACTTCCCATCCACCAGGTCAGTGTGGAAGAGCTGAAGGCCAAGCTCGATTCGGGAATCCCCTTTACTCTTTTGGATGTGCGTGAACCTTATGAGTATGAGATCGCGCGTATTCCAGGTTCCCGCCTCATTCCGCTTGGTAACCTCGCATCGTGCATTAATGAGCTCGATACTGCTGACGAAATCTATATTCACTGCAAAATGGGCGGACGGAGCGCACAAGCACTCCGCCAGCTTCGGGACTACGGGTTCACCA
The DNA here is from genome assembly GCA_963706715.1 of uncultured Verrucomicrobiae bacterium. Taxonomy (GTDB): domain Bacteria; phylum Verrucomicrobiota; class Verrucomicrobiia; order Chthoniobacterales; family Xiphinematobacteraceae; genus Xiphinematobacter. The sequence continues at coordinate 598,828 of CAVPNI010000003.1, forward strand.
AGTTATACAACGTGGAAGGCGGCATTTCAGCCTGGTCTGAAAAAATCGATCCTTCCATGCCGAAATACTGACTGACTTCGTCAGCTTCCTCTAGGCCGCAACAATTGCAAATAAATATCTTTTTGAGCTACAATTTACGCTCCAATGTCAGCATTGAACTGACTGATACCATCTCTTATGGATAATTGGCCTGTTTTTAAGAAGTAGGAGCGAAGAACATCAGTCCGGTTATCTTAAATAGATGGTATAAGTTAGGCTAATCCCTTTGATCCGCTGTGGCGGGACTATTTCGAAGACCGTGCGTTCTTCAAATGGTACGGAGTCCATCGACAACGAGAGAAGTTAAAAACGTCCAGTTGACCGGTTCCCGAACACAACTTGGGAATTTTATAATGGCTTGAGCCGTATGAAGGGAAACTTTCATGCCCGGTTCTTAGGGGAGACAGCGGCAGTAATGCTGCTGCCTTATCCGACACATATTCAGTACCTCATGGCACTTAACTTATGCAAGTGTAAGCGCTTCAGGATGGGACACTCTTCGGCACTCAGGAACTGGCCTGTGGTCTTCCCGCATCGGATCAACTTCGGAAAGCGGCAGTCCTGTCCCATATTGAAACCTCAGACCAGTCAACGACTCAATCTTACTAAGGCTCGTCTGGTAGATTTCGAACTTACTAAATGGAACTTCGGAGGCAGATTCGATTCCAAATTTTTCGAGAGTGCCGGCTTGGCTGAGCAGGTAGGCCGTCGCAAACAATTTCTTTTTTGAATTAATTGCAGCGACGATTTTCCAGAAGGACACTGGGTATTGAACACCTTTGTATTCCGGATCATCGTTTCTTAAAACCGGGCCGGTAATAACCTGAGCCTTGAATCGACTCTCTTGGATACAATCTTCGAGGATGTACTGTTCTAATTCAAACCAAAGCGGTGCCTCATCCCCTCTCCGATTAAATTGCAAGTGCATCGGCACGCAGTTAGTCCAGTGGCAGCTATCCTCTGCACCTTGAGCAGCTTCTTCGGCGCTCGTTCCCCATTGTACGTCTTTGTATCGCGTGAGGTGTCCACGATCGAAATTGTTGTTCACATAAAACCAGTTATCGAGCTGGTATTTCCGCGGAATACGATCGTCCCAGAGCCATTGATTCTCCCGGAAACCTAGCTCCCATCGTTGAGCAAAATGAACATTAGCAGCGCTGTAAAAGGCGAAGCAGCGTGACTTGCTTACAGAGACCGAAAAATGCGTGTATTTCAGTACGGTTTCATGCGTCTCCCTGCCAGTGCCGTCCAACAGCTTAATGGCATCGTTTGCTATACCTGGACTCAACTCTGGAAGCCAAATCTTGTAATCGGTATCGAGGAAATTTTCGTCGAATCCCTTCCGTTTACCACTCCCATTCACCCGAAGTATCGGGCGCCTCCGAGTAGTTTGTGGGCGTACTTCAAATATTGGGGTAGCAGCGGTGTTTTTGGAAGCGGCAAGCTCTCCGCTTTGGGGTGATAAGGTGAAATGCAGGTGAATCGGGACAGTAATAGGCTGGATGGTACTTAGAGTCTGGAGTGGTTGGAGGATGGGCTGAAAAGAAGGTGATAGATTGGGAAGAGATGCCTCAACAGGGGCTGGCAAGAAAATTGGTTGCAAAAGCGGATGCGATGGGAGCGCCTGCTCCAAACAGTCAACAATACGACTCGTTCTGATTCCTTCATTTGCGATCCAGTGTATCTGCGTTTCATCCATTGTTTCCTCGTCGTAGTCACGACCGTCACGAGTCTGAATCCGACCGTTTCGTTCTGCCGGAATGCCTGAGTGATGGAGTGCGACAACAAACCAGTCGTTATTAAAAACCGGAGAACCTGATGAACCGCCAAGTGTATCGGTCGAATACCAAAGTACATCTTCAGCCCGGTGGAGAAGGCGGTTGTCGCGGACACAGACCTGTTTGCGTTCTCCATTCGGATGTTGAATAATCGTCAACCACTCTCCATCGAGAACTTTTCCCAACTTTCCGATAAATGGCAGTACGCCAAATTCAGACAAACAACGTCTGGAAGAAGTTGGCTCCATTGCAATCACGCTGAAGTCCAGATCTTGAGAAGTAAAAAAAAGCTGGTCGGGGCGAAATTTGAAGATGGTTGGCCCCTTTCCATTCCCTCTTACATCACGCTCATATTCAAAATGAGCCTCTGAACGCGAAGAAATGGCGACGTTGGAAAGGACGTGGTTGTTGGTAATGAACACACACGGCGCGATAAGAAAACCAGTTCCCCAACCTAATGTATTTCCTGTCTCACTGACCATATGAACCCGGGCCACTGAACGGGCGGCGTGTGTGCCACGTTCGAGATAGTTGATGCTCATAAGTTCGTTGCCATCGATGATACGCTCGAATGCAATCTTGGCTGCTCGATCGTCTCCCATCGAATTGCGCAAAAAATCGTGGCGCTGTTCGAGTTGATTGCTACTCGAAAGATCTTTCGGAGTCTTTTTTCGAAGCGAGTCGCGCAGCTTCTGAGGATCAAAATCAAGCCGCCTTTTCGCTTTCCATATCTGTTCAGTAAGGAGTCCCATAGTGCAAATCACATACAACTCGCTCAGCAATTCACATTCAGGCAAAAAGAAGCGGAGTCCTTAGAGTAATCGATTTTCCAGATTTTCATTTGAAGGTATTGATAACAATCAAAATATAACAAACGGAAATCATTTTTAAAAATTTGATCTGTGCAAAATCGAAGAAATTTTCGGATTTTGGATACAGTACGATATGAAAAATTCCAGCTCCGCGTATTCCAAATGGGAATAATTGTCGAATTTCATTGTGAAGTGGCAAATAGGGTGCGATTCCTGGCAGCCAATGGTGCTCCCGTTCAACTTGGGAAGCATAGATCGATCGCAGCGCTTGGCAACCGCTCACTCATGTGCTTACCGAGATGAAACGTTCTATTATCCCATCCATTTGAGACAACGGGAGCAATAGGCAACTCCGCCCATTGAGGAAACTGCGTCAGGATTAATTGCCTCACTAGAGCATTTTTCATTTAACTATTTACATGCCTTGCGGCTCTTTTTCCGCCAGGCTTTGTTGCAACAATATCGAGTAGGAACCCTCATCACTGAGGGCTCCTCTCACAGAACCGTACTTGTGCTGTTCACATACGGCTCTTCGGAAACACGGGTTATGACCCCCATGGTTGGTATTACAACCTCGACTATTCAGAATGCCCATACGTATTGCATTGGCTTCTGAGCGGCCATGCGCGCAGGATGTTCCCTATACCGTTGTAGCAATGACTTGAGCCCGCGTGCATCCCAAAGGGAATTCTTCAGTACTCTGTCAACTGCTGTTGTGTGACTCAGCGCCCACCAGGACTTTCGTCCCGAGTAAATGCTGCGCCACGCGGTTTTGGGATTGATCCCGAGCCCAATCAGTTTACGAACGATGGTTCGTTTGCATTTGTATTGCTTGAGTTCCATTGCTCGCAGTCGCCTGCGAATGTGGGCGTCAAGTCCTTGCAGCGTCTTCTCGACTTGTTCTGTACAGATGCCAAAGAAGCCTGTCCATCCGATCACGTAGGCATTGATTTTGTTGATGCACGATTTTAAGGTGCCTCCCCAATTTCTCGGTGTCAGTTCTCGGATTTTGTTGTTTATGCGTTCTTTTGTTCGCTTTGACAACCTCACTTCTACGTTGCCCTCTAAGGGTTCACGTCGCAGGCTACAGCCCAGGAAGTGACGCTCTTGTGGCTGTGCCACGGCACTTTTGCTGAGGTTCACTTTGAGACGCAAGCGCCTTTCTATGAAGTTGCTCACGCTAGCCATGACACGCTGCCCAGCTCGTTCGCTTCTGACGTAGATGTTACCGTCATCGGCATAACGTACGAAGCGGTGGCCTCTTGCTTGCAGCTCCCAATCGAGTTCATCAAGCACGATGTTGCTGAGCAATGGGCTGAGGGGACCACCTTGCGGAACCCCCTCGTCGTTGCTCACCACTACGCCATCTGGCATTACAATTCGCGCTTTGAGCATTTGTCCAATCAGGTGCAGTAGTCTTTTGTCTTTTACTCGCTGCGCGAGTTTGGACATCAGTCTTTGATGGTTTACTCGGTTGAAGAAGTTCTCCAGGTCGATGTCTACCACCCATTCGCGTCCCTCTTGTATATACTCTTGTGCTTGTCGTATTGCTGTGTGGCAGCTTCGTTGGGGTCGAAATCCGTGACTGTTAGGGTGGAAGGTCGGCTCGTATTCTGGTTCCAGAACCTGTCGTACTGCTTCTTGGACCACCCGGTCTATCACGTTGGGTATGCCTAGACCCCTTTGTCCTCCTCCTGTTTTAGGTATCCACACGCGCCGAATTTCTCCAGGTCGGTAGTTTCCTTCTATCAGGGCTTGGCTCAATTTCGGTATTAGCTCGTTGAGGTGCTTGCGCACTTGTTCTATGCTTTGCCGATCTGGTCCAGGCGCTCCTTTGTTGCTCGCTACTGTTTCAAACGCCCCCTTTAATCTTCGTTCTACTTCTTCCATGGTCGCTGTCGTTGCTTTCTCTGGCTTGAGTTTTGGCATTGGCGGCGCGCACGCTCGAGCCGAGCTTCGGTGCTCCGCCCTTGCGCCGTCGCTGGGAGTTTGCACCCCCTCTTCGGCTGTTCCAAATTTCAGTTCAAGTTGCATTGACATTCGTTCGACCGCAACCGCCTTCGCTCCCCCAGTTTGCTTTCGCCGCTGGGTTGGGACTAGCTTTCGCTAGCCTTCTTGCTACTATGCAGTTGTCTGACTTCTGTTGGGCCTTTGGCCTTTCGTTCTTTCGTCCTACGGGTTTGCGCCAGGCTTTGGCCTGGCGCGGCCCAACAGATCTCTCTGGGTAAGAATTAACAAACTTCGTACTCTTGTCGTCGCCACTACACATGCAGTCCCCAACAGATTTTGGATTTCGCCACCGCCGGCTGGCTCGTCCACTGCATGCGCCTTACGGCGCTTCACTTTCGTTCGACTATCGTACGCACCTATAGCTTCTACCGTACATCCCCTCACGGGCCTTCCAGCGTTTGCTTCCCTCTGGTTGGGCTGTGGTTCTCCACTGCAATGCACTTGCCTCTTCGGTGTTAGGTTCCCTCTGTCAGGGCCCTAGGTTTGGATTTTCACCTCCTGTTTGTTATTCATGCCAGACACACCGGGCCGTATCTACGGATATGGCCCAATTGTTGCGTCTCGCCTGACAAAAAAATTTCTTGCAACTCATGTAAACATTTAAATGAAAAATGCTCTAGTTCCACGCCAATGTTTACCGTACGATATTTCATCGATCCGGATTTTGAAATTGCCTAGGAAATTCGTTGCGAACTTTGTAGAATTGACTACGCGAAATAATACTCTGTACATAGGCCCTCGTAGAGGGAAAATCCATGAAAGTATGCAAATGTGCGGCCGTGGCACTTTCTCCTTGTCCGGAAGAATTTACCCAACGTTTTACTCGCGAGCGACCAGCATTATACTCTGCTAATGCAAAAGCCCAGGGGCGATCACGATTCTGCCAATGCGTGAGGGCTCTTGCCAGGTACCAACACCCAACCTCCAGATTGGTTTCCGGCTTCGACAGTTCTTCGGGATCGAAATTGGACATTTTCATTGCTTTTGCCCAGTCCGCTCCTGCAGCAGCGGTAACCTGCATCAAACCATGTTCTCCTGAGGAACCCAATTTGTCCGTTTGAAACCGACTCTCTCTCCAAACGATCGCTTTTACTAGATTAGGATCCAATCCGTGCTGTCGGGCAGTTTCGGCTATCAATTGGTCATATCGATGATAAAGATCCCCTGCAAGTGCTTCCCGGAAAGTATAGGAAATATCGATTTTTTGGAGTAACAAAATGGCACCAAGTAATGCTAGTCCTATTGCGATTAGAACGAGGCCCCATTTCCAAATCCGGTGTATTTCCATAGCCGATTCTTTTTTACATTTGCAGCATCTTTCGTCGACGATGGAATTTAAGGCGGTTCAAATTTATTTTGGCTCTATAAAAGAATTCGTGGGTAAAAAATAGAGTTAGCAGGGGGGCTGGTGCCGCCCCCAGACCCCCGCACCGCTCGCCGCGGCAGGCGTTCAGGGGGAACAGGGGGGGAGCAGTGCTGAAAGGTAGCAAGAGGATCGGATCGGTTCCTTGGGTATTAGGGCGGAGCGTAAAAAAGAGGCTGGCGGCACCCAAAAGGGTACCTATAAACCAGCCTCTGTGGTAAATATAACGCTTAAAAATGTAATGAGGCGGGTACATCCGATCAAGGGATTTGTCTATGATGCGGTGGGATGGGACGATAAAGAAAAGGGAGTTATCTTAGCAGAAGTACGTGCCAGAGAAGGCAGCCAGGGAAGATGCTCAGGATGCAAACGTAAAGGATCTGGATATGATAGACTTGCAGAGCGGCGCTGGCGCTTTGTGCCACTTTGGGGTTTCGTGGTCTGGCTAGTCTACACACCGCGGCGAATTGACTGCCGACACTGTGGGAGTCCCACAGTAGAAGAACTTCCTTGGGCTAGCGGAAAAATACAGCACAGCGAAGCCTTCCGTCTCTTTCTGGCACAATGGGCACGCATGCTCTCCTGGGCCGAGGTAGCCAGAGTCTTCCGAGTGGGCTGGGCCGATGTATACGCTTCGGTAAAATGGGTGGTGGATTATGGCATTCAACATCGGGATTTAAGCGGCGTAAAGGCGCTTGGAGTTGATGAAATCCATGTCGGAAAAAAAGATAAGTTTTGGACACTGGTCTACCAGATCGATGATCACTGCAAACGACTTTTGTGGGTCGGGCGCGATCGTACTGAAAAAACTTTTGAGCTATTCTTCGAGGTTTTTGGCAAAGAGTTTTGTTCGGCCATCGGCTTTATTTGCTCCGACATGTGGAAACCGTATCTGAAGGTAGCAGCCCATTATTTGCCACAAGCCCTACATATCCTTGACCGCTTCCACATCGTTAAAAAACTCAACGAAGCTATCGATGAAATCCGCAGAGAGGAAACCCGCGCCCGTGCCCAGGCAGGTCTGGATCCCTTGCTTAAAAAGATGCGCTGGGCTTTCCTAAAAAAAAGATGCAATTGGACTAAGAGCCAACGTGCTGGCATGCGGGCAATTCGAGGCTCTGCTTTACGCACCCTGCGCGCCTTTCTCTTAGTGGAAACTTTCCAACACTTTTGGACCTATCGCTCTCCTACCTGGGCTGCTAAATTCCTGGATGCTTGGTGCACTAAAATTACTCGAAGTCACCTGGAGCCTCTTAAAAAAGTTGCCCGTACTCTCACCTCTCACCGCTCTCTTCTTTTAAATTACTTTCAGGCTAAAGGCCAATATTCCAGCGGTGTCGTTGAAGGGCTTAACGCCAAGGTGAAATTAACTCTAAAACGGAGTTATGGGTTTCGTGCCGCTGATGCTCGTGAAGTTGCTCTTTACCATACCCTTGCTAATTTGCCTGAACCAATTTTTACCCACAGTTTTTTTTAGGCAGCCTTTATTTTTAGCTCCAGTTAAGGGGCTATGCACAATGTTTGTGGTGTTTTTGCCCAACCTGCTGAAAGAATAAACGATCAGCCTTTATGATTGCTCAAATTGCAGTGGATGCTTCGACCCGCCGGATTCTGGACTATCTGATTCCTGAATCTCTCCAAGGTAAAGCAGAAATCGGTACTCGTGTTCGAGTACCCTTGCGCAGTCGTCTGATACTCGGAACCATTGTAGGCATTTCCCCCGGAGAAGATCGTTTCGGCTTGCGCCCCGTTCATGAAGTTATTGGGAACTCTCCTCTCATTCGTCCGGCTCTCATCAGCTTGGCGCAATGGGTGGCAGAGTATTACTGTGCGCCACTCGAAACGGTCTTGCGGTGCATGTTGCCTGTTTCCATACGAGAACCTGGGACGGCTCCGCGAGAACGTCGCATCTTGAAATTGGTACGATCAGTGGATAGCGAAGAAATATCCGATTTGCAAAGGACAGCGCCTCGGCAGGCACAATTATTGACTGTTGTTTTAAAGGCAAAAGGAGGAAAAGTAGCGTTTACGGAAGTAGCGAAAGAATTGCGAGGGGTGAACGAACTGGCTCGCAGTCTGGAAAGACGCGGTTTGGTGTCGATTGAAAAAGAACGCGTGAATCGCGATCCCTTTGCAGGGGAAATATTTTTACCGAACGATGCTCCGCTTCTCAGTAGTGAGCAACAAGAGGTATTGAACGAGGTCATCACCAGCATTCGAGAACCTGAGCATTCGCATCCTTTGTTATTACATGGTGTTACCGGCAGCGGGAAAACGGAAATTTATTTAGGTGCAATTTGCGAGGCTCTTCGTCTGGACCGCACCGCAATTGTCCTCGTTCCTGAAATCTCGCTAACACCCCAAACAGTAGAACGTTTTAAGTCCCGCTTCGCGTCTATTCAAGACCAAGTCGTCGTCATGCACAGTCACCTCTCGGAAGGCGAACGCTTTGATGCTTGGCACAAAATCCACTCCGGAGCAGCTCGCATTGTGATCGGAGCACGCAGCGCCATTTTTGCCCCTCTGGAAAATTTAGGCCTTATTGTCGTCGATGAAGAACATGAAAATTCTTACAAACAAGAGGAAGCGCCCCGATATCATGCACGGGATCTTGCCGTTTTACGAGCAACCAGAGAAAAGTGCGCCATTTTACTAGGCAGTGCAACGCCCTCACTGGAAAGCTATTTCAACGTCCGTAAAGGGAAATATCGACTCCTTCAGCTCAAGATACGAGCGGATAACCGCTCCATGCCCATTATTCGTATTTTGGACCTCCGTCGGTTAAAACGCATCGGGAGCGCAGATCCTATTTTAAGCCCCCCCTTGTGTGCGGCGATTCAAGAGCGACTTACTCGCCAGGAGCAAATCATTCTTTTTCTCAATCGCCGAGGATTCTCCACCGCCTTGATTTGCACTGTTTGTGGACATGTTTGCCAATGCTCGGATTGTAGCCTCTCTCTTACTTACCACCGAGTTGATTCCCGGCTCATCTGCCATCTGTGTGGCCACACCGCACAACTTCCCGCTGGGTGTCCGGGCTGCGGGGATCCAGCTATTCGACATTCAGGGATTGGCACTCAGAAGATAGAGGAAATTAGCCGCCGACTTTTCCCTACTGCTCGGATCGCCCGCATGGATGCCGATTCTATGACCCGAAAGAACGCACATCGTGAAGTCCTTGGCCGTTTTAAATCCGGCCAAATTGATCTTTTGATCGGCACACAAATGATTGCCAAAGGTCTCCATTTTCCCAATGTCACCCTAGTCGGCATTATCAATGCCGATCTCGGGCTTCATTTACCAGACTTTCGCGCTGGAGAGCGAACTTTCCAGCTACTGACTCAGGTGGCAGGTCGCGCTGGAAGAGGAGAAATGCAAGGCGAGGTCTTTGTGCAGACTTTCACTCCATTTAGTCCAGCGATTCAATTTGCTCGCCACCACGATTATGAGGGCTTTTTCGAGCAGGAAATTCAGTTCCGGCAATGTTTTGGTCATCCCCCATTTTCCCGTTTTGTGCTTTTAACAATCCGTTCCGCTCACCGCGAACGGGCCGAATTTTCAGCTCAAACTCTTGCCCGAAAACTTACCACAATCCTTCCACCATCAGTTCTCCTCGGACAGCCAGCTCCCGCTCCGCTGGAGAAGGTCAAGGGACAATTTCGTTTCCACCTGAGCCTTCGAGCAAAAAGCGCTTCAAGTCTGGTTCGTCTTCTCCGCCCTCTTCTGGATAAAATGTCCTTCCCACAAGATGTCCGTATCACCATCGATGTCGATCCTTATCAACTCCTTTAAGAAAATGTAGTGCTTGCGAGCAAAAAGCCTCAAAGCCACGTAATATCACAAATTATATACTACAAAGTCTGCGAAAGAACTTACGGCAAGTTTTGGCCAATCGCCACTTCCAATATTGTAACCTGGGTAAAGGATCACGAAAAATTCCAAACTGAGTCACCTGTAATAGCTGTTCGGGAAAATCGGATTCAATATTGAATTTTGGTAACTACTCAGGGGGGGTGGAAATATTGCCTTTAAAATGCCATCAGTGGTCTCCTAAAATGGACAGATAGCCTGTATAAAGTCTATTCGAAGAACAAAATGCCCTGCTTTTAAAATAAATCTGTATTGCATATGCTACCCTCCTGAGTAGTTACGAATTTTGATAAAAAACCCTCTTGCAAAGAGGAAGGACATCCAGCTCCATATAGTGAATTATTATTAACACAACGCACTGTGTTTTCTGATTTTACATGAAGTCGTCCTTCCTGCGCACACTCATCCATACCATCACGGGACTCATACTTTTGCTGCTGCTCATTGCAATTCCTTCGGCGCCGCTACTATTGCGCAATCCGGATTTTAAGAAAATGGTCAAACTGCAGATCGAAACGGCCCTCAGTAGCGAGAATTTGCAGGTTCATATTGGGGATCTTTCTTTCCGGCCTTTTTACCATCTCACAGCCGAAAACGTCGTTCTCAATTCAAGGCAGAAAGACAAACCTCAAATTGGCAATATCGATCGTGTGACGCTTTCGCTCAACTTACTCGGTTTCCTCCCTTGGCAGCGCTTTGTGAAGGCCATTCACTTACACAATGCTTCGGTGAATGTACCACTTTCAGATGATCCAAAACATTTTTTTCCCCTTCGCAAGGCTGACGCAAGGATTATTTTAGAACCCAACCGGGTGAAAATTTTCCAAGCACACTTTGTTTTTGAAAAGATGCGGTTTTTGGTGCGTGGTGAAGTCTTTAATCCCCATCTGCTGGGCACCCTTTCGAAACCTACGGAACAAAAGAAAGTCTATTTGCGAAGATTGGCTCGTCTGATCGAAGAACTCGGAAAGGTCCAATACCTCAAGGAACCACCCAAAGCCGATATCGTCTTCGAAGCGGACCTTTCTCAACCACACGCAATTCAAGTACTGAACATAGACTTTCACGCTAAAGATTCCCGATACCAGGACATTTTGGTTCACCAACTACAGCTTTATGCAAACTACATCAAAGGGGCGCTGGAGATTCACCAACTCCGCGTGGAGGATCAAACAGGAAGTCTTACTGCTTCAGGAACCGTCGATTTCGACACGTCGAAAGGTCACCTGATCCTTCAAAGCTCCATCAACCCCACTAAGTATCTGGCTGAGTTTGCTCCTCGTTGGCGAAAAATTCGACGGTTGCGAAACCTTCGCATGGAGACGCCGCCCAAAATCGATATTAACACGGACTTTTCCTGGAAAGACCGCCGACTCCTGTGCAACGGAAATGGCTCCGCCATCCTCCAATCGTTTTCCTATAAGGACGTGTTTTTTCCCCTGCTGGAATTAAAGCTCAGCGCTAAGAACGATGCACTAAAGGTACGGCAACTGACTCTTCAAGACACTCAGGGTAAGCTCACGGCTTCCGGCTCGGCTAATCTGACCGCTTCCAAGGGGCATTTTACATTGAACAGCTCACTAAACCCGTTTCCCATACTGAAAGCCTTCCTGCCGAACTGTAAAGCACAATACCTTAGAGGGATACACATCGAATCTCCACCTCAAATTTATCTCGATGGAGATCTTTCTTGGGAAAACAAGGAACTTGACTATAGCGGCACAGGCACCGCTTCACTTTACTCGTTTTCTTACAATCAACAGTTTTTTCCTGAGCTGGATCTGAAATTTTCCGCCAAAGATAGCGTTATCTCCGTCGAATGGCTCCGCCTTCAAGACGCTAAAGGCGAATTCACTGCCTCGGGAAAGGTTGATCTCCATGCATCCAAAAGTAACCTTACCCTTCAAAGTTCTATCAACCTCTTTCCCTTGGTCAGGCAGTTTATTTCCGATCCCAAACTGGAGGTTCTATGGAACCTACAGAGCGAAAGCCCACCAAAACTAGATCTCACCGCGAAATTATCTTGGAAGGGTGAAAAGCTTCAATACCAAGGGTCAGGCTCGGCCTCCCTGCAATCTTTTTCCTATAAAAACCAATTTTTCCCTCAGCTCGATTTCAAATTTGCAGCTAAAAACGAGCAGACAAGTATTCGAAACTTCCACCTGCAGACTCGATCTGGGACTCTAAAAGGAGATGTTCTCCTAGCACCAAATAAATTTCAAATTGAAGCAGAAAGTACGGCTAATCCCAAAGAGTTTATCGATTTTTATGATCCTGGTCTTCGCGCATTTTTCAATGCCTCGAAAATTATAGAGTCCCCACATCTTTCACTTCGCTTGAGTGGTTCCGACCTCGCTTCGCTCAGAGGATCCGGTGAACTCACACTCGGTCGGATGGCCGTTCGCGGGGCTTGGATTGACTTCGGTCACACCAAATTCGAGGTCAATGCTCAGGCACTCACGTGCCAGAACTTCTCAGTCGGCCGTGGCAAAGGTCGCGGCTCAGGCACCGTAATCTATGACTTTAAGCAGCAGCATATTTACTTAAGAGACATTGATTCGACCATGGTACCTGTGGATGTTATGCAGTGGATCGAACCTCACATAGCGAAAGTCATTGCGGTTTATAGATTCCATGCCCCGCCGCGCGTTCGCCTGCAAGGAGTAGTCTCCCTGATTCATCCGGACTATAACGCATTGTCGATCCATATTGATTCTCAGGCGGGGTTGGACTACGATCTCATACGGAAGACGCTTCGTTTTGGGACGACTAGTGCGGAAGTCCATATCGACGGCCCTTGGGTTAAGGTGCGTATTCCTAGTGCGGAAATCTTCCGGGGGTCAGCGGCAGTTACCGCAAACGTCTCGCTTGATCCGAAAAATCCAATTTTTAACGTGGATGTTACCTTAGCTCGTGTCGATTTCGCCCATCTGACCAAGCTCTATTTCAATTACGATGACTCAAAAGGATTCTTAAGCGGAAATTATCAATTTCATGCACGCCTAGGAAAAGAAACAGATATGATTGGAAGCGGCCATTGCAGTATCGAAGGCGGAACAGTCCTCTCAGTTCCTTTTCTCGGACCAATTTCTCTGATCATGAACCAAATCTTACCAGAAGTTGGCAATGCACCCGCTAAAAACGCCACCGCGGATTTTCAGGTGCGAAATCGCAAAATCATGACCAACGATCTGGAAATCTCCGGCACCGGATTTGTCTTACAAGGCCATGGTGACATTGCGTTCCTTACCGGAAAAATGGATATGATAGTCCGTATCAAGGCCCGAGGCCTCCCGGGACTTTTATTTTTTCCAATCAGCCGATTGTTTGAATATGAATCCAGAGGGACGATCATGAACCCTGAGTGGCATCTGAAGTCCCCATTCAAACCCCGATTGGGTGTTACTGAGTGACGTTACGCAAAACCAGCTTCGTTGGTTTCTTTTAGAAGCCGATAATTACAAACGACGTTTTATTGAGCTACAAATAAAGGAAACATTATTGGTTAGAATAGTCCTTTTTGCTCCCAGAGATTCCTAAAAGTGCGTAACGCCAGTTATAGCGAAAGTCCTATAAAATGATTACGCCTTTGCCGCCCTTTTGACTCGCTCAGCTCCACTGAGTCTCGCCCCCTTCGGGGCTTGCCTTCGGCAAGTCTACCCCGGCCGTTCCCACGGCCAGGTGTTGCCTCCAAGCTTTGTTGCAGAAAATAGTCCGTATCTACAGATATGGCCTCCTAATTCTTTCCGGGAACTTTGAGTAATAGGACCGGAATTCCAACCAAATGGCGAACATGGTCAGCCGTGCTCCCATAGATTAAATCTTCAAGAAGACGGTGCCCATGAGTGGACATAGCAATCAGATCTACGTTGCGGGCTTTGGAAACTCGAATAATTTCGTTTGCGGGTTCCCCCAAGGCCAATTCACATTCACAATCGAAGCCCTCCGCCCGAAGAGATTGCGCTAGACCCTCAAGATAATGTCTATCGCTTTTCATTTCCCCGCTTTCCACAAGGTTAAGTTGATTATAATTTCTTGCAACCCATCCAGTGGCAACATGTAGAAGTATCAGACGGCCGCCGGTCAGGCGGGCTAACTGACGGACATGGCCTAGTATGGTGAGATCTGCCGGGCTATTTTCCACTGGAACCAAAATATTTTGGTACATAAAGCAGGAGTCGTCCTTACAAATAAAAGCGGTCACTTCGGAAGAGGCAAGAACTTTGCATTGGATGCATCCTATTTTCGTACAACACATTATAATGATTTAAAAATAAACCGGAGCAGCTTTATAAGTTCTTCTCGCTCCATCCGGAAGTCTTGTGTTAATAGTTCGTTTATCAAATAGCCAATTGTTTAACATTCCGGAGGAGTCCGGATTCATAATTTACATGAATTTATTTATGCAATCTTCGGATTTCCAATTTGTTCGTTACTTATGGGATGAGGCAACGGCGGTAAAACTGGACCCTGTAGAACGCCTTGTCTACCGCTCCAATTTGCTTGGCAGTGATCAACGGATTACTAACACCGGAGGTGGGAATACTTCTTCTAAAATCGAAGCGAGGGACCCATTGACAGATGAGAAGGTGGAAGTGCTTTGGGTGAAGGGCTCTGGTGGAGATCTCCGCACCTCCAAAAAAGAAAATTTCGCCTCCCTTTACCAAAACAAACTTCTTGAGCTTCAAAAAAAATATCTTGCGGCAGAGGTGAAAGGGCCCAAGACGGCTATAGAAGACGCAATGGTCGATGCCTATCCTCATTGCACCTTCAACCTGAATCCCCGAGCGTCCTCAATTGACACTCCTCTACACTCTTTTGTTCCCTATAAACATGTGGATCATACCCACCCGAATGCTGTCATTGCTATTGCGGCATCGAAAAATGCGGAGAAACTCACTCGCGAGATTTATGGCGAAGAAGTCATTTGGACACCCTGGCAACGACCTGGATTTGATTTAGGGATTCGGCTACAGGAAATCTTCCGGAATCATCCAAAAGCCAAGGGAGTCATCCTGGGCCAACATGGCCTGATCAATTGGGCAAACGATGACCGCGAATGCTATGAACTCACCCTCCGTCTCATCGAAAAAGCAGCGCGTTATATTGATGAAAAATATCAGGCCAAGGGCGGAGATTCGAACGCTTTTGGAGGTCCAAAATATCCTGCAGGAAAAGACATCGCTTTATCAACGAGCCGTCTTGCTCTTTTAGCACGTATGCTCCCATGGCTTCGTGGAAAACTCAGCAATCCGCAACAACGCTGGATTGCAACCATCCAAAGTGATGAAACTGCCCTTCGCTTTGTGAACAGCTACGACGCTCCTCGGCTTGCCGAGCTGGGTACTAGCTGCCCAGACCATTTTTTGCGCACGAAAATCAAACCTCTATATGTGGATTGGGACCCTGCTACCGGCAACGAAGAATCACTGCGGCGTCAAATCATTGCGGAATTGGAAGCGTACCGTGCTGATTACGTTGAGTATTACGAACGTTGTAAAGCGGACAATTCGCCGGCAATGCGGAATCCTAATCCGACTGTCATCCTCATTCCGGGCTTAGGCATCATCGCCTGGGGTAAAGACAAGAGCGAGTCACGCGTTACAGCGGAATTTTACAACTGCGCCATTGAAGTCATGCGTGGTGCGGAAACCATTGATCAATATATAGCCCTTCCACAACAAGAGGCCTTTGATATCGAATATTGGCTTTTGGAAGAAGCAAAACTTCGGCGGATGCCACTCGAACAGGAATTCGCGCGGAGAGTGGTCGTTATCCTTGGCGCGGGAAGCGGAATCGGCCGGGAAGTCGCTCATCGCCTTTCCAAAGAAGGTGCCCATATCGTCAGTGTGGATCTTAACGCCAAAGCAGCGGAAAATACCGCACTCGAGATTGCTGCTCAGCGTGGAACCGGGATTGGCATCGCCGGAACTGGACTGTCCGCCACCGGACCCGCGCTTGGACTCTCGGCAGATATCACCGATCGCAAAAGTATCCGCTCTCTCTTGGACCAAATCGCATTAGCTTACGGCGGTATCGACGCAATTGCCATTACTGCTGGAATCTTTGTGCCACCGGATCTCACCGGACACATTCCCGATGACAAGTGGCCGCTCACCTTTGCAATTAATGTCACCGGAGCATATCTCGTTGTGGACGAATCCGCTTCCAGTATTCGGGAGCAAGCACTGCCCGTAAATATTGTACTTGCTACCAGCGCTAATGCTGTAGTGGCTAAAAAGGGCAGCCTTGCCTATGACACAAGCAAAGCTGCGGCAAACCATCTCGTTCGCGAACTTGCCGTCGAACTCGCCCCGATCGCCCGTGTAAACGGAGTTGCGCCCGCGACCGTCGTCCATGGAAGTGCCATGTTCCCTCGCGATCGAGTCATCGCATCGCTGGCGAAATATGAGATCGCTTATACAGAAGATGAATCCACCGAGTCCTTAACCAGCAAACTGGCCGAATTCTACGCTCGTCGTACTCTGACAAAAGTACCAGTTACCCCCGCTGATCAGGCCGAAGCTTTTTACATTTTGCTGAGCGACCGCCTGAGCAAAACCACAGGTCAAATCATCACTGTGGACGGTGGCCTACACGAAGCATTTCTCAGGTAGTCACTCACTGCGTTTTATCAGCATTAAGCCAATGAACTGGGGTTCCGAGGCAATTGAGCCTGTCGATTTTCATCGAAAATCCGAATGGAAAGCTTGACGACTCCCTCGTGCAGCTCTTTACAAATATCCGGCAGATCGCTGGATTCAGTCGCAACCTCAGCGGCACAAGTCGCTGAAACAAATTGCAAGATCCTAAGCACAGAATTTGCTCGAGCCGATTCGTTAATATTACTTTCTTTCCCAATAGATACGAGTAAATCCAAAATTTTTTCGATGACGATTTCTTCCTCACGAAACATGTTTTCTTTTTCCATTCTTGTTTCTGAACAATGTTCCCCCCAAAGGGGGAATGGATGGGTCATTTATTGCCTACATCGGCTGTTGCATTCTTTTCGATTCTTTTCCGTTCATCATATATGATGAGTGCTAACTTTTTAGTGACATTAGCAAATTCATCGCATAGTTGAGTTAAATTGTCATAATTAATAGCAACCTCTGAGATACAAATGGCTTGAATTCGTTGCAAGACATCAAAAACATGGTAAGCTTGCTCGATTTCACTGATTTGGTATCTTTGGTTTGTAGCAATCGAAAGTAATAAATTTATAACATTTTTAATCGCTTGATCTTTCTCCAACGCTAATTTTTTTTGTTGCTCCTCATTGATACTCATTTGTGCCTCCATAACTAGCTGTTTGCTAATTGCATGCCTTCGGCTGTAAAGTAGGTATTACATGGGCTCCACGCTCTGATCTTCATATAAGAAGATCCAATGCCCAGTCCAACAGGGTATAAAAGACCTTTTAGCCCATGGTAGAGAGCAGATCCGGCCTGGGAGAACCCTTCTGTTGCGAAACTAGCTCCGCGACTAAATAAATACGTACTCCCTAGTGGGATGAGGCCTACAAAGGAACCTACACTTTGTAAAGCACGCATGCCTATTGACCCAAGATGCGCAATAGCCTCGGTTCCGAGCAAGCCAAGACCTCCTAAACCTGAAAAAAGCAACATACCACTGCTGCCCAATGTTGCTGCACCTGTACTCTGTAAAACACGACCGGCTGCCGACCCCACATAAGCGAGGCCTTCAGCCAATGGCAAACCGACTCCCCCTAAACTGGTAAAGAGAAACATACCGCTACCACCTAATACTGCTGTGCCTGTACTCTGTAAAATACGCCCCGCTGTTCCTACAACATGAGCAAGGCCCTGAGCTCCAAGCAAGCCAAGACCTCCCAAGCCTGTAAAAAGCAACATACCACTTCCCCCAAATACTGCTACCCCTGCGCTTTGTAGGCCACGGTGGAATACGGCACCAAAACGAGCAATTCCTTCGGCACCAAGCAGGCTGATAGCGCCTAAACCCGTAAACGTCCCGAGACTAGTTAAACCTAGTGTCACTGCCGCTGCACTTTGCGCGGTCCTTCCCAGTAAAGATCCCAGATAGGCACCGCCTTCGGCGCCAAGCAGTCCAAGACCACCTAACCCGGATGCTAAAAGCATGCCGCCGCCACCCAATGTCGCCCCCCCAACAGTCTGCAAGACACGTCTGGTTATCGCTCCACTATAAGCGAGGCCTTCAGATGACAACAAACCGAGCGTTCCTAATCCGGCAAAGCACAGCATGCCACCAGCACCCAATGTTGCCGCTCCAATACTCTGTAACCCCCGGCTGGCTACATCTAGGAAATAAGTGAACCCTTGGCCAACATAAGTAAACATGTGTTTGTAAGCCATATTAGAAGCAATCTCTACTCCTTGCTTAAGTCCAGTCCACCCCAATTTTGTGTTCCTATTTAAGCTTAATTGAAGTTGACACATCCGAGCTATTAAAGCGCCATCCCCACCTCTTTGAATTGTGTTCTTACAGACCTCTAGACGTTCGCGATCGTGCTCTCGAATTGCTTCCCGTTCGTGATGATAATCAGCACAAATTGAATCAAAAGTGGACAGCCTCCCCCGATGGGCATCAAACGCTTGGTTGATTTTCTCACAATCTTCACGAACATTACTGATACCTTTGACCCCCTTAAATACAGTGTTACATCCTCCGGACAACGTCTTCCGAAAAGATTTCCAGACACCGTCCTCTCCATGAAACCAATTTGTAATAGCCCTTCGGTCGTCGCCAATTTTTACAATTCCTGTGATGCCACGAAATACACCCTTCCATCCTCCGTCCATATCCTTACGAAACGATTTCCAGGCTCCGTTCTCGCCGTGAAACCAATGGTTGATAGTATGGAGATCACTCGGGATATGAGTAACGCCTTTAGCATTCGCTCGCACAATATCCCAGCCACTCGATAGCTCTCGTCCAAAAGATCCCCAGGCGCCAGCCTCTCCACGAAACCAATTGTTGATACGTGCTTGATCATTATGGAGATTAGTAGCTTGGCAGATCCCGCTGGCTACGGCTTTCCATCCGTTAGACGCTGTCTTGCCGAAATGCCCCCACGTAGCTCCAAATGCCTTTATAATACTCTTTTGATCGCTGCCTATTTTGGTGATGGGCTCTTTAGTATTCCGGACGATGAATTTCCACCCCACCGGTACGCTTTCTTTGAAGGATTGCCATGTAGTTCGGAATTTACCTCTAATGGCCTTCCCATCATTGTAAATTTCGCTAACACCCTTTGTATTCTCCCATACGATCCTCCATCCGGCACGGATCTGTTTGCCGAAAGATTTCCAGGTCCCTTGAAACGAATTCCTGGTGCGCCTCAAATCCTGAGGAATGTTTAGGATCCCCTCCATTCCTTTTCCTAAGGCGTTCCAACTCTTGCTTCCTGCTTTGTCTATCGCAGCGTTTATTTTTCCAAATCCGTTCCTAATGCTGGAAGCATCATCCTTTGTCTCCTGCCACCATCGAGCTTGAGGATGATTCAAACCATAAAATTCTTCGCAATTGTCACTGTACGTCCCCCATTTGCACTGGCTTTCATATTGGTTTAAAAGAGGTTTTGCATAAGCGAATTGCGGAGCACCTTCTTTCTCTTCAACAAAATTTTTGACTGCAGCGATGGTTGCCTTTGACTTAGGCAAACCCGGATTAAAGAGAGCATTTTGTAAATTTCCGCGAGTCAGATGGATCATATACAGTAAGAGGTAATTTATTTTTTTCTAAATGTAACTGACGTTACGCACTTTTAGGAGCTCTAGCAGGAAAAAAAGATCGTTTTAACCAACAAGGTTCCTTTTTGCGTAACATCACATGTAAGTCGAAATTTAATCATTAACATTTAAATCAACAAGATCGCTTGATTGAGCAGAAAGTCACATCCCCAATTAGTAATTAATACTCCAATTCAATCCGTTGATCCATTTTATACAACAAGTATATTTTAGGGATGTTACAAAATATTAATTTTCATACCAGCCCCGCTAAATGCGCGGCGAACAGCACTCAACATACTTCGAACAACCGCGTTTCAGGATGTTTCGGTTGGCTTTGCTCGGAACCGAGACGCAGACAAGAGCCGGCGCTTCGTCAGATCACCAACTCGACATTCTCCAAACGAGAAACACAAGCCGTTGGTAAACTTTTCGCAGCCATTAAGGAAGGCAAAGATCAGGAAACAGAAAAATTATTAAAATATTTGTTCGACCATCATATCGATATTAATGGCATCAGGCTCAGCGGCCTAGGCTTATTGCATGTCGCTGCGAAAAAAGAGGACACCAAGATGCTCAGTCTACTGCTTAGCAAGCATCAGCTGAACCCTGACGTCTTAGATGATATGAGGGAGCCTAGATCGCCTTTGTTTTATGCCGCAAATGGAGGCAATTATCAGGCAGCGGTATTGCTTTGCGAAGCTAATACATCTACATCCTTTATGTCACAGGCCCTTCAGGAAGCCATAAATAACGGTCACACCGACATAGAACAATTACTCACCAAAAAATTAACAAATCAGACCTAATCTCCAACATCTCCAAAGCAAAATATCGAGAAACCGGTTCGCTTTGCCGACAATGTGTGAGGAAAGCACTCTCGTTCATTAAGCCAGAACGACCGGATCTCCATAGAGAGTATTGTAAGAGGATTTGGTAATGAGCACCTCAAAGATTTGACCAACGTGACGCTCTGATCCTTCAAAAACGACGATTTTATTAGTGCGTGTGCGGCCACTGAGCCGATTGGGATTTGTCTTACTCAACCCCTCACAGAGAATCTCCATACGAGTCCCGACACAAGTCGCGAGCTTGGTTTCGCAATTTGCGTTAATCAACTGAAGCAAGTCCTGGTTACGCTTTTCCTTAATTTCTTCCGGAATTTGTTGCTCCATGGCAGCGGCGATTGTTTCCTTTCGAGGGGAATAGCGAAAGATAAACGCATTGTCGAAACCGACAGTCTGGCAAGTTTCGCGCGTTGCCTGATAATCCTCTTCGGTTTCTCCGGGAAATCCCACAATGACATCGGTGGTGATGGCAATTTCCGGACGAGCTACACGCAGTTTCTCCACAATTTTCAGATATTGATTGGCAGTGTAGCCGCGCCGCATGAGTTTCAAAATTCGATCCGAACCTGATTGGAGAGGCAGGTGGACATGCTCCATCAGCTTTGGCAGGCGAGCAAAGGATTCGATCAGATCCTCTCGAAAGCCTATCGGATGCGGCGAGGTAAATCTGATTCTTTCCAATCCTTCCAATTGATGGAGTCGTTCGATGAGCTGCACGAATGGGCTTTTGCCATCTACTTTTTCAAATTCATGACGTCCATAGAGATTAACAATTTGCCCAAGGAGAGTCACCTCGCGGATGCCTTGCGCTATCAAGCCCTCCACTTCCTTCACAATTTCTTCAATGGAACGCGCCCGTTCCGATCCCCGAGTGCGTGGCACAATGCAGAAAGCGCAGCGCATGTTGCATCCCTGCATGATCGAAATAAAGACCGTGGTCTCACGGCCTTCCGGCGTATGATCGCGAATCGTGGACTGCGATCCCTCCTCTTCATCAATATCTACGATTGGCAGCCGTTCGACGTCCATTCGCATCTCCTGTCGGCGTAAGAGCAATTCGTCTACGTATTCGGCAACACGATGAAATTTCTGAGTGCCTACTACCAGATCGGCATGGGGAGAAACTTTCAAAAGCTCGGCCCCCCGAGCTTGAGCCATGCATCCCAGATAACCGAGAACCAAATGCGGCCGATTTCTCCGCAATTTGCGTAGCATCCCCATCTTTCCGATGGCTTTTTGTTCGGCCATATCCCGTACGCTACAGGTGTTCAATAAAATGACATCTGCATCGGTCTCATTGGTCACGATGCGATGCCCCCTGACGATAAGCATTTGCGCAACTTGCTCAGAATCACGTTCATTCATCTGGCAACCATATGTCTTAATATAAACGTTAGGCATGGAGAATAGCGCTGTAGGGTAACAGGTTAAGAACCGCAATGCTAGTTTTCTTACATTATGAATCAGATTACGCTTGTTTTTACAGCCTGAGAAAACTGACACTTCTCGGCGCATGTCGCCTCCAGTAGAACTCGGATATCGGATGCCCGCGGAATGGGAACCTCATGAAGCAACGTGGATCTCGTGGCCCCATCCCAATGGAATTAGTTTTCCAGGGCATTATAAAAATGTCATTCCCACTTTTGTTCGCATGGTGGAAATTCTCTCTGAATCGGAGATCGTGCGCATCAATGTTTCTGATTTCCAGCAAGAGAAAACTATCCGTAGCTTATTAAAAAAGGCTGATCCGGAACATGTTGAATTTTTTCGTATTCCCACAAATGAACCATGGTGCCGAGATCACGGACCAATCTTTGTTCTCCGAGATATTGATCCGAAGCTTGCCGTAGTCAACTTCGGCTATAACGCATGGGGCTGGAAATATCCTCTATTTGATGCAGACGATGCCGTCCCCAGCCAGATCGCCAATCAACTCAAGTTGTCATTATTCGATTGCGCCGATTTCATACTCGAAGGCGGATCCATAGATGTCAATGGCACGGGCGCCCTATTGACCACCAAAAGCTGCCTTCTAAATCCCAATCGCAATCCTACTTGTTCTCAACAGCAAATAGAAGATCGACTCAGGCAGTCTTTGGGAGTTCGGGAGATTCTTTGGCTCGAAGATGGCATCGAAGGCGACGACACGGATGGACATGTGGATGACCTCACTCGCTTTGTCTCTGTCAATACAGTGGTCACGGCAGTGGAAGAGGATGAAAATGACCCCAACTACGAACCGCTCCGCAGCAATCTGCAGATACTCCATACCACCCAGCTCAATGGAAAAGAGAGCCTTCATGTTTTACGCCTTCCCATGCCAGCCCCATTATATCGTAATGGGCAACGACTCCCGGCAACTTACGCAAATTTCTTCATCGCTAATGAAGTCATCCTGATGCCTGCGTTTGCAGATGCACATGACGCCTGGGCATTGTCTGTACTTAAGGAAGCCTTTCCCGCTCGGAAAATTATTCCAATCGATTGTCGCGAGCTGATTTGGGGCCTGGGCGCCTTTCACTGCCTCACTCAACAGCAACCGGCCGCCAGTTAGACTGAGTTTCATAGCTCTGACATCCGAAAACTGACTCTATAAAAGAATTCGTGGGTAAAAAATAGAGTTAGCAGGGGGGCTGGTGCCGCCCCCAGACCCCCGCACCGCTCGCCGCGGCAGGCGTTCAGGGGGAACAGGGGGGGAGCAGTGCTGAAAGGTAGCAAGAGGATCGGATCGGTTCCTTGGGTATTAGGGCG
Organism: uncultured Verrucomicrobiae bacterium; assembly: GCA_963706715.1. Classification (GTDB taxonomy): domain Bacteria; phylum Verrucomicrobiota; class Verrucomicrobiia; order Chthoniobacterales; family Xiphinematobacteraceae; genus Xiphinematobacter. Next base: position 622,030 of record CAVPNI010000003.1, read on the forward strand.
GAGCGTAAAAAAGAGGCTGGCGGCACCCAAAAGGGTACCTATAAACCAGCCTCTGTGGTAAATATAACGCTTAAAAATGTAATGAGGCGGGTACATCCGATCAAGGGATTTGTCTATGATGCGGTGGGATGGGACGATAAAGAAAAGGGAGTTATCTTAGCAGAAGTACGTGCCAGAGAAGGCAGCCAGGGAAGATGCTCAGGATGCAAACGTAAAGGATCTGGATATGATAGACTTGCAGAGCGGCGCTGGCGCTTTGTGCCACTTTGGGGTTTCGTGGTCTGGCTAGTCTACACACCGCGGCGAATTGACTGCCGACACTGTGGGAGTCCCACAGTAGAAGAACTTCCTTGGGCTAGCGGAAAAATACAGCACAGCGAAGCCTTCCGTCTCTTTCTGGCACAATGGGCACGCATGCTCTCCTGGGCCGAGGTAGCCAGAGTCTTCCGAGTGGGCTGGGCCGATGTATACGCTTCGGTAATAATGGGTGGTGGATTATGGCATTCAACATCGGAATTTAAGCGGCGTAAAGGCGCTTGGAGTTGATGAAATCCATGTCGGAAAAAAAGATAAGTTTTGGACACTGGTCTACCAGATCGATGATCACTGCAAACGACTTTTGTGGGTCGGGCGCGATCGTACTGAAAAAACTTTTGAGCTATTCTTCGAGGTTTTTGGCAAAGAGTTTTGTTCGGCCATCGGCTTTATTTGCTCCGACATGTGGAAACCGTATCTGAAGGTAGCAGCCCATTATTTGCCACAAGCCCTACATATCCTTGACCGCTTCCACATCGTTAAAAAACTCAACGAAGCTATCGATGAAATCCGCAGAGAGGAAACCCGCGCCCGTGCCCAGGCAGGTCTGGATCCCTTGCTTAAAAAGATGCGCTGGGCTTTCCTAAAAAAAAGATGCAATTGGACTAAGAGCCAACGTGCTGGCATGCGGGCAATTCGAGGCTCTGCTTTACGCACCCTGCGCGCCTTTCTCTTAGTGGAAACTTTCCAACACTTTTGGACCTATCGCTCTCCTACCTGGGCTGCTAAATTCCTGGATGCTTGGTGCACTAAAATTACTCGAAGTCACCTGGAGCCTCTTAAAAAAGTTGCCCGTACTCTCACCTCTCACCGCTCTCTTCTTTTAAATTACTTTCAGGCTAAAGGCCAATATTCCAGCGGTGTCGTTGAAGGGCTTAACGCCAAGGTGAAATTAACTCTAAAACGGAGTTATGGGTTTCGTACCGCTGATGCTCGTGAAGTTGCTCTTTACCATACCCTTGCTAATTTGCCTGAACCAATTTTTACCCACAGTTTTTTTTAGGCAGCCAGAAAACTAAGCCTGATCTAATATCGCACACTGTTAAGGACCGAGGAGATAAATGATACAAAATCCTTTCCAGGTTTTTCGGGTGCTATTATTAGCACGCGATTAAACCTAAAAACGGCGATGGGGATATTCAAGTCAGGGCTCCCAGGTTTGGATTTTCACCTCTGTTTGTTATTCAGGATAAACACACTGGTGACAGGGTATCCGCCACCGATTGATATTAAGACTACAAAATGGTATGGGAAGCGCTTTAAAAGAAGGGGCGATCAATATTAATAAATGTAGAGTAAATTATTGCTTAGGGAGTATCTTCCCAAATACAGCCCAGAACTCAATCCTGTAGAATTAGCCAATGCTGATCTCAAGCAATGCGTCACTCGCCAAACTCCAATTATTTAATGCTTTTTCTCGTCATTTACGCAGCCTCCAGAAGATCCCTTAACGCATCCAGGCATACTTTAACCATCCCTCTGTATAATATGCTGCGTAAGTCCAATATTTTATTGCCGTATCAATAATTCCAAACCCTTCGACTCCAAAAGATGCTGCAAAAATCGCCCTCTTTGATTATTTGGAGTCTTTTTACAATAGAAAACGCCTCCATAGTGCCTTGAATTTCAAGGCTCCTCGACATAACGAGTGGGGTAAGAATGGGTGGCTGCGCGCCCCCCAAACCCGCGCGCCGCTCGCCGCGGCAGGCGTTCGGGAGGAACTGATTTTAGTTCCCGCCCAGAGAGGCGGGAAGGGATGGAATAAAAAGAAAAACTCCCGTAGAATGATCCAATATGCAGGAGAACATACTATTTGGCCAAGCCCTGGGATTAGGCAGTGGATGGAAAGTAACCAAAAGCGAGATGAACCTGGCAGGACAGCAGCTAAACCTGTGGTTGGACTTCGAAGCTGGCTGTTATTTTGCCTGTTCAAAATGCGGGGAATATTGCCCTGTACATGACACGGTGGAAAAGAAGTGGAGGCACTTGAATTTTTGGCAACACCGGACTGATTTGATAGCACGAGTCCCGCGTACCCACTGCGAGAAACACGGAGTCTTACAAACGGAGGTACCCTGGGCCCGCAGTGGAAGCGGCTTTACGTTAATGAGTGAAGCGATGATCCTCATACTCTGTAGAGAGATGAGCGTATCAGCGGCCTCCCAACACTTTGGAGAGACAGACAAGCGACTGTGGCCAGTCATAGATCACTACGTCACCGAAGCCCATGAAGCCAAAGAGTGGAGCGGAGTACGTCGCATCATGATAGATGAAACCAGCGCCAAAAAAGGACATCGCTACGTGACCAACATCCTCGACGCCGATAACCACGAGCTGCTTTTGATGGTGGAAGGTCGCAGTGCCGAAGCCGTTACCCAATTTCTCGAAGCCATGCCCGCCCACCAAGCACAAGCCGAGCAAATTACCGAAGTCGTCATGGACATGAGCCCGGCCTATATTTCCGGCGTTCAAATGCACTTTCCCAAAGCACGAATAGTCTTCGACCTTTTCCACATCATGAAACTGGCAGGAGAAGCCCTGGAGAGCGTACGTAAGAGCTTGCGTAAACAAGGAGCAGATCTGCGCGGGGGCCTTTGGGCACTTCGCGGCAATGAATGGACCCGATCCGAAGAACAACTTCAAATACGCAAGGACTTAGCACGCACCTATCCCAAACTCGGACGTGCTTTAGCCCTGCGCGAAGCTTTACAAAATGTTCTGGCTGACAAAGACCTCTCTTCCTTGAAATGGTGGTTTTCTTGGGCGGATCGTTCCAAACTTCAGCCCTTTCGAAAACTTTCGAAAACTCTCAAAAAACATTTCCATGGCATCCTCGCCTATTGGGAAACTGGTCTTACTAATGCTGCTATGGAGGCCGTTAATGGTCTGCTTCAAACTGCTAAAAGAATCGCCAGAGGTTTCCGCAATTTCCATTATTTCCGCCTTGCTTCTTACTTAAAAGCTTCCCGATTAAAGATCCTTCTCCCTTCTCCTTTACCCACTTAATTCGTCGAAGTGGCAATTTCAATTCCACGTTTGCTTTCCTTAATCCCCATTTCCATAAACAAATTTATCTTCTAAATTAACCCAACTTTTCTGCTCCCTACCTCTCCACTCTTTTGCGGGAAGTCCACTCAGGCTTCCCACAAAGGTGCGTTAATTGATTCAGCCGGGGAAATTCGCCGCCTACAGCGAGAGGTGGAATATTTGCGCCGGCAACGCGATATTTTAAAAAAAGCCATGAGCATACTCTCCGAGGAACCCGCGAGCGGTATGCGATGATTGATTCTATGCGGGCTAACTATTCTATTACTGAACTTTGCCAAGCCTTGGAGGTATCGACTTCCGGATATCATCGCTTTACCAAACAGCCGGAAAGTAAGAGCTCTCAGGAAAATAAAAAACTTCTTCACCAAATGACCATTATCCATTCCCATCGCCACACCCGTTGCTACGGCAGCCCGAGAATGACTCGGCAATTACGGAGTCTGGGATTTCACTGCTCAGAAAATCGTGTAGCAAGGATTATGCAACGTAACGGCTTGCGTGCACGCCCCAAACGTCCATTCCGTCCTAAAACCACTCAGGTCGATCATGCTGCATGTCCTTCTCCAAATCTCTTATCCAAAGAGCAAAAGGCTCAAGCTCCAGGGCAAGAAATTGTCAGTGATATCACCTATATTCCTACCCCCGAAGGTTGGCTTTATTTGGCTGTGGTCCTCGACCTTTACACTCGAACCCTTCTGGGTTGGAGTCTTTCGGATTCTCTCCATTCTCAGTTGGTCATTGATGCCTTACAGCGCGCTTTAAATTCCGGCTTGGTTGCTCCCAATGCTATTTTCCATTCCGATAGGGGCTCTCAGTATTCCTCGATTTCTACTCGCAGCTTGATTCATCAAGCAGGTTTGCGTCAAAGTATGAGTGCCGCTGGTTATTGTTACGATAACGCCTTTGCCGAAAGTTTCTTTGCTTCCCTAAAAGCTGAACTCTCTATCAATTCCATACCCTTCGATTCCAAAGTCGCCGCTAAAACCGCTCTCTTTGATTATTTAGAAACCTTTTACAATAGAAAACGCCTCCATAGCACCCTGGATTTTCAATCCCCATTCGATTTTCTTAATCTCCATTTTCAAAATCAAATTTCCCTCATAAATTAGCCATAATTTTCTGCTCCCTGCTCTCCACTTTCTTGGGGGAAGTCCATTGGGTTGCTCGCCGATAAAAAGGATTGGGCTTTGTCTCCAAATGAAACCGAGATGTCGTTAGAAATCCCATTAGAAGATGGTGAGGTTTGAGTGTAAAAAATGATTTGTTGCATAACTTTTAATCCTCGGCAAATGGGAATTATCCTCCGCAATTTTGGCAATGTCAGACTCATTATCCCGTACTCAAGGTTATTTCGGAGCAATAATTGGGCAAAACATCCTCGGCAAAGCAGTGTTTCTCCTCGGCAAAAAATGGGGCTTTCCAGAGTAAATTTAGAAATTGCCGACGAGAAAACCTAAAAGATTGTATATAAAAAATATTCTCTAGAAGCTATCTCAAAATTGATTTAATAGTATAAGAGTTGATGCAAGTTGAAGAAATCCAAGGAAGTTATGCGGATAATATTCCCAGCGTGTAATGAGTCTACGCTTATACTGAAGCCATGCAAAAAAGCGTTCTGCTTTCCAGCGACGGCGATATCTGCGCAGAGATCTACCGTCTTGAGTTTTGTTGGATAACTTACGATTAGATCGATGAGGCGCTATGAGATCAATACCATCTTTCTTTAGCTCGTTATCTAAATAATCGGAATCATATGCTTTATCTCCAATAAGTTTTTCTGGTTTAGCTTCGACCATGTAAAAATCGAAGCTAAGTTGTACCAAGGTAACTTCATGATGATTGGCCGCATGAGTACTTACTGCCAATGGAAGCCCTTCTTTATCAACAATTGCCAGAATCTTTACTCCCTTGCCACGTTTGGTTTTTCCAATTTGGCTTCCTCCTCCTTTGGCAGAAGAAAAAGTGGCATCTATAAAACATTCTGACGTATCTAAAAGATCTCGATCTCGCAGTTCATTGGCTACACCGCAAAGTGCTTTTCGTAAAACTTCATCCCTGCACCATCTTTGAAATCTCCTATGGACCGTTTTATAATTAGGATAACTTTGCGGAAGCATATGCCACTGTGCACCTGTGTTTAATATCCATAATGTCGCTTCTAAAATTCTTCGGGTACATACGGGTTTCCGCCACACTTTCCCTTCTTGAGGATGTTCTTCTGAAAAATAATCCTTGATCCGATTCCATTGCTCATCAGTTAATTGCATCCAATTTTATTACACAATTATCTTTTATAATTAAATATAATTTATATTTAATTTAGTTTTGAGATAGCTTCTAGCTTACGTCTTTGCTTGGACTTCCGCCGCATCTGTAAGCCAAGTTCTCGATAAAGTCGATAAACAAGCTTGCTTCCCACCGCCCATCCTTCCCGCTTGAGCAAAACCGTTAACCGCCGATATCCAAATCGGATTCTTATCATTGCTAACTCCTTTAATCGCATCTTCAAGGCAACATGTTCCTTCCTTCGGCTTTGATAGTAAAAACTCGATCCTCTCAATATCATCAGTGCACATGCCCGCTTGCGGCTGATCTCGTACTTCTCCACAAGCTCCTGGCTTAACTCTCGCCGCTGAGCGGGCTTTTTTTTCAATACCTCCTGTAAGATATGCTTGTCTAATGTCAGATCGGCCACCAGTCCCTTAAGCTGCCGTTTTTCTTCCTCTAGCTGTTTGAGCCGCCGTAATTCGCTCACTCCCATCCCTGCGTATTTCTTCTTCCAGGTGTATAGGCCTCGGTTCGCTAATTCCCAGTTCTCGGCAGATTTCCATCCCTTTGGCTCCTCCCTCAATCTGTTTCAACGCATAGATGATCTTCTCTTCTCGATGTCTTTTCTGTGGCTTTTTTTGCTCCTCTTTCCGGAGCTCCATATCACCACAAAACTAAAATTCCTACTCTCCAGTTTCCGGGGTCAACGTCACACCATATCAGTATTAGAAGGTATAGCTTAGTCCAAAAAGAACACCATGGGAGACAATTTGACTGCCTCCAAATATCGGATTGTAATAGCAGTACAATCCAAAGTGATTTCCTATTTGGGCGGTGATTCCTGCGGTTCCAAAGGCATTATCTCTTTCTCCCTTATCGCTCATCCAGATAAAGCTCTGAGCCTCTCCGTTGTCAAATGTTGCGCTCATAGGCTGCGCGTAATCCAGAAATTGATGCTGCCAGGCAAGACCTATGGTAGGCATGATTTTAAAGTTAGGATTAATATCCCAAACATAAGAGATGTTAGCTCCTACGGTGCTCATCATAGAGCCGGGATTTTGTCTTCCCACTTTGAGATCCAGAGCTCCGGCTCCCGATTCGGTATAGGAGGAGATTGTCAGGTAAGTATATTGTATAGAGGCATTAGCTCCAAATCGCCATTTGCCTAGGCTGTATTCATATCCTCCACCCAGTAAGCTATCGAGTTCTGCTCCGGAGGGACGGCCTTTGGCCAGCCAATGGTCCTCGTTGCCATTGCAGGGCAAGTCGATGGGTCTGCTGAGAGCAAAACTCTCAAAGCCTGCACCCATTACGGCATTGAGATAAAATCCATTCCAGTGCGCTGTTCCGTATCCTCCAAATTTGATTCCATTGCTGCGTAGCCAGGAACCGTTGGAGAAATCGGAACGAATGCCTTCGTAGGCGACAAATAATCCAGTGTTAAAGTTGTCGTTAATCTTATAATCCACCCCTGCGCTGAAGTTACCGGTGATGGTATGCATGTTAGGCAGGTCTTGCGTGGTCACAATATTGGAGAATACGCCCGAGGCCGTGGCAAATAAGCTCCAACCTGAGTTTCCCTTTTCAAAGTCGGAAGAATTTTGGTAGGCTACGGTTTTTCCATCCCTATCGTGCAGGGTGGCTTCATGTTGTCTCATTTGTTGCTGCATCGGCTCTTGGCTTAGGCCATTTAAAGAGACTCCATCCACTCCGGATCTAATAGCTGCTAACCGATCAGTGATTTGTCCGTACTGAGTGTTGGTATTGTTAAAGAGGATCTCTTTAATATCTCCTGCCATTTCCGGGGCGAGTTGTTTCAAGTAGGGCTCTATTTCTGTGCGAGGAATAAAGGCCAAGTCTGAGATAGCTTTGTAGAGACAATTATTTATTGGGGTTGCCGGCTGCAGATCACTTGGCTTTACGATCCGGGTTGCCGGCTGCAGATCACTTGGCTTTACGATCCGGGTTGCTGGCTGCAGAGCAATGGCCTTTAAGAGCGCGTTACTTAACGACGTCCAAGGTACGGATTTATCAGCAGGATGAATAGGTGTGAATGGAAGCCAATCCGCTTTTAGCATCACTTTATCCGGGTAGTAGTGAGCTGTTAACTGTAGTGGGGTGGGAATGTCTTCGGCTCGGTACTTCCCTTGCACTCCACCAGCAGCTTGTACTATGGTATACTCAGATTGACTGGGAGGGATAAAATGGTTGAGGTTTGTCACATGCAGGCCACCGTCCAGGTTTGCTACTTTATCCGTCTTAAGTTGGTCGTAGGAATCTACCTTCGCCAGTTTAAAGAGGGAATTTCCATCAGCAGTTTGCACGAAATCGTGTCCGAGGGTAATTGTGCCAACCTGATCGGCTTTTCCTGGCTTAAACCAACCGGAGTTTTGGACATTGCCTGCTATGCTCCCATTTCCGCTGAAGGTTGTGTTCCGATGAATGTTTACCTCACTACTGGCAAGCGAACCTTCCATCTCCACTTCTCCGGCTTGAATGTCCGTGATACCTGTATAGGTATTATCAGCTTTGAGGACCAGTGATCCTGTCCCAGCTTGAATGACATTGCCCGTTCCTGAAATGATGTGATTGTAAACCACTTTATCAGAGTGGTTAAAAGCGAAGTTGGAATTGTCTTTCACGTCGCTCTGAACGGAGCCCGTGGTCCTTCCATCCCCAATTTGCAGAGTGCCGTCTTCGATGGTAGTGCCGTACTTGTAGGTATTTTCACCGGTAAGGGTCAACGTTCCATTGCCTATTTTTGTCAGGGCAAGTTTTCCCTTCCCATCTTCAATAGTGCCAGCAAATGTGGTGCTGCTGCCATTAGCTCCCACGCTTAGGGTATTCGAAGCTGTGCTGCTGTTGGTGACCTTTGCTCCCGCCTCTCCAACGAGCCCTCCAATGGTCCCATCAAATCCTCTCACGTTCAAATTAGCATTTTTGGCAACTTTCACTGTGGATTGTGCACTAAATGCATTTTCCATTCCCTGCGACCAAGTTCCCTTTTCCACAAAGGTGTCTCCCGAATAGGTGTTGTTTCCTTTTAGAACGGTTTCTCCACTGCCAGCTTGCACCACTGTGCCTTCTCCGGAAATTGCTCCCCCATAAATACCAGTATTAGAACGGTTAAAGACAAGATTTGTTTTGTTTATCACGTCGCTCTGAATGGAACCCGTGGTCCCTCCATCCCCAATTTGCAGAGTGCCGTCTTCGATGGTAGTGCCGTACTTGTAGGTATTTTCACCGGTAAGGGTCAACGTTCCATTGCCTATTTTTGTCAGGGCAAGTTTTCCCTTCCCATCTTCAATAGTGCCAGCAAATGTGGTGCTGCTGCCATTAGCTCCCACGCTTAGGGTATTCGAAGCTGTGCTGCTGTTGGTGACCTTTGCTCCCGCCTCTCCAACGAGCCCTCCAATGGTCCCATCAAATCCTCTCACGTTCAAATTAGCATTTTTGGCAACTTTCACTGTGGATTGTGCACTAAATGCATTTTCCATTCCCTGCGACCAAGTTCCCTTTTCCACAAAGGTGTCTCCCGAATAGGTGTTGTTTCCTTTTAGAACGGTTTCTCCACTGCCAGCTTGCACCACTGTGCCTTCTCCGGAAATTGCTCCCCCATAAATACCAGTATTAGAACGGTTAAAGACAAGATTTGTTTTGTTTATCACGTCGCTCTGAATGGAACCCGTGGTCCCTCCATCCCCAATTTGCAGAGTGCCGTCTTCGATGGTAGTGCCGTACTTGTAGGTATTTTCACCGGTAAGGGTCAACGTTCCATTGCCTATTTTTGTCAGGGCAAATTTTCCCTTTCCATCTTCAATAGTGCCAGCAAATGTGGTGCTGCTGCCATTAGCTCCCACGCTTAGGGTATTCGAAGCTGTGCTGCTGTTGGTGACCTTTGCTCCCGCCTCTCCAACGAGCCCTCCAATGGTCCCATCAAATCCTCCCACGTTCAAATTAGCATCTTTGGCAACTTTCACTGTGGATTGTGCACTAAATGCATTTTCCATTCCTTGCGACCAAGTTCCCTTTTCCACAAAGGTGTCTCCCGAATAGGTGTTGTTTCCTTTTAGAACGGTTTCTCCACTGCCAGCTTGCACCACTGTGCCTGTCCCTGAAATAACATTGTTGTAGGACAGTTGATTAGAACGCTTAAAGATCACCGTTCCTTGATTATCTACATCACTCGTAATAGAGCCCGTAGTTCCTTTAGAACCCTTAACTCCCTCATCACCAATCTGCAATGTAGTATTGGTATTGACGTGTGTTATTTCTGTGTAGGTATTCTCTGCCGAGAGGATCAAGCCGCCGCCCCCCGTTACGTTCAAATCCCCATTTCCACTCAGCGCCGACTTCACTCTCACAGAGTGACCATTAGTATCAATAATTCCACCTTTCTCACCCAAAACTAATTCATCCTTACCAAATCCATAAATAAAATCTATGCTGTCGCTCTGTGCCTGCAACGTCCCTCCATTGAATGTAAAATTTGCACGATTCTTATTACCTTGTTCTTTATAGAGATAATTTGTTGCAAGCAGGGCGTTTTCATTAAGTTTAATGACGCCATCGGTGTTATCTGAATAGCCGAATCCAACATATCCGGCGGTCACTACCCCACCATCAAGCTCTACTAAACCTTTACCGCCGGGAAGTGAATTAGCACCAAGAAACAGATACTGCCCTGCGTTCACTATCCCATCTTTTACCGTCATAGTACTAGTATCACTACCTTGGCCGATTCGAGCTATGATTATCTGCTTCGCATCTATCTCTCCGCCATTAACCAGCAAGCTTCCTGTGCCGGGGTTACCCCCGCCGAGATCTAGTCCATAGCCTCCAACCTGCAATATTTTGCCTATAGTAACCTTGCCACCTGTCATTGTCATGGTTCCCAGATTATCCTTAACACCGACGTTGAAATAGCCATCTGTTTTTACTTCTCCGCCGCTAATCGTTAGGGTAGATGTGCCTTGAGCACCCTGGCTACCTCCTCCCACATACACATTTCCGTGATTCGTCCATTTACCGCTTGTCACGGTGACAGAGCTGTTTCCAGATATGACTGTCTCTGCACCCTCCAGATTTCCTCCGGATATTAGGAGTCCGCTTCCCTTGTTTTGGATATTATTATAGACATTGAGAGTGCCATACTTCCCGTCCTGAGTAGAAGAACCGACATTTGCAGTATTACCATTGTTAATGTTTACTGTGTCACCACTCCCAGGAAGCGAATGACCACCCCAGTTATTGCCGCTCCAATCGGCCGGTCCAGAGCCTCCTGTCCAATTTACTACTCCATTACCTCCGCCTGCTTTCAGTCCTGTATTTGCAGTTTTCACCAGGATGTTGTTTTCACTGGCCAGAGGGACAGTATCCGAGGATTTGGCTACCGGAAAAATGCTTATTCCGACCGGATTTCCATGACTCATTTTTGCGACACTCTGCGACTGAAAAGATCTGATGGTCTGAGTGCTCCCTATTTCAGTTGAGGAAAGGACATTCGGAATTTCCAGATTACTTTTGTTCAGGGGTTCCGTATTTCCAATGGTTGGGACTGTATTACTCAAACTTCCAGGCTCCACCCAATGACTCACAGGAGAGTTTGTCAGATTTTGATTATCTAATTTAGCATAAACAATTTGAGAAAATGTTAGAATGGCAAGGACACAAGATCCGGCTGAAAGTCTGGAAAAAAGATGCATAGTGATTAATTTTTTGAAGAAGGATGAAGTACCTTGTCTATAAATGCTAAATGAGTTGAAAATAATATTTGGATTAGTTCTTTTAAGATTAAGAGCTTGAATGTCTAATATACAAACTAATTCAATAGAATTACTTAGTAAGTGACGGAAACTAAAAAAATACATCTTCGAAAATATTCAACTGGCTTGAATGGGTAGCTTATACTCCATTGAGCAATTAGCGGGTGTCTCCAAAATGATAATATTTCCCTTGTAAGCAATTTACGTTAAATCAGTGAAATCCGCCTTCAAAGAATTTTTTTCTTGAGAAGAAAAAATCTACTTTCTTTAAAGGGGTAGGGCCAGTTCTTAGAAATTTACGCGCAACTGCTTGTTGCGCAAAATTATGTAAGTGCTTATTTAATGGACGGCCAGCTATAGCGAAATTCGTGTAAAATGGTTACGGATTTGACTGAAATTTTGGTTCCAGGCGAGGCGCAAAAAGTAGTCCATATCTGTAGATACGGACTATTTTTTGCAACAATGAGTGAGGGCAAAAGGGCGACAATGGCGTGATCATTTTACCCGAATTTCGCTATATACGACAAAAACCACCCCAAGACTGTTAACAAAGTAGGAGTGGGTGGCGTTGCCAGACTCATTCGCTATAGTGCTCAACAAACCGTAAAAGTCGGCTTGCAACATGACAATGGCATCTATTGACAGCAGTGTGATTACCTTGATTAGTAATATTTTAAGTCGATTTTTCTCTATTGCTCAGCAACGGAGCTCTCAAGAACGATGGACCCTTCCATTGACACATATTTTCGTCGTTGGCTTGGAGCTATAGCGAAATTCGTGTAAAATGGTTACGGATTTGACTGAAATTTTGGCTCCAGGCGAGGCGCAAAAAGTAGGCCATATCTGTAGATACGGACTATTTTTTGCAACAATGAGTGGGGGCAAAAGGCATTCCCTTACACACAAAATAAAAACCGTATAAGCAACCCAAAAGAGCTGATAGCGAGAGAAAAGATTTGAGAATGAAGTCTTGGAGATGGACAAACATTGGGCAGCACAAGAGATGTCGGCAATAGATCTTGGAGATAAACGGTTGAACAAACGCTCAGTAAAGCTGCTGGAGCTGTTGGGAGAGAAGCCAGCAATGAGCATACCGCAAGCCTGCAAGGGATGGGCGGAGACGCAGGCGGCGTATCGATTTTTTGCACAAGAAAATATTGGCTGGAAAGATATCCTCTCGCCTCACATTAACTGTACCAATCAACGTATGAAGGGTCGGCCAGTGGTGCTCTGCATTCAAGATACTACAGAACTGGACTTCAACGGCCAAGAAATCGATGGATTGGGGAAATTAAGTTATGATGCACAACGCGGACTATATTTGCATCCGACCTATGCAGTCAGTCCAGAACGCGAGCCGTTAGGTTTACTCGATGCCTGGATATGGGTACGCGATAAGAAAGGGGAATTGAGCCGAAGCTTACCGCAGGGTAATAAAGAAAGCTGCCGATGGGTAGAGGGTTATAAACGATTGGCAGAACAGGCTCTACATAATAAAGATACACGTTTAGTGTATGTGGCTGACCGGGAAGGTGACTTCATTGATTTAATGGCCCAAGCACAAACAATGGGGACGCCAGTGGACTGGCTCATTCGTGCAGTGCATAACCGTAAAGTTGTGGGAGAAAAGGACAAATTGTGGGACGGATTTTCCAAAGAGCACATACTTGGTGAGATTTGCTTTACTCTACCTGCCAAGAAGGGTCAATCCGCACGGCAGGTCCGCCAACAAGTGTCATCTCGGCGTTGTACCTTGCGTTCTGCCAAGGGAGAATTGATAGAGACCACAGCACTCTGGGCACAAGAAATAGGGGCTCCAGTGAATACCAAAGCTCTGGAATGGCGATTGCTCACCAACCGTTGTGCTCACAGCCTGGAAGTAGCGGCGGAGTTAATTGACTGGTACCGCTGTCGGTGGGAAATTGAAATATTTTTCCATGTGTTAAAAAATGGTTGTAAAGTCGAAGCCTTGCAGCTCTCAAGCATTGAGCGGCTTGAATTGGTATTAGCCTTCTTCATGATTATCGCCTGGCGCATTCAGATGCTGATGCGTTTGGGGCGAACTTGCCCCAACATGGATTGCGAAGCGGTATTTGATCAACAAGAGTGGCATGCAGCCTATATTGTCGCGCGCAAACCCATCCCTAAAGAACCCCCTCCGCTCAATACCGTAATCCGCTTAATTGCTAGTTTTGGCGGCTTTCTTGGACGTAAGTGCGATGGTGAACCAGGCGTCAAATCTCTCTGGACAGGTTTGCAACGTGTCATGGATTTTGCCATCGCTATTAGCTCAGAACGCTCCCAAAACTCTTGCTTTTGTGTGTAAGGGAATGGGCAAAAGGGCGACAAAGGCGTAATCATTTTACACGAATTTCGCTATAAATGGCTCGGTTCTTTACCGCCTCGAAAACTACCGTGCTTCTCTCGGGTTGATTTTATCCCCTTTGACAACTTTTATCCTGCATCTTCCACTTCTTTTAGCAGCGGATCACGTTTTCCTACTGCCGTTTTTAGGTGAAATAGTCGCACACGGTTCCACCCATTTCCCGTGTTCTCGAATTAAATCGACCAAGCGTTCGACGGCTTGCTCTTGTGGGACATTAAATTTTACCGGCGTCTTACCCACATAAAGATTTACCTTTCCGGGTGCACCTCCGACGTAACCAAAGTCTGCGTCGGCCATCTCGCCGGGGCCGTTGACGATGCAACCCATAATTGCAATCCGGACTCCTTTGAGATGCGAAGTCACCTCTTTAATGCAAGCCGTTGTTTGCTGAAGATTGAAAAGTGTCCGGCCGCAAGAGGGGCACGCTACATAGTCGGTTTTAAAGATCCTCGCACCCACCGCCTGAAGAATATTGTAAGACAATCGCAGAGAGGTTTCAGCATCTTGCTCACCTTGCACAAGAACGGCATCCCCTATGCCATCACAAAGAAGGGACCCGATGTTGGTTGAGGCTTGTAACAGAATGGATAAGGGATCTTGTTTCTTTGTTTGCTGCGGATGCAGAGTATCTTTCAGTAGAATCGGATGATGTTCCGGAATTCGTGCAGCCAGCAAGCGGAAGGCTGCGATTGGCGAGATGTTCAACCCATCCGCTACGGTAACAAGTTGCGGACAGATTGCATTTTGCAACAATTCGATCGCTTTATCATCTCTTGGATCAACGTTCAACACTTGCGCAGACTCGAGAATGATTTCAGGTTGGCAATCCCCTAATTGGGCTCGCTGATTCTCGACGGCATCCCATTTTGCTTGTGTGGTAAAGACCCGAATTGGTTCTTGTTTGCCAAGCGAAAATTCTTGAATGCATAGAAAAGATGAGCCTCGCCGACGGTAGGAAAACCAGTCAAATGAAGGAGACAAAGATTCGAATATTGGATCTTCAACCTGACGATGCAGGTACGGCCTGATCAGTGCCTGAGCAACGGGGATTTCATGCACGCTATCTTCTGTCAGAGACACACGAATCGTATCCCCTAGGCCATCATGGAGAAGGCTGCCAATTCCAATGGCACTTTTGATTCGACCATCTTCTCCGTCGCCAGCTTCGGTCACTCCCAGATGAAGCGGATAATTCCAATCGGGTCCTTCCGCGACCAATCTTGCTACAAGGAGGCGATAGGCCGCAATCATCACCTTCGGCTGAGAGGCCTTCATGGAAAATACAATGTCGTGATAATCCAGGTCGCGAGCAATGCGGGTAAACTCCAGGGCGCTTTCTACCATGCCCAGAGGCGTATCCCCATATCGATTCATGATGCGATCACTGAGAGAGCCATGATTGGTGCCAATCCGTAAGGAGATTCCGCGTTGTTTGCAAAATAGGATCAAAGGCTTTAAGCGCTCTCGAATACGCTCCAGTTCAGCGTGATATTGCTCATCACTGTACTCCCGGACGGCAAATTTTTTTGAATCCGCATAATTGCCTGGATTGATGCGTACTTTTTCCACCCATTTTGCGGCTTCCATGGCTGCCTCGGGCTTGAAATGAATGTCGGCGACTAGTGGAACGTCGATTTCTCGCAATAAAAGCTCTCTCTTGATATGTTCGAGATTTCGGGCGTCTTTAATTGTGGGCGCCGTAATTCTCACAATCTCACTCCCAGCCGCCGCAAGTTCCTGAACTTCGCGCACCGAGGCTTCGGTATCCATCGTATCCGCAGTAATCATCGACTGCACACGGATCGGCGCCTCACCTCCTAGCAGGACTCCCCCAACTTTTACTGGACGACTGCAGCGTTTTTTATAGCGGAAAGGCTCCGTCATAAGGTATTAATGATTAGGATATAAAATTGCCTGTCAGTTCAAACAGATTGCGGATTATTTGGAAAACTTCATTTCCGGCACTGCTGTTTTTTGCTCCTTCCAGGGAAGATCCTGAATGTCATAAAAGGCAAGGTATAACATCAGTCCAATCACAGCCAAGGCAAATCCAGCTTGAATTCTCTCCAATATTCTTTGTTTAATCGGTCTTCGTCTAATCGCTTCAATCGAGGAAACGAGAATGTGCCCCCCATCCAAGGGAGGAATCGGCAGTAAATTCAGGATAGCCAAATTGACATTCAGTACAACGCTAAACCAGAGTGCCATCCTCCAACCCTCAGGCGCCACAAAGCTCATGTAATATAACCGCATGATGCCTACAAATCCACTCAGGTGCTGCACTTTGATTTCCGAGTGGGGAGCGGTGATTGCTGACAGGGTTTTCCAAATTGTGCTGGCGCTAGCGATAATTTGGTTCACTGGGTTGGGATGAGTAATTCCGATGACACCACGATCATCCCAAAGGATTCCCAGACGAGGTCGCTGATCCCCATCGGGAGACCGTGGAGTTGCCATTACTTGAAAAGTACGGCCGGCACGTTGCACGGTCAATTGTAACGGCTCATGGTTTTTCTCCTTTACGGTATCAGCAAATGCTCTCACGCTGTAGATGCGTTGTCCGTTCACGGCAACGATGGCATCTCCTCTGTGCAAACCAGCATCCGCTGCGGGGCTATTTTCAAAAACTTTGGCAATGATGGGTAGCTGAGCCGGCATAATGCCAATTTGACGGAGGTGCTGTCTCCCCATTCCCTTGTTCTCAGGGATCACCGGGGCGACTTCGAAAGAAAGCTGCTTTCCTTCCCGTTCCACAACGATAGGAATCGTGGGATTGATACTACGGATGATATTCCAAATCACGCTGTCGGAAACTTCTTCCATCCCAGCAAACCGGACAACGGGATTCCCATCAACACTAAGAATTTTGTCCCCCATTTGAATCCCTGCTTTTGCTGCCGGGCCATGTGGATCCACGTAACCGACGATCGCGCTAGTTTCAGCTTCGCCTACCGGCCGCCCCACCCCCCAAACGATAATCGCAAAGGCTACTGCAAGTAAGAAGCTGAATAACGGCCCAGCAAAAGCGACGATAATCTTATCTTTTGGAGAAGCGGATGGAAGATTTCCCACATCAGATGCTTTTCCTTCAATAACTTCCATAGAAGCCATCTGCGGAATCGAGACAAATCCTCCTGCCGGAATACAACCTATCCGGTATTCAATACCCCGGATGGTTTTTTTCCATAAGGCGGGTCCAAACCAAAGTGCGAACTTATCTACTTTTAAACCTCGCCAACGCGCGGCAAGAAAATGCCCCACCTCGTGAACAACTATCAGGAGGTTAAAGATTAATAAAACTTCCAGACAGATCAGGACAACTTTGCCAATCTCAAGGACGGTTTCCATAGCAGCACAATAAGGTAGTAGGCTTTACGAAAAACACAACTGCCTTCGTCAGCCAACTTCGTTGGTTTCCTTTAGAAGCCCGACTTCGTTGGTTTCCTTTAGAAGCAAAAATTGCAAATAAACATCTTTTTGAACTACAATTATTGCAAACAACGCCTCTTTCGAACTGCAAGCCTCTAAAGGAACCAGATGAAAGCCCGCCGCTGCTAGGCTTCCAAAAGGAGTCGAGCAGGATTTTCAATACACTCCTTGATACGAATTAAGGCAGTAACCGCTGCCTGGCCATCGATGACTCGATGGTCATAGCTCAAAGCAAGGTACATCATCGGTCGGATGACAACCTGCCCCTGAAACGCAACCGGCCTTTCCTGGATCTTGTGCATCCCGAGAATACCACTCTGCGGCGGGTTTAGAATTGGAGTGCTCAGCAGGGAGCCATAGACACCCCCGTTGGACACAGTAAATACGCCGCCTTGAAGATCTTCAAGGGCCACCTTACCCTCGCGTACCTTGGTGGCAAATCCCACAAGTTCTCGTTCGAGATCCGCAAAGGATTTTTGGTCACAGTCACGAATGACAGGTACAATGAGACCCCGCTCGGTGCCCACTGCTACTCCAATGCTATAAAAGTGGTTTTGAATGAGTTCATCTCCTTCTATCCGGGAATTCAGTGCGGGAACGGCGCGTAGGGCATCCGCTACAGCTTTGATAAAAAAGGACATAAAGCCCAATTTAACTCCGTGTTTCTTTTGAAATTCCTCCTGAAGCTCTTTTCGAAGCTTCATCACCCCACTCATGTCACATTCATTGAACGTCGTGAGAATAGCGGCTGTTTGCTGGGCGGAAACTAATTGTGCGGCAATTTTTCGACGAAGCGGTGAAAGACGTTTCCGCGTGACACGCGCAGACTCCTGCGCCACTTGCCGAGTAACCTCTGGAATGGCAGTGGTAACTTCTTGAGAGCCTTTCGGGGTTACCTCAGACGTCTTCGGCTGTGCCGGAGGCTCTTTCTTAAGAGATTTAGCCTGCTGCTTAGGCGGCTCCTCCGATGTCGTCTGAGGCGGCGCAGCAGAAGGAGCGGCTGCCGGTTTAGGAGTAGGAGCGACGCCCACTTCTGTCTCAATGGTAGCGACCGCCTGGCCGATATGAACTTCATCTCCTTCGTTCACCAGTGTGGCTACCACACCCGATTCAGGCGCATTGACTTCGGTGGAGATTTTGTCCGTATCCAATGAAAAAAGGATTTCGCCAGCCTGAACGGATTCTCCATTTTTTTTGTGCCAGGTCGATAGGATCCCTGTCGTAATCGATTCGCCGACGGCTGGAACTTTGACTTCAGTCTGCATGAGTAAAATAATGCAACGATGGTTTTATAGTGTAACTGACGTTACGCACTTTTAGGAGCTCTGGGAGCAAAAAAACCATTTTGACCAACAAGGTTCTCTTTTTTGCGTAACATCACAATGTAAAAGCCGTTTTCACTAGTTCGGCTTGCTGCTTTTTATGTACTGATGTCGAACCTGCAGCCGGGCTCGCACTGGCCTGCCGGCCGGCATATAGAATTTCGTGACCAAGCAATTTTTGAAGTCTTGGAAAAATAAAGGACCATGCTCCCATGTTGTGTGGCTCTTCTTGGCACCATATCACCCGCGAAACTCCTTTGTAACGCTGAAAAATACGGACGACCTTTTCTTCGTATAAAGGATAGAGTTGCTCAATGCGGATCAACGCCCCTGAGTCATTCAACTGGTTCTCCACTCGATAGCGAAGGAGATCGTAATAGACCTTACCGCTGCAAAAAATGATGCGTTGGACCTTGTCTGGCTGATCATGGCCCGGGCTATCCAAAATTTCGAAGAAGCGCGACTGGGTAAACTCTTCAGTTTTTGATACGGCCTCCTCGGCACGGAGCAGGCTTTTTGGAGTCATAATGATCAATGGCTTCCGATAACCGCGATGAATTTGACGACGCAAAACGTGAAAATATTGTGACGGAGTCGTCAGGTTACACACCTGCATATTTTCTTCTGCGCAAAGTTGTAAAAAGCGTTCCAGGCGCGCACTCGAATGTTCGGGTCCTTGCCCCTCGTAACCATGGGGCAGCAGCATGACAATCGAGCTGGGTCTCTGCCATTTGGATTCGGAGGATGCGATAAATTGATCGATCATGACCTGCGCGCCGTTCACGAAATCACCAAACTGAGCCTCCCAAAGGCAAAGCATAGATGGGTAATCCACCGAGTAGCCATAGTCAAAACCTAGCACGGCGTACTCTGAAAGGGGGCTGTCATAAACGCAGAATTGGGCTTGCCCCGGGTCAAGATTCTTCAGCGGAATGTACCGCTCACGATTGACTTCGTCGTAAAGCACGCTATGGCGGTGACTGAATGTACCACGCCGACTGTCCTGACCCGAAAGCCGGACCGGGATATCTTCCAATAAGAGGGCTCCAAAAGCCAAGGCTTCGGCAAATCCCCAGTCATAGGGACCACCGTCCTTCCAAATCTGGCGCCTTCGGTCCAATAACATGCGTCGAATTTTGGGAAGTACCCGAAAGCCATCGGGAACGGTGGTGAGTGCATGAACGATTTTCGCCAACATTGCGGCATCGATCGCCGTGTTCAGAGGTTCGTGCGAATAGGATGGTTGAAAAATTGCGGTGGAGCCGGCGAATGCGGGTTTCTGTTCACCGTCACTTTTATTCAAAGTTTCGGCACTCTTCGCACCGGCTGCCTTAACGCGTGAAAAAGCTTCCTCCAAGTCTTTCATTTCCTTGTTCTTCAGAGCAATTGCTTCTTCAGGCTGAATGACTCCCTTGTTTTCGAGTCCTTTGAGGAAAATGTCACTAAGCAAAGGATGATTTTTAATTCTCTTATAAAGATTAGGCTGAGTAAAGGTAGGCTCGTCAGCTTCATTATGGCCGTGCCGCCGGAAGCAAACCATGTCGACAACCACGTCCCGTCCAAATTTCTGACGAAATTCCAACGCGACTTCCGTTGCAACAGCAACACTCAATGGATCCTCGCCGTTAACATGGAAGATCGGTGCCTCAACCATCTTAGCAATATCGGTGCAATAACACGTCGACCGTGCATCGGCTGGCAAGGTGGTAAAACCAATCTGGTTGTTCACGATAATGTGAACGGTTCCTCCCGTCCGGTAACCGGGCAATTGCGACATGTTTAGGGTTTCGGCTACAACACCCTGTGCGGCGAATGCGGCGTCACCGTGAATCAAAATCGGAAGTACTTTTTTGCGTTCTTCGGTGTCGTTCAGGATGCGTTGGAGCGCTCGAACCTTACCTTGCACAACCGGGTCGACTGCTTCGAGGTGGCTCGGATTGGGGGCGAGATGGATTTGGACTTCGTGGTTGGCAGAAGTTTTCTGGATGGTCTGATAGCCTAGGTGATACTTCACGTCACCACTCCCTGCGACGGAATCCGGAACATAGGTATCGTTAAACTCATTAAAGATCATCTCCAACGGCTTCTGGAGAAAGTTAGCCAGCACGTTGAGGCGGCCACGATGCGCCATTCCAATCACAAGCTGCTGTAGACCGGATTTTTCGCAGTTATTGAGAATGGTTTTCAGAGCGACGAGAAGAGACTCCGCCCCCTCCAAAGAAAACCGCTTGTGCCCAACATAATTTGAGTGAAGAAAATGCTCAAAAGTTTCCGCCTCATAGACCGTTCGCAACACGTCACGATAGTCCTGGCTACTCTGGTGATTTTCTGAACTCTCCAGACGGCCTAACACCCATTTTTTTTGCTGAGGGTCTTGGATGTACATGAATTCCGCACCGACTGTCCCACAATAGATTTTTTCGAGAGTTTGGATAAGCTCCCGGAGCGTCATTTGCTTGTCACTCAAACCGCGGACGGTTTTGTCCAAATCGGTGGTTTCAAAGCCAAGGTTCTCGAGGCTGAGAAGCGGTTGTTCACGCGGTTTCTCAGCAAGTGGATCGATTTTAGCAGCAGAATGCCCTAAGGTGCGATAGGCAGAGATCAATGCATCCACCTTCGATTGGAAAGCGATAGCATCTTGGGCAACAATAGGAGCGCCGTTGATTCTGGTTCCGTTTTTACTGGTTTGCGTGGCACCAAGCTCAAATCCCTCGAAGAAAGCTTTCCAGTCCGCTCCTACAGACTGGGGATCTTGCTGCCACCTTTGATAATTTTCGTCCAATAAAGCCTCATTCCAACGGGCCGTAAAAGAACTGTTCATGGATAGTTAACGTCTGTATTGGACTGTCGGGGCAGTGTCACAATACGATATATAAAGTGTCCCAATTTCGTACGATTCGCAAACGGTTGTTGCAATGCCTTTTTTCGCGCATGGTATACAGATTCCTGTAATTTAGAAACTTGTAGATCAATAAGGACTTTATTCATAACTACATGCTTCTAAAATAAACCGCCGAAGTCGGCAGCTAGGGCAAGAGCATCAAAATCGCTCCTACTATGAGAGTAGGAACCAACGCAGCAGCAAATAGATAGGCAGGATGGACGCCGTCTTCTCCAAAAAATCTCTGTAGCAAGGTTTGTCCGGCGGGATTGGGCGCATTGGCAATCACCGTCAAGCCACCCCCAGCCACCGCACCCGCCACGACGGCAAATTTGAGGGAATCGTCCAAATTTGGCACCAAGGATGCCAAATAGGTGATCGCCGCATTGTCATTAAATGCAGTCAAAACCGTTGAGCTCAACATAAGGGGCCAAGGTCCAAGGCCTTGCATGACTGGCGCCAACCACCATTGTTGAAATCCCCCATGGATAACTAGGGCCGCAAGAAAAAATCCTACTAAGAGTGGACCGCGAAAGATGACCAGATCGAATTCCCCCTGATGGCCGGGCGTGGCAAGGACAAAGGCTAAGAAAAAAAGGAAGCTCAGGATCACGACTGGTGAGTGGTGGGCTGTAAACACCACCCAACCAATCATTGCCATATGAACAAGTGTAATCCATATTGGAACGCGCTGTTTTCGATCGTCATCAGCATCTGTAATAGAGAGAGCAAACAAACTACGACGAAAAACAAAAAAGACGAGGATGTTGGAAATCAGAATACTCAAGACTGCCTTCCAACCAAATGATTGGAGCATATATCCGATGCCCCAACCCCACTTGGATGCAACCATGACGACTGGTGGAGCGGCAAAATGAGTTAGAGTGCCTCCGATGGAAATATTTACAAATAAAAGCCCCAACGTTGCGTATCTCAGGGTCATTGGCGGGTTTGCTCGAAAGAAACGGTCTGCAAGCAGCAATGCACAAATTGTCATTGCCGCGGGTTCTGTAATAAACGAACCCAGTAACGGCCCCAAGGTCAGGATAGAAAGCCACCAGGCCGCCACCGATTTCCCTCCCAACGAAGCCACCGCAGATAAGCAATTCTCGGTAAATCGCAAAATGGGGCGCGATGCTGCCATGGTCATGATGGCCACTACAAATATCGGTTCTGCAAAACGAACTTCATCCAAGTACTTAAAAACTGTAGGAAAGCCCTTCACCGCAGCAACCACACAGGCCAGTGGCACCAGCCAAATCCCAAAAATCGCTTCCACCTCCCCCAGAAAATGGCACATCACACTAAAAAATCGAAGCCGATCGCACTTGCCACGGCTCTTTTTGTCTTCTCCGTTCACTGTTGAAATCCGATCCGCTTTCTCAGCATACCGATGCGACAACGCCATAAATTTGGGCGCCGCAAAGGTGTGAAGAATGGCTAAGATGAATATCAACGTGGCAACGCCATTGAGGGGTTCGGTCCGCAATCGGTCCCAAAGTTGCGCCTCAGGCCGCAGTCCGGCATCCGAATAACTGGAAAGAGGTCGAGGGAAACTCTCTATCGGTTCCCCTACCTCTGCATGAAGCAGGCTGCCGCCAGCTAACAAGCACAGCAATCCTATTAAAAAGAAAAAGCAGAGCGTAGTTCGCATGGAAGGCCCACAGGAAAACCTCTTCCTACAAGTTCGTCAAGATCAAGAATGCATCGCGTTTTTTTTATAAATAATTAAGTGCCTGAGTTATTTGGATTATATTTTATATGCTATTACTAAGTGATGTTACGCAAAAAATGAGAACCTTGTTAGTTAGAATAGTCTTTTTTTGACCCCAGAGCTCCTAAAAGTACGTAACGTCAGTTACTCATTCCAACCCTGCAGCCACCTGTAACGACTCCATTACCTTAATACCATGAACATGAGCATCAACAGGATCGCAATGATCACCCCAATAAGACATACGGCATTGGTTTTTAACAGACTTTTGGGACCGGTTTCATGAGGTTTCATACATTGTCCCGGCTGTTCGAATATGGAACCCCCTTTCCCCCGAAAATAAGTCGTGTCCCGTCTAGTTAATTTTCCAGAATATTCGACATAGTGGCCTTCGGGAGTCAATGGGACTTGATAAGAAAAAACGGGCGATTGATTCGAATTTAGCAAGTTGCTTGCATCATCTCCGCCGGAGTTGTCGGATAAAGCAGCTTGATCCTTTCGATGTGTGGTTTCCGATACTTCCGTAGAATCCAATAAGAAGCCTTCTGCATCTTGAGGAGTGCCGGTTCCTTCGGGCTTAACCTGACGACTCAACGGTTGACTCTTCGAACTGCCCGAATCCTGCTCCTGATACCTATCACCCTGATAATTGTCTTTCTCGCATTTCTGTGATGATTCCGCTCTCAGCGCTTCCTTCAACAGCCGAGAGTTGACTTCTTTTCCCCCGAAAATTTGGTGTTTATCACGAGATTTGACAACGAGACTATTAATTTTGCCGCTTTTATTAGAGGTAGTCCGATTTTGCTTTGTGCCAAGAGGGATGTCCCGTTTCTTGATGCCGTGAGATTCATTTAAAACCGATATTTTTTTGTTACTCCTATCAGCGATGATTATTAGGTTAACTTGTCTATTACTTAGCTGTGAAGATTTTGTATGAATCCAAACCCCCGACATCAAACTTGCTTTCATAAATTGCTGAAACCGCTAGTTTGCTTTTATGACCTGTCTTGGCGACTTGAAAGACCACAGCTTAGGTACAAGATACCCCCGGCTAATAACCGGCAGCCTTTTCTCAATCTATCATTACAGTTGTCAGTTCGCAGAAGTTGATAACTTGCTTCCCAGCAACTACAAGCCATTAATTTTAAGAACCAAGTCAAAAAATTCGCGGACACTCTCCAAAAAATTGATAAAAACTCTCAGTTCTGAGTAGATGTCAGCCCGTGTTCAATTTGCAACTGAGAACCACGAACCTCTACCAACTGACAACTGTAGAGCTATATCGACAGAGTGATTTTCACAAGCGATTCCAAAGTAGCCCGTTAGCATTCAATCGACCGGAAATTGAGGCCCAAACCACTGAAACTTCTCCTTGCCCGATCAGGAAAACAATAGTATTTCCTGCGGGTGCTTTTTTGACACACTAGATAAAGGCCGAGAAGATCTGGTTTGTTGAAAGGATGGAAACCGCGCAGTTGGTATGGGGTCATAGCTCAGTTGGTAGAGCGCCTCAATGGCATTGAGGAGGTCTGGGGTTCGAATCCCCATGGCTCCACTTTTAATGGGGAACCACAGGGAATTGGGAAATTATCCCTGCCGCTTTACGAAATTGGCGAAATCGGTTGCTGGTTGAGGGGAATAGAATCAAGGGTTTTCCTTAATTACAAAGTGATGTTACGCAAAAAAGAGAACCTTGTTGGTTAAAATGATCTTTTTTTCTTCCGGAGCTTCTAAAAATGCGTAACGGCAGTCATAAATTATAAATTTTTTATTTCTAATAGTTTAATCCATGAATGTTCTTCTGAATCTTTCTTTCCCAGGGTGATTCAAAAAAGTTCGATCTCCACCTGAATAAGCAACAGCGATGCTCAAAAATTATGGTTTTTTCAGGGAAAGCCTTTACACAACCAGGCTATTTTAGCTAATTTAGGCATTGCTCTCCTCTAATAAATACAGATGAAAACTGTCCTTACCTTTTTCGGCATCGTCACAATGTTGGCAATGGTGTTGGGAACTAGCGGATGCGAATATTACAACCGCCTTGTGGTTCTGCGGCAGGCAACGGATCGAAGCTGGGCCGATGTACAGAATGTTTATCAGAGAAGGGCGGATCTCATCCCGAATTTGGTTCGGACAGTAGAAGGAGCGGCTAACTTTGAAAAATCGACGTTGACAAGCGTCATTCAAGCGCGTCAACAGGTTAACAAGGTGCAATTAGACCCAAAAACTGCGCCCGATAATCCGGAAGCTTTAAAGCGATTCCAACAGTCGCAGGAGCAGCTTTCAGGGGCTATTTCCCGCTTACTGGTCGTTGCGGAAAGGTATCCTGAGTTGCGAGCGACAGCCAATTTCCAAGATTTACAGACACAACTGGAAGGCACGGAGAACCGGATCGCCGTAGAGCGCCGAAAATTTAATGAAACCGTACAGGCATACAATAATGCGATTCAGACAGTCCCCGCTGTCTTTTATGCAAAGTCTTTAGGATTCCAACCAAAGCCTTATTTTTCCGCTCAGGAGGGAGCAGAAAAGCCACCTGCGGTAAATTTTAATTCCAGTATTCCGGGTCCAACTCCAGTATCCACCCCTGCTATTCCTGCGCCGTCCCTCACACCAGCACTTCCCGCAGGATCTGTCACTCCGTGATCTAACTGCCTTTTATGCGTTTTCCTCTCACGATCCGTGTAGGGACTCTTAACATGCTGGCGATATTGGTGATATTCAGCCATTGTCTCTGCACCTCGGTAGCGCTAGCGGAAAATATCCCCCCAAAACCCACTACCTATCTTTTCGATCCCAGCCACCTGGTTTCCGAATCTGATGCAAATCAGATTAATCACCAACTCAGCCAGTACGAAAGAACAACGTCCAATCAGGTTCTTGTGGCTATTTTTCCGGATATTCCTGAAGGCGAAGCCTTGGAAGACTTCACCCAACGTACGGCTGAAGCGTGGCGGGTGGGACAAAAGGGACGGGACAACGGCGTTGTACTTTTTATTTTTGTCCGCTCTCACAAAATGCGAATCGAGGTTGGTTATGGTCTTGAGGGAGCACTGCCGGATATCACCGCTCATCGAATCATTACAGAGGAAATTGCTCCGGTGTTCAGAACAGGCGACTTTGCTGGGGGGATCAAACGCGGGATCAATGCCATTATCGCAGCAACTCGGGGAGAATATCGTGGCAACGGACGTCTAGCCAATGCACAACGGACGGAAGCCATTTCCTCCTCACAAGGCCTCGCACTGATTTTTTTTGGTGCCATACTGTTAATTTTCTTTCTCATGCTTTTACGCAATAGAGGAGGCTATATGTACGGGCCCTTTAGTGGAGCTTCAGGAACACCATTTTGGGGAATGCCATTTTTTGGTGGTCGCAGAGATGATGATGATGATGGAGGAGGTTTTGGTAGTGGTGGCGGTTTCCGTGGGGGGGGTGGCAGCTTTGGTGGCGGTGGAGCCAGTGGCGGCTGGTAACTGCGTTATGCACTTTTAGGAGCTCTGGGAGCAAAAAAAGCATTTTAACCAATAAAGTTCCTTTTTTTGCGTAACATCACTAGGTAACTGCGTTATGCACTTTTAGGAGCTCTGGGAGCAAAAAAAGCATTTTAACCAATAAAGTTCCCTTTTTTTGCGTAACATCACTAGGTAACTGCGTTACGCACTTTTAGGAGCTCTGGGAGCAAAAAAAAGCATTTTAACCAACAAAGTTCCCTTTTTTTGCGTAACATCACTAGGTAACAAGTACTCGCCTCATTTCCAGATATTTGTTTAATATGCTCTTATTATGAGACTTAAGACGTTTTTAAATAAGCTCGATGAGACAACCATCACTCATGCGATTCGTTCCATCGAAATAGACACGATCGGCCGGGTCCGCGTCTTTGTTTCCGGACGCCGCCTTCGTAAAGACGATATCATGCATCGTGCAAACCGCCGTTTTAGAAGAATGGGCCTGACATGGTTCGAAAGACAACATGGCATCCTCCTTTATTTTCTCCCATTGGAACGACGTTTTGCAATCCTTGCCGGTCGAAGTATTCATGAACGTTGCGGCGAAACATGCTGGAAACAACTTGTATCTCGGGTAGAAGAATTTTTAAAACAGGAGCAATTTCATCAAGCCATCCTTCATGCCATTCAAGAATCCGGAAAGTTGTTAGTTGGATATTTCCCACGCAGGTGACTAGTTCTCATAGACTACACCCTGATATTTTTCACTTGCAATAATTTGGTCTAGTATGTAGACTAGATCATGCCATAAAAATGGAGGCACCTATGCACCAATACGGTATCTATGAGGCAAAAACAAAACTAGCTACACTCATCAAACAGGTACAGCAGGGCGAACGGGTTACGATAACAAATCGAGGTGAACCTGTGGCTGATCTGGTGCCCAACACCAATCGGGCCACTCAACGGGCGCGAAGAGCAATTGTTGCAATCAAGGCGATGCGCACAGCTACGATTAATCAAGAACAATTCTCTGAAATGCGCCTGCGAGGACGACGCTGATGGCAAGCAGTTTTGTCCTGGATGCTTCTGTCACAATCCGCTGGGCCATGCAAGAGGGATCAGTAGCTGACCGTACTTATGCTGATGCGGTACTCGATTCATTTGATGTTGCTGCAATTGCAACGGTCCCGGCGCTCTGGTATACAGAAATTGTCCATGTCCTGCGGTGCGCTGAGGATGTTGGCGCATTTGGTGAATCTACCCTTACGAGCTTTATCTATCAGTTGGGACAATTGCCTATCGAACTCGACGCGTCAGCTCCCGCTGGTGTCCAGTTGGCAGTTGCCGCGATATCCAGAGAGTTCAAGCTCTCCGGATACGATGCTCAATATCTCGAGTTGGCACGCAGACTCAGCCTACCGATTGCAACATTAGACAAGGATCTGCGCAAAGCTGCTAAGAAAGCGGAAGTACCAATCTACCTCTGACCTGACCCCCTAAAACTGGACGATTGAAAAAGAGTATAGCAAGGCCCGTATAAAATGATCATGGATTTGACTGAAATTTTGGCTCCAGGCAAGACGCAAAAAAGAGGCCATATCTGTAGATACGGACTATTTTTTGCAACAAAGCTTGGAGGCAAAAGGGCGGCAAAGGCGTAATCATTTTATACGGGCTTTGCTATAGAGTCAGGTCACTTTTTTTTGCCGGACGTGACCAAAGCAATAATTATAATTATATGGGCTCGCACTTTTATTTCGAAAACTGTAGTTGAGTGGGAGGAACATTTGCAAGTACCGCCTGCAAATTGGCCCGAGCACTATCCAGTTTGGGATTTAGTTCCAGAGCTTTTTGGAGCTGTTCGATCGCTTTTTCACGAAAACCCATGATATAAAGAGTAGCTCCATAGTTGCAGTACATCACAGGATTGTCGGGACGCATTTTGACTAGTTGACTAAAAACGATCATTGCATCCGAGTACTTCCTCGCGGAAATGCAAGCATTTGCAAGATTCATTGCATAGGTAGGTTCCCAGATTGCACGCTCTCTTGCTTCACGAAAACGTTCCAGTGACTCGTCCATCCGATGCCATTTTTGAAGGATGACTCCAAGGTTATTACGAATTTCCGCCAAATCCGGACGAAGTTTTGCGGCTGCTAAAAGATGGGAATAGGCTGCCCCCAAATCGCCCTTATTAATCAGCATCATAGCGTATCGGCTGTGAGCCTGCCACGCATTTGGGTTTTGCTTAAGGTTATAAGACCACATGACTTCCTCATTTACGAAAATGGAGGCATACGAAAAGCTGGTGTATAGTAAGAGGATGAATACACCCACCCCAACGCCTTCAAGGAATAGCCGTTTGGCTGCCGAGGCCACATCATAAAGCCGGCCGACGCCACCGCAGAAAAGTCCTAGCAGGCCTATTATCGGCAAGTACAAAAAGTGATCCGCGGCCCAGGTGATCCGCATGTAAGACATCGTGATGAAGCCCATAACCGGAACTAGATTGAGCAAGAAGAAGCCGAACCCAAAGAAAACGTCGCGCCCCCATGTGGCTCGCTTCCTGTAAAAATACACTATGGCTGCCAGCACGAGGAACCCCGGAAGAAATTGAATCCATGTGGGAGTGTCCACCTCCCAACGTGGATAGATCGGCATCAAATCGACCGGCAAAATACTTTTGGAAAGGTAGAACACAGTGCTCATCCCAGCCGTTGCAAGCCGGGACAAAAAACCCCCAACCGGAATTCCTTCCTCTCCAATTGCTCGATTAAATTGAAACCAAATGGTGAGTAGTCCAAAACCCAGAGCAATAGCGAAAAACGGAATGCTAAAGAGAATGTCCTTTTTCGAAATACGATGCCGCTTCCACCAACAGTAAAGCAGCATAACAAATGGTAGCATAACGACGGCTGTTTTGCACAGCGCCGCAGCAATGAAAAATAAGGCTGCGAAGAAGTAGTCTTTAAAATTGTGCCGCTCATCAAACCGCAGATAAGCCAACATCGAAATTAATAAGAAAAATTGAGAGATGGTATTTTTCTGCTCAGAAATCCAAGCAACAGATTCCACGACAATAGGATGAATGCAGAAGAGAAGTCCGCCGATCCACGCCAGCCGAATGTTAAGCCGGTGAAAGAGCAGCCACACAAGCAGCGAATTGATAAGATGGAACGCGATGGTCACGAGGTGATAACCTGTATTGTTCAGTTGCCAAAGTTGGTACTGAATCCAAAGAAAGGTGGATTTCAGCGGAAAGTAATCCGCGGAAATACGCCCTGTCCAGATATCCGCAAGCCCAGAAAGAGTTCTCAAACTGCGATTCACTGTGACCTCCTGGTCGTCGTCCCAAAGCCACCCGCCGTGAAATGTAGGTGAAAATACAAAGAGGCCCGCCAAGAGAATGAGAAGGACACGAAAAACAAGCCAGGCTCGTTGTATTCCTGCTTCTTTTCTTTCAATAGTGCCGATCGGCATCATTAATTGTTCAGTGCGGTTCTTTTTCGAATGATTTGACATAGTGTTTCAAACACAAGATCTACGGAAAGCATTTGCATGCAGACATTGTTGCGACAGCGAGATTGTCGATTATTCAAGGCATTGATACAGGGGCTGCAGGCAATCCCAGCCCAAAGACTGTGGTTGCGCGGCGAACGAGCTCCAAAAAGCAATGGCGTTTCGGGCCCAAAGAGTGTCACCACATCAATCGGGGTAAGAACCGCAAAATGAGCCGGACCGCTGTCATTGGTTACAAGTACCTCAGCCAGTTGGTAGACAATTAAGAGCTGCCGGAGGGTGGTTTTCCCGGAAAGGGAAAAGCATCGAGGAGATTGCACAGATTGGACTAATCGTTCGGATCTTTCCGCTTCAGCGAGCGATCCGGTGAAAGCTACTCGCATGTCCAAAAAATTGGAAATGATGCGTTTGGCAAGTTCCACATAATTTTTTTCATCCCAGCGACGCAATGGAACGAGATCACTCGCATTGGCATTTAATAAAATGAGCGGACCTTCCCCATTTCCCGATGCGGCACTAACGACTTGTTTGACTTCTTGCCGTTCTTCGCTCCCAAACCGGATCATGGGTGGCAATGACACACAACCTGAAGCTTTCACGGGAAATGCCGGGAATTCCCTAGCAGGAAATTCCAAAGCACGGATAAGGCTAGTGAAGGTATCGCTAGCGTGAATGTGAGGATTGTAGACCAAGCGATGTGTCATTAGATCACCGCGATAGGGGCCTTCTCCAAAATAGGTGTGGAAGCCTACACGAATTCGTGCGCCTGTCAGATATGTAATAGCGGCGGTACTGCGCATAAAAAATTCCATATCCACACATGCTTCGATGGAAAGTCGCCGAATCTGCCACAGCCGCTGGAGGCAACTGAGCACCATGGTAGCAGCGGATTTTGTACGAATAGTGAGGACATTCTGAGAAGGAATCAAATCCAGCAGGTCTAGAATGAACCGGTTTTCCTCGAATAATAGGAAGTAGACGTTTTCGGGTCCCACCAATTTGACCGCCTCTTGAATTGCTTCGTGCGCAAGTACCGTGGAGCCCTGCTCAGCTAATTTTAGTAAAAGAATTTTATTGGGTTTGCGGCATTCCTGTTCCTGCCGCAATCGCCGCAAAGTCGTTAGCAAAAAGCATGCGAATGCTCCGGCATAACGGTCGATTTGATTTAAAAGAGGGGCATTGGTACTCAGCTTTTTCAATCGGGAGGGCAACAAACTGGGAAATCAGAATATCGTACATCATCTTGATAATACAAGATTTACGTTTGTAACTTGCTATTTTTTGGAGGGAATATCAGTTTCAGTAAAACCGTCTGTAAGCTGTACTGGTAACTGACATTACGCACTTTTAGGAGCTCCAGAGGAAAAAAGGTCATTTTAACCAACAAGGTTCCCTTTTTTGCGTAAAATCACTTGGTAACTACGTTACCTACTTTTAGGAGCTCCTGAGGAAAAAAAAGGTCATTTTAACCAACAAGGTTCCCTTTTTTGCGTAAAATCACTTGGTAGATCAGCAAGATGACCTCCAGCTACTGTTATGGAACCATCGAGATTTTTCTTAAGAGCGGGTCGTGTTTTCGTTTCCAAATACGATCGCCGATCCAGAACTTTGCCATCGAGATTTACCGCGGTATAAACAAATTTTCGCGGAGCATAGCTTTGGAGAACATGGATCGATTGCATGTTATCGATCGCCATTTCCGGTTCGGAATAAGCAACCAGACCGCCCAATTGATGAGTACAATAAACAACATCCTGAGTCTTATCTTCGATACGAAGGTAAAGAGCGCTCCCTTGAGCAACCTGATGAACCAAAAAAGAAATTAGGCGAGTCTCATTACTGCTTGGCACGCCCGCTTCTTGTTGACTGAGGAGACGACCCTGGGTGATTTCAAAGCGACCTGGCAAAGATCGAAAATACCGATTGAGATCGGACTGGAAAACAGTTGCTGCAATCTGATAAGCGCCGAAATCGTTCAGAAGAAAAAGTGGTGTGATATTGACGACGCGGTTGATAGTGCTTCCGGCTTTTAGGGTGACGGAGGATTCGTTCGAATTGCAGGGCGCTAACCACCTCCCATCAACTGTCCGGATATTAAAGCCAAGCCAGGATTGAGATCCAATGCTCTCCAGTTGGAGATCACGTCCGCTCATATTCGTCAGGGCGACAAAAACCAACAGCGGCTCGTATGCAATATACAGGTTTCTTTCTAAAGAAAGATCTACCTGTACTTGGGCTTTAAGAGATACTAAGAAAAACAGGAACGCTAAGATGCAAAATATTGCACAAGCATGCCGGTGCCGCCGTCTTATTTTAGTCTGACGCGACACGTTTGACAGGAGTATTTTCATCTTGTGGCACAGGCAACAATCTTTGTCCAGCACTCGTAAAAACGCTCATTTTTGTCTCTTCGTTGAATTGAGTGGGTGAATGAGTGAAGCATATCCCCGGCCATTGATCCACAACTCAATCCCCCCCACCTCCCCTTTGGAGGGGATTGGTTGTGGGAAAATGCTGGCTTTCCATTTGGTCCAACAATGTCTTCCAGCTCAAACTGCGCCCCTTTCTTTTAAATGTCTACTACAGCAAACGGCACGAAGTTTGGGGTGGAGGCATCTACTTCCTTATCCACTCATTCGTGCGCCGTGAAAAGCCGCGGAAAATCCAGCGGGAGGAAGATAACCCGACCGGGAACTAATTGCTCCACCCGGAACCACCTGGAGGGACGAAGGAGGCAACGAAACCGTTCAAGCACACCAGGAAAAAGGGTCACATCGGTGGCCCAAGGAAGCAGATAGGCCTTAACATGAGTGAACACCGAGCAAACTTCGAAAAAGATAATGCGGAGGCCGAGCCCGTAAATGAGGGGCGAAGGCTGGCATCCCGAAGGCAAAGACCCTGTCCGGGAATAAAGGACAAGCAGAGCAATAAAAGCCAAGAGGGAGTCTGCCGGAGTATTAGTGAAGGCATGTATGCAAAGGAAAACCGCAGGAACACGGGAGATCCGCCGCCATGGGGTGGAAAGATCTCAACGGGAACCCCGCGAGATGGTATGAGAACCACGAACTACCAACTGTAGAGATACTATTTCGACGGAGCCGTCAAAAAAAGGGGCGGTGGAAAATCCCGTGCTAACCTCACAGGAACTGCCCGAGTATCCTGAAGCTCGCCATTATAATAAATCCCAACGACGTAGCCGTAAAATGTATTTGGATTGGGGGACGCCTGGGGTCCGGAGTATAAGACATCCAGGATCTGTGGATTTCCATTGTTCCAATTCACAGGAGGGCTGAGCCATTCGGAACGTATAGATGCATCAGTCAGCACAACCTCGCCATCGTTGGTCTTCTCGTAGAAGTAAACGTGAATTTTAATGTTTTGGACATCCACCGAGGAACCGGGACGAGCTTTCATGGCAACACGAAGGGTCCGACCGATTGGTTTTCCGTCCATCAATTTGCATTCAATAATGCCCAATGTGGAACCTAGCTGAAGATCGACGTCATCTCGGGTTCCCAAGCTGGCAGCAATATCCGCTTGTTTGGAAGAAAGGTAGTCTGTCAGAAGTGTACGAATATGGTTCTGAATCTCCGCTTGTAAATCGGACGACAAATTTGGAATAGACTGCAAGCTCTTCAATAAGGCCAGTGCCTTTGCAGTTTGGGTTTCCATCATGATCCCGCGACGAAGAGACAGAGCGGCAGCGGCATTCGCCTCCTGAACGGGCGGCGAGGCTCCTGCTATTGTTGAGGAGAGCAGTAGTGTTTTTTCCCGAGATGTCTGCCAATTGGCAAACTCGCTGACAAATTCCGGAACGAGTTTCCACCCGGCAACGAAAATTTCAATAAGGGCAATGACCGCAATTGTCATTATTGCCTGTGAAAAAGTTCGGTTGCCAGATATTTGAGAGGGGCAAAAGATCGAAATTTTTTTAGGCTGTTGAGCAGACATCTGATAATCGACAAACATCAACGAAAATACTCAGTAACTGACGTTACGTACTTTTAGGAGCTATGGGAGCAAAAAAAGACTATTCTAACCAACAAGGTTCTCTTTTTTTGCGTAACATGACTCAGTAAGATGCACGAACAATTTGATTCCGTTCATCAACCAAAATTACGGAAGGTTTATGGCGAGAAGCCTCATCTTTTTCGAGCTGCGCAAAGGACATGATTGTCAGCCGGTCGCCAATCTCACCTAAACGCGCCGTGGCACCATTTAATTCAATGCAACCTTTGCCTGGAAGCCCGTAGATCACGTAAGTCTCGAACCGGTGACCATTGTTCATATTGCTGACCATAATCCGTTCATAAGGAAGCAAATGAACTCTTTCGGCCAAGTCGGCTGAAATAGTCAAACTCCCTTCGTAATCCAACGAAGCCCCTGTCACCGTTGCACGGTGAATTTTCGATTTTAATAGGCTGAGCTGCATGGGAAATTAACCTTAACCCCCAATCAATGAAAATTAAGGAGTATTACAATAGCAGATTTTGATCCGCATGACAATTCTTGTCGTTCGTAAACTTCATCTGATTCTTTTATAGGATTTTAGCTATACATTCGCCGTTGACGAAGTCAGACTAGCTCGATACTGCTATCAGAGCATAAATTGTAGTTCAAAAAGATGTTTGTTTGCAATTTTTGCTTCTAAAGGAAACCAACGAAGTTGGCTGACGAAGTCAGCAGCAAAGCTGGCCTGCAACTTCCAGAGTATCAACATCAAAGGAAGTCTTGTCCTCTCGAATACATCTCAACCGAGGTCCGTGAAAGATAAATCCGCTTTCAGATCGTGTGCTCCGCTGAATCGAATCAAAAACAATCTCGATGACAACAGTAGGTTGCACCTCATGATAATGATCGTGGTGGAATAACGTGGTGGTTTGGAATTGTTTAACGAAAAGAAGCGTCTCATTCTCCGTCAGCGTGTTGCACACTCTCCCAGCAGTCACCAAGGAGCCGTCCGTGCGGCGCAAGGCGAAAATAAGATGGTTGATGCTCTGGCCATAATTTTTTCCCCCATATTCCACGCCAATCACGACAACGTCGAGAGTTGGTAACTTTTTTTTCATTTTTATCCAGCTAAGAACTCGTCGTCCTGGCATATAAGTACTCGTTGCTTCCTTGGCAATGAGCCCCTCCTGATTGGCTGCACAGGCTTCTTGAAATACCACGTGCAATTCGTCCAAATTGGAGGGACGTGATACGCTCACCAATCGCAGCGGCTCACAAATTTCCAATGATTCTAACGCAGCGCGACGAGCATAGAGTGGTTTTCGAAAAAGAGAGAGGTCGTCAAGAAATAGAAGATCAAAAGCAAGAAATGTGGTGGAAATTTGAGCATCGCTAAAAAGATCACCTTCCTGCTGCCCCAGGATTTTTTGCAATCGAAAAAATTCGGGTCGTTCGGTTTTTGCATTCGGAATCAGCTCTCCGTCTAAGACCACGCGATGCCCTAAGCGACAGGCGGCCTGTGCAATTTCGGGAAACAGTGAGGTAATATTCCGCAAGTCACGAGTATAAATCTGACTCCAAACCCCGTCGGTGTGCACCTGCGCACGGATTCCATCAAGTTTCTCCTCTACCCACATGGAGCCAGAAAATGCATAGCCCCGTGACATTCTTTCCCAAATTTTCGTAAAGTCGCGTTCGGTACTCGGAAGCATAGGGCGGATGGGACGAAAAAGTGTCATCTCCGCCGTCTCGAGGCGGTTCCGCCGGGCGAGGACCGCCGCTCGGCCGATGTCTCCCAGAATGGTATTGGCTCCGGAGACATCACCGAGATCGCGCGCGAACGCAGCTGCTATACTTTTTTCCACAAGG
The DNA here is from genome assembly GCA_963706715.1 of uncultured Verrucomicrobiae bacterium. Taxonomy (GTDB): domain Bacteria; phylum Verrucomicrobiota; class Verrucomicrobiia; order Chthoniobacterales; family Xiphinematobacteraceae; genus Xiphinematobacter. Next base: position 657,952 of record CAVPNI010000003.1, read on the forward strand.
CTTTCTTTGAGGCCGATACCGGTCAGAATCCTTACAATCACCTGAGCCTCCATAGCTGAAACTGAGGCGAAAAATTCTTTCAGAAATTCGCATTGATCCGATGGATTTCGAAAATCTCTTAACCGTACGAAGGTAGCCTGAAGATCACTGATTTCCATTCTGCGGCGAGGCAGTTGGTGTAAAAGAACCTGAGCCGCTATTGCCCCGGGTTCTTCAAAAAAACGCGTCAGCGCCTGAAATTTTTCTTCCGGCAGGCCCGTAGCTCCAATGAGAGCTTGCCGGATCACCGCCCATTCCACCTTTCCGTGGTGTTTGCTGCACCGTGAGAACGCCTCCCCTGTAAGCCAGGCACAAACTCGGGAAAGTTCAGGATCGGATAATCGATGTAAAAATCCTTGCAGGAGCTTAATCTTGTCGAGCTGGCTAGTGGCGGCTGCAACTTTTTCGCAAAGGAGACAAAACCTTCCAAATCCCGTTCTTTCCAACTGAACTTGGGATTCCGGTTTGGCGACACTTGCAGGAAACCAGACGGTACTCAAAGAGAATTCCAATTGGTTGCTACAACACAATGCCCATGCCTCGTGTCCGCGCGACCGAAGATCGCTGGCAAACTCCGCAGCAAAGCCATGAAAAGTCAGCACCTGCTGGGGCCTGATGGCCTCAACATGACGCAAGAGACACTCATAATCCGGATGCTCCGAAATCGGAAAAATGGCATCGTAATGCAATCCTTGAAGTAATTGAGGTTCTTCACCGGTCAGGATCGCAATACGCTTTCGTGGAAGAGTAGAAAGCAAACCTTCTTCTTGTATGCCAGTCCCGGGACAGATGAACACGCAGCTTTTTCGGTTTCCGGGAACTATTTTTTCATAGGGCGAAAAGTGTCCGCCGGCATTTTCATACGCCTGCGCCCACTTCCAAAAAACCGGATGTAAAGCGATAGGCAAACTTCCCGCGGCCAAAGCCGTAAAGATATCCTGAGCTTTGCTCCAAGGAAGTCCCAAGAGCACTGGAATTTCTCCCTCCTCCAAGGACTCCACACAGAATCTGACAATTTGCCGAATCACGTCTTCAGGCGGCGGAAATCGATATTTGGGATGCCCATAAATGGTTTCGATCACAAGTGTGCTGACCAAACCAGTCTGAAACGACGGAACAGCTTTACCATCCCAACCAAAGTCGCTCATATAAAACAAATTCCCTGCGTCCGATTCTATAAGTACTTGCGCTGATCCCAGGTCATTTCCCGCAGGAATAAGAGTCATTTGATATCCGGAAAAGCTCTGCGGTTGACGGAATTCCACCGCAATACTCCGCCCATTAGCTGCGCCTGCCGAACTTTCCAGAATCGAATGCATCAGGGGCGTGGCGATTGTATTCTTGTGCCACCCGCCAAATCCCCTGTGAGCGTTCGAGACAAATGCCCACGTACGAGTTCCGGACGGATTCAGCCAAAGCTCGTACGCTGGCAAAAAAACTCCTCTGTCAAACCGGACCTCCATGCCAGTTCTGCAAGTTTATGCAGTTAATATCCTTACTTATACATAAGCAAGGCTAAGTCAAGTGGCATCTAAATTCCCCTCTTTTTCCAATTAGATCCGGACACCCCATTTGCTATGCTTAATCGAGGCATTTATAAATATTAGTTAGGCATTGCCGCCAGCGATCAGCATGACTTAAGCCTTCGGGTTAGCAAATGAGTGCGTTGCCTTGTGCTCAATCCGATGAATTGCTACTTTCCAATCGCGGTTTTTCGAAAAATTGGAGGATACGATCGCGTCAAAAGCCCAGCAAGAATGAGGCCCGCTCCCAGCGGAATCAGAAAAAGAGAGAAAAACTGCCCTCGCGACATTCCCGCAACAAGGGGGGCATCAGGTTCGCGGACAAATTCGACGCAGAACCGAAAGAGTGCATAGAAAATGCAAAATAGGCCGCTGAGGATACCATTAGGCAACCGAACACGAGTCCGGAGAATCCAAAGCAAAAGAAAGAGGAGTACGCCCTCCAAAAGAGCCTCATAGATTTGGGAGGGATGCCTGGGCGTTAAGGATGTTGCTAAAAGATGCTGTAGTGCAGGAGAGGTGGACACATGAGCAATGAGAACATCCAAGGCGCCGAAATCCGGCCGGATTTGAGAGGCTCGGTCGAGGATCGATTGGGTTTTATAGGGATCGAGGAAATAAAGCTCACGCGGAAATTGGACGGCCCAAGAAAGGGTAGTCGATTTTCCAAAGAGTTCGCCGTTGATAAAATTTGCGCAACGTCCAAAGAAGAGTCCTATCGGAGCAACGACGGCAAGATTATCGACGGTATTGAGCCAGGAGATTCTGTGTCTTCGCGCGTAAATGGCAGTTGCAACGATGAGGCCGATCATTCCTCCGTGACTGGCCATGCCTCCTTGCCAAATTTCGAAAAAGCTCCAGGGCTTCTCCAAGAATGCCTGCGTGTCATACAGCAACATATAGCCGAGACGGCCGCCAATGAGGGTTCCAAGTACCACCCACCAGAGCATAAAATCAGCAACATGCGCTGGCTTCATATCCGAATATCCTCGGTTAACAAGTAAGCGATAGAGCCAATATCCGCAGAGAAATCCGAGCACATAAGCCAGACCGTAGTAGCGGATTCCGATACTCGGCCCAAACTGGATGAGAAATGGACTCAGATGATGAAGATAGTAGGCAAGGAGCGGCATTACAGGATTCTTTTTGGTTAATAAGTGATGTTATGCAAAACCAACTTCGTTGGTTCCTTTTAGAAGCCGATAATTACAAACGACATTTTATTGAGCTATAGCATGACCCCTATAAAATGACCATGTCTTGTCGTTCTTTTTGCCTCGCTTGGCTCCCGCCAAGTCTCGCCCCTGTGAGGGGGGCTGTCCGGCAAAGCCGGACAGGCTACCCCAGCCGTTCCCACGGCTCGGTGTTCCCCCAGACCTTGTTTCAACAATCCGTCCGTATCTACAGATATGGCCAGCTTGTTAAAACAAATTCTGAAGAAAAAATCCCGGACAACTCATGTATCATTTTATAGGGGTCATGCTATACAGATAAAGGGAACGTTGTTGGTTGAAATGATCTTTTTTTCTGCCAAAGCTCCTAAAAGGACGTAACGTCAGTTACTAAACCGTCAATCAACAGTTGATAACGAACTCTTAGCGTGATTCTTGGAATGGTCCCAAATATACCTCGCAAATAGAACTTTTAGGGTAGCGGTAAGGGGCACAGCGAGCAATGCTCCCATGAATCCGCCGAGCACAATGCTCCATCCTAGGACGGAAATAATCACAGTGAAGGGATGTAAACCGACGGAATCTCCGACGATGCGAGGCGCTATAAACATGCTATCGAGCTGGTTCGCCAGGATGAAGATTACCGTGACGATGAGCGGATGCCAGGGATCTCCAAACTGCACAATCGAAATGATCAACGCCGGAACCCAACAGATGGTGATTCCAATGTAAGGGATCATCGCTAAGATTGCCACCATCAAGCCAATCAAGACGGCAAAATCCAATCCCATCAGAAGCAGGAAAAAGCCAATCAAGGCCCCATCAATCAAGCTGACAATGAGTTGGCCTCTAAAAAAATTGATAAGATATTCATTAACCTGGGTGAGGACCGCCACTATCTCACTTTTTAGGGGCGAAGTCCGTAAGGGGAGATAATTCATCCAACGCGATCCGATCGCAGGCCCTTCTACCAGAAAGAAAAAAAGAAAAATCGGAACCAACACCAAGCTAAGAAGGACCGCCACCATCCCCACCACTCCGCCCGCACTGTTTTTTAGGAAATTCCCCACGGCACCGACAACAATTGGTAATAATTGTTCCAGCCACACGACGATGTCATTCACCACTCCGGAGGCATAGGCGGAAAAGGGATCTTGGCTTCCTTCAATTGCTTGCGACTTATGCATAAAGGAGAGCTCCTGGAGTCTCTGTAGCTGACTGATCCCCTCATTGATAAGCTCTTTGATGCGATTTGCATATTGCGGGAACTGCTGAACAAATTCGCTTCCCTGACGATAAGCAGGTGGAGCCACCCAAACAAAGATAGAAACCAGTACCAGAAGAATGGCTAAAAAAATTAGCATCACTGCCCACACGCGGGAGATCCCACATCGGCAAAGCCACACCATTACCGGTGCCAAAAGGTAAGCCATGATACCCGCCATCGCGAGAGGAATCAAGAGCACCTGGAGGTAGACCACTAACTTGCTTAATAAAAATATGCTCAAAGCTAACGTGCCGGCTAAAATTAAAACCGCTAGCGTGGTCAAAGCAGCCCACCAGGTCTTGCGTTGAAAGATTGATGGGTCCATATAGAGTTTCCGATCCTTGCTGATTGTAACTTACGTTACGTACTTTTAGAAGCTCCGGAGGAAAAAAATATCATTTTAACCAACAGGGTTCCCTTTTTTGCGGAATATCACCCTGTAATTGCTCCGGTTCTATCAAACCAGCCCGGATTTAACTATCAATTGCCTCTTGGAACTACGAACTATTTTTTCTCTGAATGGCCACCCGCTTGAAGCGAGCCTTTTCGAGAGGACTGGCTGTAACGAGGTCCGGGTCGTTCAGAAATGCGTTGTGAATTAGGCGCCGATCATAGGAATTCAATGGGTCCGTTTGGATGGACCTCCCTGACCTTCGCACGCCTTCGGCTAATTGCTTGATTTTGTGGATAAAAGCATCGTCTCTCATAGCACGATGGTGCTCAACGTCCACTATCACACGCTGGGCATCCCGGTCTCGTGCCTGAAGAAGACGATTCACAAGAAACTGGAGATCGTCCAATACTTCTCCCCTTCGACCGATCAATCGGTCTGCATCGTGAGTCAATACCTGTAGGACCAAATATCCATCTCGATACTGCTCATCAATTGTGCAAGCAAAACCCAAATAACCCAAAATTGTGTCAAGAACCTCGGCAGGTGTCTGGCTCATTGAGGGAATTTAAAATAAGGAATGCCAGGGTGCCAGGAGAAATAGAGACTTGATCTAAAACCAGTTAAAGACCCCGTTTTTTAACGAACGCCCGAGCTAGGCAGCGATAGCCGGGCCAATTCCGACGTTTTCAAGATCGTTTGGGAAATAGGCTGCCGGAGGAAATTTTTTAAGAATCAGAGGCCCTTTCGCTTCGTTTTTCCAGCTATGCGCCGCTCATTGACACCTTTTTTTTCAAGTTTTGGTAATGGCTGATTCCTTGTCAAGTAAAGCTGGACGATGGAGAAAAGATTCTGAGTCGTCCAATAAAGGGCCAATCCGCTGGCGTAGTTATAACAAAATGCAAGAAAAATGACCGGCATAAAATAAAAGATCCTCTGTTGTACCGCATCGCCACTTTTCGGAGTGATTGCCATTTGCCAGACCATTGTTCCGGCCATGACGATCGGAAGAAGATTGATTGGAATACCAAGTATATGCGCAACGGTATCCGGTTGTGAAAGATCATGAATCCACAGGAATGAACTGTCTCGAAGTTCAATAGAGGTTCCCAGCATCGAATAAAATCCGAAGAAAATGGGGATTTGAATCAGCATGGGAAAGCAACCGCCAAACGGATTGACGCCATATTCCCGATACAGCTTCATCATTTCCTCATTCATTTTCTGCGGGTCATCGCGGTACTTTTCCCGCAACTCGGTCATCTTTGGAGTCAGCGCCGACATACGGCGCATTGCTTGAGTCGCCTTGTTTTGCAAGGGCCAAAGGCAGAGTTTAATAACCAACGTCAAAACGATAATCGCCCAAGCATAATTCCCAAACCACTTGTAAAATTTGTTCATCCCCCAAAGCAGTCCTTCACTGACGATTTTAAAAGGACCGTACTTGAGGAGACTGTCCTGTCCTTTGCCCAAAGCTTGTAAACGGTGCAGCTCCTTAGGACCCGAGTAGATGAGAAAGGATTGTGTGACGGTTTGTCCCGGGGCAATATTGAAGCCGGGCAGCTCCATGCCACCTAAAATTCCGTTTAATTTGGGGGTATCAGGTAGCGGACTTCGAGACGCCCATACGCCACTTCCGGCTGAATTCAACGAATTCAAAATGGTGCAAAAATATTGGCTGCTTACGGAGGCCCATGCGAGGGATGAGGCAATCTGCCTGTAAATTAAAGCGGGCACACGCGTTTCTATTCCCAAAAGAGGAATTCGAGATCCGTCAAACCAATTCACATCAATTGCGGTTGCCTTATTTCCGATTGACCAATCGAATTGCGTGTAGGTTGGGAGGTCGGTATGATGAAGCGGCGCAGCACCCCCCAGGCCGACCCAATAAGAAGGCCAAGACACGCTAGCCGAAGTGGGATTGTGAAAGGAGAGCTCCAGTTGAACTTGATATTGATCGGCTTTTTCTTTGGAAGCCGGAACCAAGAAACGTTTGGTAATTTGGATGCCGCTTTCCGTGGTCCGGGTAAAGGTCGCCGTGTGAGCGCTGGCGTCCGCCGTCATTACAAATCCTTCCAAAGGCACGTTGGGATTCAATCCTATGGCACCAATTGGAAAACGAGCGTCATTGTTTAAAGTGACAGCGGTCCCATTTTCAGCTCGGTGCTGAGAAATTACAACTTTGGAGATCCCACCGGTGTCATTGACAAAAAGATAGTCTGCCACGGAACTCTGTAGCGTAGCATTCTCAGAAGAAAGCCGTGGAACGGGTGGAACACTTGAGAGTATTGGAGTAGCGTTCGGAGTCGCTGCTATTTCGCCGGGGCTGGTTGTTGGCATTGCTGCCACTGATGAAGCTGGCAAAGTTGATCCCGCAACATGCTGTATGCTTGGAGCGTAGGTTTTAGAATAGTACACCCAGCTAATGAGGCCAACGACCGATAAAATCAGACCAATCCAAGATTTACGATCCATTTGAATGAAAGTTATCGCATTGGCCACATCGTGGGCGTGGAACAGGGTCGTAACCGCACCCTCCCCAGGGGTGACATTTGCAAAGACGTTGAATGCTCATGAGTACACCACGGCCAACTCCGTACATCCGCAGCGCTTCTGCCGCATACTGCGAGCAGGTGGGTTCAAACCGGCATCCCCACCCAGGTCCCGCGAGAGCCCGGAGTAAAGGCGAAATCAATAACTGATAGCCTCTTAATATAAAGGCGAGAATCTGGGAAAGTTGCCTCATTGTACCGGGAGCAAAATAGAGAGCCTTCGGGTAAGAAGCAAACATTCCTCTTGTAAAAGCGAAAATGGCACTAAGCCCGCCTTGGGCTTGGCCGTTACCACCAGCCAGCATCCGGAGGACATCCGCGAGAGCAATCTACGAAAAATTTCTCGAAGCCGACGGCGCACCCGATTTCGTTCTACTGCTCCACCCACTTTACGTGATGTCACCAACCCAATGCGAATGCCCTCCCCTTCCTCACGTAAATACGAAATTTTCAAAAGCGAGGAATGGACTGTTCTCCCCTGTGTTCTGACCTTTCGAAATTCGCTGACGGAAGTTAGCCGAACTGACTTTGGCCATTTTGCCCCAACGAAAGAAACAGGCATAGCATCGTAGCCTGGCGTTTTTTTCAAGCCTCGGTGTGCCGGGCATAATGGATTTCGACGCCCTTTGGCAATAGGCGCTTGCGTCCGCGTTGACGCCTACGACTCAAAATAGCCCGCCCGCCCTTTGTCTTCATCCGTGCACGAAAGCCAAACTGCCGCTTGCGCGTCCGTTTGGATGGTTGGTAAGTGCGTTTCATTTAAAACAAAAAATTGAACGAGCCAATGAGGATGATCCGCCTCTTGCAGAGTGTCAATAACCAAATCCGTTCGTTCTTGAATGCATTTATTGCTTTTTCTATGCTAAATTCTTTAATGCCTCTCGTACTGTGGGATAAACAAACGAATAACCGGCCTGCTGAGCTCGTCTGGGAAGCACGTATTGACTGTCCAAAATAAGATGAGAGAGATCCCCCAGTGCCCGTCGAAGGAAAAAGGCGGGAACGGGCAAGAGAGCAAGGCGATGGAGCGCCCGGCCCAGCTCGCGGGTAAATTCTTTATTGCGAATGGGTCTCGGCATGACCGCATTTACCGGCCCGCTCACCTCGGGATGTTCCACACAAAAAACCGCCAACCTGGCCACATCCTCCACATGGACACAAGACATCCACTGTAACCCTGATCCAAGTCGCCCTCCCAAGCCCGCACGAAAAACGGACTTCATAAACGGAAAGGCGCCGCCAGAAGACCCAAGCACAAGCCCCAGTCGAAGTTGCACAGTCCGGAGAAATTCCCTTGCCCGGCTGCTCTCCTCCTCCCACGCACGACAAACTTCCGCTAAAAATCCGTCACTCGAAGGAGAATTTTCGTCACAGACGCTATCCCCCGTGTCACCGTAGTAGCCGATGGCAGATACAGCAACCAGGCACTTGACTTCCTTGGTCCGCGATAGCGCCTCCACAACCCGCCGGGTCCATACCACGCGACTCTGCAAAATCCGCTGTTTCTTAGCGTGAGTCCAGCAGCCAAATATCGGCTCGCCAATTAAATGGATGACGGCATCGCAACCCGAAAAATCCAGGGTCTCGCCCGCTTTTCTCCATTCGTTCGCTCTTTTATTTTCCACAGGAAGCCGTCTGGAAAACCCAATCGCTTTGTGAGAAGTCGATGATGCCAGATAATTGTAAATTGCTTGCCCGATAAATCCAGTCGCACCAGTAATCGCAATTTTCATCGGTTAGGAAATTTTTGGTGGAGCCACCGAAGAGGAAACCTGCGGCCGGGGCAATCGGTCGGCTTGGGGTTGATCTCCCGATGGCCAAGTACAATAGCCAACCGACCTCTATAGCGCCCTACTCGCCGTTGCAAGTAAGAAATCAGTTCTTCCAGAGCTGTCAGTTGCTGCGGAGTAGGAGTATCTCGATTATAGTCTCCCACCAGACAAATGCCGATAGCAATGTTATTCAGATAGTCGCTTGCAACATGGCCACCGTTAATTTGCCTTTGCCAACGATGGCCAATTTCAATTTGCCCATTTCCGGAGGAACGCCCATTGCCGATCACAAAGTGATACGCCAGCCCATTCTGCATATGTCGAACCCGACGATGGTAAATGTCAAAAATACGAGCATTCCCCTGTCTGGTACCACTATTATGAATAATAATGTATTTCCAGCGCGCCCGCTTTACTGGAGCCCGATCGATGGCACGGCGCACTGCTGGGGTCAAGTAGCGAGATCGTTTAAACGCACCTCTCTTGCCAGTCTGAGGTGGAGTGGGCATCAGGCCTTCATCTTCCTGATAGCCGGATTTAACGATTCGAATTTGAGACTGCGCCTGGTCTCCAAATGTTTGCGGAGTCTTCGACTCGTTCTTTTTCTGCGACTCGCTCCTGTTCTGCAAAGCTTTCCTATTCTTCGATCCCTTCTTACCCTTCGAGTCGCTTTTATCGTTCGAGTCGCTCTTACTCTCCAAGTCACTTTTATTTTTCGAGCCGCTGTTTTCCGGGTTCTTGCTTTTCAAGTTCCCTTGATTCTGCGAACCGCCATCCCGGTCTTTCGATTTGCTCCCACCATCTTTTTTGGGTTTTTTTGCACTTCCGTTCGTATTATTTACTTTTTTTTCACGGGTTATGGACGCTTCTTTCACAGACCCTGCTTTTCTTTCTTTCTTTTTTTCAGCTTCGGATGAGGCAGACTGAGGCATCGCTGTTGTTGACGGAGGTGCGGGAAATAGGTCCTCGCGAGCCTTAAGAAACATCTCCTTCTTTTGTTGCTCAGTCAGTGAAGCCAGCCTGACTTCGTCCTTTAACAAGGGAGTCGAAGAAAAAGAACGAGTCGAAGACTCTTCAACTCTCAGCAAGTCAGGAGAAATCCCCTTGCTGCTATCCTCAACGATCCCAATGCTCAGCATGAGAAAAATCAAGAGCCTGTTGAGCATCGGAATCATTTAGTAAAATGGTGAAAACTCTATCGCCCATCATGTCGAGCCGTCCCACGATATCAAATAACTTTCATATCCTTAGAAGCAACGGGTACAAAGCGAAATTTGTGTCTTTAATTGGCTTATAATAAATTAAATAACTTGTTAATTAAGGCATTTTGAAAACTCCTCAATTGAAGCCTGCCGAATGTGCCCCGCTTTGTGTTTTGACGGGAGGCGATGGCGACCTGCCTCGAGCACTAAAAATTGAACTCGGGGGCCAAGGATGGAAAGTTTTGGCTCCTTCCCGTGTCGAGCTGGACGTCACCAGTCCGGATTCGATCAGGACTTTTTTTGGAACGTTGTCAAAGCTTGATATGCTGGTGAATTGTGCGGGGAAGCTACACGATGCTTTGCTTCCTAAGCTCACTAACGAGCAGTGGAATGCTTCCTGTGCCGTAAATCTCACTGGCGCATTTCTTTGCGCACAAGCCGCAGCTCCTCTCATGAGTCCAGCCGGAGGCTCCCTAGTTTTTGTTTCCTCCGGAAGCGCTAAATTTGGGAACGTCGGACAAGCTAATTATGCGGCAAGCAAAGCCGGCTTAATCGGACTCACGCAATCGTTAGCCCGCGAATGGGGAAAAGACAATATTCGTGTTCATTGTGTCCTCCCGGGATTTATGGAAACTCGCATGACCGCTCACCTCAAACGCTCCGCCGAGGATCATGCGTTGAACCGTTTGAATACTGTCCAGGAAACAGCCCGCTTCATCGCATTTTTGCATTCCCTCCCTCATACCTCAGGACAAGTCTTCCAACTCGACAGCAGGATCGGCCGCGTGCTTTGATCCTTCAGTTCAGATCGCTCTCTTTGTATCCCAAACCCTTCAACAATCCCATAGAGCGAGGAAAAAAGCGCTTAGCGCTCTATCACTACAGTTGTCAGTTCGTATAGCATGACCCCTATAAAATGATACATGAGTTGTCCGGGATTTTTTCTTCAGAGTTTGTTTTAACAAGCTGGCCATATCTGTAGATACGGACGGATTGTTGAAACAAGGTCTGGGGGAACACCGAGCCGTGGGAACGGCTGGGGTAGCCTGTCCGGCTTTGCCGGACAGCCCCCCTCACAGGGGCGAGACTTGGCGGGAGCCAAGCGAGGCAAAAAGAACGACAAGACATGGTCATTTTATAGGGGTCATGCTATAGTTGGTGGTTCGCAGACTCCACAGCCAAAAATTTGCAACTGAGAACCACGAACCTTTACCAACCACGAACCACTAGCACCAACTGTAGAGCTATAGCAAAGATACTATTCCCCTTAAGCTCTCAGTTCCACACGCTGTACAGAAGCCTTAGGCGCAACAGCTCTAGCCGGAACGCCTGGGACACACATCGATGGATCCGGTAAATCCACCTGGTAGTAAGAGCCTAGGCTACCAGGGCCACTAGCGGAAATAATAGTTTTCATACCAGGACCCAAACGTTTTTCCATTTTGAGTCGATATGTTCCCCGTATGATTTCTTGCATTTCCTTGTCGGTAAATACAATCCTTTTGCTCATAGTGAGCCCCCATACATAGTCCCAGAGTGCCTGGCGAAATTCTGCCGGCGTAATCCCTACGGCATCCTCTTTTATCTGGGCATCTGATCTCTTCTCATAGATTTCCCAAATCAATTGTCCATATATCCCGGAAGGAATAGCGCCTCTCTGGGTGGCATTTAATTGATTGATTTGAGTGGGTGCGAACTGCCTTAAGAATTTTATTCCTCCGTTGCCGCATGCCTTTCCAAAGGCCACGGGTGGCATTTCAGCAATACGGATGCGCCCCAATTGATCGCTTTTTAGCAAATACAGTCCTTCTGCAGGTAATTGGGAAAATAAAATGCTCACTACTTCCCTCTTTTCAAATAAAGAAGGGGCCAAATCAGCAATTTTGTTTCTTAAAATCGCTATTCTCTTTCCTAAGGCAATCACATGCTCAACCTTGAATTTATTCACTTGCGAGGAGGTCAGACGAGAAACAAATAGCCCATCTACATTTTTCAACTCCTCTGCCATCATGTCGAGTTGTTCCTCATTCAGGGCTTCCACCTGGTCTTTGCTGAGGTTATTGAGCATGTTCGCGCTAAAGAGCGTCCCGGATAATTTTTTGATGTCGTTTGCTGGTATGGTTTGCACTTGCCAATCCTCAAGGCTCGCCAAAAGTGCCTTCTTCCATCCAGCTTCCTCCATTGTTTTTACTACCAAAATCTTTCGAGCTATGACTGGAATTGCTTCTTTATTCGAGAAAAGACCTTTTAGCTGTTCAGGCGACAGGCTCGCAAAGAAAGTTCCCGACAATTGCTCGAGAACGTTCGGAGGGATAGCCTGAAGGTCTTCTCTACTCAAGAAGCGTCTCTGCTCAGGGGTTAGGGCTTCAAAGAATTCCGCTCCACATTGCCCGATCTTCTGCGAACCCATTGCGTTCAAGTGCTCCGCTGTTAATGCTTGTATCCGCGCTTTGTAATTTTGCTTCTCTTCAATGCGGTTGTAGGAGGAGCCATCAAAAAAGCCCTTTTGGAGTTTTGACACTAATTCCGGCTTCATCTTCCGCACTATTTGAGGAGAAATTTCCGTGAGCTGCCATAACGACAAGGAATTAAAATGTCTTTCATCCCATATACTGATCACATCCTCTCCCATGGCTTCTATTTTTTGCGGGTCGTTAGGCAACTGCTCAGGCTTTAGCATATATAGGAAATACGACTTCGGATCTTGAGCTAATTGACGGATTTCTTCGACCGAAAGGTTAGATCGTATCTCATAATTGCTTAATGTCTGTACCTTGGTTCGATATTCCGCGTAAGTAAAGGCGCTCCCGGCCCGGATTTCAAACGGCTTTCGGCTAACGATAGATTCCGCCCTAATAAACTGATGCCCTATTGCATTCTGTTGTTCCTCACTCATTCCAGCCGCTTGCTTGGCCTGAAGAGACTCGAAAAACTCCCTGTTTATCTTGGGAATTTCCGGAACCGAAATAGTTCGAAGTTGATCCTTTGAAAGACCTGGTACTACGTTCTGATATTCTTCCAAATTATACCTAGGCGGTTCCGGATTATCGATATCGTTATAGCGTGGTTTTATGCGAGGAAGGGCTAGGTAGGATGCACCCCCTTCTCGAAAGTCCTGCGGAGAGATCAAAAAGGCCACTTCGTGAGCTCTCTTTTGAGTGGATGAGCCAGGGCGCAATCTTTTCAACTTGGCTAGGAAGCTCGAATCTTTGGGTCGTGCTCCTCCGCCGCCAGAGGCTCCACCGCTAGCGCCGCCAGCACCTCCCTGACCACTGCTCCCCCCCTGACCGCTACTCCCTCCCGAAGGGGGCGGTGTTGGGCCTCCTTCTCTTCGACCCGCTCTGTCTACCGGCACTCCATTCATTAAATCCGTGAAAAATGCCTTTTGTTCTTCCGTCAAATTATTACGTTGTTCCTCATTCAGGGAACGATAGAATCTTGCCGCTTCCTCGTAGCCCTGCCCTCTTAAAGTCTCCACAGGAATTGCCTGGATCTCAGCAGTCGTCAATCTGCGAATTTCTGCCTCTCCTAATGCTCTCAGTTGGTCAGGTGCGACTTGCCTAAATACCTCCGGTCTTAAAAGGGAGAGCCGATTCCCCAATGCCGCAAACGCCCTGGGTCTGATGTATCTTACCTGTTGTGGCATTATTGCCGCAACTCGGTCATCCGGGAGTCTGCTACGGAAAAACTCCTCACTTCGATAGGCAAATGCTTCCCCCGGAATTGCACGAAATGCTTCCAAACTACAATCCAAGAAGAATTGCCCAATAGGAAATAATCCTGAATTGCGCAACACACTCATATGAGCTGGAGTTAAACAGGATACTATGTTCCGATATCGTGCATATCGCGCCTGGCCTGCCGCACTTTCTCCCCAATCTGATGTCAAGTTTCTTCCATTTGTGTCTACAATGAGTTCTAATAATCCCATCCACATTCTTTGAGTCCACCCTGCCATGACTCTCGAAGGAACATTCGCAATTCGATCTGCGTGAAGTAGGCGTAGTTGGCCGCGAGAAAGCCCTGCGAGGAATCGCGCTGTAAGGGATTCCGGAGGTATATTATTCAGTTGATCTTCATCGAGGGCTGCTATCGGTCCCTCAAATTGAGCTGGCATCTCATTAAAAGCAAATGGCATCTCCGGCTGCGTCATGGCGGCAGCCTGCTCCGGACTCAGTTGTTGAAAAGCGCTCGGAGACATGCCCCTAACATGCGTATAGGTGAAAGTGGAAAGTATAGGAGGCCTTAATTCAGCAACCTGCTCACCCGTCAAGGCCGCCGTGACGGACAAGGTCCAATGCTGCGCATTGTTAGGCTCAGCCTCATTAAAAATCCTTGCCGGAATCCTGGAAATAGCGGATGCGGGTAAATCATTAATATTAAGGTTACGGAAAAGAGTGCGCAAAATATTCTCCGGGAGACTCCTCCATTGCTCCGTACTGAAACTTTCAAGAAGATTTAACACCGCAGATATGGTATCCGAAGAAAATGGTAAAAATTGTTTCCAAAAATTTTCATTGCTAATAATATGCAATGGAAGAGCCTGAATGTCAGCCGAAGTCATCGCTCCCCACGCACCAAGCAAAAAGTTGCGTAGATCCTCAAGCGTTATTTCCGCACCATTGCGTCTCAAGTTGCGCAGTTGCTGTACTTGTTGCAAGCTACTCTCCCCCTGCCGGTAAAAATTAGGGGCATCCTCGGACGCCCAAGTTCGCTGCGTGGAACTCAGCAAATGATACGGAATACCCTCAAATCTCCCGCCGATACCATGCCCCCTCATCTCTCTCAGATATTCCCTTGTTAACCGATGGATTTCTTCTCTGTTTACAGCAGCAAAAAAAGGATATTGTTCTAGTCCTCTTTGAAAAAGTATCCGTCCGACCCCTATGGAGCGACCGTGAAACGGCGAAACTCCAGCTGCCATGATTTGTTCTGCTGTCAGATGCGCTCTTTGTTCCGGTGTTAGGGCACGGAATAGGTAATCTCCCCGGGCAAATACAGCTGGAGAAAGATTCCGAATAAACAGAGCGGGCAGTGAGGAAATTCTTAAATTGTCACTCTCATTCCTTCGCATAAAGTAATATATGGAATGATTTATATATCTATCCAGATCCTCCGGCCTCAGCCATCCTGCCAGCTCCGCATTCATTGCACTGAGCTGCTCAATCGAAACATATTCAAAATTATTCGGAGAAAGCCTCCGCCAAAAGTTTGTACCTAGTAGGCCAATAGTGGGGATGGATACATACCGAATTCCTGGCTGTCGCCCCCCCTCAGTGGAAAAAAGTAGATAGGAGCGAGCAAAATTACTCAACCCGTTTAGAGCACTCGCGCTCATCGCTGCTATTTGCTGCGGACTTAACTGAAGCAATATATCAATATCCAATCTGTTAAACCAATTTGCGTCTCTGGAAGCAATATTTTCTGGCCTTAGAGAACGCACTTCATTAACAGAGTTGGTAATTCTCTGATCTATTGCCTGCCGCATCTCGCTCGACATTGCAGCTCGTTGGTCGTCAATAAATGCCCGAAGCTGTTCCGGGCGCATATGATTGTGGAATCCCTCGGGTAAACGGGGAATTTGGTCGAGAGTCAGGCCTGCAATGTGCGCAGGTCTCAGATTGGCAAATTCATTGGGACCAAACTGCGCAAGGATATCCCCAGGAATTGCTGATATCTGATTATGAGTCATTGCCGCCCACTGCCACGGAGATAAAGTCCGATAAAAATTAATTCCGAACACAGATATTTGTGCAGTGGTGAAATCATCTATCAGCGTAGGTGATATATTCGTAATCGTGGAGAGATATAATTGGGAAATTACCTCCAGGCTAATAGCAGGGACTAAATTGGCAGGAAAGAATTGCCATTGCTCTGCCGTTAACCTATTAAAAAAATTTGCAGGCTGGGATGCTACTATTCCGTGAGTAAGTCCCAAAAGATTGTTTTCATTAACCGACACAACCCTTTCACTTTCCTCAAGCGCTGCTCGAAATGCTACTTCTCCCACTACTTGCCTCTGATGTTCTGTAAGGGCTCTCAACTGATCAGGCTGCCAAAGATGTAAGAGATTTACCCTCGCTACCAAATTCCTGATTTGTTCATCTGTCAGGCCTGAAATCTGATAAGGCAACATGCGGGCAATGTATTCAATAGGAATTTGCTCCAATGCAGACGCCTGCGATATCCCAAGAGGAGCTGGTTCCGGTGCACGCACTGGAATCTTGCTGATTTGTTCCCCGCTGAGAGCCTGCCATTGAGATAATGACATCCTTCCATAAAACGACCCCTGGAGTCCTGCAAACACTTCAGGAGGCACATTTGAGAACCAAGCCGGAGAAAGCTCTCGCACCTCTTCTTGCGCGAGGCGGTTCAGAGCACCTTTAATCCCTACCACCGTGGCATCGCACTCTCTTCGAGCCTGAAAAACGCGATTTAAGCATAAGGCTCTTAAACTAGGAACGGGCCTTTCGTCACCCGTCTGACGCCTGACTCGCCCACTGTTTGCATCTTGGACGGACTGAGATTGAGGTTCGTTAGTAAGAATAATTTGACTATTTCGCTGATCAGTATTTTTGGAAAATGTTGAACGCATTGTTTTAAACAATTTTATTTTTTGATTTTGAAAAATATACCCAATTTAAGATCGGATGTTAAAATATAATGTCACATCACAAAATTGCAAATCGGCGTATTCCAGAATCGCAAATTGTATAATATACAATTTAATAGCGAATATTTGCTATTAATACATAGCAATTATATTGCTATAATTAGCTAATTATATACTTTATTATTATTCAATAGTGTAATAATTCCGGAAATATGATCCAGAATATTTCTTGAAATACCCAGGGCATCTGATCTGGCAAATTCTTGTTTTGACCGCGCCTCGGCTTTAAAAACGGCCGGGATGATATAAAACTCGGACAAGGTAAAGGCCGTGCGCGGGAGCAACGAATTGGTTCTTTTTTGTCTCACCGGGGAAAGCAAGTGCCTTGGAGATCCACTCAGGACTTTCTTTTCCTTGGGCCACTCGAATCGCCGCTCCTGTTAACATTCGGATCATTTTATAAAGAAAACCTTCCCCTACAAAAGTGAGGCGGATGTCTCGGCCAGTATAGCGAGTTACTTGCACGCGTCGGATGAGTCGCTCCGACTGGCCCTGCTTGCCAGCGTATCTTTTCCCTCTATTAGCTGAAAAAGCAGCGAAATTATGTTTTCCTTCGAATAAAGCCGCACTGGAACACAGGAGTTCGAAGTTCAATGGACCGGGAACGTGCCAAGTGCGGTTGCATTCCAAGGGTGACATGATGTCTCTGTTCCAGATTCGATATCGATAGATTTTTCCCTTTGCGGACCAGCGGGCATGAAAATTCGCATCCGCTCGATAGGTCTTCAAAACCCGAATTTCCCTCGGTAAGTGCGCATTTAAAGCTCGGCACCAATCTCCTAAATTCATTCTGCCCTCGGGGACATCCGCATGGGCACATTGGCCTAATGCATGGACCCCCGCATCCGTTCTTCCGGAGCCATGTACTACTACCCGCTCGCCAACGATACTCAAAAAGGCCTTTTCAACAATGTCTTGCACAGCATTGCCATCGGGTTGGCTTTGCCACCCCGAGAAAGGCGTTCCATCGTAACTGATAATCAGTCGCAACCGCATTATGGGACTGATAAAAAGAGGTGAACTGACATCGCAGGTTTTTTAAAACTTGACTGGTCAATAACCGACGTTATGCCCTTTTAGGAGCTCTGGGAGCAAAAAAAGATCATTTTAACCAACAAGGCTCCCTTTTATTGCGTAACATCACTCAATAAGAGAAAATGCCAAAAATTGTTTCTTTAAAGTCGTTGGTTTAACCAATTCAAGCTGGCTGCTTCAACCGCTTTTTGATCATTATCAAACAGCAACTTATGATAGCTATTTGGAAAAATTGTCAGGGTTTTATCAATGGAACCGATCCGACCGAACCATTGCCGGAGTTGCTGAAGATCGATATAATCGTCATCTCCGGCACCCAAAACTAAGACTGGTTGTTGCATCTGCTCCGCTGCCTGATTGGCTGAAACCATTAAAAGCTTCATTTTCTCCATGAAGGAAAGGCTAAATTTTTTAATGCGATAGGGAACATTTTCAAGAAAACGTTGGGTAGAGGGATCATGAGTAAACCGTGCGGGATTTTTTTTGAACCATTCGGGAGAAATTCGTAAGAATGGTAAATAAATAGACCCCCACTGAATTATTTTTTGAACAGTTGTTGATGGAGGATGCGCCAGTTCTACGACTGGAACAGCTAAGATGATCCCCTTTGCAGAAACAGGAGATACTTTGTCAGTTAACAGACGTATCACAAGGAGTGCGCCCATACTGTCTCCCCAAAAAAAGACAGGCACATTAGGGTATCTGCGTTGAGATTCTTTCACTACAACCCGAATATCAGTCAGAAGCTGATCAACGTTCAATTCGGAGCCGCGTCGTTTAATAATCGGATCCAGGCCCTGGCCTCGCAAATCGGGCGCATAAACAGCAATATTTTGGTGTTGAAGAAGACTACCAAGTGAGGCGAATTCAGAAGCAGCCCCCCCCATTCCGGGAACGGCAATCATGACCGCTCTCACGTTCTTGTCAGTGGGAAGCCATCTATGCCATGGAAAACGTGCCCCATCCGAAGTATGATAATAGCTTCCATCAGATTCCCCCTCTTCTTTGGAACTGCCCTCAACCGGCATTTCCGTGCTAAAAACTGCCGTTTGTTGCAACCAAAACCCAGCTAAAATTATGGCGACGACAATTGTTCGAACGAAATTTTTAGCACAATAAAATCTTGGATATGACATGGGATATGAACGTTAACCAGACAACACAGTGTAAACATTTGGAAGATAGTCGCGGCACTTGTCAAAAATATACGACCTCAGGAGGGCGGCGATTGCGCATCCACCCAGCTTTGCAATAGCACCTGAGCCGCCACTTGATCCACAACGCTTCTGTACTGTTTAGTTTTCCTTCCGGATTCGCGAAGCGCCCGCTCGGCGGCAACGGTCGTCCATCGCTCATCCCAAAGATGCACACACTTCGTGTGTTTCTTTTCTTCCGTATGCTGCTTTTCCTTCGCGTATTGCTTTTTTTCTGCGTGTTCGCACTCCACAGACTGCCGTTCCATGTGCTCCTTTAAGATGGCAGCAAAAGCTTGAACTTTTTCGGCTGCGGGCCCATAGCTTCCATCCATATTTCGGGGGAGACCGAGAATTATATCCTGAACATCCTTTTCCAGAGCGATTTGCACAATTTTTTCGGCTACTTTTGGGTCGCGTCCATCCAGGGTCATCAACGGATGGGCTAGCATCCGCAAGTCATCGGTGATTGCCAAACCTATCCGGGCTTCGCCAAAATCTACTCCCAAGGCCCTTATGGATTTGTATTGCATCCTTATCTGCGTGCCTAAAAATTCCCTTGCAATCAAGCGTTACCTTATTCATTCTGCCAAGCTTTATGGCAAAGAAATCCTGGCTTGAACGGAATAAGCGCAAACGGAAGACGGTTGAAAAGTATGCCGCCTTGCGTGCAGAGCTGAAAGCCAAGAAAGACTATGCTTCTTTGTCTCAATTACCCCGCAATGCTAGCCCAACTCGCTTGGTGAATAGATGTCAACTCACCGGCCGACGGCGTGCATTTATTCGCAGGTTTAAACTCTCTCGGATTACCTTTCGGGAAATGGCTTCAGCAGGACTGATTCCCGGAGTTACCAAATCCAGTTGGTAGCTCCCAAGAGTCGAATAGCTGCCCGGCGAGGAACAAGCCATCGAGAGAAAGCTTCCTCGAACAGATTCCCAATCGGGGTAGGTAGGGCAGTCGCTCAATTTCTAGACAAGAGGCCTCGGCCTTTACCGTTTGAGGCGTTAAAATTTTTAAAACCTAACGCCAAGAGGCTTGTACCAACCTCGTTATCAAACCATTATCAGGCATCGACACACTATCCAATAGCTGGCGATGGTTTTATTTGAAGCGACCCTTTATTGCGGTCTCGCGACGGCGTGTTTTTTCGGATTTGTTTTTCCCCGACAAAACAAATGTGCCACCTACAAAGACGTTGTTAGTGAACACGATATTTTCAAGGTTGTGACGCCGATGGCCAGAACCCATAAGCAAGATCTGAAATGATCGCACTCAAAAATTCATGAATTCATGGACCCATTGATTCCAAGTTCCAGCAGGCGATTTATCACGGAATGGGATGCTCCGGAAGTAATTTTAGTCAAGTTACTTGCAATTTTTTTGCTCGTCCTGATGAACAGTTTCTTTGTGGCTTCTGAATTTGCCATCGTCAAGGTCCGCTCCAGTCAATTGCAAGCCTGTCTGGAACAAGGACGCAAAGCCGCGCGCGAAGCTAAAAAGGTAACTTCACGACTGGATGCCTATCTCTCCGCAACCCAATTGGGAATCACTCTGGCCAGCCTTGGATTGGGGTGGATTGGTGAACCATACATAGCCAGTATGATCGAACCTTTTCTCTTTAAGGTTGGCATTCAAACGCCTGCAATTATTCATGGTATTGCGATCTCAACGGGGCTCCTGATTATTACAATCCTTCATATTGTTTTGGGGGAAATGGCTCCCAAGTCCATCGCTATCCGTAATGCCCTGCCGACGGCTCTTTTCGTAAGCCGCCCTCTTCAATGGTTCTATGTCCCCTTCAGTCCTTTCATACGCCTCTTAAACGGTGCTTCGAACGCGTTTTTGAAGTATTGCCTGCGTATTCAGCCAGTTGAAGAATTCGAAAGGGCTCACAGTGAGCAAGAATTGCGCGTGATACTTGCGGAAAGCGAAAAATCCAAGGAAGTCTCCTCGATGGGGAAGAAAATTCTGATCAATACGCTCGATCTGCGCCGACGGGTCGTTCGCGATATTATGACACCCCGTGGAGAAGTCATCTATTTGGATGTTGAAGAATCATTTGAATCTGAAATCCGGCGGGCTATCAATTCCCGGCACACTCGTTTTCCTCTTTGTCGAGGCCATCTCGACGATTCCTTTGGTCTCGTCCATATCAAGGATCTGCTGGCATTGGTCCACCAAGGCAAAGCCGACTTGATGACTATCCGAAGAGACCTGCTTCACGTTTCGGAAATGATGCGACTAGACAAGCTCCTACCGCTTTTCCTTAGCAAACACGCTCATCTGGCGGTTGTTGTAGACGAATATGGGGGAGCGGTCGGCATTGTTACACTCGATAACGTGCTTGAAGAAATTGTCGGCTCCATCCAGGACGAATTCGATACGTCAGAGCAGGAATTTCAAAAAATTAATGAACAGGAATTTACGGTTGAAGGAACGCTTGCCCTGTACGAACTCGCCGAAATGCTCCACACAGACTTTGGCTCCCCTGATGTCAGCACGATCGGGGGGTATATCACAGTCGAACTTGGCCATATCCCACTCAAAGGAGAAAATATCCGCATCGAAAATTACGTGGCGACGGTTATAGAGACTGATGGTCGCCGTGTATTACGCGTTCACTTTAAAAAACAAGCCCAGTAACGGACTTCATCAGCAGCGAAGCTGACCGAGGATTCCAGAGAGGGGGACAAGAGGTTAAACTCCCCCCGAAGACTCAACCCCTGCCCGCACCCCCTCCGGAACCAAATCTCACCAGACTTGCAGGTGAAAATGTAAAATTTGCAAAGATCCGGAACTAGCCAACTTATCCCATTCCAAATGGGGAGACACCCTTATCATCACCTCACTGCCCATTCCTTTTCCCGCCCTATACTACCTTTAAAATATACAGAGTGTTCTTCTTCAGACAAAATTCCAAATGTTAGCACAATATACCTATTAACAGCCATTGGTAAGACCAAGGCCTCAAACAAAAGCTAGGGGTCTTATTCTTCCTATAAAAATGACTTGCTCGGTTGCCTGTACCGCTTTAGTTTACAGTCAATCTTATCGAGAGTGACCGAGGGACTGGCCCGAAGAAGTCACGGCAACCGCTTGAGGGAAACCTTCTGAACTGGGGGAAGCTTCTGAATAGAAGGAAATTTTTCCGAAATGGCCCAGGTGCCAAATCCAGACAGATGAGATGGATCCGAATTTTTCGTCTCCCTGCACTTTTGATAGGTACTGAATACTATTGATTGCTAGCTCACCATGAAGCCAAGCAGGAAGACATATTTTAAAAACCTGAAATGCCGGGAATGTAGTAGGCTCTATCCAAAAGAAGCCCTTCACGTTTGTGAATTTGATTTCGGTCCCCTTGAAGTTGCGTACGACTATGAAGCGATTCGTCGAGATTTGAATCGCTCGGTTCTCGAGTCTCGTCCGTATTCCATGTGGAGGTATAGGGAATTACTACCTATCGATGCGGAACCGACAGTTGGCCTCCAAGTGGGCTTTACGCCCCTAATTCGTGCTGAACGGCTAGCGGAACGGCTTGGGATTGGCGAACTTTGGGTCAAAAATGACAGTGTCAATTATCCGACTCTTTCCTTTAAGGATCGTGTAGTCGCGGTAGCCCTTTCCCGTGCACGGGAGCTTGGTTTTGAAATCGTTGCATGCGCCTCAACAGGCAACCTGGCGAATTCGGTTGCCGCAAATGCCGCGGCAGCCGGTCTCAGGAGCTACGTGTTGATTCCTTGCGATTTGGAACAAGGAAAAGTACTTGCTTCGCTGGTCTATGGAACCAATGTGATTGGTATCCGGGGTGTCTATGATCTCGTCAACCGTCTTTGTTCGGAAATTGCAGGAAAATACGGATGGGGCTTCGTCAATGTCAATCTCCGTCCCTATTATGCCGAGGGCTCTAAGACCATGGGTTTTGAGATTCTGGAACAACTCGGCTGGAAGATTCCGCGGCATACAGTGGTTTGTATGGCTAGCGGCTCTCTTCTTACCAAAATCCATAAGGCCTATAATGAGGCATCTCTCATTGGATTAGTTCAGGCAGCTCCTTTTTCGATTCATGGCGCACAGGCATCCGGATGTGCTCCTATCAGCAGCGCTTTCAAGCGTGGAACCGACATTATCAAGCCCGTTTCCAATCCTATGACCATTGCGAAATCTTTGGCGATTGGAACTCCGGCCGATGGCTATTATGCCATCCATACCATGCGGAATACCGGCGGCTCTTGTGAAGACTGCACCGACGATGAAATTGTCGAAGGCATTCGATTGCTCGGCGAATGCGAGGGAATTTTCGCCGAAACCGCTGGCGGCGTAACCGTGGCATGCACCAAAAAGCTCATTGAAAACGGCAGTATTCCACGCGACGAATCCGTTGTGATTTGCATCACCGGCAATGGATTAAAAACTCAGGAAGCTATTCTGGGAAAATGTGGCGAACCTCGTATCATCTCCCCTAGTCTTCGCGAATTCGACGAACGCATCGGCCCTGAACTCAGCCACACATAAGCCATCTTTTTTATTCAGTGATGTTACTCAAAACCAACTTCGTTGGTTCCTTTTAGAAGCCAATAATTACAAACAACATTTTAATTACAAACAACATTTTATTGAGCTACAAATAAAGGGAACCTTGTTGGTTAAAATGATCTTTTTTTCTGCCAGAGCTCCTAAAAGTGCGTACCGTCAGTTATTCAAAATCATCAACTCTTATGCCCATACTCGTTCGCATTCCCACGCCACTCCGCAAACTCACTGCGGAAGCTGAAACTGTTTCCGCGGAAGGGAAAACCATAGAAGAAATTCTCACCCATCTCAATCAAACCTATCCCGGATTGGGGGAACGGATTTGTGATGAAAATGGAAACATCCGCCGATTTATTAATATCTTTCTTAATGATGAAGATATCCGGTTTCTTCAGGATAAAGCCACTCCCGTCAAAGAAGGCGACGAAATCAGCATTTTACCAGCCATTGCAGGAGGATAGGTTTAGTTCGCAGTTCGTAGAACCAAGCCAAAAAAATTCGCAGACACTCTCCCAAGAGCTGATAAAAACTCTCAGTTCTGCGTAGTAGATGTCAGCCTGTGTTCAATTTGCAACTGAGAACCACGAACCTCTACCAACCACCAACTAATTATTATGCAAAGCACCAGACTCTGGCTCAGTTTTCCGACTAAATTGGTGACTCAACCCATTATTTATGAGTTGGGCAAAAAATTTTCCATCGCCAGCAATATTCGGCAGGCAAGTGTGACCGAAGAAATTGGGATTATGTCAGTAGAACTTGAAGGGAAGCGTGAGGATATCACACAGGCAATCCAGTGGCTGGAAAGTTTGGGCATTAAGGTTGAGCCCGTGGAAATCAATACAATTGAAGGCTAACCAACACAGCCGGTTAGCCTCGCGGGTTTACGAACGTTGTGCTTTCTCCCTTTAATAGACTACAAGGAAAGAGAATCGAACGACAAGATTGGCGAGGCTTCTCCACGCGAGCAATCACCCGCTTTAAAGCTGCGGCCCCTAATTCTTCCGGATTCACGGAGGTGGTTGTCAGGAATGGGAGCCCGGGCGGCTGTGGATGTGCATTACCATGAAAACCGGCTAACGAAACATCCGCAGGAATTGCCAGTCCTTCCTTTTGTAAACTCTGACACAAAGAATATGCCAGCATCTGATTGGAACAAATCCAGGCATTTACTCCGGCTGTCCGCCGAGCGCTCACAAGTTTTCCCGTGGAAAGAAAATCGATCAGTTCAAACGAAGAGGCCTCCTCCGGAGTCACGTGAATGACATTTTCGGCCTGGAATGGCAAATGCTGCGCCGCTAGTGCCTCCACATAGGCTCCAAACCGGGCGCATGCTGAATTCACCTGAGGGCAAAAACCAAAAAAACCAATTTGAGTGCGCCCGGTGGACACCAGATGTGCGACAAGTTCGAACATACCGGTGCGGTCCTCAATTCCGACAAAATCAACACCTGAATAGGAATGAATAATGGATACCACTGGCAAATTTTCGCTCAATACTTGGACTACTTCCTCGGGCCAACGGTGCAAAAGGATCACCCCGCAAGTATCCCCCGTTTTCATCGCCATCGGTTGAGATTTGGAATCCAAAATCCGATGACAATTCTCGGACATATAATGATGTGAAATCAAGCTGACCTCCAACGGCACGGCTGCTTGACTCAAGCCCTCCATGTACACGCTGTCTGAGCTCGACTGTTGTGCCTGCGAAAGCACCAAAATATTTCGCGTGTTCACAGTGGCTATCCGATGCGCATTCAAGTAGCCCAGTGCTTGGGCTTCCTCAAGAATACGTTCACGCGTCGTCGGATGAATACTTTTCGAACCTCGTAATGCTCTGGAAACGGTTGAAATAGAGATTCCTAATCTCTCTGCTATGACAGTAAGATTGATATCTCTTTTTGCAAACCCCATGTCGACTAATGATCGTCTTGGCACAAGATTCTTATAAGAAAAGAGTGTAGTGAAAATACGGATTAATAGCCTCTATGAGATAACATCGGGGCAAAACAAGTTTTTCCTCCGATAATAAACTGTTCCAACATGATAATATCCAATTCATAAGTCACCCAAAATTCACTGCTTGAGCAGCACAAAAAAACTAATTCCTTAAAATTTGAAATCTGAAAATTTATTGATCAACAATGCAACGGCATAGTCAGAGCAGTTACTACCTAAGGAAATTACTGTCTTCGTATGGCCCTCAACAAGTATCTGCAGATAACCTAAAGCGGAACGCATCCTGATTCAATCCACTATGACAATCAAAAGACGCCAGTTCGTGGAAAACTAAGGAAGCTCGACCACGCTGATTATTTCAACAGGTATCCTCCGCTATTAGTCGAAAATCACAAGCTATTACAAGCTATTATTTAAAGCCAAAAAATGACATTAATTTCCATTTATTAGCATTTATTAGCATTTATTATCGCGCTTCTGTTTCTAAGATCCGGAGAGCATGATCAAGTTGCTGTTTTTGATCCTGAGTTACTTGGGGAAAGTGGAGGTTTAAACTGTGGAGCGTCTCAACAATGATCGCAGCCACTATTAATCGCATAAACCACTTATTATCAGATGGAATCACATACCAAGGAGCGTGAGAAGCCGCTGTGTTGCGAATCATTTCCTGGTAGGCATCCATATAATCCGCCCAGTAATTTCGTTCTTTCAAGTCCGTAGCGGAAAATTTCCAATTTTTCTGCGGTTCCTCCAGTCGCTTGAGGAAGCGACGTTTCTGTTCATCCTTAGAAATATGCAGAAAAAATTTTCGGACGATTACTCCATTTCGCGAAAGATGGCGTTCAAAGGCATTGATGTCTTCGAATCTTTCTTCCCAAATTCGCTCCGTGACGAGGGATTGCGGAATGCGTTGATTTTGGAGAAGCGCTTGATGGACGCGAACGACCAGGACTTCTTCGTAGTAGCTACGGTTAAAGATACCGATGCGTCCACGCTCCGGTAAGGCCACAGTCGTCCTCCATAAAAAATCATGTCCTAATTCCAGAGGAGAAGGCGTTTTGAAGGAATTGACCTGGCAGCCTTGCGGATTTACCCCGGACATCACGTGTTGGATAGCCCCATCTTTACCCGCTGCATCGAGTGCCTGAAAAATGAGCAAAAGTGCCCAGTCATTTTGAGCATAGAGTTTTTGCTGCATTTCGATCAGATGCTGAATACCGGAAACCAATAATTCGGCGGCTTTTTCCTTGGAGGAAAAATCCGCCGTGTCAGATGGGTCCGAATCCTCGATTCGGAAATTGCGGCCGTCGTCAATCCGATATCGATTTGCTAATTCTTCAACTTTCTGAATTTCAGAACGATGCATTGGGAATCAGTAACCACTTTTTTACAAAGTACGACAGAATTCTTCCAAACGATCGAGACCCTTTTTAATCACGTCCATACTGGTGGCATAGCTCAGACGCACGGTTCGGTCATCTCCGAACGCAACACCCGGCACTATCGCCACATTCGCTTTGCTCAACAAACGGTCTGCAAAATTTTCGGATTTTAAGCCCAGTTTACTAATGTTCGCCAGTATGTAAAAGGCGCCTTCTGGCTTTATAGCTGTAATTCTATTCAGATTGGAAATCCGGTTGATCATATATTCCCTCCGGAGGTTGTATTCCTCTCGCATATCGGCAATGTACTGTTGGCTGCCGGTGAGTGCGGCAAGGGCGCCTTTTTGAGCAAAAGAACAGGGATTGGAAGTGCTATGACTCTGCATGGAGTCAATCACCTGAGCAATCTGTTCAGGTGCAGCCAAATAGCCCAGCCGCCAACCAGTCATAGCATAAGCTTTGCTGAATCCATTGACAGTGATGGTGAGATCGTACGCCTCTGGCGTTAGAGAGGCGATGCTGACATGTTCCGCACCATCGTACGTCAGTTTCTCATAGATCTCATCGGAGAGAATATAGATCTCCTCTTCTGCTGCAACTTCCGAGATGGAACGTAGTTCCTCCCGGGTGTATATTGAACCTGTTGGATTCCCAGGCGAATTGATAATAATCATCTTCGTCTTGGGAGTCATCGCGTTTTCAAATTCCTCGGCTGTTATTTTCCACGCGTTCTCTTCCTTCGTAGGAACGATAATCGGCACCCCGCCTGCCAGACGGACCATTTCAGGATAACTGAGCCAATAAGGAGCAGGAATAATGACCTCATCCCCCTCATCGACACATGCCATAATAGCGTTGTAACAGGAGTGCTTGGCTCCGTTACTGACAATAATCTGGCTGGTTTTATATTCTAACTTGTTGTCAGAAAAGAGTTTTGCAGAAATTGCCTGGCGCAACTCCGGAATGCCCGAACTCGGAGTATACTTGGTCATACCTTGTTCCAACGCAGTTATGGCGGCGGCTTTAATATGCTCAGGCGTATCAAAATCCGGTTCGCCCGCACTAAAACTGCAAATATCGATCCCCTCAGCTTTCATAGCCTTGGCTTTACTATCGATGGCAAGAGTAAGGGAGGGAGTAAGTTCTTTGACGCGTGTAGAGATATCCATTTGAGACAGAGTTAATTTTTTAAGGGTAGACATCGTAGCAGTGTGATTCAATAATAGCTTTAGAGCACTCATAAGTTATTTTGCTGAGACACGGGACCGAAATGCCCAAATATCCTAAGGGCGAACACCGTAGATGCGAGTGGAATCTTACGTCAATCCGGTTTTTGGACAATACCAGCCATCCACTTGCCTCGGCGTCGAACCACCGGCTGGCCGAATCCGGCTCTGCGGATCGCAAAACTCACATCAGACGCTTGCTCCGCCAGCACCCCGGAAAATATCCACCAGCCTCCGGGACTCAATGACTGCAAAATCCGCGGTGCGATTTTAATCAACAATTCAGCAAAAAGATTGGCACAAACGACTTCGTATCGACCAGCGGGAAAATTCTCCAAAACATCCACATTTTCGAACCGAGGCGCTTCTTTTAATCCCGTACGATTGCGGCGCCAATTACGGCGAGCGATGCGGATGGCAATCGGATCAAAGTCCACTCCCAGCACTTCCCCAGCCCCCAAAGCACAAGCTGCTATGGCCAAAATACCGCTGCCTGTTCCCAGATCGAGCATGCGCCATCCGGGCTTGAGAGTCGATTCCAGATCGCAAAGCATCCTGAGACAAGAAGCTGTTGTAGCATGTGCGCCACTGCCAAATGCCATCTCAGCAGGAAAAAACAGCAGACTTCGTCTGGTTTCTTTAGAAGCCCGTAGATCAATAGGAGGTTCTCTGCAAGCGTCGGCTCCTAAAAGAGTCCGGCGCGGACTTCGTCCGGTTCTTTTTCTTCGTCCGGTGCTTTTTCTTGGTTCGTTTTTTTTATTTTGTGGAGAATTCGCGACAGAATCAGCCGAAGAAAAAGAACCGGACGAAGTAAGAAAATCAGACGGAGTTTGCTGGTGAATAATAAGTTTGCCACGGATGGAAATCGGTTTCGATATCCTATCCAATGCCGACTTCCATTGTGAATCGTCTACCCGAGAAACTTTTCCTCCAAATAGCTTGAGAAGCGCTTGTCCTCTTTGTTGTGTACAATAGACGTCTAACCGAGCGCTGCGCGAGCTGGAAAGAGTCGTGATCACGATATCGCCAATTCCCCTCAGACGTTCCAGCCAGGCATCCTCCCATTTGTTGGAAACGAGTCGCGTCCAACGAAAGGCATGTCCTGATTTTTTTTGCATCATTTTACCAACTCCGTTGGTTTCTTTTAGAAGCAACAATTGCAAATAAAATCTTTTTTGCGCTACAAATTTCTAAAGAAAACGGATAAAGTCCGCCCAACTTCGTTGGTTTCTTTTAGAAGCTGATAATTACAAACGACATTTTATTGAGCTACAAATTGAGCTACAAATAAAGGGAACGTTGTTGGTTGGAATGATCTTTTTTCCTCCAGAGCTCCTAAAAGGGCGTAACGTCAGTTACGAGGGTATGTTTTTTATCGCATGATACGATTCGTGGATAAGCTTTTCAGCAAAATCGATTCAGTCAGGATTTCCGGCAAGATCACCGGGATCTTCGGTTCCCCTGTGGGATAAAAGACGTATAGCGGAATTCCCACGCGGCCAAAAGATTGCAAAGCTTCTGTAATTTCAGGATTTTTCTTCGTCCAATCTGCTTTAAAAGCAACAATACCCTGGGACCGGAACGCCGCAATCACTGCCGGACGCTCAATCGCGGTCTTTTCATTGAACTTACAAGTTAAACACCAATCCGCCGTAAAATCTATAAAGACCGGCTTGTCAGCAGCCAAAGCCTCCCGCACGGCGACCTGGGAATACGGCCGCCAAGCTATTCCCTGAGTGTGATCCATTCGGGTTGGCCAGGTAAAAAATGCTACGACAGCGATAATTCCCAATGAGGCAAATGTCAAAAGTCGCCGTCCCCATCCTGGGATCCCTGCCTGTACAAAGGTCCCGATGAGCCAACAACAGAAGGCCAAACAAAGAAGAAAAATGAGAGCGGCGACTACTGCGGAAAGACCACGTTGACTTCCCAAAATCATCAAAATCCAAACAGCCGTCGCCAGTAGCGGAAATGCCATGAATTGCTTGACCCGTTCCATCCAGATGCCGGGCCGAGGAAGAAAACGTATCCAACCCGTCTGAGCGGAAAGCAGCAGATAAGGTAAGGCCAATCCCAGAGCCACAGACGCAAATATCAAAAAAATCACTGCCGTGCTCTGGCTGAAGGCGAACCCCAAAGCCGCTCCCAGATACGGCGCAGTACATGGCGTCGCAAGTAAAGTGGCAAAGACACCCTGAAAAAACGATCCCGACAATCCCTGTAATTCTCCAAGCCGAGAAAGCCCGGTTGTTGCCGAGCCAGGCAAATAAATTTCAAATACTCCCAGCAAGTTCAACGCGAAAACAAATATGATTGCCAGGATGATAAAATTAAAGGCCGGATTCTGAAACTGAAACGCCCAGTGAGCGGCATGCCCACGCTGCTTAAGGAATATGATAACGCCCGCCAAAATAAAAAACCATGTGAAAACACCGGCAGCAAACGCCAAACCATGACGGAAAATCGATTTGCCCTTTTCTCCCGCCCGCCTCACAAACCCAAAAATTTTGAGAGAGATTACAGGAAAAACACACGGCATTAAGTTGAGAATCAGCCCCCCAAGAAATCCATATAAAACACCCTGAAAAAGGGTTAGAGGAGACGTCGTTGGGCGGTTCAACGTCTGCTGTGTCGAGATGGCCTCCACAGAGTCGCATGGAGGAATTTTGTTTAACAGGTACCCATTGCGACTCCCATCCTTGGCCTCTGTAACGAGAATTCCTTGTAAATTTCCGACAGTCGGTACCTTGATCACCCACCAAGAACTTTTGCCCATCGGAGGAGTTTCCGCGATTTTCCCGATCTTCTGGTTTGCTGCTGGCAAGGGATAAAAAGAAAGTTTGCTGATTTCGGGACCGGGCTGTGCGGTAATCTCTATCCCTCCTGCAGACTGGGAAACGGTGACCGGGAATGCCGGGCAGGGAGCGGGCAGTTGACGGTCAAATCGTCCGAAAATCTCCGCATTTGCAGGCAGAGCATCGGATTCAACCGGCAATGTGAGCGAAAGATTCGCCTCTCCCGGCACACAAATCTTCGCACAGACCAGCCAGGCCGCATCACCCCGCAACACAACCTCTTTGGCGTTGAAATGAGCTGGTGGCTGAACTTCGGCAATTAATAAGGTCTCTCCCTCGTACCCATAATCCACAACATCTCCCGTCAATGTAATCCGCTTGGGAATCGGCCATTGAAATGCCCCAACGTGAAAACCGCTGGGCAATTTCCACTTAATGGCTATGGGGAGTCCCACGTCACCTGGATATTGCCAGTAGGTATGCCATCCGGGAAGCATCCGAAGGTATAAGCCGACTCGGAAGGGTTTTCCAGGTACCACAGCCGAAGTATCCGCAATAAGAGTAGCCTTTACCGCTTCTCGACCTTGCTCATTTTGCTGCGCCGAAACACGCCCACACAAAATGAACACAAGCAGGCAAAAAAAGAGGACAAATAGAGTTCGTGGTTCGTGGTTCGTGGTTCGTGGTTCGTGGAAGTTGATAGCTTGTTTTCCGGTAACTACAAACCATTAACTTTTAAGAACCAAGCCAAAAAAAATTCGCGGACACTCCCCCAAGAACTGATAAAAACCCTCAGTTCTGAGTAGATGACAAGTGACAAGATTTTAAGGAATCCATAAATTCAGCCATGCGTGCCATTGCAACCTTAATCTGGTCGAGATTTGTAGCATAACTGCAACGCACGTGTTCGCCACAGGTTGAACCAAAAGCATCACCAGGCACCACAGCAACCTTGTGCTCCTGCAGGAGACGCATGGAAAAATCGCGCCCGCTTAATCCCGTGCCGCTCACCTTTGGAAAAACATAAAAGGCTCCGCGAGGTTTAAAACATTCCAATCCCATATCATTTAATGAGCGCACAATGACATTCCGACGCATTTCGTATTCTCGCCTCATGGCGGCGACCGCCGTTGCTCCACGTTCCAGCGCTTCAATCCCCGCCTCTTGTCCCATAGTCGGAGCGCAGAGAATGGCGTATTGGTGGATTTTCATCATCGCTTCGATGATTTCCGCCGGACCACATGCAAACCCAATACGCCAGCCCGTCATCGCAAATGCTTTGGACAGCCCGTGCAATAATACGGTCCGCTTCTTCATTCCCGGCTGAGCAGCAATTGAATGATGCGACGCTCCATCATAGGTTAATTCACTATAAATTTCATCCGTCACCACCACCAGGTTATGTTTCACACAAACTGCGGCGATCCGCTCCAACTCTTCGGCGGATATCGTGGCCCCACTCGGATTCGTCGGAAAATTGAGCATTAACACGCGAGTACGCAGGCTGATCGCCTTCTCCACATCAACTGCCTTGAGGATAAAATTGTCTTCCCATTTTGTGGGAATCGCTCGCCCCACGCCACCCGCTAACAAAATGGAAGGAGAGTAGGAAACATAACAGGGCTCGTGATAAAGGACCTCATCTCCTGGGTTTAATAACGCGCGTAAAGCAACATCGAGAGCTTCTGAAACTCCAACCGAAACCAAAATTTCGCTAAGTGGTTCGTAGGACACCCCAAAGTGTTCTTTAATATAGGCGGAAATAGCGCGACGAAATCTGGGCAATCCCAGGTTGGAAGTGTACCCCGTTCGCCCTCGTTCCAAACTATGGATAGCCGCCTCGCGGATATTCCAGGGGGTCGCAAAATCAGGCTCACCAATTCCCAAGGAAATCACATCCTGCATGGATTGCACGATTTCAAAAAAATCCCGGATGCCAGAGCGAGGAATCCGGCTCACCACCTCGGAGATCCGGATCTTCATGGTGCGACAGTCAACCTCTCCGGTGTCACATCCATCTGATAAAATGTGCCGTTTTCCTTGTACGTTTTTAATCTAAAGTATGTTGCAGTGGATTGAATAGCTTCGATAGTGCTGAGCTTTTCCGCAACAAACGATGCAATATGACGAATGTTAGGAACTTCGACTACAATGAGAAGATCCTTGCCGCCACTCATTAAATAGCAACTTTGGACCTCCTCAAAACGAGCAATTCTTTGGGCAATCCGATCAAATCCCCCTTCCCGCTCAAGCGTCATTTTCACCTCGATCATCGCAGTGACCATGCCATTCTCACACTTTTCCCGATTCACGATCGCCTGGTAACCCAATATGATCCCCTCTCTTTCCAATTCAGCAATACGGCTTTTCACCTGTTCCAATGGAAGATCCAGGAGCTGGGCAATATCAGCATGCGGAACCATCGCATCGGTCCGTAGTATTTGAACTAAAGCATCCATGGCTATCTATAATAAAGAACCTATTAAAAGAAGCAGATTCTTCTTCTCTGTTAACAGATTCGGTCTCCTAAACGCGAGAAGAAACCGACTTCGTCGGTTTCTTTTAAATTAACCCTAAATTTCCGCTCCCTGACTCTCTACTTTTTTGAGGGAATCCCACAAAAAGCGGCGTACTGAAAAGTCTTCCTCAAAACTTTAGTTCATGATACCAACTGACAACTGTAGTGCTAAGAAAGACAGTTAATTAATGCCAAAATATGTCGGAATATGTTACTTTTTTGGGGGAATTTCGTGAAACACCTCCGCCTCTGTTTTGCTCTGCTGTTGATCAGCCAGGTTGTCGGCCATGCCTCTGTCAATATCGTTGCCGCCGAAAATTTTTATGGAGGAGTTGCTGAGCAAATCGGCGGTCCTTCTGTAAAAGTTGTGAGTATCCTCACCCATCCTAACCAGGACCCTCATGAATTCCAAGCAGATGCCGCCACTGCAAAGTTGATCACTGATGCGGACATAGTGATTTTCAATGGCATCGGCTACGACGATTGGATGGAAAAACTGCTCAAAGTAACTGGAAAGCCTAATCGCGTTGTAGTATGCGTCGCAGATCTTATCGGCGCAAAAAGCGGCGCGAATCCTCACATTTGGTATAATCCCCAAACAATTACCGCCTTGGCAACCAGAATTGGTCAGATTTTGGACCAGCCTCAGGCGGCAGCCTCTTTCCATCAATCCATGCAACCCCTCTATGACAAAATTGCGGCTCTTAAGAGCAGAACCTCGGGCGTGAAAGTAACTGCTACTGAGCCCTTGTTCGGATATATGGCCTCTGCTCTGGGCTTTGTAATGCTCAATTATGACTATCAGCTCGCAATGCTGAACGGCACGGACCCAAACTTTACGCAGACTGCGGATTTCGAAAAAAGTCTCACCAGCAAGACGGCAAAAATCCTTTTTTATAACAGCCAAGTGACAAGTCCCTCCACCCAACGAATACAGGCTCTTGCAATGAAATATTGGATTTCTATTGTGGGAATTACGGAAACCCAGCCTCCTGGTACCAAAAACTATGTCGATTGGATGCTTTCCGCATTGTCGGAAGTAGAAAAGGCGCTTAAAATCCATTAGAATAAACATTGGAATTCGTCAGATGAGCGGAGGAGCGCGCGAAGAAATGTGGCGTTACCACAAGTGACCAACAGCCTTTTACTCGAGCAGGTTGCTATTCGCTTAGGTAGTACGCAAATCCTATCCAACGTTACTGCGGAAATACAGCAAGGCGAATTTATTGGAATCTTCGGACCAAACGGAGCCGGCAAATCAACCTTAGCAAATTGCATCTTAGGGTTATTGCCTCTAACCACTGGAAAAATCTCGGTATTCGGACATCCCGCTGGCCAAATCAACCACCTGATTGGTTATATGCCTCAGTTTAGAGCCAATCTGGCAAGCACCGCCTTAAGCGCATTTTCTGTCGTGGCGGCAGTCGCTCATGGAAATCACTGGGGATTGCCCTGGCATGGAAAAGCGTTAAAAAAAGAAGTGCTTGAAGTTTTGGAACTAGCCGGCGCAATGGAATATGCCCATCGCCCCTTTACAGTTCTCTCCGGGGGGCAAAAACATCATATTGCTCTTGCTCAAGCGCTCTTAGGTAAACCTCGACTTTTGATTCTGGACGAGCCACTCGCGAGTCTTGATCCCAGAAATCAGATGCGCCTTGTCCAATGCGTTAAAGAAATCCGAGCATCGACAGGCGCAACCATTTTATTTATTACACACGATATCAACCCCCTCCTTGGAATTATGGATCGGGTGCTCTACCTGGCCGGAGGAAATGCGGCGCTTGGATCGGTTGACAGTATCTTAACTAGCGAAGCTTTAAGCAGTCTTTATCGGACGGAAATGCACGTTATCCGAGCGGAGGGGAGAATTTTTATCGTCGCAGCAGAAGGCAACGTCACAGAGACTGCCCGCCATGCTTAAGACCTTTATGGAGTATCTCTCGTACGACTTCGTACGCAACGCACTGCTTGCCGGCTCCTTGGCCGGCATCTTAGGAGCTGCCGTCGGATACTTTGTCGTCGTTCGGAACGTGAGCTTCGCCGCACATGCATTAGCACATATCGGATTTACCGGCGCCACAGGCGCCGCACTTTTTGGACTCAGCCCACTCAACGGCATGCTCATCATTTCAATTTTGGCAGGCGCCGGCATGGGCCTCTCAGGTAGTCGCATTCAAAGGAGCGACATGGCAATCGGCATGGTACTCTCCATCTGTCTCGGAATCGGAACACTATTTTTAGCCCTTTATAAAGGCTTTGCCGGACAAGCCTCCGCGATTCTGTTCGGAAATATCTTCAGTATCTCTTGGACTCAAATCTTCCAGATTATTGCCCTCACAATAGTCAGTCTCTGTATCTTAGGTCTCTATTCCAGAAAACTGCTCTTTGCCAGCGTCCAACCTGACCTTGCCGAAGCTCGTGGCATTTCTCTTTCCCGTTTGTCAACGGCCTTCATGATCATCCTTGCTGTTTCCGTCACCTTAGCAAGCCAGGTTGTTGGAATTCTGCTGGTGTTCACGTTGATGGTGGGCCCGGCTGGTATCGCCACCCGACTGTTTCGCGGATTCTGGACAGCTCAGTTGTCCGGTATTGTAATCGCTTTATTTGCAATATGGTGTGGAATTCTGCTGGCCTGTTTGACTAACTGGCCTCCCAGCTTTTGGATCACTGCTATTCTTTTTGTCCTTTATCTTCTCACAGAGATCCTCTGCCGCTTTATTTTGCAAATAGATAGGTGATAAGCATCTCCTAAATCATATTGATTATTCAAAATATTAAAACTTAGCTATTCTTATTGAATAGCTTGTAAATTCGAAGAATTTCACAATAGTGACTGAAAAGAAGTTGCAACATGCCCACTAAGACTCGCTCATTCGGAAAATCAGCTCGATTTGGAAGTTCACCCAAAGCAAAAAAGCGCACCGGGACCGCAAAAAAACGAGCCGCATCATCTTCCGACAAACAGAAAACCCGAAAAAATGCACCACGCACACAACGTTCTGCCGCTCCTCCGACAGACAAACTTGCCGCGAACGCTCTGAAGTTTATTGATCAGGCCGCTGAGCTTCTTCGGGAAGGTGTGATCACTGGTGCGTCTCAAAGTTCCCTTGTTCGGCACGCTGCGAGAAAAAAGGCTCATAACCTGATAGAGAAGGCTCATAGCTCATTGGGGGAAGCGCTTGATACGGGCACCTCGGCTTTGCAGAAAATGCTCGGCAAAATTTGAATTTTACGGTTTAAATCTGCTAATTGCCCGAAAAGGAGCATCCTGTTATTACAGGATGCTTTTTTGGATAACTTGTAAGTTATAGGTTTTTATGGCGTGGTTACCATTCGATTTTCGAGAAGTCAAACCGACGCTTGCATTGGCCTTACCCATCGCTGCCGGAAATTTAAGCGGGATGCTCATGGGCTGGGTCGATACATTGATGGTGGGTCGCTTAGGCGTGGTTCCCTTGGCAGCAGTTGCATTTTCGCTGATCGTTTGGTTGTTTTTTTATCTCCTGGGATCCGGTTGCGTTTTAGCGGTTTCTGTTCGAGTAGCAAAGGCCCACGCCGTACGAGACATTCCGGCTTTGAGAGACTGGCTTGCCGCCTGCTTGATTGTTGTTTTGTCAGTGAGCGTACTCACCACGGCAGCAGGATTAACATTCATCAGATTTTTTCCGTATTTCGGGCAAGATCCCGCAGTCATGAAAGCAGCAGTTGGATTTTATACTTGCATTGTACTGTCGTTAACTCCCAGTTTTCTTTGGCTCGGCCTGAAGTCATTTCTCGATGCGTTGGGAAGACCATGGATCGGATTTTGGGTACTCATCGGCTGCATAGCCATAAACGTCATATTGAACTGGTTCTTAATTTTTGGGAATTGGGGATTTCCGCGCCTGGGCGTTACCGGCGCTGGGTTCGCAACTCTGCTCGCACGAACGTTCGGCGCCGTTTTCTTGATCCTGATATTTGTGTTTACATCACACCTTCGTGATCTTCTGTTTCATTTACCAAATTGGCGTTGGAAACCAATTCGCGATTTAATCCATCTCGGAATCCCTATCACCTCACAAATGCTGAGCGAGAGCCTCGCATTCAATTTCGGAACCATTATAATAGGCTGGTTGGGCGCGATCCCGCTTGCAGCCCATCAAATTGCCATCACGCTCGCCGGAACTACATTTATGATTCCGATGGGGGTGGGAACGGCTCTGACCATTCGGATAGGAAATTTATTAGGCGCAGGCGAGAAAGAACGTTTGCCAGGCACTATCTATGGCACACTTCTTGTCACATGCGCCTTTATGGCTTTCGTTGGCGCTCTCGTCATTTTTTTTTCTCATGAGATCCCAAAATGGTTTGTGGATTCCATTCCAGTCCATCAGATCGCCAGCCACCTATTAGTCATTATGGGCATTCTGCAAATTATGGACGCTTTATACATCCTCTCACAATGCGGGCTGAGAGGATTCTCAGACGTGCGCTTTCCTGCACTGATAAACATTTTTGCTTATCTCGGTTTTGGAGTAACCTGTGCATTTGTATTAGGATTAGTAGCAAAATTCCAGGCTCCCGGCGTGTGGGTGGGGTTGTTCTTAGGAACTGCCTTGAGCGGCACTCTCTGTTTTTATCGACTTCGCCACAAAGTAAACCAAACCATTTCAGCCCCATTTTAAAACAAGGGACTCCATGAAGAAATCTCATCGCTCCATTGTGTTGTTCACAATTGCGGCATCGATGGGGGGATTCCTGTATGGTTATGACACGGCAATAGTCTCCGGGACCATCGGGTTTCTAAAAACGCATTTCCAATTGAATCCAAAGCTCACTGGCTGGGCGGTAGCCAGCATGGTAATTGGCGGAATGTTTGGTTCTGCCATGGCCGGTTTTATTGGAGACCGGTATGGCCGGAAATGGAGTCTCATTGGCTGTGCTGTCCTCTTTATTGCCTCAGCTATTTTGGCTGCCTCCGCTAATTCCATCGTTCTCTTTACTACAGCACGCTTTCTCGGGGGGATCGCTATCGGCGCAGCCTCGATGCTCTCGCCTCTCTATATCGCAGAAATTGCGCCAGCACAAATCCGTGGAAAACTCGTAGCCTGTTATCAACTGGCTATCGCAGAGGCAATCTGCCTCGTATTTTTTATTAACCTGCAAGTTCAGCACGTCAGTGACGAAACGTGGAATATTACAACCGGGTGGCGCTGGATGTTCGCCTCGTCAATACTCCCTGCGGGATTATTCGGAGCATCAATGCTCATGGCAAGTGAAAGCCCGCGGTGGCTCCTAAAGGCAGGAAGGCGCAAAGAGGCGAGGATCGCCCTCGAAAAAATGGTCGGCAGTGCGGATGCGGAGCTTGAAATTCAACAGATCGAACAGGCCTTGAATGAAGAAAAAGGACGTTGGTCTGAACTCTTCACCACCGGATATCGTCGAGCTCTTCTCATTGGCATTTTATTAGCGGCTTTTGGACAATTGAGTGGAATCAATGCCATCATGTACTATGCCGCAGAAATTTTCAAAACGGCGGGCGCAACTCACGATATGGCCTTTTTACAGACCGCAGCTCTCGGTCTGATCAATTTTCTATTTACCCTTGTTGCAATCGCATTTGTCGATCGTGTTGGTCGCAAGCCGCTGCTTCTTATAGGGGCGTTGGTACAGGCGGTTGCCCTATTTTCCGCTGGGTTCTTGCTCCATAATAACTTTACTGGCCCTTTACTGCTATTTACGGTGCTCATTTATGTCGCAGCATTTGCGGCCGCAATGGGCCCTATTACGTGGATTATAAACTCTGAAATTTTTCCGAGCAAACTTCGTGGCCGAGCAATGTCCGTGGCTATCCTCACGCTTTGGATAGCAAATTTTTTCGTGACACAAACTTTTCCGGTTCTTAATCAAACATTGGGAATTGCCAAGACCTTCTGGATCTACAGTCTTTTTAACTTGCTCAGCTTTCTTTTTGTCCTTTTCATCCTTCCGGAAACCAAAAATCGTACTCTGGAAGAGATCGAACATTCTTGGATTGCAAGAAAATAGAAAGTATCCGTTCGCCTGAAAACAGGCCCAAAAACTACAATCTGTCGGGAAGAAGGTAAAATCAGCCCCTCATCACAAACCTCACTTACAGAATATAAACTGTAGTGAGTAATTTATTTTCCTTCTGTTTATATCTAACCTGGCACAAAGCAGATAAGGTGTTTGTATGTTAACCTATTCCGTCAACCATACATCC
Source organism: uncultured Verrucomicrobiae bacterium (assembly GCA_963706715.1). Taxonomy (GTDB): domain Bacteria; phylum Verrucomicrobiota; class Verrucomicrobiia; order Chthoniobacterales; family Xiphinematobacteraceae; genus Xiphinematobacter. The sequence continues at coordinate 697,405 of CAVPNI010000003.1, forward strand.
ACTCACGACAATACTCGTTGGAGTATTAAAAAGCGACATCCGAGAAGCGCAATTCAATCAGCTAGAGCATTTTTCATTTAAATGTTTGCATGAGTTGCGAGAAATTTTTTTGTCAGGCGAGACGCAACAATTGGGCCATATCCGTAGATACGGACCGATTGTTGCAACAAAGCCTGGCGGAAAAAGAGCCGCAAGGCATGTAAATAGTTAAATGAAAAATGCTCTAGTTCGCGAAGAACCTACGGCTGCTTCAGATAGGAAAAAATTCTTTATTACATAACATTCATAAAACTTCATTGCCATCCGGACAAGTTATCTCAAATAAAGCTCACCTCTCAGGAGAAGGACAGGAATCGCTTTCCACTAAAATACGCCCCAGGAGACAGTTAGAAAATCCCGCGATGACACCGGAATTCCAACTAAGGGCTGATCAAATCTCCGAGAAAGGTTTCCAAACTCTGCATCCCTCCACTCAGAATCTATTTCGTCAATTTCTCAATGCCCTTAAACAACATTTCAATGCAAAAGGCATTGATGTGATTATGATACCGTGTAAACAAAATCTTCAAAGGAACCGATCAAGAGATTCCGGATACACTGCTGGACTAGATGTGGATATAGGACTGTTTAAAAATGGATGCTATCTGAAAAAATCTGATTTATACAGAGAAATTGGGCCGATTGCAAAAAAAATTCCACAGCTACGATGGGGAGGTAATTGGCTGTTCCCACGCAGAATGCATATAGAATATCGCTTTTCTCGTGTATAGCGTTTTACGAATAAAACTGGTATTGTTATTTAAAATCAGATGGGTGCCGTCATTTGCAGCCAAAGGGATAGCAAACTCGTGACAGCCTGTGGCTGTTCCAATGATGGCAAGTGGCCGCAATCTTCGATAATCACCAGTTTGGCATTTGGTAAATGATCAAGCATCAATTTTTGCGTTTCCATTGAGAATAATTGATCATCACGTCCATATATAATCAATGTTGGTGCGGACACCGCAGGCAGTTCTTTACAAATATCCTGCGCACTTAACAAGATTTTGGTTTGCTGGATCAGCTCGTCATTACTTAGTCCTTGGCCAGCACGCAGCGATTCCAAGAGGATACGATCCTCGATACGCGCAGGAGATACACACGCTTTGTTCAACTCTTCCCAACATATGGTACCATTCAACAAAGGCTGCAATATACCGGTTTCAAAAAAGGTGCGTTGTTCAGAAGAAATCCTTCCGGGAAAGGTGCCCACTAAAATTAAGTTCTGTACACGCTGTGGTACCTGAATGGCTACATGCTGGGCAATCAATCCGCCCAGCGAGTGTCCCAATAGGACAAATTGCTCCGGAGCTCGACATAGTACCTCCTCGGCTGCCTCTTTCACCGTGGTTCTGTTTGTAACAACGATGAATTCCACATCGTATTGCTCTTGCAAATACTGCCTTTGATAATGCCACAGGCGGCCACTACTGTCATTGCTCCAGCCGGGAATGATTACTAATTTTGGTCGGTTCATGCTTAATTTTCTTTCTTGCCAAGAAATTTCAATTCGAAAAACAGACCCATTTCATAACCTGCGAGTGCACTAATAATCAGTATCAGCGCTAACACTTCTTTTGAACCAAAGTGCTCTCCCCGTATGCTGACACCAAGCAGCACGCCCACCAATGGAACGATAAAATTAGCAATCGATGTAAATACCGGACCGCTGCGATGAATCAACACAGCATATATGACATACGCCAATCCGGATGACATCACACCTAAGATGAGTAACGATATCATTCCATCAAAATTCCAGTTTAAACTCCATGGTTTATCAGATATTAATGCAACGGTAGTTAACGGTAGGGAAGCAATCCATAGCATATTTCTGACAGAGCGAATGGGTGTACCCTGTGGTATTTTTTCGAATAAAATAAGAGCCAGCGCAAAACTCATCACACCGGCAAATATCGCGAATTCATAGATCAAATTGTGTAAACCGATACCATTCCCGCTTGGTTTTACTAAGATCACGATACCAATAAAACCAAGGACGACGCTAAGTCCGGATCCCAAAGTAAAGTGCTTTTTCTTGCTTAAAAATACCGATAAGAGAAGCGTGATAATGGGAACGCTTCCGACGATTACAGCCGTGATACTGCTTGCAACATGCTGTTGCCCCCAAACGATCAAAAATAACGGCAGCACCACCTCAAATAATGCTACAACTGCCAATAATAGCCAAATTGAAGGCGAACAGCGCCCCCCTCGCTTTTCTGAAATGAAACAGGAAGCTACGGTAAGCGTCAATGCACCAATTAACGCCCGGCTTGCAGCAATTGTAGCTGGTGGAAAATATTGAACTGCCTTTGCATTAAATAGAAATTGGCCTCCCCAAATGACACCAATGGTCAACAAAAGCACATAAGCAAAATAATCGCGTTCACTATTAGTTTTCATAGCATTTATCGTTCGCAGAAATGCAACTACTTGATCCCCATTAAACTTATGAATCCAAGGGAATGTAATGCTCCATTCATTGCTACTCCAATGCTTTGACTCATACAAGCAAAAGAAATGGCTCTACTGCTTGGAGCTATTGCGAGACTTGAAGGCTCGGGATAGGCCGTACGAGATTGGTATCTTTGCTGTAATCTACCTCCGGAAAATCAAATCCGAATAAATGGTAAAATCCTTTTTGATAGCCGGCAAAATCCGAGAGTTGATCGATCGTTTCCGTCGTAATCTCTTTCCAGATTTGAGCTACCTCAGCCTGGACATCCGCTCGCATTTCCCAATCGTCAATCCGAATCCGGCCCTTTTCGTCCAATTTCGGCCCCTTCACGAGATGTTCAGCAAAAAGGCGGTACATTTGCTCGATACACCTTTCGTGAAGATTTTTGGATTTCATCACCTTATAAAGGATAGAGATGTATAGCGGCACAACCGGAATAGCCGAACTGGCCTGGGTGACTAGTGCTTTATTGACAGAAATGAGAGCCGTACCAGTTCCAAATTGCTCGTTAAGTCCTTGTGCTGTTTTCTCTAAATCCACTTTGGCATGTCCGATAGTGCCATCCGTATAGATTGCCCACGTAATTTCCGGTCCGATGTAAGAATAAGCCACCGTTCGAAAATTTTCTGCCAATGCGCCAGCCTTTGCTAGCGCGTTGATCCACAATTTCCAATCCTCTCCACCCATAACCTTTACCGTGTGAGTAATTTCTTCTTCGGTTGCCGACTCTATGGTTACCAAATCAATTTCCTTCTTATCGGTGTTAATATTTTTATTGGTGAATTTCGATTTAGTTGGTTTTAGGACGGATTTGTAAGTTTGCCCGGTTGCAGGGTCCAGGCGGCGTGGTGAAGCCAGGCTATAGATGACCATATCTATCTGCCCTAGATCTTTTTTGACAGTCGCAATGACCTCCTGCTTCATCTCATTCGAAAACGCATCACCATTAAAGCTTTTGGCATAGAGTCCTTCTTTCTCCGCTGCCGCTTCAAATGCGGCCGCGTTGTACCATCCAGCCGATGCCGTTTTTTTTTCAGTGCCCTCTCTTTCAAAAAAGACCCCTATCGTCGAGGCTTTGCCTCCAAAAGCCGCCACTATGCGAGAAGCAAGGCCATAGCCGGTGGAAGCACCGACGACCAAGACACGTTTGGGGGCATTTTCCAAACCCGGCTTGGATTTTACATAGTCAATCTGCTTTTGAACATGGACCGCACAACCATCAGGATGGGCGGTGGTACAAATAAAACCACGAATTTTCGGTTCAATAATCATGTCGGCAATGCCTTCTGCCGCCTTTCGCGCTCCGAAGCAAGTTTTTCGTAACTGACGTTACGCACTTTTAGGAGATCCGGAGGCAAAAAAGATCATTTTAGCCAACAGGTTTCCCTTTTTTGCGTAACATCACTTCGTAATTTCCAGACCCGTCCTAGCAAATCTATTGTAAAAATTGCCTAATCTATGCTAACCGGTAGATCCTGATACCTGCGCCAACAGGTTGCCAGGTTGCCATGATGAAAAAAATATCGGGGAAATCTCAGAAACGAATAATTGGCTCGAATTTTAATACCGGAAAACTCTCTCGTTTTTCATGTGGATCGTTAAGCTAGCCTTAGAACGGCCGTACACATTCATTGTAGCGGCCTTACTGGTACTTTTGGCGACCCCGGTGGTACTTTTACAGACTCCGGTTGATATCTTCCCCGAGATCAACATCCCGGTAGTCAGTGTGGTATGGGACTATGAAGGGATGGCGGCCTCGGATATGTCCGATCGAATTACGACGACCTTCGAGCGTGCGCTCACAACGACCGTCAACGATGTCGAACACATTGAATCACAAACCTTTCGAGGGAGAAGCGTTACCAAGATTTTCTTTCATCCCGCCGCCAAAATAGAATTGGCCCTTTCTCAGGTAACCGCCATTGCACAAACGCTGTTGAGAGCCCTTCCTCGGGGTGTCAACCCGCCGCTGATACTGACCTATCGGGCATCTAGCGTCCCTGTCATTCAACTTGTGCTGAGCAGCACCAAATTATCAGAATCTGAAGTCTTTGATTTAGGAATGAATTTTGTTCGTCCTCAATTGGCGACTATTCCAGGGGCTGGCACTCCATATCCCTACGGTGGAAAACCTCGGGTGATATTAGTTGACATTGATTTGGATAAACTACGCAGCCGCGGGCTCACTCCCCAAGACGTAGTAAATGCAGTTTCGGCACAAAATTTAGTCATTCCGGGCGGAACAGTAAAAATCGGCGCCATAGAATATGATGTAAATATTAACGTAAGCACTTCCACCGTATCAGCTTTAAACACACTTCCGGTTAAGGCTATTGGCGGATCTGTGATCACCCTGGGGGATGTTGCTCACGTCCGCGACGGCTTTAAAGACCAGACAAATCTGGTGCGACTCAACGGTCAACATGCAGTGCTGCTTTCGATTATTAAAACCGGGGCCACTTCGACCCTGGAAATCGTAAACAGGGTCAGGAAGATGCTTCCCATTTTGAAAAAACAGCTTCCATTGGAACTCAAGATTCAGCCGATATTTGATCAATCGATTTTCGTCCGGGCGGCCATTTCGGGAGTCCTCAAAGAAGCGAGCATTGCCGCTCTGCTGACCGCTGCAATGATCCTCCTCTTTTTAGCCAATTGGCGCCCCACCCTGATTATTGCTATTTCCATCCCTCTTTCCATTCTCTGTTCGCTGATTATTTTAAGCGCCCTGGGGGAAACCATCAATCTCATGACGCTCGGGGGGCTAGCGCTTGCAGTAGGTATCTTGGTGGATGATGCCACTGTCACTATTGAGAATATTGATTCTCATTTGGAACGAGGCAAACCGCTTCGAGAAGCCATTCTTGATGGAGCCCATCAAATCGCGGTCCCTGCGTTTGTTTCCACCATTTGTATTTGTATCGTTTTTGTCCCGATGTTCTTACTGTCGGGGGTAGCACGTTATCTCTTCGTCCCACTGGCTGAAGCTGTGGTATTTGCCATGCTAGCCTCGTATTTCTGGTCTCGAACCCTGGTTCCAACTCTGGCGATGTATTTGATCAAACCCGGAGGTCATGGGGACCGCACCCTTCATTCCAAAGGTTGGACCGCTCCCTTTGTCCGTTTTCAGCACAAATTCGAGGAGGGCTTTTTGGCGATGAAACAGCGTTATTTGCATCTGCTCAATCGCAGCTTGGCTCACCGTAAGATGTTTCTCATTTGTTTTCTGGGATGTTGCCTAGCGAGCCTCCTGCTTCTGCCAGTATTGGGTCAGGATTTTTTCCCTGAGGTCGATGGCGGCAAAATCCGCTTGCACATGCGTGTCAAAACCGGAACACGCATCGAGGAAACCGCCCGAATTTGCGACGAAGTCGAAAAAAAGATCCGCCAGATCATCCCATCAAAAGACATGGGTGACATTGTGGACAATATCGGTCTGCCTTATAGCGGCATCAATACCTCGTATCAAAACAACGGGACCTTTGGTTCGGCTGATGCGGAAATTTTGATTTCGTTGCAGGAAGGGCATGCCCCCACGGCAAGTTATGTCAAAAAACTTCGAGCCGAGCTGCCCCGTTTGTTCGCGGGGGTAGAATTTTTCTTCCAGCCTGCGGATATCGTGGGGCAAATTCTTAATTTTGGTCTTCCAGCTCCTTTGGATGTGCAAATTAAGGGCAGAGCACTTCAGGCAAACTTTGATGTTGCTTCAAAACTGGAAAAACAAATGCGCACGATTCCTGGAATTGCCGACGTCCATATCCAACAAGCGTTCGACCAGCCGGAACTTTTTCTTGAGATGGACCGCACCAAATCGAGTCTTTTAGGACTCACGCAACAAGACGTCGCTAGCAGCGTGCTGATTAGCCTCACTGGCAGCGATCAAACGACCCCTACTTATTGGCTCAATCCTCAAAATGGAGTAATGTATAATGTCGTTACAAAGGTGCCTCAATACCATTTGGAATCCTTACAGGATCTTGCAAACCTTCCGGTCCGGAGCATACAATCCCCCTCCATTCCTTCTCAACTCCTCTCTAACCTTGGGAAAATGTCGCGGCGATCTATCGCAGGAGTCATCAGCCATGACAATGTGATGCCGGTCCTTGATATTTACGCTGCCACCGAGGGACGTGACTTGGGAGGTGTGGCCAGTGCGGTGCGCAAACTCGTTGATAAAATTAGGCCCGAGCTTCCACGGGGTAGCTTCATTTCCATCCGCGGTCAGGTCGAAACCATGCGCTCCTCATTTATCGGTCTCGGCATCGGCATCATCGGCGCCATAATTTTAGTTTATTTGCTCATCGTGATCAATTTTCAATCCTGGCTGGATCCCTTTATCATTATTACAGCCTTACCGGGAGCACTTGCCGGCATCACATGGATGTTATTTTTGACTGGTACCACCATCAGCGTTCCTGCCCTCATGGGTGCAGTCATGTGCATGGGTGTCGCTACCGCAAATAGTGTTCTCATGATCTCTTTTGCCAAAGAAGTGCTTCACGAAACCAAGGATGCCACTCAAGCCGCGATGCAAGCCGCCTCCAACCGCATTCGTCCCATTTTGATGACAGCTCTTGCGATGATTTTGGGGATGATCCCCATGGCACTGGGATTAGGGGAAGGAGGCGAACAGAACGCTCCCCTAGCGCGAGCCGTTATTGGCGGCTTGATGTTGGCAACTGTCTCCACATTATTTTTTGTCCCTACGGTCTTTGCGTTTTTCCACGACAGGCCTTCAACCCAAACTCAATCCGATCCTCAACATGGCCTCCCTCATAACGAAGTGTCTGCAACTTCACCTATTTAACCTCAATGCAGATCAGTAAAGACAAGAACCAAGAAAAGAGCAGCCAGCCATCACCAAAACGCACCAAACGTTCCGGAAGGTCGATTTGGCTCTGGATTTTCATCCTAATAGTCGCCTTTTTGATTGCACACGCCGTTAAAGAAAAAATCACCGCCGTGCGAGAAGCTCGTCATGTGGTTAAGGAATCGGAGTACCCCATAGTGCACGTCACGTACCCCAAAACCTCCGGGGCACAAAAAGAGCTCATCCTTCCGGGCACCGTTTTGGCTTTGGAAGACACCCCTATTCACTCGCGCACAAGTGGCTATCTGAAGCGCTGGTTGGTGGATATCGGAACCCGTGTGCATACCGGTCAACTTTTGGCGGAAATCGAATCTCCGGAAGTGGATCAACAATTTAACCAGGCTCTCGGTTTCCTCCAACAGGCCCAAGCCGATGCAAATCTGGCCTGGATTACAACGGTCCGTTGGAGGCAAATGTTAGCCAGAGACACTGTCTCGCAACAGGAAGCAGATGAAAAGCAGGGAAATTTTGAAGCACAACGGGCAAATCTACTTGCGGCCCAAGCTAATGTTGATCGTTTGCAGGAATTGAAAGGTTTTGAGCGTGTCTACGCTCCATTTGATGGCGTCATCACCGCCCGCAATGTCAATATAGGAGATCTCATCACCGCAAATAATACTAGCCAACAGCCAATGTTCCGGATTTCTGACGACCGTCAGCTCCGCATTTATCTATCAGTACCTGAAAGAGACGCTTCATTTATTAAGGTCGGGCAGCCAGCGCACGTTGTTCTTGCCTCCTCACCCGGAGTAGTCGCGACTGGCACCGTAGCACATGTTGCAAGCGCCATTGACCCTCGTTCCAGAACCATGCTTGTTGAAGTGCGGCTGGACAATAGGGCACATGCATTCCTCTCGGGCGGCTATGCAACCGTTTCTTTCGACCTCAAACTTGCAGAACCTTCACTCACAATTCCAGTGAATACTTTGCTTTTCCGTCCCGAAGGAACGGTCGTCGGAGTTGTTGAAAAAAATGATCGTGTCTCTCTCCATAAAATCGAAATTGGAAAGGACTACGGAAACTACATCGAAGTGACCGAAGGCATTTCTCCAACCGATCGCATCATTGTCAACCCTTCCGACTCTCTTCAACAGGGTGATCGTGTCCTTGTGGCAAATGGTAACTGACGTTACGCACTTTTAGAAGCTCCGGAGGCAAAAAGATCATTTTAGGCAACAAGCCAGCTTCGCTGGTTTCGGTTTCTTTTAGAAGCCCACAATTGGAAGTAAAGTTTTTCCCGCACTGCAAGTTGCCTTTTTTGCGTAACATCACATAGTAACAAACAATAAAAACCAGACACTTCTTTTCCCCGAATGATTCGAATTCCCGTACCCGTACCCAATTCCCCTTATGAGGTTCTGATTGGCAAAGGCTTGCTTTTTAAAAGCGGAACATTGGCCACCGAGGTCATCCGGCCAGGCCGATGCGCCGTGATCACAGATGAACACGTAGCAAAACATTATTTGGAACCAACCCTCACCTCGCTAAAAGATGCGGGCTTTGAACCGATAGCCTTTATCGTACCGGCAGGGGAAAAATCCAAAAATATGCGTCAGGTTGAAGATCTCTGCGAACGAATGATCGCAGCACGCTTCGACCGAAAATCCTCTTTGTTTGCTTTGGGAGGCGGTGTCATTGGCGACTTGGCGGGATTTGTTGCGGCTATTTTTCAACGGGGAATCCCATCTATCCAGCTACCAACAACAATCATAGCGCAAGTAGACAGTGCGGTGGGCGGCAAAACGGCTGTCAACACCTCCACAGGAAAAAATTTAATCGGTGCTTTTCACCAGCCTCGACTCGTCATCGCAGACCCTACCGCTCTGGAAACCCTGCCAAACCGAGAATATTGGGAGGGATTCGCAGAAATTGTAAAGCACGCGATCATTCGAGACGCCTCAATGCTGGATCTTATGCCTTCTAGCCGAGCGGAGGATTTGACATCTTTAATCGCACGCAATGTGTCCATCAAAGCAGCCATTGTAGCTGCGGATGAAAAGGATGAAAATGGATTGCGTGCACTGGTAAATTTTGGCCACACGATTGGTCACGGTATCGAAAATGCGGCTGGCTACGGATTTTTCCTCCATGGAGAAGCAATTAGCCTTGGGATGGTCGCTGCGCTCTGGCTCTCGGTGCGTCATGCTGGCCTCTCTAAATCTGAGCTGCATCGAGTCGTACGCCTCCTCCGCCAGCTCTCGCTGCCAGTCACGCTTTCCGACCAAATCCCTACCGATTCCATTTTGGTCTCGATGGAAAAGGACAAGAAATTCGAACAAGGTGCTATGCGATTTATACTTAGTAATCAGCTCGGTTCAGCCTTTATCAGCGATGCTGTTACGAAGCACACCGCGCGCCAGGCGATCGAATTTCTTAGAGAAAATTAGCAGGATGGGATCACCAGTTCTTGGATAGCGTTCTAATGGCACAATTTTTATGAGGCGGCCCTGGGCCTACTCCCGCTATTGCTCGCAATGTCCCTCCATTCATTGTGAAATAAGTGGGCATAGAAGCAAGATAACTTCTAGAGTATTTTACATTTAAGTAGATACAATTGAACCTGGTATGCTAAAAAGAACGAATGGCGAAGGCATATTCCAAAGATTTAAGAGAACGAGCATTGAGAGCAATAGATCGAGGAGAGAAACCTGGGACAATAGCCAAAAAACTTGAAGTGAGCCGCCAATGGGTACATCGGTTAAAAAAACGATCTGAAGAAACCGGAGAACGCGGGAGTTTTCCAATGGGCGGGCATCGCAAGAGCCGAATTGGGCATCTTGAAGCCGAGATTGGAAGCTGGGTAGAAGAGCAACCGGGAATCACATTACGGGAAATGAGTGAAAAATTGGAGAAAGAGCACGCAATCTTAATAGACATCCACAGTTTATGGCATCGATTAAAAAAATGGGGCATTACCTATAAAAAAAAAGCCTGCGGGCCACCGAACAAGATCGGCCAGATGTACAACAAGCCAGAAAGGAGTGGAAAGAAAACCAACCTACCATGGCAACAGATCGGCTTTTCTTTCTGGATGAAAGCGGAGTCAATACCAAAATGATTCGCCTTTATGGCCGCTCTCGAAAGGGAATGCGGTGCATGGATAAAGTCCCTCATGGAAATTGGAAAACAAGCACCTTCATTGCAACTTTGTCTCATGATGGTCTGGTAGCTCCCTGGGTACTTGATGGTCCTATGAACAAAGAAGCCTTTGTAACCTATTTGAAAGAGGTCCTTGGGCCAATCCTTAAGCCGGGTGATGTTCTCATAATGGACAATCTTTCTTCTCACAAAAACATTGATGTCCAAAAAATTATAGAAGCCCGTGGTGCAAAACTCCTCTTTTTGCCCGCTTATTCACCAGATCTCAATCCAATTGAAAAATTTTTCTCCAAATTAAAAGCCCATCTTCGAAAAGCAGCCGCCAGAACGCTCGATGCCGTTCTCTCTTCCATTTCCAATATTTTAAATTCTCTCACAAAAGACGAATCTTCCAATTATTTTCGTCACGCAGGATATGGAAATACTGTAACTACTTAAATGAAAAATGCTCTAGTCGAAATCAATCCTGACAACATTGCTCAGCAAGAATTTGGAAACTGGAATGACCCCGCTGCAGTTCGAAAAGCGGCCCAGCGGGCAGATGAAATCCGTGAGGAATGTTTAATAAACTGTCAAGGACTGCTTTTTGAAACGGTTCTCTCGATTCCAGAAAAAGTAGGCTATCTACGGAGAGCAAAAGAAGTCGGGTACTTTATCCGCCTGGTCTATGTGGCGACTGAAACACCAGAAATCAATTTGATTCGCATAGCATGGCGTACGAATCAGGGAGGACATGCTGTTCCAGCAGACAAAGTTCGAAGCCGATATGAACGTTCTCTCAAATTGGCCGTAAAGGCTTGTCAAATTGTCGACCGAGCATATTTTGTCGATAATTCCCGTGAAGTTCCAGGACACCTGCAAAGTCATTTTATAAATTCCTCATAAGTGCTAGAGTTTGTTTGGGATTACTCAGCAACTGAGCGCACCATTTTGGCATGCTCTGTTTTTTCCAAGCGAGTTTCTGGGACAATGTCCTGACTATGTTTAAAGCCTGATTTCTGAGTTTCCCTAAAATCCACCCTTGTGCAGGAACTTTGCTATACATCTTATCTTCGTTCCAGCTTCGATCTTTTACGTGATGAAGGGTGTTTTCTATTTGCCAATGCCCTCGGATGCCACGGAGAAACTGTTTTGGAGGAAGTTTCCGTTTGCTTGCTGAAGTAATATGGTAGCGCACTTCCTCCCCGATGAGCTCCTCTTGCTGATAGACCCGTTTGCGTATGCAGGCAATTTGCTTGAGCCCAGGAAATTTTGTCAAATTCCCGATCAGGGCGGCTCCAACATTACTATCCACCCATAATTCCCAGCGTTCTTCTCCGTACTTTTTTTTTACTTCTACGGCAGCTGGAACTTTTTGGGGTATGATTGCTTGAAATTCTTCTTCGAGTAACTTCTTGAGTTTGGGTTGGTTCTCCTTGATTTGAACTATGTAATCTCTGCCTAATGAAATGATCGCTTGATTGAGCTCCCTCCCAGCAAAAGCGGCGTCTCCAGTGAGAATTTTCAGCCCAGGGTAACGATCAAAGAGTTGGGCCAGAGCCTCCTTCAAAACAGTGGCTTCCCCATTTTTTTCCTCAATTGGGTATTCCGCCAAGGCTAACTTCACATCATGAGCAAACACATTGACTAACATCCGTGCTAATCCATTTTCCCCCCTCACGCTCCTCAGCGCTTTCCCATCCACTGAGACCATAAATGTTTTCCCTTCAATCATTTCTCCCACCCACTGCTCAAAAGCTTTCTGAAACTGCTCTGGCTTCAGACCATTGAGCATCCGTCGGATGGTGGTAGGATCTGGTGGTTTACGGCGCTTGAAGCCCAATGGGCCCTTGATTTGATCCCAGATAGGTTCAAAGAAGGAAACCATATGTTCAATGGCTACAAGCCGACATGTAAATCCTAGTAGAACCAGTTTCAATACTGACTGAAACGGATGGCGAATCCCCCGCTTTTTACGGAGATCGGAAATACTCTGGAGACATTCAAAAAGTTGCATTTTACTTCCTCTTTTCTTTTAAACACAAAGCACTCTGCAGTAATCTAATTCCTTATGCAACTTTGCAGGTGTCCTGTGCAACAAAGGGAGAGGTTTCAGACTTGATTGACGCCAATATGAACAAGCCCACAGCTAAGCAAGTTGCAATGCTAGAGTCTTTGGGCCTTGAGATTCCGAACACAAGGGAAGAGGCGTCGGATTTGATTGCTGTCAACATTGATAAGCCTACACCCAAACAGGTTGCGAAACTAGAATACATGGGACTTAAAGTTCCGAGCACAAAGGAAGATGCCTCGGACCTCCTTGACGAAATAGAAGAAGATCCCGCATACGAGGAAAAGCGAATCGACTGGGATCTTGAAAAATACGACCTGCATCCGGATCTCTATGATGAAACAGGAGAAGAAATGGAAAAGAGGTGGCATCGAAAAGCAAAAAGATCCCACGAAAATTCACCCCTCGGGTGTGCTCCCCTAATAGTTTTAGCTGTTTTTATTGGAACCCTCTGCACTTTATTCTCGGTCTTCGCGGATTAGCCAGGACGATTTTCTGCCGCTGAGGAAAGAAGAAAAGCGCGAGTAAACTCTTATCTGATCTACCTTCAACAGAGAGCGAATCTTAATCACATTTTGCCGCTTCAACACAATTAGTGTATTTTCCATTGACGATGCACAAAAAATAGTGCACGTTTGACTCGACAAAAGATGAGTAAGAGAGAAAAACTCTTCGCTAAAATTCTGCGAGGAGCATCAAATAAAAGTATCACCTTTGATGAAGCAGTGTGCGCCCTCGAAGAGAGCGGTTTTGCGAGAGATGGCGGAAAGGGGAGCCATCAAGTCTTTCGCCATAAAGATGGCAGGAAGATGGTTCTTCCTCGACACGGAAAAGAAATCAAACCCATCTACGTTAAATTAATTCGAAAACTTATCAGCTAATATGAAATATCTAGTGAAAATTTATTGGAGCACTGAGGATGAAGCTTTTGTGGCAGAAGTGCCTGCGTTAGAAGGGTGCGTATCACATGGTAGCAGTTATGAAAAAGCTGCACACAATGTTCAAGAGGCTATGGAAGTATGGATCGAGTCGGCTGAAAGGCATAATGATCCTATTCCTGAGCCAGATCTAGCCGCAGAAGAGCTCAGGCGCGTTGCTCCTCTCCTAAAGCTGTCCAAATTGGCGCGCATTGCTAAAATTAATCAGCACACATTGGCGAGCAAGTTGCGGAGGAAAACTAAATTCACCCCCGAAGAAGCAGCGAGGATTCGTGAAGCTCTCACATCTGTTTAAAGAACAGTGCGGAAATCTGTTTCGAGTGATTCCTGTTGCCCTCACGATGCGTGGACTAAAACTAAATATAACAAATCATATTAAACCGAACTTGTCGTGTGCCGTGAAAAGCCGCGGATATCCCGTGGGGGGAAGCAACCCCGTCCGGGGAACTAATTGATTCACTCAGAACCACCTGGAGGGGGCAGCGGATTGAACTGGACGCGGAATTTCGCGAATCATAGGATCTTGCGCATCAGGTTAAATCGTCCGCTTCAGAGAAAATTCGTGTTTTGTAAATTCAACAACCAGTTTATTCTCACTATGCATCATATTCAGCTTCTCGATTTCCATTTTGGCAAGATCGCCCTTCTTGCCAAATATCGAACAGTTTAGGGGTAATTTAGGAAGAGCAGTTAATATTTCCTTTAAAGGAACATTCTGGGTATATACGCGTGTTAACTTAGGATATTTTGAAAAATCTAACTGAGAGAGCTTATCGCGCTCCTGTATAAAATCTAACTGAGAGAGCTTATCGCGCTCCTGTATAGTTAAGGTACCTAGGAGGGGTGCTTCCAAGGCCCGAAGATCCAATAGGTCGCAATTGTATATCGAAAGAGATGTCAACTTGCCCCCCCCCTGTATATTACGTAAGTTAAGGCACTTAGTTACTATTAGACCATGACAATCCTCTGGTAATTTCACAGTGTCCAGCTTAGAGCATTTGTACAAACTCAGATCAGTGCCGGAACCTTTTGGAAATGGTGGCAGACTAGTGATGAGCGAGTCTTCTATAATGAAAGTTGAAGGCCAATGACCTTCGCTATTCTTGTCTTCCATCACTTGCATCGCAACCTCTAGGCGATCATTGAATCCCTGTGTGTTTCCATCTATTCCACCGGACATCCAATTCTGCAAGGGTTCCTCCCCGTTAAAGAGCTTTTCGTTTTCCAAGTATTTTTCAAAGGCTTGGGAAAAAGAATCTTTCGGAGCAGGTGTTTCGGAGGATTTAGCCGATTCTTTGTTCTTTGGTGCAGTGGCAGGCTTGTATGAAGGCGACTGTTGAACGGCATCTGTGCTCCAGTTTGCTCCCCTACCATGCGAAACGCCAGGTTGTGGTTTAGGAGACACAGTCCTTGGCTGAGCCCCAGGTGCACACGAAAAATTTTGGGAATCTTGGCTCTTTGGGGGGGCGGCAAGCCTATTGGGTGATTGAGGAGGTGCGACGAGCGATTTGAAAACAGCTTTCATCTGTTAACGATACGATTATTTAGGCTGATAGAAAAGGAAGTAAAAATGGGTATCTGTTACGTTTAAAACAGGTTTTTCTGGAATTTTAATGGATAAAGGGTAGGAAAAAATCGAGTTTACTGCAAAAGGACATGCCTCCTCGACAAAAGGAAGAGAGAAGTTGGCTTCAGTTGAACTGAAAACATTGTTGAATCCAAAGGATGGTCGACAGTTGATCCACAACTCAACACCCTTTATACAGGTAACTGTCGTTCAGGGGGAATTGCAGGGCTGCCTCATTAAAAATAGATTGAAAAATCAAGAGATGGGGGTTGCAAATTGACGCAAATGATTCGACATAAATCGGGATGAAAAAAGAAGAGAATGGGTTTATTGACTTTTTAAAAGGAATACCAGATCATCGAACAGGACACCTGCAAAGTCATTTTATAAATTCCTCATAAGTGCTAGAGTTTGTTTGGGATTACTCAGCAACTGAGCGCACCATTTTGGCATGCTCTGTTTTTTCCAAGCGAGTTTCTGGGACAATGTCCTGACTATGTTTAAAGCCTGATTTCTGAGTTTCCCTAAAATCCACCCTTGTGCAGGAACTTTGCTATACATCTTATCTTCGTTCCAGCTTCGATCTTTTACGTGATGAAGGGTGTTTTCTATTTGCCAATGCCCTCGGATGCCACGGAGAAACTGTTTTGGAGGAAGTTTCCGTTTGCTTGCTGAAGTAATATGGTAGCGCACTTCCTCCCCGATGAGCTCCTCTTGCTGATAGACCCGTTTGCGTATGCAGGCAATTTGCTTGAGCCCAGGAAATTTTGTCAAATTCCCGATCAGGGCGGCTCCAACATTACTATCCACCCATAATTCCCAGCGTTCTTCTCCGTACTTTTTTTTTACTTCTACGGCAGCTGGAACTTTTTGGGGTATGATTGCTTGAAATTCTTCTTCGAGTAACTTCTTGAGTTTGGGTTGGTTCTCCTTGATTTGAACTATGTAATCTCTGCCTAATGAAATGATCGCTTGATTGAGCTCCCTCCCAGCAAAAGCGGCGTCTCCAGTGAGAATTTTCAGCCCAGGGTAACGATCAAAGAGTTGGGCCAGAGCCTCCTTCAAAACAGTGGCTTCCCCATTTTTTTCCTCAATTGGGTATTCCGCCAAGGCTAACTTCACATCATGAGCAAACACATTGACTAACATCCGTGCTAATCCATTTTCCCCCCTCACGCTCCTCAGCGCTTTCCCATCCACTGAGACCATAAATGTTTTCCCTTCAATCATTTCTCCCACCCACTGCTCAAAAGCTTTCTGAAACTGCTCTGGCTTCAGACCATTGAGCATCCGTCGGATGGTGGTAGGATCTGGTGGTTTACGGCGCTTGAAGCCCAATGGGCCCTTGATTTGATCCCAGATAGGTTCAAAGAAGGAAACCATATGTTCAATGGCTACAAGCCGACATGTAAATCCTAGTAGAACCAGTTTCAATACTGACTGAAACGGATGGCGAATCCCCCGCTTTTTACGGAGATCGGAAATACTCTGGAGACATTCAAAAAGTTGCATTTTACTTCCTCTTTTCTTTTAAACACAAAGCACTCTGCAGTAATCTAATTCCTTATGCAACTTTGCAGGTGTCCTGCCGTGAAGTTCAGATATTAACTGACAGAATCGAACCGTACCCCATTTTTAAAACGATAGACGGAGTTGTAACAAAAATTTATGTTGAGGAAGCGAAGTTTCCGAATTGGGTTCAAAATATCTACAAATCGTTACTACAGCCTCGCCCCACACTCTCCCAAAAACAAGAATTTGGATCAAGATTATACTAGAGCATTTTACATTTAAGTAGATACAATTGAACCTGGTATGCTAAAAAGAACGAATGGCGAAGGCATATTCCAAAGATTTAAGAGAACGAGCATTGAGAGCAATAGATCGAGGAGAGAAACCTGGGACAATAGCCAAAAAACTTGAAGTGAGCCGCCAATGGGTACATCGGTTAAAAAAACGATCTGAAGAAACCGGAGAACGCGGGAGTTTTCCAATGGGCGGGCATCGCAAGAGCCGAATTGGGCATCTTGAAGCCGAGATTGGAAGCTGGGTAGAAGAGCAACCGGGAATCACATTACGGGAAATGAGTGAAAAATTGGAGAAAGAGCACGCAATCTTAATAGACATCCACAGTTTATGGCATCGATTAAAAAAATGGGGCATTACCTATAAAAAAAAAGCCTGCGGGCCACCGAACAAGATCGGCCAGATGTACAACAAGCCAGAAAGGAGTGGAAAGAAAACCAACCTACCATGGCAACAGATCGGCTTTTCTTTCTGGATGAAAGCGGAGTCAATACCAAAATGATTCGCCTTTATGGCCGCTCTCGAAAGGGAATGCGGTGCATGGATAAAGTCCCTCATGGAAATTGGAAAACAAGCACCTTCATTGCAACTTTGTCTCATGATGGTCTGGTAGCTCCCTGGGTACTTGATGGTCCTATGAACAAAGAAGCCTTTGTAACCTATTTGAAAGAGGTCCTTGGGCCAATCCTTAAGCCGGGTGATGTTCTCATAATGGACAATCTTTCTTCTCACAAAAACATTGATGTCCAAAAAATTATAGAAGCCCGTGGTGCAAAACTCCTCTTTTTGCCCGCTTATTCACCAGATCTCAATCCAATTGAAAAATTTTTCTCCAAATTAAAAGCCCATCTTCGAAAAGCAGCCGCCAGAACGCTCGATGCCGTTCTCTCTTCCATTTCCAATATTTTAAATTCTCTCACAAAAGACGAATCTTCCAATTATTTTCGTCACGCAGGATATGGAAATACTGTAACTACTTAAATGTAAAATGCTCTAGTCACGCTCCCTGTTGCGAGTACTCCACCATTGAGGGTAAGCGTTCCACCGAGCATTTCTACTTTCGAAGCAGTTACTAGTCCTCCGTCCATGACCATGTCTCCAGAACGGTTGAAGCCAACTGCTATGAAGCTATTCGCTTGAACTGTACCACCCGAGACATGAAACAAACCCGGAGATATAAATATGGCATCTCCTGAAAAGGTCCCACCATTCATTATGAGAGTCCCGAAAGTGTCTCCTATATCAGCACCGACAGCGACTCCTTTAAATACTGCTGTATCACCCGGATTTATGAATGCAGTACCACCTCCGATAACTACCTCACTAGTACTCGTTGGAGGACCAGGGGGAGTCCAGTTAGCTCCATCTACCCAATTGCCACTTGGTGTATTGAATACAATTAGTGCAACACACGTCTGATAAGGAAGAGCTAAAATTGCAAGAAGAGCCAGACTTGCCAGGAAGACGTTTTAGCAACGAGGTGATATATTGCATTTACTTGCAGTAAAATTACTTACGACAATAGTCAAGATTTTCTACTCAATGAAATGGAGCCATATTTTGGTTTTTCCAGAATTTTAATGGATAAAGGGAAGGAAAAAGATGATTCTTCGCTATTAAAATCGAGCCACAGCAAATGGGGCGATGTTTGGGAGGAGGGTTCTCACTTCTCCGAATCACTCCCCGGTAGCGGGGAGCCAAAAATGGGACCGCGGTATCCACTATTTTCCCGGAAGAACCTTTTTAAAGCTACGCAAATTCCGCAAGGTGCTTTTCGGCAATGGAGCGGATTTCCATAAAGGAAATTACCCGCCCAATACTTTCTCGCAAAAAGCGCCCACCGGGTAATCCTTTTGTATACGCCATCAGACGAGAGCGCATGGACCTCATTGCGAAGAGTTCTTCGCCACGCCATTCGATTTCTTGCTGACAGTGTTTTAAAACAAGATTCCATTTTTCTTCGAGCGAAGATGGTAAAAGAGCCACGCCTTGCCTCAAAAGAGAGCGGATTTCGGCGAATATACGGGGATTATTCATTGCTCCTCGACCAATCATTAAGCCGACCACTTTTGTTTGCTGACATCGTTTCAATGCCTCCTCAGCAGTTGCAATATCTCCATTACCAACCACGGGTAGTGACACAGCCTCGGCTACTTCCGCAATCACCGACCAATCTGCATTCCCCGAATAACCCTGAGCTTTAGTACGACCATGAACGGCAAGACGCCGAACTCCGCTTTGCTCTAATATTTTTGCTACGGCAACAGCATTAATTGACTGGGCGTCCCAGCCAATCCGAATCTTGGCGGTCACCGGCAATGGTGCAACGGCGTTCACAACAGCCTTGGCCACTCGCTCTAAGAGAGGGCAATCTTTTAAAAGAGCTGATCCGCCGTGCTTACAGACCACTTTGTTGACAGGACAACCAAAGTTGAGATCGATAAAATCCGGGGCTACCCAATCAACAACTTGCCGAGCAGCCTCTGCCAGTCTCGATGGTTCCGCACCAAAAAGTTGAACCCCAATTGGGCGTTCGCTGGGGTGAAATTCGAGATACGCGCGCGTGCGGGCATTTCGGTGAGTAATGCCCTCCGCAGAAACAAACTCCGTAGTAAGAACATCCGCTCCGAACTCCTTGCAAATTCGGCGAAAAACGGTGTTGCTGACTCCAGCCATAGGAGCCAGAAAAAGCTGGGGCAACGGATTGAACTGGGACAATGGAAAATCCATGATTACAAAGTGATGTGACTCCAAAAAGGCAACTTGCAGTGCGGGAAAAATTTTATTTCCAATTGTAGGCTTCTAAAAGAAACCAGCGAAGCTGGCTTGGTGGTTAAAATGATCTTTTTTGCTCCCAAAGCTTCTAAAAATGCGTAACGGCAGTTACAAATTTTGCGCCAGCAATTCGGACACCTCCCGTTGGATCTCCGGAATTTGATCGAGACCCAAGTGCGGATTGCGAATCAAAAAAATTTCCCCGGTAGTTGGGTATTCATAAACCAGAGTATTCTCATCCTCGCTTTCCATAGGGCGTAGGAGGCGCTTCCGTTCCAGTAAGAGCGCAAGAATATAGAGGAGATTCGTGTGAGCCGGATTGTTTTGAGCAATTAATCGGCGAAGAGCAGTTTCACTATCCTTTTTGGCAAGCGGCTCTGACGGCGGAGGAGCAGGTGGCTCGTACCGTGATTTCCAAAAAGAAAAAGGCCGCTTGTCCTTATTCTCGCTCAGCGAAGCCTTATGAGCAAGCCACGCTTCCTCGCAGAGATCCTCTCGGCGAAATTCTCCGCCTTCACGAAAGAGGAGGGTATAAAAAAGTTCGTCCTTCCGGAACTCCTTGCCCGTATGGGAACAAACATTGGAGCGCTTCTTAATTTCCCATTCATGCTGCATAAGTGAGATTACTCTAAGTCAATCCAGGCATTTTAAGCTTTGGGAGGTCCCGGTTCGTAGAACGGAGCCAAACCAGCCAGCAGCCGATTAGGAAATAGATGATGAGCGGCATCCATGCAGCGATCACCGGAGGCACATGGCTCCCTTTTCCTAATGCGATAAATACCTTGTCTGCAAATATTAACGTGAAAAATATACCTATGGCAGCAGCAACGCCACCCAAAATTCCACGTCGCGAATAGACAATTCCCAGAGCCCCTGCAACAGTGACGGCAACCATCACTTGCCAGGGAAGCGCATAGCGATACTGCAAATGAGTGCGATAAGGAGCCAATCGGCGTTCAGGGAAATCCTTATTATAAAAAAGGTAATCGCGCAGTTCAGGAACGGAAAGATAGTCGGGATTCATTACGGAACTGGCTATGCGCCAGGGAGTCTCATTCCAGTGATCGATAGTCAATCTATCGAAATCAGCGCTATTTAAGATGTTTCCCCGCGGATCCAGTTCCACATACCGACCTCTTTTCAGAATCCACTCGTCTTTGCTCGAATCATAGGATGCATTGTCGGCGAACCACTCCTTGGTAATTTCATTAGCCTGATTTTGCTGGATGATTTGTACATTCTCCAACAAATTATTTTCCTGCTCGGGATAGATAGAACTCATAAACCAAAGTCTATACTGCTCCCGATTCCGGTACATATGACCGGCAATAAATTCGTCGTTTGTGCGAGTTCGTTTTCTGATATCATTTAACATTTGCTTCTTGATGCGTTCCGCATGCGGCGCTGATGACCAGTTAAAATAAGTGATGATCCCGACGAGCATGAGACCAAAGAAAAAAAGAGGCGAAAGGACCCTCAAGACGCTTTTCCCCGCTGTGAGCATCGAAATGATTTCGTTGCTACGAGACATCATCGTCAGGGAGTACAAGAGAGCCAAAAGCGTTCCCGCTGGTAAAGCCAGCACCAAAATTGCCGGGATTTGTGTTTTGTAATAGCGTAGAACCGTTAGCAAGCTCGCCTTACCTTGGAGAAATATTGGAATATTATCACTTAAATCAAAAATGAACCAGATTGCGATAAATCCGGTGATGCAGTAAATAAACGGCATCAGAAATCTCTTTAATACGTAGCGGTCCAGAATCGTCATAAGAACAATTTAAATCCAATCACTCTTTTCGAAAATTTCAAATAATATGCAAATATGGGGTCAGGAGAAGCCAAAAACCCGCATGGAAGGATGCCCCTCTTAGAAATCGTATGGACACACTACCTTTCGAGAAGGAAGTCGGGGCAATTTTTTCTGAAAATGGCCTTCTCTCTAAAATACAAGGGTTTGAATACCGCTCGGAACAGCAGGAAATGTCCCTCCGGGTCGCCAGAGCGCTGGCATCTGGCACGCACGTCGCCATCGAATCTGGCACTGGTGTGGGGAAATCATTGGCTTATTTGATCCCCGCAGTCTTACATGCCACTCAACAGCGCAGAAGAGCCCTTCTGAGCACCCATACGATTAATCTCCAAGAGCAGCTAGTTTATAAGGATATTCCTCTTGTTCAAAAATTACTACCAGTTGAATTTAGTGCGGCACTTTTGAAAGGTCGGCAAAATTACTGTTGTGGGACCCGCCTGGAACGGGCTCTTGCGAGTGCTAAAGGGCTTTTCACGAGCAGTGAAATTCAAGAACTGGAGCGCATTCGGGAGTGGAGCCGCATCACTAAGGATGGCTCTCTCAGCGACTTTGGGCAACAGCCGGACTCGGCCATTTGGGCTCAGGTTTGTAGCGAAAGGCATGTCTGCACGCGAAAAATCTGTGGGAAGAATCCTTATTGCTTTTACCAGAATGCTCGCAGCCGGGCCCTCAGCGCAGACATCCTCGTTTTAAATCACACGCTCTTTTTCACCCTTCTTGGAGGCATCGACGAAGACGAAGATGATGATGTCACGGAAGGCTACCTCTTCCCCGGTGATTTCGCGATTTTCGATGAAGCTCACACTATTGAATCGGTTGCTTCCCGCCATGTAGGGATCGATGTCTCGCAATACGCCCTCCGTACCACTCTACACCGCCTATATAACCATCGCTCTAAAAAGGGTCTCTTTCAGTTGCTGCGTCATGCGCCAGGCGTACGAGAAGTTTCTGATCTCTTGCCAAAAACAGATGCCTTTTTCGACGCCGTTGCTGCTCAATGTTCTTTTCATCGCGATCGCGAGTTTCGTGTGCGATCTCCAGGAATGGTTGCACCCGAACCAGTCGCCGACGGATTGAGTCGATTGTGCACCACCATCACCACCCTCGCTTCCAAGTGCGAAGATTCTCTCATTAAAGCGGAGTTACAGGACACCTGCCGACGCTTAAAGCAACAACGAGGAGCGCTCCTGGATTTTATCCGCCAAAATTTTCCAGGCTATGTCTATTGGGTGGAAAGAACCGGAAAAAGAGAGTCATTTTGTACTCTCAGTGCAGCGCCGATTGATTTATCAGCCGCATTGGGGCGGCTCTTGTTCCGGCCAAATACCCCTTGCATTCTTACCAGTGCAACGCTCTCAGTAGGCAGTTCGGAACTAGACTATTTTCTCCAACGACTCGGTGCAGTCCAACTCTCCACGCATCAAATTGGAAGTCCCTTTGACTACGAACGGCAGATGAAAATATTTCTGGTTCGCAAAATGCCGGACCCAAGGGATGCAAATTATGAAACTGCACTCGAAAGGTGGATTGCTCATTTTACCGAAGAAAGTCAGGGAAGAGCTTTTGTTCTTTTTACCAGCTACCAAACGCTAAAGGCACTTGCGGACCGGATGGAACCGTTTTTTAAGAAAAAGGGATGGCTGCTTCTGGTACAAGGGGGTGCCCTCCCTCGCTTAAAAATGCTTCAGGAATTTAAGAAAGGTCTGCCAGCCGTACTTTTCGGGACGGACAGTTTTTGGAGTGGTGTGGATGTGGCTGGAGAAGCGCTCTCTAATGTCATCATTACGCGCCTACCCTTTGCCAGTCCGAATCACCCTCTTACAGAAGCCAAGTTGGAAGCAATCGAAGCTGCTGGCGGAGACGCTTTCCGAAATTACTCGCTCCCTGAGGCAATTCTAAAACTCAGGCAGGGAGTGGGACGCCTCATTCGCACGAAGAGCGATCGGGGTATGGTAGTCCTACTGGATAGCCGGGTACTCACCAAACCCTACGGACGAGCCTTTCTCGCAGCACTTCCAAAATGTCCCGTTGAAATAATTGAATAAAATCCCAACACATTACTTCCAATGCCAGAAAAAGAATTTTCCATTTACCTCGAAGATTCCATCATTGTGGTGTGGTTTTTTACGAAAAAGGGGGAAATAACCGACTTTAGTGTAGCCTTACTTGCAGAAATAGATGACAAAAGCCAATGCGTAGCCCCGTATGATACCGCACACGGGTACGCACACAAAGATGTCCTGGGAAAGAAGATGGGCAATCTTGCAAAAGAGCCATTTTTAGATTCCGATAAAGAGAAAGCTTTTCACCATGCCGTCCAAGACTTCAAAACGCACTTCAAAGACTACATCAGTTTCTTCAAAAAAAACTAATCACGGGCCAGCATTCGCCTATGTCCGGCCAATGAGTGGTACCTTGACTGCTGAAAGGGCTGAGCAAATAATTATTGAGGCAGGTGGCAGACCAATGACCCCTGCCGAAAAGCGTAAGTATGCGAAATTTTTCAAGAGGTAACTGACGTTACGCACTTTTAGGAGCTCTGGCAGAAAAAAAGATCATTTTAACCAACAAGTTTCCCTTTCTTGCGTAACATCACGAGGTAACTGACGTTACGCACTTTTAGGAGATCAGAATCTTTTCCGGTAAATCCAAATGCTTTGAAGGACAGCGAGCGCAATCATTACCGTTAGTAAAAACGTGCCTCCATAGCTCATAAAGGGAAGCGGCAATCCCGTTACGGGAGTGACCGCGATAGTCATCCCTAGATTCATGAAAATATGCGCGAACAACATCATCAAGATCCCTGTGGCCAGGAGGCGGCCAAATTCATCATCAGCTTGAGCGGCAATATAGAACCCAGTTAATAACAAAAGGGCATAAGCGGTAATGAGGGCAACTCCCCCTACAAATCCATGCTGTTCTCCCATGACACTAAAGATAAAGTCATTATGAACGGCGGCTTTTGGAAGATAACCTAACTCATTAAGTGAATTATGCGCCTTAAATCCCTTACCAAACATGCCTCCGGAGCCAATGGCATTCAAAGATTGGTTAATATTGTAGGAAGCGTTGAGCGGATCTATTTCCGGATCCAAAAAAGTCATAATCCGTTCTCTCTGATAAGGTTTAAGACCAAAATCAACAGCTACTGGCATTGCTGCGACGGTAAGCAAAATCATCGAGATGAGGTATCTTTTGGAAATTCCAGCTGCGAATAGCATTCCCATTAAAACTACCCCCCAAACCAAGGAAGACCCCAAATCAGGTTGTAGAAGGATCAGAATAGCTGGAGCTCCCACAATCACCAACCCTCCCAAAATACGCAAGACCGGATGGAAATTGCGGGAACGCTGTAGAAAAATAGCCAGCATAATAATACCTGCTATGATCGAAATAGTTGAAGGTTGGAAACTAATAGGCCCCAACGACAGCCAACGGCCGCTGCCGTAAACCACCTTAGCCCCCGAATGAGTCGCCACTAAACAGGCAACTCCAAAGAGATACAAAGGAAGGGAAATCCATTTGATCCAATGATAATCAATAAGTGCCAGAATTAAAAAAATGGGGAGAGAGACTAGAAACCAAAGAATCTGCAAATGAAAAAAGTGCAAATCCCGCATCCATGTGGCGCTATAAAGTGAATAAATTCCATACACTCCCAAAGCCAGCATGACTCCAAAGAGTAGCCAGTTTAATCCCAGAAATTTTTTCAACAGCGGGTGCATTTGTGATTGATTCTATCCAGTTATAGGGGTCATGCTATAATTGCGGAACAGCAGCAAGAAGCGTTTTTGTGTATTCATCCTGGGGATCATTGTAAATCGCCTCAGATGAAGCAGACTCGACAATTTTGCCATCTTTCATTACCAACACATGATCACTGACGTGTTCTATCACTGCAAGGTCATGGGCAATAAATAAGTAAGCAATCCCATATTCTTCTTGTAAGTCCATCAAGAGATTGATGATTTGAGCCTGGACGCTGACATCCAAAGCGCTGACAGGTTCGTCACAGACAATAAAGCGAGGTTTTACCGCAAGTGCCCTGGCAATTCCAATTCTCTGACGCTGACCACCACTAAATTCGTGAGGATAGCGACACATCATATCGAGCTGTAATCCCACTTGCTGCAAAAGGCTCGCCACCCGATCCCTCCGCGCAATTTTATTCAAGTCCCGGAAATGAATCTCCAGTGCTTCCTCGATAATTGCGCCTATGGTCATTCTAGGATTCAAAGATCCAAAGGGGTCCTGAAAAATCATCTGCATGAATCGGCGAAGGGGACGGAATTCTGATTCCGGAAGCGACAAAATTTCCCTGCCCTCAAAACGAACGCTACCTGAAGTGGCACGGATCAGTTTGAGGATCGTTCTTCCAAGAGTGGTCTTTCCGCTCCCGCTTTCTCCAACCAAACCGACTGTTTTCCCAGCTTCGATGGTAAAGCTGACTCCGTCCACAGACCGAATTTCCCCAACTTTACGGCGAAGTACCCCACCATAAACGGGGAAATACGTTTTTAGGTTGTCAACTTCAAGCAATGTCACAGTCCCATTTATACTGCCCAACAAAATTGTAGAGAATCAACAATATACCGACTTCATCGGGTTCTTTTAAAAGCAAATACCTCTACAGTTGTCAGTTGGTAGACTCCACAGCCTTTAAAAGCTGTAGATTCATCCTATGAACCGGACTGTTCATGGGCAGTTCGTGGTTCTCAATTGCAAATTGAACACGGGCTGACAACAGTAGTCATACTTCACCTGAGAATCTTATTTCTCCAAGAAGTATTGCACGGATTCGGCAACTCCCAATGCATGATTTTGGGAAGCTACGAAACCATCAGCACTGAGGACAGCCTCCTTTACTTCCTCAATAGCATTGGCCGGACAGGCACACATTGCCGCATGTATTCCATTCAGCATGGAAATATCATTGAAATTATCCCCTGCGGCGAGAATGGATTGACGCGAAATACCCGTTAACCGGGCAAGCTCTCCCAGAGCAGATCCCTTATGATAATCGACGTGGCAAAAACGCAAATAAACAGTATTTCTCTGGTAGGCCCACTCTCGCAGATCCTTGCAGGCCAAATCTAATTTTGCGGCCACCTGTTGCATGATTTTCTCGTTTGAGCTCCTTAATCCGATTAAGACGCCGCTGTCATGGATGAGTGTAATTTCATCCTGATGAGCCAATTCCTCACAGATTGCTTTCAGTGTATTTTGGTACCTGAAGAGCAATTCGTTGTGACGGCTCCGGCAACGCAAATTCCAATCTCCAAAATCTTCCCACTTTCCATTGGAAGACAGATGATAGATTTCACGCTCCTGGGTAATGACATAGTCGGGAAGTACTGGGGCTTGAAATTGTTCCAACCCCTCCAAAGTGTAAAGCAAAGACCGACCAGTACTGATAGCCCATCTGCATCCCCTTTTTCTTTGGTATAGAAGCACTTCAGAAAACTCTTCCGTACAACGATCGAGGGGTGAGTCAATCAACGTGCCGTCGAAATCCGTGCAAAGTAACTTAATGGAAGGTACTGGCTTCGACAGATTCTTTTTTTTAACCTCTTTCCACATATACTCACTATTGAGAAAAACTGGCGAAGCTGGTAGACCTTCAGCTGTTTTTTACTGGAAACTTGTAGTGCAAAAAAGATTTTATTTGCAATTGGCGGCTTCTAAAAGAAACCAGCGAAGCTGGTAGACCTTCAGCTGTTTTTTACTGGAAACTTGTAGTGCAAAAAAGATTTTATTTGCAATTGGCGGCTTCTAAAAGAAACCAGCGAAGCTGGTAGACCTTCAGCTGTTTTTTACTGGAAACTTGTAGTGCAAAAAAGATTTTATTTGCAATTGGCGGCTTCTAAAAGAAACCAGCGAAGCTGGTAGACCTTCAGCTGTTTTTTACTGGAAACTTGTAGTGCAAAAAAGATTTTATTTGCAATTGGCGGCTTCTAAAAGAAACCAGCGAAGCTGGTAGACCTTCAGCCGTTTTTTACTAGAAACTTGTAGTGCAAAAAAGATTTTATTTGCAATCGTCGGCTTCTAAAAGAAACCAGCGAAGCTGGCCGCTCTCTGAATGTTTACTATATGGTATCCTAGATTTGGGATATGTCGCACTGGAAGATTGGCAACGAACGGCAGAGGCCATGATCGAAGGGGGCATCGACATTTTGCAGTTACGCGCTAAAGGCTATCCTGCCTCCACTATAAGAACTGTCGCCTCATCCCTCTCTTCTTTGTTACGTGACATCCACTTTATTATCAACGATCATCCGGAACTGGTGATAGAAACAGGCGCTACCGGCTTTCATGTCGGGCAAAGCGATCTTCCATTAAATCCTGCTCGTGCTTTAGCGGGCCAGGAAGCTTTAGCCGGCCGTTCCACTCACAGCCTTGCTCAAGCGCGGGCAGCTTATGCCGAAGGAGCCGACTACATTGGTTTTGGCCCACTTTTTGCTACCCCGACCAAACCAGGCCGTTCACCGATTGGTTTGGAGGACATCCGTGAAGTCCATCAGGTCGTTCCCCTTCCAATTTTTTGTATTGGCGGTATCAACCGCGAAAATTTACCGACTATTTTGGAAGCCGGAGCGAGCCGCGTCGTCATCGTTTCAGGAATCCTTCAGGCAGCGGACATCCCAGCCTACTGCCGTGACTGTAAGGACATTTTGAAGCGCTTCCAATCAATTACTCCAGAAGGTATTGTTTGATTTCGTTAACAAACGCCCGCTCGTTTCCTACAAAAAACTCCTTGCCCGCACACACCACGCAAGATTTTCCAGATGCATCTACAAAATCGATCAGGAGCTTGCGACTTCCTGGGTGGCGGGTAGCAGCATTCACTATCGCGTAAAGTGCTCGTTCGTCCATAGACTGCCGGCTGACCCTTAATCGGACTGGATTGGATTGAAGAACGAGAGGAGAAATGCTATTAATAGAAATTCGCAGGGATTCATCGCGTTTAGTCACACGAGCAGATAGAGAAACGACGGCACCCACGTTTAATAGCTCCGAAACTTTTACAAAAGTTTCGTTCCAAACAGACATTTCTATCGAGCCGGTATAGTCTTCCAGCACAATGACAGCAAACGGTTTGCCTTCGGTCTTGGTGAAGCGCTTTTCCACCGAAATTAACATGCCAGCCATCTTCACGGCAGCCAAATTTTCCGACAGTCGTGAAAGGTCGGTCACCGAACTGTATTCGCCTGTCTCAAGAGCTTCTTGATAAGCATCCAACGGATGGCCGGTCACGTAGAAACCAAGCAATTCCTTTTCATGAACCAAGGTTTCATGGATCCCCCAGGGCTCCGCCTTCGGTACCCGGTGGGTGGGTTCCGGTTCATCATCAAATGCGAATAGGGAAGCTTGCCCGCTTGCACGGTCACGATGAACTGCGGTGGCGGACGCCATGGCTCCCTCGATCTGAGCAAAAAGAGCAGCCCGGGATTTGCCAAAGCAGTCAAAAGCACCGCACTTTACCAAACTTTCTAAAATCTTCCGATTGACGCTGCGAGAATCCATTCTTTGACAAAAATTTTCCAACGATTGGAACGGACCATTCCTATCTCGTTCTTTTAAGGTGGCACTCATAGCTTGTCCCCCTACGTTTTTTACGGCAACCAAGCCAAAGCGGATCCCCCGCCGCTCGTTCTCCACCGTAAATTTTAGGCCACTCCGGTTAATATCAGGCGGTAAAATTTCCACATTCATTCTTTGGCACTCGGCTACAAAGACAGAAATTTTGTCGGTGTTATTAATTTCGTTGCCGAGTAGGCCCGCCATAAACTCAACCGAAAAGTTTGCTTTCAAATAAGCAGTCTGATAGCAAAGGATTCCATAAGCCGCGCTATGGCTTTTGTTAAATCCATAGCCGGCGAACTTTTCTAATAAATCGAAGATAGCATCGGCTTTTTTTTCGGAGATGCCGTTGACTCGCTTGCATCCCTCAATAAAGTTTTTACGCTCTTTCGCCATTTTTTGCTTATCCTTTTTGCCCATGGCACGGCGTAAAAGGTCCGCTTGTCCTAAGGAATACCCGGCTAGGATATTTGCAGCTCGTTGAACCTGCTCCTGATAGATCATCACACCAAAAGTGTCTGAACAGACTTGTTCTAATAAGGGATGAGCATATTCGATCTTTTTTAATCCTTTTTTTCTCTCGACGTAGTCATCGATAAGATCCATTGGGCCGGGACGATAGAGGGCAATTAAGGCGATGATATCGTCAACATTTTGAATTTGAAATCGTTTGCAGGTATTAGTCATCCCCCCCGATTCTAATTGGAAGACGCCGATAGTTTCCCCGCGATTGAGCAGGTCAAAGGTGGAGGCATCATCGGGTGGAATATTTGTAATATTAAAGTCAGGTTGGTGCAGTCGAATAAAGGAAGCAGCGTCGGAGATAACGGTTAAGGTTTTCAATCCCAGAAAATCCATCTTCAACATGCCCAAATCGGTTAAAGGTCCCATGGAATACTGAGTGACCACTTCCTCGTCCTTTCCTTTACAAAGCGGAATGTAATTGGAGAGGTCCTGGTCTCCGATCACGATGCCCGCAGCATGAATTCCAGTGTTTCGGGTCAGGCCTTCCAGTACGGAAGCATAGTCCCATAATTGGCGGGTGGGAGCCTCCTTTTCCAACGCTTCGCGCAATTCGGGATTTTTTTCGGAAGCTGATTGGAGAGTAATATTCAGCTCATTGGGAATCATTTTGGCGATTCGATCGGCGTCCGAATACTTCCAATTTAAAACTCGTCCGACATCCCGCACGACGCTCTTCGCACCGAGAGTTCCAAAAGTGACAATTTGCGAGACGGCTCGTTCTCCATATTTGTGCCGCACGTATTCAATGACCTCCCCTCGCCGCATCTGGCAGAAATCAATATCAATATCCGGAGGACTCACACGTTCCGGATTGAGAAAACGCTCAAAGATCAGTCCGTATTGGATGGGATTCAGGTCCGTAATCTCCAAAACATAAGCAACCAATGAACCAGCCGCCGATCCGCGACCCGGTCCCACCGGGATTCCATTCTGTTTTGCAAAGTGAATAAAATCCCAGACGATTAAAAAGTAGCTCACAAATCCCGCTTTTTCTAAGATGGAAAGCTCGTACTCCAAGCGACTCCTAAGATCGGCATCTGTTTTTGCCTGATCACCAAATCGTTTGATCAATCCCACTTCACAAAGTTGACGAAGATACGCTTCACGCGACATTCCGTGAGGCGGTTCGTAAGCCGGATACTTAGACTTTCCGAATTCTAATTTAAGATCGCATCGTTCAGCAATCCTTAAGGTATTATTAGCTGCCTGTGGAAAATCCGGAAATAGCGCTCGCATTTCCGATGAAGACTTGAAATACAGCTCGGGCACATAGCGCATGCGCTTTTCATCATGCACCATAGCTCCGGTGCCAATACAGATCATCACATCATGGGCATCGTGGTGAGAGCGTTCTAGAAAATGAACATCATTGGAAAGAACAAGGTCAACACCAAGATCCCGAGAAAATTCGACAAGATGGGGCCAACAGCGGCCTTGCGCGTCAATTCCATGATTATGGAGTTCCAAAAAAAAGTTTTCCGGCCCGAAAAGATCTCTATAATTGGCGGCTACCGCCTTGGCTTCTGAAATTTGTCCTGCAAGAATGCGAGAATTCACTTCCCCTTTGAGGCATCCGCTCAATGCGATTAATCCCTCTGAATGAGACGCAAGTAACTCCTTATCCACACGTGGCTTGTAATAATATCCTTCCAAGTGCGCACTCGTCACTAGCTTGACTAAATTGCGGTATCCTTTTTTGTTCCGAGCAAGTACAGTGAGATGGTAAGCAGCATCTCTACCTGAGGAAGCTTTACGGTCGGTTCGTTTGCCTGGCGCCACATATAATTCGCAACCAATAATTGGTTTGATTCCGGCTTTAGAAGCCGCCTGATAAAATTCAATCGCTCCATAAAGATTACCGTGATCAGTAATCGCAACTGCAGGCATCTCATACTCAGCCGCCTTCTTCATCACATCCGAAATGCGGACCGCTCCATCCAACAGGGAATATTCGGTATGTAAATGGAGGTGAACAAATGATTGCATCTTTTCGAACTACAGGAACACCTGAATCAGAGCAAGTCGAGCAACAGAGAACGTGATATCCCTTGCTCAAGAAGATTTAGCAGAAAGAGCTTTTTGATAAGCCTTTTCGATCTCTGCCACTTCCTCATCGGTAAGTTCCGGAAATTCACGCTCTCTCCGCTTCCGCGATAATTTCCCATTGTTTCCATAAAGTCGCATAAGAAGTGACTCTCGCTTCCGATCAGGCAGATCCAAGATCTCTGAAATTGCTTTGCGAGCTTGATCAAATTTTTGCAAAAAGTGAATTTCTTGAGGAACTGTATAACGGATCGTCTTTTCCAGCATCTGTGCTAAGAACTCGCATTGCACGGTCAAGTCCGGGTAACGGTAAAATCCCTCGATTTCCTGAGGGTTCCGAATCGTCAGTCCTCCTTCGCTATCGAAAGAGTAATCTGCAGCGACCATCAACGGTTTCGAAAATTGTTCCAAGCAGGCGTCATAGAAGCGCATGTTTAATAGGATCTCGGCCGAGATCGGTAGCATCAATCCCTCTCCGCCGATTTGGCCACGGGCCAAGATGTCATGAATAAGATAACGATGCAGGCGCCCATTCCCATCTTCAAACGGATGAATGAAAACAAACGCAAAAGAAATCACAGCCGCTCGAAGTGTCGGTGGAATTCCTTCACTGGAATGGTAATAAGCGGAAATCCCCTCCATGAGATCATGCACCAAATGAGGAGGAGCTCCTATGGTATGAATGATCTCACAAAAAGGCCCCGTCTGCCCCACAAAGTTTTGTTGCACTCGGAATCCCTTTTCACGATACCGCTCTTCCACAATGACATTTTGTAGTAATGTTAAAATATTTTCACTCAGCGGATTCTGCTCTTTCCCAGCTCGATGCAGCAACGCTACAAATTTTTCCATTCGTGATCCCCCCACGTCCTCTCGTTCAATCGCAAAAGACGATTTAGTTTCCTTGAAATAAAGGTAGGACAGTGCTCGATAGAGTACGGATTGAGGAAAATCCCTCAATACATTCGAAATCATACCATTCCAATCTATTTCTTCAAAATGTCGAATAGCTGATGTCCTTCTTATGATTGGAAGAAACCGATGATCCCCACCTGTGTTGTTGTGAATTCGCCAACGAGCATTTGTCACACTCCTGGGAGCAATCACATAGGTTTCTGGATCCAAAAGAAAGTCGTAATTTCCCGTGATTTGGATGCTGAGCGGTACTTTCAGCCCCGTTAATTCCTCATACCAAAACCCAATCTTCCTAGCAAATCGCCCGGCTGGTGTTTTTGCGACGAAATCAGCCACTTCCTGAGGTGAAATATGCCGAAAAATCTTCCCTAAAACATCTAAATCCAAACCATCATATTTCAAAGCAAATGCAAGATTCTCCAAAGGCTGTTCCCTGGAAGTATAGGACGAGCGCGCATAGTGCTCCTCAACGGTGCCATTAGCTCGCTCGTAACGAATTGCCTTCGGCCCAATAAATGAACTGTGTGCAAAAGGTCGCGCTTTCAGGGCAAAATGCTCTGCTAGCCATGAATACCCTACCTTTATCATAGGCTTTACCTATTTTATGAAGAAATTTGATAAAAATCCATATTTTTGAAGGATTTTTGATACGGATCGAGGAAATTTGATAAAAATCGGCATTTTTGAAGGATTTTTGATACAGAGTCAACCAGGCTCAAGAAACGAGGGTGTTCCATATAGATAGTTAAAAAAATTTCAATACCAAATAGATATCAGCAATGAGGAAGGAATGTAAGAAATGCCAAGGAGAGATGAAAAAAGCGGCACTTGATTTATACACAGATTACTTGCTGAGCACCTTTGGTGCGGCAACAGCGAGGGGACTATCGGCGATGCTGGAAGGCGAAGTAAGCCACGACAGGATTACCCGGTTTTTGTCGGAGCAGGACTACACATCCAAGGAACTGTGGCAGCAAGTCAAAGCGACGGTGAGAAAGGTTGAGGGAGAAGACGGGGTGTTGATACTTGATGATACGATTCAAGAAAAAGCCTGGACGGATGAAAGCGAGTTAATGTGTTGGCACTATGATCATTGTAGCGGACGCAACATCAAAGGGATCAACCTGCTGAATGCGCTCTATCACAGTAACGGGACATCGATTCCAGTGGCATTTGAACTGGTGAAAAAGCCGATACAATACTGCGAGCTGAAGACCCGGCAGGTGAAACGTAAAAGTGAGGTAACAAAAAACGAAATGATGCGATGCGCCAAATGATCGATACCTGTATTAGCAATGACTTAAAATTTCGCTTCGTGCTGATGGACAGTTGGTTTTCTTCAGAGGAGAACTTCGACTTTATCACGCGCAAAGGCAAACATTTCATTGCCGCACTCAAGGACAACCGGCTGGTGGCACTGAGCCAAGAAGACAGGAAAAAGAAGCGTTACCTACGAGTAGATGAGCTGGATTTTCCAGAGCAAACCGCATTGCAAGGTTGGCTAAAAGGCTATGCGAAAGCAGTCCTTTTGGTTCGCCAAGTCTTTAAAAACAAAGACGGGAGCACGGGGATATTGCATCTGGTTTGTAGTGATTTAACTTGCGACTATAGCGAAACGCCTATAAAATGATTACAAATTTGGCTGAAATTTTTGCTTCAGACGCGACGCGAAAACGAGGCCATATCCATGTGATACGGACTTGTTTTCGTAACAAAGTCTGGAGGAAAAATAGCGACAAAGGTGTGATCATTTTATAGGCGTTTCGCTATATAACGCCATCACCACGACCTACAAAAAACGGTGGAAAGTGGAGATATTTCACAAATCTTTGAAATCCAACGCAAATTTGGCCAAATCCCCCACCCGAACGCTAAGAACCCAGAGCAACCACATTTTTATGTCGATTTGCCCTGCCTTCAAGCTCGAAGCCTTGAGCATCAAAAATAATCTCAATCCCTTCTCCCTCTGTCGCAAACTGCTCATCAACCCCTCTCGTGTCGCCTATGCAGAACTTCAGCTTTTTCGGGTGGCCGCTGCGTAACATCAGTTACTAGGAACACTTCTTACTTGGATAACCGTTTTAGGGCACCGGAAACATGTGAAGTGGTGCCCAATTCAACCGCTGCTCAGCAAAAGATTGACTGCTTGTTCTTTGAATTCTTGATCGTAGTTTTTTGGTGGTTTTGGCATTTTGCAGTGGTTTTTATATCACTGCTCTTTCGCTCTCCTCTTTTTTGCGCTACAAGTTTCTAAAAGAAACGGACGAAGTCCGTTGACAACGGCGACACACTGTTGCGCCGGAAGATGCCCACCAATCTTCTTTAACCGATTTCCATGTCACAAGCTCACGGGAGAATGGATTTCGCACTCTCGCTCCGAATCACCCAGGAATCCACCACTCTGGTGAGCCCACAACCGCGCATAGAGACCCCCTTGCGCAAGCAGCGTCTTGTGGTCGCCCTGTTCGACCACGCGACCATCGTCGAGCACGATCAGGCGGTCCATCGCGGCGATGGTGGACAGCCGGTGCGCGATTGCGATCACCGTCTTGCCTTCCATCAGCCGGTAGAGGCTTTGCTGGATTACGGCTTCGACTTCTGAGTCGAGCGCACTGGTGGCCTCATCGAGCAGCAGGATCGGCGCGTCCTTCAGCATCACACGCGCAATCGCGATACGCTGACGCTGTCCGCCCGAGAGCTTGACGCCACGCTCGCCCACGTGTGCCTCGTAACCACTCCGGCCGCTCGCATCGCGCAGATTCCGGATGAAATCGTGTGCCTCGGCGCGCAGGGCTGCTGCCTCGATCTGCGCCAGCGTCGCGTCGGGTCGGCCGTAAGCCACGTTGTCGGCCACCGAGCGGTGCATCAGCGAGATGTCCTGCGTGACCATGCCAATGTGGCTGCGCAGTGAGTCCTGCGTGACGTACGCGATGTCCTGCCCGTCGATCAGAATGCGACCATTCTCCAAGTCATGAAAGCGCAGCAGTAAGTTCACCAGTGTCGACTTGCCGGCACCCGAGCGGCCGACCAGCCCAACCTTCTCGCCGTGCTTGATTGTCAGGCTTAGGTCGTCGATCACGCGGCGACTCACATCGCCGTAGCGGAAGCTCACATGCTCGAAGCACACCTCGCCACGCGACACGTCGAGCGCAGTGGCATTGGGCGTGTCAAGCACGATGCGTGGTTTCGACAGCGTCTTCATACCGTCCTGCACCGTGCCGATGTTCTCGAATAGGCTGGTCATCTCCCACATGATCCGATGCGACATGCCCTGTAGCCGTAATACCATCGCGGTGCCCGCAGCCACGGCTCCCACGCCCACCGCTCCGTGTGACCACAGCCACAGTGCCGTACCCGTCATGCCAATCGTGAGACCAATGCTTAATAGGTGGTTGACGATCTCGAAGACGCTCACGAGCCGCATCACGCTGTAGCCGGTGCACATGAACTCGCTCATCGCCTCGCGCGCGAAGCCGGCCTCGCGCTGCGTGTGCGAAAACAGCTTGACGGCGGCGATGTTGGTATAGGCATCGGTCACGCGTCCGATCATCAGTGCACGCGCGTCGGCCTGCATCTTGCCGAGCTTGCCTAGACGCGGCACGAAATAGAACAGCGAGGCAATGTAGAGGCCTAGCCAGATCACGAAGGGCCACACCAATTGTGCGTCGAGCATACCAACCAAGATGATCATAGTTGTCACGTACACGCCCATGGCAACCAGCACATCGCCCAACACAAAAATGGTTTCGCGCACCGCAAGCGCGGTTTGCATCACTTTGGCCGTGATGCGGCCTGCGAACTCGTCCTGGTAGAAGGCGATGCTCTGCCCCAGCATCAGCCGGTGGAAGTTCCAGCGCAGTCGCGTCGGCAAGTTCACCGAGAGCGTCTGGTGCTTGACGAAGGTCTGCAACGCCAACACTGCAATGCTGATTGCCATAAAAGAGGCCAGCCACAGCAGGGCACCACCGCGCTCGGCCCACAGGCGCGACGGCACTTGGGTGCCGAGCCAATCGACGATGCGCCCAAGTATTGCAAATAGCAACGGCTCGAAAGCCGACATGATCGTCGTGAGTACCGCCATGGCGGCGATCTTGCCGCGCATTCCCTGTGTGCAGGCCCACAGGAAGGCGAAAAATCCTCCGGGAGGGGGGGACGGCTCGGCGGTGGGAAACGGGTGAAGTAGTTTTTCGAAAAAGTTGAACAATGTATTAGCCTCTCAAAGAGTCCACGCCTGTTGCCACAAGCGCATCCGGATTGCGGAGATGCACATGATATACAAGAACCATGCGATGGACAGGCAGGTCCTGCAATCCTGCATAGGTCCGTCGATCGACTGGGCCACCTCCTCAAAGGCGGCGGTGATATGCTCCATCGCATCCATATCGACCAACAGCACGCGATGAGGCAGTGCTATACCTCAGGGTTGCCTTACTTAACAGGACTTACGCAAAAGGGCCAGAGAATGGGTAACGTATGTATTCCAAATCAATATGGGGGAGTCATTCCCGCAAGAACAACTTCCCACTACCTCAGAACGGCTTGTACGGCAGATACTTTCCGTCAAGCGTAATCACCGCACGCGAGCCGCCTTGCGGATCGTCGACTTTCTTGATGTCGATCTTGAAATTGATTGCGCTGATGATGCCGTCACCGAACTTCTCGTGGACCAGCGCCTTCAGCGTCGAACCGTAAATCTGCAGCATTTCGTAGAATCGGTAGATCGTCGGATCGGTCGGTACGCCATCCGGAATGCTGCCGCGCACTGGGATGGTTTGCAGCAGACGGACTGCGTCGTCGCCGAGTTCGAGTTTGTCGGCTACGACCTTGGCGACGTCGGCGGGTAGCGGATGCTGGCCAAGCAGCGCGGCAGTGACAAATGCGAGGCTGAGCCCGGTGCCTTCGGTGATCTGCTCGAATGTCAGGTTCTTGCGGACCTTCGCGTCGATGATAGCGTCGATCAAGGCTTCACGGGAGGTCTGGTTGTATTGCGATTGTGTCATGATGATACTCCTTGCGATGGAATGAAGTTGGAAAGTAGTTATTCAGACAGCGAGGTTGAGTCGAGTCGAGGTTGCACAAGCATGTGGATGTTCCGCAAGAGAAACGAAGCGGTTCGTAGTGCCGCCGAGCGTATCGATCGAGCCGGATTGCGGATCAGCAACAGTTTGCCCGGCTCGCACTAGAACTTCGGGAATCCGTCGATGATTTCTTGCATTTTTCACGATAAGCAACCCCACTAATTTCTTAGTAACTGACGTTACACACTTTTAGAAGCTCTGGCAGAAAATAAGATCATTTTAAGCAACAAGGTTCCCTTTTTTTGCGTAACATCACTTACTTAAATAGAAGTTTGTAAAAAAGCTGTAGAAACAGTAATGATGGGCATATAGAGGCAAAAACCGTATACGGAAGCCCATTTTTGCCCCAAATCAGGCATTGTATGGTTTTAGCTTTACCTTAAAAACGACCGAATTGCTAGATAAAAATATAGGAATTCGCCAGAGTAAAAATGCTTTCCCGAGGAATTTTACCGCTTTCCGGAGCAACTCTATTATAGTCAGTTCGTAGCCCACACAGCCAAAAAAAAGCTGCGAATTGATCCCATGAACCGGACTGTTCATGGACAGGTGTTTCGCTATGGATGTCAGCACGTGTTCAATTTGCAACTGAGAACCACGAACTACGAACTGTAGGGATATCATCATTGTATACTTTATTGGCTATATTCCGAAGGATCTCGCAAGGCGTGCGGCAAAGGTTGTCTTTGTCTTCCAAAGACAGGGCAATGCGGTTATTAATATTCTGCGAACTTCCGCACGGGAAATTTTTACTTTTCCGGATTCCGGATGAATGAGTCTTAACGTCCGGATACCAATTAAAGCTGGAAGCAATGTAGCGTAACAGAACAAGGGACGATTCACTGCTATGGCGTACTCCATACCCGCTCTCATTGCTTGGAATGCTGTCGTACGGTAACTGGCCACATCTTCCTTAAGAATATAGATCCTTCCGCGCGAAGCGTCCTCTTCCCGGTCACGGAGGATATTAATAAGCTGGAGTCCTTTCCCATAACAAATTCCAAGCTCTTCCATTCGTTGGATTGGAAGAGATGCAAACCGAGGAATCTTTTTAGAACAAAGCTGAGTCCAAAATTTTCCGACACACCCGGCTACCAAAAAAGTATAGCGATCGAGTTGTTCGCTGTTTAAAGGGGCGAAAAAGGGGTGCGTTAAATCAAAAATTTGCCCTTCGAGAATGTGGCTCCAAACCTGCTGAATTTCCTCTCGGTCCGGATGAGTCTTTAGCTTTTTTAACAACTCAGGTAATTGCTCCAAGAGTCGCCGTTCCGCAGGATTTGTCTGCGATTGAGTAGGAAGCCCTATCGTAACAAGATCACATCCACTTTCTTTTCCCTGCGAAAATTTCCGGAGTGTTTGGAGGACTTGCAGTCGAGCAGATACTTCCATACAGGAGGTATCTGCTAAAGTATCCGATGCTCGCGCCAAAAGATACGCCAGCGTAATTCCAGACCGCACAGAGCGTGGCAGCAATCGCAATGTGAAATAAAAAGATCGCGAGACATCTCGCACTAATGACCAATGAATTCTTGCCGTCATCCGGATACAACCGCATTTTCCATTATTATAGCATGACCCCTATAAAAGGGACCCTTGTTGGTTAAAATGATCTTTTTTCCTCCGGAGCTCCTAAAAGTGCGTAACGTCAGTTATTAAATTTGTTATTTACAATTTTTTGTTCAATATACCTGAGAATAATGTTTTTCTCTTCCGATTGTCCGACTCCCATTTGCGAGGCAATTTGCACATAGCTCGCCATTTCCGCACATTTTGGCAGACGGTTCAAAACGCGTAGTTCATCGATCATTCGGATGGATGTCGCATCAATGGCAACAGGGTCACGACTGAGAAATAAGCTGTTCTTTATCGTGGTGTAGTTCGGATTCGGGTAGGGACCTCCGGCAAACTGAAGAATCAAGCCATCAAGAATGGTCATTATTACCTTAGGACGGATTGCTTCATCCGCGTAAATTTCAGCAACATAAGAGGCCCCCGATTCCTTGGTAAAACGCCTCCAATTGTCGATGTTCTGTAAGGTTATATTCACTAGCGCCCCTTGAATACCCGTTAAGTAGCTATCTGAAAGAGAAGGTACGTTAATGACCTTATCCACCTCTTGAGTCAGGATTTTTGTATAAAAGCTCTCGCTACTGAGCTGCTCACTACCGGGCAGGAGATCCACCAATCGGGTTCCTTTCCGTTTTCCAAAACGGCTATCGCCCCAAACCAGTCTCCCAACGACCGGCGAGGAAACCATGTTTTGCATGTCGTATCCGTCCACTGGATCGATCCATCGAAGGACGTAATAAGGGCTTTCCGTGGAATAACCAGCCGCCATCAAGTCATCTAAATTACGATCCCAGACCAGAATGTGATTCCTGGGGACTCCGGCAGCGATCAGCCCGAGAGCAATTGCTTCCACTACAGCCGGATGCGTCCCACTGATAGCGCGGCCCGAGGCAGAAACTTTGATCCCTATTCGATCTGAAGGCTTCACCAGGGAAGCCCACGCTTGGGCAATCGAGAAACGCCCTGTTATCGCTAGGATCAGGTTATCCACCATGCGTTGCACGACCCAAGGGCGTGCACCTTTTACGGGGTCCATGGCCTCCGGTTCAACTGTGTAATACACAATGCTTGCCGACGGAGCTATGGGACCTGCGAAAAGGAAGGACGTGCTGAAAGCGAGCATCAACGTAATAATCAAGATTTTAGCTAATGCTAGCGGACTTCTGAAAAACTTAGGAATTACCACTCCTGCTTGATGATAAGTCAAAGCGAGCTAAAGTGAAGCTTCTGTGAGCTTGTACGTCCATATTCCTTTTTGCCCTAAAATCTGTCCGTATTGTAATTTTTATAAGGAAGCCAGCGACCGAAACAAAACGCAGGCTTTTTTGGACGCTGTCCTAAAAGAAGCGGAACTTGTTCCTTTACAACCGCAAACTGTGTTTTTCGGCGGTGGCACCCCTACCGCACTTTCTTCCAAACAGTTGGAGTATCTGATCTATGGGCTTCAGGCTCGCCTGGATTTCAGCAAGGTAGAGGAATGGACCGTGGAAATGAATCCTGCGACGGTTTCGTTGGAAAAAGCTCAGCTACTCCTCGGACTTGGGGTGACTCGAATCAGTATGGGAGTTCAATCCTGGGATGCGGAGCTTTTACGGACCCTGGGCCGAGTCCATACCGCAGCTCAAGCTGAGCGTTCCTATGAAATTCTTCGCGAAGCAGGATTTTCCAACATCAATCTTGATTTGATATTCGGAATTCCGGGCCAAACCCCCCGGCAATGGGAAGACTCGCTAAGAAAAACCATTGCGCTCGATCCCAATCATATCTCGGCATATTGCCTGACCTATGAGGAAGACACCGAATATTTTCTTCGCCTGGGAAAGGGAATTTATCGGCAGGATACAGAGACCGAAATCGCTCTCTTTAAAACTACAATGACCTTGCTCGACGAAAGCGGTTACCAGCAATACGAAATCTCAAACTATGCCCGCTCCGGCAAAGAGTGTCGCCACAATCTCGCCTATTGGAATGGGGAGGACTATATTGGACTGGGCCCAAGCGCATTTTCCACCAGTGGCGATTCTCGATGGAGCAATGTGGCAAACACGGCTGAATATATCCAAAGAATTGCTGGACATCGAGACGCAGCGTCCTTTCGAGAAACTCTCTCCCCTACAATCCGCCAATCGGAACGCATTGCTTTTGGACTCCGAACACAGAGAGGAATCCCTTGCGATTGGATCAATCACTATCAAAAAAAAATCGACGAGCTTTCAAAACTCGGCTTGTTAGAAATCCAGGAACAAATGGTGCGCCTGAGCCGCCCGGGACGCCTTTTAGCAGACGCTGTTGCAGCTGAATTTTTGTGAAAAATTACCCGTATAGCAAAAGTCCTATAAAATGATCATGGTTTCGCTATAAATGGACAAAAAGCAAACAGGCCTATTTAAAACAGGCATGTTTAAGATTCCGGACTCAAATAAACGTGGGTCGGGATAATACAGGACTTAATCCATATTTATGCAAAAGCTCGGCAAATAAGGAAATTGCTTGTTTTTCCAGATCGTTCAGATCGTATCGGACGTACCCTCCTAAATAGGCTTTCGCAAAATCCGGTCGACGATCCTGGGCTGCTAATTTGTCCAGGTGAGCCATTCCCTGTTGTTTCACCGCCCTTAAAAACTCAGCAATTTGTGGCGCCATTTTTCCACATAATCCCCAAGCTGCATAAACAAACGGAAGCCCCGTATAAGTTGTCCAAGTCTGTCCTAAATCAAGAAAATTCCAACCTTCGGGTTGCGGAATGCGAAAATCGATCGCCGCGTCTCCGATCAAAATCCTTGCAGAGTCCGGACCAGGGGGCTGGGTCGAGAATTCTGGCATCCACCCAAGAAATTCAGCACACAAACAGCGGAAAAGTGCATTGGAGGTACGCGATGCGGGGTCCAAATAAACCCGTGGAATTTCGCGTAAGGGCTCACGATGAGCCAAGAAGACGCTGAAAACCTCTCCCTGAGAACTGATACATATTCCGTCCGCCATCTGAGGTGAAGCGTGTTGCAGCAATTGATAAACAGGAAGAAGTGCCGCATCCAAAATTCCCGCTTCATAATGCAACGCCAGTTCCGAGGGAACTGCAGATTGTATTTCCCCTTGAATAAATGACACTAGCGGCAATGCATTCAAGTAAGGTACCGTGCCGACACGGACACCCTCAGGCAGAAGCGGCGATGCATTCAAACAAGACACTGTGTTGATACGGATATCTTCAGGCAAGATTGGAGCGCTTTTCATCTTCGTAAACCTTAAGTAAGCACCGGTTCCACCGCTGATTCAAATGATGGCGTGAGATGCCGATAGAGGCTGTCGCGCTGTACTGGAATGCGACCCGCCTCACGAATCGCACTTTCCAACGCCTTCACACTTTGCCGTTGGGGAGTGGTTGCTCCAGCCATGTGAAAAATTTTTTCCTCAATAATAGTACCGTGTAAATCATCCACTCCGTAATTGAGTGCAATTTGTGCCAACGGAAGCCCCAAGCTGATCCAATAGGCGGTAATATGATCAAAATTGTCCAAGTAAATTCGAGCAACCGTGAGGTTCCTTAATTCTTCAATTGCCGACGCTGGACGAATGTGTGCCAGAGCAGTAGTTTCCGGAACAAAGGCAAAGGGAATAAAACCGGTGAATCCGCCAGTTTCGTCCTGGAGTGTTCGGAGTTTTGCGAGGTGCTCCACGCGTTGTGCATGGGTCTCAATGTGCCCATAAAGCATGGTGCTGGTGCTCCGCCCCCCCATTTGATGCCAGGTCCTATGAACTTCCAGCCATTCCTCGGCACTTTCTTTTCCGCGGCAAATTTGATCGCGGACTTCGGCATCAAAAATTTCCGCTCCACCTCCGGTGATGGAACCCAATCCATGCTCACGCAAAAGCTCCAATGTCTCTCGAATAGAAAGACGAAACACTCGTTCCGCAAGATGACGGATTTCAATCGCCGTAAATGCCTTGATATGCAAGGTGTCGCTGAGTTCTCTCAGGCTGGAAAGCAACTCCAGATACCAATCACCTTTCAGCGTTGGGTGAAGCCCCCCCACCATGTGCACCTCGATGATACCATGGGGCAAAGCATCCCGAACGGTTTGTGTGATTTCAGGAATGCTTAACTCAAAGGCATGAGCATCTCGTTTTCTGGCGCCGAATGCGCAAAATTGACACGAAAGGATGCAAAGGTTGGAGTAGTTGATATAGCGGTTATTAATGTAGGTGGCAAAATTCCCGTTCTTCCGTTCTCTCAGAATATTAGCAATGCTTCCTAACCCGTTTAAATCCTGGCTTTCATACAAAACCAGAGCATCTTTGTTAGAAATACGGACTCCGTCTTCCACCTTTTCA
Source organism: uncultured Verrucomicrobiae bacterium (assembly GCA_963706715.1). Classification (GTDB taxonomy): domain Bacteria; phylum Verrucomicrobiota; class Verrucomicrobiia; order Chthoniobacterales; family Xiphinematobacteraceae; genus Xiphinematobacter. The sequence continues at coordinate 740,860 of CAVPNI010000003.1, forward strand.
AAAATGGGACGCAGTTCAGGGGATATTACGGATGAGCTCATGCAGATATGAGATTAAATGGAAAGGACTCTTCGTTGACCATAAAATTTTTCCCTGCTACTTTTTCAGAAACGAACCTCTACCAACCACGAACTACCGACTAACAACTGTAGAGCTAGGCTGTGTTGGCGAACGGAGCTTATTGATTTGTGCGGTATCCTTTGGTGGGACCCACCTGTAATGCCTCATCTTGCAGAGGCAACTTCGGATTGGGAATCGGGATGCGAAGTGGCTGATAAGGCTGCAATTCCAAAGAAGCATTTTTTTGCCAATAAACCTCCGAAGTTTTCTGCCAGAGCAGAGTATTTTGGGGCGGTAGGAGAATCCCTGCCTTTACCAAAAGGCGAATTTCTCGACGAAGCTTCCACGAAAACGGCTTACCGGGCACTGATAAGTGCAACGGGGTAATGGCCATTTCTATGGGACTCTCCAGTTGATAGTGTGCAAGGAGAACAGTATCCGTTTCGCCAAAAGGCCAACCGAGTCTACCAGACTGTATCGGCCTGGCCGATTGCATATTGCATGAAGATCCGACCAGGTTGAGGAAATACATCCCATCCACCCGAGAAATAAACATTTTAAAATACTTGGGTCCCAAATGGCTAGCAGGACCGGATACAGGCTTGATTTCAATTGAGTAATGGGTGGTATCCAGTGGAAATATTCCCACGCGATAACGGTTCCCTTGGTGATCAGTATACTTCCAAACTCCCAGGAGCCAGGTGTCCATGGGACGGGATGGAAATGACGTCAGAACGCCTTGAAAAGCGCATCCCTGCAACAATAAGGCGACTATCCCGATTATCAAATAAGTTCGTAGTTGGTAGTTCGTAGTTCGCAGAAGTTGGTAATTCATAGTTCGCTATAATTGATAGTTCGCTATCGGTAGCTGATTTGTTTTTGTCACAAATATTCCGGCTACATGAAATATCACCAACCAACAGAGAATCGTAAACTACAAACCATCAACTTTCTACAAACCACCAACTATGAACTAGCTATATTCTGGTCCCGGAAGGGATCACACTATTTTTTGGTACTACGACGACCCCATCACGAATATAAAATCCTGTCCCATCCAAATCTTGAGACTTTCCATGCGGGGTGATCGTAACTCCGTCGCCAATGCGCGCATTTTTGTCGATGATCGCCTGGTCAATGGTGCAGCCCTGGCCAATGCCGACAGGAGGCAAATCTCCGGGGGCAGCAGGAAGCTCCACTTCATAATAGTCTGCTCCCATCAGAATGCTGTTTCTAATGGTGGTACCTGGCTTGATGATGCTTCGGATGCCAATGACACAGCGTTCAATAGTAGATCGCTCGATAATACAGCCGTCCGAAATGATCGCTCGATCCACTGAGGCGGCGCGGATAACGCTTGCCGGCAAAAACCGGGGGTGGGTGTAGAGAGGGGCACCCGCTTCATAAAAGCTATAAGGGGGAAATTCATCGGTGAGTTTTAAATTGGCTTCGAAAAATGCATGGATAGTTCCAATGTCCTGCCAATAGCCTTGGAAGATGTACGCATTAACAACGTAGTTTTGAATGGCATTGGGAATAATATTCTTACCGAAATCTTCCAATTCGTTGTCCAGGCATTCACACAGAACCGAACGGTTGAAAACATAGATTCCCATGGAAGCCAGGTAAAGGTCAGTATCTTTGGCGCAACCAACAGCTTGAAGCAGATCCACAGGAATTTTCAAGGTATCAAGAGCACTGGCGTCCTTTGGCTTTTCTACAAAATGAGAAATGCGAAGTTTTTCGTCCGTCTGCATAACCCCAAAATCCGACACAGATTCCCGGGTAACGGGCGTGGTTGCTATCGTGATTTGAGCGCCACTCTCCATATGCTGATGAAGAATGGTACGGTAATCCATTCGGTAAAGCTGATCGCCGCTGAGAATGATAAAATACTCGTAGGGCTGCTCTAGAAAATAGCGAAGATTTTGCCGCACTGCGTCCGCAGTGCCTTGATACCATTTGGAACTCTGGGGAGTTTGCTGCGCAGCTAAAATTTCCGCAAAGCTGGGTGTAAAATTGTCGAATTTATAGCTCGCATTAATGTGCCGGTGTAGCGAGGTGCTGTTAAACTGGGTGAGTATATAGATACTTCGAATGCCTGAATTCAGGCAATTACTGATGGGAATGTCTACCAGGCGATATTTTCCAGCAAGAGGAACGGCAGGCTTGGCGCGTTCCTTGGTCAAGGGGAAGAGACGGGTACCCGCACCTCCCCCCATAATCACGGCAAGCGTTTTATGAGTAGGCGGAAGATTGAGGCCGAATTTCATGGCGCAGCAATTAAAGATACAATGGACAAAGGTGTCTCATCTTGCACGGTAGCATGTAATTTGTCACGATTAGAAAATCTATGTGTGGAATAGTAGGCTACGTTGGTAAATCGGCTGCCACGCCCATTTTAATCGAAGGTCTTCGTAAACTGGAATATCGTGGCTACGATTCCGCCGGAATTGCAACTCTGTCGGACGACACTTTGAATGTCAGAAAAACCGTAGGGCGCATCACCGATCTCCAAAACCTTCTCGCCCAGGAACCCTTGGAAGGCGCGATAGGTATTAGCCATACTCGCTGGGCTACCCATGGTGCGGTCACCAAGGAAAATGCTCATCCTCACTTTGATCAAAGCGGACGTCTCGCTCTCGTGCACAATGGAGTCATCGAAAATTATCAACAGATTCGACAGGACCTCGAAAAAATAGGAGAAAAATTCCATTCCCAAACGGATACCGAGGTCATTGCCCATTTGATTGGTCATATCTTTGACAAAAATGGCAAACGAGACCGAGCAGGATTCATCGAAGCCGTTCGCCACGCCCTTCGGCAGGTTATCGGCACCTATGGCATCGCCCTCATCCATGCCGACGTCCCCGGCGTAATTGTCGGAGCACGACATGGCAGCCCACTCGTACTCGGCCTCGGAAATGGAGAAAACTTTCTCGCCAGCGATGTCAGCGCCATTGTTCCTCATACGCACGACGTCATCTACCTGAATGACTATGACATTGTGTCTCTTCAAGACCAAAGCTTCGAGATAGATACCCTCGTCGGCTCCGGAGCTGATTATCAAATTACGAAAGTCGAGTTTACCGCGGAAGATATCAGTAAGGGTGACTACCCCCACTACATGCTCAAAGAAATTTTCGAACAGCCAAATAGCGTGCGGGACGCTATGCGCGGTCGCCTCTCTCGTGAAGAAGCGACGGCAAGATTGGGTGGACTTGAAATGAGTAACTCCGAGCTGCGAAGTGTTGAGCGCCTGGTATTCAGCGGCTGCGGTACCGCCCTCCATGCTGGTATGGTTGGAGAGTATCTTGCCGAAAGCATGGCTCATATGCCTACGGAGTGCGAGTTCGCCAGCGAATTTCGCTATCGAAACCTCCCAATGACTCGCGACACGCTTGTTTTTGTCATCACCCAAAGTGGAGAAACCGCCGATACCCTCGCAGCTTTGCGAGAAAGCCGCAGGAAGGGGCATAGGACCCTCGGCATTTGCAATAATGTGGCTAGCTCTATCGCACGAGAAAGTGACGGCGGTGTCTATATGCATGCCGGCCCTGAAATCGGCGTCGCCGCCACGAAATCCTTTACATCCCAACTTGTCATCCTCAACCTCATCGCCCTCCTCCTCGGTCGCATTCACAATCTTTCTTACGCCGATGGATTGCGCATCATTTCAGAACTGGAAAAACTGCCCGATCTTGTCGCCAAGACTCTGGAACTCAACGATCAGATGAAGCGCATTGCTTGCAAATATGTACACGCTAAATCCTTCCTGTTTTTGGGACGCCAATATAATTTTCCAGTCGCCCTGGAAGGAGCGCTCAAACTCAAGGAAACCTCTTACATTGCAGCTTCGGGGCACCCTAGTGCCGAACTGAAACACGGCATCATCGCCTTAGTCTGCCCCGAAGTTCCTTCCGTTTTCATCGCACCAAATGATGCTGTTTTTGAAAAAAATCTCAATAATATCGAAGAGGTGAAGGCACGCCGCGGGCCCGTGGTCGCCATTGGCACCGAAGGCAACAAGTCCCTTGCCCGCATCGCAGATGACGTCATCCTCATCCCCGAGGCGCCTGATTACCTCACTCCAATCCTAGCTGTCATCCCTCTCCAAATGCTCGCTTATCATATTGCTGTGAAGTTAGGCTGCGACGTAGATAAGCCCCGTAATCTCGCAAAAAGCGTGACCGTGGAGTAATGGATAGTTCGTAGAGGTTCGTGGTTTTCAGTTGCCGGAAAGCAAGCTATAGCATGACCCCTATAAAATGACCATGCCTTGTCGTTCTTTTTGCCTCGCTTGGCTCCCGCCAAGTCTCGCCCCTGTGAGGGGGGCTGTCCGGCAAAGCCGGACAGGCTACCCCAGCCGTTCCCACGGCTCGGTGTTCCCCCAGACTTTGTTTCAACAATCCGTCCGTATCTGCAGATATGGCCAGCTTGTTAAAACAAACTCTGAAGAAAAAATCCCGGACAACTCATGTGTCATTTTATAGGTGTCATGCTATATCAACTTCTACCCACTAACTGAATGGATTAAATATTGGGGACCAGGGAATAACCATGTTTTGTTGCGAGTTTAGAAAGAAGGCGTTTTTGGGAGAGAGCAACCTGCTCATGGTAAACTTCGAGGCCCCTTTCAACGTAGGGGAAGCCGTGTACCATAACGCGCCAAAAAAGGACGGCCAACTTACGAGCCAGGGCTTTATTAGCAACTAATCCACCGCGCCGTGCACGCAATCGTCGATAGAAACCGCCCAGAGCCTTGTTTACACTGCGGGCAAGAGAACGGGCTACCACACAGAAAATGCGACCTGCTCGATTGCGACTTCTAGAACATCTAGCTTGCCGCTTACCACTTTGCTTGCTGCCAGGAGCTAATCCAAGCCAAGCAGTAAAATGCTTTTCACTTTTCCAGCAGGTCAAATCGGTACCTACTTCACCAATCAACTCGAGTAGACCATAGTCGGTAATACCGGGTAAGAGCGTCGGATCCTTTCCCTTACAAAGAGTCATAAGTAAACGGTGGAGATCTTTAATTTGAGGAGCATTGCAGCCTCCAATCCTTTTTGTTGCGCTGGGAGTTGAGGGAGGCTGAAGGCCTTGAACACTTTCCTGTAATAGCTCTTCTATGGCTTGGTCACATTGCCTAACGAGCTCCTGGCAAAAATGCCATGCATCATAAGCTTGTCTAAGGGCAAAGAGATGCTGTTTGGTCCAAGTCCCACGCAAACTCTCAATTACTCGATGGCGCTTTGCCCTCTGAATCTGGAGGCTACAAAGAGAAAGCAACACTTGAGGATCACGCTCGCCCTTTAGAATGGCTTCAATCACCTTAAGTCCACTAACTCCGGAAAGTGAACGAATTACGTCATGAAACTTGATATTCATGCGTTCCAAGGCCTTCTGCATATGCTGTACATGGCTAGCTGCTGCTCTGATATGATCGCTTCGCAAAGGCAAATAATCCTGCAACTGCCGAATATTGGCCTGAGGTACAAAACCACCTTTTAATAGGCCATGAGCATGCAAAGTTGCTATCCATTGGCAGTCGGCCATATCCGTCTTCCTTCCAGGTACATTGCGTACGTACTTACCATTAACCACTTTTATCTCTATGCCGCTCTCCTCTAAAATCTCATACAAGGCTATCCAATAAACTCCAGTAGCTTCCATTGCCACCGTACACACCTCTTCTTGAAGTAGCCAATCGCGCAGGGCGTGCAACTGACTGGTAAAGGTTCCAAAAACCTTAGGTGCTCCTCCGGCAATAGAAACATGCATGTGTTCACTGCCTACGTCTATTCCTGCCGCTTTTAAATTTAGTATGGTCAGATTTTTCATTTTTTAGTTATCAGTAACTTGTAAGGTGTGCTCAGGCCAAAGCTGCCGGTCCGTTGACATATTGTAGACAAATCTACCCAGCGGGAAACTTTGCGTTCTCCAAAAAATACGTGTGCAGCGGACCGGAGCCAATCTACGATGCGGGCTTTTTACGCTCCATAGAAACGCCGGCCATTTTACAGCTTGACCTGAGCAACCTTACCCTACTCAGTTAGTGGACTAAAATACGAGTCCTTTGGACTTGATGGCTACGAACCACCAACTACGAACTGACAACTGTAGCGATACCTTCGCCATCCTTCCATTCGGCCAGGCGAGGCGTCACATCACGTTGAGCACAAAAAGCTACATCTCCGTGTAATGCAGGAACCGAAAAAAGACGTTTGGCGTTGTTCCCTTTTGAAATACCAGCAAAAAGATTTCCTTGCTCTTGCAGATAAGCTGCTCGGGCGAGTTGTGCGGCATCATGCAAATTTTTTTCGTCTTTCTGATGTGCTAATAGATCGATAGATGCCCCGGCACATAAAACATCTTCGTACGCTACATTTTCTTCCGTTCCTGCACAGACCAGTAAGATTTGAGAAAAATCGGCCCGTTGGATGTTCTCAACGGTAACACAAAGATTGAGAAACGAACCGATAAAAATTCGTGCGGCTCCCAAACACGCGCATAACGCGCGCGTGCCGTTTGTCGTTGTCATCGCTATGGTCTTTCCCTCCACATTCGAACGAATGAATTCTCTGGGAGAATTTCCAAGATCGAAGGGAAGACTCCCCGTCAGTTCCTCTCCAATGAGTACTCCATTGCGTTCCCCAGCCAACAGGACTTCCGGCTGCTGTTGCTTTATAGCCAAAGCATCCGAAATTTCCCTTACGGGAAGGATCACTTGAGCCCCGTTGGCGAGCGCGGTCACCATCGTGCTCGTCGCACGCAAAACATCAAAAACCACGCATACTGTTTCGCTCAAATCGCGTTGGGGAAGATTTTTTATCTCCGAAGGCGAGAGAATTACTTCAATAGTTTTCACACTTTCTTTGATAATTTTATCAGGACTTACGCAAAATCCATGGTATAGCAAAGCCCATATAAAATAATCATGGATTTGATGCGCTTGGCCCCCGCCAAGTCGCACCCTTGCGGGCTGAGCGAGTCAAAAGGGCGGCAAAGGCGCAATCATTTTACGGGCCTTGCTATATCTTGGTACTCAAACATCAGATTTCTAAAAATTAAAATTTGCCCCAGCCAGGACGGCATTGGAATAAATTCTTCCGCCTCCAAATTGAGGGGTGTAACAAGTATAAGCACCTATGCGTGGGCCAATTTGCGCGATAATGCCAGCTACGCCAAAGGCATTGTTACGCGCTCCACCGGGAGCATTGATGAAAAATGGCGCTCCGGCTCCATTGGCAAAGGCTCCATGGACTCTTTTTCCGTAATTGAGAAATTCATGCTGCCAGGAGAGACCTATCGTGGGCAGAATTTGATAGTTCGGTGCAATCTCCCACAGATAGGAGATATTGCCTCCCAGGGTGTATACGAGGGAGCTCCAATCCCGGCGATAGAGTTTCGCATTTAAGTTGCGTCCTCCTCCGCTCTCAGTCGATGAGGGAAATCCCAAGTACGTATATTGTATGGAATTGTTGGCTCCAAAGATCCATGAGCCCCAACGGTATTCATATCCTCCCCCCAGTATAGCAAGGCCCGTATAAAATGATTACAAATAATTATCTGAAAAAAGGGAAATTATGGAACATTGGAGACTTCTACGGCGAGCTATAGCTTGAGCCCATTTATGTTCAATAGGATTAAGATCCGGAGAGTAAGTAGGGAGATATTCCAGCGTACAACCAGCCTCTTTTATCAGAGCTTGTGTATCACTTCTCTTATGAAAGGTAGCATTATCCATAACGATCACCGAATTTTTCGGTAGTTTTGGCAAAAGGTCTTCTTGCACCCAGTTATGGAAAATGTCGCCATTTATGGAACTCGTAAAGAGGCCGGTCGTGAGTAAACAAGCTCCTACCAAAGCCCAATGACATTAGTTCTAGCCTGCTTGTGCCAATCATGTTTTCCAAAAGAGCGTTTTCCTTTATCAGCATAGCCATATCTTCTGGGCATATCCTCGGCAAAGCCGCTTTCATCGATATAGACAATAGTTTTTCCACTTTTCCGATGTTCATTCATTTTTGTTTCAAAAGTTTTTCTGGCAAGATGTGAGGTGCAACCCTTTTTTGGACCACTTTGTTGCTTAAAGCAGTTAAATTTTGTGGTGATGAAAATTGCTTTCTCACACCGTCAGTGGCTCTTGCTTGGCGCAAGTTCTGCGAGCTTGTTGGGCTCGCAGAAGCGCCACTGTTCGCCTCAGCCGTAGGCTTCGCCCCGGCATGAAAAAGCAATGGGTGATTTTCATGTATTTATGCAGCAAGGGTAAGACAATTTCGCTCAAAAAGATCCGGAGTCATGTAATTGAGGGAAGAGTGCTTACGATGAGTATTGTAATAGCCATGAATATACTCAAAGAGTTCAGTATGAGCATCTTGAAGGTTTTCAAAAGAGCCCCCTTGAAGCATTTCTCGTTTAAGGGTGCCAAAGAAAGACTCAGTCCAGGCATTATCATAGGGATTAGAGCGTGCTGACATGCTTTGTGAGAAGCCAGCCTGCTGAAGAGCAGCTCGGAAAGCCTTAGAACCATATTGACTACCCCGATCACTGTGGAAAATGGCAGATTTTATGGATTTTGTGGAACCTAGCGCCTGCGCGAATGCTTCAAGAACTAACTCCGAGCGCATGTGATCAGCCGGTTTCCATCCCAAAATTTTACGGGTACAAAGATCCATCACTACAGCCAAGTAAAACCATCCTACAGCACTCGGAATATAGGTAATATCAGCAGTCCAGACTTGGTTAGGTAAGGAAGGTAAGGGGCGATTAGCCAAAAGATTAGGGGCAGGGTTCAATGCCTTTCCATCGCTGGTTTTAGGAATGAAATTTTTAGGCTGTATAGCTCGCAATCCTCTCTTTTTCATCAGTCTACGAATATGCCTCGGTGAACAAATGACTCCTTCTTCCGCCATTTGTCTGCGAATCCTGCGATGACCATAACGTCCACAATGGCGCTTAAATATGATCTCGATCTGCTCCCCCATTTTCTTCTCAGAAAGCTGCATGGGGCTAGCTTCGGCTGCATGATAAAAACTACTCCGTGGGACACTCAGGGTATTGCAGATTTTACGAAGACTGACCCCTGTTTTTTCTTGGATTTCTAAAATCATCTTGCGGCACTGTGCAGGGGACTGTTGCCCAGAATAACGGCTGCCTTTTTTAAAATGTCATTCTCGAGTCTGAGCCGGGCGTTCTCGCGCCGAAGCCCCTGGAGCTCGTTTGTTACGGTCTGCTCGCTTACGCCTACAACTCCTTGGATTCCAATCTCTATATGCTTATTGGCTTGTGTTACCCAGCGGTAGAGTACTCCTGTTCCTATAGCCAATTCCTCGGCTACTTCCGGGATAGGCTTCCCTGTTTTTACTTGCTCCACGGCCGTTACTTTGAACTCTTTGCTATATTTCTGTCTTTTCTCCATTTTGGACCTTTCTCTCTTATTCTCTTATTTGACTGGTCCAAGATTTTGACACACCTCAATTAGGCCGAAGGAGATGGGAAGCCGACCGACTCAAAGAGACAGTGAGGGAATATGTAATAGAACATTTTGGGGAGGAAGAAGGAATACTAGTGATTGACGAAACCGGATTTCTCAAAAAAGGAAAAGCTAGCTGTGGAGTCGGCTCACAATATACAGGATCAGTAGGGAAAGTCACTAATTGTCAGATTGGAGTTTTTGCAGCTTATGTTTCCAGTAAAGGGTATGCCTTTATTGATAGGAGGCTCTACTTACCCAAGGAATGGAGAGAGGACCCAACACGCAGAGCAGCAGCGCATATTCCTATTGAAAAAGAATTTTCGACCAAGCCTGCCATAGCTCGAAAAATGATAGAGGAAGCCATAGAAACAAAAGTTCCCTTTTCCTGGGTTACAGCAGATAGCGTCTATGGAGTCTCTGAAGTGACCGAAACATTACGTAAGACCCTTAAGGGCTATGTATTAGGAACTACATCAAGACGTCAATACCACCTCTGGGATGATAAAAAAGAAGAAGTTCGAGTTAAAACAGCTGAAGAAATAGCCAGCGAATTACCCGCCCGCCACTGGAAACGCTTATCAGCTGGGGAAGGTACCAAGGGTGCCAGACTCTATGATTGGGCTTACTACAAATGGAGCGATGTGGATGCCTCCAAATACAATAAAACTCACACTGGAATTTGGACTATCGGCCTTCTCATCCGGCGCAATATCGAAGATGGAAAATTTTCCTATTATACCACCTGGTGCCCGAAGGCGACTTCGCTCCAAACATTAGTCAATGTGGCAGGAGCACGATGGAGAATCGAGGAGAGTTTTGAAGCAGCTAAAAATGAATTTGGTCTCGATCACAACGAAACCCGTTCCTGGCATGGCTGGCATCGTCATGTTTCCTTGGTGATGCTTGCTTTTGCTCTACTGGCGACTATCCGTTATCGGGTGAACCACTCCTCCTCACTTAAAAAAAACAGAGAAAAACTTTCTCGCTCAATACGTCTTTGGTTTGCTGGTCTATCCAGGAAATTCGACGTCTTGTCACCCGCTTAACTTTCCGATGTCTCCTTCCTGCCTTTATCATCGCTTGGTCCCTTTGGCGCAGAGCTCATCAAGCTGTTGCTAAATTTTACCATTTTAAACGACAACTGTAGGGATAGGAATGTGATGGGTTCTAAACACTGCCAAGTGGCTTTCTTGACCCTCTGCCAACTGGCAAGTAGAACAGGCTTCAGAGGCACTTCCGTGACAAATGTGCGGCGAATTGACGCGATATGCGACCGGTGTCGTGGCGGCAGTCAATCGGCTGAGCCAAGGCAACATAACTACGCAAGGAGACGAAGATACTTCGCAATCATGTCCGCATAATAGGGCAGGAATGTTTTGCCAGAACGCACGTCAGCAATGAGAGTTTCGATGTCCAAACGGAGTTCGCTCAGTGAATATTTCTTGGCGACCTCAAGGGCGAGCCACATTCGCCCTTCCCTCACGCCATCTCCAGGTTGTCGTTCGGATTGCGGAATCCGGACCGAAAGCCAATCATGTAGCAACTCGATGAGGGTAGAACGCTCGGTTTGAACCAAGTCAGCCATTCGTCCCGCCAAGATTGCATTCTCTTCGTTTCCAGTTACTCGCCCAGGTAAATCTTGACCGAAGCTATCAATCAATGCAGCTAGTTCTTCCTTCTTCATAGTTAATGAATTTGGCGGAGAGCAGATGGAGGAATCGTCTGCTCAAAAATAATTTCTGTCCCATAGCCCTTTGCATTCGGAGTTGGTAGAACTCTCATCGGGCCTGTGGAAGGCTTGATTCCTAAGGAGCGTAATACGGATGTGTTGATTTCAAATACTGCGCCCGGCAGACCTCGATTGGGAGATAGCCCCAAATACATCTGAGCCTCGATCGGCATGCACCAGCGGGCGTGGTGAATACCTTGCCGGAGATTGCACCGGGCTGTAATCCGTGCTCCAGGATGTTCGCGGCATTTCCCTGTCCCGTGTAGTGGTAGAGCTTAGCTGGAAGTGCCTTTGCAACCGCCGAAGAGGGCCCACCATGCAACGCTTTAACCCCAGCCTGTCCAGCCGGACTCCCAATCAGCGGTTTGACCGCACTTCTAACAAAATCCCCGACGGCGGGAACAAACGCCACTCCGGCCATTGCAAGGCTGGCACTGGTTCCGAAGCTCCAACCTTGGGTTCTGCCAACATTCCACGCTGCTGTCACATCTCTTGCGTCCGCGACCTGTCCATAATATGGCACTAAACCAGCAACAAATTGCCCCGCTCCTTTTCCCCATGCTTGAGTTGTGTTAGTTGATTCATAATAGTCTCCCATCGTGGCTCCTTTAGCAAAGCTAGTAGCGATTCTTCCAGTGGGATCAGTATATTCAATTGGATTTCCGAGAGCAAAAAGCCCAATCCGCATTTCCAGCGATCGATGCAAAAATGTTGAGGAACTGCTGACAACACGAGCCAGGACGGATGTCGTGCCGGTAAGAAGCAGAAGAAGGACGACTAGGGAAAAGAATGTGAAGCGCTTGGAACGCATTGTTAACTGCAAAAGTAGATTTCTGTGTCCTCCCAAGTCGCTATGCGATGGGTAGCATAACTAGAGCTTGTCCGGAAAACACCAAATTTGCTCGAAAAAGTGATTTCACTCTGTTGGATCCCCATATTTTTATCCATCGATTCGGTCATTTTTCGGCAACGCAAAAATTATAAATGCCTGATTTTGGAGAAAATGGCGTTTTTCTGGTTTTTTCGCAAAAATTTTTGCCTCCAGATCGTCTTCATTGCTGCTTCTACGGTTTTCGGACAAGCTCTAACTAGTGGTGACCCGAACTGGGATAGATTTTTGTGGCGCGTTCAGCAGCCATAATTTGGGTGGCACTCTGTTTACATTTCTTGATTAGCTCATCAGGATCAGTGCCGGTAGCCTCTACATTACGTCCTTGCTGATCTACTCCAGTTGCTTTGTAAATTCCCATAGAGATTTCATCCGCATCAAAGCGCCATCCGGGAAGTTCTTCAAATTTGATAGTCATAAAAATCTAAGGAAGAGTAGTTTCTTTGAGGATTCCTCGCTTGAGAAGGATCTCTAATTTAACCGGCGTCACCATCTGCTGCCCAAAACCTAGCTGGCCAAATGCCGGAGCAATTGTACCCATATTGACTTCAAACGGCTTCATTACCTCAAAGGTCCTAAGAGATTGTCCAGCAGCGCCACCAGGTAAAGAACGGGCTACTTCGGGAGTCCCAACGGGTGAAAAAAAGCGTGAATATCCAGTGCCGCCATAACGGTCAATTACTTGCCCAGGCATCAAAAACTGCCTTTTAGTTTGTCCAATAAAACCGCTATTGGCTGGAAGATACGGAGCTATACTTGCATTTTTTACAATCGCCGAAGTCGGCACTCCGAATAACGGTTTAACACCTCTTGAGGCAAGCTTAGTGGATACAGAACCTGGTGCGATTATAACTGACCCCGCCGCCACTGCTGTAGCTACCACGGAATTCTGATCATAAAATCCAGCTCGCGCATAAGGCGAAAGTCTTTCATCAATTGCTCCTGCTTGCTGGTAGAGGTGTCCATAAGGCATGCCGGCGGCCTTCATGGCAGCGCCCATTCCCCAGGAAAGAAGAGATAACCCACCCGGAACAGCATTGATGGCAGTATCTCCGACCGAATAATAAGCATCCTTTAGTCCGGTATCTTGCGCAAACTTGGTAGCGATTCTTCCAGTGGGATCCACATATCCAATTGGGTTCCCATTGCAAAAAAGCCCAATCCGAGTTTCCAGCGATCGATGTAAAAACGCTGAGGAGCTACTGACAACACGAGCCAGGACGGATGTCGTGCCGATAAGAAGCAGAAAAAGAACAACTAGGGAAGAAGCACGAAGTACGTTGGGCAGGAACAACATGGGATGCTTTGGTTACCGTCGAGGGTAGTAGGTAAATGTGTGGGTAAGGTTCACGGCTGCAATTCCCACCACTTAGCGGTCTTCATTTTCTCGAATACTTGCCTATCGTGTTCTAAAAGCGGTTTCCCATATCGTTGCAAAGCATTTGACAAACGGTTCAGTTCGCATTGAATTTCTTTATTGGAGTTGGCAATTCCATATCCCAAAGCCTTCTCGATAGATGGATAGAAGACTTTCAAAAACAACCGAAATTGGAAACGGTATGAAGGGGGATTTTCATCAAAAAAGATGTCAACTTCACCACGTCCGCTATAAGTTACTTCCATATTCACGGCCATTGAGGTATATCGAACTCTACTTTGGTCCGCGCTCGTTTTGGTGAATCCACAACGCTCGACTAAGAACTGAAACTCATTCTGAGCGTGATTCTGAAAATCCGGTTCGTTCATTGTTCGCTTTCCTCGTTATTGGCCAGATGGCCTTCTCCAAAAAACGTCGTTACCCTGTTGGATTCGTTGCCAACTCTGTGAACTCATAAAATCTCGCTCATGTTGCAACCAACCGCCGAGCACATTCGGATTCGCTTCCCGAATAGGGATTCCGATGTTCATCGCCTTTTGAAGTGCTTGCTGGTTTTGCGCCCAATCCAAAGCCTCCTTTCGTAGCCAAGGCAGATTCAACGTATATTCTCCAGGTCGGAGCATCGAGAGGTTGAATTCGCTCGCCTTATAAAGAACAAACTTTGGATTCCCTAAGTTCTTTATGAATCCGAATTCCAACTGTACAGTTTCCTTTGCAAAAGCTTTCGGAACACTGTTAGCAACATTGGTAATCGCTGAAGCCTGCTTCCCAAACAATGGTTTAACAGCCGCCTGAGCAGATAGACTTTTAGAAGCAATCTTGGTAGGCGCAGAACCCGGTGCAACTATAACCGATCCTGCGGCTACTGCTGTAGCCACTAGTGAATTCGGATCATAGTAGCCATGGCGTGCATAGGGGGAAAGCCTTTCATTGATCCAAGCTGCGTCCCTGTACAAGTGGTGAGGCTGCCCTATTAAGTCAAATCCAGCGCCTGCGATACTAAAGAGTGCTGAAATCCCTCCTGGCACGGCATCTAAAACCGTATCCGCAATTGAATGGCTCAAGTTACTGGCCTGTGTCCCTGCGTTTTGAAGAACTGGAGTTGCAATTCTCCCGGTAGGATCGGTCCAGTTGACCGGATTTCCGTTGCAAAAAAGCCCAATCCGAGTTTCCAGCGATCGATGCAAAAACGCTGAGGAGCTACTGACAACACGAGCCAGGACGGATGTCGTGCCGATAAGAAGCAGAAGAAGAACAGCTAGGGGAAAAAGTGCGAAGCGATTCGGACGCATTCCTCTTTAATTCCGTTTCTTTGCAAGAGGGTCTCTACTCAGGCTATCGAAAATATACTGGCAAGCTTCCTCCTCAGTGATAAACCAACGTTCTCCAAGCCGTTGGCCGCGCTCGCTAGCATACACACACCAACCACCAGACTGTGGACGCTCTAACACAAGACTTTGATCCCGGACCTCTCCATCAAGTGAGGCATAGCGTGTATCAACACCTTCCTTCTCTAATTTTTCTTTCAGTTGCGGAACATTCATTTCGACTTCAATACTCCTATATCAATTAATTGTTGAACGCTTAACGGAAGTTGATGCTGAATTCCTAGACCCGGAGACCCAAAGCCAGGAGCAGATAACCCGGTTTTCACTTGAAATGGTTGAAGCACCTCGTAAGCCTCGTAGGCTACCCCACTTTCATAGCTGGCAGGTAGTCCTCTGCTTGAAAAGGGCGTTCCCTTTGGAGCAACATAATAACCAGTAGCTCGTGGACCAAATCTATCAATCAAGGTACCAGCCGTCAGTTCAGTTTCAGTAACACTGCCAAGAAAACCTGCATTACCAGGCCAACTAGTCGGAGTCGCTTGTCCTGAATACGGAACTAAAGCTTTTGTTTGGACGCTAGCAGCCGAACCCGGCTTCCCAAACAGCGGTTTGACGCCCGATGTAGCAATAGCTCCCTTAGAAGCAATCTTTGTAGGTGCAGAACCCGGTGCAATAATAACCGACCCTGCCGCTACGGTAGTAGCCACCAGCGAATTCGGATCATAGAGACCTGCACGAGCATTCGGGGAAAGCCTTTCATTGAGCCAAGCTGCCTGAGCGTGCAGATGACCTGCCTGCATACCCATTAAATTCATCCCGTATCCCATTGCACTAGAGAGAAGCGAAATCCCTCCCGGCACGGCATCCAGAACCGTATCTGCAATTGAGTGACTTAGGTTACTGGCTTGTGCTCCGGCATTTTGAAGAAACGGAGTTGCAATTCTTCCAGTGGGATCGGTGTAGACAACGGGGTATGTCTGTTCTGATGCGATTTGCCAGGATATTTGGATTTTATCCTGTTGATTTACAGAGAGAACGATGATTTTTGGCAGGCTCGTTTGGAGACTGTTGTAAAAAATTTTCCAGACGCTGTTTTTTGATGCATCAGGCAGACACGTCCAGACAGCAGCTATGATCCATAGAGCAAGAAGCCATGAAGGCAGGAGTATTCTTTTAGCTGCGGGGAACATGGCAAGCAGCTAAGGATAAGCAGCTAAATAAAGAAGGCGAGTTTTTACTCGGGCTCTGTTTTGATGTGCGCTCCTCTTGATTTTAAGGAGGCTAAGAGAGCAGCTCTCTTTTGAGGATCGGATTGGGGAGTGTCTTTGGCTACTGGTTGATATCCTTCGAACTTTGCGGTGGGATGGGTTTGATCATGGATAGCTTTGAGCTTTTGCACTGCGACATGGGCGTAGACTTCGGTGCTGGAGAGTTCCGCATGTCCCAACATGGCTTGAATGTACCTAATATCGGCACCGCCTTCGAGCATCTGGGTGGCCATGGTATGCCGGAAGATGTGACAGGCTCCGCGTTTTCCGATTTGGGCTGCCGTCACATAACGACAGCTCTGGCTGGTGAGGTTGCTGGGAGTAATAGGTTCGCCCCAGTGTGTCAGAAAGAGGGTCTTCTCATAAGGATCTTTCTGAAGGAAGGGACGCACTTCGCTCATGTATCGCCCGATCCAAAATAGTGCTCGCTCTCCAATAGGAATGATGCGTTCTTTCTTTCCTTTTCCTTGCCGAATGGTGACAGTTCCTCGTTCGTCATCGACATCAAAGGCTGTGAGTCCTAGAAGTTCAAAACGTCGCATGCCTGTGGAGTAAAGGGTTTCCAAGATGGCCCGGTCTCGCAGTCCCAGCGGATGGGTGATATCGGGCTGACTTAAGACGGCTTCCACTTCTTTGGTATTGAGAACGGCTCGCGGTAGTCGATGATTAAAAAGCGGCATTTCCAGTTCGCTGGCCGGATTAAAGAGGATGTAGTTTTGACGACAAAGCCAGCGAAAGTACATTTTAATGGGAACGATGCGCATGTATTGTGTGCGTCCTTCCAAGAGCCTTCCATCGGCTTTGCGTTTGTGTGAGAGCCAGATCTGATAGCGCTCCAGGATCGGTTTGGTAATTTCTTCCGGTCTTAAGAGTCCTCGTTCCTGGCACCAGGCAATGAAGTAGTTGAGACAGGTACGTCGGGTTGTGATGGTGCGCTCGCTGTATTGGCGTACTCGCAGCCACGCCAGGAACTCTTCCGCACGAAGGGTGAGTCCTCCTTTGAGCAGTCGCTCTCCTATTATTTGAGGTGGTTTACGATGTCCGCGCCGTGCCATTTTTATTTCTCCGCTAGCATGCTGTTTTCTTTTTCCTGGAAGCTAGTAGTCTCCGAAAGCTCATAGATAAAGGGTTTAGCTCCGTTTTGATAGGGCTGACTTGGCCCTAACATCCCCCTAACTTTGGCCTGACCAGGGGGTGACGGGTCTTCATTTTGCCCTAACCGGTCACCGTTTTGGCCTGACGGGTCAGCATCGTACTTTAGTTTTTCCGGGTCGATGAGTCCCATGATAAATTTTCCGCCATCATTTCCTTCTCCGGAGTAGAGGAGTTCGTAAACATAGCTCTGGCCTTTGCCACTGCGATGCAGAAGCAGGTATTCCATTTCTTCCAGGCGGTGAAGATGGATTTTCAATGCACTATCGCTCCAGCCGATCCAGTTGCGTATGTCTCGACGGGTAAATCGAAGGTCACTCTGTTTGATGGCTAGTCGCTGGCATTCGGCTGTTACTCGCTCTTGGATAAGGTTGAGTAAACGCCGTGTCTGTGGCGGCAGTTCGTCGAGGCTACGTCCCAGGGCTTCCCCGGATATGCGGTTGGCGATTGCAATGTCCTCAATGGTAACTTCGATGTACTCGAGTCCCTTCCCATCGCGCTTAAGTAAACGCTGGTATTGGTGTAAAAAGGCAATGGTGTCTATCAGGGTGAGGTATTTTTCGTGGTCTCTTCGGGTCCGGGTTCGGTCGTCAAGGAAGGTGAGTTGTCGGGCAAAGGGGTTAACGACTTTCAAGGGACGCAAGAGTCGTTGTGCGTTTTGATGGGTAACAAGGATGGAAGCCTTTTTTTGTTTTCTTTGTACACCTTCTAATGTCCGCTTTTCACGCTGTAGTTCGTGGATGGCTCTCGTTTGTTCCCGACTCTCATCTACGCTCAAGATGATGCAGCGGTTCATGAGTTCTTCATCGATGTCGATGGCGGTTGTGGTCAGCATGATCATCACAGGTCCTTCAACTCGGTATTCTTGGGTGATCATTCGGCCGCTATTGGGATCTTTGCCGGTACTGGCGATGGCCAGTTCTCTTTCGCTTTGAAGGAGCTTCAAAGCATAGGAGGCGCGTTCGGCTCCTTCTTCTTCAACAATGGCTAGGACTTTGTGTTTGAGATCAGTGTCTCCAAGGTAGTAAAGGCTCTGGCCAGTCATGGCCGAGTATTTGATGCGCTCTTCTTCGGGAATGAAGGCAAGGATGGCTTCCATTAGTGATGATTTCCCGGCTGCGCTGGTACTCTGGATGAGGACGGCGAGCGGTTCATCGAGTTTCCGGGAGATGGCTGCAAGGTAGCCAACGAGTTTGTTGGTGCTCTCTCCAACGATGCCGCATGCTTCGTAATCGGCAAGGATGCGGTCGAGGAGTTTGGGATCTTTTAAAAGGTTTAGGGCTATTTCCCGTTCGTCTTCTGGAAGGCTTATTTGCTTGTTCTGCGGCTCTATTGCTTTGCGGATGTTTTCTTCTTGAAGCTCTTCGAGTTTTAATAGGATCAGTCCCAGGTCGCGTTTGAGGATTTCGGTTGAAAGTTTTGTGGCCTCAGCAGCTTGTTCTATAAAGTGGTAGCGGTGTTTAGCATTGCACATGTCAAGCGTGTCCAGGTGAAAGGTGTCCGAGTGTTTGCGCATAGCTCGCAGTTGCACTTTTAAGGTCTCAAAGCTCAGGTTCTTGGCTAATCCTCGTACTCGGTATTCCCGCTCTCCACTCCACAGGTGGATGTCTTCTCCGCGCAGCTCGATTTCCATTCCGTGTGCCGCTAAGGATGAGGCGGCAGCTAAGAAGGAAGACTGCGGATTCAGGATTGGTGCTGGTTCAGAGACAGGTTCTTTTTTCTTAGCTGCTTCTTCTCCCCGCTGCTGCGCTATCACTTCATCGTAGGGTGCGGGAATGAAGGGCCACGGCGCCCATCCTACTCCGGTTTTCAGTCCTTCGTTGGTGACGCATGGTTGTGGCTCTCCGGTATCTTCATCGATTTCCATGGCAATGTGTTTGCATAGGATTTCTTCTGCGTTCTCGATGCAGGCTGCTAGGGCCGAGGATGGGTTATTAGTGTTGCGTGCCACTTCGTTGATGTCTTCTCCGTAGGGAAGTTTTGCGCGCATTACTCGTGCTCTCAGTTTGGCGAGATCCGGTGCATATCGTTTGACCGCTTTTTCTCCGGCTTCATCATGGTCGAAGCAAAGGATAATCCGTTCCGGTCTCAGTTTTTCTAAGAGTGTTCGGAGTTCCGGGGTAAGGTTGTTTGTCCCAAAGGTGGTGGTAACGTTTCGAAAGCCGGCGCTCCAGAGGGTTAATGCGTCTAAAATGGATTCGCAGAGAAGGATTTCTTTTTGATGTTCTAAGGCCGCTCGGTTAAAGACTCCTCGCAGCTCTCCGCTTAGGTAAAGGTGTTTGGGAGCATCTCTACTGACTTTTTCGATTTTCCTCCCGTACATTTGAACGACTTCTCCGTGCTCGTTAAAGAGGGGAACGACGACGGATCCGCTTAAGTGTTCGTGTCCGCTTTCTCGAAGGATGCCGATTCCTTGCAGCCGTATTTTGAGTTCTTTTCCTGCCAAGGTTGTTGTCGGTACTCGGTATCCTATTGTGCGATTGCCATAGCCTAGTCGAAAGTGTTTCACGGCCTCCGGATGAAAGCATTTCCGCTTCTGCAAATAGGCCATGGCCTGCGGCTGATTGCAGAAGGTCGTGTGATAAAAGTCGGCCACGATTCCTAAAAGCCGACTGTCGCTTAATTCTTCCCCAGGAAGGGTCAGGATCTCGTGGTTTTTTTTGTAGGCTTTGATTTCGTCTGAGCGTGGCGGCGCTAGTCCCAACCGGGAAAGAAGTTTTTCAGCCGCTTGCCGAAAGCTGATCTTTTCAGTTCGCATGACTAGCTCAATGACATCCCCTCCGCCACATCCGGCCAGGCAGTTCCATAGGTTTTTGCCTGGTGTGACGGAGAAGGATGGATCGCTGTCCTCATGCCATGGACACCGACCAAAAAGATCTTTGCCTCTCGATTCCAGCTCGATTCCGTATTCTCGGGCCAACTCTTCTATCGGGACTTCCCGTTTGATGCGTTCAATGTGTTCTGTAGGGATTCGCGGCATGGGTTTTCCGATGGGGTATCAAGCCAAAAATGCAGTTTTTATTTCTTCGCTCTATTTACTACTGAATGTAGTAATATATGGATATGACCCGTCAACTACAAAATGTCGTGAGTATAATTTCGGCCAACTACAAAAGGTATTCAGCCAATATGAGGGACGAAGATTTTTTCAAAAACTTAGGCCAGCGTATTGCCGCGTTGCGTCAGCAACGTGGCTTAACACAAGCAGCTCTTGCTCATCGCCTCGGTTTCGGTCAGCAAGCTCTTGCTACCTATGAGAACGCAACTCGCCGGTTGCCTTCTTCTCTCTTGATTCCCTTGAGTAATATTCTTGGAGTAACTCTAGAGGAGCTTCTTGCTGTAGAACCCGCCAAAGGCAAGCCAGGACCAGCTCCCAAGTTACAACGTCAGTTCGAAGCCATTAGCCGACTGCCTAAAAGTGAACAACGCTTTTTCTCGGCTATGATTGACCGTTTTTTGCACGAGCATTTATCGGACGGCGGCTCTTCTGCTCTGCCTTTGGAGGTTGCTAGTCATTAAGGGCTCCGGAAGGATGTCTTTGGACGCATTCCCGAGCCAGCTCAGCCACCATTTCCGCTCCACGCTTGTAAACGGTCACTGCAATTAATTTTTCTCCCCGCCAGACTCCCCAATATCTTGATCCCCTATAGCGCTCTATCCGTACTTCCTTAGCGGGATTGCTACTCTCTGTAATGGATTCCTTTTCCATTTTAGCGGCAACGAAAGATGAGCACTCCTTCGGTCACGATTTTGCGATAGCCTTCTTTCTTCCAATCCACTTTGTGCCAGTTGAGTACTCGCTCAACTTCTTCCCATGTGTGACATCGCTGGATCAGCCATTCCCATGGCCGCTGTTGGATCCCAAAGTGATGAATGTCAAATCGACATTGCCACGGACATCTCAACCAGAGTTGCTCCTCAAGCTCCTCCCATAATTTTCGGTCCAGTTCCTCTATCTCTTCGACCACGCTGAGCCCATTCCCTTACACACAAAATAAAAACCGTATAAGCAACCCAAAAGAGCTGATAGCGAGAGAAAAGATTTGAGAATGAAGTCTTGGAGATGGACAAACATTGGGCAGCACAAGAGATGTCGGCAATAGATCTTGGAGATAAACGGTTGAACAAACGCTCAGTAAAGCTGCTGGAGCTGTTGGGAGAGAAGCCAGCAATGAGCATACCGCAAGCCTGCAAGGGATGGGCGGAGACGCAGGCGGCGTATCGATTTTTTGCACAAGAAAATATTGGCTGGAAAGATATCCTCTCGCCTCACATTAACTGTACCAATCAACGTATGAAGGGTCGGCCAGTGGTGCTCTGCATTCAAGATACTACAGAACTGGACTTCAACGGCCAAGAAATCGATGGATTGGGGAAATTAAGTTATGATGCACAACGCGGACTATATTTGCATCCGACCTATGCAGTCAGTCCAGAACGCGAGCCGTTAGGTTTACTCGATGCCTGGATATGGGTACGCGATAAGAAAGGGGAATTGAGCCGAAGCTTACCGCAGGGTAATAAAGAAAGCTGCCGATGGGTAGAGGGTTATAAACGATTGGCAGAACAGGCTCTACATAATAAAGATACACGTTTAGTGTATGTGGCTGACCGGGAAGGTGACTTCATTGATTTAATGGCCCAAGCACAAACAATGGGGACGCCAGTGGACTGGCTCATTCGTGCAGTGCATAACCGTAAAGTTGTGGGAGAAAAGGACAAATTGTGGGACGGATTTTCCAAAGAGCACATACTTGGTGAGATTTGCTTTACTCTACCTGCCAAGAAGGGTCAATCCGCACGGCAGGTCCGCCAACAAGTGTCATCTCGGCGTTGTACCTTGCGTTCTGCCAAGGGAGAATTGATAGAGACCACAGCACTCTGGGCACAAGAAATAGGGGCTCCAGTGAATACCAAAGCTCTGGAATGGCGATTGCTCACCAACCGTTGTGCTCACAGCCTGGAAGTAGCGGCGGAGTTAATTGACTGGTACCGCTGTCGGTGGGAAATTGAAATATTTTTCCATGTGTTAAAAAATGGTTGTAAAGTCGAAGCCTTGCAGCTCTCAAGCATTGAGCGGCTTGAATTGGTATTAGCCTTCTTCATGATTATCGCCTGGCGCATTCAGATGCTGATGCGTTTGGGGCGAACTTGCCCCAACATGGATTGCGAAGCGGTATTTGATCAACAAGAGTGGCATGCAGCCTATATTGTCGCGCGCAAACCCATCCCTAAAGAACCCCCTCCGCTCAATACCGTAATCCGCTTAATTGCTAGTTTTGGCGGCTTTCTTGGACGTAAGTGCGATGGTGAACCAGGCGTCAAATCTCTCTGGACAGGTTTGCAACGTGTCATGGATTTTGCCATCGCTATTAGCTCAGAACGCTCCCAAAACTCTTGCTTTTGTGTGTAAGGGAATGATTTGAAAGAGGTCCTTGGGCCAATCCTTAAGCCGGGTGATGTTCTCATAATGGACAATCTTTCTTCTCACAAAAACATTGATGTCCAAAAAATTATAGAAGCCCGTGGTGCAAAACTCCTCTTTTTGCCCGCTTATTCACCAGATCTCAATCCAATTGAAAAATTTTTCTCCAAATTAAAAGCCCATCTTCGAAAAGCAGCCGCCAGAACGCTCGATGCCGTTCTCTCTTCCATTTCCAATATTTTAAATTCTCTCACAAAAGACGAATCTTCCAATTATTTTCGTCACGCAGGATATGGAAATACTGTAACTACTTAAATGAAAAATGCTCTAGAAGAAGGAAGATCCAAACAGCAGTAATGCCGTCGGAAAGTGGCATTTTTTCCTCCGTATTGAGCATAAGCAGCTAAAAATAAAAACGAGCACCGGGATCCAAAATTATTTGTTCTCTCGGAGCTTTTTTAGGCATCAAAACAATGTGGGATCGCAAGGAATTCCAACCCCTCATCAATACCTTGTTTGATCTCTTGACGCCTCGCATTTGGGATCTGGCTTATCGCAACCGTAATGACCCTATCAACTCCTATTTCAATAGGTACGATAGTAACGTCACTGCTTTCGATGTAGTGAAGTTGATCCCGTTTCGCGATCTTAACTTCAAAGGCTTCAGTACGAGCCGAATTTGGACCGGTTTTGGTAAAGTTCATTTGTAGATAATCTTTGTTTTCCAGGGCTGTGTTGCATCTTGAATGATGATTTTGTTGACGTTGGGATTGAGCATGAGCGTAGGTTTTTCGATTTTACTCCAGATGCTTGTTGGACTAGCCCCACCTGTCCATGCCCTTACAACTCCAGAAGCTTCGGAGGCAAACTGACGTGAGAGATTTTCCCAAGGCACAATTGCCTGATCATATGGAAATTTAGAGAACAAGTCCTGAGCATCGAGTGCTTGTCCCGCAGAAGTCTTTTCAAGTGTCGTTAATCCTGACATTTCAGCCGCCGATCGATTTGCTCCTGCTCTTCCAGACCAGAATGCAGCTTTATCGCTTGCTGTACTGACTCCTGACGACACAACATCTGCAACCGCCGAACCCGGCTTCCCAAACAGCGGTTTGACGCCCGATGTAGCAATAGCTCCCTTAGAAGCAATCTTTGTAGGTGCAGAACCCGGTGCAATAATAACCGACCCTGCCGCTACGGTAGTAGCCACCAGCGAATTCGGATCATAGAGACCTGCACGAGCATTCGGGGAAAGCCTTTCATTGAGCCAAGCTGCCTGAGCGTGCAGATGACCTGCCTGCATACCCATTAAATTCATCCCGTATCCCATTGCACTAGAGAGAAGCGAAATCCCTCCCGGCACGGCATCCAGAACCGTATCTGCAATTGAGTGACTTAGGTTACTGGCTTGTGCTCCGGCATTTTGAAGAAACGGAGTTGCAATTCTTCCAGTGGGATCGGTGTAGACAACGGGATTTCCTAGAGCGTAGCTAAGAAGGTCAAAACTTCCGGCGTGGCCGAGAGGATCGGGGGAAATAAATTCTCCAAAATCCGAATCGTAATCGCGCTCTCCAATTCTGGTGTATCCCGTTTCATCCAGTCTTTTTCCTAACCAATGTGAAACTTGCGCGAGGTCGCGGTAGGGGGAAAGGGGCAAGGATAATGCTCCTGGAATTGGTCCATAGCCGCCAACAGCAGTGGGTGTTCCTTGAATGTTAGTCCCATCGTGCATTGCAACGATGTGTCCCAAGGCGTTATGGATCATTCCATAGTTCTTGGCTGGTGTGAGAATTTCTTCTAAGCCTCCAATGCCCTGGAGTCCGCCATGGGTTCCATCTTTATCTACTCCATATAGTTTCCAGGTGGGGGCTTGGTTATTGAGTTTTATTCCCACTTCCAAAAACTCAACGTTCGGATCGTAATAGCTGAGGATTGTCTGGGTTTTCGCTGTCTGGGCGTTTCCGGCTATTAAGGGGGTGTGGACGGTTTTTAGTCTTCTTCCAAAGCCGTCATAGATCGCAGTCCAGTTGTAGCCATTGTTTTGTTCGTCTCGCTCGGTTACTGCGGCAAGCCGTCCCCAAGCGTCCCAGGTGTGTTCTTTGGTGGTTTTCTTATTCCGATCTGTTGGATCAACTGTTTCTTTTTTGGTCAGGTAGCCCTCTTTGTCAAAGTTCCGAATGATTTCTCGCGGCTGCGGGGTTACGCTAAAGTTGCAGGCCGGATGGGGCGGACAAAGGGAGATTGCGTTATCAGGGTTAATTGCCGATGCTGTTACTGAGTATATTCCCGGTGTTAAGGCAATAGGTACGCTCCAAGTGCCGTTTTCTCCGGAGGGCCGCACCGGATCGTATTTTAGTCCATTAATAGCAATTTGGATTTGCTCGCTATGCCGAGTTGTTCCTGCTATGTTTGATTTCCAGGTTCCACGAGTAGTTGTTGCCAGATGCGCTCTTCCCCAATTGTCTTTTTGTGTGACTTTATGTTCAAAAGCAGGATGGTTCTCTCCGTAGGAGGGATGGCTAACTTTGGTGCGAATTCCTAAGCCGCCATCTTGTGTATTTTCATCAAATTCATAGCTCAAAAGATGGCCTGCCGCTGTTTTTTCTGTTAGGAGTTGTCCTCGGCTATTGTAGGAATATTGTCTCTCTTGAACGACTCCTCCGCCTACTTGGAGTTGATATGTTTTCGGGAATGAATTCGCCAACCAGGTCAGTTTTTCATTGAGAAGCGTGGCACCTCCACTTTCTGTTGCTACGTTCTCCAGTCTTCCTAGGCTGTCGTGTATCAGGGTTTGGCTCAAGTTGGCTTTTCTCCGCTGGGTCAGTATCCCATTGGTTCCATAGGAATAGGTGATTGCTCGGTTTTGTCTAGGCAGAAGGATGTTGCTCAAGAGGTTATCGGCGCGATGTATAAAGTTTTGTTCCAGGTCTCCCAGGTTAAATCCGCTCCGGCGTCCGGCCCCATCCCATTTCTGAGTGACGTTTTGGTGAATGGCTCCGGCAATGGTGATGGTTTCTTCGGTGATGTTTCCATATGGGCTGTAGGAGCGGCTGATTTTTATGGGATCTCCAGCGCCCGTTTGGAGAAGGGAGGTTAGGTGTCCTCGCCGATCCCAAGCAAATTCCTGGCTCCCGGTGATCGAACCTGTGGTGGCGATTTGTTTTACGGGTCCTAATGGGTGGTAGGTAAATGTGTGGGTCAGTTGCCGAGCATCGGTAACGCTTTTCAGCCGTCCGATATTGCTTCCTTCGCTGTAGTAGGTGTATGTTCTCTCTCTGGCGTCTCCTCCTTTTCCACGGAGGTATTCTGTAAGTTTGCGACCAGCTTTGTCGTATGTGGCATGCCACTGCAGGTCTTCGGAACCGGGCAGATTCCATTGGAGAAGGTTGCCTGCCACATCGTGGAGGAAGTTTGTTCGGGCTCCGCCAGGGAGTGTGGTGCTCTCAAGTCTCTCTAAGGCATCGTATGTATGGAGGGTTTTGTTTCCTACTCCATCACTAAAGGCAGTCAGGTTTCCATTATGGTCGTACTCAAATTGTTCTTTGGTTTTGTCCGCAAAGGTTTTTAATAGCGGATTTCCTAAGTGATCAAAGTAGGTCGTTGTTGTAACCGCGTAGGTTCCGCTTCCCTCGGTTTGGGTAATGCTATTTTTGTCGGGAGAATAGGTATAATGTGTGCTTCGAATTATTTGGCCAACGGTGTCTTTAATGGAGAGGTTTGTAGTTCGTCCCAACGGATCTTTGGTAATTACGGTTTTTTCTCCAAGGTGGTTTATTATTTGAATGGTTCTATTTTTATCATCATAGGTGATGGTTTTTGTTTGCTGTGCTGCGTGTCCACTTGTGGCCTGTCCCGTTTCGCTCGTAATCCGGCTTAATTTATCATAGGTCCAGTTAAAGGTATTGTTTTCCGAATCGGTAAAGGAAATGGGATCTCCTTGGATGTTAAATGTAGTTTTCTCGGTTAATAATGTTTCGCCCGAGAAGTTTTTTATGTTTTCGATGACGGTGCGGGTAGTGTCTTGATAGATTTTCTCCCGATAATTGCCATCGGGCAGGATTTCTTTTTCCAGCCGTCCATCGAGCAGGTAACGCCATTCTTGGATGGTCCCATCTGGGTTTTGTTGGCGACGCAGTTTGCCATCTGCTGTGTAAAAGTGTTTGGTCTCCGCGCCTAATGGATCTGTGTGGCTGGCGATTTTTCCTCCTGGCTCATAGGTAAATTTTTCAGTAGCCAGGATTTTCCCTCCCGGCGCATAGCCTTTGTGTTGGGAACGACTGAGCATTTGGCCAATCGCATCATAGGTCATGACTGTCGAGTTGCGCCGGGGATCTTTGATTTCCACTAAGTTGCCGAAGTGATCGTGTTTGTAGAATGTGGTGGCGTGCCAATTGTCTCCTCTGGGGGGTTCGACTCCGCTGCCTTCTTTATTAGCTTGGCTTCTCCAATGCAGTTCTTCTTTGATGCGTCCGGCTCTATCGTATTTGCGCCAAATGTAGTCTTCTGGGTTATATCGAGGTCCATCGATCCACTCGATTTCGCCATTGTGGTTGTAATAGGTGTATTGCCAGTTTATGAGGGCTCCGTTTTCATCGTGTTGTTCGATCCAGGTTTGGTTTCCTAGGGGGTCGTATGCAAAGCGGGTAAAGGCTCCGGAGGGGGCAGTTTTTTCTATGAGTTCGCCTCGCGGGTTGTGTTCATATTTTGTGAGGAGGTCGGTTGTGACGCTGTCCCGCCCGTCCGGCGAGAACTTCTGTTTTTTGCTTTTTAGGTATCCTCGCTCGTCATGGGTGTATTCTATGACTCTTTCTTCGGGGGTTCCTGCCGCTATTTGCTGTTTTTGGAGGAGTCCTTTTGCAATTTTGTTATTAGCGCTTGTTTCATAGTAGGTGTTGAGGGCGCTAAATGTAAGTGTTCCTTGGATTTTGCGCTCTATGCGGGTGGGAAGCCAGGGGTATGCAGTGTTTTCGTATGCGATGGTGGTTTCGGTGTTCAGAGGGCTTTGAACAGAGGTCAGGAGGTTATTGATGTTGTATGCAAATTTGGTGGTCGCAGTGTCGCTTTGGCCATCGCCCGTAATGTCTCCTATTGTGGTTCTTTCAATCAGGTTGCCGCGGGTATCGTATTTGTATTGGGTGATGAGTCCCCGCTTATCGATGCGTTGTTTGAGGCTCCGTGGATAGGCTCCGACAGTGGTGTCGCTGGGAAGGTACCATTCTTGTTGGATAGTATGGTTTAAAGGCTCCGGATCTTTGATTTTGGTGATGAGTCCCTTGGTATATTCGTAGTGTGTTTTGTTTTTGAAAGTGTCTTCCACTATGGTGTGGCCTGTAATGGTTCCATCGGTTTCTTGGTGGTTTGTATATTTAAAGGAGGCGTTTTGGACAGGGATGAGGTTTTCTCCAACGGTGGCTCTTTGCACAGTGACGCGCCCTTCGCTGTCGTAGTCGTTTTCCAGGAGCCGGTCTCCCGATTTGCGCTCGCTTGCAAGGAGGTGGGTGGAGTAGGTTTGTTCTTTGCCACCGAGGGTTTGTTTTTCGTGTTTGTAGGTGTAGTGGGTTTCTGAACCATCGGCGTGGGTAACGCGTGTGAGGTCCCCATGTTCATCGTAATGGTAATGGAGACGGAGGCCATCTCCGGTGAATGTTTCGATGGTTTGGCCTTGGAGGTTGTATGTAAATGCCAGGAAGTTGCCATTGCTGGATTTTATGCGGGTGAGCTGGCCGTAGTCATTTCTTTCAGCAGGGTTGCTACCGATTGTAAAGGTATGGAAGTTGCCCTTATGGTCTTCCCATTTTTCTAGGTAGGGACGTTCTCGGGTGATTCCTGCAAGGGGGTATTGTTTTAGTTTGTAGGTGCGTTTATCCCCATTAGGACTATGAAGGGTGTATATGGTGTCTGTCCCAGTCTGGGTCTTTAGGATGTAGGCATTGAAGGGGTTGTGAATGGGTTGGTTGCCATTGATGTTAGTGAGTGAAGGGTTGTCAGCGGCTGTGGGCATCCATTTGTTGGGGTTGGTATGGTCTTTCACATATGCAATTATGGAACCATCCATTTCGGCTGCGTAGAGAATGTTGCCACTTGAGGCGATGGTGATGTAAGGTACGAGGGAGATTTTCCATCCTCGGCCAAATTCTCCAAAGCCTAGGTTTTGACTGGAGTAGTTTCGCCGGATTTCGAGCGGCATAGGGCCTGCAAGGTTGAGATCCGGGGTATCGATGTAGAATTCCCCAGTGACAACATTTACGGGGTCAGCGACGAATTTTTGTAGTTTATCGCCATACCAGGCGGGGGTCAGTAAGGAGCCGAAGTTTTGCGCTGCTGTTATGATTTGGGGAATAGGTGGCGGCACTCGGGGAGCCGGGGGTGCTGGCTGAGGAATTGGGGTGGCAGCTGGCTGGCTGGGTGTTTGGATTACGGGTGGGGGTTGAGGATGAGGAGCCGGGACCACTTGTACGACGGGGGCTTGAGGAGCTGGCGGTGCAGGCGGGCTCACGGGAATTGGGGTTGGCTGATTTCCCCAGCTGCTGTCGGGTTGATAGTTGAGGCGCGATTGGATTTTTTGCAGGTGTTTAGTATCGGCGTTACTGATTTTTACTGCTCCTGAATTGAATTGTTGGTTAAATTTGGCGATATTCTGAGCATATATTGAGTGTGCTAGTATGGGATTGTGCAGGCTTGGTGGAGCGGTCGTGATGTATGGGGTGTTGTTTGAGTTGTATTTTATGATGAGGTTTTTGTAGTTCTGAGGTCTAAAGGTGTAATTGCCTGCGGAATTTCCATAGCCACCATTGTGTTCCGAGGAGATTAGGGCGCCAACTCCTGCGGGGGATATGTTAAAGGCTCCCATGCCGGTATAATCTCCATTTGCCAATGTCTGAGGACCTTTGGTGACATAGACTAAATGGTAATCTTTCCAGAGCTGTGTTTCAGCAAACTCGTTAGTAATTCTCTCCCAGAAAGTAGGTCCACACCAGTCTTTGAGACTCTTTGTTACTCCGTTGATGGTGTGAGCCTCATTTCCTTTTGTTTCATAATCCGATTTGGTTAAGGTAATAATTCCTCCATGTGCTTCTACGCTCTTGTGCAGGAGGGTGACTGTGGAAGCAGCATTCTTTTGTTGAAAGAATTCATTAATAATGGCGTGTTCCTGAGCAGATCCATCTGCCATGGTCAAGGCACCAAAGTCTGTCACGTGTTTCAGGCGGGGAATATTTTGGTCCGGTCGCAGGGTTCCGTTACCAGCATAGGCTGCAAGGTGGAAAAACATGTCCACTTGAGGATAAACGAGATCAATTTCTCCGTTGTTGATGAGTGTTCCATTGGGATTGCGCCGTGCTCCTAGTTTGGAAAATCCATAGGCAATGTTAGAGATGGTTCTGGTTTTAGTGAGGTCTTCGAGTTGCTTGCGGAATCGGCTGACTTTTTTGTAATAGGACATGCCCATGATGTAGGCGGGAGCATGCTCTAATGTTTCATTTTGTGCGTTTACATTATCCTGTAACTGTTCTTGATGTGCCCAGTATTCTTCCGCATGTAATCGCACCATTTTATCTGTGACGCGTCCCATCATGAGACAGAGCGCATTTGTGTCTCCTTTCTTAATTGGGATATTTTTTCTCAGATGTAGGAGGTTATTAAATCCCATTGGCGTTACCCAATGTGCGGGAAGAGGAAAGGGGCTCGGCAGTGTCCTATGTCTTTTAAGTTCAATGGTGGCAACTAGATTTTGGTCCTCCGCACTTAAGGCGATGCTTTTCTTCTGCTCTTTCAAAAGGTCTGCAGTGTAGTCTCCTACTCCGGTGGAGTCCGGTCGAAAGGGTGAAAGTGTCAGGAACATGCTGTGATTGTCTCCGCTAGTTTGCTTAAAATGCAGCACGAAACGCCGGTTGTGGAGATCAAGGGTCCGGAGTTCGCCGGTTTGTATTTGCGGCTCTCCGGTGTCCCACAGGCCATTTTTATTGCGGTCAGAAAATATTGTCAGACTCAGAATATCAAAATTACTTGGGTTAAAGTTGAGATTTTCTTTCACTGTCATTTGTCCATTTTTTTCTGTCACGGACCAGGGCTGTGGAAAATCTTCCCAACGGGTGTAGTTCGTCTTTCGATCTCTTATTTTTACACCGATGTCGTCCAAGGAAATTCCAGGATGATTTTTTTCCAGTTGTTTGGAAACGTATTTGGGGAAAAGATGGGCCACGGTATTTTCTCCCGAATCTAATAGGGACATAATTTCGGGATCTCTATTTAGGTAGCGCTTTACCCAAAGCATTCCGGACTTTGCATCAGCGGGCATTTTTTCAAAAAGGTTCAGCCCCTCCTTAATTTCCGTGTCTTTGATCCATGGAAAGAGATGGACCCATTTCTGCTGCCCATTTTCGGTCATCTTTGCCGCCACCCAGGGATAGTTAACCGGAAGGAGGCGAGGCAATCGGCTTGTCCCTTCCGGGCTTGTCAGGCCCCTGATTTGCATGCGAAGGAGTCTGCTCATACGGGCATCGAGCATGAAGAGCTCATTCTTTGGGGGAAAGACATAGGCAGCGGGAATTCCTGCTTTTCGAAGGAGATAGATGAGCAAAGCGCATTGTTCGGCAGGGTTCCCTTGTCCTTCCAGGTACGTAGCCAATGCTCCTCGATTGAGTCCTCCGGCATTGATGGAGGTTTCGCTGACTTGACCTTGATCGTTGTAAGAGATGGCATCGGTAAGTTCTATTTCGTTGTGCACATAGTTGCTTAAGGCTATGGGGTCTCTTCCCGTGTCCTCCACCAGTTTATCCAGAATGGGATGGCTCCGCAGTTCAGGGCTGTTATCGATTGTTAAATAAGATTCAGCTACGGGGCCCAGATCCTTGTTCACCCTCGTCCTGACGTCTAAAAGCTCTTCGAGGGATTTGCCTCGGTAAGCAGAGGGGATGAATTCTCCATCAAAGTGCGGTTGATGGATAAAGACAGACCGCCATGGTGGAGGTTCATCGAAGTTTACTGTGAAGAGACTGTTAAGAGCCTCCGGATGTGCATTGTCTGTCTTTTCTGTTATGGGATACCATTGATTTCCTATATTAAAAAATCCTCGCGTTTCTATCTTGTAATAATAATGGGAGTTTGCTGCCCTCAATGTGAGGATGATAGGGGATGTGTAGCCGGTTCCCCACCGATCACTTGGAGCACTGCTGTCACTTTCTACCAGCCTCAGCGTAACATTAAGTCCGGACGCGCCGTCTCGAATTGTTGTTTGATAGCCCCCCGTCACAAAGCGATTCCATTCCTCTGTCCCACGGCGAGGAATTTTGATAAACATTTGACTAACAATCGGCGCATCATTCTGTGCCCCATGCACTGTAATGTAGATATCGGTTACAGGAGGCGTGCTATTAGTAGTAAACTCATGTCTGGATCCCCCATAAATTCCGAAGCTATAGTCTTGTCCCACGTAAAGAGGACTCCCTCCTGCCGTACTCCCAAAAGCCACAATTGGATTTTCAAAAAGAATACCATGGCTAGCATTGTTTCCCGAAACAAGAAGGTGCTTTCTTGGCAATCTCTCGATGTTACTAAACCAGGGCTTTTTTCCATGAAATTTACCGGCATTATTCCCCATAGGGTCCAAGGCAACTCCCTTTTGTGAATCCAGGGGAATTACAAAGGACTGATAGCTAATGGGACTCTCTTTTCCTCGGATAAATCGTTCCGATTTCGCCAGTTCATTTTCTTGTCCCTGTGCTACGGAGATTGCTGCAATGAAAAGGCTACTGAGGATACGGGAAAGCGCTTTCATAAACTTATTATAGGAAAGGTTGGATGTTATTGAGCTGAGGGAGCTAAAGGCGGACTCATTTTTATGCACTCGGATTCCCCGCCGTGGTAGGAATGAGGATGTGAGTCGACTTGTTGTTTAAAACTGAGGGATCCGTGTGAATTAATATTCGAAGTAAATGCTAAGAGTTGAGAACCACTACGAGGCGCGGAAACAAAGGTCACCAGGGGAGGTTGGGCTGGATCCTCTGAGTTTCTTTTGATTCTGTTTGAATGAGATTTTGGGAAACTGGACTCACTGGTAATATCCACTGAATTGTTTTTATGGGTAGCAGCAGGCGTGGGTTGGCTACCCCAACTCCATACGGTGTGATCGTTTCGGACGGCGCAGGAATGCTTCGCTCCGGCAGCGATGTCGGTAATTCCTTCGAGTCCCTTTACTGTTACGGGAGAATGCTGATTGTTACGGGTGCCATCGCCTAATTGTCCCAGGTCGTTGAGTCCCCAGGCTCTAATGGTTCCATTTTGAAGACGCGCTAAGGCATGAGAGGGACCCGCTGCAATTTGTACGACATTTTCCAGTCCGGGAATTTGAGTCGGCGTGGAAGTTACAAGCGGATTTCCCCTATCTCGCCCGTCCGGCGAGGACTCCGGCGAGGGCCCCCAGGCAGAGACGGTGTTATCATTCAAAAGTGCCAGGGAAAATGCTTTTCCAGCCGCCACTGCTTTGACTCTGCTGAGTTCCGGAACTTTCTGTGGGGCGGTTATTTTCGCTGTGCTGTGATCAAGAATTTGCCGGTCTTTGTTGTTTCCCCAGATCCATACGTTGCCATCCTTCTTACTCACTGCGAGCGCATGATCTTTACCCATGGTGGCTGCGGTGATGGGTGGGAGCCCGGAAATGGTGACAGGCGTCGAGCGGTTATCAGTGGTTCCATCTCCTAGTTGTCCGAATTCATTATTCCCCCAAGTTGCCACGAGTCCTTCTCCGTCGATTGCCAATGAGCTGTCTCCTCCCGCTGCAATTGCTAATGCATTAGTAATCCCGCTTACTCGCACAGGAACCAGGCTGTGCCTGTTTTGCCCGTTACCTAATTGCCCTTTGTCTCCTTTTCCGTAAGCCCAAACGGTTCTGTCACTCCTGAGTAGGAGGGTATGTTCGTCTCCGGAGGCAACTTGGATAACGTTTCCGATGCTGTTTAGGATTCTTAGGCGATCGGTTTGCTCATTGAGGTTTTTCTCTCCCTGGGAAGACTCTTGGGCGTCATAAAATCCCAGCCATCCTACACTGTGATCGGTTCGGCGAATGACGATATGTGATGCTCCGCAAGCAACCTGTTCTGCTCGCGACTCTTCAGTGACTTGAGCGGGTGTTGGCTGACATATGGTTCTACCGACCCGCTTTTCGGAAATGTCCGGAGAAACTGCAAATACTCCTTGAGAACCCAAATTAGCTATCAATAACATAACTAATAAATACTTATTCATAATTATAGACTCAACTTATATAATCATTCTTATTACTAAGACAGTAAACCGATCTCGCTTAATTAAAAGTAAGCGTGTTACCAACTATTTCCAATGCCACTTTTACGGAGGAATCCTAATGACCGGGGAATTATTACAATTGACCGTAAAGTGACCAAGAACGCTTTAAGCTACATGGGTAAATATCTTCCAAGTCGCAAGTTGTGCAAATAAAAATTGCGGGGAAATTCTCTCCGCTCGTTCGCATGAATAACAACTCACATCAAAAATAAGATAACACTTGTTGAGTTTCATTTAATCTCCCCACAAACGATGCTTCCCTTACGATTCCAGATGCATGATTTCTCCGAAATCATCCGCACGGGCAAATTGTCATATCCAGATGGATCAATTAAATTTGTTCGACTGTGATTTCGATTGCTTGGAAAATTTGTGATTTCCCTTTGCCGCCAGACACGGAATTACCGCTGGTGATCCGCAATGGCTTCAAATTCCATGTCGTCTTTTGATTTCATCGATTGTGGATTGCGGTAACACACGGCATCCTTTCCATGGGGCCCATCGACCTCCTGGAATCTTGGGTTCTTGCAACCCCATGCAGGCAATGAGGGTGCTAGCCACAGAATTGCTATTTTTGCCCAATCCCAGAAACGGATACGGTAGATTGAGTTGGTTGATGACCTTTTTGGCATCCCTGGCTGCTTCCCATCTCTTCATGGTATCCTGTTGATTTCCCCTATAAATTACTTGCCGAGGTTGACCTTGACTGCACAAATGGGGATGTGCAAATTCATAAACTTTGAGTCTGTCTAACTTCCAATAGCCAATCGACCTGGTCCTTCCTTCTTTGCTAATTGCCAATCCTTCCATCTCGCCAATACATTTTCCAGATTCGCTAATAAGAATTAGAAAGTTATGGCCGAAAAAAAGCAGTGCTGGAGACTGAGATTCGACAATTTTGTAATTTTCATCATCCGAACTTTCAGAACGTAAATTATCGGAACGCAGGCTTTTCATAATTTATGAATTTATAAGAAGTCCCTAGGACGCGGTGCTTCTCGCTTATTTCGACAAAAACTTAAAACTCTGATTTTCTTTACCATCGTCTAGAAAATCACAGATGCGATTGAGAAGATCTTTGAGAATTGAAGCAGCCGCAAAAATCCAAAGGCCCACTGAAGGTGAAAGGAACGGAATCGTATCTAGTCCAGCAATAAGTCCGAAAATTTTCGCAAATAGGGAGCAAATTTTAAGCGCGTTCACTCCCTTCAGTTGTTGTCAACTTTGGCTGCTACAAGGCCTTTAGTACGTCACTATAAATTAGTGCAGCAAATATCAATAAGATATGATGTATTATACGAAACAATAATATTATTTGGAACGATATCGGTGAAATAGAGATGATTTCGAAACGCGTTTTGATTAATCTGGTATGCAATTTTCATCGAATATTCCACACTAGGATGATGGCCGGTAATGCGTCGCTGAAAATACCCTCCGATAACGGGATGACTTTCGGCTACACAAACCTCCTGCGGCAAAAACGGAATGATCCGCATGAGTGCATTAACGACGCGGTTTTGGTCTGCACTAACAGCCGACTTAAAAACCCATCCGTTCCTACAATCAAACACAAGTGAGTGTTTGCCTTCCGCCAATAGAAACACGATTAGTAACTATTCAGCCATACCTAGCCCTACAGTTGTCGTTTAGAATGAAAAAATTTAGCAACAGCTTGGTGAGCTCTGCGCCAAAGGGACCAAGCGATGATAAAAGCAGGTTGGAGAGATCGGAAGATTAAACGTGTAACAAGGCGTCGAATTTCCTGGATAGACCAGCAAACCAGAGACTTGTTGAGGGAGGAAGCTTCGTTCTGCTTTTTTTGTGTAAGGTGGAGTTATTCACCCGATAACGGATGATTGCCAGTAGAGAAAAAGCAAGCATCACCAGGGAAACATGGCGATGCCAGCCATGCCAGGAACGGGTTTCGTTGTGATCAAGACCAAACTCATTTTTAGCTGTTTCAAAACTTTCCTCGATCCTCCATCGTGCTCCTGCCACATTGACTAATGTTTGGAGAGAAGTTGTCTTTGGACACCAGGTAGTGTAATAGGAACATTTTCCATCCTCGATGTTGCGCCGGATGAGAAGGCCGCTAGTCCAAATTCCAGTGTAGTTTTTGTTATATTGGGAGGCATCCACATTGTTCCATTTGAAGTAAGCCCAATCATAGAGCCTGGCACCCTTGGTTCCTTCGCCAGCTGATAAGCGTTTCCAGCGGCAGGCAGGTAATTTACTGGCTAGCTCCTCAGCTGTTGTAACTCGAACACTTTCCTTTTTATTATCCCACAAGTAGTATTGCCGCCTCGATGTAGTACCTAATACATAGCCCTTACATGTTTTACGTAATGTTTCGGTCACTTCAGAAATTCCATAGACGCTATCTGCTGCAACCCAGGAAAAGGGAATTTTAGCTTCTATGGTTTCCTCTATCATTTTCCGAGCTATGGTAGGCTTTGTCGAAAATTTTTGCTCAACTGGGATATGCGCCGCTGCTCTGCGTGTTTGGTCTTCTATCCATTCTTTGGGTAAATAGAGTTTCCTATCAATAAAGGCGTACCCTTTACTGGAAACATAGGCTGCAAAAACTCCAATCTGACAATTAGTGATTTTTCCTACTGTGCCGGTGTATTGGGGAGCCACTCCACAAGTAGCTTTTCCTTTTTTGAGAAATCCGGTTTCGTCAATCACTAGTATTCCTTCTTCCTCCCCAAAATGTTCTATTACATATTCCCTCACTGTCTCTTTGAGTCGGTCGGCTTCCCATCTCCTTCGGCCTAATATCGCTTGTTGCCGCCAGGGGCCTTTATCCCCAGCTGCCTCTGCTCTCATCCATCCGGTTTTCCGTGGTTCGTTTCCTAGAAGCCCTTCCAAAAATAATTCCGCATTTCTTGCCACTCTCTTCTGCATAAATAGCGGCTTGATTTTTTCCTGGATCTCCTTCATTCCCTCTTTCCATATCTCTATTGTTTCCTCTGCTGTTGCTGTCACCCTTAAATCTACACCTCTTCTTTCTAAATGACAACTGTAGGGCTAGGTTGAAGTATGGAAGCACGAAAAGACTGAATCAGAGAGTGAAAGACATTGGCGCCCTGCTTATACATGGTAGCCAAGTATGATCGGAGCGTGCAGAAGATGTCGGCCCCCTTTTGAGTACGAAAGCAACTTGAGATTTTTTGTTTTACCTTGGGCATGCGTATGGCTTGCTCAGCAATGTTATTAGTGAATGGAACTTGTGGGTTGGTAATAAATCTCCATACCTCATCGCGATAGAGACGCAGCCTGTCGATCAAGTTGGCTGCTTTGTTCTGTTTAACCCGACCACGCTTGCCCTTAACTGGAGGATTTCTTGGATTGATTAGGTCACCTACTTCAAGCAGTGTATGGAAGAAATCCCGCAGATGTGCCACTTTCTCTGGTGGCAGACTTGTGTGTTGCTTCACTTGATTATTGGCATGCACCAAGAGCTCAATCATCTCTCCTGCCCAGTCCTGTTCCAGCTCTTCGTAGAGGTAGGTGAGCTCACGCAAGTGATGGGCATTGCACAATCCGTGATTACAATCTATAGCAAGGCCCGTATAAAATGATCATGGATTTGACTGAAATTTTGGCTCCAGGCAAGACGCAAAAAAGAGGCCATATCTGTAGATACGGACTATTTTTTGCAACAAAGCTTGGAGGCAAAAGGGCGGCAAAGGCGTAATCATTTTATACGGGCTTTGCTATAGCGCGTGATAGGGGCTCCACCCGTCATGAACTAGGGTGCCCTTAAATTGGGGTAGCACTCCCAGATCCTCAAATGCTGAGGCTCCACGCTGGGTATGCATTGCCATCCAGGTTAAATTTCCAGTGACTGCCACATGCATCCAGTGCAATTTTTTGTTCACACGCAAACCGGTCTCGTCAGCATGTACTACAGCAGAATTTTGCACAGCCTGAGCGATAGCTTTAACGGTAGTAGTCAAGCGCTGCGCCGCTTTGGCACAAGCTTGCTGCACAGTAGCTGAGCAAACAGGTTGCCCCAACATCTCTCCCATCAGCTGGGCTGTGCGCTTGGCCGGCACCATGTGTTGATGGCTCAGATACACCATCATGGCTTGAGCTACTGCACCATATTGCACTGTGTTTGTGACATCGCTTGTAAACTCCGCCATGTACTCTTTTCCACAAGAACACACTGCTTCTTCTACCCGATGTTCGGTGACTTTCAAACGTGGCTCAGGCAAATCAAAAACTTGGCGAGAAATCTCACGTAGTTTGGGATTCAATTTCCTTTGGCATACTTCACAAACCCTGGGCACCTCATGAACAATGACTTCATCGGGTTCTTCCACTTGTCTCAAGGTAATACCAGGATGTCCTTTTTGCCCTCCGCAAGGACGCTGTCCCACTGGACGCAAAGATTTGGGTTTGGGTTTATTCAACCCGTCACTTGAGGGTGGTTTGCTGGAATTGCGACTGTTTAATGAAAGCTTGCCTTCCAGTTCCTTCACCCGTGCAACAAGTCTCTCTATTTGCCGTCCCTGCTCTTGCACCACTGCCCATAGCCGTATAATTAGTGCATCTTTTTCTTCGTCGCTGAGTCGCTTTAAATCCGGGAGCTTTTCCATTCCAGTTTCTTTTTATACCAAAATTCCAGCTTTGCCTGAAACAATTTTACTCAAAAAGATCTGATCTTTTTATGCTTTCCTTCTTTATCCTTCACCTGATGGCTGAATAGTTACAGATTTTCCTCTTTTTTAATCTTGATTACATGTTCTCGAAATTTTAATGGATAGCACATAATTCTTGTTATCATTTTGTACGGGCCTTGCTATAACGACTAACAACTAACAACTGTAGAGCTAGGGGGACTGGCCACAAAGCAGCTCACTTCATAGCGAGTTTTGCCAATCTTCGAGAGAGGATAGCGAACGCGGAATGTGTTTCTTCGACACGCAGGGACCAGCAAATGGCCAAATAGCAAAGGATGCCGATTGTAATAATGGATGTCAAAGAAAGCGCTCGAATGAGAAGATGGACAGAATGCAGCCACGGATTCATGACATTCACCAAGCCCCAACAGACCGCCGCCATGCCCAGCGCAGCGGCGAGGGTGCGGCCTACCGTCGAAAGAAATCGCCGAGTTTCCAGCCCCTGCGCATGTCGGCTCATAATAAAATACAAAACACCAAAATTGAAACAGGCGGCAAATGCGGTGGAAAGAGCCAGGCCGCGGTAACCTAGCCCAAAATGGAAAATAAGGAGCCAGTTCAACAACAAATTGAGGCCAATGGACCCAAAACTGACGAACATCGGAGTCCATTTTCGATCCAAAGCATAAAATGCGGGGCCCAAGACTTTAACACAGGAGTAACCCACCAGTCCGATCGCATAGAACCGCAATGCTTCAGCGGTATGAAATGTATCTGACAGATCGAACTTCCCGCGTTGATAGATGAGACCGATGATCTGTGGTGCGAGGAGAATTAAACCCACAGCAGATGGAATCGTCAAAAAAACTGCCAAACGGATTGCTTTAGCCAGGATTTCCCGAAAGCGGACAGCGTCTTTGCTAGCCGCCAATTTGGCTACTACGGGGAGCGTGACTGTTGCGACCGCCACTCCAAAAATACCAAGCGGCAGTTGCATGAGCCGAAATGCATAACTCAACCAGCTAATGGGGCCATCTCCTAGCCATGAAGCGAAAATGCTGTTGACCATGACGTTTATCTGAACGGCACTGCCCGCGATGACCGCAGGAGCCATGAGTACTAAAACGGTCCGAACTCCCGGATCGTTCCAGCGAAAATCCGGATGGAAGGAAAAGCCCACTTTGCGAAGGGAAGGCAGTTGCACCGCAAGTTGGAGAAGTCCCCCCGTTAAGGTCCCCAATGCCAGCCCTATCAATGCCTTTTCGCCAAAAGAAGGGTCCAGCCACCAACCAAAAAACACGCCACCTATAATGGAGCCTATATTGAAAAAGCTCGAGGCCATCGCCGGAACACCGAAGACATCCTTTGCATTGAGCATGCCCATGACCAAAGCCGCCAGTGAGACTAAGAGAATAAATGGAAACATGATCCGACATAGAAGAATCGTCAGCTCACTTTTTTCCACTGGAAAACCGGGAGCTAGAATCCCAATCAATGGACCAGCCGCCAAAACACCCAAAATGCTGATGACACTCATAAATACAGTGGTGAGCGTTGCCATTTTCGATGCAAGAGACCAAGCTGAGGCATCGCCTTCCATTGCAATTTTTCTTGAAAAAACGGTGACAAAGGCAGTGGACAGAGCCCCCTCGGCAAATAGATCCCGAAGTAAATTAGGCGCACGAAATGCCGTTAAAAAAGCATCCATATTGCGGCCAGCCCCAAAAAAACCAGCAAAGACAAGCTCCCTCAGCAGACCCAATATTCTGCTACAAAAAACAGCAGCGGCAACTACTCCTGCCGCACGGGTATTCAGACGGTGTTCAGTCACAGCGGATAGATAGTTAGAGCATGGAATGTTTTGAACTTCCAGTAGCCTTGGCGAGCCGTTCCATAATGGCCGCACCCAAATCGACCTCTGGAATACGTTCTACGAGAATGAGGTCTAGCCCAGCCTCGTCAAGTCTGCGCAACGCTGCATAAAGATGCGCCGCAGCTTCCCGCAAATCCTGCTTACTACTCAGATACTCCACTTTGGCAAAGCCTCCCTCTCCCGGTGTATTCCAAGCCAACAAACCAACGGATAAGCCCGACGGAAGAGAATCTCCTTCCTCCCAAAATTGACAAGGGGTTCGAGGTGCATAGTGGGTTTGCAGGGAGCCTGGAGTCCGTTCTTCATTTCTGCGTTGTTCGGCTACCGGAGCAAATCGTTCCAGATGTTCCCTTGTCACCGGTCCCTGACGGCACAAAAAAAGGCGGTCAGATCGGACGGAAACGATAGTGGACTCGATGCCATGCAAACAGGGTCCCGCATCAATGATCAAAGGAATTCTTCCGCCTAGTTCGGACATCACATGAGCAGCCTGAGTGGGACTAATACATCCAAAACGATTTGCACTGGGTGCAGCCAATGGACTTCCGAATGTGTCGATGATTTTTTGAAAGACCGGATGGGCGCTCATCCGTACAGCCACGGTATTTTGGTGAGCTGTCACAATATCCGGCACAGTTTGACGCCGGGGAAGTACCAGGGTTAATGGTCCAGGCCAAAATGTTTCAGCCAATCGCCAAGCTAACGGCGACAACTCACACAATTCGTCAAGCCAACCCGAGGTCGGCAGGTGGACAATCAGAGGGTCGTCGAGGGGGCGCTCCTTTGCTTCGAAAATCCGGGCACATGCCGTCGGGTCCAGAGCAGCGGCGGCCAATCCATAAACAGTTTCCGTAGGCAAAGCCACTGGTTCGCCGCTGGAGAGAAATCGAACAGCCTCCGTTTCATAGCCTTCCTCTTCTACAGAAACAACACGCGTCTTCAATTTAAGTTGTCAGTTCGTCGTTCGTAGTTCGCAACAATTGATGATTTGTCATGGATAGCTTCTCGGTTCGTTGTTGGTAGTGACGCCGCTTGGTAAAAGGGATGAGAAACTATTCGAATGTTTCTTGTAGGATCAGGAAGTTTTGGATGGGCACGTGTGTATGGCACAAACTGGATACTACGAACCACGAACTACCAACTGTAGAGATAGTAACGTCAGTTATTCAAGTTTGGAATCCTTGACTTGAGCGGCCTGTTTCCGACGAAACGCTCCCAAAGC
Organism: uncultured Verrucomicrobiae bacterium; assembly: GCA_963706715.1. Taxonomy (GTDB): domain Bacteria; phylum Verrucomicrobiota; class Verrucomicrobiia; order Chthoniobacterales; family Xiphinematobacteraceae; genus Xiphinematobacter. The sequence goes on from CAVPNI010000003.1 coordinate 782,594, forward strand.
TTGAGCGATGAGGTCGTCACTCCCCCCTAGAATCGCTGCTGCAAAGAGAGCGGCATTCCGTGCTCCCGCCGACCCAATTGCAAAGGTAGCGACAGGGATACCAGCAGGCATTTGCACAATGGAAAGGAGAGAATCTACCCCTCGTAAAATGCGGCTTTCCACAGGCACTCCCAATACCGGTACTAGCGTTTGGGCAGCTAACATGCCCGGTAAATGTGCCGCCCCTCCTGCCCCTGCGATGATGACTCGCAAACCTCGGGAATGCGCCTCCCGGGCATACTGAGCCATTAAATCAGGTGTTCGATGGGCCGAAACAACGCGGCATTCATGTGCAATGTCCAATTCTTTCAGAACTAAAGATGCCTCTCGCAGGGTTTCCCAATCGGACCTGCTTCCCATGACTACTCCCACTATTGGATTATCGGTGTTAGCGGACATAATATGACGTGTTCGAAAATATCAGGAACTTATAAAGTGATGTTACGCAAAACCAACTTCGTTGGTTCCTTTTATCCCTACAGTTGTCAGTTCGTAGTTGCCGGAAAGCAAGCTATCAACTTCTACGAACCACCAACTACGAACTGACAACTGTACTGATATGCGGCAGCCAAACCGGCATCCATCAGTTGGGCACCAAGTAAAGCCGATCCGGTGCACGCATTAAATACCATAGCAAAAAACCATCAAATTTGTAAACATTTGCTACTTGAGCTGAACTGCAATGGACGGGTAGCTGGTTCCTTCTCAAAGAGAAGGAAAGAAAGTTAGATGATTTTTTGGAAAAAAAGCGTTAATACGGAGTAGTAAATATGTCGAAAGGCACGGTAAAATGGTTTAATGATAAAAAAGGGTACGGATTTATTACCGATCCAGATGTGGATGGCGATATTTTCGTACATTTTGGTGCAATTCAAACGGAGGGGTTTCGTAGCCTCAAGGAGGGCGATGAAGTGGAATATGAACTGATTTCAAACGAAAAAGGTCTCCGCGCAAGCAATGTTCTGAAGATTTCCAGGAGTGCGTAACAACCTTGTCCTGATTGGCTTCATGGGCTCTGGAAAAAGTTCCGTGGGGCGGAGGCTTGCTACAAAACAACGGAGATCGTTCATAGATACCGATGCCGAGGTCGTTGCCGACGCAGGAATGTCCATACGGAAGATTTTTTCTCAGGAAGGCGAGCTGTCCTTTCGAAGTCGGGAAACCAATGTCCTGCAGCGTTTGGTTGATTATGAAGGAATCGTCCTTGCCACCGGCGGTGGGATTGTCTTGCGCGAGGAAAATCGCGATCTGCTCCGCAAGATTGGCCCTGTTATTTGGTTGCACGCCAAACCCGATATCCTCTTCGAACGAGCCATGCGCTCTCGAAAACGTCCTCTGCTCCTAGTGGAAAACCCTCGCGAAAGATTCGAGTCCCTCTTGGCCGAGCGAGAGGCACTTTATCGAAAAAGCGCGGATTTTCAGGTGGATGCTTCGTATTTGAACCACGAGGAAACCACCGCTAAAATTCTTGAAAGGGTAAGTATGAGAAATTAGCCAGCCGATTGCGTCGGTTTCTTTTTTAAAAGCACACCCGATATAGCAAGGCCCGTATAAAATGATCATGGATTTGACTGAAATTTTGGCTCCAGGCAAGACGCAAAAAAGAGGCCATATCTGTAGATACGGACTATTTTTTGCAACAAAGCTTGGAGGCAACACCTGGCCGTGGGAACGGCCGGGGTAGACTTGCCGAAGGCAAGCCCCGAAGGGGCGAGACTCAGCGGGGCTGAGTGAGTCAAAAGGGCGGCAAAGGCGTAATCATTTTATACGGGCTTTGCTATAATTTATATAAATTACAAAATGAGATTATAAATCAACCTTCTAAGGTTATTGAATGTATGAAAAGCCAGAGAAGAGAAATAAAGAGCTGCAATTCCCAGGCACATTTTAAAATGTGCCTGGGCTTCATAAGTTCAGTTTGTTTTCTTCCTGGAGGCTTGTTTTTTAGGCAGCCGTTTTTTAGCAACCGTAGTTTTTTTGGCGGGCTTCCGTATTTTTGCAGTTGCAGTACGAGGGGATCTGGATGATTTTTTCCGCTTAGGCTGTTCGATAGTTTGGCTTACTGCCATGTCAATACCAAACAGAGCGGAAACATCGTCGGTCTGTAGAACCTGATCGGAGGCCATCTTTGTTTTTGATACGGGCAGAGTAGGATCAATACGAGCAAGCAGATCGGCTTCATTTACCGCACGCAGGTGAAACAATAATTCTGGTTTCCGATCAAAGCGTGCGCCAATGCCGTACAATACTGCTGCCACATGTTTGCACATCGATGCGTAGTCTGGGCAGCTACAGGCAAAGTGAATTTCGGAAGGCCGGGGAAAGAGTCCGCTCTCTTGGTGACAGAGACGTTCCATTACTCCCTGAGAGAACTTTCCCTGTAGTAGTTCTACTAAAGAATCGATACTGCCCGTACAGTCGGCGCAAATGGACTGCCATTTGTTTTTCGAGATCTCGGTGATATTAATTGTAACTTCGTAAATTTCCGACCCACTGACTAGTGCTTTGATTTCTTTGGGGCTGATTTGAAGATCGATGACGGAGCCATTGCGAACATAGGTACGGCCACGAGGGAGGCGGTTTTCGAAGTCACGATAACTTTCCATATTGTCGCACCAAGCCTTCCCCCAAAACGTGGTGGCAATGCGGCGACCTTCGATGATTACCGGTTCAACGAGACGACCTTTTTTTTGAAGTTTTTTTACTTTCCGCTCGGCTTTGCGGCGGCGTTCAGCGACGGAAACATAGGTGTAATTGTAATAGAGTGACATGTATTTGGAGTTATAGAATGACCCCTATAGGTCCTTTACTGCAGTGATGAGATCGAGACGGACGAGTTTGAGTAGTTGATCGTTTGTCATTTCAGTGAGATTCATTTCTTTTGTGTTATTTAGTAAGGTGTCTGAGAGGCTCTGTTTTGCTTCAATCATGGCATCTATCTTTTCTTCAACCGTGCCTCGGCATATGAACTTGTGCACGAGAACATTCTTTTTTTGTCCAATACGAAAGGCTCGATCGGTTGCCTGATTTTCCACGGCGGGATTCCACCAACGATCGAAGTGTACCACATGCGCCGCCGCTGTCAGGGTGAGTCCGGTTCCGCCAGCTTTTAACGATAAGATGAAAAATGGGACCGATTCGTCTTCCTGAAATTTTTGAACTAGTTTTTTGCGATTTTTTACTTCGGTCTGACCGTGTAATACCAATCCGGAACGGCCGAAAATTCCCCCGAGGAATGTTGCAAGCGGAGCTGTGATTTCACGGAACTGAGTGAAAACAAGCATTTTTTCTTGTCGTGCTGCAACCACCTCGGCAATTTCCCGAAGGCGAGCTAATTTGCCACTATCCGCCTCCGCCCAGCTATTGTCGTTTAGCCATTGGGAAGGATGGTTACAGATTTGTTTCAAACGCATGAGTAGGGCCAGTATCCTCCCACTGCGCTGGATTTTGGGTGAGTCTTCCGAATTTTTCAGAAGGATGGAAAAATCTTTCACTGCCTGTTCATAGAGGGCAACTTGGCGACGACTGAGATGACAATGTGCTTTGACTTCGGTCTTGTCGGGTAAGTCGGCAATGATAGCCTTATCGATCTTCATACGCCGCAGGATATAAGGACGAACCAGCTCGCGTAGGGGACCATAAGAGTTGGAATCTTTTTCGGAGAGTCCTTTGGTATATTTTGTAAACTGTTTGGAATTTCCCAATAAACCCGGATTAATAAAATCGAAAAGGGACCACAGGTCGCTCAGATGATTCTCGACAGGTGTCCCGGTCAAAGCAATACGTGCCCGAGTGTTTAACGCTTTGATAGCTTTGGTCTGCTTAGCATTCGGATTTTTGATTGCTTGGGCTTCATCCAAAATAACCAGATGCCAGGGAATCCGGGCGAACACTGGCACGCGTAATAGCGTGCCATAGCTCGTGATGATGAGATCCAGCCCTGTTGTCTGTTCAGGCATGAATTGCTTTATTCGCTCTCCGGTCATAGCCGAAGGATGGACAAGTTGCGTTTTCAGACCGGGAGCAAATTTTTTGATTTCGTCGACCCAATTAGCCAATAGGGAGGTGGGGGCTACTAGCAAACTAGGTTGCGTTTTCTCATTCCGTTGACTTTGTACTAACAATAACGAGAGCACTTGAATGGTTTTGCCTAGTCCCATATCATCCGCCAAGCAGGCTCCCAGGCCGAGACTGGAAAGTAGATGGAGCCACTGGAGACCGACTTTTTGATAAGGGCGAAGCGTTCCTTGAAGGGCTGGACCGGGATCGATTTGAGTCCCATCCGGCGAGCGCAGTTTTTTAAATGCTTCTTCCAGCCAGGGTCCGGCTGAGATTTGTGACCATTCGGCATCGACGCTATCAACTCCTTCATCTCCCAGCGTGGCTCCTGACAACAATCTCATTGCCATGGCGAATGTCAGTCCCTCTCGTTTGGATAGCTTTTCCGCATCACGGAATTGTTGCATCGTCCGCTCAAGCCGATTGCGGTCGACTTCCACCCATTGGCCACGCAGCAATACCAGGCTATCGGTGCTGCTGAGCAAAATAGCTCTCTCTTGTTGACTAAGCGGCTGCCCATTGAGGGTCACCTCAACAGAAAAATCTAAAATTCCATCCAGCCCAAGTTGGGAAGGCATTTTCTTTCCGACTGTCGCTGTTACCCGCGGTCGTGCAGGGCGGCTGGCATGCCATGTGGCGGGCATGCGCACGATGATACCGGCGCGTTCGAAATCAGCGGCACTTTCTAAAAAACGTGCGGCATTTGCTGGCTGCCAGCGCAAGGGATGAAAAATTTCGCCGCCATCAATCATTGTCCGAAGCCAGGAATGTTTTTCGGCAGCACGTTGTACCGGCACTAAGAGCGAAAGTAATTTGTCGCGATTTGTGGCACCCGCATATTCGCGCAATGCTTGGCCCAGTGGAAGATGTTGCACCTTGGCTTGCACCGAAAGATGTGTGGTATAGGTGGCCATGAAAGCAAAGGGTGCATCCGGGTCATGACGATTCTCGGCCAAATTAAAATATACGCGCCCCACCAGATTCCAAACCGGGTTCAATTCCTTGAGAAAGCTTTGTAAATCTATGGATGCCTCGGTAAAGGCAGTGGATATCGCCTTGCCGATTTCTTCCCATAAAAGACGAAGTATTTCCGAAGTGAGGTACTCGGCCCCTGTCATTAGAGGAGCCCTTAACACTAAAGTAGCAAGTTCTTCTTCGTTGGGGGGAGGGACAATAGTGAGTAATGCTTTCCCTCCTTGATCCACTGATGGATATAGGCAGAGAGTCGTGACATATCGCGTTGCAAACGTACGCCACCAAGCGAAGGAGGGAGAGAGAATTTGGTCGATTTCTCTGGCGCCAAGTTGTAACAGCCCTGCTCCGCTTCCCTGGGCGAAAGCCTCGTGAAGTCGTACTGCCACGGCTTCATCAATTTTCGGTGCATCCTCAGTTTCTTCGGTAATGAGGTGTCCATGAGGAGTTAAACGGAGATTAAGATGTGACACGTAAAATTAGAAAAATTGCCTGGAACAGGACCAAATCGAAAAATAAGGGTATTTTGCTACAAAAAAAGAAAGAGTCGCAACTTGGACTTCCGCTTCTATGGATTTTGCGTAAGTCTTGTACTTTTCTATTCGGCTCAAATAAACTCAAACTCACATTAAATATTATCGTTTTGTAATATGATAAAAATTGGCATCAATGGATTCGGTAGAATCGGACGGCTTGTTTTTCGTGCAATCGCAGAACAAGGACTTTTAGGAAAAATAGTGGAAGTGGCGGCGGTAAATGACCTGGTACCTGCTGATAACCTTGCCTATCTCGTTAAGTACGATTCAGTTCAGGGACGATTTCGGGGCGAAGTACACAGCGAAAAGTCTTCCCCTAATTTGGAAGAAGATGACCTGCTCGTAGTGAACGGATACAAAATTAAGTGCTTGGCAATCAAAGAAGGACCAAGCGCGTTGCCCTGGAAAAAACTTGGTGTCGACATTGTCATCGAAAGCACCGGCTTATTTACAGACGCAGAAAAAGCGAAAGGTCATCTTGCTGCGGGCGCTAAACGGGTGATTATCTCCGCTCCAGCTAAGGGAGAGGACATCACCATCGTCATGGGCGTCAATGACCATAAATATGATCCCAATCAGCACCACATCATCTCTAATGCTAGCTGTACCACCAACTGTCTCGCGCCTGTCATTCACGTCCTCCTGAAAGAAGGCTTTGGCATCGAACAAGGCTTGATGACCACTGTACATAGCTATACCGCGACGCAAAAAACAGTCGACGGCCCCTCACGCAAAGATTGGAAGGGGGGACGGTCTGCTGCAGTCAATATTATTCCGTCCACCACGGGCGCAGCACGGGCGGTTAGTTTGGTCATCCCGGAAGTCAAAGGGAAGATAACCGGCATGGCGCTCCGAGTTCCCACACCAACGGTTTCAGTAGTGGATTTGACTTTGCACACAGTCAAAAAAACGAGTTATACCGAGTTGTGTGCGGCGATGAAGAGAGCTAGCGAGACTTATCTAAAAGGCATTCTCGCTTATACCACAGATGAAGTCACAAGCACCGATTTCATCCATGACGCTCACTCAAGCATCTTTGATGCCGGGTCCGGAATCGAACTAAATGATCAATTCTTCAAATTAATCAGTTGGTACGACAATGAATGGGGCTATTCCAATCGCTGTGTCGATTTGCTCAAGCACATCATCAACAAGTAAATGGCTAAGCTTTCTGTTCGAGATCTCACGGTCCGTGGCAAACGGGTACTGGTACGGGTAGACTTTAACGTGCCTGTCGATGAAAATTTAAATATCACTGACGATACTCGCATTGTAGAAAGCCTCCCCACACTTGAGTTTCTCCGAAAAAATGGCGCCCGAATCGTTTTGCTGTCGCATTTCGGGCGACCTAAAGGGAAGCCGCTGGCACAATATTCATTGAAACCCGTCTTCGAGCGGCTCCGGACGCTGCTCGGCGGCAATGTCTCCTTTTCGGCCGAGTGCGTGGGCCCGGCTGCGGAAGCCGCTACCCATGCTCTCCACGATGGAGACATCTTGCTAATGGAAAATGTGCGGTTTTATCCGGGGGAAGAAACCAATGATCCCGCCTTTTCCGCTCAACTTTCCAAATTGGGGGATCTCTATGTGGACGACGCCTTTGGAGCCGCTCATCGAACACATGCTTCAACAGTAGGCGTCACCAAAGATCTTCCCCTGGCCGCCATGGGCCTCCTCATGGAAAGGGAAATTGCCTACCTTCAGGGCAAACTCGAAAACCCACGCCGTCCCTTTCTCGTCATCCTAGGGGGATCAAAAGTTTCCGATAAAATTGGGGTTATCAAAGCCCTGATGGAAAAGGCGGACACTTTTCTTATTGGAGGCGCTATGGCATATACTTTTCTCAAAACTCAAGGCATTGAAATTGCGAACAGCCGTGTGGAAGCAGATAAATTAGACCTTGCCAAGGAACTCCTAGACTTAGCAAAAGTCAAAGGCATCAAATTTCTACTTCCTCTCGATTGCATCGAAACCCAAGAAATTAAAGCGGGATCCGTTTGGAACAACACCCAACCATTTTCCGCAAATCAGGGAGTAACCCCCAATTGGATGGGTGTGGACATCGGAGTCAGGACGCGGACTCTCTATTCCGAAGAAATTGCTCGCGCAGCTACCATTCTTTGGAATGGCCCGGTGGGAGTGTTTGAGATTCCGGAATTCGCCGACGGCACCCGTGCCCTTGCCGAAGCTATTGCGGCGAACTCCTCCGCCACCTCCATTATCGGAGGCGGGGACTCCGTTACCGCAATCAAACAGTTTGGCCTGGCAAGCAAAATGACCTTTATCTCCACAGGTGGCGGAGCCTCTCTCGAACTTCTCGAAGGACAGATACTTCCCGGAATCGGTGCGCTCACCGATAAGTAACTGACGTTACACACACTTTTAGGAGCTCCGGAGGCAAAAAAGATCATTCCAACCAACAACGTTCCCTTTATTTGTAGCTCAATAAAATGTTGCTTGTAATTATCGGCTTCTAAAAAGAACCAACGAAGTTGGTTTGGAGTAACATCACTCAGTAAATAAATCTCTCCATGCGAAAAAAAATTATCGCCGCTAATTGGAAGATGAATATGACGCTCGCAGAAACGGAGAGCTTCTATTCCACATTCGTGCTTGAAATCCTCGATGGCCATCACGTTGAAATCGTAATTGCTCCCCCCTTCACAGCTCTAGCGAAGCTAGCCGAACTCAATAACCGGTCTCAAAAGATTAAACTAGCCGCTCAGAACATGTATTTTGAGACATCGGGAGCATATACCGGAGAAATTAGCCCGATTCTGTTAAAGGAATTTTTCGTTCACTATGTGATTTTGGGACACAGCGAACGTCGAATGATCTTTGGAGAAGATGATAAACTCATCTGCCAAAAAGTACAGGTGGCTTTGAATACTCAATTGCATCCCATCCTCTGCATTGGAGAAACACTGGAACAACGAGATGCCGGAAAAGAACAAGAAGTTTTGGAACGGCAATTACGCACTGACCTTCGTGGAGTGGATGTTGCGAAATTTGAAAACATTATTATCGCATATGAACCTGTTTGGGCAATCGGCACCGGTCGAAATGCAACACCGGAACAAGCACAGAAAACACATGCTTTCATTCGTTCGGTCCTCGCTCAACTTTCCACTCCGGAAATTGCCGGTAAAATCCGGATCCAGTACGGAGGCAGCGTAAAACCAGCCAATGCAAAAGCGCTCCTCTCTCAAGCCGACATCGATGGAGCACTTGTTGGTGGAGCTAGTTTGGACCCAAGAAGTTTCGCAGCCATCGTAAAAATCGGGAATGAATTGGCGTGAAAAAAAGTATTCGCATAAGTTGTTAAATTTCAGTAGTATTGCCCCCTGATTTTATGCAAAAAAAAGGGAACCTTGTTGGTTAAAATGATTTTTTTCCTCCGGAGCTTCTAAAAGTGCGTAACGTCAGTTACTTTTTTATCATTCCATGTCTGTCCTCATAGTTGGTTCCGTTGCTCTAGATCACGTAAAAACGCCTGTGGAAGAAAAAGCCAACCTCCTTGGAGGTGCAGCCGCTTATGCTTCTGTCGCCGCAAGCTTTTCCCACCGCGTTAATTGCGTGGGCATTGTTGGCAAAGACTTCCCGGAAGAACACCTCCATTTTTTGGCATCCCGATCCATCGATTTGGAAGGACTTAAAGTGGTCGAGGGAAAAACGTTTCGCTGGTCCGGAGAATATCTGGCTAATATGAATTGCCGGGAAACCCGGTCTCTGGAACTCAATGTATTCGAAAATTTTAGCCCGCTCCTTCCGGAACGCTATCGTTCCAGTCCTTTTGTGTTGTTAGGCAACATTGCTCCCACCCTCCAACAGCATGTCTTGGATCAGGTGGAGGCACCTCAGTTCGTAATAGCCAACACCATCGATTTTTGGATCGAGACAGCGCGGGATGAATTTTTAAAGCTCCTCAAGCGCATAGACATGTTGATTCTTAATGAGCACGAAGCTCAACTTCTAACCGGTACAACCAATTTGATCCGGGCTGGTCGGCTCCTCCGTGAACTCGGACCTCGATTTATCATTATCAACAAAGGCGAACATGGCTCTCTCCTTTTCGGCGAAAACGCCTTTTTTAGTTGCCCTGCGTATCCTCTGGAAGAAGTTCACGATCCTACTGGCGCAGGTGACAGCTTTGCAGGAGGTCTGATCGGTTATCTTGCCAGTACCACTGCGGCTGGGCAAAATAACACCGAGATCACCTTTGAGCAATTGCGGTCAGCCGTAGTCTACGGAACAGTCTTAGCTAGCTTTAATCTCGAATCGTTCAGCATGGATCGATTCCGGACGCTTACCCAATCTGAAATAGAAGAGCGTCTCCGTATTTTTCGGCTCATGGGTCAGTGCAACTCTGCTCCCGCTGGTACAATAGCTTGTTCCATCGTGCCATCGCCAAAAGCCCAGTCTACGGTCTTCAGCGCTTCTTGAAATGGACTTTGCAATGACAATCTGTCATTGCAAAGTCATCTCTATTTATTTAGTATTTACGGGATTAAATTATTTCTCCGCAGAGGAGTCGAGAAATATGGCCGTAATCTTCTTTAGATAAAATGGGCTTATTTTCATTAGTTAACACTTCCTGGAAACGTTTACAACCTTGCACAAACTGATTGCAGTTAGGAACGTACTTGCTGTTCTTGATGGCGTTCCATTGAGCTTCAAAATTCACTTTATTTTCTGTCCGCAAATTCAATGTTTCCTCCTTCCATGTTAGACGATCGCATTCCCAAACCGACTGCCCTCTCAACCTTTTAATAGCAAGCAATCCGTCTACGATCATCTGTTCGCCACTATAATTTTTATTATGGTATAATTTCTGTGCCAAATACCAATCCTCCATCGGAATTTCATTCTTTTTTAAGCAGCCTTTCAGAGCTTTCTTGCCTTTCCGAGCCCTCTCGCAATCTTCTGCAGCAGCTATCCCGCCTGTTATAATAGTTCCTACACCCAATGCACCCCCCCCACCAAGCGATAGAGAAAGCGCAAGTGTGACACCTCCTATCCCTAGACCCAAAGGGAGGATCAATCCTAACGGAAATGCTATCATTCCTGCGATTGTGATAACTGCTGCACATATATAGGCAGCTGTAAGAAAGGGATGCTTTTTCATCCATTTCACCGCAGATTTTATCTTGCTTGGCTGATCAACTTTCTTTTTTTCTTTTGGCTCATCTATTTTGGTCGCCTTATTCAGACTGCTAATTGGTCGATACGCATTAATTTCCAAATATAGTTTATCATTAGTTTTATCCGCAATTAATGCACGCTTCTCAGTTTCAAAATCATTAGACGATTTTTCGGAAGGCGTATTTAGCTCTGACCAGTTACCTTCTTCAACTAGCTTTTTGTAATTGTTCCTTATAAAACAACGCGGAAATAGATCAGATACTTTTTTAATTTTTGCAGCACAGAAGTTCTTCGGCTGTTTTTTTGCGTTTGTGTTTGCCGATGGCGTTCCTAGTGTTGTTGGTATACGCATCTTCAACATTCGTTCAGAAGCGAAAATATTTCAGGTTAAGAAAATGGCGTATTATACACCCCATGATGACCGGTAATGGATACCTATAAAGCAAAGCTTTCTGATTAGGATGGCTGATCAGTCGGACTTTTCGGAGCGTGTTCCAGAAACTCTTGGATTACTGTTCGCAAGGTTTCCAAGCGGATGGGTTTGCTCAGATGCGCATTCATCCCTGCTCGAAGCGACCGTTCTCTGTCTTCCGGCAAAGCATGGGCAGTGAGTGCGATGATCCACACGTTGTTGCCCTGCTCACGAATGCGACGCGTAGCCTCATAGCCGTCCATCTCCGGCATCTGTACATCCATAAAAATCAAATCATACACTTGGTCAGTCACACTTTCGAGACACGCCTTGCCCGTATCTACCAGATCAGCTTGGATTCCGAACAGAGAAAGCATCCGCAAAATGAGCTTCTGATTCACAGGATTGTCCTCGGCAACAAGGACGCGAACGTTTTTAACAACCGGAAAAGAACTCCGTTCGACACTGACTTTAACAGGGGCTTCTATTTCTTCCGGTGTCTCTATAGCCTTAAGAAGGGCGCTCCGTAATTTTTCGAGCCGAACAGGCTTGGAAAGAACCAATTTATCTTTTTGTAAAGCTTGAACATTTGCATTTCGGTCCACAGGAACCAAAAGAATAATGGGAATCCGAATCGGGCCGGAAAATAGCTTCGCCAATCGAGGAAGAAGATCCGGGTCCTCAATTTTTCGAGGAGTTAAATCCACAATAGCAGCTTTTAAGTTCTCGGTAGCCGTCACCCGAGAAACCGCTTCCTCCAAGCTCGAGCAGGCCATCAACGTCGCCCCCCATAATTGAAGCTGTCGTGAAAGGACTTGCCGTTTTATGATATTATCCTCCAGCAAAAATACTTTTGCGCCAGCAAGAACCGGTTCTTTTCGATTCACCGCCTCTCCGGAAACAGGCTGAACCGCTCGTGCAGTTAAAGTAAAAAAGAAACTGGATCCGGTTCCGGGCTCGGAACGCACCCAAATTTTACCTCCCATGCGATTGATGAGTTTCCGGCAAATGGCGAGGCCGAGGCCAGTCCCACCATACCTTCTGGTTGTGCTGGAATCCGCCTGAGAAAAAGGTTGAAATAACCGCGAAAGACTTTCTTCGGAGATCCCGATTCCGGTGTCACACACTTCAAAAACCAGTTTCCAAAGGCCATCGCTGGGCTCTCCGCCGGATGTCACACGAATCACAATTTCTCCTTGGTGGGTAAACTTGACCGCATTTCCAATGAGATTCATCAAGATCTGACGGAGGCGCACGGCATCCGTATAAATAAACTCAGGGATCGAAGGATCCACGTCTTCCACTAATTCAATATCTTTGGTTGAGGCCGCCTGCGCATGAACCTCCAACACATCTTCAATGCATTTAAAAACAGATGTTGGACGAACCTCGAGTTCCAGTTTTTCCGACTCCATCTTGGAGAAATCAAGAATATCATTGAGCAAGTCCAACAGAGTGTCGCCACTGCCGTGGATAGCTTCCAGATACTCGATCTGCTGTGAATCCAGATTGGTGTGCAGAAGCAAATTACTGAATCCAATAATGGAATTGAGCGGTGTCCGAATCTCATGGCTCATAACGGCAAGAAATTCGCTTCGCGCCCGATACGCAGCCTCAGCAGACTCTTTCGCTTCGATTAACTCGCGCTCCACAAGTTTTCTCTGAGTGACGTCGGTCTGTATCGCCATAAAACCGGTGAGCTGTCCATCCGGCTCTCGGAGTGGCTGTATTTCCAGATCCAACCAAAATTGAGCCCCCGTCTTGGTATAATTTAGAATTTCGACCTTGCAACTCGCCTCTTCCCTGAGACTCTCGGAAATTTTTTTGATGATAGTCGGATTGGATTGAGGACCCTGAAGAAAACTACCCGGCTTCAGCCCATAGACCTCTTCGTGATCATATCCAGTGAGCGTGTTAAAAGCTCGGTTTGTCCATTCAATGCGTCCCTTGCTGTCCGCAATCACAATGGCATTGTCAGTGCGATTGACCACAAGAGCCATCCTGGCCAGCTCGTCTTCAAACCTCTTTCGCAAAGAAATATCTAATAAGATCCCATTGATCATGACAACCGCACCCTGCCGATCCAGGGTCTGTACTCCCCGATCTAACACCCAAACGTAGGAACCAGATGCATGGAGAATCCGGTATTCGCATTCAAAGACACCATCCTGCTTTTGAGTATGAGCGCTCTCCGAATAAAATTTTTCGCGATCCTTGGGATGAATCCTTCGCGCCCATTCATTGATACAGCTTCCCAGTTCCCAACTGTAAATCCCTAATACTTCATGGATATTTCCCTGCCAATCGATATGGTCGGCGAGAACATCCCGATGATAAATGATCTGACCCAGCGCACGAGTTAAGAGCTGATTGCTTCGCTCCACTTCCAAACGCGCACGCTGTGCTTTTAACCGCAAAACCTCGGAAACATACGACCGGGAACGAGTTTGCCAAATCACTATCCCTACAAGCGCGGCAATCGTGAAGGCGATGGCCATAGCTAGATTGCCCGCCGCATGAACATCATTGAGACGTCTGAGATAGCCGTCCAGTTCCATATCCAGCCCTACCGCACCAACCACTTTCCCTTGCGAAGTGTGGATTGGCGCCAAAGCGGTAATAAAAGTACCCCAGGAACCGGAATAAGGTTCCGGACTCACATAAACCCAGCCTTGCCGGACCGCTTCTAACTGAGCGGCATCTTCGGTCGCTGAGTTGCTCGCATAGGAATCCATAACCCGCGAAGCCACCCTTTTTCTGCGAAAGCCAAGCTGTTCGGCCTCCATAGCCGTATCGAGAATCAGATGCAATTTGCCATCACGAACTAGCAGAGTGTAAATATATGCAAGATCGTCTAATCCTTGATGAAATCGTACCAACGGCGCGATTGTAGCCCGATATTCCGGGGAATCGGTCTGATCGGGCGAGACTAGCCTAGCCATCGCGTCACCATTCACCAACGTCGCCGCCGCAATAGCCAACCGCTCCAACTCTTCATGAATGGCACGCGTTTGCGCTTTTACTGCCTCATGCGCGATGAGGAAGCATATGGTCCATGCACAGGCCAGCACAAGAAGCGCAATAAAAAGCCCCTCGATCGCCGCTCCGGCTTGCGGCGGAAATGCCCACTTACGTTTTTGGGGGGCAGCCGCTTGCTTTTTTTCAGTAGGGGCAGGAGTAGCCACGCTTAATTATTACGCAAATTTTTATAAGCTGCCAGTTCTCTATTACACAGAGATGCTACGCAAAAAAAGAGAACCTTGTTGACCCAAAATGGTTTTTTCGCTCCCAGAGCTTCTAAAAATGCATAACGCCAGTTACACAGAAATACAGCCATCCTGATAACTAAGAAAAACCTGCTGTATCTCCCTTTCATAAGCCGCTCATGTCCCCCCTGCGGCCATGAGCGTCCACAAGCAATGTTTGAACCTCTTCATCAGAAGTCTGCGAAAAATCTTCGTAGAACTGACCCACACCATAAAAAAGTTCCGGCTTCGCCAGACAGATCACTTCATCCGCCTCTCTTTGAACCGTTGAGCATGCCTCAATCGATCCGATCGGAACCGCTACGACGCAACGGCTCGCCCCGAGACGTTTCATAGCCTGTACCGCTACGGACATAGTAGTCCCAGTTGCCAACCCATCATCCACCAAAATCGCTGTCTTCCCATGAAGACCCGTTAGAGGATTCCCTTTTCGATAGAGTTGCTCTCGTTGTTTCAATACGACCTGCTCCTGCTCGATAGCATCGCGAAGAGCGATTTTCGGGTCACTCAAACTGTCAGCAACCTCCGAATTAATCACTTGAATATCCCCCGAGGCAATCGCCCCCATAGCCAGCTCCTCATGACCAGGAACCCCCAGCTTCCGAACCACAAAAACATCGAGCGGTAGCCCTAAAGCAATTGCGATTTCGTAAGCCACAGGAACCCCTCCACGCGCAAGCCCTAATACCACAGTCTTAGGCTTTCCAAAATATTGCTTCAAATGCTTCGCTAGAATTCGACCCGCCTCACGACGGTCAGAATATGGAAGACTCACGTTCACAGTCGTTCGGGGATTATGGAATTCATCTCACTCCATCTTGGACAAAGACACCAAAAATTCCAATCATTTTTTAAGATTTCCTAATGAATAGCATAATTAAGCAAATCCACTCTGTTTTAAAACTCAATGACTCTTGTCTCTGAGACATCACCATAGTTAGTATATTAGATATGATAATACTTATAAAATAAGTCGTTAGCTAATTAAAATTGGGTTATTTGATGCCGTTAGGCATGATATGAGATACGCTGTAATATTTGAACTACTGATGAAATTTATACCGGCTCCGGACGAATAATAATTTGTGGATTTCGGTTCCATCTGATTAACATCGCAACCACACAACTTGATTGCCTTAAAAGTCATGCGAACTTCACTTGCGCGCTTATTTCCAATTTCTGTCATCCTTCTATCAACCCTTGCTTATCAATTTCCAACACCATTTAAAAACATTACACCACATATCACGATCCTTTTGATTGTGATCATGCTCTCAATGGCAGCCACTGTGTCAGTAGCTGATTTTTGCCGCATTCTTGCTCGCCCTGCACCTCTTGTTGTGGGGCTTGGACTCCACTATTTTATCATGCCACTTGCCGCTTATTTGATAGCCAAGTTCCTTCGGATGTCGTCTGATTTAACTGCCGGCATGATACTTCTAGGCTGTGTCGCCAGCGGCACTGCGTCTGTTGTCATGACCTATCTCGCGCGAGGCGACGTGGCGCTTTCACTTACACTGAGCGCATTATCAGCGTTAATTGGGGTCCTTGCAACGCCGTTACTCATTTGCCTGTATCTCGACACCTCATCGGCAATCGACCTAGAAGGAATGCTCATTGACATCAATCGGTGGCACTGGCGTCACTTTTCACTGCAAATCGTTACGTTGCCCATCGGAATAGGATTACTGATCAATCACTGCTTCGGTCAACAGATACGGGCAATTCAGAAATGGTTTCCAGTAATCTCAATGCTCGCTATTCTCTTGGTAATTTCTGCTACCGTTGCCGCAACATCAGAAAATCTGACATTGGCAATTCCTGTACTAGTGATTGGGGTCATTCTTCATAATGCGGTTGGATTATTGGGAGGCTATTGGATGAGCCGACTGCTTGGATTCGAACATAACGTTTGTCGAACGCTCTCAATTGAAGTCGGAATGCAGAATTCCGGACTCGCGGTTGCGCTTTGCGAGCTATACTTTACCCCCATCACAGCAACGATCGCTGCGCTCACAGGGTCGTTATTTTCAGTCTGGCACAATATATCGGGATCACTGCTCGCTGATTTTTGGGCTCATCACTCACCTTCACCTTCTTGTACGAAACAAAAACAACCTATTGATGGACAGGATAGTTCAACGGTATCTCATTACCCAGCGACTTAAAAAGCAAAGCAGTCATTTTTACCGATTGACAATGGACAATTGTAGTGACTGTAAACACTTTTCATCGCGAATGTCCCCCATATCCCTGATACAACCACAATCTTTTTCCAGCGGATTTTGTATTTACAATTGCCAAATTGTTTACTCTTGTTGGTATTATACCACACAAAGCGAACGCCGTGCTTGATATCATTACCCGTCTTTTCCCCGTTTGGGCTATTTTGATCTCTATTCCCGCATATCACACTCCGTTACGGTTCGAAGGCATTGTGCAACATATTACCTCGCTTCTTATGTTGATTATGTTTACCATGGGAGTGTCGCTTTCAATCGATGACTTCAGGCGTGTATTTTTTCGCCCTCTACCCGTTATTGCGGGCGTTGCATTACAATATTCATTAATGCCCTTGACGACATGGCTACTAGCTAAGTTGCTGCACATGCCACATGAACTTACAACCGGCATGATCCTGGTCGGTTGCGTTTCAGGCGGCACTGCATCTAACGTGATCACCTATCTTGCACGAGGCAATGTTGCCCTTTCGGTCACTTTAACTGCATTGTCAACTTTGATTGGCATATTTGCGACGCCACTGCTTATTCGCCTCTATGTGGATGCGAAAGTTACAGTGGATATGCATGGCATACTGAAGAGTATTCTCCAAATTGTAGTGGTTCCTATTGGAGCTGGGCTAGCCCTTAATCATTTACTTGGTCAAAAAATGGCCCCAATCAAACGGTTTTCTCCACTGATTTCTATGATTGCAATTTTGTTGGTGATCGCCGGGGTTGTTGCCGCCAACGCAAAAAGCATTATATCGATCGGTCCATTAGTGATAACTGGCGTTATTCTCCATAATACTATCGGCTTGCTCGGTGGTTATTGGGGCTCTCGGCTGCTTGGATTTGATGAGACCATTTGCCGGACACTTGCTATTGAAGTCGGAATGCAAAATTCCGCCCTTTCCGCAACACTGGGCAAATTATATTTTACGCCGCTTGCTGCGCTCCCAGGAGCGTTATTTTCGGTCTGGCACAATCTTTCCGGATCAATACTTGCCAGCTTCTGGGCGAATAATCCTATTAAGGTTGCAACTAATCGTCGCAACAATCCGCTCTGGCCAACATGGCGAGCCAATTTAAATCGATAAAAATCGAACACATGCAACCTGTATACCTTGGTATGTGTCAACTAGAGCAACAATTTAGTTATTCTTGTGTTTCCTAAATTTTCGTATCCTTTGTACTCATAATTTGTGAATGACTGCCTTGACAATGCTTAAAACCTGGCCGACAGAGACAGCCATAAAACGGCTTGATATTTCAAGCTGAGTAACTTGTACAGAAATTTAACCGGTCGTATAGACCTCATTCAAACATCTTTTTAACCACCAGCATTATTCTCAATGAAAAATAACCCTTCTGACTCTAAAGATACCAATTTACGCCCTTACTCTTCCATCGCCATGGATGGTCCGCATCGGGCACCGAATCGATCGATGCTTTATCCCATGGGATTTACAAAGAGTGACTTCTTGAAGCCACAAATTGGCATTGCCTCAACGTGGAGCAGAGTGACTCCCTGCAACATGCATATCGATCAACTAGCCAAGGAAGCGGCAAGCGGAGTCGATGCAGCAGGGGGCAAATCTTTGATTTTTAATACTATTACTATTTCGGATGGCATTTCGATGGGAACGGAGGGAATGAAGTATTCCCTTGTCTCGCGCGAAGTGATCGCGGATTCGATTGAGACAGTAGTTGGCTGTGAAAATCTGGACGGCTTTGTAGCGATTGGCGGCTGCGACAAGAATATGCCGGCTTGTGCCATGGCAATTGCTCGGATGAATCGTGCAGCGGTTTTTGTTTATGGCGGCACCATCCTTCCGGGATGTCTGAATGGTAAGAAAGTGGATATTATCTCGGTCTTTGAGGCGGTCGGCCAACATGCTGCTGGCAAAATCAATGATGCCGAGTTAGATTCCGTGGAATCTTGTGCCATTCCAGGACCCGGATCTTGCGGAGGAATGTACAGCGCTAACACCATGGCATCCGCCATTGAGGCCATGGGCTTAAGTCTGCCTAATAGTTCCGCTCAAGCAGCCATCTCCGAGCACAAAAAAGAGGACTGCCGCAAAGCTGGCAAAGCCGTTTTGGAAATGCTCAAGCGAGGAATTCGCCCCTCGGACATTCTCTCTCGCGAAGCCATAGAAAATGCTATCACGATGGTAATTGCTCTGGGTGGCTCTACCAATGCGGTTCTCCACCTCCTCGCTATCGCCCATACGGCTGAAATTAAACTCACCATTGACGATTTTAATCGCATTGGGAAACGCGTCCCAGTGTTAGCCGACCTCAAACCGAGTGGTCGTTATCTGATGTCCGAACTCGTCGATATTGGTGGCATCATTCCACTGATGAAAGATCTTTTAAATGCAGGTCTTCTGCATGGGGACTGCTTGACAGTCACTGGCAAAACCCTCAAGCAAAACCTAGCACCATTCAAAGGCTATCCGAAAGGACAAGAAATTGTCCGGCCGTTAAAAGATCCTCTGAAAAAAGACAGCCATCTAGTCATTTTGCGCGGTAACCTGGCACCCGGCGGGGCTGTGGCTAAAATTAGCGGAAAAGAAGGCGAAAAATTTTCCGGTCCTGCGCGCACGTTCGATTCCGAAGAAAAGGCGCTCCAAGCCGTCTTAGATGGCAAGATTCGCAAGGGGGACATTATTGTCATCCGTTACGAAGGTCCTAAAGGCGGACCCGGAATGCGCGAAATGCTTTCTCCTACAAGTGCCGTGATGGGATGCGGTCTTGGCAAGGATGTGGCATTGATCACGGACGGACGCTTTTCGGGTGGCACCCATGGATTTGTAGTGGGTCACATCACCCCGGAAGCCTTTGAAGGTGGAGCACTGGCAGTGCTCAAGGATGGCGACCTCATTACGATCGATGCAACTCAGCGCCTGCTTTCCGTGGAAATTTCTGATGAAGAATTAAAGAGCCGACTCACCAAATGGAAAAAGCCGAAACCGCGTTATCGACGCGGGGTATTAGCAAAATATGCTTCGTTAGTGAATTCCGCTTCGGAAGGGGCAGTAACCGATGCACATTTTTAGTTCATAGAAGTTGGCATTTTGCAGTGGTTTTTATATGCCCCTCGTCAATTGGAGTGGGTGAATGAGTAGAGAAACAGCTTTTTTGGGCCGTGTGTCCTGCCCATAAACAGTCCGGTTCATGGGATGAATCGGCAGCTTCTTTTTTTTGGGGGGGCTGTGCGCCCTACGAACTACCAACTACGAACTATGCTATTATTTGCCTGATCCAGAATTTTGGCTCGACTATCGCGGATTTTGAAGAAAATGACGTTTTTTCGCTATTTTCGGAAAAGTTTTGCCTCTAGACATGCTCTAATTAAGATATAAAATGACAATCAATGCTTGAGGCTGATAAATGTAGAGTAAATTATTGCCCAGGGAGTAGCACATCAGACATCAGTGCATTGAAGGAAACTAATAGCGATAAGTTTCACAAAGATCCGCCGTCATTTCCGGTCTCAGCAGCGCAACGCGAGATGTGGCTGGCTCAAAAATTGTTTCCCGAGCGCTCCTTTTCTATCGCTGAATATGCGGAAATCGATGGGCCGCTTGACATAGATACTTTCTCGAAGGCGATCACACTTACCGTGGCAAAAACCGCCGCACTACAGGCTCGATTTGCATTCATCAATGAGCAGTTGGTCCAGTCGTTTGAAATACCGGTTCATGAAGTGTTATCCGTTGTAGATTTGTGTGCATCTGAAGAAGCGCTTTCAGATGCGCATCACTGGATGCGAAAAGATCTTGCCCAGCCACGTCAACCTGAGGCGGGCGATCTTTTTATCTTTGTACTGTTTAAGCTCAGACCCGACCGTTTCATCTGGTATCAGCGCTATCAGCACATCATCATTGATGGATGTAGTCTTGCAATCATTGCCTGCCGTGTTGCCCAGATCTATGCCGCGTTGATTCATGAAGAGCCAATCCCAGAATCGGAAATGCTGGAATTTGACTTGCTAGCGCGGCACGACGCTGATTATCGAGGCTCTACACAGTTTCTTGCGGATAAGGCATTCTGGCAAGACTACCTAAACCGGGGCAATGAGCCGGCATGGCTATCCCTCCCTCCGGACCTGCGCGCCGATAGACAGAAATTGCGGGCTACGGCAAGTATTGCAGAGGAAGACATTCGTCGCTTGAAGCACATCACCCAGGCCATGGATGCACGCCAATCTCATCTCCTGATAGTAGCGCTTGGCATTCACTTTCACATCCTTACGGGTCAAACGCAGTTGAATTTCAGCCTTCCGGTTTCCAATCGGAGCAAGGATGAGATGGATACCCCAGGCATGACATCCAATGTCCTGCCATTGATCCTGCAGGTGAAGTCAAGCAGCTACCTGAGCAACATCGTCCAGGCTGTGGCCCATGAGGTCAGCCGAATTCTGCCGCACCAGCGTTATCGCATGGAAGAGATGCTGCGCGATGAGAGCATGGGACAAACTCGGTGGTTTGGGCCCACTATTAACCTGATAAAATTTGATCATGGTCCACCTTTTGCAGGGTGCCAATTGCGTTGGTTTATGCCATTAAACGACTTCGGTCGTGGATTTCACGTGACCTTCTATCAGCCTGGCAATGGTCAAGGACTGCAAGTTTTCTTCGAAGATGATACCGCTGTCCATACGTTCGCAGAATTGCAAGCCCATCAGCAGCTTTTTTTGAGCATTCTGGAAGCATTTATCCACAATCCGGATCAGACTGTGGAGGCTGTTGCAACCGGGTGTTTCGATCGATGGGGCCA
Organism: uncultured Verrucomicrobiae bacterium; assembly: GCA_963706715.1. Taxonomy (GTDB): domain Bacteria; phylum Verrucomicrobiota; class Verrucomicrobiia; order Chthoniobacterales; family Xiphinematobacteraceae; genus Xiphinematobacter. The sequence continues at coordinate 804,024 of CAVPNI010000003.1, forward strand.
TGCGCTAAGCGGGAGTGTTTTTGCTCACCGTCGCAAGCCAATTGCAGCAGGTTGTCTACGATGGCGCCAACCTGCACAGAATCTGGCTACTTTGGTTCGTGCGCTGGATTTTGGGAATTCCGCACCCAATCCGCTCGGCTTACCCAAGATTCTGCTGAAAAACCGTTTTGTTTGTGCAATGCGGTTAGAAGTTCTTAAGCAATGTTCGGGAGCTGCGCCAGGAACATTGCTGCGGATTGGACAGAATGATTGGGAGGTCGCCAGCGGCAGTGAAGACGTCTGTATTGGACACTTTACCAGTCTCACAGGTGAAGCGCTGGATGCTAGAGAAATCGCGCAACAGGAAGGCCTCTCCGAAGGAGATTGCTTGCCAGAGATTACGGACGATCAAGCAAACAGGCTGATGGAAACATATCAGCTCGTGCGAGATCATGAGTCCTTCTGGTCTGCGCGACTTGCTCGGTTTACTCCCCTTCAATTTCCATTTGCGTGGAATCACAAAACATCCGAGGCGCCATCCTGGCAAATCAGTCCATGGCATTTACCCGAGGCATTCAAGCACTTTGCTCTTGAAGAACGCTGTCAATATTTGATCAGTGTCTTGTGCGTTTATTGGGCACGTATTACAGGGGAAACCCAGTTTCAGATGGGATGGGGTCATAACCATTTAGCAAATGAGCAACCACCCAATTTCTATGCACAAACCGTTCCGATGGACGTCTCTATCGACCCAGAGGCAAATTTTGCTGAAGTCTATGAGAACATAGGAGAGGAAATAGCTCGTTTGGAAAAACATCGAACATTTGCGATGGATCTTGTTGCGCGCCATATTGCACTGAGTGCAATAAGCAGTTTGCACATACCTCATCCTTGGAAGGTGGCCGTTGCGGTGTGGAATGGTGAAGGTGATGATACCTCCCTCGAAGCCGAAGTACACGGAGAGCTAGCCACCTTTCGAATTAATATGCGGGATGGCAGCTTCAGATGGCATTACGATGCATCGCGCGTATCAGGCAAACAGATTGATCGTATGACGGGGCATCTGCTGGAATTGACACAAACCGTGATGGCTTCAGATGTGACCCCAGTAAAGCGGCTCAATTTACTACCTGAGTCTGAGCGGACACTACTACTACAAACGTGGAACGAGACGCAGAGGGACTATCCGGCCGATCAATGCCTGCACCAGTTGTTTGAGCAACAGGTAGAGCGCACTCCTCATGCCATTGCTCTGGTGTATGAGGAAGAGACTCTCACCTATGCCGAACTCAATGCGCGAGCCAATCGGCTCGCCCATGAGCTTATCGAACTGGGTATCGAGCCAGACGTGCAGGTAGCCATTTGCGTTGAGCGCTCCCTGGCAATGATCGTAGGGCTGTTAGCCATCCTCAAGGCTGGTGGCGCCTATGTGCCACTGGACCCAGCCTACCCAGGTGAGCGACTGGCTCACATCCTGGCTGATGCAAATCCTCAGATCCTGTTAGCAGATGAAACAGGCCGCACTACCTTAGGCGAAGCCTTGCTCTCCCATGTTGTGCTCGATCCGAACACCCTGCCCAGCCAGCCGGAGACCAACCCTCGCCTTCCAGCCCTCACCTCACGTCATCTGGCCTATGTGATCTATACCTCCGGTTCTACAGGCACTCCTAAGGGCGTCATGGTCGAACATCGAGGGTTGGTGAATCTGGCTCAGGCTCAAATCGCTCGCTTTGTCGTTTGTGCAAATAGCCGAATTCTACAATTCGCTTCTTTTAGTTTTGATGCAAGTAGTTCGGAGGTAGTGATGGCTTTAGGTAGTGGTGCAAGCCTGTATCTGCTCTCCGACCTCTTATTCCATGATCGAAGCCAACTATGGGCGTACCTGCAACAACATGCCATTACTCATGCGACGCTTCCCCCGGCGTTACTTCAAGGCGAAACAGATGAGTTTCTACAAAATCAAGCCCTGACACTGATTCTCGCCGGAGAGGCGCCGAACACAGCATTACTTCGCAGTCTGGCCCGCACAAATAGCATCTTTAATGCTTATGGTCCTACGGAAACTACGGTTTGTGCGACAACTTGGCATTGCCCAGCCGACTATACCGGAGAAGTTGTGCCGATTGGTCGTCCGATTGCAAACACACGGATCTATTTGCTAGATGGCTGCGGTCAACCCGTACCGCTAGGGACGGTGGGTGAGATCTACATTGGAGGAGCTAGCGTTGCCCGCGGCTACCTAAATCAACCCGAGCTGACTGCTGAACGCTTCCTTGAAGATCCCTTTGCTGAAGAAGCTGGTGCACGCATGTACCGCTCCGGAGATCTTGCCCGCTATCTACCTGATGGCAACATTGAATTCCTGGGTCGTAACGATGAGCAGGTCAAGATCCGAGGCTTTCGCATCGAACCGGGCGAAATCGAGGCCCGTCTTATTGAGCACCCCGCCGTGCGCGAAGCCTGCGTTCTGGCTTTAGGCGAAGAGAGAAACAAGCGCCTCATTGCCTATGTGGTGACCGAACCCGACGACCAGCTACCGGCAATACTGCGCACTTTCTTAAGCCGCCTCCTGCCCGAATACATGGTGCCGACTGCCTTCGTTCGACTCGACGCCTTCCCCTTAACCCCCAACGGCAAACTCGATCGCCGTGCCCTGCCCGCCCCGGATGGAGAGGCTTTTGCCCGCCGTGCCTATGAAGCACCCATTGGCCCAATTGAAACCGCACTGGCCGAGATCTGGACTGAGCTACTTGGAATCGATCGCATCAGCCGTCACGATTCCTTCTTTGAACTCGGCGGCCATTCCCTGCTCGCTGTGCGACTCCTTGAGCGCCTGCGCTGCCGTGGTCTGAGCCTAGCAATCCGCGATCTCTTCCAGTCGCCGACTCTCACGATGCTAGCCCAGAGCCTGAGCCAGCACCGTGAGATCAGCATTCCACCCAACCGGATTACAGCGGATACCAAAATTCTTACACCCGACCTCTTGCCCTTAATCGAGCTAAGTCAGTCCGAGATTGACCGAATCGTGGCTTGCGTACCAGGCGGGCTCTCCAATCTTCAGGACATCTATGCCCTCTCTCCATTGCAAGACGGTATTCTCTTTCACCATCTCCTGGCTACCAAGGGTGATCCCTATCTGCTGGTGAACCAGATGACCTTCGCCGATCGGGCGACACTCGATCGCTATTTGAATGCCCTCCAGCAAGTAGTCAGCCGTCATGATATCTTGCGCACCGCCTTCGTATGGCAAGGCCTCTCGAACCCAGTCCAGGTGGTCTGGCGCAAAGCGCCTCTATCAATCACGGAACTGAGCCTTGATCCGGCCAATGGACCGATTCGTGAGCAACTCATGCAACGCTTTAATCCACGTCAACACCGGATTGATCTGACACAGGCTCCACTAATGCGTTTTGTACTGGCTCAGGATGTCGATAGTCGCTGGGTACTCTTGCAATTGCAACACCACTTGATTTGCGATCACTCGACCCTGGAAGTGATGTATGCTGAGGTGCAAGCATTCCTTGCAGGGCAGAGTGAACGTTTGCCAATACCGCAGCCATTCCGCAACTTGGTGGCTCAGGCCCGTCTGGGCGTGAGCCAGGCCGAACATGAACGCTTTTTCACTGACATGCTGGCCGGGATTAATACGCCAACGCTCCCCTTCGGCTTAAGTGAGGTGCACCGGGATGGAACTGAAGTGGAAGAGGCTCATCGCAGGCTGCCGCAGGCTTTGAACGAGCGTTTGCGCGCACAGGCCCGACGTTTGGGCGTGAGTCTGGCGAGTCTCTGCCATCTAGCCTGGGCTCAGGTGCTCTCGCGTACCAGCGGTCAAGAGAAGGTGGTCTTTGGTACCGTGCTCTTTGGGCGCATGCAAGCCGGAGACGGCGCCGATCAGGCGATGGGGCTATTTATTAATACCCTGCCACTTCGGATTGATCTGGATCACACCGGGGTTGAGGAAAATGTGCATGCCACGCATTCGCGGCTAGCTGATCTATTGATGCATGAACACGCCTCACTTGTGTTAGCACAACGCTGTAGTAGCCTGCCAGCAGGAACACCGCTCTTTAGTGCCTTGCTCAACTATCGACACAACGCAATGCCAATGGATAAGGAGGGGAGCGCGTTATCGGAAATTGAATTCCTCGGTGGGCAGGAGCGAACTAACTATCCGATTACGCTCGCAGTAGAGGATTATGGTCAGGCTCTGGGGTTGACTGTGCGCATGGTACGGCCACTCGACCCAAAGCGGGTGTGCGGCTATATGGAGCAGGCGTTAACGAGCCTGGTTCAGGCCCTCGAGCACACGCCTCTTCAGCCAGTGCGAGAACTCGATATCCTGCCATTTGAAGAACGGCAACTGCTGCTACACACGTGGAATGAGACACAGAGGGACTATCCGGCCGATCAATGCATACACCAATTATTTGAAGAACAGGTAGAGCGCACACCCCAAGCCATTGCGCTAGCCTATGAGGAAGAGACGCTCACCTATTCCGAACTCAATGCGCAAGCCAATCGGCTAGCCCATGAGCTTATCGAACTGGGCGTGCAACCCGACGAACTGGTAGCTATTTGCGTTGAGCGCTCCCTGGCGATGGTCGTAGGGCTCTTAGCCATCCTCAAGACTGGTGGCGCCTATGTGCCGCTGGACCCAGCCTACCCAGGCGAGCGACTGGCCCATATCCTGGCTGATGCCAGTCCCAAGATCGTACTGGCCGATGAAACAGGCCGCACTACCTTAGGCGAAGCCTTGCTCTCCCATGTTGTGCTCGATCCGAACACACTGCCCAGCCAGCCGGAGACCAACCCGCGACTTCCAGCTCTCACCTCCCATCATCTGGCCTATGTGATCTATACCTCCGGTTCTACAGGTACCCCCAAAGGCGTGATGGTTGAACATCGCGGGTTGGTGAATTATACAAATCATGCCTTACATCAATTTGATGTCACAACAGGCTGTGGCTCCCTCATCCTTACCTCTTTAAGTTTTGATCTAACGCTCACGAGTTTTTATCCGCCCTTGATTTGCGGGCGAACCATTTACCTATCTCCGGAAGGAAATGATGCATTTAGCTGGCGGCAACATGTTCTCAATGGAGAGCATCTCTCTCCAGTAAAACTCACCCCCTCTCATCTCGATCTCTTACAGCAGACATTGCAAAACGATTCGCTAGACGGTCGAATTAGGACGTTAGTGGTGGGTGGCGAACCTTTAAAGGGCTCCGCATTAATATGGTGGCGTCAATATGCACCTACAACGCGAATTTTTAATCATTACGGCCCCACCGAGACGACCGTCGGCTGTATCGTATATGAAATCAACGAGCTGCCGGTTGACACAGTACCCATTGGTCGCCCGATTGCCAACACGCGGATTTATTTGCTAGATGGCTACGGCCAACCGGTGCCGTTAGGAGCGGTGGGTGAGATCTACATTGGTGGAGCTGGTGTAGCGCGTGGCTACCTGAATCGACCCGAGCTGACTGCTGAACGCTTCCTTGAAGATCCCTTTGCTAAAGAACCCGGAGCGCGCATGTACCGCTCCGGCGATCTTGCCCGCTACCTGCCGGATGGTAACATTGAATTCCTGGGTCGTAACGATGAGCAAGTCAAGATCCGTGGCTTTCGCATCGAGCCTGGTGAAATCGAGGCCCGTCTTACCGAGCACCCGGCCGTACACGAAGCCTGCGTTCTGGCTTTGGGCGAAGAGAGTAACAAGCGCCTCATTGCCTATGTGGTGGCCGAAGAGGATCAAGAGCTACCGGCAACACTGCGCACCTTCTTAAGTAGCCTCCTGCCAGAGTACATGGTGCCGACTGCCTTCGTGCGACTCGACGCCTTCCCCTTAACCCCCAACGGCAAGCTCGATCGCCGGGCCCTGCCCACCCCGGATGGAGAAGCTTTTGCACGCCGTGCCTATGAAGCACCCATTGGTCCGATTGAAACAGCGCTGGCCGAGATCTGGACTGAGCTACTTGGAATCGATCACATCAGCCGTCACGATTCCTTCTTTGAACTTGGCGGCCATTCCCTGCTTGCCGTGCGACTCCTTGAGCGCCTGCGCCGCCGTGGTCTTAGCCTAGCAATCCGCGATCTCTTCCAGTCGCTGACGCTCAGTGTGCTAGCCCAGAGCCTGAGCCAGCACCGTGCGGTTAGCATCCCCCCCAACCGGATCACAGCGGATACCAAAATTCTTACACCCGACCTCTTGCCCTTAATCGACCTCACCCAATCCGATATCGACCGGATCGTGGCTCAAGTACCGGGTGGGCTCTCCAATCTCCAGGACATCTATGCCCTCTCTCCATTGCAAGACGGTATTCTCTTTCACCATCTCCTGGCTACCGAGGGCGACCCGTATCTACTGGTGCACCAGATGGCCTTTGCCGATCGGGTGACACTCGATCGTTATCTGGATGCCCACCAGCAGGTAGTTGATCGTCACGACATCTTGCGCACCGCCTTCGTCTGGCAAGGTCTCTCGAACCCAGCCCAGGTGGTCTGGCGCAAGGCCCCTCTATCAATCACGGAACTAAACCTTGATCCAGCCAATGGACCGATTCGTAAGCAGCTCATGCAATGCTTCAACCATCATCGGATTGATCTGACACAGGCCCCACTAATGCGTTTTGTATTCGCTCAGGATGTTGATGGCCGCTGGATACTCGTGCAATTGCGACATCACTTGATCCACGATCACTCAACCATGAAGGTGATGCATGCTGAGGTGCGGGCATTCCTCTCGGGCCAGAGTGAGCGTTTGTCAGCACCGCAGCCATTCCGCAACCTGGTGGCTCAAGTCCGTCTGGGCATGAGTCAGGTCGAACATGAACGCTTCTTTACTGACATGTTGGCCGAGATTGATGAGCCGACGCTCCCCTTCGGCCTGAGCGAAGTACATCGTGACGGATCTAAAGTGGAAGAGGCTCGCCGTAAACTACCGCAATCATTGAGCGAACGTTTGCGCGCACAGGCCCGACGTTTGGGTGTGAGTTTAGCCAGTCTCTGCCATCTGGCCTGGGCTCAGGTGCTCTCGCGTACCAGCGGTCAAGAGAAGGTGGTGTTTGGTTCCGTGCTCTCTGGGCGGATGCAAGCCGGAGAGGGCGCCGATCAGGCGATGGGGCTATTTATCAACACCCTGCCGGTGCGGCTTGATTTGGATCACACCGGGGTTGAGCAGAGTGTGCGCACCACACATAACCGCCTGGCTAATCTATTGATACATGAACACGCCTCTCTTGCTACAGCACAGCGCTGTAGTGGCCTGCCAGCGGGAACACCACTCTTTAGTGCCTTATTTAACTATTGGCACAATACGATGCCCACGAGCAAGGCGGACGCGTTATCGGGGATCGAACTTCTCGACTGGCAGGAGCGAACTAACTACCCGCTTACGCTCTCGGTGGAGGATTATGGTCAGGCTCTGGGGTTGACGGTGCTGCTAGTGCAACCACTAGATCCAAACCGGGTGTGCGACTATATGGAGCAGGCGTTGACGAGCTTGGTTGAGGCGCTGGATCACACGCCCCTTAAACCAGTGCGAGAACTCAACATCCTGCCATTTGAAGAACGGCAACTACTGCTACACACGTGGAATAAGACACAGACGGACTATCCGGAGGATCAATGCCTGCACCAGTTGTTTGAGCAGCAGGTAGAGTGCACTCCTCATGCCATTGCTCTGGTGTATGAGGAAGAGACTCTCACCTATGCAGAACTCAATGCGCGAGCCAATCGGCTCGCCCATGAACTTATCGAACTGGGTATCGAGCCCGATGCTCGCGTGGCCATTTGCGTTGAGCGCTCCCTGGCGATGGTTGTAGGGCTGTTAGCCATCCTCAAGGCCGGTGGCGCCTATGTGCCGCTGGACCCCGCCTACCCAGGAGAGCGACTGGCTCACATCCTTGCCGATGCCAATCCCCAGATCGTGCTGGCCGATGAAACAGGCCGCACTACCTTAAGCGAAGCCTTGCTCTCCCATGTTGTGCTCGATCCGAACACACTGCCTAGCCAGCCAGAGACCAACCCTCGCCTTCCAGCCCTCACCTCCCGTCATCTGGCCTATGTGATCTATACCTCCGGTTCTACCGGTACCCCAAAAGGCGTGATGGTCGAACATGCACAAGTTGTACGTCTGTTCTATACCACCCAACCTGCATATCGCTTCCACTCAAATGACATTTGGTGCTTGTTCCACTCGTTTGCCTTCGATTTCTCAGTCTGGGAACTGTGGGGCGCGCTCCTTCATGGTGGCAAGTTGCTGCTGATACCCCATTCCGTAGCTCGTACTCCACAAGCCTTCTATCAGTTGATCTGCAGACAGGGCGTAACCGTATTGAACACGACTCCCAGTGCTTTCAACGCATTGATGGGACATGCACAATCATCACTTGACCGGCTACGCTATGTGATTTTTGGTGGCGAAGCATTAGAAATGACGACCCTTCAGGACTGGTATGCGGCACGTGATGAATATACACCGCAATTGGTTAACATGTACGGGATTACGGAAACTACTGTTCACGCAACCTATTGCGCTTTAAAGGCATCGGATGCTAGACGGACCTCTAACTTGATCGGGAAGCGCCTTCCGGATTTACGCTTATACCTACTAGATGGCCATGGTCAACCTGTGCCGCTAGGAGTGGTGGGTGAACTCTACATTGGTGGAGCAGGTGTAGCACGTGGCTACCTGAACCGTCCTGAGCTAACGGCTGAACGCTTCCTTGAAGATCCCTTTGCTAAAGAACCCGGAGCGCGTATGTACCGCTCCGGAGATCTTGCCCGTTACCTGCCCGATGGTAACATTGAATTCCTGGGTCGTAACGATGAGCAGGTCAAGATCCGTGGCTTTCGCATCGAGCCTGGTGAAATCGAGGCCCGTCTTACCGAGCACCCGGCCGTACACGAAGCCTGCGTTCTGGTTTTGGGCGAAGAGAGTAACAAGCGACTCATTGCCTATGTGGTGGCCGAAGAGGATAAAGAGCTACCGGCAACACTGCGCACCTTCTTAAGTCGCCTCCTGCCAGAGTACATGGTGCCAACTGCCTTCGTGCGACTCGCCGCCTTCCCCTTAACCCCCAACGGCAAGCTCGATCACCGGGCCCTGCCCGCCCCGGATGGAGAGGCTTTTGCCCGCCGTGCCTATGAAACACCCATTGGCCCGATCGAAACAGCCCTGGCCGAGATCTGGACTGAGCTACTTGGAATCGATCGCATCAGCCGTCACGATTCCTTCTTTGAACTCGGTGGCCATTCCCTGCTCGCTGTGCGACTCCTTAGTCGCATCACAGCGCTGGGTACTGAGCTATCTCTTACCACCCTGTTTGCTTCCCCTGTCCTACATGCACTGGCTCATGCCATCAAAACACACTTGGAAAACGGCGGCACTGTCGTCCTACCGCCAATAATCCCGATTTTCCATGATACCTTCCCGTAACGGCTTCCTACCACTCTCCTTTGCCCAGCAGCGTCTCTGGTTCTTAAGTCAGCTTGAGGGCGTCAGCCAGACCTATCACATTCCACTGGCCCTGCACCTACAGGGTCCACTTGATGAGGCGGCCTTGCAACAGGCTCTCAACGCCTTGTTCGCCCGTCATGAAGCGCTGCGTTCCGTGTTTATCACGCTCGATGGAGAACCCGAAGTGCGTCTGCTGGACGCCAACACGCCGTTACCATTGCAACGACACGATCTGCGCGGAGTACACGATGCTCAAGACCAACTAACTCAACTGCGGATTGAAGAAGCAGGTGCTCCCTTCGATTTGGCACACGGCCCGCTGATTCGTGCTCGCTTAATTCAGCTTGCCAACGAGGAACACGTCTTCCTCTTGACTCAGCATCATATCGTTTCCGACGGCTGGTCCTTGGGTATACTATGCTCTGAGTTCAGTACGCTCTATCGCGCAGCCCTAGTCGGTCAGTCCGATCCCCTGCCACCACTTGCCATCCAGTATCCGGACTATGCCGCCTGGCAACGCCAATGGCTCTCGGCAGAACGTCTACAGGTACAAAGCAAGTATTGGCGCACAACCTTGGCTGATGCCCCGATACGAATTAATCTGCCAACCGACCGCCCCCACCCAACCCAGCAGTCCTTTGTCGGCGCGCACGTGCCGGTATATCTCGATGCGGATCTGACCGATTCTCTCAAGCGTTTGAGCCAGGCGCATGGCGTAACCCTGTTCATGACTGTGCTAGCTGCTTGGGCAGCGGTATTGTCCCGACTCTCCGGAGAGGAGGATCTGGTGATTGGCATCCCCAGCGCAAACCGCAGACGCAAAGAAGTGGAGTCGCTCATCGGATTCTTTGTCAATACCCTTGTACTGCGCCTCGATCTATCGGAGAGACCCAATACAGCTCAATTGCTCAAGCGCGTTCGCCAAACGGCACTCGGTGCGCAGGATCATCAAGACCTGCCCTTTGAGCAGATCGTGGAGATCGTTAATCCACCGCGTCATCCGGATCACACACCACTCTTCCAGGTAATGTTCGCCTGGCAGAACAATGAAGCCGGAGTCTGGCAGCTACCGGGGCTGGAGGTCAGTCCGCTCCGGGGCGGTTATGACATCGCCAAATTTGATCTGACACTGAATCTAAGCGAGCAGGGCCAAGAAATTGCCGGGAGTTTAAACTATGCCACAGCATTGTTTGATCGTGACACAATCGAGCGACAGGCGGGGTATTTGCAGGCGATGCTACGCTCGATGGTCGCCGAAGCTGAGCGTCCGGTGGCGAATTTGGATATCCTGCCCTTTGAAGAACGGCAACTGCTGCTACACACCTGGAATGAGACACAGACGGACTATCCGGAGGATCAATGCCTGCACCAGTTGTTTGAGCAACAGGTAGAGCGCACTCCTCATGCCATTGCTCTGGTGTATGAGGAAAAGACGCTCACCTATGCCGAACTCAATGCGCGAGCCAATCGGCTCGCCCATGAGCTTATCGAACTGGGCGTCGAGCCTGGATGCTATGTCGCTACCCTCCTCGAACGCTCCATCGAACTAGTGGTTTCACAGCTAGCGATTCTCAAAGTCGGCGCCACCTATGTACCGATCGATCCCCAAACACCTGCGGAACGACAAGCCTGGATGCTCACCGATTGTGACACGCATGTCCTCATCACTGATATCCATGCTGCGATTCCTTCAACACCATCCTCCGTTTCTTTATTACGTCTCATATCTGCGCAACAGAAAATAACAGAAGAAAAAAACCTCGCCAATCCAGGCTTGAAAGGAAATAGCCTCGATCCAGCCTATGTGATGTACACCTCCGGTTCAACCGGTACTCCCAAGGGAGTCGTTGTACCGCATCGTGCAGTCGTCCGCTTAATTATCAATAATGGCTATGCCGATATTGGAACAGAAGATCGAGTGGCCTTTGCGGCTAATCCTTCCTTTGATGCCAGTACTTTTGAGGTCTGGGCTCCTTTACTCAAAGGTGGCCGCATCGTCATCGTCGATGTTGATACCCTCATAGAAGCACCTCGCTTGGCGCATCTACTTGAACTGCAAGAAGTCACTGTACTGGTTCTTACAACCTCGTTATTTAACCAATATACCCGCATTATCGCTCCGGCGCTGGCACGCCTTAAGTACCTGTTCTGCGTCGGTGAACGCGCCGACCCCGAATGCTTCCTACGCATTTTACAAGCAGACGGACCACAATACCTGGTTAATGGTTATGGTCCGACAGAAACCACTACCTTTGCACTCACCTACACACTGAGGCATGATGCGGGTGACATCACCACAGTACCCATTGGCCGCCCGATTGCCAACACGCGGATTTATTTGCTAGATGGCTACGGCCAACCAGTGCCGTTAGGAGCGGTGGGTGAACTCTACATTGGTGGAGCAGGTGTAGCGCGTGGCTACTTAAATCGACCCGAGCTAACTGCTGAACGCTTCCTCAATGATCCCTTTACTAAAGAGCCCGGCGAGCGCATGTACCGCACCGGCGATCTTGCCCGTTACCTGCCCGATGGTAATATCGAATACATTGGACGTAACGATGAGCAGGTTAAGATCCGAGGCTTTCGCATCGAGCCTGGTGAAATCGAGGCCCGTCTTACCGAGCACCCGACCGTACACGAAGCCTGCGTTCTGGCTTTGGGAGAAGAGAGTAACAAGCGCCTCATTGCCTATGTGGTGGCCGAACCCAACGAGCAGCTACCGGCAACACTGCGCGCTTTCTTAAGTCGCCTCCTGCCGGAGTACATGGTGCCTGCTGCCTTCGTGCGACTCGACGCTTTCCCATTGACCCCTAACGGCAAGCTCGATCGCCGAGCCCTGCCTACCCCAGATGGAGAGGCGTTTGCACGCCGTGCCTATGAAGCACCCATTGGCCCGATCGAAACAGCCCTGGCCGAAATCTGGACTGAGCTACTTGGAATCGATCGCATCAGCCGTCACGATTCCTTCTTTGAACTCGGTGGCCATTCCCTGCTTGCCGTGCGACTCCTTAGTCGCATCGCAGCACTGGGTGCCGATCTCTCTCTTTCCACCCTGTTTGCTTCCCCTGTCCTGCAAGATCTGGCTGAGGCCATCAGAACGCACTTGGAAAACGGAGACACCATCCTGCCGCCGATAGTCCCCGTCTCCCGTGACAGCCTCCTACCGCTCTCCTTTGCCCAGCAGCGTCTCTGGTTCTTAAGTCAGCTTGAGGGCGTCAGCCAGACCTATCACATCCCACTGGCCCTGCGCCTGCAAGGGCCACTTGATGAGGCGGCCTTGCAACAGGCTCTCAACGCCTTGTTCGCCCGTCATGAAGCGCTGCGTTCCGTGTTTGTTACGGTCGATGGAGAACCCGAAGTGCGTCTGCTGGACGCCAACACGCCGTTACCATTGCAACGACATGATCTGCGCGGAGTACACGATGCCCAACTGACTCAACTGAGGATTGAAGAAGCAGGTACTCCCTTCGATTTGGCACACGGCCCACTGATTCGTGCTCGCTTAATTCAGCTTGCCAACGAGGAACACGTCTTCCTCTTGACTCAGCATCATATCGTTTCCGACGGCTGGTCCTTGGGTATACTATGCTCTGAGTTCAGTACGCTCTATCGCGCAGCCCTAGCCGGTCAGTCCGATCCCCTGCCACCCCTTGCCATCCAGTATCCGGATTATGCCGCCTGGCAACGCCAATGGTTCTCGGCAGAACACCTACAGGTACAAAGCAACTATTGGCGCACAACCTTGGCTGATGCCCCGATACGAATTAATCTGCCAACCGACCGCCCCCACCCAACCCAGCAGTCCTTTGTCGGCGCGCACGTGCCGGTATATCTCGATGCGGATCTGACCGATTCTCTCAAGCGTTTGAGCCAAGCGCATGGCGTAACCCTGTTCATGACTGTGCTAGCTGCTTGGGCAGCGGTATTGTCCCGACTCTCCGGAGAGGAGGATCTGGTGATTGGCATCCCCAGCGCAAACCGCAGACGCAAAGAAGTGGAGTCGCTCATCGGATTCTTTGTCAACACCCTCGTACTGCGCCTCGATCTATCGGAGAGGCCCAATACAGCTCGATTGCTCGAGCGCGTCCGTCAAACGGCACTCGGTGCACAGGATCATCAAGATCTGCCCTTTGAGCAGGTCGTGGAGATCGTCAATCCACCGCGTCATCCGGATCACACGCCACTCTTCCAGGTAATGTTCGCCTGGCAGAACAATGAAGCCGGAGTCTGGCAGCTACCGGGGCTGGAGATAAGTGCACTCCGGGGCGGTTATGACATTGCCAAATTTGATCTGACACTGAATCTGAGCGAGCAGGACCAAGAAATTGCCGGGAGTTTGAACTATGCCACAGCATTGTTTGATCGTGACACAATCGAGCGACAGGTGGGGTATTTGCAGGCAATGCTGCGCTCGATGGTGGCCGAAGCTGAGCGGCCGGTGGCGAGTCTGGACATCCTGCCATTTGAAGAACGGCAACTACTGCTACACACCTGGAATGAGACACAGACGGACTATCCGGCAGATCAATGCCTGCACCAGTTGTTTGAGCAGCAGGTAGAGCGCACACCCCAAGCCATTGCGCTAGCCTATGAGGAAGAGACGCTGACCTATGCCGAACTCAATGCGCGAGCCAATCGGCTCGCCCATGAGCTTATCGAACTGGGCGTCGAGCCTGGATGCTATGTCGCTACCCTCCTCGAACGCTCCATCGAACTAGTGGTTTCACAGCTAGCGATTCTCAAAGTCGGCGCCACCTATGTACCGATCGATCCCCAAACACCTGCGGAACGACAAGCCTGGATGCTCACCGATTGTGACACGCATGTCCTCATCACTGACATCCATGCTGCGATTCCTTCAATACCACCCTCCGTTTCTTTATTACGTCTCATATCTGCGCAACAGAAAATAACAGAAGAAAAAAACCTCGCCAATCCAGGCTTAAAAGGAAATAGCCTCGATCCAGCCTATGTGATGTACACCTCCGGTTCAACCGGCACCCCCAAGGGAGTCGTTGTACCGCATCGTGCAGTCGTCCGCTTAATTATCAATAATGGCTATGCCGATATTGGAACAGAAGATCGAGTGGCCTTTGCGGCTAATCCTTCCTTTGATGCCAGTACTTTTGAGGTCTGGGCTCCTTTACTCAAAGGTGGCCGCATCGTCATCGTCGATGCTGATACCCTCATAGAAGCACCTCGCTTGGCACATCTACTTGAACTGCAAGAAGTCACTGTACTGGTTCTTACAACCTCGTTATTTAACCAATATACTCGCGTCATCGCTCCGGCGCTGGCACGCCTCAAGTACCTGTTCTGCGTCGGTGAACGCGCCGACCCCGAATGCTTCCTACGCATTTTACAAGCAGACGGACCACAATACCTGGTTAATGGTTATGGTCCGACAGAAACCACTACCTTTGCACTCACCTACACACTGAGGCACGATGCGGGTGACATCACCACAGTACCCATTGGCCGCCCGATTGCCAACACGCGGATTTATTTGCTAGATGGCTACGGCCAACCAGTGCCGTTAGGAGCGGTGGGTGAACTCTACATTGGTGGAGCAGGTGTAGCGCGTGGCTACTTAAATCGACCCGAGCTAACTGCTGAACGCTTCCTTGAAGATCCCTTTACTAAAGAGCCCGGCGAGCGCATGTACCGCTCCGGAGATCTTGCCCGTTACCTGCCCGATGGTAACATCGAATACGTTGGACGTAATGATGAGCAGGTCAAGATCCGAGGCTTTCGCATCGAGCCTGGTGAAATCGAGGCCCGTCTTACCGAGCACCCGACCGTACACGAAGCCTGCGTTCTGGCTTTGGGAGAAGAGAGTAACAAGCGCCTCATTGCCTATGTGGTGGCCGAACCCAACGAGCAGCTACCGGCAACACTGCGCGCTTTCTTAAGTCGCCTCCTGCCGGAGTACATGGTGCCTGCTGCCTTCGTGCGACTCGACGCTTTCCCATTGACCCCTAACGGCAAGCTCGATCGCCGAGCCCTGCCTACCCCAGATGGAGAGGCGTTTGCCCACCGTACCTATGAAGCACCTGTGGGTCCGATTGAAACCACCCTGGCCGAGATCTGGACTGAGCTACTTGGAGTCGAACACATCAGCCGTCACGATTCCTTCTTTGAACTCGGTGGCCATTCCCTGCTTGCTGTGCGACTCATTGAAGGCCTGCGCCGCCGTGGTCTGAGCCTAGCAATCCGCGATCTCTTCCAGTCGCCAACTCTCAGTGTGCTAGCCCAGAGCCTGGGCCAGCACCGTGAGATCAGCGCCCGACCCAACCGGATTACGGCAGATACCCAAACCCTCACACCCGACCTCTTGCCCTTAATCGAACTCACCCAGCCTGAGATCGACCGGATCGTAGCTTGCGTACCGGGCGGGCTCGCTAATCTCCAGGACATTTACGCCCTCTCTCCGTTGCAAGACGGTATTCTCTTTCACCATCTCCTGGCTACCAAGGGTGATCCCTATCTGCTGGTCAGTCAGATGACCTTCGCCGATCGGGCAACACTGGATCGTTATCTGGACGCCCTCCAGCAGGTAGTCGACCGTCATGACATCTTGCGCACCGCCTTCGTCTGGCAAGGTCTGTCGAACCCGGCCCAGGTCGTCTGGCGCAAGGCACCTCTGTCGATCACCGAATTAAGCCTCGATCCAACCAACGGCCCCATTCGTGAGCAGCTCATTCAACGCTTCAATCCGCGCCAACATCGGATCGATCTGACACAGGCTCCGCTAATACGTTTTGCATTCGCTCAGGATGTCGATGGCCGCTGGATACTGCTGCAATTGCAACACCACTTGATTATCGATCACTCGACCCTGGAGGTAATGTATGCTGAGGTGCGGGCATTCCTCGCGGGACAGAGTGAGCGTTTGCCAGCACCACATCCATTCCGCAACCTGGTGGCTCAGGCCCGGCTGAGTGTGAGTCAGGCCGAACATGAACGCTTCTTTACTGACATGTTGGCCCAGATTGATGCACCAACACTCCCCTTCGGCCTGAGCGAGGTACACCATGATGGGTCTGAGGTAAAAGAGGCTCGCCGCAGGTTGCCGCAGTCATTAAACGAGCGTTTGCGCGCGCAGGCACGGCGTTTGGGCGTGAGTCTGGCGAGTCTCTGCCATCTGGCCTGGGCTCAGGTGCTCTCGCGCACCAGCGGCCAGGAGAAGGTAGTCTTTGGCACCGTGCTCTTTGGGCGGATGCAAGCCGGAGACGGCGCCGATCAGGCAATGGGCTTATTTATCAACACTCTGCCACTCCGGATTGATCCGGACCACACCGGGGTGGAGGAGAGTGTGCGCGCCATCCATACGCGGCTGGCTGATCTACTGGTGCATGAACACGCCTCGCTTGCAATGGCGCAGCGCTGCAGCGGAGTGCCAGCGGGAACACCGCTATTTAGTGCCTTGCTTAACTATCGACATAGTGCAATGCCCACGGGCAAGGCGAACGCGTTATCGGGGATCGAATTCCTCGGTGGACAAGAGCGGACCAACTACCCGCTTACGCTCTCGGTGGAGGATTATGGTCAGGCTCTGGGGTTAACGGTGCATCTGGTGCAGCCGCTAGACCCAAACCGGGTGTGCGGCTATATGGAGCAGGCCTTAACAAGCTTGGTTGAGGCGCTGGATCACACGCCCCTTAAACCAGTGCGAGAACTCAACATCCTGCCCTTCGAAGAACGGCAATTGCTTCTCAAGACATGGAACGAGACACAGACGGACTATCCGGCCGATCAATGCCTGCACCAGTTGTTTGAGCAGCAGGTAGAGTGCACTCCTCATGCCATTGCTCTGGTGTATGAGGAAGAGACTCTCACCTATGCAGAACTCAATGCGCGAGCTAATCGGCTCGCCCATGAACTTATCGAACTGGGTATCGAGCCCGATGCTCGCGTGGCCATTTGCGTTGAGCGCTCCCTGGCGATGGTTGTAGGGCTGTTAGCCATCCTCAAGGCCGGTGGCGCCTATGTGCCGCTGGACCCCGCCTACCCAGGAGAGCGACTGGCTCACATCCTTGCCGATGCCAATCCCCAGATCGTGCTGGCCGATGAAACAGGCCGCACTACCTTAAGCGAAGCCTTGCTCTCCCATGTTGTGCTCGATCCGAACACACTGCCTAGCCAGCCAGAGACCAACCCTCGCCTTCCAGCCCTCACCTCCCGTCATCTGGCCTATGTGATCTATACCTCCGGTTCTACCGGTACCCCAAAAGGCGTGATGGTCGAACATGCACAAGTTGTACGTCTGTTCTATACCACCCAACCTGCATATCGCTTCCACTCAAATGACATTTGGTGCTTGTTCCACTCGTTTGCCTTCGATTTCTCAGTCTGGGAACTGTGGGGCGCGCTCCTTCATGGTGGCAAGTTGCTGCTGATACCCCATTCCGTAGCTCGTACTCCACAAGCCTTCTATCAGTTGATCTGCAAACAGGGCGTAACCGTATTGAACACAACTCCCAGTGCTTTCAAAGCGTTGATGGGATATGCACAATCATCACTTGCCCGGCTACGCTACGTGATTTTTGGCGGCGAAGCATTAGAAATGACGACCCTTCAGGACTGGTATGCGGCGCGTGATGAATATACACCGCAATTGGTTAACATGTACGGGATTACGGAAACTACTGTTCATGCAACCTATTGCGCTTTAAAGGCATCGGATGCTAGACGGACCTCTAACTTGATCGGGAAGCGCCTTCCGGATTTACGCTTATACCTACTAGATGGCCATGGTCAACCTGTGCCGCTAGGAGTGGTGGGTGAACTCTACATTGGTGGAGCAGGTGTAGCACGTGGCTACCTGAACCGTCCTGAGCTAACGGCTGAACGCTTCCTTGAAGATCCCTTTGCTAAAGAACCCGGAGCGCGTATGTACCGCTCCGGAGATCTTGCCCGTTACCTGCCCGATGGTAACATTGAATTCCTGGGTCGTAACGATGAGCAGGTCAAGATCCGTGGCTTTCGCATCGAGCCTGGTGAAATCGAGGCCCGTCTTACCGAGCACCCGACCGTACACGAAGCCTGCGTTCTGGCTTTGGGCGAAGAGAGTAACAAGCGCCTCATTGCCTATGTGGTGGCCGAACCCGACGACCAGCTACCGGCAATACTGCGCACTTTCTTAAGTCGCCTCCTGCCAGAGTACATGGTGCCAACTGCCTTCGTGCGACTCGCCGCCTTCCCCTTAACCCCCAACGGCAAGCTCGATCGCCGTGCCCTGCCCGCCCCGGATGGAGAGGCTTTTGTCCGCCGTACCTATGAAGCGCCCATTGGCCCAATTGAAACCGCTCTGGCCGAGATCTGGACTGAGCTACTTGGAATCGATCGCATCAGCCGTCACGATTCCTTCTTTGAACTCGGTGGCCATTCCCTGCTTGCTGTGCGACTCCTTGAGCGCCTGCGCCGTATCGGTCTTAGCCTAGCAATCCGCGATCTCTTCCAGTCGCCAACTCTCAGTGCACTGGCTCACACCCTAAGCCAACATTGTGAAGTTAGCGTTCCACCCAACCGGATTACGGCGGATACCCAAACCCTCACACCCGACCTCTTGCCCTTAATCGAGCTAAGTCAGTCCGAGATTGACCGAATCGTGGCTCAAGTACCGGGCGGGCTCTCCAATCTCCAGGACATCTATGCCCTCTCTCCTCTGCAAGACGGTATTCTCTTTCACCATCTCTTGGCTACCAAGGGTGATCCCTATCTGCTGGTGAACCAGATGGTCTTTTCTGATCGGGTGATACTCGATCGCTATCTGGATGCCCTCCAGCAAGTAGTTGACCGTCACGACATCTTGCGCACCGCCTTCATATGGCAAGGTCTCTCGAACCCAGCCCAGGTGGTCTGGCGCAAGGCCCCTCTATCAATCACGGAACTGAGCCTTGATCCGGCCGACGGACCGATTCGTGATCAGCTCATGCACCGCTTCAATCCACGTCAACACCGGATCGATCTGACACAGGCTCCGCTGATTCGTTTTGCACTGGCTCAGGATGTCGATGGCCGCTGGATACTCGTGCAATTACAACACCACTTGATTTGCGATCACTCGACCCTGGAGGTGATGAATGCTGAGGTGCAGGCATTCCTCTCGGGCCAGAGTGAAAGTTTGCCAGCACCGCAGCCATTCCGCAACCTGGTGGCTCAAGTCCGTTTGGGTATGAGTCAAGCTGAGCATGAGCGCTTCTTTACAGACATGCTGGGCGAGATAGATACACCAACACTCCCCTTCGGTCTCAGCGAGGTACACCGCGACGGATCTGAAGTGGAAGAGACTCATCGCATGCTGCCGCAGGCATTGAACGAGCGTTTGCGCGCGCAAGCCCGACGTTTGGGCGTGAGTCTGGCGAGTCTGTGCCATCTGGCTTGGGCTCAGGTGCTCTCGCGGACTAGCGGTCAAGAGAAGGTGGTGTTCGGCACCGTGCTCTTTGGGCGGATGCAAGCCGGAGAGGGCGCCGATCAGGCGATGGGCTTATTTATCAACACCTTGCCACTCCGGATCGATTTGGACCACACCGGGGTTGAGGAGAGTGTGCGCGCCACGCATCACCGGCTGGTTGATCTCCTGGTGCATGAACACGCCTCGCTTGCCACAGCACAGCGATGCAGTGGCCTGGGAACACCACTCTTTAGTGCCTTGCTCAACTATCGGCACAATGCGATGCCCACGGGCAAAGTCAATACCTTATCGGAAATCGAATTCCTGGGTGGGCAGGAGCGAACCAACTACCCGCTTACGCTCTCTGTGGAAGATTATGGTCAGGCTCTGGGGTTGACGGTGCTGCTGGTGGCACCGCTAGACCCAAACCGGGTGTGCGCCTATATGGAACAGGCATTGACGAGCTTGGTTGAGGCCCTGGAACACACCCCTCTTCAGCCAGTGCGAGAACTGGATATCCTGCCCTTTGAAGAACGGCAACTACTGCTGGAAACGTGGAATGAGACACAGGCGGACTATCCAGAAGATCAATGCCTGCATCAATTATTTGAAGAACAGGTAGAGCGCACACCAAACGCTATCGCTCTAGCCTATGAGGACCAAACACTGACCTATGCCGAACTCAATGCGCGGGCTAATCGGCTCGCCCATGAGCTCATCGAACTGGGCGCAGAGCCCGATCAGTGCGTAGCCATTTGTGTTGAGCGCTCCCTGGCAATGGTCGTCGGGTTGCTAGCTATCCTCAAGGCTGGTGGTGCCTATGTGCCGCTGGACCCAGCCTATCCAGGAGAACGACTGGCTCACATCCTGGCTGATGCCAGTCCCAAGATCGTACTGGCTGATGAAACGGGGCGAACTACTTTAGGGGAGGCTCTGCTCTCCCGTGTTGTGCTCGATCCGAACACATTGCTCAGCCCGGCAGAGACCAATCCACAGCTTTCAGCCCTCACATCCCGTCATCTGGCCTATGTGATCTACACTTCCGGTTCCACCGGTACTCCTAAGGGTGTGATGGTTGAACATCGAGGGTTAGTGAATTATCTAAACTGGGCACAGGACTACTACACCCCTAAACAATCGGTTGTCTCTTCTTCATTGGCTTTCGATGCCACCATCACAAGCTTGTTTACATCTTTGTTTCTAGGGGGATGCGTAGATTTGATCGCAGATGGACAGGAAATCGAAGGATTAGAAAATTGGGTGCAAGTAAACGATGGACTGGTCAAGATTACCCCCAGCCACTTGACGGCGCTGGGGCAAAATCTGCTTGCCAAAGACGCTGAGAGTAAAGTTGATCTATTGGTGATTGCTGGCGAGGCATTGTCGGCGAGTACAGTGGTGTTGTGGTACAAGTTGCAACCTAATGTCCGCTTGATCAATGAGTATGGTCCGACCGAAACTGTAGTAGGCTGCATCGTATATGAAATCAACGAGCTACCAGCCGAGATAGTACCGATTGGTCGTCCGATTGCGAACACGCGGATCTATTTGCTGGATGGCTACGGCCAACCGGTACCGTTAGGGGCCGTGGGTGAGATCTATATTGGCGGAGCAGGTGTAGCGCGTGGCTACCTAAATCGACCCGAACTAACAGCTGAACGCTTCCTTGAAGATCCCTTTGCTAAAGAACCTGGAGCGCGCATGTACCGTAGTGGAGATCTTGCCCGCTATCTACCTGATGGCAACATTGAATTCCTCGGCCGTAACGATGAGCAAGTCAAGATCCGCGGCTTTCGCATCGAGCCTGGTGAAATCGAGGCCCGTCTTACCGAGCACTCGGCAGTGCGCGAAGCCTGCGTCCTGGCTTTGGGAGAAGAGAGTAACAAGCGCCTCATTGCCTATGTGGTGGCCGAACCCAACGACCAGCTACCGGCAACACTACGCACATTCTTAAGCGGCCTCCTGCCCGAGTACATGGTGCCTGCTGCCTTCGTGCGACTGGACGCTTTCCCATTGACCCCTAACGGCAAACTGGATCGCCGAGCTCTGCCCGCCCCGGATGGAGAGGCGTTTGCCCGCCGTGCCTATGAAGCCCCTGTTGGCCCAATCGAAACCGCACTGGCCGAGATCTGGACTGAGCTACTTGGAATTGATCGCATCAGCCGTCACGATTCCTTCTTTGAACTCGGTGGCCATTCCCTGCTTGCTGTGCGACTCCTTGAGCGCCTGCGCCGACGTGGTCTTAGCCTGGCAATCCGCGATCTCTTCCAGTCGCCGACTCTCACGGTGCTAGCCCAGAGCCTGAGCCAGCACCGTGAGATCAGCATTCCACCCAACCGGATTACAGCGGATACCAAAATTCTTACACCCGACCTCTTGCCCTTAATCGAGCTAAGTCAGTCCGAGATTGACCGAATCGTGGCTTGCGTACCAGGCGGGCTCTCCAATCTTCAGGACATCTATGCCCTCTCTCCCTTGCAAGACGGTATTCTCTTCCACCATCTCCTTGCCATCGAAGGTGACCCTTATCTGCTGGTGAACCAGATGGTCTTTTCTGATCGGGTGACACTCGATCGCTATCTGGACGCGTTTCAGAAGGTAGTGGACCGTCACGACATCCTGCGCACCGCCTTTGTGTGGCAAGGACTGTCCAACCCAGCCCAGGTGGTCTGGCGCAAGGCCTCTCTATCCATCACGGAACTAAGCCTCGATCCAGCCAATGGACCGATTCGTGAGCAGCTCATGCAGCGCTTCCATCCGCGTCAGCATCGGATGGATCTAAACCAAGCCCCGCTCACGCGTTTTGTAATCGCTCAGGATGTCGATGGCCGCTGGATATTACTGCAATTGCAACATCACTTAATTGGCGATCACTCGACTCTGGAGGTGATGCATGCCGAAATGCAGGCATTCCTCGCAGGGCAGAGTGAACGTTTGCCAACACCGCAGCCATTCCGCAACTTGGTGGCTCAGGCCCGTCTGGGCGTGAGCCAGGCCGAACATGAACGCTTTTTCACTGACATGCTGGCCGGGATTAATACGCCAACGCTCCCCTTCGGCTTAAGTGAGGTGCACCGGGATGGAACTGAAGTGGAAGAGGCTCATCGCAGGCTGCCGCAGGCTTTGAACGAGCGTTTGCGCGCGCAGGCCCGACGTTTGGGCGTGAGTCTGGCGAGTCTGTGTCATCTGGCCTGGGCTCAGGTGCTCTCGCGTACCAGCGGTCAAGAGAAGGTGGTCTTCGGCACCGTGCTCTTTGGGCGCATGCAAGCCGGAGACGGCGCCGATCAGGCAATGGGGCTATTTATTAATACCCTGCCACTTC
This sequence comes from uncultured Verrucomicrobiae bacterium, assembly GCA_963706715.1. Taxonomy (GTDB): domain Bacteria; phylum Verrucomicrobiota; class Verrucomicrobiia; order Chthoniobacterales; family Xiphinematobacteraceae; genus Xiphinematobacter. The sequence continues at coordinate 827,184 of CAVPNI010000003.1, forward strand.
GGATTGATCTGGATCACACCGGGGTGGAGGAGAGTGTGCGTTCCACGCATTCGCGGCTAGCTGATCTACTGGTGCATGAACACGCATCGCTTGCGATGGCACAACGTTGCAGTAGCCTGCCGACGGGAACACCGCTCTTTAGCGCCTTGCTCAACTATCGGCACAATGCGATGCCCACGAGCAAGACAAACGCGTTCTCGGGAATTGAATTTCTTGCTGGGCAAGAGCGGACCAACTATCCGCTTATGCTCTCGGTAGAGGATTATGGTCAGGCTCTAGGATTGACGGTACAATTGGTGCAACCGCTAGACCCAAACCGGCTATGCGGTTATATGGAGCAGGCGTTAACGAGCCTGGCCCAGGCCCTCGAGCACACGCCTCTTCAGCCAGTGCGAGAACTGGATATCCTGCCATTTGAAGAACAACAACTGCTGCTCAAAACGTGGAATGAGACACAGAGAGACTATCCGGAGAATCAATGCATACACCAATTATTTGAAGAACAGGTAGAGCGCACACCCCAAGCCATTGCGCTAGCCTATGAGGAAGAGACGCTCACCTATTCCGAACTCAATGCACGAGCCAATCGACTCGCCCATGAGCTTATCGCACTGGAAGTGCAACCCGACGAACTAGTAGCCATTTGCGTTGAGCGCTCCCTGGCGATGGTCGTCGGGTTGCTAGCAATCCTCAAGGCTGGTGGTGCCTATGTGCCTCTGGACCCAACCTATCCAGGAGAACGACTGGCTCAGATCCTGGCTGATGCCAGTCCCAAGATCGTACTGGCTGATGAAACGGGGCGAACTACTTTAGGGGAGGCTCTGCTCTCCCGTGTTGTGCTCGATCCGAACACACTGCCCAGCCAACCAAAGACCAACCCGCAGGTTCCAACTCTCACCTCCCGTCATCTGGCCTATATAATCTATACCTCCGGTTCTACCGGTACCCCCAAAGGCGTGATGATCGAACATCGGAATACGACCAACTTCCTTGCTTGGACAAACCAAACGTTTACCTCCGCAGAGACAGCGCACACACTCTTCTCCACCTCAATTAACTTCGATCTCTCTGTCTATGAATGTTTTGCATCGTTGACGCAAGGTGTGTCTGTCTATTTGGTAAATGACGTGTTGTCGTTGCTTGAGCATCCTCAGGCCATTTCCCTGATTAATACGGTCCCTTCAGCGATCAAGTTGTTACTGCAAAAGCGAGCGCTACCAGTTTCTGTCAAGGCCATCCATTTAGCTGGAGAGCCATTGACCATTGCTTTGATCGAAGAGCTCTTTGAGGGCACCAACGTACAGCGATTGTCCAATCTCTACGGTCCCTCGGAGACCACAACTTATTCGACCTGGATATCGATGAGTCGTGAACAGCCTGTCATTGAGAGCATTGGTCGCCCCATTGCCAACACGCGGATCTATTTGCTCGATAGTTATGGTCAGCCGGTGCCGTTAGGGGCGATAGGCGAGATGTACATTGGTGGAGCAGGTGTTGCCCGTGGCTATCTGAACCGACCCGAGCTCACGGCTGAACGCTTCCTTGAAGATCCCTTTACTGAAGAAGCTGGCGCACGCATGTACCGCTCCGGAGATCTTGCCCGCTACCTGCCCGATGGCAACCTCGAGTTCCTCGGCCGTAACGATGAGCAAGTCAAGATCCGAGGCTTTCGCATCGAACCGGGCGAAATCGAGGCCCGTCTTATTGAGCACCCCGCTGTGCGCGAAGCCTGCGTCCTGGCTTTAGGCGAAGAGAGTAACAAGCGCCTCATTGCCTATGTGGTAGCCGAACCCAACGACCAGCTACCGGCAATACTGCGCACTTTCTTAAGTTCCATTCTGCCAGAATACATGGTGCCTGCTGCCTTCGTGCGACTGGACGCCTTCCCCTTAACCCCCAACGGCAAGCTCGATCGCCGAGCTCTGCCCGCCCCGGAGGGAGAGGCGTTTGCCCGCCGTGCCTATGAAACACCTGTTGGCCCGATTGAAACCGTACTGGCCGAGATCTGGACTGAGCTACTTGGAATCGATCGCATCAGCCGTCACGATTCCTTCTTTGAACTCGGTGGCCATTCCCTGCTCGCTGTGCGACTCCTTGAGCGCCTGCGCTGCCGTGGTCTGAGCCTAGCAATCCGCGATCTCTTCCAGTCGCCGACTCTCACGATGCTAGCCCAGAGCCTGAGCCAGCACCGTGAGATCAGCATTCCACCCAACCGGATTACAGCGGATACCAAAATTCTTACACCCGACCTCTTGCCCTTAATCGAGCTAAGTCAGTCCGAGATTGACCGAATCGTGGCTTGCGTACCAGGCGGGCTCTCCAATCTTCAGGACATCTATGCCCTCTCTCCTCTGCAAGACGGCATTCTTTTTCACCATCTGCTTGCTACCGAAGGTGACCCATATCTGCTGGTGAACCAGATGGTCTTTTCTGATCGGGTGACACTCGATCGCTATCTGGACGCGTTTCAGAAGGTAGTGGACCGTCACGACATCCTGCGCACCGCCTTTGTGTGGCAAGGACTGTCCAACCCAGCCCAGGTGGTCTGGCGCAAGGCGCCTCTATCAATCACGGAACTGAGCCTTGATCCGGCCAACGGACCGATTCGTGAGCAGCTCATGCAGCGCTTCCATCCGCGCCAGCATCGGATGGATCTGACACAAGCTCCGCTAATGCGTTTTGTACTGGCTCAGGATGTCGATAGCCGCTGGGTACTCTTGCAATTGCAACACCACTTGATTTGCGATCACTCGACCCTGGAAGTGATGTATGCTGAGGTGCAAGCATTCCTTGCAGGGCAGAGTGAACGTTTGCCAACACCGCAGCCATTCCGCAACTTGGTGGCTCAGGCCCGTCTGGGCGTGAGCCAGGCCGAACATGAACGCTTTTTCACTGACATGCTGGCCGGGATTAATACGCCAACGCTCCCCTTCGGCTTAAGTGAGGTGCACCGGGATGGAACTGAAGTGGAAGAGGCTCATCGCAGGCTGCCGCAGGCTTTGAACGAGCGTTTGCGCGCACAGGCCCGACGTTTGGGCGTGAGTCTGGCGAGTCTCTGCCATCTAGCCTGGGCTCAGGTGCTCTCGCGTACCAGCGGTCAAGAGAAGGTGGTCTTTGGTACCGTGCTCTTTGGGCGCATGCAAGCCGGAGACGGCGCCGATCAGGCGATGGGGCTATTTATTAATACCCTGCCACTTCGGATTGATCTGGATCACACCGGGGTTGAGGAAAATGTGCATGCCACGCATTCGCGGCTAGCTGATCTATTGATGCATGAACACGCCTCACTTGTGTTAGCACAACGCTGTAGTAGCCTGCCAGCAGGAACACCGCTCTTTAGTGCCTTGCTCAACTATCGACACAACGCAATGCCAATGGATAAGGAGGGGAGCGCGTTATCGGAAATTGAATTCCTCGGTGGGCAGGAGCGAACTAACTATCCGATTACGCTCGCAGTAGAGGATTATGGTCAGGCTCTGGGGTTGACTGTGCGCATGGTACGGCCACTCGACCCAAAGCGGGTGTGCGGCTATATGGAGCAGGCGTTAACGAGCCTGGTTCAGGCCCTCGAGCACACGCCTCTTCAGCCAGTGCGAGAACTCGATATCCTGCCATTTGAAGAACGGCAACTGCTGCTACACACGTGGAATGAGACACAGAGGGACTATCCGGCCGATCAATGCATACACCAATTATTTGAAGAACAGGTAGAGCGCACACCCCAAGCCATTGCGCTAGCCTATGAGGAAGAGACGCTCACCTATTCCGAACTCAATGCGCAAGCCAATCGGCTAGCCCATGAGCTTATCGAACTGGGCGTGCAACCCGACGAACTGGTAGCTATTTGCGTTGAGCGCTCTCTAGCAATGGTCGTAGGGCTCTTAGCCATCCTCAAGGCTGGTGGCGCCTATGTGCCGCTGGACCCAGCCTATCCAGGAGAACGACTAGCTCACATCCTTGCTGATGCCAATTCTCAGATCGTGCTAGCTGATGAAACAGGCCGAGCTACCTTGGGCGAGGCCCTACTCTCCCATATTGTACTCGATCCGAACACACTGCCCAGCCAGCCAAAGACCAACCCGCGACTTCCAGCTCTCACCTCCCGTCATCTGGCCTATGTGATCTATACCTCCGGTTCTACCGGTACCCCCAAAGGCGTGATGGTTGAACATCGCGGGTTGGTGAATTATACAAATCATGCCTTACATCAATTTGATGTCACAACAGGCTGTGGCTCCCTCATCCTTACGTCTTTAAGTTTTGATCTAACACTCACGAGTTTTTATCCACCCTTGATTTGTGGGCGAACCATTCACCTATGTCCGGAAGGAAATGATGCATTTAGCTGGCGGCAACATGTTCTCAATGGAGAGCATCTCTCTCCAGTAAAACTCACCCCCTCTCATCTCGATCTCTTACAGCAGACATTGCAAAACGATTCGCTAGACGGTCGAATTAGGACGTTAGTGGTGGGTGGAGAACCTTTAAAGGGCTCTGCATTAATATGGTGGCGTCAATATGCACCTACAACGCGAATTTTTAATCATTACGGCCCCACCGAGACGACCGTCGGCTGTATCGTATATGAAATCAACGAGCTGCCGGTTGACACAGTACCCATTGGTCGTCCGATTGCGAACACGCGGATCTATTTGCTGGATGGCTACGGTCAACCGGTACCGTTAGGGGCGGTGGGTGAGATCTACATTGGTGGAGCAGGTGTAGCGCGTGGCTATCTGAATCAACCCGAGCTAACTGCTGAACGCTTCCTTGAAGATCCCTTTACTAAAGAGCCCGGCGAGCGCATGTACCGCTCCGGAGATCTTGCCCGTTACCTGCCCGATGGTAATATCGAATACATTGGACGTAACGATGAGCAGGTTAAGATCCGAGGCTTTCGCATCGAGCCTGGTGAAATCGAGGCCCGTCTTACCGAGCACCCGGCCGTACACGAAGCCTGCGTTCTGGCTTTGGGCGAAGAGAGTAACAAGCGCCTCATTGCCTATGTGGTGGCCGAACCCGACGACCAGCTACCGACAATACTGCGCACTTTCTTAAGTCGCCTCCTGCCGGAGTACATGGTGCCTGCTGCCTTCGTGCGACTCGCCGCCTTCCCCTTAACCCCCAACGGCAAACTGGATCGCCGGGCGCTGCCCGCCCTGGATGGAGAGGCGTTTGCCCGCCGTGCCGAAGCACCCATTGGTCCGATTGAAACAGCGCTGGCCGAGATCTGGACTGAGCTACTTGGAATCGATCGCATCAGCCGTCACGATTCCTTCTTTGAACTCGGCGGCCATTCCCTGCTTGCTGTGCGACTCATTAGTCGCATCGCAGCACTGGGTGCCGCTCTCTCTCTTTCCACCCTGTTTGCTTCCCCTGTCCTGCATGCTCTAGCTCATGTCATCAAAACACACTTGGAAAACGGCGACACCGTCCTGCCGCCGTTAGTCCCCGTCTCCCGTGACAGCCTCCTACCGCTCTCCTTTGCTCAACAGCGTCTCTGGTTCTTAAGTCAGTTTGAGGGCGTCAGTGAGACCTATCACATTCCACTGGCCCTGCGCCTGCAGGGTCCACTTGATGAGGCGGCCTTGCAACAGGCTCTCAACGCCTTGTTCGCCCGTCATGAAGCGCTGCGTTCCGTGTTTGTTACGGTCGATGGAGAACCCGAAGTGCGTCTGCTGGACGCCGACACTCCATTACCGTTGCAACGACACGACCTGCGCGGAGTACACGATGTTCAAGACCAACTGACTCAACTGAGGATTGAAGAAGCAGGTGCTCTCTTCGATTTGGCACACGGCCCACTGATTCGTGCTCGCTTAATTCAGCTTGCCAACGAGGAACACGTCTTCCTCTTGACTCAGCATCATATCGTTTCCGACGGCTGGTCCTTGGGTATACTATGCTCTGAGTTCAGTACGCTCTATCGCGCAGCCCTAGTCGGTCAGTCCGATCCCCTGCCACCCCTTGCCATCCAGTATCCGGACTATGCCGCCTGGCAACGCCAATGGCTCTCGGCAGAACGTCTACAGGTACAAAGCAAGTATTGGCGCACAACCTTGGCTGATGCCCCGATACGAATTAATCTGCCAACCGACCGCCCCCACCCAACCCAGCAGTCCTTTGTCGGCGCGCACGTGCCGGTATATCTCGATGCGGATCTGACCGATTCTCTCAAGCGTTTGAGCCAGGCGCATGGCGTAACCCTGTTCATGACTGTGCTAGCTGCTTGGGCAGCGGTATTGTCCCGACTCTCCGGAGAGGAGGATCTGGTGATTGGCATCCCCAGCGCAAACCGCAGACGCAAAGAAGTGGAGTCGCTCATCGGATTCTTTGTCAATACCCTTGTACTGCGCCTCGATCTATCGGAGAGACCCAATACAGCTCAATTGCTCAAGCGCGTTCGCCAAACGGCACTCGGTGCGCAGGATCATCAAGACCTGCCCTTTGAGCAGATCGTGGAGATCGTTAATCCACCGCGTCATCCGGATCACACACCACTCTTCCAGGTAATGTTCGCCTGGCAGAACAATGAAGCCGGAGTCTGGCAGCTACCGGGGCTGGAGGTCAGTCCGCTCCGGGGCGGTTATGACATCGCCAAATTTGATCTGACACTGAATCTAAGCGAGCAGGGCCAAGAAATTGCCGGGAGTTTAAACTATGCCACAGCATTGTTTGATCGTGACACAATCGAGCGACAGGCGGGGTATTTGCAGGCGATGCTACGCTCGATGGTCGCCGAAGCTGAGCGTCCGGTGGCGAATTTGGATATCCTGCCCTTTGAAGAACGGCAACTGCTGCTACACACCTGGAATGAGACACAGACGGACTATCCGGAGGATCAATGCCTGCACCAGTTGTTTGAGCAACAGGTAGAGCGCACTCCTCATGCCATTGCTCTGGTGTATGAGGAAAAGACGCTCACCTATGCCGAACTCAATGCGCGAGCCAATCGGCTCGCCCATGAGCTTATCGAACTGGGCGTCGAGCCTGGATGCTATGTCGCTACCCTCCTCGAACGCTCCATCGAACTAGTGGTTTCACAGCTAGCGATTCTCAAAGTCGGCGCCACCTATGTACCGATCGATCCCCAAACACCTGCGGAACGACAAGCCTGGATGCTCACCGATTGTGACACGCATGTCCTCATCACTGATATCCATGCTGCGATTCCTTCAACACCATCCTCCGTTTCTTTATTACGTCTCATATCTGCGCAACAGAAAATAACAGAAGAAAAAAACCTCGCCAATCCAGGCTTGAAAGGAAATAGCCTCGATCCAGCCTATGTGATGTACACCTCCGGTTCAACCGGTACTCCCAAGGGAGTCGTTGTACCGCATCGTGCAGTCGTCCGCTTAATTATCAATAATGGCTATGCCGATATTGGAACAGAAGATCGAGTGGCCTTTGCGGCTAATCCTTCCTTTGATGCCAGTACTTTTGAGGTCTGGGCTCCTTTACTCAAAGGTGGCCGCATCGTCATCGTCGATGTTGATACCCTCATAGAAGCACCTCGCTTGGCGCATCTACTTGAACTGCAAGAAGTCACTGTACTGGTTCTTACAACCTCGTTATTTAACCAATATACCCGCATTATCGCTCCGGCGCTGGCACGCCTTAAGTACCTGTTCTGCGTCGGTGAACGCGCCGACCCCGAATGCTTCCTACGCATTTTACAAGCAGACGGACCACAATACCTGGTTAATGGTTATGGTCCGACAGAAACCACTACCTTTGCACTCACCTACACACTGAGGCACGATGCGGGTGACATCACCACAGTACCCATTGGCCGCCCGATTGCCAACACGCGGATTTATTTGCTAGATGGCTACGGCCAACCAGTGCCGTTAGGAGCGGTGGGTGAACTCTACATTGGTGGAGCAGGTGTAGCGCGTGGCTACTTAAATCGACCCGAGCTAACTGCTGAACGCTTCCTCAATGATCCCTTTACTAAAGAGCCCGGCGAGCGCATGTACCGCACCGGCGATCTTGCCCGTTACCTGCCCGATGGTAATATCGAATACATTGGACGTAACGATGAGCAGGTTAAGATCCGAGGCTTTCGCATCGAGCCTGGTGAAATCGAGGCCCGTCTTACCGAGCACCCGGCCGTACACGAAGCCTGCGTTCTGGCTTTGGGCGAAGAGAGTAACAAGCGCCTCATTGCCTATGTGGTGGCCGAACCCAACGAGCAGCTACCGGCAACACTGCGCGCTTTCTTAAGTCGCCTCCTGCCGGAGTACATGGTGCCTGCTGCCTTCGTGCGACTCGACGCTTTCCCATTGACCCCTAACGGCAAGCTCGATCGCCGAGCCCTGCCTACCCCAGATGGAGAGGCGTTTGCACGCCGTGCCTATGAAGCACCCATTGGCCCGATCGAAACAGCCCTGGCCGAAATCTGGACTGAGCTACTTGGAATCGATCGCATCAGCCGTCACGATTCCTTCTTTGAACTCGGTGGCCATTCCCTGCTTGCCGTGCGACTCCTTAGTCGCATCGCAGCACTGGGTGCCGATCTCTCTCTTTCCACCCTGTTTGCTTCCCCTGTCCTGCAAGATCTGGCTGAGGCCATCAGAACGCACTTGGAAAACGGAGACACCATCCTGCCGCCGATAGTCCCCGTCTCCCGTGACAGCCTCCTACCGCTCTCCTTTGCCCAGCAGCGTCTCTGGTTCTTAAGTCAGCTTGAGGGCGTCAGCCAGACCTATCACATCCCACTGGCCCTGCGCCTGCAAGGGCCACTTGATGAGGCGGCCTTGCAACAGGCTCTCAACGCCTTGTTCGCCCGTCATGAAGCGCTGCGTTCCGTGTTTGTTACGGTCGATGGAGAACCCGAAGTGCGTCTGCTGGACGCCGACACTCCATTACCGTTGCAACGACATGACCTGCGTGGAGTACACGATGTTCAAGACCAACTGACTCAACTGAGGATTGAAGAAGCAGGTGCTCCCTTCGATTTGGCACACGGCCCACTGATTCGTGCTCGCTTAATTCAGCTTGCCAACGAGGAACACGTCTTCCTCTTGACTCAGCATCATATCGTTTCCGACGGCTGGTCCTTGGGTGTACTATGCTCTGAGTTCAGTACGCTCTATCGCGCAGCCCTAGTCGGTCAGTCCGATCCCCTGCCACCCCTTGCCATCCAGTATCCGGACTATGCCGCCTGGCAACGCCAATGGCTCTCGGCAGAACGTCTACAGGTACAAAGCAACTATTGGCGCACAACCTTGGCTGATGCCCCGATACGAATTAATCTGCCAACCGACCGCCCCCACCCAACCCAGCAGTCCTTTGTCGGCGCGCACGTGCCGGTATATCTCGATGCGGATCTGACCGATTCTCTCAAGCGTTTGAGCCAAGCGCATGGCGTAACCCTGTTCATGACTGTGCTAGCTGCTTGGGCAGCGGTATTGTCCCGACTCTCCGGAGAGGAGGATCTGGTGATTGGCATCCCTAGCGCAAACCGCAGACGCAAGGAAGTGGAGTCGCTCATCGGATTCTTTGTCAATACCCTTGTACTGCGCCTCGATCTATCGGAGGGACCCAATACAGCTCAATTGCTCGAGCGCGTTCGTCAAACGGCACTCGGCGCACAGGATCATCAAGACCTGCCCTTTGAGCAGATCGTGGAGATCGTCAATCCACCGCGTCATCCGGATCACACGCCTCTCTTCCAGGTAATGTTCGCCTGGCAGAACAATGAAGCCGGAGTCTGGCAGCTACCGGGGCTGGAGGTCAGTCCGCTCCGGGGCGGTTATGACATTGCCAAATTTGATCTGACACTGAATCTGAGCGAGCAGGACCAAGAAATTGCCGGGAGTTTGAACTATGCCACAGCATTGTTTGATCGTGACACAATCGAGCGACAGGTGGGGTATTTGCAGGCAATGCTGCGCTCGATGGTGGCCGAAGCTGAGCGGCCGGTGGCGAGTCTGGACATCCTGCCATTTGAAGAACGGCAACTACTGCTGCACACGTGGAATGAGACACAGACGGACTATCCGGCCGATCAATGCCTGCACCAGTTGTTTGAGCAACAGGTAGAGCGCACTCCTCATGCCATTGCTCTGGTGTATGAGGAAAAGACTCTCACCTATGCCGAACTCAATGCGCGAGCCAATCGGCTCGCCCATGAGCTTATCGAACTGGGCGTCGAGCCAGACGTGCAGGTAGCCATTTGCGTTGAGCGCTCCCTGGCAATGATCGTAGGGCTATTAGCCATCCTCAAGGCCGGTGGCGCCTATGTGCCACTGGACCCAGCCTACCCAGGTGAGCGACTGGCTCACATCCTGGCTGATGCAAATCCTCAGATCCTGTTAGCAGATGAAACAGGCCAAGCTGCCCTGGGCGAGGCCTTACTCTCCCATGTTGTGCTCGATCCGAACACACTGCCTAGCCAGCCAGAGACCAACCCGCGACTTCCAGCCCTCACCTCCCGTCATCTGGCCTATGTGATTTATACCTCCGGTTCTACAGGCACTCCTAAGGGCGTCATGGTAGAACATCGGGGGTTGGTGAATCTGGCTCAGGCTCAAATCGCTCGCTTTGTCGTTTGTGCAAATAGCCGAATTCTACAATTCGCTTCTTTTAGTTTTGATGCAAGTAGTTGGGAGGTAGTGATGGCTTTAGGTAGTGGTGCAAGCCTGTATCTGCTCTCCGACCTCTTATTCCATGATCGAAGCCAACTATGGGCGTACCTGCAACAACATGCCATTACTCATGCGACGCTTCCCCCGGCGTTACTTCAAGGCGAAACAGATGAGTTTCTACAAAATCAAGCCCTGACACTGATTCTCGCCGGAGAGGCGCCGAACACAGCATTACTTCGCAGTCTGGCCCGCACAAATAGCATCTTTAATGCTTATGGTCCTACGGAAACTACGGTTTGTGCGACAACTTGGCATTGCCCAGCCGACTATACCGGAGAAGTTGTGCCGATTGGTCGTCCGATTGCAAACACACGGATCTATTTGCTAGATGGCTGCGGTCAACCCGTACCGCTAGGGGCGGTGGGTGAGATCTACATTGGAGGAGCTGGTGTAGCGCGCGGCTACTTAAATCGACCCGAGCTGACTGCTGAACGCTTCCTTGAAGATCCCTTTGCTGAAGAAGCTGGCGCGCGCATGTACCGCTCCGGAGATCTTGCCCGCTATCTACCTGATGGCAACATTGAATTCCTGGGTCGTAACGATGAGCAGGTCAAGATCCGAGGCTTTCGCATCGAACCGGGCGAAATCGAGGCCCGTCTTACCGAGCATCCCGCCGTGCGCGAAGCCTGCGTTCTGGCTTTGGGCGAAGAGAGTAACAAGCGCCTCATTGCCTATGTGGTGGCCGAACCCGACGACCAGCTACCGGCAATACTGCGCACCTTCTTAAGCCGCCTCCTACCAGAGTACATGGTGCCAACTGCCTTCGTTCGACTCGACACCTTCCCCTTAACCCCCAACGGCAAGCTCGATCGCCGTGCCCTGCCCGCCCCGGATGGAGAGGCTTTTGCCCGCCGTGCCTATGAAGCACCCATTGGCCCAATTGAAACCGCTCTGGCCGAGATCTGGACTGAGCTACTTGGAATCGATCGCATCAGCCGTCACGATTCCTTCTTTGAACTCGGCGGCCATTCCCTGCTCGCTGTGCGACTCCTTGAGCGCCTGCGCCGTATCGGTCTTAGCCTAGCAATCCGCGATCTCTTCCAGTCGCCAACTCTCAGTGCACTGGCTCACACCCTAAGCCAACATTGTGAAGTTAGCGTTCCACCCAACCGGATTACGGCGGATACCCAAACCCTCACACCCGACCTTCTGCCCTTAATCGAGCTAAGTCAGTCCGAGATTGACCGAATCGTGGCTCAAGTACCGGGCGGGCTCTCCAATCTCCAGGACATCTATGCCCTCTCTCCATTGCAAGACGGTATTCTCTTTCACCATCTCCTGGCTACCAAGGGTGATCCCTATCTGCTGGTGAACCAGATGACCTTCGCCGATCGGGCAACACTGGATCGCTATCTGGATGCCCTCCAGCAGGTGGTTGACCGTCACGACATCTTGCGCACCGCCTTCGTCTGGCAAGGTCTGTCGAACCCAGCTCAGGTGGTCTGGCGCAAGGCGCCTCTATCAATCACAGAACTAAGCCTTGATCCGGCCAACGGACCGATTCGTGAACAGCTCATGCAACGCTTCAATCCACGTCAACATCGGATTGATCTGACACAGGCCCCGCTAATGCGTTTTGTACTGGCTCAGGATGTCGATGGCCGCTGGGTACTCTTGCAATTGCTACACCACTTGATTGGCGATCACTCGACCCTGGAGATAATGAGTGCCGAGGTGCGGACATTCCTTGCAGGACAGAGTGCGCAGCTGCTGGCACCGCAGCCATTCCGCAACCTGGTGGCTCAAGCCCGGCTGGGCGTGAGCCAAGCCGAACATGAACGCTTCTTTACTGACATGTTGGCCGAGATTGATGCGCCAACGCTCCCCTTCGGCTTAAGTGAGGTGCACCGGGATGGAACTGAAGTGGAAGAGGCTCATCGCAGGCTGCCGCAGGCATTGAACGAACGTTTGCGCGCGCAAGCCCGACGTTTGGGCGTGAGTCTGGCGAGTCTCTGCCATCTGGCCTGGGCTCAGGTGCTTTCACGCACCAGCGGTCAAGAGAAGGTGGTGTTTGGCACCGTGCTCTTTGGGCGGATGCAAGCCGGAGACGGCGCCGATCAGGCAATGGGCTTATTTATCAACACCTTGCCACACCGGATCGATTTGGACCACACCGGGGTTGAGGAGAGTGTGCGCGCCACGCATTCGCGGCTGGCTGATTTACTGGTGCATGAATACGCCTCGCTTGCCACAGCACAGCGATGCAGTGGCCTGCCAGCAGGAACACCGCTCTTTAGTGCCTTGCTCAATTATCGGCACAATGCGATGCCCACGGGCAAGGCAAACACGTTCTCGGGGATTGAATTTCTTGCTGGGCAGGAGCGAACCAACTATCCGATTACGCTCTCAGTAGAGGATTATGGTCAGGCTCTGGGACTGACGGTGCAACTGGTGCAGCCGCTAGACCCAAATCGGGTGTGCGGTTATATGGAGCAGGCGTTAACGAGCCTGGCCCAGGCCCTCGAGCACACGCCTCTTCAGCCAGTGCGAGAACTCGACATCCTGCCATTTGAAGAACGTCAACTGCTGCTACACACCTGGAATAAGACACAGACGGACTATCCGGAGGATCAATGCCTACACCAGTTGTTTGAAGAACAGGTAGAACGCACACCCCAAGCCATTGCGCTAGCCTATGAGGAAGAGACGCTCACCTATTCCGAACTCAATGCGCAAGCCAATCGGCTAGCCCATGAGCTTATCGAACTGGGCGTGGAGCCAGATGCGCGGGTAGCCATTTGCGTTGAGCGCTCCCTGGCGATGGTCGTAGGGCTGCTAGCCATCCTCAAGGCCGGTGGCGCCTATGTGCCGCTGGAACCAACCTACCCAGGCGAGCGACTGACCCACATCCTTGCCGATGCCAATTCTCAGATCGTGCTAGCTGATGAGACAGGCCGAGCCACCTTAGGCGAAGCCATTCTCGCCTCCTACCCGATACGCGATCCAAACACGCTTCCCAATCAACCCGACACCAACCCACGACTCCCAACCCTCACATCCCGTCATCTGGCCTATGTGATCTACACTTCCGGTTCCACCGGTACTCCTAAGGGTGTGATGGTCGAACATCGAGGGTTGGTGAATTATCTAAACTGGGCACGGGACTACTACGCCCCTAAACAATCGGTGGTCTCTTCTTCATTGGCGTTCGATATCACCGTCACTAGCTTGTTTACATCTTTGCTTCGAGGGGGATGCGTAGATTTGATCACAAATGGGCAAGAAATTGAAGGATTAGAAGATTGGGGGCAAGTAAACGGTGGGCTGCTCAAGGTTACGCCCAGCCACTTGGCGGCGCTGGGGCAAAATCTGCTTGCCAAAGACGCTGAGAGTAAAATCGCCCTATTAGTGATTGGCGGCGAGGCATTGTCGGCGAGTACAGTGGCATTGTGGCATAAGTTGCAACCTAATGTCCGCTTGATCAATGAGTATGGCCCCACCGAGACGACCGTTGGCTGCATCGTGTATGAAATCAACGAGCTGTCGGCCGAGACAGTACCAATTGGTCGTCCGATTGCGAACACGCGGATCTATTTACTCGATAGCGATGGTCAACCCGTACCGCTAGGAGCGGTGGGTGAGATCTACATTGGAGGAGCTGGTGTAGCGCGTGGCTACCTAAATCGACCCGAGCTAACGGCCGAACGCTTCCTTGAAGATCCCTTTGCTAAAGAACCCGGAACGCGTATGTACCGCTCCGGAGATCTTGCCCGTTACCTGCCCGATGGTAACATCGAATACGTTGGGCGTAATGATGAGCAGATCAAGATCCGTGGCTTTCGCATCGAGCCTGGCGAAATCGAGGCCCGTCTCACCGAGCATCCGGCCGTGCGCGAAGCCTGCGTCCTGGCTTTGGGTGAAGAGAGTAACAAGCGACTCATTGCCTATGTGGTGGCCGAACCCTATGACCAGCTACCGACGACACTGCTCATTTTCTTAAGTCGCCTCTTGCCAGAGTACATGGTGCCGACTGCCTTTGTGCGACTTGACACCTTCCCCTTGACCCCCAACGGCAAGCTCGATCGCCGGGCCCTGCCCGCCCCGGATGGAGAGGCGTTTGCCCGCCGTGCCTATGAAGCACCTGTTGGCCCAATCGAAACAGCACTGGCCGAGATCTGGACTGAGCTACTTGGAATCGATCGCATCAGCCGTCACGATTCCTTCTTTGAACTCGGCGGCCATTCCCTACTCGCTGTGCGTATGGTTAGTATGGCGTTAAATTGTGATATTAAAATAGCCGTTAACACTTTATTTCAACATCCCGTACTCAACGATTTGGCTAGGCAGATTTCTAATCCGGTGCAGCGTCACAGCTACACTAGCGCTATCCCAGTTCGCCGAACAGGTACGCGGAACCCCATCTTTTTTGTCCCAACCGGACTAGGGGATCAGGCTTACGTCTTCGAGCTGGCCAAAGA
The DNA here is from genome assembly GCA_963706715.1 of uncultured Verrucomicrobiae bacterium. GTDB lineage: Bacteria > Verrucomicrobiota > Verrucomicrobiia > Chthoniobacterales > Xiphinematobacteraceae > Xiphinematobacter. The sequence continues at coordinate 842,257 of CAVPNI010000003.1, forward strand.
AATTGACGAAGACTATCCCATCTATGCCTTGCCATGGCAAGCTGCTGATCAGGTGCAACTCAAGACACTGGAAGCCATGGCATCACGGATGGTCACGATGATTCGAAAAATTCAATCTCACGGACCTTATCGACTGGCAGGGTACTCTTCAGGAGGGGTACTGGCATACGCCATCGCAGAACATCTTCTAGGATTGGACGAAGTGGTATCCTCTCTTTACTTGATAGATGTCGGGTGTCCTCTCTTATACACTCGATCACCTCAATCGGCCAAACAAAACTTGCTGGATCAGATACATGCCAAATATGAACACCTTGAGAATATGACTGCTGCCCTGTCGACATTACACCAGCAGGCTGAGGATTTGACCCTTGAAGAATTAATTGTTGCGTTACAACAGATTGGAGCGTTATCGGAGGCACGTGATGTCGAGCATGAGGCGAGGAGACAAGAACAAATATATCACTACGATGTAGTGCTACGCGCATATCAGATTGTAAAATTGCCGATTACGATCTATCAGTTTTATGCTTCTGATAGCCTGATGGCGCACCATGATGCGATCAAGCCATCCTTGCCTAGCAGAGGATGGGAGGAGATATTGCCCACCAAATCTATTCGTTGTCTCCCTATTCCTGGAAACCACTCTACCATGATAAAAGAGGCGTCTTATCGCGCCATACTAGGAAAAAATATTTCCGAGGCTCTTCAGGAAAATTCATTCCCCTCTTCTCGAATCGATCAGTTATTTGATCCCTTGATACTATTGAGCTTCACCAGCCGAAAAAACTTTCCGCTTTTATGTATTCCGGGAGCAGGTGCAAGCGTCAGCAGCCTGGTCGCCCTTGCAACAGCAATTGGGGGAGGTCGCTCCATATACGGTTTGGAGCCCCGAGGCATTGATTCTACCCATCCACCTCATACAAGTGTACAAGCGGCAGCTCACTGCAATCTTCGCGCTATCGCAAATCACGGGATCACCGGGCCAGTCCATTTGCTGGGACACTCCTATGGAGGAGTCGTCGCTTTCGAGATGGCCTGCCTGATGCAGGCACAAGGAATGACTGTGGCATCTCTCACCCTGGTGGACAGCGAAGCTCCACAAACTGTACCCGAAATCATTCTTGATCTGACTGATCGAGAAATTTTTAAAGAGTTTACCGAGGTAATCCATTGGACTTTCGAGCAAAAATTGATGCTTGATGAAGATATCTTAAAAAATGGAAACCCAAGCCTACTTTTGGAGCACTTACACGGTGTTATGTTGAAATCCGGTATTTTGCCTATACAGAGCAGCCCGGACATATTGCATGGACCATTTACTACCTTTTCTGCTGCTCGCCGAACAGGTTATTGCCCAACTACACGCTATAACGGAATGGTTTATCTGGTACAAGTCAGTGATCCATCACTTGATTCCGATGCAGACCTCCAGCAGCGAGCAGAATATGCTGCCGGATGGCGCAAATGGGCATCTGAGCTAGTTATTTGGACAGGACCAGGCCATCATTTCTCTATCTTGCGCCTGCCTCATGTGGAACTACTCGCTCAGTGGTGGAATCATATCATATAGCATGACCCCCATAAAATGACACATCGTTTTCGCAATGGTTCTGGTCGATTTCGACTATGCCGTGTTCGAGGAAGGTGGTGAATTTTTCCCACTGGCCCAGGGCGTAGTTGCAGGCTTTGGCAAGCATGCTGGAGGGAAGTTCTCGGCTTCTAATTTCCAAGAGTTCTTTGTTCAGTTCGTCCATTATGGGAAGGCTTTGGGCTTGCCGTAGGTGACGCCGATTTTCCGAGTCAAGTTTTGCTTCTCTTGCTTGGGTTTCTATAGCAAGGCCCGTATAAAATGATTACAAATAATTATCTGAAAAAAGGGAAATTATGGAACATTGGAGACTTCTACGGCGAGCTATAGCTTGAGCCCATTTATGTTCAATAGGATTAAGATCCGGAGAGTAAGTAGGGAGATATTCCAGCGTACAACCAGCCTCTTTTATCAGAGCTTGTGTATCACTTCTCTTATGAAAGGTAGCATTATCCATAACGATCACCGAATTTTTCGGTAGTTTTGGCAAAAGGTCTTCTTGCACCCAGTTATAGCAAAGCCCGTATAAAATGATTACGCCTTTGCCGCCCTTTTGACTCACTCAGCCCGCTGAGTCTCGCCCCTTCGGGGCTTGCCTTCGGCAAGTCTACCCCGGCCGTTCCCACGGCCAGGTGTTGCCTCCAAGCTTTGTTGCAAAAAATAGTCCGTATCTACAGATATGGCCTCTTTTTTGCGTCTTGCCTGGAGCCAAAATTTCAGTCAAATCCATGATCATTTTATACGGGCCTTGCTATATGGAAAATGTCGCCATTTATGGAACTCGTAAAGAGGCCGGTCGTGAGTAAACAAGCTCCTACCAAAGCCCCAATGACATTAGTTCTAGTCTGCTTGTGCCAATCATGTTTTCCAAAAGAGCGTTTTCCTTTATCAGCATAGCCATATCTTCTGGGCATATCCTCGGCAAAGCCGCTTTCATCGATATAGACAATAGTTTTTCCACTTTCCCGATGTTCATTCATTTTTGTTTCAAAAGTTTTTCTGGCAAGATGGTCCGCCTTCGGATGGCGGAAGGATTTTTTTATAGGTGACTCCTAACTTTTTTAGGGCCCAATATATCCCATGTTTACTGACTCCAAACCGGACTGCCCGTTCTCTCTGATAGTCATCCGGATATTTTTCAACATCTTTTGCTAATGATTCCATGTCTATTTTCCGACTGTGCTTCTTTCTTTTTTGAATTGGGTTTATCTCTTTGGCCCAACTCATCAGTGTCGCTATTCCTATTTTGACTTGTTTTGCTAGCTCCCGATAGGTGAGATTTTCCTCTTTTTTAATCTTGATTACATGTTCTCGAAATCCTAATGGATAGGACATAATTCTTGTTATCATTTTGTACGGGCCTTGCTATATGCCGCTCTTCCAAAGAGCTAGCGTTTCCTCTATTGTTGCTGACATTTTTATTCATTCCATTGTTTCTAAAAAAACGCAACTGTAGTGATAGGCACAATAGGCGCATCTTGCTTCTTACGTCTTTCTCGCTTCGGTATCGGCTTTCCAGCTCTTTTTTTTCGGGGGGGCTCTAGCAGTATTTTGAGCCTTCTCATTTCTCTTTTTTATCTAGCCTTTTTGTAAAGTGCAACTCTTCATAAGAGATGGTATAATACCATCTCTTATGGATAATTGGCTTGTTTTTAAGAAGTAAGAGCGAAGACCATCAGTCTGGTTGCCTTAAAATAGATGGTATAATACATCTTGTTGCATAATAGGTATACAATACCTAATTTTGTTCAAGCTGAAGCAATGCATAATTTCAACTGATTGAAAAAATGCTTAGCGGGCACTACATTATGTGACTCAAAATAATATTATGTCCTTTGAAAATTCTTTAACATCTCAACCTTTGCGGAATCCTGCTCCTTCATTAGCGCAAAATCTATTACCTACGGTGACTGTACCTGAGGATTTTCTAGAACAGCCGGAGACCGCCGAAAACCGTAGGAAACGGCAAGTTTTAGAGACTCGAGTAGTTTTGAGTGCCCATCCTACGAGGCAAAGTGAATCTGAGGAGTCTGCACGTGCAAACACAAACGACGAGTCTCGTTCACGACGCCTAAAAAGGGGGGCCTTAAATGGAATAAGAGAAAGCGACCCTTTATGGGTCCGATTAGCAGGAGGACCTTTTGAATTTGTTCCCGGCTTGCGAGATATAAATCCTATAGGGGCATGGACTGGATGGGCCTATAGGGCGTCGCATCCAGATAATCCCCCTGTAGCTCCACCTCAAGTAGATACTGTACTAGTAAATGCAGTGGAGCCCACCCCAAAAGAGATACAGGCCTACCAAACAGTGGCTACCGCAGGAGGCAACCAACGTAACACTGTACTTTGGCCTTCTCCCCCAGCTGCAGAGAATGGAGGATCAGCCTTTCTGCCAGGCGCAGGTGCAGCACCTTCCAAGATACTGGTAAAATCATCTCAGAGGATTCTAAGTGAAGATATAAATAGTTATTTTTCAACCACCGGCGGTGTCAAATTAAATGGGGAGAATTTTTTTGGTCGTGCCAAATTAGATAATGTTTTTAGGGTTGGCTCCGGAAATGTTACTCCAGTGCAGCTTGAGGGCTTAAACAACATCAAGAAATATCTTTTAGAAGCTTACGAGAAATCCGAAAATTTCAGATCCATGGTTGATACAAGGGACAACTTGGTTACGAATCAAAGAGCCCCAAGAATTACAATAGCTATGACCCGTAATTTATATCATTTTCAAAATATAGTTCCTGGCGTTAATAGTGATTTTAACGCTGCGACGGATCTGAAGAGGGGAGTATCTTTTTTTAATGCAGATTATTTAAAAAATAATCCTACAAGAAACACAATCTTCATAGTTATTGATACTGATAAAAATTCGGGTAAAAAAATATTGCGCGAAAAAACAGTGGATCCTAGAGAGATAGTCATTCACGAATTCGTGCATGCTTTAACTTATAGCATGGACTGGACAAGAAGTACTACTGCGGGCAATGCTAGATTTGCAGTGGCGAACGGAAGAACGCCATCTACTATGCTCGCAGAAAATAGCTTGGATTGGCCGCATGCTGAGCCTGCAATTCCTGATGATTTGGAAAAAATATCAGCGGGAGAAATTCCCGGGCTCCATGGGAATATTTATATCGACAAAAAAGCACTTTTTGGAGAAACTTATACATTTACAAATGCTATTATGAGGGATATAAGTCCAGATTTTCTTCCATGTGCTGCATATACTACTAATTTTGCATATAATTCAAATGGTGATTTATTAACACATGAAGATCACCTTCGTGTATTAAAATATCTAATATTCAAGGATGAAAAAGCTGATGGAAATATAGATTATCCTTATTCGAAATTTGATCATAATAGACGCAATCAAGTTATCATGGATTCCAATAAAATGTGGGATAATTACATTCGCTTGATGGATAATTATTTTATTAAAAGTAATTCTCCTCATGTTCATGATGAACCATAATCCTGATGTCGTTTCCAAAAAGTGGGCTCCCCGCTATCGCCTTTCCGCTTAAAAACAAATATAATTTTCCCAAAAAAACTCATTTATCTTCCGATAGAATACAATCGGATTCGGAGAATTACCAGCTTTCGAATATAGTCCGATCTGTAATTGGTCCCACTGCCGCCAGCGTAGCCTTTTCCGGATGAAGAAGCTTGTTTGCAAGCTCCAGCACTTCTTGAGGGGTGACAGCTCGCACTTTTGCATGCACTTCCAAGGGATCTATAATTTTTCCGTAGGAAAGAATACTACTCCCCAATGCGGAATTTCTCGAAGAAGTGCGTTCCAGACTCATCAGGCTGGTGCCAATCAGGTATTCTTGCGTCCGTCGAAATTCCGCAGTGCCAACCGGTCGGTCCTTTAATTTCCGAAACTGCCTTCGAATAATTGTTAAGCTACGGTGCAAATTTTTCAGATCCAGCCCCAAAGAAATATTTAACATCCCGCAATCGGAAAGAAATTGCGCGTGGCTATTCACAGAATAACAAATGCCTCGCCGCTCCCGCAGTTCCTGAAAAAGCCTGGAGCTGCCATTGCCTCCGAGGATAGTATTTAATATGGCCAAAGCGTACCGGCGAGAACTATGAAAATTTTCCGCTGGCAAGGCTAATGCTATGTTGGTCTGGAGATGGTCCTTTTTTTCGATAATCACTTTTCCGGTAGCGATTCGGGGTCTTTGTTTCGCTAAAGTTTTTCCTTTGGGAAGATGACCCAATAAGCATTCGGCCCTTTCCAGCAATTCTTCATGTCGCACTTTACCGGCAGCGGTGAGGAGTGTATTCGAAGCATGATAATGCAGAGACCGATAGTTTAGAAAATCCTCGCGTGAAAATCGGGCAATGCTTTCCAGGGTTCCAGTGAGAGGACGCCCCAGTGCGTGGTTTTTCCAAAAATGAAGATTTAAAAGTTCCTGGACAAGTTGAGCAGGCTCATCGCGGACCATTTGTATTTCTTCTGCAATGACCGCACGTTCGAGTTCAATATCCCCCGCGGCAAATTTGGGATCGGTGTAGAGATCACAGAGAACAGAAATGACGGTTCGCAAATGCTGAGCAGGCGCAAGAGCATAGTAACAAGTATGTTCCTCGGAGGTGTATGCATTCATCTCCCCTCCCACGCCTTCGATATCAGCCATAATCCGGCGCGCGCTTCGTTTCCTGGTTCCTTTGAAGAGAAGGTGTTCAATGAAGTGGGAAATTCCATTGAGTTTCTCCGACTCGTGGCGTCCCCCGACGCCTGCCCAAAGTCCGATGGCAACGCTTTCTGAATGGGGCATTTCGCAACTGGCTACGCGCAACCCGTTAGCGAGGGTCGAAAGAGTGGTTTTCACAGTCGGCCTTTTCCTCTCCCCGCTAAAATAATTTCGGCTAAAGCGAGATCTTTTGGAGCGGTGACTTTAAAATTCCAATCATCTGACTCTTCAACAACAACTTGTTTGCCTATGTGAAGGAAGACGGATGCTTCGTCCGTTGCGCAAACATTCTCTCGAATCAAACGAGAATAAGCCTCATGTAAGTCCTTGCGGCGGAATATTTGCGGAGTTTGCATCCGCCAAAGACCTTCGCGTGAGTGAGTTCCAATAAGTACCCTATTTTCGTTTGCTCGATGCACAGTATCCACTTCGGCCTTTGCGACACACGCTGCGCCACAGCGGATAGCCGTTCGGACACAATTCTCTATCAACCGAGGTGTGATCAAAGGACGCGCTCCATCATGCACAGCCAAATAGTCCACTTTTTCTTGCGTCGCTAGAATTCCATTCCAAACGGAATCCTGCCGCTCTTTTCCGGCAGGTACCAGAGCAGACAATTTTTTGATTTTGTATTGTTCGGCGAGGTGGCGGAATTCAGCTTCGCGGAGAGGATCGCAAACTAGGATGATCTCCCTCACCGAATGACATTCTTCGAAAGCACGCAGAGTGTGAGACAGCAAGGGCTGCCCAGCTAAATGAGCCGTTAGCTTATCGAAACCCATACGTCGGCTCGATCCTCCAGCGACAATGATCGCCGCAACATTTGGAAATGATTCCACGCTAAGATAGCTGTTTCTGCACCTCCGCACTGAGGATTTTTCCATCAGCGCGTCCGGCTGCCTTGGCCTGGACAATCTTCATAACTGCTCCCATTTGGGCTTTGGAGGTGGCTTCCGCTTCCACAATGACTTCTCGAACCAGTCGAGTAATTTCTTCGGCTGTAAGGCCCTTGGGGAGATAAGCGGACAAAATATTGATTTCCTCACGTTCTTTGCTTGCTAGCTCGGGCCGCCCCCCTTTTTCAAAGCTCTCCGTTGCATCTTGGCGCTGTTTGATCTGTTTTCGGATTACTTGTGTAGCTTCAGCATCATCGAGCACGCCTTCCGCGCCTGATTTTTCGATTGCCGCGTATTTCAGAGCGGATTTTAACATACGCAATACCCCCAATTTTAAAGTGTCTCTCGCCCGCATGGCACTCTTCAAGTCTTCATCAATTTGGGAACTCAAATTCATTGGAATAGCCTACGCACTTGAAGTCCACGGGCAAATCCTTTCTCCTTCTCACCTATGTCTTCTGAAGTCCGCGTCCGTTTTGCACCCTCGCCTACCGGTTATCTGCATGTAGGCGGCGCACGAACCGCTCTTTTCAATTGGCTCTTTGCCCGCAAGCACCTGGGTAAACTCATCTTACGTATTGAAGATACTGATAAAAAGCGAAATACGGAGGAAGCCTACCAAGTGATCTATAATGGGTTAAGCTGGCTGGGTCTGGATTGGGATGAAGGCCCCCATATCGGTGGAAACTTTGGACCCTATTTTCAAAGTGAAAGGAATGCCATTTATGAAAGTTATTTGAACCGGCTGGAAAAAGCAGGAACGCTCTATGAAGACGAAGGCGCCACAAGATTTCGTTCTCCACGGAAAACTGTTATCGTGGAAGATATGGTTTGCGGGCGCGTCGTTTTCGATATGTCCAACCCCGTAACTCATCCCGATATGACAATTCGCCGACCGGATGGCACCTGGATCTTCCATTTTGTCAACGTCGTCGATGATATTGAAATGAAAATCAGTCATGTCATCCGTGGAGAAGATCACCTCTCCAACACCCCAAAGCATATGGAACTTTACGAAGCCTTAGGTGCCTCATGCCCTCGCTTTGCGCACATCCCATTAATTCTCAATCATGAAGGAAAAAAAATGAGCAAGAGGGATGGGGGTGCCAGCGTCGACACCTACCGTACTGAGGGCTATGTTCCTGAGGCAGTTCTCAATTACCTCTCGCTGCTAGGCTGGTCTCCGGGTGAAAATCGGGAGGTTTTGAACTTTCCGGAAATTGTGGAACTCTTCGACATCCAATCTGTCAACCGGCGCAATGCTATCTTTGATTTAGATAAGTGCTTTTGGATAAATGGACAACACATTCTGCGGATGACTCTGGATCGATTTGCTGATCTGGCCCTTCCCTTTATAGAAAAAGCAGGCATCGATTATGGTTCTCGGGCGCGATTGCTTCCCATCCTTGCCACCGTGAAAGAAAAAATTAAGCTGCTACGCGATGTTCCGGATTGGATTCGTTACTTTTTTACTGAGGAATTTGCCTTCGATCCCACGGCTGTCGAAAAAACCTTCGGAAAGGCAGGCGCACTGGATCATCTAAAAGCTCTGAAAAATTCTTATGAGACACTCGAGATCTGGGATCTCCAAAATTTGGAATCCAGCCTGAAGGAAACGGCTACACAAATCGGTTGTAAAACCGGTGATCTCATCCATCCAGCCCGCGTAGCCGTCAGCGGACGCTCTGTCGGTCCCGGTCTTTACCACATGCTGGAAATTCTTGGAAAAAAATCCGTATTGAGTCGTTTTGAAAAAGCACTTCATCAAATCTCATTATGACTACGCCTCATGAATTTTCCGCAGAAACCCTGATTCGCAACGAACTCCAGGGCCTCGTTCCTCCGGCTAAAGCTTCAGTTTTTGGAGACCCTATCCGGCATTCCCGCTCCCCTGAAATGCATAATGCAGCACTTCAAGCTGCCGCTATCAATGCCCAATACATCCGAATTCATGTTCGGAAAGAAGAGCTCGCTGCCAGCCTGCGTGCCTTACCCATCGCCGGATTTGCAGGGGCTAATATTACTATTCCCCACAAAGTTGAGACATTAAAACTTCTTGATCAAATAGATGACCACGCTCGCGCTCTAGGTGTAGTAAATACCGTCGCAGTCGAAGGTGATCAGCTCAAAGGCTATAACACAGATGGCCCCGGGCTCATACGTGCTGTACGCGAAGAATTCCAAGTGGATGTAAGCGATTTAAAAGTCCTGATATTAGGAGCCGGCGGAGGGACAGGACAGGCTATTGCAGCTCAATGTGCTCTGGAAGGATGCGAAAGACTTGTCCTCGCTAATCGCTCTCTCGAAAAAGCCCAGATCTTAAAAAAACGATTGGAACCTTTTTTGCGCAACGAACGTCTCCAAGGTCCTACGGACCGTTTGATTGCCACCGGGCTGGACGAGTCCTCTTTAGCTCGTGAACTCCCGCGGACTGATTTGCTCATCAACGCAACCAGTGTCGGCATGAACGCTTCCGATCCCCAACTGATTCCCGACCGCCTTTTATCTCCGCATCTTTTGGTATATGATACCGTTTATTCCTCAACAAAGACGCGTCTTTTGGTTGATGCTGAAGCAAAAGGTGCGCGCGTTGCAAACGGTCTCTCTATGCTTCTCCATCAAGGAGCCCTTGCTTTTGAAATTTGGTTTCATCGTACCCCATCACTTGAAGCAATGCGATGGGGACTGAGAATTTTGAATCCGCCTTAGCAAGCCTTGCCAAGGTTCCCCTCAAACGCACAGTCCACTTTTTCCCATCTTTAGCAGACAATTCATTTGACGTTTAATTATTTCGCACATTGCCTTATGTGCATTCGCCACAGCTGCTTGATCGTCTCTAGGCACGCCATTGAGGGATTGTTTAAAACTATCAATTTGCGCAGTTAAATCATGCAGGTTAATAGAATATTCCGACGTTTGAAATTTTGGGGAATTTTCGTGTTTTTTTGATAGATATTCGTTTAACTCTTGAGAATAACAAATTAATTTATAAATATTTTCTTTAATAGGTGCCTTCAAAGGTTTATCAAGTTTATATTGCATAATGCCTGCATGAATTCCGCCACCTCCGGAAGTACTACCACCATCACAATGAAGTTTAATTTCATTTCTATATGAAAAATAATATTCATGCATTATTTTAGCAATTCCATGTTTAAGGCTATGTGTATATTGAGCATATTTAAAACCTTTATCCAGAATTCCATCCTTGTGGAGCAAGTACAATGGATGAAAGTGCTCCCATTGTATCTCTTCAAACCTCGCAATTTTTTCGTCTGTTTTCTTCAAGTTTTCGTTTATAATGGAAAGAGTACCGTCTTTTAGTGCATTTTCTTTATGCATTAATAATCGAGAAAATAAGGTATTTCTATTATATGTTATAACATTTTTTATTGACTTAAGTTCCTCTAATGTGCTTTCCAATATATCAATAGGCGACTTTATATTTTTACTTAGATTTAAATGATCGTCTATTTCGTATAGATAGTTTATTTGTTCTGCATATGTTCTTCTACACTTTAAAAGTTTCTCCTCCAAAAATTCAATTTTCCCATTGAGAAACTTGATTGGCTGTCCAATATCAAAGGCTTGATGTGCATCTTTGGCTGTTGGTAAAACAGGTGTACTGTTAGAGCTTGAAGATGGTAAATTGACTTCGGAAGGTAGTTCTTTTATAGCCTTTTCCAAGGAAAGCTGGACAGAATTTAGGTCACTAGAAATTTTCTCATCGCCTATTGTATTCCGAGATTTAGCTTTTTCTGCTTTACTAATTTCCGACGCTATAAATTTAATTTTCCGGATTATTTGGTTTCCTAATTTATAATATTTAGTTTTATTTGAATCTGGTAAATTTTCAATTATTTGATAAAATTGCTCACTTTTTTTCTGCAATTCTTGCAGCCTATTATTCAATTTTGATAATTCATGTTGAGCTAAGGTCTTCTGAAGCTCATCTTCAACAGGAGCATCTTCTTGGGATAAAGACGTTAGATTTTTTGGCTGTATAGACGCATTCTCTGAACTTATTGCTATTGAGTTCAGCTTGTTAGTTTTTTCTGCAAAAGTTGCTCTTGTTTGATTTATTCCATCAAGGCTACTACGGCCTTGTGAAATAACATCGGGACCACTTCGAGGGTGTGCTAAAGAAATAGCAAGTTTTGTCTCTTGACTGATAGCTTGCGGATCAAGCGCGGTTTCTGTAGCAAATGAGGTTTTTTTGGAAAAAAAATGGGCGAATTTGGCTTTCCACATGAAAGTAGAATTACACTGGCTCACCATTATTCAATCTCCGCCAATACGTAAAAAGTACAGCGCAATTCCAGAACATCATTAGGGTAAGCTCGATAAGCGATTTTATTAAAAAATTCCAATATAGCGAAAATCCTATAAAATGATTATGGATTTGACTGAAATTTTTGCTTCAGACGCGGCGCGAAAACGAGGCCATATCCATGATACGGACTTGTTTTCGTAACAAAGTCTGGAGGAACACCGAGCCGTGGGAACGGCTGGGGTAGCCTGTCCGGCTTTGCCGGACAGCCCCCCCCTCACAAGGGGGGCGAGACTTGGCGGGAGCCAAGCGAGGCAAAAAGAGCGACAAAGGTGTGATCATTTTATAGGTGTTTCGCTATAACAGGAGTGTAGATCTGCAATCTGTTTCCAAAGATCGAGCTCTTCGGTGGAGATGTGTTCAGGCAAACGCACATCCACCATAACAAAGAGATCTCCTCTACCACCGTCCTTCAAAGGAAGGCCCTTACCACTGAGACGAAACCTTTTTCCATTTTGAGTGCCCTGCGGAATGCGAAGTTTCGCCATTCCTTCCAGCGTAGGCACAGGGACCTCACATCCCAGCACAGCCTTGTAAACTGGAAGCTCCAGGTCATGGGAGACATTCCCGCCTTCCACACGAAAATCAGGATGTTGTTGGAGACGCACACGGAGAAATAAGTCACCAGGCTGGCCACCCGCAGTGCCCGGCCCTCCCTGTCCCGCCAAGCGAATCAACTGCCCTTCCCGAACCCCTTTTGGAATTTTTACGGTAAAGGTTTCTTGTTTCTTTGCCGGCCCTCTTCGGAAAGAAATTTTTCGGACAGATCCATTGAGAGCTTCTTCCAGACTAACCAAGATATCAGCCTGAATGTCTTCGCCTCTTTCCGGGATTTCACCCGGAGTTCCAAAGGCCGAAAAACCGCCTCGTCTGGTTCCAAAGAGGTGCTCAAAAAAATCGCTAAATCCCGTGCCACCGAACTGGAACTCCGTTCCTCCCATCCCTGGCCCCTTGAACTCTTGCCAGTCAGGCGGAGGTTGCCCCCCTGCCTGTTGCCATCCTTGCCCATATTCGTCATATTTTTTTCGCTTCTCGGGATCGCTGAGCACTTCATATGCCTCATTGATCCCTTTGAATTTTTCTTCAGCAGCTTTCTTGTCCTTGGCGAGGTCCGGATGGTGTTTCCTCGCCAACTTGCGAAAAGCGCTCTTGATTTCTTCGGATGTTGCGGAACGAGAGACTCCAAGGGTCTCGTAGTAATCGCGAAATTGAACGGCCATACACAAAGATATTCGGATTCCATTCCCTTGACAACGCCGACTTCGCCGACTTCGCCAGCTTCGCCGACTTCGTCGGTTTCCTTTAGAAGCGAAAATTGTAAACGAGCATATTTTTGAGCTACAACTTACGCTCCAATGGCAGAATGGGGAGCGTGACGTCGTCAGTCTTTTAAAAGACTTGTAGTTCAAAAAAGGCTCTGTTTGCATCTGCGGCTCCTAAAAGAAACCAGCGAAGCTGGCCAAGTCGGCGTTTCTTTTTTCGCCATAGCAAGAAAAAGCGCTTCATCGGCTCCCTCTCGCAACGGTGTCGATGCAAATAATGTCGGGACTGCCTGAAATTCGGCGATCAGGTTTATGTACAGCTTGAGATATTCAGATGCTTGTTTTTTAATGGAATAATTTTGCCTGATTTTTGCAGCGAATCGGGAACATAGGCCAGGGTCGTCATTTTGAAATAAATTGATGATAAAATTCGCCGCCGCCTCCATATTTCCTATGTCAAAAAGGCAATTAGGTTCATCATTTAAGATGTCCGGAGTCCCACCAACACGATGGGAGATCACGGGAACACCGCAGGCCATCGCTTCAAGAAGCACGTTGGGAAGATTATCTTCCAACGAAGTAAAAAGTAATACATTTGCACTATTATAAACCAGCGGCATCCCACCTGCCTCAATGCCTTCGCATCGCTCCACGCGCCAGCCTACTGGTTTAAAGTGCTTCACATCCGCACCACAGCAAAGCACCCGCATCCGCCCCCTTGCAACAGCCTGTCCACCCACCGGATCTCGCCGAATCCGATCTAATACCGCAAGTGCATCGTCAACCCCTTTTCGAAATTCTCGAAACCCATGCATTGTAACCAGAACATACCAGACATCTTCCTTGATCTTTAGCCTGGAGCGGCAAACCGGTTTTTCTAACGGTTTAAAAACGTCCGAGTCCACGCCATATGGAATGTGATAACTAACAGACCTTCGAGCTGCAAAGCTCTTCCGAACATTTTGAAGCATCCACCTACTTGGAGCAATAAACACGGTTCTCGCAGCAGCTATAGCAGAGGACATCGCTTGTAACGTCCGCGCGGTGTAACCCAACGGCTCTTCAAGGAGCTGAGGGCATTTCCCGCAGGTTTCCATAAACCGATCGCATCCCGCTGGAAAGTGACATCCTCCAGTCAATGGCCGCATGTCGTGAAGAGTCCAAACCAATGGTTTGTCTAAAGTTGCTAATTCGGCGACAGAAATGCTCGAAAGAAATTCAGCCGTCCAATGTAAATTAATCACATCGGCTTCCTGAACCAAAGGGTGGTTAGAGAGCTTACATCCAAACAAATCTATTGAAAAATGGGTATTGGATATTTTGGTACGATTCTTCCAAGCTAATACCCTGGAAATCTCTTTGAGAAGAATGCTGCGCGCCTCTTTGATAGCTCTATTTCCTGATTTTAAATTGAAATAATCCTCACAATAGGGTAATCCTTCCGGCTCCGAAAGAGAAAGCACAGTACTTTCGATCCCTAAATGACGCAGACCGAGATGTAAGTTCAGAGCTGCCTGCGCTGCGCCTCCCCGTGCAATATCCGTACAAATATGGACGACTTTCATTTTAATAGAGCACCCTAATGCTACAGTTCGTAGTTCGTAGAAGTTGATAGCTTGCTTTCCGGCAAATACAAATCATTAATAGATTCTGGAATCATGTCATCGTTTCGGAATGCTGAACTGGAACTCCCCGCGGGTCCAATCCATACCTCTCCCTCAGGACATCATAATCCACTCGAATTTGATCCGTTTCATCCAAGAAAAAGAGAGGAGAACTTTCCACGTTTTCCACGTGTTCATTAGAAGGAATCCGTGCAAATGAAGAAATATTCGCCCCAGGCCCAATCACACAGCCTGAACTAATCACTACATTATTTCCAATACAGACAGATTTTTTTCGCAAGAAACGGACGCCCTCCTTTTTACTAAAATTAGCTGATTCCAAACGAACATCGTTGCCAATTCGTGTTCCGGAACCAATTTCCAAAGGGTGCATGGCACAGATACTCACTCCATCACCGATTGTGACGTTGTCTCCAATTTTCAATCCGCGAGGTGCGCGAATAGCGATCTTTCTGCCAAACCAAACCTTTCGACCTACCTGCGCTCCACCCAGTCGCAAGAAGAGATAAATGAGCGGTCGTCGCCAGACCCGTAAAAATCGCGCCGCCTTGTGTGTATCCAGCCATTTTAGTAGTTTTCCTCCCCATCGATCTTCAGAAATCCACGGAGCAGCAACTTCGTGCAAAGCACTTTTAAGGTGTCCCCATCGCAGAAATTGCCAATACCTTGGCCACAAACAAATCGCTAATACAAGTTGACGGTTAATATCCTCCAGCAGCGGAGTCATACTTGGACTCAAAATAGTATTACGAACATCCTGATATTCAGATTTTATTAAATTGGACAAGATCTCACGTAGGACCTTCCTTTGCTGTTTAGGTGCCGACCTTGATGACTGACTGTATCCCGCATCACTCTGCCGCCAACAGGCCAACGGTGCCGGAATATAACGAATGCCAGTTCGTAAGGCGGCAACATGGAAGGAAAACCAATCGCAATGCCATTTCATCTCCCTTGGAAAACCGCCTGCTGCACGCAGGGCATTTGTTGGCGCGAGAGCGCCGTGGCTGGCAATATACATCTCTTCGCCTTTTTGTAATTCCTTCACTTTCTCCGGAGACATCTGATCACCGCTCATCCAGCGCCTCGGGAGGATAGCCTCAACATAGACACTGGATTTTTTACCTACATTAATAACATAAAAGTCCGACACCACTACGGGGGCATCCGCTTCGTCCGGTAAGCACGATAGTGCACGTTGCAGGGCTGCCGGACACGACGCGTCATCTCCACCACTAATATAAGTATAGTACCCAGCAGAAGTTCTGAGGCATTCATTTACCATAAACAGTGTACCCCGATTAATAGGGTACAAGCTCACTTCAATATTTTGATGTCGGCCTACTCTACTAGCAACTTCATGTTGAATATACCTCGGAGAACCATCATCCAGCACTTTACATAACACTAGGTCGGGATCAAAATTACTGACTTCCCCCAGAAGGGACTCCAAATACTGGCTTTGGCCATAATTTAAAAGATAATATTGGAGCTTATGGGAAAAAGACATGGATTCCTATCTGAAAAATGCACACGCTGTTGCAGTATAGACAAATCCGTCATAACCGCGATAGCAATCGATGTGCAACATGAATACCTAGTTAATAACTATAATAATTCTAATAAGAATGAGTTACGCCGTTGCATAATGACATACGGCATGATCTTGTTCAAGTCGAGCTACAATCTGAGATGAAATAGACGGCGGTTGAGCAACAAATACGACGCTCTCACTCGGAACATCACACGGCGCGTAAATTGGAGCTCCCAGATGTGTGTGCCCAATCCGGTTTTGATCTTCATCTACAAAAAAGTCAGGTGCGTCGCCGAGTTCGGCGGCCAGCCAGGTACCGGCAATTGAAGTGCCGAATATCCCAAAAGCATCGGATTCTTTTCTCATTTTACGGGCTTTTTCCGCTACCTGCTGTAGCCAGGAAATTGCCGCATCAACGGAGCTTGGTGAGGAACAAGAATAAGATAAACGGGGCTTGTTTTCCATATTTACAAGAATACTCAATTCCTTCGACACCCATTTGCGACTGGCGACGAAAGGAGAGAATCCCGCCTGACTTAAGGTCCATTGAGCACTCTCTAGCGAATAGTGCGTTGCGTGATCGATAATCAGCAACTCAAATGGATTATTCTCATAGGAAGGAAGCTCTACAAAAAGCAGACCATTTGGTGATAACTTCGCCCGCATTTCTTTGAGGAAGGTAATGGGAGACTCAATATGCTCCAATACGTGAACGAAAGAAATAAAATCAAAAACACTGGCGAAATTGGTCTTTGTATAAAATTTTTCAACCCCGGGTAACGCTTCCACTACAGTGCGATATTTTTCGTCAAATTCCACACCCGATAACTTCCACTCAGGATAGACCGATCCAAATGCCTTTAAAAACTGTCCATTACCACAGCCAAAGTCTAACGCACGCCCGTTCTCCGGCATCCGGAGTGCTCGCCCAATACACTCGAGCAACCATTCGGAGCGCGCCCGGCCTGTCACCGTATCAAATACCCGCTGCTCTTCCCCGCCTCCTTGATAATAAATCGTATAATCACGATAAATTGACTGAATCGAATCTCTCCATGCGTCATCACACAACGCTTGAGTACAGCCGCAAACGCCACAACTATACAACCGTCCTCCTGCTTCCCATGGCTTGCAGTCCGAGGTGACTCGCTTCAACCTCCCGTAACCTTCGTGTTCATAAAGTTCCGGAGAACTACAGACGTGACAGAGGACCTTTTCCATAAACTCATTCACTTATTTTTTTATTTGTAATCCGTTGTCTCATACTGACTGTTTCAACAGCTTTATTTTAATGTACTGAGTTATCGTTTGATAAATGACAGATACTGCTGACCTCTTCCCCAGAGCTTGCGAAATTCACTTAATTGGTCAAATTGCTCGTGAGTGAGACAGGATATAAAATTATCCAATGCATTCAGTGTTTCCGGATGAGCTAGAGGCAAGGCTTCTGTGATCCGCAGCAAATCTCCGTGTAGTTCCCCGGTTGTATAAGCATCGCCAGTTTGTTCCTCAGCAAAAATCCGATCATAAATGTGGTCTGTGTAACCTTTCAATATACGGTTTGTAGCCGATTCAATCGGTAGTGATGTGTAGCGAAAATCCAGAAAATTATGTACAGTGGAATAAAATTGTTCAATCGCCCGTTGATTAAACTCAAATTGCGTTCCACAAATATCCTTATACCATCTCCAATCTGTTATAAAATTCGGAGAGGTGCCATAAATATCAAACTGAGCACCAATAGCATCAATCGCTTCAGGGATTGAAAATAGTGGACCACCCCAAGGATGAAGAAGCTGATCGATTACCCAATCTTCTTTTCTGCGCGACATCCCGGGAAGAGAAATACAATCTTCGTCAAAAAATTCTACGAGTAGTTGAACTTGACTGTGAAAATGGCGCTCGTTGCTAATCACACGCCGAGCCACGTAGCGTCGCAATATCTCCGGGAAGATTGAAATACTGTCCATACAGGTAATCACAAGTAACCCTCCTGTGCGTACAAATGATGCGACATGTATAAGGAACGCAGTTGGATCTAACTGCGTCGGAATGACTCCTTCACAAAGCACAAGCTCGAATTGTTCCCCACTGTGAAAAGTAAGGATATCTGAGTCTATTATGCTAAAGTTCCCGTGAGGATACCGGTTGAGCAATTCGGATTGAGTGGTGTTCAGGCTGGCGGGAGTTGCATCAACCAGAACATACCGTGCGGGATTGCAGGATGCCGTGTAAATTGCATTATGTCCGCTGCCGGGACCAAATTCCAGCACAGACAGTCCTTGAATTAATGAAGGCACCAATCCAAGTTGACGATATAATGCTTCTCTTCTCTGAAAATGTTGAGGAAGATTTGTAATGTTCTGCCGGGTTGGAATGACCCCTTTTTCCGTATAAAAATCTACAAAGGGTTTAACCTGTCCTATGACTTCGCTCATGGCGTTACGTTAAGATGCCAGTGTATTATGCTATAAGTAACCATAATAATCGTAATTTATTGTACCACTAGTAGTCTAATAATGCTTAAATAGATTAGTTAGTGTATCTTCGACTGTTGGACAAGCTAGCGGTCTCGATACGGGCAAATTCGGTATTAAGGCAGTGTGGCGAGCCGGAGTCATTATTCCACAATCACTCGCACGGCGCGGCTGAACTAGAGAAGCAGGAGTGCCAAGGTGTTTTGCTAATAACAATGCAGCAGTCGAATAACTAATATCTCGATCTCCGGATAGTTGAAAAATCCCCGGCACAAAATCTTCTGTCAATGCCAGAATCGTTTCGGTCACCAGAGAAATTGGAATTGGACTAAAAGTCATATCGAAAAAGGGCTCAATTACAAGCCGGTCTTTTAAGCGATTTGCCCATTCCGCGAACAAAGACATTGAAGTGTGCACCACTTTTGTAATGCGTAAAACCGCCACATGCGGACCAGCCTTTGTGACCAGCCGTTCCGCTTCCGCCTTTTGATGCCCATAGGTAGTTTCCGGTCTCAGCGGATCGTCCCACTGTGCGGCCCTTCTGTGACCTCCAAAGACTAGGCTGGACGACAAAAATATAATCGCCGTTCCTCGCGCTTGAAGGAGTTTTGCCAGAATGGCTGGAGCTTCGACATTGATACGACGAGTTCGAAACGGATCGGTTTCACACTGCGAGATCCGAGTTGCCGCTGCACAGATAACCGCCGCTTGAAGCCCTACAGGCAAATGCCAGTGCGACGGATCTTCCGACAGGTCCAAATGAATGATATCCCCGGTTATATGAGGCCGCCGCGAAGTTTCATGGAATGGAACACGTTGCTTTAAGCAAGCTGCTTTCAATGAGCTTCCAATAACGCTATCGCTCCCTATAATTAACAGACTCACTTTTTTTGCTCTATAATTACCGAACAGCAAAGCGCAAACAAATAATGTGCCATCGGATAATATCCCGTATGTACTACCTCGTCATTCATGGAAAAGATGAAAACATTCTGGAAATAATGCCGCAAAAGAGACTTCAAATCCTTAGCGGATTTGCAATTGACATGCCCCTCCTTGCTGACTGCTGAAGCATAAATTTGCGATTCTATTGAGGGGCTCCCTATAATCACAACTCCCTCCGGTTTGATTGAGGCAGCAATATTTCGTATGAACAGATGCTCATTGAGCGGATCGATGTGTTCGATGACATCGCAACAGTAAGCACCGTCAAATAGGCCATCAACCGGACCTCCGAGCATGTCGTGGACTCTAAATTCTATCGGCCATTTTTGATCGACACGGCTCCTCGCATCTTCAATAAATATGGGATCAAAATCCGTTGCTACGAGTTGCCCGACTTCTTGTTTTACAATGCGGCTTCCAAAAGCATCCGCACATCCAATTTCCAGAACCGAAGAAAGCCCGCTGAGCATTTTGGATACAAATTTGTAACGAGAGAGTAAAAATCCAAGGCGGCGAGGATCATCACGCCAGACTTGGCTGCTCATTAAACCTAGTTCTTCATTACGTGAATATCCAAGTAAAACCTGATATTGTTTTTCCTTTGTTTGATGCACAATTATGTTTCGGGTAAATTTTTAATCGCTATCTCATCAAGGGTCGGCTTTACCCTAAAAATTAAGCGCTTCAGCCGACGTCTCAGAAGCCGCCGAAAAAGCATGCTAACCCCGAGAAAATTCTTCATTGTGAATGCCTTTGCAACTCCGTTTCTCCGTTCGTACGTTTGCACACCTATCTCGAGCCAGCTTAAGTCCAAATCAAGAAGTTGCGTAACATAGTCCGCTTGAAAACCAAAACCTAACTTGGGGCTACAAAGCATTCCGGCATGTTCTCTTCGTGCCACCGGCAATCCATTATAGTATCGGATGCGATGTCCGCTCAAAATATTGACCGCCCAAGTATAACACCAGGAAATTATCTTTCTGGTCCAGACTTTTCCAGGACAACAGACGTGGTAAGGAAGCAGTACGTCCACCTGCCCGATTCTCCGAAATATCGCACTTAATGTTTCCTTTGGTTCAACATTATCGCCACAAATTAAACGATACCATTCACCGTTTGCCAAGCCAGCTCCTGTAATAAAATTCTTGGCCAAACCCTGATTCACTGCATTCCGGATCAAACGGATCGGCACCGTAGGATGCTCCGCCATCCATGCCCGTATGATTTCGACCGAATCATCAGTGCTAGCGTCATCAATAACGAGAATCTCATAACTAATTTCCACCTCCGTACACGCATCCCGTACAGCACACAAGGTACCAACAATATTTGCGCGTTCATTGCAGCAAGCTACGAAAAGCGAAAGAAATGGATCAGATGGCAATTGGAGAGTTTCCACAGTAAATACCATTACGTGATCCCCCAACTGAATTGTCAATAAGAAACAGCCTCAATGTATTGGCAGTCATTTACTTATATTTCGACTAAAATCGGCTTTTCAAGCAGGGGGGAGCAGTTTTTTATGAATCATCATGGCAAGCTGGCATCAGGTCGTCTCCAGCGCATTATCTGGCATCCCAGCCACTGGTAGCGTTTCCTGTCTTCTTGTCACTCGAAAACCTTCCATACAACAAGTAGCGAGCATCAGAAATGCAGGAATCATTGGCACAATATAACGGAAATGGGGAGAAGCAAACAGCGAACAGATGACGGCCTGATAAAGGATGAGCGATAGTAATACTGCGGCCGTAACCCGGAGAAGGCAGGGCGCTCGCCAGAGCAACCCGCCCAACGCAACACAGACCAACACAGCTATAATTTTGATAGCTGTCTGCCAGTAGAATAACCCGGCGCCTAACCGTAGAAGTCGCCGCTCACCAACTCTATTGTTCACCCTCGAAAAAGAATTCCTCAATTCTTGCTTGATCGATTCCGGGATACCAATCGTGGCCGGAATGTAGGGGAGTAGTCGCGATTCACTCAAACCCCTCGCATTCCATGCTAGCCGCTCGCCGCCATTATAAACGACATCCCCGTTCATAAAGAAGTCTACAGTCCCATCCCAGAAAAGAAGCGCTGTAGTTGGAAGCATCCATAAACCTTCCAAAGCAACAAACCAGCAGAGTCGATCTGCTTCTTTTGGTCCTAGTATTTCATCTGTAGCGCGCCAGATCAACGAGTGAGAGAACAGATCTTTGGCACCCATAACTCGCCTGGCATAATCTATTGGATCATCAGTCTTAAGATAACTTTGTATACCCAGTGGATTTTCGCGCCCCCATTGAACGAGTACATCAAACATTTTTCGGGAATAAGGCCCATTTTCCAATAAAATGGTATTCCGCCCAGTTAACAGCGCACCAGGTCCATAAATATTCCAGAAAAACATCTTCCCGGAAAACGATGCCCAGTCGATTTTTTCATACGCATGAACCCGTTTGTTATAGCCCGATACTATTTCTTTTCCAAGAAATCCATTGAACCAGACCGCTAATAACAAACAAGCAATCGACATCATAATATGATTCCATACTCGCTTGCCAAGTAAACAAAAGAGCGGAATGACAATAGCCACATATGCAAGCGTTGCGGCAGGGCGCATGGTCATCCAGAAAAAGACACACGCTACCACTATCAGTATGTCACCCAATCGGTTAAAATAGATATATCTGACAACAAACAATATCGCCATATACATAAGCGTCATTGATAGTTGATCTGTCATAATAACAGACGACAAATAATATGGACTTAATGAAACAATGCAAAGAGTGCCACAAATGAGCGCATAGCGAGGTGCAATCTGCAGGATCGTTCGATAGACCAACCAGGGCACTACGGCACTCGCACAGTATTGTACGACAATGAGCGGTATCAGGCTGCCAAAATAGATAGTGCCACAGAGTAACATGAGCAACGGATAACCCAATGTTCTATAATAATAGAACTTGCCATGCGGATCACCAATAATTGCCATAGCCGATAAAAGATATTGCTCGGAATCGGGATAAAAAATGAACGGATTGATCATTGCAAATAAAGCAGATGCTATACCCGACAACGAGAGGATGATAAAATCACCCGATCTTAAACAACGCAAACACCAGTGAAACAAGGCCTCAAAATACCATCTTCCACCAACCAAAGACTCTCTTCCAATGTTTGTATTCATAGCGCTCCCCATTTATCCTTCAACAGGAGGAGTCGAAATTACAACATCAATTGATTTCTCCTTATAAGGCCGTCTCCGGGAGATTTTGTTAATTAGGTTACGAATAGCTAAAGCACATGGCCGCTCAATAATTTGATAAGAACCATATGCGATGCAGTATGTAAATAAAACGATCACCATACCCTTCGTAAGCCTCGTCACCAGATCGCCATCGGTGATCAACACATTTACGATCGTAATAACTGCAAATTGCAGCAAATATATCGAATAACTAATCATTCCTGAAAATACCATAAACTGGGATACAAATATTTTCATAACAAAATGGATTCTAGTTGCTGCAATAATAAGCGCGGACAGCATCGGCGCAAAAAGAAAGTTGCACAACAGATATTGCCTAAATGTCGCATTAGCTACTAATAGCAACATGCCCGATACCAGGATTCCCATTCCTAATATAATCCACAAATCGCGTTTTCTTCCATCATGCGCTACTACACACATTCCTGTTACGATTCCCACAATAAATTCGAGCACGCGGACATACGGACTAGCATACTGCAACCAAGAGCTAATATTATTTTTAGGTGTATTCATCAAAAAAGCAAGCTGGCCTGCCAGTGTCTCTAAATTAGAAAATAATAATATATGAATACCCAAACAACACAACACGATGGCGCACCAGAGGTGGAGCGATTTAGAAAACATACGGAGAACACGAGATATTGCACGACTTCCTATTAACCATCCTCTCATCTGAAGAAAGATAACAAAAAACACTATGTAAAAAAACCATTCCGTACTAATTGACCATGCCGGAGGAAATGTGCGAAACTGAACATTTACCCAAGACTGACTCAGCGTAAGATAGATCCCGGTAACCACGGGATTATCCCTTAAAGCGGAAGCTGCTCCATAAAAAAGAAAGCAAGTGATATAGAGCGGATATAATCTTGCAAATCGCGCTCCGAAAAATTTTACTGTTGAGTGCCAACTCCAAGGCAACATCTTTCCGTATCCTAAGTACATGACACAGCCGGAGAGAACAAAAAACAGTGTCATACCCATCTTTGCACTCGCGTCCGCGATTGTATGTGGAATCATTGCCGCTGGTGTAAAGACAGTATCAATGATATGCGCTATAAGAACTAAAATAGCAGCTAATCCGCGAACTCCGTCCAGTGATAGATATCGTTCTCTAGGCATTTTCGTGATAGTAGGCACTACTGCCAACCCGTAACTTGAGGCAGCTCCGGCTTGCGCAGTATATTTGTTGTTCTTCCCTCATTATACATATAAATTTCGCGAACATTTTCATATATGCCCAACATTTTTTTTGTAGCAACCGAGCAATTTTGTAAATTACGATACCATTCCGCATCGGGTTCATCATTTTTAACCCGCACACAAGAATAAATAAGATTTTTTATGTTTATGGCCATAGACTCCGAAATAACTCTGGAAATATCCATCGCAACCCCACGCCGCCAGTTGCTATCATCGCCTTGATATTTCGGCCGCTCAATACGAAGCTCCTGCATAATTCGAGTAATATTTTCCAGAAGACCGTGCGTGATTGCCATACGCGTGGATGGTCTCAGTGACACCGGTAAAACATTATCCGCTTCCTTTTTAAGCTGCTCTGCGATTTCCGGCAATCGCTCGATCATATGTATATCCGATGGAGAGGACATTATATCTAATATTTTCGATGAAAGCAAATCGGAAATTCTGTTATCTAATAATGGGCTCATGCAACCGTTTCGAACCAATTCCCAAATTTGGATCTCATCAGCAGTCAGAGGGTTTCCGCCCATACCTTTCCATCCGAGGAGCCAAATTCCGCCGTAATCAGCAATTAGCGAAAAACGTTTGGTCAGCTCATCCGGATCAAATAAAGGGCTAAATGGAACGCCGCCAAATAAATACTCAGAAGCCCAATCCACAAGGAAGTAATTAATATTTTGCTTTCTTAACTCATCCTCAGCTTCCTCGGGATTCCCAAATATTATCGTGTGCCATTTGGGACCAAGGCTGTAGGAAACTTCACTTTGCAAACCTGCGCCTGGAAACGCAAATGAAGTACCTATTCGATTTCCATTAATTCCAAAAGTAAGTATGGGGACCTGAGGGCCTACTAATTTCCGAGCCCGAAGATACAGTGGCCAAGCGGATGAATCCCTAGTAGCCGGATCAACCGTACTGGAAAGTGCCGCTTCTGCATCGCAAACACCTAACGCAAACTTCACCTGAGAATGGATATTTTCCCTCATTCTCAATAGCATTCCGGACGAAGCCGTTAAGACAACTGTTAATAGCAGTCCAACCGTGAACACCTTTCTGACCGTAATCGTTAATAACAAATGGCGGCGTACCAGTATTAGCAGAAACGTCCAAATTGTGACACCAACAACAATCGATATCGCGCAGAGGAACGAAAACATCCGATAAATCGAGACCGGCTGGTCCACAACATTTGCCATCACCCATGCTAATGTCGTTACAACAGATAACACCACCGCGATATCAAAAAGCGTTTGACGCCGCATCGAATAGACCATACGAGGTGCAAATATCCTTTTTTGAACTTCCGGATAAAATAGTATAAATGTAACAATTGATGCCAAACTAATAAAAATCATCTGTTCTTTTGCGGATACCGGATGATTAAATATAGACGATATTATCCATGCGAACGCAACCAATAATGAAATAATAACAACCCTATTACCATTATTTAGTTTATATGACGCAATTAATGCCATTATTAGTAATGTTATTGGTATCAATGCAAAATGCAATGGATAAATAATGCGCAGGTAGTCAAGTCTGAGTAATTTTGCAAGTCCGGAAATGTTAATTAATTTAGCGAATGGAGAAATAATAGTTCCAACGCCGCCGGTTGATCCCTCGTTAAGATATACCATAAGGTAGGGACTGACCCACTGTGAAAATTTTTGCTGGTTTGCCATTTTCCAAAACAACCTTGCCGGTGTTTCCATCCCCATGCCGGTCTGCAACTGGTTAAAAATTATCAATACACCGATAGCAATAAGCCCCACCAAGGCAAACAAGCTTACGCTTTTAGCTGCTTGGAAGCGCTTTGTCAAAAAAAACCCGAGACCAGCCAAGCAAAATAATGGGACTAATAAAGCGGCCGCAGTTGGGAATTGCATCGCAAAGGCGGCCGAAAAGAGGCTGCCGCCCAATGCGTAGTTCCGCCATCCCAGTGATTTTTGTCTTCCAAGAAAAAGAGTAAACCAGATAACGAACAAAATCCCGCTTCCCATGAGCTCATGGTGTTTTAGGAAGATACCCCATGTGTATACTGGAATATAAACGTAAATAAAAAGGAGCACAGCAAAAAGACCCGCCATGCAAACCTTCGTCGCTCGTACCACCAAGTCGTAAATAATGAAAGCACTAATAAAATGGAAGAGGAGTGTGACTAGTTGTCCTCCTAGCTCGTCGATCAAAAGCATTGCAAAAAAGAACAGCCCCGCAGCCTTTGAAACATAATAGTGGTACCACACCGCGTTGGGTTCCAGGCTATGTTTTGCTATTACTTCGCGATAATAGGGAAGATAATGACTGTAGACATCCCCCCCTGCATCTCCCGGCCAAATGGCCTTACCGATAATTGTCAAAACGATACCAACCAACAATGCTGCGACTAAAAGGCACAAAGGAAATGCTTGGAAAAAGGACTTTCTACGGAAAAATAAATTAATTCCGGAGCAAAGTGTTTCAGCAGCCGGTAGAACCCATTTCCCGCTGTTCCAAACAACCGGTAAAGCAATCAAAAGTACTAGCCAAGTATAATAGAGGTGAACTAATCCAAGGATAAATAGGATAATCGTTGCCAATGCTCCACCAAAAGTCGTACATAAGATTATATATTCTGATGTGGCGATTTTAATTTCATTCTGACACCATTTTCGCCCGATGGAAAGTATCCACAGGCCGATTTGGAAAAGAGCAAACCCAAGATATACAACAAAGAGTAATCTGGCACCGTTAAATGCCAGTAGCCGTATTCCCGAAGTTTCAAAATCACCATTTAATAAATCAAATGATTTTGCAGTTTCAACCACTGCAACAAATCCAATCAACCATATCAATTGCACCCATACATTTTTTTTTAGAAGAATCTCAGGGAGGCGCAAATTGAAGCATCCCCCCTTTCGAATTCCAAAATACATTCGGATAAAACATGCAAGGCTTACCACTGCTACAGCCCATCCCCATTTAAACCAAGACATCAAGCAGATACTTAATGGAAATACTACTATTAAGATAAATAAGTAAATCAAAACATTCGATGTGAAATGTTTCTTTCTTACTACTCCAACAGGACATTCAGCGGATACACACGTTAAAAATGTAAGGTGAAACGCAAGATATAATATCAAAAATGTCCAACCTCCTAATGGCACGGCATCAAACATCGCGTGGTTACCGTGCATCGATGCCACGATAAGCAAAAATCCGAAAACAAATCCGATGATAATATTTGTCATAACTTATTCAGAATTTGTTAACTGTTACAGCATATGGAGGGATCTCCGGCCCAAAACATTGCCGCATAATTGACTTTTTTCCTATTCTTCTCATTCTGTCGATAAGACTCGCTGTAAAGCGATGCCGCAACTAATTCATGTTGATCAACACTCGCCCCGCCTCTCCGGATCGAAACATCCGGAGCGCTTCATTAATATCGTCGAGACCAAACTCATGTGTGAATTGCCCGTCAAGTTGCATTTTTTTTTGTTCTATTAATCGGACAAATCGCGGAATGTCAGCGTCCGGCACAGAATCTCCTCCGTGTGAACCTGTAAAGACCTTCTTGAAATGGAGTGGCAAGGTATAAATATTTACATTGTCTCCTTTTCTTGGCACTCCAACGAGAATGGTACGTCCATCCGGATGCGTCAGATCATATGCTAATTCTATTACTGGAGCTCGGCCGGTAGTGTCCACTACAACATCGGCGCCTTGCTCCCCTATCAAATTCAGAATCTCTTCTTTAAGATTGGCCGTCTTTGTCGAATTGAATGCATGCGTTATTCCCCAGGATTTAGCCATCTGAATTTTTGAGTCCAGAATATCCACACCGATAATAGGATAAGCGGACACCATTTCGGCCGCTTGAGCGATGTTGAGTCCGACCCCGCCGATTCCAAAAATGACGATGGATTGCCCTATCTTGAGATGCGCATCGTTATTGATGACTCCAACTGCGGTCGTTACCGCACAACCAAAAAGCGGCGCTAAGCGGAGTGGGAATGTTTTTGGAAGCACAGTGAGGCGATTTTCCGAGATAATAGCTTCGTCATTAAATGTCGTCACCCAGCCTGCATTGATGATCTTATCATTCCATCTGTATTTTGCAGGTTCCGCCTGAATTCCTGAACTGGGACGCCAGTGCAATACGACGTGATCTCCGTCTTTCACTGTTTTGACCCCAGGTCCCGTTCGGACGACGATGCCGGAGCCTTCGTGTCCAAGAAGGTGCGGAAGAAATTTATCCGGTCCTTTGGCGCCTTCGATTTCATTGATTTGGGCGCCGCAGATCCCACTGTAATGCAGTCTCACATGTATCTGCCCATAGGAGAGATCTTCCGGTACAGTCAAATTTGCCACGATGAGTGGCTTGTTATTTTCGACTAGAATCGCGGCTTTCATTCAAAATAGATGAATTCGTAATCACCAGTAAAACCAAAGTTTCTATAAATCCAAATCCATTCGGCCGTATCAAAAAACGATTCACAGGTTAACGCCCAACATTCGAGATTAAAAAGTTCCTGTTCGTTTCTATAACTTTCTAACATCACATAGCCTTGCTTGCCGACACGTTCGATTTCCGCCAAAGCAGTCTTTAATTCAAAAATCCGTAAGTTGTGCAAGGTGCCAAGAGAGATCACAAGATCGAATTCCCGATCTCCAAAAGGATATGCATCTTGCGCCCGATAGCGAAAGAGTGTTGCCTTACATTCAGGAATTGTACTTGCAAGACCATGCTGAGAAATATCAAAACCGGATAATTGCAAGCCCGGCTCCAAAAGTTGCATTTCGTAGAGAAGAAAACCCTTACCGCAACCCACATCTAACACCTTGGAGCCGGGTTTGAGTCCGTACGTCCGAATCAACGCTTCCGCAACAGGTTTCCAACGCCCGGGAAGGTATTTGTATCCCCCGTAGCCAAACTTCCGGTCTCCATCCCAGTAGTCAAATTCGTACTCCTTGGCTTTGCGCATGCATAACACTTTGTCATTGATCATGCGCTGGAGATAATCTCGACGCGTAGCTTTATGTAAGGGTGTGACAAAATTTCTGAGCTGGGCCATTAATATGTTCTGAAAGAGACGGAAACCATCTATGATTATTATTTTAAAATCAAGATCTTAGAAAACTAGTTTTTGAAGAAGGAGGGCAGTCGTTAACCGGCCACTGTGGATGACTGACTCCGCCAGCTACCTCTACAGTTGGTAGTTGATAGTTCGTGGTTCTCAGTTGCAAATTGAACACGGGCTGACTACGAACTACCGACTGTAGTGTTAGCTCGAGAATGCTCGATCCAGCATCTTTTTGGCGCGCTCCAACTGAAATGATTTTCTGGTTTCCTCTTCTACTCCGACAAAGTTTCTGCGGGATTCTCCGATCGGAAGAAAATCGTTTAGGCAAATGCATGCCCACTTTACTTGATATAGGGGCTCGAGCAGAGCGATGCGCCGACGTAATTTCTCCGGATCGTGATGGGTTTCTATGACAGCATTTTTGAATCGATCAGAATACTGTCTGTCCAATGTCATGTCCGGTTGATTAGCAAAATCTGCAACTAATTTAGCAGGATCATCCCAACCCGCGTATTCGAAATCGACAAATTTTACAGATCCATCGACTTGGTGTAACGCATTATGAAACCCGAAATCACTAGGTGACAGACACCGTTCCGCAGAGAGGAGGATCTTGTCATCCAGGATTTCAGATTCAATTCGGAGACGAATTGAAAACCAGAGGGGCATCAGCGCATTTCTAATAAATTGTTGTGCTTTGTAATCTACTGGGAGTTTTGAAGAAATATTCTTCAATCGATCCACTCGGCGCTGAGTAGTGTTTAAATGCTCAGTCAAACTGAAGCAAGCTTCGGAGGCCGACGGCAAGGCGCGAGCTGCTTCGCTGAATTTTCTACGATTCAAATCTCGAAAAAATTCAATGGCCTGATCGACATGGAAAGCACTGACGTCAGCAAGTTCAATACGAGTTCCTTCGATAAATTCCATGAGAGCCACGTGATTTGCGGGATCAGCGGCATAAGGTCGAGCCACATAAGTTGACCCTGAAGCGCAAAGATATTCAAGAAGATGGTATTCGTGCTTCAGTCGATCCCGTGGGTCGTCCGGGCTGTAAAAATATTGTTTAAAAAGAAATGTTTTACCGGTACTTTCCAGCCGAAAGACTCGATTATTGCGTCCCCCTGGCAAAAGTAAAAGAGTAAAAGGTTTATTAAACCCGACACGGTCCAATAAATTTTGGGCAAGACTCTCAAGTGATGAGGTCATCGAATGTGTAGCGGATGTCATCTTCCCAAAAAAATTAATTTTTGAAATTTCAGCCAGCTATTCACACGAACTCCGTCTGACCAATGAGAAAAACTGTCATTCGGATCGAAGAGATATCGCTGAGTCTGCTCTGGAAATCCTGTTTCCTGAAAGATCTCCGGCAGGTCATCTATAAATATTGCACAATTTCGTCTCTTAATGGCAGCTACTTTAGCCTCACGGGTATCGGTAAATTCAATATCACCATGATGGAGTCCTGTTAACTTTTCATCCAGCCATCCTCGACAACTCAACCAATCCAAAGCCGCCTGACGTAAATTCCACTGCGGACCGATCGCAGGATACTGAGTTTTGTGACTAATGATGCAGGTGATATATCCTTGATTTTTACATTTTTTAAAAAACTCCAACGCCTCGGGATAAGGCTCCGCTTCACAGAGTCTTTCGCCATAGACGAGTCCCTGTAGTTCAGTCCATGTGGCATTATCATAATTACGGAGGACGGCTGCTTTAACCTCGGTTTTGGTCGCAGGAGTCGATGCGGGTATCCAGCTTTGTTCAGCCGCAATTCTATGAAAGAGATTATCATAGCAGACGAGTGTATTATCCAGATCTACCCCGATCTTCATGTGCCGAGAGATGCATTCAAAGTTTTGGCTACTGAATCAGCATCAATTCCAAATAAACGGCGCGCATGTGCTTGTTCACCCGCTTCATGCATAAACTGATCTTTGATGCCAAAACAAAGTAGTCTCGGTTGGACTGATTGCGGATGAGTGGCAAACCAGCTTGCAACTGCCGAGCCAAATCCTCCAAGAAGAGAATGTTCCTCCAGGGTTACGATCGCTCGATACCGTTTTGATGCATTGAAAAGAAAAGTTTCATCCAGGGGCTTGACGCTGGCGCTGCCCCACACTGAAATGTCATGCGATCTCAGCCTTTTAACTATGTCCAGAGCAACTGGCAGCATATTTCCGACAGCAAGTAATGCCACATTTTTTCCGGGTTGAACTTCACGCCATTTCCCAAAGCTAAATTCCGGAACTTCCGGGTAGATGACCGGTTCCCCCTTTTTTCCAATTCTCAGATACGATGGACCGGAACTCTGTAACGCTGATCGCAA
Source organism: uncultured Verrucomicrobiae bacterium (assembly GCA_963706715.1). Taxonomy (GTDB): domain Bacteria; phylum Verrucomicrobiota; class Verrucomicrobiia; order Chthoniobacterales; family Xiphinematobacteraceae; genus Xiphinematobacter. The sequence goes on from CAVPNI010000003.1 coordinate 873,480, forward strand.
GCAGGCTCGAAGTTCATTAGCATCTCCAGGGGCTAAGACATTCATCCCCGGCAACACCTGCATAATTGCGAGATCCTCAAAAGAGTGGTGAGTGGAACCAAGGGATGCATAGGAAAGACCGGCACCTGTTCCAACAATGATCACTGGGACATGATGATAGCAGACATCCACTTTAATCTGTTCAAGGCAACGAGTGGTCACAAATGGGGTGATAGTATAACAAACCGGACGCAAGCCACAACTGGCCAGACCGGCTGCCATGCTCATCATGTTTGCTTCTGCGACCCCACAATTATAAAACCGCCGGGGGCATTCCACCTTGAACTTGTCAAAGAGGCGGTTTCCAATGTCACCACTCAGGACGACAACTCGTTGGTCCGCTATTGCGAGCTTCAAAATCTCATCTGCAAAAGCATTTCTCATGCGAGCTGAAGCTCCATTTTGGCCTGTTCCACCTCAACTGCAGATGGGGAACGATAATGCCAGTTATTATCATCTTCTATAAAGGAAATGCCTCGCCCTTTGACCGTATGAGCAATAATCATCAGCGGTTTATTCATCTGTTCAATCGGGTCCTGCAGCGCATCGACAATCGCACAGAGATGATGTCCATCCACCTCACGGACGTTCCACCCAAATGCTTCCCACTTGGCTTTCATGGGCTGCATTTCCATGATTTCACAGGAGCGCCCGGTGGCCTGCCATTTATTAAAATCAATTAGTGCAACTAGGTTATCCAAAGATAACCGTGGGGCAAGCATTGCCGCCTCCCAAACCGAGCCCTCCTGACATTCTCCGTCACTCATCAAGACAAACGTTCGGAATCCATGTCCGAGTATTTTCGCTGACAAGGCCATCCCTAATCCCACGCCCAAACCATGTCCCAATGAGCCGGTCGCCCATTCGACTCCGGGCGCGCAGCCGGGAGAGGGTTGTTCAGGCAGTGTCCCACCTTCCTCATTGTAGCGAGCTAAGTGACTTTCCGGAAAAAAACCCCGGCGAGCCAAAACCGCATAGAGCGCGCTGATGGCATGGCCTTTGCTAAAAATTAAACGATCGCGTTCGGGATGCAGAGCATCCGAGGGCGAGATCTTCAGTTGGGTCCAATAAAGTGCCACCAGGAGATCTACGCAAGATAAAGCTCCGGCTAAATGAGCGCTTTGAGCACGATGGGAAAGTTCAATCAGTTGGAAACGAATTTCGCGACAAATCTGTTCCAGATTGCGGGTATCCTGGGTCATAAACTTGGCCACCATCTGCTACTGAAGGCAAACTTGTTGCATTCGCTTGATATTATAATAAAGGGGGTCACTCATGGAATTAGGGACTTTTCCAGCTTTAAAAGCATCTTTTAATTCTTGGATAGCATCCTGGATAGTAAATCGGGGTTCATAGCCTAGTTCTTGTTTAATTTTTTCCGAAGAAATATGGTAAGAACGATTGTCGTTAGCAGGAGTCTCTTCAATTTCGATATCTTTTCCGACTATTTCGCGCACCAACTCGGCAATTTCTCTGATACAGAGGTTCTGATAGCCGGCGTTGAAAATTTTTCCATCAATTTTTTCCGAAGGGAATTCCAAGCATTTTACGTAAAGCTCCGCGCAATCACGGACGTGGAAATTCGGGCGGAGTTGCGTTCCACCGAAAACCGTGATCTTGCCATTGTTGATCGCATGATTGGTGAGAATATTTACTGAAAGATCGAGCCGTAACCGGGGAGAATAGCCGCAAACTGTCGCCGGACGCAGCGTGAGGGTCGTAAAGCCAGGGGAACGACGCTTTTCGAGTTCCTCTTCGCACAACGCCTTGTATTTTGAGTAGTCTGTGAGTGGCTTCAGTTCCAGTTCTTCCGTCACATCCGGTTCTTCTTTGATGCCATAAACGCTGGAGGAGGAAGCATAAATGAATCGCTGAACGCCACTGTCCTTCGCAATATCCACTAGCGGCATGAAGGCATCATAGTTAATGCTTCGCGAGAGAGAGGCATCCAGCTCAAAGCTAGGGTCATTTGAGATGCATGCAAGATGAATGACGGCGTCGCAGCCGGTTAACGTGCGTTTGAGAAGGGTCTGATTCCGTAAGTCGCCCTTTATGGTTTCAAGACGCGGATGATTGTTTAATGAACTGAAAACATGGTCCCCATAAAGAAATAGATCGAGGACTCGCACATGGTAACCTGCTTCTAATAGGAGCGGCGTGAGGACAGAACCGACATAACCGGCGCCCCCGGTGACTAGGACAGTTTTAAGATTCATGATTTGATAGGAGAAAGTTTGTGTTTGAATAAATACGATTAGGCTAATGCACCCTCCAATTTGGTGTCGAGATACTGAAACCAGTCCCTTGTTGCTAATGCAATCGATTGTTGATCCCAAAGAGGCGCATCGCGCCAGTCTGCGATCACTTCCAACATTTTGCTGACGCCTGTCTCGAAATCCACCAGCGGCTTCCAACCGATTGCCTCGCAGATGCGCGTAGTATCAGCAAAGGTACAATCAGGTTCACCGGGACGCTTGGGTACATGGACCACCTCGCCACCTAACAATTCGACGAGGTGATTAATACTATAGGTTCCTCCCGAGCCCACATTCATAGTCTCACCGGTGATGGGTGATTCCGCAGCCATCAGGAAAGCATTGGCAACATCTGTGACAAATGTGAAATCGCGGGTCTGTTTTCCATCGCCTACAACGGTAAAGGGCTTACGGGAAAGTTTTTGTTTTAAAAATACTCCGAAGACCGCACCATAGGCACCCGTTGTCCTGCTTCGTGGGCCATAAACGTTAAACAGCCGGAGCGATAATGCAGGGAGTTTATAGACTAGTGCCCAGTGCATGGTAAGCTGCTCGCCGAGATATTTGGTCAAACCATACGGGTGTCTTGCAATGCACGGAGCTGTCTCGGGGGTAGGAACAATATCAGTGATCCCATAGCAGGTCGAACTTGCGGTATAAATAAATCGACGGGTTTCAAGCACCCGTGCCATTTCTAGCATATGAAATGTGCCCTCTACGTTGATGCGAAAATATTCTTCCGGATTTTGGATAGATGGCACCAGATCCGCACGCCCAGCCAGATGGAAAATCCAATCCACCTTGCCGATGTCTCTAATGTCAGAATGTGTTAAGTCTGTAACGCTTTTTGAAATCAGGCGAAAGCGGTTACTTGCTTCCGCAATTTTGAGATTACTTTGTCGTCCTGTGGAGAAATCATCGATTCCAATGACTTCATGCCCTTTTGAAATTAGCAAATCCGTGAGATGGCTTCCAATAAATCCCGCCGCGCCAGTAACAAGACACTTCATAAGATGATTAAAAATTTAATAAAGACATGCCACTTTTGAGGAGGGTGCTTTTTGATATGGGATAAGTATTTCCAACGATTTTGACTGCTTGAGCGCCGGCCAGTTGCCCCACGAAAGTAGCGAACCGATTACTGTAACCCTTAGTTGCCGCCAAAGAAGCAAGAGAAAAAAAGGCATCGCCGGCTCCCACTGTATCAGTGATTTCGACCTCCAGAGGAAAGCACACACAAGGTTCCTCTCCTTCATGTAATCCGACGGTCTCCACGCTGCCACGCGTCAGCCATGCATATGCGCTTCCAAATTGTTTACGGAGCTGTTCCAAGGCTACGAGGAAATCAACGTGCCGTTGACCTACTGCCAAAAGCATTTCGGTTTCGTCCAAACTAAAGCAATTCATCTTACGATATTGGCGGTTAATAATATTAAATCCATGGTTGTTACTATTCGTCTGGCAGTTAACAGCTAAAAAACCAGCCTTCTCCTGGACGTAGTCACGAATCTGACTTTGCATGAGGCCATGCCCGAAATCAATGACAACAACGAGATCCACATTCTTAATCTCTTTAGCTAGCACCTCCTCCACGGAATTGAGAAGGTTTTGATCGGGAGGGGTGTTATCAATAAAATTAACGGAAAAATATTTGTTGAGTTCCTTGCCTTGTTGAGGCGCACCGAGATAGCGATGCTTCACAATGCTGGTGAAATCGTCGCTCTCGATAATGCGATTATCATTGTTTTCGATGAGGCCTTTTATTTCTTGCCGAACCCAATCTTCCTTACCCAGGATGCTCACCAGTTTTACATGCGGTGTGAATTGTTTTAAATGGCGGTAGACGGCCAACACACCACCTGGCTGCGTCTCTTCATAAAGATGATGTGCGGAGACGATGCTCGCTTTGGAAGTCAACCCTTGAACTTTCACGTAACTGTATCGATCGAAAATAATGTCTCCTAGCAATAGGACACGAATATCTTTAAAGGAATCCACCGCATCGCGAAAAGTATGGGGTGGAAAATCTGCAGCCAAGGCTTTACAAAATTTCTTAATAGGATTCGGCAGATGATCCAGATGATTATTTAAAATCTGAGTCGAACTGAATACGACGGAACCGATATATTGAACTTCCCCTCCGTGTTTTTCGACCGTCGTGAGATCATCGCTAATATTGCCTGTCACGTCCACAGTGGGATCAGCATATTCGGTACCTTTGCAGTAAATATGCGGTCTTACACACTCAATGGCCTCCACCGCGGCAACATGGGGAACGATAACAATATAATCCACGCAGGCAAGCGCTGCTAAGGATTTAGCACGAAAGGTGTCATTAAAATAAGGACGTCCAGGTCCTTTATTGACAAAATTTTCTCCCGTTACTGTAACCACTAAAACGTCTCCGAGTGCTTTTGCTTCCTCCAAATGATAGATGTGCCCAGGATGCACCAGGTCGAACGTTCCATGACATTGGACTATTTTTTTTCCGCCAGTACGTAATTTTTCGAAATGAGTTGATGCTTGTTCAAAAGGAAGAACCTTATTGAGTGACATATTGTACGGGTTTATTGTTACGAAATAGATGATAGAGGTATTTCACGAGCATATGGCAAACTACCATCTGGAGATCCTCCGCTATTTGCATATCATGGACTTCCAGATGGATCACTTCATCCGCTAGCTTCTTGGCTTTTCCACCGTCAAAACCAACGATCGCGAACGTTTTCATTCCCAGATCTCGCCCTATTTCCAGTGCCTTCACAATGTTGGGAGAATTTCCGCTTCCCGAAAGAACGATCAAGAGATCTCCATAATGAGCGTTTGTTTCCAGTTGGGTACTGAAAATATTGTCGTACCCAATGTCGTTTCCCAAACAAGTTAATACTGCAGCGTTTCCGGAAAGTGAGTGAATACGAATCCCCTTCCCTCCGTGCTTCACAACCGGATATAAGAAATCGTTGGCCCAATGGATGGCGGTGGCGCAGCTCCCGCCATTACCGCAAATCCAGACTGTCTGATCAGAAGCACGAGCCCGTTCAAAAGCTAATGCTAAATTTTCTATGGATGGCAGCGGAATTTTTTCCAGCGACTCGGAAAGGTCAACTGCATATTGCTTTAATAGATTTCTATCCATAAATGGGGGGGCGGATGTATTCATAGATCTTAAACCGCCAATGCGATTTGGTTGACTACGTGGTCTGCGATAGCCAGTGATGCTGTGGCAGCTGGACTTGGCGCATTTAACACGTGCATTGCATGGGATTTCTGCACCAGGCAGAAATCCTGTACTAGAGTTCCGTTACTCAGCATGGCTTGTGCTCGGACGCCTGTGCCACCCGGTGCCAAGTCATTCTCTGTGATTTCAGGTATTAGCTTTTGAAGCGCTTTCGCAAACAGTTTCTTATTGAACGAGCGGATGATTTCTTCCCAACACATGGAAGGATAACGCAGGAGAAATCTCCAGAGCCCCGGAAACAAAAGCGTGTCCATCATATCTTGTAGCGAAATGGCCGATTTTGAGTATCCTTCTCGAGCAAGCGCCAAAACTGCATTGGGCCCAGCCTCGATGCCCCCATGGATCAGTCGAGTAAAATGAACGCCCAAAAATGGAAAGGCGGGGTCAGGTACAGGATATATGAGATTACGCACAAGGTTTTGCGCTTTGGGGATGAGTTGATGGTATTCACCTCGAAAAGGAACAATTTTCATATCTCTGGGGACGCCGGCTAATTCCGCTACCATGTCGCAAAAGAGGCCTGCACAATTTACGAGATAATCCATCACGTAGCTTCCTGCGGTGGTGGAAAGACGCCATTCGTTTTGCAAGCGTACTATCTTGATAACCTTAGCATTGTTGATAAATGTTCCCCCGGAGGCTTGAATGTCATCCAGGAGACAACGGCAGACCGCTCCATAATCCACAATCCCCTCCTCAGGAACGTGGAGGCCAGCAATACCGGCGGCATGTGGCTCGAACTCATGCAATTCATCAGTCTTCAGCCAACGCAACCCCATCAGGCCATTCTGAATTCCCCTGTCTTTTAATTCGTGCAGGCGGCCCAGTTCTTGATTGTTGGTCGCGACAATGATTTTCCCACAAATCTCATGCGCAATCTGTTTTTCGCGACAGAACGCAGTCATGCGCCGGATTCCTTCCACTGAGAGCCGAGCCTTGAGGGAACCAGGTCGATAATAAACCCCGGCATGGAGGACTCCGCTGTTATGAGTACTTTGGTGTCGCCCCGGACCGGACTCCTTATCAAAAATGATCAAAGAAAAATTTTGATATCTCCGAAGAATTTCCCGAGCCGTTGCAAGACCAACAATACCAGCACCGATAACGCCTATTCGCATAGAAGGATGAGTCACGGTAAAGGAACGGGGTTGCTCACTCCAAATCTCCAAATCATTTCCGTAATTGAAATGCGCTATAACCTACTAGGTTTACTCTGGCAAATTTGAGCTTGGACGATTATTGAAAGAATAAATTTCTGTGGGATTGTCATCAGGAAATGCTATGTAATGGGAGCGGCAACAGGCATACCGATTTTTCTCTTTTTGAAATCGGTAGCTATCGCACAAATGAGAACACAAATTGGAAGGGGGTTTAGTCTAAAAACTCACACCGGTTTATTTTGTAATATTTTCAAGATACAGAACTAAAGCAACTTATCAAAGAAAAATCATCGATTTTTTGGAGAAATCCCAAAAATCGCTTTGTCACTCTCAATTCGTGGTTCGTAGTTCGTGGAGAATATACCCGCCCATTATAGAGCATCTATGGATCAGTTGATACTCAAGGCACGCGGTGTTGAGATTCCGCTAGGAAAACGTCCTTTGGTAATGGGAATCTTAAACATTAATGACGATTCCTTTTCCGGAGATGGCTGTACTAATCAGTCAATGGCTCTCAACCGAGCACACGAACTGTTCGCAGAGGGGGCGGACATCATAGATGTTGGAGCAGAAAGTGCTCGTACCAATCGCGCTCCCATAACGGTGGAAGAAGAAATTCAACGGCTTCTTCCTTTTGTACAAAATTTTGATTCTGCTGTTGCGAGCGTTATTCAGAGCAGCACCAGACGCAAGTATTGCCCGCTTCTATCAATTAATACGTGGCGCCCCATCGTGGCGCGGGCTGTTTTAGCCTCAGGGGGACACATTCTCAATGACATTGGAGCTCTTCCCACTGCGGAAAATGCTCATATCTGTGCTGAGCACGGTGCAGCTCTAGTGATCATGCACTCTATCGGGCAACCTAAGGTACCACATCGGCATGTCCGATACATGGATATTCTCGAGTCACTGCGATCTTTCTTCGAGGAAAAAATCAAATGGGCGGAACAGGCCGGAATGGAGAGAAGTGAGATCATACTTGACCCAGGAATCGACTTTGCCAAACAAGACGAGGATAATTTGATGATCTACCGCCAATTGGAGGCTCTGCACACCTTTCGGCTTCCTATTCTTTTGCCCGTTTCACGCAAACATGTGATCGGCAGCGTGCTCAATATTCAAAAGCCCAACCAGCGCGATGCCGGAACGGTCGCTTGTATTGTCTCAGGCATATTGAGGGGCGCAGCTATTTTTCGGGTTCACAACGTGCGGGCCGCCGTCGAGACTGTCAATATTATGCAGAAACTGTGTTTGGCTTCAAAGGCCGCGTGAAGCCGAGCGCGGCGGCGAGATGCTGGCACAGTTTTTTCAAGACAACCGTATTGGAATTCCTTGGGCAGCAAGAAATGTCTTTGCGCCTAATATGGTATATTTCCCAAAATGAAAAATACTGGCTGCCAGAACGGCGTCAGCACCCCCTTCTGTTAAAACCTGCGCCAAGTGCCCGAGATGACCTGCTCCTCCGCTGGCAATCACAGGAATCCTGACAGCCTGAGTGACAGATTGGGTCGCTCTGAGATCATAACCTTCGCAGGTACCATCCGCATCCATACTCGTGAGAAGGATCTCGCCTGCTCCTAAAGTTTCCACTTGAACTGCCCAAGCCACAGCTTCCCACGAAGTGGGGTTACGTCCTCCATGAGTATAAACGCGCCAGCCGAATCCAGGCTCATGTTTAACATCCATCGCAACTACAATACATTGCGAACCAAAGGCTTCAGCGCCACGGCTAATCAATCGAGGTTCTCTAATTGCCGCAGTATTCATGCTGATCTTGTCGGCTCCCGCCAATAAGAGGGTGCGGATATCTTCGATATCCCCGACCCCTCCCCCCACCGTGAGCGGCATAAAACATTCATTTGCAGTTCGTTCTACCAGATCAATGAGCGTTTTTCTATTGTCACGGGATGCGGTGATATCCAAAAAAACCAGTTCATCCGCCCCTTGTGAATCATACATTTTCGCACATTGCACCGGATCTCCAGCATCCCTAAGCTCTAAAAAACGCGTTCCCTTGACCACTCGGCCGTCAGCTACATCCAAACAAGGAATAATACGTTTTGTTAGCATAATTGATGTAATATTTTTAATATTAATCTGTTGTAGCGATTAATTGTTTGTTGAAACTTTGTTTTTAATTTGCTCTGTTTCGAACTATGATAGCCGCCATGGAACGAGGTAGATACAAATGGTGGCAATATTTAGCCGTACTGAGCATTTTGTTTCTCACTTCCTGCCAATCGATGGACTATTATCGTGGAACGGGAAAATTTAATACCGTTGTCTTGGATGCCGGCCACGGCGGTCATGATGTGGGTGGACGTGCAGCTTTTGGAGTGAGCGAAAAAACCCTTGCTTTGGACATTGTCGAGAAAATCAGCACGATCCTTTGTAACAAAGGTTATCATGTTATTTTGACCCGCAGCGATGATACATTTGTTTCGTTAGGAGAGCGCACCGCCATTTCTCATCACACACCAAATTCAATTTTTATTAGCATTCATATCAACTGGTCTGGCAATCGGCGCGTCCACGGTTTGGAGACTTACTACTATTTGCCGAATTCGCGGCGCTTGGCTACCAATATTCTGCGAGAAATCGGTCAAGTATACTCAACTCCTATTCGAGGAGTCAAATTTGCACGGTTCCACGTCCTTCATTACAACCTACGCCCCGCTGTTCTCTGCGAACTCGGCTTTGACTCTAACCGTTTTGAAAATCGTCTTCTCCAAACGGCTCAACACAGGCAGTTGTTGGCAGAGGCGGTGGCTCGAGGAATTATTGCCGAAGCGGAAGGGCGGATTCCATAGCACTATAGCGAAACGCCTATAAAATGATTGCAAATTTGGCTGAAATTTTTGCTTCAGACGCGACGCGAAAACGAGGCCATATCCATGTGATATAGCAAAGCCCGTATAAAATGATTACGCCTTTGCCGCCCTTTTGCCTCCAAGCTTTGTTGCAAAAAATAGTCCGTATCTACAGATATGGCCTCTTTTTTGCGTCTTGCCTGGAGCCAAAATTTCAGTCAAATCCATGATCATTTTATACGGGCCTTGCTATACGGACTTGTTTTCGTAATAAAGTCTGGAGGAAAAATAGCGACAAAGGTGTGATCATTTTATAGGCGTTTCGCTATATGGACGTCAGGCGTCGCTCGGAATTTCAAAAACCGGACGTATATAAAAATTCATCCATATCCGGTGGTATCGCACATTCCCAGGCAGCAGAGAGTCCCTGGAGTCCTGGCCGGACGGGCAGCGTGTCTATCCGCATCCGTGCGGAATGCAATGCGTGACGCGGCATATGGAGAAGAGATTGAAGCGCTGGACTCCATCCCTCCGCAATAAATTGAAGATAGCATTTTTCACTGATTCCATAGAGCTTGTCACCCACCACCGGGTGGCCCAAGTGAGAAAGGTGCACTCGAATCTGATGAGTCCGACCCGTAATGGGCATCGCTCTAACCAGGCTGATTTTGCCGGCCAGGGGATGCACAAGTCGTTTTTCCACGCGAAAAAAGGTTTTGGCTGATATCCCCGAGGGATGGACAGCCCGTTTTAGCCAGACGGCGCTCGCAGCAACTTCACCTAATCGCAGAATCGGCAGAGGAACTTCGAATTGATCCTCTGAAGGCCACCCTACCACGATCGCCAAATATTCCTTGTAAATTTTTCCGCAAGCCATGGCATTAGCTAGATAACAAGCTGTAGGAGGCGTCTTTGCCACTAGGACGATTCCGCTTGTCTCTCGATCCAGACGATTAATGAGCGCAATTTTCCCGCCGTTTACCATTTCAAAGGCAAGGAGATCTTGTAACCCATGCCAGAGGGTATATGGTCCGCCTGGTTTTGTTGGATGGCTCAGTAGGCCGGCCGGTTTGTCCACCACGATCCATTCCGCCGTCTCAGCTAGAATACCGAATCCATCAGAATGATTTGATTTATTGATGGCGGAGACACTGATCATAATTTGTGCTGGCTTTCCGGATTAAAATTTTGGGATAATTCATTCACTCACTAACCGAGTAATCCCGATGGAAGAATCTTCTCACAAACCTAAGAGTTCTGCCTTGGATGAGGGATTGAAGTATGCTGACACCCTTTCTAAGTTTAAGCTTTTCGCCGGCTTCCACCAAGGAGAATTAGAATCCTTGGTTGGCCTGAGCCATGTTATTATAGTCCCGGCGGGTACGGAGATTGTGCGGGAGGGGGATCCGGGACATTGCATGTTTGTAATCCTTAATGGCAAAGCAAAGGTGTTTCAAAAAGTCGACGACGACAAATTCCCATTGGCAGAACTTGCTGCCGGAGATTTTTTTGGAGAGGTTTCACTTGTTGATGATGGTCCTCGTTCGGCGAGTGTCTTAGCCACCGAAGAGTGCCATCTTTTGAAGACTACTCGCATGGTAATTGGGCTTTTAGCAGGTATTCAGCCATCGGCAGCTATCCAGCTTCTTGCTGCCATCGGACGATCTCTTGTCCAAAGACTCCGAGCCGGAAATCAAAAATATCTTGATCTTCTTTTGGCCGGGCATGCTCCGGGGTCTCTTTCCCAGTAGAGAAGAAGTAGTCTTTTATCGTGGACAAACAACGCACGCTCGCGCAATCGGCCACTCTGACTGGCACCGCTTTGCATACCGGTAGTAAAGTAAATTTGACACTCCATCCGGCCGCTCCTGGCCACGGAATTAAATTCTGCCGCAAAGATTTGCCGGACAATCCTATAGTGGAAGCAAAAGCGGAAAACGTAAAAACTGTCGAACGCTCCACTACAATTGTAAACGGAGGAGTGAAGGTTCACACCGTCGAGCATGTCCTCTCCGCACTTGCGGGCATGAACATTGACAATGCACTTGTGGAAATGGATGCAAACGAACCACCGATTGGTGACGGCAGCGCCCAGCCATTTGTACAACTCATTCTCAAATCCGGAATTACCGAACAAGATGCAGCATGCCTCCGCTTTGAAATCACCGAGCCTCTCCACCTGGAGAGCCGAGAAGGTTCCTTATTGACCATTATCCCCGATAATAAATATCGGATTTCTTGTACACAAGTCGGCCCAGGGGGCCGCTTCACTCAGTTTCGCTCGCTGACCGTGACTCCGGAAGTATATGAAAAGGAGATCGCACCGGCTCGCACATTTGTCTTTTACGAGGAAGTGAAGCCATTGATGGATAAGGGATTAATTAAAGGGGGCAGCCTCGAAAATGCGATTGTGGCACGCGGAGACTCCGTCCTCAGCAAAGAACCGCTTCGGTTCGAGGACGAATTTGTTCGGCACAAAATTTTGGATATTATTGGTGATCTGGCACTTTTTGGTCGCAGGCTTTGTGGTCACATTATCGCCATCCGGCCTGGTCATGGCCCAAATACCGAACTCGCCAAGCTGCTCGCTAAACGACGTTCGCAAATCTTGGCTCTGATGCCTACTCCGACGACCTCGAATGCTTCTGTATTGGATATCAACGAGGTGATGAAGACCCTGCCTCACCGTTATCCCTTCCTTATGGTAGATCGCATCATCGAAATTACCGATGATCTCACGGCTATTGGGGTGAAATCGGTCACTATCAATGAACCTTATTTTCAAGGTCACTTTCCGGGCCATCCTGTAATGCCGGGTGTGCTTCAACTTGAGGCCATGGCTCAGGTGGCAAGCATTCTCATGATGCGCAAGACTGAAAATTCCGGAAAAATTGGCTATTTCATGAGTGCCGATGCCGTCAAATTTCGAAAACCGGTATTACCTGGCGACACACTTTTTATTCATGTTGAAATGATGCGGGCGACCAAGCGTTTGGGGAAGGCCTATTGCAAATGCATTGTGAATTCCGAAGTAGTTTCCGAAGCTACGCTCCTATTCTGTCTACTCTCGCAATGACGGAGATTCACCCTACTGCCATTATTGATTCTTCCGCGGTTATTGGAGACCGCTGCAAAATCGGCCCTTACTGCATTGTGGGCCCCCACGCGGAATTAGGGGAAGACTGCATTCTTCACGGACACGTCATGCTTCAAGGGCCTTCGATCATTGGAATACAAAACGAATTTTATCCCTTTTGCTCGATTGGAGAACGCTCGCAGGATCTCAAATACAAGGGAGAACCCACGCAATTAAAAATTGGCGATGGCAATGTTTTCCGCGAGTTTGTCACTATCAATCGCAGCACCCTTCCGGGGTCTCAAACAGTCATTGGAAACCGGGCCATTTTTCTTGCATATAGTCATGTTGCTCATGACTGCACCATTGGAGATCATGTTGTCTTTTCTAATAACGGCACCCTCGCCGGTCATGTTATTGTCGAAGATTATGCCATCATCGGCGGCCTTACGGCCATCCATCAGTTTTGCCGCATCGGTCAGCACGCCCTCACAGGAGGTTGTTCCAAAATCGTACAAGATGTCCCCCCCTTCATCATCGCAGACGGAAATCCCGCTCAAGCACGAGGAGTCAATACAATCGGTCTCAGGCGCCGAGGCTTTCATGAAAGCGAAATATCAGCTCTGAAGGATGCCCATCGCATTCTTTACCGTTCTCATCTCAATGTACGTCCGGCATTGAAGAAAATTCGGGAGGAAATTCCCTTGATAGCACCTATTCAAGCCTTTCTTTCCTTTGTTGAATCCAGCAGTCGCGGAATCGTTGGCTAACATTGATACCGTTTCCAAAGTTATTCATAGGGCTGGCGGGAAGAAGGCCGCCAAATCACAGCCGCCGGACTGTGAATAACTTTGCGGCGACTAACAAAGTCGTTGTGAACAGACAACTGATGGAGGAAAATCCCAGTGGCTGCAACGCCTCGAGTTTAGCACAGTTGTTTAACCCGAAGTATCAATGGCCGAGTTTGATGAGCGGGAACAGGAAACGGATGAGCTTGAGGCACCGGTATCGGCGAAAGCCGCCGGAAACTGCTACTCCCTCAACCCTACAGTTACCACGCCTGTTCTCGACTCTACACCCACTCAATTCAACGAAGAGGCCAAAAGGCTCTCCGCTACCTGGAGTGGGTCGGAGAAGTGAGGGGGTGTTTCCCAAACTTCGCCCCATTTACTGTAGTAGATTTAAAAGAAATGGGCATGGTCTGAGCTTGAAAGCCTTGCGAGATCAAGGAAAGGCGGCCATTTCCCACAATTAATCCCCCCTCCAAAGGGGAGGTAGGGGGGATTGAATTGTGGATCCAATGGTCTGGAATTAAGTAATTGCAACTAATCTAGTTACTATAATTCTGTCCCCAAAGTTCGGATTAGAAATTTGCTAAGATACTGATTCTCGCCTTACCTCTTAGGAAGAAGTGTTTCTGCAAATTCTTTGATTTTTTCATCGGATATGTGTGTCCCTGATAATTTATCATTTATGCTCACCATTGTGTTAAGGAGCTTTTTGTTGACACCCAATTCATCGGCATATTTTTTAATTGCCGCTTGTTCTTTTTGGAACAATCCTTCGGTGGGGGCAGGAGGAGTAGGAGAGGCGGAAAACTCCTCAATCAACTTTAAGCTCTCTGCTCCCAAATAATCGCTTGTTCCTAAATTCTTCCCTTCAGCTTGGGCTTGCTGCATATCTTTCGCTAATTCTTCGATCTCTTCATCGGGCACGACTTTGCCGGTATTCTGATGTATCTTTGCTACTATCGCACGCAAAGTGTCCGCAGAGACGTTATACTCTTTAGCATATTTTGCTACGGATGCGTTTGAAGTGTCATTATAAGAAGACCATTTTTGTAGTATCCCCTTCGATATACTTTGAAGGCTTGCATTATGAACGAGGTCGTTATTTATTACAGCATAACATGTTTCATCTATCAATTTTCCGAATTCTTCATCAGTAAGTGGCCTTCCAATTTTGGCTTGGACGGCAGTGATTAAATCCTGAAGCATGTGCTCAACTATAGCTAAATCATGATCGCCTACTGTACGTAGATAGCCTCTCCCGGCGCGAAATGCCTCTAAACGAAGGCGCAGATCACTTTTCTGTTTATCGCTGATAGAGAATGGATCTGAATGAGGATTAGTCCATTTGTCTTCGACTTGTTGTATAACTGCAGGATACCCTTTCGGCTCCGTTCCGTCCTTAGCATTATCGCTATTGGTATAGCACGCATACATGAAATCGTTGGATAGTTGCTTAATTTCATCGTCTGTGAGCGATCTCCCCAACTTTTGTTGAATTTTTGAAAGACTATGCAATGCCATTCCTCGTGGCACCATTGCCGGTTCGAGGACATGGCGTTGCTGCTGGGGGCCTAGATTGTCCTGGAAGTTACCGACGAGTCCATATTCATCTTTAAAAAACTTATAAACAACATCCTGCTGATGTTGTTGTTCGGCCGGTGTTGGATCAAATAAGGGAGCACTGTCTGTTTGCGTGCGATACAAGGTCTGCCTCATTTGCACCAACTGTGCTATTGCTGAGGTTTTGGAACTTGGTTTCGGCAAATCCGTCACCTGATTGCTATCTGGTGCAGGAAGAGGATTGATCGCTAATCCGAAAATTGGATTCTTGGAATCAGCGGTTCGTATGTAAGAGATATTGGACATAATATATAGTATTAAAAGCAACAGGTTGCGTTGCCGGAATACATCTTCATATCATTCAGCAACGAAGCTCAAATTTCATTTGCAAGCAGTTTTTACTTAGAAAACAGGCGTTTGAAATACCTATTTTTTAATTAAGTTTAGGCCTGGACTTATGCAAAAGCGCCAGAGAACGGGTAACAAATACGTCTCCTCGATAAGGAGTGGGTACGGACGGGGGCATGCGGCCTCCATCCCCCGCACCGCTCTCCGCGGCAGGCGTTCAGGGGAACAAGAGCACGTCAATGTGCATCGGCGGCACGAAAACCAAACAACGAAAATATGAGAGTATTGACATACGGATAGATATTTGAGACAGAAGGTATTCCCCTCAAGTAAATTACAAGAAACAATGAAGTGTAAAAAATGTGAGGGGAAAAGCATAGTCAAAAACGGAAAAGTAAGAGGCCATCAGCGCTATAAATGCAAAGAATGCGGGCTGAATTTTATCCCACAAGATAAGCGTACGAATTCTAAAATTGCGGCTAAAAAGGCGCTTTGTGTCCTTTTGTATAGCTTGGGGAAAGCCTCTTTTAACATATTAGGAAAGATCTTTGGCCATTCTCCGGCTTTAATTTACCGATGGGTTCGAAAAGAAATGAGTGCCTTGCCAGACCCAAAAGTATCAGGTGATATCAAGGAAATGGAATTTGATGAGATGTGGCATTTTGTGGGTCAAAAAAAACAAAAAGTGGATCATCAAGGCCTTGGATCGTAGCACAGGGAGAACTGTTGCCTCTAGTTGTCGGCAATCGTGATGCTGCAACCTTTAGAAAACTTTACGAAAAAGTAAAACACCTCAAAAATTGTATTTTCTATACCGATGACTGGGATGCCTTCGCAAAAATTCTACCGCAGGATCACCATATCATTGGCAAATCGGGTACTGTTTCTATTGAGCGAGATAATAGCAATACACGTCACCATTTAGCTCGTATGACTCGTCGTACTAAAGTCGTCTCAAAAAAGTTAACATGGCTTAGTCGAGTCACCCGAGGGAACTTCCCCCTCAGGTGCTCACAGAACCGGACGTGAGCGTCTCCACTCATCCGGCTCTTCCCATTTTTTTTGGAAGCCTCTGAGCTTTCCACCATTACCGCAACGATCCTCCCGCAAGCGTTTCTGCTCTTGGTTGCCGCTTCAGTTTCGGCACAATGGGGCAAGCCCTTTGCTCCAGACCCATTACAGTCTTTCATCACTACTACAGCTTGCTCCGTCCCTGTACTCCGTTTCGGTACTCTGGCGCTTATGGGGTCTCCATTTGCGCTCCTCCCTTCTCATCGGAATGACAGGTTCCCACGTTCCACTACAAGAGCCTGAATCGACTTCACGCCACCTTTATACCGGATGCCGCGTAGGCCGTTGACAGCTCACTCCTACACTTATCCCACAGTAGAATCGCCCTGTAGTTTTGACATCATCTATGCACGTTTCGATACGTCATCAGTGGTTCACTTGCGTTCGTCTCTTCGATTCTCACCTGATCAGGTCTTTGCCCAACCTTTTCCCATCTCGTTCACCACCACCTCTCTTAAAGGCAGCAGCAGTGGGTAGTTTGAAGTCTGCGCCTGTACGCCGTCTCCGAGGGGCCTTCCCTCATCTCTTATGCAGCTTGGCTGCTTTAGAGGAATTCTCCCTCTTTGCGCCTCCGTGGCACACCGATTCCATTAAGCTTTGGTGCGCTCTTACCACTCAACATATTTTTGCTTCTTTTCAGGAAAAATTTGTATCTATCTTTAGATAAATACTCTCGAACATGTAAGGGCTATGTATTAGGTACTACATCGAGGCGGCAATATAGCATGACCCCTATAAAATGATACATGAGTTGTCCGGGATTTTTTTTTCAGAGTTTGTTTTAACAAGCTGGCCATATCTGTAGATACGGACGGATTGTTGAAACAAAGTCTGGGGGAACACCGAGCCGTGGGAACGGCTGGGGTAGCCTGTCCGGCTTTGCCGGACAGCCCCCTCACAGGGGCGAGACTTGGCGGGAGCCAAGCGAGGCAAAAAGAACGACAAGACATGGTCATTTTATAGGGGTCATGCTATACTACTTGTGGGATAATAAAAAGGAAAGTGTTCGAGTTACAACAGCTGAGGAGCTAGCCAGTAAATTACCTACCTGCCGCTGGAAACGCTTATCAGCTGGCGAAGGAACCAAGGGTACCAGGCTCTATGATTGGGCTTACTTCAAATGGAACAATGTGGATGCCTCCTAATATAGAGCTTGTCCTGAAAACGGCAAAATTGCCCGGAAAAGTCTTTTTACTCTGTTGAATCCCTCTATTTTTATCCATTGATTCGGTTGTTTTTCAGTAATGCCAAAATTATAAATGCCTGATTTTGGGGAAAATGGCGTTTTTCTGTCTTTTTCTCAAAATTTTTTGCCTCTGGATCGGCTTCATTGCTGCTTCTACGGTTTCAGGACAAGCTCTAATATAACAAAAACTACACTGGAATTTGGACTAGCGGCCTTCTCATCCGGCGCAACATCGAGGATGGAAAATGTTCCTATTACACTACCTGGTGTCCAAAGACAACTTCTCTCCAAACATTAGTCAATGTGGCAGGAGCACGATGGAGGATCGAGGAAAGTTTTGAAACAGCTAAAAATGAGTTTGGTCTTGATCACAACGAAACCCGTTCCTGGCATGGCTGGCATCGCCATGTTTCCCTGGTGATGCTTGCTTTTTCTCTACTGGCAATCATCCGTTATCGGGTGAATAACTCCACCTTACACAAAAAAAGCAGAACGAAGCTTCCTCCCTCAACAAGTCTCTGGTTTGCTGGTCTATCCAGGAAATTCGACGCCTTGTTACACGTTTAATCTTCCGATCTCTCCAACCTGCTTTTATCATCGCTTGGTCCCTTTGGCGCAGAGCTCACCAAGCTGTTGCTAAATTTTTTCATTCTAAACGACAACTGTAGGAATACAAACCATTAACTATCACACCCTCAAGACTGTTCTTGTGACACTCAGTACAAGTATATTGAGGGATGAGTTGCCTGAACGTCTCGGCAAAGACATGATATCCTTATGACTCAAGTGGGATACTGGATGAATGTTGTGATTGCATTCGCGGTAGGGTCATTCCAGATCGCGGGAATATTCTGCGCGATCCGTGCTATTATGATTGCGCGTACTCCCCAGGCTGCCATCGGATGGAGCGTTGCATTAATATTTTTCCCGTACTTGGCTATTCCTTTATTTCTCATCTTTGGCGAGGCTATGTTTTTCGGGTACAATCTTGCTGGCGCGGGGACATGCCCTCCTTTGGATACAGCTTTGCAAGCCGCCCTTCGCTCGCTGTCTCCCCATCGAAAACTTCCACCTGAAAAATATGCTCACGCTTCAATTATTGCCGAAAAACTGCGTAAGCTCCCATCGACACAGGGGAATCGGGTTCGATTACTCATTGATTCCGCGCAAACATTTCCCGACATGTTTGAAGCAATTGAGGGCGCTTCCCATTACCTGATTGTTCAATTTTATATCATCCGCGACGACGATTTAGGCCGTCGCCTCAAGCAAAAACTGATCGAAGCCACTCGGAGGGGTGTTCAAGTGTGGGTCTTATTCGATGGCATGGGATCCAAACAATTACCGGATAGCTATTGCAACGATCTCCGGAATGCCGGCGTCGAAATATACGCTTTTACTACGAACCGGCAATTTGGAAAGCGCTTCCAAATTAATTTCCGTAATCATCGCAAACTGCTCATTGCAGACGGTCGCATTGGTTATATCGGAGGATTAAATGTTGGTGATGAATATGCAGGCAAAAACAAAAAGGGATTGTCTCCGTGGAGAGACACTCATATTCGCGTGGAGGGTCCTTTTGTTAATGCTCTTCAAATGCCTTTCATAGAAGATTGGCACTATGTCACACGATCTATCCTTCCCCTTCCCTTCCCAGCTTCTCCTTCTCCGGATGGTAAGCAGACCATGTTTCTAATCACCTCGGATCCCTCCGAACTGCTTCAGACCTGTTCAGCAGTTTATTTAGAGCTGATTCATTCAGCCCAACGACGGCTTTGGATTGCAACACCCTATTTGGTGCCTGATTATGCGCTCCGGCTAGCCCTCTGTCATGCTGCTATACGAGGGGTGGACGTGCGCATTTTGTTGCCTCAGGGTATTGATCATCTCCTTCCTTGGCTCTCTTCATTTTCGTATTACCCATTTTGGCGCCGCGCTGACGTAAAAATATATCGTTATCAGTCGGGTTTTATGCACCAAAAAGCGATGTTAATAGACGACGATTTCGCCGTAGTCGGCTCCATCAACATGGACTTCCGCTCATTTATGCTCAATTTTGAAACAGCCGCGGCTATTTATGATGTGAATTTCGCCAAAGATGTCGAACGCATGTTTGAAGCAGATTTCAATCGAAGTAAACTTGAAAATCTGGAATGTTATGAAAATGGAAGTTTCTTATTCCGATTTAAGGTCCGCTTCGCGAGCCTATTCTCCCCAGAACAGTAGATGCAACTTTGATTGACGTTATCCCGATACCAGAGCATTTTTAATTTAACTATTAACATGAGTTGCCAGAAATTTTTTTGTCAGACAAGGCATGTTAATAGTTAACCTAACTTACCCCCAAGGCAGCCGAAAAGGCTGATAAACACAAGAAGCACAAGAATTTTCGTGCTACACTTGTGCTGTGGCAGAAAAATCAGCCCACTTGGGAGGGGCGGAAAAAAGGTGAAGGAGATTGAGTTTTGCTAAAAGGGAGTTGAGAGGAGCAGGCACTTTGGTGAAGCAGGCAAGCAATGGAGAGCCAGGCACTCCCGCCGAAATGAGTCCAAGGCGAATGGTTTGGAGTTGAGGTAGGATACGTGTCACCTCACCGGATTCTCGGAGGGCTCGCCATTTACGAGCCAGACGAGCACTCAACGGCCAGGCCACCGCAGTCCAGAGCCTGATCGAGTTCGATTGCTTCTGCGGAGAGAAGGGTACGGCCAGAAAGAGCCTCGGCGATCAGCTTTCGGACATTTTCAGGGAGTTTGGAAATATTGCAGACAGTACGCGAGCGTGGTCCCTGGGGAGTACGAAAGGACTCGCGCACCAAATGGGTGACGTAGGTTTTACCCTTGCGGGTGGATTTGGTGGCTTGGATGAACACTTGCTACTAAAAATAGGATAATGAGTCTAAGAAATCAATACTAAAATTTAATCAAGATTAAAATTACTTGCTACATATTTAGGTGTTTTTATTGTTTTTTAATCATTTATGAAGAAAATGAGGGTAAGTCAGGTTAAATTAAAAATGCTCTAGACGGCAAGCATCGTATGTGCTGAATATTGTCTCGGCGGGTTTCCCTTTTCTCCCAAGGTTTGACTCATGACCATGGTCTCAAAAACGAGCTCGGCGTCGCTAGCAAAGATGGTATCAATCTTATTCTCGTCATCTTCGAGAGCATCGGGATCGTCTGCATCCGCCTTATATTGAGTCCTTGTTTCACGCCCGTAGATATCAACGAAGGAGAGACGTTTCCCGTCTGAGGAGACGAGGATGACTGAGCCATCTGGGTTTGGGAAAGGGATCACTTCTTTTTCATCGGCCATGAGTTGATGGAATGCTGGAAAGGGGTTGATGGCTCTTAGTTTTTTCCGATCGGCTGGGGCTGAGGGGGAAAGGGGGGCGAAGTAGCTTGGGTCCAATGTGAGGAAGTGTGTTTTTTTGGTGTCCGGGTTCCAGAGGACTAGCCAGCCACCGCCACCGGTTTTGGGTGGGTACGAGCCGTGGGCTATGAGGATGTTGTTTGTCCAGGCCAGTTTCATGGGAATGCTGTAGGCGTTTTGTAGGTTGAGGTGAAGGGTTTGTGGTTTGCCTTTGTCGTTGGTGCCTTGGATGCGAGTCCATTCGGCAATTTGTGCCGGTAGGATGGAGTTGTCCGGTTCATTTCCCGCTGGGAGTTGCAGTTGAGCGGCCAGGACTTCCAAGAGGTTGCGTTGTTGTTGTGCGGGGTCGGGGTTGTTGTCTGTTATTTGTGTTCTTCTCAGGTCGGTGAGGAGGGCCTCGGAGAGGTTAAGGAATTTTCGGAAGCGCTTGTTGTCAAGGTTTCGGATGTCGATGAGTTCGATGCAGTTTTTTTTGAGTTGGTGGATGAGGGTGATTGCGCCCTCGGGTTGGGTGATGGTTTGGGTGAGGTAGGTTTGTTGTCCGTTTGTGGTGATTGTGAGGTCACCATCGAATCGTAGTTGGTAGGTGGCGATGGGTTGGTTGGTCAGTCGATCGGTTTGCAGGAGGGTTTGTTTTTGGGTGTTTAGGAAGAAGGTGTGTTGGTCGGTGACTCCTATTATTTTGTATGCCAGGTAGGGTTCGGGGTTATTTTGGTAGTTGGGGTTGGGGGTGATGAGGTGACGGTTTTTGGTGTCCCAGAGGGTTTGGAGGTAAGGTTGTTCTCCGTTGTTTATAACGACGAGGTCGGCTAGTTCGTTGGTTTTTTGTTTGAGGAGTGTTTCGAAGTTAGGGAGGTCTTTTATGTTGAGGTTGGTAATTACAGCCCGTCCGGCAAGGACTTGGGCTGGGGTTTGTTGTCCTATGACGAGGGTTCGGTGGGTTTGGCCGTTTTTTCCTATGAGGGTGATGGTGGTTCCGGCTTGTAGGCCGCTGATGTCGACGGTGAGGAGGGGTTGACTCTGGTTTTGGATGGTGAGTGTTTTGTTTGTGTGGGTGACGGCTCCGGTTTCCAGCAGGTCATATTCGGGGGTTTCGAGGTGGTAGGTGCTGGTTGTTTTTTCTTGGTCTGTGAGGATGAGGTTGGTTTTGGTGTAGAGGTTTCTGATTTGGTAGGTGCTGCCGCCGCCTTCTATGAGGAAGGTGGTTTTTTCCAGAAATTTAGGGTTGGTTTGTTTGGGGGGGAGGATGATTGTTCTGGGTTTTTGGTCTAAGAGGATTCGTTGGGTGCTGGTTCGGTATCGAATGTTTCCGGGGTTTACCACGGCTCGTAGGTTTCCCCACGAGTTGCTCGGTTCGAATTTCCCCATTTGTTGGATTCGTTGGTCGATTTGTTTTTCTTCCGTGCTTTTGCCGGTAGCTGTGTGTTGGTAGGTGTAGTCGATGTCAGTTTGAGGGACGGCGCTGAGGAACAGGGCCGGAGCATTTGTGTCGAGTTTTTGTTTGTTGGTTTTTAGGATGTTGAAGTAGTCGGGATCTCTGTTTTTGTTGTAGATGTGGTTTGGGGCGGCTCCGGAGGCTTGTTGGATGGAGTAGGCAAAGTTGGAAGCATGGATTGCCGCCGGTTCGCTTGCCTGGATGCGGATGTCGTTAAGTGTGAGTTCGCCGGTTCGCAGGTTGATTTCCGAGATGGGAATGTTAGCTGCCGGGACGAGGATTCCTTCTTTGTTAGTGTATGCTCCCTCGTCCTCGGCTTTGTAGTAGGTGGCCAGGTATTTGTAGAATTCATGCACTTCTTGGTTGTGTTCGGCGATTTGTATGCCGAGAGCGGTAAAGCCGATTCCAAGGCCCATGACGGGTACGGCTAGTATTCCAAAGCCTGCCGAGGCTTCGGCTGCTTCGGGGATTGCTGCTGCGATGAGACGGGGTGCGATTTGTAGGCCAAGGGCAGCGCTATTAAATCCTAGGTCAATGCCGGCTGCGGTGCGGGTAATGGGGTCCTTGCTAGTGCTTAGGGTGTAGGTGTCAAATCCCATGTTCACGAGGATGAGGGCGGTGTTTGTTTTTTCCGCTATGCTGGTGAGGTTTTGCAGGCTGCGTTCTATGGTTCCTCCGGGAGCGGTGATTTGGGTGATGAGTTTTGCAAGTTCAAGGCCATCTCCGGCCACTGCCACGCCCATTCCTCCCAGGTTGGTGTAGAGGCTCAGTTTTTCAGCTAGATTCAGAGGCCGGTTTTTGTTCTTGAGGGTTTCCAGGAGGGCTTTGATGAGGAAGGCGGCGTTCATGCTTCCGGGTCGGGCTTCCATGCCTTCCGTGACGGGTTTGATTTTTAGGACGCCGTCGGGTTGTGTTTCGATTTGGGTTTTGAGGGTTTGGTAGGCGAGCTTTAGGTTTTGTTGTGCCGCTTGGTAGGCTGTCGCTTGTTCGGCAGGAATTTTGATGGTTTTTTGCCTGCCGGTTTCGATGTTGATTACCGGTAGGGTGTATTCTCCCGCTGCGCTTTTTTGGAGTTTGTCGATGACTGCGATGTAGTGCTCGCTGAAGGATCGGTTGTCCAGCCGAGCTGCTCGCTCTTCGCTTTCTTTAATGAGCGCTCTTTTTGCTTCCACGTATCGCCTCACTTCGCCTTCCGCTTTCAGTGCCGCTTGCCGCTGCTCGGCGTATTTAAAAGGGCCGGCATAGCTACCTGTTTCCGAAAGAATTTCCACGTCCCCACTGGTTGATAACAAATGACCAGTCACTTCCATTTTTCCTTCTCTATTGCGTTTAATTTCCCATTTTGCCTCACTCACTCCATGTTTAATTTTTCCATCTGTGTTATCTCGATAGAAGCGTCTTGCTGGCTTTCCGTCGGCATCATACTTTTCAATATAAACGGGAAGTTCCGATCCCGTTATTCGTTCAATTTGAACGCCGTTTAGCAGGGGAATATTTCCTAACCTGGGTCCCTCTGGGCCTTGGAGGAACATCATACCAAAGTCCACTCTCGTCCCGCACACTAATAAGCTCAAATGTTTAATTTCGGAAATATCCTGCGCCCACCTAAAAAATTCGTCTACGAGAATTTTGAAATGATGATTTTCGATTTTATTGGGATCGCCGCCATGTCCTAATAAAATTACTTTGTCGTATTCTCCCCGAGGAAGATTAGTTATTGTTTGCCAGCTCGTCGCCCAATCTTCTGCCGAGACAAATCGCCATTCTCTCCATCGCCCGTTGCTGTCTAATCCCAATGCATACACATCGCTGTTTAGGTATCTTGTTCTGAAGCTCTCCGTGGCAATTTGAAGGTCAGTTATTTCATTTGTTTCCAATGCAAACTGTGGTGCAAATACTACGATCGCCCGACGTTCTATTCGGGCTCTTTTAAGAGAAGACGAACTTATCGAATGATTGTTATCGATAGGAACTCCATTTGGAGATATTTCCAAGGCGATTTGCTGATCCGAATAGAGCAGGTTTTTTTTGTTAACCAATTTCTGATATAACAAATTATTTTCTTCTTTCCACATTCTAATGTATTCAACGGGCAATGCTCGAAGTTGCACTTCTCTAAAAGCTCCGAATTGTTCGGATGTCAATTTTTCGAAAAAAGCGGCATGAATATTGCCGATATGTTCTCGTGGAATTTGTTGCAATTGTTTGCCTGTAATCCATCGAATCGGATGACTGGTGATCTCACCGTCTATGCTTTGCTTTGCAGGTAATCCCGCCAAGGCGTTAAAATGTTCCACTCCAAGTGCCGCGAACACTCTGGGATTGAGTTTGGCAAGATCTGTGCCTGGAATACTAGCAAATACCTCCGGATCTAATCGAGCAATTTGCGAGAAGGAGCAAGCGTTTGTAGCCAACAGTTCGACATGATTTTTGTTTAAAACCTGGAATACCGCTGGATTTATCCAGACTATTTGTTCGTCAGAAAAAGCGGAAAATGCCTTCAATTTTAGATTAATGATCTGAGTTGGACTGAAGCCACCGGCCTGGATTCGATTGAGACGTCGGATCAATTGCGAGGTCACATATTTGAATGCCAATGCGGGGATCCGAGAAAACGCTTCCCACTCAATAGAAAGAACAAATTCGTCGCCCATTTTTTGATACACTGTCACCGGAATTTGAGATACCTGCTCGGGAGTGAGATCTTGTATGACTGCGTGGAACTGAGTCGGAGAAAGGAAGCGTTGGTGTTGCGGATCAATCGAAGCCAATTGCGGTTGTAGCGGTAGCAACTTCCCCCAAAAGCTTTCCACAGTCAGCTCCGCAAAGACTTCGGGCGCGATTGACTGTCTTTGCACTGTGTTGAGTGCAATCAGTTGATTGATATTGAGGCAGCGAAAAAAACTCGCTTTTTGGTATGAAATTTGGGCTGAAGTCATTTTCTTCAACTGATCTGCAGATAGAATCAAAATATCGCTTTCGCTTAATTTTGAAAAAAATTCCGGGTTTTCTTTTGAAATTTCATCCGGGGTAAGTTTGGCAAGATAGGCTTGTTTGACTTTACGGAGTTTTTCTTGTGTTGAAGCTACAGTTTGTAGCGATTCTTGCTGAATGAGATTAAGATCGGAAACGTTGAATATCCGTCGCTGTTTGTCTGTTAACCAGTCGATTTGTTCGACTCTTAATTTTCTAAGAAATTCTATTCCTGATCGTTGTAGCATTTCAGGTGTCAACATTTGAATTTCTTGCTGCGTTAATTTCTGTACTTCGGCCTTTGACAACGACTGAAATCGGTCTATCACGTAATTGATCAGGACATTTTTTTCTAGCAAAGCCATGACTATTGATAATTGTTCCTGAGTAAGCCACCGCCGCTGGATAGGCATGAGCTCCTCAAACAAATTTCTATCCTGATGAAACAAATTGGATATTAACTGACGGAAATCCTTGGGATCAATTGTTTGAATTTGGTTTGCGGTCAA
This sequence comes from uncultured Verrucomicrobiae bacterium, assembly GCA_963706715.1. Lineage (GTDB taxonomy): Bacteria > Verrucomicrobiota > Verrucomicrobiia > Chthoniobacterales > Xiphinematobacteraceae > Xiphinematobacter. Next base: position 899,300 of record CAVPNI010000003.1, read on the forward strand.
CGCTTGAAATTGGGCTTTATTTAGAATGGAAAAAATCTCTATTATGGAGGTGTCTCCAAAGTTTTCCGGGTCTATTTCAGCAATCTGCTCCCCTCGAAGTGCGGCGGTCTGTGCCGGTTTTAAAGCAATAAAAAATGCCCTGATCAAATCAGAACAAACCTGAATTTCACGAATTTGTTCCGGTGTGATTGCTCCAATATAGTCGAGTCCTCTTTTTACTAAGAGCAATTGATTAAAATACTGCGCAGGAAGTTCCCGAAAGATCATCGGATTAAGCCCGGATATTTGCTCTGGGCTTAGGCTAAGCAAAATATTTATTGGTATGGCGGCGGTCTGTTTTGGGGTCAATTGAGCAACTTGTTCCAAACTTAAACTCTCCAGTTCAGCGCTCGTTATATTTCTGAAAGTGCCAATATCTAAATTTGGAATTTCAGCAGGCGGAGTATTCAAGACACGGTTTGAAGAATCCGGCAATGCTCTGCGTTGTCGCTTAATCAAAAAGTCTTGAGGATGCGGATTGCCAATAAGCTCATCCCGCAACTGGGGCTGCGGTAACGTTTCATTTCTTTTTTGTCCAACGGCAGAAAATACGCCAGGCGTGGCGCTCGCAGTCGAGATCGAGCGAAGTCGGATCATAATACGTTACTTATCAATACATTGTCGAACATCCAGAAGATTTTGAAGAGACAAGCAATTTTCGAATTCAGCAAACCGAATCCAGAGTTTTTCGATAAAGCTGGCGGGAGATAAGGCAGTTTTACCATTTCGAATTACCAGACGATTGCCCGTCGCCAATTCGGCAATTACGAAATCCTCGTCCTCTGTCCAGCAACCACACTCTTGGATGCTAAGCGGTCGTAAATCTAGGATTCCTGAAATCACCGGACTGCTGGAGGATTCAACCTGTATCAGCTGATAAGAAAGCAGTCCTTCTCCCAGTTTCCACCGAAGACATTGCGATGAAGCAAGAAGGATCAATTTCTCCGCATTCAAAATTGGTGGATCGGCAATAACATCCGCAACTAAAAAAAGGACACCATTCTTGCGGAAGGCGAAAGACGCTCCTCCATAAGGCAACCACGCAGAGTCTCTGATTTCGAAAATTCTATTTTGCCCGAAAACGTAATGCTTCTCTCCGTCACTACTGCTTCCCAGCAGGATCGCTTCATCACCGGCCTCAATCGGGGATTTAATAATCTGCGCTGTATTGCGTAGAAACCAGCCGACATGGCGGCCTCCAACAGCGCTCATGATTTCCAGAGGCAAAATCGGGGCATCCGTTTGAGGAAGTACGTCGGCAATTTCACAAAATATTTGTTCCATAGAGTCGCAGGAACAAAACATGCGAATTACGCGCCAGGAATCATCGGAGACTCGACGATAAATATCACCTTTGGATAGCCGCAAATGCAGAAATCCATCCGAGATCCCAGCTCCTGTGAGGGCTTTAAAGTAAGGCGGCCGAATGGCGCCGCACTTTGAGGGATTTGTTGCGGGGTCCTGGATATTCGAAATCGAAAGTGGCTGAGAAAAAGCGATTCGATTATCGTGCGGTAACCACCAATATGCAAAACCACTCTGACTCTCTCTCCCCAAAAACCAACCTTTATTTTCCGCCGTTTGCAGGGGCGCCGGTAATGCAGTTCTCTCAACTGCATCAAGGAAAATCATTCCGGACTCGGAGATATTAAGGGAAGTTATTATTAATGCCAATATCGGACAGCGTAACTGATCGCCAAGACTATTAAGAAGATCGTCTATGGCCGCGCTATGTATCGGGCCGGTCACTTGCCAACCCATGTGCAAGGGAACCGATGCCAATGAGTACACACTTTGCGAGGAAATCATCCACCGCCCTTGATTCACGAAATGTTTTAGCTGATTGCCTTGGTCCACCTGAAACATGTGGGCATCCGAGGTATTTTTGCAAAATATCTCGCCGTTTCGTTGAAACAAAAATCGTGTTTGGTCGTGCAGCATAGTGATTCGAAATATCTGCGAATCACTTGTTGAATCGCAGTGACCTTGCCAAAGTACGGAGTTATCTGAGGTCCTGACCCAGAGCGGAAGCAAGGAAGAAGCCGGAGACTTCGGGCAAACCAGTACCGCTTCAGCAAGTTGCGGCAGAATGCCATCTTCTTCCCCTTCTTCCATGCCTAGGGTTGTCTCAACATCCAGCCACCGCAGTAAAAATTCATCGAGCGGACACTTAATTTGCCGTGTTTGTTTCAGCTCAGTGAAAAACGAATCGATATCTGTGGATATGGTCATCAAGGTCCATCCGGAAGGACTCAAACGGTAAGTCAGCTCCAAGACATCCCCTGTCGCCGACAGTAAATATTCCGCCGCAAAGCAACACCCATCATGTATTCCTACCCGATCGAATCTATCGCTTGTCCGGGCATAGATAGTTTTTAATGGCCCCAGAGATTCCAGTGATCGAGGACAAAACGCATGAAGCGAGCGCGTTTTGATATCGAATCGCATATGGAATTTACCAATAACACCAAGGAAAATTCCTGGAAGCCTAAGACTCTTGGAAGGAAGATGAAACATCGTTTCAACTGGACAAAGCTCTGCTTCCGAGCCCCCAAACGGAGCAGACGCCTCTTCTTTTGCGGAAATCAAAATTTTCCTGGGTCTGACGCCCGTGAATCGAATCGAAATTCCCTTTCCTTTGACGCCATCTGGTATCGCCTCAAGAAGTGAATTGTCAGAGGACTCAAATGTCCAGCTTTCCGAGCCATCTCCACATTCAATTTCGGCTGTAAATCCGGAACAGACTGAGCATCGATAATTGCCACCACTTCCATAAAAACGGTAGCGGATTGTCGAATGCGACCCTGCCTTTGGAAAAATCAGAAACTTAGTTGCGGAATCGAGAAAAACTTCAATCTCTGTGGCCAGGGCCTCAAAGTTGAGCTTCTGAACAACATGCCAGTTATCAAACTCTCGGTATAATGGGTGGAAGCGGCCGGTTTCAGCGAGTTGCCTGAATGCGGAACCTTGCGGAAAATGAGGTTCCGAGTCACAAGAACCCCATTTATAATCAATACATGCAGCAGGCATAATGGGCAGCATGACGATGTCTGGTTTCAGGGGAAGCAGCTCTCGCGAGGCACCTCCAAAATTGCGCCAGAGGTCCAATGCAAGAATTCGACTCCAAACTACTGGAAAGGGAAGTTGTCCCGCATGATCAACTTGGACAAATGGCATGCCATCCGCTGCTCTTTCATCCCTTCCCGCATGTGTTGAGCTATATAAAAGATGTGTGCCAAAGCAGACCCATGGCGCACGAAGGTCTATTTCGAGAATGACTGCGAATGCGGGCGGATTCCAAAGGACGCCTTCCGGTGTATTTTGAAAGCTTCCGATTGGATTTTTCCCAGTCGTTTGGATGTTTTTAAAGTATTTTTCGGCTTCATTCTGCTCCAACGGATTCTGTGATTTGTGAGGTTCTGCCGGTAGGTGCTCACAAGCGTTCCCTAAGAGTCTATTTATAATGGGAACAGCGCCTGAAAAATCTTCCCAACAAAAAGCAGGAGCCGAATTTTTTATACATCCGGCGGAAAATTGATAAATGCGCGCCAGTTCATATTCATCGGAAACTTCTGCGACACCCAAAGCGCCTAAAATCGCTCGGCGACACTCAATCCCATAAATCTTAGCATTTTCACAGTCTCGAGAGACCGCACGCCAAGCACGCATCAGTATTCCCCGTTTACCCGAAATTCTCTCTCCAAGGTTTTTAAAAAATTCCGAACAAAGTCGAACTTCCAATCCCCGCTTAACGTATTCCTCTCGTTCCGGACAGATTAAACAGAGAAGCGAAAGTGCCGCTTCGAAAGCCGCTTCATAATTGTGAGAGGAAACCCCCACGCGTCTTTGCAGTCGAAAGTCACCGTCAACCTGAAATGCTACAAACAGATCCTCAGATAATGCACGAAAGTAAACTTCAAAGTCTCTTAGCTCCTGACAGCAAGTTCCTATGCCAAGCACTTCACCCTTACCAAGGTTCATCCAGAGCAGATTTGATTCATCACACAAAGCGGCGGTTTCGAGGATAGGGATGAAATTACCTGGAGTCGGGGCGACTCTTGTGACTCTTTCTTGAAAAATATCTGTTAATATTCGACGAATGGTTTCCCGCCAATGGATGGCGACGATGCACTTTGAAATCCATGAGAAGTCGCAATGGAGGGAAGATTTCCAAGCGAGACGTGGCAACCAGCTAGGCCCTCGAAATGGAACTTCGGGCTCGTATACCGGAGCATCGACTGCAACTAAGCGTCCCATGTTCCAGTGTAAATCCCGCTCCCAGGCAGGCTGATGACAGGTCCATTGTAAAACAGGAACATCTCTGGTGAGATGACCCGAGTATAAACGGCCGCCAATATCCTTTTGTTGGACGAAGCTTCGCACCCGAATTGGAATCCGGCGTCCTAACGCAGCAAATTCGTGAGCCAACTTGAATGCAAATTCACCGCTCTTTTTTTCAGCGGCCAGAAAAAGGTCCGGTCCGACTAAGAGCAAATGACTCAATTTTCCATGAATTTCCTGCCAAGCCTCCACGGCATGCAACAATCCGAGAAATCGAATTGCAAATGAATGCGCATTCAAACCTGCAAAGAGAACATCTTGGTCCGGAGAAGTGTAACTTTGAGCCACCACTCCCCATCGGGTATTCCACTTCAAAAACCGAGGCTCCCCACAAATAACCTGCCATTTTCCCTGCAAAGGATCCCATTTTATCCAACAGCTACGAAAGGGCGAGCTCGATACGAGAGTTCCAGCAGATTCCTCGATTCTCGAGTCGTTCCCTACTTGGACTATGATTTCATAATTAAAATCCGGCCCCCCATCCCTCAACATTGGCCCCCATTTGGAAATTACACATTGTTCTCTGGCAATGGAAAAAGTCCCGCTTTTGGCAATGGTACGAATCCGCCGGTGCAGAGTCGCTATGGAATCCCATTGAGGATGCACATAGCCTTCCGTGCTACACAAATTGCCATATTGAATTCCTTGATACGTCAGTTCCTGTGCAAGAGCAGGAAGGAAGTCAGCCGCACCCAGTCTCGAGGCTATTAAATAAAGCGTTCCAATCCGACGGAGACCAGCTTGTTTCAGACGGCTTGCTAAGGCAGACGGCCCCCAACATTCGTAGCACCATTTTTCCCCCAATCGAAAGAGCAACAACAATCTGTCTTGTACAAATTGTCCAACAATTTCCAGACGATCCCCCTCATCCAACTTGGCAAAAGCACCTTCATGGAGGACACAAAATGCAGACATTTCCCCAGTGTGTCCGCTTGGTAAACAGAATTTTTGGAACGGCGGGATTCGATATCTCCGAGTACGACACATGGCGATTTCCGCAAGGAATGGGAATTCTCCCAAAATCAAGATATGAGGCGAGCCCATCCCATCCCATCGAGATTCCCAGGCAAGCTGACAATGAAATGAATCGATCAGTTTGCTGGGGCTAAAAGGAGTCATGGTCTCTTCTTCAATCGAGCCCAGCCCAATAGTATCATGCGCACAACCTGTTGCATTAAAATGATTTGGTAGTTGACCTTGAGACATTCCTGAATTTGGACCCAAAAGCAACTTCCCACCCTGAACAGTACCCTAAAAACTTTGGATAAAATTTTTAAAAAAAAAGTGGGGTTTTCGGGCATTCTGTATAAGCTTGCTCATAGTTAGAACGTTGCCATTACCCTGAGTGACACTCAGCCGCACTGTCCAGCCGAGCAGGTTGACAGGCTGGATTCAGGGTCTCATAGTTCGCCTTCGCTTCTGCAAATTTGCATGGAACATATTAGAAACATTGCCATCATCGCTCATGTCGACCACGGTAAAACGACCCTGGTAGATCAGCTTCTCCGTCAATCCGGAACCTTTCGCTCCAATCAAAAAGTGGACGAACGGGTTATGGATTCTATGGATCTTGAAAAGGAAAAGGGCATAACGATCCGTGCCAAGAATGCCGCATTTCGCTGGAAAAATTACCACATTAACATTGTGGATACTCCGGGGCACGCGGATTTCGGAGGCGAGGTAGAACGCATCATGAAAATGGTCGATGGGGTTCTACTCGTCGTGGACTCGCATGACGGACCGCAAGCTCAGACTAAGTTCGTACTTCGTAAAGCATTGGAACACAAACTGAAACCTATTGTGGTCCTCAATAAAATTGATCGGGAGAATGCTCGTCCTCATAAGGTGCTCGACATGGTTTTTGATCTATTTTTGGAACTGAATGCAACCGATGAACAGCTCGATTTTCCACATCTGTACGCAAGCGCCAAAGAAGGCTTTGCAAAAAAAGAACTCGATCAGGAATCCACAAATATGGAACCGCTTTTCGAGGCGATTGTCCAACACATCCCCCCTCCCACTCCTTCGGCAGGGCTAACGCATTTCCAGTTCCTTGTGTCTAACCTGGACTATAACGATTATCTCGGCCGTATTGCCTATGGTCGTATTGTGAGCGGAAGAATCCAGGTAGGCAAGCCCGCCTTCTGCCTCCATCGCGATGGCAGACGTGAACGAGGCAATATCACCGCTATTTTTGGACACGAGGGCTTGGAAAAAGTGCAGATCCAGGAAGCCTCCGAAGGCGACATCGTTGGCCTTGCGGGTTTTGAAGAGGTATTTATCGGTGAGACCATCACCGATCAGGAGGATAGCCCGGCGCTGACTTTCGTGGATATCGACCCTCCCACCATCAGTATGCGAATCGTCGTAAATGACTCGCCTACAGCCGGAAAGGAAGGAAAATTTATGACTGCCCGTCATATCCGGGAGCGATTGGTACGGGAAACCCGGACCAATGTTTCCTTGCAGGTATTTGACACTGATACGGCGGGACATTTCGAAATTAAGGCTCGCGGAGAGATGCAAATTGCCATTCTCGTCGAGCAAATGCGCCGCGAAGGCTATGAACTACTCGTTTCTCGTCCCGAAGTCATTTACCACCGGGATGAAGAGGGCAATCTGTTGGAGCCATTCGAGACTCTTTATGTGGACATTCCTACGGGAAATCTAGGTGACATCCTTCAGTCCCTTGCCACTCGCAAGGCTGAAGTGGTCAATATGCAGCACCATCCTCATTCAGTGCTCGTGGAAGCCGTTCTTCCAACTCGCGGCTTGATTGGATTTGAAACCGATTTGGTAAACCTAACAAAGGGGTTGGGGATTATGAGTCACCTGTTTAAGGAGTACGGTCCCCATAAAGGCGAAATTCCGACCCGCAACAATGGGGTTCTCGTCTCCATGGAAGCGGGTATCTCCACAGCCTACGCTCTGAACAATATCCAAGAGCGTGGACGACTGTTTATTGGCCCTCAGGAAGAGATCTATGCCGGAATGATAGTGGGAGAAAATTCCCGGCCGGATGATATTGAAGTAAATCCTTGTAAAGCAAAGCATTTGACCAATATGCGAAGCCAAGGCGATGGAAAAGGGATTCAACTGGAGCCCCCACTCAAAATGAGTTTGGAACGAGCACTTGAATATATTGGTCCGGACGAATATGTTGAAGCCACGCCAAAATCCCTGCGGCTTCGAAAAAAATTACTCGATCCGACGGCTCGCAAAAGAGCTGCAAGCCGTGCCGGGTGATTGAAAGCGACAAGTGCGAGGTGGCCTGCATTGAGGAGATGCTGTTCGCCCAGGCATGGAAAACCGTCATTCGGCTCAAAATTCCAAACTCCAATAAAATCCGTGAAGCAGAAAGTGCCCATCTTCCCCGAGCAAACTCTGCTTTGCCAGACGCCATTTGCCGAATTGCAAGTTGTAGGCTCTCTATCGGAAAATAAATTAACATCTTTGGAGGAACCACTTGCAAAAATATCCGGCCGGCTTATTCTTAAGAGAGAAAGGGCGCACCGGTCAGGAAAAACGGTGCTGGTCGTGGCAGGGTTTCCCTCAAAAATCAGTGAAGCAGTTATCAATAACCTGGCAAAAGAGGCTAAAATAGCTTGTGGATGCGGGGGGACCGTCACCAACCGAAATATCGAACTCCAAGGGAACCAGCCCCAACGAGTAAGAAAGTTCTTTGAATCAAAGGGATTTCGCGTAGATGGAATCCACTAGCCTATCTATACTCAGATCCCGGAAAACAGAGATATTAGTCCCATTCAAAAGATTTTACAGTTGACATAAAAAGCTTAAGCCGTTTTCCTTCTTTAAGGATTCACAGAAGATTCGCTCGGCAGAGATACCATTTATGCAGTCGGTAAGAGTGAACTCTTCTCATCATCATAAACCGTAGATTTTGATTTTTAACACTAGCGAGGACTCAGCTCCGAGCTTGCTTTAGTGCCCTAGCACAAAGCCAAACTTTTTTCATTTCATGGCCGGCCACAGCAAATGGTCGAAAGTTAAGCGTTTGAAGGGCGCTTTAGACGTAAAGCGCGGCAAACTCTTCTCCAAGATCTCCAAAGAAATTACGATCGCAGCCAAACTGGGTGGTGGAAATCCATCTTCCAACCCTCGGTTACGAGCAGCCATACAAACTGCCAAATCACAAAGCATGCCAAATGATAATATCGAACGTGCTATCAAAAAGGGAACGGGGGAATTGATCGCCGCTGCTGTAGAAGAAATACTTTATGAAGGTTATGCGCCGGGTGGAGTCGCTTTTCTTGTAGAGACAGCTACTGACAATAAAAATAGAACTGCCGCCGATCTCCGTTCCATCTTTTCTCGGCAGGAGGGGAATCTTGGAGGACCGGGAAGCGTTTCTTACATGTTCCATCGGAGAGGCCAAATACTGATTCCTAAAAGTGACATTTCAGAGGAAAAGTTGTTTGAAGTGGCTCTGGAAGCGGGAGCTGAAGAGCTTCTTTCCGACGACGATACTTTTTTCACTCTCTACACTCTCCCCGACCAACTTTACGCAGTGGCAGAAGCATTGAGACAAACTGGAATTTCCATTGAATCCCAAAAATTAACCTATCTCCCACAAAATACCATATACGTTAACGACGAACACTTAGCCCTCCGGATCTTGAATCTTTATGATGCACTGGAGGAGTGCGATGATGTTCTTAATATTCACTCTAATTTTGACATCCCAGAAGGATTACTTCTGCAACACACCTAAATTGATCCATGAGCATTAGTATCGAGTACCAGTAATTATGATTGAAGAAAACGAGAACCAACCCCCTGAAACTATTTCCGAAGCAAAATCCGGGCGCAAGCGTGCCGGTCGTCCGCGTCATTCGAAAAAGGCCGCAGCGAAAGCTTCCTCACAAACCACACCTTCTACTGGTCCTGGTGAGCATGAGGAGGCAAACGTTTCCACTCTTGTCATAGAACCACCGAGCCCGTCAGACACCAAGTCAGCAGCTTCCACGCCGTCAACCGCTCGCGTTGAAGAAACTCCTATCGCTCCTCCGGCGGTTATTCCAGCTCCTACTTACGCAGAGGGAGTTGTTGAAGTTTCCGGAAAAGGATTTGGTTTTTTAAGGGAAGCCAAGCGGAATTTTTCTCAATCTCACAGTGACGTGTTTGTAACACCGGAAGTCGTACGGAAACATGGTCTGCGAGATGGGATGAAGATCAAAGGAGAAACCCGCCGAGGAAGCCGTGGACTCCAATTATTTAAGCTTGTCGAAATCGAAGGGGAACCCCCTGAAAAATTCCAGGCACTCCCTATTTTTGAGGAATTAACTACAGTTAACCCCAACACACGAATCAAGCTCGAGACTGTTTCTGAGCGCTATACTACTCGTGTGATGGATCTGATGACTCCTATTGGACGGGGTCAACGAGGGCTCATTGTTGCTCCTCCGCGGACCGGAAAAACCACGTTGCTTCAGCACATCGCTGAAGCGGTTGTTAAAAATCATTCGGACATGAAACTGATTATTCTTCTCGTGGACGAACGTCCCGAAGAAGTAACGGAAATTCGCCGCACTGTGCCTCAGGCTGAACTGATGGCCAGTTCAAATGACAGCGATATCAAAAGCCATACCCGGATTGCACAGTTGGCCATCGAACGAGCCAGGCGCCTTGTAGAGATGGGTAGGCATGTCTTTGTTTTGATGGATTCTCTTACTCGCATCGGCCGTGCATTCAATAACGCACAAGGCGGAGGAGGACGTACCATGTCTGGGGGCGTAGATTCCCGTGCATTGGAAATCCCGCGTAAACTTTTTGCTGCGGCGCGCAATACCGAAGAAGCCGGATCTCTCACGATTATGGCCACGGCGCTCATTGATACCGGTAGCCGAATGGACGAACTTATTTTTCAAGAGTTCAAAGGAACTGGAAACATGGAACTCGTTTTGGATCGCAAGGTAAGCGATCAACGAATCTATCCCGCTGTAGACATTTTCCTTTCCGGAACCAGACGCGAAGAACTTTTGCTCTCAGCACAAGATCTTCATAAAATCAATATTATCCGGCGCGGCTTAGCCAACTACAAACCGATCGAGGCAACTGAGCGTTTACTTCACTATCTCCGTAAAACTTCTTCCAACGCAGAAATGCTTCGAAACGTACCGGGCTAATACCGACGCTATTGTATATTGATTATCTGTTGTAGAGGCCGTATAATTAACACCTTTAATCCAGAGAGCAATGCCAAGCGATCCTGTTCAAAATGCCGTTCGAATTTCAACACCCTTGGGAGAGATATTACTGGTCGCTAACAAAGACGGTCTCACTCATGCTTTGTTTGCCGACATAGCATTTTCCCGCCTTCCAGCCGCTTCTCTTCAAGAAGCACCTGAGAATCCGATTTTGCAAGAAGCCTCCCGTCAAGTCGCTCAATACTTCCATAGCATGCGAAGGCAATTTACAGTGCCCTTGTGCCCAGAAGGATCTGATTTTGACAAACAAGTTTGGAATCTTCTGGGAAAAATTGTCTTCGGATCCTTTACCACCTACAAAAAAATTGCTCAGATGCTCGGCTCCCCAAAGGCTGCACGAGCCGTTGGTGCGGCTTGCAGTCGAAATCCAATTGCCATCCTGATCCCATGCCACCGGGTCCTGGGGAGTCGCCGGAATTTAGTTGGATACGCCGGCGGTCTACAACGCAAGAATTCGCTCCTCAATTTGGAAAACGCCCTGGAAGACTGACTTCGTCAGCCCGACTTCGTTGGTTTCCTTTAGAAGCCCGACTTCGTTGGTTTCCTTTAGAAGCCCGACTTCGTTGGTTTCCTTTAGAAGCCCGACTTCGTCGGTTTCCTTTAGAAGCAAAAATTGCAAACAAACATCTTTTTGAACTACAATTTACGCTCCGATGTCAGCATTGAGCCATTACAGCCCCTCCGCCTGAAGCTGCAATTTAGAACATCCCCCATCGAGATGGGGCAGAACTTCTACAGGCGACAGATCAATAACAGCGTCAAGTTTAATCGACGCCCAACGACTGTGTTTTTCTACAAAAATTTTTCCGTCCATATAGCAAAGCCCGTATAAAATGATTGCGCCTTTGCCGCCCTTTTGCCTCCAAGCTTTGTTGCAAAAAATAGTCCGTATCTACAGATATGGCCTCTTTTTTGCGTCTTGCCTGGAGCCAAAATTTCAGTCAAATCCATGATCATTTTATACGGGCCTTGCTATATCAGGGGAAGGATTCCAGCACTTTAAACTATGATCACGGATTTTGGAGATCCATTCTTTATCATCCGGCATCATGACATGACCCTAGCGATTGGACACATCAAAAAGGAAGTTCGACGCCTTGTTACACGTTTAACCTTCCGATCTCTCCAACCTGCTTTTATCATCGCTTGGTCCCTTTGGCGCAGAGCTCACCAAGCTATTGCTAAATTTTTTCATTCTAAACGACAACTGTAGGATTAGGGGAAACTGACGAAGTTGGCTGACGAAATCAGAGAAAGGATCAGAAAAAAAATGAATTGCGTTCCTGCAATCAAGACAACTTGTGCCAAAGACAAGACACGTCCCTGGGAACCGCGTATCCCAAATAAGTAGAGAAGCAGACAAATCAGAAACCCCGCAAAATTTAAAAAAAGCTGTTCGATCCCAGGCGGCAATTTTCGGTAAGGCGCCATAACAATTCGGTAGACAAACGGAAGAAAAAGATTGGCAAGACAACTCGTCAATGCCAGCCAATAACAAGGAAAGTAATCGGGGCGGTAACCGGTCAGTTTTTTTACTGTCCATCGCAGATAAATTGCGACGAAGAGTGCCACGATACTTGCCAAAACGACTACAGTTAAATAAAACTTCATCTTCGGGGTGCTTACAGGAACACAAGGCTCGCCAACACAACAGAAATTTTGTAAACTTATTGGCGGTTTAGTGGTAATATGACACGCTCTACTCGAATCATCGTTACCTGCGGCCCCGCTTATGAACCCCTCGACGAGGTTCGCTCCATCACCAATTTTTCCACCGGAGCATTGGGAACTCAGCTCAGTGATCACCTTGCTGCACAGGGCTGGGAAATAATTTGTCTTCGCGGAAAGAAATCCGTTTATCCCGCTCCCATTCACGCTAAGGTTTTACCTTTCTCGACAAACTCGGACTTAGAACGGCTCTTGCAGCAATTGGCTGCTTCCTCACCCCCTATAAAAGCCATCTTCCATATTGCCGCCCTTGCCGATTTTCATTTGAATCGCGTGGAAGATCATAGAGGAAAAAGAATTTCCTCCCTCAAGTTTAGTAGTAATCTCTCTGAGATACGACTCATCCTGACACCGGCTCCAAAAATCATCCAAAAACTGAGGGCTTGGTTTCCTGATAGCAAAATTGTGGGATGGAAATACGAATTAGAGGGACTACCTGCCGATGCCTTGGCCTGTGGCCGTCAGCAAATCACTGAAAACAAGACCGACGCTTGTGTTGTTAATGGTAAAGCCTGGGGAAAAGGTTTCGCCTTTTTAGAAAAGAACGCGATGGAGCAACCACCCATCATTCTGCCGACTCACGTTCGACTCTGTGCTCATTTGAAACAATGGTTAGCAACCCAGCTTCCTTCGTGACTAAAACGATACAATAATTTTCTTTTTAAAATCTCGAAATCTCGAAGAGCCTGATTCGACTTCCATAGCTTCATCAGCTATATTTCCGCATGAGCCGCAGCACGTTATCCATTGCAAAGGACCTCGAAGCAAACGGATTTACCAGAGCTCAGGCGGAGAGCCTTGCCGAGGCCATTCTTGAAGCTACCGAAAACGATATCCGCGACCTCGTTACCAAAGACTATCTCGGCACTGAAATTTCAGTCGCGAAAGCCGAGCTGAAAGCCGACCTCGTTACCAAAGACTATCTCGACACTAAAATTTCAGCCGCGAAAGCCGAGCTGAAAGCCGACCTCGTTACCAAAGACTATCTCGACACTGAAATTTCAGCCGCGAAAGCCGAATTGAAAGTAGAAATCGCAGAAGTTCGAACCGAACTGAAAGCCGACATTGCGGAGGCCAGAACTGAGATCAGGGACTCAAAAATCGCGACGATCAAATGGATGGTGGGATTACAGTTTGTTGGTTTTGGGTTCACTTTCGGTTTTATCTATTTCATTCTGAACTTCCTGTTGAGACACGCAAAATTGCTTGAGAAATTATTGGTGGCAGCACAGACCGGTTAGTATTACAGTTCGTAGCTGGTGGTTCGCAGACTCCACAGCCAAAAAAAGCTGCTAATTCATCCCATGAACCGGACTGTTCATGGGCAGAAGTTGATAGCTTGCTTTCCAGCAACTACAAACCATTAACTTTTAAGAACTGACGTTACGCACTTTTAGGAGCCGTGGGAGCAAAAAAACCCATTTTGACCAACAAGGTTTCCCTTTTTTGCGTAACATCACTTAAGAACCAAGCCCAAAAAATTCGCGGACACTCCCCCAAGAACTGATAAAAACTCTCAGTTCTGAGTAGATGTCAGCCCGTGTTTAATTTGCAACTGAGAACCACAAGCCTCTACCAACCACGAACTAACAACTAACAACTGTAGAGTTAGTGTTCATGGTCTCTGAGACTACCATTCGAATGGGGTCAGCGTGGTTAATACAATCTCTCCGGAGGTTAAAAAACTTGTGGTTGCTTTCATTGATCCGCAAGACCATTTCCGATAAGGTTGCGGTGTGCCAAAACATATTTTATCTTCCTGCTGTCACGGAAAGAAAAAAAACGCGGTCCCGCCGTGTGGACATGATGCCGATAGTTCTGAGTCGCACTCCTGTAAAGTAGCAGATCATGTACATGCCATACATTCCGTGATGTCTGAGAGCTCCGGCGGCTTTCAATATGTCTGTCCGATGCATCCTGAAGTTAAAAGCGCGACGCCAGGCGAATGTCCAATTTGTGGCATGGCGTTGGAGCCAGTGGGTGGTGTGGATTTCAGCGAAGTAAAATATTTCGCAAAATATCTCCTTATCGGATGCATTTTGGCGATTCCAGTCCTCATTTTTTCCTTAGGGCACATGATTCCATTTCTTTCCCTAAAAATAGGGTCCGGCACCACTTCAGGATGGATTCAAGCATTGTTCGCGACACCTGTCGTTTTCTGGGCAGGTGGGATATTTTTCTCGCGCGCGTGGAAATCGCTCCGAACGAGAAACCCCAATATGTTTACACTCATTGCCATGGGAGTGGGAACCGCTTATGTATTTAGCTTAATTTCGGTCCTTCGTGGATCCGGAACATCATCTCTTTATTTCGAATCCGCTGTTGTCATTACTCTCCTTGCCTTGCTGGGACAATGGTTGGAAGCTAAGGCGCATGTTCGTACGGGTGAGGCTATTACTTCTCTCCTGGCTCTTGCCCCCACTGTCGCTTATCGGGTTCGGGATGGAGTGGAGGAGAAAGTTCCGCTTTCGGAGATTCAACCAGGCGAATTATTGAGAGTTCGGCCTGGGGACAAAATTCCTGTCGATGGAAAGCTGACCGCTGGGTTTTCTGATGTGGACGAATCCATGATCACCGGCGAACCAATGCCTGTCTCTAAGTCTGTTGGAGACCGCGTTACAGCGGGTACAATCAATCAATCGGGAGCATTCCTTCTTTGCGCCGAAAAAGTGGGCGCAGATACTTTACTGGCACAGATTGTTCGCATGGTCAGTAACGCACGCCTCAGCCGGACGCAAATTCAATCTCTAGCGGATCGTGTTGCAGCGATCTTTGTCCCATCTGTTCTCTTAATTGCTCTGATCACATTTTTGATCTGGTTCTTTGTAGGTTCGGATTTTTCGGAAGCGATCAGGAATTCCGTGGCGGTATTGATCATCGCATGTCCTTGTGCTTTGGGTCTTGCGACCCCCATGTCGGTAGTGGTGGGAGTTGGTCGAGGTGCTCGGCTTGGCATTCTTTTCCGTGATGCCGCAGCCATCGAAGCTCTGGAAAAAATCACACATCTTGTTACGGATAAAACCGGAACCCTTACAATGGGAAAGCCTGCCGTTACTCAGTTGCTTCCGGAAAAAAGCATCTCCAAAGGCGATCTTTTGATGACAGCAGCCGCTGTGGAAGTGATGAGTGAGCATCCTTTAGCCCGTTCAATCGTTGTGGCAGCTAAAGAAAAAGGGCTTTCGTTACCGGCAGCTTCGGACTTTCAAGCGGAACGCGGGCACGGCGTTTCAGGGCGCATCGACGGCGATAGGGTTCTTATCGGAACCCTCACCTTCTTGCGCAATCATGGTATCCTTATTGACCAAGGCAGTGAGGAAATTGAAAAAACGCTCTCCCGCCAATCCTTGTCTGTGGCAGGTGTTGCAAAGGGAGAATCCCTTTTAGGTTGGATTGGTCTCTCAGATCCAGTCCGTGCTAATTCCGCACATGCCGTACAGCTTTTGGTAGAACAAGGAATCCATATTACCATGGCCACAGGGGATAATCGAAGAAGCGCACATGCCGTTGCAACCGCTCTCGGAATCAAAGATGTCGCTGCTGAATTGACTCCACAAGGAAAACACGACCTGGTTGTAAGTCTCAAAAAAAAGGATGCTTTTGTCGTTTTTGCTGGGGATGGAATCAATGACGCACCCGCACTGGCCGCAGCCGATGTAGGAATCGCAATGGGAGGCGGCTCGGCGATTGCTATCGAGAATGCCAGCATCACACTTATGCGAAACGAGCTCAACGCTATTTGGACAGCGATTCATCTCAGCCGCGCCGTGATGAAAAATATTCGCCAAAATCTTTTCTTTGCTTTTGCTTATAACACGGCCGGTATCCCCATCGCGGCGGGCATACTATATCCGTTTTTCGGGATTTTATTAAATCCCATGATTGCCGGAGTCGCAATGAGCTTAAGTAGCGTTTGTGTCATTATCAATGCGCTCCGTTTAGCTCGCGTTAAAATTTAGGCACAGGCCTTTTCGGCTATTTTTTCGGACACACAATTGTTTTTTTGAGGGTTAAAGCTGCTAAATCATCCGGCCGCAAGTTAAGTGATTGATCTAACAAAGCGTCTCCCTTTTTAGGATTTCCACTCGCGATCTTTTGCCGAGCCCGCTCAAAAAAGTCCCTTGCCTGTAAAAGGTGGTCTTCCACTTCGCCACGCTTTCCCATTAATTCAAAAATTTCCACAGAATGATCGAAAAAGAATTTCTCTCCTAAGGCTCTCCACTCAAAGCTCTTTTTCGTAGCCAATCGGATTTCACCACTAGCCAAACAATGAGTCCCAAATTGTTTGTTCATTTGTTCCAGCCGAGCAGCAATGACCACAGGTTCTCCCGCCGCACTAAAAGAGAAACGATTTTTGGTGCCAAAATTGCCTACTAAAGCAGTTCCGGAAGCTAATCCGATACGCGCTTTCAAAAGGGGCAATCCTACTTTGAGTCGTTTTTTGGAAACTTCCTGCAGCTTCTGAATCACTGAAAGGGCTGCTAAGCAAGCGCTCATGGCATGATCTGCTTGTTCATCCAAAGTGTTAAAAAGGGCAAGTATGCCGTCCCCGAGTAACTTATCCACCATTCCACCAAATTCTATTTCCACGGTCGGAATCACTAATTCGAAATATTCATCCAGTTGCTGGACCAACTGATTTGCCGGCAAATTTTCAGCCATACCTGTAAATCCCTCCAAATCGGACACAAAAACGGAGATCTCCTTCGGGACAGCTTCGAGATGCGCTTCCTGATTTTCTCTTAGGAGTTTACGGACCACATAATCCGGCACGTAACGCGCAAATGACTGGATGCCTTGTTTCATATGCTGCGTGGCGTTGACGAGTGCTTGTACTTCATACAACGGAGAAGAAGAGATGAGTGCCGGCTCAATTTTAAATTGAGCGACCCGTTCGAGATCCTGACTGATTTGAGAAAGAGGGCGGGCAAGTTTCGTGCTCAGTATCGTAGCAATCACAATCGCTATCAGCAGAGCCCCTGTCCCTACTTCCATGGCGAAGATGATGTTCTTTTTAGCGACATCAAGGAAATCAGATTCTCTCACTACCAGTCCGACACGACACTCGACTTGCCCATTCAGTAAGAATTCAGTCAGTGCAGACACGTATTCCACTCCTTTCCATTTAAAAGACCGGACTGATACTTCTTGGGCGGGCCCTTGCAACTGCGGCAAATTTTCCGACATGCAGTACTCCCGCAGATCACGAGTCAAGGACAGCTCCAAGGTTGAACTCTGAGTGATGGGAACATCCTGCATGACCAGAAAAAGGAGACGGTGTTGTTTGGGGAGTAGGGTTGCCAGGGCATGCTGAATGGCTTGGAGCGAAAAGTCAGCGGACAGTACTCCAATGAGCCGAAAATTCTGTCCAAATATAGCGGTCACTGCGGAAATTCCGTATTGGCTTCCAAAAAATTTGTATGGCCGGAGCCAGATCACATTGCCCCATGCCCGCAAACCGGGCTGATACCAAGGGCGTTCACGGGGATCAAAAAATTCTGATTCGGACAATTCCGGTGGGCCAAAACTGCCATCCGGAAAAACTTGCCTTTCCACCTGGTGTCCAGGTGCGAGGTTGGAGTTCATAAATTTTACGACCAAGCGTCCATCCGGTGTCCGCGCAGCTCCCACGTAGTGTCCCGTCTCGCCGAGTGCCATACCGAGGCCGGTCAAACAAACTGGAGAGCGGAGACGCTCCGCAAAGATGGAACCGATTTGTACAACATCAGTCGTCGATATCAGGCCCCTTTGAAATAAGCTCTGAAACTCCCGGACTATAGACGCATTCGGATGAAGGAGCTGACGGATGTCGTTAGCAACTCCAGCGACCGCCACCTGATAATGGTCTTTTTCGATGACTCGAAGAGCGCTCTTCGAACGAAAATATGCTATCGATACAATTAGCCCAATTGTAATCACCAAGGTTGCCAAGGTTAAGAGAATTAGCACCCATACAAATCCGATATGCTGAACTTTCGCCTGCCTGGCGGATGATTTCGTACTCATAATCGTGTCTTGAGTTCAGCCAGGTACCACGTGGTCAGACAATCACCCGGACGTAATGCCAAAGCATCCAAGAACCGAGTTTGCGCTTTTATCCAATTTTTGTTTTTCCATTCCGTGAGCCCTTGTTCAAACTGGTTTCTTGCCTGGAGAAGATCTACAGGTACGGCGTCTTTTTCTCCCAGTAATTCCCAAACAGAAACTTGACCGGAGCGTCCTGTTACCTGCTGGGCCCCCAGGAAACGCCATTCAAACGGGGCGGAAATCTGGGAATGAGCTTCCTCACCTACTAAGATGCAAAGATCAAGCGAGAAGGCTAACTCCATCAGTCTATGAGCAAGATTGACGGCGTCCCCCATCGCTGTATAGGCAAAGCGGTGCTTAGTGCCGATATTTCCAACCAGTGCGGTGCCTGTGTTGATGCCAAATCGGATTTGATGGTGGTCGGAGATTTCTACACCTTTCAGCGCACGTTTCCATTCATCACACCAACGCAAAGCAACCACACAGGCTGCATCCGCATGGTTCAGGACAGGACGAGGCTCATTAAAAAGAGCCATCATTCCGCCTCCTCCGAAATATTTGTCAACCGAACCCTCCATCTCAACCAGTTCGGTGCCAATCGTGAAGTATTCTTGCAATAGCCGGAGGGATTCCGGGATATTTTCGTCGGACCGCCTCATTTCTAATTCGGAAAACAAGATAGTAATGAAGTATTCTTTTCCTTCTCGGCTGGCGTCACGGTGGGTGGCGATTAATTCGCGTACGACACCAACGGGCACGTACCGCCCGAAAGATCGCAGTGCCCGTTTGAGTCGCTCGACTGCATCCGAGACTACAGCCGTTTCTCGGACGTGAGAATGCGGTGAAGGGGCCTCCGGAATGTCAAAGGCGGCTACATGTTCCAGATCAGTACTGAGTTTCCGGAGCGGACGCGCAAGCCAATTGCTCACCCATATTGAGAGGCCTGCCGCTATTAAAAGTGCACAAAGCCCGAAGGCGATTGTGGAGCGGAGATTCGCCTTGGCAAGTTTGAGGAATTGTTCTTCCGGAATCACCTGCGCCACCGTGCACCGCAATCCCCCTTGTAAATCAATTTCAGCCCATGCAAGCTCAAAAGGGCTTCCATTAAATGTCATCGAAGTCATCCGAAATTCTCTTTTAGGACCGGTACGCCGAGTGCGATCCATAATCCGTATTGCAGCATCGCGAAGAGAATTTTCGGAAATATGCGAAATCGTGGTATGTTGTGTTAAGACCCAATTATTGTCGCCGAGTATTACAAATAGCAAACGATCGTGCCATGGCTGGAGATACGAAAGCTGTTCCTTTAATTTGTCCGCCGAAGAATGCACCATAAAAATCCCCTTCGGGCGTTTTTTATTTTCGGCGCGTCCCAGATTTTTTTCTTTCTCCTTCTTTCCCTCTAAGGATTCCTCTTTGTCAAAAATCAAAACCCCCACACCCAAACAATAAATAGAGCGCCCAAAATTCGGAAACGGTCTCGTCCAGACTAACCTGCCATCACCCTTCATGATATCCTGAAACCATGGACGGATTCGAGGATCGTAAGGTTTTTTCCAGTATGGATCATCAGCAGGGGTAAGCTTCCCCGCAGGGGAGACAATATCGCTGGTTTGCTTTGCCAGAATCCCTGACAATGCGCGCCGGATCACAATCTTCCCCGGGAATAACATTCCATTCGCACAAACATAGTCTCCCTCTGGCAAGGTCGTGTAACAAATCTCATCCACGTCGTCTTCTTGGCGCAGCCGTTCAGCAAGAATAAAAGCCAGTTTCCGCATATCGTCCTGAGGGATGAATTCTTTGGAGAGAAGAACCTGAAACTCTCGGGTGATCAGAAGAACGGACTCAAAAATCCGGCTGGTTTGGTTTCGTACCTCTGAAATTGCTAGGAAATAGTATTGGGTGTTGAGCTCCGATATTGCATCCCGAGACGATCGATATCCTACAATGGCAATGATTCCAACAGTGGTGAGGAGCGTACCAAGCACAAGCGTAAGGATGAGGGCACCCATTTTTACCACTTTGGGAAATAGCGGGATAAAACGTAAGGGGGATCCGCTCACTGCCTTAGAGTGCCTTTCCTCTGATCTTCAGCCAAGCTGGAATTAGAAATTGACGGGACACCTTTTCATTTTTCAGGCTCAAAGAATGAAGACTCGTGTGCTCCTCGTTGATGGGCACAGCGCTATTTTTCAATCAAAGGAATTAGGCGCTCTCCAGACTCAACAATCTTCCTTGGCACGTCATCGGCTGGTTCAGCTACTAACTCGATACGCAGATGCCACAGGAGTCCACGTGGTCGTGGTTTTTGATGGTCGTGGCTCTCAAATTTCCAAAGATCATATTCCGGATGGAATCCAAATATTTTATTCCAAAAGCGGCCAGGCAGCCGACGCCGTTATCGAACGGCTTGTAGCCAAATACTCAGCCCACTACGAGATCCGGGTGGCAACCGACGATTATTTGGAACGGCAGACGGTCGAATCGTTCGGTGGGTATTGGCTCTCTATTTGGCAGCTTTTTGCAGAAATGCAAGATGCTGATGCAGATTTGGAACGACGAATCAGACAGCTCAAACACCCTTGGAAATAGTTGAGCTACATTTTCGCACCGGTACATACTGCGTTGCATCGTCTTGCCCGGCACTCTAGCTTGGAATTTTATGCGTTTGGCGTTTGGGTCACTTCTTCTGATAATATCAGTCGCTCACGTTTTGTGCGCCGGACCCCTCTCGGGCCCCTCGGAGGTTCAGGTGCCTACGGTAGATGGTTTTGACTATCCGGTCGCAAAACCAAACGCTATTGGTTATTATAAATCTCGGGGTTGGTTCAAATATCATCCCGGTGAAGACTGGGTCTCCGTGAATCATGCCACCCTTTTAGGTGCTCCCGTCTACTCAATTGGTGCCGGGCTTGCCGTATTTACCAGAAATGCTCCGGGTGGCTGGGGCAATGTGGTGATCATTCGCCATGCTTATTATGAAGAAAATCAGCTTCATTATATCGACTCTTTTTATGCGCATTTACGTCGAGTGTTAGTGCAAGAAGGCCAGCTTGTTGCGAAAGGCCAACAGGTGGGAGAGGTTGGTACTAATCGAGGAATGTACCGCCCTCATTTGCATTTCGAGATTCGCAAGAATTTATCAATTGGCATCGATCGAGCCGGTTATCAACGAAATTTTAACAACTACTGGGTCCCGACCCGATTTATCGAAGCAAAGCGGCAATTGAAAAAGGACGGTCATCATGTCGCAGTTCCCTGGGGCACTTTTGAATTCCAAACGGAATTTTCCTTGCCTATCGACGAGTCACAAATCCGCCAGCGAAGGAAGACGGCCTCACACACAAAGACTCCCGAAGTTTTGAACACCAGCAAAAAGTCATTTCGAATCAACCGATTTGAAGATCTTCATTCATTTTGAAGTCTGCCTTGCAATTAACATCGCACGCACTTCAAACGTTCATCTTGCAGTTTATCGTGGAGAACTCTCAATGTGACCATTTTCTCATGGGCTGCAAAGCTTGATTTAAAGTATCTTAATTTGCTGGCTGAAAAGCCAGTTTTGCATCACGGAGGCAATGGATTCCGGACCATTATCGCTGCGCAGGTTATTGGGATCCCCTTTCTCCTTCCCCGCAATATTCCAATAATCTCCTGCTCGCTAAATCCACTCTTTTTCATGTTCTACGAACCACCAGCTACGAACTATGCTATTGTTTGGACGCGGGTCCACTCTCCTGACCCACTCGTTATGTCGAGGAACCCCAATTTTTAGGGGGGGCAGATCATACGCATTAAAAATTAGGGTCAAATGCTGATAAATTTGTAAAGAAATATGCTGATTCTATGAATTCAGTCAATATCCGTCCTATCCCGCCGACAGAATCTAACTCTCTGCAAAGTCAACATTTGCCTTCGTCTAGTATCTCAAATAATTTAGGGTACAACAAAATATGCGTTGGAAAAACTCCTCAGCGCAGAGGTTGTTTTTGCAATGTATTCCACAAGGTGGTTGACTGGGCACATGGTAATTGCCGACGTAGCTGCGTAGCTCGTACATTTCCAGTCGCCTCATCGGCTACAAATGAACATCTTTCAGATATACAAAAACAACAATTAAAATCATTAACTATAGATCCTAAAGTAGCTAATGATACTATGAAATACATAAAATATGATGGGTTCGGAAAAATACAGGATATTATTAATCCTATTCCATATGAAAAAGTAAACTTGCTGTTAAATTCCGTAATTACCCCTCTCACTGAGTTGCCGGTAAAACGTTCGGAAGAATCAAAAATTACCCCAACAGAAGCACTCATAGACTTGTATTCCGCTGTAAACAACGACTCGACTATTTCACATGAACAAAAAGAACCGATATTTACATTTATAAAATGTCTTTTTTTTAAAGGAGATACGACAAACAGCATATTGAGTCACACTATTAATCATATTAAAAATCATATTTCACCGTTGCCCCCACATTTGGAGAATGAAATTAAATTCATCGGCTCTAGGGTTTCTACAGTTAAACATATTACAAAAATAAATGATAATTATTATGGCCGAACGTTTGATTCAGCGCTTGCTACTTATATTGTTAAACATGAAACTCCTTATATAAAAGAACAGGTTTCTATTATAGCTAATGAGTTGTTATTTGACTTTAAAAAACAATCCGCTGTTTTACCCTGGAAAAATTCCCAAAAAAAGATATGTGCATCCATTCAAAATTTATTAAATTCTGATTATGCGCCATGGATAAATTCTATTCCTGAAGCGCTATCATTTCTAAAAAATCCAACTCCGAATAATTTTCGTACAATGATGCAAATAAAGCCTACTGCCTCATTTAGAAGTGATTTAATTTTAAGTATTGCTGTAAAATATATACGTTCGTCACCAGGATACGCCGAATTAAAAAATAATTGGTCGGAACTGTATTCAAATGTAATCAGTCATCAAAGAAAATTTATTCCAATTAATAATTCTTCATCGAAATTTAGCACGAAACATGGAATAACGCTATCATACCAAAAAATAATAAAAATTTCTACTGTTAAATTTAAAAAAAATCCCCAGCTAGGGGTTAGACCTATCGATATATACAAAAGTAATGTAGAGAAAATAACTGAGCACAACCAACTCGCCCATAATAAGGGGAGAGCGGTAGGCATTGGAATGTCGGGAAGCGCAAACTTATTAAATGGGTTATTTCATAAAATCAAAAATGAAAATTCTAACTTTTCAATTAAAACCGCCCAATTAGTATCCGCAGCTCACCTGACATTTAGTGGAGGGCATTCAATAAATGAAGCATTTACAACATTTAATTATTTAAATTCGAAAAGGTTTAATCCAATTTCCTATTCAGATTTAATGAGAAATCTTGAATCTCCGGAAGTAAAAGCATTATTTAATGCAGCGACAGAACAGGCTTTCAACGCAATGGTTGAAGCAAGTAAATATGTTAATATATAAAAATGACACCAGGTATGGAATGGAACTCCCGCACTAGGCAGACAGTCCATAAAATTCAAAGCTGTCGACTAGTGCTAACCAGCTAGCTTCGATAATATTGTTAGAAACTCCGACCGTGCCCCAAGTGCAATGTCCATCGGTGGAGACAATCAACACCCGGGTACCGGCGGCAGAGCCTCGCGATCCATCCAAAATGCGCACTTTGTAGTCGGCGAGGCGTACGCGCTCGATCCATGGGTAAAATGGACGCAATGCCTTGCGCAGAGCATTATCGAGCGCATCGATAGGACCATCCCCCTCATCCACTGTATATTCAAACACACCATTGACCGACAGCTTCACTGTTGCCTCACATGTCAAGTCTGCCGCCATGCGGCGGAATGAGCAATGATACTCCTTAAGATCAAAGAGAGGCTGACGTTGAGCCAGGACACTTCGGACAAGCAGTTCAAATGAGGCGTCGGCAGCCTCAAACTCATAGCCCTGTGCCTCAAAATTCTTAATCTGTTTTAAAATTTCGATAACCTCAGGCGATCCTTTTTGAAGGCGAACTCCGATCCGTGCCGTCTTTAGCAGTACATTACTTTGTCCGGATAATTCGGAAACGAGAACATTCTGCTCATTGCCCACGGCGGAAGGTTCTATATGTTCATAAGAACGTGCCAATTTTTGAACAGCGTTGACGTGCATTCCCCCTTTGTGAGCAAAAGCAGTGGCGCCGACAAAGGCTGCGCGGATATTAGGTGGACAATTTGCAAGTTCGTCTACGAAAAGCGAGACCTCTCGCAATTCGGAAAGGTTTTCTACGACAGGAATTCCTAATTTCAATTGCAAATTGGCAATCAAGCTTGTGAGATTGCAGTTACCCGTCCGCTCACCATAACCATTCACTGTCCCCTGCACCTGAATGGCGCCTGCTCGCACGGCTGCCAAAGCGTTTGCCACCCCTAATTCGCAGTCATTATGCGTGTGGATACCGACTTTATCCGGAAAGAGTTCATTGACTTTGCGGACGATCTCTTCGATTTCGTGCGGCAGGGTTCCTCCATTCGTATCACAAAGGACCAGGACATCCGCATCACGCGCGGCGTCTAAAGTCCCTAGCGCATGGTCCGGATCATCCTTATAGCCATCAAAAAAATGTTCGGCGTCGTAAACCACTTCACGATTGAGTCGTTTAAAGTAAGACACGGTATCCATGATCATCGCTCGATTTTCTTCGGGAGTCGTTCCCAGAATTTCTGTCACGTGGAGCTTCCAGCTTTTTCCGAAAAAAGTGACCACGGGAGTCTCCGCATCGCGGAGTGTTTGAATTTGCGGGTCTTTGGAGATCTCTAAATTGGCGCGACGAGTGCTTCCAAAGGCGGCGATTTTTGTGCACCCCCAACAGCGCTTACGGGCCTCACGGAAGAAATCCAGGTCTTTTACATTAGACCCCGGCCAGCCTCCCTCGATGATTCCCATACCAAACTGAGCCAATTTTTCGGCAATGCGGAGCTTGTCGAGCAAGCTGAATGAAATTCCCTGTCCCTGCGTACCATCACGAAGCGTTGTATCGTATAAAGTCACTCTCCCGGCTTGCATGGGAATTATCTTATCCTAATCCGCAAGCGGTTCAATATCGTGATTTTAAGAGACTATGTTTCAAAGTGTTGCCGAATTTTCCGAGTTATTAATAGCATTAATTAGCTGCCGAAGAGCGCCAAAGTTGTTCTTATGGGGAGTCAGAACAATCCGAGGAAGAGAGAGCAAGGTGGTATCGTCTCGTTCTTCAGGTAAGGCGCTTGTCTGTTCAATACGTCCCTCCAAAAGAATAAAAGCGAATTGTTCGTTCATCTGCTGGAGAGATAAGGCACTGAGCGGATGTTGGATACGAATCACCATTTTTTTACCCACCCAACGGTAGGAGTGGAAAACATGATAGAATCGGACAATTTCTTCAACTGCTTCATCAATCTGGTGTGTGATGCGAAAAAGGCTGAAATCGGACTCGGAGACCAGATGGGAGGCAAATAGATCATTATTTACAAACCGTCTCCAAGCCTCCCAGTAATATCCATTGAGTTTATCTAATAAGACTAGCGGGACAATGGAAGTTTTGCCTGTTTGCATGAGTGTCAGGCATTCAAACCCCTCGTCGAGAGTGCCAAATCCACCGGGCAGGAGTACGACGGCGTGAGTTTCCTTAACGAAGCTTAACTTCCTTGTAAAAAAATATTTAAATGAAATTAGCTTAGGGTCTCCATCAATGGTCGGGTTTGCTCGTTGTTCGAAGGGTAAATTAATATTTAAGCCAAAGCTATTTTCAGCTCCCGCTCCTTCCTGGGCGGCCCCCATGATGCCCTCACCTCCTCCTGTAATCACCATAAATTTTTTGCTGGCGATACGGCTCCCAAATCTTTTTGCGACCTGATATTCTTCAGAGTCGGGAGGGACTCGAGCAGATCCAAAGACGGCAACTTTCCGGCGATGACGGTACCGCGCGAAGATCTGATTTGCTTCGCGCATTTCTTGCAACGTGGTATCGATCTGCTTTAAATCAGCAATGCCGGTGTCATTTTTCGCCAATTTTTTAACATTTTCCAATATGTGCGCAATGAATTCGGCGGAGCGCCCCGAGGCAAATTCTTCGGCAAGTTTGATCAGTTGCGGATCGGTGACTTTATAACGCGGCATAAATGCAGGGCAACGATGTTTTGTTTGTTAGAAGTTCAACATACTTATCTCCGGGCCATCCGGGAAAACAAAAATATGCCGAGTGTGATAAACAAAATGTTGGGAACCCACATGAGGAGGACCGGGTATGCCTGTGCATTTTCCTGTAAGGAACGAGCTATCAGGATAAAGAAAAAGTAGGTGAAAGCCAGGGCAATACTGAGCGCAAAACCGACTGAGGTCTCTTTACGGTGCGCAGTGATCCCCAAAGGGATGGCAATTAATGTAAAGGCGAGACAGGCGAAAGAAATAGAAAACCGTCGGCTGATTTCCACACGAACGCGTAAGGCCCGTTTAGGATTCGGTGTGGTGAGCTCTTCCTTTTTCAGCTCGTCCATAGTAAATGAGGTTAATCTTCCTGTGTTCATGTATTCGGAGTATAGGGCTTGAAGCGGAATGGGAAACGTCCCTTCCACCAAATTGATACCTTGCCGGATTTTTTTGATATTTCTGGGATCTTTTGGATCTCTTTCTTCAAACTGAGCGTTGTAGAGCTTCAGTAACAGCCGAGAATGAGCGGGATCGGGGATGAGCTTCCCCCGCTGTGCATGCACCATTTTAATAGGATTATTATCTTTATCAATTTCGATGACAATCACGTTAATCAGGGTGTCCCCCTTGCGATCCCCCACATACACACGGCGATCCGGAAACTCGCTTACCACTTCATCGGCTCCAAATAAAGCGCTCG
This sequence comes from uncultured Verrucomicrobiae bacterium, assembly GCA_963706715.1. Lineage (GTDB taxonomy): Bacteria > Verrucomicrobiota > Verrucomicrobiia > Chthoniobacterales > Xiphinematobacteraceae > Xiphinematobacter. The sequence continues at coordinate 926,552 of CAVPNI010000003.1, forward strand.
GATTATTAGTTGCTATCTCAAAAATGCTAAGCAGCATCTTCTTTTCCGCCCGAGGAGCAATGTCTATATTAATCCAAAAACAAAGCGCAGTCAGAATGGCGGAAATACAAAATATTGGGATACTGACTCGCGGAACGCTAATCCCATTAGCTCGCAGGGCAATGAGTTCGTTGTCTGCGGAAAGTCTTCCAAAAATCAGGAGAAGAGCAGTCAAAAGCCCCCAAGGAATTGTAAAGGCCAGCGAAAACGGAAGCACAAACATCATGAAGGCTAAGACCGTGTAGACCGGCACGTTCCGATTGACCAGCAAATCGAGCAGGTCTTTGAAAATGTTGCCGAGTACTAAAACAAAGCTCAGCACCACAACGGCAAAGAGGGTAGCTACTAAGGTTGATTTTCCAATGTAACGATCGATGATCTTCATGCAGAACGGCTTCGAGGACAGGAAGGGCATCCTCTTCCGAAGTCAAGTTCAAGTAAAAATGCGTAGGGGCAGAAATCAAGTCATTTGCCGAATCCACTTCGTTCCAGGGAAATAACCACGTTTTGTCAAAAGAGACCTCTAATCCGAGTTGAAGAGCGCCGAGGGATTGATTAATTAGGAAAAGAAAACTGCAATGGAATCCTCTTCCTTGAAACTACCGAAATGGCTGGATGTCTGCCTCTGGGGAAATACCGCAGCCTTGGCATGGATGTGGGGGCTAGGACTTTTTTTCTCGGTTCAATTTACCACTCAGTTTGGCCTGTACGGCCTGCTTTCCTTTATCATTCCGAACTTTATTGGCCTTCTGGGATTCGGACTGGTGGTTCACCACATTGCTCGGCGGCAACCGGGGTCCGAATCATTGGCGAACTTTTTTTCATCCTGGTCGCGGCCATTTCGGTTGGTCTTTTTTCTTTATCAGATTTTGGCGATTACATTGACGATTTTTGCGTTGCTTCAGTATCTGTGGCGCCCTTTGAATCTACATCCTCAGGCACTTTACCTTCCCCTCACCTTACTCATCGTCCTTGCCGCGGCAATTCTTTTTGGTGAAGAGTTTAACATCCGCAAAATTAAGTTCAGCCATGCGGGAATGATGGTGATCCTCTTGGTTGCCGTCGCCTGGTTGATGCGAACGCATGCGGAGTCTGTGGCGAGCACCCCCTCACAGCATACGCCGCTCCCCACAACCAATTTGCATTATTGGGGTTATGCAGTTCCTATCTTCATTGGTTTTCTAGTGGGCCCCTGGTTGGATCTCCAACAATGGCAACGAGCAATTCAGATGCACCGCGAGAGGGTATCCATCGCGGCCTCATATTGGGTGGGCAGTTCCTTCTTTTTTTTATTACTGCTCTTCCATGGATTGCTGACGCTTTCTGCGCTGAATAGCGGCGCAGCCACGTATCTTCGAGAAGGATTGTCGGGGTATCTCTATGGACACGACGTCTTGACTCGCTTGTTTTATGATAATGTGAACGCTTACCCCGTTACGTTTGCAGCGTATGCAACTTTCATAATCATTTGCATTATAACGACGTTGGATAGTGGCTACATTGCGCTCCGGTGGTTTTTACAAGAAAATCTCCGTAAGGAAACGCATGCTCTTCTGGCTTTGGTACCAAGCCGTCTCCTCAGTTCGCCCATTCCGATTTTTGTTTTTTCGGGGTTAGTCGCTCTCCTCGCATCTGTGCTCAATCTCGAATTGGAATATTTCATGATCTTCTATGCTACGTTCTTTGTGGGATATTCCGCCCTGTCCATCACACGCTGTTTTATGAACAGCCCTGCCAATGTCATCCCACAGGTCAAGATGTTTTGTGTGGGAAGCTTGGCGGTGGTGACTTGCGCATACGGATATTTTCTGAGGCATCCTGTCTTTCAGATGCTGGGATCGCTACTGCCGCTGTTTTATATTTTGTTTCTTATTTTTAAGCCGTCTTCCTCGGAAGATTTTGTAAGTGGCGCGGAAGAACTGGATGCACCGGCCAATGCAGCACCTTTGCCGCCGGAAAATTTCGAGGAAAGGTCTTCACAAACATTACGCAATTCGAGTTCCGAACAGAAACTGTCTTTCCCATTGAAGCTTCATCACTTGGCCGGTCATTTCGAAGGAAAGTGGTTTGTTCATTCCTTTGTGGCTACCTATGCGGATACCAACTCAGTCGGCAACGTCTATTTTGGCATGTATGCTATGTGGGTCGGAAAAACCCGCGAGCTGTTTTTTAATCGAGTGATGCCTCGATTCAATTTGAAGAATACTCCTTATTATATTCTGACCCGATCTTTCGAACACAAGTTTGTTCGTGAAACCCGAGAATTCGAAACGGTGAGCGTCCGGCTCCGCATCGCCAGTTACAATCGAAAATTCGTCACGTTGGAGCACGAAATCTACGATTCCGCCAACCATCTCTTAGGTAAGGGCCAGCAGAGCTTACTTTTTGTTTCTTCCTCAGATTACAAAATGATTGACATCCCGTCGGAGGTAGGTGCTGCATTTGTTCAACATACGTGAACAATAAACGGATCCGGGCAATTTTAGGGGGGGTCGCCAGTGGAGTCATTCTGCTCTGGTTGGGCTATGAATGGGGGCAACGCCAGACACCACGGTTTATTTCCCCCACTCCATCCTTTACCGGACTTCAGAAAATCCCAAAAAAACCTTTTTCCGAGCTCTTTAATGGTCTGACGTTACACAGTTCCTTAGTCACTCCGGAGGGCCGAGAGAGTGCTACCGTCATTCGGACTCAACCGGAAAATTACCGCGTTGAAATTGCCATCCACGCAGTGCTGCCGCAGCCAAATTTAGACGCGGACAAAATTTCTCAATTGGTGCCTACCCTCCCCGACATCCTTCGGAATTTCAATCCGTTGATCGCTCATGCACAATTATCGCTTGCATTTAACCAGCTTTACGAAAACAAGGTGGCTGTCCTTCGCCAAAATCTTTTTTACCTGGAGCGAGCAGTTTCCCGACAAAATTTTTATGACTGCGAAACCATTCTTCAGCTTCAACACCCCCTGACAAGGCGGCGTGCTTTGCTGGCCATTGGCCCAATGGATGTCAATACAGATGGTTCAGATGGAGATAGGAATGTGCCAATCGACAGATCTTCATTTACTTTCCAGCCCACAACGAGTTATCGCTGGCCCAAAACTTCAAAGCGGCCTAATCCCTTTATTCTTTCGACAGAAAGCGAGCTTGAACAGATCAAGCAAAGCTTTGACCGTCAGCAGTCATCGGAAAAAACTGCGGCGCTCAATCAACGCACAGAGTTTATGACGCAAAGGCTGCATGAACTCAAGCGATGGAGTTTTCTTGCTGCAACTGCCGATCCTTTCATTGTCTTGCCAGAGTTTTTCTTCCGAAAATATTCAGGGCCATTTGCACCCAAAATTGGCGATTTCGCCTTGGTTCTCTATAAGGGAGTTGCCTACCCAGCAATTGTAGGGGACGCCGGACCAGCCTACAAATTCGGTGAAGCTTCTTTGCGGATCTGCCGACAAATTAATAAGGCTTCCAGTGGAATCAGTCGAGCTGTCAGCAATTTGCGCGTCGCCTACTTGGTTTTCCCGGGAACAGCTCTAAAACCCTGGAAAGCTCCGGACTTGAAAGTATGGAATAGCCGATGCGCCGCCCTTTTGGAAGAGATTGGAGGCGATTCTAAAACAGTATATCACTGGCAAAATAATCTCCCGCCGTGGCCAACATCATACCCAATTCCTCACTCATCAGCCTCCGCCATCGTTCCAGTCTCCCCAGCACCGTCTTTTGTCTCGCCCAGTCCTTCTGCCTCGTCTCCATCACCAAGCGCCTCCCAAAGTTTGTCTTCCTTCGCTCCGTCACCAAACCCATCCGCAAGTCCATCCGCGTCTGCTCCGTCACCAAACCCATCGCCAAGTCCGTCTCCGAACTCATCGCCCATTTCCAGTTTCCCCTCAAGCCCGCCAAACCATGCCTCCCCAGCTCGATTGTCCACTCCAACAGCCACACCGCAATAAATAACCTCATGCAAGAGATCGACCGGGTGCACGCTAATGACACATTCACTGCACTAAACACAACAAGGCAACCAGGCGATTCACGAATCGATTTTCAAACAACCACGACCTCGTTATGATTTCCAGTCCCCTCCTCACCACTTCATCTGTAAATTACTTTAAGTAGGTTGGAGCAGCAGGATGGGCCGTATTTCTCTTTCAAAACAACGTCCCTTAATAGGGCTACCGACCTCGATTATGCTGGTGGTGGCCAACATGATAGGGACTGGCGTTTTCACCAGCCTTGGATTTCAGCTCAAGGATTTTCATTCGCCCTTTATTATCCTGTTGGTTTGGCTACTGGGTGGGATCTTTGCCCTGTGCGGCGCGCTGTCCTATGCTGAATTGGCTGGGACTATTCCTCGTTCGGGTGGGGAATACCATTTTTTAGGACGGATTTATCATCCGTCGTTGGGGTTTATGGCGGGTATGGTTTCCTTGGTGGCCGGTTTCTCGGCTCCCACAGCGTTAGCAGCAATGGCGTTTGGAAAGTACCTTCAGGGTATTTTCCCAAGCATACAGCCTCAGGCGGGTTCTTTGGTTCTTGTGACTTTCGTGATGGTCGTCCATCTTCTCAGCGTCTGGATCAGTGGCTTATTTCAGGTCATAGTCACTGTCATTAAAATTGCGCTTATCGCGGCTTTTTTAATAATGGGATTCTATTTAGGGGAGCGGCACGAGCCCATTTCCTTTCTTCCGACTCCACATGCCTTGCAAGCGATTTTCTCGCCTTCATTCGCTATTGCTCTGATGTTCGCCATGTTTTCTTATTCGGGGTGGAACGCGGCCGTTTATATCAGCGAAGAAATTCGATCGCCCGAAAAGAATGTAGGAAGAGCGTTGCTGGTCGGTACTTTAATAGTCACCGTCCTATATGTTCTTCTAAATTCTGTTTTCCTGCTCACCGCTCCCTTGACATCTCTCGAAGGCCAGCTGGATATTGGAAGAATAGCTTCGGAATATATGTTCGGTAGCTTCGGAGGCGTCCTCATTTCAGGGCTCATTTGCTTGAGCATCATCGCCAGCGTAAGTGCAATGACGTGGGCTGGACCACGGGTAAGCGCCGCAATGGGTACGGACCACCGGCAACTTCGTTGGCTTGCTCTGCGATCTGGCACAGGAGTCCCCTGGGTCGCCACACTTTTTCAATATGCGTTGGTCATTTTGTTACTCTTAACAGCTTCGTTTGAAGCGGTACTTGTCTATGCGGAATTTGCAATGGTGACCTGCTGCTTACTTACTAGTTTTGGAGTGATCGTTTTGCGGAAAACCCGGCCTGACCTTCCTCGTCCGTTCCAATGTTGGGCCTATCCACTGCCACCCCTGTTTTTTTGCGCGATCAGTGTGTTTACCCTATTTTACAGCGTCTTTAAGAAGCCTTGGGAATCGCTCGCAAGCTTGGCAACGCTTTTGATGCTTGTTATCGTTTACTTTATTATTCAAAAATTCCAACGTTATGTGGATGAGGAATTTCAACGGAAATAGATACGATGGGTCTTCGTGGCGTGCTTATGTTGCTCAACTCGTGCTCGTCATCGGCATTTGCTTGTTGCCCATGGGGGCAAAAACTCAGGATATCGCTCAGGTCATTCGGCGGGCTGTTCCGGTTGGTCCTGAACAGTCTCAAGCACCCGCTGCTGGAATCCAAGGGCGTTCCTCAGCCGATGAGCAGGCAAAATTTTTAGCGGGAATTGACCTTCCCAACGATTCCGAGTTGGCGCCTTTGCAGTCCACTTCCACCTATCGCGACCACGCTCGCCAATTTTCCAAAGCTTGGTCCAATTTTAATTCCACCCATTTTAGCAAGATGCGGACATGGTCTCAAAGTGAACTTCAGTCCAAACTGCCCTCTGCTTCCGTATTGCTCTACATGTTCGGCGGACCTGATTTCATTAATGCATTTGCTCTATTTCCAAATATGCCGGTCATGGTGCTGGCAGGATTGGAGCCCATCGGCAAAGTCTCGGAATTGACACAGTTGAGCGCGCCCCAATTGGCTACGGCTCTCGCGGGACTGCGAACTTCCACTGATTCCACGTTGAAATGGAGCTTCTTCATCCGAAAAGATATGAAGGTTGAGCTCGAACGAGGTGAGCTTCGCGGAGTCGCCCCCATCCTTTATGCTTTCCTTGCTCTTTCTGGAAATACCATCGAGCAGGCAGAGTACACCCGCGCCGGAGGCTTTCCGGCACTTCGCATTGCTTACCGCAAAAATGCGTCTTCTCCACAACAGATTCTTTATTATGTCAACGCAAACCTCACCAACGGTGCTATCGGATCTTTAATTTCTTGGTTGTCGTCCCTTGGGCCAAGCATTGGCTATCTGAAAGCCGCCAGTTACCTCATGCATAGCAGCGAATTTTCATCCATCCGAGATTTTCTTCTCAACCGATGTGCAGCCATTCTCCAAGACGATTCCGGCATCCCTTATCGATATTTTTCACCCGATCGCTGGCAAATTTATCTATATGGAAAATATACGCGTCCCATTGAACTTTTCCAAACGCGATATCAAGCTGATTTGTACAACGCTTATCAAACCTCGGGTACGGTGGACTTTTTACCGTTTGGCACTGGCTATCAGTGGAGACCAGGAGAATCCCATCTCATGTTAGCCGTTCGAAAAGGGGGCTAATTTAGGAACTCTGGGAGCAAAAAAAAGACCATTCTCACCAACAAATGGCTCTTTTTTGCGTAACATCACTCAGTAAAATCCGCAAAAACTCGCTGTCCCGAAAGTTATTGCTGACCCCCTGGCGCGCCACTATCAAACGACGAGAAGGAACAACATACAGCCGTTGTCCCCGTGATCCGACCATTGCGATCAGATCGGAAGGAGCGTGCTTACTAATGCAGGCATACCGCCACGAAGAAGCCGAGTAGCCGCCACCAATTCGTTGCTCAATAGCCACTTCTTCAGTTCCCGGAATTTGGCTAGCCCGATTCAACCAGAACCCCATTTTGTACATCGGATTGGCTGGGGTCCCGGAGTTTAATGCATCAAGTTCTTTTTGGGGAATCATCTGAAAAAAATTTCGTTTCCCTGAATTGAGAATGAGCTCGCCTATTTTTGTTAATTGGCGCGCGCTGAGCGTCGCACCTGTCGAAAAGTAAGGATTTCCAGCACGATCCCTGCGCCAACCGGAAGTATCCGCCCCACAGACGGTAAGAACCTTGCGTTGAAGATAAGTAAGGGGCTGGGCCCCACGCGGCTTCAGCTTTCTCCGGAGGAATTCCTCGAAGACTTCCCAGTGAGAAGGGCCGTACAAAAAAGTCGATCCCGGTTGAGACACCCCAGGTACTTGCAAGGCAACGCGCCCCTTATCTTGGACACGATCTGCATACAAGGCATTGTAACCAGTCGTCAGGCCAGAAGTTTGATCCAAAAGTTGTCGAACCGTAATACGCGATTTGAGAGGATCACGGCGCCATTCGGAAATCGTATTGCTCACCGGTTCCTCCAAAGAAAAAATTCTCTCCTCATCCGCAGCCATCGCCATCAGTCCACAAAAGCTCTTCGTCATGCTGAATGCGGGGCTCCGCCGGGTTGCGGCTCCCCCGTTATCATACTTTTCAAGCAGGACGGTGTCCCCCTGCTTAATCAAAAGGGAAATACCACCGTGAGAAGAGGAATATTGGTGAGCACGTTTGGCTGCCTGCCAAGAAATCGTCCCAGCCGGGCTCGACTGGAGACCGAGCACTACAAAAATACAATTTAATAAAAACGTGAGTAATCTTTTCCCTCTCGGGAATCGCCCGTTATGCGGCATCATTCTCTTTTTTTCCTTGTGCTCTCATATCGGGCTCCTAGCCAAGCACATTTTTAAGTTTTTTTCAACCATTCTTCGGTTTTATAACGCATTTCAGAGAGTTTCATGGCTTCCTCCCAAATAGTTTCCTTCGGCGAAAAGGATTTGGTACGTACGCCTAAGTAAGATGCAAACATCGAAGCAAAAGATGAAGGCAGTTCCAAATGCTGAATACTTCCCTGATGCAAAAGGCCAGCCGAAGAGCGTTTTTGAGCTCCCCCAGCTACTTTAACGCCATTATGAGAAAGATCATTAGACCTTGGACTCAAAAAACATTGATTCCCAAACCGTTCTTGTGATTTTTTAACTTCCAGCACTCCACTGAAAAAGCGAGAGAGGGCGGTCTTCAAACAGGAGTGAATTTCATAATAGCTTGCAGCCACAGAGAGCTTTCGAATCGGATGTGCTGCAGGCACAATAAGACTGAACGTCCAATCTTGCGAATGATCCACCGCCCCTCCACCGCTCCAACGCCTTACTAACTGTCGCTTTGGAAATGCCTCCTCGATTTCTCTCCATTTCTGAGCATATCCAAAAGAAACCCAGGAATTCTGCCATTGATAAGATCGCAATAGCGGGCGTTCCACTGTATTCAACAAAACCTCATCCACAGCCATTTGGAGCGGTCCCTCCTTTGGCTGGGTATCTTCAAACAAATCGATTTCGGGAAAAAGACAAGAAAATTTGGAGACCACGCACACCTGCTTCTGGAAGCCGAAAGCAAACTATCGATAGGAAATGGAGGTGTCAATCTCATTATTTGGATATTTTTTTCGAAGATGGAGTTAGTTAACTATACCTATATAATTAATTATCTTTCCGAATAATTTTTTTAAGAATAAGCATATGTTAACTTCCTTAAAAACCTTTTTCAAAAGCAAAAGCAATTCTTACCAAGTAACCTCTAGAAACGCTGATTCCTCAGTGCAGCACATACGAGTTGGCAAATCTACACGCCGCACAATCGAAGGACCTTTCCCCTATACGCCCAAATCCCAGGATGAAAAACCCGCAGGTGAAGGAGTCTCTGGAGTTTGCACACAGTTTTACTCCGATAAGTACAACGATGATAAAATAGCTCGTTCCTACATAAAAAAGACATTCAAGCATTCAGACTTTTGTGAAACACCTGAGATGTTAGCGCGAATAACTGAAATGCATCATCCACATATCGTGGAATATATACACTCAAGTGAGGAGGACAGCTCGATCATAATGAGGGAAAGTGAGGAGGACAGCTCGATCATAATGAGGGATGCAGGGCGCTCCCTAACCGCCTACTTAGATCAATTAAGAGAAAAAAGCATGCAGCTTTCATTTTGTGAAGATTTATACATCTATTTAAAACTTCTCACTGCAGTTATGGATTTGAAACATGCTGGAATTAGTCACAGGGATCTCCATGAGGGCAATGTCGCTATACAGAAGGATGGGACCGTCAAAGTCATAGATTTCGGAGGCGCGATCAATGTTAAAGTTAATGCTAATGATAATACTACCATACTAGATACATTAGCACTATACCATTGGTTATGTTCTATACTAGAACGTCACAGTAAAATAAAAACATCTGGAAATATAGACGAAAAGAACCATTACAAAATGTTAAGCAAATGGAGCAAATGGAGCAAATTTCGCGATTTATACATCCCTGATCTCATATCAAAACTGAAGACCATGCATGCCTATTTCCCCAATTGGGGAAACGAAAGCGTGCCACCTAAAACGGATTTCGCGCATGTTCACGAGCTTCAAGAACGTTTTCGGGCAAACCATCATCAAACGCATCTCCAAAGAAGGCAATTGGGGGCATTTGGATTTTTAAAAAGGCGAGACTAATTCTTTCATTTAGGGAAGAATTATCCTAGATTGAGTTGCCTATGGCAAAGGAAGCGTTGGGAAAAGGCTTAGGAGCTCTGATCAGCACACGGATTGCATGCCCTGCTCCCGACGAACAGGTTGGTGAAAAAATTCAATGCGTCGCACTTTCGCAAATTGTGTCGAGCCCAATGCAACCGAGGACCCATTTTCGGGAAGAAAAATTAGGCGAACTGATCGAGTCTATTCGTGAACAGGGGATCATTCAGCCGCTCATTGTCCGTTTCGTCAACAATCGATACGAGCTGATTGCCGGGGAAAGGAGGTGGCGTGCTGCCCAGCATATTGGCCTCCAGGAGGCACCGGTGATCGTCCGGCAAGCCAGCGACGTGGAGGTATTGGAATTGGCGCTGATTGAAAATCTGCAACGCGAAGATCTCAATGCCATCGAAGAGGCACGGGCCTATTTACGTCTTGCGAATGATTATGGGTTAAAGCAGGAGGAAATTTCGCGCCGGGTAGGGAAAAGCCGTGCTGCAGTTGCCAACGCCATGCGATTATTGGAACTGGATTCCGAAGTTCAAAGTTTTCTGACTCAAGGACGGATCACTGTTGGGCATGCAAAGGTTTTGCTCTCTTTAAAGTCCCGTGAAGAGCAGCGTATTTTAGCGGATACCATTATTCGTAAAGCCGCATCGGTTCGCACTTCTGAAAAGCTCGCACGCGACTTTGTTCGACAAGCTGGAAAGATCACCAGTAGCCGAAAGACACATCCGCCAAGCTTGATGCCGGCAATCGCCCACGTTCAAAATCTTTTGCAACATCGTTTAGCCACTCGCATCGTGATCAATCACGGAGAAAAGGTGGGGACTATCTCTATTGAATACTACGGTCGCGATGATCTTTCCAGAATTCTCGGTGAGCTAGGAATTGAAGAAGAATAAGCTTCTCTGCGCACACAGTCCTGATTTTTGCGCGGATGCGATAGGTCGGCCCATACAGCTACACTTCATGTTGTATATAAGGAAGAAATGGGATCAGAAACTGTAATTTAACCCCACGAGAGCTCCGTGGGAAACAATTTGGCCACCGCCGAATATCGGATTATAGTAGCCATAAGCGCCAAATCGAGGTCCGATTTGAGCGGTGACACCGGCAACTCCAAAAGCATTATTGCGTGCACCGGTCGGAGTATTGAAATAAAACGGCGCTCCCACTCCATTGGCAAATCTTGCCCCGATTCTCTGTCCATAATTGAGAAACTCATGCTGCCAGGAAAGGCCTACTGTGGGAAGGATTCGGTAATTCTGAGCAATTTCCCAGAGGTAAGAAATATTGCCTCCGAGAGTGTAGACCAGCGAACTGGGATTTTGACTTCCGGTCCGCACATTTAAGTTTTTCGCACCGGATTCGCTAAATGCAGAAATCCCTAAGTAAGTGTATTGAATGGAATTATTGGCTCCAAAGATCCAAGAACCCCACCTATATTCGTAGCCACCCCCCAGCAGAGAATCCAACTCCCCTGCAAAGGGATAACTACGTGTCGTCCAATGCAAATTTCTCACATCAATGGATCGGTTCAGATTGAGGAAATTCGCACCGCCACCCACTATGCCATCCAAATAGGAGAGTATTTACCTAAAGATAGATACAAATTTTTTCTGGAAGTGAGAAAAAATATGTTGAGTAGTAACTGACGTTACGCACTTTTAGGAGCCGTGGGAGCAAAAAAACCCATTTTGACCAACAAGGTTTCCCTTTTTTGCGTAACATCACGTAGTAAGAGCACACCAAAGCTTAATGGAATCGTAAACCATATTGACTTTCTTTGAGACGACTTTAGTACGTCGAGTCATACGAGCTAGATGGTGACGTGTATTGCTATTATCTCGCTCAATAGAAACAGTACCCGATTTGCCAATGATATGGCGATCTCGCGGTAGAATTTTTGCGAAGGCATCCCAGTCATCAGTATAAAAAGTACAATTTTTGAGGTGTTTTACTTTTTCGTAAAGTTTTCTAAAGGTTGCAGCATCACGATTGCCGACAACTAGAGGCAACAGTTCTCCCTGTGCTACGATCCAAGGCCTTGATGATCCACTTTTTGTTTTTTTTTGACCCTCAAAATGCCACATCTCATCAAATTCCATTTCCTTGATATCACCTGATACTTTTGGGTCTGGCAAGGCACTCATTTCTTTTCGAACCCATCGGTAAATTAAAGCCGGAGAATGGCCAAAAATCTTTCCTAACATGTTAAAAGAGGCTTTCCCCAAGCTATACAAAAGGACACAAAGCGCCTTTTTAGCCGCAATTTTAGAATTCGTACGCTTATCTTGTGGGATAAAATTCAGCCCGCATTCTTTGCATTTATAGCGCTGATGGCCTCTTACTTTTCCGTTTTTGACTATGCTTTTCCCCTCACATTTTTTACACTTCATTGTTTCTTTTAATTTACTTGAGGGGAATACCTTCTGTCTCAAAAATCTATCCCTATGTCAATACTCTCGTTTCCATTAATATTGGACACACTCATAAGCCCTCCATTTAATTGAATGGTACCGCCATTTATGCTTACGGAAGTGGTAATGGCTCCCATCAATGCGCCGCCCGTGTCGATTATTAAGTTTGCTTGCGCGGCAGTTGTTCCATCGAGCTGATAGTTACCGCTTAAAGACAAAGTTCCGCCGGATAGAGTTACTGAGCCGAACTGGGTGGCCAACCCACCTTGGACGTTCGGTGCGAATACGCTAGCCCCAGATAGATTGCCAGCAGTGATCACCAAATTGCCAGTGTAAGGAGAGGTGGTATTCATACCTCCAACGGTCAAAGTGGCATAATTTCCTACGCTTCCTCCACACCCTGCCCCTCCCGCAAAAGTTGCAAGGACGTTGTTACCGATAAGCGCATTATCTGTAGCGGTTGGGACGGCACCAGTATCCCAATTTCCGTTAACACACCAGTCACTTGATATTGCACCTGTCCAATTTGTATCTACAGCGCGAGCAATCTTAGAGAAAGTCAAGATTGCAAAGGCAATGAGCAACAAAATGCGAGGGGGCGCAAAGTCATTGATATGGAGAGACATAAAAGCTTTTATCTTAAAAAAATTGATTGCAATGCATTTTGTTTTATTTTTTTCAAAAAGAAACAATAGCATTGTTCGTAGTTGGTGGTTCGTAGCCTCCACAACCAAAAAAAAGCTGCAGATTCATCCCATGAACCGGACTGTTCATGGGCAGAACATTCAAAGAGGCAAACTGTAAGTAGGCAAACTCTGATGAGAGCCCCTATCAGAATGGGGCTGTTAACAATATTCGTTAGAGTGCATCCGGAACCTCATTCCAAAAAGCTTCAAATGCCGTTGACCAATCGCGCGATTCCACCTTGGAGCGACCCGCATACCCCATAGCTTTTCTTTCTTTCGGATGTTGATAAAACCAAAGAATCCGATCTGCTAACAATTTCGCATCTAATGAGCGAATGACAAAGCCGTCCTTCTCTGATTCCACAAGATCCCTAGGGCCACCTTGATCGGCGACAATACAAGGAATTCCACTTGCGTGGGCTTCCAAAATCACATTCCCGAAGGTGTCCGTTGTACTTGGAAATACAAAGACATCTGCGGAGGCATAAGCCCGAGCTAATTCTCCGCCCTCCAAATAGCCGGTGAATATAGCATTTGGTAAGAGGTTCTTCAGCTCGCGAAGATAAGGGCCATTCCCAACGATCAAGGGGCGAATATTCGCCTGCGATTCACAAAGCCGTTTCATAGCAGATACTAGGACCTCCAAATTTTTTTCCTTGGAAACACGTCCTACAAAAAGAATCCCCATTTCTCCGTCAGCGAGACCACGATTACGCCAAAAGTGCTCATCTCGTTTTTTGGGGTGAAATAAATCGGTCTGCAAGCCGCGCGGAAGAATTCTTAATTTGTCCTCGCGAATACCCCGCTCTATCCAACATTTCCGATAATCCTCCGAGTTGACATACAAGCAATCCATCGCACTATAGAACCAGTGCATGTAGTTCCAAGTGAGAGTTTCCATAAACGTATCATCGGTTAAGATCCGGACATATTGAGGAAAGTCTGTATGATAAATCCCCACCGAACGAAGACCTAACATTTTCGCAGCTAGTAGGGCAGTCAGCCCCACGGGACCCGGAGTACTAATAATTACTTCGGAAAAGCGTTCCCGTTCGATATATTCCAACATCTCCAAGATAGGCGGAAAGCTCAGCCTCTGCAGTTCATATTCCGGGAGTTCAAATTCCCCGACCGGAGGAAAATTGCAAATGGGAATGTCGTTAATCCCAACATGAGAACGGGAGGCGATTACCGTCAGGTTTTTACCAGCAGCGATGCCTGCGGCAGTCATGCGCCGAATAGTGTTCGTGACGCCATTCACATCTTCCAAGGTATCGGTAAACCACGCACGTTTGGAATTTTGAAGAAATGTCGGCAGTTTTTCCCGGCAGGTTGAGACCATGGAACACAGCCAATCTCGGCGTTCTCTTCGAAATCCGTAAAGATAGGGACTCAGAATCAATAGTAGAGGAACCAGTGGACTGATGAGCTGAATACTTTCCAGAAATCGACCTGCTGAGAGCTGGGTGAGAAATTGAGAAAAAAATCGATATCCTAGCTGATTGGTAATGAGGTTCGCTATGAGAAATGCCCGGCGCTCTGATTCCGGAATTCCTTGCGTGATGCGTGCAATTTCAGCCTGTTTGCCAGTTTGTCCAAAATAGTGAGCAAGCTCCTTCCAGAGAGAATTATTTCCCGCACGTGCTAATTCAAAGATTTTTCCAGTGGCAATTCCTTGCCACAGAAACATGAATTTGTCTTTAAAACTAAACTCTGTGGGATTTCGGCCCTCCATAAACCTCGAAAAGACCCGCTCCAGAAGGAGAGTCGCGGGATCGTCCGGTTTCATCGAAAAGTGACTTTTCGCATACTGGAACGCGGTATTGTAAGTGCTGTGGGCCAGAGTTAATGGAGTCCCGTTTTGACCTTGCGGTTGGCACCTTCCCTCCTTGACATGATTTAAGAATTCAGCGGGAGAAAGAGCGGCTGGAGTTTCCGTCCACGCGCGCGCAGGATAAACACCCCCGTAGTCATCTGATCCCCCAATGCAAACCTTTTTCCAGGGCTCACCATGCGTCGCTTCCAAACCCGTGATTTCCTGAAAACGGAGAATTCGCTCGGGACTCAATCCCTCCAAAGCGGCCACCAAAGAGTCGCTGAGTAAGCTGTTGTACCGCCCGTTGATGGCTTCGAAATGACGAAAGAGTAAAATCAGACGTTGAAAGTGGACTGGACTCAGCTTCTCATTCAGTTGGTGGAAGGGATGCGCTACAGCATGAGCTAGCTGCTCCTGAGCGAGGTATTGTTGAAGATCGTAGATATTTTCGCGAGCAGAGTGAATTTCACGGTGCTGCTCCTCGTTGAGTCCCCAAATGAGGAGATGTATTTTACAACCGTCTTCAGGAAAGCAGGTGGTGACTTCTTCGCTCAGGAAAGTATGTGGAAGGTCAGCGATCTCGAGGCATCCATTGAGTGTGTTGTGGTCGGTAATGGTGACAAAAGTCATTTTTGCCTTGCACAGCATGTCATAAAGCATGCGGGGATCGGAGTAACTGGCTGGGAAATCCAAACGTCGCAGCACCCAATCCGCAGCTCGGTCACTGTGTTTGCTATAGAGGTGAAGGTCGGTACGTGCGGACACAGTTAACGGGAGCAGATCCATTCGTGATAGGTCATCGACGAGCGAACAGCAAGCGCCTCTGTCGTAAGCCGCAATATTTGAGCCCGTAATGCCGGAAATTTCCAATCCGGAGGATGAATGGAGATCCGCAACAAAGGGCATGCGGCTGAGAAGTATTTCAAACAAGGGTTCCAGAGGAGACTGACCCTCCTGCGCCAGGCGCTTCGGGCGCTATAGGCTAATGTGGGCGCTCTATGAATTTTGCCGTTTTGAAAATCCACAACAGATGTTAACCGCACCGTGTATCGAAAACCCGCATCCGCGACAGCTCGTTCAGCTTCGGACCCGAGCAACCACGCCGGAGCGATAAAGCCCCGGATTTCGCTGCCATCTAAAGCCTTATTTCCTTGTTCCAATTTTTGCAGGGCAGTCTTATAATCTAACTCATAAAATTCGCCCTCGCCAGCGGTATAGACTTGAGTTATCAACCTTTGTCTCCAACTACCCTTTCCACCCCTTGGCTCGTGCAAATGAAAATACCCATGAAGAACTATTTCGCGCCCCAGGATTTCTTGCTGCTTCAGCCATTGGAAAAATTCTCGGCGGCGGCTGCCGCCACCCTCTCCCTTCCCGTGATAATCCGGCACCACCAGCAGCGAAACACGCATGACCCCTCTCTCTTGCAAGTCGTTTAAAATCTCCGTAACCTCCTCAACCGTGCCGGCATGAACATCATGGATAGAGACCACCAGAGCTTTAAAAGAATTTTGGTTCGACTTGCCAATTTGCATTTGTTGTTTCGCTATGTTAGAGGAATTAATGTTAACCTAACGTAATCCAAGTATCTAATGGCTGATAACGAACAAAAGTCTGGCAAAGATAAGCGCCAACGTCCAAGTGGGAATAATAACGAGCCTCAGATGAACTGGCGAGGCCTGCTACTGGTGGCGGTAGCAATCGCCCTTTTAGGGGGAGCCTTGCTCGTACGGGGAGGCAGTTTCTCCCAAGCGGAGGAAATTTCCAGTTCCCGTTTCTATGACCTTTTGAAGGCGTCGAAAATCGTTGCCACTACCGACCGGCCGCTGTCAATCAATGTGGAAGAAGGCCGTAAGACAGAAACAGTGATTGGATACTATTCAAAAAAGACCAACACTGGCGCAACCATATTGCAACCATTTCAAACCACGGTATTTATCTCCTATGACGGCCAGCAATTGAGAGATGCTCTGCAAAAAGCCGGCATTGAGCCCAACATCCGTTCTCAATCGAATGCCTTTGCAAGCACCCTGCTGAACCTGCTGCCCATTCTTCTGCTTTTTGTGGCGGTTTACTTTTTCTTCCGTTCCCAGATCAAAATGGCCGGGAAGGGCGCGCTGAATTTTGGAAAAAGCAAGGCCCGTATGATGGCACGGGATAAAAATCGGATCACTTTCAAGGACGTAGCCGGCGTTGAGGAAGCCAAGGAAGAAGTCTCTGAATTGGTGGACTTTTTAAAAGATCCAAAGAAATTTCAAAAACTTGGTGGCCGGATTCCGAAGGGGGTCCTCATGGTGGGATCTCCCGGCACCGGAAAGACATTGCTTGCACGCGCGATTGCTGGGGAAGCAGACGTCCCCTTCTTCAGCATCAGCGGTTCGGACTTTGTTGAAATGTTTGTCGGCGTAGGCGCTTCTCGTGTACGCGACATGTTTGAACAGGGGAAAAAAAATGCCCCCTGCTTAATGTTCATCGACGAAATCGATGCCGTCGGCCGCCATCGAGGCCACGGCTTAGGTGGAGGACACGATGAACGCGAACAAACCTTGAATCAGCTTCTCGTCGAAATGGACGGATTTGATACCCAGGATGGAGTCATCATCATTGCGGCAACCAATCGACCGGACGTTCTCGATCCCGCATTGCTCCGTCCCGGCCGTTTTGACCGCCAGGTCAACGTCAGCCTTCCCGATGTCAAGGGACGTGAGGAAATTCTCAAGGTTCACTCAAAGAAAGTGAAACTTGGAGAGGAAGTTGACTTAGCAGTGTTAGCCCGAGGTACCCCGGGATATTCCGGTGCTGAGCTGGCCAATCTCATCAACGAAGCAGCGCTAATGGCCGCCCGCAAAGGACTTCGCGCTATCTCCATGCGAGAATTGGAAGAGGCGCGCGACAAAGTACGTTGGGGCAAAGAACGCCGCAGCTTAGCTATGAGCGAAAAGGAAAAAATTTCCACCGCTTGGCATGAAGCGGGTCATGCGCTGCTCAACGTACTTCTTGAGCACACCAACCCACTTCATAAGGTAACCATTATCCCACGCGGGCCCTATTTAGGTGCCACGATGTATCTTCCTGAGGGCGACAAATACTCCACTCAGCAGAAAGAAGCGCTCGATTCTCTGGTTGTTATGATGGGGGGACGCATTGCCGAAGAAATGTTTACCAATGATATTTCCAATGGCGCGGCAGGGGACATCAAACAGGCCACTCAACTCGTACGTAAAATGGTCTGCGAATGGGGCATGAGCCTACTTGGAATGATCTGTTATAGCGAAAATACTGATTACGTTTTTCTCGCTCGGGAAATGGGCCGCAGTCGCGAACACAGTGAAGCCACTGCTGAGCAAATTGATGCTGAAGTCAAACGGATTATTGATGAAGCCTATCAGCGAGCTACCACTATCCTCGGCCAGAATAGACAGAAGGTCGAAACCATCGCCAAGGCACTTCTGGAATACGAAACATTGGACGCGACTCATATTCAGGAAATTATTGAATTTGGTGAGTTACGCAATCCTCCGGTAATGGAAGCAAAGCCGCCTCCACTCCCTCCCCCGCCTGCCACCCCCACCATGCAGGCATCTCAGCAAGGCGAACACGGAATTCCACCAGGCAGTTTACCAGCCGCTGCTCCGGCGTAGGGACAAGCCAGCACCAAATCCGTAGTTAGCACTACATTTATTTGATCTTAGTTTCGAGAAACTTATAAAATGATTAAGATTAATTAAGGAAATTGGGTTTGCAACCCGCCTATATGCTGTGCAAAGTCCGCGGCCATGAGCCGATTATCGATTTTCCGACTCGTCATTCCGATTTTTTCTTTTTTGGCTGCTTTGGTCTCCGCATTTGCAGATCCTGTAGAATCGCCTAAAGACCTCGACGCCGCGGAAAAGGCTCCCTCGGAGCCCACCAAAACAACGCCGCCTTCATTTTGGGAATCCCCTACCTTCACGGGGGAATGGGGGGGCTTGCGCAAAACAGCGGAGGATCGAGGGGTCACATTCCCAATTAATTATACCATAGACGTTTTTGGCAACCCGTTGGGAGGGAATTCTCAAGGAGTGGCTTACACCGGTGTTTTGTCGGTAGGTGCCAACATTGACTTTGAAAAACTCTTGGGTTGGAAGGGCGCCTCATTTGGTACTCAATGGTATTGGATCGACGGCCAGGACCTCTCCGCCAGGCATATCAACAATTTGTTCACAGTGGATGGCCTTTCGGCTTTTAGCACATTCCGTTTGGGGTCCCTTTGGTTTCAACAGAACCTGTTTTCCGACAAATTTTCCCTGCGCGTCGGTATTTTATCCTTGGATAGCGAATTTGAGAATTCCGCCGTTGGCTCACTCTTTGTGAACACTGTCTTCGGTTGGTCTCCTTTTCTCGCTAACAACATTCCCAATGGCGGCCCAAACTATCCCATGGGTGCACCGGGAATTCGAATTGCCCTCAATCCGGTGGACTGGTTTACCTATCAAGCAGCGATCACCCAGGGCGATGTTTATCCTCAAAACGTCAATCGCCACGGCTTTCGGTGGAGACTCAGTAAAGAGACTGGTTACCTGGTCATGCAGGAAGCGATTTTCCACCTGAATCCCACCGGAAAATACTGGGGAAATTATCGTTTCGGCTCCTGGAGCTTTAGTGGCGATACCCCTTCACCGGCTGACCCGAGTGTCAATTTGCACAATACCTATGGATTTTATTTCATGGGCGATCAAATGATTCTTCCCACCTCAGCAGAGGATAAAAGCCAAGGTCTTGCCGTTTTCGGGCACATCGCCTTTGCCCCTCCTCATCGGAACGTTTTCGAGTTGTATGTTGATGGGGGGCTCACTTACACAGGGTTCTGCTCATACCGTCCAAACGATTCCGTTGGCATAGCGGTCGGTTACGGTGAACTGAGCCATGGAGCGATTCTCGGCATGACCGATGATGGGGCACGGCCCTCGCGCGGCGGTGAATTTCTACTTGAAGCAACCTGTCGCTGCCAAGTTACGGGCTGGATGAGCATTCAGCCGGATCTTCAATATATTGTAAACCCAGGCGGGGTTGGCGGGATCCCCAACGCCCTTGTATTAGGCGTCCGAGCAGTCATAAATTTTTAGCTGCCTCCGTCAGTTTCTGTTCGTGGTTCGTAGAAGTTGATAGCTTGCTTTCCAGTAACTACAAACCATTAACTTTTAAGAACCAAGCAAAAAAAAATTCGGGGACACTCCCCCAAGAACTGATAAAAACTCTCAGCTCTGAGTAGATGTCAGCACGTGTTCAATTTGCAACTGAGCAAGAACCTCTACCAACTAACAACTATAGAGGTAGGGGCTGGCAATTGCAAATGAAGTTGCTGGTCGAGATATGATTATCGATATGTTATAGTTATTCAGATGCACAGTTGTTAGATTGTTAAAATTTGCTTCGTCTTTGTATACGGATTTCGTATTTTCGGAACTGTTATTGGTGAAGTGGAACAGACTCGTGCCATTCTTGTTCGGAAAACATTCTTTTCTGAAAGCACCCTGCTTTGCACATGGGTATCGGAGCGCTATGGAAAATTAAAAACAAGTGCTCGAGGAGCGAGAAAAATTAAGAGTCACTTTCGGGGACTGGATCTTTTTCACGAGGTGGAAATCGGATTTGCACGCAATCAAAAATCGGACTTACACTTCCTTAAAGAGGTACATGTAACCCTACCATTCGTCTCCTCCGGGCTCTCATACCCGAACCTGGTTCTTGCTGCTTATTTCGGAGAGCTATCTGAGTCCATCCTATTAGTCTCTGAGGTGTCGGCACCCGAAGTTTTCGATCTTCTCATGCGCGGATTGCGCCATTTACGAGAAACACACGCTTCGCTGCGCGCCCTCACCCACTTTGAAAACAGTCTCTGCAAAGCAATAGGAGTAGGAGGAGGAAATCCCCTCGAATTGCTGGAACATTATTGCAGTCGCTTACCCCGCACACGTACCATCGCTCTTAGCACGCTGAGTGAGTAATTCAATGGTCGGGTATATTCTCTACTCATTCGTGCGCCGTGAAAAGCCGCGGAAAATCCAACAGGAGGAAGATAACCCGACCGGGAACTAATTGCTCCACCCGGAACCACGGATGAGCTTGAGGCACCGGTATCGGCGAAAGCCGCCGGAAACTGCTACTCCCTCAACCCTACAGTTACCGCGCCTGTTCTCGACTCTACACCCACTCCAATTGACGAGGGACCCATATTTTCTTCTTTCCTGAATAAATTCATGTCTGTTTTTAACTGACTTCTCCCAATTATTTCTAAATATCTATATGGGAACACTCTCCAATCTCGATGTTGTGTGGGACACCGTACAGACGGCATTGCCGGAATTGTTGAAACAGTTACCCACCGTTCGCATTGACACGGATCGCTTACCTTGAACTCGAAGTTTTGTACGTGAGTCCCAGCTCACGAAGCTGTTCCGGACGTACTGAAGAGGGAGCCCCCATCAGAAGATCCTCCGCATGTTGATTGAGCGGAAAAGCGATGATTTCTCGAATGTTGGGTTCTCCTGCAATCAACATAACGATCCGATCAATGCCCGGAGCAATGCCTCCATGTGGCGGAACACCGTAGCGAAATGCTTTAGCTAATGCGCCGAATCTTTCGTCAACAACCGTTGATGGATATCCAGCAATTGCAAATGCTTTATACATAATCTCAAGACGGTGATTTCGAATTGCTCCAGATGAAAGTTCAAATCCATTACAAACAATATCGTATTGATATGCCTTAACATCGAGTGAATCTTGTTCCATCAGGGCTTCGAGTCCGCCTTGGGGCATGGAAAATGGATTGTGAGAAAATTCTACTTTTTGAAGTTCTTCGCTCCACTCAAACATTGGAAAATCGACGATCCAACAAAATCGGAACGCACTTTTTTCTATGAGATCCAATTGGTATCCCAGTTCATTTCGAAGAAATGATAAAATATCGCAAACTTTGGATGCTTTCTTGTCTGCAGAAAAAAAATGCCGTCTCCTGCCTGAGCGGATGTTCGTGAGCGAATTTCAGCAAGAAGCTCCGGCGAAAGACACTTTGCAATGGGCCCGCTTGCACTTGTCTCATCTAAAAGAACCCATGCCAAGCCAACCGCACCACATGCTTTTGCTTGCTCTTCCAATCTGGCAAAAAACGACCGCGGCTTCTTTGAAAGTGAGGGAGCTGCAATACAGCGCACAATTTTGTTTGAGAAAGCTCGAAATGGAGAATCTATGAAAAGATCCGTAAGATCGGCAATTTCTAAGGGATTTCGAAGATCTGGTTTGTCATTCCCAAATCGTAGCATTGCCTCTTTGTACGTGATTCTCGGAAACGGTTTCTCTGTAATCTTTGCACCTGGCAGAAATTCTGCAAATAAACCTGCCAGCAGCTGTTCAGTAACGCTAAAGATCTCTTCCTGAGTTACAAAACTCATTTCCATATCGAGCTGATAAAACTCACCAGGAGAACGGTCGGCGCGCGCATCTTCATCGCGATAACACGGTGCGATTTGGAAATAGCGATCAAATCCGGATGCCATTAACAGTTGTTTGAATTGCTGTGGTGCTTGGGGCAAAGCATAGAATCTCCCCGGATATTTACGGGATGGAACCAAAAAATCCCTGGCTCCTTCCGGACTGGATGAAGTAAGGGTAGGGGTTTGAAATTCCGTAAAACCAAGTTCCCACATCCTCTTTCTCATGCTGGCAATGATGCGAGAACGGAGCTCGATGTTCGCATGTATCCTTGATCTGCGAAGATCAAGGAACCTGTAAGCCAGGCGCATGTCCTCAGGCACCGGATTTTCCGGAAAGACCGAAAAAGGTGTCATTTCAGAAGGACCTAAAATTTGATGAGAGATAAAACGCAGTTCGATTTCTCCGGTAGGAATCTTAGGGTTGATGTTCTTGGGAGTTCTCCCAAGGACTTCTCCTTCGATAGACAAGACAGTTTCTTTATTTAACCGAGCAATTTCGGAAAAAGCTCCATGCTCAGGATCTACCACGATTTGCGTGATTCCGAAATGATCCGCAAGCTCTAAAAATAAGACACCGCCGTGATCCCTCCGATTTCGTAACCACCCGCTTAATTTCACAATTTTTCCGACATGAGAAAGACGCAACTCGTCGCAGGTATGAGTGCGATATTCGGAGCAAAAGGGTGACGACATGGAATCTTATTATGGCAAAGGATTGTTACGAGGGGTCGGAATTTTCTCTCAACCCAGTATTGCGTCAAGCATGTTATCTTGCCTCTTTTTGCAAAATGCCGTTGCTGCACTTGAAAAGAAGTGGAGCGATTATTCAATTGATAACAAGTTCTGTGGAAACCAAAAAAATATAGGAAAATCCTCCTGGAAAGAGCTATCTTTTGCTGTCCATGAAACAAAAGTGGACATGCTCATCCAGCATCATCCGAACGGACGAACAATGAGTCACGAAGCTTTGCCACGTTGGTTCTAAGAAGAACAAAGTTATCTCAATCCACGAAACTCCGACCGAACAAGGAACAAAAACACTATCGAATCCTACTTCTTCTCGTTTTTGTTGATTTTCTTCGGCGGCTCATAAGTCAATGGATTGTATTATTGGCCAAGTCCGGTCCAATGATATCTTGCAACAACATAGACAAGAAGGCGTTTGGCATTTTGTCTATCTCACTAACCATTACGATGAAACCCCCTTGTCTATTTACCGTCCGGGAAGCGATTTTGGAAGATGCTGTTGAAATTGCTCGAGTTCATGTTCAATCATGGAAGGAAAGTTATAAAGGAATTATCGAACAAACCTATCTTGACTCCATTTCCTTTGAACAACGACTGGAGCAAAGGAAGTGCATCCTTGCAGAGCGTCCAGAACACGAGAAAAATCTGGTTGCTTGCAATGAGAGAGGGGAAATTGTCGGCTTCTGTGATATCGGAGATACTCGAAGCGAGGCGCTCATGGGAGCCGGAGAGGTATATGCTATCTATATCCTAAAAAAGTATCAACGAAAAGGTATTGGGTCTGCTCTGTGGAAACATAGTACCAACCATTTCTTGACCTGCGGATTAACCCCTTTCAACGTTTTAGTACTGGAACAAAACTGGCCGGCTAGATTATTTTATGAGAAGCGCAGAGGATCAATAGCTCATGTCCAAACGATCACACTCGGGCGAAATTCCTACAAGAAAATCTGCTATTTTTTCCGGAATATATATAATTAACTTAACTTGATTGGATTCGGACAGGCTGTATTTAATAAACCTCGCATAATTCAACATCAGCTCCGTTTCGATATCTGGACGGAGATTTGTAGCTTCCCCTTGCACCACCTACACAACGCCGTGGCTGAGGGGTTTCATTCTAAAATCCGGCTGCCTAAAAAAAACTGTGGGTAAAAATTGGTTCAGGCAAATTAGCAAGGGTATGGTAAAGAGCAACTTCACGAGCATCAGCGGTACGAAACCCATAACTCCGTTTTAGAGTTAATTTCACCTTGGCGTTAAGCCCTTCAACGACACCGCTGGAATATTGGCCTTTAGCCTGAAAGTAATTTAAAAGAAGAGAGCGGTGAGAGGTGAGAGTACGGGCAACTTTTTTAAGAGGCTCCAGGTGACTTCGAGTAATTTTAGTGCACCAAGCATCCAGGAATTTAGCAGCCCAGGTAGGAGAGCGATAGGTCCAAAAGTGTTGGAAAGTTTCCACTAAGAGAAAGGCGCGCAGGGTGCGTAAAGCAGAGCCTCGAATTGCCCGCATGCCAGCACGTTGGCTCTTAGTCCAATTGCATCTTTTTTTTAGGAAAGCCCAGCGCATCTTTTTAAGCAAGGGATCCAGACCTGCCTGGGCACGGGCGCGGGTTTCCTCTCTGCGGATTTCATCGATAGCTTCGTTGAGTTTTTTAACGATGTGGAAGCGGTCAAGGATATGTAGGGCTTGTGGCAAATAATGGGCTGCTACCTTCAGATACGGTTTCCACATGTCGGAGCAAATAAAGCCGATGGCCGAACAAAACTCTTTGCCAAAAACCTCGAAGAATAGCTCAAAAGTTTTTTCAGTACGATCGCGCCCGACCCACAAAAGTCGTTTGCAGTGATCATCGATCTGGTAGACCAGTGTCCAAAACTTATCTTTTTTTCCGACATGGATTTCATCAACTCCAAGCGCCTTTACGCCGCTTAAATCCCGATGTTGAATGCCATAATCCACCACCCATTTTACCGAAGCGTATACATCGGCCCAGCCCACTCGGAAGACTCTGGCTACCTCGGCCCAGGAGAGCATGCGTGCCCATTGTGCCAGAAAGAGACGGAAGGCTTCGCTGTGCTGTATTTTTCCGCTAGCCCAAGGAAGTTCTTCTACTGTGGGACTCCCACAGTGTCGGCAGTCAATTCGCCGCGGTGTGTAGACTAGCCAGACCACGAAACCCCAAAGTGGCACAAAGCGCCAGCGCCGCTCTGCAAGTCTATCATATCCAGATCCTTTACGTTTGCATCCTGAGCATCTTCCCTGGCTGCCTTCTCTGGCACGTACTTCTGCTAAGATAACTCCCTTTTCTTTATCGTCCCATCCCACCGCATCATAGACAAATCCCTTGATCGGATGTACCCGCCTCATTACATTTTTAAGCGTTATATTTACCACAGAGGCTGGTTTATAGGTACCCTTTTGGGTGCCGCCAGCCTCTTTTTTACGCTCCGCCCTAATACCCAAGGAACCGATCCGATCCTCTTGCTACCTTTCAGCACTGCTCCCCCCCTGTTCCCCCTGAACGCCTGCCGCGGCGAGCGGTGCGGGGGTCTGGGGGCGGCACCAGCCCCCCTGCTAACTCTATTTTTTACCCACGAATTCTTTTATAGAGCCGAAAATCCAATCCCTGAAATCCGCCGCTCGCGGCTTTAAAAATTTCCTCAACTATCGCACCCGCATCCTTTTCTTTTGCGGTAAACTTAATCTTTTTCCTACCCTCTTTCCATTATAATTCCGGAAGAACCTGCTAACCAAGGAGGAATACCAAGAAATCTGCTGAACCCGAGGGATCCTTTCGATTTTGACAGCTGTATAACACATTATTTATACCGAGCCGCCCACGCCAATAATATTAGGGTCATGGAAGTGATAGGCGTACGTTGAGCCGAGTACCGTGGTTCTGGAACCCCTCGACTTGGCACTGGTGAAAACTGAATGGCGATCTAGAACAGATGTATTTTGCTGTTTATATAACTGTCTTATACAGTGTCCTCGCCTGCACTCATCGAGCAGAGCACATGATCGGTATCTTTTTCACTAACTGATCATTTCCATGCGCATGCTCCTGGCGTATCGGTTACGATGCAAATCCCGTCTTCCACTCTCTCCGTTGCCCCTAATCCACTACTCCCTACGGACGCTCTATTGCCAAATGATATTGTCATGCAAAGTAAGCAGCGGGCTGAGAAAGAATTACCTGTCCAGCTTAGATCGCTTGCTGAGCGTGTCCATCTTAACATGGAGAAGACCTACCGGATCTATCGTGAGGAGGAAACGAGAAGCTTTCAAGCGAGTGAACCAATCATCAATTCGCTCATTGTAGAACTAGATACTCAAGATATTGATTTCCAATATCTGTCGAGCAAGCTTTATCATGCTATTCCCCTTTCAAATACAGTCAGTGATACCCGATTTGTAAAGGTTTTGGATTCGCTTGATGAAGAAAGTGACCAACTTACCAAAGCCATCTATTCTAAAGTAGAAGAATTGGGGGGTTCCCTGGATGAGGAACGCAGTCAACTGCTCGGAAATATCGAACGAATTACCAAAACTACTGAGCGGCACGTTGAATCTATCTCGTCTAGAATAAACGAGCTTCATAATGAAAAATATAGATTATACAAACTCTCATCTACTCAAGCTATCGATTCTAGAATAGAAGAACTGGATAATGCTATCGATGCTCTAACAGAAGAACAATATAAAGCTTATGAAGATGGGAGAAAAGCGATTGAGGAGGAAGAAAATAAATCGCATAAATTGTCTGAAGAACTCCGCACGGAACAGAAAAAGCTCAACTCGTTCAGCAGCTACTGGAGACAATATCTATCAATTCAAAGAGAAAAAATTTGTAACTGGTTCCAAAGGCGCGCGACACAGGTGAGTAATGTTTTTTCTAAGATGAGCGAGAGACTTCTCCAGTTAAATCCATCCTGGGCATTGAATGCAAAAACCACTGTAGGTTCTTTTGCTACACATGCCAGCGACGTTACAGGAAGCGGTGCCATACAGCCCTTTCATTATGCAAGACAAGGAGTTGACCTTGCTATTGCAAATGCTTCAGCGGCAGCGATACCGGTAAGCATAGGTGCCAGAGTGCTTGGAACGGTGGCAGAGAAGGTAGGTCTCACTTCAGTTGCTAATTATTTCAATAATCAAGCGAAAAACATTTTGCGGGGCGTTGCAGAGAATTGGAGTGCTGCCAATGAGGGACCATTGGGAAGAGCATTTGATGCGCAAATCCATGCCGTAACGAGCCTACTGGAACCACTAATTGGGCATAATCAGCAATTCCTGGCAGATTGGATTACGGGGAATCTGCCGGCTCGTATTGTCTATGTTCCAGACTCTATTCAAGTTCGAGATATGGCGGAATCGCCAAATGTGCAGTGGGCGATATCCGAATTCTATGCCAAAGGCGCTCCATTAGACGGACAAACATTCCACTATGACACTTTTGAGGCATTTTGGGAGACCATTGTTGATCCACGAACAGCAAACTGAAAAAGCACAGCAATGCAGGTAGGGGGTTATCGAAATGCAAAAATTATAAACAACCAAGATGGGACGATGACTATTCGGATTACAAACGTAGCGGGAGCGAATTCGTTCTTGTATCACGCGGTGCCCAATCTGCCTGGCAATAGTGGCCCAATGCACAATGTGGAGCAGGTATTTGAATGGATGGAGCCAATTGATCCGACTCGATTGCCCAGTCAATAAATGTTATTACAAGCACAGAGAGGCTTTAAATTACTAGCTAAAAGCATGGCTGGTGCTGTAATCCTTACAATCGTAATGGGATTTATTGGTTGTATGTTTTGGCCTGTAAATAAAAAAAACGTAATTGGAAGATACCAGTCTGTTCTCCAAGATGGAACTCCTAGTCTTCCTGATGGCGGATTTGAAATCCTAGAATTAAAGGCGGACGGCATATGTAAACAGGAGGTTGCTCTAAAAGATGGTATGACTTTTTCCGCTCAAGGTACCTGGGAATGGAGACCTCATGGGTCGTATTTCAGTGCAGTGATGCTAACGGGCATTTATAGTGTTCTTGATGATGAAGACAAGATTCTTCCTGACTTTGAAAAAACCAAAGGTATCTATCAAAGTCTTCCGGCTGTCCGCACTTTGACCGGCCGTGTCCTTTTAGGTTCTAGGGAGGGCCCCCACTATGAGAAGACGTGTGGTGTGGTGTCGAACCGACAGAAAAATAACCTACTCCCCCGAAGCCCGGATCAATAAGGGCTGGCTTTGGAAGCCCTTATTCTTGCTTTCTCGCGAGCTTCGCTCGCCTCTCCTAAATACCCTTCCCTCTCTCCCATGATTGCGGTGAAAAAGCGCATCGATCGATTTGCACTTACCGCCCCCAATTTGATGAGAGCACTCATTTTTTGGCAGGGTTCTTGTCTATTGGAATCGTGACTGAACGTGACATTTATCTTAATAGACGCCCTCAAACACCAGTAACAATTTGAAGCATTTTGTCACTTTTTGCGCAAAAAAGAGAATTCCACAGAGTGGAGCGGGTAGAGGGAATCGAACCCCCAGTTCGATTCTGTCACTGTACACTCGTCCTTTATTTATCCATATCTACAGCTAAATTGATGTCCCAAAAATGCCAAAATGGGAAATAAATTGGGAAGTCATCCCTCCATTTCAGGAACGTTTATGACGTCCTTTTTACAAGGTTAAAAGGTCTCCATGTAGACCCGAAGGGATTCTCCTGAGTTCCCAATCGAGAAAGCCGAAGGGATCGATTTAAATCCTCTACCTCTTCCGAACCCTCAGTTGCTCAAGCGTTGCCCAATTTCCGATCAAAGACTCATCACCGCCTACTTCTTCTTCGGACGACCTGGCCCTGGTTTACGCTTAAAATTAATGATGTCTTCTCGATAAACGAGCCGAGTGTCACCTGTCTTGATGCTTCGAATACGTTTGCCGGTGACATGTTTGGTAATCATTGATTGACTTACACCTCGTATAGCCGCAGCTTCCGCTACCGTAATCCATTCTTTTGGATTTGCTCCAACAGGCAGAGCGCTCTGTGATCCAGATTTAGGATTAAAATTAATTCTTGGTCGGTAATTCAAAACGTCTTCCCTTTTGACAAATATCACACCCTTGCTTTTCAGAGTGCGAATGCGGCCTTTATCGATTGCTCCCTTGATCGCACCCATAGACAGTTTTCTTAATTTAGCAGCTTCCTTTTGAGTAATCCACTCCTCTCGATTCACTGAAGCCATCGCTACCTGCATGACGATTTTGCTGGCAGGCCCCCTCGCCGGTTTAAAAGAGACGACATCTTCACGAAAAACCATCCGTCTCCCATTGACCACTTTGCTCCTCAGACGCCCTCGATGTAAAAGAGCAGCAATAGCAGCGGGTGTTACCCTTCGTAATCGAGCGGCTTCTGTCTGTGTTAACCAGTTATCGCCAGTGAATTTTTTAATGTTTCGTATTGACATGATGTATTTTATTGGTTAGTTTTGCCTCATGAAACACGCCGGATTCACCTAGCTGGCGCGACGGGATAAAACGCCGTCTCCAACCGAATGGCTCCTCACGCATTCAGATAAACCTATTATTTAAAACAGAGAGGCATTGCTTATGACAAATGGGAATCGCTTTTGCGATTATTCCCTCTGCCATTCGTCCGTCTGTGCCCTGATATTATGAAACCGATCATAAAGACAAAACCCCCATGCCTGAACTACTCAATTTCCCCGGCATATCGCTCTTTTTTGGAGCTTATTTAGGAAGTTTTATGGGAGCTGCATTAACAATTTTAGTTCTTCTAAGAAAATGAACGAGGCACAAATAACTGGTCCTAGCGTTGCCCATCTCGGCCCAAATTTTTGGAGACAACTGGTCGCAAAAGACACCAGCTATTATTTCCGATCCGATAATGCTCTCTTGCTTTGCTTGGAGGATGACGGGCGGCTATTGCATCATTTTTTTCTCAACCAAAACGGACTTTCAGGCAGTTCTATCGTCATGTGGGCTTGTGTTACTTTGGCAAAAGGAATTGGTGCCTCGACTCTCGTTCGCATTCAGACGCATCCAGCCTATGAGGCCGATCCTTTACAGATAAATAGTTCGGTTACCAAAGTCCTCTACAAGGCCACCAATTTTTACGATCTCCATCTCACCGAGGTGGTCCTTCCACACATTTCTCCCATTTTCTAACCGCCATGAAAGAATACTCTGATAGCAATTTCAGTATCGCCCACTTTGGCCCCAATTTTTGGAGACAACTCGTTGCTGAGACTCCAAGCTTCAATTTCGAATCTGACAACGCCTTTTTACTCTTCCTTGATGACGATGGGCATTTGTTAGATTGCTGTCACCTCACCAGCGGAAAAGCTTCTTGTGCCGATGTCATAAATGCCTGCAAGGCTCTGAAAAGATTTCTCGAAGTTTCCGCAGTAGTCCGGATTCAAACCCAATCCGCTTACGAGAAAGATCCTTTTTGCATAAATGGTCTTCAGACACAGACTCTCTATACGTTCGCTGATCTTTACAACTTCCATCTAGCTGACGTGGTTTTACCAAGGTTCAACTGAGACATTCGGTGCTGAAATTTACTTTCCGTATTTTCCGTCATTCCCCCATCATTTATGAAAGAACACCCTGATAAGAATTTTGGCATCGCTCACCTTGGATTGGATTTTTGGAGGAAAGTCGTCGATGAGAATCCGTATTCTTATAAAAGAAATGACGTTTTGCTTTGCGTAGCTGATGATGGCAGGGTACTATGCCACCAGTTTCTTCCTTCCAGCGAACTTCGAATATACGAATGTGCCAGTCAATCCCAGGCAATGGGATGCTCAACTTTGATACGTATCCAGGAACATCCGCGTGATCTAAAAGATCCCTTTCAAATCGATAGCTATACAACAAGATCCTTGTACAAAGCCGCTTACCATTATGAAATGCAATTGGCTGAGGTCGTATGGCTTTCTCCGGAAAAGATAAGACCCATTTTGAATTTATAGGAACTATCCCCTCAGAAAATTCCTGGGAAATAACATATCATCATTGTGCCGGGTAGAGTTTAAAAAGCTTACCGTGACGCCCGTTGCAAATCTCTTGGAATTTCGGATGTTTGGTTGCAGTGTAAGTTGCAGTCGAACTATGACGAGCGCCGAGCCCCTAAGATTTTTTGAATTAATTCTTTTACTTCGCTTTCAACATTTGTATTTAGCATTGAATTAAGCTCGTTATACACGCGCTGTGACGGAACCCTTTCTAAGGCGGTAATTGCGGCTGTTCGTTCATCAAGGTTCCCGTTACGCAGCAAATCGAGTAAAGGCAAGATGAGTTGAGGTTCTGGGTAATTTGCGGCAATTTGTGCATTCCAGTAACGAACAGACCTATGCCGACTTGATAAGCCGTTTTTTAGGGCTTGGATGACCGTGTCATTGGGAAATCTTACAATGACGTCCTCAACAAGTTGATAGACCCCATGAGCATCGCCCTCTCCGAAGGAATTTAACAGTAGTGGAACACACCTGTTATCTCGATGCATCGTGAAGTGTTGCAGCACATCATCAAAGTGCTTAATCAAATCATCTGACAACTCAACTGTCGGTGGCATGGGTTGATGCTGCCTAAGAAAATTAAGAGCTTCTTCCGTTGTCATGGTAGGTTTCCGACTTTCCGATTAAATTCGATCATTTCTTTCAATTGCTGATTTACAAAAGAACGATCATAGCCAGCGTTGCGAAGAATGTTTCTAAGATTCCAGACATCGGCTGCAAGATTACTGACGTTACTACCCAGGTCAACATTTTTGCCATAACTTCTTGTTAACCGATGTAGCTCCTTCCGAATATTGATTGTTACTCCCAGGCTATGCGAAGTCGAGCTAACCGCCACCTGAACGCTATGATGTGGCGTGTGTGTGAGGTTCAATCCAGACTTTAAGTTTGCTCGACGTGCTTCTCCATAAAGCCCCACAAACAAATCTTCACCTGCTGAAGGACGCGGGATGGTTATGAAATCGGCATTCCTAGAAAGAGGACGAATACCTTTAGAAATAATTCTAGCGGGGACGGAACCCGGTGCAGCAATAATAGACCCAGCCGCCACCAAATTGGAAACTATTGAATTCGGATCATAGGAGCCAGCGCGCGCATAAGGGGAAAGCCTTTCATTGAGCCAGGCTGCGTCTCTATACAAGTGGTGAGGTTGCCCTATTAAATCGAGTCCCGTGCCCGCTATGCTAAAGAAGACTGAAATCCCGCCCGGCACTGCATCGAGAACTGTATCGGCAATTGAATGGCTGACATTACTGATCTGTGTCCTCGCGTTTTGCCCAACTTGCGTAGCGATTCTCCCGGTAGGATCGGTCCAATTGGTAGGGTATGTCTGTTCTGATGCGATTTGCCAGGATATTTGGATTTTATCCTGTTGATTTACAGAGAGAACGATGACTTTTGGCAGGCTCGTTTGGAGACTGTTGTAAAAAATTTTCCAGACGCTGTTTTTTGATGCATCAGGCAGACACGTCCAGACAGCAGCTATGATCCATAGAGCAAGAAGCCATGAAGGCAGGAGTATTCTTTTAGCTGCGGGGAACATGGCAAGCAGCTAAGGATAAGCAGCTAAATAAAGAAGGCGAGTTTTTACTCGGGCTCTGTTTTGATGTGCGCTCCTCTTGATTTTAAGGAGGCTAAGAGAGCAGCTCTCTTTTGAGGATCGGATTGGGGAGTGTCTTTGGCTACTGGTTGATATCCTTCGAACTTTGCGGTGGGATGGGTTTGATCATGGATAGCTTTGAGCTTTTGCACTGCGACATGGGCGTAGACTTCGGTGCTGGAGAGTTCCGCATGTCCCAACATGGCTTGAATGTACCTAATATCGGCACCGCCTTCGAGCATCTGGGTGGCCATGGTATGCCGGAAGATGTGACAGGCTCCGCGTTTTCCGATTTGGGCTGCCGTCACATAACGACAGCTCTGGCTGGTGAGGTTGCTGGGAGTAATAGGTTCGCCCCAGTGTGTCAGAAAGAGGGTCTTCTCATAAGGATCTTTCTGAAGGAAGGGACGCACTTCGCTCATGTATCGCCCGATCCAAAATAGTGCTCGCTCTCCAATAGGAATGATGCGTTCTTTCTTTCCTTTTCCTTGCCGAATGGTGACAGTTCCTCGTTCGTCATCGACATCAAAGGCTGTGAGTCCTAGAAGTTCAAAACGTCGCATGCCTGTGGAGTAAAGGGTTTCCAAGATGGCCCGGTCTCGCAGTCCCAGCGGATGGGTGATATCGGGCTGACTTAAGACGGCTTCCACTTCTTTGGTATTGAGAACGGCTCGCGGTAGTCGATGATTAAAAAGCGGCATTTCCAGTTCGCTGGCCGGATTAAAGAGGATGTAGTTTTGACGACAAAGCCAGCGAAAGTACATTTTAATGGGAACGATGCGCATGTATTGTGTGCGTCCTTCCAAGAGCCTTCCATCGGCTTTGCGTTTGTGTGAGAGCCAGATCTGATAGCGCTCCAGGATCGGTTTGGTAATTTCTTCCGGTCTTAAGAGTCCTCGTTCCTGGCACCAGGCAATGAAGTAGTTGAGACAGGTACGTCGGGTTGTGATGGTGCGCTCGCTGTATTGGCGTACTCGCAGCCACGCCAGGAACTCTTCCGCACGAAGGGTGAGTCCTCCTTTGAGCAGTCGCTCTCCTATTATTTGAGGTGGTTTACGATGTCCGCGCCGTGCCATTTTTATTTCTCCGCTAGCATGCTGTTTTCTTTTTCCTGGAAGCTAGTAGTCTCCGAAAGCTCATAGATAAAGGGTTTAGCTCCGTTTTGATAGGGCTGACTTGGCCCTAACATCCCCCTAACTTTGGCCTGACCAGGGGGTGACGGGTCTTCATTTTGCCCTAACCGGTCACCGTTTTGGCCTGACGGGTCAGCATCGTACTTTAGTTTTTCCGGGTCGATGAGTCCCATGATAAATTTTCCGCCATCATTTCCTTCTCCGGAGTAGAGGAGTTCGTAAACATAGCTCTGGCCTTTGCCACTGCGATGCAGAAGCAGGTATTCCATTTCTTCCAGGCGGTGAAGATGGATTTTCAATGCACTATCGCTCCAGCCGATCCAGTTGCGTATGTCTCGACGGGTAAATCGAAGGTCACTCTGTTTGATGGCTAGTCGCTGGCATTCGGCTGTTACTCGCTCTTGGATAAGGTTGAGTAAACGCCGTGTCTGTGGCGGCAGTTCGTCGAGGCTACGTCCCAGGGCTTCCCCGGATATGCGGTTGGCGATTGCAATGTCCTCAATGGTAACTTCGATGTACTCGAGTCCCTTCCCATCGCGCTTAAGTAAACGCTGGTATTGGTGTAAAAAGGCAATGGTGTCTATCAGGGTGAGGTATTTTTCGTGGTCTCTTCGGGTCCGGGTTCGGTCGTCAAGGAAGGTGAGTTGTCGGGCAAAGGGGTTAACGACTTTCAAGGGACGCAAGAGTCGTTGTGCGTTTTGATGGGTAACAAGGATGGAAGCCTTTTTTTGTTTTCTTTGTACACCTTCTAATGTCCGCTTTTCACGCTGTAGTTCGTGGATGGCTCTCGTTTGTTCCCGACTCTCATCTACGCTCAAGATGATGCAGCGGTTCATGAGTTCTTCATCGATGTCGATGGCGGTTGTGGTCAGCATGATCATCACAGGTCCTTCAACTCGGTATTCTTGGGTGATCATTCGGCCGCTATTGGGATCTTTGCCGGTACTGGCGATGGCCAGTTCTCTTTCGCTTTGAAGGAGCTTCAAAGCATAGGAGGCGCGTTCGGCTCCTTCTTCTTCAACAATGGCTAGGACTTTGTGTTTGAGATCAGTGTCTCCAAGGTAGTAAAGGCTCTGGCCAGTCATGGCCGAGTATTTGATGCGCTCTTCTTCGGGAATGAAGGCAAGGATGGCTTCCATTAGTGATGATTTCCCGGCTGCGCTGGTACTCTGGATGAGGACGGCGAGCGGTTCATCGAGTTTCCGGGAGATGGCTGCAAGGTAGCCAACGAGTTTGTTGGTGCTCTCTCCAACGATGCCGCATGCTTCGTAATCGGCAAGGATGCGGTCGAGGAGTTTGGGATCTTTTAAAAGGTTTAGGGCTATTTCCCGTTCGTCTTCTGGAAGGCTTATTTGCTTGTTCTGCGGCTCTATTGCTTTGCGGATGTTTTCTTCTTGAAGCTCTTCGAGTTTTAATAGGATCAGTCCCAGGTCGCGTTTGAGGATTTCGGTTGAAAGTTTTGTGGCCTCAGCAGCTTGTTCTATAAAGTGGTAGCGGTGTTTAGCATTGCACATGTCAAGCGTGTCCAGGTGAAAGGTGTCCGAGTGTTTGCGCATAGCTCGCAGTTGCACTTTTAAGGTCTCAAAGCTCAGGTTCTTGGCTAATCCTCGTACTCGGTATTCCCGCTCTCCACTCCACAGGTGGATGTCTTCTCCGCGCAGCTCGATTTCCATTCCGTGTGCCGCTAAGGATGAGGCGGCAGCTAAGAAGGAAGACTGCGGATTCAGGATTGGTGCTGGTTCAGAGACAGGTTCTTTTTTCTTAGCTGCTTCTTCTCCCCGCTGCTGCGCTATCACTTCATCGTAGGGTGCGGGAATGAAGGGCCACGGCGCCCATCCTACTCCGGTTTTCAGTCCTTCGTTGGTGACGCATGGTTGTGGCTCTCCGGTATCTTCATCGATTTCCATGGCAATGTGTTTGCATAGGATTTCTTCTGCGTTCTCGATGCAGGCTGCTAGGGCCGAGGATGGGTTATTAGTGTTGCGTGCCACTTCGTTGATGTCTTCTCCGTAGGGAAGTTTTGCGCGCATTACTCGTGCTCTCAGTTTGGCGAGATCCGGTGCATATCGTTTGACCGCTTTTTCTCCGGCTTCATCATGGTCGAAGCAAAGGATAATCCGTTCCGGTCTCAGTTTTTCTAAGAGTGTTCGGAGTTCCGGGGTAAGGTTGTTTGTCCCAAAGGTGGTGGTAACGTTTCGAAAGCCGGCGCTCCAGAGGGTTAATGCGTCTAAAATGGATTCGCAGAGAAGGATTTCTTTTTGATGTTCTAAGGCCGCTCGGTTAAAGACTCCTCGCAGCTCTCCGCTTAGGTAAAGGTGTTTGGGAGCATCTCTACTGACTTTTTCGATTTTCCTCCCGTACATTTGAACGACTTCTCCGTGCTCGTTAAAGAGGGGAACGACGACGGATCCGCTTAAGTGTTCGTGTCCGCTTTCTCGAAGGATGCCGATTCCTTGCAGCCGTATTTTGAGTTCTTTTCCTGCCAAGGTTGTTGTCGGTACTCGGTATCCTATTGTGCGATTGCCATAGCCTAGTCGAAAGTGTTTCACGGCCTCCGGATGAAAGCATTTCCGCTTCTGCAAATAGGCCATGGCCTGCGGCTGATTGCAGAAGGTCGTGTGATAAAAGTCGGCCACGATTCCTAAAAGCCGACTGTCGCTTAATTCTTCCCCAGGAAGGGTCAGGATCTCGTGGTTTTTTTTGTAGGCTTTGATTTCGTCTGAGCGTGGCGGCGCTAGTCCCAACCGGGAAAGAAGTTTTTCAGCCGCTTGCCGAAAGCTGATCTTTTCAGTTCGCATGACTAGCTCAATGACATCCCCTCCGCCACATCCGGCCAGGCAGTTCCATAGGTTTTTGCCTGGTGTGACGGAGAAGGATGGATCGCTGTCCTCATGCCATGGACACCGACCAAAAAGATCTTTGCCTCTCGATTCC
The DNA here is from genome assembly GCA_963706715.1 of uncultured Verrucomicrobiae bacterium. Classification (GTDB taxonomy): domain Bacteria; phylum Verrucomicrobiota; class Verrucomicrobiia; order Chthoniobacterales; family Xiphinematobacteraceae; genus Xiphinematobacter. The sequence goes on from CAVPNI010000003.1 coordinate 963,102, forward strand.
AGCTCGATTCCGTATTCTCGGGCCAACTCTTCTATCGGGACTTCCCGTTTGATGCGTTCAATGTGTTCTGTAGGGATTCGCGGCATGGGTTTTCCGATGGGGTATCAAGCCAAAAATGCAGTTTTTATTTCTTCGCTCTATTTACTACTGAATGTAGTAATATATGGATATGACCCGTCAACTACAAAATGTCGTGAGTATAATTTCGGCCAACTACAAAAGGTATTCAGCCAATATGAGGGACGAAGATTTTTTCAAAAACTTAGGCCAGCGTATTGCCGCGTTGCGTCAGCAACGTGGCTTAACACAAGCAGCTCTTGCTCATCGCCTCGGTTTCGGTCAGCAAGCTCTTGCTACCTATGAGAACGCAACTCGCCGGTTGCCTTCTTCTCTCTTGATTCCCTTGAGTAATATTCTTGGAGTAACTCTAGAGGAGCTTCTTGCTGTAGAACCCGCCAAAGGCAAGCCAGGACCAGCTCCCAAGTTACAACGTCAGTTCGAAGCCATTAGCCGACTGCCTAAAAGCGAACAACGCTTTTTCTCGGCTATGATTGACCGTTTTTTGCACGAGCATTTATCGGACGGCGGCTCTTCTGCTCTGCCTTTGGAGGTTGCTAGTCATTAAGGGCTCCGGAAGGATGTCTTTGGACGCATTCCCGAGCCAGCTCAGCCACCATTTCCGCTCCACGCTTGTAAACGGTCACTGCAATTAATTTTTCTCCCCGCCAGACTCCCCAATATCTTGATCCCCTATAGCGCTCTATCCGTACTTCCTTAGCGGGATTGCTACTCTCTGTAATGGATTCCTTTTCCATTTTAGCGGCAACGAAAGATGAGCACTCCTTCGGTCACGATTTTGCGATAGCCTTCTTTCTTCCAATCCACTTTGTGCCAGTTGAGTACTCGCTCAACTTCTTCCCATGTGTGACATCGCTGGATCAGCCATTCCCATGGCCGCTGTTGGATCCCAAAGTGATGAATGTCAAATCGACATTGCCACGGACATCTCAACCAGAGTTGCTCCTCAAGCTCCTCCCATAATTTTCGGTCCAGTTCCTCTATCTCTTCGACCACGCTGAGCCCTCTTTGCGTCAAGCCGGAAAATATTGGTTTTGACATGTGGGGTATTTATTTCTATTAGAACTAATTATTCAAGCCATTTCGATAATTCCCTTATCTGCCTTGTATGATGACGACCATGTCACGAGGCAGACCTTCTCAACGTCAACGCTCTTCTTTTGGAGAGCGGGTTTTTTCCGCACGACAAGCCCTTGGTCTTTCACAAGCTGAAGTAGCTAAACAACTCCATATTACCCAGTCCGCCTATGCCACGTGGGAACGTGATGTGGTCGCTTTCCGTCCCGAGCAAATCGCTATGTTATCCGATATTTTAAAAGTTTCACCTCAAGAGCTTCTTGGTAAAGCCCCAAAGCCTCGCCGCGGCTCCGGTCCGGTTGGCAGGGCTAAACGGCTTTTTGATCTGCTTTCCCAGTTGCCTCGCAATCAGCAGGAAAAAATTCTTTCGGTCCTCGAACCTTTCGTTCTCCAACACATCAACTCAAAAAAAAGTCGCTGAGTTTAAAAAAGTTTTGAATGTGCAGACGGATTGCACGTAAACCCAGCACTCCTCCCTAGCTAGGGATCTACAAGGGCTGGCAATGAAGCCCTTGTAACCTTCCTTCCGCGAGCTTCCGCAAAGCTCGCCTCACTTAAAAATAGTTCGCTGCTTTTTACGCAACGATCGAGACGACTTTTCTTCTGCGATTCCGAGTCTGTAACCAATTTTATTTTAGTCGCTTTTCAGTCGCTAAAATTTTTGCGCTCGTTCCGTTTTATTTCTGCGAAATCATCTGCGTTTTTTCCTGCGATGTGTTTGCGGATTGTTCGTGCGATGTTTGTTTTTCTTTCGATTTTTTAGCCGCTCCAAGTGTGACGAATTTTGTGACGGGAGCATGACTTTTGTTGTGACGAATCACTGACTATCTCGTGATTTTTTCGCCGCGCTTTTCCTTAACCAAAAGTTAAGGGATTGGTGTCATCACTATTTATGGGCATTCCGACTGCACTGGTATGTGGAGCGCTTCTTGAAAAAAAGTCGGGCAGGTTCTGCAAAACGTTTGGTGCAATTTCGTGCCCGAAAGTTTTTCGCTCAATTGAATTTTTTTGCACAGGTTTTGTTTTCAATTGCGAATGCATTTCACTTCTCTTTCTCGCCGAATGGCGTTCCCCTTGTAGTGCGCCTGACGCACGGAAAGTGTTTTGAAAGTGAAACGAAAAAACATCGGCACTTTCTCCCCCAGGGCAAAGTGCTATCCGGCCATGACTTTCCCCTAGGAAAACGACTGTGATCCTGGGGAGAAAGGCATGGTTCTGAAGAGCTGCCCAATGGCTTTCTGGAACATCCGCTGATTAGTCGATGGTAGCCTCCAGAGGCACTTCCGCAACGGATATGCAACGGTTTAGATTCTACTCTATGGCATGGCTGAAGCGAGGCTCACAGAAGCAATCGCAGCGTTTCCACCGCGCCACCATGAAAGATCAAACGGATTTTCTTTTGAAAATCGGTCCTCAGATACGAACGTAATCCCACAAACTACATTTTTACCTTCAAACAATTCACTTAAAGAATGTCCCTCGTGCCTCACATTCACCACAGCGTAAGACAAGATTGCTGCCCGACTACTATGTATCGTCTGACTCAGTTTCAGAACCGCAGCTGATCCATTAGGTTCAACGGCAATAGTCCGTGCCAAAAGCGATACTTTTGACACATCATTATCTCCGATTTGGATCACTTTTCCAATCAGGTCGGACATATTCATTATCAATCAACTTTTAAAATTTTAATTGGAATCTCGCCTGTTGCGGTTCTTTCCATACCACCACCCGGCATTTTAAACAGTGGCTCGACACGAGAGGGCAGGGAAAATACTCCGCTGGGAATCTCAATAGTTGCTCTGACTTCCGGTGTTTGAGGCAGCGATAGTCTCTGCCGCGCACGTTGTGCCGATGTGTTGGCGGCATCCGTGACGTAATGAATACCTTCACGTCCACCGCGGAGTAGTCCAGTCGCTTGACTAGCCTCAAGCTCTGCACGCGACATCCAACGCTGGATGGTCTCTGTCTTTACCGCAGGATTAGATAGAGCTTGCGTTCCGGTTTTAGCGCCGGATTTTGCCGTGAGCAGTGGTTTGACAGCGCTTCTAGCGACATCGCCAATGCCCGGCACAAACGCCACCCCAGCCATTGCAACTCCTACTCCGGTCCCAAAGCTTAACCCTTCCGTTCTGGCGGTGTTTAGTGCCGCTGTAAAATCCCTGACATCCGCAGCCTGACCATAGCCTGGCACCAGACCAGCAGCAAATTGCCCCACTCCTTTTCCCCATGCTTGAGCGGTGTTCGTCGGCTCATAAAAGTCTCCTTGTGTTGCTCCGTGGAACGCCGCTTTCCCAAATCTCCCAGTTGGATCGACGTAATTCACCGGGTATGTCTGTTCTGATGCGATTTGCCAGGATATTTGGATTTTATCCTGTTGATTTACAGAGAGAACGATGACTTTTGGCAGGCTCGTTTGGAGACTGTTGTAAAAAATTTTCCAGACGCTGTTTTTTGATGCATCAGGCAGACACGTCCAGACAGCAGCTATGATCCATAGAGCAAGAAGCCATGAAGGCAGGAGTATTCTTTTAGCTGCGGGGAACATGGCAAGCAGCTAAGGATAAGCAGCTAAATAAAGAAGGCGAGTTTTTACTCGGGCTCTGTTTTGATGTGCGCTCCTCTTGATTTTAAGGAGGCTAAGAGAGCAGCTCTCTTTTGAGGATCGGATTGGGGAGTGTCTTTGGCTACTGGTTGATATCCTTCGAACTTTGCGGTGGGATGGGTTTGATCATGGATAGCTTTGAGCTTTTGCACTGCGACATGGGCGTAGACTTCGGTGCTGGAGAGTTCCGCATGTCCCAACATGGCTTGAATGTACCTAATATCGGCACCGCCTTCGAGCATCTGGGTGGCCATGGTATGCCGGAAGATGTGACAGGCTCCGCGTTTTCCGATTTGGGCTGCCGTCACATAACGACAGCTCTGGCTGGTGAGGTTGCTGGGAGTAATAGGTTCGCCCCAGTGTGTCAGAAAGAGGGTCTTCTCATAAGGATCTTTCTGAAGGAAGGGACGCACTTCGCTCATGTATCGCCCGATCCAAAATAGTGCTCGCTCTCCAATAGGAATGATGCGTTCTTTCTTTCCTTTTCCTTGCCGAATGGTGACAGTTCCTCGTTCGTCATCGACATCAAAGGCTGTGAGTCCTAGAAGTTCAAAACGTCGCATGCCTGTGGAGTAAAGGGTTTCCAAGATGGCCCGGTCTCGCAGTCCCAGCGGATGGGTGATATCGGGCTGACTTAAGACGGCTTCCACTTCTTTGGTATTGAGAACGGCTCGCGGTAGTCGATGATTAAAAAGCGGCATTTCCAGTTCGCTGGCCGGATTAAAGAGGATGTAGTTTTGACGACAAAGCCAGCGAAAGTACATTTTAATGGGAACGATGCGCATGTATTGTGTGCGTCCTTCCAAGAGCCTTCCATCGGCTTTGCGTTTGTGTGAGAGCCAGATCTGATAGCGCTCCAGGATCGGTTTGGTAATTTCTTCCGGTCTTAAGAGTCCTCGTTCCTGGCACCAGGCAATGAAGTAGTTGAGACAGGTACGTCGGGTTGTGATGGTGCGCTCGCTGTATTGGCGTACTCGCAGCCACGCCAGGAACTCTTCCGCACGAAGGGTGAGTCCTCCTTTGAGCAGTCGCTCTCCTATTATTTGAGGTGGTTTACGATGTCCGCGCCGTGCCATTTTTATTTCTCCGCTAGCATGCTGTTTTCTTTTTCCTGGAAGCTAGTAGTCTCCGAAAGCTCATAGATAAAGGGTTTAGCTCCGTTTTGATAGGGCTGACTTGGCCCTAACATCCCCCTAACTTTGGCCTGACCAGGGGGTGACGGGTCTTCATTTTGCCCTAACCGGTCACCGTTTTGGCCTGACGGGTCAGCATCGTACTTTAGTTTTTCCGGGTCGATGAGTCCCATGATAAATTTTCCGCCATCATTTCCTTCTCCGGAGTAGAGGAGTTCGTAAACATAGCTCTGGCCTTTGCCACTGCGATGCAGAAGCAGGTATTCCATTTCTTCCAGGCGGTGAAGATGGATTTTCAATGCACTATCGCTCCAGCCGATCCAGTTGCGTATGTCTCGACGGGTAAATCGAAGGTCACTCTGTTTGATGGCTAGTCGCTGGCATTCGGCTGTTACTCGCTCTTGGATAAGGTTGAGTAAACGCCGTGTCTGTGGCGGCAGTTCGTCGAGGCTACGTCCCAGGGCTTCCCCGGATATGCGGTTGGCGATTGCAATGTCCTCAATGGTAACTTCGATGTACTCGAGTCCCTTCCCATCGCGCTTAAGTAAACGCTGGTATTGGTGTAAAAAGGCAATGGTGTCTATCAGGGTGAGGTATTTTTCGTGGTCTCTTCGGGTCCGGGTTCGGTCGTCAAGGAAGGTGAGTTGTCGGGCAAAGGGGTTAACGACTTTCAAGGGACGCAAGAGTCGTTGTGCGTTTTGATGGGTAACAAGGATGGAAGCCTTTTTTTGTTTTCTTTGTACACCTTCTAATGTCCGCTTTTCACGCTGTAGTTCGTGGATGGCTCTCGTTTGTTCCCGACTCTCATCTACGCTCAAGATGATGCAGCGGTTCATGAGTTCTTCATCGATGTCGATGGCGGTTGTGGTCAGCATGATCATCACAGGTCCTTCAACTCGGTATTCTTGGGTGATCATTCGGCCGCTATTGGGATCTTTGCCGGTACTGGCGATGGCCAGTTCTCTTTCGCTTTGAAGGAGCTTCAAAGCATAGGAGGCGCGTTCGGCTCCTTCTTCTTCAACAATGGCTAGGACTTTGTGTTTGAGATCAGTGTCTCCAAGGTAGTAAAGGCTCTGGCCAGTCATGGCCGAGTATTTGATGCGCTCTTCTTCGGGAATGAAGGCAAGGATGGCTTCCATTAGTGATGATTTCCCGGCTGCGCTGGTACTCTGGATGAGGACGGCGAGCGGTTCATCGAGTTTCCGGGAGATGGCTGCAAGGTAGCCAACGAGTTTGTTGGTGCTCTCTCCAACGATGCCGCATGCTTCGTAATCGGCAAGGATGCGGTCGAGGAGTTTGGGATCTTTTAAAAGGTTTAGGGCTATTTCCCGTTCGTCTTCTGGAAGGCTTATTTGCTTGTTCTGCGGCTCTATTGCTTTGCGGATGTTTTCTTCTTGAAGCTCTTCGAGTTTTAATAGGATCAGTCCCAGGTCGCGTTTGAGGATTTCGGTTGAAAGTTTTGTGGCCTCAGCAGCTTGTTCTATAAAGTGGTAGCGGTGTTTAGCATTGCACATGTCAAGCGTGTCCAGGTGAAAGGTGTCCGAGTGTTTGCGCATAGCTCGCAGTTGCACTTTTAAGGTCTCAAAGCTCAGGTTCTTGGCTAATCCTCGTACTCGGTATTCCCGCTCTCCACTCCACAGGTGGATGTCTTCTCCGCGCAGCTCGATTTCCATTCCGTGTGCCGCTAAGGATGAGGCGGCAGCTAAGAAGGAAGACTGCGGATTCAGGATTGGTGCTGGTTCAGAGACAGGTTCTTTTTTCTTAGCTGCTTCTTCTCCCCGCTGCTGCGCTATCACTTCATCGTAGGGTGCGGGAATGAAGGGCCACGGCGCCCATCCTACTCCGGTTTTCAGTCCTTCGTTGGTGACGCATGGTTGTGGCTC
>CAVPNI010000004.1:0-551801 GCA_963706715.1 uncultured Verrucomicrobiae bacterium
AACAATCCAATCGCATACTGCGACCCCGATGGAAGGTTTGGGAAAGCGGTGTGGAATACCGCGACATCCATAGCAGGAAACCCACGAGTTCAGGGTGGACTGACAGCCGCCGGAGGAGTTGGAGCGATGTTCGGCGGAGCAGCTTTACTCGCAGCGCCTGAGCCCACCACACTGACTAAGATAGCTGGAACAGCAGCAGTGGGTTATGGAGCGGATCTGACAAGAGCAGGATTACAACAGGCTTGGACAGGCCAACCTGCCAGCAGCTTCACCGCACAAGGCGTATCCGGAGGACTCCAAACTGCCGGCATTCATCCCGCTCATGCGAACCTCGTAGGGAGCCTTTCTGAAATCGGAGCGGCTGGAGTACCTATCGGAATAGTTGCGAAGGGTGGTACCGCTGCAAAGGCTGGGGTTAAGGCGCTGAGTAATGCTGGGGCAACTGGAGCCGAGAGCGCATTGAATAGTCTCCGCCTGAACAAGTCTCTTGCGAGCACTGCTCAGATGGGTGAAACAGGTCAAATAATGGCTGGCGCTGGAGCGCGAGTTCCCTTCAGAGACGCTGCACGGGTTGCACAAGAATATGGAGGAGATGCAGCTAATTGGGTTAAGAAAACCAGCTCATCTTATACGGGTCGGGATGGAATTCAGTTTGAAACTCATTGGGTCGAAAACATTGTAACCGGACAGCGTGTTGAATTTAAAACCAAATTCCCAGGAGGTGGCTGGTGAGCAAAAGCACAGAAGACAGACGTTTTGAATTGGTCACCGTTGCAACCGCAATGCGTAACGGTGAACTTAACCTAATCGAAGGTGTTCGCAAAATATGTAGACTTCGTCACCAAATTGGTGATCCCGAGAACGAAGTTTTTATGCCCATCCGTGCTATTGAGTCCGAGACAGATCACTTTCCGATTGGTGAAATGCGGAATCAGTGTGCGGCTAGTTATCTCCAGCGCATGGATGAAGAAATGAAGCGATATTTGGCTGATGCTCGACAAAACATTTTGTCAGCATGCAAGGAAATTATTCATGTTTATTCGTGACTGGCAGCCGCCGCTAACCGTTGCGCTTCGTTGCGGAAGTAACCTAACTCCTATCTATTTGCCAGTCTGCGGAGGGGTAAGAGAGCCATTCGGCAACCCTTATAAGACTATGCCTTTTGCCCGAGGATCAGAGGGATTTTCCTAGGGGAAGGGATGCACCGGATAGCACTTTTCCAGGGGCGAAAAGTGCCGGAGTTTTTTCGTTATACTTCAAAAACCTTTCCGCGTGTTGGACACGCTCCAAGAAGATCGCCATTCGGCTCAAAATTTGAAATGAAATGCATTCGCATTTGGAAAAAACTTCTGACATTCGTCATTGAAATCTGAAACAAACTTGGAATGAATTCGTGCAGCGTTCTGCAGCAAACTTTATGCGGATTCCATGCAGCATATTTTTCAGAATGGATGCAGCTTCCAGTGCAGTTGAAATGCACATAAGTAGTGAGTCGGGTAAGGCAGCAACATTGCTGTCGCTGCCTCCCCTAAGAACCGGACATGAAAGTTTCCCTTCATCCGGCTCAAGCCATTGTAAAATTCCCAAGTTGTGTTCGGGAACCGGTCAACTGGACGTTTTTAACTTCTCTCGTTGTCGATGGACTCCGTACCATTTGAAGAACGCACGATCTTCGAAGTAATCCCGCCACAGCGGATTAAAGGGATTAGCTTTTGCCCTGATCTTAACGTGTCGCCGGATTTTGGTGCCGCTGGAATTAACCAAGCGAAGCCAAACCGGTTTCCCGTCCGACGTCCGCCTGTCTGTGTCGGTAGCAAACACCCTTTTATTGCCCAGTCGATGCCAATATTTATCGGCAATCCACCACTGAGACTTATTGGGATGTCTGCGTTTAGCCCATCGCCAGAGGCTTAGCCATATTGCTTTATCCACCTTATGAAACGTCTTCGCCGCCGAGATGTGACGGTGATAGTTGGCCCAACCCCGGATGATTGGATTGAGCTGACGAATCAGATCGGCCTGATTGATACCCCGGTACTGGCGGATCAGTTTCCGAACCTTGTCCAAAAAGGCGTGCGTATTCTTTTTGGAGGGTCGGATAAGCAGCTTGCCGCCGAACTTGCGCAGGTTCTGACCAAGAAAGTCGAAGCCTTCCTCGATGGAGGTCACCCGAGTCTTTTCTTGGGAGAGTTGCAAACCCCGATCTTGCAGGAACTGCTCGACCAGGGGTCTGACTTCATTCTCCAGCACTTCTTTGGTTGCGCCGGTGATAATGAGTCGAGTCACCCGAGGGAACTTCCCCCTCAGGTGCTCACGGAACCGGACGTGAGTGTCTCCACTCATCCGGCTCTTCTCATTGAGGCTTGTCCCCATAGTAACGACCAATGTGCAAACATCCTCGTGTGCTTTCGTGCAATCCGAGCCAGCCATTGACTGGCACGATGCCGATGTCTCCGCAGACGTTTGTATTTCCGAGTTGCCCATAGCACCAGTTTGCGATCAATTTCTCGCAGGATTGGGTACAGAGCCGACTTATAGAAGGCACTGTAATAGTTCACCCACCCTCGAATTTTCGCGTTGAACATCCGAGCCAAGTCCTCCAGCGTTTTGTCGCTGCGTTCTTGCAGATTCCAGCTACGAATTTCTTGGCGAATCCTTTTCCCCGCCTTGGTACTTACTGCTGGGCTGAAGTTGACGAAGGTTTTACCCTTCCAATTCTTCGACAACCGTGGTCTGAACGTGTAACCCAGGAAGTCGAAGTTCGTTTCGGGATGATTTTCCCGCCGATCCGCATCCTTGCAGTACACTGCTCGTGTTTTCTGTGGATGCAGTTCCAGCCCGCATTGGCCAAAGCGTTTGCCTAGTTCTTCGATGAGCGCTTGTGCTTGCTTCTGGTTTTGTACGTGACACACACAATCATCTGCATACCGCTCAAACCGGATGTCGGCATGGTGACGTTGCATCCACCGATCAAAGACGTAATGTAGGAACAGGTTAGCAAGCAGCGGACTGATGACTCCGCCTTGTGGCGTGCCCCGCGTGCGTTGCTCTACCGTGCCATCGGGCATCCGTACAGGTGCCTTTAGCCATCGTTCTATGTACATCACGATCCATCGCTCTCGTGTGTGATGCCGTACTGCTTTCAGTAGCAGTGTGTGGTCAATGTTGTCAAAGAAGCCTTTGATGTCTATCTCGACCACCCATGCATATTTCCAGCACCGCTGGCGCGTCTGCGCTATAGCCTCTCGTGCCGATTTACCCGGTCGATATCCGTAGGAGTCTTTGTGGAATTGTGGTTCCAGTTTCGGCTCCAGCGCTTGCTTGACTACCATTTGGGCAATACGATCGGATACGGTGGGGATACCGAGCGGCCTTGTTCCTCCATTAGCTTTGGGGATTTCCACCCGCTTTACTGCTGGAGGCATATAGCTGCCCGAGGCCATTCTGTTCCATAGTTTGTAGAGGTTGTTGGTCGCATCCTCATCAAATTCGGTCAGGGTCTGGCCATCTACTCCTGCCGCCCCTTGATTGGATTTCACTAGTTTGTAGGCTTCCCATACTTGACGTTTGCTTATGGAAAGCGGCTTCGCTGTCGCTATGGTGATCCTCCCTCTGGCGTTTCCACCTTCGGTTGTCACTTTAGTTTCAGCACAATGAGGGTTCTTCCGGAAAAATAGTGGATAACCCAGCCAAATTTCCACAATACAATTACCCCTCCTTGACTGACAGGCACGCACTATTTTTTTGTTGAGGAGCTTTTTTTTTAAAAAGGAGAAGCTAGAAAAAAGAGATGAAAGACAATGAGCTCTATCAGCAGATCCTGGGACTGAGAAAACCATGGGAAGTGAAGAGGGTAAAATTAGATATGGGAAAAAAGGAAGTGCAAGTGGAAATAGGATATCAAGAAGGGACGAACTGGGAAGTGGAGGGGGAACAGATAGGGAAGATCTATGATCATGCGCCAGTCAGGAAATGGCGGCATTTAGACAGCTGCCAATTTAGCACAGTATTGGAAGCGCGAGTACCGCGAGTAAAACTTCATGACGGCAGAGTACAGACCGTACCAGTACCTTGGGCACAAAAGAACAGCCGGTTTACTGAGCTCTTTGAATGTCTGGCGATCAAAGTACTTCAAGCCAGCGCCAGCGTGGAAGCAGCTTGCCAGCTATTAAGGATTGATTGGGATGCCGCACAGCGGATCATGGAACGGGCAGTAGAACGAGGCCTGGAGCGCCGAGAACTGGAGACATTGCCAGTAGTGGGGATGGATGAGAAAAGCTTTTTGCGGGGCCAGAGCTATGCCTCACTCCTCTATGATCTGAATGGGGAAAATCCACGTGTACTTGAAGTGGTCATGCAGCGAGATAGCCAAGCTGCTGAACTACTCTGGGAAACACTTCCTGAAGAAGCCCGTCAGAGTATCCAGGCTGTATGTTTGGATATGAGCGGCATCTACCGCGAAGTGGCTACTGAGATGGTACCACAGGCTAAAATCGTTCATGATAAATTCCATGTTTCCAAACACCTCAATGAGGCTGTGGATAAAGTGCGGCGACGGGAAAATAAAACTCTGAAAGCCAAGGGCGATCAACGACTCAAAGGAGCACGCCAGCTTTTTCTTTTTTCCCCAGAGAACCTTCCTCAAAAACATATTGAAGACTTTGAGCGGCTAAAAAACTCCGATCTGAAGGCAGCTCGTGCCTGGGCCATTAAGGAAAGTTTTCGCGCTTTTTGGAAATGCTGCTCTGTTTCTGAAGCTCAGGAGGTTTTCAAAAAATGGTATGCTTGGGCCACGAGATGCCAACTCCAAGAAATAAAAAAAGTAGCTAAAATGCTCAAAAACCATCTCGATGGACTGCTCAACTTCATGTCCTTCTCTATTACAAACGCCGTGGCTGAGGGCTTTAACTCTAAAATCCAATCGATCAAATCCGCTGCCAGAGGTTTTAAAAATTTCCTTAATTATCGGACTCGCATCCTTTTCTTTTGCGGTAAACTCAATCTTTTTCCGGCCATTTATCCATTATAATCCCGGAAGAACCAAAATCCAAAATTCAAGACACAGTCCTAACAAGCACACAATACACCTACTACGAAATTAGCGCCGACGGAAAACTCGCAAAGGGCCTACCCCAAAAAATAAAAAGAGCTGCCGGAACCCCGGACGAAACCCTCGTCGAATACACCCACGATGCCCGCGGATTCTTAACATCCGAAAAAATAAACACGGGAGCCGGAGACATCATCACCCGCCTTTCCCACAACAACTCGGGACAACTCATAGAAGAAACCGATCCCTCCGGAGCAGCTTCCCGCTATACCTATGACCAGACTGGAAACCGTACCCGAATAGAACGCCGGGACAAAAATGGGACATCACTCAACACCATACAAATCCATTACAACAAAAACGGAGAACCCGAACAAATCGACGGAGGACCGGAACAAGACACCATAAAATACAAATACGACTATGCAGGACGCCTGAAAGAAGAACAGCGAGGGAGCCCTAACACCCCCAAAACCACCTACAAACACGACCTATTTGGAAACCTCATCGAAATTCGAAAAGGCCAAACCATAACAACAATGACCTATGATGAAATAGGCCAAAAGCGCATTAAAACACAAGACAGCGAAAAACACGAATATACCTACGAAAAAGGAGGAGAAATACAAACCCACAAAAATGCCTTAGGCGCAGTCACAACAAACCAATACACAAGCGAAGGAAAACTTGCACAGCGAGAAAATCCGGACGGAAGCATCGAAAAATGGCGCTATCAACTCGATGGCCGCCTCACAAAACACATCCTTTCTAATGCCTCCTACTTTGAGATTACTTACAATGATCCTCAGCGGACCATTACCCGCACACACAAAAACTCATCCGGACACACATTAACTACGGAAACTTATGGATTCGATCACCGGGGTAACTTCACCTCCTACACCGATCCCGAAGGCCATACCTTTACCAAAAACTACGACAAACTTGACCGCCTGAAAAATGAAAGCGGGCCTCCTGCCACATCCGAGGCCGCTCAGCGAACAACCGCCATCACATACGACGATCACAATCGAACCATCACCATTGCCAATGCCCTCGGCGAAAAACAAACCCTCACCCAAGACCCAATGGGGCGAACCACAAAACTCATAATCCAAAATGCCGACGGTACAATCGTGCGGGAAAATACCTCCTCCTATACCCCCAATAAAATCATCGAAACCAACGGAACCATTAGCACCACCACCCTCATCGATAAACTAGCACAAACAATAACCAAAACCTACACAGACCAAAATAAACAACAAATCCAATACAATGAAACCGATAACACCGTTACCTTCATAAACGAACTGGGCGAGAGAACCACACACAAATACAATACCTTCCAGCGCCTAACAAAAACCATCCTCCCTAACAAAACTGAAATCAACCATAACGCGAGCCCAGTAAACAAACAATACGAACTAAACATGCCCAAGGGACTTTGCTGGAGCGTTGAATACTCCGCAGCGGGCAAACAGATCTCCGAAAAACTAACCAAAAAAACCGCTCAAAACCTACAGACGCGCAACAGAACCTACACATACCACACAACCACCCCAAACATCGGGCGATTACAAACCACACGAGATGCACGAGGACTCGAACACACCCTCACCTATGATCCGGCTGGACGAGTCGAAAAAATCGTAACCTCAGGCTCCGTCACCGGCGTTCAAAACTTTACCTATGACCGCAGAGGATTACTAACCTCCATTTCCCAAACCAGCGACCAGAGCGAAGCGGTCAAAATCGCTCGAACCTACAGCCCCTATGGAGACCTCATCGAAGAGACCATCACCTTAAATGGCCAGATTCACCAAAAAACCACCCAAAAATGGGACGGAGCTGGTCGAAGAACAGAACTAACCACAGCGAACCATAAACAAGAATTCACCTATCGAGCTGATGGCCTCCTTGCACAAACCCATCTACCGACAGAAAACAAAACCATTAAATACACCTATGGCCTCGATGGCATACTGAGAGAAAAAACCAGCGATACCATCAAACAAACACAGACAGTGGATAACCGAGGAAGAATCCAAACACGAACCACACAAATAAAAAATCAGAGATTCCTTAACGAAATATTAAAATGGAGAGCAAATTCGACAATATCAAACTACCAATCACAATACCTCAGCGGCGTCCCATCAAGTAGAGACTTTACCTACAATAGCCAAGGCCAACTCGTTAGCGAAACCTATCTCGATAACACCAAACAAAATCAAACCATCGACTATATATTTGATGGGAACACTGAAGAGCCCGGCTTGGGAGTGCTCCTAAAAGGGCACGATTACCATGTCCGTAAACTCGATGGCCAGTGGAAAATGGATGCATGGATGCGGCCTACCCAAATCTATACAAAAAATGGTGAACTGAAAACCGAAATAACAGGAAGAGTGCGCCCGGAAGCTGACATCCAAATAAGACTCAATGGAGTCAGATATGGCGCAGTGAAGGCCTTGCGTTCCGGAACAACTGACGAATGGTGGACGGCCCCCATTACCGTAAGACCCGGTGAATACATAATAAAAGCGGAAGCATACCATCGGCATGTGCCAGGTGCTGCAAGAGCCGGTGAATACAAAAGATTCAGCGTTGGCATCCAACCTCGCATCTTCACCTACAAATACGACTCGGAAGGAAACCTTACCGAAAAACTAGTCGAAGGAACCGCTAATTCAATCGCTCCTATGTACCTTGCTATGGCAAAAGATCCTTGGGGAGGCGACTACAAAATCCTCCATCACCTAAACAACAACCACACCATCCAATACACCTGGGATGCATGGGGAAGACTATTGAAAGTAGCTAGAAAAGAGCGCCATGTGAATAAAAAAGGGTACCAATGGAGCGCAACCTACGATAGCCTCGGCAGAAGATTAAAAACCGTATACACCCCCGTGGTAGGAGACGTTCCAGTTCATGAAAAATCAGAAACCATATTAAGCTATTACGATCCGGAAGTCGAATTCCTGGAAATCGGAGTCAAAGTCAATGAGCAAGTCACCACCTGGAAAGCGTATGGCGTCGATAAAGATGGAACCTACGGAGGATTGCAAGGAATTGGAGGCCTTGAAGTCATTATGGCACCAAATCCCACCCTACACGGAGTCGTTATAGGAGAAAGAGCACGCTACACCCCGACAATAGCCCATGACGTTATTCACGATGCCTTGGGACACGCTATGGCAACATACGACGGAGGAAGCGAAATAAAACTAATTCCGGGCCAAGCGGGCGCCTACGGACCATTACCCGGAAGACTCCCCTTATTTTTATCATCCGAGCGAGAACGCAGCCTCGAAAGTGTGATCAATTGGCTTGGAAAGCGGATGGATGAAACAGGTCTTTACTACCTAGGGAAGCGTTACTATGACCCCGAAAACACCAGATTTATCTCCCCAGACCCCTTCGGACACTTCGGTAGCCTCGACCTCCATTCCTACGCTAATCAGGACCCGGTCAACTTTTGCGATCCTGAGGGGCGCTATGGAAAACAGGCGTTTAATGTAGCTGCTGCAAATCTAGCTACGCCACAGATAGGAGTCAGCATGGTGTACGGAGGAGCCGGTATTGCAGCGAACCAAATGGGACTACCTACAATTGGAAAGGCGCTACAGGCAAAATCAGTAAGCACCTTACAAAATGTGGCCAACAAATGGAGCGCTGCAAACGAGGGTCCAATGGGAAGAGTGTTTGATCGACAGATCCATGCAACAACGAGCCTACTGAAACCAGCGATCGGACAACACAATCAGCAACTCCTTGCCAATTGGCTCACCGGTAATGCTCCGGCGAGTATTACATACGGTGCAGACTCCATTCAAGTTCGTGACATGCAGATGTCGCACAACGTGAATCAGCAAAGGAATAAATTTCAGGCCCAAGGTGCACCGCCTACGGCAGAATTTCTTCATAATACAGTAGATGCGTACATTGATACGCTTGTGAACCCTCGAACGGCAAATTGGCACAGTACGGCGATGCAGGTGGGCGGTTATAGAGGCGCAACCATTACAAATAACAATGATGGTACTGCAACTTACAATATCAGGAACGTGGCTGGGGCGAACTCATTCTTCTTACATATGGCACCGAATCTTCCTAATACAAGCGGTCCGATGCACAATGTGGAGCAAATATTTAGATGGACGGAACCTATCAGTCCAAAATTTTAGAGGAATAATTTCGCAGATGAAAAAAGTTTTGGAATTAATTGTCAGGATTCTAATTACTTTAATGGTGATTATGGTATTACCCGGTTGTATACTATGGCCCGTTAGTGAAAAGGAGCTTATCGGAACATACCAATCTGTCCTCCAAGGTGGTACTCCAGGACTTCCTGATGGAGGGACCGAAGTCTTGGAATTAAGATCCAATGGTACGTGTCAGCAAGATATTGTTCTCAAAGACGGAAGAAAATTCTCAGCTAATGGTACTTGGGAATACGACCGTGGAGATCTAACCCTGAAGGGCATTTATTCCACTGTCGATGCTGAGGAGAAGATAAACCCTCATATCGAAAAGATGCCTGGATACATAAGCACCTCAGCCGGGCGTAGCCTGGTCGGCCGGATCATTCTGGGGTCTACCGAGGGCACACACTATGAGAAAAAGTGATCAGTAGCTGCACTTACTGCAATGGTGATGGAATCAACTGGACAGATCCTACGGGAAGATTCGGGAAGTCCGCCTTCACGGCAGCAAAACAGAATATTACAGATTTTTCCCATTCAATAGCAGATACCGTCATCAACGTTGCCCCAGGTGGGATCTCCGCCCTTTCGAGTGTAATGGGGTACGGAATGGATTTACTGGGAATGCCCTCAGGTCATTTGCACGCTCAAGCCACTTCGATCAACGAAGTTCTTTCCCCCTATGCGCGGGCTGGGTCTTATGATCCGAATTCGCTGGTTTCCAATTTAGTAGCAGCCGGTTCCCTCGTTGCCGTGCCTTCTTCAGCTGGCAGCCGAGTACCTTCCATAGCTGCTAAGACTGCCACCAAACCGCTGCTTGGAAGTCCGGCTGGACAGGCTGGCGTTAAAGCATTGCATGGTACGCCGAATTCAGCGATTACCGGTGTTGCTGATAAGGTAATTCATGTGACACCTAGTGGGGTGGCTTTTCCGCCGGGACCGAAGTATCAAATTCCGTCCAACTACATTCAAAACATCCATCGTCAGGGGAGCTATGGCTTAATTGAGAATGGAAAGTTCGTAGAAAAGTTACGAATTGACCCGACAACGCCACCTGGCATGAAAGGACCAAGTTATAGCCATTATCACCTTGATGGCGGTAAAATCCATTATAGCCCGAGACCTGGAGATCCAAATCCAGGGTTTAATCCATGAGTACAGGAATAGTAGTTCGTTCAATCCGTGATCTAAATTTACATGATTCGGAGTTGGTAGATGTAGTCATCAAAATGGATGAAGTCACAATGCATCTTGATTATATCGAAGATTACGAGACCATGAAATGTACCCACAGAAAGCTAATATTCCGTGGATGCACCGAGGTCTTTTTGAAGATCAATCCAGGATATGCTCCGCCCGATTCGATCCTTAGCGGAGAGGAATTTTCCTCTGAACGTGGAAGAAAAGTTCGAATAGAAATGAATACCACAGCCAGTGTTATTGAAATTGTGGCAAATGAAATTGAGCTTATTTGATTTATTGGATGTAAAGATGTGTCCATTCGGTGGTAGCCATAGCAAGTTCATAAAAAGCAAGCCTCGCTCTGCTCGGAGGAGGAGGAATGCGGCCTGTCACGTTACCAGCTGGCTATGAGATTTATACGAATTCGGATGCTCGCTAACCGTTTGGTATTTCTTTTCCTTCTTCTCCTTTTTACGGGAACGACATCTGTATTCGCTCGGGTTGTCAGTCCCCGTTTGACGTCTTTTCAAAAACAATCGTATTCATCGTATTATCAGCATAATACGCAGAAACCGCTGACTGGGCTTTTTGCTAACAACGATGGAATCAACTGGACAGATCCTACGGGAAGATTTGGGAAGTCCGCCTTCACGGCAGCAAAACAGAATATTACAGATTTTTCCCATTCAATAGCAGATACCGTCATCAACGTTGCCCCAGGTGGGATCTCCGCCCTTTCGAGTGTAATGGGGTACGGAATGGATTTACTGGGAATGCCCTCAGGTCATTTGCACGCTCAAGCCACTTCGATCAACGAAGTTCTTTCTCCCTATGCGCGGGCTGGGTCTTATGATCCGAATTCGCTGGTTTCCAATTTAGTAGCAGCCGGTTCCCTCGTTGCCGTGCCTTCTTCCGCTGGCAGCCGAGTACCTTCCATAGCTGCTAAGACTGCCACCAAACCGCTGCTTGGAAGTCCGGCTGGACAGGCTGGCGTTAAAGCGTTGCATGGGGGGCCAACTTCGGCGGTTGCCAGTACAAGTATAGCCCCGTACTTCCCGGCCAATAGCGGTTTTATTGGACAAACTGAGAAAAAGTTTTTGATGCCTGACCAAGTGATTGATCGCCATGGCGGTACTGGATATTCACGTTTCTTTTCACCTGCCGGGACCCCGGAAGCAGCTCGTTCTTTACCTATAGGTTCCACTGGACAACCGCTTAGAACCTTTGAGGTTATGAAGCCGTTTGAGGTTAATGCAGGCACAATTGCTCCGGCATTTGGTCAGCCTGGGTTTGGGCAACAGATTGTTACGCCGGTCAAATTAGAGACTCTTCTCAAACGAGGAATCCTCAAAGAAACCACTCTTCCTTAAGTTTTATGGCTATCGAATTTGAAGAACTTCCTGGATGGCATTTTGATGCAGACGAAATTTCCATGGGAATTTACAAGGCGACTGGAAGAGATCAGCAAGGACGTAATGTTGAGGCTACTGGTACTGATCCTGAAGAACTGATCAAGAAATGTAGACAGAGTGCCGCTCAAATTATGGCTGCGGAACGCGCCGCAAAGATCTACCCCAGCTCGGGTCACCGCTCTTTATGACATTGAAACATGGAGCTTAATCTCCCCAGACCCCTTCGGACACTTCGGTAGCCTCGACCTCCATTCCTACGCTAATCAGGACGGAATCAACTGGACAGATCGGGAAGATTTGGGAAGTCCGCCTTCACGGCAGCAAAACAGAATATTACAGATTTTTCCCATTCAATAGCAGATACCGTCATCAACGTTGCCCCAGGTGGGATCTCCGCCCTTTCGAGTGTAATGGGGTACGGAATGGATTTACTGGGAATGCCCTCAGGTCATTTGCACGCTCAAGCCACTTCGATCAACGAAGTTCTTTCTCCCTATGCGCGGGCTGGGTCTTATGATCCGAATTCGCTGGTTTCCAATTTAGTAGCAGCCGGTTCCCTCGTTGCCGTGCCTTCTTCAGCTGGCAGCCGAGTACCTTCCATAGCTGCTAAGACTGCCACCAAACCGCTCCTCGGAAGTCCGGCTGGACAGGCTGGCGTTAAAGCGTTGCATGGGGGGCCAGTACCAATCACTGATCCAAGTAGATTGCTTCCTGCTCCAAGGGCTCTTGGGAATCCAAATACGTCTGCGACATATGAAAAAATCGTTGTTGATCTAAAGGGTAATGCAGTACCGCTTAAGCCCGGTGAGTATATAACTGGGTCGCCCGATGGATGCTTTATTCAGGTTCGAGATGCATTTGGAAATCCGACAGGACTTAGAATAGATGGGCCCCATAAACCGGCTTCTCATCCCGACCCACGTGCGCAAGCGCCACATGCACATGTTCCGGAAGTGACTAATTTAGACGGAACACCGTGGCTACCAGTAAATCAATGAGTATGAATTTTCTTTACGATTGGGGACAGACTGTACGTGTCATTGGGACTGCACCTTCAGAATTGCATCCCGGACGTCTTTGCTCTGTCTGTGGAATGAGAGAACTTAACGGCGAGAAACTTTATCTGGTTGAATTTTCCGATGGCAAAGCGTTGGAAATCGCTGAAAATAAGCTTGAGGACGCGCCAACAACAATCGAAGAAGGACCAAAAACCGACGAAGAGCGTGATAAGCATTAGTTGTTTTGCTGGCGGAATGAGCGCCCCATAAAACCATCGACTATATATTTGATGGGAACACTGAAGAGCCCGGCTTGGGAGTGCTCCTAAAAGGGCACGATTACCATGTCCGTAAACTCGATGGCCAGTGGAAAATGGATGCATGGATGCGGCCCACCCAAATCTATACAAAAAATGGTGAACTGAAAACCGAAATAACAGGAAGAGTGCGCCCGGAAGCTGACATCCAAATAAGACTCAATGGAGTCAGATATGGCGCAGTGAAGGCCTTGCGTTCCGGAACAACTGACGAATGGTGGACGGCCCCCATTACCGTAAGACCCGGTGAATACATAATAAAAGCGGAAGCATACCATCGGCATGTGCCAGGTGCTGCAAGAGCCGGTGAATACAAAAGATTCAGCGTTGGCATCCAACCTCGCATCTTCACCTACAAATACGACTCGGAAGGAAACCTTACCGAAAAACTAGTCGAAGGAACCGCTAATTCAATCGCTCCTATGTACCTTGCTATGGCAAAAGATCCTTGGGGAGGCGACTACAAAATCCTCCATCACCTAAACAACAACCACACCATCCAATACACCTGGGATGCATGGGGAAGACTATTGAAAGTAGCTAGAAAAGAGCGCCATGTGAATAAAAAAGGGTACCAATGGAGCGCAACCTACGATAGCCTCGGCAGAAGATTAAAAACCGTATACACCCCCGTGGTAGGAGACGTTCCAGTTCATGAAAAATCAGAAACCATATTAAGCTATTACGATCCGGAAGTCGAATTCCTGGAAATCGGAGTCAAAGTCAATGAGCAAGTCACCACCTGGAAAGCGTATGGCGTCGATAAAGATGGAACCTACGGAGGATTGCAAGGAATTGGAGGCCTTGAAGTCATTATGGCACCAAATCCCACCCTACACGGAGTCGTTATAGGAGAAAGAGCACGCTACACCCCGACAATAGCCCATGACGTTATTCACGATGCCTTGGGACACGCTATGGCAACATACGACGGAGGAAGCGAAATAAAACTAATTCCGGGCCAAGCGGGCGCCTACGGACCATTACCCGGAAGACTCCCCTTATTTTTATCATCCGAGCGAGAACGCAGCCTCGAAAGTGTGATCAATTGGCTTGGAAAGCGGATGGATGAAACAGGTCTTTACTACCTAGGGAAGCGTTACTATGACCCCGAAAACACCAGATTTATCTCCCCAGACCCCTTCGGACACTTCGGTAGCCTCGACCTCCATTCCTACGCTAACAACGATCCGGTAAACTTTTGCGATCCCACCGGGAGATATGGGAAACAGGCCTTTAACGTCGTGGCTGCGAATGTGTCCACGGCAGGGATACCGATAAGCATGGGACTCGGAGGAGCTGGAGCGGCAGCAAATGCGGCGGGATTTAACACCGTCGGAAACCAACTTCGCACAGCATCAGGAAATACGTTGCAGTTTGTTGCCAACAGGTGGGACGCTGCCAACCAGGGACCAATGGGAAGGGTAATCGACCGGCAGATCCATGCATCAACGAGTCTACTGAAACCAGCGATCGGGCAACACAACCAGCAGTTCCTCGCAAATTGGCTCACCGGGAATGCTCCGGCGAGTGTTACTTACGGTGGGGATTCCATTCAGGCGCAGGATATGCAGTCTTCTTTGAATATGAACCGGCAAAGGGATCAATTCTATGCTGGGAATACAGAAACCCAAACAGATCTCAATTATGACACCATAAAAGCCTATGCAGAAACTATTCTCAATCCTCTAACAGCCAACTGGAAGAGTACGGCTATGCAAGTAGGTGGATATAGAGGCGCGAGCATTACCAACAACAATGACGGCACCGCAACCTACAATATCAGGAACGTGGCTGGAGCGAATTCCTTCTTCTTACATATGGTGCCTAATCTCCCTGGAAAGACTGGTCCAATGCACAACGTAGAACAGATCTTTAAGTGGACTGAACGCATTGACCAAAACAGGTTGCCCAGAAATTAAGGAATAATGATTTTACAAATAAAAAGCGCGTTCCAACGAGCGATTAAAGGTATGGTAGGCTTAATAAGCCTTGTAATCATAACAGGAATTAGTGGCTGTATTTTTTGGCCCGTTGGTGAAAAGGACCTTATTGGAACATACCAATCTGTCCTTGAGGATGAAACGATTGGTCTTCCCGATGGAGGAACTGAAGTCCTGGAGTTAAAGCCTGATGGTACGTGCTACCAAAATATTGCTCTCAAAGATGGAAGAAAATTCTCGGCTGAGGGTACATGGAAATACAACAAGGCTTTGGGGAGTATTAGTTTTAGGGGTCTGCATTATGCTGTCGGTATAGATGACAAAATTAATCCCGATATCGAACAAACGGCCGGATTTATCCGGGGTCCCTCAGTTGCTCGTAACCTGGCTGGCAAAATCATTATTGGATCGAGAGAGGGAGTCCATTACGAGAAGAAGTGATCGGCGTCAGAACTCAGACTGGGCTTTTTGCTAACAATGATCCGGTAAACTTTTGCGATCCCACCGGGAGATATGGGAAACAGGCCTTTAACGTCGTGGCTGCGAATGTGTCCACGGCAGGGATACCGATAAGCATGGGACTCGGAGGAGCTGGAGCGGCAGCAAATGCGGCGGGATTTAACACCGTCGGAAACCAACTTCGCACAGCATCAGGAAATACGTTGCAGTTTGTTGCCAACAGGTGGGACGCTGCCAACCAGGGACCAATGGGAAGGGTAATCGACCGGCAGATCCATGCATCAACGAGTCTACTGAAACCAGCGATCGGGCAACACAACCAGCAGTTCCTCGCAAATTGGCTCACCGGGAATGCTCCGGCGAGTGTTACTTACGGTGCAGACTCCATTCAAGTTCGTGACATGCAGATGTCGCACAACGTGAATCAGCAAAGGAATAAATTTCAGGCCCAAGGTGCACCGCCTACGGCAGAATTTCTTCATAATACAGTAGATGCGTACATTGATACGCTTGTGAACCCTCGAACGGCAAATTGGCACAGTACGGCGATGCAGGTGGGCGGTTATAGAGGCGCAACCATTACAAATAACAATGATGGTACTGCAACTTACAATATCAGGAACGTGGCTGGGGCGAACTCATTCTTCTTACATATGGCACCGAATCTTCCTAATACAAGCGGTCCGATGCACAATGTGGAGCAAATATTTAGATGGACGGAACCTATCAGTCCAAAATTTTAGAGGAATAATTTCGCAGATGAAAAAAGTTTTGGAATTAATTGTCAGGATTCTAATTACTTTAATGGTGATTATGGTATTACCCGGTTGTATACTATGGCCCGTTAGTGAAAAGGAGCTTATCGGAACATACCAATCTGTCCTCCAAGGTGGTACTCCAGGACTTCCTGATGGAGGGACCGAAGTCTTGGAATTAAGATCCAATGGTACGTGTCAGCAAGATATTGTTCTCAAAGACGGAAGAAAATTCTCAGCTAATGGTACTTGGGAATACGACCGTGGAGATCTAACCCTGAAGGGCATTTATTCCACTGTCGATGCTGAGGAGAAGATAAACCCTCATATCGAAAAGATGCCTGGATACATAAGCACCTCAGCCGGGCGTAGCCTGGTCGGCCGGATCATTCTGGGGTCTACCGAGGGCACACACTATGAGAAAAAGTGATCAGTAGCTGCACTTACTGCAATGGTGATGGAATCAACTGGACAGATCCTACGGGAAGATTCGGGAAAGCGGCGGTGAATACCGTGACTAACATAGCGGGAAGTCCGCAGTTTCAGGGAGGAATGAAGATAGGCGGAGGAGTGGGATTGATGTTTGTTGGAGCCGGTGCGGTACTAACGCCTGAGCCGACAATGCTAAGCAAAGCAGGTGGAATAGCGGGAATTGGTGTCGGCGCCGATTTTGCTGCAACAGGATGGAATCAAATGTGGGGTAAACCCAGTCAAACACTGACTGCCCAAGCCCTGGCCGCAGGGGTGCAAGGTGCGGGCTTTCAGCCCGATACTGCAAATAGGATAGCTAGCTACACAGAAGAAATCATCGGAGCGGTACTTCCCTTTGGCGTTGTGGGAAAAGCTGCTGCCCTTGGTTCCGCCACAGGTAAATCCGGGACTAAGGCGTTGAGTAATGCTGGTAGCCGAGCGCCTGAATTTTCAGGTGGACAGATTACAGAATCTGGTTTTCTTAATGCTGTAGGGAAATATCTCGGCGAAGGTTATAAGGAAATTTCTCCGGGTCGTTATATATCCTCGGACAAACTGCACCAGGTGCGTTTTGGGCCACATGAAGTACGTGGGCCACAGTTACATGGCCATTTTGAAGCTTATGATGTACCAGGAGGTCGGATTATTGAAAATACCCGCGTCAACATTATTCGCGATCCATGAGTAGTTATACCATTTTGAAATCCATTTTTCTGAAGGCACCACATCATGTGCCAACAGGTCGGACACACCATTACCAGGGAGATGCAGAACTTCCTCCGCCGACCGAACTGAAGATTGCAAAGTATGCGGATGTTGATGGCTATTACGTTTTGCATTTTGATGCAGATGGCAATGAGTTAACGGATACGTTTCACGATACCATGGAGGAAGCGCTTGCTCAGGCTGAATGGGAGTTCAATGTGAGGCCCTTTGAATGGGAAAATCTACGGCAACCATAGATGTTCTCTGTGTCTGAAAAGACTTTTTTAGAAATTATTGATCCCGACGGGAGATTTGGGAAGTCCGCCTTCACGGCAGCAAAACAGAATATTACAGATTTTTCCCATTCAATAGCAGATACCGTCATCAACGTTGCCCCAGGTGGGATCTCCGCCCTTTCGAGTGTAATGGGGTACGGAATGGATTTACTGGGAATGCCCTCAGGTCATTTGCACGCTCAAGCCACTTCGATCAACGAAGTTCTTTCTCCCTATGCGCGGGCTGGGTCTTATGATCCGAATTCGCTGGTTTCCAATTTAGTAACAGCCGGTTCCCTCGTTGCCGTGCCTTCTTCCGCTGGCAGCCGAGTACCTTCCATAGCTGCTAAGACTGCCACCAAACCGCTCCTCGGAAGTCCGGCTGGACAGGCTGGCGTTAAAACGTTGCATGGGGGGCCGTCTTCGGCCACAGGACCGACCTTTGTAAATTTGGCAAGTCCTCAACGAACAACTCATATTTTAACAGGAGATGCAACGGGTGGAGGCCACCTTTTTCCTGGCATGGCTGGCAAATCTGCCTTTCCACAAAATTGGTCAGCGGAGCGGGTAATGCATGAAATTTCTGATATCGCTACAGATCCTCGTTCTATTTTTACTCCCGGACGAGGAGGTAGAACAATTGCTACAGGAGCCCGAGATGGTGTTGATATTAAAGTAATCTTGGGTAGCCCAAAGGAGGGTGGCAATATAATCACAGGTTTTCCAACCAACGTTCCAAGGAATCCATGAGCATCGATTACAAAAGACTCGAAGAAGATTTGGTACAACTTTTGGATGAAATGCCTAGCTTTACATCATCTGAAGCTTCCGAAGTTCAGCAGTTTTTAGCTGCTGGCGAGTACGGAGTAGCTTTCGAAACTCTCTGCGGAATCATCAACGAGGAACATAAGGTAGTGCCATTAGAGGTACGGCCAAAGATTCGTGCATTTGCAGAGCATATGAAAATTGACCCTATTTGGTGGACTAAGATTGTCGATGGACAATGAATTTCAGGCTCTATAAAATAATTTGTGGGTAAAAAAAGAGGGAGAGAAGGGGGCTGGTGCCGCCCCCAAACCCCCGCACCGCTCGCCGCGGCAGGCGTTCAGGGGGAACAGGGGGGGAGCGCTGATCGGTTACATTGGCATTGTGGCGAAACGTAAAAAAGAGGCTGGCGGCATCCAAATGGATACCTATAAACCAGCCTCTGTTATGCATAATATAACGCTCAAAAATATAATGAGGCAGCTACATCCAATCAAGGGATTTGTCTATCATGCTGTGGGGTGGGATGATAAAGAAAAGGGAACCCTCTTAGCGGAAGTACGAGCCAGAGAAGGCAGCCAGGGGAGATGTTCCGGATGCAAGCGCAAAGGGCCTGGATACGACAAGCTTGAAGAGCGGCGCTGGCGTTTTGTGCCACTTTGGGGCTTGGTGGTTTGGTTGGTCTATGCACCACGTAGAATTGACTGCCGTTTCTGTGGTGGCCCCACAGTGGAAGTGCTTCCTTGGGCTAGTGGAAAATTACATTCCTGTGAAGCCTTCCGTCTCTTTCTGGCACAATGGGCGCGCATGCTCTCCTGGGCCGAGGTAGCCAGAGTCTTCCGTGTCGGTTGGGCTGATGTATATGGCTCGGTAAAATGGGTGGTTGATTACGGCATCCAACATCGGGATTTAACTGGAGTAAAAGCCCTCGGTGCAGATGAAATTCATGTGGGTAAAAAAGATAAATTCTGGACGCTGGTTTACCAAATCGACGATCACTGCAAACGACTCCTGTGGGTTGGGCGCGATCGTACTGAAAAGACTTTTGAGTTCTTTTTCGAAGTTTTCGGCACTGAATTTTGCTCGGCGATCCAATTTATTTGCTCAGATATGTGGAAACCATATCTGAAGGTAGCAGCCAGTTATCTGCCCGCTGCCTTGCATATCCTGGATCGCTTTCACATCGTCAAAAAACTCAACGAGGCTATCGACGAAATTCGCAGAGAGGAAACCCGCACCCGTGCTCAAGCGGGCCTCGAGCCTCTTCTAAAAAAGATGCGCTGGGCGTTTCTAAAAAAACGACGCAATTGGACCAAGACCCAGCGCGCGAGCATGCGCGCCCTTGAAGGCTCCACCTTACGCACCCTACGCGCCTTTCTCTTAGTGGAAACTTTCCAGCACTTTTGGACCTACCGCTCTCCTACCTGGGCTGCTAAATTCCTGGATGCTTGGTGCACTAAAATTACTCGAAGTCACCTCGAGCCTCTTAAAAAAGTCGCCCGCTCTCTCACCTCTCACCGCTCTCTCCTTTTAAATTACTTTCAGGCTAAATCTCAATATTCCAGCGGTGTCGTTGAAGGGCTTAACGCCAAGCTGAAATTAACTCTAAAACGGAGTTATGGGTTTCGCACCGCTGATGCTCGTGAAGTCGCTCTTTATCATTCTCTTGCTAATTTACCTCTCCCAAATTTTACCCACAGTTTTTTTTAAGCAGCCGAATTTCATTGCGCCAAACCGTTGCACATCCGTTGCGAAAGGACCTCTGGAGCTTGTTCGTTTGCCAGTCAGCGGAGGGTTCAGAACGCCATTTGGCGTGCTTAAGGACCACGAGTTTCCTAGGGGAAGAGAGTGGCCGGATAGTACTTTTCCAGGGGGAAAAGTACCGGAGTTTTTTCGTTTCACTTCCCCGGCGATTCTATACCAGGGTATTGATGTAATATTATTAAGTTTATGAACGAAATAGCTACAATAACCATTCAAGACATTGAATCCTCTGATGAAGCTTTAGCGATTGTGCGCTATGGAAAAGGTCAAATCGCCTTGGCTTTGTCACTGAAATCAGATGGCGATGTAGAAGTTGTGATGAATAAAGCGAATGCGCTTGCATTAATCGACGCATTAAAGAAAGCCACAGATCAATCTTGATAGATCATTGAGTACGCGCCTTGAAAATCAGCCTCGCTTTGCTCAGAGGAAGGTGAGGGAAGAAGCGGCCCGTCACGGGAACTGCTGGCTATGATAATCACACGAATTCGGATGCTCGCTAACAGTTTTGTACGTCTTTCCACAGCCGTCCTTCTTTTCCTTTTTATCGACGCGATGCCCGTGCTCGCTCATGTGGTGAATTCCTCTTCAACCCATTTCCATCGTCATGCGCTGGCAACGCCGACTGGGCTTTTCATCTCCCCAGACCCCTTCGGACACTTCGGTAGCCTCGACCTCCATTCCTACGCTAATCAGGACGGAATCAACTGGACAGATCCTACGGGAAGATTCGGGAAAGCGGCGGTGAATACCGTGACTAACATAGCGGGAAGTCCGCAGTTTCAGGGAGGAATGAAGATAGGCGGAGGAGTGGGATTGATGTTTGTTGGAGCCGGTGCGGTACTAACGCCTGAGCCGACAATGCTAAGCAAAGCAGGTGGAATAGCGGGAATTGGTGTCGGCGCCGATTTTGCTGCAACAGGATGGAATCAAATGTGGGGTAAACCCAGTCAAACACTGACTGCTCAAGCCCTGGCCGCAGGGGTGCAAGGCGCGGGCTTTCAGCCCGGTACCGCAAATAGGATAGCGGAATCTACACAAAGTGGCATCGAAATGATTCTACCATTTGGCGTTGTGGGAAAAGCTGCTGCCCTTGGTTCCGCCACAGGTAAATCCGGGACTAAGGCGTTGAGTAATGCTGCGCCTACATGGCCTTCTCCTGGGGCCGGAAGGCAAGTAATAGGCGGAATTGAATATACGACTCACGCTTTGGAGAGAATGGCACCGAAGGGATTAATTCAAAAGGGTACGGAAATTGTAAGTCGTGGTGTCCCAACTTCGGTCGTAGAAAATGCGATCAGATACGGAAAGGTGAGCCCAGGAAATACCTCGGCGGAGGTTGTGCGTACTTATGAAAACGTAAAAGTTGTAACGAACCCGGAAGGTACGCGGGTAATAACAGTGATTAAAACCGGAGAATGAAACAAATTTTCAATGATCATCAGTATCGGCTTTGGCGCGGAATGCTACAAACCATTTTGGACTATCGAGCCGGAAAAATTAGATATTCTGAGATGGTAGGTAACCTTGAAGGAGCATTGGATGCAGGAGAGTTTCAAGACATGAACTTGCGAGGTAGGTGGTACGACTTATGGACGCCTTTGGAAATTGCTCGGGCAACAGGAGCCACTAATCTGCAGGGATCTGAGACTCGATATGTTTCCGAGATGCAGAAATTTTTGGAAGAGGTTCTTGATACGGCAACCATAGCAAGTTCATGAAAATCACCCTTGCTCTGTCTACGGCAACCATAGCACCTGGAGTGCCAAGATTTTGCAACGAGCGTCACGATAAGCTTCTTGAACGCGACCCGGCGCAATGACGGTGTGTTGTTCTTATCTACCCGACGAACCAATCCGGCGGCTGCCGGACCAATCAACCGCCAATTGTCCTCGCCAACCAGCGGCTGCCTGAGCGGAGTATTTCACCAAGACTATCCTTATGACAACGAGTAAGGCTCGCGACTTATGCGTGCTATAGAAGCTAATGTAAACCAACTCCCAAAAATCTCAAACCCAATTCCGAGGAACATGCGGTATACAGAAACATCACGCAAGAAAACATAGCCATTGGAGAAACCGTTCACCAAAACGTGACCCAGAAATGGGATAGAGGCGGCCGCAAAGTTACGCCGTGCATGAGCCAGACATCCGGCTAAAGTCAACGGCTCTCGAATACATCCACAAAGAGGCAGAAGTGGGAAACATTATTTGGGCTGCCTTAAAAAAACTGTGGGTAAAAATTGGTTCAGGCAAATTAGCAAGGGTATGGTAAAGAGCAACTTCACGAGCATCAGCGGTACGAAACGCATAACTCCGTTTTAGAGTTAATTTCACCTTGGCGTTAAGCCCTTCAACGACACCGCTGGAATATTGGCCTTTAGCCTGAAAGTAATTTAAAAGAAGAGAGAGGTGAGAGGTGAGAGTACGGGCAACTTTTTTAAGAGGCTCCAGGTGACTTCGAGTAATTTTAGTGCACCAAGCATCCAGGAATTTAGCAGCCCAGGTAGGAGAGCGATAGGTCCAAAAGTGTTGGAAAGTTTCCACTAAGAGAAAGGCGCGCAGGGTGCGTAAAGCAGAGCCTCGAATTGCCCGCATGCCAGCACGTTGGCTCTTAGTCCAATTGCATCGTTTTTTTAGGAAAGCCCAGCGCATCTTTTTAAGCAAGGGATCCAGACCTGCCTGGGCACGGGCGCGGGTTTCCTCTCTGTGGATTTCATCGATAGCTGCGTTGAGTTTTTTAACGATGTGGAAGCGGTCAAGGATATGTAGGGCTTGTGGCAAATAATGGGCTGCTACCTTCAGATACGGTTTCCACATGTCGGAGCAAATAAAGCCGATGGCCGAACAAAACTCTCAGGACTTACGCAAAAGCCATGGTAAGGGAAGGAAATTTGAGTTGATGAAAAAGGAAATCATCGAGGATTCCTTGTTTGACGCGGTAAAGAGTTTTTGCGCTATCTCTGGCAATATGAGCTAAACGGCCCCAGACCAAGATAGCAGAAGCGATGTGGTTACGCTGAATACGAGCCTTTCTGCATTGGCAGCGTTCAATTCCTGTTAACTGCTTAGCCTCACGATGAAACTGCTCAATCTTCCAGCGCAAGCCGCACATCTCAAGTGTGAGCTTGGAAGAATCTTGAGTTCGGTCGTTAGTAACCACGTAGTCCGTGCGGTGTTCTGACACCTCAACCCGGAACAGTTTCACTTTGTGTTCTTTGGGGAATCCCTTGATTTTGATTGTCTTGCCATGTGCGAGTTCTGATTGATTCCACTCTAAGGAGTCCACTCGCTGATAGGGCCGTTGAGCTGCGGAATCATCCACCAAACGGTTGTCACTTAAGGGACAATAATAGGTTTTTCCCAGCGATTCAATGAAGAGCATCAGATCACGCTTAGCATACCAGGTATCCACCAAGACATGCCGAAAGAGCAGCTTTTTGTGATGTACAAGGTTGCTGAGCATGTCCCGTACATGATCATGTTTAGTTTTTCCGTCGCCAGCAGGATCGTAAATTCGATAGTCGATCAGCCAGTATGCGTTGGTCCGCGGATTGACGTACACGCAGTTCACCACTCCAATGCCTTTGATCAGTCCGTGTGCGTTACCGTTATACTGGCGGCGAACCAGTTCAATCTTATGCGAAAAATTCTTGTCGATCACCGTGTCATCGAACACCACGCAGCACTCTTCATCAGGGATAATCTCTCCGCGCACGTTCTCCCATATCAGACGCGGCGTTATCTTCTCCTTACTGAGAAATCTGTTGATTGCATCGTGGCTCATGTTTTCCGTATGCTCGGCAAAATTTGTCAGCGTGTAGTTGATTGGGCTCACCAACAGGTACTGGCAATAATCAAGCAGGCTTGGGCAGCTTCTCATACCTTCTTCTCTACAATCCTTTCTCAAGCTGGACGCTACCTCTATTTTGTAGTAATTCTTCCCACACTGTTTTTAGGCCTTTTTGCGTAAGTCCTGACTCTTTGCCAAAAACCTCGAAGAATAGCTCAAAAGTTTTTTCAGTACGATCGCGCCCGACCCACAAAAGTCGTTTGCAGTGATCATCGATCTGGTAGACCAGTGTCCAAAACTTATCTTTTTTTCCGACATGGATTTCATCAACTCCAAGCGCCTTTACGCCGCTTAAATTCCGATGTTGAATGCCATAATCCACCACCCATTTTACCGAAGCGTATACATCGGCCCAGCCCACTCGGAAGACTCTGGCTACCTCGGCCCAGGAGAGCATGCGTGCCCATTGTGCCAGAAAGAGGCGGAAGGCTTCGCTGTGCTGTATTTTTCCGCTAGCCCAAGGAAGTTCTTCTACTGTGGGACTCCCACAGTGTCGGCAGTCAATTCGCCGCGGTGTGTAGACTAGCCAGACCACGAAACCCCAAAGTGGCACAAAGCGCCAGCGCCGCTCTGCAAGTCTATCATATCCAGATCCTTTACGTTTGCATCCTGAGCATCTTCCCTGGCTGCCTTCTCTGGCACGTACTTCTGCTAAGATGACTCCCTTTTCTTTATCGTCCCATCCCACCGCATCATAGACAAATCCCTTGATCGGATGTACCCGCCTCATTACATTTTTAAGCGTTATATTTACCACAGAGGCTGGTTTATAGGTACCCATTTGGGTGCCGCCAGCCTCTTTTTTTACGCTCCGCCGTAATACCCAAGGAACCGATCCGATCCTCTTGCTACCTTTCAGCACTGCTCCCCCCCTGTTCCCCCTGAACGCCTGCCGCGGCGAGCGGTGCGGGGGTCTGGGGGGCGGCACCAGCCCCCCTGCTAACTCTATTTTTTACCCACGAATTCTTTTATAGAGCCATTATTTGAGAGATTCAAGATTAGCGGCCTGAGTGGATGCAAAACAAAATGGCATCAATTACAGTACCTTCAAAAGAACGTCCTATAATGAGCATGAATTTGAGCCCACTTTTGAAGAGAAGCTCGGGTGTGGTCCTAAATGGGAAGATTGTTTTTTCTCCACCGCAGTTGACGCGCCTGATTCTCATTCCTCGGTATCGTTTAAACTTAGTCCAACTTTTTTTACGGTTTATCCTAACAACCGCCAAAGAAAATATCTGTGTAGCCATGGTTGAGGGTAACAAAAATATGGCTATTAATGAAAATTAATGAGCAATGCATAACAACTTGAAAATGAGGAGAACGCATGCGAATGGTATGCAGCTAATGACAACAACCGGGATCTCGATTTTCGCGAAGCAAAAATTATCAATAATAATACTTAAATCATTCTACCAATGTTACGCCTCATCGCATTAATTCCAATTATAGTATGCTTAGGATTTGCCAGAAGTGCTTATGCTCAGGATACAAGCCTCAACAGTGCCGAGAAGTTAAATGCCCAAGCGGCAAGAGATCATTCAATAGCAACCATCGCTTCAAGCGAGGAAGCTAGTAGAGGTCCTGCCATGGCTCCAACTGCGGTCGATGCAAATCTGAGCGGCGGTTTTTCGGATAGAGATAGCGATACTTTGAGGGTGTCCAGTACACCGTTATCGGTAAGCCAAGGGATATTTGTAGATGATGAGTCCGCACCCGGAAATTTTGTCATTACCAACAAGGTTGTGGACATTGGAACTTCTCTAACTTTCGGTAATGGACCCGTAGGAAAAGGTACTCTGAAGATGACTGACGGAACACTTAATATAAAGAATGATTTGCTGATAGGAACAAACAATGGCATCGGTTCAGGTAGCGTGGATGGCGGACTTATAAACGCGGAAAATGTATCGATTGGAGTCGACGGCAGAGGAGTAGTAAAACTGAACGACAGTACCGTAAATACAAGAGATACGATATCCGTTGGTAAACTGGATGGCGCTGGAACATGGAACCAAACAGGCGGAATAACAAATGCAAAAATACTAGAAATTGGAAGCGAGAGAAGTGAGGGAACGATGCACATCGGAGACCATGCATCAGTGAATATCCAGGGTCCGGTGATCATTGGTAAAGGAGCCAGTACAGATAGAGAGAGAATATTAACGATCTCAGGTAATTTGGACGTCGATGCACTTCAATTCAGTCCGGGCGCTGTAAGAAATAACGCTGAGGTAATTTTGCGTAAAAGAGGTGTTATTTCTACTTACGCTGCTACTGCCGCTCTACCGACAGATACTTTCACATTTGATGGCGGGACGTTACGGGCAAAGAATGGAACCGATCAGTTTATTTCCGGTTTTTCTTCTGGACGATTGACTCTAACTGCCAACGGAGGAACTATTGATGCTAATGGCTTCTCAGTTAAAATTAACTCGAAAATAACTGGTCAAGGTCAATTGACTGTGAAGGGTCCCGGAACAGTGGTCCTTAACGCAGATAACGGTTACACCGGAGCGACCGTCATTGACAAAGATACCAGATTAACTCAGGGGACGGAAAATGCTTTCAGCCGGAATTCGAATGTTTTCATAACAAGCGGAGCCGCACTGGATGTTGGAAAATCTATTGGCACCATTGGCGCACTTTCAGGAGAGTCCGGATCAGTAGTGACAAATAGCAAAGGACCTTCAACTCTCAACATAGGAGCGACAAACCATAGCGCAGAATTTGCAGGAAGCATTCAAGATGGGCACGGTCCCCTTTCCATCACAAAAATCGGCAATGGAACACAAATACTCAGTGGTACGAACACCTACAACGGATTTACTCTTATTCGCACCGGTATTCTGGCTCAAGGGGCAGAGAACTCTTTCAGTCCGAATTCAAATGTGTTGATAGCAAGCAGCGGCATACTGGATGCGGGAGGATTTCACGGAAAAATTGGCGCACTTGCGGGGAATGCCGGATCGGTGGTGACAAATAGCAAAGGACCTTCAACTCTCAGCATAGGAACGACAAACGATAGCGGAATATTTGCAGGAAGTATTCAAGATGGGCAGGGTCCCCTTTCCATCACAAAAATCGGTGATGGTATACAAATACTCACTGGCACGAATACCTATACCGGTACTACCAAAATCGAGGCAGGCGTTCTAGCCCAAGGAGCAACGGATGCTTTCAGTCCGAATTCAAATATTTCCATAGCAATCGGAGCCGCACTGGATGTTGGAAAATCTATTGGCACCATTGGCGCACTTTCAGGAGAGTCCGGATCAGTAGTGACAAATAGCAAAGGACCTTCAACTCTCAACATAGGAGCGACAAACCATAGCGCAGAATTTGCAGGAAGTATTCAAGATGGGCACGGTCCCCTTTCCATCACAAAAATCGGTGATGGTATACAAATACTCACTGGCACGAATACCTACAACGGATTTACTCTTATTCGCACCGGTATTCTGGCTCAAGGGGCAGAGAACTCTTTCAGTCCGAATTCAAATGTGTTGATAGCAAGCAGCGGCATACTGGATGCGGGAGGATTTCACGGAAAAATTGGCGCACTTGCGGGGAATGCCGGATCGGTGGTGACAAATAGCAAAGGACCTTCAACTCTCAGCATAGGAACGACAAACGATAGCGGAATATTTGCAGGAAGTATTCAAGATGGGCAGGGTCCCCTTTCCATCACAAAAATCGGTGATGGTATACAAATACTCACTGGCACGAATACCTATACCGGTACTACCAAAATCGAGGCAGGCGTTCTAGCCCAAGGAGCAACGGATGCTTTCAGTCCGAATTCAAATATTTCCATAGCAATCGGAGCCGCACTGGATGTTGGAAAATCTATTGGCACCATTGGCGCACTTTCAGGAGAGTCCGGATCAGTAGTGACAAATAGCAAAGGACCTTCAACTCTCAACATAGGAGCGACAAACCATAGCGCAGAATTTGCAGGAAGTATTCAAGATGGGCACGGTCCCCTTTCCATCACAAAAATCGGTGATGGTATACAAATACTCACTGGCACGAATACCTACAACGGATTTACTCTTATTCGCACCGGTATTCTGGCTCAAGGGGCAGAGAACTCTTTCAGTCCGAATTCAAATGTGTTGATAGCAAGCAGCGGCATACTGGATGCGGGAGGATTTCACGGAAAAATTGGCGCACTTGCGGGGAATGCCGGATCGGTGGTGACAAATAGCAAAGGACCTTCAACTCTCAGCATAGGAACGACAAACGATAGCGGAATATTTGCAGGAAGTATTCAAGATGGGCAGGGTCCCCTTTCCATCACAAAAATCGGTGATGGTATACAAATACTCACTGGCACGAATACCTATACCGGTACTACCAAAATCGAGGCAGGCGTTCTAGCCCAAGGAGCAACGGATGCTTTCAGTCCGAATTCAAATATTTCCATAGCAATCGGAGCCGCACTGGATGTTGGAAAATCTATTGGCACCATTGGCGCACTTTCAGGAGAGGCCGGATCAGTGGTGACAAATAGTATAGGGCTTGCAATTCTTAGCGTAGGGGCAACGGGCGATAGCGGAACCTTTGCAGGAAGTATTCAAGATGGGCATGGTCCCCTTTCCATCACAAAAATCGGTGATGGGACACAAATACTCAGTGGTACGAACACCTACAACGGACTTACCCTTATTCGCACCGGTATTCTGGCTCAAGGGGCAGAGAACTCTTTCAGTCCGAATTCAAATGTCTTGATAGCAAGCAGCGGCACACTGGATGCAGGAGGATTTCACGGAAAAATTGGCGCACTTCTGGGAAATGCCGGATCAGTAGTGACAAATAGCAAAGGACCTTCAACTCTCAGCATAGGAGCGACAAGCGATATCGGAATATTTGCAGGAAATATTCAAGATGGGTACGGTCCCCTTTCCATCACAAAAATCGGTGATGGGACACAAATACTCACTGGCACGAATACTTACACTGGAAACACGATTATCCAATCCGGTGAATTCATGATCAATGGACAACTTGCCAGTCCCAATGTTTTTGTTCACCCTGATGGAGTCTTGAGCGGTATTGGGACTCTCTCCGGAAATGTCGTAAATTCGGGATACGTAAGTGCGGGAAATAGTATCGGTACGCTCACAATAAATGGTAACTACGCTCAAAATCCCGGAGGCTTCCTCCTCACCCAAGTTTCTAGCGACAGCAGTGACTTACTGCGGGTCGGAGGATCGGCATACCTTGGTGGAATTCTCGTAGTCGATAAACTTTCAGACACAACCCGGGAAGAATACACTATCCTTACCGCTGCGAATGGGGTGAACGGTACTTTCGATGAGGTATCTGCTCCCGCGGATCTTCTTTTGGGAGTTATTTACGACCCTACCGAAGTTTGGCTTCCGGTTTTAGGAAAAGGGAACCCCTTGAAAATGACATCACTGGAAAAGCTTGCTCCTCGTGTGGTTGCTAATATTAAAGATGTGCTCTTTAATGCCACCAATACTCAGTATGGACAACTGACCACTCAATTTTCAGCCATTCGCTCCGGTGTCAGTAATATAGCAGGCCTCAGCCGGGAGCCGATGGCCGAACAATACAATAAACGGACACTCAGCCACGGTAACCGAAAAATCGCATCTTCCAAAGAAAAGCTCTGTTGGGATATTTGGGCGTCAGCATCGGGAATATTTTCTCGCATGGACAATGTGAACGACTTGCCAAAGATGAATTCCATTACCGGTTATTTTAACCTGGGAGGCAATTATCGCATCAACCAAAATCTCAATGTGGGAATCTATGCAGGTTACCAAGGCAGCGTAAGCCGTTATTCCAATGCCTGCCTGAGAAGCAATGGATTCAAGTATGGTTTATATGGAACGTCCCAATGGAAGGGCTTCTATGTAAATGCAATTATGGGAGGAGGAATGAATTTCTTTAACTTAAAAAACTCCGCGGAGTTTGCAAAACGTCGTTGGAACACACAGGGCAATCTCTTTGCCGGAGAATTAGATTCCCTTTTGGGAGCTGGTTATGAACACCGCTGGAATTCCTGGACGTTTGGAATTAATAATTCCATTCAATATACCTATTTAGGTATCTCACCATTCACGCAAACTGGAGCGGAAAACAAAGGAACAAACTTAAATGTGAGAGTGGGTAGCCAAAACCCTGGTTCACTAAAATATTCGCTAGGAGGCAACATTTCCTATCTATGGAAAATCGCGCCGAACTATCAAGTACTGCCAAGACTGGGAATGTACTGGCAGCATGAGTTTTTGGACCATGGGCAACCGATTAGCTCACAATTTGCTAATAGCGCGGGCATACCATTCTATTTCAACAGCCAGAGTGCGGCGCGTAACAATGCCTTTGGAGTTGTCGGCATTAACGCACAAATCGGTCCCTGGTTAAGTACGTTTGCTCACTACATGCCACAATTTGGCAGTCGTCAGTTCTACTCCAACGCGTTTACTGTGGGAGCAAATCTTAATTTTTAAATACCAATGACTGATCGATATATTAATCCCATTTTGTATCATAGAGCACGATCGTAAAGAGCTGTAATGGCCCTATTCCAAATCATTCAATTGGAGCCAAGGACTCCTAACCCTACAGTTGTCGTTTAGAATGAAAAAATTTAGCAACAGCTTGGTGAGCTCTGCGCCAAAGGGACCAAGCGATGATAAAAGCAGGTTGGAGAGATCGGAAGATTAAACGTGTAACAAGGCGTCGAATTTCCTGGATAGACCAGCAAACCAGAGACTTGTTGAGGGAGGAAGCTGCGTTCTGCTTTTTTTGTGTAAGGTGGAGTTATTCACCCGATAACGGATGATTGCCAGTAGAGAAAAAGCAAGCATCACCAGGGAAACATGGCGATGCCAGCCATGCCAGGAACGGGTTTCGTTGTGATCAAGACCAAACTCATTTTTAGCTGTTTCAAAACTTTCCTCGATCCTCCATCGTGCTCCTGCCACATTGACTAATGTTTGGAGAGAAGTTGCCTTTGGACACCAGGTAGTGTAATAGGAACATTTTCCATCCTCGATGTTGCGCCGGATGAGAAGGCCGCTAGTCCAAATTCCAGTGTAGTTTTTGTTATATTGGGAGGCATCCACATTGTTCCATTTGAAGTAAGCCCAATCATAGAGCCTGGCACCCTTGGTTCCTTCGCCAGCTGATAAGCGTTTCCAGCGGCAGGCAGGTAATTTACTGGCTAGCTCCTCAGCTGTTGTAACTCGAACACTTTCCTTTTTATTATCCCACAAGTAGTATTGCCGCCTCGATGTAGTACCTAATACATAGCCCTTACATGTTTTACGTAATGTTTCGGTCACTTCAGAAATTCCATAGACGCTATCTGCTGCAACCCAGGAAAAGGGAATTTTAGCTTCTATGGTTTCCTCTATCATTTTCCGAGCTATGGTAGGCTTTGTCGAAAATTTTTGCTCAACTGGGATATGCGCCGCTGCTCTGCGTGTTTGGTCTTCTATCCATTCTTTGGGTAAATAGAGTTTCCTATCAATAAAGGCGTACCCTTTACTGGAAACATAGGCTGCAAAAACTCCAATCTGACAATTAGTGATTTTTCCTACTGTGCCGGTGTATTGGGGAGCCACTCCACAAGTAGCTTTTCCTTTTTTGAGAAATCCGGTTTCGTCAATCACTAGTATTCCTTCTTCCTCCCCAAAATGTTCTATTACATATTCCCTCACTGTCTCTTTGAGTCGGTCGGCTTCCCATCTCCTTCGGCCTAATATCGCTTGTTGCCGCCAGGGGCCTTTATCCCCAGCTGCCTCTGCTCTCATCCATCCGGTTTTCCGTGGTTCGTTTCCTAGAAGCCCTTCCAAAAATAATTCCGCATTTCTTGCCACTCTCTTCTGCATAAATAGCGGCTTGATTTTTTCCTGGATCTCCTTCATTCCCTCTTTCCATATCTCTATTGTTTCCTCTGCTGTTGCTGTCACCCTTAAATCTACACCTCTTCTTTCTAAATGACAACTGTAGGGCTAAGATCATGAGAAATTCGGTAATCACTCAGAATTCTCTTATGCATAGGGCCGGCCTTCTTCCAAAAGATCCGAATTAGTTTCGGAGGCGTCAGTAAATTTCAGCACCAATAGCAGATAAATCTTGATCATACCACACGGGCTCAAGAAATCTGCTTAAGGTCGGCTTCGATGTTACCGTAATTGACAGTTCCATAGACCATCGTCATTAAGAAACGCAGGCAATGTATCTGCCAGGGAAAAAATAGCTTATTCAGTACTACGAGCCATTAGCCACGGCTGACAGGTCGGAAGATTACTGCAAGTGTATAAATTTCCCAAAATCTAAAATTCATCTTTTTCTAATCAGTCAACTCCTTTCATTTTAGTTTCATCATCCGTCTGATATTCTAAAATCTTGGTAGTACCACTTCGGCAAGATGAAAATCGTGAAGTTCCACGGCATCATAGAGAAACCTGGTATGAGCTCTATTGACTTCGAACGGGTCTAGCTGTTTCGCCGGTTGTGTTTGAATGCGAACGAGGGTCGATGTCTCGGTAGCCGTAGCTCTCGCCAAGCTGATGCAAGCTTCCATGACGGTAGCGCTACCTGAAAACCTGCTTCCGAGAAAAAAATGAGTGAGGACGTGTCCATCATCATCCAAGCAGAGTAAGAAGGCGTTGTCGCTAGATTCGAAATCATAACTCGGAGTATTCGCTACGAGTGTTCTCCAAAAATTGGGGCCGAGGTGGGCAATGCTGTTTTCCATAATATCATGGCACGCGGACCTATGGACGGGAGGTAATCACAAATGTGATTCCCATTTGTCACAAACGATGCCTCTCTGTTTTAATTAATAAGCTTGTCTGGATACCTAAGGAGCCATCCGGTCAGGGACAGCATTCTGTTGCTTTCCGTAACTAGGTGAATCCTTCGTGTTTCATGAGACAAATCTAGTCAATAAAACAATATATGTTAACAGATCTTAGAAACAATTTGGGGAACCTCGACTGGATTACGCAAACGGAGGCTGCTAGATTACGTAAGGTCAGCCGTGCTGCTATCTCGCACCTCTTACACCGAGGGCGATTGCAGAGCAAAGCAGTTAATGGAAGGCGTTTGGTGTATCGCAAAGATGTAGTAAAATTTAAGCCCTTACTGCAGGGGCGTCCGACGAAGAGCATGGTAAATGCTGCTGAGGTTGGGGTCGATCGTGAAGAATGGATTACTATTAAAGAAGCTGCAAAACTACGAGAAATCACCGCCAGTGGTATTCGAACAGCTGTTGAAAGAAAGCGCATTCGCATGCTCAAAAAAAAGAGGGGTGCCATTCGTTAGCAAGCAGGATGTCATAAATTACAAACCCAGAATCGATTTTCATCCTGAATCTGGGCCACAAAGTGCTCTGCCACCCAGAACAGATCCAAAAGAATGGATCAGTGTGGCGGACGCTGCGCGTATTCGCGGTATCAATCAGGCGGTAATTACAATACACGCAACACGTGGACGCATTCGAAGCATCAAAACGGGTGACACTCGGCTCGTTTATCGAGAAGACATTCTGAACTTTAAGCGGAAACCGGGACCAGGTCGACCGAAGAAAAGATCATGACTCATTACTTTTGGCGGCTTCGCCGGGCTGTTGATCCGGAGCGGCTGGAGCCCCATAATTCCGCGTTCGCCAATGTTGACTGACTGTCCTGGTTGCCTTATCGAGCCAGACAGACGATTCGCCGAGGCGAAGAATTTCCACCGTCGCAAATGCTTTGCGGCCATTGGGACTCGGATTACCCAGCGGCTTGAGGATTCTTTTCACCACCAAAATACCAATTTCCTCTCTGGAAAAACCGAGAAGCCAACCAACCTCCTCCGCGCTCAATCGTGCAGGAAAGCGATGTAGTGATAACAATTTCCAACGTTCTTCGGCCTTTATTCCTTCAGTTGAGGGTGAAATTCTCATCCTTGGAGAATATATGTCAAATTAGCGCCGGATCAAACTACGCTGCCTGCGCTACCGCAGCCTGAAAATCGATTAATTTTTTATCTCTTGCAGTTTCGTAATATTCTAGCGGTAACGTGACTCTGTCAGCATTCCGTGCGTAAGCTCGGTGGACCGCACAGCTCGCGTGACCGAGATGCGCCATAGCTTCACGTTCTGGCATCCCGGCAGCCGCTGCTCGTTCCGCCCATGCGTATCGGTAAGAATGCAGACAAATACTACCTTCAACCCCGGCTTTGCGGCGGAGTTTCCAGAACATGGCGGATCGGCAATTTGCCTGAAGCTTTATCAGATCCGGAAAGAGATGTCCCTGACTTGGCAGACGGCGTAAGATCGCCTCTATGCGCGATCCAATGACAAGACACGCGCGGCCTTTCTCTCGGGTTGCCAACTTCCGCCTTTCGTAAAATAGCCGCTTTGTATTCCAATCGATGTTGTCTGCCTTTAGTGCTGCAATATCACCCTGCGCACCGCCCGTTTCCCAGAGCAGCTCAAAAAACAGCCGAAGATCTTCACTTGTGGCGACAGCGAGAATCTTTTGATGTTCTTCCCAAGTAATTCCTCGACGGCGACCATAGCGGATTTTGGGCCACATTTTCTTGGGAAGGATCGGATGGAACAACCATGCCAGATCTATTGCTCGATTATGTAGCGTCCTTAGGAAACCATTTGTAGAAACTCCGGCTTTGGTATGATTGAGGACGGCTAGCAAGTCGGTAGACGTTGTCTGGGTCAGTATCTTATTCCGAATAAGAGACATCGGTTCACTATTTATAAAATATTCCCAGCGAGTTTTGCTTGAGCCCTCGTACTCCCTTTCTACAACTTCGGACACGGTCGTCCATGTGCGGAAATTTAGGTCCGGATCGTGTGCCTTCAGATACACTCTCGCTATCTCGATATTAAAAGAGGTCTGGCTAGAGGCTTGGTTTTTGGCGGTGATTAAACGGCGTGCCTCGGCTTCATCTCTGGTTTTGAGGCTTTCACGTCGCCGGTTGCCGCTTTCTTCAGCATAGAACATCCCATTGGGACGTCGGTACAGGTAGAACTTGTCTTGCATTTGCGGAACTCCAGTGGTTGTGTAGGAATTCTCGTCAAATCAGCGTCTAACTGTGCAGTACAGGCTGGCTGCCCGCTACTGTCCCTCAGTGCCGGGCTTTCTGGGGCCTTAGCCCCGCTGCGAGATATTCTGGGACAATTTCGCGTACAAAACACCTTGTTTTTGATGCGTCAAATTGACTTTTTCCAGAGTAAATGCAACCTAGAGCATTTTACATTTAAGTAGTTACAGTATTTCCATATCCTGCGTGACGAAAATAATTGGAAGATTCGTCTTTTGTGAGAGAATTTAAAATATTGGAAATGGAAGAGAGAACGGCATCGAGCGTTCTGGCGGCTGCTTTTCGAAGATGGGCTTTTAATTTGGAGAAAAATTTTTCAATTGGATTGAGATCTGGTGAATAAGCGGGCAAAAAGAGGAGTTTTGCACCACGGGCTTCTATAATTTTTTGGACATCAATGTTTTTGTGAGAAGAAAGATTGTCCATTATGAGAACATCACCCGGCTTAAGGATTGGCCCAAGGACCTCTTTCAAATAGGTTACAAAGGCTTCTTTGTTCATAGGACCATCAAGTACCCAGGGAGCTACCAGACCATCATGAGACAAAGTTGCAATGAAGGTGCTTGTTTTCCAATTTCCATGAGGGACTTTATCCATGCACCGCATTCCCTTTCGAGAGCGGCCATAAAGGCGAATCATTTTGGTATTGACTCCGCTTTCATCCAGAAAGAAAAGCCGATCTGTTGCCATGGCAGGTTGGTTTTCTTTCCACTCCTTTCTGGCTTGTTGTACATCTGGCCGATCTTGTTCGGTGGCCCGCAGGCTTTTTTTTTATAGGTAATGCCCCATTTTTTTAATCGATGCCATAAACTGTGGATGTCTATTAAGATTGCGTGCTCTTTCTCCAATTTTTCACTCATTTCCCGTAATGTGATTCCCGGTTGCTCTTCTACCCAGCTTCCAATCTCGGCTTCAAGATGCCCAATTCGGCTCTTGCGATGCCCGCCCATTGGAAAACTCCCGCGTTCTCCGGTTTCTTCAGATCGTTTTTTTAACCGATGTACCCATTGGCGGCTCACTTCAAGTTTTTTGGCTATTGTCCCAGGTTTCTCTCCTCGATCTATTGCTCTCAATGCTCGTTCTCTTAAATCTTTGGAATATGCCTTCGCCATTCGTTCTTTTTAGCATACCAGGTTCAATTGTATCTACTTAAATGTAAAATGCTCTAGCTGAAACTGACGAAGTCAGTCAGCTCAATGCTGACATCGGAGCGTAAATTGTAGCTCAAAAAGAGGTTTGTTTGCAATTTTCGCTTCTAAAGGAAACCGACGAAGTCAGTCAAGACTCTGGGCGTCTTTCGATCACTACTTCCGCCTGTTTTTCA
This sequence comes from uncultured Verrucomicrobiae bacterium, assembly GCA_963706715.1. GTDB lineage: Bacteria > Verrucomicrobiota > Verrucomicrobiia > Chthoniobacterales > Xiphinematobacteraceae > Xiphinematobacter. The sequence goes on from CAVPNI010000004.1 coordinate 36,572, forward strand.
GAGCCGTCTCTTAAAAATCGAAGGGGAAGTCTTTGTCCCACAGTCGTCTCGGCAACTCGATTTTTTAGATCGATCCCGTCGTAGATGTTTTTCCCGTTAAATTGGATAATGATATCACCAGGGCGCAGACCAGCGCGCTGAGCTGGTGAATTTTGAAAAACCCCGTAGATAAAAACACCTTGTCGAGTTGAAATTCCAAGTCGTTGAGCCAGAGGTTCAGTCAGCGGAAGGGTCACTGCGCCAAACCAGGTATGGATGACATGTCCGTGTGCGCGAATGTCGTTGAAAACACGTTTTACCGTATTGGCTGGGATGGCAAAGCTAATGCCCTGCCACCCACCCTTTTCGGTAAGGATGGAATTATTGATCGCTATGATTTTGCCACTGAGATCGATGAGCGGACCGCCGGAATTTCCGGGATTAATGGCAGCGTCGGTCTGGAAGAATTCGTTAGTGATGGTTTCACTAAAGCTTCGCCGTCCCTTCGCACTGATAATACCGCGAGTGACCGTTTCCTGCAGTCCATATGGGTTACCCACCGCAATCACCATTTGACCTACCTGAACGTCATCTGAATTGCCAAGTTCGAGCGGCTTCAGATCGGAAGGGCTATCTATTTTTAAAATAGCAAGATCGGTCAGTTCATCTATCCCAACAAGTTGAGCGGAAAAAGTTCTGCCATCGTTGAGATGAATTTGAACCACAGCGGCTCTGCTGATCACATGCAGATTTGTAACAATGTGTCCTTCTCGGGAGACGATGACTCCCGAACCCAGTTGGGGAGGAAGCTCAGCAGTATTGCCAAAAAAGCGGAGGAATTCGATTGTCTGCGGAGTTTGTTGGATGGCAGTAATACTGACGACCGACGGCATCATCCGATTGACAAGATCCGTAAATTCACGATCGACTTCGTAAAGGACGGGCAGTTTATTTGAGGACGCCGGAGGGGAAGTCGGAACTGGAGCGGTTGGCCTAGCTGACGATGGAATTTGCCTGTTACGCCAAAAATAAATGCCGGTCACCATCAGTGAAACCAGGACCACAAAGACCACAAAGCGAAGGAGGCTCTTCATATTCAGACTGTTTAGAACGATTTATAATACCTAAAATGTGGGATCGAGCTGAATCGAAGCCAGAATTTTTTCCCGGGTTTCAGAAAACGACTGCGTCTGAGATTCCGGGGCCTGCCAGACAATCATATATAAAGTGCCAGTAAAGTCGTTGGCCTCCAGAATATTCACCACATTCAAAGATTCTTCGCCCTCGGCGGCAACCAACGTATATTCGACTCGATAAATCTTGAAACCAGCGGATTGCATCGTCCGCACAGTCGGCTCCTGTTCATTGCGTTCTCGAATCTGATCGACCAAGCTTTGGGCATACTCACTCGGTTTTTGCCCCATAATGGAGGGAACCGAACGGAGGATATTGATCGCCAAACCGACTTGGTAGCCAGTTGCGGCGGTATCAATAGGCTCGGGAGAAACATGAAAAATGGAAGTGTCATCAGTTTTCTCTAACAAGGTTTGCCATCCCCGCGGTGCCATCAGCGTAATACGCGGCTCTGACCATTCCTTTTTTTCAAACTGATCTTGTTCAGAAGCAACCGCAGAAGAGAAACAAGGAAACAATAAAAACAACCAAATCGTAACGATGGATGAAACTAAGGAGTTAGAAAAACGTTGAAAACAAGTCATGGTGGCTCGTGTGGATGAGTATTTTATGGAGGAGATTCGGGAAAACGTTTTTTAAGCTGAGCCACAGCCCTCTCCTCATCCGCCGGACTGTGAGCCTGCCTGAAGGCCTGAATGGCGTTTTTCAGAGCTTGAGGAGCGAGCTTTGGATCGTCATAGAGAAGGGCCACAGCCATATAATCCCGACCCGCTTGTGAATAGTCCTGTTGCATCATCCGGAGGTCGGCTCCCATCAATCGGGCACGAGCATTTGCCATTCCTTCGGGTTGAAGAAGCTGAACCTCATGGGTCACCTTAAGGGCATCCTCAATCTTTCCTTCCTCTTTCATCACTTGTGCCTGAATAAAAAGTCCCTCTCCTCGAGAGACGGGATCACGTGCTGTGGCCAGATAATTTTCTATATTGGATTGTGCAACCGAATATTTTTTGAGTTTTAATTGTGCTTGGGCAAGCAAAAGAGACACTTCGGAATCCAAGGAGGTTGAATCAGGAGAATTTGGTGAGAGATGATTTTTTTGAAGGAGTTGAAGATAATATTCCGCATCAGCAAATCGAGCGTTTTGAAAATACTCTACCCCTAGCCAGCGGAGAATTTCAGATGGGATGTTTTGAGAATTCATTGACTTCGCCTCACGGGAGGCGGCCTCCGCATTCTTAAGATAATAATAGGCAAGGAGGATGCGAAGGGTCGCACGCTCTTGATAATGAGCCTTATCAAGGGTTCTTGCCTTATTAAGATAATCGATAGCATTTTGATAATCCTTGTTTTCGTAAGCTGCCCAGCCAATCCAAAAATTTGCTTGGGCAGCAGCGGCGCTCTTTGGATAATCGGACAATAATTGTTCAAAAGCTTGAGACATTCCCGCCTGATCCCCTTGAGCTCCCAAAAGAAGGCCCCGCTGAAGAAGTGCAACTTCGCGTTCATGAGCTTGGGGATATTGAGTGATGAGAGAGTTATAATCATTCAATGCTCCGGAAACGTCATGATGTTGCTGTCGGGCTAGGCCGCGTTGAAGCAATGCACTTGGAATTAGGGTATTTTCTGGGTAATTTTTGATGAATTCAGAATAAGTCGAAATCGCTTGTTCTAGCTGATTCGAATGTGCATAGCACCACCCCAGTTTATAGAGAGCATCCGACTTAAAATTAGCAGGGAGACCGGACTCTTGAATTTCACGAAAAAAGGGCGCTGCCTCCGCAAATTGTTTCTTTCGGAAGAGTGTCTCTACTTTCAAAAGCAACACTTGGCTGCGACGTAAGGGATCGGCGGTTTGCTTTTCGAAAGCATCAATCGCTTCTATCACCGATGGATCGTTCATCGAATAGAGCGATACGAGGCGCTGAAATTGGGCTTCAGACGCTTGCTGAGACTGCGGAAATTCCTGAATCAAATGATCATAAACCTGAGTCGCCTCTGGAAAATGCCCCAATTGACGATAGGAATTTGCAACTAGAAGAAGACCATCTGCCCGGACATCACGAGAGAGTGCCAACAATGCTTGGCTGTGATCAGAAATGATTCGGCTATATTCTCCCTTCTGATAAAAAAGCTGGAAGAGGCCCAACCAGGCAGTGGACCTCCATTCAGGAGAGTTAATAGCAATGGCATCTCGGAATTTATGGACGGCCAACTCCGGCCGGTTTAAAGTGACAGCAAGCGCCGCGCCCCGCACAGAAGCTTCAGCCTGCATCGCCGGATCAGTAGCCGTTTTTACAACCTCATCAAATTGATCCAAAGCAAGTTGCAGTTGCCCGGTATCTGCCTCACCCTGGGCGGCAGCTAGGCAAGCGTCATCATGGAATGGATTATCCTTTTTGACACCCGCAACTTGCTTATAAAGTGCCAGAGCGTTAGCTTTATAACCGAGCTTCCCTAAGCAGCGAGCCTGGTAAAAGAGGGCGGCAAGACGCACTTCTTCCTTTTTGACGTTCTGTGCTGCAATTCGAAACTGCCCTAAAGCTCCATCATAGTTCTGTCCGGAAAACAAAATTTCTCCCAATCTATAAGCGGCAGCACCGGTAAATTCTCCAAAAGGAAATTCCCGAATGAGGCGGTTATATCCCGCACCAGCCAACTCCTGGTAACCAAGAAAGCGATGGCTTTCGGCCAGCCGAAACAACGCGGCATCACGTTCTTCTCCATTTGGATAGGCTGCTAAATATTTTTCATATGCCGGAATCGCCAAATCATACATCTTTTTTACATAAAGGCTGTCCGCTCCTTCCAATTGCATTTTAGCAGCGGAGGCAGGGTTTCCCTCCGGCGATCCGATACGAATTGTTTCAGGCGGCGGATTATCTTGCGGTGACGACTGAGAAGTGGAGCGCTGCACTATTTCCGCTCTAGGCGCTATAGGTTTCTCGGAAGAATCAACGCCCGCCTCCCTCTGCGGAAAAGCACGTCGCACTTCGGACTCGGCAAAAAGAGAATGAATGGCTGGCACTGAGAAAATCGCTGTCCAGTAGACGGCAATTAAGCACTTTCCAGCCATTTTCATTAATAACTGACGTTACGCACTTTTGGGAGCTCTGGGAGCAAAAAAAGACCATTCTCACCAACAAAGGGCTCTTTTTTGCGTAACATCATTTGTAAGAACGGGATGCGCGATGCGCCACAAGTGTGGCCAGTAGCTGCGTCGATGCGCCCTCCAACTCTGAAGTCAGCACCTGGACCCGACCACGAAAATAAGAGTAAGCGGCCATGGCAACAACCCCAATGATCAGTCCGCTCGCAGTCGCAATCAAAGCCTCAGCAACTCCTTGAGCAAGGAACGTGGCTCGCATGGAGGCTTCACTTCCAGCCACGGCGCCAAAGGATTTAATCATGCCAAAAATCGTGCCCAACAGGCCCAACATCGGAGCAAGCGTGCCGATATCAGCAAGAAAAACCACCTGTTGGTTCAAGGTAGCAATTTGCCGACTCCCCTCAGTTTCCGCTATTTCGCGCGCCTCAGTTGCCGACGCCCCCGGATGCTGGGTGAGAAACTCAAGAACACGCTGTATGATCCTGGCTATGGCCTCATTATGTCGATTGGCTATAGCCAAGAGACCCAAATAATCCTCTTTTCGGATGAGGGCATCCGCCGCATGCATGAAACGCTCGCTCACCATATTCCTTTTCCTTAGCGCAAAAATGTAAATGAGAATGAGACTGAGAGTAAGAATCGAGAGCACAGCAAGGGGAATCATGACAAACCCCCCGGAACACAATGCCTCCCACAGGCTCAGGTTTTTAGCTCGGAAAACAGGAACAGTCTGAGCCCACACACCGCCTGGGAACATAAGATAAAGCGCCACTATCGCCGGACCTTTCCATTTGCCAGCCCCCCAACAGCGCAGGTCAAAGCCTGCAAATTCTCTCGGATGTTTCATTTGAGAACCCTATAGTATCGATCCGGAGCTTCGAAGCAAGTCGCAGAAAGTTTGCTGCCTGTGTTATTATTAAGCAACCCGATGACTCAATCGCGTCCAGATTTAACAGGAAAAATACGGGATACCCCCCACAAACCCGGCGTCTATCTCATGAGAGACCGTTTAAAACGAGTTATTTACGTCGGTAAAGCTCGAGATTTGAAACACCGGCTCTCGTACTACTTCCTCCCCTCTCGCAAAACAACTGCCGATCCGAAAACCAGGGCTTTGATTGATAGCATCTGGGATCTGGAGTGGCATGTAGTCCGGAGCGAGGCTGAGGCGGTTTTATATGAAGGGCGCCTCATTAAAGAATTCCGGCCAAAATATAATATCAGCTTTCGCGATGACAAACGATTCCTCCTCGTGCGAGTGGACCGGCGAGAACCGTTTCCTCGTTTCCAGCTCACACGCTTACGCAAAGAAGATGGGGCACGTTATTTTGGACCATTTGCCCACAGCGGAGCACTCAGATCCACCCTGAATGCCATCCGGAAAAAATTCGGAATCCGAGCGTGCCAGCCAAGAATTCCTACCGAGCGAGATTTCAAACATTGCCTCGACCATATCATTAAAAATTGTTCGGCACCTTGCATCTACAAAATCACCCAAGCAGCCTATCAAGCAAAAGTGCAGGCTGCCTGCGAATTTCTGGAAGGTCAAAGTAAGGAGATGATTCAGTCCGTCCGCGAAGAAATGCAACGCGCTTCCGAAGGCTTGAATTTTGAAAAAGCTGCCGAACTCAGAAATCTCTTACGAGATTTGGAAACAACCGCGCGCCCAATGACTCGCTTCACCCGCAAGTCACTGCCTACTGTGCTTCGCCCTGAAGAAGATCTCCTTGCCCTAAAGGAAGCCTTGAAACTAGAGCGCCTTCCCAGCATCATGGAATGCTTCGATATTTCAAATATTACCTCGACGCACATCGTGGCATCTATGGTTCGATTTAGAGATGGTGTTGCGGACCGTTCCAGTTATCGACGCTACAGGATTCGGGAAGTCCCTCATCAAAACGACTTCGCAAGCATGGCAGAAGTCGTCCGGCGAAGATATTCGCGAGCTTTACGGGAAGCAGCAGGAGTCTCGGAACTCAGTCAAGAAACACCTCCGGAACAGATCAAACGCACCGCTTCTAACCAGTTGCTTCTTCCAGATCTGATTATAGTGGACGGTGGACGTGGCCAGCTGAATATGGCCTGCGCAGAACTACAGAAACTTAAACTTTATGAAATCCCAGTCATCGGCCTCGCTAAAGAATTCGAAGAAGTCTATCTGCCCAACATCCTTCATCCACTGCGATTACCAGAACACTCCGGAGCCTTACGATTATTGCAACGGATCCGTGACGAAGCACACCGATTTGCTAATACTTACCACAGCCTTTTGCTAAAACGGCGAATGACAGAAAGTATTTTGGATGAGATTCCAGGTGTCAGCGAAACACGCAAAAAAATTCTTTTGGAAAAATTTGGGTCTGTTACGCGACTTAAGAAAGCGAAAATAGAAGAGATTGCAGCCCTACGTGGAATTGGAGCAAAATTAGCTACTCAGCTCCGGGAATATTTTGACTCGAAAACGGAATGAGAATCGCTCTGAAAGATTTGACTAAGATTTAAATAGCTAGCACCGGATGCTTATGCACACTTCGAAGTCGTTATTAAAGATTCTAATTTTTTAGAAGAAAGTATAATAACCCCACAAAAAGGATTAGCATAGCAAACGCAGTGACTACCGTCGCAAATTGATAGTTGGCCATGCACTTAATGAGCCTGGTTTCCATTTGCGATATTCCTTCGATAACTTCAGTTTTCAGGTTAGCTATATCGGTTTTGAGCTCGGTTTGCTGCCCTGCCATATCGGTTTTGAGCTCATTTCTCAGCTCTGCAATAGAGTTTCCGGCCTCAGCTCTCAAATCAGTAATATCATTCCTGACCTCAGCTTTCAGCTCTGCCAAGTCAGATTCGAACTTGGCCGTAAGGTTTACAATATCGATTTTGACTTCAGTTCTCAGAGCCTCTCTGTTGACTTTGAACTCGGTCGTCAGGTTCGCAATGTCAGTTTTGACTTCAGTTCTCAGAGCTGCGATATCGCCTTCTAACTTGGTTTGCACACCGAAGACATCCGCCTTGAGCTCCACCATTTTTGCGCTGGCTGTCTCCCGTATGATATCCGTTTTAAGTTCAGCAAATTTGAAATTCAAAAACTTTCTGTCACGGGATCGTTGTGCTGAACGGCTTCCATAGAGTTAACAATAACCTCGGATTTGGAGTCTGTAAATCCTTTATCTTTCAGGTACTGCGGTGTTTCCAGTGTATCGAAATTCATAACGGGATTGGTTTCGGTAAAAATAAACGCGATTTTATTTTTTAACATGAACAGTGAGTTAAATTTTTTTGGCTTTCTGCTTAGGTCTCGAATTTTCAGACAATTGTGGGCTTCTGGAGTGTGCGTCGGCTGATCAGAGACCAACTGACAAATTGCATCAGAAAAAATACTCCCAAATCGAAAAAAAGCTTGCCTTTCGCTGAACTACCGCTATTATCTACGCCCTGTGAACTACTTTATTAAAGTAATCCTCGTCGTCAAGGTCTCCGTTATTCTCGGAGCGGCCGTGGCACATGTGGTTACTGCATAAGCAGATCCATTAAACCCACGGCCAAGCCGGTCGTGGGATTCATTTTTTCCGCCGCCGGTTAAGCCTCAACAATCGCGGAAAAATATGAATAAAACAAGTTGGGCAACCAAAACGCCATTAACATCGAAACACTTTGGTAATGAGAACGATTTGCGTTCATCGGCGCCACAGTTTCTGTTCCCTTATTTAAAACAGGGCCAACGTCTATTAGACTGTGGATGCGGTACCGGCATTGACACATTAGATTTAGCCGACGCTATCTTCCCTGGCCGGATTACTGGCATCGATAACAATGATGTCCGGCATGCTGAGCAGCTTGCATTTGGCCGTGAAATGGTAAACGCTGATTTTCGCACTGTTGATATCTACCGGCTCCCCTTCGAAGATGAGGAATTTGACGTTATCTATTCACGTGGCCTGCTGGAAACATTGGAGCATCCATTGACAACCTTAATGGAACTACGGCGCATACTTCGAACAGGGGGCATTTTAGCCATTTCCTATGCACAACAGGGACAAGATTTATCCGGTCCAAAATGGAGTTCCACCAATAATCGTCAAGAAACGCATTCCAAACCCAAAACCTTCCTGAACTTGTGGGTGAAAGCTGTGGACCTGGACATCCTGGAGTCAGCAGCTTGGGAGGACCGCCTTTCACCCGCCACCCTTCCCCCGCCATCCCCATATCGGAGCCGTCCTACTTCGCGCGCCGCCAACCAGCCGATTTTAATACACACTCACAAGCCCACGGGATTTCGATCTCGGGGATATCTGGTCACCCGTAAGTCTCTGTAAGTGTATCCGACCTATCCCAAAACCTGCATCAGGAACAAATTATTAACATGGGAAAGCACATGAATCCCGGAATAATGTCTCAATTTCAGACGAAAATTGAGTTTTGGGATAGGTTCGGAGTTTTCTTTAAAGACAAGGGACAATGCTGCAGCTACTGCCGCTCGAATACCTCTTTTTTATGGCATACAATGCTAGCCCTGCTCCGCCTAGCACGATGACCGCGGCACCTATTAAATACAAAGGCCAGGCTACTATACCAAGTAAAGTCAGCCCAATGCCCACTCCCGCGACTACGCCTGCCACTATACAGCGAGCGCGAAACTGCGCTCGTTTCCTTTGATCCTCTGCGGATTCCACGGTTTTTCTGTCCTTTCCTTTCAATTGGCTCACTTTATTCATTGCTTCCTGGCATAAGCTATTTATTTTTTCCTCTTCTTGATTACTAAGGTCACTAATTAGTGTAACTTCCTGAGATGCGCTTATATTTGCCTTTCCTTTGCTTTTTAAAAATTCCACTGATTTATGAAAGGCTTTTTTTGTTTCACCCAACTTGTCAGCATTCTGATCCATCTCTGCGTTCCATATTTTCTCAATCGACCTCTGGTATGCATTGGAAGCGTGAGCAAACTTCGCATTTAATTTTTTCAGATCCATAGCCTGAGGATAACACTTAATTTCATTCGGTACAGCCATCTTATGCTTTCTATATTCATTAGCAAGTTCCATCGCCTCTCGGTTTCGATTAGCATCAATAAGAGATTTCCTGATCTCCGTTAATTTTTCCCATTTATGATTCAATTCTCGTTGGTTCCTCCACAACTTAAACTTGTTCCATTTTCCGCCAGTGGAAATTGTAATCCGCTCATTAAGGACAATATTTTTAGCTGCTATATCAGGAGAAAAATAAAAATGATATAGTATTTCCGGTGAATACCTGCCTTCTCCCATTTCCAAATCATATTTTCGATCTGTTTTCCACTGCTCTGTCCGGTCTTTCAAATTCTGAATTGCATTTTGTTTAGCTACCCGATCGCAAATTTTGCTGACATTTTCCAAGTGTTTTTGACTTTTGCTAAAATGATCATGTTTCGGCTCATCTCCCGGCAATTTGTGCTTCCTCAACACTGTATAATATTCCGCCTTAAGCCCTTCTCTGATCCCCACTGCGCCTTCAGCAGAGAGTTTTTTAATAGGTTCAGAGAATGAATTCTTTACCGAAAGTTTATCTTTTATCTGATTTATAATTTTGGTGATATTTTCATCATCTATTTTTTTTAATAACTCACGGGATTCTGATATTTTCTCGGGATCGAATTCTGCCTTCACACGAGAAAATTGACCGTTCACATCCTTGATCAACTGATCAAATTTATCAGTTAATCTCTCAATTAATTGATCCTTGATTTTTTCGAATGCAGAAGCGGCTTCGATCTTTTTAAGCTGCCGAACTATTGGATTAGGAAAGCATTGGATAAGTTGAGCTGATTTGACCGCCATTGCCAAAATCAGCTCGTCCATTTTTCTGTTGGATGCGCTTGTTGGGGTTGTTTTTTTGCCAAATCCCAATTGGACTCTTAAAGATTGATCACCTTTACGTACCAATTGACCTCGCGCCAAAGAATCGCCATTTCTATCTCCCTGTTTATCAAAGTCGACTTCTTGGGCTACCGTCATCTTCAGAGAGTTCAGATAGTTATCGATGCTTTCTTTTTTAGCCTTCAATGCCTCCCACTGCTTGACTGCCTTTTCGAAATATTCTTCCCCTCGTTCCCGATGATCGTTCTTACCTTGCCACCCCATTTCTTGGTGCCGCAGAGACTTAGCTATCTCCGCAACACCTCGGGAAAACAATCGAAGTGCTTGTTCGTGTCCTTTACCCTCGGTAAGAGATAATAGTTTATAAGTTGCTTCGCTAAGCCTATCTTTAAGTTTTGTGATTTTGCCAGGATCGTTTTCGGAAGATAGGCCCTTTACCAAATTGCTTGCCTCATTAGCTGCTTCGTCAATTTTTTTTGAGAAATTCGTACTATCAACAACTGACAGATGTCGATGGGAGGGCTTAATTTTATCTATCAATCCCGCATAAACAGTTTCCCAGGATATGTTTTGAGTGGCTGACGAGAAGGAGTCACTCGTGTGAGAACGCGGAGTAGTTCTGCTCGCTGAAATACTCCTTTTTAGCGAATTGTCAATTTTCCGGTCGCCATTGTCGATTGGATGTTCGTTGAACACATTGGTTCCACTTTGTACGGATAACATGTGTAATATTACGGCGGTTTTTTCGAAATTTCATGTGATATATTAAGGTTTTTCCAAAAAATTTTGGGTATTTACTCTTACTATTGAGCCGTTAGTAGTAATCAACACGTAAATAAAACGTATTGAAATTACCATTTTTCATGCTACTGGGTCACTGCGGCCAGCGGCTTGGTCTCGTTAGCTTGCAACAATAGTTCTTGAGAACGAATTTTGCGTTGGCTTTCATTAGGCAAACGAATTGTGAGATTCCAAATTCTTCCGGCGACGAAAAAATCTTTGAACATCAAGCGAGTGGAGGCTGGTTGACTCGGAAGTTCCAAGACGAGGTCATTTCCCAGGCGCTTTAACATCAGATTTTCAGCGCCGGAAAATTGCAAATCGATCTGATCAAACTCCCGTGATCCCTCGGGAGAGGCAGAGATGCGACTCAACAAAATTAACCAGTGATGGTCCCAAAGCTCCTGATTAATCGCGAGACCATCCATGCTACCATGCAGCAAGAGAGTATCGACTCCGGCAAGCGCCGGAGGAGGTGGCAGGCTACTTTGCCGAGATGTATTGGCTTTGACCTGCAAACTGAAAATATTTTGATCACGGTCCGGATTTTGAAACCGGGTCTCGGACGGCTGCTGATTGGCACCACTCGCCGGTATGGCAATGAGCTTGGTAGGATTGCCAAAATAGGCAGTATTACTTGTGGAGTTATAACCCACATAATCCAGGCTACCCGTTAAATTTTTTTCCAACACTGTAATGATTTTGCGAGCCCTCACATCATACCAACTCAAGCAACTGGGCGACGCAGTGGCAGGAAGATCAATGTTCCAATGAGATTGAAAATTTTCCTCTTGAGCCAAAAGTGCAAGTTGTCTCTCTTGATGGGTTTCCTGGGCCATCCAAGCTTGGTTCACAGCAAGTACGAGAGGCCGTCGGGGCATCTCTAGCTTTAAGAGAAGCCCGGATTGGGTCCGCCCAATCAGCGGTCCGTCTTGGAGGCGAGTCACATTTTCAAATTTTTCGTGCGCTAAAATGGGCTTTGACTCAGCAAGCTCGGCTGTTACTGGCAGAACTTTGCCGGGATGGCTCATAAGAAGCTTCATCCATTGGGAGGTAAATGTTGGTGCCTGATAAAGCTGACCACTCTCGGGCTGAAAAAGCCAAGCTCCTCCTTCAAGGACTCCCGCACCAAGGTGCAAGAGCTTTTCGTTTGTTAATTGATTTGAAGCCAGGGTATATTGGTTTTGAGAAGGGTCGTACCAACAGAAAAAGGTTTGTCCATTTGCAAGTTTCAATCCCTGGATGGCGATGCTCTCAGCAGTTTCTTGGTTGAGAGCCAATTGCACGATGTCATCTGTCAATGTGGTCTGGTGGGCTTCCACCCACCGTGCTCCAACAGCGATTAAGCGTTTTTTACCCTCTCCATTGAATTGATAAATCATCCCCTCGTTGGCCTCGGCTTGAAGTTGTCCCTCCACCAATTTCAGTGAACGGACTCCCTCCATGAGTAACACACTTCTTGCCGAAGAGTTCATGCGGCGAAAGAGCTTCTTTGCTGAGTCACTATAAAAAAAGATTCCTGAATTTGTTTTTGCGACCGGGATAGCATCCGTTGGCAAACTCTCGTCAAGAAACACAAGTTCATTGTGCGTCATATCCAACCAGAAGCGTTGTTCGCCACCTTGTTGATCTCGGCTAATGAGCAAAATCAAATTGGATTTTGTTGCTGTCGTTATTAAGGCAGATGGCAATAAGGTTCTCGGAGCAGTCGCAATCTCCTCGATAACACGGAATGCGGCGGAAGCTGAAACGGGCTGATCAAATCGAATTCGCTGACGAAAATCCGCTGCTGGAGTCCTCGCCGGACGGGCAGGGATAATCAGCTTTATCAGCGATGGCACCTCATCATCATTGAGTTGATAGATCGCCTCCAATCGATTTCCCGCGTTTAAGGGCACTACCTGAGAAAGAAAGGTGATTCCGTTTTCCTGCCAGAGGTTGATCCTATGGTTCCTGGCCTGATCGAAAAACAGCATTTGCTCCCTGGAAGAAGGTTGGTCGAGTCCTAAGCTCCCCTTCCAAAACATTCGACCCATCGAAAAATAGAACGAAGAACCAACTCGGCCCACAAACTTCGCATTCGGCAATTTGTCACTGCCAGCACTAATTAGGACCTTGTTCCCAACATCGCAGACGACAGTTTGAGAAGGAGTACTTCCCAAAGAAAAAGCCTCGAAATGCAAGTAATCAGAAATGGGAATGTTTTGATTTTGGAATGCAGCGGCAAGCGCATCCGCTATTGGATTTCGATCGGCACTTGTTTGGTTCGCCGCTCTCGTAGCGGAGAGATGCCCCAGTTTGCGATTGATTTCACTTCGCAATCTGGCTCCCCGTGAGTTTGGAAGTTCGTTGATGGCGAAATCCATATCAGTCAGCCGGAGCTGATTGGAATTCCGATCGAATCGCCATTTTCTCAGCTTGGAATGGACTTCAACACTACCTCTGACACCGCCAATATTGATCTTCACGTCACCTTTTACTGCGTCATGAAAAGTCAATACGTCCGCCGTGACAGTATAATTGAGATCATCCAGCTCTTCGAGTGATGAAAGATCAACGATCCAATTTGAAGGTGGTGTATTTTGTGCAGCTTCCCGAAGAGTAAATTCAGCATGCCTTGCAGGAAAAAGTTTATAATTTCCTCCGCCTCCCTCTAGAGGGTATTTGAGACATTGAGCAACTTCTTTGGGAAGATCGGGCGGCATCAATAACACGCGATCTCGCAAACCGAGCCGCACTTTTATTTGGGTCTCCTGCGGAGCCGGTGTGATCGAACCAATCACCTTTGTGCATGCTCTTAACTGTAAATCCGCTTCGCTTTGCGCTAATCGCTGTAAAATCCGAGCACCTTCGCTACGTCTCAACTGGTCATTAGCATCGGGACTACGATAACTATAATGCAAATTTGCTTTTGGAGAAACAGGGAGCAGAAGATTTGAGGCTAATACTGCCGCAGACGGAATAGACTTCTTGTCCGGCCATCCCATTTCGCTTCGAATATTTAAGGAACGACCCGTCACTCGAAAAACAGTAGCCATTGCAAGTGAAGATCTTTCATCCCCGCTACTACAACTTACAACCTTAGTAATCCTCAACTTTTGGCTATCAAGTTCAACACCAGGCTGCTCATCTAGCACTACACTGGTAATGACCGCGCCAGGAGCAAACCGTAAGACATCCCGATTCGCATCGTATTCCACAGTATTTTCAAAATAAGCCCGCCGTAGATTTTCAAAATAACGGTAAACAGTTTCTTCATTGTGATGCGCTACATGCTGCTTATAGATCCATTCTCCAAATTCAAATGCCAACAGACCCAAACCTAGCAATAATGCCAATGGACCGGCAGCAGCGACTCCAGCCATTGCCGCTACCTCAAGTCCCACAAAGGCCCCATCCAAACCCAGCATCAGGCCGGATCGTAATTTTTCCTCCGGAGTTCGCGCTTGAGTCAGCTCGTAAATATCAAAACCCACACTTGCGACTACTAACCCGCGGCCGGCCATGCGATTTACACCCCTAAGAAACCGAGCCGCCGTAAGCCCTCCTTCCACCTCTGTAAACGCCGTCTTCTCTACTAACAAAGAACGCATACTGCCAGCCAGATCCACTGTTTCGTTGCCTAAGACGTGAACGCTCTGAGCCAAATTTACTAGTGTATGGGCTCGGATTTCATCGGTATATGAGCTCTGTAAAGATTGATCCACCCCGACTAACATCCTGATAGCAGATAAACCGCTTAACATTCGGTTGGATCTGGAAATCCACGCTGCTTCCGATAGACCACCACCCGCAACTTCTTCCACGGGCTTAAGCGCCCCTCCTTCGAAACGATACCGCCTGCCTACAACTTCCGCATGAGCCTTTGAAAATGCGTCAAATTCCGCTAATGAGGATTTATCAGTCGCAATTGTAACTACTTCCTGGTTCTTTCGAAATTTAATTTCGTATCGCTTCTCTCCTATTTTAGTCAGAGAACCCAGATCCGGACGCCATTCTGCAGTCAGACTGTTTTCCCGCTTCAGAGAATCGAGGGCACCGCCCAACTGCTGGACGTGGTATTGCCCTTCCGCCTTTGCCAATAAGGGCCCTGCGGCATCTCGCAGTGCAATGGGATCAGGCGGATCAGGTATTGGCAATGGCGGCATCTCAGTGGGCTGACCAGCCGAATTGAATACAAAAACGCGTTTGTGATGTGCGTGTCTCCATTCACCATTGTTCTGACGCTGAAGTTTGCGCCCTGCGCTATCTACTAGAAGTTCCGTGTTACGAAAATGGACGCCAGAAAGCTGAATTTTCTTTCTTTGAAAAGCGTGATAAAGCGCGGCAAGACTAGTGGGGGAGACTTTACAGGCCACAAAATTAATTGTTACCTTGGCTTTCACATGGAATTCCCCGGCAACCTGTCCCCCACGGATCCGAGTTGCTAATGTGCCAGCTAAGCTGGACAAAGAAATTCCTCCGAGCCCGTCCGTACCTTCACCATGCCCGATGACGTTGATACGCAGATGCTTAGCAGGCATCGGTGCGGTCCGGGGAATTTGCCGGTAAGCACCAGGCGTTCTCACGTTTGGACGGCTTTGCATGTTATAGACCACCGCCGTGGGATGAAGACCTTGTAACTGGCTGACCGTACCCACAGTGAATTGTTCTGAAGAGAGGCTTATCACAAAATCTAAATCCGCAGGCTCTCTCGCTCCTTCATCAGGTGCCGCACGTTGATCTACGGTGGGGACACTCAGTCCTTGATTACGAAAAACGGCTTGAAGGTGCTGGATATGCTTCCTACTCAGAAAACCGCACCCTATAAAATCGAGAGACAAGGCGGATTCTATTCCAATCTCTCCTTGAAGTCTTCGCTTATATACTAATCCAACCAAATTTTGGCACAACTGATCGAATGCCATATTTTCTCCGAAAGGAGAAGATGCGTTCCCGGTTCCTGCGATATTTAACCGGATACGAGACGGGAGGGGCCTCAGCTCTGGCTGAGGTCCTAATCGCTCTAATCGAGGGATGGCCTCGATACCGGATTGCTGCAAGGTATAATTATCCGTGATGGCTGAATGTTTCCGGGATAAGTAGCGTTGGGCTAACGTAACCTGTTCATCCGGATTAATGGCAACGTTGAGTATTCTCTCGTAACGACTACCTCTTTCGGCGCTTTCGGCGACGTCTTCAGGTGCTTCCACAGGGCGCCTCCAAATGTATTTGCCATTGTGCAAAATACCACGAATCGACTTCGCTGGAATCCAGGGACCCAAAAATACGGGCTTTACCGATGCTCGCGTCACCACCGCTTGAAGCTGGGATTGGTGGACTAATCTGGAGTTTATGAGCAATGCTCCTTGTTCTCGAATGATGTCAGCCGGTTTTTCAAATGGATAACCGGTCAGCCTCTCTGTCAGATCCCAATCGATTTCAATCTCAAGGTCTGCAAAGAGGTCTTCCGATATATTTTCCGATGTACTTGCTAATGATCCGGTCGATGAGGCTATTGGAATTCGAGGGGCAGTCCCTAAGTCACGCAAAGCGTCCGCACGAGCCCCTAAAAGAAACTGGTTTCTTTCTTGCTCAGTCAAATCCTGCAAAATGCCAGGCTTTTCATCAGCCTCCCCTAGGGGACCATGGAAGATCCCTTGACTTAATATTTTGTTTACATCCGCTTTAAGTCGCAGTGTCAAAGTTCCCTGGGAATTGTCTGAAGAACTAAAAAAGGGACCATTGTTTCGAACAAGATCCGCAATAACACTCGCTCCGGAACGCGATCCTCTACATGCGGTCAACAAATCGTCCAGACAGGGACTGCGTCGCGTGCGTCGGCGGTGATAGCTGAGAGTGCTGAACCCGCTGCCGGAAATTCTTAATGTCGCTCCCGCATCAACAGAAAGGTCAGCATCGCGTGCCTGTCTGGTTTTATCGTGTTCTTGCGTGAATGATCTTCGATTGAGACCCCAAAGTGAAGAGTGGCCAGTCTCGTAAAAATGAGCGATGGGTCGTTGAAATATTGCCATTGTATAGCAAATTAATGCAATATAATGTCATCAAAAATAGACAGATCGTAAAAAACCTTCAAAAATTCTGTTTAGAAGTTAACAATTGTACTGTCGTTGCAATCTCTATTGATCTGAGTAATTTTTTGTAACGTGGAACCAACCATGAAACTACTTTTTTCTCGAGTGGATCAAGCTGCGGAAAGGGGAGATCTTTTACCCTCCACCGTAGAAAATATTCACCTTTTACTAAAAACTGACAGCACCTCATTGACGCGAGAATCGGTTGCGGAGCTCCTCAAGGAGCAATGTTGGGAAGAGTTGAACAACCGCTTTTTTCGAACCCTCAGCTTTGGTACCGGTGGTCTACGGGGAAGGACCATTTGTCCACTGGTTACCCGGAATGAGCGAGGGGGTTCCCTGCCAAAAGAGTGTCCTCAATTTCCCTGTGTTGGGACCAATACGATTAATGACTTCAACATTGCGAGGGCAACAAGGGGGTTGGCAGAATACATTAGAGAGCTTTTTGCGCAGCAGGGGCGCGAAGAGAGATCCCTGATCTGTATTGCTCACGATACCCGCCATTTTTCCCGGCGTTTTTCCGAACTTTGTGCGCGAGTGCTTGTGGAAGAAGGCTGTGATGCACTTTTGTTCACGGGCCCCCGATCCACACCCGAATTATCTTTTGCCGTGAGACATTTGCAGGCTGCTGCTGGCATCAACATCACTGCCAGCCATAATCCTCCAGAGTACAGTGGATTCAAAGTTTATTGGTCTGATGGAGCGCAAATTATGGAGCCCCATACGAGCAATATTATCTCCCGAATCAATCGGGTAATTCCGCGGGATACTCCTTGTCTCTACGATGAAGGTGAAGTGATTGCTCTTGGAGCGGAAATTGACAACGCTTATCTGGAGCGCCTGAAAACCTTAATTTTGGACCAGGAACTGGTTCGACGGCAAGCGCCTTCCACAAAAATTGTCTATACCCCCTTGCACGGGACAGGAATGGCTATCATCCCGAGGCTGCTCCATGAATTTGGGTTTGCCGTCTCGCTCGTAGCATCTCAACAAACACCGGACGGTCAATTTCCGACGGTCAAAATACCTAACCCTGAGGACCCGGAAGCATTAAGCCTGGCGATCCAGGAAGCGGACCACGTAGGAGCCGATGTGGTTATCGGAACCGACCCAGACGCCGACCGTATGGGAGTGGCTGCTCGCAATGCGGACGGTAAGATGCAACTTTTTACAGGCAACCAGATTGGCTCCCTTCTTCTCTGGTATCGACTTACCAAACTCTTTGAATTGGGCATTTTGAATGAAAAAAGCCGGTCGCATGCAGTCTGTCTTAAGACATTCGTGACTACTGACCTTCAAAAAGCTATCAGCGAGCACTTCGGCGTCCGTTGTGTGGAAACCCTGACGGGATTTAAATACATTGGAGCAAAATTGCGCAAATACGAGGAACAGATCTCACAAGCTCATCGCACTGACTACTCAGCGTTGAGCGAAGAGAGAACACGCAAACTTCGCTTAAACGAATCCAGTTACTACGTTTTTGGTGGGGAAGAAAGCTATGGCTACAGCGCATCGGATTTTGTGCGCGACAAAGACGGAAATAGCGCTGCTCTGATGCTTGCTGAACTTGCCGCATTTGCTCGCGAAAAATCTACGACGCTTCATGGCCTGCTCGACGAAATTTTTCGAACATTCGGAGTTTATTTGGAACGAGGGAAGTCGAAGGTTTTCGATGGCGCGGAAGGTGCCGCTAAAATCAAAAATTTGGTTTCCTCATATGCCAGTGATCCTCCATCCTCAATCGCAGGATCAAAAGTGATCAGCATCCGCGATTTTTCCAAGGAGACGATCCGAGACATCGAGGGAGATCTGATTCCAAAAGAATCGATGATGATATTTGAAACGGAAGATCACTGCCGTGTTGCCATTCGGCCTTCCGGTACGGAACCCAAAATTAAATATTATCTCTTTGCAGCCGAGACACCAAAATCCGCCTCTTTTGTCTCAGACCGAGAGGATATCGCAGCTCTGAAGCAAAAAGTGGAAGCACGTTTAGATGAAATGTGGAAATTTCTCGACAAAGATGCAAAAGCGCGGTTGGGGTGAAACGTCAGTTTTTTGCCAAATTTTCCGAAAACGCTCTAAAGCTGGCTTCGCGAAATTCCGTCGGAGTTGATTAAGCGGGCACCAGCTTGTTTCATTTCAATACACGCTTTTTCCACGTCATGTGCTTCCGAGTTAATTCCCTGTGTGCCATCCAAAATCACGATGGGTTGAAAACCAAGCTTAAGGGCATCTAAAACTGAGAATTTCACGCAGTAATCGGTAGCAACACCCACAACATGGAATTCGATGGCGCTCTGCGCCTTAAAATATTCCGCCAATCCGGTGCTCCGTCGCTTTGCGTTGTCAAAAAAAGCACTGTAACTGTCGATGTTCGGATCAGTCCCTTTGGAAAAAACTTTTGCCCAGCGATCGCTCTCTAGCCCTGTGGCAAATTCAGCACCGAGTGTATCCTGGACGCAATGAGCGGGCCAAAGCTTTTGTAAGTGTCCTGCAAATTCAATGGACTCCCCGGACTTTTTTCCGGCATGATTTTCAGCAAAAGAACAATGGTTAGGGGGATGCCAATCACGGGAAGCCACAATCAGATCGAAGTCAGGTTGCAGACGATTGATCAGCGGAATCAATGCTCGGCCGCCTGGGACTGGTAAGGCGCCTCCTTCCATAAAGTCATTTTGAAGATCAACGATCAGCAGAGTTTTCATCGCAGTAATTTACCATATTTCCGTGCGAGAACGCTCAAGGCAGGGAGTTTCTGCTTCATCGTGATTACCGGAGCACAAAGATCGCCCATTTTTTAACTCGCTTCAAAACTTCGTCGCTCCGAAAACTCAAAATCGATTTTTTCTTTGCGGCTTTTCCACTTCTTAGTAGTTACATGAATTCAACAGTATTGATTCTAAAACCGCACTGATTGCAGTTGTGCATAGACATACCCTATAAAGATACTTAGCTCCGCCCGAACAGGAATGCGCTTGGCGTCGTCGGTAATCCATATGACTCCACTATTAAATTTTCGGTGAGGGACCAGACTGCCTTCTTGGGGACCTTCTTCTGTCACAATTCTCTTCATACTGATACTAAATTTGATAGTAGGTACCAGTTTTCCCGCATAGTTGATCATCTCTCGGCCAACAACTCGCGTCTGTATAAAAAAAACAGAGTCACCGGGAAATACCACCTGCGAAACCTGATCGTCACTACGGAGAGGTTGGCTGCGAACAAACAACATGGCAGCCACCATGTCTCTCATATTTGCTATCGCGTATACTTTACGGCCAGGGACCTTCCCCGGAGTAGGGATCGCCATCCGCAGCCTGTCTGCTTGTTGCTCATTATATCGCACATCCATAATCATTGTATAAGTACGATAGCGCTCGATCTGATGCATTTTTTCAGGCAGCCAAGAACCCCGAAAACCCGAACTAGTCTGGGTGGCATCGATTTGCCAGAGCCTTCTTGCCCAGCCATAAGTACCACCACTTGCCGAAAAAAAATAATGATCTCCCGAATAGTAAAATGTAACCTCTGCGTTAGCTGCACTCAGCCATGTCCAACCAAATTCATAACGTGCATGAAGTGGTGGAACCTCGGGAAATTGGCCGGCTTGCTTAGGAATGGGAGCATTCTTCCACGAAAATTCTTCGGCCCTTGCCCACGAGGCCCCTGGAATCTCAGAAACCAAAATACTGATCACAAAATACTTATAACACCCAAAAAAGAAAGTCCCGAGAATTCGTTTCATGAACGCTCTGGCGCATGCTCGGGATTGACAAAGGACAAGCTGGAAACAGGAATCCAACCCATGCTTCCATTTGGTAAGCGGCAGTAATTCCAATTATCTTGTTCGGAAAGAACCACTACGGAACTACCGGACGGCAAAGAGGCCACAGATGCAGACGTTTCCACTGGTTGACTTAATGCCGAGCTGCCTTGGTCTGCGGTCACGATAGCCAGATTCGCACTTGCTACGCGCGGATCTCCCCACCGCCCGATGCCTAATAAAAAGGCGCCTATTCCCAGACAAAAAATACTCAATATCAACGAGGATGACTTCCGTGGATTACGGAATATTGTCGCTATGAGCCCGGCTGCACCGATCCAGAAAAAAATCCCCCCAATAATCAGCAGAGAAAAAAGAGACACTCTTGCAACCACTCGATCTGTCCAGCGGGGTGAGAATGCGGTCAGGCCGGTTTTCTCACCCAATTCAACTAATCCCTGACGAGCCTCTTGCCGCCGAGGGTCCAGCATCAATGCTCGATGATAATTTAATGAGGCTGTTGCTATTTTGCCTTGTTGTTGAAGTGCTCTTCCTAAATTTGCATAAACTGCCGAGCTCTTTATACCCTGAGCAATCAATTGTTCATAGGCTGTGGCTGCGGCCGCAGCATTACCTGCATGGAGCATTTCATTAGCTTCTTCGAAGGTAACCGCGCGACTTAAAGCCGTAAAACCTGTAAGGAACAAAATAATAGCAAGGATCCGCATTGTCATTTTCTGTGGTTCAAAAGCATGAGGACAGCCGCTCGAGTCTCAGCGGAAAGAGCACTTTGTGCCCCTCCATACGCCGATTCTTCGTAACGTGCAAATACCTTCAACACCAACGCAGCCTCCTCTCCCTTTAAACCAAGGGTCGCTACAACTTCGTCGCCAGAGTAGCCACTGGTGTCTTTTCCAAAAATGATCTGAGCCTGAAGACGTAAACATTCGACAACGGAGGAATAAAAATCCTTTCCTTGAGAAGTCGAAGCTCTTGCTCGGCATGCCCCTAATGAGCGGCGCAAGGCAGCTTTTCTTCCTCTGTCGGATGCAGCATGGCAACGTATTAATTGATAACCCAGAAATATCAAAAGCGCCAAAAGAGCCACTCCGTTTGCAACGACGAAGGGAGTGCGCGCCGTGACAGGCCGAAACGATTCCGAACGCAGTTTTCTTGCGATCCTAAATTTATCCCTTCCTACAGATGGAATTGACGGGTTAGCTGCGGAAGCTGGCAACGGCATCGGTGTAATGCTGGGGGCACCACTGCCCAGTGGTACTGCATTCACAGACAGTGGGTGTCCGTGCAATGTAACGTATTTATTCAAGACCGTATTAAAATACGAAAATTCCAATGCCGGGGTATTGCTCTTCTTTTCCTTGGGAATCAGCATCCATTCGAACGTCTTTTTTCCGGCGTACCCAATATCATCCGAACCCGCAAATTTCGAAGAAGGGGGATAGGACTGCCATCCCTCTTTGGAAACAAGATCCGGCGTGCCCATCTCATCGAAATTTCCTTCCCCGGAGATGATCCCCCGGAGAGTCACCGGATCACCAGGCGATGGATCACGAGGAGAGACCTCCGTATGCAAAGAAAACTGGCCAATGGCACCATGAAATGAATCCGGCTTGTTTTCCTCAGGCAAAGGTTTCACGTGCACGACAACCGGCTCTGACCCGAACTCCATTTGCTGGATGCGCACAACCCCCGACATAGATTCCAAAAATTGCTGAAAAAACAAATCCATCCCCGGAGGCGGCTCAGGCCGAGCTTGCACCAAAACTTGACAAGAAATAGAGGTGGCCGGCAACTTCAGTTCTCCCGCCTTCAGCGGACGTATCGAATTACGGAAGGAAAGAAAACCATACTTCACCCCATTAATGAACTGCGATCCTTGCTGATGCTTCGGATCTCTTTGAACCACAAAATCGTCGCCAATAAGAGAGGGTGGTTCTGGTCCAACCTCGCGTACTGGCAAATCAGAGCGGAAATAATATCGAATTTCAACAGGAACTACTTCCCCAACATAGATCTGTTTTTTAGGGACGATAAGGACCCCAAAAGCGAGCTTCCCTGCTTGCCCATCAATAGCATGATCATGATGAGCGCTCTGGGGAGTTGCTGTCGGAATTGGCAGTGGTGCTGGTGGAGAGGACTGCGAACTAGTCTGTAGTCCCGAATTATTTTGATCATTTCCAGGACCATAGACGGTCAGCCTCATCGGCTGTGTCCGAAATGTCTTATCATCCACCTTCACCTCCAACGACGGAATAGTAAAATTCCCGGCTCGTAGCGGCAAAATCATAAAGGTATAGGAAGAACTGGTCGAGACCCGAAAATTGACCATTTGAAATCCCATCGACTCCCCGACGTAACGAACTTGCAAACCATCTACCGCCCAATTACGAGACACTTCCGCACTTCTCGCACCTTGTACAACAATTTCCAATCGCACCGGTGTGCTCACTGACGTTGTAGAATCAGAAAGCCTTGCACGCACTTCGACGTCAGCCGCAGTAGCAATAGAGCTAAATATACCACAAGCCAGAAAAGCCAGAATACATTCCTTTATCATACAACTTTTCCTCAAGATATTTGATGAGCCTCTCATACCAACGTATCTGCTTACCAATCTTTATAGTTATCCTCGGAAGACCTCTGTTCAGAAGCCTTTAATCGCATTTCTTCGCCCTCCATGGAATTTATCAGTGAATTAGCCTGATCTTTGGTTAGCGTGCCTCCGGTAAAATTCGGAGGAGGAGAAACCTTCTCTTTGCCCGTTTCCCGACCCATTTCCCCTACAGACCCTGCAGATGGCGTTTTTTGACCCTGCTGCTGGTTCTGCTGCTGGTTTTGCTGCTGGTTTTGCTGTTGGTTTTGCTGTTGGTTTTGCTGTTGGTTTTGCTGCTGGTTTTGCTGCTGGTTTTGCTGTTGGTTTTGCTGTTGGTTTTGCTGTTGGTTTTGCTGCTGGTTTTGCGGCTGGTTTTGCGGCTGGTTTTGCTGTTGGTTTTGCTGCTGGTTCTGCTGCTGGTTCTGCTGCTGGTTCTGCTGCTGGTTCTGCTGCTGGTTCTGCTGCTGGTTCTGCTGCTGGTTCTGCTGCTGGTTCTGCTGCTGGTTCTGCTGCTGGTTCTGCTGCTGGTTCTGCTGCTGGTTCTGCTGCTGGTTTTGCTGCTGGTTTTGCTGCTGAGGCGGCGGGTTGCGATCCAAGTCCTTTAGCATTTTTTCCACTAGTTTTTTGTTATCGGCAGCCGCGGTGTTTTTGGGCTCTTCTTTTAACACCTGGTCATACTGTTGGATCGCAGCCTTCCATTGTGCCCGTTTTTGTTCATTGGAAGTAGCAGTCTCTCCTTTTCTTACCAACGTGTTGCCCATATTGTATCGAGCCTCGGTCCGGAGTTCCCCCGCCTTGCCCAAAAGCGCTTGCCCAAAAAAATCCAGGGCCTTATCATAATAACCTAACTTGTAAGCCGCAGCTCCCGCGGCGAAAAAAGCCTGAGGCGGGGCGGGGCGTTGCTGTGTGTTAGCTTCAAATCGCTTGAGCGCAGTTTGATAATCCCCATTTTGATAGCTCCTGAGGCCGCTCTGAGCATGCGCCGAGACCGATATAAATAGCAGTATGAGAAAAAGCACCGCGCCAGCACTGCCGATTCGGCGGCGCTCTCCTATTAGCCACCAAACAATCGACAGCAAGATGGCTGGTACCAACGTCCATTCGAATCTTTCGATGGGCTGTCGTGAAGCTATGGACTGTCCTTGTCTTTCGGTGAGCGGCCAAATACCATTTTTAAAGATCTCTTGCGCTGTCGAAGGGTCAAGGTGTGAATAAAATCCTCCGCTTGCTTGAGCGATTTCCTTAAGCCGCTTTTCATCCAATCGGCTCATGACCAGCTTACCGTTTGAGTCCCGTACGAAATTCTGTTGTCCATCATCGGTGATGATAGGCAGCAAAGAGCCGACTGAAGAACCAACGCCCACAGTAAAAATCCGAATTCCTTGGGCGGCCGCTTTTTTTGCTTCGGTAATGGCATTCTCTTCGAGATCTTCGCCATCAGATACTAACACCAGTGCGCGAGAGGTTCCTTCAGCATGGCCAAATGCGTCCTCAGCGACTCGAATGGCAGAAGAGATATCAGTGCCTCCGCGTGGAATCGTATGTGTGTCCAATTCCTCCAGATTATTCAACACTGCGCTATAATCGGTCGTCAATGGAGCTTGAAGAAAGGCCGTTCCGGCAAAAGCAATTAAGCCCAAACGATCTCCCTGGAGAAGATTGATCAAATCCTGGCCAAATAGCTTTGTGCGTGCCAAACGGCTTGGGGCATAATCAGTCGCTAGCATGCTACGGGAAGTATCAACTGCGAGAATGACATCTCTTCCCACCTGAGTGGTCTGTGTTGAAATAAAACCTAATCGTGGTTTAGCCAAAGTTATAATCAACAAAGCTATTACCACCAAAAGCAGCACAGCCCGCAGGATTCTACGCCCAACACTAACAGATCCTATCAATTGGTCACGGAGGCGAGGTGCAACAACCCGCTGCAACAATTTGACACTCCGTTGATGTGCCCACCAGAAGAGAAGCGCTAGGATTGGCAAAATTGCCAACGCAAAAAACCATCGCGCTTCACCAAAATTTAAGGAAGTCGTTTCCATATCGTTTGAGAGAGGAGGGTCTCCAGGATCAATAAGGTGAGCGCGACAGTTACTAACCAAGGAAAGAGATCGCGATAAAGGGAGACCTTGGTCACCTCCGATTTCGACTTTTCCATCTGATCAATTTCTCGGAAGATTTTGACTAGTGACTGGCCGTCAGCCGCGCGAAAAAATTGGCCGCCTGTCATTTCAGCAATCTTCCGCAAGGTTTCCAAATCGGTCTCGAATTCCACCCATTGATATTGAGTTCTGCCAAAAATATCCTGAACAGGATAACGGACGCGGCCATCAGATCCCGCACCAATAGTATAAATTTTGATTCCCAGCGCTTTGGCGGCTTCCGCAGCGGTGAGCGGAGAAATACTTCCGGCGTTGTTCGCCCCATCTGTCAGTAATACTAAAATTTTTGATTTGGCAGATCGTTCTCTCAATCGCCGGGCAGCCCCGGCAATCGCTGAACCAATGGCCGTACTATCTTCCACCATTCCTACTTGCACACGGTCCATGTTAGCCATCAACCAATCATGATCTAATGTTGGTGGACTCACTAAATAGGGTCGGCCTCCAAATGCAATCACCCCAATGCGGTCATTCGGACGCTTGCTGATAAACGTTTGAGTAACAGCTTTGACGGCATCTACTCGACTGGCACGCTGGCCGTTGATACTCATGTCTTCCGCCTTCATGGATCCGGAAACATCAAGCGCGAGCATAATATCCACCCCACTTGCCTGAATACGGGTAATGCTCTTGCCCCATTGGGGACGCGCAGCTGCTAAGATGAGCAACGCCAAAGCCAGTAAAAATAGTGCTGTCAAAAATTTGCCGGCAAAAGCCCGTGTCTTTCGCCCCACAGTCGTTAAAACCTTTGTGGACGAAAACCGTACAGCCACCCGCCCCCCCACACGCCCCTTTAAAAAGGAAAGGACAGGAAGTACTAAAAGAAAGAAAAGGACCCAAGGATGAACAATGGTCAGTCCTCCAAACTGGAGAGGCTCTGTCATGTCGTATTTTGATTCTTATCTCGCGTACGAACGAGTTTTTCCGCCAGTTCGAGCAAAGATGTGCTTTCATCCACGCCTACTTCCGCTCTGGCAAATTTTATAAGATCAACGGTTTGAAGAAATTTGCCTAGCATGGCTTTCTCTTCGACCGCAAATACGGCATTGTTTCGGATGGACTCCAAAAATTCCAAAGAAGTCTGAGTAGTAGCGCTGAGACCGTGTTCCTCCTGGACGTAATGACGCAGAATGGCTGAGACCTCCACGCCAAAATCGTAGGTCGAAATCGTCTCGACCCGTGCACGCAGCAAGTTCAACGCAGCAAGCGCTTTTTCCAGAGGAAGAATTTTTCGCTTTTTGTAAAAAATCAATTTGATGACCCAAATTAACAAAATGCAGAGCCCTAAGAGGATGACTGCCGCTAATATCGCCATCCAAATCGGATATGGAAAAAAGGGAACAGGCGGTGCAATATCATGCAGAGGCGCTGGAGTAGCATTCATCGCGTTGCCAATCTTCTTTCTCTTCTCTCAAAAAAGGCCCGAAGAGGCACTAGTACGTCCTGATCAGTACGAAGTGGGACGATATCGACTCCATAGCTTTGCAATTGTTTTTGCTGTTTTTCCCTCCGTTGCTCTTCAAGTTGAACAAAGCGATTGATCGCCCGGGTATCGGAAGTGTCAATATCGACTTGGAGTCCCGTTTCCGCATCCTCAAAGGTTACAATCCCGATATTAGGAAGCGAGGTTTCACCCGGATCAAAGATAGGAAAAGCTATGACGTCGTGGCGTCGGCTTGCCACGGCAAATGGCTTGAAAAAATCGGCGGCGATAAAATCGGACAAGACAAATACGACAGCCCGCCGGTGAATGACCCGGTTGAGCGTCTCAAAGGCTACAGCCAGATTCGTACCAGTTCCTCGGGGCTCAAAAAATAAGGCTTCACGAATCAGCCTCAATATGTGAAGACGTCCCTTCTTGGGAGGGATAAAAAGTTCTATGTGATCGCTAAATAAAATTAGACCTACCTTATCGTTATTTTGAATCGCACTAAATGCTAAGATAGATGCGACTTCCGCTCCAAGTTCCCGCTTACTTAAATGTACGCTCCCGAATGATCCGGACGCACTCGCATCCACCAATAACATTACTGTTAATTCCCGTTCTTCAGTAAATTTTTTTACGTGAGGCACATTCGTTCGCGCGGTAACATTCCAATCGATGCTCCGAATTTCGTCGCCGGGCGTATATTCCCTCACCTCATCAAAATTCATGCCGCGGCCTTTAAAGACACTGTGATACTGGCCGGCAAAGGACGAATTGACTAACCTCCGCGTTTGTAATTCGAGCCGTCGAATTTTTCGAAGGATCTCGCTTGTTTGCTGCATGTTAAATTAAGGAACCGGCAGACCGGAAAAAACTCTTTCGATGATGCTTTCGCTAGTCACAAATTCAGCCTCGGCTTCATAAGTCACTCCAATTCGATGTCGCAGGACATCCAACCCAATGGACTTCACGTCCTGCGGGGTCACATACCCTCGGCCAGCGATAAATGCATTAGCCTTTGCAGCGAGCGTGAGAAAAATTGTCGCCCGGGGAGAGGCTCCATAACGAATCAGGCCGTCTAATTTCAGTTTAAACGTAGCCGGTTCGCGGGTGGCTCTTACGATGTCGACAATGTAATCTTTGACTCGATCGTCTACATAAATTTCGTTGACTATACTTCGAGTACGAATGATCTCCGCCGGATCGATTATGCTCTGTACAGAAAGTCTGGGAGCGGAAGTTGCCATGGAATTTAAGATGGCATGCTCCTCCTCGCGAGTGGGATACCCCACGTTCACCTTGAGCATGAATCGGTCTAACTGAGCTTCCGGCAATTGGTAGGTACCTTCCTGCTCGATCGGGTTTTGGGTCGCCAGAACTAAAAAGGGATCGGGAAGTAAATAAGTCTGCTCTCCAACGGTCACTTGCCGTTCCTGCATCGCTTCTAACAAAGCGCTTTGTACCTTGGCGGGTGCCCGATTAATTTCATCTGCAAGAATCAAATTGGAAAATATGGGTCCCAACTTAGTGGTGAATTCGCCTGTGCGCGGGTTGTAAATTAACGTGCCAATTAGATCCGCTGGCAGAAGATCCGGAGTAAATTGTAATCTTTGAAATCCGGTCTGAATGGTTGCTGCTAATGTTCGCACTGTAAGGGTCTTCGCCAACCCGGGCACACCTTCCAAGAGAACATGCCCATTGGTGATTAAACCGATCACCAGCCGGTGTATCAGACCACGCTGACCGACCACTACCTTGCCCACTTCATCCAACAAAGGCTGAACCCACTGTCTCGCCTCTTCAACCCGCCTATTTAACTCCAAAGACGCATTCGCCATATTTAAAATAAAGAAGAAAATCCGGACTCTCACTCCAGCAGCATTACACTGCGGGCGAGTCCTATTAATAATTATTCATCTCAGACACCTGAGGCGAGCGAGTGTTCGATTTTTCTTATCCAGAACCGATATTCAGAACCGAATTCGACGTGCGTTGTTATGACCCGCGATGAATTGACTTTCGCAAGCTAAGGGCCTTATCCAGAGCGATTTCAACGCAATCTTCCAATACGCAATAGTGTCCCATCTTGCGTCCCGGCCTAGGTTGAGATTTTCCATACAAGTGAAGCTTTGCAACAGGTTCAGACAAAATGTGATGCCAATCCGGAGCCCCTTTATCCCAGAGATCACCCAGGAGATTCACCATGACGACTGGCGACAAGAGTTTGGTCGAACCTAGTGGCAGGCCACAAATAGCACGCAGATGCTGCTCAAACTGACTGGTAATACAGGCGTCAAAAGTAAAGTGCCCTGAATTGTGGGGTCGAGGTGCGAGCTCGTTCACCAGCACGCTCCCATCCCGAGTGAGAAAAAATTCCACCGTAAGGAGACCCACTACTCCCAGAGTCTCTGTAATATTGCGCGCCAACATCTCCACTTCCAGTTGAATTTGTTGGTCTAAGCGTGTTGGAATTATGGAATAATCTAAAATATGATTATTTTGGACGTTTTCAGAAATGGGATAGGTACAAAGACTTCCATCGAGTGAACGGGCGCAAACAATCGAAATTTCTTTTTGAAAATCAACCCAAGCCTCAACTACTCCACGTTGCACATTAAACTTCGCCCAAGTTGTTTCCCAATCCTGTTCGCCGTTAATCTTAAATTGCCCTTTTCCATCATACCCAAAATTCGCACTTTTCAGCACACACGGCATACCCAGCTCTGAAACAGCAGCCTGTAGGGACGCAACTGAATTTACTATCCGATAAGCCGGTAGCGGATAGCCTTGTGATGATAGAAAGCTTTTTTCACGTTCTCGATTTTGGCAGATATGGAGGACCTCCGCTCCAGGACGAACCGGACGCTGTGCTTCTAATGCAATCAGGGTTGTCGAAGGAATATTTTCAAACTCAAATGTGATAACATCCGCATGCCGAGCAAATTCTTTTGCGCAATGAAGGTCCTCATAAGGAAGGGAATATTGTTTGTCACTCATTTGTCCAGCAGGGCTGTTTTCTAATGGATCCCAAACATGCAATCGGTAACCCATACGCCGGGCGGCGAAAGCAAACATACGGCCAAGTTGGCCTCCCCCCAAAAGGCCGATGGTACTTCCAGGCAAGAAGCAAGAATTGACTTGTGAGGCCCCTGTCATCATTTTGTTAGCTCTTTAATGTTTCGCAAAGCACTCATTCGTCGCAAAAGGAACGTATCCCGTCATATGCGATAAAATTGCTCTCAGCACATCATGGATCATGTCGTTTATTGGATAGTTTTGAGTGTGGTAAAGCTCGTTAGATCACTGCCACTCTCCATTTCCTTTGCAACCGGCCGGGTGCTAGGAGCTCTCGCATGGGGTATCCTGCCGACATACCGTCGATTGGCAAGAGAAAATATGTCCCGCGCTTTTGGAGATGAATATTCCGAAGTGGAAATTCGTAACATGGTTTTTAAACATTTCGTTACAATAGGCGCCAACTTTCTGAGTGCATTAAAAATGCCCGCTCTTGACGAAAAGACAATCAGTAGTCGTTGTGAAGTGGAGAATAAAGAGCTTTTGTTATCACACTTACAGCAAGGTAAAGGTGTGGTAATGGCTATCAGCCACATCGGAAACTGGGAGCTCTTTGCCCAACTTAACTTTATGCTGCCAAACATTCCGACAGGCGCCATTTATCAACGTCTGCGAAATAAGGGACTCAATGAACTCATCGATAGAGATCGCAG
Source organism: uncultured Verrucomicrobiae bacterium (assembly GCA_963706715.1). GTDB lineage: Bacteria > Verrucomicrobiota > Verrucomicrobiia > Chthoniobacterales > Xiphinematobacteraceae > Xiphinematobacter. Next base: position 67,193 of record CAVPNI010000004.1, read on the forward strand.
AAGTCGCGGTATGCTCACATTCGATCGTAAAAGGGGATTTGTCGGAGCTGTTGCTCTATTGCGAAAAGGGGGCCTCGTCGGAGTACTAGTTGACCAGCATGCCGGAGATAGCGGATTGTGGACCCCCTTTTTCCGTCGACTTGCCTCTACCTCTCCCCTTCCCGCTACTCTCGCATGCAAGAGCGGCGCGGCTGTGATTCCAGTCGCTATTTTTACAACTGGGTTTGCTCGCTGGAAAATATCGGTCCGCTCAGCCCTCCCATATGATGAAAACAATCCTAATCAATTGACCGCGGATATCAATCAGTCACTGGAAAAGCAAATTCGGGAATCTCCGGCAGATTGGTTCTGGATACACAATCGTTGGAAATTGCCGGACCCTCGCATCTTACTCACAAGGGAAAAGCGCGGGATCTACCTGCCTAATAAACAGAAACTGCAACCTCTCTCCATTTTGGTTCGATCCAGTAATTGGCTCGGAGACGCAGTTATGAGCGTACCCACCGTTCAGGCCCTAAAACAGGGGCGTGCTGATGCACAAATTACTGTATTAGTATCCGAAAAAATAGCCGACCTTTGGAAAGCCGTACCGGAAGTGGATGAGGTGTTGACGCTTGATAGTAATCTCTGGAGCACTGCGCGAAAATTACGTAAAAGATTTGACGTTGCCGTCCTTTTGCCAAATTCAATGCGGAGCGCTTTGGAAGTTTTTTTAGCTGATATTCCACGTCGCATAGGATACCCGGGACACCATCGCCGTTGGCTTCTGAATCAGATGATAGACGAGCCGACACAGCCACCGCTGATCCCTAAGCACCATGCGGAACGCTTTGCCAACATAGCAACAGATTTAGGCGGCCCTCTTCCGCAATTCCAGCCTCTCTGTGTTTCCGCTAGTGCTTCCTCGTCATATCTTGGGTTGTGCCCGGGAGCAGAGTACGGCCCCGCTAAACGTTGGTTACCGTCTCGTTATCGTGAAGTATTAAAAGAAGTTTCTCAACAAACCGGTCTCCAATGGAAAATCTTCGGCACAGCCAAGGACAGCCTCATAGCTCAGGACATAATGTCCGGGCTTCCGGAAAATATCGTCTTAGATCGCACTGGAAAAACCAGTATGGCTCAACTGATTGCAGAATTAGAAACGGTTCGCTTGCTTCTGACAAACGACACAGGCACCATGCACCTTGCTGCCTTATTGGGTATACCAGTCGTTGCTATCTTTGGATCTACCGAACCATTACTCACCGCTCCATTCGGAGCCAAAAACCGGATATTACGTTATCATGTCGAATGCAGCCCTTGTTTCCTCCGAAACTGCCCGATCGACTTAAGATGCATGAAGGCGATCACGGTCCAACAGGTAACAGCAGCTGTATCGGAGATTTTGGATCTCCCCGCAAGACACTAAACAACTGAGACATCTGTGAAACTGCCGAACTATCCCCAAGCAAGCATACACCACTGAAGTCGTTATCAACCAGATCTCACCATACCATCAGCAGGTGCGCGAGTGGGTGTTCAATCCTCTCGCACCCCGATGATTTGCTTGAACTTATTTCCTTTTAGCTCCGTGAAAACGAAAACGACCGGGTTCAATCTTTCTCACTTCACCCAAACGCTTGCCCGTTGTACTAAACCACACGTGAACATTTGCTTTGGGAACACCTAGCTTAGAGGCAATGTCCGCGACGGTGATTCCATTTTCGCCAGCATGTTCTAACACATCCAGAATACGTTCCTTGAGAGCACCTGGTTTCTGGCCGCGGTTTCCTTTGCGTCCTCTTTTTTGAGGAGTATATGCCGCTTTTGGTGGCCGCCCTTTTCTTCCCGTCCGGCGAGGGGCGCCCCCTCCAAAAAGGCGGGTGATATCGATTTCCACTGCTTTCACCTTTTCCAAGAGATCCTCACGGCGTTTTGCTAAGGCTACGAGCTCCTCCATGGAAGCGGATGTAAACGTTTCAATATTCATTTGATACTTATTTGCTTATGGGTTGATGTTGGAAGTCATTTGCTGCTCGGCTTCTTACTTTAGTAAGAAATTCCTCTAAATTGAAGCAGCATATAAACGACTTCTCGTATACTAAGAACAGTTTTTTTCTCAGATACAAACAAAAATATTAAGAAACCTTTAAAAGTATTTTTTAACCTCATCTCAATGCGGAATAATACTAACAGAAGCGGTTTCGCCAATACGGAGGGGCACAGCGGGAATCGGGTCGAATTTAATTCTCACCGGAAAACGTTGAGGGAGTCGGACCCATTCAATGGTCTGTTGAACCTGTGGCAGGAGATTTATAGCCGCACCATCCGTCAGATGAATGCCCCAGCCCACACTTTCCACTTTTCCATAAAAGGTCATTCCGGGGTGGGACATTAGTTTGATTCGAACAGAATCGCCGGAATGAATGTATGCGAGCTGTGCTTCGGTAAAATACGCGGCAACCCAAAAAGAATTCGAGTCTACCAAAGCAAGTAACCGCCGTCCTGCTGTCACATATGTTCCGGGACTAGTATCAAAATTAGTCAAGTAACCGTCGATCGGTGAAACGACACGTGTAAATCCAAGATCAAGACGAGCTGTCTGGAGTGTGGCCTGTGCCGCATGAAGAGTTGCTCCTGCAGAAGCATACTCATCTTGCGCATTCTGCAGCTCCCGCAAATCGATCACTTTTTTGCTATAAAGAACGGTATCGCGGTCCAATTGTTGTTTAGCACGCAACAGGTTCGCCTGAGCTTGTTCCAACATACCTTCAGCTTTAAGAAGGCTGGCCTGATAGGTACTTGGATCAATCTCAAAGAGAAGATCGCCCTGACGCAATCGCTGGTTATCACTCAACGGGATGCGAATAATCGGACCTGAAACACGCGGCGCAATGCCCACCACATTAGCGCGAATTTGAGCATCCCGGGTCCAAGGAAAATGGACAAAACGATAATATAACAGGCTGAGTGCGCCCAAAGCCAAAACAATGGCTCCGGCAGTGATCAATGGGCGGGCGATCAAACGAATCCAATTCATGGACTACATATTAACCCAATGAGGCAGGAAAACAATACAACCATTGTAATCAAAAAAAGAGGAAGATGCCAAATAAAGCGTGTCCAATTAAGCCCTTCTATCCTATTGACTAGGAGCATAGCACAAAGAAATCCCAAAAACGTCACCGGCACTATCCAGGGTATATACAGACCCAAGATATCGATTTCCGGATTCAAAAAGAGCTCAAAAATCATACGCTTACCTAGCAAATTTACTTTCTTCTTTGCCGACTCGTAGTCAATGCTAATCTAATGGCCGAAACGAGCGCTCTGACTGCTGCTAGATGGCTGCGCATTCAGTATGGACTAAAATTTGCAGTATCAGGTGTATTGACCTTGTACTGTGTATCATGGCTACGTTTAGGGAGCCCCTCATGGGCTATTTCGAGCGTCATCGTCCTCATGATAGCACAGTACGTGGGGGCGATAGCCGAAAAAGCGTTTTTCCGTTTGTTGGGCACGATTAGCGGAGCATTCTTGGGTATCACGCTCACCGGCAATTTTCTTGGTAATGGGCCACTATTTCTGACACTCGTTTTTCTTTGCGTGACTTTTTTAAGCTATATGGCTCATGGTAAGCGAGCACCGTATGCTTTCATGCTCGGTGGATTCACCTTATTAGTTGTCGTTTCAGGGACCTTGTTCGCTCCGGAAAAAGCGTGGGAAGTTGGTATTTCTCGCGCACTGAATATTATTGTCGGCATTATCGTCACACTCCTTGTCAGCACACTTCTCTGGCCCCGTCATGCGCGGGTGGAGTTTCGCCACCTTGTTGCAAAGATGTTATCTCGTGTGGAAAAGGCTGTACGAGAAGTGGAACAATCCTTTTACGATCCTACTAGCAACCTGGTGCAAATAATAGCCGAAATCGAAGCGGAGCATCTCAAGGACATCGAACTCCTCCAAAAGTTGCTTCAGTACGGAGTCCGTGAAAGTTCCATATTTGCCACACGGATTCCTAGCTACCGTATCATCGTGGATCGGCTCAATCGCCTCCATTCTGTTTTTATAGCAGTGGCACAAACCAGACATGCGAGTAGCCTATTTGCACAACAAACAAAAAAAGAACTCAGCAATCTCCTTTTCGCAATTGAAAACGAATGTGCACTCTTTCGTGAGAGCTTAATTCTGGGTTCATCACCTCAAGTGGGGACACTCGAATCCGCTTGTCAGGATTTCAGGCACCGCCTGGAAATTCTACGGACCGCGGAAATTCATCTCAAAAATGAACTTGCTGAAATTGCAACCTTCGCAGGACTTGCCACAGGATTTTTGGAAGCAGCAGGCCATCTCCGAGTTTTGAGAGAACAGCTAGTTCGCCTCTTCGGCCACTGGCGCTATCAACCTGATTTTTTGGAAAACAAACATCCGTGGTTTAGACTCGATCCTGGCCACCTCATTTCAGCTTCAAAGTCCGGCTTAACAGCGGTTTTTGCTCTTATTTTCTGCAATTGGTTCCATCCTCCGGGTTTTGATCTAATTCCGGCGGCCGCCTGGCTTTTTATCATGCTGCCTCGTACTTATTTTCATGGTTACGAAAATCAAAAGGCCATTCATTATGCTTTTTTGACTAGCCTGATCGGGCTTCCGATTTTAGTTCTATTTACTTTTCTGGCGCCATGGATCGCGAATTATTTTTACGCGAACATTTTTCTTTTCGTCTCTCTTTTTTTATTGGGTATCGCATATTTCGAACACTTAGGGATATTCAGTCAGCGCATGTATGCATGCACGCTTGCAATTGCAGGTGCTGTCAATTTGTGTCAACATTGGCCTCTTCGACCTGGCGGATTCCAAAATTGGTATTTCGGCATTATTGTTGCCCTAGGATTTTGTGCATTCGTGCAAAGATTTTTTTGGCCGCCATTGCCTCAAAATGAATTTTTCAACGCATGCCAACGTTATTTCTCCGGGTGCCTAAATATCCTGAACACTTCCTTTGACAAATCGGCCCTCTCTGCTCCGGTCGTCTCAGAGGTTTTCCAAATTGCTTGGGAGACAGAACCTTGGATTCCTTTTTTGCCTCTTCGAGCTTGTCGCCCTGAAGAACAAGCACACCTTCAGCAACTTCTCTCCGAAATGCGCGCCGCCAGCTATCAGCTGACCATGTTAAGAAGCTATGCTTGGCACGCGGAAACTCATGCGTGTCTGGCCCACATTCTACCTCTTCTGACTCCATTGGAGGACGCACTTCGCCTTGATTTGAGCGAATGTTATCAAGCTTTTAAAACCCGCCAAGCATCATCCCTTCCTTTACCCACCAGGCCCATTCCTACAGTGCGTTTTCTTTCTCTCTATCGGACACTACGTGAAAAAGCACTCTTGAAGCGAGAAAGCACACCGGTCCTCATGGAGGTTTTGAGTGCGCTTTGTCATTTGGAGGCAGCAGCTTGTGCGATTTGGCATTGTCGAAAAATCGTTTCCAACCTGCAGTTGGAAAACTATGCAAGGGATGTGGCCATGTAGCTCGGCAAAAAACTTCTTGCAACGCCGCTGTATTCCTTTTTTAGACAGGTTAAAAATCTTCTCATTATGCAGCGAGTAATCTTTGCTTTACATATTGATTTACACCTTCCGTAGGCCCCACCCCATAAGGGATTTTTTTATCAACTAATCTGGTATCAGTCGATAAAGATGACAGTCGGGCCAGAGGTAGGAGTTTGAGATGATATTGCCATGATGTTTGTGCACCGTAATGGTCAACAGCCGTCACTTCCGTTCCATCTTTGGAAACCAAATAGATTTGTCCGCATTCTTCGAAAGGAACAACTTTTTGACCCTTAGCGAGTCCATGAAACCACACCGGGGGATTGATTCCAAAGGAAACGGGCTTATGGTTCCGGGAAAAAATATGCGCTGAGGTAAATTCTCCCGGCTTCAATTTTACAAACTTAGCGGTTTCACTCCTTGGAGACCAAATCACCAGTCCCATCCCACCGATGGAAGAAGGGTAGGACCAACTTTTCACCAAGTTAAATTCCTCATCTCCAGCGTTCATTGGAATACTGTAAGCATTGCCTAAATTTAAAAGTATCGCTTGCGATTTTTCCTTACCACCTCGTATCTTCAGCCACTCAGCAACCTCTGCTCGCCGGGTTGATAAATCAGGTAAATCAGGGTCAAAAGGCTGATCCGCATTCCCTAAGTAGATAGCCAGTACTTCCAAAAAATTTCTCCCACGATCGGAAGCGATTCCCTCATCGTTTACATTTCTAATATTCCATAGTAAGCTCTCGGGAAAACGAAGAAACTTCTCTAGCTGTTCCTCATTCAAACCACTGACTTCGATCAACTGAATCTTATCCTCCTTTAATAGATGGAGCAATGTCAGCGGTTCTCCAGATGGGGCTGGAATGACCTGCTTTACAACAAACTCTCCATTAATTTCGATAACGCCTTCAATACGACTCCCTGGGCTGCAAAACCTCAACCGAAAGCTTGCAGTCTCTTTGTTCGTCAAGCGATCTGTCTGTATGAGTCTCTGTCTTATAGGATCAAAAAAGAAGGCGTGTTTCTCGGTGACTGCTACAAAAGCAGTGCCCGCCCAGGATGCGAAAAATTCGTCGCTTTGCGGAGATACCGGGCTCAGATAGTCATTCCCTGGAGTTAGGATTCGGCGATTTCGGGTATCATAAGCGATCTGAGCAGACGATTTTTGTACGCGTTTTAGCTCGTTTTCATAACGTATTTTCTCCATCTCGCTTGCTTTTTTCGTGAGGGGCACCGGTAATGATGGACCTTGTATCAGAGCTACAAGATCTCTTAATTTGCCTTTTTGCATCATGTTGTTGAGATAAGCTTCGATGTCAGGGATTGAGGATGTTCTCAAATCCATCATGTTAACGAGGACTTTTTCCTGATCTGCACCCCAGATTATTTTGCCGGTGCCTGATATTGTGATTTTTGAATGTGGATCCATTCCGGTCATATCGATTTCCAGCGCCCCTGTCTTGCATTGAATCACTAATTTTTTAACGCCACCACGCGTTACCAAGCTCACGTCATTTTCTCCTAGCAAATCTTCATCAGGGAGACTGAGTAGAAATGAGGAGGGGCCTTGTTGCCAATCCTTCAAAGTCAAATTAAGTTGGGAATGCAGCCCTTGCAATATATAGCTTCCTCCTCCGCCTTCCACCATAAAGTGAACTCGTCCACTGGGCGTCAAGTTATTCTCCCGGGATATAAAATGGAGTACTCGCCTCTTCTCATCCAAAATCACATTCTGTGTGCCATATCCATAGGCAAATTTGATCTCAGGTCTTAAATTTCCCCAAGAATTGGATGGTTCAAACTCCCCCACGGTTTTGAACCTTTTATCAATAGCCTTCTCTTCCGCAGTTTCCCCCATTGCGGAGTAGACGTAGTCGTAGCTAATATCCACAGGTGGCATTTCCGACAACACCAGGTCTGTGGCACTGCTATCTAAAGGTACTATTTTTTCTTCAGGCTTTAGCAGATCAAAGTAGTCATTCCTCCGATAGGGAACCGCTCCGGAGGCTGTTTGAATCCACCCACCGTGAGCAGGCTCACTTTTTTCCAAACGTACCGTTCCGACCCTGATCTTTTTGGTTCTATAATTAATCTCCGCAATCGGAACATTGTCTATTGCCGGAACAAGAATCTCATTGTTTTTGAGATAAACTCCTGCATCTATCGCCTGAAAGTACTCATTAAAGTATTTGTAGAATTGATGAACTTTTTCATTGTGTTGAGCAATTTGTGTCCCAAGAGCAGTTGCTCCAATTCCGATTCCCATTAATGGAACAGCCAATAATCCCATACCCCCCGCCGCTTCGGCTGCCGCTGGAAATAACCAACTCACCATCGCGCTGCTACCCTGTATTCCTAATGCTGCAGAGTTGAAGCCTAACCCAATTTCTAAGCCCACTCGTTTCACAGGATTGTCGGTTGTCGCCAGCTCATAAGCATCGAGACCTATTGCAACCGCCATAAATCCCATGTTTGCCCCCTCAAAAATACCGCCGAAAGTTTTCAGCACCTGTACGGAACGTTCAACCGCTCCGCTTGGAACCATGAGTTGGCTCACCGTTTTTGCTAACTGTACTCCGTCGCCACCAACCCCAACTCCCATGCCCGCCAGATTCCAATACATACTAAACTTCTCTTCGGCCGACATACTTGAGAGATCTTGACGATCAAGATTTCTGAACAAAGCCAAGGCAAAAAATGCACCATTCATGCTACTCACATGCCCTGAGGTGTCTTCTTTTATTCTTAATGCCCCATCCGGCCCAGTTTCCACAATGTCTCTTAAGTCGCTAAAGGCTCGATTTTTTTGTTGAGTCAAAACTCCTTCTCCCAACTCCTGTGGAATTTCGACTTCAGTAGTTGCCTGCGTTTTTAGGTTTACAACAGGTACCGAAAATTTTCCGTCTTTTTTCCCCAAATTCGGAATTACTACCACTAAATCCGATACGTTCTCATAGAATGTACGTCTGAGATTGGAAATAACATGCTCTCTCACTTTGTTGATTTGCGCTCGCCAGTTTTTAATGGCCTCCTCTTCCTGGGCTAATGCTTGCTGGCCTTGCGCATATGCGAAAGGGCCTGCAAATCGTTGCGTCTCCGAAATCTCAACTCCATCGCCTCGGGATGGCAGCAAATAGCTAGTGATTTCCGTCTGACCGCCCGCATTCTTTTTTACTTCCCATTTTGCAAGGTTGACGCCATGTCTCGGCCTTCCATCGGTTTGGTCCCGATAGAGACGGCTGCCCGGGTGAATACCAGAGAGTCCTTCAGGACTCTTACCTGCTATATAAACCGGGAGCGCAGATCCCGTGATGCGCCCGATCGTGGAACTCCGTAACTTATCATAAAGCATCATCCCAAATTCCGGTTTACTCCCACATACCAGCACTCCGAGATGCTCGATCTTGGAAACATTTACCAGGAATTCAGAAATGCCTCTGGCAATCTCCTCGTCTTCCACACCATTAATCCCTCCGCCATCTTTGTTTCCGTGCCCTAACAAGAGGATCTTATCATATTCTTTTTGAGAGAATCCTGTAGACAAGTGCCAATTTTCTGACCACCTTGGATTTCCACGTACCGGAACATATTTCCACTGCTTAAATCTTCCATTGTCTTCACGGGTTAATGCATAAAACTCTGTTTGTGGATGTTTGATTCGAAGATTTTCGACTGCTTCCCGGAACTCTGTCATTTTATTCGATTTCAGTTGTGCTCTTGATACAATTAACATAACTGCCCGGCGGTCCGGTCTCCCTACGCTGAGCGCAGGGGTACCCGGAAGCACATCCACATCATCAAATAAATTTTTGATCGGGACATCTTTGATAATAGGTTGACCATCTTTTTCCTCAACCAGAAATCGGAGAAGAGAGGCGGATTTATGTCTCCACAGACCACGCGAATCCAGCACCCACGTACGGCCGCGAATGTCTATTTCCACAGGCCCCTCATAGCCTTTAATAGATTTCACTGGCATTCCTTTTTTCTTTAAAAAGCCGAGCAATTCAGAGGAAAACCCTTTCATGCCAGCCACACCTGATCCAGAGCTGATACCCTCGCCGGTTTGCGGATCTAGTGACCATCCAACAATTTTAATTCGTGCAACAGGATATTCACCTTTTCGTTTTGGCATCAATTGGGTAATCACTTCCGCAACTTTCATCGGCGACTGACCGCTAATCGTCGATCGATCATCATGCAGAGTGCCGACTAATACGATCCGCGTGTTTTCCTCCCATTTATCGGAAATCATTTGTTCCCCTGTATCTTGTGAAACAAGATGATTGTTTTCATCAAGGACTAGCCACCTTGAATTTCGCTGGCGATTATCGAGAAAGCGTGCAGCCTCAGTACTTCTCGCATTGTGATCCAGTTGCAGTACAATCTGCGTGGTGTACTTTGAAGGCTGGGCAAAAGAAAACTTTCGCGGAAGCACCTGTCCTCTCCAGGCAGATTTTACATCTTCCGGAGTATCGAATTGGAGAACTGTCGACTCTACAAAAAGAGGAAATAATCTTCGGTCCTGCGGGGATAACATTTGATCTTCCCATTTTTTCATAAGATTCTCATCCCGAATTTTTCCGAACGAATCGATTGCTGCTTGGGAAAAGGATCTCGGACCAGTGATATATTCTGTGACATTCATCCCTTCAACAAGCCCATCCAAGCGATAGTAGCCATTATACTTTTCTTTGAGATCGAGATTATTGTCCATATTCTGTGGAACAGTTTGCTCCCACATTACCCCCCCTTTTTCTAATTCCTGATACCGGCTAATGACCAGTTGCTGGTAATATCTGAAAGCCGGTGCGCCTTCTCTCCCATGAAGAACTCCGATATCATATCCAAAAAGACCGCCCGGCCGCTCTTGCATGGACAAACCATTCGGAAAAATTGCCGGTTGTTTAAACGGTTGAAAAAAATATTTGACATCCGAGGCAGCGCTCACCGGTCCCATGCGCTTTAAATACTGAACGGGCGCAACTTCAATTTGGCGGATATATTTGCTGACAAGCTCCGTAGCCGCAGGATGGTTTTTTATCATTTCATCATTTTGCATCCGTTCGAAAAGCTCTTTTGAAAATAGCCCTGCCATGCCGTTGTGCGGCCTTTTTGCAATAAAGTTGTGAACAGCTTGCACCTTCGCGGCTTCTAACCAAGCACGCCATTTTGAAACGTCACCCTGAGGAGTGTTCGCTATAAACTCCAGTATTTCTTCCCCAAGATATTCTATGTTCATTCCAAAGATTCCCTCCTGTAACATCGGACTGACATCCGCATCAATATAGGTACCTCCATATTCAGATAATAATTCCGGCCGTGCCATATCAGCTGCGGAAGGGATGTTTCCTCGCAACCACATTTCCTTTAGATAATATTCATAAAAGGGATGGTCTTTATGAATCAAGGTACTCAAATCTACCAACTTCACTCTCCCCGGATATTCCCTTCCGATTTCATTTTCAAAATTGACAAAAGACTCTTTGGCCTTTTGAAGCTCTTGCTCCAATTGCTTTCTATCCCCACCCAGACGCGAAACCATGAAATCGATTGCCTTCTGACTGAATTCCTCCGGAGTCTTCGCGGACTTTATATTGTTATAGGCCTCGTTCTGCAGGTTAATAACAGCCATCCAATAACGTCTGTCCCGATCTTGGCCAAGGGGCAGGTTGTTCACGTAAGATTGTGCTGTACGGTAGATCGAAGCCTTTAGTCGAAATGCCAGATACCCTCGTGGATCGTAGCCTAAGTAAAATGTGAGAGGCACACCTGATGGGGTACTTTCCAAAAAGATTCTGATACTCGTCTTAACGGTATCTGGCAAAGAGCCCACCCAAATAACGTGCATGTTAGGCCGTATAGGCTCCTTGAATTTATCAAGCTCCTGGACAATAAGATTTCGCACACTGGTATAGGTAGCGGGTGGCACATGATCTTGGAATAAATCCAAATGACTTATTAATAAAACGCAGGCGAACATCTTGTCCCCTTGGCTCAAATATGGATACCACCCAAAAATTTCCTCCATTGCGTTCAGATGACGGCTGTCCGCTCCCGGAATATTGCTGATATTCAATTTTTCCACCAGTTGTCGCCCAGTCAAAAACGGAGGCTCCTCGGCCGTGGCTTCCCTCCGTACTCTCTTGCTTGCCAATTGACTCCGATCTAAGCGCGAAGACATTTGCGAATCATCCGTTGAACGTACATCTTCAGCAAGGGACTGTCTTTTTTGCTCTGTCGCACGAGATCCTTCGGATGAAACGGAAGAAACAAATAAGGATACTAAATTAGGAGGGGACATTGACATATGTTAAGTGATTAATATGAGCACAACTATGCCCGCAATGTTTATTGAAACAAGTGCCAAAAGATATAATTTTATTATCGATTTTGTTATTATATATGTCGCCTTGTCGTCTAATATTATTAGATGTTATATTGCTTAATATCTGATATAATATAAATACTACTATTTTGGCATGACGCATGCATCATGCTATTAGCTATTGCATTTTCCCATGAGGCGCTGATAAGGGAATGCGGCAAAGCCGCCGCATATGACCTTTGCGAGCTCACTCACGCGGGCGTTTGACAAAACGGGCTATCGAATCAACCGAAGATTGCCTTTCAACGATTGCCAAATAATTTTGTTTTCAACTGCCCTCTATCGGAGCGGTTTGAAAACCGTGTCGGTTTGCAAGAACGCTGCTATGACACAATCGAGTTCTAAAGTCCGGGGGTATCGACTTACTCATAATATAGACTCATACAGCTAGTCACGTTTATATGTCAACCATTTGTGCAACGAGATCTCCAATTGCGAGCGATGCATGTTGGTGCGTATCTTGCTTTTGTGCCGCATTTATTTACTCACTACTGTATCGTTATTTTCGCATTGATTTTTCGAAATTTGTCACTAATGATGCGGAGCCGTATACACGACCATATTATTGGGTGTGGCCGTTTATAAGTTTCGATTTTTATAGAAACATAAGGCGAAAAAATGGAATACAGATATCTTGGTGCATCGGGGTTTAAGGTCCCAGCTCTCGGCCTTGGGACTGGGACTTTTGGCGGTAAAGGCGATTTTTTTGGCGCATGGGGGAAGGTTGATGTTTCGGAAGCTCGTCATTTAGTGGACATTTGTTTAGATGCTGGAATTACAATGTTCGACAGCGCCGACGTTTATTCAGCGGGGACAGCGGAATCCATATTAGGCGAAGCAATCAAAGCACGCCGTGACAAAGTGATTCTTTCCACAAAGGCCACTTTTCGTTTTGATGAAGAGCCTAACAATGTCGGCTCGTCGCGATTCCACCTGATCCGCGCGGTCGAGGCTTCACTGAAGCGACTGGGTACCGATTACATCGATTTATTTCAACTGCACGCCTTTGACGCCAAGACCCCAATTGTCGAGACTTTATCTACCCTCGACACTCTGGTGCAAGCAGGCAAAATCCGCTATATTGGCGTTTCGAATTTTTCCGGATGGCATCTCATGAAGTCACTCGCCATCGCCGATCAATATGGCTATACTCGTTATGTTGCACATCAGGCTTATTACTCACTCATTGGACGCGACTACGAATCTGAACTGATGCCATTGGGTCTGGATCAAGGAGTCGGCGCTGTAGTCTGGAGTCCTTTAGGTTGGGCACGTTTAACCGGAAAGATCCGCCGCGGACAGCCTTTGCCAGCACAAAGCCGATTGCACAAAGCCAAGGAGGGCGGTCCTGAGGTCAGCGATGAGTATTTGTATCAAGTAGTTGACGTGTTGGATGAAATCGCGAAGGAAACTGGCAAAACGGTGCCGCAAATTGCACTAAATTGGTTGTTACAGCGCCCCACAGTTTCGAGTGTTATCATTGGGGCGCGAGATGAAATGCAGTTGAAACAGAATTTGGGTGCTGTCGGGTGGAATTTGACTCGGGAGCAAGTCGCAAGGCTGGATGCGGTTAGCGCCATCGCACCGGCTTACCCATATTGGCATCAAAGGCGCAATTTTGAGGAACGGAATCCTTTACCAGTGTGAGGGCGGAGCGCTCCGGTCATAAGCTTTCGGTAGCCCCAAGATCTCTCGTAAAACGATGGCTCGCCGGAGACAATGTGGATTACGGAGCTCTTTTTGCAATCTCTCTAAACCGCCAGACATCGCTTTTTTGCGAGTTTCCTTGGCCGGTTTGCTTGTTCTTGTAGCTCGTTGAGATGCTGCCACTCTCGCCTTGAGGGTGGCGGCAACATGAATTTTTGTTGCCGAATCAGGAACGGCCGGTAGTGGCGGAGAAGGAACCGGGGGTTCCTGGTGAGCAGCGGAATGCGCAGAAGTTTCCGGCGGATTTTTTAGTACTAACGGCGGAGGAAGGGCATTTTCAGGAAGTCCCAGGGCTTCCAGGAGCTTCCGCATGGATTCCTCTGAACGCTTCTGTTGATTGTCCGCAGAGGTGTCTGTATCCTCAGCACGGGAACGTTGCATCCATTTCAACGCCAAAAAGATCAAAAGGATTATGACCAGCGGAAGAACTTGCTCAATTCCAGTGGCCAAAGAAGGGATAAACACCGGTTAATTTTCCTCGGGTGAAGGTCCGCCCGAAATGCTTTCCCGCATATGAGTATCCGATTGTACGTTTTTCATGCGCAGGTAATCAAAAACCCCCAAATTGCCGTTGCGGAATGCTTCCGCCATAGCCTGAGGTACCTGGGCTTCCGCTTCCACTACCTTAGCACGCATTTCCTGGGTCTTCGCTTTCATTTCCTGTTCTGAGGCAACTGCTGCCGCCCGCCTCATTTCCGATTTTGCCTGAGCAACCACTTTATCCGCTTCGGCTTGTTCCGCCTGCAGTTTTGCCCCCACATTTTCTCCGATATCGACATCGGCTATATCCACGGACAAAATTTCAAATGCGGTTCCGCTATCCAATCCCTTTTGCAGGACCACCTTGGAAATACGGTCCGGATTTTCCAGCACATCTTTATAAGAAAGTGAGGAACCAATCGCGGTCACAATTCCCTCGCCCACCCGCGCAATGATCGTTTCCTCAGTGGCACCCCCTACGAAACGATCCAGATTGGAGCGCACCGTAACTCGGGTACGAACTTTGACGCCGATACCATCGCGAGCCACAGCATCAATGGTGACCTTTCCCTTAGACGGATCAGGACAATCAATGACTTTGGGATTAATGCTAGTGCGAACAGCTTCGAGCACGGTCTTGCTGGTCCCTTTGATGGCCAGATCGATAGCGCATGCGCGATTAAAGTCCAAAACGATTCCGGCCTTATCCGCTGCAATAAGAGCAAGTATGACATGGCTCACATTGCCGCCTGCAAGATAGTGAGCTTCCAAAAGATCCGTATCCGCCTCCAATCCCGCTTTCATCGCAGTAATTCGATTGTCCACAATGAGTCCCACCGGAACGCGTCGGAGTCTCATCCCAATTAATTTGGAAAAAGGAACCGATGCGTCAGCAATTTTGGCGCGCAACCAAACGCCAAAAAAATTGGTCAGGATGAGACCAAACGACACCGCGATAATAATTGCGATGATCAAGAGAGCCAAAGAGAAGTATGAGATCAGTTCCATGGGATGAGTTAAAATTTAGAGGGGGAAACTTCGTATGAAATCACCGCGCGCACAACTAATTTTTGGCCCTCTTCGGCGATTACAACGAGAGGCGTATTTGGTTCAATAAACGATCCATCGGTAATGACATCCCGGCGCTGCCCGTCAATAAGCGCAATTCCTGCGGGACGTAGCATAGAAATAGCCACGCCATGGACTCCCAACATTTGACGTTTTTCCATAAAAGGCGATGAAAGCGTTTTTCGATTTGAAATACGTGCGCCCATTGTCGTGCAAGGAAAGACCCTCAGCCAAATGAGCAAACCTATCGAATAGGAGATGCCGATGATTGCAAAAATCCAAGTGCCTGTTAGAGGTCCGTAGACTGCGTAACCCATCGAAACGGCTACAAAAAGGGAAATAAATCCCAATGTCCCTAAAATCATCCCCGGGACAAATACTTCTCCCACCAAGAGCAAAAAGCCGGTGAGAGCAAACGCAAAAATTGCTTGCATGGAGCTTTTGTGAATCCTCGCAAAATAGGGAATCTTCGATTCTCAATTTTGCTGTTTTTTCTAGTTGTCCGCATTGTCAGAATCAATGGTCCGTTTTCCCGTCAACCACTCCTGCACATCCCCAGCGACGCTCTGAATTTTCTTTTGGGTTTTTATCGCGGTCTTCTCAATAAACTTGCCCGTCTTATCAAGTGTTTTCTTCGTTCCACCAACGGCATTCGTTGCGGTTTGATTGGCATGCCCTATGAGTCCGCCCTCCCGGGACCATTCGCTTTTTGGTTTAGCCGAAGAACGAACATTGGGGTCTAATTGTAAAGGCCGTATGGTCGCTCCCGTATCGGCTGAAATCAATATGTTTCCCACCGGATTCCCGAGATAGTCCGTCAGATACACTCTCCAGATTGCACCCTTGTCCCCCCTGGAAAGTTTATAATCGAGCCAATGAAATCCTACCCCCAAATCGATGGCCTCTTTATTCGCAATGCGAAACGCGTCACTGGAGTCGAGTTTGAGGCTTTCAGTATTTAAGGTGGGCAGACTTCCCACACCACCATATTCGGCCATCGGAGTTCGATCCGAGACAATTTTTTTCCGTGAAATAATGATTTCCCGAACTCCGGAGCGAGATCTTAGATCATTTAGCAAAAGAATCCAACTTTTCGGATTGGGACTGCCGCGTTCACCACGAATTTCACAAACTGCCCCCGCAGCCTCCGTGCCTCTTTCAGTTTTCAAAACTTGAACAGCATCAAAGGCCGTATCAGCAAATGCATAAGCTGTTGTTATCCCAAGAAATAAGCACAAAAATACTTGCCTTGTCATCCTATAAGATATGCCTCTCAATACGACTTTCATAAACAAAATCACGCTCTTCCCACAAAACCCGCTCCCGGATACAGGCACGTCCTCCACAGACATCGCCTTCAGGTTACCCCATTAATTTGCCAAAAACAAAACTTTCGTCAATGCCACGCCGATTTCCAGAGTGTAAACTCAGCGAGACGCAAACGATACCGGACAATATTTCCTTCATGCAAGCAAGCGAGCTCGCTTTCACCAACTTCGATAAAGTGAGCTTGCTCTGCTTGCGGGATTTCTTTTTTGGTTTCCGCAGCAATCCACTTTGTCGCTATTCGCTCACCCATCTTTTTCAACACGACCTCCTGGTCGGTATCTGGAGGTGGCGGAGTCCGTTATAATCCAAGAAGGCGGGAGCGGTCTCAGGTCTCCAGGGGTTGAATTGATAGCCGCTGGCTGTGATTTTTCCTTCAAAAAATTCGCAACCTGCCAAGACCGAGGCGACGTGGAGTTGCAGATATTTTGGTGAATAGGGTTGCAGGTTTTTTGACGCGAGCCAAAAAAGCTGTTTTGCCGGTCTGAGGCGTCCTCTAAATTTATAGTGATGCGGACGCAAATATTGTTTTTGGAGGTGGACAAAGGCACCTGCCAATTGGATCAATCCTTTAAAAAACGCGGCCTTTTCTTGCGACATTTTGAGCCAAGCATATTCCAAGACATCGTGAGCCTGATAATAGTGGGCTTCATTAAAACAAAGAAAGTACGCTTGATAACAGGCCTTGGCATTTACAGACCCCGTCAGGTTTTGAATGAATTCTTCCAAACGCAGGGACTTGTTCATACGGAATACATTATCAGTCAAAGACGTAAAAAGCCACGACTCCTGCCCTTGAAATTCCAGGCGGGCAGGGCCAAAATGTTTGAGCTATCTTGAAATGCTCTCATCATCAACAATATGATATACGGCGAGCATAGGGGTGACACAATCGCTGCAATGTTTCTGCGGCAGCCACACATTTGAATATTGGAAGGAAATGAACGAAGTCACCTACCTGCCTCCGATTCTGGGCATTCTTTTGGCGGTCGCCTCCGCACTTCTTTCCATGATCGAGACTTCCTTTTCTGCTTTGACGGAAGCGATGAGGCAGGTGGTCCGGAGAAAAAACAGAGGATTGGGAGAAAAACTTGAAGAGCTCATGCGCTCCCGCCGGGAAGTACTGACCGCCATCCAGATTGCGGATAACTTGGTAACTTTACCGCTGATTTTTGTCTGCCTTTGGTGGACGGATACTCAAATATTGGATCCTTATCTGCCGCGTTGGTTGGCGGCTACATTTCTTTTTTCCGCGGTCATCCTTCTTTGTGAACTTCTGCCCAAGTTGATTGGCTTGGCCCAACCGATAAATTTGATATCGATTTGTTGGCCGCTGCTCAGCAGCCTCCATCGGGTTCTGAGGCCCATGGTTCGTCTTATGCTCACCTGGCATGACCGGTGGGTCAGCAGGTTGAGCGGCCAAGAGGTTCTTCCTGCCGAATCATTGTCACTCGAGGAAATGCAGTCCTTGCTCGAATTGGCGAAGGAAGAGGGAGGGCTACGCCGGGATGAAGCGGCAGTTCTTCGAAAAATAATTAAACTCTCGTTTGAAACAGCAAACCATTGTATGGTGCCGCGCGTAGACACCTTCATTCTGCCAGACAATCTAAGCAATTCCGATGCCGCCTCTCTGCTCCGGAAAGCCAGACATCGCAGAGTCCCGGTGCGAGGAGAAACGCCCGATGAAATCCTAGGAATCCTGGACGTTCAAGAATTTCTTCTTGCCCCTGGAGGGCACTACACCGAAATGCTCAAGCCTCCCTCCTTTGTCCCTGAAACCATGCCTTTACTGAATCTCCTGATAGCTTTCCAAACCCATCGTCAAAGCACGGCTCTCCTTCTCGATGAATACGGTGGTTTGGAAGGACTCGTCACGCAAGTTGATATTTTGGAGGATGTTTTGGGAGAAGAAGGCGCGAAAACAACGCTTGCGATTGAGAAAGTGAAGAGTGGAAAAGTCTTGGCAAGTGGTAGCGCACATCTTGACGATTTGGGAGAAGTACTTGGAATCGATACATCTTCTTTTTCTCCTCGCACCATTGGAGGCTTGCTGATTGAACATTTTGGGCAACTTCCCAAACCGGGCGCTTCGATGCTTCTAAAAAATTGGGAAGTAAAAGTCCGACGAGTTTCTCGCAAACGTGTTTTAGAAGTCCTAATTTCCCCCCTTTCACCAAATCCTGTCTCACCGGATCAGCTTTTCTCATTACAATGATTTGGGTCGCCATTTTTGCCTGCATGTTCATCAGTTTTGTCTTCTCCGGCATCGAATCGGGTCTTCTGAGTGTAAATCGTGTCCGCTTGCATCACTACGCGAAGGCCGGTAACGATGTTGCGACAACTCTCCATTCTCTTTTAAAGCGGACTGGCCGTTTGCTGGTGACTGTCACAGCGTTTTCCACTATTTTTCGTATTCTGGCACTCGCACTGCTTTATTCATTTTTGTCCTCTAAAATTGGAATTTTTGGTGCGGCTGCGTTTATCGCCTTAGGGATTCCGTTGCTTTTGCTATTTTTGGTAATACTTCCCAAGCCCTTATTTCAGCGTTTCCCGCTCTCAACGCTTGTTTCTTTTGCCCGTATCCTTGTGATCTGTCAAAAGCTCATGAGGCCCTTGTTTTCCTTGCTTTCGTGGCTGGCCAGCCCGTTTGCGGTACAGGTGATGCGGGATCAATCAGCTGCTCAAAGTCTTGCAGCCACCGTAGAAATTGGTCGAGCCGCCGCTCATTTGAGCAAACTCGGCAAGCTGAACCCCGCTGGGGCTCAACTGATCAGGAATATCCTGCGATTTAGGGACGCCAAAATTTTACCTCTTGCCATTCCCGTTCAAAACGTTGTGCATATTCGGCCGGAAGCATCGATTGCCGAGTTATTCGAACTTTCCCGAAAAACTGATATGGAACGCATCCCGCTTATGGATGGGCGTAAGGAAATTACTGGGGTCATCGATATCTTTGATCTGCTATTGGACAATATCCATTCTGGTAAATGTCAAACCTTCGCTCGGAGGATGATCTCCATCCCATCAACGGCGACCCTCTGCACAGCAATTAGGAAAATGCGTACGGGTCGCACTACCCTCTGCGCTATTACAGAAAAAACATCGGGCAAAATGATCGGCATCGTCACGCTCGAATCGCTTCTGCACAGATTTTTTGTAGGTAAAAATTAGACTTTCATGAAATGAATTTACTTCGGTTGATTTCCCACACCTGCGATATTAGAGCTTTATGAGACTCAAGGTGGTCCATACCTCAAAGACTCGGGTTGCGGTCACACAGCCTTTTCTTCCCTTGTTCACGATCCCACATAGCAGAAGCCCTAGAAAATGAACAATGCATTGTCATATCTCTATTTGTCCATAGCCATCATAGCTGAGGTTCTTGCAACATCCAATTTAAAAGCATCGGAAAGCTTTACACGCTTAGGTCCCACTATTTGGACGATCCTGGGTTATGGGGTCGCCTTTTATTCTCTTTCTCTCACATTGCGCGTCCTACCAGTTGGAATTGCTTATGCTATTTGGGCGGGAATTGGCACTGTATTGATTGCTGTTGTCGGCTGGATTTGGTACCGACAAGCGCTCGATGTACCAGCGGTAATTGGTATTGCCCTGATCATCCTTGGCGTGGTCGTGATTAATATCTTCTCGAAATCAAGCTCCCATTAACAATCAATCATTTGATGCTTGAGAGCAGCATTCCGCCAAGCGCCTTTCAAGCTCTTTGACACGCTCATAGAGCTTTCCCAGCCGTTCCACGTTGAATAAGGTCCGCTTGTAAACTTTGATAGGACGAGCCGGAAGACCGACTAGTACTTCTTTAGGTTCCACTGACTTGACCACTCCTGCCTTGGCGGTAACGATGACTTCGTCGCCAATCTCAATGTGTCCATTGACACCAACTTGGCCGGCCAGGGTCACAAACCGTCCCAACTTTGTGCTTCCCGCAATTCCCACTTGAGCGCAAACAATGGAATGTTCGCCGATGGTGACATTATGCGCGATCTGAACCAGATTATCGATTTTAGCCCCTTTTTGAATCCAAGTGCGCCCAAAACGTGCGCGGTCCACCGTGGAATTCGCTCCGATTTCCACATCATCATCCACTTGTACGATACCGCGTTGTGGAAGTTTTATGTGTTTTCCATCAATAAATTCAAATCCAAAGCCGTCTGATCCTAGAACGACTCCAGAATGGAGAATGACCCGATTTCCAACTTTGCAGCGAGCCATGATACTCACATGCGGGTAGAGGAGACTCTTCTCACCAATGACAGCATCCGGGCCCACGTAACAATGCGCCCCGATTACCGTGTTAGCCCCAACCACAGCGCCTGATTCTATCACAGCAAATGGCTGGATGCTCACCCCTTCGCCAATTTGGGCGTTTGGCGCAACAGAGGCCAGAGGGTGAACGCCTGGGGAATATGGACGATCCGGAACAGCAAAAAGATCTATGATCTTCCCAAAAGATGCCGTTGGATTTTGAACTCGAAGGAGCACCGCTGGCACTGATTCCGAAAAATCAAGTGGCACCAACGCAGCGGAAGCACGGCTGGAACGAAGAGCACACAGGTATTTAGGATTGCCCAAAAAGGTGATTTCGCCCTTTTCCGCTTCTCCAACAGCGGCAAATCCATGAATTTCCAACTCTTCGGACTCTTTAGGAATCTCTGTTTCAAGTAATTTTGCAAGCTCCCCCAACCTCATAGAATTTCCAATAAAAATCCCAGGACTTCAAAAAGCCCGACAGATTGGAGTCGACTCTTGCATTACCGTTGACTCCATGCAAACCCCAAATCCCTCTTCAATCCGAAGAAAGTGTCCTGGATTGATTATTTTTTAGGCGCAAGTTTATTCAAGACAGCAATAATATCGGCGCTGAAATCCATGTCGTCTCGCGAATACAGGACGACCGGTACCTGACCAAGACCCAAACCGGATTTGTCAAAAACCAAATCATAGCCGGCGGATTTTACCTTATCGGTAACAGCACTCATAATATCTTTAATAATGTCCGCTCTCATCCGCCCAAACTGCTCTTGAAGTTGACGTTCTTTCATGGAACGGAATTCCGTAATATCCCGATCCATTTGGCGCGCAGCGTTTACTTTCTCATCACGTTCTTTAGTTTTTGTGAGCTTTGCTTCTTTACTCAGTTCAGGGCGATCGATTTCCTGGCTGAGCTTATCAATTGCAGCCATAGCCTGCTTGAGCGATGTTACTCGCTCATCCATCTCCTTCTTGCTCGTATCCCGGACAGTGCTCAACTGAGCCTGAGCTTCTTTGGTTTTATAATATTCATTAAAGACACGATTCATGTCGAGCATGCCAATTTTTAGTTGTTGCGCATAGGAGGAGGTCGTTCCAACTAGTAGGCTGGCAAGAACAAGGATGAGGGAAGCAAGCGTATGGCGATACATATTTCGTAACATAAAGATGTTTTTGGATTAGCTGTAAAGTAAAGACAAAAGTGAGACTCTCAAATTGGCATAATGTTCAAAATTGATAGCCGATATTAAACTGGAATTGGCCGGAAGTACGGTTCCATTTATCCGCTTTTATCGGGTAACCATAATCTATGCGAATGGGAGCGCCGATAGGCAAATCTAAGCGAATGCCCACACCAACGTCTCCGTTGATGTTATTGAACGAATAATCAAATGAATTCGCATTAACGAATCCCCAATCGGTAAAAATAGCACCCCGAATTCTCGGAACGATAGGAAAGGTCACTTCCAGTGTGGTATATGCAAGAGAGTTTCCTCCAATGGGATTTCCAAATTGGTCCTTGGGTCCCACCATGCGGTACATAAAACCACGCATGTTATTGGCGCCGCCAAGATACAGTC
The DNA here is from genome assembly GCA_963706715.1 of uncultured Verrucomicrobiae bacterium. Lineage (GTDB taxonomy): Bacteria > Verrucomicrobiota > Verrucomicrobiia > Chthoniobacterales > Xiphinematobacteraceae > Xiphinematobacter. The sequence goes on from CAVPNI010000004.1 coordinate 89,543, forward strand.
GATCGAAGATCGGCACACCTAGATTGACCTTGGGGTTGTTCGGGCTCTGCGTTCCGTTCTTAAGGGTGTTTACAACAGCAATTTCACCCTTTGCCATAAAGATCATGTCGAATGGGAGAAGGAAGTACTGCGTACCTTCCAAACTGAGGCCATAGTCATTAACACTGCCTCCCAATCCGCCACCGGAAATAAAAGCGTTGAAATTGAGTGCGCAGCCATGCCGTGGCAGGAACAAATCATCACGTGTATCGTAATCGAATCCTCCCGCAAACATACTTTGCGTATAACGTCCACGAGAGTCCTTAATTTCTTGTCCGGCATTCTTTTCGTAGAGGTTATAAATTCGGATGCCTTGAATGCGATATTCGGCATGCGCCGAAAGAAATCTCGTGATCGGCGCTCTCAGTTGAAAGTCTCCACCATAAGTCGCCTGGTCATAGACATCGCTCAGATAATTCGCTTCGTGATAATAACCTTCGGGTCCGGCAGATAATTTGTAACCCAAAAACCAGGGCTCGGTCAGAGCAGCCACCACGTCGCTCCGTTCAATACCGTACTGACCCCTGATACGAAAACGCTGACCGCCCCCGCGAAATGTTGGCCAGCCTAAAAGGTCAAAATTAGTCTCTTGTAATTCTGCAAAACCTACCAAACTGTCAATAGTGCTAAAGCCTGCCCCGAAGGTGAAGCTACCAGTGGTTTTTTCTTCCAGAATGACATTCAGATCCTTACGTCCTGGTATTAAAGTCGACTGAGGCACTAAATCGACACGAGAAAAATAGTTGAGATTTTGTAAGCGGTTCCGGCTGATATCCATCAGTGTGGTATCAAAAACTTGGCCTGGCTTCAGAACCAATTCCCGGCGAATCACTTTGTCTTTCGTACGGGTGTTCCCTTGAATATTCACCAAGTTCACAAAGGACTGCACCCCTTCGTCAATGCTAAAAAGCAGGTCTATTTGAGATGCGCCGGCGGGGGTCACTTGGGACATGACATTGCGATCCACATAGCCCCGCGAGCCATAGTAGTCATTGATGACCCTCAGATCGTTATTCAGACCTTCCGGCGTATAAAGAGACCCTTCTTTCATCCTGAGCACGCCAAGTAGTTCTTGAGATTTGACCGCAGCTAATCCTTCGAATCGAACTGAATGAATGTGATATTGCGTCCCTTCCTGAATCGTGTAGGTCAGGTCAACACCATCTTGCCGCTGATTCGGCTGGACCTGGAGGTTGGTACATCTTGCGTCCGCAAATCCATGATTTTGATAAAAATAACGGATGGCATTTTTATCTTCCTCCAACTGCGAAGGAATCAGGCGTCCGGTTTTGTCAAAAAAGTAAATCAGGGTGCGGGTTTTGGTTTTCATGGCTCGCCGAAGATCCCGATCTGGAATTGAGCGATTTCCGACAAAGGTGATTTTTTGCACAACCATCCGGGGCCCCTCTTCAATGTTAAAGGTAACCTGCACGCGTCTCTTACCTGGCACCGGTTCTACGCGAGTAGTAACTTGCACTTGTCCATAATTTCTAGCTTCGTAGAGCGTGATAATTTTCTGACGATCTTGCTCCAAGCGTTCTTCGCTCAGAACTTGGCCCACTTTGCTGGAGATTTCCTTGCGCACACGAGTCATCGGCACTTGATTGGCCCCGCGAATGTAAATAGCATCTATCGAAGGAAGCCCTTGAATCAATACTACCACTTTAACACCATCCGCCAAAGGTTCGGCAAAAATCCGCACATTTGAAACGGCTCCCGTGGCGTAAAGTACTCGAACATCTTGTTCAGCAAGACGCTCACTGTAAGGGAGCCCCACTTTGGTCCCCAAATTCGCCATAACACGCTCTTTACTAATGCTGGGAGCACCAATAAATTGGATATCTATTTGACGTACAATGGGAGCAGGCATTTGTGCGGATGCCGATTCGATCAGTGTGAAAAAGCAGCAGATTCTAAATATCGCTGTGAAACGTGAAAAAAAAGCGCCGGCATTCATCAAAAATTCATCAGTGGCAGAGTGTAATAACCTTCATCGCGAACAGGGGCTTAAAACGGCATCCAAAGGGGCAGTAAAATGAAGCTCGTTCCTAAAACGTCAAGTCACGATTTCACAACAGTTCCTCACGCAGTCATTTTAGGAAAGTTGATATTTCGAGAGGGCTCCAGGAATCATGGGGACGAAGAAGTCAGGGCATCCATTTCTTTAAGACAAGCGGGTAGTTTATTTAATCCGGAAATTTCCACATGCGGCTCCACATCAAAATGCTCTTCTGCTCCTGGAATGCGAATCCAAATACTCCGCACTCCTGCATTGTGTGCTCCGATAATATCGCGCGCTTTGCTGTTCCCAATCATCACAGTTTCAGAAGCGTCCACACCTAATTCCTCCATGAGGTGAAAAAAGATTTCGGGTTCCGGTTTTCCAATGCCTTTTTCTCCGGACACGACAATTGCACGAAACAAAGAACCCAGGCCGGAAGCCATTATTTTTTCTCGCTGAAGAGAAGGGGCCCCATTAGTGAGGAGCCCAAGGAGATATTCGCAGCTGAGGCGAACAAGAATTTCCTTGGCATCAGGAACTAATCGTTGGAGGCGACGGCGAGCTTTGCCGAATTCCTCGGATAATTCAGGCCCAAGTGCAGGAATATCAATGAGCTGACGCCGCAATGCGCTGTCAAACACCATCTCCCGAAACGGGAGGGCCCATGCCCGGAGCTTCTGAAGTTCTTCTTGTTTATCGTCGAAAGTGCCCCAAAGGCACTCATAGGCACTAATTCCGATGGCGTAACAATATGCAAAGCAGGGGCCTTTTTTCCAAAGCTCCTGCGCCAGCATTTTGGAATCTCGAATAAAATCAGTGGCCTCTGCACCAAACTGAGCCGCCTTTGCGGCAACTGTCTTAAACGCTTCTTCCGAAATTGCTTCGTCCGCAACCAGTGTGTCATCCAAATCAAAAATTACAGCCCGAATTGCCATGTTAAGCGTAGTTGGTAGTTCGTTGTTCGTAGCTCATAGTAGTTGATGGTTCTTGGTTCATGAAACCTCACATACAACTATTCATTGCGCAGATTGTAGGAGAGAAAATGTCCGGGTCGAGTACTTTGATGAGCTCGTGGAAACACTGTTGATTTGTACGAAATATCACTCTCATGGCCGAAGAGCACAAAACCAACCACCAACCTCTACCCACTAACTGAATGGATTAAATATTGGGGACCAGGGAATAACCATGTTTTGCTGCGAGTTTAGAAAGAAGGCGTTTTTGGGAGAGAGCCACCTGCTCATGGTAAACTTCGAGGCCCCTTTCAACGTAGGGGAAGCCGTGTACCATAACGCGCCAAAAAAGGGCGGCCAACTTACGAGCCAGGGCTTTATTAGCAACTAATCCACCGCGCCGTGCACGCAATCGTCGATAGAAACCGCCCAGAGCCTTGTTTACACTGCGGGCAAGAGAACGGGCTACCACACAGAAAATGCGACCTGCTCGATTGCGACTTCTAGAACATCTAGCTTGCCGCTTACCACTTTGCTTGCTGCCAGGAGCTAATCCAAGCCAAGCAGTAAAATGCTTTTCACTTTTCCAGCAGGTCAAATCGGTACCTACTTCACCAATCAACTCGAGTAGACCATAGTCGGTAATACCGGGTAAGAGCGTCGGATCCTTTCCCTTACAAAGAGTCATAAGTAAACGGTGGAGATCTTTAATTTGAGGAGCATTGCAGCCTCCAATCCTTTTTGTTGCGCTGGGAGTTGAGGGAGGCTGAAGGCCTTGAACACTTTCCTGTAATAGCTCTTCTATGGCTTGGTCACATTGCCTAACGAGCTCCTGGCAAAAATGCCATGCATCATAAGCTTGTCTAAGGGCAAAGAGATGCTGTTTGGTCCAAGTCCCACGCAAACTCTCAATTACTCGATGGCGCTTTGCCCTCTGAATCTGGAGGCTACAAAGAGAAAGCAACACTTGAGGATCACGCTCGCCCTTTAGAATGGCTTCAATCACCTTAAGTCCACTAACTCCGGAAAGTGAACGAATTACGTCATGAAACTTGATATTCATGCGTTCCAAGGCCTTCTGCATATGCTGTACATGGCTAGCTGCTGCTCTGATATGATCGCTTCGCAAACGCAAATAATCCTGCAACTGCCGAATATTGGCCTGAGGTACAAAACCACCTTTTAATAGGCCATGAGCATGCAAAGTTGCTATCCATTGGCAGTCGGCCATATCCGTCTTCCTTCCAGGTACATTGCGTACGTACTTACCATTAACCACTTTTATCTCTATGCCGCTCTCCTCTAAAATCTCATACAAGGCTATCCAATAAACTCCAGTAGCTTCCATTGCCACCGTACACACCTCTTCTTGAAGTAGCCAATCGCGCAGGGCGTGCAACTGACTGGTAAAGGTTCCAAAAACCTTAGGTGCTCCTCCGGCAATAGAAACGTGCATGTGTTCACTGTACGCTCCATAGAAACGCCGGCCATTTTACAGCTTGACCTGAGCAACCTTACCCTACTCAGTTAGTGGACTAAAATACGAGTCCTTTGGACTTGATGGCTACGAACTAAACAACTCATCGAGTTGATATGGCGTTTGGCGCGCCTCCGCTACAAAATAGCCTTGGGCGTAATCGACCCCAAGTTCCGCTAAAAGCTGAAATTCCTCGGCAGTTTCCACGTACTCCGCCACGGTGACAATTCCCAGCTTTTTTGCAAGTGTCAGGATGGCTTGTATAACTACTTGATTGAAAGGCTGTGCGGGAAGTCCTTGAACGAATGCACCATCAATTTTCAAAATATTGACTGGCAGATTTTTTAAGTAGATCAGTGCGGAGAATCCTGATCCGAAATCATCCATTGCAAAGCGAATTCCTAATTTTTGTAATTGCTGAATCAGGTGAGCCGCATGACTGAGATTTTTGATCAGTTCTGTCTCCGTCACTTCGAAAATAAGGCGTTCCGCCTCCACCCCATGAAGTTCCAGTTGTTGTACAACGTATTCAGGAAGGCCATTATCTCCAAACGACAAACCGCTGAGATTTACCGCAAGCGTCAGGTTTTTACATTTTTTGAGAGCGAGCATGGCACTGGCGATCACAAATCGATCCAATTGGAGTAATTGGCCAGCCCGCTCGACGGCGCCCAGGAAAGTCTGCGGTGCGATGGGGAGACAAGAGGGCTCCAGGTAGCGGATCAACGCCTCATGATAAAGGATGCATTTTTTATCGAGGCTAATGACCGGCTGAAACCACAGCGAAAGAAAATTCTTCCGGATTGCCTCCCGAATTCGTGACGACCAGTCGGCGTCGGAAGCCATTCTCGCAATTCCCCTTGCATCATTTCTATGAAATTCCACTCGGTTTTTGCCATTCGCTTTCGCTGTATAACAGGCTGAATCCGCGGTTGCCAAAATTTGTGCCGGAGTCTGTGAACAGACTATCGGCACAATGCCAATTGAAGTTGCCAGTTGAAATATTTTCCCTTTCTCGGAAAAGACGAAATTATCGAGCCGGTGACGGATGCGTTCAGCAACTTGCATCGCTGTAGCTTCTTCCACATCTTGGAGCACGATAACAAATTCGTCACCACCAAAACGAACAAGAAAATCATGACTGCGGCAGGATTCCTTGAGTATGCGAGCCAAATCAACCAAGAGACGATCACCGGAGTTGTGACCAAGGGTGTCGTTCACTAATTTAAAATTGTCTAAATCCAAATAAATAAGGAACGAAGATATTCCTCTACGAGCCTGCTCAATGGCCTCAGCAATCACCTTTTCAAGCTGATTCCGATTGTGGAGCTTAGTCAAAGGATCATGTGATGCTAAGAATTTGAGTTCCAATTCAAGATGCTTTCTTGAAGAAATTTCTCGAATTTGGGCTTCGGCGACCGAGAGGCGGACCTCAAGCAAAGAGGGCTGATAGGGCTTGGCAATATAATCATTTGCCCCGGCCTCAAGGATTTGTTTGAGATCATCAGGTCGGTTGTTACCGGTACCTACCAAAATATAATAATAGTCCCCCTGCTCTGACTGCCGGATACAGCGGCAAAGTTCCAAGCCACTCATCCCTGGCAGATGAATATCGAGGAAAATCAACGCAGTAAACTCCTCCTGGAGCCACCTAAGAGCCTCTTCGGCAGAGGAACAAGCGCGAACCTCCAGACCCCGTTGACGCAAAACCTCCTCCAGGAGGATACGAGTCACAGTATCGTCCTCCACAACGAGAGCCTTTACTTGGCCGGTGTCTTCCCGGTAAGTAGGCAACCATCCCGCATCCACGGGAGTGGCAAAGCGCCATTTTTTTGATCCCGAGGTCAGTGAAGATCCTTTGTGGTCTTTTTGCGGGTAAGAATTTTTGGGCTCGTCAAATTCGCATCCACCCACTATTTGCGCTGAATCCAGTCGATCACCCCTTTGGCTCCACCTGCCATATAGCCTGAGCTTTTACGCACAAGTTTTCCATTGGAATCCAAAAGGACGAGGGTTGGAAATCCATCTATGCCATATTCCTTTTGCAGGGCGTTATTCTGTTTTTTAACAGCATCTGACAGTGGCTTGGAACGCGGAAAATCCACTTCCACCAGGACCAGATTTTTTTCAGCGAAGTCTTTAAATGCAGGCTGATCAAAAACCTCTTTCTTAAGCTTTATGCACCAGCCACACCAATCCGAACCCGTAAAATTCAAAAGAACTTTTTTATTTTGAGTGCGGGCTTGAGCAAGCGCCTTTTGATAATCAGTCTGCCATCCTGCATCGGCAAAGGCAAATGTCGTGGAAGCAATGAATAGAAGCGAGAATAGGAATTTCATAGTGCGGTAAGGGTTGAGCGAATTTCTAACGCGGTTTGCACAAACTTTCAAGTTCGAGATTTGGAGCGATTTCATTTGGGCTCCGAAGCCCCGCATTTGTTCTTTGGATCGCTGCAAAGGCAATCATCAGGGCATTATCGGTTCGCAAGGCGGGTTCCGCAATCCGAAGCGCAATCCCACTAGCCGCACAGGCATTGGCCATTTTGGTCTGTAAGCGACTATTTGAACTGACGCCTCCACTAACGGCAACCAAGGCGCGGTTGCAGGCTCCTGCGGCATGGATTGTTTTTGCAACCAGGACATCCACAACTGCCTCTTGAAAGGAGGCACAGAGATCCGGAAGAGCGGCAGCGGTACGCTGACTGTCCTGCTTTAAAAAGACACGAATCGCAGTCTTCAATCCACTGAAACTAAAATTAAAATCCCCCGAATGGAGCATGCTTCGAGGAAAGGAATAGCGAGCAGCATTGCCTTGCTTAGCAAGCGCATCGATTCGAGCACCGCCCGGATAGGGAAGCCCAAGAAATTTGGCTACCTTGTCAAAAGCTTCGCCTGCGGCATCGTCCCGTGTCCTTCCCAGCAGGACGTAATCTCCAACCCCGCGGACATCCAACAAGAGTGTGTGCCCGCCACTCACAACTAAAGCGATATGAGCCGGCACGGTTTCTTGGCCAAAAAATGGAGAAAGTAAATGTGCCTCAATATGATTGATAGCAACAAATGGCTTCCCCACTCCCAGCGCCATCGCCTGAGTAAAATAGGCACCCACCATGAGTGCCGATGCCAGTCCCGGCCCCACCGTCGCAGCATAGAGATCGAATTCTTCCAGGGAAATTTTCTGAAGCGCCTGTTTTACGAGAGAAGGTAGAACCTCCAGATGACTGCGGGAGGCTACTTCCGGCACAACCCCCCCATATTGAGCGTGGACTTCTGCCTGGGACAAAATGCCATGAAAAAGAGTCCGATCAAAGCCATTCAAGACAGCCACCGCTGTCTCATCACAGGAGGTCTCTATAGCTAAAGTAGTTTTTTGGGAAAAGATTGCAGCACTCACTAATTTAAGGTTCTCGAATTAGCCAGCCTCGCTGCTGACTTCGTCAGTTTCTTTTAGGAGCCTCAGTTAAAAATAAGGTTTTTCAACTAAGCCTACGCGGGGCCAGGAATCATAAAGGGCTTGGATTTCTTTGATCCCGTCACGCAAAAATGGGTGGAGACGGTTCAGTTCTGAGAGAACCCTCAAAGCGATTTGTGTGCGATCGCATAATTTGCCAGTCTCCTTTCGTAAAGACGTAGCGATTCCCTGAAGTTCAGGAGGGAATTCTTCCTGATTCACGTTAATGCCGATCCCTACAACGGCAAAAAAACGGTTGCCTGTTCGAGTTTCCGTCAAGATTCCAGAGACTTTTCCGCTTGAGTAGAACAGGTCATTTGGAGGTTTTAAGAGCGGTCGCAATCCGATGCTTTGGTGAAGAGCAGACGCGACAGCCATCACAGTGAAAGGTGTCAGACAGGTCGCAGCACTAGGGGAAATTGCCGGACGCAGAAGTACGGAACACCAAATACCGCTTCCCGGAGGAGAATGCCAGGATCGTCCAAATTGACCACGCCCCGCGGTTTGCAATTCAGCAAAAATGACAGCTCCTTCGTGCTCTCCCTGTTCCCCCCATTGTAAAGCGACGTCATTTGTAGAGGAAACCTCGTTCACCAAGTCGATCCTGTTTCCAATGATGTGATTTGCGCATGCAAATCGAAGGGCAGAGAGATCGAGAGAATTTAACGGCGGCATTGTCATTTCTCGGTGTCGATCCGAAAATCCAACGCAAAATCAATGGCACGCGCCGCGTGGGTGAGACTTCCGACCGAGATGTAATCCACACCGGTGGCTGCAATTTCCCTAATATTTTCGAGATGAATGCCCCCGCTAGCCTCAAAGGTAAGACCTGATTTTCTGAACGCCAGCGCTTGCCGAATTTGAGCGGCGGTCATATTATCTAGCAAAATTCGCTCCACTCCTTCGAAAGTTGCAAATTGCCGGACTTGATCGAGTGTATCCGCCTCTAATTCGATCTTTATATTCGGACGTTCTCTCCGAACTCGTGCTATGGCTTTAACCAGACTGTCATGAGACATTGCCGCCAAATGATTGTCTTTCACCAAGACCCTGTCGAATAAACCAAACCGGTGATTCGTACCTCCACCTGCTACTATCGCAGCCTTCTCAAATTCACGTAACCCCGGAGTGGTCTTGCGGGTGTCCAATAGAATGGCATTGGTATCGGAAATTGCATCCACATAGCGACGCGTCAGTGTTGCCACTCCGGAGAGTCTTTGAATAAAGTTCAAAGCGGTGCGTTCGGCGGTCAAAATGGCGGTAGCTTTGCCAAAGATTTCCAGCACCTTGTCTTCCTGTTCGAGCCGCTCGCCGTCCCGTTGCAAAATATTAATTTGGAGGGATGGATCGACTCTTCGAAAAACTTCTTCGGCGACGTTGCTTCCCGCAAGAACGCAAGGTTCTCGGGCGATAAGCGTAGCCATCCCAGATTGCTTCGGATTGATAAAATAGGCGCTGGTAACATCTCCGTCGCCAATATCTTCACGCAGCGCTAATTCAACGATGTCCATAATTTGCGGTTTCTCGCGGTATCCTTAAGTAACTACGTTACGTATTTTTAGGAACTCTGAAGGAAAAAAGATCATTTTGGTCAACAAGATTCCCCTTTTTCCGTGACATCAATTAATAATTCCTTTTGCCAGTCCATGAGTCCTGAAAAGTCATTTTGAAAAGCAATAGCCTCCAAAGCCGCTTTTGGAGCAATAACAGCGGAGTCTAATTTTTCTCGTTTGGCTACGTCGTCGCGCAATTGTTTCAAGCGATCAAACTCTCTCTGAGCCTGTTTGTTGGGACGTGGCCGTATGAATTTTTCGCGTGCCGGCCATTCGGTTTCTGGAATCCGCAAGGCAGCAGCAAGCGTTTGCTCGAATCTTTGACGCCGGGGAGGCGAAAGATGAGATATGGAAAATGGCGCTCCTTTCACCGCAAGCTCGGCAATTTTTAAGAGGTCGCTGTTACTCATAACATGGAAGGGCGGACGATTCCATTCGCGCGCTTCCGTATCCCGCCAATACCAAAGCATTTTCAATACTGCTTGAGAGGCAGGATTTAAAGCTGCCGAACCCGCAATTTGCCAAGCTTTGGTACGGTCCTTCTCTTTTGGATTTCTCACAGAATAAAGCATTCGCTCCAAAGATTGACGCAACCATTTCTGACGTCCCAAACGGATAATTTCCTCTTCCAAGATCTTTGCCAATGGCAAAAGAAACCGCGTGTCGTTCATGGCATATTCCATCATTTGCCGAGGCAAGGGACGCAGCGCCCAATTTGCCTTTTGCGAGCCCTTGGAAAGCTTTACTTGAAAAAAACGCTCGACCAGTGCGGCAAGGCCCAATTCCTCATACCCCAATAAGCGCGCAGCAATCATCGTATCAAAAATTTCCCTTGTTTGAAAGTCACCGAGACGCGTGAGGAGTCGCAAATCATAATCCGCTCCATGAAAAACCACTCGCCTATCGCGAAGTGAATCAAAAAGTAATGCCAGGTCGACTTTTGCCAATGGATCGACCAGCACAGTTCTCGAAGGCGTGCTGATCTGGATCAGGCAAAGTTTTTCAAAATAACAATGCAGACTGTCCGCCTCCGTATCCAGCGCAACCTCCGATAAAGAAGAGGTTTCCGATAAAAAATTCCGCAGCTTACAATCGTCTTCAATCAAAAAGTCCATGAGTATTGCCGATTAGCTTAAATACTCTCGGAAACTATTTCAATTGGACGTGCACGAGGTTCGCGAATCTCCGTAGTGTCTTGCGTGGGAATGGTTACAAAGGGGCCGCCTCCCAGGGGTGCTTCCTCGGTAAATGCCACTTCGTTCACTTCGCTTGGCTTTCCTTGCAATGGAAAATCCTTACGCATCGGATGATAGGGATAACCTTCCCACATGAGAATACGAGTCAGACTAGGGTGACCGTCAAATTTTATCCCCATCATATCGTAGGCCTCGCGTTCCTGCCAATCTGCCGCTGGCCAGACGTTGACGAGGCTGGTCACAGATTCGTTTTCTTCAACCTGGGTCTTAACCCGCAAATGCACCCCATGCCGGAGGCTATAAAGCTCATAAACGACCTGAAAACGAGGTTCCTCACCCAAAAAATCGACTGCCGCCACATCCAAGAGCATATCGAACGCCATGCGATCGCGAGCATAGAGGCAGACGGATAAAAGCGCTTCCTTGGGGATAGAAAAAGTCGTCTCCCCCGAAATTCACTGCATTCGAGCTGAACATTCGGCATTGCCAAAAGTGCGTCTTGAAAGCGTTGAACTACGGAGTTCATAAAGCTTGGCGCTGAGTCAGAAACGATTTTTCCTTCATGATCTTCTCCTGAAGCTTGATCAAACCATCTAATAAAGCCTCTGGTCGAGGAGGACAACCGGAGATATAGACATCCACCGGCAAAAGATGATCGATGCCCTGGAGTACCGCATAGCTCCGATACATTCCTCCACTCGAAGCACAAGCCCCCATGGCAATCACCCATTTCGGGTCCGGCATCTGATCGTAGATCCGCTTGACAGCCAATGCCATTTTGTAGGTCACCGTTCCAGCAACAATCATGACATCGGATTGCCGCGGCGAAAATCTCATCACCTCGGCTCCAAAACGAGCGATGTCGTATCGCGCGGCACTTGCCGCCATTAATTCAATAGCACAACACGCTAAACCCATCGGCATCGGCCAAAGAGAATTTTTTCTCATCCAGTTAATCGCAGCATCCAAACGGGTAATCACTACATTGCCCTCGATTTTGGAATCGTATGCAACATGACTGCTTCGAGAATTCAGCGTACCTTCCATGCTCATCAAAACAGCATTCAAAAACCTATCTTACTGAGCAAGAGGAAATTTAGGCGATCTTAATGAAGATAAGATCTGGTGTATCGATGCTCCGGAATCAATTGCAACCAAGTCAAATGGAAAAATCACGATGCTCCGGAGTACTTTTATGTACTCCGGAGCACTTTTTTATATGCTATGATTTTGATGAGATGATTTGTTTGCCTGCAATAAAAAAGATTTGCATGCAAGCCATCACATCATTCCAATTTTGATCTGGCTAAATGAGGCGTGTTACCTTTGACGCGTGTTCATTTTCGCTGCGCCCAACCAAACTCATGTTTCGCTACTTTTTGTCTCTCGGCGATCCTTTTCCGGTTCTCTTCCGGATCGTCACATAAACGAGACATATCTGTGCGTACCGACGCCGCTTCTTTAAGGTAGTTTGCCGTTCTCGATGCAACGCTTTTACCCTTAGAATCGTAATCACGATAATGTTTAAAACTCCCAGCTTGCTGCGGTTCCCTTGCGGCTGCTTCTCGTTTATTTTTTGTAGAAGATAACACAGAACTGGAACTGGCTATATTATTACCGCGATCTGACTGCTCAGTAATCTGTATTGACCGGTGCGACGCAGATTTCAGCTTAACAATACCCTGAGCGGAGTGGCTAGGAGTAGAACCAAGCAATTGCCCGGGGTCCCCACTCAATATTTTTCCGGCGTGTTGCTGATTGTAGTAAGAGACATCGCGGTTCCGCGACTGAGGCGTCTCTATAACCGAAACATAAGGGCGTGGGACGGATGAATGGTGTTTAGTGGCAATGTTTTTATTGTAATGAAACATAATTAATTATTATGGAATTAACCGTTCGTCCGGAATGGATGAATTTTCCTGTCAGAAATTTAGGCGCAAGCAACCTATTGCATAATAGGAATCGAACATGCTTTTTAGAGATTGACAATATGACCTCAATAGATGGACCGCTATGGAATGATTAAGGTCATTCCCACCTTCAAATGGGTGGTCCCTTCGAGTTGATTCTGGTTAGCATCAGCGATGTCCTTCCAGCGTTGCGGCGTCTTATAAAATTTTCTGGAAATCGAAGCAAGGGTGTCACCTTTTTCGACTTTGTAAGTGCGGGTCTCCGGCCCCACTAATTTCTCGGCTGCATGAGTAACAGGATTCGTAGAAAATCCTTGGGCAGTTCGACTTTTGCCTTGGGAACGCAATAAAGTCAATTGCGTTTGGAGTTGAAGATTTTCATTTTTCAATCGTATGGCATCCGCACGGGAAACGACAACTCCATCGGAGAGTTGACTGGCGACGAGAAGCCGTAGGCGCTTAACATCCTTGTTGACCTCTTTGGCACGAGGATCGTCGGGCATTTTTTCGAGAAAGCGCTGAAAGTGGTAGAGGGCTCCTATCGGGTTTTGAAGTTTGGCATCGTAGATAAGAGCCATCCGGTAATGAATTTCCGGCCCCTGGGTTCCATTCAGGCATTGCTCGTAAAGATCTAATGCCCGCAAGTATTTACCGTCCGTTTCGGCCTGTTCCGCTTGCTCCAAAAGCTTTATATGAAATCCGAATTTGTTGATAAGAGGGATTCGATCGCAACCGGAAAAAGATGATAAACAAGCAACACCGAAGAAAATTGCACGGCACAAGGCTAAAACCTCTCTCCGAATCTTGATAGACATATATTTGTGACGTCTTAAATTGTCCGCCTCCAGGAAAAACCGAAAGGACAATTTTCAGATTTCACCATTCCAAGCCGCAGGTTCCCTTTACGCGACAGAAAAAGTGATGTAAGATCCCTTATGGGAAGAACTCCCAACCCAAGAAGAGGAAACCCAAGAAGAGGAAACCCAAGAAGAGGAGGATCTTCTCCCCCTCCCAGCCAACCTATGGAGCAAAAGGAATGTGGGCGGAGGGCGGTGTTAGCCTGCCGAGCGGGTATAGGCTTTATTTTAGCTGCGCTATTAGTAGGGGCAGTCCAAAGCCAACCAGCAGCATTGCTCGCCTTTCTTTCGCCTCAGGGAAAACAAGAAGAGTCATCCGAAAAGCTTGATGCGTATTTGTTAAATGCGGCAGTCTTCGGCCCCAGCCCGGCCCCTTCACCACTCCCTTCTCCGATTACCGCACTCTCGAATCCAGATATTTTAGTACCTCCCTTTCCCAGTCAAAGAGGAGCTGGCCGTCGCTTGTCACGGAAAGAAAGCCGCCAGACTGAAAAAGAAAATGGTGCGAAGACATTGGCTTTGACGGCAACCATAGCACATGAAGTGCCAAAAATTTACAATGAGCGTCACGACAAGCTTCTTAAACTCCACCCGGCATAATGACGATGTGTTATGGATTTTTTTTGATGAGACGCGCCACTTGGAACATTTTTTGCAACTTTTTCTCAGCCATGGGGTTCTCTCTTTTAGTGGCGTTGTGTTTTTTATACCAAAACGCCCCTAACTTAAAAGCTAAACTCTATTGTTATGAAAAGAAACCTTCTCAGTTCCCTCCTCTGTGGAGCAGTCACACTCCTAGCACCCTGCGCGTTTGCGCAAGGATCCACTCATCACCCTGCTAGTTCGTCTTCGACTACGCCTGCATGTCCATCTGGAAAATGCGAGGGAATCTGGCTGCACCACCGCCAACACGAATTAGAATTCCTGACTAAGGCGCTTAATCTGACCCCCACTCAGCAAAGCCAAATCAAAACACTCTTAGAGCACCGCTATTCTCAGTTAAAAGCGCTTCATGAGGATGCTTCGATGTCCGTTGAAAACCGAAAAGAGAAAGCTAAAGCGATCTTTAAGGAAACTCATGAAAAAATCATGACGGTTTTGACTCCAGATCAGAAAGAAAAAATGCAGCAAATCAGGAAGCAACATATGGAAAAACAGGAATCGGCTTCAAATTGCTCGGATCCTAATTGCAATAATAGCGTGTGCCCGAGTGCTTCCAATCAGCCTGCTCAATAAATAATAGGCGTTTTTACATCCCCTAGTTCATCCGACCCGTTGAGGGGAGCGATTCCTTTCAACGGGCGCGGACTTCGTCCGCTTCCTTTAGAAGTCTATGGATGAAAAAGACCTTGTTTGTAACTACAAACTCCTGGAAGAAACCAGCGTAACTGGCGACTTCCTCGGTTTCTTTTAGAAGCCGCTGAACGAAAATAAACCTCATTTGCACTACCGACTTTGTCGGGTTCTTCCAGAAGCCACTGAACGAAAATTAGCCTTATTTAGGATAATTGGTTTTCTTTTTTTTGCGATGGAATCAGCCATCGCCGCGACTTTTTCGCCTTTTGACACACTGCTGTCTTCACAAGGCTATATATTTAAGGCCGCTCATCTTCCGCCGACAAATCTCTCCTCTTCTCTCGCTCTTGGAACGAGCACAAATCCCACTGGAGACCGGCTGGGAGCCACAAATTTTTATTTTACTTGGAATAACAAGCCTTGGCTACCGTTTATGGCGGAATTTCATTATGCTCGCACACCTAGCCATGAGTGGGAATTTGAATTGAAAAAGATCAAAGCCGCCGGTGTGAGTATTATTTCCACCTATTGTTCATGGATTCATCATGAAGAGATCCAGGGAGAGTGGAATTGGGAGGAACAGCGCAACCTTCGCAAATTTGTCCAACTCTGTGCACAAAATAACCTCTTCGTTTACTTGCGAATCGGGCCAGCCTCGCAGAGGGAAGCACGTAATGGCGGACTCCCCAATTGGGTTTTGAGAAAATTCAACCCTCAAACGCTCAACCCCGCTTTCCTTGAATTGGTTCGTCAGTGGTATGCTCAAATATTTCTTCAGATTCATGGACTCCTTTTTTCGCAAGGGGGACCCGTCATAGGAATCGAGATGGACAATACATATTCCGAAAATAGCGCTGACTTTCGCAAATTAAAGCAGTTGGCAACCCAGGAAGGCCTCGATGTTCCCTATTATTCAACTACTGGCCGGAAATATGCTCAAATTCCACAAACTTTGTTATCCCTCTGGCGGTGTCATCTGAATGCGGGTGACGCCGGGCGGCCGGACCACTCCTTTACGGCTAACCAGAACGGTTCCTATCCCGCAGGACTCAATTCGACGGATTCTAAGAAACCCGGATCGTGGTTACCCCGTGGCTTGCCTTTGACTGCCATGGGAGTCGGAGGCGGCGGTCAAACCACCTTCCGAAGACGACTGATCACCGAAAAAGCGGATATCGATGCGCTGATAGTCACTCTATTGGGGCATGGCGCCAATTTGCTCGGCATCTATCTATTTCATGGCGGATCTCACCCAGTAGGCCGCACTTCTCCAATGCACGAAACCGGATACCCAAAGGTTTCTTATGACTTTCAGGCTCCATTAAGTGAATTCGGACAACCACGCCCCTGGTATCACTCGCTCCGTAATTTCGCCGCTTTTTTAAGTAATTTTGAATCTTATTTAGCTCCGGCATTTCCCTTTCCCCCAGCAGACCATGCTATTAAAGATTCAAAAAATGATCCGGGACCACAATGTGCCCTACGAGCTTCTTCACAAGGCGCGTTCCTTTTCTTTCACAACTACGATCCCTACCATGTCGAAAGTCCGCCAGGTGGTGGCCGCGTACAATTCGATGTTACCTTACCAACTCGCAGACTTCAATTTACTACTCCCCCTATTTTAAAAGGCGCCGCAGGAATTTGGCCGCTAAACTTAGACTTGCAGGGCGTCCTTCTGGCATGGGCAACCGCTCAACCACTGTATCTCATAGAAAATAATGGCTCACTTTATTGCTTTTTGAAGGAAATCCCTGGCGTAACACCTGAAATTGCCTTGGATGCTCAGACGATTTCCCGAGCCAGCAGCCCTGCGGGAATCACGGTCAATAAGGTAAGAAATTCCCGGTTTCTGATAACACGTCCACAACCGGGAATGAATATTGCCTTAACCGCAGCAAATAAAAACGGAGGTCAGGTACGTTTCGTGGTATTAAGCGCCACGCAAGCCGAAAAATCCTGGCAAGCTAAGGTCTGGGGACGAGAACGAATTCTCATCTCAACCGCTGATTTTTTAACTTGGTCGGATACGGAAGTCCGTGCGTTCCGAACAGGGGCCCCTCATGTTTCCTTGTCCGTCTTCCCGCCTGAGGGCACGCGTCTCTCTTACGAAAAACAGCCGGAAGGCGTCTTTCGGAACTGTTCATTACAGACCACAGCGGTTGCTATTCCTCATTCCGTTCTAACGCTCACGCCAAATAGATGGAGCATACACGCTGAAATTCCGAATAAATGCGCCGATGTTTTTCTTCGTGTTGCCTATGTTGGGAGTATGGCGAGTTTATCAGTACGGGGCAATACGGTGGCCGACAACTTTTACAACGGAAAGGTCTGGGAGATTTCCCTTCGGCGTTTCCTGCCCGAGCCTCTGGAATTGACTATTATTCCCCTGAAGCACACCGCGCCAATTTATCTTTTACAATGGCCTAAAATCTCCGGTGCCGAAACACAAATTCTTAAATATGTCGAAGCACTTCCGCTCTATGAATTTTGCTTTCGCTAATCAAAATGCGCGAAAGTGTGTGCAAATTTATGTATAGCGAAACACCTATAAAATGATTACAGATTTGATGCGCTTGGCTCCCGTCAAGTCGCACCCTTGCCGGCTGCTTTCAGCAGTCTACCCCAGCCGTTCCCACGGCCCGGTGTTGGCTGAAATTTTTGCTTCAGACGCGACGCGGAAACGAGGCTATATCCATGATACGGACTTGTTTTCGTAACAAAGTCTGGAGGAAAAAGAGCGACAAAGGTGTGATCATTTTATAGGTGTTTCGCTATATACTAAGTGATGTTACGCAAAAAAGGGAAACCTTGTTGGTCAAAATGGGTTTTTTTGCTCCCACGGCTCCTAAAAGTGCGTAACATCAGATACTAAATTGAACTATGCGGATGGCCATCACGCTATTTGAAGGAGTCGAAGAATTAGATGCCATAGGACCCTATGAAGTCCTGCGCTCCGCTGAACAGCTTGGCGGGAAGCTTAGCACGGATTTGGTGAGTCTGGAAGTGGAAAACCACGTGCGTACTTTTTACGGCATGGAAATTTGCAATTTGTCTTCGTTCTCTGCGGAAATAAGATGGGATGTTGTTATTATTCCTGGCGGTGGCTGGCTCTCTGGTCAACAGACAGGAATCCGTCGAACTATTCGAGAAGGAGTCTGGCAGGATCGGCTGCGTCAAATGCATGCTGAAGGCACCATCATGGTGGGCATTTGTACAGGCGTGTTCCTTCTGGGTGCGGCCGGGTTACTCCGTGAACGAGCTGCAACTACTCATCACGCAGCCTGGGCTGCGCTCAATAATTATGGCGCACGGCCTGTCCGCAAACGCGTAGTAGACACGGGATCTGTTATTACCGCTGGCGGAGTAGCCTCGGGTATCGATCTTGCTTTCTGGCTGGTTGAACGCTTTTTAGGGAGCCGCCTTGCTAAGCAAACAGAGGAATATTTGGAATATCGCCGACAAGGACACGTTGTAAAGATCCCTTGTCCGACGCCTCACTTTTAATCCTCTGTCTTGTTGCTCTCTCCGGTTGGGGATTTGTCAACAAGGCTGATAAAAGCTAAAACTGATGAGCGGCATCCCATTGCCGTAAAGCCTCACGAAGGCGTGCTGTTGCTTCGTTCAATTGACGGCGCAGCTCCCTCAATTGCCCCGTGGAAATTTCATGGCGGCGCTCCTGAGCAGCCCGCCAAGCGCCAAGTTTTTCCTCCCAATGAGCCAGCGCTTCTTGCAAGGTTTCTTGCATTGCGTGGAGAATTCCCTGCCTGGCAGCACAAAGTCGTGTGCCCTGGGCAGCAATGCGTTGAGCGTGTTGACGCTGTTGTTCCGCAATTTGGGCTTTGAGAATTTTGTCTTCAGGAACAGTACGGAGGTTCCGAACAAGACCGATTTTACTTAATAGCCAAATACTCCATTTAGTCGGGTCCCATTGCCAATACTTCACACCATTGCGATAATCGTGTTGAAACTCATGGTGGAAGTTATGATAACCCTCCCCAAATGTGAAAAAAGCCATTAGAAGGCTATCTCGCGCAGTACACTTACTGGAATAAGGGCGGCGGCCCATCCAGTGGCAAAGGGAATTGATACAGAAGGTCATGTGATGCACGAATACTATTCGTGCAATACCGGCCAATAGCAAAGCACCTAGAGCGGCTTGTCCTCCCCCATAGCAGTAACCAACTAAGACCGGTAACCCAAATCCCATAAGAAAAGCTAATGGCACATAAAACCGGTGCTGCAAGACTACTAAGCGGTCCTTCTGTAAATCGCGCACCCAAGTCAGTGGAGTGTCAGGGCTGGTGCGAAATAATAGCCAGCCAATATGGGCATGAAAAAAGCCTTTGGTGATATCATAAGGATCGTCGTCGTGATCGACAAATTTATGGTGCCTACGGTGATCAGCAACCCAGACCAGTGCCGTGCCCTCAAAAGCAGCTGCTCCAAAGAGTAATACCAGAAGTTTGACGATCGGACTCGCCTGGAAAGTCAAATGAGAGAAAAGTCTGTGATATCCAAGCGTAATGCTTAAGCCGGTCGCCGCTAAGAAAAAGAAAAATAACGCGGTTTGGAAAAAATCCAATCCATAATGCCAAAGATAAATAGGCACTCCAATGACAGTAGTTAAAAAAGTGGTGAACAGAAAAACCGTATTCTGCCAATGAACATTTCGAAAAATAGTACGCACAAAGCTAATAGAAATAAGTGTTATGGAGTCAAAAATCTACAAAAAAAATCCGCTGCGGAGTAACCCACTAAAAGAGTAGATCACGCCACGCATATGTCAACCCCCCACATTCGCTCCCTTTCTGCTTTTTTTCTCGCATTTAATTTATTTTTTGACTTTTCTCTCTTTCGTGCAAAGTCCCCGGTAGGGTGTCAAACCCTGGAGTGCAACCGGAAACACAAAATAGGCTTATCGTTTTATAATGGCTTTCCCATCTAAAAATATTTCTTCCGAGAATCTACCCTTAACAGTTGCTGATGAGGAACTTTTCCACTCTGAAAAGGCCACCCAACTCAAACAGGAGATTTGCGAGATGGGCCACCGACTGTGGTTGCGGCAGTACTGTGAAGCCAATGGAGGCAATCTTTCTTGCCGCCTCGCTGAAAATCGCTTTCTCGTCACCCCCACCGGTGTCAGTAAGGGTTTTATGTCTCCGGAGATGCTGTGTTTGGTGGATAGTCAGGGAAATCAAATTTTCCCGGTATCCGGCCCCTGGCTGCGCTCCACTGAATTCTTCACGCACTTGGCTATTTACAATAATGCCCCCAACGCGGCCTCTGTTTGTCACGCACACCCTTGTCATGCAGGTGCTTTTGCCATCAAGGAGCTGGAGCCCCCCGCCCGCTTAATTCCAGAAATGGAGATTTTTATCGGACGAGTCCCTGTGGCAGCTTATGAAACACCGGGATCGCCCGATATTGCCGCTTCTATCGCTCCTCTTGCCGCCAATCACCAATCTATCCTTTTGGGACTTCATGGGCTCATCTGTTGGGGAAACTCCGTGGAAGATGCTTACTTCAAGGTTGAAATCACTGATGCCTACTGTCGAACGGTCCTTTTGGCTCTGGCGTTGCCTGGAACTACAGCCATCCCAGTTGAAAAAATGCAGGCTCTTCTCGACAGGAAAAAAGAAATTGGGCTTCCGGATAGCCGCTTCGACTCCAAGCCCACTGAAGTCTTCGCCATAAACCCGTGGGAATATTTGCAAGGCGTTACCAGGCTTCCGGCGCAAAGAGATCAAATTGTTCATCTCGAGGAATTAATCGAAAGAATCACAAAAAAAATTCTTTCGAGGGTGACAAAAGAGCAATGAAGGTTCTGCCCATCCATTCCCTGGGAAATTGGGACTTTTAAGCTATTTTCAACTGGTTGCATTAGATTAATTCTGCTATCCTGGCGGCTGCGTCCTGGCTCCGGGGCACTCCTTTCCTCTGGTAAAAGGGGGATTATTATTGACGCTGGCGGGGCAAAGTGGGAAAAAGTGGGGTATTGTGGACTAAAATTACTCATCCGTAAACCACTGGAATTCAACAGCATCCATGCATATGCATGAGGAACTAAAGGCAAATATGGTGTACTCGGGCACTTTCGAGCGTTCGATGGATGCTAAGAATCGTCTGACGATTCCAGCTAAGTGGCTGTCCTCTTCTGGCGAAAATGAGTTTCAGAGCATTCCCAATCCTAAAAATGAATTTTTGATTCTGATGCCTCCTGAGGAATTTGCCAGCATTGAAAAACGGATCGAGGGAACACACCGGACGCCCATGGAAAAGCGAAAGGCTATTCGCCAGTTCTATGGTCTCGCCCAGTCTATTTGTGCTGACAAACAGGGCCGTGTCCTCCTGCCGGAGGATCAGTGTCGCAAAGCAGGTCTTTCGACAGATGTTGTTTTAGTGGGCAGCAAAAGCCGATTTGAAATTTGGGATCGGGATCGTTGGCAGCAAACCCAAGAAGCGGATTTGGCTATTTACAAAGCGGTCGCAGAGGAAATTGGTTTATGAGACGACAATTCGTGAACGGGTTCTTAAGGCGTGCCGCATTTGAATTTATCGGCTTCAGCGAAAAGCAACGGTCGGATTGCTTACGATTTTTCCTCTTTCTCCAGCGATATCGATAAATAGCCGCAAGGCCCCCATTAGAACGAAACTCCTATGAACTTCACCAACAACCTCCTTTTAGAATTGGAAGAATTTGACGACGAAAATACTGCTTACCATACCCCGGTTCTAGCTACTGACGTGATCAACTATCTTCGCCCCGCACCTGGGATGCTGATTTTAGATGGAACCCTGGGTGGCGGTGGCCATAGTGCGCGTTTGTTACAATGTGGAGCATCGGTACTGGCCCTGGATCAAGATCCGGACGCCATTGCTTATGCACAGACGAGTCTTGCCACCTATGGCGAGAGGTTTCGCGCCATTCGAGCTAACTTTCGTCAAATTCACACCGTACTCGATCCCTTGAACATTCAAATATTAGGTGGCGCACTCCTCGACATCGGCGTTTCTTCACGGCAGTTAGAAAACCCCAATCGGGGGTTTGCAATTCTCAAGGACGGTCCCTTGGACATGCGAATGGACCCTTCTCTTCCTATTTCCGCAGCCGACATTGTAAACAAAGCGAGCCTCTCTGAACTCACGCGTATTTTTCGGGAATATGGTCAGGAGCCACGCGCACTTCATGTTGCCTCTCGGATTGTGGCATTGCGCACACTTCATCCCATTGTGACGACATTTGATCTAGTTGCGGTAGTGGATTCTGTCATTCCCAGGCATGGACCGCGTCAGCCGGCAACGCGTATTTTCCAAGCACTGAGGATTGCAGTCAATGATGAATTGGGTGCGCTGCAAGATGGTCTGATCTCAATTTCCACACGTTTGGCCCGCGGCGCACGCTTTGCAGTGATTACCTTCCATTCCTTGGAAGATAGAATGGTAAAATACTTCTTCCGCGAACACAGCAGGGATTGGATCGATCGACCCGAATGGCCAGCACCTCGCCCGAATCCCAATCATATTTTCCGCCTCCTGACGCCTCACCCTGTCGAAGCAAGCAGGGAAGAAATTCAAAACAATCCTCGTGCCCGCAGCGCTAAGCTCCGGGTTGTCGAGCGCATCTAGAATAAATCATGAACGCAAAAAAAAGCAGCAATCCCATAAAATCCACCTCGATGGTGAAGTGGACTTTCATCGCCCTTCTTTTTGGGGCAGCCGGACTTCAAATCGTGCATCTTAAAAATCAACAATTTCAACTCGGACAAAAAATCCGGCGCGTAGAACAGGCGATTCGAGAGACACACGTTGTCAATCAGGTCCTTCTTGCCGACATAGCTACTCTCTCATCGCGATCGGCCATTCAAAAAAAATTAGCATCGCAGACCATCGTGATGGTGCCTATTCAGGACCAATTTATTGCTCGTCTCGCTGCGGCCGAAGTTGAAAACGATGGCGGTGTACTTCGTACTGCCTCAAACGAAAGGTTTCGCCAGTGAGCAGAGGTCGAATGACCTTAGCATGTATCGGACTTTCCCTGATTATCAGCGGATATTCCATTCGTCTGATCTATCTTCAGGTCACTAAACATGACGAATTCACAGCTTTCGCAGCACAAAAACACTCGATCCGCCAGGCGATTCATGCTCGGCGCGGGCAGATTCTGGACGCAAACGGGGAAATTCTAGCTACGGACCTTCCCACTAAGACAGTTGTTGCGGATGGCTCATTAATTAAAGATCCGGAGATTTTAGCAAAAGCCGCCGCTCCATTTCTTAACACACCCGCAACTGAACTGACGCAAAGACTCGATACCAAGCGCAAATACGTCGTCATAAAAAGAAACCTTTCTGAAGCTCGCGCCGCGGCACTCTCAAAAGCTTTGCAGTCCCAATCTTTGCGGGGTCTTTCCTTTGAACAGGACTCGCGCCGCATTTATCCGAATGGCGAAATCTTGGCACAGGTATTAGGTTTTCTGGATCGCGACGGCCGCGGCGTGCAAGGTCTCGAAGCCTCTATGGAAGCCTATCTGAAGGGCGAAAATGGATTCCGTCTCATTCAGCGCGATCGGACAGGGCGCGAAATAGTGATCTATCGCGGGCAGGAACACCCTGCTCGCAACGGCACCAATGTTCAGCTCACTATTGACATGAACCTGCAATCGATGGTGGAAAGCGAGGTCAATGCAGCCTATGAGGAATTAAAAGCGGCTCATGTCGTGGCAATCATGATGCGGCCACAAACCGGCGAGATCCTGGCAATGGCCAGCCGCCCCAACTTCAATCCCAATAACCTGTCCGCTGCCATGGAGTCCGATCAGCTAAGAAACCATTCCATTATGGATATGGTGGAACCCGGCTCCACATTCAAAATCGTGGTCACCTCCGGTGCATTAAATGAAAAATTAGTTCGTCCGGAATCACCCATATTTTGTGAGAACGGACATTTTTATTACGGTGGAGCGGTTTTGAGAGATCACGGTGCACACTATGGCTATCTTTCCGTTCACGATGTTCTCGTTAAGTCTTCCAACATTGGGGTAGCAAAACTAGCTTTTTTATTAGGCGACCAACGGCTTTTTGATTACATTCGCCGGTTCGGTTTTGGAGAGAGAACCGGAATCGAGTTGCCCGGAGAAATCAGCGGCTTGGTCCACCCCCCTTATCGTTGGAGTAAATTAAGTATCACTCGTATTCCAATGGGACACGAGATTGCCGTCACCCCGCTCCAGCTCATCGTGGCAATGAGCACCATCGCTAACGGTGGGAAGCTCATGGCGCCCCATATCGTCAAAGCACTCTTAGACGATTCCGGAAAAAAACTCAGCGAAGTTTCTCCCAATATGGTGCGGCAAGTTATTTCGTCGGGCACAGCAAAAACCATACGAGATGCGTTAGTGGAGGTCGTCAGCCAACGGGGCTCGGCGGCACTGGCACATGTCAATGGATTTAACGTCGCGGGAAAGACTGGAACCGCCCAAAAGGTAAACCCAAAGGGCGGATATTATGACAAAAAAAACATCGTTTCTTTTGTCGGATTTTTGCCGGCGGAAAATCCCCAATTTGTCTGCTTAATCATGGTGGATGACGCCAAGCTCCCACCGGGACGAGATTGGGGTGGGTTAGTCTCTGCTCCCATCTTTTCTCGCATTGCCGAAAAAGCTGCGCGTTACATGAATTTGCCCCCCACTGCAAAGGGCCCTTCTATGACTGCATCACGAGAACCCATCATCAGCGAAGACCATTTGGTACGATGAAACTGAGCCAGCTTCTTTCCGCCACTCCTATCCAAGCTGTTTCGAGTGACTCTGACTCGGAGGTCACTGCGCTCGCCTACGATTCACGACAGGTCAGTCCCGGAAGTCTTTTTTTTGCTTTGGCAGGAGAAAACCTGGACGGCAATCACTTTGTGCCGGATGCCGTTGAGAAAGGTGCCGTTGCCATTGTTTCACAGTCCAAGGAGTTAAAATCGACGGTTCCCATTGCCAGAGTGGAAAACACTCGGAAAGCGATGGCGAAAATAGCTGCTGCGTTTTATTTGCATCCTTCCCGTTCTCTAAAAGTAGCCGCAGTGACTGGGACGAACGGAAAAACTACCACCGCCTTCCTCATCCGGCACCTTTGCTCAAATGCTCGCCTCCCCTGTGGCCTCATCAGCACCGTTATGTATGACACTGGTTCCGGCATTCGAAAGGCGGTCCGTACCACTCCGGAAGCTCCTGATGTGCAGGAAATGCTTGCGCAAATGCGCGATAATGGCCTGCGTGCTTGCGCTTTGGAAGCCTCCAGCCATGCCAGTATTCTTCATCGATTACACGCAATCGAATTTGATGCGTTTGTTTTTACCAATCTGACGCAGGACCATCTGGACTTTCACAAGACTTTGGAGGCATATTTCAATGCTAAAGCTGCGTTTTTTGAACAGCTCTCTTCTCAAACCAAGCGTGCCAAAGTCATCGTCAATGCGGATGATCGCTATGGACATCTATTGATAGAACGCCTTCGTGACCGTATCCCGATTCTTCGTTATGGGGTAGGCGCAAGTGCGGATTTTCGAGCATCTGACGTTCACTTTAATGCCACAGGAACCACCTACCAATTAAAAGCCCGCAAAAAAAGCTATCTCGTGCGGCTCCCACTCATAGGTCTTTTTAATGTTTACAATTCCCTCGCCGCACTTGCCACAGTGTCATCACTCGGCCTGGAACTACGCGCAGCGGTAGCCGGACTTGCTTCTTCTCCACAAATCCCAGGACGTATGGAACGCGTGCCGGCAAAACGGAGTTTTCAGGTTTTTGTGGATTATGCCCATACTGAGTATGCCCTCCGAAACGCCCTTCATACCCTAAAACAGCTCCGTCCCTCGCGGCTCATCGTTGTTTTTGGGTGCGGTGGCAACCGCGATCGTGCCAAACGCCCCTTAATGGCTGGAACAGCCGGAGAATTGGCGGATTGGACTATCCTGACTTCAGACAATCCCCGTAAAGAGGACCCGGAGACCATTATTGCCGATGCCAAAAAAGGATTCCTCCATGCCCGCTACGAATGTATCACAGACCGAGAGGCCGCCATCCGGCACGCCATCACACTCGCCAAACCAGGCGATATCCTTCTCATTGCCGGAAAAGGGCATGAAAAGTTTCAAGAGCTCGCTGATTCTCAAATCCCTTTTGATGACGTGACTGTGGCGTCCCGCGCCATTGCAGAAAAACCGGTGGAATCCTAAATCCGATGGACCCTTCTCCCATTCAAGAAATTGCAGACATGTGCGGAGGCGAGCTTCTGCAAGGGGACCCTAACCGCACTGCCAGCCGCTTTTCCAAAGACACCCGCACGTTGGAACCAGGGGATATTTATCTGGCCTTGCGAGGCGATCGTTTCGACGGAAATCAGTTTTTAGCAATGGCCGAAGCGCAAGGCGCAGTGGCCGCAATTATCGACGCTCCCTCTGCAATCCCAGCGGACTCTCAACTTGCGATCATAGCCGTACCCGATTCCTTACTTGCTTTACAACGCCTTGCAGGAGCCTGGCGAAAACGAATCTCACCGAAGGTCGTGTGCATTACCGGTAGCACGGGTAAAACCAGCACCAAAGACTTTACCGCTGCAATCTTAGCAAGCTGCTATTCGGTTTCGCAAACTCAAGGTACTTACAACAATCATATTGGAGTTCCCCTCACGATCCTCCAAACCTCGTCCATGGACGAAACGGCGGTTTGGGAAATCGGAACGAATCACCCTGGCGAAATCCTGCCTCTCGCTCAGCTTGCTCAGCCTCAAATCGGTATCGTCACCAACATCGGAATTGCTCACATCGAGCACTTCGGATCACGCGAAGCCATCGCAGACGAAAAAGAAAATCTGATCCATCAAATTTCCCCAAATGGCAGGCTCATCTTATCTTCAGACGATGATTTCTCCAAGAGATTCGCCTCGCGCTCCCCTGTGCCCGTGATCTTTGCGGGCTTGGACTCCGGATCAATTACCGCATCTGATATTAAACTTCACCTTAAAGGAACTGAGTTTATGGCAAAATCTTCGGAACAAAGTGTTCCGGTATTTCTCCCTGTCAGTGGCCGACATATGGTGAAAAATGCGCTTCTTGCTTTAGCTGCAGGAATCGAACTTGGAGTCCCTCTCTCAAAAGGTGCGGCAGCGCTGAGGGCCGCCACACCAACCGGCGCCCGTCTCCGCTTAATTAACGTCCACGGCATTCATTTTTTGGACGACAGCTATAACGCAAATCCGAAATCCATGATAGCCGCAGTGGAAACCGTCGCCGAGATTCCCTGCAAAGGCCGACGGTTTGCCGTCCTGGGCGAAATGGGAGAGCTAGGCATCCACGCCGAAGATGCGTATCGCCAAGTCGGCAGGGCTACAGTGGCAGCCGCTTTTGATTTTCTCCTGGCCGTCGGAGAAAAAACTTACTGTCTCGCTGAAGCAGCAAAAGGATTACAAAATGTTCATCATTTAACCGACACTTCCGCTGCGGCAAAATTTCTTCACCACACCACAAAGCCGGGCGATTTGGTGCTAGTTAAAGGAAGCAAATCATCACGGATGGGACGCGTTATTGAGCAATTTAAAGCGCTCTAAAGGAATACTATGCTTTACTATCTTTTTGAAATCAGCGAGTGGGCAAAAGCTCATGGTATTTCGAGTGACTTTTTTAAAGCTCTGAATGTCTTTCAATATATTACCTTTCGTGCAGTCAGTGCCGGGATCACGGCGTTTCTTTTTTCCTTACTTTTTGGGAGTTTTGTCATCCGGCGGCTCATTGCCTTAAAATTTGGTCAACCCATTCGAAGCAAGGAAGAAGTACATAAGTTATTTGAGCTTCATGGCTCAAAGAAAGGTACGCCCACTATGGGTGGAATCCTTTTGTTGGGCTCCACCTTAATAGCATCTGTATTATGGGCGCGCCTTCAAAATCCATTCGTTTGGTTGGCAGTCTTTTCAATTGTTTATTTAGGTTCACTTGGATTTATAGACGATTATCTTAAGGTCACCAAGGGCTCCTCAGCGGGTATTAGCAGCCGGGTGAAGTTTGGACTTCAATGCCTCCTCGCGGCTATCGTAACACTCTTTTTCTTACTCAATCCTCAATTAAACAAACTCGCCCAGCAGCTTTATGTTCCCTTTTATAAGGAGCCGATTCTTTCCAATCTCGGATGGACTGTTTTTCTGATCTATTTGCTTGTTATTGTGGGTACATCAAATGCTGTCAATTTGACTGATGGATTGGATGGCTTAGCCACCGGTTGTTCCGCAACAGTCGTCGCCGCATATGCTGTGGTTTCGTACATTGCCGGAAATTTCAAGGTGGCTTATTATTTACAGATTCCCTTTGTTCCCTATTCCGGGGAACTGACCGTACTCTGCATGGCTTTGTTTGGTTCTTGCCTGGGATTTTTATGGTGGAACTGCCATCCCGCCCGCGTCTTTATGGGAGACACCGGTTCGCTTGCCATCGGCGGGTTTCTTGGCGTAGTTGCCATCTGTTGTAAACAGGAGCTCCTTCTTATTATTATTGGGGGCATCTTCGTCATCGAAGCGCTCTCGGTCATTCTGCAGGTAGCTAGTTTTAAGTTAACAGGGAAACGCATCATCAAAATGTCCCCACTCCACCACCACTTTGAATTGAGCGGATGGAAGGAGAACACCGTAATCGTTCGATTCTGGATTATGTCGCTTCTTTTTTCTCTGCTCGGATTAGCAACCTTCAAGCTCAGATGATATCATAGCTTTATGAGCAGGAAAGCGGCAATTTTAGGTTTAGGAAGTAGTGGAGAGGCTGCTGCCAGGCTCTTGAATGATCGCGGCTGGCCGGTCACCGTCTTAAATAG
This sequence comes from uncultured Verrucomicrobiae bacterium, assembly GCA_963706715.1. Classification (GTDB taxonomy): domain Bacteria; phylum Verrucomicrobiota; class Verrucomicrobiia; order Chthoniobacterales; family Xiphinematobacteraceae; genus Xiphinematobacter. The sequence continues at coordinate 118,119 of CAVPNI010000004.1, forward strand.
CTCGTCCGCCGTGGACAATGCAAAAATTCGGGCGCTCTCTGAAGAAAATATTTCTTGTATTATAGGAGCAGAAGCTGACACCGACTCTTCCCTTTACGACCTCTGCGTAGTGAGTCCCGGCATAGATCTTAAAGCGTCCATTGTGCAAAATATCCTTCGCAAGGGAATTCCCTTAATTGGGGAAGTGGAGCTGGCTTTCCGAGAATGTGCTCTTCCTGTCATTGCGGTCACCGGAACTAACGGGAAAACTACGACCACGGGCCTAATAGAAACCCTACTGAATGGTTGCGGCATTCGGGCACGCGCCTGTGGAAATATTGGCCAGCCATTTTCTGAGGTCGTGCTGCACGAGGCATCTGGCTTGCAAGCGATAGTAGTGGAAGTCAGCTCTTTTCAATTGGAAACCATCCGCAAGTTTCGCCCCTATATTGCTCTTTGGCTCAATCTCAGTCCCAACCATCTGGATCGATATCACAGTTTCGAAGATTATCAAAAAGCAAAGTTACGAATCTTTCTCAATCAGACCGCAGAAGATTTTGCAGTCGTCAATGCCCGAGATCCGCTGCCTCCACTAGCAGCGAAACGGGTCACATTTAGTGCGCAGAAAAACACCCAGGCGGATTTCACTCAGCGTGGTGGCAAAATCTTTTTTCAAGGCACTTCGGTTTTGGATCAGAAGGCCACACGTTTGCAGGGAATCCACAATGCTGAAAACTTGATGGCGGCGCTAGCGGCTGGGCACTGTTTGGGTCTCGAATTCGCAGCGATGACCCAGGCTATTTCCCAATATTCCGCTCCCGAACACCGTTGCGAGCTAGTTCAAGAGCGTCGGGGAATCCGTTGGATTAATGATTCAAAGTCGACCAATCTCGACGCCTTAGAAAAGGCAATAGAATCTCATGCGGGGCCACTGATTTTGATCGCAGGTGGAAAAGACAAAGGATTCGAATTTGATGGTGTAGCCAGCCTTGTGGCGAAACGGGTAAAGGCCGCTATCCTGATTGGGGAAATGCGTGAACGCATTGCGGCCTCGTGGCAGAGTGTGTCCCCAAGGGTTTGCGAGACGTTAGAGGATGCGGTTCTCCTAGCCGACTCGCTTTCAACAGCGGGTGATACTGTCCTATTTTCACCCGGTACTTCTTCTTATGACATGTTCTTAAATTACGAAGATCGTGGGAATCGATTCAAAAACCTTGTGCGCTCTTTACCGCAGTAAAGCTAGCCGTCTATGAAACTTAGAGCACCAGCAAAACTCAGATTACGCCGCCAAAAAAAATCTCAGCTCCAACTGAAGGTCGCCTCGCGCCGTTCGAACACAGCCGATGCGGAAGAGGAAGATCGATATCAGGAGGACGAAAGTAATACTATGAAACTTTCGCATGCGTTTTTTGTAGTATTGGTTCTCCACCTTGTCCTCATTGGTGGAATTTTTGGGTTTAATTACATCAAAGCTCGACAAATTCCATCCTTGCTCCGCTCTCATCCAGCTCCGACGGCCGTAAAACCCGCCGCAGGAGTTTCCAAAGAAATAGCAGACTCCTCTGCCGAAAGTCCGATCATTCCAGGGGAAAGTCCAGCCACTGCCGCTGCAAATGAGAAACTGCAAACCCAAGCGGTTTCTGAAAAGCCTTCTGGCAAATTTCGGACTCATCGGGTGGCCCAAGGAGAAACATTACAAAGGATAGCCGTTGCCTATGGCGTTACCGTCGCTCAAATCGAGAATGCAAATAACGTAAGCCAAATAAGCGACGGCCAATTGCTTCGGATCCCTCCGCGCACCGGTGTGAATTCCATAGCATCTTCCATGCCGCTGCAGACAACAAGCACTGCATCGGAGGTTCGTAAGCTCACCACTCTCCCCACTACTCAGACATCGGTTGCGCCTTCGAGTGCCGGATCAGGAACGGCTGCTTCCCCGCAAAAATCCGCACGTGATCCCGCTACGAAACACAAAGAAAAAGCCTCGCGTGAACCGAAATCCGCACCCTCAACGGACCGAGGGGTTCATGGAGCCAAGGGGGCCGCGCAAAAGGAGGGCAATCAAATCATTTATACGGTCGCTCCGGGAGATAATCCTTATGCCATCGCACGCAGGTTCAAGATTCACTGCGTTAAACTGCTTCAATTCAATCACATTAAGGACCCTACCAAACTTCAAATTGGTACCAAATTAAAGATTCCGCCTAAAAATGGGCCATAGCCGCTTTCCCATGCATTTTCTCCATCGACATAGCGTTCACATTCTTCTCACCGCCGTTGTCGGGCTGTTAGTGCTTGGAATCGTAATGCTTTTCAGTACCAGTGCCTTTGCGCAGGACAGCCATGGGGATACGTATTATTTCGTAAAACGCCAACTCTTGTGGCTGGGGATTGGGATCCTTTGCTGTCTAGCAGGGGCTTTAATTGACTATCATTGGTGGGAAAAGACCTGGCCGGTCTGGCTGGGGATCTCAATTCTGTTATTAGCACTCTGTTTTGTTCCTAATATCGGCATGAAGATCAATGGCTCATGGCGGTGGATTAATTTGCGGATTCTCGTTTTTCAGCCAAGTGAAATGACAAAAGCAGCTTTGGTGTTTTTCTTAGCCTGGTGGTTCTCCAAATTTGAGAATCATCAGAGGGGATTTCTCATAGCGTTTGTTCTGCCTGCAGCCATTGTGAGTATCCCAATAGCCTTAATTGCCAAGGAAGTGGATTTGGGAACGACTCTCTTGCTTCTGAGTATGATATTTTTGATAATGTTCGTCGCTGGTGTCAGCCTCTATTGGCTCATCCCATTCGTCGTAGGCGGGCTGAGCTCGATTATTTTTGTCGCTCTTCATATGCACGAACGCGCCAACCGTTTGTTAGCTTTCCTCCATCCCGAGCAATATCGCTTAACCGAGGGATTACAACAATGGCAAGCATTGATCGCATTTGGATCAGGAGGGCTTCAAGGTCTCGGTTTAGGAGAAGGTCGTCAAAAATACTTGTACCTCCCTTACGCCCACACCGATTTCATTTTTGCGATGATCGGGGAAGAGCTTGGTTTAATTGCAACGTTGTCGGTCGTATTCAGCTACCTCCTCATATGTCTTTGCGGCTGCTTGACTGCCATCAATGCTCAGGACCGCTTTGGTACCCTTCTCGGGTACGGCGTTACGATGCTAGTAACTCTTCAAGCAATTATAAATATTGGCGTTACGCTCTCTCTTTTGCCTAACAAGGGAATGCCACTTCCATTTATTAGTTATGGGGGATCCAATTTGTCGGTTTGTCTTTTTGCTGTGGGCATCTTAATTAACATCCATCGAATGGGGCGCCCATTAAATCGGGTATCGTCACATCTTCAAGTTGGGATTAATATGTTGACCAAAAGGATTTAGCTAAAATTCATATGAGAATTGCTATCGCATGTGGAGGTTCCGGAGGTCATTTATTTCCCGGATTAGCCGTTGCTCAGGCATTGAGCAAACGCGGCCATGAAATTCTTTTGTTAGTTTCGGAAAAAGAGATTGACGCTATGGCACTTAGGACTCATCCGGAATTTCGTTTTGAAAAAATCCCTTCCATTGGACTCTCTACTGTACTGTCACCCGCATTTATTCGATTTTTACAGCGGGCTTGGGAAGGGTTCTCGAGATGCCGGGCTATATTCCGGCGCTATCGGCCGTCAGCCGTTTTGAGCATGGGGGGATTTACCTCCACTGCGCCGCTGATTGTTGCCAAAATGTCGGGGATTCCCACGTTCATTCATGAATCTAATTCGATTCCTGGTCGTGCAAACCGGTGGGGTGCACGGTTTGCATGCCGTATTCTCTTAGGGTTTGCGGAGTGCCGGTCATATTTTCCAAAATCCGAATGCATTATCACAGGCACGCCTGTCCGAACTGTCATGGGAGCACCCCTCAATCGTGAAGAAGCACTGGCAGCTTTTCGATTGGACGCTTCGCGCAAGACGCTTCTCGTCACAGGTGGGAGTCAAGGGGCTTCGGGAATCAATCAGCTTCTTTTTCGTGCGGCTCCGCTTCTCCGAGACCTCTCTCTGCAAATCATTCATCTGACCGGTGAACGAGACGATCGACTGGCGGCAGCAAATTATATGCGGGAAAATATTCTCGCCTACGTAGTTTCATTTCATCATCACATGGAAGATGCTCTTTCTTGTGCGGATCTGGTTATTTCCCGAGCCGGTGCGTCCAGTTTGAGTGAACTCGCGTCCTTCGGGCTTCCGAGTATCTTGATTCCCTATCCCTTTGCTACGGATAATCATCAGGAATCAAATGCCAAAGTCTTTGTGCAAGCCGGGGCGGCCGAAATGTTGTTAGAATCCGATACCTCACCGGAAGCTCTCGCGCAGCTTATTACTGATTTGATGAATAATGATCGCCGCAGAGAAAAGATGGCTATGCAAGCGAGGAATGTCTTTCCGCGCGATGCCGCTCAACGAATCGTTGCCGTTATTGAGGAGCTCACCCAATGATTGCGGCAAAACATCTGGATGCCTTGTTAAATGGGCCTCCTCTTCGAATCCATATGATTGGTGTCGCCGGGTCGGGAATGAGTGGTTTGGCAGCTTTACTGATGGCTTTAGGCCATCGCGTCAGTGGATCCGATAAAGTCGATACGATTGAAGTTCAACGCTTGGCACAATCAGGCTTGGAGTTTGCGACCCCTCACCGCGCGGAACATGTCCATGGTGTGGACCTTATCACCCAGTCATCTGCCATTAAACCGGGGAACGTCGCTTTGGACGAAGCTATTCGTCTCAATATTCCCATTGCAAGGCGCGCGGATGTATTGGCTGCGATCATGAAGCAGAAAACCGGCATCCTGGTCTGCGGCATGCATGGCAAAACGACAACCGCGGCCATGGCAGCTCATGTCTTGCGTCAAGGTGGACTTGACCCCAGTCACTATGTGGGCGCCGAAATCCCTCTTCTCGGGCTAAACGCTCACTGGGCTCCTAAAAGCAAATACTTTGTAGCAGAAGGAGATGAAAGTGACGGAACAATCATAAATTATTTCCCCGCTTACGCTCTCGTTCTGAACATCGAGCCCGAACACCTTGATTTTTACGAAAATTTGGACGCTATTGATGACGTTTTTTCTCGTTTGGTTGCTCAAACATCCGAGGCGGTATTTTATTGCGCCGACGATGTTGGTACTCGGCGGGTCTGTTCGTCACACTCCAAGGCCATCAGTTATGGCACGGACACTTCATGTCATTACCGAATGGAGCTTTCTTCCGGTAGCGGTTCCGGAACTTCTTTTACCATTTATCGACACGACCAAGCTCTCGGCAATATCTGGCTCAACGTGCCGGGCAAGCACAATGCTATGAACGCGCTGGCGGTCACTGCGCTGGCAACAGAGTTGGGCATCCCGTTTCAAAAGATTGCGGAGGCCTTTGAATCTTTCTGTGGAGCCAAACGCCGGTTTGAAACGAAATACGAAGATGACTCTCAAATAGTGGTGGACGATTACGGTCATCATCCCACGGAAATTCAGGCTACCCTCTCGACCGCACGTTCTTTGGGCAATCATCGCATTGTCGTCATGTTTCAGCCCCATCGATATTCCCGCACGCAAGCACTGCGCGAACAATTTGGATCGGCATTTCAGGCCGCCGATGCGGTATTTGTCACGGATATTTATGCTGCGAGCGAAAATCCTCTCCCCGGTATTTCTGGACAAACCATCGTGGACGCACTGAAAACCGCCGGACATCCTCACGCTGTTTTCCATCCCAATGTTAATACTGTTCACCAGGCGGCGGGACAGGAACTGAGTGAAAAGACACTTTTCATCAGCCTCGGTGCGGGAAACATTCACGAGGCCAGCTCCCGCTTAGCTAATGATCTGGAGACCCGCAGACATCTCCTCTCGACAATGGACTCGGGTACCGTTCGGCTATACGAGCCGATGCGCGAGCATACTACTCTTCGCGTTGGAGGCCCCGCTCAATTTTGGGTCGAACCGGAAACCGAAGAGGGCTTGGCTGCTCTTGTACGATTTTGCTCGGCCGAAAAGATCCCTTTTATGGTGATGGGGCGGGGCTCAAATTTACTCGTGAGGGACGGTGGAATTAGAGGTGTCGTTGCCCACCTCGCCCGCGGAGAATTTCTCCAGTGCAAACTCGATGGCTCTCGAATCACCGCCGGAGTGGGAGTCCGTTTGAAACAGTTAAGCGGTTTTGCCAAAAAAGCAGGAATAGGAGGATTTGAATGGATGGAGGGGGTCCCAGGCAATTTAGGTGGCGGACTTCGCATGAACGCCGGTGCTATGGGAGCACAAACTTTCGATCAAGTGACGCAAATTAAATATTGTGACGAAAGCGGGGAAATTTTTGTCAAGGCTCCTGCGGATCTCGAGATCCGGTATCGCAATGTCCCGACCCTGAAGCACCATTATGCGTTGGCCGCAACTTTGACCGGTTATCCTTCCTCTCCGGAAGAAATCGACCGCCGACTTAAAGAGTCAGAAACTAAACGCCGCTGTACGCAGCCCATCGCATCCAGTGCGGGTTGCATTTTTAAAAATCCTCGAGAAATTCCCGCAGGCAAGCTCATTGAAGAACTCGGACTTAAGAATTTTACAGTTGGGCGAGCACGGGTTTCCGAAGTTCACGGTAATTTTATCGTCAACGACGGGGGTGCCTCTGCTGAAGAAATCCTCACTCTTATTGATGAAATTCAAACCACCGCCCGGCGCGAACGCGGGATCGAACTTGAAACGGAAGTCGAAATCGTTGGGGAAAATCTGTAGCATGGAAGATTATCAACTGCTCTTTAAGATAGATAGAACTGTTTTAAAGGGGCTTAATATGGTTGTTCTCAAGGGAGGACCGGGATCAGAACGGCAAGTTTCTCTCGATTCCGGCGCTGCGGTCGCCAAGGCATTGCGCTCGCAAGGGCATCAGATCACTGAAATCGACGTAACTCACGAACGCTTTGAATTGCCCAAAAACACAGATCTGGTTTTTAATATGATTCACGGCACTTTCGGTGAGGATGGCGCTCTGCAAACCATTCTTGAAAAGCAGGGCGTGCCTTTTACCGGTGAGGGGTCTCGCGGCAGTCAGCTAGCTTTCGATAAAATTCTGACGAAGCGAAAATTTATGGAGGCCTCCGTGCCAACTCCTCCATTTGAAATCCTCCAAGTCGGCCAACAGCCCTCCGCCGCACCACCGTTTGTCCTCAAAGCTCCGAGGCAGGGTTCCACGATCGGTGTTCACATTGTGCGGGATCGCTCTCAGATAGGGCCTGCAATGGCGGACTGCTTAAAGTACGATCACGAGGTGCTCCTGGAAGCTTTTTTTCCAGGGAAGGAACTTACCGTCAGCATCGTTGCCGGTCTTGCATTACCAATCATCGAAATTGTGCCGAGCGAGGAAACCTATGGCTACGAAAGTAAGTACACCCCCGGTAAATGCAGTTATTTCATCCCGGCTCGCATCACACCTTCGGAAACTGAAATGGTCCAAAATACCGCCCTTACTGCTCATAAAGCCCTCGGTCTTCAGAGCTATTCCCGAGTCGATATGCTTCTCAATGAAGTCGGCGGAATTGCGGTGTTGGAAGCCAATACCATTCCGGGTATGACTGCAACCAGTCTGGTACCCAAGGCAGCAGCGGCAATCGGACTCGATTTTCCGGCGATCTGCGAAATTATAGGTGTGCTTTCCCTACGTCGAAGGTAAAAATATGAGAAAGCCACGCATCCTCTCCGCTGCCTTCCGAAATCGAAGAGCTGTACTATTGGATGTAAGGGCACGGAGGAATACAATTCGTAAACGCCGTCGAACACGGATTTTCAATTTTATTTGGAAAATCGGGATGGTAGCGGCCTGTATGATCAGCACCTGGTTCGGAACTCAGAGTCTTCTGACCAAGTTTTTTTATGATAACCCCACCTATGACATCAGATCCTTCGCTCTACCACCTGAAGAAGTTCTTTCGGGCCAAGAATTCTTTGCCGCCACTGGCCTTCGCGTTGGAACGAATATTTTTACGATCGATCTGGCGGGAGCAAGAAAAGCGCTACTTGCTCTCCCGCAAATAAAAGACGCCAGTATTGAACGCATTCTGCCGGATACTATCCGCATCCATGCCGAAGCAAAGAAACCTGTCGCTTGGCTTGTATCGGAAACAAATAGTAAAGATCCGTACACCGCTCCGGACTCATTTCTCTTGGAACAAAGCGGTTCTTTTTATAAGGCACCTTCCTATTTGATTTCCTGTTATTTTTCTCTACCTGTAATTTATGGAATTGATCGTCAATTGCTTGCCTCCGGAGATTCTTTGACATTGGAAGATTTACATCAAGCGCTTGAGTTACTCCGTCTGGCTGCACAACGAAATGATCCGCGTCTCGGGCTTCGTTCCTTGGATCTTTCAAAAGGCTATTGCATTGAAGCACTAGGTGCCAACAAGGAGGTCATCGTGTTTGCCACTGAAAATTTTGACGATCAACTCAATCGTCTGCAAGAATTAATGAAGTTTTGTGAACGGGCGGGAAAGCAGCTTGAATATGTCAATTTGTTTGTGCATCGAAATACCCCTGTACGATTTAGCATGATCTCGGAAGACAGTATTCCGTTGCAGGTCGACCACGACGCATTATCACTTCCTTAATTTTTTCGAATATTAACAGCAATGGGAAACAACCAAGTCATCGTTGGACTGGAGATTGGTACGAGCAAAGTCTATGCTGTCGTGGCTGAAGGCAGGCGCGATGGCAGTGTCCGATTACTCGGGATCGGGGAAACTCCTTCCAAGGGGGTCCGCAAAGGCGAGATCGTCGATTTTTCGACGACAGTGAAATGCGTTCATGAGACTTTGGCGGACGCCGAGGAGAAGAGTGACGTGGAAATTGAAACTGTCTGGGCAGCGGTTACTGGCGGCCACATGGCCAGTTTTAATAATCGCGGAGCTATTAGTATCCTTGAAGATAAAACCGAGATCGACTTAGAAGATCTGCGAGACGTAGAAATTAACGCTAAAGAAGTCAATATTCCGCCGCAGCATGATTTTCTACACACGCTGATCCAACATTACTACGTAGACGGCCAAGATGGGATCGTCGATCCCGTCGGCATGATCGGTACTCGTTTGGAAGCGGACTTCCATATTGTCCATGGGGTGACAACCCGTCTGCAAAATACGGTTCGTTGTATTCGGGAAGCCGGGGTAGAAGTGGAAGACATCGTTCTCGCCTCCATTGCGTCGGCGCAGACCGTGCTCAATTTCCAGCAGAAAGAGCTAGGCACCCTGGCAGTCGATATTGGAGGAGGTACGACCGACTACATCGTATATTCCAATGGAATCGTCCGATGCAGCGGCGTCCTCGCGATCGGCGGAGATCATATTACAAATGACATTTCCATGGGCCTCCATATTCCCATCCAGAAAGCGGAAAAACTCAAAATAGAAAATGGGTCCGCCTCATTAGGCGATAGTTTACCGGGCGATACTATTATTTTAAAAAGCGATACAGGATTCGCCGGATGTGAGGTGGAACGCCGCATGTTGAACACAATTATACACGCCAGGGTAAGAGAGCTTTTTGAGTTTTTAAAACGTAAAGTGGAAGCCGAATGTTCTCTCCGCCTGCTCGGTGCGGGCATTATTCTGACCGGGGGTTGCAGCCTCTTGCGAGGAATCAAAACCGTCGCTGAGGAGATGTTTGAAATGCCCATACATCTCACCCGTACCCAGGCAGTGGCAAGTCCGGCCTCCGCATTCGAGAATCCTCGGCTATCCACAGCTATCGGCGTCGTGAAATATGCTCACGCGCTTCGATCTGGCCTTCCACAAAAGAATTTTTTAGAAAAAATCAGCACTCGAGTAGGAAGCTTTTTTGAAAAATTACGAATCAGTTGACCGCATTTGTTGAAACCCTCTCTTTTTAATTTACGCGAACTATGTTAGAGATCCCAAGAAGTTCGAAAGCAATCGAAAGCGGCGTCCTTTCTCGAGTCAAAGTCCTGGGAGTCGGAAACGCAGGCGTGAACTTGGTCGATCGGCTCACCATTGAGCGATCTTTTGATCTCGAAACGGTTGCGATCAATACGGATCTCCAATCGCTGGTCTCTTCAGTTGCAGATTCCAAAATCGCGATTGGTGAAAAGGCAACACGTGGCTTGGGAACAGGAGGAGATCCGGAAATCGGGGCGGACGCGGCCTATGAATCGCAAACCGCATTGCAAGCGGTCTTAAAAAATACAGCCTTGGCGATTGTCTATGCTGGTTTGGGCGGAGGAACCGGTTCCAGCGTACTTCCCGTATTGCTCGAAGCGGCACGCACACAGGGAACGCTCACCGCAACGATCCTCACCCTGCCATTTCATTTTGAGGGTCGACGACGGATGCAGCAGGCTAAGGATGCTCTCGCAAAAATACGCAGTTATGCTGATGCCATTTTGATTTTCGAGAACGACCGCATGTCGGAAAATGCCCAGCCGAAGTTGGGCATCGGCGAAACTTTTGAAAAGTCTGATCTGTTCCTTACACAAGCTGCTATTGCCATTGCTCGACTTGTTTCCGGCATCGGCCCCCTCCAGCTCACATTTGGTGACTTGTCAACCGTTCTCCGGCCCAATTTGGGAATGTCTCTTTTTGGGTTTGGACAGGCGGATGGCGAGGATCGCACAGCAACTGCGTTAAAACGCGCCTTGGAAAATCCGTTATTCAATCGCGGCGATCTTCTGAACACAGCCGAACGCCTGCTGATTCATATTGAAGGACCACGCGACCTTCTTCTCTCGGAGGTTCAAGCCATTGTCCAGGAGGTATCAGCCACCTGTAGTCCTTCCACACATATTTTATTAGGCATCAATGCAAATGGCTCCTCTCAAGAGAGCGGCGCATCTGCTTCTCTTACGGTCTCGCTTTTGGGAACGTGTTTTCCGGCCAACGAAGCCTCCAAAACCGTTATAGAAACGGATCATTTCAAATCCCTCGGTCCTTGTGCCGTCCCAGTGGCAGCCCAATCGCCGCCCGTTCCACATCCAATTTCTGTAGAGCTGCTCCCCCAACCGGTAGAGTCCCTTTCGGAGCCTCTGCCAATCGCATCCCTACCAGTCGAATCCCTACCAGTCGAATCCCTACCAGTCGAATCCCTACCAGTCGAATCCCTACCAGTCGAATCCCTGCCAGTCGAGTCCCTGCCAGTCGAGTCCCTGCTAGTCGAGCCCTTGCCAATCGAGCCTCTGCCACCTGCCCGAGAATTTTCTTTTCCAGAAAGTCCCATTCCCACCATTGAAGAATCTCGGATGCATGAACCTAGTGCCTCTGCCGATAATTTCGTAGAATCAAAAAACGAGCCCATTGAAACTGCACTTAAGCCTCCGCCTAAGCCGAAACAGGAAGTCTTACAGTTCGAACCCATCGCACGTGGAAGGTTCGAGAAAAGTGAACCCACTATCGTCGACGGTGAGGATATCGATGTCCCCACTTTTCTGCGGATGAAAATCAAGATCAAGTAAAGGAAAGGCATTGGCGATGCCGCCTGGCGCACCGGCTACTGAAACAGTCTTCGCATTCAACCTGTTTCATAATAAAATTTCTCGGTGTTTTACTTTGTCGTAAAGTGAGGGGCCGTCCCCCAAACTTCTCCCCATTTGCTGTAGTAGATTTAAAAGAAATGGGCATGGTCTGAGCTTGAAAGCCCTGTGGGATCAAGGGAAGGCGGCCATGTCCCACAAGATCTCGATCCATCTTAATTGCTCTTGGAGCGCCGGAAAAAATGGATTAAGCTATTTGGGAAGAACCATGCGACCGGAAAAATTCACCGCTAAGATGCAAGAAGCGCTGAACGGCGCGATCGACATCGCATCCAAACTCAACCAGCAAGAACTCACACCCGAACATCTTTTTCTTGGTCTTTTGCGTCAAGAAGATGGTCTTGCCAAACCGCTGCTGGAAAAACTGGGCGTTCATCCCAGCGACTTTGTTCAAAAACTGGAGAACGAATTAAAACAGCGTCTACGCATCCAGGGAGGGTCAGGACCTCACATCGGAGATCAATTGCGCAAAACGCTGGATGCAGCCGAAGTGGAAATGGAAAAGCTGAAGGATGAATACCTCAGTGCGGAACATTTCTTTCTTGCGCTCTTGGAGGGCCAATCCTTTTCGTCTCGTCTCTTAAAAACGGCGGGCATCGATCGTGCGCACCTCATGAAGGTTTTACAAGGGGTGCGTGGCTCTCAGCGTGTGACGGACCCTAATCCGGAGGGAAAATATCAAACCCTGGAAAAATATGGCCGGGATCTCACCACACTTGCCCGCCGCGGCAAAATTGATCCTGTAATCGGCCGTGATGACGAAATCCGTCGCACGATGCAAGTCCTTTCTCGGAGGACGAAAAATAACCCTGTGCTCATTGGAGAACCAGGCGTTGGAAAAACAGCCATTGTTGAGGGCCTCGCACGGCGCATTGTCAGCGGAGACGTTCCCGAATCCTTAAAAAACAAGCGAATCATCGCTTTGGATCTTGGTTCGATGATTGCCGGTGCCAAATTTCGCGGGGAATTCGAAGACCGCTTAAAGGCGTTTTTAAAAGAAGTCACCTCCAGCAAAGGCGAAATCATTCTTTTTATTGATGAACTGCATACCATCGTAGGTGCCGGAGCAGCGGAGGGTGCAATCGATGCTTCTAACTTACTGAAACCTCAACTAGCTCGAGGAGAACTTCGTACTATTGGGGCTACTACTCTGGACGAGTACCGAAAATACATCGAAAAAGACGCAGCACTCGAAAGACGATTTCAGCCCATCATGGTCAATGAGCCCAGTGTTACGGATACAATAGCCATCCTCCGTGGACTCAAAGAACGATATGAAGTTCACCATGGAGTCCGTATTCAAGATGCTGCTTTAGTGGCCTCAGCAATTCTTTCCCACCGTTACATTTCAGACCGCTTCCTTCCCGACAAAGCAGTGGATCTCGTAGATGAAGCGGCATCCCGTCTTAAAATCGAACTCGACTCCATGCCGACGGAAATTGACCAAGGCGAGCGAGAAATTATGCAAGGCGAAATGGAGCGCCAAGCTCTCAAAAAAGAAAAAGATGCGGCCAGCAAGGAGCGCCTCGCAAAATTGGAAAAAGAACTTGCCAATAAAAAGGAGGCCTTGTCTCAACTAAAAGCTCGTTGGCAAAAAGAAAAAGAAGAAATCGGAAAAACTCAACGGGCCGCCGGTGAAATTGAAACACTGCGCACCGAACTTGAAAGCGCCCAAAGACAAGGCAACCTAACACGAGCAAGCGAAATTCAATACGGACTCCTTCCGAACCTTCAACGTCAACTCGAAGAAGCCACCAAAAAACAGACTGCGGCTCCTTCTTCGTTACTCAAAGAAGAAGTTACTGAGGAGGACATCGCAAAAGTCGTCGCTACGCGGACGGGTATCCCTGTCACTCGCCTTCAGGAAACTGAAAAACAAAAACTTCTGAAAATGGAAGAGCGCTTGATTCAGCGTGTGGTCGGGCAACAAGCCGCTATCGTCGCTGTTTCCAATGCTGTTCGGCGGGCTCGCGCCGGCTTACAGGATGAAAACCGGCCCATTGGATCATTTCTATTTTTGGGACCCACTGGCGTTGGAAAAACAGAACTCAGCAAGGCCCTCGCCGAATTTCTGTTCGATGACGAAGGCGCTATGATTCGTCTGGATATGAGCGAATATATGGAGAAGCACACGGTTGCCCGGCTCATCGGTGCCCCTCCCGGCTATGTAGGCTACGAAGAAGGCGGCCAACTCAGCGAAGCTGTTCGGCGCAAGCCTTATTCCGTGGTTCTTTTTGATGAAATCGAAAAAGCCCATCCGGACGTCTTTAACGTTCTCCTTCAAGTGCTCGACGATGGACGCATCACGGATGGACAGGGTCGCACTGTCGATTTCAAAAATACCGTTCTCATCATGACGAGCAATATTGGCAGCCAATATATTATGGAGGACTTGCCAAAAGAGGAACGCAACCGTCGGGTGATGGATGCCCTGCGCGGACATTTCCGGCCCGAGTTCCTCAACCGTGTCGATGAAATCATTATCTTCGATAGGCTGTCGGATACCGATATCGAGAAAATTGTGGAGATTCAGTTGGCACGTCTCGCCAAGAGAATGGAGCAACAGAAACTTTCCTTGGAACTAACTCCAGCCGCTCGGCGTCTACTTGCCCGCGAAGGCTATGATCCCGCCTATGGCGCAAGGCCACTCAAACGAGTCATTCAGCATCAATTGCTAGATTCATTAAGCCTTGAAATCCTTGACGGTAAAATTGCTCCGGGCGATCGACTCCGAGCCGACGTGGAAAATAATCAAATCGTTTTTAAACAAGTAGGACGTACTAAAAATTAACGTTAATGGGTCCAACATTGTTTCCCTGAAATGGCTTTTTTATTTCGAGGGAGGCAAAGGACCGGCTGGTGGATTATGAAGTAAGGCACCATCTTTCGGCTGCACTTGAATGAGCCGCGATCCCTTGGAGTAAGTGAAATAAGAAAAGACCCAGCTAAAAAATACGCGGATACGATTTTTAAAGCCCACCAGAAAATAGAGGTGAACAAAGACCCAGGCAAGCCAGGCAAAAAGTCCGCCAAATTTTAGCACGTGGAGATCGGCCACAGCGGCGTTTCGTCCAATAGTAGCCATGCTCCCCTTATCAAAATAACGAAATGGCTTTGTAGGCTTGCCTTCCAAAAGCCGAAGGATGTTCCCTGCAACATGGTGTCCTCCCTGCAAGGCTGCCGGGGATACTCCTGGCACAGGTGCTCCATTGGCGCGTTTGGAAAATGCCATATCTCCTACTACAAAGACTTCGGGATGACCGGGAATGCTCAAATCCAGATTGACGACCACGCGTCCCTGGCGGTCAACTTCGACGCCTAGTTGTTTTCCTAAAGGCGATGCCATATTTCCGGCTGCCCAAATTACCGTACGCGTTGGGATGGGGACCCCATCGACTTCCACGTAGTCCTCTGTCACATTAGTGACTTTCGCATTCAAGCGAACATCTACGTGAAGTTGTTTGAGCTGTTCCAATGCCTTTTCGGAAAGACTCGGGTCAAACACCGGCAAAACGCGAGGAGCCGCCTCAATCAGAATTACACGTGCATCAGCCGGATTGATGCGTCGAAAGTCTCTTCTCAACGTAAAACGAGCTAACTCCGAAATAGCGCCTGCCATTTCAACACCCGTAGGCCCCCCTCCTACAATAATGAAGGTGGTCGCCTGTTTCCGCTCCTCGGGATCGGAAGCTTTCTCAGCCACCTCAAATGCGGCTAAAATGCGATGCCGGATATCGATAGCATCACGCAATGTCTTGAGACCAGGCGCATATTGTTCCCATTCATCCTTTCCGAAATAGGAATGACGGGCACCACAGGCTAAAACTAGATAATCATAGCGGAAAGTCAAATCCCCCGTCACAACCAACTGATTGGCTGTATCAACCTTCATCACCTCGTCTAAAAAAACCTCCGTATTTGTTTGATCACGCAAAATTGACCGAATGGGCTGCGCAATATCGGCCGCTGCCAATCCCGACGTAGCCACCTGATATAACAGAGGCTGAAAAAGATGGTGATTGCTCCGGTCAATCAAAACGACACGTACAGGTGCGTCTTTTAAAGAACGCGCTACCGCAAGCCCTCCAAATCCGCCCCCAACAATCACGACGACGGGCACATTTGATTTAGTTACAGCCTTACTCATCTCAGTCATACTTACTTAACCTACACAGAACGCATATCAAATTTCATATACAAAATATTCATAAAATATAATTATATAATAATAAGATAGTTATCCGCATAAATTTATGTAGTTTCAATCGGATTTTCTCATAATGCAGACGACATTTGAACAGCCAGATTCTCTTGCCCGCCATGCCAATGGTGCTCATCAGACCTCAAAAGCTCTAGGGGAACGGTTAACCCTAAACATGGGCCCCTCTCACCCTTCCACTCATGGCGTCCTGAGAGTCGTATTGGAATTAGACGGTGAAACGATCACTCAGGCCGCTCTGGATATCGGCTACCTCCATCGAGGTGACGAGAAAATTGCCGAAAATATGCAGTACAATCAATTTATTCCATATACAGATCGGCTAGACTATTTGGCTCCATTGTCAAACAATGTGGCTTATGCCCTGGCAGTCGAGAAACTGATGGGCTGGGAGCTTCCACCGCGTGGAAAGGCAATTCGAGTTCTTTGCTGTGAATTGGCGCGGATTTCCTCCCATTTGCTCGCGCTGGGTGCCTACGCGATGGATATCGGCGCGGTGACGGTCTTTCTCTTTACTTTTACTGAGCGAGAAAAGATCTACAACTTGATAGAGCTTTTAACCGGTGCCCGGTTTACGACGAATTACACCCGCATCGGCGGGCAAATCAGGGATCTGCCAGAAAGATTTGCTGAAAAAGTAAATAGCTTTGTAGTTTCTTTTTTGCCCGCTCTGAAAGAGGTGGATCGCCTTTTAACCAAAAACCGGATCTTTATGGATCGCACTAAAGACATCGGCGTTATTTCCCGAGAAGATGCCATCGCATATGGCCTCTCTGGTCCTAACCTCCGGGGATCCGGAATCGAGCATGACCTTCGAAAACGCCATCCGTATCTTGATTATGAACGCTATGACTTTGAGATTCCCGTAGGCACGGTAGGCGACTGTTTTGATCGCTATCTCGTGCGTATGGAAGAAATGCGGCAGAGTTGCAGGATTTTAAAACAGCTCATGGCAAAGTTTCCCGAAGGCAACATTAATTACATCGATCCCAAAAATACCCTGCCGTCAAAGAAAGCCGTTTTAACCAAAATGGAGGAGTTGATTCACCATTTTATTCTGGTTACGGAGGGGATCGATGCCCCGCCGGGAGAAATTTATTTTGCTGCTGAAAATCCCAAAGGTGAACTAGGTTTTTACATCTGCAGTCGAGGGGGAGGAGTTCCTTACCGGCTCAAAATCCGGGCTCCCTCTTTTGCAAACCTGAGCATCCTGCCAAAACTTCTTCCAGGTCATATGGTTAGCGACGTGGTAAGCATTTTGGGGAGCATTGATTTCGTCATGGGAGAGTGCGATCGGTAGTTTTATTAGTTGGTAGTTCGTGGTTCTTGGTTGGTAGAAGTTGGGGGTTGATAGTTTGCTATTCTTTGCTGGCGGGCAATATTGCATGCGCACCGCCAACTAAGAACCATCCACTTCCACGAACCACGAACTCACCATGCATCACTTTTATCTCCGGGAAGGAACTCTTTATTGCGAGGAGCAAGATCTATCAGAGTTGGCAGCTCAGTATGGCACACCGATTTATATTTACTCGGCATCGAGCATCCGTGACAATTTTCGCCGCTTAGACACCGCACTCGCTCCTTTAAGCCATTTGATTTGTTACGCGGTAAAAGCAAATTCCAATTTGTCTATCTTGAATTTGCTAGCCAATTTGGGATCGGGTTTCGATATCGTCTCCGGTGGCGAACTTTATCGAGTTCTCAAGGCAGGTGGCCGGGCTGATCGCTGTATCTTTTCCGGGGTCGGGAAAACTCGTCGGGAGATCGAGTATGCCATTGAGCAAGGCATTTACTGTTTCAACGTCGAATGTGAAGCGGAGCTCGAAACTATTAATCAAATCGCAGGCACTCTTGGAAAAAAAGCCCCCATTGCCATCCGCATTAATCCGGATGTCGACGCACGCACTCATCGCTACATTTCCACAGGCAAGACTCATAATAAATTTGGCATTGGCGTGGACCGTGCCGAAGAAGTCTATGAACACGCGGCATGTTTCCCAAATCTTCAAATCCGAGGCGTTCAAACCCATATCGGATCTCAGATTCTGAGCCCTCAGCCCTTCATCGAGGCAATCCGCAAGCTGCTTCCACTTGTGACCCGGCTTAAGGAAGAATTTGAAATCGAGTTCTTCAGCGTGGGCGGAGGTCTGGGGATTGTCTACGCGGAAGCCTTGGAAAGCGGATCCCCTCAGTGGTGGAAAGAAACCACCCCCTCACCGCTCACTTTCGAAGAATACGCAGCGGAACTCCTTCCGCTTCTTGCTCCCCTCGGTTTGAAAATTCTTTTCGAGCCGGGACGCAGCCTTGTTGGGAACGCAGGCGCCCTCATCACTCAAGTCATCCAAATCAAAAAAAATCCTGCAAAGCGTTTTGTGATTGTCGATGCGGGTATGAACGATCTGATCCGGCCAGCCCTTTATGAATCATTTCATCAAGTCGTTCCGCTAAAAGCTGCGCCACCCCATCCTGGAGATCTTGCGGATTTGGTAGGCCCGGTCTGCGAGAGTGGGGACTTTTTCTTACAAGATGCTGCGCTTCCCGAGCTCAAGGCTGGCGATTGCCTTGCTCTCATGAGTGCCGGTGCTTACGGATTTGTGATGTCCTCTCATTATAATTCACGGCCGCTAGCAGCGGAAGTCTTGGTGGAGGGCGCTCACTCATTTCTCATCCGAGAACGTGAAAAATGGGAAGATCTCATTCGAGGTGAGCGGACTTAGCCAGCTTCGCTGCTGACTTCGTCAGTTTCTTTTAGAAGCCCGTGGTTGCAAATAAAATCTCTTTTGATCTACAAGTTTTTGGGAGTTGTAGTGCAACAAATAACGTCTATTTTCCTTCACCGTTTCCTAAAAAAAGACTTTATCAGGACTTACGCAAAAGCCATGGTAAGGGAAGGAAATTTGAGTTGATGAAAAAGGAAATCATCGAGGATTCCTTGTTTGACGCGGTAAAGAGTTTTTGCGCTATCTCTGGCAATATGAGCTAAACGGCCCCAGACCAAGATAGCAGAAGCGATGTGGTTACGCTGAATACGAGCCTTTCTGCATTGGCAGCGTTCAATTCCTGTTAACTGCTTAGCCTCACGATGAAACTGCTCAATCTTCCAGCGCAAGCCGCACATCTCAAGTGTGAGCTTGGAAGAATCTTGAGTTCGGTCGTTAGTAACCACGTAGTCCGTGCGGTGTTCTGACACCTCAACCCGGAACAGTTTCACTTTGTGTTCTTTGGGGAATCCCTTGATTTTGATTGTCTTGCCATGTGCGAGTTCTGATTGATTCCACTCTAAGGAGTCCACTCGCTGATAGGGCCGTTGAGCTGCGGAATCATCCACCAAACGGTTGTCACTTAAGGGACAATAATAGGTTTTTCCCAGCGATTCAATGAAGAGCATCAGATCACGCTTAGCATACCAGGTATCCACCAAGACATGCCGAAAGAGCAGCTTTTTGTGATGTACAAGGTTGCTGAGCATGTCCCGTACATGATCATGTTTAGTTTTTCCGTCGCCAGCAGGATCGTAAATTCGATAGTCGATCAGCCAGTATGCGTTGGTCCGCGGATTGACGTACACGCAGTTCACCACTCCAATGCCTTTGATCAGTCCGTGTGCGTTACCGCTATACTGGCGGCGAACCAGTTCAATCTTATGCGAAAAATTCTTGTCGATCACCGTGTCATCGAACACCACGCAGCACTCTTCATCAGGGATAATCTCTCCGCGCACGTTCTCCCATATCAGACGCGGCGTTATCTTCTCCTTACTGAGAAATCTGTTGATTGCATCGTGGCTCATGTTTTCCGTATGCTCGGCAAAATTTGTCAGCGTGTAGTTGATTGGGCTCACCAACAGGTACTGGCAATAATCAAGCAGGCTTGGGCAGCTTCTCATACCTTCTTCTCTACAATCCTTTCTCAAGCTGGACGCTACCTCTATTTTGTAGTAATTCTTCCCACACTGTTTTTAGGCCTTTTTGCGTAAGTCCTGTTTATTTGCTACAGTCAGCTTCTAAAGGAAACGGACAAAGTCCACGGAGTTCCAGTAAGCGGCGAATAGTTTCTTCGATGAGATTATTAGGGCAACTGGCACCGGCTGTAATTCCCACATGGAAGGAGGAAAAATTTGGAAGCCAACCTCTTGTCTCTATTTCTCGCTTAAGAACCACGTCAAAATGACGAATCAGATTTTCAGATTCCAGGCACTGGCTATTGCGAATGAAATAGGTCGGAATCTCTGTACCCCCAATTTCCGCGAGATGAGTGGTGTTAGAGCTATTATAACCGCCGATAACGAGTAGAAAATTTAACTGATGGGACCGAAGCAAAGTGAAAAGAGCATCTTGACGGTCTTGTGTCGCGCCACAAATAGTGTCAAAGCAACGAAAATTTTCCTCAGATCCATTGTCACGATCGGAAATCGCTTTTCGAAGTCGACGTTGCACCTCTTCGGTCTCGCCCCGCAGCATTGTCGTCTGATTGGCTACGCCAACTCTCTTCAAATGAAGATCCGGGTTAAAACCGACTGAATAGGCCTGAGCTGGAAAATACCTCAGAAAAGCGTCCGCATCGCCTCCATTTCGGATATAGTCACAAACGACATCGGTATCCTTGATATTCAGCACAACGAGATAGTGGCCGAGCCCATTTCCAAGAGCTCGCGAGGCTGTGGCACGTGTTTCCTCATGAAAAGCTTTTCCATGGATGATAGAAGTCACGTTCTCAAGCGCATTTTGGCGAACCCGCTTCCAAACGCTCATAACATCTCCACAAGTGGTATCCACGATCTGACAACCCAATTGTTTGATCTTGTTAATAATACCAACCTCCGCACCAAATGCAGGAACCACTACTACATCGTCTTTTTGTAAGATCCTTAAATCCGGAACAATCCCGGATTTGAGGAGGTTGTGAATTTCCAACATCTCGATTTGGTGAATGACTTCCGGATTGTGGATAATCTCCCCTAAGATAAAGATGCGCCGTTTCGGAAAAACGCTTCGGGCCGCGTAGGCAAGATCAATAGCCCGTTCGACACCATAGCAAAAGCCGAACTCTTTGGCCAAATGAATAGTCAGCGTTTCTGTGCAAAGCGTCCCACCAGAAGCTCGGATGTCTTCCACAAGCGAACTACGATAGTGATTTTCCACCTGCATCTGAACACCTGCCATCACTTCCGGTGTCCGTAGATTCAGACGTGGCGGAGCAGTAACAGATGAGGGACTAGCACTCTGGGCCATAGCTCACACAGAATATACTGAGCAAGGATTTATTCGCTACTCAAATGTGGCGACTTTAAAGTTTTAAACCACTCGGGAGAAATCAAAAGGGCGTTAGGAGGGTCCGGTAGAAGATAGTCCCGAGGATGAACGTGCTTTGCAGCATAAAGCAAATCTTCCGGTTGGTTTTCTGCAATGATCACTGGCGTGCCCATCCGAGCGAGGGCATAAAAATTGGGAGCCACGTTCTTATGCAACCTAATGCATCCGTGGGTGCGTGGAACCGGCCACACATCTCCTTCATGGAAGCCGTAGCCGGGCAAAAAACCCACCCAATAAGGCATTGGATACCCCACGTAGCGCCAGCCGGACCCTGCAGGACGTTTTCCTGCGGAAGCAGGAACAATGTCGCTTCCCCGAACATAAAATCCATAGCTCCCCGAACGCTTATGGGCAATTTTCTCTGTAACCACAAACCGGCCCTTCGGTGTGGGTTTATTTGGAAGGCCTACTGAGCAAGCCGTAACCAGAAGGGGTCTTGCACCTTCCATAACGTAAACCATTTGTTTGGAAGTCGATATCTTTACCCTGACATCGTTTGGATTTTTGGGGCAGTAGGCTGGAGGGTCATACGGAGCCACACGTCGTTGAGGCTCGGCACAGCCCCCGATGAGTAAACCCGGCAAAATGATAAAGAAAATACGGACGAGGTTCACATCTGCCTTAAATGTCGATTTCATGAATTTGTCAATCTCGCTGTAAAAGCAGCCTCTGTCGGCAAGGGAAAAAAATACCTAAATTCCCCCATAAACATCATTGCCCCCAACAGCTCCGGATTTAATTGGAGTTGAATGATTTTTAGAAAAACTCTAACAATTTGCATACTTAGGGTTGCGTTTAGTCATTCTCGGCTTAAGATTTAATAGTGTTTAGTGACGCTGATTTTCAATATGCTATGGAGAACACCCGAGTGATTGTTCCTCCAGAACGGATCATTGAAACGTTTGGATCCACCACATTTCGTTTTGTCTTGGTCAGCGAACTGATGGATGAAGTCGACCAGGTTCGAGTCCGGGATGGTCAGATCGAGGCCGAGCGCCCTCGCTTGGTATCTCCACATCATTTTGACAAAATGCTTCTTGAAGGATTTTCAGAGGATACTAGCGAATTCTCGAGCTGGTTGCAAAAACAAGGCGCCGATCTGAGATTTCTGCGCTATGGCTTCCAATTTCGAAAAACGAACCTGTCAGAGGAGGTTGTTCACGAACCCATGGAAAAAGTGCTCGAACGCCTTGCGGACGATTTTAGAGAAAAACATGACACGCTTTCGGGTCTCATCGAGGGAGTCGATGATACGTGGGAAATTTGTATTTTAAAATTTACTATGGATTTGATCCGTCGCTCAGCGTCTGACAACGTTGGAGAGTGGAAACGCCGCGGTCTTTTATAAAAATAATTACTATTTCTTTTTTGGATATATCAGATTAATATAAGGGTATTAACAACAATTTAAATTAGAATGAAAATTTTTAAACTGTTTCTCATTCTTTGCCTATTGGTTTTGATTTTTGGCGGTATCGGACTTTTTTATTATGTGGCCTTTTGGAAACCGCGTCATCTCCTGAGCCAAGAACAACCAGGTCCCAACCAGGCTCCAAACGCCACGGCTACTGCCACTCCCGACTACACACTGCCGGCATTTGAAAAAGCGACCGGATTGCTGAAGGCGGGAAATATGCCCGAAGGGCGCCAGGCACTGACTGATTTCATTACTGCTTACCCGCAATCATCAAAGGTTCAAGAGGTTAAAAAAACGCTGGGAGATCTGAACACGGCAGAATTTTTTTCCCAGAATCCATCGGCAGACAAGACCTCATATACTGTCGTCCGGGGAGATTCACTTGTGCGGATCGCCTCTCGTTTCAAAACCAATGCCGAGCTGATTTTTCAAATAAACAATCTTGTTAATACCAATCTCCAGATTGGACAGCAGTTAATAATTCCTAAACCGGATATCAGTCTTTCGATTAACCGTAAAAATCAGACGTTGACGCTGCTCAATCACGGACAGTTCTTTAAAGAATATCCTATTCTCTCATTAAAAGCGGTTAATTTACCGGCACATGGGACGTTTCAATCCAAGGTAACGGACAAATTTGCCATACAGGATGGCAAACGTCTTGCTTTCGGCGATAAAAACTACTTTGGCAGTGAGCGTAACATTCTCCTATCGCAATCAGGCCTGATGATTCGTTCCGCCCCGCAAAATGTGGCAGCGGACCAACTCCCTACTGGCATTGTCTTAGCGGCTCCGGACATTGAAGAAATGTTTGCTATGATCAACCGCGGAACACCGGTTACCATTGAGTAAACCGAGTCACCACCGATTCACTACGATGTCGATTCCGCCACTTGATTTCGAGAAGCCCATTGCCGAACTGGAACGCAAACTGGAAGAACTGAAGCGGCA
This sequence comes from uncultured Verrucomicrobiae bacterium, assembly GCA_963706715.1. Classification (GTDB taxonomy): domain Bacteria; phylum Verrucomicrobiota; class Verrucomicrobiia; order Chthoniobacterales; family Xiphinematobacteraceae; genus Xiphinematobacter. Next base: position 141,566 of record CAVPNI010000004.1, read on the forward strand.
TCCGACGGGGCAAACAATGGACTTTGACCGCGAGATTGTCCGTATGCAGGAAAAGATCACCAGACTGCGGAAGGAAATTTACGATAATTTGACGGTTTGGCAGCGTGTACAGTTAGCCAGGCATACCGCCCGTCCCTACTTTTTAGACTATGTGCGCATGGTCTTTACCGACTTTATCGAGCTAAAGGGGGACCGCTATTTTGGTGACGATCCTTCCATGCCTGGGGGGCTTGCAAAAATCGACGATCTGGCCTGTGCGGTAATCGGTCAACAAAAGGGGCGGGACGTAAAGGAAAATCTATTGCGCAACTTTGGCAGTCCACATCCCGAAGGATATCGCAAGGCACTCCGGTTGATGCGCATGGCAGAAAAATTTCACCTCCCCGTCATAGCCTTAATTGATACCCCAGGAGCCTATCCTGGTATCGGCGCGGAGGAAAGGCACATTGCGGAGGCCATTGCCGTAAATATCCGCGAAATGATGGTTCTTCGGACACCCATCATTTCCATGGTAATTGGGGAAGGCGGTTCGGGAGGTGCTCTGGGAATTGGTGTGGCGGACCGGGTACTCATGTTTGAAAATGCATACTACTCCGTCATTAGCCCCGAGGGATGTGCGGCAATCCTTTGGAAACATCGTAAACACGCCGCTGAAGCAGCCGAGGCATTAAAGCTCAGTGCGTTTGATTTACAGAAACAAGGAATTGTAGACGAAGTGGTGGCCGAGCCCCTCGGGGGTGCTCATCGAGATCCGGAAGCGGCAGCAAATCACCTGAAAACTGCCCTTGTCACCGCACTTAAGACCGTCACAGGAATGCCAGTCGATAGGCTACTGCGGGAGCGCTATGCCAAATTCCGAAAAATTGGCGTTTTTTCCGAGGTTGACCTTGCCGGTTTTCAATAAATTTTTTGTATAGCACGACCCCTATAAAATGACACATGAGTTGTCTGGGATTTTTTCTTTAGAGTTTGTTTTAACAAGCGATGTTACGCAAAAAAGAGAACATTATTGGGTTAGAATAGTCTTTTTGCTCCCAGAGCTCCTAAAAGTACGTAACGTCAGTTACCAAGCTGGCCATATAGCAAAGCCCGTATAAAATGATTACACCTTTGCCGCCCTTTTGCCTCCAAGCTTTGTTGCAAAAAATAGTCCGTATCTACAGATATGGCCTCTTTTTTGCGTCTTGCCTGGAGCCAAAATTTCAGTCAAATCCATGATCATTTTATACGGGCCTTGCTATATCTGTAGATACGGGCAGATTGTTGAAACAAAGTCTGGGGGGAACACCAAGCCGTAGGGCGGATGGGACTCATCTCTCTACTGAAAACCATCACTTCATTCCAACCGCCGTGATACGGAACCGTACGTCCGGTGGTGTGGGAGGACGGCGAGGAGGGCAGGTAACCCCTACCCTGGAATCCGGAAGCTGCCGGACCTGGGGACAGTATAAAGGGGCGGCAAATTCGTGATGGTTGTACACGGATTTCGCTATAAAGGTTGCCAGAGAATATCACATCTGAAAAGGTTCTTCTTTTTCCTCTGGGATGATTTGGAAGGGTGGCTGAGTCCGGTTTAAGGCACTCGACTCGAAATCGAGCGTAGGGGAACCTACCGAGGGTTCGAATCCCTCCCCTTCCGCCAGGTTTTATCAGCTCCGGAGCATTTATTTATCGGGATCTACAGGGATTTTATTTTATTGGGTCATGATGACGCTTGTTGGGTTGATGTTGGGTTTTCTCATAGTGTTTTGGACAATACTGGACAATAGGGTATATTTGCCGATGCATGATACCATCTATTTAACTGATGTTACGCAGCGGCCACCCGAAAAAGCTGAAGTTCTGCATAGGCGACACGAGAGGGGTTGATAAGCAGTTTGCGACAGAGGGAGAAGGGATTGAGATTATTTTTGATGCTCAAGGCTTCGAGCTTGAAGGCAGGGCAAATCGACATAAAAATGTGGTTGCTCTGGGTTCTTAGCGTTCGGGTGGGGGATTTGGCCAAATTTGCGTTGGATTTCAAAGATTTGTGAAATATCTCCACTTTCCACCGTTTTTTGTAGGTCGTGGTGATGGCGTTATAGTCGCAAGTTAAATCACTACAAACCAGATGCAATATCCCCGTGCTCCCGTCTTTGTTTTTAAAGACTTGGCGAACCAAAAGGACTGCTTTCGCATAGCCTTTTAGCCAACCTTGTAATGCGGTTTGCTCTGGAAAATCCAGCTCATCTACTCGTAGGTAACGCTTCTTTTTCCTGTCTTCTTGGCTCAGTGCCACCAGCCGGTTGTCCTTGAGTGCGGCAATGAAATGTTTGCCTTTGCGCGTGATAAAATCGAAGTTCTCCTCTGAAGAAAACCAACTGTCCATCAGCACGAAGCGAAATTTTAAGTCATTGCTAATACAGGTATCGATCATTTGGCGCATCATTTCGTTTTTTGTTACCTCGCTTTTACGTTTCACCTGCCGGGTCTTCAGCTCGCAGTATTGTATCGGCTTTTTCACCAGTTCAAATGCCACTGGAATCGATGTCCCGTTACTGTGATAGAGCGCATTCAGCAGGTTGATCCCTTTGATGTTGCGTCCGCTACAATGATCATAGTGCCAACACATTAACTCGCTTTCATCCGCCCAGGCTTTTTCTTGAATCGTATCATCAAGTATCAACACCCCGTCTTCTCGCTCAACCTTTCTCACCGTCGCTTTGACTTGCTGCCACAGTTCCTTGGATGTGTAGTCCTGCTCCGACAAAAACCGGGTAATCCTGTCGTGGCTTACTTCGCCTTCCAGCATCGCCGATAGCCCCCTCGCTGTTGCCGCACCAAAGGTGCTCAGCAAGTAATCTGTGTATAAATCAAGTGCCGCTTTTCTCATCTCTCCCATGCTTATCTGATTCCTGGCTGCGTAACATCAGTATTTAAGATAACCAGACTGATGTTCTTCGCTCCCACTTCTTAAAAACAGGCCAATTATCCATAAGAGATGGTATTAGTGGCTGTTGCCCATTTCTTGCAATTGTCGGCCCCTTATCCCTACAGTTGTCGTTTAGAATGAAAAAATTTAGCAACAGCTTGGTGAGCTCTGCGCCAAAGGGACCAAGCTTGCCAGTAGAGAAAAAGCAAGCATCACCAGGGAAACATGGCGATGCCAGCCATGCCAGGAACGGGTTTCGTTGTGATCAAGACCAAACTCATTTTTAGCTGTTTCAAAACTTTCCTCGATCCTCCATCGTGCTCCTGCCACATTGACTAATGTTTGGAGAGAAGTTGTCTTTGGACACCAGGTAGTGTAATAGGAACATTTTCCATCCTCGATGTTGCGCCGGATGAGAAGGCCGCTAGTCCAAATTCCAGTGTAGTTTTTGTTATATTGGGAGGCATCCACATTGTTCCATTTGAAGTAAGCCCAATCATAGAGCCTGGCACCCTTGGTTCCTTCGCCAGCTGATAAGCGTTTCCAGCGGCAGGCAGGTAATTTACTGGCTAGCTCCTCAGCTGTTGTAACTCGAACACTTTCCTTTTTATTATCCCACAAGTAGTATTGCCGCCTCGATGTAGTACCTAATACATAGCCCTTACATGTTTTACGTAATGTTTCGGTCACTTCAGAAATTCCATAGACGCTATCTGCTGCAACCCAGGAAAAGGGAATTTTAGCTTCTATGGTTTCCTCTATCATTTTCCGAGCTATGGTAGGCTTTGTCGAAAATTTTTGCTCAACTGGGATATGCGCCGCTGCTCTGCGTGTTTGGTCTTCTATCCATTCTTTGGGTAAATAGAGTTTCCTATCAATAAAGGCGTACCCTTTACTGGAAACATAGGCTGCAAAAACTCCAATCTGACAATTAGTGATAGATGAGCAAGCTTTGCCTAACATAATAGGCTGTGCCACTTCTTTTTGTTATATCCTTTCCCGCAGTGGCGCCTTTCGTGGCCTATGGAGCTACGCGGACCGAAGCTGCCACATGCTCAATCGAAATGCGGATTGAGTAGACGCGCACACAAACTAAACTCCCAAGATAGCGACATCCACAGTTCTCCGGTGAGCGGCTCTGCGATGCTCAAAGACAAATATCCCTTGCCAGGTACCCAATGTCAGCTTTCCGTTCGCAATCGGAATCGTCTCTCCCGTGCGAGTCAAAGCCCCACGCAGATGACTTGTAGAATCATCGAGCCCCTCCAACGTATGTACCAACTCAGGATCATCTTCCGGTACCAGACGCTCAAAGTATGAATGAAGATCTTTGCGCGCAGTGAAATCCGCGTTTTCGTAAATCACCAAACTGGCGCTAGTATGCCGAATAAAAACTGTGGCAATTCCCGTTTGAACGCCCGACTTGGAAACCGTCTCCTCAACTTTCTGAGTAATGTCGTAGGTTCCCTTTCCTCGCGTTGAAACAGTGAGGGCACAATGAAATGCTTTCATGCACGAAATTTTGTAACTGCCTTTTGTAACTGACGTTACGCACTTTTAGGAGCTCTGGCAGAAAAAAAGATCATTTTAACCAACAAGGTTCCCTTTTTTGCGTAACATCACTTTGTAAATAAAAGGATCGCCCATCCCAGTAAAAAACTGACCCCACCGAGAGGCGTCACAGCGCCCAGCCATTTCTGGCCAGTCAACGCCAGCAGATAAAGGGAACCGGAAAAAAGGACGATTCCAATCACCCAACAAATAAATACCTCACGGCTTCGCGAACTTTTGAGCCCACATCCCCCCAGCCACAGTAATCCCAAGACATGAACAAATTGGTAAAATGTTGCGGTTTGCCAAATGCTTGCCGTTCCGTGGGCCTCTAGCGTCCCGCGAAGGCCATGCGCACCGAACGCCCCTAAAACGATGGCAAGAAAACCGAAAGCCGCAGCAGTTCGTAGAATGCCATTCATACAATTAAAGAAACTTGCAATGCAAAAAAGACGCAATTTTCAATCAATGTTTTCTAAGGAAAACTGACGAAGTCCGCTTGCCATGCTCGAAAGATGCTGTCACAATGATGGGTCATATCACAAAAGAAAAATAAGAAATTATGTCCAAAGCAGACAGTCTGGAAGCGAGCCAACTCCGGCTCCATGAAAGAGATACGGGCAGCGCAGATGTTCAGATAGCGCTTCTCACTCAGCGTATCACCGAGTTAACACAACATTTAAAAACGCATGCCAAAGACCACTCCTCTCGGAGAGGCCTGCTCAAACTCGTAGCCGATCGCCGCAGCCTTTTGGATTATCTGAAGCGGACTGCTTTTAATCGCTATCAAGCTGTGCTTGAGAAGCTTCAACTCCGCAAGTAACAACCTCCTCCGCAATTCACTAACGATACCGGAGTATTCTATTCGTCCCACAATATTGGGACAAACCCTTACTAATTCATGTTACACTCTGTTACCCGCCAGGTCGGGGAAACCACAATAACGATCGAGACAGGCAAATTAGCAAAGCTTGCCGATGGGGCCGTCACTGTTCGTTGTGGCGAAACAATTATATTGGCCACCGCCGTGTCCTCCACAACACTGAAGGAAGGACAGGATTTTTTTCCCCTCACCGTCGATTATCGAGAAAAGGCCGCTGCAGCTGGTAAATTTCCAGGTGGCTATTTTAAACGAGAAGGACGTCCCACCGAGAAAGAGACCTTAACCTCTCGGATGACGGATCGTCCTCTGCGTCCTCTCTTTCCCAAAGGCTATTTTTACGACACGCAGATCATTAGTATCCTGCTCAGCGCCGATGGGGAAAATGACCCTGATATCCTGAGTATCAACGGAGCATCCGCAGCCTTAACAGTCTCCGACATTCCATTTGCCGGACCAGTTGGGGCAGTTCGGGTAGGCCGCATTAACGGAACATTTGTTGTCAATCCTCCCCACACGCTGCGTGTTCATAGCGATCTCGACCTTGTTTATGTCGGAGACGGTGAAAAGGTGATCATGATTGAGGGTGCTGCGGAAGAACTTCCCGAATCGGAATTTACGGCGGCCATCGCTTTCGCACAGAAACATGTACAAATTCTTGTGGAAGCCCAACAAGAATTGCAGCGTTTGGTTGGCAAACCCAAACGAACGGCTACCCTGCTCACTGTGGATAACGCTATTTTGGAAATCGCCTTTCAAGTGGCGGGCGACCGCATCGAAGCTGCCATTTATACAACCGGTAAACAGGCTCGTTCAAAAGCAGTCGAAGCACTCAAGGAAGAAGTCAAAAATGCCGTTTTGGCCAAAAATCCGGAGGCGAGCGCTTTCGAGATTTCACAGGCGTTTGATTACCTTCAGAAGAAGGCATTTCGGGTTAGCATCCTCGATCGGAAGCAACGGTGCGACGGACGCGCACTTCATGAGCTGCGTCCGATTTCTTCTGAAGCCGGACTCATCCCGCGAGCCCATGGCTCGGCGTTGTTTCAACGTGGGGAAACTCAAGCCCTTGCCTTGGCGACTTTGGGCACCACCGACGAAGCCCAAACCATCGATGCCTACGGCGGAGGAGAAGTTACAAAGCGCTTCATCCTTCATTATAATTTCCCGCCCTTTAGCGTGGGCGAAACAGGGAGATTCGGAGGCAGCAACCGTCGCGAAATCGGACATGGCGCTCTCGCCGAACGTTCCATCGCTCCCGTTGTCCCGCCGGAGTCCGAATTCCCTTATGCCATTCGAGTCAGCAGCGAAGTCATGGAATCAAATGGCTCTACTTCCATGGCATCTGTTTGTAGCGGTACACTGGCTCTCATGGACGCAGGAGTCCCCATCAAGCGCCCCGTAGCAGGGATCTCAGTAGGTCTCGTGACTGAATTCGCAGACGACGGTTCCTTGACTCGCTATACAACTCTCACCGATATCCTCGGTTCAGAGGATCATTTCGGGGACATGGATTTTAAACTCTGTGGAACCTCCATAGGTGTTACCGGATTTCAATTGGATTTAAAACTTCCAGGCCTCACGCATGATATCTTAATCGAAGCAATCTCCAGAGCCACTGAGGCAAGAGCCAAAATTCTGGAACATATGGCGGAAACCCTCCCCACATCCCGTGCGGATCTCAATCCTTATGCACCCCGCATTGAAACTCTCCGAATTTCCAGTGACAAAATCGGTCTGTTAATTGGACCGGGTGGAAAGACCATTCGCGGAATTGTGGCGGAAACCGGAGCCGAAATTAATATCGAAGACGACGGCTCAGTCCACATTTATTCCAATAATGCAGAAAGCCTCAATCGTGCCAAAGATATTATTCAAAGCATGACCAAGGAAATTATGATAGGAGACCTTTATCAAGGAAAAGTGGTTTCTATTAAGGAATTTGGAGCCTTCGTAGAACTGCTTCCTGGCAAGGACGGATTAGTCCATATTTCCGAGCTCGCTGATTTTCGGGTTAAAAAAGTTGAGGACGTTGTTGCCATCGGAGACAGCATCTGGGTCAAATGCATCGGTATCGATGACAAGGGCCGCGTCAAACTCAGTCGCAGAGCTGCTATGCTGGAATGTGACGCAAAAGCTGCTCCTCAAGCCGAAGCCTTAACATCTTAACTCCCGTTTGTTTTAGAAACGGATTCATAAAAAGCCATCCCACGGGATGGCTTTTTTATTTGAGTCTGATTTCCCTAGTTCCCGACGACCCCCCTCTCGATAAGGGGTAATTGGGGATAGTAGTTCATTTGCTTGAAAAAACAACTGGCATTTTTGGGTAACAAAACCGCATTTATTTTAAATGACGACTTAACAAGTCATAGATTTTATGCCGCCGCCCCTGACACTCTAATTTATGACTTTCAGTCTCCGACTCCGGCCGGACAAGATCGACACACTTCTCATACTCCCTCTGAGCATCACACTCCCTCTGAGCATATTATTGAGCACTTCAAATTTTTCGAAGGCATCCACTCAGCCTTCTCAACCTGAGGTATCTCAAAAAATCGATGTTTTCAAATGGTCTGATAGTTCGCCTCCGATACTGGGACCATCTGCAAAAGACCTGTCGGAAAAGACAGGTCTCACTATCAAAGGAATTTATAGAGGTTATTTCTATGCAAATTTAGATGGAGGACGCTCCAGAGGCGCTGCCTGGGACCAGGACGTCAGACTGGAGGCTACCTATGATTTTGGCTTTCTTACAAAGGCCTTAAAAGGTCTTACCTTAACCGGACAAATTCGCGACCGCGACGGACAAAATCCAAATGGCCTCGTTGAAGCCACATCCGCATTTCAACCGAGTAATATTGAAAGCGGAAAATATCTGCGTTTTCGATTTCTTTACCTCAGTTATGTCATTCCCGAACTTTTTGGAACAAAAGATTTTTTAACACTCGCCGGCGGCTGGCAAAGTCCTTATGAAATTTTCGTTCAGCAACCCCTCTCCAAGCTCTTTGTAAACAACATGTTTGAATCTGCGAAAGGATTAGGCGCAAATATCCCTTGGACAAGCAGCTATTCAGCATGGGGCGGATACATAAAAATTAAACCGAATGACTGGTTCTATGCCCAAGCAGGTCTTTACATGGCAATCCCCGAAGACACCGCCAACCAAAACCATGGTTGGGACCTTCAAGGCTCACAAATGCCTGGGAAACCAAACGGGCTATTTGCAATTGCAGAAATCGGACTCACCCCAAAATTGGGCCCTGGCCATCTCCCTGGAAAATATGTTTTTGGAGGCTACTGGTTCGGAGTTCATAATACTTCGTGGAATGGAACGCACGAGCTGGGTCAATGCGGATTTTATTGGCAAGTCGATCAGCAATTGTATCGAGCACCCGCTAGTATCTTTACTGATTCCTCAGCAACAAACGAGTCTTCAACAAACCAATCCGAAAAAGGGTTACATTTTTTTAGTATCCTAACATATGCACCACCCTACAATAATACATTAACTTTTTATTTTCATACTGGATTAGTTTATGAGGGCCTCATTCCCACACGTGACCACGATAAATTGGGAATTATTTATGGAGAAGGATTCTATAGTCATCAATTGATAGAATCAAAGCGAGCCCACCATCTGGCTGAACCCGACAACCAGTACGTATTAGAAATTGATTACAACATAGCAATCACCCGTTGGCTAAATTTTAAACCCTTTTACCAATTTTTTATTAATCCCGCCTCCGATCACTCCATAAAGAATGCAAGTGTCTTGGGATTCGAAGTCTATGCGACATTTTAGGACCTTTGTCCTATTTGCCATTGTCGTACTGTTTCTTTGCAGCACCAGTCAAGGCGCTGATATAAACGTTTCAGATTTGCTGGGATGGAATACCCTCAAAGAGGCTCCCCCCATCCTGGGTCCTACCGTCCGTTTACTAGAAACACATACAGGTCTCACCATCCAAACTGCTTACAGGGGCTTTTTTTACGGAAATGTGGCCGGGGGAAAAAATACCGGAGCTGCATGGAATCAAGAAATACGGCTCACCACAACCTATGAATTCGGTTTTCTAACGGAGACCCTCGCAGGGCTCAGTTTCACAAGCGGGGTACGCTGGCGCGAAGGACAAAATCCAAACAATTTCGTCGGAGCTGCATCCTCGTTTCATCCCAGTCACATCGACGGCGGAATGTATTTTCGCTTGCGACCATTTTATTTGACTTATGTCACACCAAAACTTTTTGGCGTGACAAATCTCCTCACCATTTCAGGCGGCTGGCAAAATCCCTACGATATCTTTTTGCAACAGCCCGCTTCCAAACTTTTTGTTAACCGCGCAATTTATACTGACAAGGGCCTCGGTACCAATATTCCTTGGAGTAGTAGTTACGTAGCCTGGGGTGGATATTTCAAAGTCATTCCCACTAATTGGCTGTATGGACAAGCTGGATTCTATGTGGCTGCACCTGGAGTCACCGCAACGCAAAATCATGGTGCGGACTTCCGAGGATCCCGAATACCAGGCAAGCCCAACGGCCTGTATACAATCTCAGAGGTCGGGATCACTCCCCAAATTGGTCCTTCCCAACTTCCCGGCAAGTATGTCTTTGGGGGTTACTGGTATGGTGCTCCATCGGATAATTCGACATGGAACCAGGGTCTCGGCCAGTATGGTTTTTATTGGCAAGCAGACCAACTCCTCTTTCGTATGGGCTCTTCTGCTGCCCTCACCCAAAATGCAATAAGTGATAACGCGCAAATTCCTCAAAAAGGCCTCAGCTTTTTCAGCCTCTTTTCTTACGCTCCCCCTTACAGCAATATCCTACCATTCTATTTTCATATAGGATTCGATTTTCAGGGACTTATCCCAACGCGTGATAACGATCAGCTCTCTCTCTGCTACGCCTACGGTACATACAGTCCCTACTTTTCTGCTTTCAACCAATCCAAACATCTCCCTCGTGCTACTAGCCAGTCCGTCTTGGAAGTTGATTATAAGTTTATGCTTACAAGATGGATCGCCTTTAAGCTATTTTATCAATACATCATCAACCCCGCTTCGGACAATACACTGAGGAATGCGAATATCCTTGGATTTCAAATTACTTCAGCATTTTAATTTTTGGATATCGCCGTGAATACTTTTGAGCATCGCAAGAGACTCGCTCCGTGGCACCAGTGGGGTACTGATCTTGAACCGGAAGCAGTTCAGCAAATGGCAAACGCCTGCGCCCTGCCGGTTGCAGTGGTAGGTGCACTTATGCCCGACGCACACGTCGGTTATGGTCTTCCGATCGGCGGAGTACTCGCAACGGAAAATTCGGTAATTCCATACGCGGTCGGCGTGGACATTGCCTGCCGCATGAAAATGACTGTCTTCGATTGTAAGGCAAATACCATTGCGGGACAGAAAGATCGGCTCGCCAATATTCTCGAAAGCGAAACACGCTTCGGTATTGGCGCAAACTTTAAGCAGCGCCGTGAGCACGAAGTCATGGATGAAGATTGGAGTATCTCGCCGATTACCGAACGCTTGCGAGACAAAGCATGGGCACAACTTGGCACCAGCGGCAGCGGAAATCATTTTGTGGAATTTGGTGCATTTGTTGTTGATGGGGAACAGGCACCAGCGCTCGGCCTAAAACCTGGCAAATATGTTGCGCTCCTTTCGCACAGCGGCTCGCGCGGAACCGGTGCGCAGGTCTGCCAACACTACAGCCGTATAGCGACGGAACACCACTCGGAATTGCCAAAGGAACTGAAACGCCTCGCTTGGCTTTCATTAGATGAAGCCGAAGGCCGGGAATACTGGGCTGCGATGAATCTCATGGGACGCTACGCCGCCGCCAACCACGAGCTCATTCACAAACATATCGCGAGAAGATTTGATGTGTCGGTAATCCTGGATATCGAAAATCATCACAACTTTGCGTGGAAGGAACGGCATGTAGTCGAAAACCTCGAACGCGAGCTCGTTGTCCACCGTAAGGGAGCGACACCTGCCGGTATTGGTATACTGGGGATCATACCTGGTTCGATGGCTTCACCAGGCTTTGTGGTTCGTGGTAAGGGAGAGCCAACATCGCTGAATTCCGCATCTCACGGAGCCGGCCGCGTCATGAGCCGTACACAAGCCCTAAGGTCCTTCACCTGGAGCGCCGTGAAAAAATTCCTCGCTGAAAGCGATGTAACGCTCCTGAGTGCCGGCCTCGATGAAGTCCCTGGTGTTTACCGCGACATCACGCAAGTGATGGCTGCGCAAAAGGATCTCGTTGATGTGCTCGGCCGCTTTGATCCGAAAATCGTCAAAATGTGCCCCGTGGGCGAGAAGGCTGAAGACTGAATCCTGAGCATTTCCCCTTTGATAGAGAGGCCTAAAACCATCTCTCTTTACTTGGTCCCCATTGTTTGGCGTAAAAGAGCCCAGCCCAGTTTAGTAAAGAGGCCCCAAGAAGCCAACCAGCGCTGCCAATCCTGGCTCCAGTGGTAGGATTCGAACCTACGACCAACCGGTTAACAGCCGGTCGCTCTACCGCTGAGCTACACTGGAACAAAAAGGAAAGACAAATATTCAAGCCGTGGTAGCGCTTTCAGGCAAGGAATTTTTCTTCGCGCGCGGACTCCGATAGCACGTCAGCTTCTTTTAGAAGCCAATCATCGCATACGAAGCCTTTCTTGAGCTACAGGTTACCAGAATGACTGGCGCAGCCGGCTTAGGCTCCGAGGTAAACTTCTTGGATACGCGGTGTTCCCAACAAATCTGTACCAGAGCCTGTCATAACGAGCTGACCGGTTTCCAGCAGACCCGCATGACACGCTATCCGAAGGGCGAGATTAGCATTTTGCTCCACAAGAAGGATCGAAACGCCCATGCGATTGATTTCCTCAAGCACCCGATAAATTTCCTTCACAAGTAATGGCGCTATTCCCATGGAAGGCTCATCTAATAGCAACATTTGAGGGCCACTCAGAATAGCCCTCGCCAAGGCAAGCATTTGTTGTTCCCCGCCGGAGAGTGTCCCCGCCTGTTGCCGTAACCTTTCTTCTAATCTCGGAAATATCTTCAGGACGCGTTTTAGATCGGCCGCCACGGCCTGACGATCCTTGCGCACCCATGCTCCTAATCTCAGATTTTCAGAAACGGTTAAATTGCCAAAAATACCCCGGCCTTCCGGAACGTGAGCCACTCCCAACGCGACAATTGCTTCCGCTGGTGTCCCGGCTAAATTCTTTCCCAGAAAGGATATTTCGCCTCGAAACTTGCAGATCCCGGAGATGGCTCGGAGGGTGGAGGTTTTTCCGGCGCCATTTCCACCGATCAGGGTAAATATTTCCCCACGGTGCACTTCAAAGGAAATACCTCTCACCGCCTGGATGTCATCGTAGCAAACTTCCAGATCACGTACTCTGAGAAGCACATCATCACTCATAGCTAGTTCTCCTCTACTCCTAAATAAGCCTCCACCACACGGCAATTTGAACGAACCTCTTCGGCGGTCCCTTCGGCGATTGTCACCCCAAAGTCCAATACAGTAATGCTATCACAAATTTTCATTACTAATTTCATGTGATGTTCAATCAGGAGGATGGTCACCTGAAACGCTTCCCGTATCCATTGCAGGAACTCTCCTAATTGCTCGGTTTCAACCGGATTCATTCCAGCGGCAGGTTCATCCAAAAGTAAAATAGTAGGCTGCAAAGCCAGCGCACGAGCAATCTCTAGTCGTCGCTGAAATCCATAAGGAAGATGCCTTGCTACGGTATGAGCGTAGCTATCCAATTCGAATTTCCGCAAAAGGATTCTGGTTTGTTCCAAGGAATCCGCTTCTCCTTTGCAAGCGCTTCTCCAGGATAGGAGAGCCCCCCACGCTGTATAGTGTAAGTGGGCATCAAAGGCTACTCTCACGTTGTCCAGGACAGTGAGATTTTTAAAAAGTCGAATATTTTGAAATGTGCGCCCAATTCCTTTTTGAGCGATTTGGTTTGGTCTGAGACCCGTAATATTCCTATCCCGAAATAGAATCCTTCCCCCCGTCGGACGATAGATCCCCGTAATCAAATTGAAGATTGTGGTCTTGCCGGCGCCATTGGGCCCAATTACACCATGGGTCTTCCCCATAAGCACCTTAAATGAGCAGTCCGTAACAGCGCAAAGCCCCCCAAATCGTTTTGTCACCTTTTGAAGTTCCAAAAGCGGCGTCATTTTTATTTCCACTCCCGTCTCGGAATAAAAATTTTCAATTCACGCATTCCGAAGAGACCTCTAGGGTAAAACAGCATGAGAGTAACCAAAAGGAGTGCAAGAATGACCATCCTCCACGTGCCAAGGGGTTGAAGGAACTCTGAAAGAAATGTGAAGATAACGGCACCGAGGAGCGAACCGGAAAGTGATCCGATTCCCCCTAAGTAGACCATCACTAAGATCTCCGTGGATTTGATGATATCAAAACTTGAAGGGTTAATGAATAAAATCTGATGAGCAAATAGGGCGCCAGCGATGCCGGCAAAAAATGAGGAGACAACAAATGCGATAATCTTTGCCTCACGGGTCCGGACGGCCATGGCATTGGCTGCAATTTCATCTTCACGAATAGCCACAACCGCGCGCCCAAATTTGGAATAAATCAGATTTCGAATCGACCAAATAGTAATTACCACCCATGCAAATGTCCACGCCAAGGTAGTCAAATGGGGAATTCCCAATACTCCCCTGGGCCCGCCAACAAACGACAGATTTTCAAATCCGGATTTTACGATCATTAAAAACGCGAGGGTCACAATGGCAAGATAATCTCCCCTGGTATTGAATGACAGAAGGGCAAGAAAGAATCCAACGAGCGCGGCAACAATACCCCCAGCTATGATAGCTGGTAAAAAAGCGGTGGCTCCAGATAATGCGGTTGCTCCGGATATGTTTGGAAAGATTTTTGTCGTGATGACTGCGGAAGTATAGGCACCCAAGCTCATAAAGCCAGCATGCCCCACGGAAAATTCTCCCATGTAACCATTGACCAGATTTAAGCTGGCGCAAAGAATAATATTAATACCGACGATGATCAAAACGTGCTCGGCATAGGAATTGAGTCCCAGTTGCGAAGCAAAAAATGTAGCCAGAAATCCAAGAATCACCAATATCAATATGGTCCCTCGAGGGAGCGTAGGGAAATGGCACTTCATACCTTTTGATTCGGAGGGCGGCCACAAAGACCATTGGGTCTAAAAACCAGAATGACAAGAAGAAGCGAATACACAATCAAATCACGATATGTGGAGGGTAGAAAAGCCACTGTCAGTACCTCCACAGCCCCTAAAAGATAAGCGCCGACTACTGCGCCGCGCAAATCGCCAATACCCCCTACGACGGCCGCTACAAATGCTTTCCAGCCCACTAAAATTCCCATCGTCGCACTCACGATCGGATAAGCCGCGCTATAAAGTACACCCGCCGCGCCAGCTAAGGCTGCGCCGAGCACAAAAGTTAAATTGATGACTCGATTACAAGAAATTCCCATCAACGGCACCACTGTCGCGTCAAAAGAAACCGCACGCATGGCCATCCCAAATGGGGTTTTACGGACCACAAAATCCAAAATTAACATCAGTCCCACTGACACAAGGACGATAAGAATTTGGAGGGACGAAAAATTGATCCCGCCGTCAACGGAAAAATATGTCACATCCATCAAAATCGGCATCGCCTTCGGATAAGGATAGAAACTGAGCATCGTGTTTTCCAAAATCAAACCACAGCCTAAAGCTGTAATGATTGCGGAAACACGAGGCGCCGATCGCAAAGGACGATAGGCCAACCGTTCGATCAAGCCTCCCAAAATAGCAGTTCCTATCATCACTAGGATCAGAAGGATAAAGAACGGCATGGGTACGGAAATCGCAAAAAAAAGACAAAGAAAGGCTCCCACCATGAATACATCGCCATGCGCAAAGTTGATCATGGTGAGAACCCCGTATACCAGGCTGTAGCCTAAAGCGATTAAGGCATAGATGGACCCTAGCTGAATAGCATTAATGCTCTGTTGAAGGATGTATTGGATCATTCACCTGCTTTGACCAGCATCTTTAATATGAACAGTAAAGGGAGTACTAGCTAGAGCATTCTGCACGTTTCCCATCCATTGGACGGTTTATGGATTGATATTGGTCACCCAAACAAATTTTCCGTCTTGGATCCGTAGTATGACGACACTCTTGGAAGGATCTCCCGATCCCGGTGTGTATTGAATGACACCGGTAATACCCTGATAATCTTTTACTTTGAAAAGCGCGTCTCGAACCGCAGTACGATCCTGTTTTCCAGCAATTTCGATAGCTTTTACGAGCAACTGGAAACTATCATAGGTCAACGCAGCAATGTCATCGGGTTCTTGGCCAAATTTGGCACGATAGTCGGCAATGAACTTTTGGGCAACAGGCGTGGCGATTTGAGTGGAATAGTGGTTGCTAAAGTACGCCCCCTCCACGTTTTTACCTGCCAGAGAGATGATTTCAGGGGTACTCCAGGAATTGAACCCTAAAAGCGGTTGATTGAGCCCCAACTGACGAGCCTGCCGAGCAATCAACGCAACATCATTATAATAGGCTGGCAGAAAAATTAGGTCCGGTTGACTTGCTTTCATTTTAGTCAACTGGGCGGAAAAATCGCGATCGCCAGTTGTATAGGTTTCAAAAGCGGTAATAGTTCCTCCCCCTTTTTCAAACCCTTGGCGAAAGAGAGTGGATATAGTGTTAGGGGACTCAGACGACACATCATAGAGAACCGCCACTCGCTTCGCTTTCAAATTATCGAGAGCAAATTTCGCCAAAGCAACTGCTTCAAGTGTTTCCGTAAAACCGGTGCGAAAGACGTATTGTTTTGGAGTGCCCGTTGCTGTCTGTGTTGTCTTCGGGTTGGTCGACCATGGCGAAATCATGGGACATTGTGCATTTTCGGCGATTTCTGAGGCCGGAATAGCGCACGCACTCATGTTGGGACCTACCATTGCCAATACGTTCTCTTGGACGATTAACTTTTGA
This sequence comes from uncultured Verrucomicrobiae bacterium, assembly GCA_963706715.1. Classification (GTDB taxonomy): domain Bacteria; phylum Verrucomicrobiota; class Verrucomicrobiia; order Chthoniobacterales; family Xiphinematobacteraceae; genus Xiphinematobacter. Next base: position 157,940 of record CAVPNI010000004.1, read on the forward strand.
GCAGCGGATACGGCCTGCTCCGCCTTACCACCATTGTCTCTCACTATGAGCTGAATAGGCAATTTTTTGTCTCCTACCTGAATGCCGCCGGTTGAATTGATTTGTTCAACAAAAAGAGTCGCAGCATTTTTACAGGAAGCCCCAATCGCAGGATTTTCCCCTGTTAACTCCGCATTTAGGCCGATTTTTACGGCCGGGCGCTCCGAGCGGCTACACGCTGCCAATGAAACAAGACTCAAAACCAAGCAGACGGATAAAAATCTCATCTCTCCCAAATGCTACATTCCTGTCAAAGTCGCAAGATAAGAAATCAGGGCGCAAGCAACATTGATTTGCAAAATGTCCGAGAGGCCGGATTATCTAGTTAGACCTCATCAGCTTTCGAAGTATTTTTTTTATAGGTAAGTCCCCTCAATTCTCCTTCGATAAAAGGCTGAATGGCCCCGTCCATGACCTCTTGTACATTGCTCGTTTGAACCCCCGTTCGCAGGTCTTTCACAAGCTGGTAGGGCTGAAACACGTAAGAGCGAATTTGGTTTCCCCAGGCGATATCCCCCTTTTCTCCATACTGTCGATCAATTTCAGCCTGCTTTTTGTCCGCTTCCAATTGATAGAGCTTGGCTTTAAGCATCTTAAGGGCCGTATGGCGATTCTTAAGCTGGCTTCTTTCATTTTGACAGGCGACTACAATACCGCTGGGAGTGTGGGTAATCCGCACAGCGGTTTCCACTTTATTAACATTTTGACCACCCTTGCCGCCGCTTCGATAGGTGTCGATTTTCAGATCCCGTTCTTCGATAGAAATTGGGACGTCTTCAATTTCAGGCACGACATCAACACTCGCAAAAGATGTATGACGCCGTTTGTTTGCATCAAAAGGAGAAATGCGAACCAGCCGATGCACACCCATTTCAGTCTGCAAATAGCCATAGGCATAGTTGCCAGTGACTCGGAGAGTCGCATATTTAATACCGCCCTCAGCTTCCTGAAAATCGATCTCCTCATATCCCATGGAATTTCGCTCCATCCAGCGGGTGTACATGCGCAAAAGCATGCGCGCCCAATCACAGGACTCCGTGCCACCCGCACCGGCGTGGACCGTGAGAAATGCCGGATTACGATCAAACTCACCGGACAGGAATTGAAGAAGTTCAAATCGCGATATTTCTTCTGTCAGTCGTTGATATTCGGTATGGACCTCTTTCAGAGCAAGAGTCAGAGCTTCACTCGAAGACTCCTCCGATGCAATTTGTTTGAGAACTTCCAAGTCATCCAGTTGTTTTTGAAGCAAGTCAAGGGGCCCGAGTTTGGAACGAAGCTCAGAAGCTTCCTGAACAATACTTTGAGCCTTTTCACGCTTGTCCCAAAAGGTGGGAGAAGCCATCTCCGCCTCCAAGTCGCTGAGACGCCGCGTCAGTCGAGGTGAGTCAAAGAAACCTCCGCAACTCAGCCAAGCGTCCGGCGAGCCCGGAGGTGTCAATTAATTGAAGATCTTCGATCATGAAGAAACAACACTATGCATCGGCGTCACTGCAGGGCGAGCTCTTTTTGTCGCCAACTTCGTTGGCGGCAGCTCTAAAAATGATGCGTTAAGCCGACAGCCACGCCGTGTGAAACAATCTGTCCCCCACCGAATTGAGGCGAATAATAAGCATACATTCCAATGCGGCGGCCTAGCTGAGCTGTCACCCCCGCAGTGCCAAACGCATTATTACGTGCTCCAGTTGGCGTGTAGAAATAAAACGGTGCGCCTAGCCCGTTGGCAAATGCCCCAACAATTCTTTGTCCATAATTTAGGAATTCGTGCTGCCAAGAAAGGCCTATCGTAGGGAGCACTTGATATCCGGGAAAAATCTCCCACAGATAATAGATATTGCCTCCGAGAGAATACACCAATGAGCTCGGGTTGTGAGGACCTCCCCTAACATTGAGAGTTCCGGCTCCAAATTCTTGAAAAGAAGAAACCCCCAGGTATGTGTATTGAATGGAATTATTAACTCCGAATCTCCAGGGCCCCAGATTCAATTCATAGCCACCACCTAATAGGGAATTCAGTTCTCCGGCAAATGGATAGCTGCGTACTACCCAATTGCGATGTTTAATATTAATGGGCCGATTCATATTCACAAAATTAGCCCCCCCACCGACTATCGTATTGAGATAGAATCCCTCCCAACGAGCCGTCCCATACAGCCCAAACTTCACACCATTACTTCGCAACCACGCCCCATCCGAATACCAGGCTTTGAAGCCCTGATAGCCCACATAGATTCCAGTATTGACGTAGTCATTGATGCGAGAATCGGCACCCGCACAAAAATAACCCGTCATAGAATTAATTCTCGGCAAGTCGTTAGGATTATTGATCTTGGAAAATACGCCCGACGCCGAGGCGAACACGTCCCAACGAGAGTAAGGCTCCTGCAAATCAGTCATTATCCCCTTCCTGTTCCGGATTGTCTTTGCCTCATGTTTGCTCAGCCGTTCGAACATGGGCTCCCAAGCAAGCCCATTGAGGGAAACACGATTGACACCCGCTCGCATAGCTGCAAGCCGTGCCGTAAGCTGTCCATATTGAGTGTTTGCCGCATTAAAAATAATATCTTTGATGTTTATGACGATGAGAGGAGCCAATTGCTCCAAATAAGACGCCGCCTCTTCGGGCGAAAGGGTCGCTAGTAGCCAGATAAATACACCCAAATTTCCGCGGTATGTATCTCCTATCGAGCTACTTTTTACTGAGGCATTACTCGGATCGGAAGTGCTACTTGCGCCAATCGGCGGGTCAGCTCCAGTACCGCTACTTTGTCCTACAATGTCTTTCGCTGCAATGGTAACAGTCGTGTTGAGAGCGTCCGCCATCACTTGCTGGCGAGGGGTCTGCCCGACAAAAGTAGATGTGACAGAGAGTCGAACCTCGTTGACATTGGAAAGTCGAGCCTCGTTGGTACTGTAAACTATTTTTAATGCCGCCCCCGGAGGAACATTGAGCCCGCTGAAGGTCCCCGTAATTCCGCCATCGGCAATCAAAAACGTAAAGTCTGGGCGATCATTAGGACTAAATTTATCTGACAGGTGAAGCGTTCCATCTAATTGAGCGGTACCAATAACTCTCAGGCGATCATCAGCACCATCGATCACCAGAATTCCGGTAGGATTCTGCACATAGCCACCATGGACGGTCATCGTACCATTTGTTCCATTATTTCCAGGACTTACTACGCCGGAATTTACGAGCCTGCCAATAAGAACACCCGTACCGCTCAGTGTAGCATCCGGTCCAATTTGAATGTTATCGCTTCTAAGTGTCCTATTGTTTACCAGGTTTCCAGTGTGAAGAGCGAGATTCTTAATATACGGTGCCTCGCTCATGGAAGGCGCAAGCGATTCCAAAACCTGAACAGGCTCTTTTCTTGGAACGAGTAATCGAATATCGTTCACACCATAAATAATCTCAAGCGGGACTTTTGGAGGAAGATACAAATCCCCGAACGCGCCTTTTCTCGTGCCTGCGGCAGTCAAAATGGTAAATTCAGCGCCCTCGCTAGGTATGGATTCGCCCACAAGGCCAACGCGTAGAGTTCCATCCAATTCCGCATTGCCCCCTACTGCGAGGCGATCGTAGGCGCTCTCGTTTTCAAGTTGAGTAACAAATGCGCCATTGGAATTCTGAGTATAGTTACCATTAATTGTTAGAGCTAATGGATCATCTCCTCGTTGGATTGTGCCGGAATTGATCACATCCCCTCTGAGCGTTCCCGTGCCGCCTAGAATTCCTCTCGGATTGACCTGCACAGTAGTACTCTTCAGGTATCTATTTACAAAAAGAGCTCCGTTTTGGACAACGGTAGCGCCCGTGTATGTTTGGTCGCTATTAAAAGTTACTCCCCCGCCGGGACTGTTAATAATTACTCCTCCAGAGCCGGAAATAGTGCCAATAAATGCACCGGTACCGGTTTGCGCAAAGACAAGTCGCCCGCGATTAGAGATGTTTCTTTGAAGTGAAGACGTCGTACCAACGAGAGTACCTGCATCAATAGTAGTGCCGCCTGTATAAATGTTGTTGGCAATTAAAATTGTGGTGCCACTCCCAATTTGAGCTAAAGAACCAGTTCCCTGAATGGTCCCGGTGAGGATCACTTCATCCGAACGATTGATGATGAGGGCTCCATCATTTTGAATTTCCGGACTGACAAATGATCCGCTTGTCCCTCCATTACCTAATTGAAGGGCTCCCGAACTAATCACGAGCGTGCCTGTATTGGTATTGTCTCCAGTGAATACCTGAGTCCCGGTTCCTACTTTATGTATAGAAAGTGATGATGACGGATCATTCTTAATGACTCCATGAAAAGTGCCGCTGGAATTGGTAGCCCCGATATTAAGGACTGCATTGCCAGTTCCTGTACTGGTCACTTTAGCACCCACGGCTCCGGAAAGGCTTCCAATGGCACTGTCTTGACTTCTTACATCCATGGTCCCCTTTGCTTTTATGACAACATCCGACCTAGCGCTGAAAGTGTTCTTAGCGCCCTGCGCGAGGGTACCATCGCTAACGATCGTTTTTCCGGAATAGGTGTTAGTACCACTGAGGATCTGGGTACCGGTCCCATCTTTATTCAGGGAAACGGACGATGTTGGCCCATCCTCGATATTTCCAATGAAATTTCCACCAGAGCTATTAGTTCCCACAGTAAGGGTTGCGTCACTAATGCCGCTGTTTGTGACTTTGGAACCACGGTTTCCGGAGAGTCCTCCGATGCGGCCGTCTTTTCCTAGTAAATCCAAAACGGTCGTTGTCTCCATGGACACGTCTGAATTGGGGCTAAACGCATTTGCCTTTCCTTGAGAAAGAGTACCAGATTTTATGAAGGTCGTTCCAGAGTACACATTTTTCCCATTGAGTATCAAATTGCCGGAGCCCTCTTTGACGAATGTACCACCGCCTTCAATATTTCCTGGGAGACTCATTTCATCTGACCGATTGATTATAAAGACACCGCTATTGTTAATATTCCCTATTATTGAGCCACTCGTTCCTCCATTTCCTACCTGAAGGGCACCCTTATGAATTACCGTTCCGCCTGTATATCGATTGTTCCCTATAAAAATTTGTGTTCCGCTCCCCGCTTTATGCACACCGAGATAGGCGTAGCCACCACCATCCAGGATCGTTCCACGATACTCGCCATTTTTGTTGTTTTGGCCAACAGTGAGATTTGCAGCAATACTTCCATTGTTGGTCACGGTCGAAGTTTCTTCTCCTAACAATGCACCAATGACCTGAGGGGCGCCATTGATATCGAGGGTACTTGCATAGCCTAAATGAATATTTGAATTCGGACTCAATGTATTTGTGCCGCCTGCAGCTAAAGTACCGACTTGAACGATAGTGGAGCCCAAATAAGTATTATTTCCGGATAGAGTCACGGTACCCATATCCGTATCTATTAGCGTCAGTGTGCCGGTGCCTTCGATTCGCAAAGCAATATTGACTCGTTCGGCGTTAGCGTTAATTATGCCACCATTTTTTTCGATACGTAAGACGCCCGGGCCGGAAATTTCGGCATTCTCCGGTCTGGCAGTATCAGTGTCAGACCGCCAGCCTGGCTCAAGCGCCCCTCCGTTCAATACGATAGCGTGGTCCGCTTGAGAGGTAATCACCGAATTTGTAACCAGATAGCCGTCATCGTTTAATGTGATAGTTCCAGTAGTAGCACCGCTGGAGGATGGTGGCTCAAAAACCACGGAACTTGCATAGACTTTACCATTGTTCTCAACCATTACGTTTCCAGTGTCTTCCACCTTCAGTTGACGAGCATACATTATTGCATGATCTGAAACCGTTAGGGAGCCCGTGGCGTCGAGTTGATCTCGCTTGCCGCCAATATAGACGTCTTCGACAACCGTCGTTATACCGGATTTCAGAGTAACGTCACCCTGCCCGCCAGAACCTCCGATAAACATGTTCAGTGCACTGATACTGCTGCTGCTGTCGCCTTCTTGATTCAATGACCCTATCTCGGGACGCCCATTGTTTTGACCAACACCTACAAATACATTTCGCTCAACGGATAGTGTGCCACTCACCGTCATTTTTGGCATGCCGGTAACCGTATCAATCCGTAAGTCCATTGACTCGCTCCGATGTTCACCGGGTAAAACCTGGATAGGCGGAGGCGACATCCCGTCCGCCGCCGCACGGATAGCCAGGGAAGAAGATACAAAAAATATCGCAATTAAGAAAATAGTCTGAATAATTCTGTATCCCATTGAAATTGAATATCTTATTGAGCCACAAACGCCAGGGCAATTAAAAAATCCGACGAATGGTTGGGACTTCCTGCCCAGGAATTTGCGGCTGTAGATCTCTTGTCCGGGTTTTCGCGCACAGGGAAAGCTATTGAATCCCAGCGAGGGTCCCGCTAACTAATGGTAGGAAAGTATGTCGTTTTCGTCAGCAGTTACAAATGCACCCAAAACTTTTGGACGCTCCTGGATGGGTTCCTCTATTGGACAGAAGACTATCGTCGCCCTTACCGGTGTTATCCTGATTTTGTTTGTCTTTGGTCACCTCGTGGGGAATCTCACGATTTTTCTGGGGCCGGACTGGATTAACAGTTACGCGCAACATCTCAGGGACTGGAGTCCTCTTCTTTGGACGGTACGAGTCATTTTGATCCTGGCGGTTCTCCTCCATATCTATTTCACGATGCTTTTGTGGAATTCGGCCGCAAAGGCGACGCCAAAGAAGACTGTATTCCGCACCCAGATCCAAACAACCGTCTTCAGCCGCACGATGCGGCTCAGCGGCTTAATTGTTTTGGCTTTTGTGGTCTTTCATCTTGCTCACTTCACCTGGGGATTTATCCAACCTCAGTATGCCCATCTCAACACTGCTGAGGGGCATCACAATGTTTTTGCGATGATGGTATACGGTTTTCGTAATCCCTACATAGTAGCCTTCTATATATTGGGTTTAGCTCTCCTTGCTTTCCATTTGAGTCACGGAATCGGGAGTTTATTTCAAACTCTCGGTCTTTCTAACCGCGACCTACAGCCATTCTTCAACGCCATCGGTCGATGGATCGCCTGGATCCTTTTTGTAGGCTACGTTTCCATTCCTCTCTCAATTTTCTTTTTTGGTTTGGGCAAAGATCTTCTAAAATGACACTCGACGCAAAGATTCCCGAGGGCCCGCTCGAAAAAAAATGGACCTCATTTAAAAGCAACACCAAGCTCATCAATCCCGCAAATAAGCGTAAGTTTAAGATTTTGATCGTGGGAAGCGGTTTGGCTGGAGCCTCTGCGGCGGCCACGTTGGGAGAACAGGGATATCAGATCGAATGTTTTTGCTATCAAGACAGTCCACGACGTGCTCACAGCATTGCCGCTCAGGGCGGTATTAACGCTGCGAAGAATTATCAAAACGACGGGGACAGTGTTTTTCGTCTTTTTTACGATACGGTTAAAGGCGGCGATTTCCGCTCCCGCGAAGCAAATGTCTATCGGCTCGCTGAAGTGAGCGCCTCTATTATCGATCAATGCGTCGCACAGGGAGTGCCTTTTGCTCGCGAATATGGCGGCCTTCTTGCGAATCGTTCTTTCGGCGGCGCTCAGGTTTCTCGAACGTTTTATGCGCGTGGCCAGACCGGGCAACAGCTCCTTTTAGGTGCTTATCAAGCTCTCGAACGACAAATCGCCTTAGGGCAGGTGAAAATGTTTCCACGGACGGAAATGCTGGATCTGGTTTTGGTGGATGGGAATGCAAAGGGTATTGTGGTTCGCGACTTAGTCACCGGAGAAATCCGTTCTCACGCGGGCGATGCGGTCCTTCTTTGCACCGGAGGTTATGGGAATGTGTTTTATCTCTCCACAAACGCAAAGGGCTGCAATGCCACAGCCATTTATCGCGCTTATAAACGGGGCGCATTGTTTGCTAATCCCTGCTATACTCAGATCCATCCAACATGCATTCCTGTGAGCGGTCATTATCAGTCCAAGCTCACTTTAATGTCTGAATCCCTGCGCAATGATGGGCGCGTTTGGGCTCCAAAGCAAAAAGCGGACTGCAATAAAGCCCCGAGGGACATTCCCGAACAAGATCGCGATTACTATCTTGAACGCAAATATCCGAGTTATGGCAATCTCGCTCCCAGAGATATTTCTTCACGTAGTGCTAAAGAAGTCTGCGACGAAGGACGCGGTGTGGGCCCCGGTGGACGCGGTGTTTACTTGGATTTCAGCGATGCGATAGAGCGACTGGGACACAAAACCGTTGAGGAACGTTATGGGAACCTGTTTGAGATGTACGACAATATTACCGGGGAAAATGCCTATGAGCGTCCGATGCGCATTTATCCGGCGATGCATTACACCATGGGCGGGCTGTGGGTGGATTACCACTTAATGAGTAATATTCCCGGTCTCTATGTTCTTGGTGAGGCTAATTTTTCCGATCATGGCGCCAATCGATTAGGCGCCAGTGCACTCATGCAGGGACTTGCTGATGGCTATTTTGTGATCCCATACACCCTGGGTGTTTATCTCTCCGAGCAATTTGGCAAGCGACCCAGCACAGACCATCCCGCGTTCCAGGATGCAGAAAAGGCCACACGAGACCGTATTGCTCAATTTCTTTCCATACGTGGGACTCAATCAGTGGATTTTTTCCACCGTCAGCTAGGCGACCTCATGTGGGAAAATTGTGGGATGGCCCGTAGCAAAGCAAGCTTAACCGCTGCCTTGGAAAAAATTCCTCAGATGCGTGAAGAATTCCGGAAAAATGTGAATGTCTTGGGTTCGAATGAAAGTTTTAATCAATCGCTTGAAAAGGCGGGACGCGTTGCCGATTTTCTGGAGCTCGGAGAGCTTTTGTGTCATGATGCACTCCATCGCGAGGAATCCTGCGGAGGACATTTCCGTGTGGAATATCAAACCAGCGATGGTGAGGCTCTGCGAGACGATCAAAATTTTACCTATGTGGCTGCCTGGAAGTTCGAAGGCCAGCAGTCTGCTCCCTCTCTTGTGAAAGAACCGCTGGTTTATGAAACCGTTCATCTCGCCACACGAAGTTATAAATAGTTGTTATTATTCCCATGAATTTTCATCTTAAAGTTTGGCGGCAGGCGGGTCCCTCCGAAACCGGCAAGATGGTGGATTACGAGGCAAAAAACATTCCGAAGGAAGCTTCGTTTTTGGAAATGCTCGATATCCTCAACGAAGATCTGAATTCTCGTGGAGAGGAACCCATTCAATTTGATCACGACTGCCGTGAGGGGATTTGTGGAACTTGCAGTTTGACAATCAACGGTGTGCCTCACGGACCCGGACGTGGCACCACTTGCCAGCTCTACATGCGGAAATTTCATGATGGAGCCACTATTTATATTGAACCGTTCCGCGTAGGCGCTTTCCCGGTGATTCGAGATCTTTCAGTCCACCGTTCCGCATTTGACCGCATCATCCAGGCAGGCGGTTTTATTAGCGAACGCTGTGGTTCCGCAGCAGACGCGAATACGACTCCCGTACCCAAACCTATTGCTGATTCCGCCATGGATGCAGCCGCTTGCATTGGTTGTGGTGCTTGTGCGGCAGCTTGCCCAAATAGCTCCGCAATGCTCTTCGTTTCCGCTAAGATTGCGCATCTGGGGCTCCTTCCGCAGGGTCAGCCCGAAGTGAAACGCCGAGTTCTCAACATGGTGCACGCGATGGATGCGGAAGGTTTTGGTGGTTGTACCAATTTTTATGAATGCGAAGCAGTTTGTCCTGCTAATATTCCTGCGCAGTTTATCGCAAGGATGAATCGTCAGTACACTGCGGCTTTCATCCGGAAGGGTATGGGCGCCATTTTGTAACTGCCGTTACCACTACAGTTGTCAAAGTACTGCTTTTTTCTTTGTCGTTCCCGAAGCTATGAAAATTCTAATGGCCTCCAGTGAACCTCTGATAGAAACAGGACGCTCAGCTTGTCTTGCTTTGTCAAGCGAACTTCACAAGCTTGGCCACAAGGTCAGCATCGTTCTTCCCTTTTATCGATCGCTATTCAGGGATAAAAAAATTTATCCTAAATCCATCGGAGTCCACTTTTCAGTCCCCGTGGGCACGCAATATCTGCCGTGCGAAATTTTCGAGACTCACACATCTGACGGAATTCAGGTGTTATTTATTGGAAGAGATGAATTTTTTGATCGTGCGGAGCCTTTCGGCAACAAAGGTCGCGGTCATTCGGACAACTCCGCCCGGTTTGCATTTTATGCCCGTTGTGTGATCCAACTCGCACGCCGAATTTCCCCCTTGCCCGAGATGATCCAATGTTACGGCTGGCAAGCGGCGCTTATTCCGGCAATGGTCAAGGATGCGAGTTTGCCTTTTAAAACAGTTCTCAGTATATCCTCTTTGGAGCACCAAGGCAATTTTTGGAGTCGTGATTTTGTATTCACAAATCTCCCCAAGCACTATTTTTCAGCTTCGGGTTTGGAATTTTATGGAAGCTTGAATTTTCTTAAAGGGGGCATCCTTTTTTCTGACGCTATTGTTTTCCCCAGTAAACGCTATGTGAGGGAAGCTCAACGGCCAGAACATGGCTGCGGATTAGATGCTGTTCTTCGCGAGCATTCCAAGAAGGTCCACGGAATTTGTAATGGAATGGACGAACGGATTGGGAATCCCGAAGGTGATCAGTTAATCCCTAAATTTAACAGCCCTTCCGAACCGAAAGAAAAATCCATATGCTCATCCGAGTTGCTGCCATTGTTGCGTCTGGCTCCATCCCCAAAAGGTCCAGCTATCGCTGTTATCAGCCAGTTGTTAACGTCAGATGGCTTTGATATTTTCTTGCTGGTTTTAGACCGCTTGCTTGCGGAGGATGTGAGAGTCGTCGTGCTTGGACAGAGCAGCCGATATGACGCGGCGTTAAAATTTGTCGCTCATAGATACCCTTCCAAATTTGTTTATCTCTCAGAATATGACGATTCCCTGGTTCATCGGATTTTGGCCGGAGTGGATATTTTTCTCTCGCCTAGTGATCTCGAACTCGATGGCGCCACTATTATGATGGCACTGAAATATGGAACAGTGCCGGTCATTCGAGCTTGCAGCGGTTTCTATCAATTTATTCAAGATTATGATTCGGCAAGCAAGGGCGGCACGGGGTTTGCATTTTATGAGAATACCCCGGAAGCGCTTTTGGATGGAGTTCGGCGCGCTCTGGAAATCTTTCGGAAAAAAGATCAGTGGACTCAGATAGTTACTCGCATCCTATCCAAGGATTTTTCCTGGAAATCCGCTGCCCAAAACTATGAGTCCATTTACTGACTTCGCGGACTTCGTCCGGTAATTCAGTACTGGGCTTCTCCTGAATTCATGGAGAATAAAAGTGCAAAGAAATGAGGTGGATTTTTGGCTAAAAATACTGTGAATTGGCAAACAGTAACAATAAGCATTTAATTAGCATCGCCAAGCAACCAGATGCGTGATTGCTTTGAGTAAGAATTTACTACAATGTCATATCAAACTATAAATCCAAGTAATGAACAAAAAGTAAAAGTGTTCCCAGAACATACCAATGAACAACTGGAAGAATTCATCGCGCAAGCGCAGAGCACATATCAAAATGACTGGAGTCAAAGGACACTTGCTCAACGCAAGAGCGTCCTTAAAACCGCTGCCTCACTCATGCGTACAAAACGCAGGGACTTTGCTCAACTCCTGACCCTAGAGATGGGGAAGCTGCTTCGAGAGGCTGGCGGAGAGGTAGATCTTAGCGCCGATATTCTGGATTACTATGCCGACAATGCTGAGCAGTTCCTAGCACCGAAACAACTCAAGGTGGATCATGGTGAGGCAATTGTCGAGAATGCCCCCTTGGGCGTGATTTTTTGTGTGGAGCCATGGAATTTTCCGTATTACCAGTTAGCACGCATTGCCGGACCAAACCTGATGGTGGGAAATACGCTCATTGTAAAACATGCGCGAAATGTACCACAATCTGCGCTTGCGTTTGAAAATCTGCTTCTTGATGCCGGAGCTCCGGCGGGAGTTTATACGAATGTCTTTCTCTCCAACGAGCAGGCCGCCGTGACGATAGCTGACAAACGTATTAAGGGTGTGGCACTCACGGGGAGTGAACGAGCTGGCTCAGCCGTCGCGGTAGAGGCAGGCAAGGCTCTCAAGAAATGTACAATGGAACTGGGCGGCAGCGATGCGTTCATCGTGCTGGATGATGCAGACATGGACATTGCTATCAAGTGGGGAGTCTGGGGAAAAATGAATAATGCAGGTCAGTGCTGTGTTGCGGCGAAACGGTTTATCCTCGATGAGAAAATCGCTGATTCATTCATTGATCGCTTTCGCAAGGAACTGGAAAAGCTCATCCCCGGTGATCCGGCGGATGAAAAAACGACGCTAGCTCCGCTCTGTACTCAATCTGCACTTGAGGGTGTGGAGAAGCAGATCAAGGGAGCACTCGATTCCGGTGCGAAGGTTCTAATGGGTGGTAAACGAATAGACCGTCGCGGATATTTCCTTGAGCCAACGATTCTAACGGACATCGATTCCCACAATCCAGCCTATTACCAGGAGTTTTTCGCTCCAGTAGCACTCATTTTTCGCGTGAAAAATGAGGCTGCCGCGATCAAACTGGCAAATGATTCTCCATATGGACTTGGTGGAGTGGTAATTACCAAAGACGTAGAACGCGGAAAGCGAATCGCACGCCAGATCGAGACGGGCATGGTCTTTATCAATCAAGCAACATGGACCGCTCCTGAACTCCCATTTGGAGGGGTAAAGAATTCCGGGTTCGGTCGCGAACTCTCCGAACTTGGAATTGGAGAGTTCGTAAACAAGAAGCTCATCAGGACAGCTTGAAATGCTTATTGCTTTGTGGTTCCCCCCCCCGTACCGCGAATGCTGCGGTGGGGGCTTGGGTCGTATATAATACCATCTATAGCGAAACGCCTATAAAATGATCACACCTTTGTCGCTATTTTTCCTCCAGACTTTGTTACGAAAACAAGTCCGTATCACATGGATATGGCCTAGTTTTCGCGTCGCGTCTGAAGCAAAAATTTCAGCCAAATTTGTAATCATTTTATAGGCGTTTCGCTATATTTAAGATAACTGTGCTTTTAAATTTTTGCAAAACACAACAGCCCGGCCATGAAGCCAAGGATTTGGGCTAATAAATGAAATTCCTTTGGCACTTTTCTTACCTTCTTGTGTAAGATCAGTTTAGTTGTCAATTCTCACAACCGACGACTGAACAATGTTACCCCATGCGGTCACCCCCATCCCGGGCCCACAATCCCGACAACTCGCTCACCGACTTCATGTGGTGGAATCCCAAAATATCACTTATTTGGACAGGGATTTCCCAATTTTTTGGAAACGAGCGGAGGGGGTGAATGTCTGGGATGTCGATAACAATCGCTTCCTCGATTTTACCTCGGCTTTTGGGGTGACCAGTCTGGGGCACAGTCCACCCTCTATTCGCCACGCTTTGGAACAACAAATTTCTCAACTTTGGCATGCCATGGGTGATGTCCACCCTCCTGAAACGAAGGTGGAACTCTGTGAGATGCTCAGCAAGGTGACTTTTGAACGTTGGGGATTGGGCGCTGCCAAAACGATTCTTTGTAATTCCGGGTCTGAAAGTGTTGAGGCTGCGCTCAAAACCGCTCTTCTCTATAATGGCAAAGTCGGCGTGCTCTCTTTTACTGGCGGTTATCACGGTCTCAGCTACGGCGCTCTGGAAACTGGCGGAATCCCTTATTTCCGGACGCCTTTCACCCATCATCTGGGCCGATTCTCAGTCCAATTACCGTATCCATCCTGTTATCGCTGCCCTTTTGGGATCTCCGATGCCTTCCGTTTGGAAGGTTCTCATTTTCCAAACTGTTCTAATTTCTGCTTAAAAAAGCTGGAAACGCAAATTGAGGACGTTATAGCCACGCGTGATATCGGCTGTATTCTGGTAGAGCCTATCCAGGCGCGAGGCGGAGAAGTCATCCCCCCTCTTGATTTTCTCGTGCTTCTCCGTCGTATTTGCGACACTCACAAGGTCCTCTTAATTTTGGACGAAATTTACACCGGATTTAATCGGACGGGATGCCTTTTTGCATGTGAACACAGCAGGGTTTCGCCTGATATTATTTGTTTAGGTAAGGCCCTCACCAATGGATTTCCTCTTTCCGCCTGTGTTGGGCGAAGTGATATTATGGATGCTTGGCCTCCTTCGGCGGGCGAAGCCTTGCACACGAGTACGTTTTTAGGAAATCCGCTGGGCTGCGCGATGGCTCTGGCATCCCTACAAAAGCATAGTCAGCCTGAAACAGCTTCCATTGTCCGGAAAATGGGACTTCTTCTTCGCGACGCTCTCGAAGGGATTCAAGATCCCGCTATCGGAAATATTCGGGGCGTCGGGCTCATGCTTGGAATGGAATTCGTTCAAGTCAATAACCCGAAGGCCCCCGATGCTGCTCTCACTAATCAACTGATGAAATATGCCCTGCAAAAAGGACTCATTTTTTTGGCAGGCTCGCCTTATGGCAATGTGCTCTCCTTCGCCCCACCTTTCGGAATTTCTAAAGAAGAAATCCAATTTGCGGCGAATTGTATTCAAGAATATCTAACATCCTTCGCCGGATCGCTCTCGTAATCCATTGTCAGCCGGTCTAGCACACGGGGTTTGATAATTTCTTCGACATACTTCATGTGGTGCGGATTCTCAGAGTAAATTTGGAGCTTTTCCATGGAGTCCACATCCACCCCCACAAAAAATGACCAGTGATTCTTAGGATCAATCCGCTTTCCACAGCGCACAGCCAGTGCTTCGGGAATGCGGAGGAGATAAATCCGTGTATCCCGCATCATGGATTCCACGGTTTGATCATCCACTTCCGGACGCAGCTTAAATAGGACCAAATGGTGTACCATTAGATTACGTCTGTCGTGTATTTAAGGGTGTTCGTCGACTCCAATCTAACGATCCCTTACGGACAGCGTAGAAAAAACCGACCAATAGAATTCCAACAAAACTGAGACAACTCCAAAGCAACTCAGGGCCAAAATGATTCACAAATTGCTGAAAGACGACCGCCCACGGGTATAAAAAAATAATTTCAATATCGAAAAGCAGAAAGAGCATGGCCACAAGATAAAACTTCACGGCAAATCGGGGATGAGCCTCGCCATCCGAAGGAGGTACCCCGCACTCATAGGCCATATCCTTGGTTCGATTACGAAGACCCCTCTTGCCCACTAAAAAACTGATAGCGAGAGCTACGGAAGCGAATCCCACAGCTACCAGTGCATGCAAAAGCACCGGAATATAATCCTTAAGCATAAGGCGTTTATAATGCTTTCCCCTCTGCACGGCAAGAAAAGAACCAACTTCGCCGGTTTCCTTTGGAAGCCACAGTAGTAAATAAAATCTTTTTTGAACTCCAAGTTTTCTTGTCCGGCTACCACCGAATAGGAGTTGTAGTGCAAATAACGCCTATTTTCATTCAACGATTTCTTAGAGGAAAGGGACGAAGTCCCCGAAGTCCGTCCGCCTTACTTCACCGCGAAAGGAGGATCTATTGGGGTCAAGGCCTTTGATAAGGAGGCCAATCCCTTGTATTTTTTACCGCTTTTTTTGACCATCCCCCGCGACACGAGATTTTGAAGCTTTTCGTACGCTCTCAAACGGAGCATCTCTTCGCCACCGCTTGCAGCGTTTCGGGCACGCAGCTTTTCATACACAATATCAAAGAGTTGCTTAAATTCGAAAGCGGAACTCTTTGTTTGGAGCGCAGCAACAAGTTCTTCTGTGACTAAATCCGGAAGCCGACGGGAAAATGCACTTTTTCTTTGCATAGCAGAGCCTTTATATTATACCACTCTTTCTAAGAATATCCAGGGGGAATTTGTACCTATCCCGGAATAAATAGAATTTTTGGTGAAATTTCCAGTTGTCCGGGTAACGCGTTTGCTGGAAGGATGTTCTAAAATCGACCCCCGCAGAGAAGGTGTGGCAGGGAGCCAGTTGCTTCCATAAGCATTTTATACCTAAATCATTTCTTTGATGACAGGAGCAATTCTATACTTTTCACTAGCAACTGATTCACAAATGAATAGTTCGGAGTTGAGCTTTGGAGGCCGTTCCGGAAACGACCCTCCGGAACGCGATTCGAGATTGCGCATCGTCTTATATTTAAAGGAATTACACTCAATGTACTCCCCTCAACCTCTATGGACGCCACGACACCTCTGAGCGCTCACGATCGCCCTGGTGATCCTTGCATCATCGTTATCTTCGGAGCTTCCGGTGATCTGACTAAACGCAAACTTCTGCCCGCTCTTTATAACCTCAAAGCGTTAGGTTTGCTACCGAAGGATTTTGCCATCCTTGGGGTAGCGATTTCGCCGGGGGATGATCAGTCGTTTCGCACCGAGATTACCTCGGAAATTCATGAGTTTTCCACCCTCCGCCGCATAGACGAAACGATCTGGGGAGAATTTCAGAAACGCTCCTTCTATATTTCAGGCGATTTGAATAGCGCATCCACCTTCGAAAAGCTTAAAAACGCACTGGAACAGATTCGCAACAACTTAAAAATTCCGGGCAATATTTTATTTTATTTGGCTGTTGCCCCTGCCTTATTTCCCAAAGTTGTCCAGCAATTGGGTGCTGCCGGGCTCACCAAAGAAGATGAACAAAATTGGCGCCGCGTTATCATAGAAAAGCCGTTTGGACATAATCTCAGTAGCGCCCGTGCTCTGAACAATGAGCTTTCCCGTGAGTTGAAGGAAAACCAAATTTACCGGATCGATCACTATCTTGGCAAAGAAACCGTCCAGAACATTCTGGTCTTTCGTTTTGGAAATTCCATTTTCGAGCCGATTTGGAATCGACGGTATATCGAATACGTGCAAATTACCGTGGCGGAAACCCTCGGAGTAGAATTACGAGGGAGTTATTATGACCAAACGGGCGCCATGCGGGATATGATCCAGAATCATATCCTTTCCGTCCTTTCCCTCATTGCCATGGAGCCTCCTAGCTCCATTTCCGGGGATTCTGTCCGCAATGAGAAAGTGAAAGTCTTGGAAGCGATCCGCCCAATGTCGCCGGAGGAGATTCTTTCTAATACCGTTCGAGGTCAATATGATGCCGGTGAGGTTTTGGGTGAATCCGTTCCAGGCTATCGGACTGAATCTCAGGTAAACCCTAGCTCCGATACCGAAACGTTTGTTGCACTTAAGCTGAATGTGGAAAATTGGAGATGGGCCCAAATCCCATTCTTTATTCGTTCGGGCAAGCGTCTCGCTGCACATGCAACGCAAGTTGTGATCGGTTTTCGAACCGCTCCATTGCTTCTTTTTGGCAGAAACATGCCGAACCACGTCCCCCCCAATCGGTTGGTCCTGTACATTCAACCTGAAGAAGGGATTACCTTAGATATCCATGCCAAGCGTCCCGGACCAAAAATCACACTGGCAAACGTTCCTTTGGACTTCAACTACAGCGATTTTGGTTCGGCAGACGGCGCCACCGGCTATGAGACACTGTTGTACGACTGTATGCTCGGTGATCCCACGCTTTTCCATCGTTATGATAGTGTGGATGCTTCTTGGCAAATCGTGGATCCAATTTTGGATGTTTGGCAGGCATTACCTGCAAGGGATTTCCCAAACTATGCCGCTGGTAGCTGGGGGCCAGAATCATCGGATCGACTTATTGCCAAGTCCGGTCATCGATGGCATTATTACCCGAAATTATCTTAATCTAAAACCGTCTCTTTTTCATGCCTCCTCATCGATCAGAACACATTCTGGCGGGGGATATCGGCGGCACAAAATGCAATATTGCGCTCTTCAGCGTTGATCGAAGCGAAGCAGGCGACCAATTGGTCTCGCTGAGAACTCGTCGATTTGCAAGTGCCTCCTATCCTCGTTTAAACACAATTTTACGACAATTTCTCGCCAAAGAAACGCTATTTATCCAAGCCGCTTGTTTTGGAGTACCGGGTCCCGTTCATAAAGGGGAAGCCAAACTGACTAACTTGCCTTGGGGGGTCAATGGACAGGAAATTGCCGAGGAGTTTTCCATTCCCTCCGTCCATTTGATCAACGACTTAGCTGCAAATGCTTATGGAATTTCCGAGTTGAAGCCTTCGGATTTCCTTACGGTCCAACAAGGTGATGTTAATTTTGAATCAGGTAATCGCTGTGTTATTTCTCCCGGCACTGGTTTGGGTGAGGCGGGACTCTATTGGGATGGAAAGCGCTATAGTGTTTGGGCTTGCGAAGGCGGTCACGCAGATTTTGCCCCGCGAAGCGAATTAGAAATGGCGCTTTTACAATATCTCACCCGTCATTTTGGCCATGTGAGTTGTGAGCGCGTCATCAGTGGCCAGGGTATTCAAAACATTTTCAATTTTTTGCGAGACACCGGACGAGGGGAACCTGCACCGGAAGTGATCGCAGAAATGACTACTGAGGATACTGGCTACGTGATCTCCAAACATGCTCATTCCGGGTCATGTTCCACTTGTGTGCAGACCATGGAAATTTTCGTGGGTTGCCTGGCGGCGGAAGCAGGAAATCTGGCATTGAAAACTATGGCTACGGGTGGCGTCTATCTGGGGGGCGGCATTCCAATCCGCAATGCGGAACGTGTTAAAAGTACCGTTTTTCTGCATGCCTTTGCAGATAAAGGCAGAATGGATGCTTTAATGAGGCGCATGCCGATCCAGATTATTCTTAATGATCAAGCTGCCCTTTTGGGTGCGGCTCGTTATGCTCTGGACTCTCTCAAGTAGAGCGCTCTAACATTGCCTTACAAGTATTCCCTTTTGCCATTTGCTTTATGAGCGCACCGAACCAGTCTTCCGCGACTTCTCAAGAATTTCCGAATTCCGAGCGTATCTATCTCAACGGCCGTATATATCCGGACATTCGCGTTCCCATGCGCGAAATTAAGTTGAGCCCCACACAATCGGAAACGAATGACCCCATTCGCGTCTACGATACGAGCGGCCCCTGGGGAGATCCGGATTTCTCAGGTGACGTCCAGAACGGCCTTCCTTCTCTGCGTGCCAAATGGATTTCGGCACGTGGCGATACGGAGGAATACGATGGGCGTCCTGTTCGAGCAGGTGATGATGGTTTTCTTTCCGAAGTTCATCGGAACCATTCTCGTAATGTCAATGCGAACGTTCGGCTGTCTCGGCGTCCCCGCCGGGAAAGCGCAGGACATCCTGTCACTCAACTCTGGTATGCCCGCCAGGGGATCATTACCTCTGAGATGGAATTTATTGCCATCCGAGAGAACCAGGGCCTTGAAGAATTATGCGATCGTTTTTCCGCCCGTGAAAAGCGCAATTCCCTCCACCATCGACATCACGGCAACGCTTTTGGAGCAGCGATTCCTCGTTTGATCACTCCGGAATTTGTCCGCGATGAGGTCGCACGCGGCCGGGCCATCATTCCAGCTAATATCAATCACCCTGAGCTGGAACCCATGATTATCGGCAGAAACTTTCTCGTTAAAATCAACGCCAATATTGGTAATTCAGCCCTTGGTTCGAGCATCGAGGAAGAAGTGGAAAAGCTCCGCTGGGCAACAAAGTGGGGCGCTGATACTGTGATGGATCTCTCGACGGGTAAAAATCTTCACGCCACGCGTGAGTGGGTTCTCCGCAATTCTCCTGTTCCTATTGGCACTGTTCCGATTTATCAAGCTCTCGACAGAGCTGGCGGTAGAGCAGAAGAGCTGAGCTGGGAAATTTACCGGGATGTCTTGATTGAGCAATGCGAACAAGGGGTGGATTATTTTACAATCCATGCCGGTGTCCTCCTCCGTTATATTCCGTTCACTGCACAGCGAGTCACCGGCATTGTTTCCCGTGGTGGAAGTATCATGGCAAAATGGTGCCTCGCACATCATCAGGAAAACTTCCTTTATACCAAATGGGATGAAATTTGCGAAATTATGGCCGCGTATGATGTGAGCTTTAGCATTGGAGACGGTCTACGACCCGGCGCCATTGCGGATGCGAATGACGAGGCACAGTTCGGTGAATTGAAAACCCAAGGCGAGTTAACGCGCCGCGCTTGGGATCATGGAGTACAAGTCATGAACGAAGGGCCCGGTCATGTTCCGATGCAGCTCATTCAAGAAAATGTGGAAAAACAACTCGAATGGTGTTACGAAGCACCCTTTTATACCTTGGGTCCATTAACGACGGACATCGCACCTGGTTATGATCATATCACCAGCGCGATCGGGGCCGCTCTGATTGGCTGGTATGGTGTGGCGCTGCTCTGTTATGTGACGCCGAAAGAGCATCTCGGTCTCCCTGATCGCCAGGATGTGAAAGATGGCGTCATTGCATACAAAATCGCCGCACATGCCGCGGACCTCGCCAAAGGCCATCCAAGCGCTCAATATCGCGATAATGCATTGAGTAAAGCTCGCTTCGAATTTCGCTGGGAAGACCAATTTAATCTTTCACTAGATCCTGAAACAGCCCGCAAAAAGCATGATACAATACTGCCAAGTGAGGCTGCCAAAAGCGTGCATTTCTGCAGCATGTGCGGCCCTCACTTCTGCGCAATGAGCATCACCGAAGATGTCCGCAAATATGCACAGGAAAAGGGTCTTACCGAACAAGAAGCCCTCGCTCAGGGCTTGCAGGAGAAAGCTCGCGAATTTTCCACCACAGGCAACGAACTCTATCATCAGTCATAAGTTTCGTATGCATTTCAAAAACAGGTGTGCGGTCGGCGCTGCACGAAATTATTTCACATGGTCACGCTCTCTTACCCTTCTCGCGTGCATTTTAGTTTATTCGGCATTTGGAACACATTTGTTTGCAAATCCACCAGAAAAGACAAGAGGGGCGTTCTCAGTCAGCTCACCCGATTTTGAATACGGCATGCGCATGCCTTCCAAATGTGCGCGGAACAATGAAAATCAGCCTCCAACGCTTGTCATTAAGGACATTCCACCGGGGACTCGTTCTTTGGCTATCGAAATGGTAGATCCGGATAACTCCTCCGGTGTGTGGATCCACTGGTTAGCCGCTAATATTCCCGTATCAGTCCGCGTATTGACCCCTGGTTCGCTTCCTGAGGAAGTGCTTGTTGGAATCAATGATTTTGAGAATTGCCAATATGACGGGCCTTCGCCCCCATCAGGCACGCACCATTATTTGATCCATGTATTTGCTTTGGATGCCACCCTCGACCTCAAACCTGGTTTTAATTATCGAAAGCTCGAAAACATGATGTGGGGTCACATCATTCAGCGCAGCACTCTGATGGGAACATTTTCTACAAATTTGTAGAAGAGCGTGCAGCGGAACCCGTCAGAAAAATGGTTCACCCGCAAAAAGTGTGTCGTATGCTGCATATGCTTCGTGTCTCTTACATTTTTGCCCTATAGGGTAAAAATTGCTACCTGGAAATAAGTACATTCTAATAATTCCAGAGGTTTGTCAATTTGATGTGATCGTTGATATTTCATCGACATGCCATTTCCAATTAGTCCATTGCCGCCAGCCCGTTCGTCGACTTCTTGTCCCCCCCCCGCCCTTCCCCTCCCGGACAACAACAAGCCCAAAATAACGCTCAGTAATAATGCTGCCCGTAGAACTTGGACTACTCCGGATTCGTCAGTTGTTCCCACTCCATTCGACAAGCGTGAAAGGAAAAATTCTGAAACGCAGGAGGCTTTGAAAAGACCTCCAGAAGAATCCGCATCAGATGCGGAGAAAATTATTTACGAACATCTTAAATGGACGCAGGAAAAGATCGATAAAAAGGAGGAGCCCCCCCGCTTGCAAATTATTACCTATGATAAACAATCTATATCAGGAATTGTTCATACTGAAAACCTAAGAAAACCTGATCTAAATTTGACTTCGGGTACCACTCAGGATGTAGCCAAGTCACTGACAATACCCCCTTCTTTTCATCAGCGATTTGTTTTCCGTGAAAATACTTCTACTAGCCACCATATTTTTGCGGACATACATTCCATACTGGAAGCACCACTTTCAATTATTTTAATTGAACCTGTTTACTGCGAGATTTTTCGTCTTTGTCCTCTAATTGGGTATTTGAAAAAAAATTTGCCGGATGCACACGTAAGTATTATTAATGCAAATATTCAGCATGGTGCTGGTTCCTGTGCAATGTTTTCGCTATTTTTCGCATTAAAATCGTATAAGCATAAGGATATTTTTTTAAAGTGGCATGATGCCCAACATAAAGGCCAACCAATCGAAGATCAACAGGCTGACTGTCTTAAACAGGATAAGAGTTTGTTGAACTTCCCAATATCTTCATGGCGCTCTTCCGTTCTTCCTCCGGCTTTTATAAAGCATGCCCAGTCCAGAACGGTGATTCGTGAGTATTTAAAAACTGTATCCGAGGAAGATCTCCTCACCCACGACATGCTGAATCAGAACATGTCTCTACAAGAAGAACGCACTGATAGTAATGATAAAAGTAGCACCCGTTCAGTATCCTGCGAATATAAACGCAGAAATCTCCTTTTGAGGACTCTTAAATATATAAAAGCAAATGAGGATGGCAAGCCAAGTGAGTGTTGATCTTACTGGCAAGATTCACATTCAATTCCTAAGTGGCGTGCTTCAAGAGAACACGCGGATTGTTCTTCCGAAAAATCTTTATCTGTTTTAGCAACCCTTCCGCGAATTTTCTTTTTTGATTCGGAGAGAGTAATTTTTTCGATATCGGAGGCTCCCAAAGTCCGGAGATAATAAGTTGTCTTTAATCCCTTGCGCCAGGCAGCCCGGTACATATGACTCAGGATTTTCATATCCGGATTTGCCAAGAAAAGGTTCACCGACTGTGATTGGTCAATCCACTTCTGGCGACGCGCCGCAGCATCGATAATGTATTGAAAATCGATGGAAAAAACAGTAAGGTGCTTTTCTTTGAGAGATTCAGGAAGGTTCGGAATATCTTTCAGCTCGCCATTGAAGTATTTGAGTTGATCCAACATTTCGCGATTCCAGAGGTTTTCCTTTTTAAAATCGAGGATCAGCTCGCGATTGAGAACGACGAAATCTCCGCCTAGGTTGCTCTTTACGTAAAGATTCCGAAAATTCGGCTCGATACAAGGTGTCGTCCCCATAATGTTCGAGATCGTCGCAGTTGGGGCAATGGCAAGCACGTTTGAATTGCGCATCCCCTGTTTCCGAATTTTTTCCCGCACGGGGGTCCAGTCCATAGCTCCCCCACGTGGAACGTCCACGGAGATTCCCCTTTCCTTTTCAAGTAAATCCAGCGTGTCTTGCGGCAGGATGCCGCGATCCCATTTGGAGCCACGGTAGCTATTGTAGGTACCGCGTTCTGCGGCAAGGTCACTGGAGGCACTGTAGGCATAGAAGGCAATTGCCTCCATGAATTCGTCATTGAATTGCACAGCTTCCGGAGAAGCGAATCTCATTTTTCGCTTGTACAGTGCATTTTGGAGCCCCATGACACCGATACCGATAGGGCGATGCCGGAGGTTGCTTCGTTTGGCAGCCTCGGTGGGATAGAAATTAATATCTATGACGTTGTCCAATGCACGCACGGCGATTTGAATGGTGTCACGCAGCATCTCGTGATCCAAGCTTCCGTCTGCTTGGATATGACTGTCTAAAACAATAGAGCCCAGATTGCAGACGGCGGTCTCTTCGTCACTGGTATTCAGAGTGATTTCCGTACAAAGGTTCGAGGAGTGAATGATACCGGCGTGATCCTGCGGCGAGCGAATATTGCACGGGTCTTTAAATGTCAGCCAGGGATGCCCTGTTTCGAAGAGCATCTTCAACATTTCCTTCCACAGATCGAGCGCGGGCAATTCTTGGCCAAAGATTTTTCCTTCCTGAGTGAGTTTCTCGTAATATTCGTAACGTTCCTCGAAACGACGTCCATAGAGTTCATGGAGATCCGGCACTTCGTTGGAACGGAAAAGCGTCCAGGTTTGCCGGGCCTCCATGCGTTTCATAAAGAGGTCGGGAATCCAATTCGCCGTATTCATATCGTGGGTACGACGGCGTTCGTCACCGGTGTTGACTCGCAATTTTAGAAAATCGAGAATGTCGTTGTGCCAAGTTTCAAGGTACGCACAGCCGGAACCACGCCGTTTTCCTCCCTGATTCACGGCCACTAGCTGATCGTTGTGTAATTTTAAGAAGGGAATGACTCCCTGACTTTCACCATTAGTCCCTTTGATATGACTACCGGTACCCCTCACCGCCGTCCACGAACCTCCCAGCCCTCCGGCCCACTTCGCAAGATACGCGTTGTCCGCGATACCCCGCTGCATGATGGACTCGATGCTATCGTCCACTTTGTAAAGGTAACACGAGGAAAGCTGGCTATGCAGGGTGCCGGAGTTAAAAAGTGTCGGCGTTGAGGAGCAAAACCGGCGGCTCTTGTAAAGATGATAGAGACGGATGGCCAAGGCGGTACGGTCTCCCGAATCTTCAAGAAAGAGTCCTATCGCAACTCTCATCCAAAAAAATTGTGGCGTTTCGATGCGCCGGTTGGGCTTTGTAGTTTTATCTACGATGAGGTAACGGTCATAGAGAGTTTGGATCCCAAGGTAATCGAAGTCCAGGTCGGCAGAGGGATCCAGCGCATCGGCCAGACGGTCTATGTCATAGGAAAGTAATTTGGGATTGAGGCGCTCAATAGACGTTCCATGCCGTAAATAGTTGCGAAAAGCGGTGCTATGAGCCTCTTTTAAGCCTTCGATACCATCACGCATGATACTCCAATCGAGTACTTCCTCATAAAGGTAGGAAAGAAGTATCCGGCCGGCGAATTTAGCAAAATCAGCATCTCGTTCGATCAGCGACTTGGCATTGAGGATGATTGTTCTTTTCAGGGCCTCATCAGAAATTTCCGCTCCAATGGAACGCCGCAGTTCGCGTTCGATTTGAGATGCATCCAAGCACAAATCCAACCCAATTGATGCAAATTGAATTCGACGTTTTAATTCACCACCATCCCAAAACGTACTTTGACCATTGGCGCTACGGACAACGAGAAGGGATTCTTGTTCTTCCGTGGCGCGTGGCGCCGCTCGCCGCGTTTCCTCTCGCAAACGAGAACGATGAGCACGGTAAAGAATATAGCTTTCGGCAACTTTGTAATAGCCATGCCGCATCAGTTCTTCCTGAACCATGTCTTGGATATCCTCGATATGGATAAACGCCCGGTCGCCTCTCCTCACGCGTTCGGAAACGGCCTGAGCAATTTGAGCTGCAGGGGCGGGATCTTCCCTCATGGAAAGGAACGCCTTGCGACATGCAATTTCGATCTTAGTCGCATTCCAGGGAACTACGAGTCCATTTCGCCGGATGAGGCGCGTTATTAAAGGAGTGGATTGAGTGTGATCTTTTTCAGCCTTTTCCTGGGCTTTGAGAGAACGATGAAAAACCAGACTCTTGGCCACATCATGCGCATTGTTTTCAATCAATGCTTCTTCAATGAGCAAGGAAAGATCGTTTTCAGAGAGACGCAATGTCCGCCCCTGCCCGACCTGATCCGCCAAAAGCTTCGCCACAGAGTGCGCAACGTTTGCAACAAAACCCCGATTCCGCTCATTAAAAATATCTTTCTCCTCGCGCGAGAGAAGGAGATCGGTCAATGCATTGCCGATTTCATCCGCCACCTCATCCAAACTAAATTGCCGCTCCTGATTCCCACTGAGGACGGTGACTTCCGGAGAATAGCCGCCTCGAAGAGGGTGGACCACCTCTCTCCAAGCAAACTCCGGTTTTTTTTCTCGTGGCAGGCTAACAAGGCGTTTTAGTGCAAGGTCTTCTTCAAGCGAAATATGGCGGATCATGATGATATGGAGATGGGGATGGGGTATTTTTGATGAGGGAAATTCGAGGCGGCGGCAGTATTAAGTCCTTTAATTTGATATACTTATATTATATCAAAGGGGTATCAAAATTGCACTGGCAAAAGAACGTATTCCTTTAAAAGTCGCTAGTTCTCAATTGCCTGGGGTAAAATCCCCGGATGGCCCAAATGATTCAAAGTTCATCATCGGAGGCCGGAGCTAAAACATTAGACTTTTGATATTCGGTGACGCGTCCCTCGAAAAAGTTCTGTTCTTTTTTGATATCCATCATTTCCGCTAACCATGGGAGCGGATTGGTAATGGGGGCATTCAACGGCCGCAATCCGCAGTCCGCAAGGCGGCGGTCTCCGATGTAATCTATATAACGTTCAAATTCTTCTTTTGTCAGGCCCACAGCGCTTACTGGCAGACAGTCCCGGATAAAGCATTTTTCTAACTGCACCGCTTCGCTCATCGTCTGTCTCAAATCTTCGCGAAATGCTTCGGTCCAAACTTCTGGGTTCTCCTCTACTAAATCCATAAGAAGATTGCGGAGTAATTCAATGTGGTTGGATTCATCCCGCAGGGTGTACCGAAACATTTGTCCGATACCCTGGAATTTATTATTCCGGTACAAAGCTAAGATCAGGCCAAAGAGACCAAAAAACTGGGTCCCTTCCATGCACTGCCCAAATAGGAATATGTTTTTTGCCAATGCCTGCTTATTCTCGGTTGTCGTCAGATCGAAATCGCGGCGCATTTTACGGCTATTGGTCACGACAAAATCGGTCTTTTCTTTTATCGTCTTCACGTCATCAAACATTGCCTCGCATTCGTGCGGGTTAATTCCGAGAGAACTGATCATATATACCAGTGAGTCGGCATGGATATTTTCTTCATGAGCATGCCGCCCCAAGACCAATTTCAGCTCAGGTGCTGTCACTAGTTCCCGAATAACATGGATGATATTGTCCCCCACAATCCCTTCAGCCGCAGAAAAATATCCGATTCCCATTTTGATAATCCATCGTTCAATTTCCGAAATCGTCGGATCGCGCCACTGCTCACAGTCTTTTTGCATCGGAATATCCTCTGGCTCCCAATGATTTGCCTTCATCCTCTTATAAAGATCGTAGGCCCACTGATATTTTAATGGCAGGATATTAAAGAACATGTTCTCCCGTCCATTGATGACCCGCTTAGCTGCAAATGCTGCCTCGGCCTTGTTCCGGTCTAGTATAAAACTTCTGTTACCAAGTCGAATCGTGGTAGTTGCCATGGTAATTTGTTGGATGCTGTGCAAAAGACTTAGAAATGGAGCAACGTTCTTCTCTCTCCTCGTGGGTTCGATCCTCGTCGGATTCGGGGAATCCGCTATGCACACAGCCCCGCATTTGCCCTTCCATCTTGTTCCTCATAGCTAAAAAGATAGTTTGTCATTTGGAGCGGAAAGTCAATGAAAAATCCCCTATATTGTAGGGGAAGCCTGCGTAAGCACAATATATTGTGGCGTCTTGTGCAACCGCATGCACGCTGGATGTGCTAGAAGCAAGGGCTGCGGCGGCGGTTGCTGCGTTTTCCCGGGTGGAAAAGTACTACGGTAGCGAGTCTTGCGAGACAGTCAGTAAAAAAGGCGGAATCTTGGCGATCACCAATTCCCCCGACAGGGTCACCCCAAGCAAAGCTCCTTCTGCTATTGCATCGACTGAGACCAGATGGGAGCTGTTGTAAGAAAATCGCTCACCTGGTGCGATGCAGGGAAATTCTCCGACGACCCCATCACCTTCTACGACGGTTATGTAACCACTTTTTTCTCGGACGACCCATTTTCTCCCCTTGATACTGATGGTCTTCGCTGAGTCATTCACAATGGTGAGAAAGTAAGCAAAACGGGCTTGTTGTAATTCCTTCGGGTACGGGATGCTTACTACTTTGTCCACAACCACTCGGAAGCCAGGGAATTCTTTAATAGGAGATTTCAAGATTTTGGAGTCATCTGAATGGAGAGCTCGCGCAGTTGATGGGGTTCCACCTCGGAAGGCGACAAAAACAAGAGATCTTGGCCCCGACTACTTTTTGGAAAAGCAATGACATCTCTGATATTTGTAGTTCCACAGAGAAGCATCATCAGCCGGTCCACCCCTAATGCAATCCCACCATGAGGAGGGGTACCAAATCGGAAGGCGTCTAAAAGATGACCAAACAGCAACTTTTGTTTTTCCGACCCAATCCCAAGGATTTCAAAAATCCGTGCCTGAAGTTCCTGCTCATGAATCCGAATACTGCCGCCTCCTATTTCGACACCGTTTAATACCAGATCGTACGCTTCAGCCCTTACTTGATCAAACTTCTCCTCGCTCAAAAGAGGCAGATCTTCTGTTTTGGGCCTGGTAAATGGATGGTGAACAGCGCCCCATTTCCCCTCGTCTTCGAGAAAGGAAACCAACGGAAAATCCACGACCCAAAGAAAATCCAAACGGGTCGCGTCTGTGACGAGATTTAAAAGCGCTGCCACCCGCAAACGAATTCTTCCCAATACCTCACAGACAACTGTCCATTTATCGGCTCCAAAAAGAATCAAATCCCCTTCTTCCATATTTAAACGAGCGGCGAGCGCTTCCTTTTCTATGGAGGTAAAGAACTTAACAATCGGTGATTTCCATTCACCGTTTTCCACCTTAATGAAAGCAAGCCCCTTGGCTTTATATTGACGGGCAAGCTGTGTCAGTTCTTCAATTTGGCCGGCGGTAATATGAGCAAACCCCTTGGCATTAATTGCCTTTATGCAGCCCCCATGGTCTAGCACAGTCCGAAAAACTTTAAAATCCGTCGAATGAAAAATATCTCCTACCTCAGTTAATTCCACTCCGAAACGTGTATCAGGTTTATCGTTTCCAAACCGTTCCATAGCCTCCCGATAGGTCAGGCGCGGAAACTGTGTGGGAATGTGTATCCCGAGTGTTGCTTGAAAGATTCGACCAATCAATCCTTCGATCAGGACGAAAATGTCCTCGGACTTAAAAAAGGATGCTTCAATATCCACCTGCGTCAGCTCTATCAGACGATCCGCCCGAGGATCTTCATCACGAAAGCACCTCGCAATTTGGAAGTACTTTTCGATGCCACCAGCCATCAGCAATTGCTTGTACTGCTGAGGTGACTGTGCAAGCGCGTAAAAATGGCGGGGATACGTCCGGCTGGGAACCAGAAATTCCCGAGCTCCTTCCGGTGTACTTTTGCTCAAGATCGGCGTTTCCACCTCCAAGAAACCTTGTTCGTCCATATAGGCTCGAATTGCCTGCTGCAAACGATGGCGAATCCTCAAGTTCCTAGTCATCAGGGGACGCCTCAGATCGAGATAACGGTGCGAGAGTCGTAGGTCTTCATTCGACACTTCTGAGTCGAGTGGAAAGGGAAGTACTTCCGACCGATTTAGGATATTTAACGAAGCCGCCACCACTTCGACCTCTCCCGTCGCTAGCTTCGGATTTTCCGTCCCCGGCAAACGGCGAGCGACTTTTCCGGTCACTTGAATCACATCCTCAGAACGCAGACTATGCGCTAACTCTGCGAGCGCAGGACTTGTTTCCGGATGAAAAACTATTTGTGTGATTCCATCGTAGTCACGAAGGTCCACAAAGATCACACCGCCGTGGTCTCGGCGAGAGTTGACCCACCCGCAAAGGGTAGACTGAGAATTTAGGTGGGCTGCACGTAGCGCTCCACAGGTGCAAGTTCGATAACTCATGAAATAAATAAAGACTGATGAAATAGTATCTGTTCTTCGTTTTTAAGCCGCTCCGGAAGCACCTCCTGCGGACAGGAAAACTCTTCCCGAGTGGCCAAACGTTTAAATTTGACCTGCGGCCATTCGGAGCCAACGATCACGCATAAGCGAGCTCCCAGTTGTTCCGCAATCTGAAATTGTTTGCCGACCCGAATCGCAGCCAAAGAAAAATCCACACTCCACCCCTCTTGCCGTAAGTTTTGGATGATTTTTAGTGCTTGGGATCGCCGGGCAACATCGGCAATCACAACGTAGATTTGGCATGCCGGTTCGGCTGCTAAAGCATCCCGCATTTTTTTCTCAGCTACCGGGAATTTTTCGATCATTTCGCCCAAAACTACATCGCCGATACCAAAGCCAATCGCAGGCAGATCCACCTTGCCGTCACTGATCGTGGCAATGAGCCGGTCATATCGCCCTCCACCAGCCACGGCTCTGAGCTCTTTTTTTCGATCGAAGACTTCAAATACGATTCCGGTGTAATAAAGGAGGCCGCGCACAATCCTTAAATCGATTTCCACATAGTCTGAAAGTCCGCGTGCGGAAAGATCGGAAAGCAGATCACTAAAGGAAGCGGGCTCACGCTTCTCGATAAAGTCACGAATTTCTTGCAAAGTAATCCCAAATTGAGCCAGTTTCTTGTCGGTTTCCGCTTCCGGCTGACGCTCTATTTTGTCGATCAGTTGTAAGAGCTCCTCCATTCCGCTTGCATCCAGTCCCCTTTCGCAAAAAAAACGGACCCAGGCATTACGATCACTGAGCCGCAGAACGAAATCCTCAGAAGTCAGGCCAAATGCTCGGAGAGAGTCGATCAGCAGCGCAAGAAGCTCAGCATCAGCCACTGGAGAAGCTTCTCCAATCAAATCACAGTTTAATTGCGCAAATTCTCGAAGCCTCCCCTTCTGCTGACGTTCATGACGAAAAAAATTGCCTATTCCGAACCATTTCAATGGCTTGCGAAATCGATTTCCGGAATCCGCGACCATGCGAGCGATCGTGGGCGTCATTTCGGGCCGCATTGCTACCTCTCTCCCCCCCTTATCAACAAATTGATAAAGCTGGCCGATCAATTCACCTCCGCTTTTTTTCCGATAAAGGTCTGTCCTTTCCAAAAAAGGACCATCTACCTCTAAGAAACCATAGCTCCGTGCAACGCGCCGCAGAGTAGAAAAAATATAATTTCTTTTCGCCAAATCCTCCGGGTAGAAGTCGCGAAATCCGGGAAGTGTCTGCATAGAATATTTTGATCTGCGTTTCTTTTTGAACCTGCCTCTTTTTTAATCTTCGTTTCTTTTATTCAGTGATGTTATAGCAAAAAAGAGAAACTTTGTTGTTTAAAATGTTTTTTTGCTCTCAGGGTTCCTAAAAGTGCGTAACGTAGTTCCCCATATTTATACTATTGCCGTTGGATTCATTGAAACCTGTCGCCATCACCTCTGAAATTGATGTAGCTGATGCACAACGCCGTCGTCTGCTCGATGAGCGGAAAAGCGGGTCTGGACTTTGGCAACTGATTCATATTCTGGGCTCTTTGAAGTTAGCCTTGGCCTTGTTGGCAATCCTGGCAGTGGCCTGTGCCATCGCAACTTTTACGGAAGCAAATTTTAATACTAAAATTGCTCAAGCCACTATATATCATGCACCTTGGTTCATTTTCTGGTTAGCACTTCTCTGTGTGAATCTCTTTGCGGTCACCCTGACGCGCTGGCCCTGGGAGCGGAAGCATTTCGGCTTTGTTATTACACATTATGGCATTATCACCCTTCTCATAGGTGCTTTAATTGGGTCCACCTGGGGATTCGAAGGCAATGTTGTCCTTCGGACGGACGCCGCTTCTCCGACAGATCGAATTATCGTAAATCGTAACGCCCTCCAAGTGGAGAGTCCGACCGATGGGCATGTCTACCGCAGACTTTTTGATGTCGAGGCCACTCCTCCCTCATCCAATCATCCTCGCCGGTTCCCAATACCCGGCAGTCCGCTCACCATCGTGGCGAATAAAATGAGCTCTTCTCTGCGCAACGAGCCTGAACTGAGATCTTCGGCCGTTTCAGGCGCTCCGCCAGGCATCCTTTTGGAACTCTCAAGCTCGGTTTCAGCCGCCCCCATACGAATTTCCCTTTTATTGGACTCAAAAAACTCCGAGAATCAGTTTTTTGGATTAGCGCGCATTCAATTTGTAACTAAGTTACCGGAGCGGCTCCCCCATACTATTTCGGAAACTCGGATGGTTTTCAGTCATCACCCGCCTGTCATTCAGGCACTTGAAGGAAGCACTGGCTACCAAGTGGAACTTAATACAAACGGCACTCATCTGACGCTTACCGATCCCGTTGGCAAATCCCGAACCCTTGAAGTTTCCAAGCTCTTGGGGCACTCGATACAAGTCGCATCATCCACAATCTCCTTGGAAGCCTTTTGGCCTGACTTCGAAATGCACGCCGGCCGTCCGGTCTCCGCCTCCCCTTTTCCACGAAATCCTGCCATACTAATTCGTATTGCCGGGCCATCCCATGACGGGACGAGTAGGCCCCTGCTCGAGATCGCCCCGAATCCTGATGACCCGCAATACCCTTTACAATACCAACTGAGTCGTGGCGGTGTCGTTTATGCCATTGGCAAACTGGCAAAAGAATCTTCATTTGCGACTGGATGGGCAGACTGGAAGGCAAAGCTCCTGGATTTCTTACCTTCAGCCTCTCTCGCGACACGGCTCATTCCTTTTCCACAGGGTCCCGGCATCACCGGATTTCAAGCATTTCTCCAAAGCCGGGATGGAACGAAGGGTCCCACGGAATGGATAGGACCCGGCACCGTCACCACCCTGTTCCATCGGGATGGATTTGTGCGTTTGACCTATGGATACGAGATCCAGCCTCTGCCTTTCACCATTAAGCTTAACAGCTTTACAGTACCACGCTATGAGGGCACGGAAACTCCTTCCAATTATATCTCAAAACTTGTCTTTCAGGATACGAAAAACAGCACTCATAAAGAGGCTGTATCGAAAATGAACCATCCCGCGAGCTTTCCAGGCGGCTGGTGGGCATCTCTTACCGGTTTAAATTACAAATTCTCTCAAGCCCAATGGAATCCGGGTGATCTTCGAGAAACCACCCTCCAAATCCTTTATGACCCGGGATGGCTTTTAAAATGGATAGGGTCGCTTAGTATCTGTGTGGGTATTGCCATCATGTTTTATTTTACATCAAAACGGTCATGATAATTCGTCTCCTTTTCATCCTGAGTCTTGGCATTGGAATCGCCTCCCAAGCGGACGCCAAAATCCGAACCGACCTTCCTTTGCGCCCTCTGGAATCGCTCCCCATCCAGGACCAAGGACGCAAAAAGCCCTTCCTTGTTTTCGCGAACGAATTTTTACTCGCTGTCTCCGGAACTTCCCGCCTGACGCTTGACGGAATTTTCGCCACAGCCATCGAGATTACCACCAGCCTCTGGCTGACCCCGCAGGGCTGGGAACAGCTTCCCATCATTCTGGTAAAGGACAAACAGTTGAAGAGCACTTGTGGATTGCCAGCCGGTCAAGACCGTTTTTCTTTTGAAACCCTCCGCGATAACCCTCGTCTGCAACTGCAAATTTTGGAAGCGCAGGAAGCGAGAGAACGTAATCCGGAAGCTCAGCTTTCGAACGTAACCAAAGCCGCAGAGGACGTCGCCAGCCGACTGATGTTCTTAGCTGCGCTGACAAACGGCTCGTTGGTACGAATAATACCGGATTCAATCGGCGGCTCCTGGACTCCTCTCTCCCCACGCGATCCACGTTTGGAAAAATTGCGCGCTGCCTATTCCTCAGATGATTCACAAGCTTTGGATGCCTCCATTGCCGCGCTAAAAAGCTCTCTCCTGGAAAGTGCTCCCGCTTATTATAAAACTGGAATGTTTAAAATCGGACTGGAGCTCTTCTATCAAAAGATACAGCCCTTTCATTGGGCATGGATCTTGTATTTGTTTTCCGGATTTGCTCTTTTTCTTTTTCCCAAGGGACGTCTTGCTTACGTTGCCGCTTGGTGTTTAGCGCTAATCGGGCTCCTCTTACAAGCCACCGGATTTGCCTGCCGCGTTCTCATTGCTGGTCGTCCGCCGGTCACCAACATGTACGAATCGGTAATTTGGGTTGCTTTTGGCACCATTCTGTTTGCCCTCCTTTTCGAATCGGTTTATCGAAGCCGTTTTTTTCTCATCGGCGCCATTCCTATAGCTACGGCCTCATTAATTCTTGCTGATAGCCAGCCTGTAATCCTCAATCACGCGATCCATCCGCTCATGGCTGTTTTACAAAGCAATTTCTGGCTTACTATTCACGTACTGACTATTACTCTGAGCTATGCCGCATTTGCTCTTGCAATGGCCATAGCGCACATTGCTCTCGGAAAGATTGTTTTGAGCCAAGCCGTTCCGGATCTCCTTTATAATTATATTTACCGTGTGCTCCAAGTGGGCGTACTCTTACTAGCATGTGGTACCATTTTGGGCGGGGTGTGGGCAAACTACTCTTGGGGACGATTTTGGAACTGGGACCCCAAAGAAACCTGGGCATTGATTACCTTGCTCATTTACCTGATCGTCCTCCACGGGCGTGTTGCCGGTAAATGGAACGGATTTGGCTTAGCAGTCGGCTCAATTCTGGGTTTCCTCTCAGTTTTGATGGCCTGGTACGGCGTCAATTTCGTGCTAGGAACAGGACTGCACAGCTATGGCTTTGGAACAGGCGGATTTCAATATATGATCGCAGCAGTCACCTTGGATTTACTATTCGTCGTTTTTGCAGTAGCGCGAAACCAGTGTAATAACCAAATAGTAACTGACGTTACGCACTTTTAGGAACTCTGAATATGTCACGTATCGCAAAGATTAGCCGTTCCACTAAGGAAACACAAATCCACTTGGTTTTGGATGTGGATGGTGGAGGAAATCGGGGGATTTCGACGGGGATTCCTTTTTTCGACCACATGCTCGATTTATTCTCCAGACATGGTCTTTTTGGTTTGGAGGTCTCTGCTCATGGTGATATCGAGGTGGATTTTCATCACACGGTGGAAGATGTTGGAATCGCACTCGGATGTGCCTTTGCTCAGGCGTTAGGAACTAAGGTTGGGGTCACTCGCTACGGTTGGAGCTATGTTCCTATGGATGAGGCTTTGGCCCGCGTGGTGGTGGACCTGAGCGGGAGGCCATTTTTAACTTATCATGCCCCGCGGGGACTGGAGGCCATCGGGGGGGCATTTTCCTTTCAGTTAATTGAGGAGTTCCTCCGTGCATTTGCTACAAATGCAGCTCTGACGCTTCATGTGGAAATTCTTTACGGACGCGATTCTCATCACATAGCAGAAGGCGTTTTTAAAGCTCTGGCTCGGGCTTTGGATGCTGCTACGTCTCTTGATCCTAGGATACGGGAGGTCCCCAGTACCAAAGGACTACTGTAGGAAAGGTCCATGAAGCAAAAAACTGTTGGTTTGGTAGACTATGGCAGTGGAAATTTGCGAAGCGTTCGTAAGGCACTGGAAGTTTGTGGCGCCACTGTACGGATAGTCAACCAGCCAGATGAGTTCCTTGCCCCGGCTTGGGAAATCCTTGCGGTTCCCGGTGTGGGCTCTTTTGGGGAGTGTGCACAGAGTTTGCACCGCACGGGTCTCTGGAATCCAATTCTTCAGTGGCTACACGAGGATCGACCATATCTCGGAATTTGTCTGGGTTATCAGCTCCTTTTTGAATCCAGTGAGGAGTCTCCCGGAGTACCGGGATTTGGAATTTTAACCGGCCGGGTTGTCCGCTTTTCTGGCAAAAGCCTGAAGGTCCCTCACATGGGATGGAACCAGTTGATCGTCTGTCAACCCGCTCTTTTTAAGGGATTAACCTCTCCCATAAATGTTTACTTCGTGCATTCTTATTATCCCATTCCGGCTAATCGGGACATTATTACTTCAGAATGCGAGTATGGCGTACGCTTTGCTTCCAGCATCACCTTAGGAAACATCGTAGGGACACAATTTCATCCGGAAAAAAGCCAATCAACAGGTCTACAGCTTCTCACGAATTTTCTTAATTTGTGATGTTACACAAAAAAGAGTCATTTGTTGGTGAGAATGGCCTTTTTTTGCTCCCAGAGCTTCTAAAAGAACGTAACGTCAGTTAATTTCTAACATGCTTTTACTTCCAGCAATCGACTTAATGGACGGCCGAGCCGTGCGCTTAAAACGCGGCAATATCTCGGAAAAAGTAATCTATCCGGACCAACCGGTTGATTTTGCAAAGAGATGGGCATCCCTGGGGGGAGATTGGTTGCATTTGGTGGATTTGGACGCTGCCTTTGAAGGGGTTTCCAAAAATCTGTCGACCGTTCGCAACATCTGCAAATCCGTCAATATTCCCTGTGAATTAGGGGGTGGTATGCGAGATAAAAACGCTATTGAAGCCGCCTTGGACGCGGGTGTCTCCCGCGTTGTTCTGGGAACCCGCGCCAGTGAATCCTTAGAATTTATCGGAGAGATGTGCCACACGTTTGGGTCGGATCGTATTGCAATCGGTATCGATGCTCGCGACGGCTACGTTGCTATCAAAGGCTGGACCCATTCTACTTCTCAACGTGCTGTGGACCTGGCGCTTGCCGCGCAAGGGGCTGGGGCTCAAACCATCATTTATACGGACATTGCGACGGATGGAATGTTGCAAGGACCGAATTTTCGAGAGCTTTCCCAGTTACTCTCTCTTCTATCCTGTAATCTCATAGCAAGTGGCGGCATTTCCAGAGCGGAGGATTTACGCCAACTCAATGCTCTGCCAGGTCTTCACGGCGCCATTATTGGCAAAGCTCTTTACGATGGCCTCCTCTCAGGTAATTTGCGGGATCTGTCGTGCGGAAGGTCTTGCGCGTAATCCATGCGCATTTTGGTAACTACCGTTACGCACTTTTAGGAGCTCTGGCAGAAAAAAAGATCATTTTAACCAACAAAGTTTCCTTTTTTGCGTAACATCACTTGTTAAAAGTCCCATGTCTTCAAGATCCACTGCACCCTTAGGCATTGTTGCCGCCGTCCAGGAGGAAATCACCGAGCTCATTGACGAACTCCGCCGTGACCACATGCAAGTGGTATCAATCGGACAACGCAACTATTACGTCGGTTCTCTTTGGCAACAATCCTGTGTGGTAACACTTGCGCGAATCGGTAAGGTTGCTGCGGCGACAACCGCAACGGCTTTAATCCACGAATTTGGGGTCCGGGCAATCCTCTTTACGGGAGTGGCTGGTGGCTTGAGCAACAGTCTCCGAATAGGTGATATTGTCATAGCGGCCAGCCTAATGCAACACGATATGGATGCTTCGCCTTTATTTCCACGCCACCAAATTCCGATGCTCGACAGAAATTCTTTTTCCCCCTGCCCGATCCTGACAGAGACTTTGATGCAGGCATCGCGCAATTTTATAGCAAATAATTCAAATCTCCCTCACTTGCCGAACGGTCAGATTCCACAAATCCATTCGGGAGTAATTGTGAGCGGCGATCAGTTTATTTCCGATAAATTAGCCCGGACTGCTCTGCATACTGCGATCCCCAATGCGCTGGCAGTGGAAATGGAGGGCGGTGCAATTGCACAAGTATGTTATGAATACTCAACGCCATTTGCCGTGATGCGCACGATTTCTGATTCGGCTGATGAAGAAGCCGTAGGGTCGTTTTCAAACTTTGTGAATCGAGTGGCCAGTGTCTACTCATATGGTGTGGTTCGCCATTTTCTGCAGCTCCTGCAACTTCGCTAGTCCGGACAGTAACTGACGTTACGTTCTTTTAGAAGCTCTCTGGGAGCAAAAAAAGCCATTCTCATCAACAAATGACTCTTTTTTGCGTAACATCACAGATGTAAATATATTTCTCTTGTTTTACTTGATTTACAATGTGTTAAAAATAATTTGCATTTTTAAAACATCTGATGTATGATTCTTGATGTTCATGCGAACCACCTTAACTATTGATGATGATGTGCTTGCTGCCGCCAAGGGGCTAGCCACCAAACAGCACAAAAATATCGGGCAGGTCATTTCAGAACTTGTGAGGCAGGCACTCCAACCTGTACATCCTCACGAGACGCCGCAGACTCGTAATGGTGTGCCCCTGCTACCCACACGCAATGCCATGACACCAGTAACCCCCGAATTGGTTCAACAATTACGTGAAGAGTTACAGTAACTGCGTTACGCACTTTTAGAAGCTCTGGGAGCAAAAAAAGACTATTCTCACCAACAAGGGACTCTTTTTTGCATAACATCACACAGTAATGACCTTTCTGCTTGATATCAACGTCCTGATTGCGCTCATTGATCCAGCACATACTCAGCACGATGCGGCACACGAATGGTTCGGAGCTTACGGGACCAAATCGTGGGCGACTTGCCCGCTGACGGAAAATGGGGTGTTGCGAATCGTGGGGAATCCCCGTTACCCAAACTCTCCCGGGACGCCCAAGGCCGTGGTGGAATTGATGACAACCCTTTGTTCACTCTCCGGCCACGCCTTTTGGTCGGATAATATCAGTTTGCTGGACGCTAAAAAATTTGACTATACGCATTTATTAGCCTCTCCTCAGATCACGGACACTTATCTTTTGGCACTTGCTTGCAGTCACAGCAGCCAACTGGCGACTTTCGATCAACGATTGATTGCCACTACCGTGCGTCACTGCAAACAAGGAGTGCATTTGATCAGTTAATGGTTTATGGATAAATGAAACTATGAGCGCCGAAATCTTGGCCCGGATTCAGTTCGCTTTTACCATTTCATTTCATTACATTTATCCACCGCTCAGTATTGGATTGGGTCTGGCTCTCGTTTTGATGGAAGGGCTGTGGTTGAAAACAGGGAATCCCCTTTTTCACAATATGGCGCGGTTCTGGACGCGGATTTTCGCTCTGACATTTGCCATTGGAGTAGCCACGGGCATTGTGATGGAATTTGAATTCGGAACTAATTGGGCTACTTATTCGCGGTTTGTGGGGGATATTTTCGGAAGTGCCTTGGCAGCAGAGGGTATTTTCGCGTTTTTCTTGGAATCGGGTTTTCTAGCCATCCTCTTATTTGGCTGGAATAAGGTGGGGCCGAAGCTTCACTTTTTCTCGACCTGCATGGTTTGTCTGGGCGCTCATTTTAGCGCGCTGTGGATTGTAGTGGCGAATTCCTGGATGCAGACGCCAGCGGGCTATCATTTAGAGACAGTTATCAATGGCCAAACCGTTCAACTTCCTCCCGACCATCTGGTCACTTCTCAGGATTTGTCCAGCGTTCGGGCAGTAATCGATGATTTTTGGGTTATGGTGTTCAATCCGTCCACCTTAGATCGGATCACCCACGTTCTCCTGGGAGCTTGGATGGCTGGAGCCTTCCTTGTGATCAGTATCAGTGCATATTATCTTTTAAAAAAGCGGCACCAAAAATTTGCTGAGGCCTCGCTTAAAATCGGCCTTGTTTTCGCAACAGTTGCGTCTTTTCTACAAATTATCAGTGGCGACTTTACGGCGCGAGGTGTTTCCCATAATCAGCCAGTTAAATTTGCTGCTCTGGAAGGTCTCTTTGACACTCAGCCAGGGGCGCCCCTAAATCTTATAGGTTGGGTGGATATGAAATCCGAACGGGATTACGGTATCAAAATTCCAGGGCTTTTGAGCTTGCTGACTTATCGGGATCTTTCCACACCCGTCACGGGTTTAAAACAGCTTCCCTCCGATCAATTTTTACGAAAATATCATCCTGACCTCTCTCCGCAGGAATTAGACAAAACTCGCCGCCAATACTGGCCCAAGGTTGCCGCCGTCTTTCAATTCTATCACCTCATGGTATTTATCGGCACGGGTCTATTGGCTCTCTGCCTGGTGGCTTGCTTTTTCTGGTGGAAAAAGTGGCTTTTTAATCTCTCTCTTCCAGCCACACGATTGCTTCTTGCCCTGCTCGTACTCTCAGTATTGGGTCCCCAAATCGCCAACCAAGCTGGTTGGTTTACGGCAGAAATGGGACGGCAACCTTGGATTGTAACAGGCCTCCTTCGGACCTCTGAAGCTCTTTCGAAAAAGGTGCTCGCAGAAGAGATCCTGACTTCGCTCATTCTTTTTGCTTTGGTCTACGCACTACTCTTTGCCGCGTTTATTTTTATGCTCACTCGGAAGATTAGCCATGGTCCGGATGAAAAAGAAGAGGGCCACGAAATGCCTGAAAGTTGGAAAGCGATCATCCAACGGGAAGATCTGGAGGAACGCATTTGAGCTGCATAAAAATAATGCATGCCCACGCTTTATTTTTTAACTGCCGTTACGCACTTTTAGGAACTCTGGGAGCAAAAAAGATCATTTCAACCAACAAGTTTCCATTTTTTGCGTAACATCACTTTATAATCTACCTATTCCATGACTTTGGAACTTATTTGGTACGTTCTCGTCGGAATTCTTTTTACGGGATACGCCATTCTTGACGGATTTGATTTAGGGGTCGGAACGGTTCATCTCCTGGCAAAAAAGGACGAAGACCGGCGCATTTTTCTGAACGCCATTGGCCCTGTTTGGGACGGTAACGAAGTTTGGCTTGTTACAGGAGGGGGCGCTCTATTCGCTGCCTTTCCGGCTGTATATGCCACTGTATTTTCAGGATTCTACCTGGCATTTGTTCTTCTTCTCTTCTCATTGATCTTTCGTGCTGTTGCCATTGAATTTCGAAGTAAGGAGCCATGGGGCTGGTGGCGCCAGATGTGGGATATTGCCTTTAGCCTGGGGAGCGTTTTTTCAGCTTTTCTTATTGGTGTGATCATGGGGAATGTCGTGTTTGGGGTTCCTCTGGATCAGGAACACGAATTTGGTGGTACTCTGTTTGGGCTTTTCCGCCCCTATTCCATATTTTTAGGCATTACGATTGTAGCTCTCTTTGCAATGCATGGTGCGATCTATCTTGCGATGAAAACTGAAGGCGACCTTCAGAACCGCGTAAGAAATTGGATCAAGCCGCTCATCGGAATTTTCGTCTGCTGTTACATTTTCTTTAACCTCCTTACTTTGATTTTCGTACCTCATGTCGTCGAATGGGTACGGGATCGATGGTATGTTTTGGGAATACTTTTAGCAGATATCCTTGCTGTCATGAATATCCCTCGCGAAATCCATGCAGGAAGAGAATTTCGTGCCTTTCTCTCTTCGTGCATAGCTATGCTGCTCCTCATGGCTACTTTTGGGCTGACCTATTACCCATACATGCTGTATTCGTTCCCTAATCCGGAAAATAGTCTCACTATTTATAATGCCGCCTCAAGTTCTAAGACATTGGGAATCATGCTTACGGTTGCTGCTATCGGTGTTCCTCTTGTTTTAGCCTATACGGTTTGTATCTATTGGATTTTTCGTGGAAAAACCAAATTAACCAGTCACAGTTACTAGGCTTCAGGCTACCCAATCCCTATCCACTACAATATGATACATGAACCATTTCGCAATAGGGATTCAGTGCTTGTCAGGTGCTGGGCAGTTGGTAGTTTCGATATATTTTCCGAGAAATGACGTTAGCCAACCTTTTATCTGTACAACAGATCCTCCCAGAAATGAAGGCGACCGAGCGGTGGGATGCGATCGTCGAAATCGCCTCTCTCTTGATCAGCCAAGGAAAGATTGCGAAGAAAGACGAACAAAATATTCTTGCCGCCTTGCGGCAGAGAGAGGAGACCATGAGTACGGGGATTGGCTATGGGATTGCCATCCCGCATGCTTCGTCGGATTGTGTCTTTGAGGTAGTTGCCGGATTTGGAAGATCTTCCAAAGGAATCCATTTTGATGCACTGGATAATGAATTGGTTCACTTCGTCGTCTTATTTATTGTGCCGCGAGATCAGTTCCAAACTCATCTTCGGACCCTTGCGGCCATTGCCAAATTTTTAAATGACCGGAATGTCAGGGATGATTTGGGCAAGGCTCAGGACGCGCAGCAAATTTTAAAGGTATTTACTACCCGCGCTTCCTCGCACTAATCCTGTCTCACAAAAATGCGATTTACCGGCAGTTGCCAATTGCCGGGTCGTTTTTTCTATGGCTGAACCACTTGGCGAAAAACGGAGATTATCTTACTTCATGACTCAGAATTCCACTACAATCACTCTGCGCGAGGAACTCGCTTCCAGACTCAGCAGAGCACTGGCAAAGGCGGGATTTCCCGAAGATGCTGTGGAAATTTCGCCGACGACGACCAGTAAATTTGGGGATTATCAATCCAATGCCGCCATGGTCTTAGCCAAACGCCTTGGGGAAAATCCACGAACCATCGCAAAGCGCATTCTGTCCTGCTTGGACGTGGCCGATCTGAGTGCTCCTCCCGAAGTGGCTGGCGCAGGATTCTTAAACTTTCGCCTCTCGGACGAATTTCTGACAAAACAGATATCTCGCGTTTCATGCGACACGCGCATGGGAGTTCCTTCCACTCGTCGCAAAAAACGAATCATCATCGACTTCAGTTGTCCGAACGTGGCTAAACCCATGCACGTCGGCCACATTCGTAGCACCATTTTGGGTGATGCTCTCGCCCGCATTGCGCGCTTCCTGGGTCACGACGTCATTACGGATAATCACATCGGTGATTGGGGCACTCAGTTCGGCAAGGTCATCTACGGGTGGAAACATCTCTTGGATCGAGATCATCTCGCTCGCAAGCCCGTG
Source organism: uncultured Verrucomicrobiae bacterium (assembly GCA_963706715.1). Classification (GTDB taxonomy): domain Bacteria; phylum Verrucomicrobiota; class Verrucomicrobiia; order Chthoniobacterales; family Xiphinematobacteraceae; genus Xiphinematobacter. The sequence goes on from CAVPNI010000004.1 coordinate 200,285, forward strand.
GAAGAATTGGTGCGGCTCTATCGGGAAACTCATCGATTGGAAAGCGAAGACCCGGTTATTGCCGCCCAGGCACGGAAAGAGCTAGTGCTTTTACAACAGGGAGATCTTGAGAATCTTACCATCTGGCAGCAAAGTGTTGAGCTTTCCTGGAAAGAATTCGAAAAAATTTACAAAATTTTAGACATCCACTTCGATCACTGTCTGGGAGAAAGCTTTTACAACCAAGCACTGAGTCCGCTTGTGGAACACCTTCTGGAGACGAAGGTCGCCCAATCCAGCGAAGGTGCGGTTTGTATTTTTTTCCCGGAAATGCCGGAATTAACGCCTTGTATGATCCGAAAAAGCGACGGGGGCTTTCTTTATGCTACCACTGATCTTGCCACCTTAGAGTATCGAATCAAAACCTGGAACCCGGATGCTATTTGGTATGTCACGGGCTCACCGCAAGCACTTCACTTTCGACAAATTTTTTCAGCGGCTCGGCGTTTAGGAATTCAAGCCGATCTTGTCCACATTGCGTTCGGCAGCATCCTTGGGGAAGATCGTAAAATAATGAAAACGCGGTCTGGAGAAAACACCGCACTTGCCGAACTCCTGGATGAAGCCATCGAACGAGCTACCAAAATCATCGCAGAGAAAAATCCCGCCCTCTCTCCTGAGGAGCAAAAAAATGTTGCACTTGCTATCGGTATCGGTGCCGTTAAGTACACAGAGCTCTCCCAACACCGTTTGACTGATTACGTATTTTCCTGGGATAAAATGCTTTCGTTTCAAGGAAATACCGCACCGTATCTGCAAAACGCGTACGTTCGTATCCAGTCTATCTTTCGCAAGTCAGATGTGATCCCGGAGAGCGAAGCTTTTCCAATTCTGTTTAATCTCCCTGAAGAACGGACTCTTGCTCTTCGGCTCCTCCAATTTGGAGAAACAGTTCCCGCGGTACTTGAGGAATTTCGCCCCAATCTTCTCGCAAACTATCTCTTTGAACTGGCAAATTCATTTCACAGTTTCTACGAGAAATGCCCTGTCCTTCGGGCAGAGGACAGTATTCGCAATTCTCGACTTGCTCTTTGCAATTTGACCGCACGAGTACTTTTTCAAGGACTTTCTCTCTTGGGAATCCACGCGCCGGAAAGAATGTAGAAGGATTACTTTAAAACCACACACCAGAATTTAATGGAGAAGAGATAACCACATGATCCATATCCTTCATGTGATTGATAGTCTAGATGTTGGAGGAGGACAGAATGTCCTGCTGAATCTGGCGCGTTTTGCAAAGCGCTCCCAATTTCATCTCGAAATTGCAAGTTTGCACGGTCAAGGCGTTTTTCGAGAGTCGTTCGTAGAATTAGGGATTCCTGTCCATACACTCTCTCCCCATCGTTGGCCGCCACATTATATTCTTCGTCTTATTCGACTTTTAAAACGCCAACATTTTGATATAGTTCATTGTCATCTCAATGCCTCCAACTGGATTGCAAAACCGCTTGCGGCGGCGTGTGGCATTCCAATTCGAATCGCACATGATCATTGCAATGACGCCTTTCGCTCTAAAAATCCCGTGATTGCGCTCTTGGATGCGCTCACCAACCAATTTTCCTCCCTCATACTAGCAGTCTCTCATTCCACACGTGATTTTCTGATCTCTCACGAAGATCTCGATCCCTCACGAATCATTTTCTTACCGAACGCAGTAGATACACAACACTTCCGACCTGTGGCTCCGGTAACACGAATGGCCGCAAAACAACAACTAGGCTTTGAACCGGACTGTTTCCTAGTTGGTGGGATTGGCCGCATGGTCTCTCAGAAAAACTATTCAGCTTTTCTCTCAGCATGTGCCCAGTTAATTCAACAGCGTCCCAAGAGCCGCTTTTTCATCGCCGGCACCGGTCCCGAAGAAGCCAAACTCCGCAGCCTTGCTACCGAACTTGGTATCACGGATAATGGCCGTTTCCTCGGTTTTGTCGCTGATACCAGGCTCCTCTACCACGCGTGCGATGTCCTTTTAATTCCTTCCTTGTACGAAGGACTCCCTTTAGTTGCTCTCGAAGCCATGGCCAGCGGCGTACCGGTAATTGCTTCAGCCGTTGACGGCTTGTGCGATCTCGTCCGCAGCGGTGAAAATGGGCTTTTAGCACCATCACAACAGCCCGAGGCATTCGCAGAGCTCTTGTTGCATCTCCACGATTCGCCTGAGGACTACAAACGCATCGCCGTAGCTGCTCAGGCTGATATTCAGACCCATTACGATGCGGAGTCATTCACTCGACAAGTCGAACAGCTTTACCTGAAACTTCTCTAGAGCATTTTCCCGATTTCCGACTGCTTCGAACAAGCGAAGTTCCCCAGAGGAAAAAAAAAAATTCAAAAAAATATGAATTTTTAAGCAACCTATTGTATTGTGCTTGGTTATGATTGAACCTCATTTCACTGGCCGTATTCCATCTTATCATCCCGAATTCAACCGTCTCCCTAAGGAGACCATAGAGAGCTCCGGGTCGGAGCCTACATCTAGCATGAGCACCTCGGAAGATCTCTCTTCCACACCAGCGACGTCACGCTCTTCACCCGCGGCCGCAACAGATAGCTTTCCGGAAGAAATTGTTTCTTCCTCTTTGACTTCTTCCGATTCTTCTTTAGCACCCGCTACCGTCCCCAATACTCCCTTACATCGGCAACTAGCGGCAATTGTTCAGCGCGTGATCATGCGCAATAACCCAAGCCAACAACTTTCAAAGGAAAAAGCAAACTTCAAGAAAAAATATGACTCTTTTGTTGATCAGATTGGTAAAGACAGTGTTGCGCCACCGCCGCCTCCCTACTATCAGAAAGGCATGCGACTCCTCGGAGATAAGATTCTCTCTCCGGCCGCCAGAAAAAACGGGTCCAACGTTTCCAAGGCGGATTTGATGATGAATCCGCACGCCTATTTTTCCAAAAGTGATCTGAAAGTACTGAAAGCTCTACAGTCTTTTTTACTAAATAGAATCACTACAGATCCTCGCAATCGTCCCCTGCATGAGAACGATTGGTGGGCACTAGAACATCTTCCTTGTGTCACCATGGATGAAACCAGTCGCAATTCTTTGATAGAAACTGCAGCGGATTTTAAAGATGTGCTCACAAAAGATTCGCCTTTGCATCTCTTGCGACTCGAACTAAAAGCAGCCGACCAGATTTTGGCTAGAACCTCTAAAGAGCGGTTTTATAGCATTCAGAGAGACTATAACGATCCTTATTACAAAAGCCGCTGGGAAACCGCCTGCGATCTCGAAACCTTAGGCTCAATTAACGACACAATTGAAGCCATTAAAAACAACCAGGCAGACATTGCTTCGCTATTTCGGAAATGGGATCTCGCTTACGTTCAGAAACAGGCGCCCTCCTCCGCAGATAAGCACGACACGACTAATCAGGTAACCAATGATGGGCGTGCGGGTAGCAAGATTACGGCACCAAAAAAATCAGTTCAGGCGAAATATCAGGAAGAGTACAGAAGCCTTTCTTCCTTGCGTCAAAAACTGGAAAATATCCACGATAATCTATTTATAATCGCCAGCAACGTCTTTGGAAAATTAGTCAAAAAAAGCGCATAGCCCTGCGGTGAGGTGAGTTTACACTATGGAGTGCCTGCCCCGAAAGGCAGATCATCCCACATGATAAGCAGTTGCAATCCTATGGAGATCGAATACTGATGTGGCTGATTGACACGCATCCATAGGATGCTACGCTGTCTGGCTTTATGAGGTTTCCGTTGTCCCTCACTGCGAAAATCGCGCTTCACATCATCGTCAACAAGTTGAAGGGCAAAAAAAAGTTCTCAACAGTCCTCCAACTGGAACCCCTTCATACGTGTAATCTCACCTGCACCGGATGCGGCCGGATTCGGGAGTACTCCACTTCATTAAAAAACGTAATGAGCTTGGAGGATTGCCTGGCGGCAGCCATTGAGTGCGGAGCCCCGATGGTCTCAATCTGCGGTGGCGAACCCCTGATCTATCCCCATATCGAAGCATTGGTCCAAGGGACCCTGCGTCAAGGCCGCATCGTGTACATTTGCACGAATGGCATGTTTATGCGGAAAAAGATGCGCGAGGTCCTTGCGCATCTTTTTCATTTCCAGCGAAAAAAAGCGCATCGATTGATCGAAACACTGTTGTTCGAAGAGCTCATTACAGCCAAAGACGTTGAAAAAATTCGCGCATGCCCTCCGGAAAGCTCCGTGATATTACCGCATAGTTCCCTGTATTGGAACGTCCATTTGGATGGCCTCGAACGTACCCATGACCTCATCGTTGAACGAGAAGGTGTCTTTCGCGAATGCATCCTTGCCATCCGCATGGCTAAAATTCTTGGTTACCGGGTAGCCACTAATACAACAGTCTACAAGGAAACCAGCATGGAAGAACTCCGGGCAATGTTCGACTATCTTTCCTGGTTAGGAGTGGATGGCCATACCCTTTCGCCCGGATATGATTATGATGCGGCGAAAGAGGACATGCAACGCCGACTGAACCTTCAGCCGGAAAACTTCTTTTTAACCCGAGCAATGACCAAAAAGAAATTTGCGGACATTCAATCCTGGACCGAACGCTACACTTTCTTTGGTACCCCCGTTTACTTCGACTTCCTGGCCGGAAAGCGCGAACTCACTTGCTCCGCATGGGCTATTCCCACCCGCAATATTCGCGGCTGGAAGGGCCCTTGTTACTTAATGACGGATACGCATCACCCGACCTATCAAGAACTACTGGAAAAAACAGACTGGTCTCGCTATGGCACGGTCAACGGTACCGCCCTTGATCCTCGTTGCGAAAATTGTATGGTGCACTGCGGATATGAACCCACGGCTGCCTTGGGATTAAACGCAAAACGTGGAGATACTTGGCGTAATATTCAATTCCAGTTCGGTGCCCGTCCACCACAACGCCAAGAAGGCGCCAATGTACAGGCATTTAATGGTGTGACTGCGAGAAATGGACATAAAACCGGCGGGACACCAGCTCCTGATTAGAATTTCATCTTCATCACATGCATCTCCCCGCACGTAACGTTATTGCATTTGAATCGCTTTTCCAAACAACGGAGCACACCTCCGTCACTCTTACGGAGGCAATTCAGCGAGCCCAAGAAAACCTCCTACACTTGCAATTCGAAGATGGTCACTGGCACGGAGAACTCTTAGTCGATAGCACCCTCTGTTCAGACACCATTCAGTATCTGCATTGGAGCGGACGCAGAGATGAAACTCTTCAAAAACGTTGCGCCGAGCATATTCGAACACGTCAATTGCCGGATGGCGGATGGAATATCTATGAAGGTGGCCCCAGTGAAATTAACGCCTCTGTCAAAGCTTACTTCGCACTCAAGCTTTCAGGAGATTCTCCACAAGCTCTGTGGATGAAAAAAGCGCAGGCCACTATCTTGCGGTTGGGAGGAATCCCTTGCATGAATACTTATGCAAAATTTTATCTGGCAATACTCGGCCAATTTCCGTGGAAGTTCCTTCCCACCATCCCAGTCGAAATTTTCTTATTTCCTTCCTGGTTCTTTTTTAATCTCTACGAAATGTCCTCCTGGAGCCGGGCAATGATCGCTCCACTAGCTATCCTGAATCATTTTAAGCCCACACGCACCCTCCCCCCGCACTTCCATCTGCACGAATTATATCCAGTTGGCATGGAGGACACCGATCTCTCTTTGCGTCAGGACCCACACTTCTGGACATGGCGAAATTTCTTTCTCCGTTGCGATTCCTTCCTCAAGCTTTATGACCGCTTCCCTATTCACTTTCTCCGCCAACGCGCCCTCAACATAGCTCGTCAATGGATGATCGCTCGCATGGAAGAGGGAAGCGACGGCCTTGCGGCTATTTTCCCCGCCATGCTCAATAGCCTCATGGCTCTTCAAACACTCGGCATCCCACCTGAAGATCCGCTCTTTCAAAAAGCAGAACGCAATTTCTGCGCTCTCTTCGTGGAAACAGTTGCTGATTTTCGTATTCAGCCTTGCCTATCTCCCGTTTGGGATACGGCGATCACCTCCATTTGCCTTGCGGAATCCGGCCTTCCTGCCTCTCACCCAGCTTTGCGGGCAGCCGGACTTTGGCTCGAGAACCACGAAGTAAGCTTCCGTGGCGACTGGGCTCAGAAAATTTTGGCCGAACCCAGCGGCTGGGCATTTGAATACGAAAACAAATATTATCCCGATACTGACGACACCATGATGGTCCTGATGGCCCTCCGGCTCATCTCCGCAGACAATCCCGAATCCCGCAAAGCATGCATGGCGCGAGCCCTCCGCTGGTTACTCAGCTTTCAATGCAAAGATGGCGGCTGGGCAGCCTTTGATCGAGATATCACTCAAACTTGGCTCGAAGACGTTCCCTTTGCTGACCATAATGCCATCCTGGATCCCAGTTGCAGCGACCTCACCGCTCGAATGCTGGAACTGCTCGGGAAAATCAGCTGGCAAAAAACAAGTTCTGATGAAGAGAAAAAAAATTCCCCCAGCAATAAACAGAGTCTGCTAATACAAAACGCCATTCGTTTTCTCCGCCGTACACAGGAAAACGATGGCTCGTGGTATGGCCGTTGGGGAGTCAACTATCTTTACGGCACCTGGCAGGTCCTCCGCGGATTAGAAGCAATTGGAGAGGACATGCAGCAGTCCTGGATTCAACGTGGTCGCGACTGGCTGGAAAGCTGCCAAAACCCCGACGGAGGTTGGGGAGAAACCTGCGCTTCATACGAAAACCCGACACTGAAAGGAAAGGGACCCAGCACCCCCAGCCAAACCGCTTGGGCTCTGATGGGACTCTGTGCCTGTGGCGACTTCACACGCCCGCCGATCCTCCGAGGAATTAAATGGCTGATTCACCATCAAAATCCCGACGGTTCATGGACTGAAAACGCCACCACAGGCACCGGTTTTCCAAAAGTTTTCTATCTTAAATACGATCTCTATAGAAATAACTGGCCCCTTCTCGCCCTCGCCACTTATTACAAGGGAATCCAGTTAGATGAGATTACGTTTTAGACGCCCCGCCTTTTCTGCTCTTCCATTACCATTTCGTCGACCAGATGAATCATGTCCGTCGTTTCTTTGGTCGTCTTATATCCCCCTACGTTGAATTTCCAGCGCATCAACCACAGCGAATTAGCTGTTGAAACACCGCAGACCGAATCCGCTAGGCCTTTAACATCCTCGTCTGAAAGATCCTGGATGCTGATATTTCCTTTAACAAGATTGACAACTTTTTTACAATTCGTCCTATAATCAAGCCATTCGGGCTCATTATCAATTCTGGTATTCGATGTTTGCAGGGAGATTTTGTTAGCATCTCCTAGAGTCCCGGCTTGTTTATCTACATCACTTTTATAAGTCGCCACATAATGTGCAGCGACTCCGATATTATTGTTTGTTTTCACGAATTAATCTAAATTCATTTTTTAATTTTGCAAATATTATAGAATAGGCACTATTTGCTATCACACGTTTATTATTAAGTAATCTAAAATTATACCTTTAGGGCGTCTTGTGGAATATTCGGTTTAATAAAGATAGCCTTTCCGGATTTATGGTCCCTCGTCAAATGGAGTGGATAAATGGGCGCCTTTCCTTGATCCAACAATGTCTTCAGTCAAACAATGGAGCCTGCCCATGAACAGTCCGGTTCATGGGATGAATCTACAGCTTTTTTTGGGTTCTTCCGGAAAAATAGTGGATAACCCAGCCAAATTTCCACAATACAATTACCCCTCCTTGACTGACAGGCACGCACTATTTTTTTGTTGAGGAGCTTTTTTTTTAAAAAGGAGAAGCTAGAAAAAAGAGATGAAAGACAATGAGCTCTATCAGCAGATCCTGGGACTGAGAAAACCATGGGAAGTGAAGAGGGTAAAATTAGATATGGGAAAAAAGGAAGTGCAAGTGGAAATAGGATATCAAGAAGGGACGAACTGGGAAGTGGAGGGGGAACAGATAGGGAAGATCTATGATCATGCGCCAGTCAGGAAATGGCGGCATTTAGACAGCTGCCAATTTAGCACAGTATTGGAAGCGCGAGTACCGCGAGTAAAACTTCATGACGGCAGAGTACAGACCGTACCAGTACCTTGGGCACAAAAGAACAGCCGGTTTACTGAGCTCTTTGAATGTCTGGCGATCAAAGTACTTCAAGCCAGCGCCAGCGTGGAAGCAGCTTGCCAGCTATTAAGGATTGATTGGGATGCCGCACAGCGGATCATGGAACGGGCAGTAGAACGAGGCCTGGAGCGCCGAGAACTGGAGACATTGCCAGTAGTGGGGATGGATGAGAAAAGCTTTTTGCGGGGCCAGAGCTATGCCTCACTCCTCTATGATCTGAATGGGGAAAATCCACGTGTACTTGAAGTGGTCATGCAGCGAGATAGCCAAGCTGCTGAACTACTCTGGGAAACACTTCCTGAAGAAGCCCGTCAGAGTATCCAGGCTGTATGTTTGGATATGAGCGGCATCTACCGCGAAGTGGCTACTGAGATGGTACCACAGGCTAAAATCGTTCATGATAAATTCCATGTTTCCAAACACCTCAATGAGGCTGTGGATAAAGTGCGGCGACGGGAAAATAAAACTCTGAAAGCCAAGGGCGATCAACGACTCAAAGGAGCACGCCAGCTTTTTCTTTTTTCCCCAGAGAACCTTCCTCAAAAACATATTGAAGACTTTGAGCGGCTAAAAAACTCCGATCTGAAGGCAGCTCGTGCCTGGGCCATTAAGGAAAGTTTTCGCGCTTTTTGGAAATGCTGCTCTGTTTCTGAAGCTCAGGAGGTTTTCAAAAAATGGTATGCTTGGGCCACGAGATGCCAACTCCAAGAAATAAAAAAAGTAGCTAAAATGCTCAAAAACCATCTCGATGGACTGCTCAACTTCATGTCCTTCTCTATTACAAACGCCGTGGCTGAGGGCTTTAACTCTAAAATCCAATCGATCAAATCCGCTGCCAGAGGTTTTAAAAATTTCCTTAATTATCGGACTCGCATCCTTTTCTTTTGCGGTAAACTCAATCTTTTTCCGGCCATTTATCCATTATAATCCCGGAAGAACCTTTTTTTGGCTGTGTGGGCTACGAACTACGACCCACCAACTACGAACTAAGCTATTTTCACCAGGTTCTGAGGGTACCGCAAAATAATCATTGGTTTTATTGACCGAGTTGTCCTGAGCCAACATCTGCAAATCGGGGTATTGATTATGATTTTCGCATACGGTTCTTTTAATTTCCGGATTTGGCGGAAGCCGATTCATTTTGCTCTATGAATCCAAACATTTTGTAAGATATTGGATTTGGGGATCGGCGGCTCGATTGGCAGGTATGGAAGAAGCCATAAAATTATGGAAATATGATTCCTATTTTTTCTTCTGAATTAAGTTTTCAGCATCTCTTTAAATGGAGGATAGCTCACTCATCTGCATTGGGAAAATACTACCACTTTTTATAGACTTCCCTCGTGCCAGTGAGGGCGTTCATAAACTGTATCTGTCTCCAAACTAGGAATTTTGTCGAAAAGGGACCCACCTTGCGGAGTACCCCCTAATTCCACCACTTGCAACCGGGTAGTTTTGATAATAGAATGCAGTGTGCTAACCCACAGAAACGCCATCATACAATTGTTTCAAGACGACGATCCGGAAACGGTTCGCCTCGTGAAGGAGCAGCTTGCTCAAGGCGGACGAGAAATTGTGGATGAACTGAAAGAGCTTGTCGCCGAGTCTGATTTACTGGTCTCCCAACACGCCGCCGAGGTGCTTCATGCGGTACTGGAACGTGATGCCAAAGAAGATCTTACCCTCCTCTGCCACTTTTTCGGAGATAGCCATGATCTGGAAAATGTGGGCTGGACGCTGTCTCGATGTCTTCAGCCGGAGGTGGATACAGAGCCTTATGAGGCCTTGATTAGGTCTTGGGGGCGGCAATTTCTGCTGCGGAGTTCAGAAGCAATTTCCAACCGGGAGCGTGTGAGAAAATTGGTGCAATTCGTTCATGGCGAACTGGGTTTCAATGGGAACACCGAAGACTACTACAGTGAGAAAAATTCTTTACTTCCCTGCGTCCTAGACATGCGCAAGGGAATTCCCATTTCGCTCACATTGATTTACATGTTTATTGCCGAGCGGGCGGGTATGAAAGTTTATGGAGTCAACTTACCTGGCCACTTTATCGCCAGGCACGGGCCAGTATTCTTCGACCCCTTCCATGGGGGAAAAATTTTAACCAAAGCGGATTGCGAAAAAATTCTGAGCTGTCAACGGCTCGTCCTTTCGGACCGGCACCTTCTACCTGCCACTCCGCGGCAGATCTTCATCCGCATGCTTGTCAATCTCCTCTATATCTACGACCTTACGGGTGACCGACAGAAGTATTCTCAAATTAATTCCTGGCTTCAGGTTTTAACCAGTCCATTTTTCAATCCCAAAAGGCGCTAGGTTTTTTCTTCCCTGATCGGTCAATATTCACTGAGAATTACTTCACCCTCAGCAACAATCCGTTCAGCGACCTTGGCGTGCACTTGGAAGCGATATAGGCTCTCCATCGTCGTGTCTAAGGCTGAAAAAAGATCGATACAGTCATCCGGCAGAGCAGAACCAGGAAACTTCATCCGTTGAATAGCCGCTAATAAGAAGTATCCTCCGGATCTCCTCGGCTTCAGAATGAGGCCCGAAGTCTGCGCCAAAGCTTCTGCTAACAAGAGCCCAGGCACCAGAGGATTACCGGGAAAATGCCCTTTGAATATGGGATCTGCGGAATCAAAAATCTTCCGGCAATGGGCAGAAATCCCCTGTTTGATCTCTATCGCTTCGTCCACAAATAGAAAGGGGGGACGGTGAGGCAATTGCATCAAGAGGATCCTCGCAACCCCCTTTCCATACACAACGAAAACTGCAATAACAACCACATCCATGCCTTTTTCACGGAAGGATCCCCTTTCCATTTGAAAATGTTCTCTTTGATTGAAACACAATGCAGAGAACTATAACGTATATATATTATTTGTAGCACCTTATAGTATTTAATATTTAACGTCCCTTCGGACGTTTACATCCCCCGCACACCATCTGTGAAATTTCTCATTCTTACCGCCAGTTACGGAGAGGGTCACAATACTGCCGCACGGAATATCCGAGAAGCTATACTCAGTGAATCTCCTAGTACCGAGGTTCGCATCGCAGATCTCTATAGCATCACAAACCCTCGCTTTAATCGCTGGATTCAGCGTGGTTACTCCTTGGCAATTAACCGGCTCACTCCCCTATGGAAGATGGTGTTTCTGACTTTGAGTCGTGAGGGAGTGGTCGAAACGATGATTCCGCTTCTGGATAGTCTGAAGAAAGAACTGTCTAAGGAAATCAATTCCTTCAACCCCGATGTGATCGTTTCCACATACCCAATTTATAGTTTCCTTATCGAAAAATTACGGCGGAAGATGCTGGATAGGCGAGTACCCTTTGTTACGGTCGTGACAGATTCCACGATCATTAATTCGACCTGGTACCGGTGCCATTCGGATGCCTTTGCGGTTGCTGATGATGCGACACGAGAGGCGCTCTGCGCCGGGGGGGTAAGCCCAAGCAAAATCCATATTCTTGGTTTTCCGGTTAGCCCGCGTTTTGAAAATGTTTCTCCGCTCCCGATTTCTTCTTCCCCACCGTGGAAAATTCTCTTCTTGCCCTCCGCTCGCGTCAATCATTCCTCTCAGATTGCTGAACTTCTCTTACAACTGCCGAATGTCCATTTAACGATCCTTTCCGGCAGGCTTCCCCGAGTTGCGGACGCGATCCGGCGGCGCCATCCACACAGTGCTTTGGAGGTTGTAGGTTGGACCGATCAAATACCGAAACTGTTAGCTTCTCATCACCTTTTCATTGGCAAAGCAGGCGGCGCCTTTATCCAAGAAGCCATCGCCGCTCAATGTCCGATCATCGTCAGCCACCTTGTCCCAGGTCAGGAAGAAGGAAACCTACGGCTTATTGAAGGAACGGGAATCGGGGCCTTGGCGACAGGTCCTCCCGATCACGTGCGCAATGTCGTCGCTGGCGTTTTCGCAAATAACGCCGCTCTCTGGCGAGCGTGGAAAGAAAATATCACCACTATTAGCCACCCTTGCGCATCGCGAGATACAGCACGATTCTTGTTGGAAGTAGCTCAAAAATCGATGTGCCTTCATTCCTGAACCGTTTTCCTTGATTCTTCACGAAGACGACGCGATGATTTACGGCCTCATCATGCACTCGTAGCTCAATTGGATAGAGCGTCGGCCTCCGGAGCCGAAGGTTTCGGGTTCAAATCCCGACGAGTGCACACCCGAGCTTGCGTCTGCGGCCGGGCGTTTGATCCATCAAAGGGGTAACCGGGCTGGACAAACACACCTATTTCCTTTATCACCAATATCTTACATTGGAGTGATGACAAAGTGGCCAACCGTTATTTTCCTCACGCTGCTCACCACAACCTTTTGTCGGCCTCTCTCCGGTTCACCTTATAAAGCCGATCCTGCTCAAATTTTAGCCCCTCCTAACCCTGAGGCATGGAAAACCCTGGAGCAATACGCCGGAACTCTTAATCGCTCGGATTTTGAGCATCGTCTTCACTCGATTTTTGATCCCACAGGAGCTATCTATCCGTTTCTAACAGTCAGCGACGAATCAGTACAAATTTTTCTCGATACAAACAAGGCGGGATCACCAGCAGCCGAAGTATCATTTGCGACTAAGGATTATCGGCGCCCCTCTCCTGCCGAATTTCGCAACCCCGCAGAGATACAAAATACTGCCGCACCAGCGACAAAACCCTTGGCAAAACTTTGCGTCGTAGTAGATCCAGCCGATATTGGCGGCAAGTGGGCAAGAATGGAAAATCGAGCCCAGTCGTACAAGGGATTTGGAGAAGTCCGGGAAGGCGATTGCAATTTGCTAGTAGCCAAAATCTTGACTGCGAAGCTTGAGGCCCTCGGAGCTAAAGTGTTTTTGACTCACTCCACGACTGAGCCAGTCTCCGGATTGAACCCTGAAGATCTTATGGAACCAGCAGCGACCTTCCTTACAGACCGGCCGAAACTGCTACCCAAGGCCTTTTTTGACCGCGCTCAAGGTCTCTCCAAAAGACATCCGAAAGCCGTCCAAATTGCAGCCGAAACACTCCTGACCAAAACAGTCGAAGCACGCGCTCGTGCGGAAAAAGTTCGCAATGAATTTCGGCCGGATATTACCTTGGTACTTCAACATGATGCTACCCCAAGAAGTCGAGGGGGTGGGTTCGCACGATCAAATCGCAATGTCTTTTTCATCCACGGTGCTTATACCCATAATGAACTCACGGAAGATCCGCATCAGCGCCTGAAGATGCTCACCAAATTGCTAGCAAACGTTACACCCGTCGAAGCGACCGTGGCAGATCATATTGCCAATCGCTTTGTGAGTATGACGGGCTTCCAACCCGTGCGTTATGGTGATTCCAAAGTTACGCGCAGTACCGCTGGTAATCCATACGTAGTCGCAAGGAATTTAGCACTCAACCGAGAACACGACGGCCCCGTAGTTGTGATAGAACCTTATTTTATGAACGAACGCGTCACACTCCAACGACTACTTGCAGGAGATTATGAAGGGGTTCGTTTCATCTCGGGTGAACTCAGACCTAGCATCTACCGCGAGTATGCAGATGCCGTTGTCCTTGGATTATTGGATGCGTACGGATATCGCACACAGTATAGCCTGCCAGCCACTCCACCATCACCAGATACAGCATTACTGGAGAGCCTTTCCCCCCAAGCTCTTTCCGTTCCATCTTTAAAGCAGAATCCAACCCCAACGATCCCTCTTCAGCAAATGCTTGCTAACCCCCAGGCCACTCCATTTAAACATCGGGTGGTGACTGCCCTCACACCCTTTACGCGACCTATCGTCCTTATTGTAATCGGCCTTTTAGGAGTCGCTCTGGGGCTTTTTTGGTTCTCCGCCCGGAGAAAAAACCGCTGACTTCGTCAGTTCCCTTTAGAAGCAACCGATTGAAAATTACGTTATTTTTGCACTACAACTCCCAAAACTTGTAGTTTCCAAAAAAACATTATTCGCAATCACCGGCTTCTAAAGGAAACTGACGAAGTCAGGCATGGGCGTGCTGCCATCAGAGCATAAATTGTAGCTCAAAAAGATATTTATTTGCAATTGTTGCGGCCTAGAGGAAGCTGACGAAGTCAGCCTGCTCGATCTTGCCATCAGAGCATAAATTGTAGTTCAAAAAGATGTTTGTTTGCAATTTTTGCTTCTAAAAGAAACTGACGAAGTCAGCGCAGTCCGGGCTCGCTCGATGACCATTTGCGAAGTCACTTGACCCATACAGATGTGTCCGTGATGACATTGTGAGAGCTTACGAAAATTACAAGGTGAACAGGGCACATTAGCGCGTACCACAGCTTCTGGCTTCCTATAAGGACCGATACAAACGGGATTTGTCGGACCAAATACGCTGACCACGGGCCTTTTCAGCGCAACAGCAAGATGCGCAGAGCCAGAATCGTTAGTAATACAAATAGCCGCCTTGCAAATAAGCCCAGCTAAATATGCCGGCGTATGTGTCCTCCCGGCAAAATTGACAATTCCGGAACAGTGACTCGAGATCTCTTGACAAATCGACTGCTCGTTTTTGGTTCCTGCGGCAATCACAGAAAATCCGTTTTCATAAAAATATTGTCCCACTTCGGCAAACCGCCGGGGAGCCCACCGTTTTGTTTCCCACATTGCACCAGGGACTAACAAAGCCAACGGCTTATCGATTCGGTATGATGTAAGAAGACTTTTGATATCCTGCTCAACTTCGCTAGGCAGATAAAGAGTCGAATCGGGATTCGCTTCGTCAAATCCCAAAACCCTTCCCACCCAAAGATAGCGATCCACCGCATGTACATCGAGAGTCGATATCGGAATCCGGTGCGTGTACGCAATCCATGACCCCTCGCGAGCTCCCATCCAACCCCGCCCCCCTTTGGCAACTGGAATTGTTTTCCACTTCAGGTCACGTATCGGGCGGTCAAAACCAATCCGAACAGGGGCTCCGCTTGCCAAAGCAAATAGCGCTGAGCGGAACTGACCGTGTATATCTATTACTAAATCATAACGAGTTTTGTAAATCTGCCAAAGTAACCTCAAAGCACTGAAACCAGCTCCCCAGTTGATTCCAAATCCGGAAAGGCGTTTCCTCTGAAAAAAAACGACATGAGACAAAGCCGGATGACAACGAATCAGGTCGGCATTTTCCGGGGTCAACATCCAATCGATTTGGGCAGATGGAAAACGTGAGCGAAGCTTTACGAGAAGGGGGACCGCGTGAACGACATCCCCAAGGGCCGAAGGCTTAATAATCAGAATCCGTCGAAAATCACATTTTGCCAGTGAGGAATCTAACGATGCAACGGGTTGAATTTTTTGATCCATGCGGAAAAGCGGTGTCGATTTGCCTCTCGCTGCGCAACCTCCTCGCTGGTTACCCAGTTGAGTTGGACCACACGACGTTCCCCCTCAAAGGGCTTGTGGCCATGCCATGAGTTGTCGCTCCGCCGAAATGCGAGTAATGTGCCAGCAATAGGAGGCACCTCCATAATGTAATCATCCAAATCATTGCCATTGCGGAGCAGCCGAAGTTGACCGCCAGGTTGTTCCCACGTCGAATTCATGTAAATCAGAAGAGTCAAAATCTTCGTCTTCGAGTCCGTGTGAATTTTCCCATCCCGGTGGCCACATCGACCGCGCACTGTTATTGTAAGGGGTCGGCCAGCAAGATCCACAGAAAATTTTTCCTCAAAATTCCGGCGCATTTGTTTGCTCTGAAAATCATTTACAAGTTCCTTAAATGCAGCTCCATATTGACATTCGCTTAAAGAAAAGCTTCCCGCCAGCCTGATGACAGGATAATCCGCCATGACTGCATCGAAAGCCTCCGACTTAAGAAAAGAGGGAACCAAAAGGTGACAAAAGGGATCTTTAATTAACGGGGTTGCTGAGAATTGGTCGAGATCAATTTTCATAAACACCTCTTATCACAGAAGATACATCAAAATACACCTGAAGATGTACTTTCAGTTGGAAAAATCATCTGACTTCGGGAACTTCCTCCCTTTCCTTTAGAAACCGTTGAATGAAGATTGTCCCTATAATCAAGAAACTAAACCTTCAACCCCGAGATGGAACTCAAAATTCCTGCGATCATGGAATACGCAACAATGCCGACAAAAAGAGCAACAATGAGGATGGTGAGCGGTTGGATGAGCGTGGTAAGATGCTGGACTTTCGTGGTCAGCTCACGATCATAGCGGAAAGCAGCACGTTCCAATGCCCCGCCAAGATTTCCAGTCTCCTCTCCGATTGCAACAATGTCGGCCAAAAGAGGAGGGAAGAAAGTACTTTGCCGAAGAGTGCGAGAAAATGCACGGCCTTCGGAAACTTTGTCGGAAAGAGCCTCGATAAGATTTCGCAAATAGCCATTTTGAACCGCTTTCTTCATGAAAACGAGCCCCTGCAAAAGAGGAATGCCGCTCATGACCAATGTGGAAAGCGTTTGCAAAAATTCCGCAAAGAAATGAATCCGCAAAATTTGCCCCACCAAGGGTACTTTCAGAATATAGTGATCCCAAATTCTTCGACCTGCCGGTGTGCTTTTCCAAACTTTTAGCGAGGAAACAACCAGAATACCAAAACCGGCAACGAGCCACCAGTAATGACTTAGAAATTGACTCACGGCAACTAGCGATCTGGTCATAAAAGGCAGGCTTTGATCTGTCTTACTCAAAAGCATGGTCAATTGCGGCAGCAGGAACGTCATGAAAATAAATAAAAGCACCAATCCGGCGGCGAAAACGATGGAGGGGTAGACCAAGGCACTCGTCACGCGACGCCGAAGTTCCAACAGAAGAGCCAGATGCTGCGCTTGCCGCTTTAAAATCTGCACTAATGCACCCGAGGCTTCCCCGGCGGCGACCATGTGACAGTACAATTCCGGGAAAGCCTTTCCAGAATTGCGTAGCGCCACAGAGAAGCGTTTCCCTTCTCGGATTTGTTGACGCAAAAAAGCCGCAATGGAAATCATACGCGATTTTTCCTTTCGCTGTTCGATAATCTGGAGAGTCCGTTCGAGAGGAAGTCCAGCTTCCAAAAGCTGTACCAACTCTTCTGTAAAGGAGAGGAGAATCTCGTTGGAAAGTTTTGAATTTGTACTGAGAGGCTTTGTTGTTTGCTTTTCAGCGGCGGCAGTGATCGCCACTTTTTCGAGCGTCAAGGGCCTCAAATTGCGTGCTATCAAAATCTGGAAAGCCTCCGAACGGTCGCGAGAATCAAGTCTCCCACTTTCCTGTCGGCCATTTTTGGCGAGGGCTTTAAATTGATAGGTCGCCATTTTTAAGATTCCGTTTCCGCCGTAGAGACACGAAGAACTTCCGCCACGGAGGTGATGCCTTCCTTGACGCTTGCCCAACCGTTTTCCCGCAGGAGCCGCATGCCCTCGGACATCGCCAGTTTTTTCAATTCGCTTGTGGGAGCTTTATGTTGGATGAGGTGCTGCAATGCAGGTGTGACCCGGCACAATTCATAAATGGCAATGCGGCCCTGATAACCCGTATTCCCGCAGGCCTCGCATCCCTTGGATTGAAAAATCGACGGATTTTCCGAAAATCCTAATTCCTGGAAAAAATCGGATTCGTCCGGAACCTTGCAATGATGACACAAGCGCCGCAGAAGGCGCTGTGCGATAAAAGCCCGGACCGCGGAACCGACCAGAAACGGTTCGACTCCCATATCTATTAAACGAGTAATGCCTCCGACGGAATCATTCGTATGAAGCGTGCTAAAAACTAAGTGACCTGTCAGCGCCGCGCGGATAGCGGTTTCCGCAGTCTCGTGGTCCCGCATCTCTCCAACCATAATGACATTAGGATCTCCTCGCAGGACACTTCGAAGCGCACTCGCAAAGGTGAGGCCAATTTCCGGTTTAATAGCAATTTGAATAACTCCTGGCAGCTTGTGCTCGACCGGATCTTCAATCGTGACAATCCGGCGGTCCTGAGTGTTCAGCGAAGCGAGAAAGGTATAAAGGCTTGTGGATTTTCCACAA
Source organism: uncultured Verrucomicrobiae bacterium (assembly GCA_963706715.1). GTDB lineage: Bacteria > Verrucomicrobiota > Verrucomicrobiia > Chthoniobacterales > Xiphinematobacteraceae > Xiphinematobacter. The sequence goes on from CAVPNI010000004.1 coordinate 218,427, forward strand.
CCGGTTGGTCCTGTTAATAAAATAATCCCATTCGGTAATGCTAATAGCTCGCGCAGAGTAGCCTCCAAGGACGCATTGACTCCAAGACGAGCGAAATTAAAGGTCTCCTGCCCTAACAACCGGAGGCTGACCGTTTCTCCAGTTACTGAGGGAATCGTAGCCACACGGACGTCGATGGGCTGTCCCGCAAGTTCCAAACTAATTCTTCCATCTTGGGGCACCCTCCGTTCGGCGATATCGAGATTGGCCATAATCTTCAACCGTGAAATCACGGAATCCTGTAAAAGCACAATCTGTGGAGGGATGGGGGTTTCGCGAAGAACACCGTCAATCCGATAGCGAATCCGAAGATCCGTTCCCAGCGGCTCCACGTGGATATCCGTAGCTCGCTGAGTCAATGCTTCACGCATAATTTGGTTCACGAATTTCATGACTGAAGCCTCGGGATCATCCCCATCGAGGATATTCACCTCATTCTGCTTCTCATCGGGCTGGTCCGTATCCATCGTTTCCAACAATTCTTCAAAAGTGTCAGCGCCTATCCCATAACGCTCCCGAAGCTGTGCTAAAATAAATTTTCTGGAAGAGAGAACAAAGCGAACAGGCTGTTGAAGAACTTGGCGAACATGTGAGCGAGCAAGATAATCAAAGGGATCGTATCCGGCTAACTGTAATATGCCATCGGCCTCCCCGGCTGGAATCAGGTGATGGCGGAGTGCTAATCGTGCCGGAAGAGACAACTCAGATGATGCCAGCGGAGCAGGTTCGTACCATGTAATTTTAAGATGCTTGGCCAGTTCACGAAAAAAATCCACCTCATTTACTAATTCCGCATCCAATAGCGCCCTAATAGGAAAATTGGCATTCCGAGTCACCGTAGGAATTTCTGCGGCCCGAGGCGACCCGATACGTGCTGCAATAAGAGTTAAAAGATCGGACAGGGGAGTAGGTGATATTTGATCCATAGTCATTAAGAATTTTTTGCGGCAGGTGAGATTCTTTTTTCCTTTTTTTTCTTTTTGGAGTCCTCTGGTTTTTTGATCTCCTGGACCAGGTCGCCTTGAAAATCGGTCATCGACCGTTCCAACGCATTGGCTTCTACCAGATCGGAATGACTATTAATGACAATTGGCTGGATGAAAATGATCAGCTCCCGGCGAGTAACTTTCTTTTTAGTTGTTCCAAAGAGATATCCTAATCCGGGGATGTCCTTAAGTAGCGGGATGCCGGTCCTTGCGTTTTGCTCATCTTGGGTGATGAGTCCACCGAGCACGATGACTTCGCGATTGCGTGCTGTTACGGTTGTCGTAAGCTCTTGAGTGCCAATTACAGGAACCTCGTTTCCTGCCACACGCTCGGTACCTTGAAGAGTGTCATTTTGTTGTGCGACGGTGAGGGTGACTTCGTCCTTTGAATTGACAAGCGGAATAACCTCTAATTTTAGGACAACATCTTTGTAGTCAATGGTTGCAGTGATAGCTGGATAGTTAGTAGTAGTTGCAGTTAATGAAGTGAGACTACTACGTGGAACTGGTATTTGTTGACCCGATAAGATAACAGCCTTTTTATTATTAGTCGTAAAAACCATGGGTCGTGAAAGAACACGAAATCGATTAGTGCTTTCTAATGCACGGACATAAACATTGAGACTATCTGCAACTGTACCATACAGAGTCAGTCCGGAAAGTAATGGCACAGCACCTTGAGCTACTTTACTAGCCGTTTTCGCCGCGGTGTTCACAACGGCCGCTGTATCAGGCAAGACATCGAATCCTCCTGCGCGATGGATTTGAGGTAAATAATAACCCTTTTCGGCGCCGGGCCCTCCGCCGACCAAAGAGTTAAATTGGTCAAACTTAATAAAATAGTCCACACCTGCCTCCATATTATCGCCTAATGTGAGCTGACCAATAATAGTAGCCAAAAAGATTTGTTTTGGGCGCTCATCCATCATATCCAGAACTCGTTGAGCTTTGCGTCGAGCTTCCGGCGGCCCTATCACAATAATTTTATTAGAAGTTCGATCCGCAATAATGCGTGATTTCCCAACAATCAGGGAAAGAGGGGCGGTATTTTCGTTGGGAGCCTGGAGCTTATCCGGTTTACTTGCAATGCCGCTTCCACTGCTGCCACCGCCAGATCCGGAAGATCCCGGAGTACCGAGCTGGGTTTGGGAGAGTTGAACCGCATCCTTTTCTTTGCCACCCTCAGCTAAGATATTGCTGAGAATCGGCAGAACGTCTCCCGCGGAAACAAATTGCAAACGCCTTTCAAGAGGTTCCTCCAAATCAACCGCAACATCCATCTCCTGGATGAGCTTTCGCAAATAATCCATGCGCGATTCAGGAGCTACAACGACAATTCGATTTGTGCGTGTATCAGCTTTGATTCGAATCTTAGGTGTTGGAAGAAACGTTTCCGGTTTTGTTGGAGAGGGAGAGGCTTCCTTTTGTTGCGAGTCAGCGGCAAGCATTGAAGCTGCCGAGGCGGCCGTATTATTTTCCTTGGAATCCTCCGCTATCAACTCGTTTACAAGTTCCGCAACGCGTTCGGCGTCGGCTCTTTTTAAGGCAACAAACTCTGTCACCATATTCCTGCCAGGCACATCAATATGCTTCTGTAATGCAATCAGGCGCCGAATAAATGGGGTATTTTCCGTAATCACCAACGCATTAGCATTAGGAATTGGAATGATGCTTCCAAAAGCTCGAAGGGTGGCATAGGGCGTAAAGATTTTTATCACTTCGGCAGCAGTAATATAATGAAGCGGCATAAAATAGCTCACCACACGCTCCTCCCTCGGCAACTCGGATTCCGCAGTGTAAAGAGTCGCCCCTTCCGTGCTGGGACTTTTCGCGGACCCCAAAATTTTTGAAGTATTCCGATCGACGGGAACCAGTGCATAGCCATTTAAAAGAAGCGCTGCCTCCAAAAGGGAAATCGCCTCTTGCTTGGAAATAGGCTGATTTACTTGAATGGAAAGATTCGGACCCGATAAGTTAGCATCCCGGATCAAACGTTTTTCGGTTAAAATCTCGTAGACATTTAATACTTCAGCGACCGGATTATTAGGGAGTTGTAATTTAACTTGTTCTTCGCTTGCCTGAGGTTGGGGTTGTCCTTGGACTGCCAATGTCAGCAAAAGAAAAAAAGTGATCAAAAAGCTTCGCGTCATTTGTTAAAATCCAACAGGTTAGCATTAATAGTTTGGATTGGAGATGTGGAATGATGTTCACCATTAGGTGAAGAAGCCGGTGAATTGCCAGCAGACGGAGACTTCGGTTTTGCATAAGAAGGCTCCCCGTGAATCGTTCCCAATGAACCATCGACCGCCTTCATTACTGCTGGATCGAACCGAATGATTCCAGTTTGTTGACCGGACCGGATAGTCGCTGTTGACGGTTCCGAAGAAGCGCTTTCCTTTACGGAAACGAGTTGCAATCCGATTTCATTGACCGTTCCCGAAACGCAGTGGCGTTTTAGGGATTTGCGATCCTGTACAAACGCGGTCCATTCTCCACCAATTTTCAGCAAACCGCTCAACGCGTATTGTTGTTCAATTCCTTCAGCTTGTACTATCGGCGCAAGTGGAGTCGGAGGACTAAACGGCTTGCGAGACCAAATATGCTGATAGCGCTCTTCCGGAAAGATCTCGGGGACATAATCTCTTTCTTTTCCAAATACGGAAGAAATGATTCCAAAGAGAATGACTAAGACTCTTCTCATCATGTGCGAGGGTGGGACTTTTGCGGACAAAAAAATTGAGAAAGCTCAACTGTTGCCACCATTGCGGCAGAATCCGCTTTTAAATTGAGCTTCGAGATGGATAAGTAGTTGCCCGCTTTTTGAGTCGCTACCACCCATCGAACAAAGGGCTCCAGATCGCCAGTAATTTTTACGACCAAAATGGCTGTAACGAAAGAGTCCTTTCGTCCGGAACCTTTAATTTGTTGTTCCTCGATCCGAAGCCCCATAGCCGTCAAACTTTTTTGGATCCGCTCAACAAAGTCAGAATCTGAACGCGAAGTATCATAAACTGGAAGCGGATGTTTATGAATCCATTCTTTACGAACCTCCCAGTAAGAAGCCTGTTGTTGTAAGCGGAGATAATTTTGATATCGGGTGCTTAAAAGAGCGATTTCCTCACGGTTTTTTGCGGCGGATCCAAATCCTGATCTGATTAATAATACACTTCCAGCAATCAGAACGGCACCGCAAAAAACAATCAGTAAGCGAATTTCATTTTTATTAAGTGATCTTACGAAAAAAAGAGTCCTTTGTTGGTGAGAATAGCCTTTTTTTGCTCCCAAAGCTTCTAAGAGTGCATAACGTAAGTTATTAAGTTTTCTCATAGCTTTCCGGAAATGACAAATTTTGCTCGATTATTAGAAAGAAGTTTCGGGGATGGCATGTCCCACTGAATCTTAGAAAGAGCCTTTGAAACATCGGTGAAGAACTGAGCTGCTATGGAAACACTTTCCGCCTCACCCGAGATGGCTACCTTCTGATGGTCAAACTCAAATTGCGTGAGCCACATTCCTTCGGCGGGCATTTGTTTCACAACGAAATGGAGGATTTCAATTGGGAAACTAGAGGCATCGATAGTTGATCCTAAGAGATCCCATTGCTTTTGTATCTCCACGATATTTCGGATTGCAGGCTCAAGTGTTTGGATTTTTTGGCGCATTCGATTTGCTTCAAAGTGTCGGAGTCCTACCCACGTCAAAAAAATCGTGATGGAAAAAAGATAGAGTCCACAAGCGACAGAGGCCGCCAGCACATAGATTTTTCTTTTCTTACTGGATTTTTCAACGGCATGGCGTGAAGGAGATTTCCAGTCGCAGAGCGGAAGCTTTTCACATAATGAGGGCACCCGAAGCTGCGTGCTAATAGCAATCGTACAAAAATGCGGTGTCGGCAGTTTAAGATCCAAGCAGCTAATAAATTTTAGTTCGGTAGGTAGAAAATCTTGTTCCCTCAGTGGCAGGTAAATACAATCCATCCAAGTTAATAACTCGGTACTCGATGTCGGGAATGGAATGGTTCCCCAATAGATCGGTTCTTTTCCGTTGGTAAAGACGGCGACAATGTCTGAGCCTTCTTGCCAAACATGGAGAGTGCTTTCTTCCAGCACTGCAAATAGTGGGCTCGCGTTACAGTATCCAAATATGGAATTACAAAATAGGTTCGGAAACGGCTCGGGAAAAATCTGAGCACACACCAGCATGTGACTCTCCGTAATATGAGCAACGCGGATGCTTACTGAATCTCCTGCCTTGGAAATTAGACCCCGAATTTCTAGCTCCACTTCAGCCATTTTCCTTGCTGTGGCGGGGTCCGCACTTGGTAACCAGAGCGGTGCTGCAATGACATACCGTGCAGGAAGAGCAAGATAAGTATCTACAATAGAGGTAGCTTCTCCTTTAGCAGTAAGTTGTTCCAGACTTCCCGTATTACGAAGCACCCAAGATTCTTGTTCTCGTTGCCAAATCTCCCAGCTTTCTCGGACAGGCCGGAAAAGGTGGGGCTGCTCTTTTATTTTTCTTCCCACCATAGAAGCTCCTTTCCCCGATCGGCGACAACAGCAGTGATGACGTATTTTGTATCGCCAACAATTCCTGTACTCACAATGCGGATGGGGCTTCCGCCTATTTGAAAATGTCGCTTTACTGCATGCCGTTGCTGATCAGACCACCCAACAACAGTTCCAACATTCTCTACTGATTCAATTTTAATATCATCCTCGGTATTTGGTTCTCGGTCTAACCCATTCCGATATATGACAAAGCTTTCGGCTTGATGCCGAGTCAGTTGACCGAGTGCCATGAGTATTTCTGCTGATACTTCCTGAAGCTCCAAACGCTCGGCGCTTAGCACGGAAAATGACTCAGCCCAGTCGGGCTTCAATCGCTCAAGGAATTCCCAGTCCTTAATTCCAGCCATTTCGGCAACGGTTAAAAACGGCCGGTTTTCCGGAATTGAAAAAGAAGTCTCTTGTAAATCACGCTGTTCTGCCCCATGAAGAGAGCGGAGATCATCGGGATCTACCCAATCCTTTAAGCAGTCTGTTAACGCAGCGGCTTCCTGTTCATTGATTCCCCAGTATTCGAATAAATCGGCAAGAATCGTATAATCTTCACACGCTAACAGACGATTGATATTAATCCGTCCTCCTTCACTACTAATGATGACGTTTAGCTGTGTTTGGTGTTCCCATTTTTGTGTCAATAAGGGATCATGTTTTTCGATACGGGAATCACTGGCGTAAGCGATTCCGGTAAGCGCCAATTGTTTTGCTTCAAAGCGACGACTACTCAAGCGAGAATGAGAAATCCCGGAATCCACTAACCGTGCAGCCGCCAAAACACAAATGGACAAAATTAGGATGCACCATAATACTAATAGTAGAGCTGAGCCACGCGGAGGGAGGCTCATAGACGTTTTTCAATAGCTTGAAATTTTTGAATCGCGGGGATCCAAAATTGTGCTGTCACCGGATGTTGATCCACTTGCCAGAGGGTCATTTCCACTAACTGCGGCCGCCCGAAATTCCATTCTTCGCGAAAGCTATTAGAAGTGACATCGAAAAACTTCCACTGGATCTGAGAGACTCCTTTGAGAAGATGGACCCATCCGGATTTTTCCAATTGAACTTGCTTCCGTTCATCCTCAGAGAGGCTTGCTGAATAGCTTTTAATCGCCAAGGTGCCTTGTTGAGTACCCGGAAGCATGCTGATCACATGTGCCGAGCTGCTTCCTCCCTTCCATGGAAATATTCCCGGCGCCTGTTGGAAATGAAGCTCCGGTGCTAATACCCCGTCGCTTAACTCCCGAATTTGAAACAATAATTCAGCGGAAGGCGGTAGGTTTATAAAAACGCTTCTGAGAAAAGACAAAAGCGTCTCTCTGCGTTCCGAATTTAAGCGATGTTGTGTGAGCAATACGCTAGTACGGATCGCCGTCGAGGCAATCATAAAAATCGCACCACTCATGAGCAAAAAAAGACCCAGGGAAACTAGTACCTCAAAAAGCGTAAAACCCTTTGACCTCATGGCGCAAAGACGAGGAAAGAAGCGTCGCGTTGTTGGGGTCCGTGTCGATCTTGCCATTTTGCTGTGACCTTAATTCGGCGATATCCATTCAGCGCGGAGTGATCAAATTTTATGACGTTTTCCGGGAATGTTTCCTCAATGTAGGTTACGCCCAAGTGAGTTGACTCTTCACGGAATTCCGTACGAGGATCTACTCGAAGGCGAGCTAATCGATTTTCTAATTCCTGGTGAATGTCTCTTTCTCGTTGTGACCTATTAGCGGTTTCCAGAGAAGTCTTTAAGACAATTATCAGTCCGATGATAGCCATTGCTAAAATCGCCCAGGCGAATACTGTCTCCAATAGAGCGAACCCGGATGTTGATGTTGATCGCATAGATTCAAAAAGAAAATCGTTCTTGCGAGACCATTCCAGTGAGGGGATCTATGTCCAATTCGATCCATGAGGAACCACGTTCCAGGCGGAGCGAAAGCGGCTCGACAATGCCGTTGGGAAAGAACGTCCAGTTTTTCTCATCCGCCGTCCATTCACCCAATCCTGTTCTTAATAATAACTTCATATTCTGTGGTAATAATTTTTGTTTGCCATTTGCGGTTTGTATTTTGCCTTTCGTAATGGTTAGAAATACGGATTTGCCTTGCTGTTTTGCAGCTAGTCGAGCTTCCGCCGCACACTCTAAGATGACATCGGCAGCATTCCTCAATCTCCTTTCGTTAATAAATCCCCCAAGACTGGGCGCGGCAGCAAGAAGAATCAGGACGCCAATGCTAATCGTCAGACTGATTTCCAGAAGGGTGTAGCCACCATTATTTCTTGCGTGGAAGATCATCCTCACTCTCCCGACGGTCCGCTCCCCAAGAGTACAAGTCGTATCCCTGTGGATTCCGTTTGCCTGGGTTAAGATATTGATAGGTAGTGCCCCAAGGGTCCAGAGGTACTGCTTCCAAGAGCCGTTTCCATTTTCTAGGCACTGGTTCGATGGTTGGTTTGGTCACTAGCGCTTCAAGACCTTGCTCCGTTGTTGGGAAGAAATAATTTTCCATTTCATAAACACTCAACTGGGTGCTAATGGATCTCAGATCGGTTTCTACGCGTCTTTCTTTTGCGACATCCAAATTTCCCGCAAGCATATAAATGGAAGAACCTACCAATATGGTAATAATTCCGAGCACTAACATGATCTCGAAAAGCGTATATCCAGCTTGATTTCGGAAACATCGATGTTTAAGAGGGATCAATTCTTCATTTCCTTTCTAATTCAATAAATTGTCGACTCATTTAAGCGTGAATCCGACATGAACTCCGGCCGATGAAACACCGGTCGGCCGCCAATAAAAACTCTGCGGTATTTTCAATCACTCCGTTAATTGTCAACCGAATGCCGACACTGGGATGCACGACAACCCGCTGATTTTTCAGGACCACATCAACGGAGGATTAGGCGAATTTCAATTTAACATCAAAATTGGAATAGATCACTTGGACTGGTACTCCCTGCGAATCCACAGAAGCGAACCTTCCGGAGATCCCTCTGGCAGTGGTGAGAATCGTAAATTCCTGTCCATGGCGCGGAGTAGCTCCCTCCTCGAATCGCAACTTTAGTGTCCCACCTAACTGAGCTTCTTCCGCTATAGTGACTCGATCGGAAGCGATACTTTGGGTCGAATGGGCCGGACGATAAAATTGAATGAGAATTGCTGCGTCCGAATTCTGTATATAGTTATTTCCAATTGAAGGCGTATTAAGATTGTTCGTAGATGTGTCAGGATAGAATGTTCCGGAATTTACTGCCTTGCCGACAATACAGCCTCCGAAAGTTAGCGTGCCACCATTTTGGATCAATACATTAGTACTTACCAAATTCTCATTAGCAACGAGATGTCCGAAGTTAACAGCCGTTGGAGCAATATAGAATTGATTACCCTCTAAAATAATCGTACCAGGGCCTGCCTGAATCACTTTTCCCAGTCCGGAAATAGAGTCTAAAAATCCGCTGCTGTCACCCGCTTGTAAAGTGACACCACCGGTGCCTTCAATGCCTCCAACGGGCAAATTGCCTATATCATTACCTATATCTATTACAGCCGACTCCTCGCCTTTGAATAGATACGGTCCGAAATCTCCGTTGGGTACGTGTGAAGTGTCTGACAAACTACCACTCGACTGCCAAGATGTTTCCCAATTGCTAGTAGTTTCCCAATTGCTAGTAGTTTCCCAATTGCTAGTAGGCAGCGTCCAGTGGGTTTCCGGACTCGCTGAACGCGCGATACGAGTCTGCAAGGCAGCTTGCAGAGATTTTTTCTGTTCAGTCGTTTCTTTCGATACCGGATCGGCAAGACTTCGTGGAATTCGAGGCGCTTGCTGGGCGTGTTCGGAGAGTTTACGAGTATCTGTCGGAGTCGGCAACTTAAGGTGATTAGAAGATATATTCATAAGGAATCAGGAGCTATAGGTTAATAAATGAGATAACGTATTTGATCGATATCGGAGGGAATCCCGAAGGAAAATATGCGATCGAAGTGAGGTAGCATACACCATGAATCATTAACATTCAACAGATTCTATTTAATTTTTTCCGCGACAAGGAAGTCGATGAAGTTGTCAGTTGCGTAGTCACCGGAAATTCTTAATAATTATGAAATGTACCAGGGGAGAAATTGTTTTTAAAAAACATTTGCACAAATAACATGTTGTAAGATTGGTCTCGTTTATGAGTGCTACGTTCTCCGAAAAAATGGTTCATCCGCAAAAAGTGTGTTTAGTGCGGTGAAGAGTTAGAATAGAGCTTGTCCTGAAAACGGCAAAATTGCCCGGGAAAGTCTTTTTACTCTGTTGAATCCCTCTATTTTTATCCATTGATTCGGTTGTTTTTCAGTAATGCCAAAATTATAAATGCCTGATTTTGGGGAAAATGGCGTTTTTCTGTCTTTTTCTCAAAATTTTTTGCCTCTGGATCGGCTTCATTGCTGCTTCTACGGTTTCAGGACAAGCTCTAGAATAGAGCTTGTCCGGAAAACACCAAATTTGCTCGAAAAAGTGATTTCACTCTGTTGGATCCCCCATATTTTTATCCATCGATTCGGTCATTTTTCGGCAACGCAAAAATTATAAATGCCTGATTTTGGAGAAAATGGCGTTTTTCTGGTTTTTTCGCAAAAATTTTTGCCTCCAGATCGTCTTCATTGCTGCTTCTACGGTTTTCGGACAAGCTCTAGAGCATTTTACATTTAAGTAGTTACAGTATTTCCATATCCTGCGTGACGAAAATAATTGGAAGATTCGTCTTTTGTGAGAGAATTTAAAATATTGGAAATGGAAGAGAGAACGGCATCGAGCGTTCTGGCGGCTGCTTTTCGAAGATGGGCTTTTAATTTGGAGAAAAATTTTTCAATTGGATTGAGATCTGGTGAATAAGCGGGCAAAAAGAGGAGTTTTGCACCACGGGCTTCTATAATTTTTTGGACATCAATGTTTTTGTGAGAAGAAAGATTGTCCATTATGAGAACATCACCCGGCTTAAGGATTGGCCCAAGGACCTCTTTCAAATAGGTTACAAAGGCTTCTTTGTTCATAGGACCATCAAGTACCCAGGGAGCTACCAGACCATCATGAGACAAAGTTGCAATGAAGGTGCTTGTTTTCCAATTTCCATGAGGGACTTTATCCATGCACCGCATTCCCTTTCGAGAGCGGCCATAAAGGCGAATCATTTTGGTATTGACTCCGCTTTCATCCAGAAAGAAAAGCCGATCTGTTGCCATGGTAGGTTGGTTTTCTTTCCACTCCTTTCTGGCTTGTTGTACATCTGGCCGATCTTGTTCGGTGGCCCGCAGGCTTTTTTTTTATAGGTAATGCCCCATTTTTTTAATCGATGCCATAAACTGTGGATGTCTATTAAGATTGCGTGCTCTTTCTCCAATTTTTCACTCATTTCCCGTAATGTGATTCCCGGTTGCTCTTCTACCCAGCTTCCAATCTCGGCTTCAAGATGCCCAATTCGGCTCTTGCGATGCCCGCCCATTGGAAAACTCCCGCGTTCTCCGGTTTCTTCAGATCGTTTTTTTAACCGATGTACCCATTGGCGGCTCACTTCAAGTTTTTTGGCTATTGTCCCAGGTTTCTCTCCTCGATCTATTGCTCTCAATGCTCGTTCTCTTAAATCTTTGGAATATGCCTTCGCCATTCGTTCTTTTTAGCATACCAGGTTCAATTGTATCTACTTAAATGTAAAATGCTCTAATCGCGGCCTGGCGCGAGACCTGCCCCTTCAGTGAGGCCGAATGTGTAGCATAGCGCAGGCTAGTGCGCCTGCAAACGAAGCCAAGCGGAGCGACAAGCGAAACTTTCGGCCGAACGAAGGGATGGCATTATATCACACAACTCCTCGCGAGATATTAGCGCCGGAGTAAAACGAAGGGCATCGCCCCTGCCGGAGGCCTCCGCGTAAGCGGAGAGCGGCAGGATTAGGCGACGCTGTATCTCGCGTAAGTTGTGTGATTATCATAGCCAGCAGGTTCCGTGACAGGCCGCTTATTCCCCATCCCTCCAGCACAGCGAGGCTGATTTTCATTGTTGCCTATGAGGCCCAACAAGTTGTTTCTGGAAGTTCTCCCTCTCTGAAATGCTTGGTTATTTTATGCGCTGCTCGCCTAAAAAGATGTTCATCTTCCTCTCCAGCAGCAAGCTGTTTCAAAATAATTTCTCCCGACTGTTTGTTTATATCAAACGCTCCCTCACGATTATCTGTAGTTCGATAAAGGTAGGATACTACATCTCCGTGTTCCGATGTTTTTTGGATATCAAGGTAAACAGCCATTATTCTAATCCTGAAGGTCGTCCAGCCCGATTTGCAGCATCATGAGCTGATCTGTAATTAGTTTTGAAGATACCTTCAAACTTAGCCTCAAACAATTCATGCTTCAAGAGCTGAATGTCCCCGGCATTGTGGGTTCCTGATTGAAGCCTATTCCATGCATTTGCAATTGCAGGGTCAGCATCAAATCGGTTCTTCCGGGATTATAATGGATAAATGGCCGGAAAAAGATTGAGTTTACCGCAAAAGAAAAGGATGCGAGTCCGATAATTAAGGAAATTTTTAAAACCTCTGGCAGCGGATTTGATCGATTGGATTTTAGAGTTAAAGCCCTCAGCCACGGCGTTTGTAATAGAGAAGGACATGAAGTTGAGCAGTCCATCGAGATGGTTTTTGAGCATTTTAGCTACTTTTTTTATTTCTTGGAGTTGGCATCTCGTGGCCCAAGCATACCATTTTTTGAAAACCTCCTGAGCTTCAGAAACAGAGCAGCATTTCCAAAAAGCGCGAAAACTTTCCTTAATGGCCCAGGCACGAGCTGCCTTCAGATCGGAGTTTTTTAGCCGCTCAAAGTCTTCAATATGTTTTTGAGGAAGGTTCTCTGGGGAAAAAAGAAAAAGCTGGCGTGCTCCTTTGAGTCGTTGATCGCCCTTGGCTTTCAGAGTTTTATTTTCCCGTCGCCGCACTTTATCCACAGCCTCATTGAGGTGTTTGGAAACATGGAATTTATCATGAACGATTTTAGCCTGTGGTACCATCTCAGTAGCCACTTCGCGGTAGATGCCGCTCATATCCAAACATACAGCCTGGATACTCTGACGGGCTTCTTCAGGAAGTGTTTCCCAGAGTAGTTCAGCAGCTTGGCTATCTCGCTGCATGACCACTTCAAGTACACGTGGATTTTCCCCATTCAGATCATAGAGGAGTGAGGCATAGCTCTGGCCCCGCAAAAAGCTTTTCTCATCCATCCCCACTACTGGCAATGTCTCCAGTTCTCGGCGCTCCAGGCCTCGTTCTACTGCCCGTTCCATGATCCGCTGTGCGGCATCCCAATCAATCCTTAATAGCTGGCAAGCTGCTTCCACGCTGGCGCTGGCTTGAAGTACTTTGATCGCCAGACATTCAAAGAGCTCAGTAAACCGGCTGTTCTTTTGTGCCCAAGGTACTGGTACGGTCTGTACTCTGCCGTCATGAAGTTTTACTCGCGGTACTCGCGCTTCCAATACTGTGCTAAATTGGCAGCTGTCTAAATGCCGCCATTTCCTGACTGGCGCATGATCATAGATCTTCCCTATCTGTTCCCCCTCCACTTCCCAGTTCGTCCCTTCTTGATATCCTATTTCCACTTGCACTTCCTTTTTTCCCATATCTAATTTTACCCTCTTCACTTCCCATGGTTTTCTCAGTCCCAGGATCTGCTGATAGAGCTCATTGTCTTTCATCTCTTTTTTCTAGCTTCTCCTTTTTAAAAAAAAAGCTCCTCAACAAAAAAATAGTGCGTGCCTGTCAGTCAAGGAGGGGTAATTGTATTGTGGAAATTTGGCTGGGTTATCCACTATTTTTCCGGAAGAACCTTTTTAATGCCACGTTTGATGCAAAGGAGCAACGCTGGAAGGCGCTTCAGCCTGCTGATATTTTTGCAGTTTCGAAGTACGGTACGGAGGTTTACCGCAATGAGTTGGCATGCCGTTTAAGGAAGATGGGATATGAGGTGGAGGCTCGATCTCATGGGTTTGAAGTTAAGGGGGTAGCTCCGGCTCTGATTAAAAGGTTTTCAAAGCGTGCTGCGGAACGTGATGCGGTCATCGCTAAGATGGAAGGACGACTAGGGAGAAAGCTTTCTAATAATGAGGTCTCGGTTGCGGTGCATCGTACGCGCTCCAAAAAGTTAAAGGGGACTTCGTCCGCTGAGGTGCGTCAGATGCAGCTCGATCAGTTGAGTGTTCAGGAGATTGCTTCGTTAGATGCGGTGAAGGCCAAAGCTCAAGGGGTGCCTCATGTTCCTGAGCAGTGTGTGAATGAGGAGGCTGCTTTGTCTTTTTCGTCGGATCATGTGTTTGAACGCAGTTCGGTGGTGCCGGAGGAGGAGCTCTTGCATCATGCTCTCATTCACGGTAGAGGGCAGGTTTCTCTGGCTACGCTTAAGCAACGTTTATCCGCGGATCAAGAGTTTGTGAAGGTCGGCGAGAAGGTTTCAACTCGTGGGATTCTGGTAAAGGAGTTGGAGTTGATTGAGTCTCTCAATCAGGGTCGCGGTGTTTGTGCTCCTATTGCTCCAGGGTTTGAGCCCACATCTACGTTGGCAGAGGATCAACAGCAGGCGATTTCTCATGTGCTCAACAGTCGCGATCAGTTCACGGGGTTCCGCGGTCTGGCTGGTGCAGGAAAGACGACTGCTTTAAAGGATCTCTCGGTTGCTTTGAAGCAGGTGAAGTGTTCGGCTCTTTTTTGTGCTCCTACGGCTTCTGCTACGGAGGTGTTGCGCCAGGATGGCTTTTCTGAGGCGATGACTTTGCAGCGGCTTCTTGCGGACCCCAAGGCTCAACAGGGTATTTCCGAGAAGGGTGTGATTGTTTTGGATGAGGCAGGTCTGGTGGGCCTCGATGAGATGCATCGTCTCTTTTCTTTAGCTGTCGAAAAGAAGGCTCGTGTGGTGTTTTCGGGCGACACGGGCCAACATTCCGGGGTGGTTCGAGGGGATGCTTTGCGCCTTCTGGAGGAGCATTCGCTTTATCAGTTTGGTCAGATCCATCAGATTCGCCGTCAGCAGGCGCTGGATTATCGCGAGGCGGTGGAGTTGGCGGCTTCTCAAAGACCGCAGGAGGCTTTTGATCGCCTGGATGGGTTGGGATGTGTGGAGGAGCCTGCTAAGCTGTATGATTCGGCTGCCACGGCTTTTTTGAGTGCTCGTAAGAAAGGCCGTTCTGCACTCTTGGTGGCTCCTACGTGGAGTGAGATCCAGTCGGTAACGGATTGTGTACGTTCACAGCTAAAGAAAGATGGTGTTATTGCAAAAAATGAAGAGACGGTTCCCGTCTTTGATTCGCTAGGCTGGACGGAGGCGCAAAAGTGTCAGCCTCTTCATTATTCTCCGGGACAGCGGCTTTTGTTCCGCCATGCTTCGGGTTCTTTTCATCAAAATGAGGAGGTGGAGGTCATTTCAACTCGCCCAGAGGGTTTGCAGGTGCGTCGGGAGGATGGTTCAGAACAGGTTTTTCGGCCCAAGAAAGGAACGTCGTTTGAGGTCGGGCAGCGCAGGGAGATTGCGGTGGCTCCAGGGGATCAGCTTTTGCTTCGAGCTAACCGACGGAAGAATGGGCTCGTCAATGGGGAGATGGTCACGGTTCAGTCTGTTGAGGAAGGAAGGATTTCTTTATCAGATGGACGCAAGCTGCCTTCTAATTTTCGGCAATTTGCTCATGGATATTGTGTCACGTCTCATGCTTCTCAGTCCCGTACGGTGGATTCGGTTTTCTTGGTCGCTTCTTCTCGCTCGGCTCCAGCGATTCATCGCGAGCAGTTTTATGTGTCGATTTCCCGAGGCCGAAAGGAGTGTCGCATTTTTACGGATGATAAGGATTTGCTCCGCAGTCGGATTGGCCGATCAACTCAACGGGAAGCAGCTTTGGATTTGCTTCGCTCCGCTTTGCAGGAAGATAATTTGATTCCAAGGAAGGAACGGCAAGAAAGGTCTCTTTCTATTCCGCGACTCCGTCCCATGTCTCGTCTCTTGCGAGGTGTTTCTTTTTCCCACTATGTGACTGAGCTTTCCCGAAAGATGCTTCGAAAGGTTGCTCAGATGCGTTCGGCTCCGGAGAAGGTGCCTGCTGTCACGGTCAAGGCAGCTCCTGTTCGTGAACGGGAGTTAGTGCTCAAGCCCAAGCGATTGCGCCAAAGGTTAGGTCTCTCTTTGTCTTTATGAATGAAAAAATATCTGTTCCTCAATGTGTCTTTACTGCCGCTGAACATAGTTCCCCATTTGCCCTTGAGTTCCACAAGCGCGATGGCCGCATCCACGGTTTTCCTTATGGCCATTTGTTAAACTATCTTTTCGAGGCTAATCCCAATGCGGATGCTCAGCCCAATGCTCCAGCAGACCGTTTTTCTCTGTGGTTTTCTACTCACGATGTGGTGCTCTTTGGTTGGCAGTTAAGGAAGTTCGCGCCTTTTGTGCAGCATGCTCGCGTAGTGTCTGTGCGCGCTCAAGATGTCCGTTATTATTCACTCTCGGAGCAGGAGGTGTTTGTTTCGGAGATCGTTGTTCAGTGTGTTCAAAAAGGCTGATTTTATGAACCCGTTTCCAGATCTGATTCTTTCTCCCACGACGGCTCACCGCATTCCTAGTACATCCAGTACTGTGGAGTTTATTCATAAGCTCCTCTCTCATGAGGTCAATGTTTACGCTTTTCTCATGGACGAGGATCTTCTCCTTCATGCCCGAATTAAGGGGTTCCAAAATGATCCGGCTCGTGCGCTCTCTGATCTGATCGCTCAGTTGCCTCGCCATATCCGTGATGCTGTTTTTCCTCCGCCGCCTCCAGAACCGGAAGCAGAGCCCGACGAGGATGAGGATTTTGACGAGGGAAAGGATTCTCCTCCTCCAGTTAAAGGTTTCTCACTCAAAATCTCCGACGGGTATTCCATAGCGTTTCTCCTCCCCAAATTTCTTCAGAGCCTCCTCCTCCTAAAAAAATCAAACCTCCCTCCCAATCCTTTTCTCTTACTCGCTTCAAAGATCCACAAGATCCCAAAACGAAGCAAAGATCAGGGCTCAGTTTGGAGATGTGAGTCTATGTCTCTATTTCTCTTTTGCGATGAGCGCCGTCGAAATGCGCAACTTAACAACTGAACTCAGCACGGAAGTTCTCGATGGTCTTTTCGAGCCGATCCGAATTGAGCCAAAGCGGCTTGGCGTACAGCTCCAAAAAAGCTTCCCTGAACCTCAATAGCAACGCCTCCAGCTCGGCTTCATTTCTAAATCCTGCACCTGTTGCACTGTTTTCGGGACTGTCGCGGGGAAGTAAATACCAATATGGTACGCAGCAGATATGACCATCTTTGTCGTACTTCCTTTCTCCGGTCCCAATGCACATTGTTAGGTCTTGAGGAACTGTTTCCATCTCGTAATTGACCTCCAAAAAGACCCCAAAACGAGAGAACATTAGCCCGCCCATTTCGTTAATGCTAACCTCTGTGAAACCGTTTTCCTCCATGTATTCGCTTAAAACACGACGGCATGTGACCGTGAAATACGGACAAATTAATCTTTCCCAGCCATTCCAATTTGGAGTTTTCATGGGCGTCCGATGACAGATAGTACCTTCGCCGGCGAAACGCTTTCAAAAGGAATTTCTCGTTCGTTAAGGCGTAGCAACTCCGAGCCTGTCAGATCAAACCTTGCTCTTACCGCAGGCTTCCGAGCCGGATCAATGCCAATATATCGGAACGCATCTCCCTCGTTAATGCGTGCACGAAGCGCCCCATCATTCAACTTCCAGCGTTGGTAAGGCGTAAGTGCATTCCAACCTTCTGAGGTCGTCCCAAATGGCAGTCTTCTCGCTCCAGTCGCCTCAGCAAACGGTATGACTCGCTGAAGCATATTCTCGCCAAGGATTGTTGTCTGTCCTGATCCTTTTGTAACTGCCGAAGCCGATGCTCCGAATAATGGTTGAATGCCCCTTGAGGCAAGCTTAGTGGATACAGAACCTGGTGCGATTATAACTGACCCCGCCGCCACTGCTGTAGCTACCACGGAATTCTGATCATAAAATCCAGCTCGCGCATAAGGCGAAAGTCTTTCATCAATTGCTCCTGCTTGCTGGTAGAGGTGTCCATAAGGCATGCCGGCGGCCTTCATGGCAGCGCCCATTCCCCAGGAAAGAAGAGATAACCCACCCGGAACAGCATTGATGGCAGTATCTCCGACCGAATAATAAGCATCCTTTAGTCCGGTATCTTGCGCAAACTTGGTAGCGATTCTTCCAGTGGGATCAGTATATTCAATTGGATTTCCATTGGCATACGAATGCAACGACCAGCTTGCGGCGTGACCGAGAGGATCAGCGGAGATCCATGTTCCATTGGCGGGATTGAACTCGCGTTTACCTATGTGAATGTATCCTGTTGGATCAATATACCTTCCCTGCCAGTGGATTGCTTCATGGAGTCCTCGTTCGGCACTCAATGGCAGTGCAAGGCTTCCTGGAAGCGGTCCGTAACTGCCCGCCTGGGTCGGGACTCTTTTTATCTCGGTTCCATCGTATGTGGTTACAACGTTTCCAAAGGCATCGTTTATGATGCTGTAGGTTTTATTGGATTCGATGATTGCTTCAAGTCCGCCCAAGCCTTGGAGTCCGCCGTGCGTTCCGTCTTTATCGACGCCGTATGCTTTCCACGTAGTTGGCTTGTCATTGACCTTCACGCCGATTTCGAGGAATTCAACATTAGGATCGTAGTAGCTGGCAATGCTTTCTGTCTTCTCGGTTACCGGAGTATCCTTAACAACAGGTGTGTAGGTTGTTTGGATTCTCCTGCCAAAGCCATCAAATTCTAAGCTGGCTTCTTGTCTATAGAGCGGAAGGTGGTCGCCGTACTTCTTTATCAGGACATCAACGATGACTGCGCTTGAGAGTTTGCTTTTTTCTATGATTTGCTTGTCTCTGATAGGCGCTGTTTCTACTCCGGCCTCAGGACATTTTGGGCATGCTAGTTTTTCTCTTTTTATCACTCGCACGAAGTATTTGATGGGCTCTAGGTCGAGTTCTTCTTTTTCCTCGTAGCCGATCACTCGCCGCTCTTCTCCGCAGCAGGGGCATTTTCTTTGCTCGCTTGCTACCGAAATGATTTTCTCTTTGCGCGGCAGATGTGCCGGCAGTTCATTGCGGCCTGCGTGTTCTCGTTGTTTTTTGGCTACCGGTTTTTGCTCTTCGGGTAGTTCCGCTTCTTTTTCTATTTCGGTCTCTTCAACTGATGGTTCTTCTCCCAAAAGTTCCAGTTGCCCATCGCTCAGGGCTTCACTCTTCCTTCCGTATTTTTTGATCCGCTCTAATCTTAATAAATCTCGTAAGAGTTTGTTCTCTTGTTCTAAACGGCTCGCTCTTTTCTCCAGTTCATCAGCTTTTTGAGCTCTGAAATTTAGTTCTTTATATTCGGTAATTGGAATGCTGATTGCGGCCATTGTTAATAGGCTATAGCATCAGCTATTTCCTTATTTTTTTCAAGTTTTTATGCTGCTTCCAGTACCTTTTTTCTCCACCACGTTTTTGCTCGTGTTTGGGTCAGTTGAAGTCCTTCCACTAGGACTATAAATTCGACCACGCTGATGATGATTTTGCTTACTGCTTCCACCGGATCTGGCCAGTCAAATCTCCCTTTTTCCAGTCTCTTGGTTGATACCCACGTCCCACTCCCATCAAAGTAGAGCATTTTTATTCGGCTTTTTCCTCGGTTTGAAAATACAAATAAATGTCCGCTACTCGGGTCCATTTCCATTTGATTCCTGATTACTCCTTGTAATCCCTCAAATCCCTTTCTCAAATCGGTTGATCCTACTGCAAGATGCACTTTCAGTCCCACATTTCCTATGTTTATCATCCCTCAACTTTCCCATCTTTTCCCTCCTCTGTTTAGTTGTCCTTAGCTAGACGGATACATTCAATCACCAGACGTTCCATCTTTTTGGGTCAGCGCTATGAAATACCAAAGCTTCTGGTCCCTCTCGATCCTGTTCTTTAAGAGAAAATTCGATTGATGAACCATCTTGAAATTCGATGCCCAAAAATTGATCGGGTACTTCTTGCGTTTTAATAACCTTTTTCGAAATTAATCCGCATATGGCATCGCGATAACCACTTTGTTCAAATCGAAAGACGGTTCCACCTATTTTTACCAAAGGCCAGATATAGGCATTAAAAAAAGGGCCGTCGAAATGCAACTGCAAGTAATCTTGCACAAATGTAACAGAGCTAAGTTGTTCATTGAGCAAGCAATCTAGAATTGAGTGTGATGATGTATGCATAATTTTTTATTCTGCCGGAACGTGCCACCATGGATTAGACTTCGAAATGGTTTGTCCCGTATACGGATTGATTGTTTGTCCTACAGCATTTTGATATGAGCCATATCCCGTTGGATATTGATATTTTCCAGTTGTTGTTGGGTCCATCAAGCGTACGCCACTCGCCTCGGGACTTAAACCGTGCCCTCCAGCACCGCCAGTGAATTTAAATCCCTTTCCGCTATCCGCTGGAAAGGGGCCGATAGCTCCTTTGGGAACAGGAAATGCAGTTCCTCCCGGTGAAACAATAAAATCAGGCGCTCGATTCCCTACCCTTGCCGTAGCATCCACAACCGCCGAAGTCGGAGTTGTTTTAAGCAGCGGTTTAACTGCGCTTCTAACTAAGTCTCCCGCGCCAGGCACAAACGCCACACCAGCCATCGCAACGCCTACTCCGGTTCGCCAATTTAGTCCCTCTGTTCGCGCAGTAATAAGCCACTTCCGCAACGAATTCGCAACGGTTTCCATTAGAAACGCAACGTTGCACAGCGAGCTTACTATGGAGTCATTCACAGGTCCCCGGAGACTTCAAATTGAAGGCGCACCTTACGGCCCCTTGATAATCCTTCCGAAATTAGAGAAACGGCAGGGTCGCTCGATTCCATCTGTAGATAAGGATGTTCACCTAATACCTCTGGTTCAAAACAATTGATTACCCCAGCGAGTCTATCAGAAATTAAAAGCGTACCCTGCAATTCTTCTCCAGGTGTTGGTTCCCCTACAGGAGACCCCATCAACTTGACAACAGCCCCAAAACCTAAAACTCGCATAATGATGTGGTCATCTGGACTCCCTTTTTTTTGAATATCCAGATCAATATCTTGTGGCAGCTTACCGAGGACAAAATCTAAATCATCGATACCATTCCGTCCTTCAACTATCAAAATCCTCATTCCTGCATTGGAAAGGACATGGGCTTCAGAAGCTTTGGCTTCGGCGATTATACTATCACCGAATGAAAAGGTATAATCCCCAAAACCAAGCGCGTGGCTAGACTGCGACCTTCCCCTGAGGGCAATTTCCTTCTCTATTTCAGTTACAATGAACTCCTTCATTTTATTTGATTTTGAAGCATCTGTTTCAGAATAGCTGAATCGGCATCGTTTATCCCAAGCATCTTTTGATGCCGAAGCATGAATTTTTTGACGTGAACTTCATAGCCCGGATATCCCAGTTTGTTGATAAGACCGAGTTTATCCTGCGTACCATGGAGAAATTCTTCCGGCTCTATAAAAGAATTCGTGGGTAAAAAATAGAGTTAGCAGGGGGGCTGGTGCCGCCCCCAGACCCCCGCACCGCTCGCCGCGGCAGGCGTTCAGGGGGAACAGGGGGGGAGCAGTGCTGAAAGGTAGCAAGAGGATCGGATCGGTTCCTTGGGTATTAGGGCGGAGCGTAAAAAAGAGGCTGGCGGCACCCAAAAGGGTACCTATAAACCAGCCTCTGTGGTAAATATAACGCTTAAAAATGTAATGAGGCGGGTACATCCGATCAAGGGATTTGTCTATGATGCGGTGGGATGGGACGATAAAGAAAAGGGAGTTATCTTAGCAGAAGTACGTGCCAGAGAAGGCAGCCAGGGAAGATGCTCAGGATGCAAACGTAAAGGATCTGGATATGATAGACTTGCAGAGCGGCGCTGGCGCTTTGTGCCACTTTGGGGTTTCGTGGTCTGGCTAGTCTACACACCGCGGCGAATTGACTGCCGACACTGTGGGAGTCCCACAGTAGAAGAACTTCCTTGGGCTAGCGGAAAAATACAGCACAGCGAAGCCTTCCGTCTCTTTCTGGCACAATGGGCACGCATGCTCTCCTGGGCCGAGGTAGCCAGAGTCTTCCGAGTGGGCTGGGCCGATGTATACGCTTCGGTAAAATGGGTGGTGGATTATGGCATTCAACATCGGAATTTAAGCGGCGTAAAGGCGCTTGGAGTTGATGAAATCCATGTCGGAAAAAAAGATAAGTTTTGGACACTGGTCTACCAGATCGATGATCACTGCAAACGACTTTTGTGGGTCGGGCGCGATCGTACTGAAAAAACTTTTGAGCTATTCTTCGAGGTTTTTGGCAAAGAGTTTTGTTCGGCCATCGGCTTTATTTGCTCCGACATGTGGAAACCGTATCTGAAGGTAGCAGCCCATTATTTGCCACAAGCCCTACATATCCTTGACCGCTTCCACATCGTTAAAAAACTCAACGAAGCTATCGATGAAATCCGCAGAGAGGAAACCCGCGCCCGTGCCCAGGCAGGTCTGGATCCCTTGCTTAAAAAGATGCGCTGGGCTTTCCTAAAAAAAAGATGCAATTGGACTAAGAGCCAACGTGCTGGCATGCGGGCAATTCGAGGCTCTGCTTTACGCACCCTGCGCGCCTTTCTCTTAGTGGAAACTTTCCAACACTTTTGGACCTATCGCTCTCCTACCTGGGCTGCTAAATTCCTGGATGCTTGGTGCACTAAAATTACTCGAAGTCACCTGGAGCCTCTTAAAAAAGTTGCCCGTACTCTCACCTCTCTCTTCTTTTAAATTACTTTCAGGCTAAAGGCCAATATTCCAGCGGTGTCGTTGAAGGGCTTAACGCCAAGGTGAAATTAACTCTAAAACGGAGTTATGGGTTTCGTACCGCTGATGCTCGTGAAGTTGCTCTTTACCATACCCTTGCTAATTTGCCTGAACCAATTTTTACCCACAGTTTTTTTTAGGCAGCCGCAAATACAATGATTTCATGTTTTATGATGCAGCGCACATCGATCACAGGGATAGCACGAACCGATTCCCATGTACCCGGATCATCTACCGAGACGATAAACGCATTGCCTTGTGCAACCACACAAAGACGCTCAGAGTTTGGTGTACTAAAAATTCCCGTTATTCCTTTAGGCGTCACTTCACCAAACGCAAAAATGCCTAACCAAGGATCACCTTTGTAGGGCGTAACATTAACCATTAGCCCATCACGTCCACCCTCAGCAGTTGCACCGGGATAAAAAAACTTTCTATTTTCACGACCAGTTGTTTCAGATGCTATCTCACATTCGTAAGCATGCTC
This sequence comes from uncultured Verrucomicrobiae bacterium, assembly GCA_963706715.1. Classification (GTDB taxonomy): domain Bacteria; phylum Verrucomicrobiota; class Verrucomicrobiia; order Chthoniobacterales; family Xiphinematobacteraceae; genus Xiphinematobacter. Next base: position 241,392 of record CAVPNI010000004.1, read on the forward strand.
AAAAATCAAGCTGAGTTGAGGTGTCAAAATTGTCATGGGTTTGGTTTGAAGAAACGGTGCATAACCCACATATTTCGTGCTTTCGTATTCCCACCCTTTTCCAATTCCAAATGCACGTTTTAAAAATATCGCTTCCATTTCTTTCCTTTATTCTCTGAAAAACACTTGTAAACACACTTTTTGCGGATGAACCCTCTTTTTAAGTGAGGCAACCCTGCCTCCTGCCGGAGGACTCCGCGTAAGCGGAGAGCGGCAGGATCAAGGCGACGCTGTATCTCGCGTAAGTTGTGTGATTATCATAGCCAGCAGGTTACGTGACAGGCCGCTCTTCCCCATTCCTCCGAGCAGAGCGAGGCTAATTTTTACTTGCCGAAGAAAATGTCATTTCCATGAGCTTTCTACCAGCATCTCGGCCTGCCATTCGGAATGCATTTGGACTTGAATCAACTTCGTGTTCTTCGGCGTCAAGGAACGTAATGCAAATATCGCTGAGAGGAGCCTGATTAGAAACCAGTAAAACATCGCAAAGACCAAATACCGCTGCCTGTAAATACCCCTCTCCCTCTAACTTTTCTCGCTTTGAATCGTTGATGTTAAAATGCACAGCGAAACCATCAGAAGGCTCCGCCTTTACTCTTATTCTAGCAAATTCCCAGCGTGGCCCCAGGTGAGTATCACGCAGCCCCTCCGCTTCTATTGTCTTTTGTAAGACAATAGACTTCCTTTTTATTACATTTTGAGCCCAAGACATAAGATAATCCATAGGTGATTTTATAAACCAGAATTGAAGAGGTCTATTGCATCTGGAGAATATAGTCGTTTTTCGTATCCACGCACATAGGGAATATTCTGCCATTTAAGCGTCTGAAGATGTGCAGGACGTGGCGCAATTCCACGATTCATGAGGGCTGATTCTTTCAGTTCATGCATATAAAAAGCGATATCGTGATCAGTACGAAGTCCGGAACGCAACCTTTCTAGCATGCGAGCATTTGCAGGATCTTGGAGAGCCGATCTACCAAATGCATCTTCAAGACCGGGTCTCGAAAGATGTTGTTCAATTCGGACAATACCCTTTCCGGTTACATTCGGCATTCGCATAACCGTCGTAGCTGGTTTCCCAAACAACGGCTTAACGCCAGCCTTAGCAACATCGCCTATCAAAGGTACAAACGCCAGCCCAGCCATGGCAACCCCTACACTGGTCCTGATATTCCAACCTTCTGTTCTACCAGCATTAAAAGCGGCTGATAGGTCTCTGATATCGGCGGCCTGTCCAATCCCAGGCACAAAACTCGTTCCTACTTGCCCGATAAATTTCCCAATAGCTTGCGCTGTGTTACTGGGATTGTAGTCATAACGTAGACGTTCGTTATAACCAGGTCCGAAATAATTAGTAAACGCGAAGCTTAATCTGGGCAGAAGCAGAACAAGAACTACGAGGAAAGTAAGACGATTAACTAAATTGTGTATCATGCTGGAAGGCGTGAGCTTCACCTACTATCCACGTGATAAACTGCGTAAGAGACTCCCACTGTAATGTTTCTTCTCCTTTGCAAACCCTGTGTTCGTCATAAGCATATACGTTTCCTGAATCTGTATCCAACAAGTATACCTCGCCTGCATGATCCATAATTTGGATTAGCGACCGCGGCATATTGGGAATGATCTTTCGCCGAAACAATGTTGCCTGTATTGTCCCAATCCGGCTCTCATTGTCGCCAGTGATGTTGATGGCAAACGGATCAGTTCGAAGATTTCCAACCTCGTTGATAAAATCGAGTAATTCGCTTTTTATACAAATATTGAGTTCTTTAGCTATGCGTTGAGCCGCTTCTTTTCCAACATGTCCCCAGATACTGAAATTGACAGCGCTATGTTGGAGTTTATTTTCTAATTGTTCTCGATAAGTCATTTTATTCTCCGATTTGTTTTGCACGCCAGCGCCAGTATGCGGGCACTTCACGGCGGAAAGCGGCGGCGGCGGCTGGATCGATAACACGCCAACTGGGAGGCGGCATAAGATTATGGAGTTGTGGAGCGCGATGCATTGACTCCCAAACCTCTGCTAATCCACCCGAAGGATTTTGATTAATATGGTGCATTTGTACCTTTTCAATTCCCCCACCAATTTGTCGCATTGGAGCATAGCCAGCTCGTGCAGCTTCAAGATTGGTCATTCGATCAGGACGTTGCAGCGCCCAATCAATATCAAATCGCTGCCAAACGGATCTTCCCCAAGGGGTAGATGTTCTGTAAAACTGACCAATATGCCCAGGAGTCGGAAGCCACTCGACACTTGGATCGCTAGACTTTCTAAACAATGGCTTAACGCCCGCTTTGGCGACATCGCCTAAGAGAGGAGTAACGCCAGCACCAGCCATAGCAAGGGAGGCACCTGCGGTGAAGTCCCATCCTTGCTGCCAGGCTTCTGTCAGGCCCATTACGCTGGCTGCTTGTCCTGCCCAGGGCATTAAGCCCATTCCCACTTGCCCAATAAACTTCCCTATTCCTTGAGCGGTGTTTTCCGGCTCAAAGTTGTCTCCTAGAGCTGCTCCCTGGAACATTCCTTTCCCTAGCCGGCCTGTAGGATCGCAATTTGTCAGCCCATTTCCGTGAGCGTAATCATATAATGACCAGCTTGCAAAATGACCTAGAGGATCAGGGGAAATCCATGTTCCATTGGCAAGATTCAGTTCACGCTCTCCTATGTGCACATACTCTGTTGGATCGATGTAGCGTCCTTGCCAGTGGATGACTTCATGGAGTCCGCGTTCGGCTGAAAGTGGCAGTGCTAAGCTCCCTGGCAGTGGTCCGTAACTCCCTACTTGTGTCGGTACTCTTTTTGTCTCGACTCCGTCGTGTGTGGCAACAACGTTTCCAAAGGCATCGTTTATGACGCTATAGGTTTTGGCCGGCGTGATAATTGCCTGTCCACCGATTCCTTGCGGCCCTTTGCCCACTTGGGTGGGAACCATTTTAGTTTCTGTTCCATCATGTGTCGCAAGTGGCAGTGTGGAACGTCTCACACGTAGCAGTGTTAAGTTACCGGGAGGCGGTGCCGGCAGTGTTAAGGTACCGGGAAGTAGCACTAATTTATTGGGAGGCGGTGCCGGCAGTGTTAAGGTACCGGGAAGTAGCACTAATTTATTGGGAGGCCGTTCCAGCAGTGTTAAGGTACCGGGAGGCGGTGCCACAAATGCCAGTCCTAAGTTATCGGGAAGCGGAACGAAGTCTCCTATTTGGATGGGAGTTATTTTAGCTTCTGTTCCCTCATGTGCCACAACATTTCCCAAGGCATTGTTAATGACGCCATAGGTTTTGGCCGGCGCGATAATTGCCTCCAAGCCTCCAATTCCTTGCAACCCTCCATGCGTTCCGTCTTTATCGACGCCGTATGCTTTCCACGTAGTTGGCTTGTCATTGACCTTCACGCCGATTTCGAGGAATTCAACATTAGGATCGTAGTAGCTGGCAATGCTTTCTGTCTTCTCGGTTACCGGAGTATCCTTAACAACAGGTGTGTAGGTTGTTTGGATTCTCCTGCCAAAGCCATCAAATATACTACTCCAGTCATATCCGTTATTCTCGTCGTCTCTTTCTGTAACTTTGGTCAGCCGGTTTTGTGCATCCCAGATGAGTATCTTCGTCTTTTTCTCACCATCAGCTCCTACCGTGACCACCTTGGTAAGGTTTCCTTCACCGTCGAATGTGTGGCCGTGGATCTGAGATCGCGGTTGCACAGTAAAATCAGAGGCAGCGGTTATTTGGGGTATGCCTTCTTTGATTGCAACGGCTTCGAGTTTGTATTTGCCAGGCATTAAGGCACCAATCGGCCAACTCCACTCACTCTCCACGGGATGCGCGATGCCAAGCGTCAATCCGTTGAGGATCAGTTTTACTTCCAGCGCTTTGGTGCTCCCGGTAAGTTGTGGCATGCTCCGCTCTCCACGGTCGGTAGCTTCCTCCTGGATACGGCCCCATGAATCCTGTTTCGCAACTGTCCTTTCATAGGAAGATTTGTTAAATAGAAGTATTTCTTGGGGAAGATATTGTTGAACAGACTCGGTACGTACTCCTAATCCATCGCCTGATTGACTGTCATCAAATTTGTAATTTACTGTTGACCCCAGCGCTGTTCCTTCGGAAATCAATTGTCTCCGGTCATTGTAGCCAAAGTTTCTCACTTGTGGTGAGCTTCCGGAATACGCCGACGTATAGCTTGAGAGGGTGGAATTAGCATTCCACGCAAGAGTTTCCGTTAGGAAGGAATTACCCCCAATTTTTGTCTGCTGTTCGCAGATTTTACCCAACAAATCTCGGGTGAAACTTTGATTTAATTTTTGGTTTTGGTCGAGGACGGTTTGTTCTAAATTTCCGCTACTTTTAAAGCTTAATAGTCCGTTATCCTGATAGGTATAGGTAATTGCTTTGTTTTGTGTCGGAAGGGTGATTTTTTCCAATAATCCATCCGCTCGATATTTAAACTCTTGCCCAAAGTCTTGTAGAGAAAGTTCGACTCTCCTGCCCGCTTCATTCCATTTCTGGCTAACGTTCTGATGGACTTCTCCGTTAAGGGTCACAATTTCTTTGATTACATCACCATAAGGGGAGTAGTCGCGGAAAATATTCACCACCTCGTTTTTTCCATTTTCCTGGCTTAGTTTTTTAAGAAAGCCTCTCTTATCATAGCTCAATTTTTGAACGCTGGAAACATCATCACCGGACGTTCGTATTTCTTCCATTTCTCCAAGATGGTTGTAGCGAATGTCATGCGTGAGCCCTCGCCCATCGGTAATGGATTTTACTTTTCCGGCACCCAGTCCGATTTCATGATAGGTGTAAACTCTCTTACGAGTTTCTTTCTTTTCCTTGCCGATCAGTTTTTCGTTCACCAGCCGACCTGCTTTGTCGTAGGTTGCCGACCAGATGAGTCCGCCTGGCATGGCTTTGCTGAGTAGGTTGCCCGCAGCATCGTATGTGTAGTTGACTGTTGCTCCTCCGGGAAAAATGGTACTGACTATTCTCCCTAAGGCATCACGCATATGAGCGGTCGTACGTTCCTGCTCATCAATGAATGAGATGAGATTTCCCCGATGGTCGTATTTAAATTTTTGCTTGGTGCCGTCAGCAAAAATTTTCAAGAGAGGCTTACCGAAGCCATCGTTGTAAATGGTGGTTCGAAGTGCATTTCGGTTTGTGCCTTCCACTTGCAGGTGCCTGATGTTATTTAAGTCGTAATAAAAGGCGGTTTTCCGAAGGGTTTCATCAGTGCCGCCGCTTTGTATCGCAATGTTTGTGACACGGTCTATCGCATCTCTGGTGATAATTGTTTTTTCTCCAAGGTTGTTGATAATGACGCTCGTTGTGCCACCTGAGTAATCGATAGTTGTGACCTGTTGAGGTGCCTGATTCGTCCCTGGAGGACCTTTTTGTTCCTTGAGGCGACCGAGTTGATCGTATGTCCACTGAAAGGTGTTGCTTTCGGCATCGGTAAAAGAGGTTAGATTTCTCTGAAGGTCAAATATTGAGGTCTCGTTTGCCAAGGTCTCTCCGGAGGAGTTTTTGAGGATTCGGGTTTTGGTCCGTGTTTCGTCACTATATTTAATTTCCCAATAGGTACCGTTGGCTTGAATTTCTTTTGTTAAGCGCCCATCCAGGTTGTAGTGCCATTCTTGGACGGTACCATCCGGATTTTCCTGGCGGTGGAGTTTCCCATCCGCCGTGTAGAAATATTGGGTTTTACCGCCTAAAGGACTTGTATGTGTCGCAACTTTTCCGCCTTTCTCATAGGTGAATTTTTCACTCGCGAGTTCCGAGTTGTTAGAACTCTCGTATTGAGTTCGGGTGAGCATTTGGCCGATCCCGTCGTAGGTCATTTTTGTGAGACAATTATTGGGCTCCGTAACTTCGAGCAGGTTGCCAAAGGCATCATGTTTGTAGGTGGTGGTAGCATAGGCGTTCGACTCGCTCGCTTGCACACCATTGCCTGCACTATTTACTTGCATTTTGCATATTTGTCGCTTCTTAAGTCGCCCTCCTTTATCATATTCCAATAGAATTTGGCCCGCCGGTTCCGGTAACGATCCATTGACCACTCGCTCAGGTTCTCCGTTGCGATTGTAGGTAGTGGATTGCTGAGTCAGAAGTGTGTTTTCTTTGTCCCGTCGCTCAAACAACGTCTGCTTACCAAGCAAATTGTAGGCGTATGTGGAAGTCCCGGAAGCGTCGATTTGTTGGGTGAGTTTTCCCCATGTGTTGTGGACGAATTCGGTAGTGATGCCGGAGTCTTTGGTGCCTGTTTGTTTTTGGCTCTTGAGGAATCCTTGTTCGTTGTGGGTGTATTCTACGGTGATGTTTTTCTCGGGGACTCCCTCTTCTATGCGTTGGCTTTTCAGAAGACCCTTCGCTAGTTTTCCATTAGTATTTATCTCGTGATAGGTATTATTTATGCTGGAGATTATTTTCTCTTGGATTTTGTGTTCGATACGAGTTGGCAGCCAGGGGTAGGTGCTATCTCCGTAGACGGTGACAATTTCATTGCCAAGAGGATCTCTCACGGAGGTGGGGAGGTTGTTGCTGTTGTATGTAAATTTGGTGGTGGCAGTATCGCTCGCGCCATTTCCGGTGATGTCGCCTATGGTTGTCTTTTCAATCAGGTTGCCTTTGGTGTCGTATTGGTATTGGGTAATTAGTCCTCGTTTATCTTTACGTTCTTTAAGGCTGCGCGGATAGGCACCCGAAGTATTATCCCCAACTTGGTACCACTCTTGATGGATGGTGTTGTTTAATGGATCTGTAATTTTAGTAATGAGACTTTTGGCGTAATCATAGCGAGTAGTTGCTTTTTTAGAAGCGTCTTTCACTATGGTGAAGCCTTTAAGGGTCTTATCGGGCTCCTCAGTGTTCTTGTATTCGAATGACGCATTTTGTATGAGAGCGCCATTTTCTCCCACCTTGGCTTCTTGAGAGGTTACTCGGCCTTTGTCGTCATATTTATTCACCAGGATTCGGTCATCTGGTTTTTGTTCCCGATCGATGAGGTGGGTAGTGTAGCCGTATGCAACCTCGATGTTTTCGGTCTCTTTGTTCCCCAGGCGAGTGATTTTGGTTAAATCTCCTTCCGCACTGTAGTGGTATTGTATGCGACGCACGTTTTCGCCGGTTCCGGTTGCAGCTTCGGTAATGTAGCTTTTATCATTATATGTAAAACGGATCTCATTTCCATTGCTGGAGGTAATTTTTGTGAGGTGTCCGTAGTCCGAATTTTTAGAATCGGTTCCAAATTGGAAGGTGTAATAATTTCCGTTTTTATCTTCCCATTTTTGCAAGTAGGGGCGCTCTCGCGTCAGGAAGATATTTTTTGGAAATCGCTGTGTTTTAAAGGTGCGTTTATCTCCTGCTGAGCCGTTTAGGATGTAAACAGTGTCGGAACCTACAACGCTCTTTGTTATGGAGGAATTAAACGTGTTTCCAATAGATCCCAGTGAATCGCCATGAACATTGTTCAAGTTAGGATTTTTTTCCGGCGTGGGAATCCATCGATTCGCATTGTTAGGATCTTGTGTATAGACAATGACCGAGCCGTCTGTCTCTGTGGCATAGAAGACTGATCCGTCTTTCTCTGTGGTGCCATCCGGTGAAGGAACCAGATAGGGCACACAGCTCATTTTCCAACCATAGCCGAATTCGCTATTTGCTGGCTTTTGGCTCGAATAGTTACGCCCTATTTCCAGCGGAAAGGGTCCGGCTAACGTGAAATCAACAACGTGTATATAAAAGTCTCCTGTCATGACATTAACAGGGTCGCTGACAAATTGAATCAATCCATCTGAGCCAGATGTATTCTTATAAGATCGGCCGGATTCTAAATTTGCAATTTGTTCTTTTTCGATTCTCTGTTGTTCGTTGTATTTGCGTTCCAGCCTTTGTTTTGATTCCGCTAGTCTTCGCAATCTGGGTTCCCGAGGTACGCTTTTATGTTGTAGTAACAAACGCCCAAATTCATGATCTTCATTTATAACCTCGATCTCGTGTTCTATAGCCCACGGCATCATTTTCTCAGCAGTGGCTCTTTCTTTGAATCGCCTGATTCTATTTTCCAATAGCTTTTGCCATCTCGGTTCTCGGGATACGTTCTGGCGGTCTATAGTTGTCCACCACTCGTGACCTTCTTTCATATCATCTATGTAGGATTCTATACGATCCCATGTCCATTTTGCTGCTGTGGCCCATTCTTTAAATAACCTAACCTTGGTTTCTAATAGCTTTTGCCACCTGGGTTCCCGGGACACATTCTGATATTGCACATAATATTCCCATTCATGACGCTCCTTGCTAACTTCAATCTCATATTCTATAGTCCACAAATCCCATTTCGCAGTAGTTAGCCCTTCTCTTACATGTTTTATTTTGTCATCCAATAACTTCTGCAATCTCGGCTCTCTGGCTACATTCTGATATCTTGTATAATGTTCCCATTCATGCGCCTCTTGAATGGCGTCAATATCGGGTTTGTGAAAAACCACCGACCACTTTTCCGTAGCGGCTTTCGCTCTATAAACTTCTATTTTCTGGGTTAATTCTTTTACACTTCGTTCGTTATACTCGCGTTCCAGTCTTTGTTTTAATTCGGCTAGTCTTCGCAATCTGGGTTCCCGAGGTACGCTTTTATGTTGTAGTAACAAACGCCCAAATTCATGATCTTCATTTATAACCTCGATCTCGTGTTCTATAGCCCACGGCATCATTTTCTCAGCAGTGGCTCTTTCTTTGAATCGCCTGATTCTATTTTCCAATAGCTTTTGCCATCTCGGTTCTCGGGATACGTTCTGGCGGTCTATAGTTGTCCACCATTCGTGACCTTCTTTCATATCATCTATGTAGGATTCTATACGATCCCATGTCCATTTTGCTGCTGTGGCCCATTCTTTAAATAACCTAACCTTGGTTTCTAATAGCTTTTGCCACCTGGGTTCCCGGGACACATTCTGATATTGCACATAATATTCCCATTCATGAGCTTCCTTTGCAAATTCAATTTCGGTTTCTCTAGCCCATAGCTCCCATTTCTCCGATCTGACCTTTGCTGCTTCTATCCTCTGTGCTAATACATTTGCACTTCGCTCGTTATACTCGCGTTCCAGCCTTTGTTTTGATTCCGCTAGTCTTCGCAATCTGGGTTCCCGAGGTACGCTTTTATGTTGTAGTAACAAACGCCCAAATTCATGATCTTCATTTATAACCTCGATCTCGTGTTCTATAGCCCACGGCATCATTTTCTCAGCAGTGGCTCTTTCTTTGAATCGCCTGATTCTATTTTCCAATAGCTTTTGCCATCTCGGTTCTCGGGATACGTTCTGGCGGTCTATAGTTGTCCACCACTCGTGACCTTCTTTCATATCATCTATGTAGGATTCTATACGATCCCATGTCCATTTTTCATCGGTCGCTCTTTCCCTAAATAATCGGATTTTTGTTGCTAATACTTCTCGAAGCCGCGGTTCCCGATTTGTATCTAGAAAAAATTGCGAATAGTACTTCCACTCATGATCCTCTTGGATGGATGCCAAGTCACCTTCAACAGCGTCCCACGACCATTTTTCGGCAGCGGCATACGCTTGGAACAATCGGAGCTTCGTCTCCAGTAGTTTTTCCAATCGCGGCTGTCGTGAGACATTTTGGTATTGGACATAATATTTCCATTCATGATCCTCTTTGTTGGCCTCTAGTTCGTATTCTATTACCCAAGCCGGCCATTTCTCCGCAGCGCCGTTTTCTCTTATGGGTTTTAGTCTTGCTTCCAATTCTTTAGCTGCTTTTGCGTTGTATTCATTCTGTAGCTTTGTTTTTAATTCCGCCACTCTTTGCAATCGCGGCTCACGTGACTGGTTTTTCTGAAGTAGTAGGGCACCCCATAAGTCCCATTCATGCGCCTCTTTGAGTTCTTCTATCCCATGTTCTATAGCCCATGGTTCCCATTTATCTCCAGTCCGATGCGCTTTAAGTCCTATAATCGCGTTATCCAATATGGGCTGCAACATCGGTTCTAGCGTCTTATCCAGCCATTTGTGTGTCCACCGCTCTGTCCAATACTCCCAAATATAAATTACGTACATCTTTCCCATTGCATATTCCAGATACCAGGATGGCCAGTTTCCGGCAGCAGCTGTTGCTTTCAATGCGTCTATATTTCGGACCATCGCCTTTGCTGTTTCGATGTATGTTACTACTTGTTCGGGTAATAGTCGTATGTGCTCATCTAGGTCTTGCACCCGCTGGTGTGCGATTTCACGGTTTTCTTGCCGCCACTTTGTCTCCCATTGTTGTAGCAATTGGTGTCTTTCAGCACGGTCTTCTCGCCGCCACTGATCTTCTTGTTGCCGTCGCTGGCGCGCCTCTTCGCGGTTTTGCCGTCGCCGTTCTTGGTCGCGCTGGTCCGCCCGTCGCCGGTCTTCTGCGCGCTGGTCGGCCCGTCGCTGATCGGCCCGTCGCTGGTCTTGTCGCCGGTCTTTTGCACGCTGGTCGGTCCGTCGCTGTTCTTGTCGCCGTTCTTCCGCACGCTGGTCGGTCCGTCGCTGGTCTTGTCGCCGTTCTTCTGCGCGCTGATCGGCCCGTCGCTGGTCTTGTCGTTGCTGCTGCCGGTTTATTTCTGCACGCTGGTCAGCCCGTCGCTGGTCTTGCCGCTGCTGCTGCTGGTTTATTTCTGCACGCTGGTCGGCCCGCCGCTGGTCTTGCCGCCACGTATTTTGCACTTGTGGCACCGGATTTATGCGTGGCACCGGATTTATGCGTGGCACCGGATTTACGCGCGGCGACGGCGGTCTATTATAGGGGGCAGGCCGGGAAACCGGACGCGGAGCGACTCTTACCCTTCTGGGGATGCGTTTTCCAGGAGTTTCAGTTGTATCAGCTACATTAAAGTCAACGGTAAACAAGACATTCTGAGCAGGACGATCATTTTCGTTGACGCTTTTTACCGCAGGATACCAAGTATTCCCTATTTTATAAGATTCTACGGCTTCAACTTTGAAATAGTAATTCGGCTGAGAAGCATGCAATGTGAGAGCATAAGAAGCAGTGCCATTAGTTCCTTTTTGATCTTTGATCGATGTTAGCCCAATATTTAATCCGGTCTCTTGATCCTGAACTTCTATGCCTCCGGTTATAAAATCTGACCATGCCTTTGTTCCTTCTTCAGGAATGGAGATCGGAATACGATGTGTTGGTGTTATGATGTTTTCATCACTATTGAAGGCGGATTTGGGGTAGGCCGATATCAGAATTTCATGGACTCGAGCGGAATTTTTCGGCATGCGCCCCTCCGCTGTTCCAAAAGTAATCCCAAATTTATAGCTTTGATCGACATAGAGGGGACTGCCCCCTGCGGAGCTTCCAAATGCTATGATTGGGTTTTCAAATATCAAATCATAACTAGGAACCTGATTCTTGATTGTTATATATTGCCCTCGAGATTTTTCAATTTTGTTAAACCAAGGAAGTCGTCCCGAAAATTTATCCGCATTGTCTCCCAAAGGGTCCAAGGCTGTGCCTTCTTGTGAATCCAAGGGCAAGACGGTTGAGTGAATTTGAGGAAGATCGCTCTCTTCACGAGTATGTTCGGACGTCTCCTCCTGTGCTTGGATGGAGAACATTCCTAAGAATAGGGCACTAAAAATGCGGTAGATTTGTTTCACGGATTGAAAAACGTAGGTCTGAGAAAATCAGCGCGGGTTAGAATACGGCTCCCTTGGGGGGGAATGTAATCGTGATTTCCATTTGCTCGCTTGTATGAGCATCCAAAGCTTTATGGGAACCGGTGGATTTCCTCCCCTGTAGGGTTATCAGCCCTTTGACTGTTTGATTTAGGGTGTGAACCGAAGAGCTATTTTGGGGTTTTTCAGAATGGCTGGTTTTCCGAGCATTCAATGTATCGGCAAAACTTGTTTGGTTTCGGTTCGAAGCGGATAGAGGTGAAGAGTCCGCAATATCTGTCAGGTTGTCTTTGTCTGTATCAGCAAGTGTCGGATTAGTGCCAAAGAGGATTTCTTGTGCATCGGTCCATCCATCGCTATCGCTGTCCAGAACTCCACTATGTGAAAGGTTGGTAAAATGGGTTCTCTCTAAGCCGTCCGGCATTCCATCTGCATCGACATCTGTGCTGTTGGAAATTAAGCGAATGGCACTCCGATGTTCCTTTGTGGCGGGGACTCCTAATTGCTCGTGTTCATTATTGCCCCAACTCCATGCCGTGTAATCGTTGCGAACGGCGCAGGAATGCCTTTCTCCAGCAGCAATGTCAGTAATTCCCGAAAGTCCTTGAACTGTCACCGGGGAATGCCGATTGTTAAAGGTCCCATCTCCTAGTTGTCCGAGGTCATTCAAGCCCCATGCTTTAAGGATTCCATCTTCAAGACGGGCCAAACCGTGCCAAGTGCCGGCTGCGATTTGTACTACGCCAGTTAGTCCCGGAATGCAGGTTGGTGTCGCAGTAGCGGTCTCATTTCCTAATCCTAACTGGCCAACGAAGTTGCTTCCCCATGCAAAAACGGTCTGGTTCTTTAGGAGCGCCAAGGAAAATCCTTCTCCGGCTGCGACTGATTTGACATTGGTCAAGTGGAGCACCTTCCGGGGGGCTTTAATAATTGTGTCTTCGCTTTCAATGATTTGCCGGTCTTTGTTGTTTCCCCAGATCCAGACGGTTCCATCTGCTGCGCGTACCAGCGCATGATCTTTGCCCAGAGCGCAAATGCTTCCGTCTTCTTTGCGCATCAATGCCTGATCATTGTCCGGAGCAGCGATAATTTGTGGGAGTCCGGAAACGGTAATAGGCCTTGATCGGTTATCAGTTGTCCCATCTCCCAGTTGCCCAAATTCATTGCTTCCCCAGGTCATTACAGATCCGTCTCTACAAATTGCCAGAGAGCTATCTCCTCCCGCTGCAATTGCCACTACGTTTGTCAGACCAATTACCTGCACAGGAGCCAGCGAGCTGGCGTTCTTACTATTTCCTAATTGTCCTTTTTCACCCTTTCCATAAGCCCAAACTGTCCCATCGCTTCTGAGCAAAACGCTGTGATGATCTCCGGAGGCAACTTGTATCATGGTTCCAACGTCCGTGAGGATTTTTAGGCGATAGCTTTGGTCATTTGGATTTTTTTCTCCGCGAGTAAATTTTTCGGTATCGTAGAACCCTACCCATCCTACGGTACCATCGACTCGACGGATGAGAGTGTGCGATGCGCCGCAGGTGACGTTTTCGGCGCGGGTTTCTTCGTAGACTTGAACCGCAGTTGCGTGGCTTCTGGTGCCATCTCCCATTTGCCCGGACTCAAAACTGCCAAATGCGCTGATAGTTCCGTCTTTTTTTAACGCATAGGTGGTGTCAATGCCGGCAGTTACTTTTTCCACATCGCTTTTCAATATCGACGCTTGTGGGGTAAAAATGACTGAGCCTGGCCAGGCTTCTTCGGTTCCCAGTTGTCCTTTGGTGTTAGATCCAAATGCCCACACCGAGCCATCGGTTCGCACAATTACTGTGTGTTCAGAGCCGGCTGCAATTTTGACGGCATCGTGAATTCCAGGAATCTGCTGAGGCTGCGAAACAAAGTCCTCGGTGTCTTTAATTCCAAATATTCCATTCCAGCGCTTGCCCCAAAACCAAACTGTCCCATCGCTTTTTAAGGCTGCTACATGCCGCCATCCGGCGGCGATCGCTTTGATGCCCGTGAGTCCCTCCACTTGGAGCGGCCGTACGCGGTTTGACTTGTTTTTATCTGCTCGCACGGTTACGTCTGCTCCCCAAGTAAAGACGAGCCCATCTCGTGTTAAGGCGTAGGAACTCTCAAGTCCCGCGGCAACAGCCACGACCTTTTTATCTTTCAGCTCGACCACTTCCACCGGCGTGGCTCGGTCTGTCTGGGTTCCATCCCCTAATTGGCCACAAATATTGGAACCAAAAGTCCAAACGGTGTCATCTTGTTTGAGAACCAGGCTATGTAGACCACCGGCAGCAATTGCCCTCGCGTTTGTCAGTCCTGGAATTACAGAATATTTTTTGCCTTTTTCCCCGAGCCCCAACTGTCCTTTCAGACCGGCGCCAAAGCCAAGCACCGTGTGGTCATCCAAAAGAACCAGAGAATGCCTGTCTCCTCCTGAAACTGCGATTGCGCTACGTTCCGCAGGCAGCGGAACTTTGATTGGTTCGGAGGATTGTGTCCCTATGCTAAGACTGCCCAATTGCCCTTCCTGATTATCGCCCCAAGCCCAAACTTCTCCATTTTCTTTCAATGCTAAGACATGTCTTCCTCCGGCTGAAATATCCGGAGAAACTGCAAAAACTAACTGAGAATTCAGAGCGGCAACAAATAATGCCAAGAAAAAATGCTTGTTCATACTTAGTAAGTTATAATAGACTATTAACCATTATATTCATAATATTAGCTAACTGCGTTCATTGTTTATAGCATAGGCATGAATGCCTTCTGATACCTCTTTGGTGCGGAATCCTAATGACCGGGGAATGATTACAATTGACCAGAAAGTGACTGAGAACGCTTTAAACTACGTGGTAAATATCTTCCAAGTGCCAGTTGTACAAATAAAATTTGTAGAAAATTTCCTGCGTTTGTCGCCACCTGTTGCAAACAATAACAACTTGAGTGTCAATTTAAGATAACACTTGCCGAGTGTTATTTAGAGCTTGTCCTGAAAACGGCAAAATTGCCCGGAAAAGTCTTTTTACTCTGTTGAATCCCTCTATTTTTATCCATTGATTCGGTTGTTTTTCAGTAATGCCAAAATTATAAATGCCTGATTTTGGGGAAAATGGCGTTTTTCTGTCTTTTTCTCAAAATTTTTTGCCTCTGGATCGGCTTCATTGCTGCTTCTACGGTTTCAGGACAAGCTCTATTTAATCTCTCCAAGCAATGCTTCCCTTACGATTCCAGATGCATGATCCCTGCAGAAGCATCCGCGCGGGCAAATTGTCATATCCAGATGGATCAATTAAATGTAATCGACTGTGATTTCGATTGCTTTGAAAATTTTTGATTTTCCCTTACCGTCAGATATGGAATTACCGATTCCTCGTCAATTGGAGTGGGTGAATGAGTAGAGAATGCACCCGACTATTGATCCACAACTCAATCCCCCAACCTCCCCTTTGGAGTGAGGATTGGTTGTGGGAAAATGGGCGCCTTTCCTTGATCCAACAATGTCTTCAGTCAAACAGTAGAGCCTCTGCCCATGAACAGTCCAGTTTATGGGATGAATCTACGAACTACCCAGGAACTGGGTTGATTTTGGAAGCCGCTTAGTCCCTGCTTGCAGTTCTTGGGACCGCAATTCGAGACTTCCGCGGTCTTGAGCTACGAACCACCAACTATGCTATTGTTTGGACGCGGGTCCACTTTCCTGAGCCACTCGTTATGTCGAGGAGCCCTTATTTTTGTTGGCGAAGAAGGTTTTTGCCTGTCATCTCATTCGGTTGCCTCAACCCAAGGAGGAAAAGGAGAGTCGGCGCCACATCGGCCAAGATGCCATTATCTACTTTAAAGTGACTGGCGTCTTTAGAGACAAAAACAAAATGAACTAGGTTGCTAGTGTGTGCTGTATTAGGCGAACCGTCCGGATTTCGCATCTGCTCACAATTGCCATGATCCGCAGTGACAAGGACGCTTCCTCCCAATGCAAGCGTTGCTTCAACGACCTTTTGCACCGCTTGATCGGTGGTTTCAACAGCCCGAATTCCCGCTTCGAGAACCCCGGTATGGCCAACCATGTCCGGATTCGCAAAATTTAAGATTACCAGATCGTAATTGGGAAGCGCTTCCACTACTGCTTGAGTCACTTCAGATGCGCTCATCTCTGGTTTCAAGTCGTATGTGGCAACATCTTTAGGACTCGGTATGATGGTCCGTTCTTCACCCGGAAATTGCTTTTCTAAGCCCCCATTAAAAAAATACGTCACATGAGGATATTTTTCCGTCTCCGCAATGCGCAATTGCCGGAGTCCTGCCTCACTCACCACTTGGCCTAGGATCTTGTCCAGGGACTGTGGCGGGAAGACAACGGGACAGTCATAAGTACGGTCGTACTCCGTAAGAGTCACATAGTGGATCGCAGGAACCATTTCACGGTCAAATCCAGTGAAATCCTTTTGTAGAAATGCAATGCTTAATTGGCGTGCCCGGTCGGCACGAAAATTAAAGAAAATTACGACGTCGCCATCGCGAATACGCTGCTCATTTGCGTGCGAAAAAATAATGGGTTTAAGAAATTCGTCAGTTTCTCCTTCTTGGTAACGTTTGGATATGGCGACGGAGGGAGTGTCCTTCGATTTTTCTCCACGTCCTAAAACTATGGCATCCCAAGCTAATTTATTTCTCTCCCAGCGCTTATCACGATCCATAGCAAAATAGCGACCAACGACTGTCGCAATTTTTGCGCCACTAGGCGCTAAGCCATGTGTCAGAGCTGCCAAGTAGTGAGCCCCACCGGTAGGAGAAGTATCTCGCCCATCGGTAATCGCGTGAACTAGAATATCCGTCACACCGGCTGCATGGGCAGCATTTGCCAGCTCCACCAGATGAGCCTGATGGCTATGAACTCCTCCATCAGAAACAAGACCCAAAAAGTGCAGTCTGTGTCCACGAGCTTTGGCAAAGGCTTCTTGCAAGACTGGATTTGTCATTAATTCGCCTTGCTGAATGGCCTTATTAATTCGGGTCAAATCTTGGTATACAATGCGGCCCGCTCCGAGATTGAGATGACCGACCTCACTATTTCCCATCTGGCCTTTTGGCAAGCCGACATTCTCTCCACTGGCATTGAGTGTTCCCCATGGGTAGGTACTATATAGAGAATCGTGAAATGAAGTCCTGGCTAATAAAGTAGCGTCTCCATTTTCCTCGGCTTTGGAAGGCCCTCCTGGATTAATGCCCCAACCATCCCGGATGATGAGCACGACGGGTTTATGCATATAGGGTCTTGCTTGTCAGTCGGAAGTTGTAACTGACGTTACGTTCTTTTAGAAGCTCTGGGAGCAAAAAAAGGCCATTCTCACCAACAAATGACTCTTTTTTGCGTAACATCACGTTGTAACTGACGTCACGTTCTTTTAGAAGCTCTGAGAGCAAAAAAAGGCCATTCTCACCAACAAATGACTCTTTTTTGCATAACATCACGTTGTAAGTCAGAAGTTCACGGGTTTTTGTGTCTCTCCGATTCTGTTATCTCTCATGAACGCGGCTATCCCTATGAATCACAGCCGATTTTGGAACCACGAAAACCGTAGTAGACAATATAAAGATAACAGAGGGCTGGCACAAAGAAAGAGTGATGGATGGAAAAACGATCCGCCGCATATCCCATGATAACCGGGACAATAGCTCCACCAACAATTGCCATAATCAAAAGGCTGGATCCTCGGCTCGTCAAATGCCCCAGCTCGCGAATGCCTAAGGTAAAGATGTTGGGAAACATGATTGAATTGAACAGTCCGATTGCCAAGGCTGCCCATACTGCAAACCAGCCTTGTGCAATGTACGCAAATACACAAAGCACCACAGCGACGACAGCATTAAAACCGAGAAGCCATCCTGCATTTATTTTCTGCAACAAGGCAGAACCAATAAAGCGACCCACCATCGCACCACCCCAATAGTAACAGACGTACGTGGCTGCATTCTGATGACTAATTCCCACTGTTGTGGACATAAAATTAATCAGATAGCTCCCGATGGATACCTCGGCTCCCACGTAAAGAAAGATCCCAATACAACCGAGTGACAGATGGGGAACTCGCAACGCATCCATTAAAGTTCCATGATGCTCCCGGTCCTCTTCCACTGCGCTCAATGTAGGAAGTTTAAAATTACCAATGATGATGGCCAGAATCAGAAGTGCTGCTGTCAGAATTAAATAAGGTATTTTAACAGCGGCTGCTTCCGCCATTTTGTCCATCACAACTGCTGTCCCAGCGCTGGCTCCCGCCAAGATCAACCAACCACCAAACTGGGGCGCAATAGTGGTGCCCAGAGAGTTAAAGGCCTGAGCCAAATTTAACCGACTAGAGGCCGTTTCCGGCTTTCCAAGTGCGGCAACAAAGGGATTTGCAGCGACTTGAAGAATTGTAATGCCTGAAGCGAGGACAAAAAGAGCCCCAAGAAAATAAGGATAAGAAATCAAGGATGCCGCCGGATAAAAAAGCAGCGTCCCGACCGCCGCAGTAACAAGCCCCGCCACCATTCCCCTTTGATAGCCTAGCCAAGCCACAATCTTGCCGGCGGGAAGCGACATCACAAAGTAAGCGCCAAAAAAAACAAATTGAATGAGTGATGCTTCCACATAATTCAAACTGAAAACCACCTTCAAGTGGGGAACCAGGATGTCATTCAAACAAGTCAGAAAACCCCACATGAAAAATAGCCCGGTCACTACGACCAGCGCTTTTCGTAATGTTCGTTGTGACGCTGGAAGAGAATCTGTTTGGAAACCGTTATCTACGCTTTGATCTGAGGACAATGGGGTCATGGGAAGAAGTATTTGTTTGTGTGAAAAAAACGCCGAAATGGGTAAGATGTTACACCTTCCGGCAGTTATTGTTTTTATAACTCCCTGGGAGCCTATGTTTGGCCCAAGAGCGTTATGGAGGAAGTCCTTACTCTAAAATATGTTGCAGCGCTATTCAATTTTTACAAATAGTTCATAACTATTTGAAAAACATTATATTACGGCATAAAATTTTCCAGGAAGGTCTCTGTGCTTTGCTTGGAAGCAAAGGTCATCTGCGCTGCTGATTTCGTCAGTTTCCTTTAGAATCCCTGAATTGCAAACGACATCTGTTCCATCTACAAGCTTGTAGATCAAAAAAGACTTTATTTGCAATTCAGGGCTCCTAAAGGAAACCAGCGAAGCTGGGAGCGGAGTCCACCAACACAGCGCAGCATCCATGGAATCCGACCGTTCTTCTCTGCTACTCAACGATCTCTATGAGCTCACCATGGCCTATGGATATTGGAAAAATCAAATGCATGAGCAGGAGGCACTCTTCAATCTTGTCTTTCGTAAAAATCCTTTCCAGGGCAGTTACAGCATAGCTTGTGGATTAGGGGACACCATCGATTACCTCCAACATCTGCAACTCAGCAACCAGGAATGCGACTACCTGGCGGGCCTTACCGGTCGAGACAAACGCCCCTTATTTGAAGAGAAATTTTTGACCTATCTGCAACAAATGCGCTTTTCCTGCGATGTCGACGCAATCCCGGAGGGCACCATTGTCTTCCCTCACGAGCCAATCATCCGGGTCCGAGGTCCCATCCTGCAAGCCCAGCTAGTGGAACCAGTACTTTTGAATCTCATCGATTTTCAAACATTGATCGCTACAAAGGCCAGCCGTATCTGTACCGCCGCGGACGGCGATCCTGTCATTGAATTTGGTCTCCGTCGAGCCCAAGGCATCGATGGCGCTATAAGTGCAAGCCGTGCTGCCTATATCGGTGGTTGTACCGGTACCTCCAATGTACTCGCTGCCATGCGTTATGGCATTCCGGTCTTCGGAACGCATGCACATAGCTGGATCATGGCGTTTGATGACGAAAAAAAGTCTTTCGAAGCCTATGCTCGCGCGCAACCTAATAACTCCATCTTTTTGGTTGATACCTATGATACGCTCACGGGGGTTCGCAATGCTGTCGAGGTCGCCAAAAAATTGCGGCAGCGGGGGCATCAGGCACTTGGGATTCGATTAGACTCGGGTGACTTGGCCTACCTCAGTGTCGAGGCACGCAAAATTCTTGATGAAGCCGGATTCCCGGAAATGGCTATCGTTGCCACCAACGAATTGGATGAACATATTATCACAAGTCTAAAAAATCAGGGCGCTCGGGTGAATGTGTGGGGTATTGGTACAAAGCTTGTCACTGCTTATGATCAGCCCGTATTAGGCGGCGTTTATAAATTATCCGCCCTAAAACAGAAAGATGGGCACTGGAGCCCTCGCCTCAAACTCTCGGAGCAATTGTTCAAAATATCCACTCCGGGCATCTTGCAAGTCCGGCGTTTTCAGCTAGAGGGACAGTTTATCGGAGACATGATTTACGATGAGCTGTCTCCTCGGAGAGACGACAGCGTCCTCCGCCATCCAACGGATGTTACACGGAGCAAGCGGATTCCAGCCGCCGCAATCGCCGAAAATCTGCTAGTTCCCGTATTTCAAAGAGGCAAAAAAATTTATCCCGATATCAGTCTTCAAGAGATTCGACAACGCGTGGCAACTCAACTGCAACAATTGCACCCTAGTATTAGACGACTCCTTAACCCGCACGAGTATCCAGTCGGAATGGAATCCAGCCTTCATCAGATGAAGACTGATTTGATACTCAAATTGAGGAAATCGTTAGCATCCGCCTGAGAAATTAAAATCCATGTTTTATCCCACATTCCTAGCTAGAGCATTTTATATTTAAGTATAGCAAGGCCCGTATAAAATGATCATGGATTTGACTGAAATTTTGGCTCCAGGCAAGACGCAAAAAAGAGGCCATATCTGTAGATACGGACTATTTTTTGCAACAAAGCTTGGAGGCAACACCTGGCCATGGGAACGGCCGGGGTAGACTTGCCGAAGGCAAGCCCCGAAGGGGCGAGACTCAGCGGGGCTGAGCGAGTCAAAAGGGCGGCAAAGGCGTAATCATTTTATACGGGCTTTGCTATAGTTACAGTATTTCCATATCCTGCTTGCAGCATGCCCAGTTTAATTGTGTCTATTTAAATGTAAAATTCTCTAGAACTTCCTTTTTAATGTGTCCAATCCACAGGGTCAGGCCACAGCAAAGGCACGCTCATTTTATATCTTATTCTGCTATACTCAGAAATTATAATTCATCCCCACCAGGATGGCATGGGAAGTGATTTGCCCGCCGCCAAATTGCGGATTGTAGTAGAAATATCCACCGATATTTTTTCTGAGCTGAACGGCAATTCCGGCCGTTCCAAAAGCTTGGTTCCGTGCTCCGGTGACATTGGGAACAATAAAGCTGGGCCCCGCACCGTCAAGGAATGCTCCGACAGCATTCCTTTCATAGTTGAGAAATTCATGTTGCCAGGAAAGGCCTACGGTAGGGATGATCCTGCAATTTGGAAATGCCTCCCAAATATAAGAAACGCTGCCTCCCAATGTATACATGAGGGAATTGGCATATTGACGATCCATTCTCACCCCCGGCCGATTCTCCGGGCCTCCGTGGCTGGTAAAGGCAGAGATCCCCAGGTAGGTATATTGGATGGAATTGTTGGCTCCAAATCTCCAGTTGCCGAGGTTAAATTCATATCCGCCTCCCAATAAGGAGTCGAGTTCCCAGACATTGGGGTTACCACGGAAGGTTTGGTGCATGTTCACGATGTTGATAGTGCTAGCCAGATTGAAACCGGAATAGCCTCCGCCTACCAGGGCGTTGAGATAAAATCCATTCCACTGCCCGGTCCCATAAAAACCAAATTTTACTCCATTGCTGCGTAACCAGGAATTATTGCTGAGCGTGGCTCGGATCCCCTGATAGCCCACATAGGTTCCCGCGTTCATGTACCGATTGATTTGGCAATCGGCTCCGGTACTAAAGTAACCCGTGGTGGATCTGATATTTGGGAGATCCGATACGTTGGTAATTTTGGAAAAGACTCCTGCGGCTGAGGCAAAGATGTTCCATGGGGAGGGTTCCGGATTCTGGTAAGCCACTACATTTCCTTTCCTGTCGCGCAAGGTGGCTTCATGTTTGCTCATTTGTTGTTGCATGGGTTCCACGCTCAGCCCTTGGAGGGTGATCCCGCTAGCGCCTGCACGCAGAGCTGCTAGCCGATCGGTCATCTGTCCGTATTGCGCATTGGTCACATTGAAGAGGATGTCTTTGATGCTGACGGCTATTACCGGCGCGAGTTGGTCCAGCTCGGCGGCTATTTCATCAGCGGGAAGCGAGAGCAGTGCCAGGATGATTTCCAGAAGTTCGGGGCTCAGTTCCCCTTCGGCAATCAGCTCGTTGAGTGCCTCGGCAATGGATTCTTCCAGTGGCGTGGTTCCCGTGAACAATTGTGCCAATATCACATCATTGGGAGTATAAATAACGTTCAAGCCAAGATCCTCATTTATGATTACATCACTAAAAGTTCCGTTCACTCCTCCGGCGGCTGTCAGGATGGTAAATTCCGCGTCTGGGTCAGGAGTAAAATCAGGCTGAGTAACCACCTCTAAGACGCCATCCAGAAAGGCAGGCCCTCCCACAATGACTTGGTCAAAAGAAGTGTCGCTATCCAGCTCCATGAGTAATGTTCCATCGGAGAGCTGTGTGTAACTGCCGTTAATTGTAATAGTGCCAGAGGAAGTTCCCGGGCTGAGCACGCCGGAGTTCAGGACATTACCAGCAAGGGTTCCTGTGCCTCTTAATATTCCATTAGAATTAATTATTACGTTTGCGCTGGCAAGTCGTCCGGTTACAGTCAATTGGCCTGCGTCGATCCTAGTAGCGCCAGTATAGGTGTTGTTCCCAGTCAGCACCTGTGTTCCATTCCCCACTTTGTTCATAAACAGTTGGCCTGATCCATCCTCGAGAACTCCACTAAACGTTCCATTGGCGCTAGTATTCCCTATGCTAAGAGTCGCGGCACCCCCATTGTTGGTGACGATAGCTCCGGAGGGTCCTGAAAGCGCGCCTATGGTCCCATTAAATCCTCTCAGGTCCAAAGTTGCTCCACTTGCCATTGAAACATTTGAATTTGGGCTGAAGGCGTTTGTTGTTCCTTGCCCCAAAATGCCTGAGTTTAAGAAGGTGCTTCCCGAATAGGTGTTTTGTCCTCCTAGTATTGTAATCCCAGTCGTATTATTCTGAACAGTACCCACTCCGGAAATCACTCCGGGGATAGCCCTTGGAGTGTTGACAAAAATCAAGTTGGAATTATTTACAATATTTCCCGCTATGAATCCATCATTGCTTGCATTCCCAATCTGAAGATTTCCACCCTGAATAAATGTGGTTCCCGTATAGGTATTATCTCCAATTATTGCAAGGGAGCCGGAGCTTCCCTGAAACGTCAAATTGCCATTACCCCCAATCCTAACACCCATTGTAAGATTCGTAAATGATCCCATATTAATGGTTCCCCCATTGGAACCTAAAGTGGTGCCACCAGGACCAATACAACATATTATTTGATTGCCACTTGCGCTAGCAGCAAGGGTCCCTCCATTGAATAAAAAAAATGCTGAATTAGAGCCAACAACTGATTGCGTAGTAAGTATGCCTCCAAACAAGTTAACAGAAGCATTGCCACTGAGCAGCACAATCATTCCGCCTATGTTTGCGGAGCCCCCATTGATCGTCAAAGTTTGAGTGGTATCTATGTTTACATTACCACTATTGTTCCAGGAGCCTCCCGAATTAACAGTAACCGTCGCGGAATTTCCGGGACCTATATTTGTCGTATTTGAGACTGCTCCGCCCGTACTAGCATCTATAATTGGATTGATTACGCCTGGTAGACCAGTGAGGCGAATGTTTGCTGTGCCTGAAGCCTGCGGAACACCGTTGGTCCAGTTTGAGGCC
Organism: uncultured Verrucomicrobiae bacterium; assembly: GCA_963706715.1. GTDB lineage: Bacteria > Verrucomicrobiota > Verrucomicrobiia > Chthoniobacterales > Xiphinematobacteraceae > Xiphinematobacter. The sequence goes on from CAVPNI010000004.1 coordinate 264,989, forward strand.
TGGCCCCAATTGCCAGTCAATTGCAACCAGACTGTCGATTGAGCATAAACAGGCTTACAAAAACCTAAAAATATTACCACCGCCAGGATAATGGGGTTGATGAAATATTTCATTATGGGGGGCATTTTTAGTAAAAATGCGTAACAAGCTCAAAACGAATATGATATACATAAAATGTCAAATAAAATTTTGCTTTTTATTACTGTATTCAAAAATTGGACATCGGAAATTCCGCAAAAGAAGAAAAACGAACTTCCCCCGAAATGTTGGAAAGCGCCCTGCGCTTATCGTAACTTTGAGCGTAATTGCCAGGCAGTATTTGCTCGCTCCATCGCCTCTGTCAGGCTACTACAATTAATGCATTCGTCCCATATGCCGACAGAGCAGGCTCTTTCTAAATTCTTGCAACCCATTCTTATCGAGGTTGAAACACATCCTGTTTTTGCAAAAATACAAACTGTGAAGCAGTTGCACGTCTTCATGGAACACCATGTGTTTGCGGTCTGGGATTTTATGTCCCTCTTAAAATTTTTGCAAAATACCCTCGCTCCTTCCACGTGGCCCTGGCTTCCACCACTCCACGGAAATCTGGTTCGTTTAATTAATGAGATTGTTTTAGCAGAAGAGTGCGACCAGTTGCCTCAAACGAAAAGCTCATCAAATGCCTCCTATGCCAGCCATTTTAACCTTTATTTACAAGCAATGGAGGAGGTAGGAGCGAACACCCATCCCATTTTGGCTTTTATTGAACGGCTTAAAGTGGAGGGTCTGGTCTCCGCGCTTTCCAATCCCATCGTGCCGGAAGCTTCTCGTATGTTTATGAAGGACACCTTTGCGTTATTAGAATGTCGGGAACCGCACAAGATTGCCGCAGCCTTTGCCTTCGGACGCGAGAATGTCATTCCCGGAATGTTTCATTCTCTATTGGAAAAATTTGGAATTAGCCCGGATCGGGCGCCTATTTTCCATTATTATCTTCAACGCCATACGGAACTGGATGGAGAGGAACATGGACCGGCAGCTCTTCGTCTTGTGACTACGTTGTGCAAAGACAGTCCGGAAAAAATAGAGGAGGCAACGGCGTCCGCACAAAAAGCTTTGCTCAGCCGAAAGCAGCTTTTGGATAGTGTGAATCTCTTAATATAGGAGCCTTAAGGTGTGCTGAAGAACAGCAGATTCGTCCAGCAATATAGCAAGGCCCGTATAAAATGATCATGGATTTGATGCGCTTGGCTCCCGCCAAGTCGCACCCTTGCGGGCTGCTTTCACCGTTCCCAATTTTGGGAACGGTGAGGAGGCTCAAGGAGATTTAAGCTACGAGCGTTTCTTTTAGGAGGCCGTTGCGTACGTGCTGAGCTGCACGAACGAGATTTTGTAAGGCAGGTGTTACTTCTTCCCAGCGCCTGGTTTTCAGACCGCAGTCGGGATTTACCCAAATTTTATCGGCTGACAATCCATTGACTGCTTTTCGCAAAAGTTTTTCCATAAATTCCACGGTTGGGATAGCTGGAGTGTGCACATCATAAATTCCGAGACCTATGTCATTTGCATAGTCAGAAAAGAATTCCATTAATTCCATCTCGGAACGCGAAGCCTCAATGGAGATCACATCAGCATCCATCGCTTTAATTGCATCGATAATATCCGGGAATTCCGAATAACACATATGCGTGTGAATTTGGGTCTCATCGGCAACACCGGTGAAACATGCTTGGAAAGAGCGAACAGCCCATTCTAAGTACTTCGGTGCATCAGCGTGTCTGAGTGGTAATCCTTCGCGAAGTGCCGGCTCGTCAATTTGGATGATCCCGATCCCGTTTTTTTCAAGCTCAAGGACCTCTTCGCACAAGGCATGCGCAATCTGCATAGCTGTTTCGCTGTGTGGCTGATCATCTCGAACAAAGCTCCACTGAATCATAGTAATCGGCCCGGTAAGCATTCCCTTCACTGGGAACTTCGTCAGTGATTGTGCATAGGTGATCCAACGGATGGTCATAGGATGGGGCCGCCATACATCGCCAAAGATAATAGGCGGCTTCACACAACGAGTCCCATAGCTTTGAACCCACCCATTGGTTGTAAAAGCAAATCCTTCCAACTGTTCGCCAAAATACTCAACCATATCATTGCGCTCGAATTCACCGTGGACAAATACATCGAGTCCCACCCGCTCCTGGAGAGCAATCGCCGTGGCAATTTCTTGTTCGATATAACGGTCATACACTACAGAATTGATTTGGCCCTTTTTATAGCCAGCGCGTATGCTGCGCAGCTCGGGGGTTTGAGGAAAGGAACCGATTGTCGTGAGGGGCAGAAGAGCCAAACCTAGTTTTTCTCGCTGAAGGCGTTTACGGATTTCAAACGGGGATTGACGTCCCGGAGGCAATTTTTGCCACTTCGCAATTTTTCGCCGCAGTTCTTCTTTTCGGCTTCGAGCACTCACCTTCCGAGATTGCAAAGCAATTTCGTTCCGGTGCAATGCGCTCAAATCTCCTTTGCCCACGGCAAGGCGGGCAAGGGTCTGGATTTCATCCAGTTTCTCTTCCGCAAACGCTAACCAAGCGTAAAGATCTCTTGCGAGCTTCGCTTCTTGTCGCAATGAGATGGGAACATGCAATAATGAACAAGAAGGGGCAAGGAGTAGCCGTTCGGCACCAATTGCCCGCAGGGTGTATTCGATACGGTCCAATGCGGAGGCGAAATCTGTTTTCCAAATATTCCGTCCATTGACAACCCCCAGCGAAAGGCTCATGGACTGAGGCAAAGCCTCAATCCACGCAGGGAGTTCGGCTCCTCCGCGGACGCAATCCAAATGCACAGCCTGCACAGGTAAAGAGGTCACAATGGGCAGATTTTCTTTGACCTTGCCAAAGTACGTGGCAAGAAGGAATTTCAAACCGGGGGCCGCTTCGGTAAGCCTCCGATAGGCAGGCAAAAACAGATTCCTAACGTTTTCAGGAATGTCCTGAACCAGAATGGGCTCATCGAGTTGCACCCATTCGGCTCCCTTTTGAGCCAATTGAGAAAGGATCTCCTCATAAATCGGCAATATGGAATTCAGATGATCAAAACGGTCGAAACGGTCTTTGGATTTTCCTAAAGCCAAGTATGTCAAGGGCCCAATCAATACCGGCTTGGTGCGGATTCCCGCTTCCAACGCCTCCTCAAATTCCTGCACAGGCTTGGAATCCGACAAACAGAACGTACTGTCGCGAGAAAACTCCGGAACAATGTAATGGTAGTTGGTATCAAACCATTTCTTCATTTCGCAGGGCACCATAGCGCTCTGCTGTCCACCACGTGCTAACTGAAACCGCTGATCTAAGCTGACGCTGCCGGGTGCCCACTGAAACCTTTCCGGCAAATTGCCCAAGATACACGTCATATCCAGAACCTGATCGTAAAGGCTGAAGTCGTTTGAAGGAATGAGATCAATACCCAATGCCGCTTGAGAACGCCAATTCTCAATTCTCAGTTGACGGGCTGTTTTTAACAGTTCGGATGCCTCCAACCGGCCAGCCCAATATCCCTCTACAGCCCTTTTCAATTCACGGTTAGCCCCAATTCGGGGAAATCCAAGGTTATGAGTCAAAATTTTCATATAAAGTTATACGCATATCTTAATGTATGATTGCAACAGAAATATCGTTTAAAATCTCACGAAGCCAACTTCGTTGGTTCTTTTTAGAAGCCGATAATTACAAAGTGAGGTTACGCAAAAAAGAGTCATTTGTTGGTGAGAATGGCCTTTTTTTGCTCCCAGAGCTTCTAAAAGAACGTAACGTTAGTTACAAACAACATTTTATTGAGCTACAAATAAATGGAAAATGACCTTTTTTCTGCCAGAGCTCCTAAAAGTGCGTAACGTCAGTTACGAGGGCTTTAATCCTTTTTCGGATTCGGGCTTTTCGGTTCCTTGTTATAAATCTGGTTGGCGTCAAAGAGCGGCTTCTCTTGAAGTGGAAGCGGTTCTCCCTTCATATCCAACTCCGAAAAAAAGCAGCTCTCAAAACCAGTGTGGCAGGCACCTCCCACCTGATCCACATAAAAGAGAAGGGTGTCGCGATCACAGTCCACGAACCAACGGACAATTTTCTGGATATGGCCGCTGGTTTCCCCTTTGCACCAAAGACGCTTTCTAGAGCGGCTCCAATAGTGCATAATCCCTTTATTTAAAGTAGTTTCAATCGACTTTCGGTTCATCCAAGCCATCATGAGAACCCGGCTACGAGGATTCTCCGGCATCGGCACCTGCTGAATGATCGCCGGTATTAATCCTTCTGCATTAAAATTGAAATTAAAATTCATGCGTGATTGAGTGAGACTAGTATCAAATTTGGAGTCTGGATGAGTCAATCTCAAGAGTTTTGCCGGTCTTTTTCACCTCAGCCAATGCAGGCATACCGGTATGTCACTAAAACCCCACGAAATCTACGACTCTCATTAAATGAGTTGCTTACATATGTTCCTCCAGCCTGGATTCGAGCGGGGTATTCCAATCAGTCGGCCACAGTGGAGCTTCTTTGTACGGATATCCTACAGTCCCATATCCCGCGAATCTCGGTCGATCAGTTGAAAAAAGTCATACCGCACGTGCTAAGAATCCCAGCAGACGTTCATCCGGCAACGAAGGTCCTTCTCCCAACCACTCGAGTGGCACTTGCCTACCAATTAGTCACGGAGTCCTCGCCGGACGGGCAGCATCCGCCGGATGGGCCGCTCCCGCCGGACGGCGCGCAGCTATCCTCTCCGGAACTGGAAGAATCTCCTGCAGCAGGCCCGCAGACAGCCAAAGCATCCAGTCCTCCAGCCACTCAGCGAATGAAACTGCCCGTCCGGCGAGGACTTCGTGTTTTGCTATGGATGCAAAAAAAAATCGGTTGGGGCCGTACTGACCAAGCGAAAAAAGATTCGCCCTCGGACTTTTCCTCTTCCTTTCCGGAAGAATCTCAAGAATCCGGTCACACCTCAGACGATCAAAACAGCGAAGATCCAGTTTTTCCAAAGGAGGGAGCCGCAAAACCCGAATTTTTTGCCTCCCTCCCCTTACTGATTCCAAGACCCATCCCACCTCCTTCACAATCCGTCCCCGTTACAGCAATCACAACTCCTGCTCCTCCCCCTAAGGAAAATCCGAAGAGCGTGGATTTATCATATCCCACTTGCAGTTTTCCACCCTTCACAAACTCTGACACAACGGATCAGCAGACTGCGGTATTGGACAAAAAGCATCTGATTACTCCCCTCTCTCAGCCGTTGGAGTTCCTTTCCAACGAAAGTCACTTGCAGACATTGCTGCATACTGACGAGCGCCTCTCGATTCACCGGGTACTAGATCTTTGCAGCCAGCTCCCTGGCATACGGGATTGTATCTTGGCACAGAGTTGGGAAGTGGTAGCACGTTCGCAACAACTGGGCAGCTTAGACCCAATGAGGGCGGGAAGCCAAGCATCCGGTTTAATCGACAATATTCGCGAGGCTTCCACAAAAATGGGTCTTGGCACCGTTAAAGCCATCACACTCTACTCATCCGAGGGGCCCATCAGCTTCCTTCGTGATCAGGATCTGTGTTTTATGATCCGGCATAGTGATCAAGAACGTGGATTTGTTCCTGGTGTGAGAGAAAAATTGCAATTGATTCTTTCCGAATTGAATAAATCCAAAATCCTTGTTCCTCCCCAGGCTTTGCCACCCAAGACAGAATCGATTGCGGGAACTACAGGGCACGATAAATTTTGAATACGATGATTGAGTTATTTCAAAAGGGAGGTCCTTTAATGTGGGTCATTCTAGTCTGCAGCATCATTGCATTGGCCGTGTTCCTTGAGCGTCTGTTTTTCCTTCATCGCGCTAACATCCACGTCAGCGATTTTTTAAGAGGACTTTCAGTATTGATCGAAAAAAGAAATTTTGCCGAAGCCATTCAGGAGTCCGCATGCACACCCGGACCTGTCGCTCGTGTTGTGCATTCCGTCCTCCTTCGGCATGACGCTAATAGGGAGGAGCTGCGAGAAATTGCGCAATCCGCTGGCCAGCTCGAAGTCCCTCGCTTGGAAAAAAATCTTCCTTTACTCAGTGTAGTTGCCTATGGGGCGCCATTAGTGGGCCTTTTGGGGACCATTTTAGGATTGTTACAAGCGTTTCAAACCATGACCATCCACGGAGGTTATACTACGACGACCGAACTTGCGGCGGGAGTATATCAAAGTCTTCTCTGCGCGGCTGCGGGCATTGCTGTCTGCATTCCTGCCTTTGTAGCTTATATATTTCTTTCATCTCGCGTGAATACGCTCATACACGATATGGAGCGAGCCGGGATTGAAGTGATCCAATTGTTGCCGACTTCGTCGGGTTCTCTTAGGAGCTAAAAATTGCAAATAAGGTCTTTTTTTAACTACAAGTCATCCAATTGTTGCAAGCTCCTCACCCGTCAACTTCGTCGGGTTCTTTTAGGAGCTAAAAATTGCAAATGAGGTCTTTTTTTCACTACAAGTCATCCAATTGTTGCAAGCTCCTCACCCGTCGACTTCGTCGGGTTCTCTTAGGAGCTAAAAATTGCAAATGAGGTCTTTTTTTCACTACAAGTCATCCAATTGTTGCAAGCTCCTCACCCGTCGACTTCGTCGGGTTCTTTTAGGAACTCGAATTGCTAAAAGATTTGCAAGACCAACGGTTCAGCAGAATTGTGGTACAAAATTGCCTCTGTTATGAAAACCAGTCTCTCAGGAAACCAACGAAGTTGGCGGACCTTTGATTTTAATCCCATTGGGCTCCTGTTAGCTCCCTTAGCTACCGTCAGCCTGCTTTTGATGTTTTTTTTACTCCTGTGTACTTCATTGGTATTGCAACCTGGCATAGCGGTCCAAGTGCCGTCCTCCTCTTTTTTACTTCCACCACAACACGAACCGCTGGTGGTAAGTGTTACCGGTCCCCCTCTGCCAAGTATTTTTTTTGAAAACCAACGAGGTGATGTTGAGAAATTGGGAGTCTGGTTGGATAGCCAACAAAACCGCACACGCACTGTAATTATCAAATCAGATCAATATGCCCCGGCAGGCATAGTCACAGAAGTCCTAAACCAGGCTCTGCGCCACGGGTACTCCACAATTTTGGCAACCCAAGAAAAATCTGTGTCTAAGTAACTAACGTTACGCACCTTTAGAAGCCCTGGGAGCAAAAAAAGACTATTCTAACCAACAATGTTTCCTTTATTTGTAGCTCAATAAAACGTTGTTTGTAATTATCGGCTTCTAAAAGAAACCAACGAAGTTGGTTTTACGTAACATCACTAAATAAAAAGGAAGCTGGCCGATAAAATTCCAACCACGATGTTCTTCCTGATCGACCGTGAGTAGAGATCTTATATCACACCCACCATTGTTTTTCACTTGGCTTAAAAAGCCTCGGCTCGTTTTGCTTGGCATGCTAGTAGTCGCAACCCTCATTCATGTCTTAGCCATCTCCTTTTTTCGGCCCGTATTTCCCGAATTCCGTCGAAAGCCCATCGCCTCAGCAACCATCTACTTGCCGTATCAAGATTCTCCGAAGGCTTCTTCATTTAACCGGTGGTTGGAGGCAGAGGACCCTTCTCTTTTTGTACGAACTCGTGTGGCAGCCACACTCACCTTCCCGAAGATTCGATATATTCCAAGTTATACAACCGAGCACCTCGTTCTTGCGGCCCCTCCAAATCCAGTATCATCGATCGCCCTCCCATTAGGACCAGCCCCTGCACCTGTCAGTTTACACGCGCCAGTAATCCCCAAAAATTTCATTTTGCCGGCTCAAACGGTCGGCACTCGGCTTGAACTCACAGGGGAGCTTGCGGGACGGCGCCTCCAAAAATTGCCGCCTCAAGGAATCTTGGTCTCCCCTTCGAACCCCAGCCTCCCTTGTTCCTTTTTAGTGGCAGTGAGTCCGACAGGGGACCTTCGCAATATTTTCTTACTGCGCAGTTCGGGAAGCTCCGAACTGGATCAATTCGCTATGGACAACCTTCGACAAGTGCGGTTAGAACCTCTCGATCCCAAGAAGGTCACTTGGGGAACAATCACCTATCTTTGGGGGGCGACTAAAGGGTATAAACCATGAAGTGAAAGGCTGCTGATGATAACAATCGATATCGCCGAACTGCTTGAAATTTATGTTGCAGTTTTTCTTGCAGCAATTTTTGTCCTTTGGATAGTCTACAAAATGGTTGGGAAACAGAGCAAAACTCGGCGCCACTGCCTCCAGTGCTCACTGTGTGGCATGGCATTCGAAGATCATTCCCCGGCCTTACTTCCCCGTTGCCCGCGATGTGGCAGTCTCAACGAAAGAAACAATTCTCTCGCAACACGATATTATTAAATAATTTATGTCAACGTGGATAGGAAGAAATCGAAAGGCCCGCGTCACTTATGGATTTGACGACATTGCCTTGGTCCCTGGTGCGGTCACTATAAATCCCCAAGAAGTGGACATCACTTTTTCGATTCCAAAAAAAGACGGTGGGCGAATTCAACTGGATATTCCGATTTTGGCGAGCGCGATGGATGGCGTAGTCAATGTTCGCTTTGCGAAGGAAATGGGTCGGCTGGGCGGCTTGGCGGTGCTCAACCTGGAGGGTATCCAGACGCGCTACGAGAATTCTGAAGAAATTCTTGATGAAATACTTAAATCGAACAAAGAGCAAGTAACCGCTCTCCTCCAGAAGCTCTATCAGAAGCCCGTTCAGGAAAAACTGATTGCCCAGCGGATCCATGAAATTAAAGAAGGCGGCGCAATAGCTGCGGTAAGTTCCATTCCGCAAAAATCGGAACTTTATGGCCGGATTGCCGCGGAAGCAGGTGTCGATGTTTTTGTCATCCAGAGCACTGTTTCCACAGTCCGTCATATCTCCAATGAGTATAAGTCTCTGGATTTAAAGAAATTCTGTTCCGAAATGCCTTCTCCGGTCATCGTCGGCAACACCGTGAGTTATGAAGTCACACTCGAAATTATGGAGTGTGGTGTCGCCGGCGTTTTGATTGGTGTAGGTCCGGGTGCTGCCTGTACCTCTCGAGGAGTCCTAGGGCTTGGTGTACCTCAGGTAACCGCTACGGTAGACAGCGCGGCCGCACGGAACGCTTATTATAAAAAAAGCGGCCGTTACATCCCAATCATTACCGATGGTGGGATGAGCAAAGGAGGGGATGTCTGCAAAGCACTTGCATGTGGCGCAGATGCTGTTATGGTAGGGAGTGCCTTCGCAAGGGCTATGGAAGCCCCCGGACGCGGTGACCACTGGGGAATGGCAACCCCTCACGCCAATCTTCCTCGTGGAACGCGGATCCATGTAGGTACCACTGGTAGTTTGGAACAGATTCTTTTTGGTCCCGCTGAAGTAGACGACGGTAGCCAAAATTTAGTGGGAGCTATTACCACCTGTATGGGTAATGTGGGAGCCGCCAATATTCGTGAATTTCAAGAAATTGAGATCATCATCGCACCTTCCATCAAAACGGAGGGTAAACTCTTCCAAACCATCCAAAGTGTTGGTATGGGTTCAAAATAAAATTTATAGTTGCCAAATAAGGAAAATTTCAGCTCTTTTGAGCATTTCGTGTTGTGCCAAGAACAGTTGATGCATTGATGAGATGAATGATCGTAGAGTCGTCGTAACCGGTTTGGGGGTTATAACCCCCATTGGGAATGACGTAAAAACATTCTGGGAAAACATTACCGAAGGCCGTAGTGGCATTCGCCGCTATCAAGCATTCGATTCGGAAATCTATCCCTGCAAAATCGCCGGAGAGGTCAAAGATTTTGATCCGGTTGATGTCTTCAAGAAAACCAGCAAGATCAAATATCCTTCCCTTGGCAAAGATTTTTATAACTCCAGGGCTATCAAAGAAATCCGGCGTACTGACCGCTTCACCCAACTTGCAGTAGCCGCATCCTACAAGGCTCTGGAGGATTCCGGTTTGGATTTAAACACCGTCGATCGAGATCGTTTCGGAGTCATCATCGGCAGCGGCATTGGTGGTTTACAGAGTATGGAAAATGAGACCAAACGCCTTTATGAGCGAGGTCCGTCTCGTGTCTCCCCGTTTACCATCGCCACAATGATTAGCAATATAGCAAGTGGCATTGTCTCCATGGAGTTTTCGCTTTACGGTCCGAATATTTCCATTGTAACGGCCTGCGCGACGGCTAACCACTCGATTGGAGAGGCCTGGCGCATTATCAAGTTCGGCGATGCGGATATGTTCCTAGCCGGTGGCTCGGAGGCAACAATTACTCCTCTGGGAATATCGGGATTTTCAGCAATGAAGGCATTGAGTCTTCGTAATGATGAGCCGGAACGTGCATCACGTCCTTTTGACCGTGATCGCAATGGGTTTGTCATGGGCGAAGGCGCGGGTGTTCTTTTAATAGAAGAATTGGAACACGCAAAACGCCGGGGCGCCCATATCTACTGCGAGCTCTCGGGATATGGTTTGACCAGCGACGCTTACCACATGACACAGCCTTTGCCAGAAGGCCAGGGAGCAGCACGGTGCATGCAAATGGCCATGAAACATGCAAAAATTAATCCCGCCGACATTGATTATATCAATGCTCACGGGACTTCAACACCGCTAGGCGATATCTGTGAAACTAAAGCGATTAAGCGCGCTTTGGGTGAGAGTGCAGCCAAAAAGACTTTGGTAAGCTCCACCAAATCCATGACCGGCCACCTCTTAGGAGCAGCCGGCGGAGTCGAAATGGCCGTCTGCGTATTGGCTATTAGAGACGGCATTGTTCCTCCGACCATTAACTTGGAAAACCAAGATCCCGAATGCGATTTGGATTACGTAGCTAATGTAAGCCGCAAACACAAGGTGCGGGTCGCCCTCAATAACTCCTTCGGGTTTGGAGGCCATAACGCAACGCTGCTGGTAAGCGAATTCACGGGTTAAAAAGTGATGTTACGCAAAAAAGGAAAACTTGTTGGTTAAAATGATCTTTTTTTGCCTCCGGAGCTTCTAAAAGTGCGTAACGTCAGTTACAAGCATCCGCAATCGCGGCGGATTAGCTGATTGGACTTCCTGCTGATCACTACAGAATTTAATTTATTTGGCTTCCTCCAATAAATTCCTTTTTCCGGATTACGTTCCAAAAAGCCACGTTCAAACAATTCACGCCGTAGAAGAGCCCAATCACCAAAGGAATGATGCGCTTGTAGTATTTTGTTCACTTCCTTTTCAGTGAAATGAATGTTCGGGGCGAAAAAACTCACCAGATGTGCCATCACAGCTTGACGATCCTTTTCCTTACGCGGCCAGCGTAGGACAGTTCCGTTTGCATCGATACAACGTATCATCTGTTCGTTAGGTATACATTTTTTCCGATGGCGTTGAAGCCTCAATTTGATCGGTAGTCCCAGATATCTTGTGAAATTTATTAATAAAGGCAACTAGCGCTACGATGGCATACAATCCGACTGAAATAAGTATGGCTAAACTGACACCAAAATGCTGTCCAATCCATCCAACAAAGGGCGCCAGTCCCATAACCAACAAAGAATCCATCAGCGATATGATGGAACTAGCTGTTGCCCGTATAGTATTTTCAATACTGGAGTGAAAAAGCCCTGTGATCAGGATTGTTTGCACAGTCTGTAGTGTAACATGCATAAAGAAACTCAGCTCCATCAGCCAACGTTCTTGCAAATAGGCAAACAAGGTAGTTGCCACAATGTTAGCCAGGGCTACCCATCCAACATGATGGACCTTTAATTGAAGCCGTGTTAACAGAAAGGGCGCTAGAATGCCTGAAAAATTTATCAGACAAAACCCAATTAATAAGAAAATCAGTGAAACGGAGTTAAATTTAACCTGCCAAAACATAAAGGGAGCGATTGCTGTGGCATGGGTTAAAATCAAAAGCCCAGCACTTGGGATATATATGATCTTAGAGCACTGCTGAAAAAAATCCTTCCAGGTGAAATCGGGTTTGCTCCTGGATTTGTCTTTAATGAGAGCCAGAGCTACCGCTGCCATTACAAAGCATACCAGAGCGATTAACCAGATGGCTTCAGGAAAGGAGCGAAATGCCATTACCCCAGCAACCCCGCCTACGAGGGATGCTCCTGCAACCAGATAGCATATTCGCCCGAGTGCGGCCGACATGCCATCTGGAGTACGATTTCTGATTCCGTTGATAATCAGTGCCTGCGATGTCCCACTTGCCGCGGCAACTCCAATACCGGCTAAAACTGACGCGATAAAGAGGCTCGTCGTATTCAGATGAAAAAAGAAGAGGACAAAGGCGCTCATACGGATCAGGTTGCCTATCTGAAGCGCGATTTTGTTTGAATATCGATCAAAAAGAATTGCAAATGGAAGCTCCGCGACGCTCACTGACAGATTGAATGCTGCTGCCATAACACCAACAAAGGTCAATGAATAACCGATTGCTTGAAAATAGAGGACATCAACCACCATAAAGCTGGCTACGCCCGCTGCGGAGAATGCGATAAAGAGATAGACCAGATACGTTGTTCTCACATAAATAATGAGCCGTTATACATGATCGTAGGCTCCGGATGATGTCCCATCAGTTTTGCAAATTGAAAGAAGCGGTCGTTTCCAGTGAAACCGTGGGCATCCGTGACAGAAATTTTGGTCATGAAAGCCTTCACAACAGCAAAGTCAGAAGCCTCCACTAGAACATGTCGATAGACACGTAATCCTTGCTCGGCTGCAGATTTCAAGATATTCGTGGTTAAGGTAGTTCCGTCTGATGCAAATTTAGTAAGCGATATCAAATCGATATAGCATGACCCCTATAAAATGACACATGAGTTGTCCGGGATTTTTTCTTCAGAGTTTGTTTTAACAAGCTGGCCATATCTGTAGATACGGACGGATTGTTGAAACAAAGTCTGGGGGAACACCGAGCCGTGGGAACGGCTGGGGTAGCCTGTCCGGCTTTGCCGGACAGCCCCCCCTCACAGGGGCGAGACTTGGCGGGAGCCAAGCGAGGCAAAAAGAACGACAAGGCATGGTCATTTTATAGGGGTCATGCTATAGATGGAAAACAAAAAATTGTGGGAAAATCGCCTTTGCTTCGCCTAGATACCAAAGACTCCGCATATCGTTTGTATTTGGCTCCACAGCCTGGCCGCTAGAGAGAGAATAATACATTTGGGTTCATCCGCAAAAAGTGTGTTTACAAGTATTTTTCAGAGAATAAAGGAAAGAAATGGAAGCGACATTTTTAAAACGTGCATTTGGAATTGGAAAAGGGTGGGAATACGAAAGCACGAAATATGTGGGAAGAGAGATAGAATTGCATATAAGCGCCAAGCGAGAAGAAATTCGATGCCCGAAATGCCAAGGGGGACATATAGCATTGCGAGGGACACGAGAGCGGCGTATTCGCAGTGTACCCATTGGATTGAAACCAGTGCAAATTGTAGTCCAGGTGCCACGATGCCAATGTCGAAAATGTGGGGAGTTCTTCGACTCCTCCGCCCTTTTGCACCCCAAGGAAGATCCTACACCCTTGGGCTTGCTCGCCTTGTAGTCGAACTCTCCAGGGCCATGAGTTTAAAAGACGTATGTGCCTATAGCGGATTAGGATGGGACAGCGTTAAGCGCATTGTGAAAACTGATATGGCCAAGGAGGCGGCAAATGTAAACCTCCAAGAAGTAAAGTGTCTGGCTATTGATGAAGTCTACCTGGGGCGCTTGCATAAATTCATAACCCTGGTTATCGATTGGCAGAGTGGAAGAGTGCTTTGTATTGCCAAGGGACGGGGAGAAAATGCCTTGCGGCCTTTTTTCCGCCAACTGCGAAGAGCCAAAGCTGATATCCAAGCCGTAGCCACCGATTTGGGTGCCGCCTATGCGGCCGCTGTCGTTAAAAACCTGCCTGGAGCGGTGCACATTGCCGATCGCTTTCATATCATCAAACTGATGAACGAAAAAATCGATGAACTCCGGCGCGCCCTTCAACGCGAGGCAGACATTATGGGACGCAAAGCCATCAAAGGAACTCGTTATCTTTTACTTCGGGGACGTGAAAACCTTCATCCCAATCAACTCCCAAAGCTTGAAGAAGCCCTTAAACTCAATGAACCACTTTCTCTAGCCTATTACCTCAAAGAGGCGCTGCGCCAACTCTGGTGTTTTAATGATATCAGAAAAATGACGGCTTTTTTTGATGACTGGTGTTGCCGTGTTGCTGAAATTGGTATCCCCTTACTCGTCTCCCTTGCCAAAACCTTTCGTCGTTTTCGTTCCTCCATTATTAATGCTTGGACTTACCCTATTTCCAATGGAAAAATCGAAGGTATTAATAATAAAATTGGTGCCATGCAACGCTTGCACTATGGCCTTCGTGACTTTAATTTCTTATCCCTTCGTATTCTAACTCTTCACCGCGCTAAACACACTTTTTTGCGGATGAACCCCTTTTTCTCTTTAGGTTCCAACCCAAACACAACCTTTCGGACAGGCTCCTTGTCTCCTGCCCACTCTACTTATCAACAGTTGCAAATAAGGTTCACAATTTCTCGGAAGTCCTCATCACCGAGCTCTCAACAGCTTGCTTCGCTTGATTTCTCCGCCAATGCAGAACCAACACAAAGACTAATGCAAACAAAAACAAACATTGAAAACTTTGTGATATGAGACTCATTGGCATTTGACTAAAGCGATACCGATTCACATCCATCATGTGAACGGTCGAAATCGTCAAACAGTTGAAAAAGTTAAAACTGTAGAGTCGAGGACAGGCGCGGTAACTGGTAGGGTTGAGGGAGTAGCTGTTTCCGGCGGCTTTCGCAGATGCCGGTGCCTCAGGCTCATCCATGGTTTCGTTTCCTGTCCCCGCTCATCAAACCGGACGTGCTGATTTCCAGCATCCGGCTTTCGGACCAAGGTATGTTCATGCTTTCGCCCATGGAAAGTTGCGGGTTGTCCGGGTTAGTCGGATCAGTCCGAGTTTCTCATAAAGATACTTGTCGGGGTAGGTTCTGGTTCCGACTCCCCTGATTTTGTGTTTGTTTCGCAACCACTGGCGCAGCCGATAGGAGGTGTGGGCGTCCACCGCACGATAGGCTTTCGAAACGGGTCCGAGGCTAAAATAATTGCCCCATCCCCGCAGCAGTGCATTGAGCTCGCTGACCTTCCTGGCAGTTTCTTCTTTGAGTGTAAAACGGGCTGTTTTCTGACTAATACGTTCTATGATCCCTGCGATTTTCTTCTTGCTGGGCCACGTTGCTATGTAGGCTTTTCCAGTCTTGGTTGAATGGAATCGTCCAAGTGTGTATCCCAAGAAATCAAATGTTTCTTCGGGCACCCGACATACTCGTGTCTTTTCGCGGTTAATTTCCAGCTTTAGTTTGCTCATCAGTCTCTGCATTGCTTGGCAGGCTTCCTGTCCCGCTTTTGCGCTCAGGATCACGAAATCATCAGCAAAGTTGACGATTTGTGCTTTCAGCCCTTTCTCATATCCGAGTTGTTTCCAGCCCAGGATGAAGCGTCGCATGTAAAGGTTTGAGAGTAAGGGCGAGATCGGAGCTCCTTGTGGAGTTCCTTTCTTGTGGCGTCGCGCCGGATTGCTCCGCCGCTTGCCTCCTCGCCCATCGCTTTCTTCTATCGGCATTTGCAGCCATTGTTTGAGCAGGGCCAGCATCGCTCCGTCGCTGATGCGTCGCGCTAGGCTTTTCATCAGTTCTGGGTGTGGGATGGTATCGAAGTAGCCGCTTAGATCGGCGTCTACTACTTCGCGTAGTCCTTTATTAAGCCATCCGTGGATTTCCAGAATTGCATCGTGTGCGTTCCGGTTTGCTCGGTAGGCATATTGCTCGGGCTGTAGGTCGGCTTCGAAGATTGGTTCTATTATTAGTACCACCGCCATTTGTACTACTCGGTCTTTAATGGTCGGTATTCCCAACGGTCTTTGTTTGCCGTTGGGTTTTGGGATCATTACCCGCTTTACTGCTCCAGGTTTGTAGCTCTTTTCTTTCAGTTCTTGCGCCAGTCGCCCGATCCATTGGCTCACTCCCTTGGCTTCGATATCCTCGAAGCGGACTCCATCCACTCCTGGTGCACCTGCATTGGCACGGCATTTACGCCATGCTTCTGCTAATATGTCCAGTCGGTAGATTTTGTCGTATAGGGCATAGAACCGATATTTCGGGTTTCTCTTCGCTTTGGCATGCAACGTTTCTTGCAGTTCCCAGAGTTTTGTTGGAGGTGGTAGGTTTTCGCCAATCTCCGCTCTGTCTTTACTTGTCACGTTGCCTTGGAACCAAGGCCCCTTCGCTCCGCGGTCATTACTCGCTTCTTTGCTCGTATGGGCCTCTCCGACTTCCGCCACCACCGGTTCTCTCTCTCGCGAGATTCCCGTTGGAGTATTTCTATCCCATGGTTGCGGATCTCCCGTGTTCCTACGGTTATCCTTTGCACACATGCCTTCATCAATACTCCGGCGGACTCCCTGTAGGCTTCTATTGCTCTGTTTGTCCTCGGGGATTTGCCTCAGTGATGCCAGCCTTCGCCCTTCTGCGACGGGCTCGGCGTCCGCATTGCGTTTTTCGAAGCTTGCTCGATGTTCACTCATTTGAATTAAGGCCTATGTGCTCCCTGGACTACCTTATGCAGCCCTTTTTCCCTGGTGTGCTTGAACGGTTTCGTTACCTCTGCCGCCCCTCCAGGTGGTTCCGGGCGGAGCAATTAGTTCCCGGACGGGATATCTTCCTCCCGCTGGATCACCGCGGCTTTTCACGGCGCACCGCAAAATAAATCACTAAAGCAGTTGCTGATTGCAGTCCTTGCAAAGAAAAATACCACGTTGCAATCGCTCCAGCAATGGAAAGCATTAATAGTGGAAAAAACGTGTAGTTCAGGTATCTTGACACGTATTTTATAGCCCTTGGCAACAAAAACATTTCCTCGGGAACGTCAATTTCTTTCAATATCTTATAATAACGATCTGTTAAGAGAGGACATGAAGGATACTGGAAATCGAGCAAACTTTCCAACGATTCTTGATAGTACCGCTTCAAATAGAATACATATCCTTCGTCATAGATACTTTTTATCCGCGGCAAATAAAAAAATCCCATTTGTCCACATACTTTAGTCGCCATTGCAACCGGACGCTCTAGCCAAGCACGAATATAATAATTAAAACAAAAATTGGAGAAATCCTTCAAGCTGGGAAATTGCGTTCTCAGCTTTCTGAGGGGACCACCATAAAAAATGTCGTCGGGGTTAATCTGAAAACCGTGACGATGCACAGTAGGGTTTTGCTTTGCGAATTGGATATCCCTTGTAAATTCCAAAAGATAGTTCCGTTCTTTCGAATGAAAAGGCAGATGCAGAGCATCCTTTTCAAAAATATCATGCAGAATTTCCGCGTGTGCGGAGAGCAATGTACCTGATAAAAAGAAATTGGGACCGTATTGCTTTTTCCAGAGTTGGCCCGGAAAAATTATCATACCAAATGTGAACAAAATGGCGATTAATGAAGTTCCGAATTTCCACAACCATCTGTCAGGAATCAGTAGGCAGGTAAGAATCAACGGAAGCAAAGCAGCCCCAGCAGCAAATCCCCAAGCGGGTTTCAAATACAAATTCCCAACAGAGAAAACCATCAGGATCACTGCCCATATTGTGCTCCACCAGCCGGTACATTTTTCCAAGTATACCAGACGAATAAACTCCACACCTGACAGGATCGTGATAGCGCAGAATAGAGGAAACACCCCTTCAGGCCGAATGCTATGTTCTAAGACAATTGTGTTGCGCGAAAATAAAAAGACACTCGCCGCCAACATCGCAACTAATCGCGTTCCCCAATCCAGAACTCGTCCCTGAGGTAGAAAATTTCTGGAACGAAGAATGACCGCCACTATCAAGGCGGCTGTAGCCAACCCCAGAACGTGTTGAATAATTGTAATGGCATGGAGGTGCGGAACTAATTTCAGAACGGCTATCAGAAAAAATGGATAAAGAAAGCTTCTGAACGTAGGTGTATAACTACCCGTCACTGTCACTTCTATAGCTGGCTTCAGATAACTTCCAGTATCCGGATCCATCATGGGTGCTAGCGGCAAAACAAATCTCACCACCCCACCTAATACAAATATGGCGACCAGTCCCGCCCAGTAACTCCAATGCCAATTATTCCGAAGCCATATCAATTTCAAATATCTCATCACTCACTTGCATATCGATTGCATATCGACTGCCCTAAAATTAACTTTCTGCGGGAGGCAATTTTTCAATGGAAGTCACTCTAGGGGCTGACCAACCCGCCCCTATGATGTCCCTCGCCTTCTTCTCTTTCCACTCCAAAACAAAATTGCGTATCAACGCAAATAGAAACAAAAACTGAAATCCCTGTGATACTAAACTCATAGTAATTTGTCCGAAATAATAGCGTGCGACGTCCATCATATGGACCAAAGATATCGTCAGGCTAGTGAAGAAATTAAAACTGGCAAGATAAAGGACCAAGATGGCTGTGCCATATAATGACGCAAATTTATTTCCGGATAATAAGACTACTGCCGCGCCGGCTACCGAAAGGAGCGCCATTGGCAAAAAGAGATAATTTAACCAGACGACAGTTGATGCGAGAACGGCACGCAAAATGCTCGTCTGCTCTGGCAAGTCAAGTTTCTGAAGAGACTCGAAATAATCCTCCAATGGAGGCCACGGAATATTTGACTGTACCCTCCGTAAATCCTGTAGGTCTTCATTATAAACAAATTTCAGGCTATCACCGTGCCGGCTACTATATACATTATTCTCCTTCGGAGAGTAAAAGAACTCCATCTGTTTGATGACCTTGCTCAACATGGCAAGTGGATACTCCACCCATCCTCGAAAGTAATAAGAGTAACACATCTTGGAAAACTCCTCCGGTCTCTCAAACTGATCAAATAATCTATCAATGGGACCACCCCAGAGGAGATTATCGGGGTCGATTTTCAAGCCATAGCGACGTGTTGTAGGATTTTTCTGAGCGTTGCGAATCTCTTCCAAAAAAGCTGTCAAATAAGTTCTTTCTTTCGACTCAACAGGAAGCCGCAGGACATCCTTCTCGATCACATTGTAGAGAACCTCGGCATGCGCTGAAAGCAATGTACCAGGTAGAAACCAAGCGCTCATTGCGGCCAATCTGTTTTTATGGAAAGTACTCGGAAGAATGAAGGCGCAAACTACCAAAAACAATGCTCCTAAACCCGCCCCCACTTTCCTCAACCATCTTCCAGGAATAAAGACCCAGGCATAAACCAGAGGAAGTAGTGATGTTGCAGCGGCGAGTCCCCAAGCCGGCTTCAAATAAACATTCCCAAACGAAAATACGACCAGAACAACAGACCAAAGTATTGCTCTCCCATCGTACTTTTTTAGTAACACTCGGCGCGAGAGCTCAACGCCCGCCAACATTGTCACGGCACATGTCATCGGAAACAAACCCTCAGGCCGAATACTGTGCTCCATTAAAATGGTAAACTGAGAAAAAAGAAGCCCGCTAGCTGCCAACAGAGCGACAGCCCTCGTACTCCAGTCAAAAGCGCTGCTGGAAGGGAAAAAAATCCGAAGCCGAAAGATTATTGTCACCACTAACGCCGCAGCCACTACGCCAGAAAAATGTTGGATCAAAACAATTGCATATAAGCTCTCAGTTGATGTGAGTACAGCCGTCAGAAAATACGGATAAAGAAAATCACGATATGTTGGAGTGTAATGACCCGTGTATACCATCCCTACAGCCGGACTTAAATATTCACCAGTATCCGCATCACAAATTGGCAATTGTGGCAGCGACAGCCTGAGATACAATCCTAATGAAAATATTATGAACAATATTATCCAATATGATCTACTTAGTATAGCATCTCGGATTCCTGAAAATATGGAATAATGAGACATAGCTCCCTAGAAGCCATAGCTCTTAAATCAAAGCAAGAAGAAATTGCGGACAGATTCCGAAAAAAACAATGCTAGTCGAAAGGGCCACTAAAACAATCGCTGTATCAATGGATATTTTTATCGCACCGGCATCGGGTGGGGAGGCTTGCCAATACATCACTCCAATGACTTTAATGTAATAGTAGAATCCGCAGCAAACTCCCAATGCACCTAGTCCGACAAGAACCCATTGATGCGCTTGGATGGCTACCATGAAGATAAAAAACTTTCCGAAGAAGCCGACTGTCAAAGGAATTCCGGCTAGGGAAAGCATGGCAAAAACCATGCTCATCGCAAGCAATGGCGAGCGTTTTCCGAGTCCCCTAAAGTTCGACATTTCCTCTCCGCCTGTTTCGCGAGCAACCATCACAACCGCAAAAAACGCCAGCAGTGTCATGAGAAGATAAGCACCTAGGTAAAACGAGACCGCTTTCGAGGCGAACGGGACGGTTAAACTCGAAACGCCCATTAATAGAAAACCCGCATGTGCAATGCTTGAATAAGCCAGCAAGCGCTTCATATTTGCCTGCAACAACGCCGCCAAATTTCCAAAAAGTACTGTGAGTCCGGCCAGAATACTCAGGATTCCAAGTATTTTTGCCTGTAGGACAGGAGAGAAGACTTCTGCCATTCGAAGCAGCACTACAAATCCGGCTGCCTTTGACGCTACGGAGAGATATGCGGTGACCGGCGTTGGCGCTCCTTGATAGACATCCGGCACCCAGAATTGAAATGGAAAAGCTCCAATTTTAAATCCGAAGCCAACCAAAACTAATCCTAAACCGAACAAAAGAGCAGGATGCGCACTAGTGGGAAGAACTTTCAGTGCAAGCGAAATTTCCTCAAAATTTGTTTGCCCGGTCACTCCAAAAATCCAACTGATTCCATAGACCAGAAAGCCAGTCGAGAACGCCCCCAGAACAAAGTATTTCACACCGGCTTCCAGACAAAGCGCATGGTACCGCATGTACGCTACTAACACATAGAATACCACAGTAACTAATTCTAATGTGACAAATAAAAATATCAGATCGGAAGCCGAAACCAGCCACATCATTCCAGCACAGGCAAATAATGGAAGAATAAAGAATTCCCCCGTTCCGAGCCTCATTTGTCCGTCGGGTGTTGCAGCAGCAGGTGTTGCACCCGCCACAATACGGGAGTAGGGCAGAGACATCAAAAGAACAATGATAGTAGCGACCAGGATCAATTGTTTATAAAACAACGCGAGTCGATCTGAGGTATAAAAAGGCGAGGCACTGGCGGCTTGAGGGCCATAAATAAAAAGCGACAATAAGACGAGCACTAATCCTCCCACTCCGATCCAAGCTATCGGAGTTTGATTCTTTTCCTTCCGAATCGACTCTAGCAAGATCAACGCAATACCCAGACAGACAACAAAAATTTCAAGATAAATCGGATTTAAGGCCATGTGAGTGATGGAAGAATCATTTCCAAGAATGGTTGAGGATAGAAACCGACTGATAATAACGCCACTAGTAAAAGAATGACAGCGAGCTGAGTAGCTGGGCGAAGGTCCTGAATATCCCTCCATTTCTGAGAAAAAGGACCGAAAAATATCTTCCGATAAGCACGAAGAAAATAAACCGCCGAAAGAACTACGCCCCAAATTATTAAAATGTCAATAATCTGAAAGCGTCCCAAGTTCGAAAGTGTGACCTCTTGTTTAAAAGCGCCAAAAAAAACCATCAGCTCACCAACGAAATTGGCGAATCCGGGCACGCCGATAGAGGCCAACCCCGCCAGACCAAACAAGATCCCCAGATGAGGCATCTTTTGGGCTAGGCCGCCCAAAGCGTTGAATTCAACAGTGCCTGTTCGTTCTCTTAATTCTCCACACAATGCAAAAAGCGCAGCGATAGAGAGGCCGTGTGCGAAAATAAGGGTTGTTGCTCCTGCTAGCGCCAGCACATTACCCGCAGCAAGACCGAGAAAAATATATCCCATGTGCATCACGCTGGAGTAACCGAGCATCCAATCCAAACGCTTCTGAGCTAAAGTAGCCATCCCAATAAACAAAAGATTTCCCGCCGCCAAAATCAAAAGAAGTGTGATCCATTGCTGGCTCGCCAGGGGAAATAACGGCACGACTATGCGCAAAAATCCATAAAGGCCGAATTTTTTAAGCACCCCTGCATGTAACATAGCTACAGGCGTTGGTGCACAGGCATAAGCAGGGGGTGCCCAGGAATGTAGCGGAAAAAGGGAAACCAGTGTTCCAAATCCGATTACCAAAAGGAGATAAACCCAGCTCTCTTGACGAATCAACCCAGCGGCACTTAAGTGCTGGAGCTCGCGCATGTCAAATGTGCGGGACCCGGCGGGACACGCAAAGTATAAGCCGATAATTCCTAAAAGGAGAATAAAACTTCCAATTGCCAGATAAATAGTAGTCTTCCATGCAATTGCCTGTTTATCTCCGCGGCCCCAAATACCGATTAGAAGAAAGGTGGGAATCAATGCTAATTCATGAAATGAATAAAAGAAAAACACATCCAAGGAGGCAAAGGCACCAATCGCTCCAGCGGAAATAAGAAGGAGGCAGATATAAAACCACCCTTCATTTTGGTCCACCTTCCGGCTAATCAAAATTGCCGCGAAGGAGACCAAGGTACTGAGCAGGAGAAGCATTAGGGTGAGGCCATCCGCCCCCAGTGTAAAATTGAGCCCCGCGGAAGGGAGAATTGAGAGGGACCAGACTAATTGGTATCCCGCTTGATCAAAGCGATAATTGATAAAAACGTAGGCACAGAAAATCAGATTTATTCCGGTTCCTATTAAGCTGGCACGGCGTGCATTGAATCCCGCGGCGATTGCCGCGACCGTTGCTAATGGAACAAGGATGAGGGCAAGCAGCGGCGACATCACGTAAATAGCAGAAAAACAAGAAAGAGGACCACACCAATCCCAAAAAAGCACGTGTACGTCTGTAAATTGCCCAATTGGAGATACCGGAGGAAAAATCCCAAAATCCAAACCATCCGTGCTACGCCTTGGACGCAAATAGAATTGATGACCCATCGATCCATCCATGAGATCCCTGATGCCAGGGCATCTTGGCACTTACGAACGCCCCAGTCGTACATCGTGTCGATATAGAGCCGGTTTGCAAAAAGTGGAATTCGTAATGGATCCTGAGCAGGGCCTCTCCAATACAAAGCAGCGGCAGCTACTAATCCTGTGAAAAAGAAACAGACGGGAATGAGTGGCTCAATTTCAGGATGCGGAGACTCCACTCCGGGAACGAAAAATCCACACACAATGGGATACCCGGAGAAAATCGCTGGCACCGCAAGGATGAGCATTGGGATGATCATGACAGCCGGGGATTCCTGCGCATGTTCACTCGACTGTGAACGCGCATGACCTAAAAAAGTTACAAGAAAAAGCCTGGTTGTATAAAAGGCTGTTAATCCCACTGTAAAAGCAGCGATCCAAAATAAGATTCGGTTTGAAGATGCCGCCCAAGCCAATATGAGATCTTTGCTAAAAGAACCGCTGAAAAAAGGCATCCCTGCCAGTGCAAGCCCACCTACTAACATCAGCAGGCAGGTGGTTGGCATTCGAGATCTCAGCCCTCCCATCTTCCAAATATTCTGTTCATGATGGAGTGCCACAATCACAGAGCCCGCCGCCAAGAAAAGAAGGCACTTAAAGAAAGCGTGGGTAAAAAGGTGAAAGATTGGCACTTCGGCGGATGCAGCAACTCCAATTCCTAAGACCATGTATCCTAACTGTGATATCGTCGAATAGGCTAAAATCCGTTTGATGTCATCCTGTTGGAGTGCCATTAGAGCCGCGACAATACAAGTCAAACACCCAACCCAAGCGATCACGTCGCGTGCTATCGGAGCTGCAACAAGAAGAGGAAAAACACGCGCTAGCATGTAGACACCAGCAGCTACCATTGTAGCCGCATGTAAAAGGGATGAGACCGGCGTCGGACCCTCCATGGAATTTGGCAGCCATACATGGAGAGGCAACTGGGCAGACTTTCCAACCGCACCACAAAAAATAAGAATACAGCCAGAATTGATCCAAAAATTGTGCGGTAACAGAACCTCGATATTACGAAAAATATCTGTGAAAACCACAGATCCCGTTCCCACCCAGATCATCAAAATCCCGATCAGAAATCCAAAGTCACCAACGCGATTGACGATAAATGCTTGTTTACATGCTTCCGCCGCTGCCTCCCGCTCGTAATAGTGCCCGATCAGAATATAAGAACTCACTCCGACAAGTTCCCAAAATAGAAACATCATGATAAAGTTGTTCGAAAGCACGATTCCGAGCATCGAAAACAAAAAAAGGCAAAGGCCAGCAAAGTAGCGCGAATAGCCCGCTTCTCTTGCCATGTAACCTACGGAATAAATAAAAACGAGCGTTGAAATGGTAGTCACCAAGACGATCATCATTTTGCTCAACGGGTCCTGGAACGGAGCAAAAGGAACATGAAGAGACAGTGCCGAGTCTTTGACGTGGATCCAGTCGAAGCCATTGGGAACAAAGGTACTGGAAGAAAAAAACACGCCCCAACTCAGGATGCAGCAGATGAGAGCCGAGGCGATCGCCGTCAAGGCTGAGAAACTTTTGTGGTTCTTACCCCGGAAAAAGACGAGGATTGCGGCAACTAGAGGTGCAAAAAGAATCACCCAAAGAAAGGAGGAACAATTCATTGCGTGTTCTTATAGTTTCATTTGGTCGAGATCCTCGACATGGACTGTTTGCTTGACCTTAAACAAGGCCACGAGGATAGCCAAACCCACCGCCACTTCCGCCGCAGCTACGGTAATAATGAAGAAAACCAGTATCTGACCATGATAGTTCGGTATTTCCGGGCCATTGACGTCGAATCTGGAAAACGCAACTAAAGAAAGATTAGCTGCACTCAGCATCAGCTCCAGGCACATGAAAACGATGAGGAGATTGCGCCGAAGCAATACCCCTATAAGTCCCACCGCGAAGAGTATACCGCTGACAAACAAATAATGAGCGAGAGTTGGCATTTATTCAGGGTCCTTGCTAAGTAAAATGATACCTAGGGTTGCAACTAATAAAAGTACCCCCATTACTTGGAATGGTAAGTTGTAGCGGAGAAAAAGAAGCAAGCCAACAGAGGTCACATCATCTGTCGCTGAGGGTAAAAGTGTAGGAATGACGATATCTCTGTTGGGCACGGTGCGAACGGCGGCTGTCAGTACCAGACAAAATCCCAGCATGGTCATAATACCGGTCGCAAGCATTGTCTTATTAATAGAGCGCTGTCCCTCATTTTTGATGAATAATAGCATCACTATAAACAAGAATAAGACCATCACTGCACCGGCATAAATCAGGATCTGTGCAATCCCGATAAAAAACGCGTCCAGCGTAAAGAAAAGGCAGGCAAGAAACATAAAGGACACCACCAAATTCATGGCGCTAATTACCGTATTGCGCGAAGTGACAATCCCAAATGCAAAAGCCAACATGAGAATGGAAAACAACCAGAAAAGGAGTAAACGCATAAATGAATCGCTTCAGCTTATTTTTTTTTGTTCCATTTGAAGATCAGTCCTTTCATGACTCCACCAAGTTCATAAAGTTTTTTCTTGTCGTGGATCATTGCGCCGCGCGAATAGCCGGTGAAGGAATAATCTTTCCTCAAGAAGATAGCCTCTTCCGGACAGACTTCTTCGCACAGACCGCAGTAAATGCAACGAATCATATCAATGTTAAATTCCTTGGGACGCTTTTCCACCTTAGCCCAAGGATCTCCAGCAGGAATTTCTTCGGGTTGAATGGAGATAGCCTGAGGAGGACAAATGAACTCGCACAATTGGCAAGCTACACACCTGTCTTTTCCCCACTCGTCTGTAACCAGAGTGGGAGCCCCTCGATAATACGAGGGTAGCTGAGAGTCCCACCGCTGCTCGGGGTACTCCATGGTGACTCGAGTCTTTCTAAAAAGCGAATTTTTAAAGTGTTTCCAAGTAATCATCAGTCCCGTCAAAATGGCGGGCAAAAACAATTTTTCGGAGAAAGTCAATTGCGGACGGCGGACAGTGATAGCCATATGAAGGTGTCAAATTAATGCTGTTTCCAGTATGCCAATATAAACGCAGTGAGAAAAATATTCACCAACGCGATTTCGAAGAGATAGTACCACCCCAATTTCATCAACTGATCGTATCGAAAACGGGGTAATGTCCATCTGATCCAGATAAAGAAAAAGAGGACCACTGCTACTTTGGCAAAAAAAGTCAGTATATTCACAATGCCCCAAATCGTCCCCTGGCTACCATCCGGTATGAAGGGGAGACTCCATCCGCCCAGGAAAAGAGTCACAATCACTCCAGCTCCGGCAATCATTGCAGCGTACTCGCCGAGAAAAAATAGTGCGAAACCCATTGAGGAATACTCCGTGTGATAGCCGCCAACGAGTTCCTGTTCGGCCTCGGGCATATCAAAGGGAAGACGGTTTGTTTCGGCTAACATCGCCACGGTAAAAATGAAAAAGGATACTAACATCAGGAGTGCAAGCACCACTTTTCTCAGTGAAAATCCGGCAACAAAAGAATCCCACACAGCGTAAAAATTTCCTTGCAGCAATTGATGCATTGAAAAGCCTGCCGGCCACCAGGGTGCGATCGTCCAGCCGTATTTCACTTGATATTCCACGATTTGTGGCAGATCCAATGAACCCATCATCAAAAAAATGGGGATTACAGAAAGTCCCAATGCCAGTTCATAGGAAATCATTTGTGCGCTGGACCGAATTCCTCCCAAAAAAGGATATTTGGAATTGGAAGCCCATCCTGCCAAGACAATCCCATAAACGCTTAAGGAAGAGACGGCGAAAACATAGAGAATGCCGATGTTAATGTCCGCTATTACCATTTTTTGCCCGAAAAGGGTGCTGCCAAACGGAAGCACAGCAAGAACCAAGATCGGTGGAATCATCGTGAGTTTGGGGGCTATATAATAGAAAAATTTGTTTACTGTCGCAGGAATGAAATTCTCTTTTAAGAGCAATTTCGCTGCATCAGCAATCGGCTGCCCCAGCCCCCAAAGAGGCAGATCAGTAAATGGAAGTCCGACACGATTCGGCCCAATTCGATCTTGAATAAAAGCGCTGACTTTCCGTTCAGCGTATACTGTATAGGAAACGAGAAAGAGGATGATCCCGAGGAAAATCACTGACTTGAGTAGAGAAGTCCAAATCAAAAAAGGCCCCGGTTGAAATAAAAAATTCATGTCTCAAGCTGAAAATTCTTTGAAAGGTCCACACCCAAATCACCAACAGCCGCTAGAGTGAGGCCTGCAAGTGCTGCGGTCTCCCGTGCCATTTGGCGAAAAATTCCTTCGATAGTTTGCGGCCACTCGGAATGAGTAACAGCAGCGAGGAGGTCACGGAGTACCATCCAATCGGGACGCGCCTCTCCCGGAGGCTGAATCGCGGCGTTCAAACGCTGGATTCGGCCTTTCACGTTGATCATAGTTCCCCGCTTTTCGGCAAAAGAAACAACAGGAAGAAGTACGGAAGCCAAAGCCGTCGTGGCATTGGATAGGAAATCCAGGACGATCAGGGAATGGAGCTTGTTTAGAGTAGTTGTAGGAAGCCCGGATGCAGTGACATCTTCTCCAACCACTAGCAACCCACGGATTTTTCCTGCCTCGATGGCCTCAAGGATTCCTTTCAGTTTCGATCCCGGCGAGGATGTCGTCAACCCAAAGAGGCGTGCCCCTCGGGTATTCGGGTTGCCATCATCTGAAATCAGGAACCCATCGCCTTTCTGGAAGCGCGGCACGACATCCATGAAAGTGATTTCGAGAGCCCGGGCTAAATGAGAAAGAAGATAAAGTTCTTCGTTTGTTGAGCGAGCGCTTGCAAGAAGGGCCGCCGCACCGCGCGTGGAGTTTAATTCGAGGACTGCTTGCCGAATTGCTTCTTCCCAGCCGACATTTTCATCCGGTTTTTCTTTCAAGGTAATTTTCCGGAGTCGAGAGGGAGAATTGATGTACCGGTAATTCAAGCGGTGGGAATCCGGTAGCCAACAGGAATTGACGTGATCATTTTCTCGCGGAGTGATGCGAAAGATTTGATTCTCACGACTGCTGATTAAGATGTTGGAACCGGTGCCACAATTCACGTCGATACTCTTGGTCTCCTTAAGGAACCAAACACGCATCTTAAAACGAAATTCTTTGGAAGTCAGTGCCCCGACTGGACAAATGTCCACAGTGTTCAAAGAGTAATTGTTATCCAGTCGTTTTCCAGGATAGAGGCTAAGAGTAGTGTAACCACCACGGTTGATAAATCCGAGCACATCCTCATGTGCGATCTCCTGCATGAAACGAACGCACCGTGAACACATGATGCACCGCTCGTCATCCAGCACAATGTGCTTACCGATATCCACTCTCTTCGGTTTTTTGACTTTTTCTTCTTTAAAGCGAGACTTCCCCTCACCGTATTGAACACTGAATTCTTGAAGGCGGCACTCCCCTGCTTGATCACAAATTGGACAGTCTAAAGGATGGTTAATCAAAAGGAATTCCATGACTCCGTGGCGACATTCCTGAACTAAAGCGGAATCCGTTCGAACGGCCATTCCCTCCGACACCTCCTGAGCGCAGGAAATAGCAGGGCGCGGACTCCAGTTGATTAGAGGACGACTATCAGGTCCCATTTCCGGCTTACGATCCGCTGTCATACGCGGCATGCCCACTTCCACCAAACACATGCGGCAATTACCCGGACTGCTGAGTTTCGGATGATAGCAATAATGGGGAATGAACTTGCCGCTTTGAAGACAAGCCTCAATCAGGCGGGTTCCCTTTGGAAATTGTTTCCATTCAGCATCTACTTGGACATTTAGCATGGTAACCTGCGAAACACTCATGGGAATCCACAGGTTTATCTAGAGATCCAATACTTTGTCTATGAACAAATTGTAACTTTTAAAAGGTCAATTATGTATAGCGAAAGTCGTGTAAAATGATCACGCATTTGGCACGGCGTCTATTATAAAAGAATCTGGAGAAGCCAGCAATCAGACCAAGTTTTTGACTAGGATACGGGAGTGCCGTGCGCTGGCTTCGTATTTTTGCCGACGTTCGGTGGGGAGGTCCTCGGGCTGTGCTACGGTGTAACCTCCTTTTTGTTGAAGATAATTAAATGCTTGGGTCGAGAGCGCAACGAGGCGCTTAAGACCTTTACTTCGAGCGAGGCTTTCAATGTATGCCATCAATTTGCGGCCATAGCCCTGGTTTTCGTAGCTGCTGGATACATAGAGGCAAGCCATCTCGCCGGTTGCTTCGTTGGGATAAATATGCAAAGCAACGCATGCCACTATGGTGCGGTCGTTCTCCAAAACCCAGTAATCCCCAATATGGGCCAAAATCTCAGCGCGTGTCCGGCGTACCAATTCCTCGTTTTTGACGGACTGCCGGATCAGCGTCATGATATTCCGAATATCCTTTTTGTAGATGTGCCGAATTTGTTGATATTCGTCGGAATAGACCATGGTTCCGAATCCTTCGTTACTGAAAATTTCCGTAAGCAGTGCCTCATTGACATTTCCATCCAAAATGTGGACCCGCGAAACTCCCTGCCGACAAGCGTGAGCAGCACGGCTTAATTTGGAGATGAGACTCTTTGGCCAGCCATTGCGGCGGCGAGTTGCAAGCTCTTCGGATTCAAAAATGGAAATTTGCCGCGGGAGACGAATTGCTGGCTCAAATGCCGAAGGCGGAGCGAGGAAGATGACTTTTGCGGCCTTCATTTCTTCGGCTACTTCAACCGCAATGACATCGGAATTCACCCGATAAGTACGACCTTCGCCATCAAATCCGAGAGGCGGAAGCACCGGCAGGATGCCTTCATTTAAAAGCAGATGTAATGCCTTGGAATCCACCCGCTCCACACGACCCGTAAACTGATAGTCCTCCCCCCCTAAAATACCTGCCGGGTGAGCAACAATGGCATTAATGTAGGCTGCACGCAAATCCACACTCGAAAGCCCCTCCATGATTTTATTGGTCAAACGAATTGCCGCATCGATGCTAATTTGCAACGATATTTCATCGGTCACCCCAGTACCGTCGGAATTGGAGAGCGCGATTCCGCGTTCGCGTCCCAGTTGCTCAATTTGAAAGCCGGCCCCATGAACGAGAATCACCTGAATGCTCAGCGAACGCAACACCGCCAGGTCCAGTAGAATATTGGAAAAATTTTCTGACCCGACAATAGCGCCGTCGATTGAAACAACAAAGATACGCTCTCGAAACCGAGGTACGTATTGTAAAATTTCGCGGAGATCAGAAACGTTCATGGGGACATCACAAAATTCGAAAAATTCCTAGCAACGACATGTCTATATCTCAATTAAACAGGACTTACGCAAAAAGGCCTAAAAACAGTGTGGGAAGAATTACTACAAAATAGAGGTAGCGTCCAGCTTGAGAAAGGATTGTAGAGAAGAAGGTATGAGAAGCTGCCCAAGCCTGCTTGATTATTGCCAGTACCTGTTGGTGAGCCCAATCAACTACACGCTGACAAATTTTGCCGAGCATACGGAAAACATGAGCCACGATGCAATCAACAGATTTCTCAGTAAGGAGAAGATAACGCCGCGTCTGATATGGGAGAACGTGCGCGGAGAGATTATCCCTGATGAAGAGTGCTGCGTGGTGTTCGATGACACGGTGATCGACAAGAATTTTTCGCATAAGATTGAACTGGTTCGCCGCCAGTATAGCGGTAACGCACACGGACTGATCAAAGGCATTGGAGTGGTGAACTGCGTGTACGTCAATCCGCGGACCAACGCATACTGGCTGATCGACTATCGAATTTACGATCCTGCTGGCGACGGAAAAACTAAACATGATCATGTACGGGACATGCTCAGCAACCTTGTACATCACAAAAAGCTGCTCTTTCGGCATGTCTTGGTGGATACCTGGTATGCTAAGCGTGATCTGATGCTCTTCATTGAATCGCTGGGAAAAACCTATTATTGTCCCTTAAGTGACAACCGTTTGGTGGATGATTCCGCAGCTCAACGGCCCTATCAGCGAGTGGACTCCTTAGAGTGGAATCAATCAGAACTCGCACATGGCAAGACAATCAAAATCAAGGGATTCCCCAAAGAACACAAAGTGAAACTGTTCCGGGTTGAGGTGTCAGAACACCGCACGGACTACGTGGTTACTAACGACCGAACTCAAGATTCTTCCAAGCTCACACTTGAGATGTGCGGCTTGCGCTGGAAGATTGAGCAGTTTCATCGTGAGGCTAAGCAGTTAACAGGAATTGAACGCTGCCAATGCAGAAAGGCTCGTATTCAGCGTAACCACATCGCTTCTGCTATCTTGGTCTGGGGCCGTTTAGCTCATATTGCCAGAGATAGCGCAAAAACTCTTTACCGCGTCAAACAAGGAATCCTCGATGATTTCCTTTTTCATCAACTCAAATTTCCTTCCCTTACCATGGCTTTTGCGTAAGTCCTGTTAAAGATGCTCTAATGCTTAAGTAACTTGATGGAGCTCCCCAACCAATGTTTCTTCTATTAATTTTTTAAATCCTTCGGGATCTTCCAAGGGAGCCAGTATACCCTTGTAAGGAACCACCTGTAAATTTCCCCGCGGTAATAATTTGACTATTTTTTCTCCGTGTTCAAATGGAAATAATAGGGATTCTTCTGGCCAGAGTATGGTTACGGGGTGCGGAATGCTAGGCAATCGCTGGAGCAAAGGAAAAGAAAGCTTTCCGTTGAAAAGTCCAAAAATAGCATGGTGTGCTCCATATTGCTGTGCACAGGTAGTGATCACGCTGAGCATTTCTTCGGTTAAATGTTCCGGATGAGACAGCCCAAACCGGCAAATCCAACTTTTCAAAAAAGGCTCGCTTGCCAGGTAATTTCGGTAGACGAATTCCCGAAATAGCGGAACCCGTCCCATCAACCCGACACCACTCGGACGACGCCGAGCCCCTGATGCCATAAGATTCTGAGGCTGATAAAGAATCAACCGCGCAATACTTTCCGGATGTTTGGAGGCGGTTAATAATGCCAGCGCTGCACTAATATCGCTTGCAACAACGATGGCTGGACGTCCACCGGAAGTTTCAAAAAAAAATTCGCGTAGTACGCACGCATGCAGGTCGGCGTCCAAGGCAACCGAAGGGCGTTGGGATTCTCCAAATCCAATGAGATCAGGCGCCAGTACTTGCCAATGAGAGGCAAAATATGGGTACACCTTGGACCACTCATAGGAGGAAGCGCCTAAATAAATACCGTGCAAAAAGACTAACGGTTCTCCCGTGCCCGCGGTATGATAAACCATCTCGCCATATGTGGTTTGAGAAACGCGGGTGGCGAAAACGGCGGGAGAAATACTATCAGGAATCAATCTCGACGCCGCTTTCTTAGCTGCATATCGTAAGGCAAGAGCCAGGCCCCCAACTAATCCCACTCCCAGGCTCAGGCCTAGCGCCGGATTTTTTTTCCATTTGCCGAACATGTGTGTGTTAAGGCGAGCAGCTCTTTAGTAATTGACGTTACGCACTTTTAGGAGCTCTGGGAGCAAAAAAACCATTTTGACCAACAAGGTTCTCTTTTTTGCGTAATATCATACCATCTATTTAAGATAACCAGACTGATGTTCTTCGCTCCTACTTCTTAAAAACAAGCCAATTATCCATAAGAGATGGTATCACTTGGTATAGCATGACCCCTATAAGATGTATCTATACCGTTTGAAAATGCTTTCAGTGAATATCTTTAGTGCCAGACTGGTTCCTTTATTTCAATGGAGAAAGGTGACCTTTTTTCGACCGGACACGATTTTCCCAATGATTCGTGCACGCGTGGCATGAACCACAGCCGGGGCATTTTTCTCAGACACGATTAACGCCATACCAATTCCCATGTTAAACACCTGATACATTTCCCGGGCATCCACTTTTCCACCTCGTTGGATGAGTTGGAAAATAGCGGGCGCTTTCCAAGAAGTCGTATCAATGTTAGCATCACAGTCTACCGGCAAGACTCGAGGGAGATTATCCTGGAGACCTCCGCCTGTGATATGCGCTGCCGCGTGAAGGACGCCTTCAGGCAGGGCAGCTAAGACCGGTTGATAGTTTTGGTGCACACGCAGTAGCTCCTCCCCTAATGTTTTTTTCCCCTTTCCAAGCCGAGAATCCGGCTTGAGATGAAGTTTTTTGAAGAGCACTTTTCGGGCGAGTGAGTAGCCATTAGTATGAAGGCCGTTGGAAGGGAGCCCTAAAATAAGGTTTCCGGGGCGAACTGCGGAGCCGTCCAGCAATCGTTTGCGGTCAACGACTCCCACAATGCACCCTGCAACGTCGTATTCACCTTTTTTATAGATCCCTGGCATTTGAGCTGTTTCCCCACCGATCAGTGCACATCCTCCGGCTTTGCAAGCTTTGGAAAAACCAGAGAGAAGTTGTTTAAAAACGGTGGGATTCAGAGACTCTGCCGCAATATAGTCCAGGAAAAACAAGGGTCTGGCACCAATGACCGCAATATCGTTGATGCAGTGATTTACTAGGTCTTGTCCCACCGTATCGTGCCGATCCATGGCAAAGGCTACCTT
Organism: uncultured Verrucomicrobiae bacterium; assembly: GCA_963706715.1. Taxonomy (GTDB): domain Bacteria; phylum Verrucomicrobiota; class Verrucomicrobiia; order Chthoniobacterales; family Xiphinematobacteraceae; genus Xiphinematobacter. The sequence continues at coordinate 298,558 of CAVPNI010000004.1, forward strand.
CAGCTTGGTCCCTACACCATCCACACTGGAAACCAGGACTGGATCAGACAAGCCACGAAAATCCGGACGGAACAGCCCCCCAAAGCCTCCAATGCTTCCTATCACTTCCGGGCCATGGGTTGCACGAACCAGACGCTGAATCCCCGATTTGACTTTATTGCCTAAATCCACGTTCACGCCTGCGAGGGTATAGGCTTTACTCGGCGACCTAAAATTCATGAAAGATGGGGAAAGAGAACCGGCTGTTTTTGTTCTGTTTCGGCTATTAAGTGCGTTTGTGAGCGTCTGCGTTCCATCACATGCTTATCTAATTCTTTATCAAAAGGTACCGGGTAATTGCCTGTAAAACAGGCCAGGCAAAATTGGTTTTCCGACTGTTTTGTGGCACGAACCATACCGTCCACATCCAAATAGCCAATACTATCCGCCTCCAGGTAGCGCCGGATTTCATCCAATGTACATTGGTTTGCCAAGAGTTTGTCCGGATCCGGAAAATCGATGCCATAGTGGCATGGAAAACGATGAGGGGGGCAGCTAACCCGGATATGTACTTCCCGGGCGCCGGCCTCACGGAGATTGACCACTCGCGCCCGGGCGGTAGTTCCTCGAACAATGGAATCATCCACTACGACGACCCGCTTTCCGCGCACCACATCGCCAATGAGATTCAATTTGACTCGGACATTAAAATCGCGAATGAGCTGAGAGGGCTGCATAAAGGTGCGGCCAATGTAGTGATTCCGAACAAATGCCAGATCAAACGGGATTCCTAGTTCTTCGGAAAATCCCAATGCCGCATAAGTTCCGGAATCAGGCACCGGCACTACGACATCCGCTTCCACAGGATGAAGGCGTGCCAATTCTTGCCCCATCCGAACTCGAACCGCCTTTACGTTGGCATTTCGAATGATGCTATCCGGACGGGCGAAGTAAACGTATTCAAACATGCAGAAAGCGGAGCGGCCATCAGGAAAAGGCCATTCGGAGCGGACGCCTTCCTCACTGATGATGACTACTTCGCCCGGCTCAATCTCCCGAACAAACTCCGCATGAATCAAATCCAACGCACAGGTTTCCGAGGAGAGGATGTAGGCGTCGTTGAGCTTGCCTAAACACAGCGGCCGAAAACCATAGGGATCTCGAATCCCAATGATTTCATTTTCGCTCATGAGAACCATGGAAAAGGCACCCTCTAATCGGCGTAAAGCTGACATTGCCGTGCCGGTTTGCTGAGGTTGAGCCAGCAAATGCAAAACAATTTCGCTATCGACCGTGGTCTGAAAAATGGACCCCCGGCTTTCCAGTTCCTCCCGCAAAACGGCCGCATTCACAAGATTCCCATTGTGCCCCACCGCAAGCTGCCCGCGAGCTGTATTCGCAGCAAACGGTTGAGCGTTCTTAATATTGCTGGAGCCAGTAGTGGAGTACCGAACATGTCCAATGGCGCGATTTCCCGTTAACCGATGTAGCTGCTCGGGAGAAAAGACTTGGGAAACAAGCCCCATGTCCTTGTGCAGCAAAAAGGGGCTGCCCTTTCCGTCACTGGTTGCTATTCCCGCGCTTTCCTGTCCTCGGTGCTGAAGAGCAAACAATCCGTAATAAGTCAGAATTGCGGCATCAGGATGCCCGAATACCGCAAAGACTCCACATTCATGACTGGGCTTAAAAGAAGAGCGCAAGGCTTAAAATAAAAAGTGCTTTTTACAATATAATACTAGCACAAACTGTCCAATCCCGTAATAGGAAAAAGTCTGATTCTAATCTTCTCTGGCCAGGAGTTCCACGCCATATTGAGCTGGAGGGTTAAGTTCCTTATTGTAAATAACTAAGGAATCCGGCATGTGATCCAAGCGCTTGCCGTTCGCGTCCAAGGGCACCAGCCGGAATGTAAATTTCGCTCTCCGAGTGGCCAAAGTTTGGAGCTTCCCCCTGAGCCGGACCGCTTGGCCGACGCAATAGACTGAAAAAACACGCCCGCGCGTCGTGATCGCCTCCAAAAGATAACGCACGATTTCCTCCCGGACACTGTCGTTCCTATTTTTCAGACCAAATCGAGTCCGGTTTGCAAGGGTGACCGGAAAGGCCTCTTCCGACTGAAAGAGGTCGATTTCAGAAATTTCTCCTCGCTCAAAAAAAGCGCACCCTCGATTTTCATACGGCGGCTTACGCCGCAGTCTTCTTTGAAAATGATCGACCATCAGCTGAATGTCCTCGTCTTCCAACGGAGATCCCCCCAATTCTCCCGCGCCCGCTCGGCTCCATTGAAAGTCGTGTAAGAGCGCTTTCAGGAGGACTCCTTCTTGGCGCAGAACCCCGTTGATATTCACAGCGCCCGGTAATACTAACCGGTTGCTAACAGAAAAAATATCACAGAGTCGCCAAGCGGTCCATTCTCGATTCGGAGAAAGAGGGTCGCGATCCCAGATGCCGGGCTGTTGAGCCGTTTTTGAATAAAATTCCGGCTGACCAATCCGAAGGCTTCTCCCGCCGCCGCGGTCGCGGTCAACGTTTAATATGGCGCCTCTGGCCGGATCGAAAACATGTCCGAGTTCCGCTATGGTTTTTAGGGGAACTTCAGGAAAGATCGCTGGGGTGAGGCTTCCGTCTTCGGAATAAACCGGATCGCCCCACTTGCGAAAATCAATGTAGGAAGATCGTATGGTCCCCAAAAGCGAACTCTTGCTAGGAAATTTGCCCGGTCTTGCATTCTCCAAAAATCGTGTGTGGGGAAGAGCATCGTCCAACAGGCTGCGGGCATTATCCATTGCTGCATTTTTGCCTGGGGTCATATTTTTTTCCCCCAAGAGAAGTTGTTCGTTGAGAGTGCGCGGGTCACCAATTTGATCCGAGCCGCGCTCATCGCCTTGCAATCCGGAGCTTCGCAGATGCCAGCCAGCTCCTCCCTCGTGCTGTCCACTCTTTGAACGCATTACGATGTTAGTAATAATAGGGACATGGCTAAAACCATCAATCCAACCGTTGTCATTGAGAAGAAGGTATTCGGTCTCATAGTCGGCATTGCCTTGACTTCTCAGCTTGCCGCGCACTGCATAATATAATGGTCCCATTAATAATCCCGTTTGCTTGTCCTTTTCCCGGTAAGTCCGGTAGGTGGTTCCGGAGAAAGTCCGCTTCTTTGGATCGAGGTCTGAAGCGGTAAAAAATTGTGTCCCAAGAGAAAACAGGTTCAGGGGAGGCAAGCCGGGGAAAGTAGTCAGGACTGTTGCCTCGCCTGGCCGAAAAACAAGCGGTTGCTTGTTTTGAATTGATTTAAAATGTGCTAGCGGAATCTCAAGATTGCGTTGACTGGGAGGTGGAATCCCGAATCCCTTCTTGCCTCCGCCGTCAAGATCCCATGGCGGCTGATTTCTGAGAATCAAGCGCGCGTTGGGCCCGAGGTCCTCGACTCGGATGGGCTTGTCACTCAAATTCCAGAATTCTAAAAAATGATCGATAGTAATTTCAAAGTTTGCTCCACTGAGAGGATCTGTCGGGGTTTTGGTGGGAGGCTCGATCTTAATGAGTCGCGCTGCCAGGGCATATTCCTGTAAATAGGGAATTCTTTTTTTACCTACGGCAACAAGAGGGTTTGGACCAAGACCGTTTGGAGACAGCACTGGGCTGAGATCGCCGGGAGCCAAAATAGGATAATCCTTTTGATTGAGCACCCGAGTAGGGTTTGGCCCGGGCAACAAAATATCGCGAATATTAGCTGCTAATTTATTGAGATAAATCTCCTCGCGTTCTTTCGGAGCGGTGCCGATTTGATTGAAAGACGCCGCTTGTGGACGGTAAAAGCGCTGGCCAAAGTGTGGGCTTTCTCGCCGAAGGGTTGAGATAAAGTGATCTAATTGTTGCCGAATTTCACCGAGGGATGTGGTGGGAAAAAAGAGGTTGTTAATATTAGTTCGAGGCAATCCATGGCGTGTGTAATTCAGAGCCTCCGAAAAGATGGTACAAAGAGATTTCCAGCGGTTCCACTCGAACGCATCCAAATGCATGACCAGATTGGATTGCCCCAGATCCTTGAAACCGCCTAACTTTTCTCTCAGAGCAAATAATTCCTGTGCCCATTTTCCCTGTATTTCCTCAGAAATGTTTGGCAATTGTGCGAAGATCGCTTGCAGGGAGAGGTCTCTCGGGTTCCGCAAAACAGTGGAAGGCTGTTGAGGGGATGCTGTTTGAATGTTGAGCTTGAAACTTTCATCTTCCAGAACAAAGGCATATCGTGCAAGCACAGGTGCTTCTTTCTCCGGAATCAAAAGAATCCAAGGCGCGGAAATGGGCGCCGTTTTGCCTTCCCGATCCACTTCACAGATCCACTGATCCATTTGATTGAAATTGCAAAGTTCCGGGAGCGGATCAAAGGGATTTTGACCAATGGGCAGCGGTTGTTGGACCCCAGAAATCAAGGGAAGCACTAAAATGCGAGCTGGCTGGTGAGAAGGGCCTCTTTCAAAGATATGGAGTGCTGTCCCAGGTGTTTTCAGGCCCGGCAAATGTTCTTCCCAAACAGTGGCGGAGTCCGGATACCGGGTGATTGCCTTGCAGAGCATCGATTGAGCATGAGCTAATGCTGCTTGGACCGCAGCCTCGGCTCTTAAGAGCTCTCGCTCGTGCAAAATTAGTTTTCGATCATATAAAAGCGTACTCAAAGTTGCTGTCAAGAGCCCTCCGACTAAACTCATGCAAACAAGCACCCAGACGAGCGCCGAGCCTTTACAGGTTGTCGAAAGAAGGGCTCTCATTTCGATGTCCCATTCTTGGGAGAGGAATCCTTGCATGAAACGTGGTTGGCAACTGTCGATGCCGGGAGCGGAAGATCACCAAGCACTCCAGTCCTACATTGACGCCTGGTAACCAGCGCTCTTGCCTTCGACCTAAAACATCGATAGGATACAATTGAAATTGGTATACATTGCTCAACAGGTTCTGACTGAGTATGGCTGTGTACTGAGAAAGAGTCTCAAGCCGACGAGGTGAACCGGTAAAACTTGCGAGGCTTTCTTGGGTATCCCACAAATGGCGCGAGATGACGCCAGCACGAAACCGGTATTGTATGGCGCATAGGACAGCGTTGTCTGCCCCTTGAGCGGCAAAGGAGTGTTCCCAACCCGTTGCAAGCCGTTTGAAGAGTGTCAAATAAAGCTCCTTGTTTTCTTGAGAGGGAAACTGAAACTCCAAAGTTTGTCGCTTCCGATCGAAAACCAACTGTTCGCAATCGGCCGTTAGAATTTTACAAAATGCCCGAAATTCCCGGCAATGGCGTGCGGTTTCTGAAGCAAATCCGATAAATGTCGCAATCTGGTGCATGCAGACCGTGAGCGCACTCGCAAAAATGCCCATCAGCGCGAGGCAAAGCGTCATTTCCAGCAATGTAAATGCATTCTTTCTGCGATCCGCAGAGGCTCTAGCAAGAGTGAAAGGAAGGCAACGTACCTTTGTAATAGAATGAGAAAAAGGCATATCTTTAGCGGATCCCGAAATTCTCAAAAATGGCGGTGTGCACTTCATAAACCCGCCTCTTTATTCGCGGTAAAAGACCTGGACTTTCAAATCGCAGTCGGACAGAGACAGGGTTCGCATTTCCGCCTGAGCATCTTAAATGAACAAGGGTGGTATCCGCCATCCCGCCGGAATCAAATTGTTGCCGGGAAATTTCCAAAAGCCCATGGGAGCTGATCATGAAAAAAAATTCCTCTGAAAGAGTCTGGGCCTCTCTCTTAGCGCGGAGAATTTCCGGACACTCCACTTCCAGAAAATATCGGGCTCGCAACAGATCATGCGTTGCTGTTAAGTTGTGAGAGTGAATTTTTCGGATTGAAGAAATCCCCTTCGCCGCCAACGTGAACAAGGCTGCCGCCAAGCCAAGGGCAATCAGTAGCTCGCAAAGAGAAAACGCAGAGGATTTTGACACACAATAATCTACGCGCTTCCCGCCAGCTTCGCTGGTTTCTTTTAGAAACAGTTGATTGAAAATTACGCTTTTTTTTGCACTATAGCATGACCCCTATAAAATGACCATGCCTTGTCGTTCTTTTTGCCTCGCTTGGCTCCCGCCAAGTCTCGCCCCTGTGAGGGGGCTGTCCGGCAAAGCCGGACAGGCTACCCCAGCCGTTCCCACGGCTCGGTGTTCCCCCAGACTTTGTTTCAACAATCCGTCCGTATCTACAGATATGACCAGCTTGTTAAAACAAACTCTGAAGAAAAAATCCCGGACAACTCATGTGTCATTTTATAGGGGTCATGCTATACAACTCCTAAGACTTGTAGATCAAAAGCGACTTTATTTGTAACTGACGTTACGCACTTTTAGAAGCTCTGGCAGAAAAAAAGCTCATTTTAACCAACAAGGTTCCCTTTTTTGCGTAACATCACTTTGTAATTGTGGCTTCTATAGCAAGGCCCGTATAAAATGATCATGAATTTGACTGAAATTTTGGCTCCAGGCAAGACGCAAAAAAGAGGCCATATCTGTAGATACGGACTATTTTTTGCAACAAAGCTTGGAGGCAACACCTGGCCATGGGAACGGCCGGGGTAGACTTGCCGAAGGCAAGCCCCGAAGGGGCGAGACTCAGCGGGGCTGAGCGAGTCAAAAGGGCGGCAAAGGCGTAATCATTTTATACGGGCTTTGCTATAAAGGAAAGGGACGAAGTCCCCGGCTACACTGAAACGCGCATTGGCATGAGAACGTAAAGGAAATTCGAGCCGGTCGGCGTCCGAATCACGCCCGGACTCATTTCGTCAATCAGAGCCAGATCAATTTGCTCATCCGGAACGTTGCGTAATGGGTCCAATAAAAATTCGGGATTAAAAGCGATCGAAAAAGGCACACCCTGATACGAGATCGGTAAGGATTCTTTTGCCTCTCCAATTTCGGGTGAGATGGCAAGCACCTCCATATTGTTTTTGGAAAAATGGAGCTTCACAGAGCTGCTTTTGTCAACGCTGAGTAAGGAAACCCGGCGGACGATATTCAGAAGCATCTCTCGCTCCAGTTTGATCTTCTCGCGCGCTTCCCCGGGGATCACTTGACGGTAATTCGGATAGTTTCCTTCAACAAGTTTGGAAATGAGCAGGATATTGTCCAAATGAAACGCAACAATATTTTGCGTCACCGAAATGCGTACTTCGCCATCCCCGTTCAGAAGCCGCTGGAGTTCGATAATCGTCTTGGTTGGTACGATGAATTCCCTCTCTTGGCTGCGAGGCAGCTCAAGTTCGCTCTCGTAAAGAGCGAGGCGGCGCCCATCGGTAGCGACCAAAGTCAGCTTGTTGTCTTTGAAAGAGAACAAGATTCCGTTGAGCACATATCGTGTTTCATCCATCGAAATGGCGTAAGATGTGCGTTTGAGGCCGTCACGAAGCTCCGCCTGCTTCACAACAATTTCGCTGGCATCCTTCAATTCAGGCAATTTAGGGAATTCTTCCCTAGGGAGGCCAAAGATTTTGAAGATACTATTGGAGCAACGAATCGTAGAGACGTCGTTTTTAGGATCTGTTTCGATGGTGACCTCGCTTCCACACAGTTCGCGCGCGATAGCAGCAAAACGTCTCACCGGTAAGGTCGTTGAACCCGCCCGTTCTATTTTTAGCGCGGGGATTTGGCATTCAACAGTCGTATCGAAGTCCGTCGTTGTCAGTCTCAGCCCTCCTTCAACAGTTTCCAGAAGGACGTTGGAAAGAACAGCCAACGTGGGCCGGGAACCGACAACATTTTGTGTGCGTTGCAGCCCTTCCAAAAGCGCTTCTTTTGTTACAACTAGCTTCATGGGGAAATAATAGCCTAAGGATCAATCGACATGCCTATGACCCGGAAGTGCTTCTTGTCAAAATTAAACTGTCAGATACTTGGGAAAATCTGCTTTTAATACACTTCGAAGGCGCTTTTTTACTAAGTGATGTTACGCAAAAAAGAGTCATTTGTTGGTGAGAATGGCCTTTTTTTGCTCCCAGAGCTTCTAAAAGAACGTAACGTCAGTTACTAAAATAGAAGCTATCTTTGGAGCTGACTATCAAGGGAGAGGACGATGTGGCGGGTCTTGTCATCAGTTTCCATCCGTTTTTTTACTAGTTTGATGGCATGAATGACGGTACCATGATCCTTTCCGCCAAACGCATCGCCAATTTCGTTGAGAGAACAACTTGTTAATTCTCGGGCAAGATACATGGCTACTTGTCTTGGAAAAGCGATTGCTGCCGGACGCCGTTTGCTGGTCATGTCTGCAATGCGAACATCAAAATGCTCGGCCACTTTTCGTTGAATTTGATCGATGGTAATTACACGACGAGCCTGTTCTTGAAGAATGTCTCGCAGAAGATTCTCCACAATCTCAACGTTCATTGGACGCTCACTGAGAGATTTATATCCGGCAACTCGAACTAAGGCTCCTTTCAGACGACGGATGTTATTTCTAATCTTGTCGGCTAAAAATTCAATCAACCATGGTTCCAGGATGATGTGCATGAAACTTGCAATGCTTTGGAGAATTGCGACCCGTGTTTCCATGTCAGGCGGCTGCAATTCAGCAGTCATTCCCCATTCAAAACGTGAGACAAGACGCTGCTCCAATTTTTCAATCTCACTGGCCGGGCGGTCACTCGAAAGCACAACTTGCTTATGGCCATCATGCAAAGTATTGAATGTATGGAAAAATTCTTCCTGTGAGCGCTCTTTACCAGCAAGAAAATGGATATCATCAATCATGAGAACATCCGCTTGCCGATACCGCTTGCGGAATTTAAAAAGCGTCCCATGCTGAATGGCATCAATAAATTCGTTAGTGAACTGTTCACTCGAAAGATACACCACCTTCGCATTCTTTTTTGTTGTCAGTACCTGATATCCGATTGCTTGCAGAAGATGAGTTTTCCCAAGTCCGCTGTCTCCGTAAACGAAAAGTGGATTGTAGGTCTTTGCAGGCGACTGTGCCACAGCAAGTGCGGCTGCATAAGCAAACTGATTGTTTGAACCGACAACAAAGGACTCAAACGTGTAACCGGAATGCATTCCAGTGCCAATGCCGACGCTGATATTTTTATCTTTCGCAGCAGGCTTCGAGCATTCCTCAGAAAGTGATGGCGTCTGCGCCGATGGTGGGAACTCGACATTTTCCTCATGATCTTGAAGAGTAAACTGAATTTCACGTCCGCCGGGTATAATTTCCTCCACAGCAGTTTTCAGTAAGTTCATGTAGTTGCTTTCAATGAAGAACTGGTGGATGGAGTTGGGAACTCTCAGACGCAGAATTTTCCCGTCTTCAGAAATCATCCGAATACCGGAGAACCACCGTTCGAAACCGTCAGCACTTACACGGTCCTGAATAAGGGCTAAAATCGCCCTCCAAATGGATATGGGATCTGAATTCATGTCAGGATGGACAAGAGAGTGATGCATGTTGTCCTTCTCTCGTTACTCTCCTATAAGGTTTCGCCTTTCCGGCGTTTTTTCAAGGGATACTGTTGCGCAGCCTAGATAAGAAACAACTGGATTCGCAATCTTCATAAAAAAGAAAAATAACATTGGTCCGGATCCTCAATAAACCCCTAAAAATCGGTATTTGCCCTGAGCTGGGCGATCCGCCTTTCAGAGATTCATTTTGAGGAATATAAAACCAGTCGAGAGATTCATGAATAAAACACGTTGGGGGGGTTACAGTTTCTTCACAAGTTATTTACAGCCAGGTATTACCCTGCTGTCGCAAGCAGGCGCTCAGACTAAAATTGAGAGCAATTCTTCTCAAGGAAAAAATCATGTCAGTATGAAAATAAAAATCTGGCAAAATGACTCAATTTTCTTGACCTAATTTTTTGAGTTTCTCTCGAAGGCAATTGCTTATGTTTCGGTCGTTTTATGTTGTTCCCGAATTTGTTGTGCGGGGGTACGGAACAAAATGGCAACCGCTAACGTAAAAAGACATCCCACAAATACGTAGTATGGAGACGCAATTTGCGGCCACCAGGCAGGAAGCATCTCGCCGAAATTCCAGGATTGAGCTACCCAACGGCCGTGCAAGAGATCCGGTATGCTGAATGCCGGGATATGAATTTTGCACAGGACCAACACCGCACAGATGCCGATCAACATTGCAAAAAAATTTGCGCGATCCCTTCCGCGGTTTTTAGTAATCATTCCCAGCAGGAACACAGCAAGGAGCGAGCCGTAGGTGTAGCCAAGAATTCCTAAGACAAGTTGAATAATCGTGATATGGGTTTGCAAAACTACATAAGCAGTGAAAGTAGCCACACCAATCATGAGCAAGCCGAAAACCGCCGTGGCAATCCGCGCAGCGAAGACTTCTTGCTGCGGAGAATCATTGGTCCGAAAATAGGGATTGTAAAAATCTTTGATAAAAGAAGTGGCAAGTGCATTCAGAGCTGTCGATGTGGAGCCCATCATGGTAGCAAAGACACCCGCAACGATGAGTCCGCGAATTCCGACCGGCATATGATTCACAATGTAGTAGGCAAAAACTTCGTTACTCTCCTGCGGCAGGTTGGGATCGGGAAGCACAGTATACCGTACCCAAAGAAAAATACCGGCGCTTAAAAAGCAAAGCACAATGGGAATGTCCGCAAAGCCACTCATAATGAGTGACAGCCGCGATTTGGTGGAATTTTCCGCAGTCAACATTCGCTGTACCATATCCTGATCGGTTCCATGAGTCGCCATAGTCAGAAAAGTGGAGCCCAGGATGGCTGCAAAAATGGTGTAAGGCTGCTCGAGCATTTGAGCAAGTGCGCTCCCAAAGGGCTTCGTCGCGTCCCATCCCGTGTGAAACATTCCGATCGCCTTCAAACCTTCGGTTTGGTGATGAATAGTTGCCCAGCCACCGGGAATATCTCGTACAAGAGTAAAAAGAGCAAAAATCATTGCGCTCACCATGAGCGACGCCTGAATCAGGTCCGTCCAGACAACCGCTTTAATCCCACCTATTGCAGTATACAGGGTCGTCAGAAGAGTGATGGCAAGAATACCCCAAAAATACGAAACCCATGTTATCGGTATCTCCGACCAAAGGTAACGCAAAATCACGACAAAAATCACACCGCCGAGATAAAGCCGGACTCCCATGCCCAACACTCGGGTGATCAAAAAAATAAAACTTGCCGTATTGCGGGTCCAGGGGCCGAACCGGATGTCCAGGAATTCATAAATACTTTGGACACGGTAGCGGTAGTAGGGAGCTATAAAGAGAAAAGCTACTATGAACCGTGCAAGGATGGTGCCAATTGCAAGTTGGGCATAGGCATAGCTGCGAGTTGCGAAGCCTTCTCCCGGTGCTCCCAGAAAAGTAGCCGCACTGACTTCGGCCGCCACGATAGATGCCAATACCGCCCACCAAGGAATCGAACGCCCCCCCAAGGCAAAATCTCGAAGCGTCTTGTTATCCCTTCCTGCATAAAGACCGATGCCGATAATAACAACAAAATAGAGCAAAACGATCAGCGTATCAATTCCCAGACCAGCCCAATGGTTGGAGTCATTCATGTGCAGTGTTTGGTTGCATATAATTGCACATCTGTACAGCGGACAGACGTTTGCGGAGTGTCATCAAAGTAGCCAAACGTATGCAGAAGCACTATGATTCTTCCTGTCAAGAAGGTGTTACGCTTAAACAAACTCAATGCTGCTTGAATCATCGTATATAGCAAAGCCCGTATAAAATGATTACGCCTTTGCCGCCCTTTTGCCTCCAAGCTTTGTTGCAAAAAATAGTCCGTATCTACAGATATGGCCTCTTTTTTGCGTCTTGCCTGGAGCCAAAATTTCAGTCAAATCCATGATCATTTTATACGGGCCTTGCTATAGATGCATTTCCTCTGCGGTCGGCGCTTCAAATATTTCAGACCATCTCTCATGCTGCAACTGTATGTAGGCTAAACCGAAGTTCCAGAGTCTTACAGTTTCCGGACAGGCTCTATCTTACCATGCCCCGACTCTATAAACCTGTCTTGTTCCACGCTTCACGCGACAGGCAGTACAAGACATGCTTCGATAACGGGTGTGTACGCAATAGTAACGGGTGATGAAAGTCCTTTTTTCCAAACGTTGCATCCCCAGGCAACGCATGATGCGTTGCGAACGATTGTTTCCGACTGCCGTGAACGACACGATTTCATCGAGCCGCAGTTCGTCGAATCCAAAAATCAATGCCGCCTGCGCAGCCTCGGTCGCATAGCCTTGTCCCCAATATTCATAGGCGAGACGCCAAGCGATCTCAACGCAGGGGGAAAAAGGTGCGTTCCATTGGGGAATTGCCAAGCCTGTAAAGCCGATGAAGGTTGACGTTGCATGCAGCTCGACTGCCCAGAGGCAAAAACCATGAGTTTCCTGATGTGCGCTGATGCGATCAGCTAAAGCATCGCTTTCGATATCGTTCAGCGGGGCAGGGAAGTATTCCATCACACGCTGGTCCGCGTTCATTTTCCGAAATGGCGCTTTGTCCGATTGCTTCCAGAGACGCAGCCGCAAACGCGGTGTCGGATCCGGTACAGGATTGCTCGCGCGCATCAAAGTTTGTAAGATAGCCCCACTGACTATAATGGTCGGGTATATTCTCTACTCATTCCCCCACTCCAATTGACGAGGGACCTACAAAAACCGGATCTTTATATTTACAAATACTTAGCAAGTCTTCCATAAGGATATTATATACTAATATTAGTTGATCGAATGAAAATCTTTGTACAATGCTTAATTAAGAAACTTCATTTGTCTTCCTAATCAGATTTCGATAAGTAACGCCTTCGCGATTCCATCCTCCACTTTGCATCGAAGCTTGAGCCGCGGCATCCTTACTAGCTCGGATTGCAACAAGGTCGCCAGGCATAACGGCGAGTATTCTCTTGTAAATTTCTACTGCTCTTTGCGGTTGTTCTTGTTGAATATAATATTCGGATAACTTATGCATTGCCGGAACGTCTTTCGGATGGCCTTCCAGCAGAATTTCCAAAGCAAAGGCGGCAGTCTCCGGAAAGTTGCAAGCTGATGCTATCTGATAAAGCAACCAATTGGCATGTCGATTGTAAGGATCATACTCCAACAAATTTTCGATTTCCTCGAAAGCCAGAGAGGTTTTTTTCCTACCTTTAATCCAGGCTTTAGTTAAACTTAATAAATAATGGATTTTTTGAAAAACATTTGGTCCTCGACATGGCATGGAAATTGCAGCTTGTCGCAAAAGCTGGCGACCCTGAAGAAAATCCGGATGCTCCTTCAATAGTGTTCGCATGAGTTGGATCGTGTATCCGAGATTGCCCAACTGCAAAGCGCTGACTGCTTTCAACCAAATAGCGCGGTGAAGCGAGGGAAGGTCTTGTTCCTGTTTGATCGCCATCTGACAAGTTACACCCAATTGCGGACTTCGTCCGCCGACTTCGTTGGTTTTTTTAGAAGCTGCCGATTAAAAAATAGGTCTTTTCGATCTACAAGTTTGTAGTTCAAGAAAGGCGTCATTTGTAATTACCGGCCTCTAAAAGAAACTGATAAAGTCAGCGAGGCTGGGACTCAAACTAAATGTACGTATCAAAGTGCCGCTGGGCTCCAGGGTTTGGATACCGAGTTTTTGATCAAAGGGTACCGGCGGATCAGAATCCGGCAGCCCCCAACAAGGCTCGATAGCGATAAAATCGGAAAGATCGCTCCACAAAGTAAAAAAGGGAACTTCCGTGAAGTTCAGATCCAGTCGACGACCGGACTCTCGATCCTCTAAAATAATATGTCGATCGGGTACGCCTTCCAAGGCCATCAAAAATGAGCCGGGCAATTCCTGCTTGGAAAACGGCATGGCTCCCCCTTCAAAGTCGAACTCTTGAATTTTTCCATTTAAAAAGTTGTTTGGCGCCATATAGCGACGGTAGTGCCCCGGCGGGAGCAGAACCTCCATCGTATCAATTCGTGAGACAGCAAAGCCGGGATGTAAGCCGAAACTCACATGCGCCTTCCGGTGCGGTTCCTTATTCTCGAATTGAAAAGTGATACAAAGCTCACCTGGTTTTAAGCGATATTCCAACTGCATCGCAACACGTCGAGGATATTGGTCCGGAGGAATCCGATCCGCAGGCACTTCATAGGTGAGAGATCCTAATTTCAGATCTACACGAGGAACCGTAAATAAGAAATTCCGAATAAATCCATGGTTCCCTCCACGGACGATTTGATCGCCATATTGAGATTGTTGATTCCAAAGGCGATGGAGATAATAACCCATCACTGTCGCATGGCTCGCCCAACCGGTGGGAGGCGGTGCCACGAGACCGTCGCGCCAAAGAAAACCCACCCACTGGCCAGCCGATCCACGCCGCGCGATGCTGATCAATTCAGCCCCTAATCGCGACACCACAATCCGTAGCCCGGAGTCGAAATCCTCTAAAATATCCATCTCCCGGCCTTCCTGGACATCTGTTCGATATTGCATCATAATTGCTTATATTTTGTGGACCCCATCCAAGATCTGCTGGCAGCCAATAGCCTGCACCGTCAAGACTTCGAAGAAAAAATCGCCCGTGCTTCCGGACCGGGAGGACAACACGTTAACAAAGTCTCCGTTGCCGTACGCCTCCGCCACCTTCCCACCGGCCTGACTGTCATTGGCCGCGAATCCCGCTCCCAGCACATGAATCGACTGTACGCCTACAGGGAACTTATCGCACGAATTAGAGCTCTCCATCAGCAAAACATCCAAAAACAACGGGCACTTGTCTCCAAAAAACGTCGTCAGATGGCTCGCCGGTCGTTTAAAACTAGGAAAATCATGCGCGAGGCTAAACGCAAGCGTTCTGAAATTAAACGTCACCGCGACAAAATAGTCTTTTAGAGAATTTTTGCCCTTTCTACATTCCCCCACCACAATGGACATGCTCACCTGTGAACTGCCCGGCATCCACAAAATTGCGAGCGGAAAAGTTCGGGAAATTTTTGATGTGGATAGCGAAACTCTCCTACTGGTTGCAACCGATCGGATTTCCGCTTTCGACTGTGTTCTCCCCAATCCCATCCCTAACAAGGGAAAAATTCTAACGCAAATCTCCTCGTTTTGGTTTCAAAAACTAGACTTTGTGCCAAATCACTTTCTGACCTGCTCAGCCCAAAGCTATCCCGAAACTTTGCGTCCTTATGAGAAAATACTGTCAGGCCGATCGATGTTGATTAAAAAGGCGGTACCACTTCCTGTGGAATGTATTGCGCGTGGCTATCTTGCTGGTTCCGCTTGGAAAGAATACCAGACTTCCGGAACAGTTTGCGGACAAAGCGTTCCACCAGATCTGCGACAGTCTGATCGCTTTCCTTCCACGCTTTTTACCCCTACCACAAAAGCGACTTCCGGACATGACCAAAATATGAGTTGGAAAGAATGCCGTGCTCTTTTGGGAGAAGAAATTGCCCGTCAAGTACGCGACTGGACCATTGAGCTTTATGAATATGGCCGTGCCTATGCCGCTACACGAGGAATTCTGATTGCAGATACCAAGTTCGAGTTTGGCCTCATCGATGATCAACTGATTTTAATCGACGAGTGTCTCACTCCGGATTCCTCTCGTTTTTGGCCCGCTGCCTCTTACCAACCGGGAATCTCGCCTCCAAGCTTTGACAAGCAATTTGTACGGAACTATCTGGAAAGCGTTCCTTGGAATAAAATACCGCCAGCTCCTTCGCTTCCGGAGGCCATCGTTGCTAAAACCGCTGAAAAGTACCAGGAGGCTTATACGCGACTGACCTCGCCAGCTTGCTGCTGACTTCTCTATTGAAGCTCAGAATTGCAAATGAAATCTCTTTTGACCTACAAGTTTCTAAAAGAAAGGGAGGAAGTCCCCCCATGAAGAATGGAATTGAATTGCTTCTTCTGCACCTTGCTACCGAGCGAGGCCTCTCTACGAATTATCAACTTTCCACACGACACTCGCTGGAATCCTTTTCTGCCTGGCTCAAGAAATCGTGTGGTACTGAGGTGGCTTCGGGGGTTTGCCCTGAACAGCTCACACAATACCTGGCCGACCGCAAATCCCAAGGATTAGCTGCGGCGTCTCTCAAGCTGGAAGCCGTAGCGCTTCGGATCTTTTTCCGCTTTCTTGCAGCCCGTTCTTACATTTCGGAAGACCCAGCACAATTCCTGGTAACCCCCAAAATCGAACAATATTTGCCCGAAACACTTAATTTGTCCGCTATGGAGCGGCTTCTGGAAAGCGTGGACGGGACGTCGCCTTTGGAATTACGCGATCGAGCGATGTTAGAGTTCCTCTATGCCTGCGGCCTGCGAGCCTCCGAACTTTGTTCCCTTCGCTTGGAAAATTTGGACCTCGAAGCACAATTTGTCCGAGTGACCGGAAAGGGTGAGAAGACCCGCCTCGTTCCCGTCGGCTCTAAAGCCAAGGAGGCACTCACACGCTACCTCCATTTCGGTCGACCACAACTCGTGACACCTAAAACAAAAGCCGAGGTTTTCCTTTCCGTCCGCGGCAAGAAACTCACCCCGCAGCGTCTTTGGCAACTTATCAAACAATACGCGGCTCGATTAGGGATGGATGCCAATATCTATCCGCATCTTTTTCGACACTCATTTGCTACTCACCTTCTCAGTAATGGAGCGGATTTGCGCATTATTCAGGAATTGCTTGGCCATACGGATATTTCAACCACGCAGATCTATACCCATGTCGATCAGAATGCCCTCCATGCAGTGCACCGCAAATTTCACCCCAGAGCCTAATTCATGAGTTCTCGGTTTGCAGAAGTTCACAATCATCCTGAATATAGCAAAGCCTGTATAAAATGATTACGCCTTTGCCGCCCTTTTGACTCACTCAGCCCCGCTGAGTCTCGCCCCTTCGGGGCTTGCCTTCGGCAAGTCTACCCCGGCCGTTCCCACGGCCAGGTGTTGCCTCCAAGCTTTGTTGCAAAAAATAGTCCGTATCTACAGATATGGCCTCTTTTTTGCGTCTTGCCTGGAGCCAAAATTTCAGTCAAATCCATGATCATTTTATACGGGCCTTGCTATATAAGCAAGGGGATAAAGAAATTTCCTTGTTCTTTAAAAAATGATGCCATGGCGTTCACTACCTTTGACAAAAATCTGGTAAACTACCCTCATTTTGTTGTGCATCCAAAGGATTCAAGTATTTAACAATCTGCATGTGACGAGCTTCCCATAGAGGACACTCAGGGGGCATCAGCCCATTTTCTATAATTAGAATAATTCTTGATTAAAATAGTCACTGGGATATAGTTATGGTTGCGTGTGCAACATAGAAATGACATGAAACCACACCGGCAAAAATTTAAAAGGGATGCGGTAAAATCGCCGGGCCAATTTTCCTCCAATTCTTATGAAAAGGCTATTAGCTACAGTGGATTACGTCTGACCCCCCAACGACGTCACGTTTATGATGTTCTGATGGGGCGGAGGGATCATCCCAGTGCAACAGAGGTATTTTTGCGTGTCAAAAAGAACGCTCCGTCTATTTCACTTGCCACTGTTTATAATTGCCTGGAAACTCTGGTTATCTGTGGACTGGCCCGAGCAGTTCATGTGGACCGTGAGCCCACTCGATATTGTGCCAACCTTCGGGAGCATGGTCATTTTGTCTGTAATGAATGCGGAAAAGTCCACGATGTGGATTGGTCGGAGCCGCCGCAGAGTTCTCTCCCAGCAGATTATATTATCCATTCACAAGAAATGACGTTGCGGGGTCTCTGCAATAAATGTGCACCGTCTTCTCAACTTATAGCGGAGAACGTATAAAATGATAATACCTTTGACGTCCTTTTTGCCCCAAGGCTTTGTTACAAAAACGAATCCATATCTACGGATATGGCCTCATTTTTGCGCCGCGCCTGAAGCAAAAAAAACAGCCAAATGCGCAACCATCTTATACCTTCTTCGCTATATTATCCGTTCATTATGAGTTCATTAACCATTCAAAACCTCCACGCCAATATTGGCGACAAGGAAATCCTTAAAGGCATTCAGCTTGAAATTCCGAAAGGGGAAGTACACGCCATTATGGGCAAAAATGGTTCCGGTAAAAGTACACTTGCCAAAATTATGGCAGGCCATCCTGGCTACACAGTAACCGCCGGCGATATTTTGCTGGATGCTGAGAGTCTCTTAAGTAAAGAACCCGAAGAACGCGCGCGCCTCGGCCTCTTCCTCGCATTTCAATATCCTTTGGAAGTTCCTGGCGTGACCATTGCAAACTTCATCCGTGCCGCCCTCCAAGCTCGCCTTCCCGAAGGAGAGGAACTGGAGGCTACCGATTACTACGCCGCACTTTATAGACAGATGGACGCCTTACAAATTCCACGGGTATTTACTTCCCGCTCTGTAAATGAAGGGTTTTCCGGAGGGGAAAAGAAACGCTGCGAAATCCTCCAAATGGCCATGCTGCGGCCCAACTATGCCGTATTGGATGAAACCGACAGCGGCCTGGATATCGACGCATTGAAAATTGTTTCCGAAGGGGTGAATGCACTCCGCGGCCCTAACATTGGCATGCTGGTCATTACCCACTACCAAAGACTTTTGAATTACATTGTACCGGACCGCATTCACGTAATGGCGGACGGCCAAATCGCTTGCAGCGGCGATAAGGAGCTCGCACTGAAACTTGAAGCCGAGGGCTATGATTGGGTAACCGCCTCCGCCCTCACTTAACCTTCATCAAAACAAAACCATGAGTACCGAAAACAAACCTCAAATCGATATTGATCGCTCGCACGGTGATTTCAGTTATAACGTGGATTATGCCTACGATGCTGGCGTTGGTCTGAACGAAAAAACGATCAACTATATCTCCGGCGTCAAAGAAGAGCCGGATTGGATCCGTCAATTCCGCCATGATGCTTATCGTAAATTCTTAGAGAAACCCCTTCCCACCCACTGGGCTAGTAAGGATCTTGAAAACATTCTCTTCGAAAATATTCGTTACTACCTCTCCCAAGGCCAACAGCCAAAGCGTTCCTGGGAAGAAGTACCCGAAGAAGTAAAACGCACCTTCGAACGACTGGGAATTCCTGAACAAGAACGCAAATTCCTAGCTGGTGTGGAAGCCCAATTCGATAGCGAATCCGCTTACACCAATATTAAGCAAGCTGTCGGAGAACAAGGAGTCATCTTTGTGGGCAGTACGGAAGGCTTAAAAAAACATCCGGAAATTTTCCGGAAATGGTTTGGAAAAGTCATCCCAACCGGGGACAATAAATTCAGTGCGCTGAACAGTGCTGTTTTTAGTGGAGGGAGCTTTATTTACGTGCCTCCTGGCGTTAAAGTAAAGCATCCCTTGCAGGCCTATTTCCGCATCAATGCGGAGAACTTTGGTCAATTTGAACGCACCCTGATCATCGCGGATGAAGGCAGCGAAGTCATGTACATGGAAGGTTGTACGGCTCCAAAATTCGAAACAGCCACCCTTCATAGCGCCGTTGTGGAATTAGTTGCCCTTCCAGGTGCTAAAATTCAGTACATCACTGTACAGAATTGGAGCCCCAATGTCTTTAACTTAGTTACCAAACGTGGCCTCGCCCACGAAGAAGCCGAAATTAAATGGATCGACTGTAACATCGGATCGCGCCTCACCATGAAATACCCCGGCGTGGTCATGAAAGGACGCAAAGCCCGCGGAGAAGTGATCAGCATTGCCTTAGCAGGTGACGGCCAACATCAGGACACCGGTGCTAAAATGATCCACGCCGCTGATGAAACCACTAGCAATATCGTCTCCAAATCCATTAGCCTGGGAAAAGGGCGCGCTACCTACCGCGGTCTGGTCCATATACCTCGGCATCTCAAGGGCTGTAAGAATAACACCGAATGTGACGCTCTTTTGATCAACACAGACAGCCGCACGGATACCTACCCTACAATCACAGTGCGGGGACAAGGAAACGCCTGCCAACACGAAGCCAGCGTGAGTCAAATCAGCGCTGAACAAATTTTTTACATGCAACAACGTGGCCTCAGTGAAGCGGAAGCTATGAGTCTTTCCGTCAATGGATTTGTCAACGACCTCGTTCGTCAATTTCCCATGGAGTATTCGGTTGAACTCAAACGGCTCATCGAACTCGAAATGGAAGGCTCTGTTGGCTAGCACTCAGTTAGTAATTCGTGGTTGATAGTTTGTTTTTCCACCAACTAACAGCCGCCAACTTCTCTATGAACTACCAACCGCGAACTAACAACTAAACATGACCTTATCGCTTGCAGAGCCCCGCTCTATGGCATCTACTTCCAATCCACAATTTCAAGAAGACCCCGCCTGGCCGACCTGGTTTAGGGAATTACAATCTCAAGCGTGGACGGAATTTCTTTCCAGCCCCACACCGACCCGCGCTCAAGAAGCTTGGCGGTTTTCCAACCTGCAAGCCTTGGACCTTTCCGGTCTCCAATACGAAGCACCGGTAACCGTAACCACCCCCGCTCTTATTCAAAATAGTGTTGGCCTCACCCGGAATGCGGCAGCGCGAATTATCTTTGCGAACCAGACCGTAATATCGGAAGAGACCACAAATCTCCCCCCCGGGGTCATAGTAGCCCCCTTAAAGACTGCCATACGTTCTTCTGGTGAAGAACTCATTCGTCAGTATTTCATGAGGCAGCCAGTAGAACTTGGGTCACACAAATATGCACTTTGGCACAAAGCATCGCTGCGCAATGGTGTCCTAGTTTATGTACCACCCAACACAAGCGTTGAAGTACCCGTGGAAATATTTACCTGGCTAGAGGGAGACAACACAGCCTTGTTTCCTCATACGCTCATTATCTGCGGAAAAAATAGCCGTGTTACAGTATTAGATCACTTTCGTTCGACGTCCAATCATACAGGAGGATTTGTTTGTGGTATTAATGATCTTCACCTCGCCGCTGGTGCGGAAGTCACATACGCCACAATTCAAGATTGGAATCTTACTACTCGCGCTTTGCATCTGAACTCCACTCTCGTTGCCGAAAATGCCAAGGCCACTGTCCTCCAAGCTAATTTTGGGGCTCGTTTTCTGCGGTCGGAAAGTTTGAGCCGCATGACGGGTCCCGGTGCACGAAGCCTCATGTTATCACTGACTCCCGCCTTTGGAAATCGTGAAGTGGATCAACGGACTTTACAAGATCATGCTGCGCCAAATACTTCCAGCGACCTTCTTTATCACAACACATTGGACGACTCGGCCCGCACGATTTTTGCCGGTCTCATCCGCGTGGAGCCCCATGCGCACCAAACCGATGCTTATCAAAAAGTTCGCAATCTGATTTTAAGCGACAGTGCTGAGGCGAATTCCATGCCGGGATTGGAAATCCTGGCGGACAATGTCCGTTGCACCCACGGCGCCACATCCGCTCAAATCAACGAAGAGGAACTCTTCTATATGCAAACTCGCGGCATTTCTCTCACTCAAGGCCGCCGCCTCATCGCCAATGGCTTCCTCGCTTCAGTGCTGGAACGCGTGGAAAATACAGCGCTTCGTGAGTTTGTGATGCTACGCCTCAAATAGCAATTCGCAACCCACTCATATGTATTCCAACAGCGGCATGTTCTGTTGAGATAACTCAAAAATTGGCATTTTCTTCATTCCGATGAAGCTGCAATTTGCGTTTTCAATTGATATGGAACATCTTTGCAAGAAGTTCGTTTTTGACCACTTGCTAAACAAAAGTTACTACATATGACTACCAATAATCCTTCAACCGCTCAATTTACCAATGTGTTATACTGTGACATTTCCGTGATGCCAAACATTGGCTCCTCCGGGAAACGCAGCTTTTCTGTAAAGTGCCATAATACGGCCCCTCCCCAAGATCAGAAACAAGATTCCCAATTAAACATACGCGTCATTAGCAGGGGAACTCCAAAAACAGCTAAAATTGTTACCGAGGGATGCCGTGAATCCATAATAGTTTGGGATTTTCCGAATTCTGGAGCAGTCAAATTAACAGACTGCTCGATGCCTCCATCTCCAAGTGAACGTGTTTCATTAGAGTAGAGGGAAAAATGAGGAGGACATCATCTTATGATTCGATTTCTTCCAATGAAATCAGAAGAAGTTTAGATTTATATTAAGTCTTTTTAATGGGATAATAACGACGCACTTTACAACGAAGAACCTGTAAAAACCGTTGCTATAATTCGCGGTTCCAAGCCTCAACTCCCTCGACCGGAATTTGGTCGTATTTTTCCATCAGCGCCAGCATGGCATCTTTATCAAGTTCTTGGCCACCCACCAATTTTGCCAAACCTTCGAAAAAACCTTCGCGGGCCAGCGCTGGCGTGAAGCTCAGCGTAAATACGACCGGAACCTGACCGCGATTAGCGAAACCGTGGACGCAACCCGGCGATACTAGAACAAAGTCTCCCTCCTTGGCTTCCACTGACTTGCCGTCAAGCATTATCGATAATGTTCCTTTTTGGATTTCAAAGGTTTCGGTCATCCGCTGGTGGTAGTGAAGGCCGGCACCTGGCGACCTCGGTGCGATCATCACTCGGTAAATTCCCATTGCATCATCTGTCAATGGACTTGTTGAGAGATATTCCACAACCGTGTTGCCAATGATGACATGCTTTCCCCTCCCGCTCTTTTGAACTAGGAATTGGCTACGATTGGAAGTTTCCGAATTCATCATCTCTTTCTATCTCTATACTAAGAGAGATCGTACTAAGGTATCAAGCGGTATCGGCCAGCTTCGCTGGTTTCTTTTTTAAGCAGGCAATTGCAAATAACGCTCATTTTCATTCAACGGCTTCTAAAAGAAACTGACGAAGTCAGGCATGGGCGTGCTGCCATCAGAGCATAAATTGTAGCTCAAAAAGATATTTATTTGCAATTGTTGCGGCCTAGAGAAAGCTGACGAAGTCAGCAAAGTCAGCCCATCATCGTCCCCCGCATATCCATAGGCTGAAAAAAGATCCACAAACCGATTCCGTATAGGACTAATAGAAGCAAACCCCATGGCAAAAATGTGCGAAACCGGGAAGTTTCCGGACGTCTTGTAAAAAAAGCTGCGCGTTGCCAAGCCACAAAAAGAGCCATTAAAAATCCGAAATCTAATAGTAACAATTCCATCTTCAGTAAGCTGGGGAACGCCCAGGAACGAATGCTCCAATTGGGCGCCCCTAAAATAGGCCAACCCCAATCAAAAATTACCCTTTGAAAGACGGGAATAAAAGTATGGGACGCTGTAAAAAAATGGAAAAGAAAGTGTGCTAACCACATTCCAAATCCGAGCGGAGCCAAACTGGCAGCGAACTGGCAAAATACTTGTTTCCAGCTCGCTTGTACCCTTCCAAATCTAATGCTGAACTGTCCGGCAAGCCAAATGAAAATTGTAGGGATGACGAATAACGCAAAAATGTAAAATAAGGTCACTATGGGAACGTGAGAGGAAAGTCCCCAGGCTGCCTTGATGCGATCTTCCCACTGGAGAACCGGAGTCACCATGCCTGCGGCATTTGCAAACGCACCAAATGTCAAAAGGGTGATCATCGTCGCCAGGTCTAACCGTTGAGAATATTTTCCCACACCGGAACGAGGAAGATCCGATATTAAATCTCGCCAAGGAGGCGAAGCAATGAGGCCGACATTGTCTTTGGGACATGCGTGCACACAATCCAAACAAAAAGTACAGTTCATATTTCCCTGCTTGCGAGGCTGGAAGAGTTGCAATTCGCAACCGCGTGCGCCGGTGTCTTGATTCCCTCGAATGCAATCATACGTCCGGCAAGATGCACATGCTGAAGGATCTCGAACTTGAATTTGCAAAGGTGAGTTGAGCGACTGCACAAAATGGAATTGCCCGATGGGGCAAATATATTTGCAAAAACTCGCGTTCTTAAAAAAGCCATCCACCAAGATGGCTGCTACAAAATATCCGGCAATGACCCAAGCCGTCAGCCAAGGGGAATTCCAGAGGGAAAATGCCTCATAGGCCCAAAGATAAAGAGCCAGCAGGCCCACAGAAATCCATTTAGTACGGAGCCGAGACGGCCAATTCCAACGTGCTGGCAGAACCCGCCGGGCAAGGTCTCGCGCTAAGGTAAAAGGGCATGCCATGCAAAAGAAATTTCCCGCTATCAGTAAGGCAAAGACCGTTAAACCGCGCCAATGTGTCCATGGCAATGTGCCAGCTAAATTCATAGGGCCGAATTGCGGACCAAACCATCCGTCCACCATAATGAGGACAGCTAACAGTAGAAGGCTCGTTTGAAGCACCCGCCGAAATATTTTGGAATGTAAGAGATTACCAATAACAGGTACTCTGAGTAGATCAAAAGGACGCGAGCTCGACAAAGACGCTCGTTGCAAGGTCATAACCATTGGCCGCGAAATGATCCGCTGAGGCTTTAGGAATTGAACAGCAATGCAGGCTGCAGGAATTAAAAATGCGATGGAGCCAGGTACCCACATGATCGCTCCAGCTGCTGCCTGATCACTCAAGGCACTGATATCGCTGATGCGAGGGGCAGTCAGATAAGTAGGATAAAGAACGCGGTCATAAAACGAAAGGATTGCAGACAGTGCTGTATTTTGTACGTCAGCAACCAAGAGGTAGAGAATCATTGCCCAACGTGGCCATTGAGGGCGGCTTGGCCAGGGCTGAATCACCGGCCACCAAAAAAGAAGCGATGTTCCAACAAAACAAGCGTGTTCCACCCGATGCCAATCAGGAAATCGAAGCGCTAATTCGTATAGAGATGGGACATGCCAAAAAATATTAGAAAAAATAAAAAGTCCCAAACAGACGAGAGGATGGGTAATCAAACGGCCTATTTTCTTTAATAGTTTCCAGGAAAGAAAAGGTCCTAATACGCTGGAAACGAAACTGCGTGGGAGACCCAGTAGAAGAGGCAAATAAGGAAACCCCAAGAGGAGTAAAGGTGGAGCTACCATCATCAGCAGCATGTGCTGCACCATATGGGCCTGGAGCAGAAAATTGCCAAAAGCATCCAGTGGTGAACAGATCGCAAAAAAAATGGTAAGAATACCGCCCAGAAAGCAAGTCAGGCGCCAGAGGGGGAATTTTAAAGGCGCTAAAGCTTGTAAACGTCTCCAGCCGCGCACGTACAACCCCGTGGAAAGAAGCAGAGCCAAAAGAATTCCCGGTTCCCAGTTCCAGGAAAGAATGGCTGCTTCTGCGACTTGTTGCACGATCTCCCTACCGCAGGCTCACCCGTGGAGGTAAAACTGAAATTTTCGCCTCCTGAGGTTGTTGCTGACTAGGGGGAGGAGGAGTGGCGGGCACAGTGGAATCCCGAGCGGGTGGCACCCCTTTGGGATGCAGCGTTACCATATACGCTACTAGCGCACTGACTTCCGCGGGGCTGAGATTTTTCCCATAAGCAGGCATATTCCCCCCTCCTTGAATAATTTGCCGGGCAAGCTGAGGAGCTGTCATCCGTGCCCCCACATCGCCAAGATCCGGACCCCGATGTCCTCCTACACCACCAATAGCATGACAATTACGGCACTGTTTCACTTGAAGAACAGAAGCACCGGCAAGCTCGAGAGGAGTCCGGCCTTCCAGATATTCCTTTCCAGTTGAAGCTGACGTCCAGGCACTCATATCAGGCGACCAGGGAGAAGTGTATCCGAAGTGAGTCAACAAACCGATAGCCAGATAGAGGAAAATTACTGTGACCACCGCGATGGGTCGCCGCCGCCAGCTTTTTTCTCCTTCATTTGAAATAAAGGGAAGTGCTACCAGGAAAATTCCCAAAAGAATCGGCCCCCCCAAAATCACCACGTCTTCCAGATAGTCAGGAAGAAGAGCGGCAACCGCAAAAATCCACATGAACGGAGCATCCGGACGCGGCACTGAGTCAATCTGCATCGCAGTCGGCGGACCAGTCGGCCCTTTTGGACCAAATATCGCCGCGCAGGCAAAAATACCAATCAAGACTATTCCCGCGGCCACCAGGTCCTTACTAATCGCCTTGGGAACAAAGGGCACCCCTTCTTTTTCCAAAAGCGCATGGTACTCCGCATCATAAGTCTTTCGCCGCACCTGGACTCCCGGTTTAGGATACTCGTTAATTCCTTTTAAAAGCACGAGTCGCAGGTGAAAGGCCACTAAGGCCAGAATTAGACCCGGTAATACAAAGACGTGAAGGGAGAAAAATCGGGAAAGCGTGTCCGCCGCGATGATAGGCCCGCCTAACATCAGATGAACTAACTTGTCGCCCAAAAATGGCGTTCGTGCCAGAATAGAGGCGCCGATGCCGAGTCCCCAATAAGCATCCTCGTCGAAACGGAGCACCTGCCCGGTGAAAGCAAGTCCTAGGGTGATTACTAATAAGGCGCACCCTGAGATCCACGTCATCTCGCGAGGATATTTATAAGCACCCCAGAGGAATACCTGCGTCATGTGTAACATCATGATGCAGACCATAAAGTTCGATCCCCAATTATGAAGGGCACGCAAGAACCAGCCAAGATCCTGGTTTAGGGTGAGATACCACAATGTAGTATAAGCCTCTCCGCCGGAAGGAACATAGACTAATGCAAGGCAGATGCCGGTCGCAATTTGGACCACCAGGCAGAGAAGCGTGGCACTGCCAAAAACGTAAAACCAACTGCCGGCATTTTTTGGGACGGGATGACCAGCCGTCTCTTCAAATAGCTTGGTGAGATGTAACCGGTCATCAAACCAAAGCGCTAAATTCCGAAGTATCTTCATCATAGGCTACCTAAGGATTATTTGCCAGTGTGGGAAGCACGCCACCCTTGATCCAAAGCTGACCGCCTTCTACTTTTGTCTCGTATTCAAACAAACCTCGCGGAGGAGGACCTGCCGCACGAGAACCGTCTTGATAATAGACTCCGCCGTGACAGGGGCAAAGGAAAAGCTTGGATTCGGAAAACCAGCGAACCGGGCAACCCAAATGTGCACAATTAATTGCGAAAACTTGGAAGCTTTCTGCCTTTAAGCGGCGCACCCAACAGGGAATATCGGCTGTTTCACCATCCCAAGGACGATGCAAAGGATTTTTATATTTTGCGAGCGTGGTCTCCTCTTCCGGAAAGGAGTTGATCTTCCCCAGGTCAATCCAGTGAAGTTCAGGCTTTTTAATGAAGCTGGAAAAAACATATCCAACGACCGGAATTCCCACCATTGCTCCAGCCGCAACATTAAGCCCCACACCCAATTTCAACAAAAAGTCACGCCGTGAAGATTTGTCGCCTTCTTCCGGTTGAGTTGGCCCTTTGGGTTTACCTTCGCTCATTGAAATATACTCCTCTCCTTTTATCATTAATTATAGTGCCTTAAATGCACGTTATCGCCGCATTTCCACAGGCAAATCCCCTTTACGTTGTCCACGATGAGAGATCAGCCAGGCCACCACATCCGCAACGTCTTGATCAGACATGGACTTACCAGATGCGGAGTTATGCCAATCCGGGTGGCCTACTTCCGGTCGCCCAGCAATGATTACCGTACGGAGATATTGCTCTGAAACCAAATCCAAATAAGAGGAATCCACCACCGAACCAGCTTTTCCTCCGGTTCCTTCCACCCCGTGGCAACTCGCGCAATTCATAGAATACACCTGCGCGCCACGAGCCACATCCCCAGGGGGAGCACTGTAGGGAGGCAAAGGCCCGGACGGAACTTTCTTCGAGTCTTTCCACGCATAGATGCCCTTTACCAAAGCCTCAATCTGAGCCTCGGTCAAACGGCCGCCCAACTGGTCCAAAAATGCGGGCATTGCTGTTCCAGGAATTCCTTTGGAAATGATTTCACGCATTTTTTCGGGAGTGATGAGAGAGAGATAAATACTATTGCCCAAGCTAATTGAAGGCGCCGTACCCTTCGGCCCGGCATGGCAAGCGATGCAATTAACGCTATAAAGGGAATAAAAATCCAAATTAGCTTCCGGCGGCTTCCAGATGTCCTTTGCACTAGGTTTTCCAGGCATCCAATCACACCCTCCTAACAAAGACAGAACTAATACTCCTAGCCAGAGCGCCAAGAACTTAAGTTGAGGCAATTTAAATTTCATTATTTTTTTATGCCCTCAACACCCAGTTTGTCCTGCCTGGACCAAGCCTGCATCGTCTTAATTTTTGCGGACTTATAAATGATAAATCCGCCTACTAATCCGTATGCCACTTGGCTACCAATAAACCACGGCCAGGAAATATGGCGTCCCAAGGCGGGATCCACTATATGAACCGAAGTGGAAAGGAGTGCACTCCAAAGGAGTGGCGTCACAATCCCTCCCCAGAGCCACTCTAACTTAGCGGGCAACATTGGCAGAAGCACCACATATAAAAGGCCAACCAAAACGGAGCAGGAAATATGGATGACAAGCCCCACGCAGAATGCCAAAAGGTGAAATTGCATGAGGACTTCCTGACTCGACGCTCCCAGATTTGGCAATCCAGCCGCAGCAAGTAAATTGATCGGATACCAAATACTTCCCTGTAAGATCCCATAGATCAAAGCAACTATCGCCATCGCCACACCGCCAACAAGACCACCTAAAATTCCAGAGGAATAGGTATGAGTATGTAATGGAACCAAACGATGGTCTTGTCCAGGAGGTAGGTATACCAAACTTCGTCCAGCAACACGAATTGGCACTGGCTGCTGTTCCGAAGGCTTGATTGGAACAGCTTCATGTTGTGGATGAGGAAAAACATCAAAGAACCAACCAATGACCGACACGGTTACGCAAAGTAAGCCAATCAGGGATACGATCAAACTCGTGACAAGCCCTGCAAATAAAAGGGTCAATCCAAACGCGGTGGCCATTGGCCACGGCGTCGGCGTAGGCAACTCCACTGCGTTGGGATCATGAGAATCATGAGAGCTGGACATAAAAAATAGGACTACGCGTAATAGCTAATAATATAAACGACTGTAAAAACGACCACCCAGATGGCATCGACGAAGTGCCAGTACCATGAGATCATTTCCACGTGCTCGTGATGTTCCTTTTTCACTTTACCCATCAAACTCGTGACGAGAACCATCGAGAGAAGGATGAGACCAACTATGACGTGACTGGCGTGGAGTCCCACCAACGAATAAAACGTGGAACCAAAAACGTTGGTAGCGAGTGTAAAATTGCGATGGTAAATAAAATCGTACCATTCGTGGGCCGTATAGCCGAGGAAAATGGCGCCCAAAATGATAGTCACCAACCACCAAAAGTGAAATCGGCCTCGGCTATTTTTGTGCAATGCTTTCTCCGCAAAGACAATCGTCCCACTACTCGAAAGCAGAGCGATGGAGGCAAAAATTGGCCATTCCAGAATTTGACGCGGAAAAGGCGGATTTAAACTTTTACCAATGTAAAATACATAGGCTACGACAAAGATGGAAAATAAGGCGGTTTCCGTAACAATCAGGGAAATCATTCCCACTTTCCGACTGGAAGGCAACTTCCATTCGGAAATCGCAGGAGGAGCTGCTTCAGATTTGACTTCGTTCATGTGGCAAAAAAATCATCATTGATGTTTCCAATCGGGATCGTCGGGATGTTTCAAATCCCAAAGCGGGCGAGCGCTGTGTACTTCCGGTGACTTTTCAAAATTATATTCCGCAGGCGGCGAAGTGGTCATCCACTCCAACGTCCAGGCGTCCCAAGGATCGTCGCCCGCTTTTTTTCCTCTGTAATAGGAATATATCAGATTGATCAGAAAAAAGAGGACTCCCAGCCCTTGAAAAATCACGCCGATACTGGAGATCATATTACACAATTCCCATCCTCTATCAGCCGGATAGCTATAAATCCGGCGTGGCATCCCTAAAATTCCCAAGATGTGTTGTGGAAAGAAAGTGAGATGAAATCCGATGAGAAAGAGCCAAAAATGCCACAGTCCAAGGCGCTTACTGAGCATCTTGCCGATCATTTTTGGGTACCAATAATAAAAGGCGGCGAAAATGGTAAATACAAGCGCTCCAACAAGAACATAATGGAAATGGGCAATGACGAAGTACGAGTCGTTGAGCTGCCAGTCAAAAGGCACAGTTGCAAGCATCACACCCGTGAGCCCTGAGAGCAAAAATTGAAAGAGAAAGGCGATACAAAAGAGAAGCGGCAGTTCCAACCTTAACTTGCCGCCATACATAGTTCCCAACCAATTAAAAATTTTGATCCCGGTAGGAATCGAAATAATAAACGTGGAGGTTGCGAAAAATGTGTTGCTGACGGAAGTCATCCCGACGGTAAACATGTGGTGAGCCCAGACACCCAAGCTAATGAATGCAATCATCACACTCGCAGCAACCATGATCGAATAGCCAAAGATAGGTTTCCGTGAAAACACCGGAATGACTTCCGAAGCCACTGCAAAAGCAGGTAGAATGAGAATGTAAACTTCGGGATGACCAAATATCCAAAAGAAGTGTTGCCAAAGAACCGCAGAACCACCGGCCTGTGTGTCAAAAAATTTAGCACCCAGGTAACGATCCAAACAAAGCATGATCTGCGCGGCGGAAAGCGGCGGCATTGCGAGTATGATCAAAAACGCAGTTACTAAGTTCATCCACACAAATAGGGGCATGCAATTGAGGGTCATTCCCTTGCAACGCAAACAAAAGATCGTTACCACCAAGTTGATAGCCGTGGCGATACTACCAACACCACCGGCGAGCAGGGAGAGCGACCAATAATCCGTACTGTGCCCACGGGAAAACGCCTTGGCCGTCAGCGGCGAATAGGCAAACCAACCGACATCCGGCGCGCTCCCCGCTCCATAAAGTCCACTCCCTCCCAAGTAGCTGTAGAAAAGCAAGAGGCCACTAAATAAAAACATCCAAAAGCCGAAGGCATTTAACCGCGGAAATGCCATATCCCGCGCGCCAATCATCACGGGTACAAAATAGTTCGCGAGCCCGAGAATCAGAGGCATTCCCACCAGAAACACCATGGCAGTTCCATGCATCGTAAAAAAGCGATTGAACGTATCCGGCTCCAGAACATGATTGTTTGGAACCGCCAGTTGAAGGCGGATCGCTGCAGCCATCAACCCCGCAATCACAAAAAAGAATAGCCCCGACCCCATGTACATCATCCCTAACTTCTTATGATCAACTGTATATACAAGTTCCTGAATCAGAGAAGTCAGGACACCTTTCTCTTCACCCGGCTTTGCAAGAACCGCTTCCCCATCAGTAGTAATGTCGACGCCGTTTGCCATAGTTACTTCTCTTATTAGTTATTTTTCTTATCGTAGGGTCTCCAAATAGGCAACTATCTCATCCACCTGTTGGTGGGTAAGCTGCATATCAGGCATGAGACATCCTATTTTTAAAATCTGGGGATTACGCACCCACTGCCAAAGATTTTCGCGCGTGTTCAGAGCCACACCTCCGCCAATGGTCTGTCGGCTCATCAGGTGCGTTAAATCCGGCCCAAAGACGCCCTGAGCATGAGTGCCATCAATCCTATGACAGTTAATGCAGGCGACAGATGCAAAGGTTTTTTCTCCCTGGGCAGCTAAGGACATTCTTTGCTCCGACCCAGAGGAAAGAACGCTGGCGGAAGCATCGCCCATAGCTGGAATTAAAGACGTTGCGGGTTTTTTCTGATTAGCAACCCACCGCTGAAAATCCTCAGGCTTATGAACCACCACACGCAGTAACATGAATGCGTGTTGAGTCCCGCAATATTGAGAACAATTTCCTAAGTAAACACCCGTGTGTAAAGGCTCAATCCAGGTTGTATTTGTTTTATTAGGTACCAGCTGAGTCTTGCCCGCTAGCTGCGGTACCCAGAAGCTATGAAGCACATCCGCAGATTCCAACACAATCCGTGTAGGAAGCCGGTGAGAAGGGGAACTAAGCGGCACATGGATCTCATTCGCAGTCACAAATCCATATTGAGGATAACGCACTTCCCACCACCATTGATGACCTACAATTTTGATTTCCAACGCTTCTTTAGGCATTTCCTTGTCCTGAATATCTCCGATGGTGCGAGCTGTTACCAAAATCAGCACAACGGTGATCAAAATAGGAATTACCGTCCAGGCTAGCTCAATTTGAGAACTGCCATAAATTTGAGCAGGCTCTTGCCCATCATCCGTCGGCCGGCGCCGGTAACGCACCACGACGTAAATCAATACCCCAGTCACTACCAGAAAAATGCCAGTGCAAATCGCAAGCACAAGCATAGAGAGATCGTGAATGGTATGTGCCGGAACCGAGCGGGGATCAAATGAGTTAGGAACCTTGTAGATTTGATCGGATGCCGCCGCAGAATCAGCGCCCCACATTCCCGCAACCAATAAAAAAGCTATGAAGGAGAGGCGGCGGATGATCTGTTGGAAGCAGTTCTCTGTTTCCAATTGGCATCGCTGTCTCCGAATGATTTTCACTTTCCAAATCATTACAAATAGATCCCAGGAGAAACAATGTTTTTCCTGTAATAAAGGTGTTTGCAACTCGAAAAAAGGCTGCAAAACGCCCGCTTTTTAAGAGAAAATAGTTAAAGTTATTAAGCTACAGGACTTAGCACTACAGTTGTCAGTTCGTAGTTAATGGTTCGTAAGGCACACAGCCTTAAAAAGCTGTAGATTCCTCCCATGAACCGAACTGTTCATGGGTAGAAGTTGATAGCTTGCTTTCCAGAAACTACAAACCATTAACTTTTAAGAACCAAGCCAAAAAAATTCGCAGACACTCCCCCAAGAACTGATAAAAACTCTCAGTTCTGAGTAGATGTCAGCCCGTGTTCAATTTGCAACTGAGAACCACGAACCTCTACCAACTAACAACTGTAGAGGCAGCAAGAATATCACAAAAGATTTTTAGCGAAAAATCGGAGGATGGTATTTTTTATTTTTAGTTACCGTCGCGAACGCTCCTTCCCCCTTACCCAGAATGGCTCGCTTTTTTCTGCAAGACGATTTCAATGGTTTGTCGCACTTTGACAATGGAGTGAGCGGGAAGGACTCCTCTCCATTGGCATCCCGGATAAATTATGGAATGGCGGCCTACCAGAGAACCAGGACTCAGCACGGAACTGCATCCCACCTCCGCATGGTCCCCGATGATGGCACCGAATTTTCTCAGACCTGTGGCTACTTTCCCGGTTGGAACCGCCACATGAATTTCTTGATGGTCCAATCTGACATTGGAAAGGATCACGCCTGCTCCCAAGTGGGCTTTATATCCTAAAATGGAGTCTCCCACATAATTAAAATGCGGTATTTGAGCCCCATCGAAAATCAGGCAATTTTTAAATTCACAGGAATTCCCCAAGACAACGTCATTCCCTACAACAACATTCCCCCGAATGTAACATCCATTCCGAATCTCGCAGTTTTCTCCAATCCAAGCGGGACCTTTAATCATCGCCCCATTCTCAATAATTGTTCCTTTACCTATGAAAACGTTGTCCCCAATGACCGGCTTTCCAATCAGCTCGGCCTTGATTGCCGGTTGAAGCCGAAATTGAAGATAGGCGCCAATGCCGCGCAGGGCTTCCCAAACATTTTCAGTCTTTTCAAAAATCAACCGATGTTGAGTGTGGCTCAAATCCAAGTAATCTTCCGGGAGAAACATATGTCAGCAATTTTAGGCTATCCTAATAAATACTTAAAATGAAAATACTTTAACGAATCTCTCGATTAATTTTGCTCAATTGCTGACCCTCTTTGGTATCCTTAATCGCCCATCCCAAGGCAAGAATTTGGTCACGTAAAGTATCGCTGAGTTCCCATTGCTTTTGAGCTCTCGCCTGGTCTCTTTGAGCAAGAAGCTCCGTGACTTCTTGTGGGACACTTTGCTGGTCAGGTTCCAGACAAAATATGGAATTTACTTCCTTTAACCATCCACACAAAAACGAGCTATTTGCCGGGGAAAATTGATTTTGATCTAATAAGCGATTGGAATCGCGAATCACATCAAAGAGCACACCCAATGCCGCGGAGGTATTTAAGTCCTCATCAAGAACCTTCCCAAACGCTGCGGTATCCAGCTGAGAGTGTGGCTCGGAATCTGTGGCCGTCGCCGCAGCCAGGCCAATCCGTCGACTCCATTCATCCAAACGCTCCAACGCATTGCGGGCGGCAACAAGACCGTCAAAAGTAAAATTCAAAGGCTCCCGGTAGCGGATACTTGCCAAAACGTATCGGATTTCCCTTCCCGTCCATCCTTTATCAAGAAGATCCCGAAGCGTAAAAAAGTTGCCCTCGGATTTGGACATTTTACGGCCATTGACCAAGAGATGTCGGCAATGCATCCACAGTTTGACAAAGGGTTGTTGACCCGTCACAGACTCGCTCTGAGCAATCTCGGCTTCATGATGCGGAAAAATATTGTCCTCGCCACCACAATGAATGTCGATTTGGGGACCGAGAAGCCCCATGGACATCGCACTGCATTCGATATGCCACCCCGGCCGACCTTTCCCCCAAGGGCTTTCCCAAAAAACAGATCCATCTTCTTCATCCCACGCTTTCCAGAGAGCAAAATCTCCGATGTTTTCTTTTTCATATTCATCGCTTTTAACGCGACCCGAAGGTTTCAGCTCATCAAGACGAAAATGAGCCAGCCGACCATAAGCAGGGAAAGTAGACAATCGAAAATAAACTGATCCATCTTCCGCCAGGTATGCATGCCCTTTGCGAATCAAGATCGAAATCATCTTTATCATGCGGGCAATCTGTTCGGGATCAGTGGCGGTAGGATAGGCGTCCGCCTTTTTCATTCGGAGTGTTTCCAAATCTTGCAAGAATGCCTGCTTAAATGGTTTGGTAAAATCGTCGAGGGAGATTCCAGCCTGATAGCAGCCGCGGATGGTCTTATCTTCCACGTCTGTCAGATTCATTACTCGCCGCACTTGGAAACCCCGGAATTCCAGATGCCGGTGAAGGATGTCCTCAAAAATGTATGCCCGAAAATTTCCGATGTGGGCAAAATTGTAAACTGTCGGACCGCAGGTATAGAGCGATACTTTTTTGCCCTTCGGATCAAGGGGAACGAACTCCTCGATTTCCCGCGTGAGAGTATTGAAAAATCTCATATATCGAAACACCTAGAAAATGATTATGGATTTGATGCGCTTGACTCCCGCCAAGTCGCACCCCTTCGGGGCTGCCTTCGGCAGTCCACCCCGACTGTTCCCACAGCCCGGTGTTTGCTGGTTTTTTTGATTCAGGTGCGGTGCAAAAATGGGCCCATATCTGTAGATACGGGCTCGTTTTTGTAACAAAACCTGGGGCAAAAAGGACGTCAAAGGCATGTTCATTTTATAGGCGTTTCGCTATAAGAGAATCCAATCGTTTTGATCAATTCTTGACCAAACTAGCCACTGCAAAAGCCGCGATCCCCTCGCCCCGTCCCAAAAAACCCAATTTCTCATTCGTTGTCGCCTTGATCCCAACGCGCGCCGGGTCCGTCCGGATAGCTCCTCCAAGCGCTTTCTTCATAGCATCCAAGTAAGGAGAAATTTTGGGCTGCTCCGCAATGACCGTGCAATCCGTATTGTGCACTTTGAATCCGGCAGACTGCAATATGCCATCCACACGTCGCAAAATTTCCAAACTACTGATGCCACGAAGGGAAGGATCGGTATTCGGAAAAAAATGCCCAATATCAGGCTGCCCAGCGGCACCCAGGAGAGCGTCAGCAAGAGCGTGCGCCAAGACATCCGCATCGGAATGCCCTTCCAAACCCAAATGAAACTCCAAACGCACCCCACCGAGGACCAAAGGATTCCCCGCAGAAAAACGATGGACATCATAACCAATACCCACAAAAACTCCCTCGCTCATAGGGAAATGCAACCATTACTGGCAACGATCGAATATTTCTCAGGAAGGGTCGCGTGCGGGCTCAACTCAACCTTCCCTCCCGCTGCCTCAACAAGCAAAATCCCGGCGGCAATATCCCACAAGCTAATCTGATTTTCCATATAAGCATCCAAACGGCCGCAGGCCACATAGGCTATGTCCAGCGAAGCACTGCCCATCAATCGGCATTTCTTGGCCGAACGAACCATTTTTTCGAACACCGGCATCCCTCGATCGATAGACTCCGGAGTTTTAGAGAGCCCCACCGAGACGATGGCCTCAGATAACAGACTTCGTTTGCTTACTGAAATAGGAATCCCATTGAGGCATGGAGTGGACCCCTTTTCCACTTCCCAAAGTTCGTCGCGGATCGGGTCGTAAATCACGCCGACCAAAATTTCGTCCTTTTTGCGCAAGGCAATGGAAATCGCAAATTGGGGAAGCCCGTAGAAAAAATTTACGGTTCCATCAATGGGGTCGATAATCCATTGATAAGGACTCTGCGCGTTGCCACGTGTCCCTTCCTCGCCATAAATGGCGTGTTCAGGATAATGCTCCAAGAGAAGCGTCTCTATCAGTGCCTGCGAACGTCTGTCCAACTCCAATTTGATATCATACTTTTCATTGGCATCCACCCGCAGTTCTGTTCCAAAATGAGCACGTAAAAGGCCCCCAGCCGCAAGCGCTGCTTCCCGCGCACTTTGAAGAAATTTTTGCATGTACGTTGTCGATTCGCTGGCAGATTACGAGCTATCAGCGATCTTGCGACTAAAAAAATTGGGAGAAACCGTTGAGGCTTCTCCCAATTTCCTTTCTCTCGGATCCCCGAGAGACGGGTTGAGTTATTTTTTTCTGGTCTTTCTCGCCGTGGACCTTTTAGTTACGGATTTCTTCGCTCCCCTTTTTGCAGAAGCCTTCCGAGCCGCTGGCTTTCTCCCTCTCTTCGCCCCGGTCCGTTTCTTGGCTGTCTTTCTTCTAGTAACGGGCATTCACTCTCCCCCCTTTCTTTCCGCAATGGCGGTGCATCTGAAATCCATGTGAAAATGTTGTGAGTAACTCACTTATAATTGTGAATAAACCACTAAAAACTCAGGAGTGCAACAAATTTTTTAATTTTTACTTGAATTTTTTTAGGTGGCGTTTGTAGCCCGGTTTAGGAGGGCAGAAACAGGGCACTTGTCTGCGGATGCAAGCAATTATCGAGTACGAAGGATTTCATCGCACCGCACGACTATTTTTTCCACGGGCCAGAGTCTGCCGATGCCTTCGTAACCGCACGCCAACATGCCTTCTTCAGGGCCGATAAATTCCGCGCCTCGTTCGATAAGAGTCTTTGTATTTGCGACAGTGCCCGGATGCATCCACATTTTTCCGTTCATTGCGGGAGCGATCACAAGTGGCGCTCGGCAGACAAGCGCAAGGGAGGAAATTGCATCATCGGCAAGGCCCAAAGCGAGCTTTGCAATAATATCGGCTGTCGCGGGCGCAATGAGAAGAAGATCCGCTGTGTCGGCAAGAGAGACATGGCCCGGCTGCCATCCATTTTTTTCCGCAAAAACGTCTGTCAACACCGGATGTCTTGAAAGGGTTTGAAGCGTGAGCGGGGAAATAAATTCACTCGCAGATGGCGTCAAAACCGCATGAACGTTGTGACCCAGTTTGGTGAGCTGGCTGATAATTTCGGCGGCTTTGTATGCTGCGATAGAACCGGAGATGCCAAGAACAATAGTTTTCATGGGAGTGCTTTCGTAGTTAGTGGTTAATAGTTTGCACGAAATATCAACCTGCCAACAAAAAATTGCGAACTATCAACTACCAACTTCTACCAACCACGAACCACGAACCACGAACTAAAAAGTGAGTCTCCGGCTGAGATAACGCTCTGCGCGCATGACAGCTCGGAATTTGGCGATATCTTCTTCCATAGAACCGCTGAGAATCGTATATTTGTATTCTTTCCAGCGGAGCATTTCCCGCTGGGCATTTCTGAGGCGAACGGCAATTTGCTCCTCTGGGTCACTTCCTCGCCGCATCAACCGGTGTCTCAGCTCTTCGATATTAGGAGGCATAATAAAAACATCGACAAGGGCATCTAAAATAAATGGGTCCGGACAAGATCGAATAGTGGCTGCACCCTGGGTATCGATATCGAGCAAAACGTCCACCCCCTTCTTCAGGTGGTCGAGGACGGTCTCTTTCAGTGTGCCGTATTTCCGTCCATGAACCTCGGCATGCTCCAGAAATTCATCTCGCTCGATGCGAGTCTGAAATTCTTCTTCACTCAAAAAATAATAATCTTCGCCGACAATTTCGCCGGGACGTGGACTCCGCGTAGTACAAGAGACCGCATAAATAAAATCAGCTTGCTGCCGCAGGTTTCGACACAAGGTGGTTTTACCTGCCCCAGAAGGAGCCGAGACAACAAAAAGAATACCGGTGCGACGAAAAAGGCTATTACTCAACGTTGGAAATTTGTTCGCGCATTTTGTCCAACTCTGCCTTGCAATCAACCACCAACTGCGAAATTTTTGCACTGTTGGCCTTCGCGCTTAAGGTATTGAGCTCACGAAAAACTTCTTGAGTAAGAAATTCCATGGTTCTGCCAATGGCACCGCTGGCATGCAAATATTCCTCAAATTGATCCAGATGACTCTCCAGCCGAGCGAGTTCCTCCGAAATATCCGACTTTTCACAAAACCATGCCACCTCTTCAATTAGGCGTTTTTTATCCGGGTGCGGAATACCAGCCTCTTCAAGACGGTTTATCAAAAGGGCTCGATAATGTTTGCGCGCCGCAGGAAGCAATCGGCAAATATGCTTTAGAAAACGCTTCAGGATTTGCAATCGCTTCCTGAGATCCTCAAACAGGTGCTTTCCTTCCCGCTCCCGCATGTGGAGCATTCCTTCCAAGGCTGATAAAAGAGCATCGCGGACAATAGACCAAACTTCGTTTTCATTGGTATGAAGGCTGACAGTTTTCCAAATATTCGGCACATTGAGAAGGTCCGAGACCTGAATTTCTCCGGCAAGCTGGAGTTCCTTTTGTAATTCCTTCATTTGCTGAAATGCTTCGCATGCCGCGTCTCTGCAGAGCTGGATAGCAGGTGCATTACACTCCACAGCGACGTTAATCTGAACTCGCCCACGCGTCACTTTTGCTAACGCTGTTTCACGAATTGCCGCCTCCCAACTGGCATGATCACGGGGAAGACTCACCTGAATTTCAGACTGCTTGCGATTCACAGAAGAGCATTCCACGATCACTCGGAAACCGCCCTCGCCTACAGCCTCTCCACGTCCATGACCGGTCATACTCCGCATATATGCCAACTTCGTTGGTTTCTTTTAGAAGCAGATAATTACAAACAAAGTCTTTTTTATTTACAAGTTTTCTTGTCGGCTACCGCCGGATGGGAGTTTAGTGCAAAAAAGACGTAATTTTCAATCGGCTGCTCCTAAAAGAAACCGATGAAGCCCGTGCAAATAACGTTTATTTTCATTCACGGTTTCTAGAGGGTTGGATGGCTACGCGCGAATAACCGATTGGCCATGTTGCGCAACCAACGCCATCCCTGAAAGAAAGTCGTCGACTTACCATCAGAGGGGTCCTCAAACAAGGCGCAGAGAGATTCGTATGTGTCGTCGACGCGACAACCTGGCTGACCTGTATATCTTTTCAGTATTTCACTTACATAAATCCAAAATGCAGGGTTCCGATACCGTTCCAATACACTCAGTATCGACAGGGCAGTCAAATCGTCTGCAACGATTCCAAACGGTTCGTATTCTTCCCCTCCTAAATGACGAATAATGGCTGTCGGTATTTTCATTGAGAGTGCGGCAAGCGCAAGTGTGCTGCCAGAGGTGATCACACTTGAAGCACGACGCAGTGCTAGCAACAACGATTCAGCCGGATCCGAAAATTCGAAAGTTCGCCTAAGGCCGTCATAGTGCATGACGTGTTCCGGATGAGGCCGCAGAACGACTTGCTTGCCTGTTAAAGTTGCAAACTCCAAGCCCAATTGTTCCACTTTGTCGAGTGGCAGATCCTTTTGAAGCGCAAATATTACGGATTGACCGTGTTGCGGATTTTCGATGCTGTATGAATCTAGATATGGAGGGGCGAGGGGTATTACCCGGTTTCTGAACGGTTCGGAGAGATAATGTATGAAAGCCGACCCGAACACACCAAGATAGTCGTACGAGCCAAACAATTTCTCGTAATCAGACCACACTTGCACAAATCCGTGTTGAAGCCCGATGGCTCGTGTTTTTGGCGATACTGCCTGTATCCATTGCTTCAATTTCAGTTCTGGTCCGAGATGACAGGTTGTCATCAGAAGGCCGGCATAGCGTCCTCCGGTAACACTACGTTGAATTTCTGCGATGCATTCTGATTCTGTCGTTTCACAGAATTCGAAAATCTCGTCGATAGGCGCAGTAATCAAAGCAAACTCCTGAATATCTCGTCGATAGAGTACCTTATGATCCGGGTCTTTAAGACGCGGAAATAGGAGAAAGTCGCATCTGCCACCGCTTGCACGAATTTTCGTGGCGAGCGGTAACCAGTTCATCAGACAACGGCCAGTAAAGGCTGACATCAAAATATTCATAACGGGACACCTATAGCATTTTGAATTAAGTATTAATAATTTTTAGGGAAAATGTAACAAGCATATTCTGAAGATTTACGAGGACGTGTAATAGCGACAATAAAGCTAGCCGGAAGACTCAGAGAGATAGCCAAAAAAAATTGAGGTGTCCCATGTGTGGGTATACCAAGTTAAAATCTGTTCAGTCTGTTATTAACAGCTTAAATACATATAAAGTACGCATTTTTAATACACTGCATGGACCACACATACATATTACTATGTACAAATAACAAAATGTAAAAATTTTATGTCTATTAATACTAACGCTTTTTTAGCCTACGAAAACAGGGGCTCCATTCGAAATCCACAAGTTCAATCCAAACTATTTGAGAAATCGGAACAGCAAGCCGTTACAATAGATTCTAGTTCCGGAGAAGAGTCCGCACACAATATGGAAAGGCGACGGAGATTTCAATCAATTACCTCTGCGGTAATCCGCCGGACAACGCAAAATATTTCTTCCATACGTTTCAAGCGGGACTCTTCTCAAGCTCCTAGCTTATCTAATGTTCAAAGTCGCAACGATACTTCCATGATTCATCTTCGTAATATCACTGCGTTTATTAATTCAGTTTTAATAAAGTCAAATATTAGTGATGAAAATACACGCCAATATTTTCTTAATTTAGTATCTTCTCTAGATAAATTTGATTTGAAAAAACTTTTTACTCATCCGGACATTAAAGGGCCGCTCGATTTAGCTATGGTGTTGGAGCAGCACCTGAAATCCGGAATTACCCGGAACCGCCTGATTGATTTGGCCTTGAATCGCTCATCTCGCGACAATCCGATAACTGCCAAAGAAGTCCGAATCCTGCCGATTCTAAAGCTCATGTATTATTTTTGGGAATTTTATCAAGCCTCCTCCTTGGACAAGGTTCCAATTTTAGAGGGCTTCATAGGGGAAATCAACACAAAGCTTTATAATAATTTCTTTCACCCTATCAAACTCGAAGCTCGGACATTAGAGGTCGTTCAGGCTTTTCTCATTAATGGAGAAACATTGGGAGAAAAAGGGAAAGATTCCGGAGGAAAGAATATTTTTACCGGAATAGCCCTTTATAAAATCGCATTGAGCAATGCGGCACGAAAAAAGCCTGATGATCTGGCAAAGGATCCACTCATCCAAAGCCTCCCATCTTTGAGAGGATGTTCCGAGCAAGAAGTAAAAGCCATTGTCCAAGCAGCCCTTCGGGAACTCGATCAAGATAGCAACTACATGATAGGCTCTGTGGAGCATTCCTTGGCTTCCACAGTGATGCTGTATTCCCGGATGTGGGGATGGCTAGTGCCGGCAAATCTTGGAAACAAGAAGCAATTGATGGTGGCGTTTGGACGTATCTGCGAAGAGTATGATAATAATAGAAGAATTTCGAATCCCGCTAGCGTTACCCAGGAATATAATCCACGAGACTATGCGGCCCTGCATCTTGTACATGCAATGGGAGTAGAGGAAGACTTAAAGAAGGAACTCATTGCCGAAAAGCTTCTTAAAGCAACTACCGCAAACGCACAAAAAGAGGCTCAAGATATCAGCGC
This sequence comes from uncultured Verrucomicrobiae bacterium, assembly GCA_963706715.1. GTDB lineage: Bacteria > Verrucomicrobiota > Verrucomicrobiia > Chthoniobacterales > Xiphinematobacteraceae > Xiphinematobacter. The sequence goes on from CAVPNI010000004.1 coordinate 340,483, forward strand.
CGAGGAATGGTATGCAAAAGTACGGACTCACTTTAGCCAAGCCATAGATGCTGAATATGGATTTGGAATAGCAGCGAAACCGACAAAAACAGGATTCATTATCAATATTTTGCAACGCCTGACCGGATGGTCAGAGGAACGCATCCGCAGCGAAAAAAGAAATGTTTCCTATCGGGACACCTACGGGCGCCGGGGATCGAGAACAAGATATCGAGATCAAACGCTTTTTGAAGAATGTTTATATCGTACTGATAATCACTACTACAAGTGGCCAAATCCTGGTTATTCATATGATTCGGGACAATACATATTAGCTAGAATGCGTCTTCCTAGTGGTGCCGAAATCAATGCGGGAATGGTACTTGAGCAGGAAGAGGAAAGTTACAATAAAGCTTTACCCAATCGGGCATTGGGTACGGCTCGAATGAATTTATGGCGAGAAGGAAAAAGTTGGACCAAAGAAAACATCGATGCCGAAATTGCCCGATTAGTTGCTAATCATAAAGTCGAAACACAGGAGGAATTTGAGCAAAAGAAAGAACGTGTTGAGCTGAGACAATTGATCGAAGGAATTATAGTACCAGGTTTAAATAATTTGGATGCGGCAATAGTTGCTTTTAAAGAGGGACGCCCTAAAGAAGGTGTGACAAATCTGCTCATCGGCTGGGCAACTTTTTGGGGAACTGTGGCATTAGGCGGTATTGGAGGACGACAACCGAAACCACCTCTCTCATCTACTTACCGATCCCGGCAAATATTAGCTGATGATATTGCTCACGGATTTAGTGCGCATGCGGAGGAGTTGGGGATTCCGGAGGCTCAAAAAGAACGATCCAACTTTCTGAGCAGCCCCTTAGATATTGCACCCAAAGAAAAGGATATTTCAATTCCGGATCAATTTGCCGAGCTTGCAGTTGATGCAACAGGAGAATACCTGCATCCTGTAAAGAATGAAAAATTTACGGTGGCCTGGGTTCGTTTTTTTGATGGGGAGGGCAAACAGAAACTGCGGCTGAGTCTGCTCCAGCGCAAGCTGGGAAGTAGCCGAAGTTATATTGAGCTGGACTGGCGGACCGGGAAACCTATGAACGCATGGAGAACCATTTATAAACAGGAAGAGGGGCTGTTTATTAGCGGTGGTTTGCCGGGAGGAGGTCCTAAGAAAAATCCTAGAAACTCTAGAAACCCTGCGAGAAGTACAGAAGGAGCTGGCACTAGCCAAACAGAATCTTCTCAAAGAGATCGAGAAACTTATCTCTCCACTGTGGGGGATGAGCAATTCCAACAAAAAGTGAGGCAATTATATTCTAAGCAGGATTACCGGAAAAAGTTCATGCCGCCTGCAGAGATCGAAAGAACACTGAAAGACCGGGAGTCTCAAATCAAAAACTTAATTAAACAGAAAGCCCCTGCCTCTTCCAAACAAATTGACGCTCTTTTCCAAGAAAAGATGCAATTACTCAGTAAAAAATGGACACAAAAAATCCATCTGCTCGGTCTGTATCCAAGAACCAATCCTGATAGGGCTTCACGTATGGAGAAAATATTCGAACAATTCAGTAAGGATCCAGAGCCTCTCACTTTTTTTGAAAGACATCCCGAAACAGAGGAACTGATGCCCACTGAAAAAGCAACCTTGGATCGTCAATTTTTGGAAAATGAGGCGAAAATATTTAGATTAGAACAAGAAGAAAATAGAAACCCGGAAGCCTTAGAGAAATTGCTTGGCGGGCAAATTAGATTACTCATCGAAAAAATGATAATGCATGAAAATGATGGTAATTATTTAGAATCATTAAATGCTGTAGATAACTGTAATAAGTATATCGAAAGCTTACTTCAACTGTGGGATAAAGGGTATTCAGTACCAGAGAAGATTACCTCGCATGAGATGTATAAGCTGTTGCACGATGGTTCTTCTCCAAGTGGAAAAATAAGGGCTTATCTGAAACATTACTTAGCTAGCGATCTGCAAGAAGCAGATAACGAGCGAGGGACTGTGACACCACGAGATGAAAATGGGAAGATTACCACAATAGACGGCAGCGCCTATGAAAATCCGGAGCATCGGAAAAATCTGATAGATGAATTCAAGAAGTCAATCTTCGGGCGCTATCTCATGCAGACTAAATTTTTGACACAACCCTCAGAGCCAATATTCGCGGACCTACTCCGCACGGGAGACAAGAGAGTTATGTTGTTTTTCAACAATGCATTGGATGTTCTTTCTGATCTCGCTCATTATGAAGGCGATTTTCGTCCTTGGGCTGAAGCGCTCGTACGGGCTAGTGAAAAAGGGGAGAATCCAGCCGTTGTAGAGCGCCTTATTGAATTCCAAGGACTTATAAAAAGGTTGTCAGTTGCGCGGGCGAGGAATGATGTTCTGGAACAAGTCGCTGTGCAAACCATCCTTGCGAACCGTAAAGATGACTTTGGCATGGGATTTTTTGAGTATGCTCGAGTAGGCTACTTAAAGCTTATAAACAAAGTAGCTCAGTCTCGAATTCAAGATCCTTTTAGCCAACCATCCTTTACGAATGCACCGTTGGAGCTAATTAACATGGCAAAAGAAAACGAGCTTTTGTTTGCGGGACGCCCCTTAGGTCGAAGGATGGGAATGGCCATTAATCAGGCAGCGTATGCTCCAAAATTGAGCAGCGAAAATGAATTTGTCAATCTTGTTAGAAGTGAATCAACGCGATTTTCTCTGGAAATTGATGAGGATCTTTTGCAATCGCAGGCACTCAATGAAAAAATCAAAGAGCTCAAAAGCAATGATATTGCTGATGCAATAGAAGAGCCTCCGGATGATGCCTATGATGTGGATGAACTTCCGGATTCCCCTGAAGAGCAGCAGCGATGGCTTGAATTTTATCGCAACAAACTCCGTGGAGAAGCTAATCAGCAGGCACAGAGGCAGACGCCTCCACGTTCGGCAGGAAAACCGCTGCCGAAAACGGCAGCAACCTCCTCCATTCGCCCCAAACCCGCAGCCACCCGGACTCCAATGGACGATAAGGTGGATCGATACATAGCTCTTTATTTTTGGAAGGATCTTCGGGAAGGTCTATTAAAAGGTGGGATCCCTAGTATTGAAATCGAAACATCTGCAAACACGCGTATTATTTTAGATGTAAGAGCACTGAGGCATATCCTTAAACGCCATTTTCCCAAGACTTTTGATCCGACGTTGGCTAAAGCAAAAAATAGCTTAGTAGACCTCTCCAGGATTTCGGAGGTTATGCCCATGTTTAAAGAACTTGGTTCTAATATGGATAAGAAGCAATTAGCCGCTCATTATGCAAAAATGCGGGCGAATCCTACAGGCACGGTATTGAGTAAAATCAGTTCGTCCTACAAAGGCAAACCTTACTGGGCTTGTTTAGCAAACTCACGAATGACATCGATATTTCCAAAATGAGGTGCGACGAGCCTGTCAAAAAGATGTGGATTGCAGAATCATACACCCGCCTAGCGCACCAATCTGAAAAAATAATCCGACGCCGTTCCAGGAAATTCGTAAAGCGTCCGGCCCTTCATGAGCGAAAGGGGAAGGATATCAAGCTTTGAGCCGGGGGGCACGGATGGTACAGGCGGATTTTTAACAAACGCTCGAAGCGTCGGAGCAGGCCATACTTTTGGGTACATAGAAGATCCTATCTCGAGATTATCCGGACAGGGTGACCGGCCGGTCAAAAGCAAAAGCGAAATACACTGCTGAGAAAGTGGCGGATCCGAATCAAAGAACAAGCTGGGGTGTATTAAAGAGCCGGCCGCCATCATCCGAAGGCTATATCCTCCTGCATCTATGGATCCTTGCGCATCTACAAGAGCTTCTCGGGGATACTTAGGATCGAAGAAAACACGGCCGTCGGGAATCTCTGCAACAGCAAATGGAAAAAAGGCTCGCAGATTTTTGAATTCTATGGAGCCGGATGGTAAAATATCGCCTAAATGACCGCCTAAATGCAAACGGGGGATGATTTCCCCGTTTGTTAGCTTCGCTTTGAGCAAAAAGGGCGCATCGTTGAAAATTGAAACATCAAGCTCCCACCGAGCCAATGTTGTGGGGATACCTAGGTTCTTCCAAGAAAAGCGCTCCTTTTTCGGCGACGCATTTGGAAAAATAGATCCAATTTCCACTCGGCGGCGCAATTCCGAGTCCTGGAATCGAACCGTGCCGGAGATCTTTCCCGAACGAGGGTAACCCCGCGCAGAGAGGTTCACATTTGTCCGAATACTCAAATCAGAATCCTGATAAAGAAGTAATCTGTTACCTGTTAGTTGGAACTGACACCACGGCTCATTCAATTTGGAAAAATCCATTCCCCCTTTTATCGAAAATGGGGCCTCTCCTAATTTGCCCTGCAAGGTATCAAAAAAGACGTGATTGTCTTTAATTGAAGCCGCTAGCTGGACGCCCAAAATGAGCGGTGTTTTGCTAGCAGCAAACCCAAAAATCCCCTCCTTGAGAGCTAACCGGCCGTCCATTTTGGGCTCAGCGAGCGTATTTTTAAAGGTAATATTTGCCTTTGCAGTACCGGCTAGCTGATTCAAGCCAGGAAAAAGAAATTTGAATGTCGAAATATCCAATTTTTCCACTTGCAAGCTTCCTAGAATCGGACCGGCTGAATTTAGAAGATGAGCGAATGATATCTTTTTTGAATTTAAAGGAAGCGAAATATCACCTCGAATTTCGCCCAACTTTCGGGATGCTAAGCTTCCCGTTAACATGACGTTTCCGTCCGCGGTCCGAGCGTTGATTTGAGCCTTAGCAAGTGGGATACTCAGCCCCCTCCATTGGCCTCGGAAGGCGTCACTTAAGAGATATCCCTCGAAATTGAATGAAGTTGGATTTTCCATTACGGAAAGGCGCCCCTCAATTAATCCTGACAATGCGACATTTTGTCCGGTCAGGCGCCAGAGATCACTCAGTTCGATTTTTTTTGAGTTGAAGTCTAAAAAAACTGGATTTTCAGAACGCAAAGCGTTTTTCCAGGAAGCTCCACTCGCAATCGCAAACAGGTCGACAGGAAAAAATGCTGCCCCCTGTGCTAATTGTGCAGCCCCTTTGTTGACTCGAAAATCGCGGACCTGTGCTCCAAATGGACTGAGCGACATCTGGGTCGTGAGCCGCAGAGGCCCTTGCCATAACTCAACAGAATCCAAAGAAACATTACCTGGCGAAAAAGTCCCCGTTAAATTTCCGGTAACGCCGCCAGGAGTCCACTCCGAAACGAGGCGATCCATCCGCAGGGTAAAGGCGCCCGAATGCCTTTGTATGGTGCCATCTCCTTGCCAGGTCAGCTTCCCACCGCCGGATTGAAGGCGCTTTTGCCACTTTTCATCCATTAAGGATCGATAAGCCGCGATCTCCCGCGTATGCAGAGAGAGTTTTCCTGAATATTGGTACGCCGAGGCATTCAAATTGAGTGTGCCACTGGCTGACAGGAAATCCTCTCCGTTCCAAAGTTCGCATGAAGTCACATCCACATTACCGTGTTGGAAAATGGTATTCAAGCGAGCCGAGGTAAACTGCGCGTCTCGAAATTGAATTGAGCTAGCCTCCAATTTAAAATACCCATTGGGACCACCTTTCCCTGACCAAAGCGAACCATCCAAAGTCATCCTTCCGTGGAGCCGCTGGAACTTTGGGCCAAGCAAGCCTGCCAGTGCTTCAAGATCCTGAATATTACCTAAGACTGAAATTTCAAAAGGTGTTTGGGAGAGATTACGAAAGTCCTTGGGAATAGTTGCTGATCCATTCAGAGACAAAAAATTTTCCTTTTGACGCAGATGAAATTCCGAAACGGCAATACGGTGATTGATAAGGTCCGCTCCAAATTCCAGGGTTTGCCACCCGAGATTGCTCCAGCGAAAATCCTCCGCACTAATATGTAGGGAAGCCTCTGCATCACTGATATTTCCCGGTTGTCCACGAAATGTGAGTTTTCCTTCCTTCAAAATTCCACGAACCGGAGCCCGAATATCCAGAGCCTCCGCCAATAAGTCCATTTCGACCCGCTGAGCCACAAATGCCGCATCCCAGTAATGCCGAATCCCATTGCTTTTCAGGCTTCCCTTCAGCGTACCTCCAAAAGCTGCCATGGAAAAATCTACCTCCAAACCCTCAGCATCCAGAAAATAGATATTCATCAACTGCATAACGCAATCCGGAAGTAGCTGCCATTTGACGACCCCCAGCATTCCCGATTTCCAGGTTGCGAGTGCGGAAGAGAATGGTAAATTTTTCTCAAAGGCCGGAGTCTCTACCTTGGCAAAGGAATATTGAATTGTCCCTAAAGAATTCTCACTCAAGTCCGTCGAGAAATTTCGAAACCGGTAGGTCACCCCATCAAATAAAAGATTCAGGTCAGGTGCTTGAATCTTTAAGGCCCATGGAAACATCATCAATTTGAAACGCGGATTATTTCTCAGAATAGCATTCGAGAACTTCTTGCTTGAAGAACGGAAATCGAGAACGCCTTCGACTCCTTCCATTCTGACCTCGCTGAAAACTCGTTGCTCTCCTCTCCACCAATTCCACAGATTAGAAAATTCCCAGACAGCTCTACCCACTCGAAGGCTCGTCGCATCTCCATCAGCCGAATGAGCGCAAATCCGACCACCCTCTATGGTCATTGGAGTAAATAACCCCATTTGCAAACGATCCCATTGCAAATCCAAACCAGCTCTAGCTGCCAATAGGGGCAAAACGCACTCTGCCGTTCGAGTTAAGACCGCCTTTTGGAGAAGAAAAATCGCTGCCCCTGTTAACAGTGCTACAACGAGCACTGTAATATAGAAGTGCCTTTTAGGCTTCCGAGGCTTGGAAGAAAACAAGGGCATACGAAGTGGGCACCTATAACGTGTCCATCTTCTCCTGCAAAGCGAGAAGGTAACGACAGATTATGTAACTTTTAATCAGGTGCTTGCATCCACACCATTTTATCTGGAAAGCTGGCTGTAGCGCACTGGAAAATCGGTCGACTCATTCAAAGTGACTCCCTTTATACCTGGCTAGCTCAGATCAATCATCCAAGGGACGCCAACCAAATAATTGCTATTCCCAAATTACAAAGGAAACAGATGAAAATACAGCCCGCCGCAGCGAATGCTACAACGGGCTGTTGTTCCCCCCAGAACAATCTTTCAATGCAGCCACATTACACTCCCAGCGTTTTTGTGCAAGCTAAAATCGCCGAAATTTTTTGTGATTCTAACCGCTTCAACAAAAAATATATAGGCGATAAGGATCATACAATTGAGCATGTCATTCCGAATGATTCAACCTTAAAGGGCTCGATAAAGGGCCTCCACAAAGGGTCGGATACGAGCTCCCGGGAAAATACCTAAGTGCATCTGATTAAGAACATAAGAGAATCCTATTTGGTTTTCTGGATCTGCAAATGCAAGGCATCCCCCTGCCCCCGGATGTCCGAATGCCCGCAAGGAGGGGCCGAATGTTTGGCGCAATTTATATCCTCCAGCATCCACAGGATCTTTCATCAAGCCGGCTGAAAATGCGGTCTGAATGCGCAAAATGCGATCCACTCCGGAAGTCAGCACCGTTTCCATCCAGTGAAGAGCTCGACGCGAAAACCAGGTTTTACCTGCCCAATCTCCACCGCTAGCAAGAATGCCATAGTATTTTGCGAGTGCTTGTGCGGAACCGATACCACCCAGCGATGGCAGAGAAGCCGAGCGGACCATGGGGAGATTCATATTGGCCGGGCTTGGGAATCCATCTGGAAAGACCCTACGCGTTAATGACTTCGGGTTAGCCATTGCCTCGGCAAAGTCCTCGTTCATTTCTCCCATACCCGGTCGGGGCGCCACCATCGTTGCCACTCGCGAATGCAATTCCTCAGGCAAACCTACCCAAAAATCGATCCCCAGAGGATCAGCTAGCTCCTCTCTCCAATATTTTCCCAAAGGTGTTCCTCCTGTCAGACGCCGGACTATCTCATCCACCATAATTCCGAAAGTTCTGGCACCATAGCCATGAGTCCCATCCTGCTGCCAAAATTGAGTCTGTTTTTCTAGACATTGCCGAACTGCATCGTAATCAAGCAGGGAAAGATCGGCGTCCGCCGGGGCGACTAATCCCGAACGATGAGAGAGCACTTCTCCAATAGTGATCTCACCTTTCCCACCCCCAGCAAATTCGGGCCAAAAATGCGAGACTCGGGTATCCAGGTTTAGCTGAGCCTGATCGACAACGCGGAGGACACAGGTTGCTGAAATTCCTTTGGTAACAGACCAAACTAATACCAAAGTGTCTGAATTCCAAGGAATGGTACGGTCATAATCCGCATATCCTCCCCATAGAGTGCAAATCTCTGATTCTCCTTGCCAAATACTCAATGAAGCTCCTAATTCTGTGGGGTCGTTGATCTTCTGTTGAAACAACGATCGGATTTCGTCCGTATTTAAGGTCAACATAAAATGTATTGGAATTTTTTGTATGCATCAATCCATCGCACAACGCATTAAATGAGATGCTGAATCGCCTTCAAATCAGGGTCGTATTTTGCGATTTCGCGAAATTTTTTGTCCATTTTAAAACTGACCCTCAAATTTCGTTCCGCGTCTCCTAAATTACCTAATATCGCGTCGTAACAAGCAAGATTATAATAATAGGTCGGCTCTTCGAGGAGGCTCGCCGGCCCATTTAAAAGCATTGCTTTTGCTTCGGTCGTACAACCGTTTTCATGTAAACAGAAAGCGCCGTGAATGTAGCCCTCCGTTGCTTCCGGATTTGCTTTCTGAAGAAGCTTACAAATCTCTAACGCTTCTTCCCAATTTTTCATGCGCATCAGCACTAAGAACTTAACCTGCAAAATTTCTTCCCGATCCGCATCCGCAATCTCAATGAATGCGATTTCACGCAGTGCTTCCTCGGGCATGTCCAATTCCATGTAACCCTGAACAGTAAGAAGGATACGTTCCAAGCTCATAAATGAAGGAGAACCTGAACAAAAATTCCCAACTCATTGAATGTTCGCCGCGCTAAGCGACTGTAATTTCTTTGCAAAGGTAAACATCCTGAATGGTATGGAGAAGATTCACACCATCTTTCATAGGACGCTGAAATGACTTCCGGCCGGATATGAGTCCTTGCCCGCCAGCACGCTTGTTGACCACAGCTGTATACACGACCTCGGCCAGGTCATTTTCTCCCGATGCTCCACCGCTATTAATGAGACCCGCACGTCCCATATAACAGTTGATAACTTGATAGCGACAAAGGTCAATTGGATGATCGCTGGCAAGTGTCGAGTAGATTCGCTTGTCTAACTTACCATAGCTGGATCCGCCTGTATTTAATGCAAGAAATCCGCCATTATTTTCCGGGAGCTTCTGTTTAATAATATCCGCCTGGATTGTGACACCCAAATGATTAGCCTGTCCGGTAAGATCGGCGGATAAATGATAATCCCGATCCTTCTTAAAGGCATCGTTTCGTAAATAACACCAGAGGACGGTTGCCATCCCCAGTTCATGCGCATATGCGAAAGCCTGAGCAATCTCGATAATCTCGCGAGAAGCATCTTCGGAGCCAAAATAAACGGTCGCCCCGACCGCTGCCGCCCCCATTTCGTAAGCCTCCTTAACGGTGCCAAAAAGAATTTGCTTATGCTGATTCGGATACGTGAGTAATTCGTTGTGATTAAGTTTCACTAAAAACGGAATCTTATGAGCATATTTTCTTGAAACAGCACCCAGCACACCAAAGGTTGAGGCGACCGCATTACAGCCCCCTTCAATCGCAAGTTTGACAATGTTTTCCGGATCGAAATATTCTGGGTTTGGAGCAAAACTCGCTCCCGCAGAGTGTTCAACACCTTGATCAACCGGAAGAATGGAAAGATAGCCCGTGCCTCCCAGCCGCCCATGTTGATAAATCCGATTTAAATTGCCTAAGACCCGATTATTCCGGTTAGAGAGAGCAAAGATTCTGTCTAAAAAATCCGGCCCGGGTAAATGAAGCTCGCTGCGCGGAATCGTCTTGCTTTCATGTCTTAAAAGAGATTCAGCCTGAGCGCCAAGAACTTTGGTAATTTGATCAATCATATAATATCGAAGACTGCAGATAGGTTGGATTACTCGGAAATAGCCCTTAGGTAATCGTGAGGAACACGATTGTCCAGGTTATTAATGAAGCTGTCGAATCAGCTCATCCGCACGCTGTAGTGCCTCATCGAGATGCGATATCTCACGCCCAGCGCCACGGGCACTGTCGGGTCGCCCCCCACCCTTTCCTCCCACAATCGGCGCAATTTCTTGGATAATCTTACCAGCTGAAATTTGAGAAGTCCAAGCGGAAGAAATAGCTGCTGTTAGCGAGACCATATTATTATCAATACCACCCAGAACCACGGCTCCGTCGAATTTCGTTTTTAAGGAATCTACAATTGCTTGTAGAACCTCTGTATCTATTTTCCCTAAATTTTCAATGATAGTAGGGATGTTTCCGCTCATTCGAATTTTTTTTAACAATCCATCAGTAACAATAGTTGCCTGCTGCAATCGTGCGGATCGCAATTGTTTTTCCAATACTTTGGATTGGGTCAGTGCAGCGTCCAGTTTGCGCTCCAACTCGGTTAAGGGGGCATTCATTTTTTTTGCCAAACGGCGAAGCAACTCAGTTTGCCTCCGCATATCGTGATAAGCCTCCACACCAGCTAAGGCTTCTATTCGGCGCACACCAGCCGCGACCGCACCCTCGGAAATGATTCGGAAAAATCCCAATTCACCGGTTGCTCGGCAATGCGTCCCAGCACAAAGCTCCATGGAATAACCATTTAATTCCGCTGCTTCGCCCCCGATCTGAACGACACGAACTATTTCTCCATACTGATCTCCAAAAAATTGCATGATGTCAGGACGCCCTCGAATTTCATGGTAGGGAACTTGCAACCAAGAGATCGCAGCATTTTCTCGAATTCGCTCGTTCACTAAACTTTCAATATCGGCAATTTGCTCCTGACTTAAAGCCGCGCTATTAAAATCGAAAGTCAACTTATCCGGACCAACATAGGATCCTTTTTGTGTTGCATCACGGGAGACAACTTCGTGTAAAGCCCAGTGAAAAAGATGGGTGACGGAATGGTTGCATTCAATGGCACGACGACGATGAGCCTCCACAACAGCGCGAACCGGCAGCCCTTCCGATAGGATTTTTAGATCAATTCCGGTCCTTGCTTCCAATTGGTGATAAAAAGTCTTATCCGCTTTAATCGCATTGAGGACTTTGAAAGGGTGCTCTAACCCTGGAATTTCCAGCCTTCCGGAATCTCCGACCTGACCTCCCATTTCCGCATAAAAGGGGGTCTTTTCCAAAGCGACAGAAACTCCACCTGAAATCACCGGAACAATGCTGCGAATGACCGCAGTACATTCCAATGTCTCGTAACCAATAAATTCAGTCGCCTCTTGGACCTCGGCTGGAATATTCACACGAATGGTCTCTCTTTTTTGTGCGGCACGAGCACGACTCCGTTGCTGTTCCATATGCCGCTCAAAACTTGCTTCATCCACTGTAAATCCTATTTCCCGCGCCATGAGTTGCGTCAGATCAGGGGGGAAGCCATAAGTATCCGAAAGCCGAAAGGCATCCTCCCCTGGAATCATACGAGAGGCAGCGGCCTCCGGACTCGTAATAATTTCTCTAAAGATACGCAAACCCTTGTCCAGAGTCCGATTAAAGGATTCTTCTTCCATTCGAATCACCTCTTTTATCTGAGTCTCCTGGGCAATCAGTTCCGGAAACGTAGTCCCCATGACTTGAGAGACCACCGGCACCAGTTTGTAAAAGAACGGTCCGTGAAATCCCAAAATACGTCCATACCGGACAGCACGCCGTAAGATACGACGAAGAACGTAATTGCGGTCGTTGTTTCCCGGTAAAATGCCGTCGGCAATAGCAAAAGAAAGAGTGCGAATATGGTCCGCTAACACGCGAAAAGCTATGTCCACTTGTTGCTGAGGCTGATTTTCACCAAGCCTTGGCATGGTCGACGTATACTTTTTGCCACTGAGCTCTTCAATGCGCTGCAATAAGGGACGAAAAATATCCGTCTCATAATTTGAAACAGGATGCGAAAAGTCCGCAAAATTGCGGGTACCTTGAATGATGGAAGCAATGCGCTCGAAGCCCATGCCCGTATCGACGTGACGAGCGGGTAATGGCGAAAAAGTGCCATCCGGATTTGCATTGAATTGAATAAAGACCAGATTCCAAATTTCAATGCACCGGGCATCTCCTGCATTCACAAGGCTCCCGCGGGAGCTGCCCTCCGGGGTTAAATCCATGTGAATTTCACTGCAAGGACCACAGGGACCCGTCTCCCCCATCATCCAAAAATTGTCCTTTTTCCCGCCTTTGCGCACATGCATGGCAGGGTCCAGACCAACTGCCTGAAAAAGGCGTGTCCAATGATCGCGAGCTTCGTCGTCTCTTTCACTCGGCTCTCCCGGACCTGGCTGATAAAAGGTAGCGTAGAGCCGATTTGCAGGAAATTGCCAACGGTCGACTAACAACTCCCAGGCCCATTCGATGGCTTCCTTCTTAAAGTAATCGCCGAAGCTCCAATTACCCAGCATTTCAAAAAATGTCTGATGGTAGGTATCCCATCCGACATCCTCGAGATCGTTATGCTTACCCCCGGCACGAATACATTTTTGGGTGTCTGCCGCCCGAGTGGGAGCTCCTGGTCGCACCCCTGGCCAACGATCCACATCGGAAGTACGCTCTCCCAAAAAAATCGGCACGAACTGGTTCATACCAGCATTTGTAAAAAGCAGATTAGGTGAGTCCGGCAAAAGGCTTGCCGAGGGGACAATCGAGTGTCCCTTGGATGCAAAAAAATTGAGAAAAGAAGATCGGATTTCCGTGTGAGTCATGAATTTACACCTTTCCTTTGCTGGCTATAAGCTTCGCTAGATCATGCCATTTGAGAAACCGTCTGTGCCGCCAGCCGTACTTTGGCAGAATCTGGCATTTTTGTAAGTAATGCAAGAAAGAGCTTTGGGGACTATTCCCCGGTCTGTTATTTCCAATTAAAAGGGTCAGCCGAGATTAAGGAAAGAATAGAAGGATCAACAACAAGTATCTCCGGCGAATCCGAGCTTTGCGCATATACAGCACCGTCCTTTGAAGGACTGGAAAAAGACACCGCCCCAATCTGATGGAGGCCAGCCGGTGCCTCGGGCGTGTTTTCTGAAAGAACAGAATAAAACTCGACCGACAAGTGTGGCTGCGCCAAACCGTAGGAAGCAACTATATTTTCCGGGACAGCTATAAACTTTTTAATTTCCTGTTGTTCAAAAATAGAAAGCAAATGCTGAATTCGCTTATTAGAAACCGCGAATTCCTGACCCCCTTCCCGGCCGGTCCATCTCTCTTCGTTGCGACTCAAAATGAGCGAGCGATCTCCGGAACGAATAATAATCCGATCCAAAATATCCGGATTAAATTGAAAAAGGCTCCGTTCCCTCAGTTCTCCCGGATTCACTTCCAGTAATTGTGCGACCGAAGCGGGAAGACGCACGATCGATCCGCGTGTGCTAAATTGAGCATAATATCCCCCCCCGCCTTCTTCGGCAACTGGTGATCCAATACGCAGAATCGCAGGTGATTCTCCGGTATCCGGTTTGAAAGCGATCGAAACCGCCTGATCATTGATACCAAACCTCTCGAGATCATCACTGTCATCATCGACGAATTCGAGAATGGGAGCCGTTAGGAAAGCATCCAAAAATTGGTACACTTTTTGAGAATTAGCCCGGGCTTCCAAAGGGCGTGAAATCTTCCAACGATTCCCTGTCTGCTGAATCTCTAACTCGTTTCCCTTTCGTTTCACTATGAAACTGCGAATTTGATCGGGCATCCACTGCGTGAGCTGCCGGTCACGGAAAGCATTAAAGGGCCGCGAAATTAGAGCCTGAAGCTGATCGGAAATGACGTAGACCGTTTTGGAATCTTGCTTTCGTGCATAAATCCGACCCCCAATAGCCGCATCATGACCAAACCAAATTTCCGCCTTCTGATCCCCTACGAGACTCAGAGATTGCCTGGGCCATTTCAACCCAAATCTTTCGATATCCAATTCCTTTTTAAATTCCCCGGCACCAATTTTATCATAAACTCTCAGACTTTTTACGGCTTGGAGAATTTGAGCGACGGCTTCCGGAGAAGCGCGATCCTGCATTTTCGACGCCACTTCCCAGTTGGAGCCACGACGCTCAATCTGAATGACGTCATCACCATTACGAATTTGAATCAAACGGATCCGCTCGGGCTCCGGTAAAAGTAAAAAATTTTCTCGGGTTTCTTCGTTCCGAGGCTTCTGCAACCAAGGTTGAAGAAAGAAAATAAATGCTCCGCAAAGAATAGTTACAAAAAATAATATTGCGGTAATATAACGGTTCATTTTCTTCGCCTGAACCAGACAAGGAGCCCTATTAATGCCACCACTCCCGGTATAACTACAATAGTATTAAAAGCGACCTCCCTTAACTGAGTATTAGTGAGATTTAGATAAAAATAACTCGCGAATTTCGGGACAATTGCGGCCAGGTTTCCTCGATCTATCAACCAATTCAAACAACCTAATATAAAATCTAAGTTAGCGGCTGTTGCATTAGTCCCTCCCAACCACCGATTCATTGCAAAATCGCTGTTTCCTACGACAACTAATTTAGCGGACTGGACTTCCACCCGCTCGTCTTTCAGACCATCCCGTTCTGCCGAAGCTGCAATAATCACAGGATACCCGACATCTTTTCCTGCATCGTATCGAATCCCATTTTTAAGATTCCGGTCATAATCGCGCTCACCCCAAAATCCTTCTTCTGCTTGGATTAGGGGGCGCAATTGGAGCTGTTTTTTTTGAGCTATTTGAGACTGGAGCGTCAGAGACTGAGTGTTTCCGGGGAAATAGGCAGTGGCACCAACCAATCGTTTGCTAGGTTCGGCCTTTGGAAGAAATTTGCCACTTACCGCTCGATCAATATTCGTCGTGAACCCCTCTTGAACCAAACGGAGAACTCGGTCGTCTTCAGGGAGAATTCCCAAAGAGGAAATGAATCGATTCAGGCTTGGCGTCCGTACAACCGGATCCAGAAGCACCATCAGGTTTCCGCCCTGGTCCCAGTACTTTTGGAGTTTTTCAATGTTTTCATCCGAAACATCAAATTGAGGTGCGACAATAACAACCGCACTAGCCTCGCCGGGCACGGAATTCAAAGCTTCTAACCGAAGAGGCTCAATAGCAATATTTTGCCTTGCAGCGTAGTCCACTACCTTCGAAAGCTGCGAATTCTCCTCCGGTTCGCCATTACCTACCAAAAAGAAAACCTTATGTCGGCTAGGATTTAATAAAGAGATAATGGCATCCGTCAGGATCTGTTCACCACAAAATGCTACTAATCGGGGGGCGCGGCCAGCGGAGACGGGGGTAAAATCGAAACTTCCAAATTCCGCCATTTTTACAAATTGGCTTCGCCCATCGTATTCCAAGATTACCAGGTTTTCATTATCTCCATATTTGAGCCTCGTTTGCAGCGTCCGAGCTCGAATTGGATCCCGAGTCGGATCGACAAATTCTACCGAAAGATTTCCTTTGGCTGCTAACTGAAGCTCTTTCAAAAGATTTCGAAGATCTTGATACAGGTTGGATTCAGCCGCACGTGTACTAGGCGATGTCACAACATAAATTTTGGCGCGCTTATTTAAACTCCGCAAAGCTCGCTCTGTCTGATCCGCAAGGGAGAATTTATGATTACGAGAAAAATCCGCCCGCCAATAATGGTTAAAGGAAACATAATTAATCGCAGCCAAGATGGCGAGTATTAGAAGAACCTGAATACAAAGACTCATCCGAATCGCGTTTCTAGGTATGGAGTTGCGTATTGTTTTTTCAGGCATTAATGAGCTTGTTTAACAAAGAGGTTTAGTTTCTCCACCTTCGATACTGAAAGACCTGAAAAGTAAGATAAAGAGTGAGCACCGTCATACTCAGATAAAAAACGATGGGACGCGAATCAAATAGTCCCTGGGAAAATTCCATCATGTGTTCGATGGCCGATAAGTACTCCGTAAGATCTCGAAGGAAGGGGTTCACATTCAATGCTAAACTCAACAAACCCATAAAAAACAAGATAGTAATGAGCGAAAAAGAAACCGCTGCTGCCACTAATTGACTGCTCGTTAAAGCCGAAGCTAAACATCCGATGGAAATATAAAACATTCCAATCAAAAGAAGAATCCCATAGCCGCCGAGATAGGGCCCCACGGCACTGGCTGCGTGCGCCCCGGTTTTGAGCTCAAATATCACAAAATATAAAAGACTCGGCGCCCAAAGAGCAATGTAGAAAAAAAATGCTGCAAAAAATTTTGAAAGAACCACCTCTCCACTACGAACCGGTGCTGTCATCAAAGTTTCAATCGTCCCCAGTCTATATTCCTCGGAAAAGAGCCGCATCGTGATTAGTGGAAAAATCAGGATGAAACCAAACCAAAAGAAGACTGTACTAAAAAAGGCCTCTACCAAACTATATTGGCTGGGATTAGCATTTAGAACAGTGAGGGCTGCATGAAAAATAAACCCCGTGAGCAACAAATAAAAAAATAAGACGACATAAGTCAGCGGCGACCAAAAATAATGGCCGATTTCGTGGCGGAGCAAGGTATGAAATCTTCGGATCATCGTCTTAAGTTTCGATTCTATTAGTATGTGAACCCAGTCCGGCGGCCTGTCAGGATGAGTGTAAAATTGTTAAATTTCTTCCGCATGAGTAATATCTGCAAAAATGTCCTCCAGAGAGACTTGGGACCGCCTGAGCTCACGAAGGGGCCAACAGTATTTCAGAACCATTTCAAAAATAGCTTCGCGCGGATCATGAGTAGTCTGTAAGCGGAATTCACACCACTCGCCGTTCTGCACAAAGTCCACAGAGACTACCCCCGAAAGCGTTTGGAGAAGAGCTGCTACCTCTATTGGAGTGTTGTGGCGAATTTCCAAATAAACATGTCCCGAAATTTGCATCCTAGCCCGTAGATTTTGTGGTGTGTCCACCACTTCAATTTTTCCTTGATTAATAATAATCACACGATTGCAAGTCATTTCCACTTCAGCCAGAATGTGTGTCGAAAGCAAAATAGTATGATGATAGCCTAATTTCCGAATCAATTCGCGCATTTGACGAATCTGATTGGGATCCAATCCGATAGTGGGTTCATCCAAAATCAGCAAATCCGGTTCATGCAACAAAACATCCGCAAGTCCGACTCGCTGACGAAAGCCTTTTGAGAGTGCCGAGATGAGTTTTTTTTGTACTTCACATAACCCACAGAGTTCGTAAACATCGCTGAGCCGCTCTTTCATCCTCCGTCCGCGTACTCCTTTGAGTTCGGCACGATACTTTAAATATTCATTAACTCGCATATCCTGATAGAGTGGAACCCCTTCCGGCATATATCCAATATGTTCTCGGGCCTTAAGCGAATCTCGAAAAATATCATAACCAGCTACTGTGGCAACGCCGGAGGTAGGTGGGAGGTAGCTGGCAAGCATCCGCATAGTAGTGGATTTCCCCGCTCCGTTCGGACCGAGAAAACCAACAATATCCCCTTTGTTCACTTTGAAACTAATAGCATCCACCGCTGTGGTTCCAGCGTAACACTTTGTCAATTTTTCGACGACAATCATACAAACATCCACTATATTAATTGGCTTGACTTCATGGCGCAATACTCTGCTCCAATGAATCATCTCGCATTTCGGTTCTTTTTCCATTGAAAATTGACCGTTCGTTCTACCCGGTCACTCTGAAATACCTTGCCGCCGAGGATTTCTATGAAAACATTCTCTCTCCGGATCGGCGGTCATCACTACATGAAAAAAACAACATTCTTGATTTTCGTTATTCTGGCCATTTTTGCAGCCACATCCGTCGTACTCCTTTTCAGATTTATTCGGTCCCTGGGTATCTCAGATCCCGCAAAGCTCGTTCCTGCCGAAACCATTGCTTTTGCCCGCGTACCAAACCTGATTCAAACAGCTCTCCGATGGCCAAAGAGCAGCCTAGCAAATATTGCTCGAGAGCCTGATGTTAAAGACTTTCTAAAGAATCCGATTTTGCATTCCTTCCAAGGGGGACAAAATATGGGCACTCAAGTTCTTGCGGTCAAGCCAAGGACGATTTTTTTGACCGCGACCGAACTATCGCCACAGGGAGCGCATGTTCTTTTAGGCTTTCAGTTTCTGGGAAGCCGCAAGAAAGCGAACGAGACATTGGAATTCCTTCGAAGCAAAATTGCTCGAGGCATCACAATTTCTTCGCGTTCTTCAGTCCACTACAATGGCAATACCATTGATTCCACAATTTATCAGAATACCACCCTTCATTCTGCGATGTACGGCAGATGGGCATTCATTTCCAATGACCTACCTACACTGCAAGACACTCTGAATCGAGCGGCCGGAAAGAACCTGGGGCCATCTTTGGCGCAGAATTCTGATTATCTCCAGACAATGACTCACCTTCCCCAAAAACCGGATCTTGAAATTTTTATCAACTCAAAATCCGCTTTGAATGCATTGCTGGCAGTAGGAGCCAGTATGGGAAGCGTCCCTGATACCGCCCAAGTGCAGCAGTTGCAAAAACTGGGATCTCTCGCAATCTCGTCGAGATTTGAAGGGCCTAATCTCCGGGATACCCTGGCGATTATCTTGGACAATTCTACTGTAATTCCTCCAATTAAGCATATTGCGATGAAATTTACTCATCCGGAGACGCTCGCCTATCTGGAAGTGGCCAGGCAAGGATTTCCGCTTTTTGAAATGTCACTATTGGCCAACAAACTCCTTGAGTTTTTGGCGGAAAACCATTTTCCACTGAAAGCTTTTGATCAAATTTTTGGTTCCGAAGCGGCACTTTTTTGCTCATGGCCTTCGACAAACTTTCGCCCATCCGCAATTTTGGTGACCGAAATCCGGGACCGGGTGCAAGCAATCACCTGGTTGGATCGGATGGGGTTCAAGCCACTTCTTCCGAATCCGAAGTTGCCTCACGTCACCTCATACCAGTCGGAATCGCCCCAATCTCCTCTCTTTGTCCCCACCGTCGCTTTTCGAGAGAGTCTTCTTTTTGCAGGCTTAACAAGTCTCGATGTGGAAGAAACATTGTCTTCGGAAGGGTCCTCGCCAACACTGGAAAATTCTTCCGCATTCGCCCCTGCGCTCCAACACTACCAATCTCAAAACATCCTTTTCGCCTTTATCAACACAAAAGACCTTTTTGAACGGATATATGCTCTGTTACGTCCTGTAATCATGTTTGGCGCGGTTGTGAGACCGGATGTCATGCAGCAATTTGATACCTCAAAACTACCGTCTGCGGCGTCCATTAGTAAACATCTCCAGCCAATCGTTGCTGTCCAACAACTTCAAGGGAACGTAATGGTCTTTGATTCCACGGGTCCGGTTACACTGGATCAAGCGCTCTTGATTTTTCTGTTGGCAAAAGTGGGGTTGCTGTCGCTCACCCAACCGTAAATTTCAAAACGCCGGCCTTGCATCCGCTTCGGAAATTACAATACACTCCTCCCTTCTCAGAACCGGTCTCGCACGGCTAGGTAGCTCAGTCGGTAGAGCAGAGGACTGAAAATCCTCGTGTCGGGGGTTCGATTCCCTCCCTAGCCACCTTTCTTTTTTACCCTGAAAAAGGACTCTGGAACCCCATAAATTCTCGCTCTATAGGTATGTCGGTCTCAAACTTTAGTTGCCTTTGAGTGTACTTGAGTTACCTTGATTTCCCGTTTCAACGGGCCACAGTGGGCCACAACATGCCAGCCAAAAATACGCCATACCTTATTGCATACTACCCAGCTCGACCTTCCGCTCCCTGGAAGTTAGAATTGCGTGCTTCGTTTGCCGGGAAACGCATCAAAAGATATTTCGCTACTAGAGCATTTTTCATTTAAGTAGTTACAGTATTTCCATATCCTGCGCGACGAAAATAATTGGAAGATTCGTCTTTTGTGAGAGAATTTAAAATATTGGAAATGGAAGAGAGAACGGCATCGAGCGTTCTGGCGGCTGCTTTTCGAAGATGGGCTTTTAATTTGGAGAAAAATTTTTCAATTGGATTGAGATCTGGTGAATAAGCGGGCAAAAAGAGGAGTTTTGCACCACGGGCTTCTATAATTTTTTGGACATCAATGTTTTTGTGAGAAGAAAGATTGTCCATTATGAGAACATCACCCGGCTTAAGGATTGGCCCAAGGACCTCTTTCAAATAGGTTACAAAGGCTTCTTTGTTCATAGGACCATCAAGTACCCAGGGAGCTACCAGACCATCATGAGACAAAGTTGCAATGAAGGTGCTTGTTTTCCAATTTCCATGAGGGACTTTATCCATGCACCGCATTCCCTTTCGAGAGCGGCCATAAAGGCGAATCATTTTGGTATTGACTCCGCTTTCATCCAGAAAGAAAAGCCGATCTGTTGCCATGGTAGGTTGGTTTTCTTTCCACTCCTTTCTGGCTTGTTGTACATCTGGCCGATCTTGTTCGGTGGCCCGTAGGCTTTTTTTTATAGGTAATGCCCCATTTTTTTAATCGATGCCATAAACTGTGGATGTCTATTAAGATTGCGTGCTCTTTCTCCAATTTTTCACTCATTTCCCGTAATGTGATTCCCGGTTGCTCTTCTACCCAGCTTCCAATCTCGGCTTCAAGATGCCCAATTCGGCTCTTGCGATGCCCGCCCATTGGAAAACTCCCGCGTTCTCCGGTTTCTTCAGATCGTTTTTTTAACCGATGTACCCATTGGCGGCTCACTTCAAGTTTTTTGGCTATTGTCCCAGGTTTCTCTCCTCGATCTATTGCTCTCAATGCTCGTTCTCTTAAATCTTTGGAATATGCCTTCGCCATTCGTTCTTTTTAGCATACCAGGTTCAATTGTATCTACTTAAATGTAAAATGCTCTAGAATGTACCAAACTGGCTAACGCCCAAGTTCAAACCATCCGGCTCAAACTCTTCAAAATCGGTACCGTTATTTTACGAAATACGCGACGTATCCGACTTTTCTTTTCCAGTTCCTATCCCTATCGCCATCTCTTCCTGGCCGCTTTGAGTCGCCTCAACTCCACCTGAGTTTTATTGGTGCTGTCCCCGGCACAAAAAACAATGGGGGTTGGGGGTACTCTATCCAGACCTTCATAAAATCTATTTTTTTGCTCCTTTCAGACCCCTTCTTTCCGTTATTCTCTCATTTATTCTTGCTTCCCAACCCCCTATGAAATTTCCAGGTTAGAGCGATTGAATGGCATTTGCGATTTTAGTATTTTCTAAGTGCGGATAGAAGATGCCTTCGTGGGGGATCATCAGAGAACTTTGTGCAGTGCAGCTTTGAGACTTCAAGAATGCGGTAAAGTGCATATACGGTTCAAAAAAGTTGTGGAGATAAAAATTTTCCACCGCCTGAACCGATCATAAAATCCACCCCCTGGGGCTTTTTTGACCCCCTCCTCCCCCGGTCTTAATTTTGGTGTCACGCAACAGGATGCGGTGTACTATTTCGTAATACTCCAAAGTAAAACATCTGAATGTCAATCAGTTGATGCCTCTTATTCGGCAGGTGTTTGAGGCGCTTCTGCAACAGGTAATAGGCCGTTTTTCTCCTCAGCCGAACCGGTATTTTCCCCCGTCTTTTCGATCACTTTCACATCAGCCTCCGGCAACTTGCTCAAGAACTCTTCCAACTTGGCATGGATGTCTTCTGTCTCGATCTTTTCGATTCTGACAGTGGCACCACCAGTGAGGAGCTGATATCGATCGAAGAGGGTGCCATAGGCATGCGGCACAGCTCAGAGGGCTTCATTTTGCCTTCAAGGACATTTTCTATGATCTCATCGCCTACGACCTCCAGAGCGACCGCTGCTTGGGCTGTAAGCCTTTTGCGCATGGTGTCGATGGATGGAGCCTCTCTTTCGGCTACAGCGGCTATCGTGAGGTGATGAACACCCAAGAAGGCTTTGATTTGTTTGATGGGAACTCTGGAGGCCAACATCTTGACGATCGCTTTGTAAATCTCCGGACGCTTTTCCAACAGCATCTCTCCTGTGTAGCGGCCAGAAGAGAGGACGGTAGTATTCTTTGCTTTGTTGTTCATCGATTTACGATATTGCATTGCCACATTTAGTCATGCAGAACATGGCATATGGTCGTCAAAATACCCAGTTTGAAGAGTAACTATTCTGGATTTTCATCACTTGCAAGAATCGCAAATTCCACAAAAGAGCGCTTTTCTGACTTTACTGACGAAGTACATGTGGATTTTTCGGAAGCAAATTGGATCGATGCAAATATGACTGCCGCGCTCGGTGTTATATTAAGCCCTATTGAATACGACAATACCGTGTCGTTAATGAATCTTAAACCTGCTGTTGAAGACATTTTCCTAAGAAATAATTTTCTTGCCAGGCATGGTCATTCTAAAGCTGATGTGCACGGCACTACGATTCCCTATCAAAGCTTTAATTCAGAAGATGCCGAGCCTTTTGCTTATTATTTGAAAACATATTTTTACCGAAAAGAAATTCCCAAAATGTCCAAATTACTTGAGGAGCGTTTCAAAAGAAACATTCTGGAAATATTCGAAAATGCAGCGACACACTCGGAAACAAAGTTCGGAATTTTTGTTTGTGGACAATTTTTTCCAAAACAACATCGTTTGACTTTCTGCGTCGCTGATGCAGGTATTGGATTTCGGCAGAAAATCTACAAGGAACTCGGACTGATATTGAATTCAGACACGGCTATCCGCTGGGCTTTGGAAGACCGGAATACAACTCGTAAAGGAAATGTTCCCAGTGGACTGGGGTTGAAATTATTACGCGAGTTTGCCAAACTAAATGGCGGACTTCTACAGATTGTGTCTGATCGAGGATACTGGGAATGTGGAGGGAATGGCGAAACCATCTCCCGCTTCGATGAGTCCTTCCCTGGAACTGTCGTGAATCTTGAAATAAATACGGCTGACACCTCTTCATACAGCTTGAGTATGGAAAACAAATCTGACAATTTATCATAAACCATGCCAGAAACGATTACTATGTCAGAAACAATTTTACTCCGAATTTACGATATTGTTGGTGGTCCTTTCTGGATATCCCAAAAGGATGGACAGAAAGTCTACGAAAAGATTGTAGCCGCATTTAAAGAAAACCGTGTTGTAAAACTATCATTTTCTGGTCGCGAAAATTTAATTACTGCATTTCTCAATGTCGCAATCGGACAACTCTACAGCGGAGACTTTACGGAAGATTTCCTAAAAACGCATCTTATTCCCACAGAGATTACAGATGATGACAGAGAAATGTTGAATGTGGTTATTGCAAACGCAAAACGATATTTTGCAGATCCACTAACTTATGATGAAATTTGGAATGATGAAATAAGTGATGAAGAACATGAGTAAAGCTCACAATGCACTTAACTATAGCTTTACCAAAGACGAAGAAATTTTAGTTGATACAAACGTTTGGATTTTTCTTTATCCACCGACAAAGCCACCAGCTTCACATGCTTCGCAGGATTACAAATACAGCATAATTTTTAAAAAACTGAGGGAGGCAAACGCTCGTCCAATAATCAGCTCACTAATATTGAGTGAATATTTTAACCGTTATATCCAATGCGAGTATCGAGGGTTATGGGAAAGACAGTATAAAAATCGGAAAAAATTTCGACAGTCAACCGCCTTTACTTCTGTGGGACAGGCTGCTACTAACAATATAAGGAACATTCTGACGTTTACTGAATTGCGCGACACCCTAATTTCACAAATTGATCTTTCTTCTATTTTAAAGGCTATCGAAGATGGAGCATGCGAATTTAACGATGCTGTATACGTTGAAATCTGCCGCAAACAGGGATGGAAAATGCTTACACATGATGCGGATATGGCATATGGTGGCATCGAGCTACTCACGACAAACGAATCTCTTCTTGGTACCTTTAATCTGATTGAACAAAGGGCTAAGGCTGCAACAGGCAAGGGATGGGAACAATTGAAAGACTATATTCCTGATGCTCCGCCGCAAGCCGGTGATGAACTGCCGGAATGATTTACGAACTGGTGAAACTCTCTCCGAAATTCATCAAGGTCGATTTTCAGGAAAGAATTTGAAACTCATTCCCTTATTTTAAAAGCAGCGTGTTGCAAAGGGGAAATCAGTTCTTCGGTCAAATTATACGCCGCACACAGACATTGATAGAGTCTTTTTTGATTCTTCTCCGTCCAATCCAAGTTTGCTTTGGTTAAAAAATTCTCAGTTTCCATCCGTTTAGTTAAAAAAACTTTTTAACCAAATGGGGAATATCAACATATTTTTTAACCAAAGCCGGCATTTTCCTACAACACTGAGAAAATTAAACGCAACTTGGCGCAACCACTATAACGAGAGCTTGCCGGAGACGACGCGCAAAAATCTGTTGTATGTCACTCACTTTTGCTTCCTGGTGATCATCTCGTAGTTGACGGAGGGGTGACAAGTTACCAGGCATTCTCCCCTCCAGCAATCATAACGATACCTAATTCGGTTCGATTAGAGTCGATTCGGGCGAACACCCTATTGATTACCACCTGCCGTCATGTCACAGGAACCGCATGTCAGAGGTGCAAGCGGTTACAGAAGAAAAGAAAACATACGGGGATTACCGGGACTACATTCCCGAATTAAATGAGCTCGAAGAGATCGTTGATGAGCAGTCAAGCGAATCCAGTCCTGATAGTGGCGATCTCCAAGATAAAGAGCCTCCCAAAGAAAATCCGGCTGCCTAAAAAAAACTGTGGGTAAAAATTGGTTCAGGCAAATTAGCAAGGGTATGGTAAAGAGCAACTTCACGAGCATCAGCGGTACGAAACCCATAACTCCGTTTTAGAGTTAATTTCACCTTGGCGTTAAGCCCTTCAACGACACCGCTGGAATATTGGCCTTTAGCCTGAAAGTAATTTAAAAGAAGAGAGCGGTGAGAGGTGAGAGTACGGGCAACTTTTTTAAGAGGCTCCAGGTGACTTCGAGTAATTTTAGTGCACCAAGCATCCAGGAATTTAGCAGCCCAGGTAGGAGAGCGATAGGTCCAAAAGTGTTGGAAAGTTTCCACTAAGAGAAAGGCGCGCAGGGTGCGTAAAGCAGAGCCTCGAATTGCCCGCATGCCAGCACGTTGGCTCTTAGTCCAATTGCATCTTTTTTTTAGGAAAGCCCAGCGCATCTTTTTAAGCAAGGGATCCAGACCTGCCTGGGCACGGGCGCGGGTTTCCTCTCTGCGGATTTCATCGATAGCTTCGTTGAGTTTTTTAACGATGTGGAAGCGGTCAAGGATATGTAGGGCTTGTGGCAAATAATGGGCTGCTACCTTCAGATACGGTTTCCACATGTCGGAGCAAATAAAGCCGATGGCCGAACAAAACTCTTTGCCAAAAACCTCGAAGAATAGCTCAAAAGTTTTTTCAGTACGATCGCGCCCGACCCACAAAAGTCGTTTGCAGTGATCATCGATCTGGTAGACCAGTGTCCAAAACTTATCTTTTTTTCCGACATGGATTTCATCAACTCCAAGCGCCTTTACGCCGCTTAAATTCCGATGTTGAATGCCATAATCCACCACCCATTTTACCGAAGCGTATACATCGGCCCAGCCCACTCGGAAGACTCTGGCTACCTCGGCCCAGGAGAGCATGCGTGCCCATTGTGCCAGAAAGAGACGGAAGGCTTCGCTGTGCTGTATTTTTCCGCTAGCCCAAGGAAGTTCTTCTACTGTGGGACTCCCACAGTGTCGGCAGTCAATTCGCCGCGGTGTGTAGACTAGCCAGACCACGAAACCCCAAAGTGGCACAAAGCGCCAGCGCCGCTCTGCAAGTCTATCATATCCAGATCCTTTACGTTTGCATCCTGAGCATCTTCCCTGGCTGCCTTCTCTGGCACGTACTTCTGCTAAGATAACTCCCTTTTCTTTATCGTCCCATCCCACCGCATCATAGACAAATCCCTTGATCGGATGTACCCGCCTCATTACATTTTTAAGCGTTATATTTACCACAGAGGCTGGTTTATAGGTACCCTTTTGGGTGCCGCCAGCCTCTTTTTTACGCTCCGCCCTAATACCCAAGGAACCGATCCGATCCTCTTGCTACCTTTCAGCACTGCTCCCCCCCCTGTTCCCCCTGAACGCCTGCCGCGGCGAGCGGTGCGGGGGTCTGGGGGCGGCACCAGCCCCCCTGCTAACTCTATTTTTTACCCACGAATTCTTTTATAGAGCCGAAAATCCTGATGCGGGCAATAATGATGCGGAACCTGCTCAAGAACAAGACGCCCCTTCCTCAGAAGAATCCGAACAAAAAACCGAAGATCTCACAGCCAAAATAAAAGCGGCTGAAGAGAAAGTGCAGTTTTTGGAAGCCGAATTAGAAAAGGCCCGCCAAGAACAGCTACAACCCATTGAGATCATCCCGACTCCGGACAACCCCTTTGCGAACGCCAACAGCCCTGAACAACTAAATCAGGAAATTGAGAAGGCCCAAAAACTCTGGCGTTGGGTCAGCGAGAACCCTGAAGGCACCACCTATCGGACAGCCGACGGTCAGGAAGTGGAAATCACCCCTGAACAAATGCGCAAAATGCGTTTGGATACCGAAGAAGCCATCCAATTCCACGCTCCTCGTCGGGCTGCTTACCTTGAACAAAAAGCGCAGTATGATGCTCAGGCTAAAGAAGCCTATCCGGATTTGTTTAAGACAGGCAGCCCTCAATCCATTGAATTAAACAAACTTGCTTCTCAATGGCCCGAAGTAACTCGATTTTCAGATTGCAACTTGTTTTTGGGGGACTATCTCGCGGGACGTAAACTGCGGGAAGAGCAGGTTAAAAAAACCAGCGAAGACCAAAAGAAGCCCGTCGCTAAAACTAAACTCCCCTTAGCGCCTCCAGTACCTAATTCACGAGGAGGCAGTCAATTTGCTGACAGTTCTAAATCCACATTAAAGAAAGCTGAGCAAAAGTTTTTTGCATCAGATGGAGATAGCGATTCTTTAGCTGATCTTTTGTATCCGTCTGGCTAAGGACATGCTTCAGTTCTTCCATTATGGGAAGGCTTTGGGCTTGCCGTAGGTGACGCCGATTTTCCAAGTCAAGTTTTGCTTCTCTTGCTTGGATTTCTATTTGGTAGAGTTGAGCAATGAGGTGAAGTACTTTTTTGGCACTTTTATTCTTTGAGTCTATTTTGAGGAGGTCAGTAAATTTTCTCCGTGCATGGGCCATGCATCCGGCACGGATGAGCTTTTCTGATCCGATTTTTTCGTAGCCGGTATATCCGTCGCTTTGGAGGATTCCGCAGTAGTTTTGGAGAAATTGTTTGGGCCCTTCTCTTCCTCGGCTCATTTGGAAGTCAAAGACTATCGGGCCTCCGGGGCGGCTGTATTGAAAGGCAAATGAGGTGTGGTTTCCTCCGATGGTTTTTTCGCTTTGTACTCCTATTGGGGTTTCGTCAGCTTGGATGTAGTTTCCTTGCAATAGGTCTGCTCTCATCGCTGCTGCTATTGGCTCCAGAAGGCTTCCTGAGGCTAGAACTGCTTGGTTGAGGGTGCTGCGCGATATGTCGATTCCAAAATCTCTCTCTAAGCTGGCTTCTTGTCTATAGAGCGGAAGGTGGTCGCCGTACTTCTTTATCAGGACATCAACGATGACTGCGCTTGAGAGTTTGCTTTTTTCTATGATTTGGTTGTCTCTGATAGGCGCTGTTTCTACGCCTGCTTCAGGACATTTTGGGCAAGCCAGTTTTTCTCTTTTTATCACTCGCACGAAGTATTTGATGGGCTCTAGGTCGAGCTCTTCTTTTTCTTCGTAGCCGATCACTCGCCGCTCTTCTCCGCAGCAGGGGCATGCTCTCTTTTCGGGGCTCTATAAAAGAATTCGTGGGTAAAAAATAGAGTTAGCAGGGGGGCTGGTGCCGCCCCCAGACCCCCGCACCGCTCGCCGCGGCAGGCGTTCAGGGGGAACAGGGGGGGAGCAGTGCTGAAAGGTAGCAAGAGGATCGGATCGGTTCCTTGGGTATTAGGGCGGAGCGTAAAAAAGAGGCTGGCGGCACCCAAATGGGTACCTATAAACCAGCCTCTGTGGTAAATATAACGCTTAAAAATGTAATGAGGCGGGTACATCCGATCAAGGGATTTGTCTATGATGCGGTGGGATGGGACGATAAAGAAAAGGGAGTTATCTTAGCAGAAGTACGTGCCAGAGAAGGCAGCCAGGGAAGATGCTCAGGATGCAAACGTAAAGGATCTGGATATGATAGACTTGCAGAGCGGCGCTGGCGCTTTGTGCCACTTTGGGGTTTCGTGGTCTGGCTAGTCTACACACCGCGGCGAATTGACTGCCGACACTGTGGGAGTCCCACAGTAGAAGAACTTCCTTGGGCTAGCGGAAAAATACAGCACAGCGAAGCCTTCCGTCTCTTTCTGGCACAATGGGCACGCATGCTCTCCTGGGCCGAGGTAGCCAGAGTCTTCCGAGTGGGCTGGGCCGATGTATACGCTTCGGTAAAATGGGTGGTGGATTATGGCATTCAACATCGGAATTTAAGCGGCGTAAAGGCGCTTGGAGTTGATGAAATCCATGTCGGAAAAAAAGATAAGTTTTGGACACTGGTCTACCAGATCGATGATCACTGCAAACGACTTTTGTGGGTCGGGCGCGATCGTACTGAAAAAACTTTTGAGCTATTCTTCGAGGTTTTTGGCAAAGAGTTTTGTTCGGCCATCGGCTTTATTTGCTCCGACATGTGGAAACCGTATCTGAAGGTAGCAGCCCATTATTTGCCACAAGCCCTACATATCCTTGACCGCTTCCACATCGTTAAAAAACTCAACGAAGCTATCGATGAAATCCGCAGAGAGGAAACCCGCGCCCGTGCCCAGGCAGGTCTGGATCCCTTGCTTAAAAAGATGCGCTGGGCTTTCCTAAAAAAAAGATGCAATTGGACTAAGAGCCAACGTGCTGGCATGCGGGCAATTCGAGGCTCTGCTTTACGCACCCTGCGCGCCTTTCTCTTAGTGGAAACTTTCCAACACTTTTGGACCTATCGCTCTCCTACCTGGGCTGCTAAATTCCTGGATGCTTGGTGCACTAAAATTACTCGAAGTCACCTGGAGCCTCTTAAAAAAGTTGCCCGTACTCTCACCTCTCACCGCTCTCTTCTTTTAAATTACTTTCAGGCTAAAGGCCAATATTCCAGCGGTGTCGTTGAAGGGCTTAACGCCAAGGTGAAATTAACTCTAAAACGGAGTTATGGGTTTCGTACCGCTGATGCTCGTGAAGTTGCTCTTTACCATACCCTTGCTAATTTGCCTGAACCAATTTTTACCCACAGTTTTTTTTAGGCAGCCCTTTTCGGCTTCCACTGAGAGGATTTCTTCTTTGCGCGGCAGATGCGCCCCTAGTTCATTGCGCCCAGCGTGAGCTCGCTGTTTTTTGGTTACCGCTTTTTGTTCCGGAGCCAGTCCCGCTTCTTTTTCTATTTCGCTCTCTTCTACGGAGGGTTCTTCTACGGAGGGTTCTTCTCCTAAGAGTTCCAGTTGCCCATCGCTCAGGGCTTCACTCTTTCTTCCGTATTTTTTGATCCGCTCTAATCTTAATAAATCTCGTAAGAGTTTGTTCTATTGTTCTAAACGGCTCGCTCTTTTCTCCAGTTCATCAGCTTTTTGAGCTCTGAAATTTAGTTCTTTATATTCGGTAATTGGAATGCTGATTGCGGCCATTGTTAATAGGCTATAGCATCAGGTATTTCCTTATTTTTTTCAAGTTTTTATGCTGCTTCCAGTACCTTTTTTCTCCACCACGTTTTTGCTCGTGTTTGCGTCAGTTGAAGTCCTTCCACTAGGACTATAAATTCGACCACGCTGATGATGATTTTGCTTACTGCTTCCACCGGATCTGGCCAGTCAAATCTTCCCCTCTCTAGTTTTTTGCTCGATACCCACATCCCACTCCCATCAAAATACAACATTTTTATTCGGCTTTTTCCTCGGTTTGAAAATACAAATAAATGTCCGCTACTCGGGTCCATTTCCATTTGATTCCGCATCACCCCTTGTAATCCCTCAAATCCCTTCCTCAAATCTGTTGCTCCCACCGCTAGATGCACTTCCAGGCATCGAGTAAACCTAACGGCTCGCGTTCTGGACTGACTGCATAGGTCGGATGCAAATATAGTCCGCGTTGTGCATTATAACTTAATTTCCCCAATCCATCGATTTCTTGGCCGTTGAAGTCCAGTTCTGTAGTATCTTGAATGCAGAGCACCACTGGCCGACCCTTCATACGTTGATTGGTACAGTTAATGTGAGGCGAGAGGATATCTTTCCAGCCAATATTTTCTTGTGCAAAAAATCGATACGCCGCCTGCGTCTCCGCCCATCCCTTGCAGGCTTGCGGTATGCTCATTGCGGGCTTCTCTCCCAACAGCTCCAGCAGCTTTACTGAGCGTTTGTTCAACCGTTTATCTCCAAGATCTATTGCCGACATCTCTTGTGCTGCCCAATGTTTGTCCATCTCCAAGACTTCATTCTCAAATCTTTTCTCTCGCTATCAGCTCTTTTGGGTTGCTTATACGGTTTTTATTTTGTGTGTAAGGGAATGGACTTAACCCTCCAAAATCCGTGTTGAAGGCCACCGAGGAATACCGTGCCGAATCCGATCAATTTGCTCAGTTTTTGCAGCAGTGTGTAATTCAAAGTCCTGAAAGTAAAACTGCGCTGAAGGATTTCGTGTCGGCTTACAAAAGATGGTGTGAAGAAAATGGCGAAACTCCACGGTATAGATCATCACAGAAAATCTGTCATTATTTGCGGCATGCCGGATACGAGATGAGAAAACTCGGGCATGCTAAAAAATCACATGTTTTCGGCGTTAAACTCATCACTGAGGAAGAGCCTTCTGATTTATCCGATTATGAATAATATAACTTTCCAAACGATTTGGATGACTCCTGAGGAAACCGCGCATTTTCTTGGAGTATCTAAAAGAACATTACGATCATTGGTTCATAGGAAACTTTTACCCGTGACAAAATTGACCAATAAAACATTACGATTTAATAGGAATCAGATGGAAAAGGCGCTTGCTAAATTAACCGTAGGTGAGATCAAATAATTTTGTAACGAACCAACATAGGTATTCCTCAATTCACATTTGTCGCTGTTAAGTCCCAGAATTTCCTGGCATCGGCATCCCTGACATCGGTTCGATAATGACGATTGAGAAGCTCTCGGCCGCCCTGATGACCAAGTTCTTGCTCCGCTTTATCTAATCCTTCGCTTTTTGCAAGGTATGATCCAAATGAATGCCGAAACCCATCCTGAATTCGCTTTACTTTTGCCTCTGAGAAAATCTGTCCTATTTTCTTTCGAAGGACCCCATTTTTTATAGGACAAACAGTCCCTTCAGTTACTCCTCCCCTCTTGATATACCACTCGATCCATGATACTAACGGAGGGCGCATAATAATAGTGCGGCGTTTACCGGTCTTGGTAACACTTCCCGGCAACTCGATTCGCTTATGTTGATCATCCAATATAATGCTATTCCAGGTTACCCTGGTGATTTCGCCATCATCGCAATCCGGACGAATGCCCGCAAAAGTCATTAAGGCCATGGCTGGCATTAGTTCCCAATGATGAGAAGCCGCGCCTTCCATAAGCACTTGGATTTGCTCGGGAGAGTAGATTTCAACTTCTCCTAGCTTGCACCTTTTGAAGCCGACTTCCTGAACTGGGTTTACCGCAAGCCATTTTTTGCCTATCCCAAAATTAAGAACGGATCGAAGCTCTCGGAGTTGTGCGTTGTAGTAACTTTTGGAACCGCCCTCGATAACGCCATTAATCTCATTGGCAGTTAGGTCGGTGAGAAGCCTCTCATGAAGATTGGAGAAACTCTTTAGGGTCCGTTCATGATTTTTTCGGTGCACCTCACTGCAACCATTTTCCACAAGGTGA
Organism: uncultured Verrucomicrobiae bacterium; assembly: GCA_963706715.1. Classification (GTDB taxonomy): domain Bacteria; phylum Verrucomicrobiota; class Verrucomicrobiia; order Chthoniobacterales; family Xiphinematobacteraceae; genus Xiphinematobacter. Next base: position 372,548 of record CAVPNI010000004.1, read on the forward strand.
TCGATGTATTTCCGCCAAGCGACTTGCAATGTAACACTGGCATTGCGTTGCCTCCAGCGGTGGAGATAGTCGCCTACCACTTCGGAAAGCTGCACCTCAATTCCAGCCTCTTCAAGTAAGCGAATAGCGTTCGCGGCTTGTTGCTCATTGGCAGGACTGAGAAGCTTGGCAGCAATTCCATGATTCTCTTGGCGGACCTTTAGACGTTGAACTTCAGCTAGGGCATCTCGTTTTGTCGCAAAGAATCGTCTCTGTCGTTTCCCGGTATTACTGAGACGGGGAGGAATGGAAATCCACCAGCCCTTTTGTCGTGATGCATCATATCTTGGAACCAGATTTGCCGATCGTGCCATGCGTCAATTAGTGGCATATAGTGACAAAATAACAAGCCAAAATCCGAATCAATATGTTCCGATATGTCGCCATTTACTCTGTAAATTGAAATCGCTCGAAAGAAATCACCTGATCAGTGGTTTGGTTTCCGCACTTTCATGAGGAATCCCTACCCACTAACTGAATGGATTAAATATTGGGGACCAGGGAATAACCATGTTTTGCTGCGAGTTTAGAAAGAAGGCGTTTTTGGGAGAGAGCAACCTGCTCATGGTAAACTTCGAGGCCCCTTTCAACGTAGGGGAAGCCGTGTACCATAACGCGCCAAAAAAGGGCGGCCAACTTACGAGCCAGGGCTTTATTAGCAACTAAGTCGGATCCTTTCCCTTACAAAGAGTCATAAGTAAACGGTGGAGATCTTTAATTTGAGGAGCATTGCAGCCTCCAATCCTTTTTGTTGCGCTGGGAGTTGAGGGAGGCTGAAGGCCTTGAACACTTTCCTGTAATAGCTCTTCTATGGCTTGGTCACATTGCCTAACGAGCTCCTGGCAAAAATGCCATGCATCATAAGCTTGTCTAAGGGCAAAGAGATGCTGTTTGGTCCAAGTCCCACGCAAACTCTCAATTACTCGATGGCGCTTTGCCCTCTGAATCTGGAGGCTACAAAGAGAAAGCAACACTTGAGGATCACGCTCGCCCTTTAGAATGGCTTCAATCACCTTAAGTCCACTAACTCCGGAAAGTGAACGAATTACGTCATGAAACTTGATATTCATGCGTTCCAAGGCCTTCTGCATATGCTGTACATGGCTAGCTGCTGCTCTGATATGATCGCTTCGCAAACGCAAATAATCCTGCAACTGCCGAATATCCCTACAGTTGTCGTTTAGAATGAAAAAATTTAGCAACAGCTTGGTGAGCTCTGCGCCAAAGGGACCAAGCGATGATAAAAGCAGGTTGGAGAGATCGGAAGATTAAACGTGTAACAAGGCGTCGAATTTCCTGGATAGACCAGCAAACCAGAGACTTGTTGAGGGAGGAAGCTTCGTTCTGCTTTTTTTGTGTAAGGTGGAGTTATTCACCCGATAACGGATGATTGCCAGTAGAGAAAAAGCAAGCATCACCAGGGAAACATGGCGATGCCAGCCATGCCAGGAACGGGTTTCGTTGTGATCAAGACCAAACTCATTTTTAGCTGTTTCAAAACTTTCCTCGATCCTCCATCGTGCTCCTGCCACATTGACTAATGTTTGGAGAGAAGTTGTCTTTGGACACCAGGTAGTGTAATAGGAACATTTTCCATCCTCGATGTTGCGCCGGATGAGAAGGCCGCTAGTCCAAATTCCAGTGTAGTTTTTGTTATATTGGGAGGCATCCACATTGTTCCATTTGAAGTAAGCCCAATCATAGAGCCTGGCACCCTTGGTTCCTTCGCCAGCTGATAAGCGTTTCCAGCGGCAGGCAGGTAATTTACTGGCTAGCTCCTCAGCTGTTGTAACTCGAACACTTTCCTTTTTATTATCCCACAAGTAGTATTGCCGCCTCGATGTAGTACCTAATACATAGCCCTTACATGTTTTACGTAATGTTTCGGTCACTTCAGAAATTCCATAGACGCTATCTGCTGCAACCCAGGAAAAGGGAATTTTAGCTTCTATGGTTTCCTCTATCATTTTCCGAGCTATGGTAGGCTTTGTCGAAAATTTTTGCTCAACTGGGATATGCGCCGCTGCTCTGCGTGTTTGGTCTTCTATCCATTCTTTGGGTAAATAGAGTTTCCTATCAATAAAGGCGTACCCTTTACTGGAAACATAGGCTGCAAAAACTCCAATCTGACAATTAGTGATTTTTCCTACTGTGCCGGTGTATTGGGGAGCCACTCCACAAGTAGCTTTTCCTTTTTTGAGAAATCCGGTTTCGTCAATCACTAGTATTCCTTCTTCCTCCCCAAAATGTTCTATTACATATTCCCTCACTGTCTCTTTGAGTCGGTCGGCTTCCCATCTCCTTCGGCCTAATATCGCTTGTTGCCGCCAGGGGCCTTTATCCCCAGCTGCCTCTGCTCTCATCCATCCGGTTTTCCGTGGTTCGTTTCCTAGAAGCCCTTCCAAAAATAATTCCGCATTTCTTGCCACTCTCTTCTGCATAAATAGCGGCTTGATTTTTTCCTGGATCTCCTTCATTCCCTCTTTCCATATCTCTATTGTTTCCTCTGCTGTTGCTGTCACCCTTAAATCTACACCTCTTCTTTCTAAATGACAACTGTAGGGATATAGCAAGGCCCGTATAAAATGATCATGGATTTGACTGAAATTTTGGCTCCAGGCAAGACGCAAAAAAGAGGCCATATCTGTAGATACGGACTATTTTTTGCAACAAAGCTTGGAGGCAACACCTGGCCGTGGGAACGGCCGGGGTAGACTTGCCGAAGGCAAGCCCCGAAGGGGCGAGACTCAGCGGGGCTGAGTGAGTCAAAAGGGCGGCAAAGGCGTAATCATTTTATACGGGCTTTGCTATATTGGCCTGAGGTACAAAGCCACCTTTTAATAGGCCATGAGCATGCAAAGTTGCTATCCATTGGCAGTCGGCCATATCCGTCTTCCTTCCAGGTACATTGCGTACGTACTTACCATTAACCACTTTTATCTCTATGCCGCTCTCCTCTAAAATCTCATACAAGGCTATCCAATAAACTCCAGTAGCTTCCATTGCCACCGTACACACCTCTTCTTGAAGTAGCCAATCGCGCAGGGCGTGCAACTGACTGGTAAAGGTTCCAAAAACCTTAGGTGCTCCTCCGGCAATAGAAACGTGCATGTGTTCACTGTACGCTCCATAGAAACGCCGGCCATTTTACAGCTTGACCTGAGCAACCTTACCCTACTCAGTTAGTGGACTAAAATACGAGTCCTTTGGACTTGATGGCTACGAACCAAGCGACTATGTCAATCGCTTTTACACTGCAATGGACCGAGCCACAAAACGCATCAATGATTTCAAAGCATTTAAAATGCGCCTAGACAGCGAGGGACAATTAAAATTCTGGAAAAAGAATGCTGCACAATTGGCTTTCTATGGCAATGAGGGCCAGATGTGGTTTCTTAACCAAGCGCAGGAGAAGCTCAGTGAGATCAATAAAGTCAGCGTCATGATCCGCATGGCAAAGAATATGGATCCTGTGGCCAAAAGAGAAAAGCTTCTCATCCTCCGCCGTCAAGCTGATGAACTAGCCAGGGCTGCTTTTTTGCGGGGGTTCTCTCAGGAAGATCAAAAAGCGGCGTATTGAGTGAAGCATTGAAAGATGACGGAAATTATGATAGATTGCCTATCATAATGAAAACTGCAAAAACGGCAACGGTAGCGGATTTACGTAACCATTTTGCTATTTTGTCCAAATGGATCGACGAGGGGAATCCCGTGACAATTACCAAACACGGTACCCTATTCGCTACTTTAGTTCCTGCACAGCGAAAGAAAAAAATCCCACGTGTAGATCGAATGGCTCGGCTTCGAAAAATATTTCTCAAGGGACCTACAAAAGGTGATGTTCAAGATATCATCAATTACGAACGAGGCGACACATGAATCCAGGAATCTACATTGATACCGGAATTCTCATAAAAAGTTATATTTTGGAGAAAAATTCTCCAGAAGCCATTAAAATTATAGAGTTAGCAGAGGAACCGATACTTTTTTCACATCTCCATGCAATTGAAATTCCTAATGCAATTCGTCTTAAACATTTTCGTGGCGAAATATCCAAATCCGAGGAAGCGGCTGCCATGCATATTTTTCGATCTGATGTTGAGGAAAAACGTTTAGCTTCGCCTCGTTATAATCTTGCGGAAGCATTTCATAGAGCAGAAAAACTTTCTGCTAAATTTTCTGGGGAATTTGGAACAAGGAGTCTAGATCTATTACACATTGCTATCGCTCTGGAAGCTAAATGCAAATTTTTTGCTTCCTTTGATCAGCGGCAACATAAGGTTGCATCAATGAGTGGAATGAAGATTATCCCAGAAAAATTGCCAGTTTGACGACATGCTGAAGGCTACACCAAAATGCACTGGGATATGTTATTTCTTCAACACATCCTGCATATCCCAAAATCCAACAGGAGCCCCACCATAGGAACCGCTGAAATAGCACAAACCGTTTTGAGATAAGCGGCGTAGTGCTTTTCCGTAGTAGAGACAGTGGCATGACCCAAGAATTCCTTTGCGGCGTAAAGGCCATGCTCTGTGGCAATTCGGGCACCTGCATACTTGCGCAATTCATGCAGTGACTTTGAGCGGCTAGGCAGATAACGACGAATAAATGCGGAAGCTGTGCGATACACAGCGTTCTGACGAGTGGTCGGAGGCTTGCCATCTGCGATGAGATATCGAGGTTTACCGATGTCTTCGCAAAACTCGTCGATAAGTTCCTGAGAAAGTTCCAGCCACCTATTTACACCTGCCTTGGTCTGGAACGGTTGCTGAGGCCGATCAATGACCGCCAGCACCCATTTGCCACGACGTTCCTCAATCCAGTTACCCCGGACGTGGACAATCTCCTTGTCTCGCAGTCCCAATCTTGCGGCCAACAAGTACACTCGGTAAGTATCTAGATCTGTCTGCCGAATCTGTTGAGCCGCCCATTCCATCTGTCCGGCTACATCAGCACCGAAGTCTTTGAAGGTTTGATCGACTGACCTCCGTCGCAATTTTGGAGCACTGGAAAATGCCGTAAGATCTGGAAGCTTCCATTTGCGACGATAGATTTCCATGGAGCGAGTACTGAAGATTGCCTGGGCTTGGTTCAACCGACTTGCAGCCGTAGTGCGGTTCTCAGCGCTTGTAGCTTTCCAGTAGGCTGCAATCAGGTCGGCATTGAGCAATGTAATGGGAGTTTCCTTTGCCTTCTCCTTATCGCATTGTCGCGCAAGACTGATGACTCGAAGTAATGCGTTGATGCCGCCATTGATTGTAACTGATTGTAGCTCCAATTCAGAACATGCACGGCGATATTCATCTATAATTTGACCAATAATCGGAGCTGAGGATCGGCTCTTCAAAGCATCAAGGGCAGCCCAATCATTGGAAAGGAGGCGTTCCAGATACAATTTCGCATTCTTTATTGCAACATTTTGTACGGATGTACCGAGCCTTTTGATCGCTGCATTGGGATTTAAACTGGAGTGTCTGACACGGATTGCCCAGTTGCCATTTGGCTTCGGACGAAAGATTCGGTATTTTTTACCTCGAAATTCAATGGTAGTGGTGGCCTGAGGATCTTGTGTATCGGGAGATGATGCATGCATGGTACATAACTTGGTGCATTTTGAACTGTTTGCAAGTACCTATTCCTACCTATCTGTGCTCGATACCAAGACACCCCGGAATGTCTGTAACATCCGATAAACAAAAGGATAATATGGTGTTTCTCTATAAAAAAGGAGCGCACCCGGCAGGATTCGAACCTGCGACCAATGGATTAGAAATCCACTGCTCTATCCCCTGAGCTACGGGTGCCAAATGGCGAGTATGATAACCCCGATTTCAAAAATCTCCAATAGGGAATTCACTTTCAGGAGGAACTTGTTTATCCTGTGGTACGCAATCCCCCGGCAATAGCATTGATGGAGAGAAGGAGCTCAGGTAAAATCTTGTTGGCTTGAGCGTTCTTTCTTTCAGCTCGGTAAGCCCTCCAAGTCTTTAACAAGTAGAGCTGCTTGTTGTGAAGCAATGCCAGGGCTTCTTCACGAAGGACTAGGGTTTTCAACATGCGCGGTCGACGCTCAGAAAGAGCACCTCCCAGGACGGTTTCGACCATTTGGTAACTTCGTTTGAATTCAGCGGAAATTAATGTCATGAAACGACGCCGAATAGTAACATTTCTAACCAGTGCGGCATAATCCTCCATAATTCTAAGATGGGCGCTAGCAAGATTGGTTTCTACATTCGTCAACGTATACCGCAAAAGTGGGTGGACAAGCGCCGAGTTTTTTACTTTCCGAAAAGCAAGGGGATCCTGGCGCTGCAGTTTTTCCAATGCAGCACCTACGCCAAACCAGCCCGGCAGATAGAATCTCGACTGATTCCAGCTAAAGACCCAAGGAATCGCACGCAAATCTGAGAAGGTGCGAGCGCCATTCCGTCTGAGGGGACGCGACCCCATGCTGCTGCACTCCAAAGCGTCGATAGGAGTCGCCTGATTGTAAAACTCCATAAATTTTTCTGCATTTAGTAGCGCCCGATAAGTCGATGAACTTTCGGTTGCGAGAAAATCCAAGATGCAATCAATATTCTCTTCCTTGGGCTGTGATTTGCCTCGTAAAAGAATTTCACCGGCAGTACTTGCCAATAAAAGTTCCAGATTGTAGGTGGCGGTACTCCGGTTGGCATACTTTTGCGCAATAGTCTCGCCCTGTTCTGTCACTCTGATGCCGCCGGTCAATGAACCCCGAGGTAATGCCTCCAGAAAGCGGTGGGTGGGACCAGCTCCACGACTAATTGTTCCTCCGCGTCCATGGAAAAAACGAAGCACCACACCAAATCGACGAGCGGCCACCATCATTGACTTCTGCGCACGATATAATTCCCACTGACTTGCCAAGATTCCCGCGTCTTTATTGCTATCACTGTAACCAATCATCACCTGGACAATCGGCTTCTTGGTTCCTCGAGATTGAAGTGGGAAGCTGGCCTGGGTAACGGGGTGCGCAAGGAAACCAGTGAGAATGGAAGAACTGCGCGCAAGGTCCTCCACTCTTTCGAACAATGGCACAACCGACAACGGACATGTGAGACGATTTCCAGACCAGAAGGTAACGCCGGCTTCCCTAGCTAGGAGATAGACAATCAGAAGGTCTGAAAGCTGGCGCGTCATGCTTACAATGAGTGCTCCCAAGCCATCAGAGCCATAGTCACGGAGATGGCAAGCGAGAACACGGTAGCAACGGAGGATTGCATCGGCTTCGGTGCCTGCTGATACGTCAGCCGAAAGAAGTGGACTGGGGGAAAGAAGTTCGCGATTGAGCAGTTCCAACCGTTTTTCTTCCGACCATTCGGCAAAATTCAATTCATTGCCAGAGACAATGCCTGCTTTGCGCAAAAGCTGGTCGAAAGCGATGTCATGAAATTTGCTGTTCTGACGGATGTCGAGCGAAGCCAAATGAAATCCAAAGACACGAAGGTGCCTGATAATGGGGTCAATATCGGCGGTGGCTATGCGAGTGGCATGAGCTTCGATTAAAGATTGGCGAAGAAAAAGCAGATCCTGTTCCAATTCGGAGGCGGCCTGATAGGTTCCTGCCTGGAAGGCGAGCGAGATATGACCTTCCGCTGAGATTTTCACAGGCAATGCCTCCACAAGGAGTTGAGCAAATTGCCTCCAAGGTTCCTCCGCAAGTTTAAGGATTTGTTGTTGAACTGCCGGATCCGAACGTTGAATCCGTTTATTGATCGTGGCGAGCAAAGCTTTGGGAGCCGATTGCCAATGAGACGAGAGACTCAGTTTCTGAGGCAAAACACGGAGCACTCGTTGAAGGAGGAGCAATGCATTTGAACGCAGTTCCCGAAGAGTCTCTTCGGTGGTCTTTTCTGTAACAAAAGGATGGCCGTCTCGATCGCCTCCTACCCAAGTACCAAATTTGATTGAAGGCAAGGCCTGTGGCCCGCTGATAAAATCTGTTGAAAATCCCATTTCAGACCACGCTTGACGCAGGCGCAGATCCAGCTTGGAAAGCACAAGAGGAAAAACTTCGTGTAGGTAATAGAGGATACTTTGGCGTTCGGCAGATACCTCCGGTTTATGAAGATAAATTTCGCCCGTCCGCCATAATCTCTCCAATTCCACCTTAATCTCATCGCGAATGGCCTTTTGTTCGAGTGGCGTCCACATCTGGTTTTCTCGCTGGACAAGTAGCAAATAGAGCTGGCGATGATGCTGAAGAATAATCGAACGTTTTGCTTCCGTCGGATGCGCGGTCAAAACAGGTTCGACAACTATTTGAGAAAGCATCGCCACGATCTTTTCAGGAGAAATTCCTGCCGTCTTGAGATTCCGGAAATGGTAACCCCAGAGACCGTGTTCAGCAACGACACCTAATTCAGCTTCACGCTGCCGACGGACTTGAGCGGCGGTATTTTCTTCGACGATATTCAGAAGCTGAAAGGCAATGGAATATGCTTGGCAAAGCCGCTCGACTGGTATTTTCTCAGAAGCAATCTTGGGATTGCCCACCCAGGGAAGGCAGCGCGCAAGCAGGGATTCACCCGCATCCTCCAATACTTCAGATAAACAATCCATGAGGAACCGCAAATCGCGCTCTATTTTTGCGAATCCATCCTTAAGATAAGTCTGGTTGGAACTTTTTTTTTCCATATTCCCTTGGCCTCTCTCCCCACCCAACAGATTTCCTTATACGGAATGCGATGATATTGCAATTGGAGATTGTGTTATCCCGGAACCCGTGGCAGATGTGGAACCGATCATTCACTAGGTTTCCAGGCCCGGACGGCAAAATGCGTGTTTATTCCCATTGGGTCCAATACCCCGGAGCTTGCTTCGGCTTTGGGAGGCAGGAAGATGAGGGATGGAGAGAGTTGATATATCCACAAGCCGCACAATGTGTCTGTACTGATGTATCACCTTGTGTGTGCGGCGAAGTATCGGCGGGTGGTGATTCTGAAATGCCTCGGGGCTTGTCCCGAGGATTTTTACTCACAATCAGCTAATACACACATCATTACGCGATAATCAACTCGATGATTCCGTCAGCCAATGGCGACAAGCGGATATCGCTTCCCGCTCAAACAGATTGTTTTGTCTGCAAAGCACGTTAGGCTATCTTGAAGCCGATATACGGGCAGCATAAAAATTTGAGTAGTTGTTTATGGAAAATCAGCCGTTAGTTATCGCCGGGAGGCAATTTCGTTCCAGGTTACTGCTTGGAACCGGAAAATTTTCTTCAAATGCTCTCATGAGAGAAGCGATTGAAGAAAGTGGTACGGAAATTGTGACAGTAGCACTACGCCGTGCTGACCTTTCGGGGAAAAAAGATCCCTTTGCCGACATTCTTGACTACATTGATCCCAGCCGATGTCTCGTATTGGCCAACACCAGTGGAGCCAGGAACGCCGAAGAGGCCGTGCGACTAGCCCGGCTTGCCACCGCGGCGGGCCTTCCAAATTGGATCAAATTAGAGATCCATCCGGACCCTTACTATCTTCTGCCGGACCCCGTGGAAACATATCTTGCAGCTAGGCAGCTTGTCCAAGAAGGATTTATTGTTCTCCCTTATATCAACGCCGATCCCGTCCTGGCCAAGCGGTTGGAGGATGTTGGAGTGGCCACAGTCATGCCGTTAGGAGCTCCTATTGGGAGTAATCGCGGCTTGGAAACGCGGGGGCAAATTGAGATTATGCTCTCTCAAGCGAAAGTGCCCGTGATAGTGGACGCAGGAATTGGTGCCCCCAGTCACGCAGCTGAAGCTATTGAAATGGGAGCCGATGCTGTACTTGTAAACACAGCGATTGCGACGGCTGGCGATTCTATCCGCATGGCACGTGCTTTTCGATGTGTCGTAGAAAGCGCACGCACAGCGTTTGAAGCGGGTCTTTCCCTCCGTCTGGAAAGCGCTTCCGCAACAAGTCCTTTGGAAGCATTTTTAGAGTCCCTCCCCGCGGAAAACTGAGTATATTGTTCGCATTTTATGAGCGAAACCATTACGCCCATGATGCGGCAATATCATGCTATCCGCAAGGATTTGCCGCCAGATACGCTTTTACTTTTTCGCTTAGGAGACTTTTACGAAATGTTTTTTGAGGATGCTCGGGAAGCTTCCTTATTACTCAACGTCGCTTTAACGCGTCGCGGAGAAGTTCCAATGTGCGGTGTGCCATTCCACGCAGCAAAAAACTACGTCGCCAAATTGATTGCGGCAGGAAAACGAGTCGCACTTTGCGACCAGATAGGAGAAGTCCAACAAGGGAAATTGGTACGCCGCGAGGTCACTCAGATTCTCAGTCCCGGCACGTTGGATGATATTGGACTGGAAGCGGCACGCCACAACTATATCGCTGCATTACGTCTCTTAAAGGACACCTATGGGCTCGCCTACGCAGATCTCAGTACCGGCGAGTTCAGGCTCACTCAACTTCCTTCCCTTGCGCAGTTGCTGGACGAAATGGCACGAATCTCTCCCAGTGAGATTCTTGCACCCGTATCTCAACGAGACCGGTTCTCTAGCATCACGAATGTCACTTGGACAGAAGGCTACCCTTTCGAGTCAGAACCTGCTGAACTTCTGTTAAAAGAGCGTTTTCGTGTTGCCTCTTTAGACGGATTCGGCTGTGCGGGGATACCGGCGGCAATTGGTGCGGCTGGAGGCTTACTACACTTTTTAATCCATGACTTGCGGCGGGATGTCTCCCACCTTCGCAAGTTGTGTCCCTATCAAACTTCCGATTACGTGTTGCTCGATGCGGCGACGCATTCCCACTTGGAATTGCTTCAGGCCCGTTCCGGTCGCACAGCAACCTTAATCAGTTCAATCGACCGGACAGTTACTCCCATGGGCACGCGTTTGCTTCGTGAATGGATTCTTCACCCTCTCCGTGAAGTGGAGGAAATTTGCAACCGGCAGGATGCGGTCGCGATCCTTTTAAACGCTCCAATGCATCTGGATCATTTGCGTCAGAACTTGGCCGAAATTAGAGATTTGGAGCGCTCTCTTTCCCGTTTGAGTCAAAATAGCGGAACGGCTCGCGATTTGACCGCTCTAGGTGGGTCGTTAACTCAATTGCCTGGAATTATTTCGATTCTCATTCAGTTAGAACAAATTTCTTCGGAAAATTCCCTCATTTCTTCAGTGAAGCAATCGATTCACCCATTGCCCGAATTTTCTGCAAAACTGACTTCCGCAATCGTGGAGGATCCGCCAGCACTTCTGCGTGAGGGCGGCATGATTTGTGATGGTTACGATGCGGCTCTTGATGAACTGAGAGCCGCCTCACGGGAAGGAAAGTCTTGGATCGCCAATTTACAGGATACGGAAATCGCCCGTACGGGGATCAAATCGCTCAAAATCCGTTATAATTCGGTTTTTGGTTACTTTATTGAAGTCACCAAATCCAATCTTTCATCAGTTCCGGCGGATTACATTCGCAAGCAGACAACGGTCAATGGTGAGCGTTTTATTACTTCCGAATTGAAGGAGATTGAGGGACGCATCTTGGGTGCGGAGGAAAAAGCCAAGGCTTTGGAATTTGAAGTTTTTCAGCGCCTGCGTGAAGAAGCCCTCTCGCACCTCGCGGATATCCAACAATCAGCAAACGCATTAGCCATTCTCGATGTACTTGGATCTTTTGCGGAAACTGCCAGACTCCGCTCTTACTGCCGTCCGCAAACCGACAAATCCGGTCTTCTCCACATCGAGGAAGGACGCCACCCGGTTCTCGATCAGCGTGCTAGCGAGGAAACTTTCGTACCAAACGATACCCAGTTGGACTGCGAAGGAGCCCGCTTCGCTATTATCACCGGCCCCAACATGGCAGGCAAATCCACTTACATCCGTCAGGTAGCCCTCCTTGTCCTGCTTGCTCAGACAGGAGCATTTCTCCCGGCAAAATCCGCTCACATTGGTGTGGTGGACCGGATTTTCACGCGCGTCGGCGCAAATGACGATCTTGCCCGCGGACAATCAACTTTCATGGTCGAGATGACTGAGACCGCTAATATTTTAAATAATGCAACCGCTCAAAGCCTCATCATATTGGATGAAATAGGACGTGGGACCTCAACTTTTGACGGACTTTCCATTGCTTGGAGCGTAGCCGAATACCTTCATGATCGCATTGGGGCGCGGACGTTGTTTGCAACCCACTACCATGAACTGACCGATCTGGAACGGACACGATCCGGCGTTCGGAATTTTAATGTTTCCGTGCGGGAGTGGAACGATGAAATTATTTTTCTCCGCAAAATTATTCCGGGTCGAGCAGACCAAAGCTATGGCATTCAGGTCGCGCGGCTGGCGGGTCTGCCGGATTCCATACTTCGAAGAGCAAAAGAAATTCTCTCGAACCTCGAAAAATTAGAATTAAATGCAGAGGGCAAACCCTCTTTGGTAGCTGGTGTTCGCCGACGGGCCATTGCAGCTTGCGAAAGCCAGTTGGACCTATTATGAACAACGATAAGAAACTAATGATAGATATTAGGAGGCTCTTTTTCTATTATAGCATGACCCCTATAAAATGACACATGAGTTGTCCGGGATTTTTTCTTCAGAGTTTGTTTTAACAAGCTGGCCATATCTGTAGATACGGACGGATTGTTGAAACAAATTCTGGGGGAACACCGAGCCGTGGGAACGGCTGGGGTAGCCTGTCCGGCTTTGCCGGACAGCCCCCCTCACAGGGGCGAGACTTGGCGGGAGCCAAGCGAGGCAAAAAGAACGACAAGGCATGGTCATTTTATAGGGGTCATGCTATAGCTTCTATTCTTCTGAGACGATTTCCTGAGCAGCCAGGGAATCCTCTTCGATTTGGCTGACGACAGGGGCAATTCCTTGGAGTTTTTTGCTGCTGGGAAGATTCATTAACTTAACGCCCATCGTATTGCGACCGGCTTCTCGGATTTCAGCAACTCGGGTTCGCACCATTTGACCGCCCGTGGTAATGAGCATAATTTCATCTTTATCGCTGACGGAAAGGGCTCCCACTAGATAACCGGTTTTCTGACCGGTTTTCATGGTAATGATACCCTTGCCACCACGGGATTGGAGACGGTAATCATCAAAAGGCGTACGCTTACCGATGCCGTTTTCTCCGGCAACCAGAAGTTTCGCATCAGACCGAACAATTGCAATTCCCACTACCGCGTCCGCTTTTTCGGGACGAATACCCCAAACGCCCACGGTGTCTCGCCCCTGATCCCGTAATTCGCCTTCGCTAAATCTGATACTCATCCCTTGGCGAGTCACTAATACCACTTCGTTGTTTCCATCGGTAAGAACCGCCTCAATGAGTTCATCTCCGGATTCGATTTTTATAGCGATAATCCCACCTTTGCGAACGTTGGCAAAATCACTGAGATTGGACTTCTTCACAATCCCACTTTTTGTGGCGAAAAGGATATGTAGTTTAGAGTCCCAGGTATTATCTTTTGCGCCTGCGCCGGAGCCGGTCACCTGAGATTGGATGCGCAATGTGGCGGCAATACTTTCTCCCGGTTGAAGATTCAGAAGATTGGCAATCGAACGGCCTTTGGAAGCACGACCCATTTCAGGGATTTCGTACACTTTTTCTATGTAACACCGGCCCGCCTTAGTAAAAAACATGAGCGAATCATGGGTACTTGCGGTGAAAAGGTGCTCAACGAAATCTCCCTCTTGATTTTCTCCGACACTCTCGCGCGTCGTCATCCCAATAACGCCTTTTCCTCCGCGGCGCTGAGCGCGATAAGCACTTACGGCAGTGCGCTTAATAAAACCTCCGTACGTGATGGTAATGATACAACCTTCATTAGCAATGAGATCCTCGATATTAATTTCACCTTCGTCAGGAACAATTGCCGTCAAGCGAGGAGTGGCATGCTTTTCGCGAAGGGCGACAAGCTCGGATTTAATAATTTCTAATACACGAGCCTCCCGTGCCAAAATATCCAAAAGGTCCTGAATCGTCTTTAAGAGTTCAGTATACTCACCACTGACTTTTTTCTGCTCCAGACCGGTTAATTGATAGAGGCGGAGTTCTAGAATGGCGTCCGCTTGAGCTTCGCTGAAAAGATAGCGCCCCTTACTGAGGCGGTCTTCATGCCGTATTAAAATTCCAATGGCTTCTACCTGCTTGCGAGTGAATTCATAAGCCATGAGGCGTCCCTTTGCCTCATCCCGATTAGCGGATTCGCGAATAATGTGAATGAAGTCATCCAAATTTTCCAGCGCGATGAGATAGCCTTCGAGTTTCTCCGCACGTTCCTCCGCTTGGCGGAGAAGGAAACGGGTGCGGCGCAAGACTACTTCACGCCGATGTTCGATATAGCTCTGAATGGCTTCCTTAAGAGACAGTAGCTTAGGTCTTCCGTGATCAATTGCCAACATACTGATGGCAAAGGAAGACTCTAACTGTGTGTACTTATAAAGATTGTTAATGACGATCTTTGGAAGCGCATCGCGTTTTAATTCAACAACAACGCGCGTATTTTCATCGGATTCATCTCTTACCGCAGTAATTTCGGTAATTGTTTTTTCGTTAACGAGCTGAGCAATCCGCTCCACTAAGGTAGCGCGGTTCACGTTATAAGGAATTTCGGTAATGACAATTTGCTCCCGGCCTCCCTTAAGATCCTCCACTCCCGCTCTGCCTCGTACTTTTACCGAACCACGCCCTGTTTGAAAATATTGGCGAATGCCCGCAACGCCACATAGTTGGCAACCCGTCGGAAAATCGGGACCTTTAATATGAGCTGATAAGCCATCCAGTGTAATAGAGGGGTCATCAATTGTTGCGCAAATCGCATCGATGGTTTCACCAAGGTTATGCGGGGGAATATTAGTTGCCATTCCCACGGCAATACCCGTGCCACCATTAACGAGGAGATTAGGAAATGCAGCGGGAAAGACAGTTGGCTCGGTGAGGCGTTCATCATAGTTAGGAACAAAATCCACCGTGTCTCGATCCATGTCGTCCATGAGGGCCGCGCCTAGGTGAGTGAGACGCGCTTCTGTGTAACGCATGGCAGCGGGCGGATCACCCTCAATCGATCCGAAGTTACCCTGTCCATCCACCAATGTTTCTCGCATCGCCCAGGGCTGAGCCATATGGACAAGCGTAGGATAAATCACAGCCTCACCGTGCGGGTGATAATTACCGCTGGTATCACCACAAATTTTGGCGCACTTAATCTGCTGCTTTCCAGGAAACAGCCGGAGATCATGCATAGCATAAAGAATGCGTCTCTGGGCGGGCTTCAACCCATCGCGAGCATCCGGCAATGCTCGAGAAATGATCACGGACATGGAATAGTCGAGGAAAGACCTTGACATCTCTTCCGCCACATCAATCAAATAAACCTTCTCGTTCTGCGTATACATCCGTGATTACTATACGTCCAAATTTCTGACATTTAGGGCGTTGTCTTCGATAAAATTACGACGCGGCTCCACGACATCGCCCATGAGGATACTAAACATTTTGTCGGCTTCGACGGCATTGGTTTCGTCTAATCGAACCTTTAGAAGCCGCCGTTTTTCGGGATTCATCGTAGTTTCAAAGAGTTCTTTGGCGTTCATTTCTCCAAGCCCTTTGAACCGTTTGATTTGAACGCCACGGCGTCCGATTTCCACGACTAATTCAAGAATCCTAGGGATGGAAAAGATCTCGTGACGAATTTGTTTTTCTCCTTCCACCAGCACAAAGATAGGTTTTTCCCGAACTGCATAATGGTCGATATGGAGGCCTCGCTTCTCAAGCTCGCGAATGAGCTTTTCCACGACTGACGAGTCGTGAATCTCGACAAGGCGGCCCCTACGGCGACGGACGGCCTGTGAGGGGGGCTCTTCCCCGGCAGCGGCCTCTTTATCATCGTCTTTATCATCGTCAAATAGGTTTAAATCACGATTTGCTTTCGCAAAGTCTCGCAATTCGTCTTCATCATGAAAGTATTTTGCATCCTCATTATTCCCATCGCGGATTTTTACAAGGTAGATCGGAAGCGCTCCACTTTTAGTTTGCGCCGCAAGATACGCTTCAAAGTTTCCGCCAAGCTTTCGGATCGAAAAATTGTGCTTCTCCAAACGCTCCAGGAGTTCTAGGATCTCTTTGAGTTGAACTTGGGTAAATTCCTTGCCATCCGCCAAATTCACCAGGCGGACTTCTTCGGCCCCAAGAGCAATTAAAATGCGATTGAGCTGCAGATCGTCATCCACATACTCCTCTCGCTTCTTGCGTTTGATCTGATAGAGTGGTGGCTGCGCAATATAGATGCAGCCACGCCGCACCAATTGCTGCATTTGCCGATAAAAGAAGGTCAGTAGAAGGGTCCGAATGTGTGAACCGTCCACATCCGCATCGGTCATAATAATGATGCGGCCGTATCGGAGTTTTTCAAAGTGGAATGATCCTTCCCCCTCCCCACTGCCTATCCCTGTGCCGATTGCGGTGATCATGGTTTGGATTTCGGTATTTTGAAGTACCCTGTCCAAACGTGCCTTCTCCACGTTGATCAATTTACCACGAATGGGTAGGATTGCCTGATAACGCCTGTCGCGGCCTTGTTTAGCCGATCCACCGGCAGAATCCCCCTCAACGATATACAATTCGGTTAGGGCAGGATCACGTTCCGAGCAGTCAGCCAATTTTCCGGGAAGTCCGCCTCCAGTAAGGGCACTTTTCCGAACAGTTTCTCGGGCCCGTCTGGCAGCTTCCCGCGCTCGGGCAGCCGTGAGACACTTGTCGACAATTCGCTTTGCTATTGCCGGATTTTCTTCTAAATAGTTCATCAGGCCCTCATACACAGCAGAGTTGACCACTCCCTCCACCTCTGTGTTGACAAGCTTTACTTTTGTTTGTGATTCAAAGCGCGGATTCGGCAGTTTTACGCTCAATACACAAATCAAGCCCTCACGCACATCATCACCACTGAGCGAGGGATCCTTCTCTTTTAAGAGATGATTCGCTTTTGCATATTGATTGATCGCGCGCGTCAGAGCTGTACGAAATCCGGTTAAGTGGGTCCCTCCATCCGGATTGGGAATTGAATTGGCAAAGCAGAGGATTTGATCCGAATAAGAATCGTTATATTGGAGGACGACATCCACAAAGATTTCGTCCCGTTGGCGCAGAAGAGAAATGGGTTTGGGGTGAATCAGCTGCTTGTTTTCTCCTAGCTGGCGAACAAATTCACCAATCCCCTGTTTATAAACGAATACCTCTGATTGTGGTTTATGAGTTTCATCCTCTCGTTCATCGGAAAGCGTGATCTCAAGACCGGGATTGAGAAAGGCAAGTTCCCGCAAACGGGTCACTAACCGCTCATATTTGAATTCCGTTGTGATAGTGAATATTTCCGCATCTGGCAAAAATGAGATCGCCGTACCCGTTTGTTTCTTGTTCTTGAGATCGCCCAATACAGTTAGCTTTTGTGTAGTCTTCCCACGCGCAAATGCCATGTGGTAGATCTTACCATCCCGCGAAACTTCGACTTTAAACCATTCGGCAAGCGCGTTGACGCATTTGGCTCCTACTCCATGGAGGCCGCCACTATATTTATAGGCCCCCTGGCCGAATTTACCTCCGGCATGGAGATTGGTTAAAACGAGTTCCACTGTGGGCATCTTCCATTTCGGATGCATTTCCACTGGAATACCGCGTCCGTTGTCACGAACGGAAGCCGAGCCATCGTTATGGATGGTGACCTCGATCCGGGTACAGAATCCAGCTAAATGCTCGTCGATGGAGTTGTCCAGAACCTCGAAGACGCAGTGATGGAGGCCTCGCTCATCGGGGTCACCAATGTACATGCCCGGCCGCTTGCGAACAGCCTCCAAACCTTCCAGTTTATCAATCTGTTGCCACCCATATTCTTGTGTGGGATTCGGGTTGTTTTGAGTGTCTGCCATGAACCGGTTAAAGAAAAATCAGCCTTTTCGGGTCGAAAGATCGCCCGAAAGTGCTTCAGTGTTCTTCCAAATTCAGAGGGTCGCGGCAATCTTTTTCTGCCTCCTTTTGTTGAGCTCAATGGAGCTTTGGGGCGTGCGCCCCAAAGCATACCAAGCCTTATTGCGCGGGGAGTACGGAATCCCACCCATACCAGTCCGGTTCACTGCCTCCATTCGGATGTACTTCATTTTCGTCCTGCCCGACTGTTGCGGGTATCATCCCCCCTCGCCTTCGATTTATCGGACTTAGTCCCTAACTTTCCTTCTTATCGGATCCATTCCGCTAAAAACAACTTAAGTATCTCTAACACAGACTTATCGCAATAGTCCGCAAATTATACCATCTCTTATGGATAATTGGCCTGTTTTTAAGAAGTAGGAGCGAAGAACATCAGCCTGGTTGTCTTAAATAGATGGTATTAGATATTAAGCAGGCCGTCACTAGGTAATACATACCCATTTAGACACAATAAGTTAAATCGAATATTAGAGTGACTGTTCATTGTCGCGATTCCAGATCATCCGTATGTTTGTGGATCTATGTTACACACTAACAGACGCCCAACCTTCGCACCCACCGGCGAAGGAGCTAGAGGACTCCATAATGCACGGTATAACGACGGACCTTTAATTCCGAAAACCCACTCCTCCGTGAATTGGAAAATCATTTCAAACGGGACAGTGATTGATATTGCACGCAGGGGGGTTAGGCACTCAGCAGTTCAGCGTCTGGGATCCGACTTTATTTTACTTCCAAAGGCCCATGCGCCAAAAAACACAGGTCACATTCTGATTCCCAAAGGCGCCAGGTTATCTTGTTACAATCGTGGCGCAAGTCGCTGGGAAGAGACTCTCATTCCACAAGAGGATTATGTTTTGATGCCACGACAAGGTGCGGGGAACTTAAACAAGCGGAGTATCGATTCGCAAATGACTAATAACATTCCTCAACTGCCTCGAATGGAGGCAACTCATCAACAATTAGCACCATTGATTCAGAGATCCACTTCCCAATTGTCTTTTCCGCGATATTTCGCGGGAACACAGCAAACATCGCTCCCAAAATCCTTTATACAATTGCAACCGGAGATCAGGCAATTGATCATGACTTACGAGCAGGATCCCACGCCTCAGCGCCAGCAGGAAGTCAAAGATAAAATCCACCAATTGATAGCGCTGGATGAGTCGCAACGTGCGGACATTCAGTTGCGGTATCCCTCCGGACAAACTATGCCTGACGCGCATAGACGAGGCGTAGAATTTTTCCGATCTTTAACTTCGCGTTCCGTCATGGTCCCACGTGTCGTTGATGTGTCCTCTTACCCAAACGGCGTTTATTCTAATTACACTCTTTCATCGACCGGCAATGGCAATAAACACTACACAACCGATACGATAAATATTGGGAGACACTTTATAAACGATCCTGATGAAGAGGCATCTGCGGTCGCCCACGAATTAGCCCACGCCCTGGAGGCCGATACTACGACTCTTAATAAAAATAAGGCGTATATGGAAAAACATGCATTCCGCAATTCGGATCAAAGTGTTCAAATAGATACCAATATGGAAATCATGAAGGGCGACTGGATTACAAAGGGGGGTGCAAACAGCGGGGGTCCGACCTCAAAAGGTACAATCAACATCTTCTACAGTGGTCGTATCTATCGAGATCACAGAGGGCAAATAACCGCGACTGATTTTCTTACTATGGGCGTTGAACGTCTGTTTCTAGATCCGATCAATTTTTTTAAGCAGGATCCGGAATATTTTGGACATGTGATCGATACTCTACGAGGAAGCGACGTCTCTGAGGCGCAACCACAAGTCAACCAAGACTCGGAAAAGGGACCTAGCCCGATCTCACCTCAGCCGATCTCACCTCAGCCGATTTCAAGACAGATCATTATCCCTGCGGGCGCCACACTCGACCTGGTAATCCCAATCACAGGTAGTAGTTGTTATCGAAAATGCCGCAAACAATGCAATGTGAGACACAAGCTGATTCCATTCAACCCGACTGATAGAGCTCCTCATGGTTCTACTATTATTCCAAAGGGTACAGTCATTTATCTGCACTCTCCAGGACAACATTCTGTTAAATACACATTGGAATCAGATTATTCCATTCATATTGACTCTAGCGATAATCACCTCTACAGACACGGTTACTCCGCTTCTGGCTATTACAATCGCATAGGATATCGACAAGTACTTAGAGCATAATACTTGATGGTATAGCATGACCCCTATAAAATGACCATGCCTTGTCGTTCTTTTTGCCTCGCTTGGCTCCCGCCAAGTCTCGCCCCTGTGAGGGGGCTGTCCGGCAAAGCCGGACAGGCTACCCCAGCCGTTCCCACGGCTCGGTGTTCCCCCAGACTTTGTTTCAACAATCCGTCCGTATCTAGAGCTTGTCCTGAAACCGTAGAAGCAGCAATGAAGCCGATCCAGAGGCAAAAAATTTTGAGAAAAAGACAGAAAAACGCCATTTTCCCCAAAATCAGGCATTTATAATTTTGGCATTACTGAAAAACAACCGAATCAATGGATAAAAATAGAGGGATTCAACAGAGTAAAAAGACTTTCCCGGGCAATTTTGCCGTTTTCAGGACAAGCTCTATCTACAGATATGGCCAGCTTGTTAAAACAAACTCTGAAGAAAAAATCCCGGACAACTCATGTGTCATTTTATATGGGTCATGCTATATCTGTAGACCCCTCGCTGAAATGGTCGGGTATATTCTCTACTCATTCGTGCGCCGTGAAAAGCCGCGGAAAATCCAGCGGGAGGAAGATAACCCGACCGGGAACTAATTGCTCCACCCGGAACCACCTGGAGGGACGAAGGAGGCAACGAAACCGTTCAAGCACACCAGGAAAAAGGAACACATCGGTAGCCCAAGGAAGCAAGATAGGCTTTAACATGAGTGAACACCGAGCAAGCTTCGAATGAGAAACTAGGTTTAATCCGATTAGGAAAGACAACCAGCAACTTTCCGTGGACGAAAGCATAAATACACACCTTGGTCCGAAAGCCGGATGCAGGAAATCTGCATGTCCGGTTTGATGAGCGGGAACAGGAAACGGATGAGCTTGAGGCACCGGTATCGGCGAAAGCCGCCGGAAACTGCTACTCCCTCAACCCTACAGTTACCGCGCCTGTTCTCGACTCTACACCCACTCCAATTGACGAGGGACCAAATCTATTCTCCGTAATTTAAGTACTCATGCTGCCATGATAATCCCACTTTATTCGGGACGATAGAGGAACGAACCAATACAATGATTAAAAAGGAAGACATACGGTCTTCTTGTCTTCCATGGGGATGGAATACCCAAGCGGCGGATTTTAACGCCAGTTGGGGTTAATCTATTTGACCCGCCGATAAGGAAATCGCACGATTATTCTCGTTGTATCCCCCATATAGCGAAACGCCTATAAAATGATCACACCTTTGTCGCTATTTTTCCTCCAGACTTTGTTACGAAAACAAGTCCGTATCACATGGATATGGCCTCGTTTTCGCGTCGCGTCTGAAGCAAAAATTTCAGCCAAATTTGTAATCATTTTATAGGCGTTTCGCTATAAGTGGTCAGAAACCGTTATAACTAGTGAACTACGATTTTGTCATAATAGGCGGTGGAAGCGCGGGATATGCCGCGGCAAGGACGGCGACTCAATTCGGTTTGCGCACCGCCGTCATAGAGGGTGGAAAGGAAGTAGCCGGCCTGTGTATTCTTCGAGGCTGCATGCCCAGCAAAACTCTGATTGAGTCGGCTCAGCGTTATCGGACCTTGGGCCGCGCGCAAGAATTCGGCCTTCGGGCCAAAGGGATTGGCTGGTCCGGCCGAGATATTATCGCTCGCAAACGGCAATTAATCGGAGAATTCGCGGATTATCGAAAAGAACAGCTGGAAACTGGCGGATTTGCTTTTTTACGAGGCACCGCCTCCTTTTTCGACCCCCATACTCTTTCGGTGCATCTCATAAACGGTACCACCGAGAAGATAACGGCATCAACTTTTCTGATAGCTACCGGTTCAGTCATCCGGTACCCTCCCATTCCCGGTCTCACTGAAGCTAATAGCCTGACGAGTGATGATTTGCTCAATTTGGAACAACTACCCTCATCGCTCCTAGTATTAGGCGCCGGCCCCGTGGCGTTGGAACTCGCTCATTACTTGGAAGCGCTGGGAATCAGAGTCGTTATTATTCAACGAGGAAAACAATTTCTGACAGGTTCTGATTCTGACGTCGCTGAGGTGATTCAACGGGCCGGTGAAAAACGCGGGATTCGAACTTATGTGGATACGGAGCTTTTGGGGATTTGTGTGGAATCCGATGAATCCAAAACAGTCAGTTTTAAAAAGGACGGAAAGGTAGTCCGCGAAAATGCGGAGGAAATTTTCAACGCGTTAGGGAGAAAACCAGCAATAGCCGGACTTGATTTGGACAGAGTCGGCATCGGGATTCGTAATGGCAAGATTGAAACCACCCCCACTCAGCAGACCTCAGTTCCTCACATTTTCGCGGCCGGGGATGTTGCAGGTCCTTATGAAATTGTTCATATTGCAATTCAACAGGGAGAAATCGCCGCTCGCAATGCCAGTCGATTCTTGGCAGGAGAGGTATCGTCACTAGAGAGGACAGATGACCGTATTCTTTTGTACGTTGTTTTTACGGAACCGGAAGCGGCTTTTGTTGGTTTATCAGAGCAAGAAGCCCAAAAGCGAGGGATTCCCTTTATCTCAGCCCGACATTATTTTAACGATCACGGGAAATCAATGCTAATGGGAGAAACCGAGGGGTTTGTGAAGCTGCTGGCCTGTCCCGATTCCAGAGAAATTCTAGGTGGCGCTGTGGTGGGCCCTCATGCTTCGGACTTGATTCACGAAATTGCCGTGGCTATGTCTTTTCGTGCAACGGCCGCTCAGTTAGCAGCTATTCCTCACTATCATCCCACTTTAAGCGAAATCTGGAGCTATCCCGCCGAAGAACTCGCAAGTTGAATTGACACAATATATAAGTCCGTTAAGCTAAAAAAAAATAACAATATGAACCTTAATAACATGATCTCCCCCAGGCCTTCAGAATCTCCAAATGCTTCCAAGAATGTGCTCACCGCCGATGTTGATATTGAGGGCACGCTGCGATTTGAGGGTGAGTGTATTTTTGACGGGAAAATTAAGGGCGAGATTGTCTCTCCCAATGGGGTTCTGACCTTGGGAAAATCAGCGGTTGTTAATGGGGAAGTCAAAGTCAAGGCGCTCACTATCTATGGTAAAGTTATCGGCAATGTGACGGTATCTGAAAAGTGCGAGCTAAAGTCACCCGCTCAGCTCGAGGGGGATCTCAAAGCCCAGCGCATTGTTATCGAAGAAGGAGCTTGCTTTGTAGGAAAATCGGAGGTCAGTCCGGGAAAATCCGGAAAATTTGTGGAGCAGCAGCCACGCAACACTAACACCCAGCCCCCTACCCCTACACCTTCTTCGGAACCAGCCCGCAAAGGCGTTGCTTCGATAACTGCGTCCTGATTTGAGCCCAGCATGTGAGGAGCCCTATTCAGATATTGTCCACTGTACGGACGTGCGTTGCAGTCAGTTTTTTTCCAGGCCCTTGTTTTAGCAACTCATACTGCCAAATATGATTGTTTGCCTGAAAGCTTTGCCCGGCAAAAATTCTCGACAATCATGTGTGCACAAAATTTGAATAGGCTCTTACGGTACGCCTCACGGTGTTGCGGGCGAAAAGTTGATCTTTTTCCCCCTCTCACATGGCAGGGATAGATGCCAGTCAGTCCACATGTCCTTATTGCGGACATACACAAGCGGAGTCCAGCCGCTTTATATCAACCTTTTGTCGGGCTTGTGGGCAGTACTACTCAGTGAGCAATGTCAAAAGTGTACCTTTAATACCAGTGCAGAGTGGAAGAAGAACGATTCTCACTCGAGAGCTCATCTGCCATCGCTGCGGCCAACATCAACAGGTGTCAGCGTATGCCAAAACGACCCTCTGCATCCAATGTAGCGCGGCAATTAACTTGACAAATGTCTCGATTGTTTATTCGACCTCGCAGGAAGTCGACACACGGGGACAATTGACAATTTCGCCAGAGGGCTGTTTGGAAGGTGGGCTTTCCATCTGCGGATCTGCTGTGATTAAGGGCAAGTTTTCCGGCATTCTCATTTGCGAGCAGACCGTGCGACTTTTTGGCAAAGGGCGTTACCGGGGACAACTGATCGCAAAATGTGTGTTTATAGAACGGGAAGCTGATTTGTATTTCCATTTTCCCATCTGCACGGAAGAATTGATCGTTTACGGGCAATTGACCTCGGCGGCTATCTTATGTCGCGGTCCTATTCGTGTCCAAAAAAGGGGCGTTTTGGAGGGACCGGGATGGGCTCGCGCAATCGACGTTGCAAAGTCCGGTCACTACACGGGAAATTTGCACATCCATCAAGATGAGCCAAAAGAGCCTCCGCGTTTCTCATATAAAGAATTTCCTAAATTGAATACAAATAGGTATCAGCGACGCATCGTTTCTGGAGAAAGCCCAATTTAGCGCTTTATTTAGTAACTGACGTTACGCACTTTTTAGAAGCTCTGGGAGCAAAAAAGACTATTTTAACCAACAAGGTTCTCTTTTTTGAATAACATCACTTGGTAACGGTGAAACCGGTTTTTTCCTCATCCGAACCTGGTCGATTCCCTAAGAGGATAAGGAGATTTGCAGCATACTGGGCGGAGACAGAATCCGGAAATTGTTGACTGAGATTTCTCAATTGTTTTTTAGCTTCGGCTGCCTGACCGGGCTGGAACGCCAAAAGGTCGGCTCCTGTGTAAAGAGCATAGGGTGCGACGGCGGAGGCTGGGTATTTAACAGCGAGAGCCTGGAGTTGAGAAATTCCCTCCTCTATGCGACCTGCAACCAAAGCGTTTTCCGCAAGGCCTAAAGCCGCGCCGCCTGCCAGAGGATGTTTAGGAAATCTCTTCAGAAATTTTTGATATGCCGCATCAGATTCCTCCAATTTTCCGTTACTCCGTTGTTCCGCGGCCAGAAGAAGCAAGGCGCTTGCAGCCGCATCTGAGGAAGGATACCTGGAGATAAGGGTTTGAAGCTGCTCATTAGTGGAAGCACGTACGAACAATGCCCTCGATGCGCTACGAATATAGTAGTCCTTAATAAAAAAAACAGCCGTTCCGATCGCAACTACCCCCAAGATAATAGCGCCGATAAGGATCCGTCGTTTGTGTTTTTCCCAAAAAAGCTCCATTTCCCAGGCATTCGGCTTCTTAGTTAAGAGATTGGGCTCACTCATTGTTTGTCCGGAAAATGTATTTTAGGAAATAGAGCAAAAACATTAAGTTCCCACTTCAGCACGTGCCTCTTCGGCAAGTGGAGTGCTTAAATAGCGTTCTCCGGTGGAACAAGCCAAGGTAACAATCAATTTTTTGGCATTTTCCGGCCGTTTGGCAACTTCAAGTGCGGCATAGACATTAGCCCCGGAGCTAATACCAGCAAGAATTCCTTCTTCTCTGGCAAGCCGCCGCGCCATCAGGATGGCGTCCTCGTTGCTAACTGTAATGACCTCATCCACGATGTTGAGATGAAGATTTTTCGGGACGAATCCCGCACCGGTACCTTGAATTTTATGAGGACCTGGCTTCAATGGCTCTCCTGCTAATGTCTGGCTAATTACCGCGGAGTCTTTTGGTTCCACTGCAATCGCTCGGAAAGCGGGCTTGCGATTTTTGATCACTTCAGCGATGCCAGTGATTGAGCCACCCGTTCCCACAGCAGCAACGAGGATATCGACTTTCCCATCTGTGTCATCCCAGATTTCTTCCGCGGTGGTCTTGCGATGAATTTCCGGATTAGCCGGATTATCGAATTGTTGAGGCATCCACGCGTTTGGCATTTTTTCTTGAACAATTTGTTCCGCACGAGCAATAGCTCCTTTCATCCCTTCGGACCCCGGTGTTAAAACAAGCTGAGCTCCTAGCAGGGCCAGAAGGGTTCGACGTTCAAGGCTCATCGTTTCCGGCATGGTCAAGACAAGGCGATACCCCTTTGCAGCTGCAACGAAAGCCAAGGCGATTCCCGTATTGCCGCTTGTAGGTTCTACGATAAGTGTCTTGTCATTAATGAGGCCACGCCTTTCGGCATCTTCGATCATCGCCTGGCCGATGCGATCTTTCACGCTTCCAAGAGGATTAAAATATTCGCATTTGATAGCTATGGTCGCTGGAATCCCCGCCGTAAGACGATTCAATTTTACTAATGGAGTACGGCCGACTGTCTCAGTAATATTATGATATAATCTGCCCATGCGAAATTTGGTTGAAGTTACGGAAATATGAAAATTCACTATCTATAACGTGGGGTTTGCTCCCGGAAAGAGGAATCTGTAGATTTCGTACATCTTGTCTCCCTCGCACCTTAAAGCCAGCTTCGCTGCTGACTGCGTCAGCCGCTTTCTTCTTTTTCGTGAGCAGCCTCTTCAAAACGTGTGAATTGCTTGAGAAATGTCAGTGCGACTTCCCCAACAGGCCCATTCCGCTGTTTAGCTATAATGAGCTCCGCTTTTCCCCGCAAATCTTCCTGATCTTCGCGATCTCCCTTGTCATATATTTCCGGTCGCACTAGGAGTGCCACAACGTCAGCATCCTGTTCAATGGCTCCCGACTCACGAAGGTCAGAAAGCCGGGGCCTTCCTCCTTCTCGGGCTTCGGGCTGTCGATTTAACTGGGCCAGAACAATGATGGGAATGTTGAGCTCTTTTGCTAATGCTTTGATCCCATAGGAAATCTCAGAAATCTCGATTTGCCGGTTGTCTTGTCCACGACGCGATGGGGAGCGGAGAAGCTGAAGATAATCAATAACGATAAGCTCAATATTCTCGGTATCCCTCATACGACGCGCTTTAGAGCGCAGTTCCAAAATCGTCAAACCCGCAGTGTCATCGATAATCATTTTGCATTTTCCGAGCTTGTCCGCGGTCGAAAAAAGATTGGGGAAAGCGCTATTGGGAATGAAACCATCTCGTAATTTTTGAAGATCCAGACGCGCACTGGAACAAAGAAGGCGTTGGACTAATTGCTGACTGCTCATTTCCAGACTAAAGATGCCCACGGCTTTGCCTGTTTCTAACGCAACGTACTCGGCAATGTTCATGGCAAGCGCAGTTTTTCCCATCGAAGGACGGGCGGCGATCACAAACATTTCTCCGCCATGCAAACCATTGGTTATCTGATCGAGCTTTCTAAAACCAGTAGGCAACCCGGTGATACTTCCACGGTTTTTGTAGAGTTTTTCGATATTGTCAATGGCCGTGTTCACCAGCTCCTTCATCTTAGGAAGCTTGGCACGATAACGTTCCTCCCCAATGGAAAGAACTCGGCTTTCCACTTCATCTAACAGCAACCGGACCTCTCCTTGCTCTTCGTAGCAACGAGCTGCCATTTCCGTACAGGTGATGATCATCTGGCGGAGCAAATATTTTTCCCGCACAATGTCCAAATAATATTCCGCATTTGCTGCAGTAGGAACAAACGTCAAAAGATCGTAAACAACGGCTTCCCCTCCTGCGCGGTCGATATGCTGGTGATCCCGGAGATATTGAAGAAGACTGACAATTTCCACAGGGCGAGATGCCTTGTGAAGTTCTATCATGCTTTGATACAAAATGACATGCGCAGGATGATGAAAATGTTTGTCGTCAATGCGTTCAATACACAATCCAAGTACCTGATCCGGAGAGAGTAATATCGAGCACAAAATTCCCTTTTCCGCATCGAAGCTTTGAGGAAGGGTTCTGTGAATATCTGGTAAATAACTTCCGCTCTTGAGCGAAGAACCAGAAATAGCAATTTTCTGTTGAAGGGCCAACTTGCCATCTGGGGCAATGGCATTCTTTGAGCGCTGAAAATCTGCCTGGGAATCAGGCTTCATCCTATGAATTGGACGATCTTCACATTAGGACTCTGAAGATTTTTTTCGGGATTTTTTGGCAGAAGTTTCTGTGGAGGAGCCTGGTTTTTCGTCAGCGGTCTTTGTGGGTTTCACAGATATCACGACCTGGGCGGCAACATCGGGATGGAGTTTCACGTTCACCTTGTGATTTCCCATCTCCTTAATGGATTTTTCCAAGAAAATCGCGTGTTTAGGCAGAACAAGGGAGGGCAATTCGCTCAGAATCTTGTCTGTAATATCCTTGACCGTAATGGATCCGAAGGCCTTTCCGCTTTCACCTGTCTCAAGCTCAAAAGAGAGTTTGAGTTTGCTGATTTTCCCAGCAGTCTCTTCTGCGGACGCCAACTCGTGCGCCTCTCTTTCGGCACGCTTGGCTTTGAGGTTGTTGATCTTCCGCAAAGAAGATGGAGTTACCTCCAATGCCTTTCCTCTCGGAATCAAAAAATTTCGAGCATATCCACGACGAACCGAAACGATATCAGCTTCGGCACCAAGAGATCCAATGTTTTCAGTAAGAATGACTTCAGAGTTTGCCATAAAATTCCCTATTTTATTTACGTCAGGTTAGTGAGAATATGAAACCGAAATGAGCTGTCAAACCATTCTTGATTCGTTTGAGGCGCGTTGGCAAGAGATTCAAAGACGCGGAGCGGCGCAACCAGCTATACTCTCGCCGCAAGGGAATGTATTGCGGACCTTTGAAGATGTGGAAGCAGAATCAGTTCGCTTGCAGCCCTTATTTATGCGGCTCCCGGAACGGAGTGTGGTCTCTCTGGATTTGGAAAACCATCCCTCATGGCCTGCGCTGGTGTTGGCTGCATTTCGTACTCAACGCATCTTGTTACCACTGGACCCTTCTACCACGGAAAAGACAAAAAATCAGGTGGAGATTCTATGCGGAGCGACTGTTCGTGTCAGTGCAATGGGTGATGAACAGGTCTTGTGGGACTTTTTGACTCATACACCTCTTCGCTGGCCTGAACCTCTTCCTGATTTTCTAAAAATTTCCTCGGGGACAGGAAATGGACAATTTCGTGTCATTCGCTTTACGAGCGAGCAGCTTCTAGCTGATTGTGATCACATTTGCCAGACTATGGCCATAGGGTCGAGCGATCTCCACTATGGAGTCATCCCTTTCTCCCACTCGTACGGTTTCAGCAGTATAGTAACCCCTCTCCTCTGGCAGGGTATTCCATTTGTCGCCGCTCAGGATCGTCTCCCTCGTGCAATCGCCACCGGAATCCATTCCACTGGCGCCACCGTCTTGCCAGCGGTGCCCGCTCTTTTTCAGATTCTTTCCAGTTTGGAGCCTCTACCATTACGCTTATGTATTAGTGCCGGAGCCCCTTTGCGTTCCTCTACAGCAAAAGCCTTCTATGAAAAGCACCATCTGAAGATCCATTCATTTTACGGATCCAGTGAGTGCGGAGGAATTTGTTATGATGCTTCCGAGGACCCTCTGCCGCCGGAAGGCTGGGTCGGTGAACCCTTACAAGGCGTCTCTGTGACATGGAATCCCGTGAATTACCACATTCGGGTTCAGAGCAACGCCGTTGGCCTTGGCTATCATCCACAAGAGAGCACGGATTCTCTTTCTGAGGGTTGCTTTGAACCCGCAGACCTACTCGAAAAATGTGACAGAGGATTCCGTGTGACTGGCCGCCTCACTGACTGGATAAACGTGGGAGCCAAAAAGGTGCACCCCGCCGAGATTGAGGGTGACCTCTTACTTTATCCGGGAGTCAATGACGCAATTGTCTTCGGAGTGGAAGCCGAAAGCCGAGGACATCAAATCCATGCTGTCGTTGCAGCCGAAGAAAACATCCCTCTCGAGATGTTGCGGCAATACTGCGGAGAACGCCTCGCGTCCTGGAAGATTCCCCGTCATTTTCATCTTGTCAAAAGCCTACCTGTCAACGAACGAGGAAAAATCAATCGAAGCGAATTGGCGGCACAATTTACCAGTTGCGCCGGTTTCTTTCAGATCTAAAAACCATCTCCTAAGTGGATTATTATTCAGAGCTTTCCCAAGGTTCCGCAACAAGTAATCTGAGGTCATTTGCTTTCCGTTTTCCAAGCAACCTTCCGTCATACATGACCGCCGCTTGGATTATTTTGTCATCTTTATCGAGTGTTAATGTCGTAATTCCAGTTCTTACGGCAGTTAGCGGGGAGCCATCCCATTCAAAACCGCCACCGAGATTGCTGCCGACAATGTGGCGCAATTTAGCTCCCTTGGCAAAGGGGGCGACAGATAGAATACGATTAAAATATCGTTCAATCGCCTCCTGTCCCCGGATCTGAGTCCGTATAGCCATGTCCTCAAACACAGCATCGTGTGTAAATAGTGCAGCGGCTATATGAGCCCTCGCCCCTTCCTCGCCTTTGTTGAAAGCATTCAGCAATTTGATTGCAACCGAATTAATTCGTTTGTTGGCAGGTTGTGTTATGGCTGATTCCTTAAAATCTGTCGGAAACTTATTTTTTGGCGTGCGAAGTTGATGATAGAGATTGCTATCATAGCTGCTGCTATCCCAATAATCCACCCAACGAACGATCTTACCATCTACAAAATCTACGGCGCCAACTATTCTCAATTCACCGCCAAATAATTCCGGCGTATCCGTAAACTCAACAATAGCACTGCCTGTTCCATGGGTTGTACCACCCAAAATACGTGTTGGGTAGGAAAGGCCCTTCCCCCATTTTGGCATATAACTACCAAGAACCTTTCTTACAGCGGCTTGACTATCTTGATTCCACCCCAAAGTGGCGTCAGTGTATGTAAGCATGTTTGGAGAAAAATGAGCCATAGTTCCTTCGAGATCTTTCAAACTCTTAGCGGAAAAAAATGATCTGAAAAATGCGGCTGTCTCCGGTTCAGCGTGAGAAGTATCCACTACGTCAGGATATGGCGTTGCGCTTTCCACATAAGCTGGAAGGGAGATCAGTCCTAAAAAAGTCACCAATCTAAAAGCAACAATAAATTTCATAGAAGTTCTTAAAAGCAGATGGTTAGAAATATTCCAAAAACAGGTCGTGACACACACTATATTATTTGGCCTTACGCAACACAATGCTCAAATGGAAGAGTTCCCCGTTGGCCTGGACAGCGGCTTCCCGCCAATTTGCCATTTCCTTCAGGGAGAGATTTAAAAAACTGACACTGCCAAAAAAATCTTCTTACTATCGTAGTCCGCGAATCCGTTTCATCCACTCAGCATGGATTGTTGGCGAAATTTCGGAGGGTTTGATTTCGCTGCGACCTCCCCAAAACACGTTTGTATAGAAAACCGGGATGCCGATGGATGCCAGATGTCGATCAATAGCTGCCTTATGGGCAAGCACCCATTCTTTGTCAATACCATGCGCTACGGCCATAATATTGACATTGTTAAACTCGGGTCCCGCTTCGCGCCAATAGCAATGGGTGAGAACTTCATGTCGCCCAACTTCTCCGCCCGCCTGAAGCTCGCGACCCTCGGGCACTGCCCAGTGAAAGAGCGCATTAAAACGGGTCACTCGTTGTCCTTGAAGAGAAGGTTTTACGTGTTCAAGAAAGGTCGAAAACCGGCCGATTACTTTGCGTTGGACCAGGGATTCTGCAACTTGGAAAAACTCTTCCAGGTCCAGCCCTGCCTCTAATGTTCTCCCTTCCCAAGCAGGCTCTTGGATTTCTTCAGGTGCAAATTCTCGTTTTAAGTTCAGCAGGACTTTCCATTCCAATGGATTCAGGTGTATGGCTGCCACGGGCAGCATTTTTGCAGGATGCGGAGCTTTATCTCCTGGCTGGGTAGTTTTGCGACGAACGTGGCCAACCCCCAACGTGAAAATCCCTCTGGCTTTCATAAGCCGGTATTTTTCGGCTCCTGTTTCGCGCAATAGAATTTCACAGTGGTCTGCCAATGAGGAGCCAAAGGGAACTTTCAGGGTGGTCCAAAGTCGATAAGCTTCGCCAGGAATTTTTGCATCTGTGGAACGAATGACAACATGCCCGGAAAACGGATCTTCACGAAACATGAAATCAAAGGCTGAATCGAGTTTTTCCATCGGTACTTTCCAGGCTACAAGAGCACCTTCGGCTAAGTTAGTCGCCAGCAAGGTTTGCCGTACTCGGCGAATGGTTCCGGCTTTCAGCATTGCCGTAATTCGTTCCAATACAACCGACAGTTCAATTCCGCTGCGACGAGCAATTTCTCGAAATGGTTCTCTGCAAAAACCAGTGATCCGATCTTCCGATACCGCCAAAATCTGCGCATTAATCGGATCATTGTGCTCCACAGGGACTTTCATCAAAATTATCTTAGTATAAGAAAACGCCTATGCTTTTTATAGGAGACTCACTCTAGAAAAACGAGGAATACAAGTAAAATGCATTCCTTCAATCGAAGGGCTTGTCATGCGCTACAATCCGCTGTTTTGAACGGGTCTAAACCAACGGATGGTGTGCACCCATAGCGTTCAGACGGTTACGGTCAGCCAGCCAAACTGGAGAAGGGATTACCTGTTGAATCCAGTCCATGTGAGTTGGGAGGCGTTTGGTCTCGCCAATTTTTTCTGTAGGAAAAGCAAGCAGTTGAGAATCGCGTGCTTGAACAAATTCACAGAGGGAAAATCCAGTATTTGATTCAAGAATGTGAACTTCCACTTCGCACTGAGGATTGCCTGCGGCTGTTTCTAATTTTTCCCAGAAGACATCGACTGTTTGCTCTCGAGAATCTACGAGAGCCATGGAAAACGGATTTACCATCCCAACAAGAAAAACCCTGGAAAATTGCATTTGTTCGAGACAATGGAGCATCCCCTTCACCCATGTGAGATCGGTATTAGGGTCAGCAGCGACCACTGCAGTTTCTATGGGTGTTTCTTCTCGGCTCGGTCGTGGCAGCAAAAACAAGTCGCAAACGCTTCTTTCGAGCAACTCACGAGCAACATCACTCAAAAAGAGCCGGGTAGCTGCCGAGGACCCAACAACGCCCGCAATCAGCAAATCGACTTCCACAGCAGCTGCAGCCTTTAAGATAGCATCGCTTGGGGCAGGTCCCTCCGCCCAATGTAAAGGGGGAACCGGGTGAATGTGCAATTCTTCAAAAGCATTTAAAAATTTAGTCTCCCGCTCTTTGGAATGACTCGCCGCATGAATGACATCACACTTGCCACCAAAACGAGCTGCCACCCGAAAAGCCTCTGCAAGTACTGCAAGAAACCTCGGAGAAAATGTCGAAGCGACGGCTATTTGACGATAAGGCAAATTTACCATATTTTTTAATAGAACACAGGAATACCAAATTTCAAAATTTCCGCCATTCCAAGGGAATCCATTCTCCCAACGTAACCGCGTAGATACCAGCCTCGACTTTCTCAGTCGTAAGATTTTGCAAACCACGGGCATAGGTTTCGAGCTGATCTCGATAACGCCTTAATAGTTCGGAGGATTCGAAGACTCGGTCAGTCTTCCAATCGATCAGCAGCCAACTATTTTTAATCCGGTGGCAAGCAGCGAGATCCATAATACCTTCCACGACAACATCTTTTTCCAGGAAAAAGATCGGCATCTCCGCGTAAAGCAGATAGTCTCCGCTCTCAAGCCGTTCTGCCAAAATTGATTGTGAGAATAGCTTCCATTCACGGCGTCCCCGTTCCGAATCCGGACATTTTTGCAGCATTTTTTTCAGGTGGTCCGCCCATCGAGACCCAGAAAAGGAGTACGTTTCCACACATTCATGCCACCATATGCCATAATCTCTGCCAGAAGCCCTGGAAGGGGTTTCTGTGGGATTAAAAGATGAGTGATCATCCCGAGCGAGGGTGTGCGGCGCCAGCTTACGGAGGAACTGCGAGGCTACTCGCCGCGCACCTTCCAAACAAAAGCCAGGGATGTTCGCTGCATCGATTTGGCTTATTCCGGCTGGGAATGAGATCTGATAATCTCCGGAAGTCGCAGATTGGGGAAGTACATCGAAAGCTCGTAAACCCGCCTCTCCTAATATTTCCGCAAAACTGAAGGTTTTGGATTTTTCAACCGAAATTTTTTTGAAAGGGAAGAAAGCACTATCATCCAAGATGAGCAGAGTATTACGGGCCCGCGTTAGGGTGACATATAAAACCCGTTGCATTTCTTGGACTCTTGCAGTGAAAACGGCGTCACTATCGGGACCCGAGTCTGCCATGCGAAAGGAGATCTTTCGAAAAAAGTAAGGAACGACGACCGCATCCCATTCAAGACCCTTGGCTTTTTGGGAAGTAATTAGCTGCACGGTTCCAGGCCGGACTTCCTGTGGTTCGGATGGGGATTCGAAGTTGTCGTGTAACTCTTGCGCAAATTCCTCCAATATCAGACCCCGCACTTCGGCATCGGAGGCTTGGACTAGCAGCTCATTGTGTCGGGCTTCTAAGATGTGAGGATCTTCTCCTGGCAATGAGAGGAGGCGTTCTAAGAGGTGAGTCTTGCAAAGGGCAACTCTTACCGCGGAGCGAAGAGGAAGTTTTGTTACTTCCAATACCAATTCTCCCAACAATCGGAGGGGAGACAGCGATGCATCTGCATCCAAACGCAGATGGCGAGGATCTCCTTTACAAAAAGCAGCGAGATCGGGATCCCGTATGGCAAAAACCTCGCGCAAAAGACCGGCTACTTCAAAGGCATCTTTTGGATGCGTCAGCACCCAAAACAGGGAAGTCCACCAAGCATAAACAGGCGAATCGCCCAAAAGTGAGCGCTCAGAGTGAATTTGTACAGAAAAGCCCTGGTGGCGCAAAGCAATGGCGAGTGTTTCCAACCAACGTCTTCTTGGGCAGAGTATCGCTACTTCACTCCAATCCCGGGCTCGCAATGCTGCAAGTCCCGTTCTACGCAACCAAGTCGCCATTTCGGTTGCAATAAGTTGTTTTGCCTGGGCAACGGAATTTTTACCATGGCTCGGTAACACAGGCACACGCAGGGCCTGACCAACATCGCCCTGACATGCGGAGTAAAGGGGCACAAACGCAACCTGGCCGTCTCGACCATTCAGCAATTGAGGGCCGGCTTGATTGACGAAATCGAGGAGCGCCGAGCGGCAGCGAAAAGTTAGTTGGTAATGGAGTTCCCGGCCTTCCAGCGAATCGCAAAGACGTCGTTGAAATTGACGATATACCTGCAAGTTGGCTCGATCTCCATAAATGGATTGTTGAGGGTCCCCTACCATGGAAACCCGGCCTTCGGAGATTTCGAATAACACTTCGAACTGCAAAGGGTCCGTATCCTGTGCTTCATCTAAAATGACAGAAAAGTTCTGATTGCGCAAAATAGCTCCCACTCGTGGGTGCCGAAGAAGATCGGCGGCAAATGCAATTTGATCAGAATAGAGAAGTTGACCGTGCTCGAGACGGTGTTTACGATAATACACTTCAATAGTTCGAAGAGCACATCGCACGTGAGCCTGTATCCATTCTCGAATAGGGCCAAAGACGCTCTCCCATGCGTTCAGAAATTTTTTTCCGCCTTTGGAATAAACAGGAAGAGGAAGGAACGAAATGTCGCTGCGCAATTTTTCAAGCCACTGCGCGGCGAGACGCTGTCCTTCTCCTACATTCTCTCGAGAATCTGAGCGAGCTTCAGTAATCCGGCTTTCCGAAAGAAGTTCAGAAAAATCCGGCTCGGGAAAGGAAGCTGGTGTGAATTCTGTCGATAGATCATTGGGCGGAGGCGTCCGCAGCAATTCCTGAATACAAACATGGCGAACCGCAGACCCCAATGCCCTGATTCCCGCTCTAACGGCAGCTTCCCCTTCTGTAGAAAATAAGAATCTTTCCCAAAGTCGAATGGGATGAGGTACAGGTTCCGGAACTGAAGGCAGTCCGATATAAGCGCCGTACAAGCGTAATAATTTAGCACAAAATGCGTGGATTGTCCCAAAAAATGCTCGATCCATAGCTGCAAATACTTGCGCGGGCGCGCCCGAGTCCAATAGCTCCGCATAAATGCGGTCCCGCATTTCCCCGGCTGCGCGCCGGGTATAAGTGACAACGACTAGCCGAGGCAATGCAACCGTGGGATCACGCCGGGCAACCTCTAACACTCGCTGAACAATCGAGTGCGTTTTCCCAACACCGGCCGGAGCAATCAGGGAAAAATTAGTTGCCACCTCGCGCGCAAATGCTTCACGCGCGCTCGCATCCGGCCAGAGATTCATATCCCCTTCCTAGCTTCCTTTACAGTTTATACACACACTTTACTTGGTTAAGTGGGCGTGATTCACCAAAAAATACACCAAACCGGCAATTATCCCGAAGCAGGCAACTAGCCCGGTAAACATTCTCCATGTCAGCAAATAGAGCTCCCTGTGCAGGTCTTCTTTGGTAGCCATTCGATCGATACGCTGGGTTAATCGACTCTCTAATTCAGCAATGCTCTTGTACACAAGCATCCATTTTTCATCCGAAAGTTTGCGCTGTTCATCGAGGCTCTGTTTCAGAAGCACTACCTGTTCATCCCCACGTTTGCGCTGTTCATCAAGGCTCTCTTTTAGACGCGCTACCTGTTCATCCCCGCGCTTACGCTGCTCATCGAGGCCCTTTTGCAGACACGCCATCTGTTCATCCCCGCGCTTGTCGAATTTAGCCGCCTGCTCATCCATGCGCTTAGCGAATTTTGCGTCTTGATGTTCAATTAATTCAACTAATGTTTCGCTCATAATTCGAGATTGGTTTTCGTTAAAGCCTTCCATCAAATTTTCGTAAACTTTCTTGTGTGAAATCATATCATTTGCACTCCGATAAAAAAAGGTTTTCCAGATGGGGGGCTATAGCAAAGCCCGTATAAAATGATTACGCCTTTGCCGCCCTTTTGACTCACTCAGCCCCGCTGAGTCTCGCCCCTTCGGGGCTTGCCTTCGGCAAGTCTACCCCGGCCGTTCCCACGGCCAGGTGTTGCCTCCAAGCTTTGTTGCAAAAAATAGTCCGTATCTACAGATATGGCCTCTTTTTTGCGTCTTGCCTGGAGCCAAAATTTCAGTCAAATCCATGATCATTTTATACGGGCCTTGCTATATTTATCGCTTACCTTACCACGGAAATTTTTTTCGTCCCTGAACAGTTGGGCCAAATTTTTATTTTTTAAACCGCTTTTTTTCGAACCACTGGAACTTATTCCCGCGTGGATTCGAAGTCATGAGTCAGCTTCCACTTCGCTTCTAAAACATCCTGAGGGATAGCAAGAGTCGCCAACGGCATAGGACTTCGAAAGGCAAACTCGGAGCGCAACTCGCCTCGCATACCGAAAATCCCTGTGCGGAGCATGCGTCCTAAGACTGAAAGGATAGGCTGAATTTTTTCCAGCTCTTCGAAAGGCAGATGTACTATCTCACCAGTCGTATGAGGAGTCAACCATGCGGCATCCACTCTTTGAGCACCCCAGGTGAGGGCAGCATGGGCATAAAGAGCCAACTGGATACCTGTTCCGTCACGGAGGATGGAGGCAATCTTTGGATCTTTTCCCGTTTTATAGTCTACTACAAAGACTGATGCTCCCGAAAAGGGCTTGGATTGGTCTCTCGCCACTTCCTGACTGCAAAGTACCAGATCCCATCTCCCGCAAATCAGCGATTCCAATGACGGCACATAAACATTTTGAAATGACGTTTCAGTAGCGGCAAAAGCAAACTGTCCACGAAAAACTTCCAATTGATCCGAAAGTTGAAGAGCAAAGCTCCGAGCTTGCTGCCACATAAATGGCCACCACGGAGGAACTGTTTTCGAAAAGCCTCCGCAGGCTTTTTCCATCGCGACTCGAGTAGCTTCCGAAGCAGAAAAAATGGCTTCCCTTCGAAAAGCTTGATCCGGAAAAATTGCACTTCGGGAAGTACAGACATTCCGTAACCAACGGTGGGCCCACGTGCCGGCTGTCGAAGCCCAGGACAACGGTTGCTGATTTTCCCATGATTTCACACCAAGAAACGCCTTCATCCAGACTCTGGCGGGTTCCGTGAAGAGCCGCTCAATATCCACCACAGTCAAGGGAGGGGAAGGTGAATCCGCTATGAACTCCCAAGCTCCAAAAGGAGCGGTTGAATCCAGTCGAGCACTCCGCATTGCCGCGACTTCCTCAATTTTCACCGGCAACAGTGCTCGCCGTTTCTTGGAAGGCACCATATGGCACAAATCAGCCTTTGAAGGCAACCTACCGTGCCGTTGCCGAAAGAGCTCAGAAAACCAGAGTGACGGACGCGCATCATTATTCTTCAACCAAGTTGTCGCTAACAAAAATGGGACCTGATGACATAAGGCTTGAAAATCCCGTTTCCGTAAAAGATTGCGCTCATAGGGTCCCAAGCACGGAAGCTGAGTGACCGTCAGATGCCCTTCACCAAAAGGACCTTGAATTTGAGCGCTCCGATTGGCGAAGGCGATCTGCCGATTGAAATCAGCAATGACGTCAGCCGATAACAGACCGCTTTCCTCAGTTGATTCGGGCCATTCGCCTGCGTTCATCCCAGCTAGGATTACGTGTGTCCATGGACACAACGCAGCCTGGTCACGGCGCAAAAGTTGGATCGCCGCATAGGGATGTGAACCTACGGGATCACGTCGTCGGCGTTCATCGCGCAGGGCTGCCTCCAGCCATCGTAAGAAAACATCGCGTTCCAAAAGCAGAGTTTCAGGCTGGCGAAATCGTTTTCTTCGGACCTGCAAGCACTCGATCTGACTCCACCACGACATCCGGCTGAATTCGTTTTGTACCAGGTCACAAAACTCGGCAAATGAGGCACTGTCCGGCAGTAGCGCATAGGCATCCAGTCTCCTTTCTTTCTTTCGGATACGGATAAACTCCCTGCAAATTGGGATATCTTGACTGAGGATCTCGGATGAAGCTTCTTGCAAAAGCTCGACGAGATCGCTGCAGCCGGACTGCAGAGCGAGAAATTCGATAAATTTTGAGACTGTGCGGGCTTTTTGAAAGGCACACCAACCTTTCCACGGTGACGTCTCCGGAGATTCTGAACATCGATGCCCAATAGCATCAAAGTGAGGGATCTCCAATTCATTCAATGCAAGGGCAACTTCTCTGCTGAGTGGCCCATAAGCAGAAAAAACCACAGCCACCGACTCCGCCCCTTCACCAACGAATTCTGCCGCTTTCAAAGCGATAGTCTTGGCGAGGTCACAAATCGATTCTTCCGCCAAAAATTCCACGTGCGACCGCAACTCCAGCTCTTCTCCCTTGAGACATAGTTGTCCGTCCGGCAAGGACTCCGGCGAGGGCTCCTCCAATGGCATAGCCGCGACATTCAGCGCCACTTCCCAAGTCCCTACCCAACTACTGTCCAAATCAAAAGACGCGTCGTGCGGAGCATCCAGGACAACTTCCAAATTACTGGTTAATCCGCAAGCGGCAGTTAAAAGAGGAAAAAGTGGCCAATGGCCGCCGTGAAATCCCAAAATCAACAGCGATTCGAATTGCGTGAGAAGTTTACGGGAAGCCCGATCAGCGGCACTGAAAGTTTGTAACCCTTGTTTCTCTAAAACTGCGGAGAAGCCTTGAGCCAATGGCGTTATTTCACGGAGACTTTCAAACATTTCTGCCTGCAGGCCGGCACTATCCAGCATGTCCAAAACACGGAGAAGCCATGCGGGATTTCCCTTTACCGCACGAGCTAACAGAGAGGTAGGATCGTTCGATGTGGAAAATGTACTCGCCACAGAAGAGAGTACCAAGTGAAGCTCCTCACGACTCGCAATGACTCTTTGGGGAAAATCAGTCGTTCCGGATTCTCCTCGTAATAGTCGCGAACGCAGCTGCTCCGGAGTCCAAAAATGGATGTTTAAAAACGAGCCTCCCTGAGTGGCGAGAGTTTTGCGCAGCCGAATTGCCACTTCCTGATGCGGCAAGACGACCAATTTTTTGTTTTGAGTCGATCGCCGCATGGTTTTGCCAATCCAGTGC
Organism: uncultured Verrucomicrobiae bacterium; assembly: GCA_963706715.1. GTDB lineage: Bacteria > Verrucomicrobiota > Verrucomicrobiia > Chthoniobacterales > Xiphinematobacteraceae > Xiphinematobacter. Next base: position 412,425 of record CAVPNI010000004.1, read on the forward strand.
ATAACATAAGAAAAACTTTCTTTTACACTGGCAGACAAATACAGCGTTCTGCTCATATAGCGAAATTCGTGTAAAATGATCGCGGATTTGACTGAAATTTTGGCTCCAGGCAAGACGCAAAAAGGAGGCCATATCTGTAGATACGGACTCTTTTTTGCAACAAAGCCTGGGGGCAAAAGGGCGGCAAAGGCGTAATCATTTTACACGAATTTCGCTATAAACTCATTCTTCCGCTAATTTCAAAATCTCGCGAAATTGATTCTGACTTACAGGCATCACACTCAAACGGGATTGCCGCACTAACGGAAAGTCACGAAGTCCAGGATGCGATTTGATTGTCTCAAGCGAAACGGGCCGGACAAAAGTGCGCACTGGCTCAAGATCCACACAGAGCCAATTCCCCTCTTTTGCAGTGGGGTCCGGATACGCGGTCTTTCGAACTCGCGCCAATCCTACAATGCACTTGCCTATGACACTGTGGTAGAAAAGAACTTCATCTCCCAATACCATACTGGCGAGGTTATTCCGCGCCTGGAAATTTCGTACCCCAGTCCACGCCGTACTACCTTCCTGAACAAAATTATCCCATGAATATGCAGAGGGCTCTTGTTTTACAAGCCAAGTCGCCAGAGTCCTTGCCGGACGGGCAGCAGTCTTTACCGGGGCCGTCACCAAAGAGGCAAAACGGCTCGTCATTTCGTTCGGGCGAGAATTTTTTTCATTGGGATCTATATTTCTGGCAATTTTCTTTACGGTTATGCCACTTTTCTTCTGGAGGCAGTGTAGGAGCGCAACTTTTCCTCGTCCCATGGGGCTGCTGAGTTGTAATACCATCTATTTCAGATGACCAAACTGAGATTCTTCGCTCCTACTTCTTAAAAACAGAAAAACAGGCCAATTATCCATAAGAGATGGTATAACACAACATTGCAAAATGAGGCAACGCGGCATTTTTATTTCATTTGAAGGTTCCGAGGGATGCGGAAAATCCACCCAAATCGGCAAGCTCGCAGAGACCTTGGAAGCTAGAAATATCTCCTTTGTATTGGCCCGAGAACCCGGTGGCACTGATGTGGGAGAAAAAATCCGCCAGCTACTCAAACACACCAATGTTCCCCTTTGTCCACATACGGAATTGTTTCTTTTCGCTGCCAGCCGTGCTCAGCTAGTGCGCGAAATCTTCAAGCCAGCACTTTTTAACGGTACCTCCGTGGTTTGCGACCGATATTTTGATTCCACATTCGTATATCAAGGATTGGCTCGCAGTCTTCCTCCTGATCTCGTTGAATGTATAAACAAATATGCGATAGACAATTGTATCCCGGATATCACATTTCTGTTGGATATGAATACCACTCTGGCACTTAAGCGGGCAACCGAGCGACGCACTGCCCAGGAACCCAGTGACCGTATGGAGGAGGAACCTGTTGATTTTTACGAAAAAGTTCGTGAAGGATACCTGAAACGTGCTCACCAAGAGCCAAATCGATTTGTTGTTCTCGATGCGAAAAAGCCTGTGGACATACTTTCTCAAATCATTCTGAAAACCTTGGAGGCACGATGGCCTTTTCAATTGAAGACGCCCTAAGCCGGTTGACTCATGCTCGACAAGCTGGGCACCTGGCTCATGCCTTTCTGATCCACGGCGCGTCCAGCGTTCACCAGGATGAGCTTGCCAGCCAATTAGCTATGCTCATCCTCCAATGTAATAAAAGAGATCTCGTTTCCCATCCGGATTTCCAAATTGTGCAGCCAACATCCAAATCCCGGCGGATTCTCATCGACCAAATACGGCTCTTGGAGCAATTCATTCAGAAGTGCCCTTCCATCGGAACTGTCAAAGTAGCTATTATCCGAGAAGCCGACCGCCTCGCGCCAAATGCTGCAAATGCCTTTCTTAAAGGGCTGGAAGAGCCCCCTCCCGGTACCTATTTACTTCTCCTCTCTAATCAGCCCGATGCTTTGCTTCCCACTATCCTTTCGAGATGCGTTCAGATCCCCTTGCGGCCACAAAGCGATCGCCAACCAAGCCCGCATGAACAAGCTGTAATCGCTCTTTTCAGTCGCTGTCTTCAATCTCGTATCAGCCCAATCGCACAGGCGTTTCAATTCAGTCGAGGATTCCAAGCCCTATTGATCCAGTATAAAGAAAAGTCTGAGCCTTTGGAAAAATTCGCGGCCGATAAAGAACGTTACAAAAACACGACGGATGGTAAATGGCTTCAAGAACAGGAAGAACATCTCAAGGCCCTGACGGAATCCAATACCCTGCGCCTGCGCCACGAATTAATCGCAAGCGTCGAGAATTGCCTCGCAAGGAGTTTATGCGCAGCTTACCGCGGCTCTTATTCATCTTCGGAACCAGCCATTGGCCCCATTGCCAAAATCCCACAAAAAAATATTCTCCAACAGTTAGAATGCCTGGCTCGTATTCAGAAGGTCTTGGATCTTGGCGTTAATGAAGCCCTGGCTCTTGAAACCTGCTTCTTGGAAATTTTTACTTTGTCTGTGCAGTCCGAAGTTTCTTGCCATTCTCGCCTCTCTTCAGCTTAAGAGGCTTAGCGTAACTCCACGTACGCGATATCTCTACAGTTGTTAGTTGGTAGTGTGTGGTTGGTAGAGGTTCGTGGTTCTCAGTTGCAAATTGAACACGGGCTGACATCTAATCAGAACTGAGAGTTTTTATCAGTTCTTGAGGGAGTGTGCGCGAATTTTTTTGGCTTGGTTCTTAAAAGTTAATGGTTTGTAGTCTCTGGAAAGCAAGCTATCAACTTCTGCCCATGAACAGTCCGGTTCATGGGATGAATCGGCAGCTTTTTTTTGGCTGTGCGCCCTACGAACTAACAACTGTAGGAATATTGTAAGGATGTCAGCGCGCCAAATTGATTCATCATGAAAATTTCCTGACCATCTTCGGTTACAAGATATATTTCCCCGAATTGTTCAAAGGGAATCACTCGTTTCTCAGGCAATAAACTGTGGAATTTTGCATGCGGATTGGCCCCAAACGTCAATTTTCCGGTTTGAAGCTCCAACGGCTGTAGGTCAGCCGATGCTCGACCGCTAACGTCTCTTTTTTGGCCATTATCCGCATAAGAAGCCGCATAGGAAACAATCGCTGGATTAATATCATTGGGCGCTAATTTAACGAATTGAACAGTTCTTTTTACGGGAGACCAAAGCACGAGCCCCATTCCGCCTATCGAAGGAGGATAGGACCAACTTTTTACAACTCCGTAGTCCGCTTGGTCGGCTCTCATCGAAATACGATAGGCATTCTGCAAATTCACCAAAACGGACAGATGATTGTCTTCGCTCCCGATGCTCATCCAGGCAGCTATCTCTGCCCCGCAGCTTGGCAAATCCAAGTATTCTTCGCGCCTCCTCCATGGAAGTTGGCGAGCTAAAACTTCCAAAAAGTTACGGCTGCTGTAGGATTCGTCTCCTTCTCTTCTTACAAATTCAATGTCTGCAAACAGGTCCTTTGGAAAATTCACAAATCGATCAAAGAGTCTGCGATCCAGGTTCCTAATTTGCACCAACTGAATCTTGTCCTCTTTTAATACGTGCAGAAGAACAACTTCTCTCCCGTTCTCCGGAATCATTTGCTTAACAAATACTTCGCCGTTAACTTGGATAACATTCTCAATACGACTCTCAGGCGTAGCAAATCTCAATTGATAATTTCTGATCACCTTGTTTGTGAGGCGATCAGTACACCATAAAATTTGCATACTCTTGTTAAAGAAAAATGCGTTCTTATCCGTGATCCCCACCAGATTGCTACCGAATAGGAGAGGCCCTTCTTCCAATCCTAAGTCAATAGGGTGTTGTGCTTGAACGTCGTATCCGACTCGCGTCGCAGTTTCTTCTGCGCTCTGAAGATTTTTTTGGTAAATTATTTTTTCTTCAGTATCGGCTTGGGAATTTATCGGGGAAGGCAATGTACCTTTAGTTAAGATGACTATATTCTCCGCACAGTTTTTTACTTTCCCCAAATAATCTTTGACATTGAGTTGCGGAACATTCCTGAGGTCCAAAGCACTCAAACGAATTTCCCCGGTAAATAAATTCACATTCCAGCTTGCCGCTTTTCCTACCACTCTGATTTTTGAACCGGAATGCAAGCCGCCCACATTAATCCGAATTGATTTTTTTTCCTTATCTTGAATGGTTAATATCCCTTTGCTCAGCGCGACATCACTCATTCCGAGCAGCTCTGATTCCGTTATTTCCAAAAGAAACGAGGATGCCTCTTCAGCTTCTTCCTTTAAGCGCATTCGAACCCCGGAATGTAGCCCGCGAAATGCATATTGCCCTCCTTTTCCTTCGATTTCATAAGAAACATTTTCATCAATTATAGGACTCAGCCAACAGACCCTTGTTTTCTGTCCAAGTTTTACGTTGATTTTTGTCTCCTGAAAAACTGTTTTCTTCTCGCTGGTAAATCCGGCTCTCAAGTTTCCCCAGGAATTACTGGGCGCAAAATCGCCTTTTAGTCGCAATCTATTAGCAATTTCTTTTTCTTCACTGCTCAGCTTTGGAGCCACATCTGAATATCCATAGTAGATCGCGAGATTCGGGGTATAGGGTAAAAGAACCACCGGGACATCTTCCAAATCAGCCGTCTCCTGAATCCCCAATTCTTCTCGCAAACCAAACCATTGATAGCCTGTCCCAGGAATATAGAGAAGATGCGGAGCCGCCCCCGAAAGGTACTGAATGGCACCCTTAGCTTCAACACTTTTCAGTACCTGAGGATTTTCGAACGCCACCTTCCCCTTTTCGAAATCCACCCTGGTAATCGCTGCAGCGGGCTGAGGTATTAGGAGGTCGCCTGATTTGGTAAAGCCTCCGCTCCGACACGCTTTTTCGAATTCAATAAAATAATTTAGCAAACTATGCACACCCGCATTATTTTGCTGAATCTGCACTCCGAGTGCGGAGAAACCAAAGCCAAGCGCCATGAAAGGGCCCGCTAATTCTCCGAAAGCAGATGCCGTTGCAGCCACCGTAGGTGCAAGGGCTCCAAGGAGCATGGTTCCTCCTTGCAACACCACAGCTCCGCTTGTAAATCCAAATTGGATCGCCGTCCCCAGACGAGTGCTTGGATCCTTGGTTGTGATCAGTTGATAAAGATCCCATCCCATTGAACCTGCTTGAAATGCTAAGTTAGCTCCCCGAAAAATTTTGCTAACAATCTGTAATGACGTCTCCGCAGTTCCTCCGGGCGACGCTAGCTGGCTCACGAGTTTGCCAAATTCCACTCCATCCCCCATGGTCGCGGTTGCCATTCCCGCCAAATTCCAGTAGACACTGAGTTGTATTTCGGGAGAACATTGTTTCTCATGCAGATATTCTATTAATGCCATTGCAAAAAATGCGCCATTTGTGCTGCCGGGCTTTTCGCCGCCGGCTGCCACGCTCTCTCCGATTTGCAATTGTCCTGTCTGAGATCTTCGTAGGTAGGGCCTGAGTGTCTCATACGCCGGTTTTAAACGCGCTTGTGCTGCTAAGAATGTTCGCTCCTCATCGGGTGAAAGTTGTATTTTTCCGAATTTGCTATTAGTTGTTTCGACAATCGGGATAAAATATTTTTCTCCTTCCTGATTCGCACGATCTAGCACGGCCACCCAATTTGGATTTTCCAGTTGGTACGAGTCTATTTGATCTCTGATTTTCTTTGCCATAGCCTCCAAGGCATTCATTGACTCGCTGATCTCTTGCTTGGCTTTGGTGATCTCTTGCCGGAGTCGAGCATATCCAAATGGGCCAGCATCCCATTCTCCAGGATATACAATCCGGCCGTCTCCGTGCGTTGGCAGATTTACCGTAACCATCAGCCCGTCAGGACCCCGTTTCACCTGCCATTTCCCATATTTTGTGCCATGTTTTATCTGATTGTCTTTGTCTTCATACACACGAGAGCCCGCTGGAATATGTGTGCCCGTACTGGAGTCTTCCTCACTATTACCCATCACATATGTCCAGAGTTTTGAACCCGTAATCCTATTTGGAAGCGTATTTCTCAGCAGGGCTATTACTCCACCCCCTCTTGCTCTTTCTTCCGCGATTTGCTGATAAAGTCTTACACCAAACGTCGGCAAGACTCCGCAGGCAAGTATGCTGATGTGGTCGATGCGGGTAAGATCTATTAGCAAATCAGCAAATCGGCTGCCCACATCTTCGTACTCAATATCGCTGAGTATTTTTCTTTCATCGTCGCCATGAGCTAATAGCGTTATTTTATCGTACTCACCCTCAAGCCGAAAGGAGTGAGGCAGAGTGGACCATTTTCCCGGCCAATCAGTGGAGGAGGCATCCTCAAATCTCCATCGTTGAAATTGCCCATTTGCATCTCGACACAACGCATAAAATTCAGTTTCCGGACGTTTCCGGAGAAGGCTTTCCACTGCCTTTCGGATATCCGTTGGATCGCTTGTTCGTAGCACATTTTCTGACACCACCACTACAACTGCACGCCGCTCCTGGATATTTGCGGCACCTGAATGAAGCAACGTAACAGTACTTTCCCCTTCCACACGCTGACGTTTGTTGGGGCTCGCTTGGGGTGACTGTTCCAAATGAACTAATCGTGGGGAGGCAATTCCTTCCTCTATCGTTTTATTATAAAACATTGTGCCTTTGGGATCTAAGCTCTCTTCCCAGCTCGAAACTACCTCTCCGGAAATTGCTTGATATTGCTGTGCCTGCAACCAATCAAATTGCTCCAATGAAAGTTTTTGAAAAAATTCTTTATTTAACCGATGGATCACTTGTGGTAAAATTGCACCTAATTGCTCTTTTGATATTTTAAAAATAGGGTGACTTTTTACGAGGTTTCCATCGTTCCGGACGACATCGACTTCGGGACTATTTGCGAGTGCATTGAGATGATCAGAACTTAATAAACTAAATGCCTCCGGAGATAGCCTAACAAGATAATCGCCTTTTGCTGCAGCAAAAATTTGTGGATTTAATTGATGAGCGGGTATTGCCAAGAGAGTCCCCCAATCACACTGCGACAACTGCTCCACAGTCAATGCCTGACAAACTGGAGGTGTTAATTGAATCACTTGGTGAGAATTTAGTTCCGAAAAAACATCCGGCGCCCATCGTACGACTTGTTCGGGCGTCACTTGACGGATCTGCTCCGGAGTAATATTTTTGGCAAAATAAGGACGCACATAGCGAAATGCTTCAGCAGGGATCTTGGAAAACGATGCTGCATCCAGATTTAACATGAAATCATCGCCCATTTCTTGAAAAATCCGAACTGGAATTTGAGCTACTTGCTCTTTCGTTAGATTTTTTAGTATGGAACGGAACTCAACCGAAGAAAGGCTTTCACTGTAAGGATCTAAAGTTCCTCGTAATTGCTCTGGCAATGGAAGAATCTTGACCCAAAAATCATTTACACCCAACTCGGAAAGAACACTGGGTCGAATGGCCTGTAGTTGGTTTTTATCGAATGCACTCAGTTGCCTTACAGCAAGACACCGAAAAAATCCGGCATTCTGAATTTCGATCTGAAGCGGAGTCATTCCACTCAACTGAGATCGATTCAGCAACGCGATTTCATTATCATTTAAATCAGTCGGAAATAACGGACCTAATTGGGTAATTTCATCCGATGACAATGTTTGCAAATATTTTTGACGTGGTGTCTCGACTAACTCCGGACTTGGAGTCAGTCGAATACCCTCAGCAGCCAATGTTTCTTTTTGAGAGGCAGTAAACCCAGCTATTTGGGCCTCCGTAAGCTGATTCAAAAAATCTGTTCCCAACTTCGGAAAAAGAACAGGAGGAATTGAGTCAAGTTCCTGCCGGGTGATTCTTTGCACCCACGCCTTGGGCATTGCTCGACAATGTAAAATAAAATAAACAGCTTTAACGCCTTCTCTGCTTGAATCCATCTGATCAGGTGTCAGCCAACTTAACTGGGCACGAGTTAATAACCCGAAGAAATTTTTATTCTGAACCAGACTAAAAAAGTCCGCCAGTTGACGTAACTGTGAAGTGGGAATTTCTCGCAGCTGATTGGCAGTAAATCTCTGAATTTGATCTTGATTTAAATTGATCAGAAATGGAAGAAAGATGGCTTTTTTAAATATTTTCGGATGGATTTCAGAAATTTGATCTCCAGTTAGCGATGCAAGCTGCCTCGGTTTTAAAAAATTAAAAAATATTTCTTTTATCCCATAAAAAGCACTGGCAGGCACTTCGCGGAGTTGCTCTTCCGTTAGTTGCGGGATAACCGTTTGGTTGTCGGAACTTTCGCTTGCCAAACGGTTGAGATGAGTCGCCGAAAATTTACGAAATGCCAACGGATTGAGCCGAGCAAGCCTTGCAGAAAGGAAGGCATTTGTTGTAGTTAACAGCATTTGGACGATTTGCTCGGGAGCCATTTCAGCAAGTTGCTCGGGAGTTAAGATCCTGAACTCATCTTCCGATAAATGTTCAAAAAAGTTTGTCCCGAGCCCAGGAATTTGAGCCGGTAAGGTTTGAGCTAGAATCCGCATCTTTTCCGTTTCAATTGGAAGAACTCTTCGGCTTCGCTTGAGAACCCGGGAGGTTACCGCCTGGTTACCGGCAGGCTCGTTTCTTTGCTCGATCTGGGAGGACGTTGTTTTTTGGGCAGCAAATGAAGGGAATGCAGGCAGGAAAGAATGTATGGCAAACACGGCGGGATGTAAAATCGGGGTGACAAAAGTACAACCCAAGAAACTTTAAATCAACATCTTATAAACAAAATTACCCCATCCGCTTCCTTTCCTTGCCGACCAACATCCGGAGCTACAGCCGCCCATGGATGGGTAGTTCAGTTTGCCTGAAAAGATTACCTGAAAACCCGCTTTACAGGCAACTGAGAGCTAATAAAAGTATGTGCCTTTTCAAATAACGCGCTCTCTTGAAAACACAAAGTACTGCCCCAAACATCCATGATTCGTGGTGGTATATTAGCTACGAATTGCCCCCCTCCATCCCGATAATTTATTAGTGAAATTGAGAATGGGTAATTGAGGTCCCGCAGGCATCTTGCAATCTCTTCTTGTTGATACAACTCAGAAGAGCTTTTGTTCTGAAATCCGTACATGATGACCTGATAGTTGCTGTTCTTTGGTAATTTTTTGAAAATTTCAATATCGTGTTCCCTTCCATCAAACTTCAGCAAACCCGCAGATAAGGGCAGTGTCCCTTCAAAATTTAACTCGAAAGCAAAGACTCTTTTGAAGCCGATTTTCAACATTGTCTCGCCTAAATTTTCTTGATGCTCTCCGAGATGGATTACCGTCTTGTCCCCGACCCAAGGTAACAGAAATTCGATCAGATGGTTCTCACAAATGTTTGGATCTCCATCACTGGTCTGCATATCCTCTTGGACTGCGCCTGCGTAGCGTAACAATACCTGAAGATGATCAATCACTTTTTTCTCTAAAAGGCAGATGTTTTCGATCCGTTGGTCCACGGATTTTAAATAATTCTCGATCGTGTCTGTGACTTTTCGATATGTATATTCCTGGCCCCGAAGGCGACTCTCAACCGCTCCAATTCGCAAAAATAGATTACGGAGTATCTGTAATATGGAAAGTTGCGTCTGGAGCGAGGTGCTAAAAAATCGTCCCCAAACAATCGCTCGAAAACTTTCTACAAAAGCTGAACTCAGCTCTTTTAATTTTTGACGTAGAGCATCCATAAATTTAATTTCCAAAACGTTCGAGCATCGTCGATCTCATAAAAAGCACATCCTTTTCTTGTAGGGTTCCAACAATCGGACATCTCCAAACTCCTGCATCATCAAAGTACTGGAAACCTAAAGATTCCATCTGATGAATCATTTCCAGGAATTTTTTTGAACCCGCCGGACCGGACCGAAGTGTTAGCTCCAAAATAACAATGTCCACCTTCTCAAGAAGATGAACTGCTCCGGCAAGAACCAGGTGTTCGGCATATTGAACATCAATCTTCAAGATACCTCGGCCATAAATGGCCTTTTCAACCAAGATTGTATCCAAGGTTACGGTTGGAACTTCGATAGATTGATAAGTACGTTCATCCTTTGGATAAAGAAGGGAGCTCCCAAGGAGATCATGAGACATTTGAAATGTTGTATTGCCGGTTTCGTTAGCTGCGGCTGCGCAAATCCATTCAAATTGTGGGTATTGCCAATGACATCCTTGCGAATAGTGTTGTGATAACGGCTCTACCAAAATAAACCGGGCGCGGGGAAATATTCGTTGGGCCATAGCGGACCACCCTCCAAAGGCCGCACCAACATCGATAACAAAATCCGGCTGATATTCTAGCTGAGCCAGCCGTTTGAGACTACAATACACCATTTGAAGCCATTCCTCCAAATCAGAAGGAATGGGATCATCTTGATAAGGGACGTAATTCCCGGGTTGTCGGCGAAATAATTTTTCGAAGCGGTCGTCGATTGGCTCCCTACTTGCGCAGGATTTCCAAATCCATTCCTCTAAACCTTTGTCAGAAAAGTTACCTGCGTATTTGGCTGCATTTTGAGAACAATGGGCACGGAACTCTCTGTCGCTCAGTTTTTCAACCGCCGCTAAAAATTGCTTCTCGTCGGATTCTATCGTTAATCCTATTCCAAAATTGCGGACAAAATTTGCTACACATCCTTTCTGACTCCCAATGACTAATATTGGAATCTGTGCCGTAGCCATTAAAGAGACAATTCTCGAAGATAGGCTAAAAAGCGTAACGCCTTCTTGTTGATGATACCGATTTTCTGTACCGATGGACATTACGGCGAAAGGATATTTTTTGGAAAGTTCTTGAAACTCCTCCTCTGGTAAAAAACCTTTTTTGATGATTCCATAAGCACGAAGCTCCTCAGAAGGAGGATCACTATTATACCAATGGATCATCCATCCGCTGTTATGAATTGTCCGTACCAGGTCTTCTATCAAATACGGTATAAATATATGTCCGACCATGACACAGATTTTTTCGGAAAATTCATGTGATACATCAATTTGACAAGGGGATTTTATTGAGGAAGCATCGCCCGTTGGGGGTAAAACATAAAACTTTCTTTGGAATTTCTTTTCATAAAAATCCCGCATTTCCGGAGAAATTACAAATACAATGTCCGCAATGCTAAATAATTCCGCTGCTATTTTGTCTTCAACCGAGAAATAGTGGTCCATCACCCACACTGCCATGGGAACATCTAAAAAATATTTCGTCACAATACCCATTAAGTATTCTTCTTCATGACAAGGTGAACAGACAATACGTTTAATATTTTTACTGGCTAAAACATTTATTACCGATTGAAATATGGCTGACCTTGATTGATTTTCCGGGTCTATCCGATAGCTCTGAAATGACCCGCAGCCCTTGTCAAGAAAGTCGTTTGTGACCTTTATATTAATGCATGTTTTGGGATTAAAAACACGACTTAGCAAGATACCAATACCATTGCTCTGATTTGGTTGGTAACGAGTGATCAAAAGATCCTTACTTTCATCAAAATTCTCTTCCCCAAGGAAGGAAACGGGGCCTGACACCAACGGAGATTCAGAAAAATTTTTTATAATCTCCTCTTGCAAAGAATCTAATGAGCACTTGAGATCTTTATAATTTGTGGTCACGAATCACCACAGGAAAACAGGCGGTGACCGGACTGCAACTCTGCCGCTTTGGGTATGTTATACGCAGCGCAGCAATGCCCCTAAAGAGATGTATTGACTTAGAACCAATTACAGTCATAACTTCCACTTAATTTTCTCAGATGGGATTTTCAAAATTTCACGCCTATTCAATTGGGCACCCGACTTCTTTACTCAAAAGCTTTGGAGACCTGTTAGAGCCAGTTAGCGATGAGGGATTGCGACGACTTGCCGTAAAATCATCTGGTTTAACGCGGCGTTATTTTGGAAAGACGATGCGTATGTTTGCACCGCTTTATCTTTCCAATGAGTGCATAAATTCCTGTTCGTACTGTGGGTTCTCCAGGGAAAACACCATTCTGCGCGTTACTTTGGAGTTAAAAGAAGTGGCAAAAGAGGCTTTGCATCTCGTTGAAGCGGGTTTTCGAGACGTACTTTTAGTTGCTGGTGAACATCCGAAATTTGTCTCTAATCAATATCTCGCACGTTGTGTTCGGCGACTGGTCGGCAAATTTCCTTCTGTCTGTTTGGAGGTTGCCCCAATGGAAGTGCCGGATTATCATGAACTCGTTATCGCGGGAGCGGAGGGTATTGCTCTTTATCAAGAGACTTATCATCGCCCCACTTACTCGCAGGTGCATCAATTTGGGCCAAAAAAAAATTTCGATTGGCGTTTGGATGGCCCGGAACGTGCGTATGTAGCAGGATTTCGACGCCTTGGAGTAGGCGCCCTATATGGACTCTGGGATTGGCGTGAAGAAGCTTTTGCCTTGGCTGCGCACATCGAATATTTGCTTCGCACGTGCTGGCAAGCACAGCTCAGCGTGAGTTTGCCCCGGTTACGTCCCGCAGCAGGTAATTTTTCGCCGCCCCACCCCATTTCAGATCGTGAATTTATTCAACTCGTTTGCGCACTTAGGATCACATTTCCACAGATAGGCATTGTTCTGAGTACTAGAGAATGTGCACAGCTCCGCGATACTCTTGCACCGTTGGGAATTACTCATATGAGTGCCGGCAGCCACACAGAACCAGGGGGCTACACCGGTCAGGGCACTGCACATTTACACTGTACTGTACGGGGCAGATCCCTTCCCGTAGACGAAAATGAGGTATCCGCAACCGAACAGTTTTTAATCTCTGACAAACGGTCACCGGCCCAGGTATCCCAACGCCTCTCGGAATTAGGCCTCGACACGGTTTGGAAAGATTGGGACGCTTGTATCTTTGCGGCAACATGAAATCTCTTCGTCTGAACGGAGAAGTAAGAAACAACATAGAAGCATCCACCGTGGAGCAACTCGTACACGAGCTGGATCTTCCTGCCTCAACTCTGCTTCTGGAACGTAATGGCATGGTCTTGCACCGCAAAGAATGGACCACGACTTCTCTTCAGCCTGGCGATAGTATCGAGTTTCTTTGTATCACACCCGGCGGCTAGCCGCCGACTTCGTCGGTTTCTTTTAGAAGCCAACAGTTGCAAGCAAAGCTTTTTTTTGAACTACAAGTCTTAAAAAATCCGGACGAAGCCTGCCGACTTCGTCGGTTTCTTTTAGAAGCCAACAGTTGCAAACAAAGCTTTTTTTGAACTACAAGTCTTAAAAAATCCGGACGAAGCCTGCCGACATCTTCGGTTTCCTCTAAACCGCAACAATTGCAAATAAAGTTTTTCTGCGCTACAAGTCGCAAGTTTCTAAAAACAACAGATAAAAAGTCAGCTTATGATCTTGACTTCACTCAGTAAATTCCGCGACTTTGGACTGCTTTTGTTGCGACTTGTCATCGGTGCCATGTTTGTTTGGCATGGGTGGCCGCTTTTGACTGGTGGTCCTCATAAATGGGTAGCTCTTGGAGCGGTCATGAAATATCTGGGGATTACCTTCTCCCCAGTCTTTTGGGGTTTCATGGCCGCATTTTCACACGTGGTTGGAGGTACGTTCTTTGCGCTGGGTCTTTTTCTGCGAGTCGCGACACTCTTACTCGCCGTAACTATGGGGCTAGCAACCTTCGAACTTTTTCACAAAGGGGAGCCATTTGCCAAATGGTCCGAGCCAGCCGCAATGACTGTTGTTTTTGTTGCTTTTCTTTTCATTGGTGCCGGTCGCTACAGCTTCGACAAAGACTAATTTAAATGGACGTCGCGGACGTAATAGCCAAGGGGTTGAGATTTCCACCAATTGCCGAAATGACCTTCGTTTATTGTGGTAAACTCATAGTTATCGAGTGGCGCCCGCATGTACCGTGGTGGTTCGTTGGGAAAGGGATTGGAACCGAGGAGTGACAAGACAGCCGGAGAACCTCGAAGCAGTTGCTCCATGAACGAGGCAAACCACGGATTTTGTTCCACTGTCCCGAGTGCCGCGAACCACATCATCCAGTCAAGCCGAGGCATATAAGGGGCAACCCAAGGCGGTGGCCGGGAAAGCGCCTCAGGTTTGTATCGAAACGTATAAGCTTTCCACAAAAAACCATCTTGGCTCCCCTCCAACTGAATTTCATGGCGAGTGGTCGTCATTCGAACAAAAAGGCCGTAGCCGTTAACTAATTGAAAAGATCTTAAACCATCATAAACTGGAAAGGCCGCTTGACAAATCCCTCCCATCCAATTCATGGAACCCAAACCTAGGATTACCAATGCTGCGCACACTATGGCAAGGATTAGCCGAGGCAATTGCAAGCTGCTGCCGCCGCTCAGAAAGTGGCGCAGCCAAGTCGGCCACCATCGATCCTCTACCACAGCGGCGCAGAGTAAAATGCTGAGAAAGTTGAAAAATCCATAATTGCCCGTCGCTGCGATGACGACCTGAAGTATAGCAATTCCTATCGCCGCAATCAATCTGAGCCGTCCCGGTGCAAAAAGTAAAAACGGGAGGAAGATTTCTGCGAAGAACATGATGCCAACACTGAGGTGCTGGAACCAATCGGGCAATTGATAAGCGTACCACGCAAGAGGTGTGGGCAGCGGTTGTGTAAAATAGTGGTATTTCAGAGCAGTAAAGTCATGCCATTCTTTGCCCCCGCCTAGCCACTTTGTCATTCCAGATGCAAACATGAGGCGAAATAACAACCAAAGAACGAGAAAATGGGCAATGCGCGAAGGTTTACCTGCACGCCAGCCGGTCCATATTTTCCACGAAGCCCCGAGTGCAGCGACAAAGCCTGTTTCCAATAACAAACTATCCCATTGAAAAAGATAAAAAATCTGGCCGGCAGTGCATAAGGAAAGATAAATCACATACAAACCCAGCAAAGCAGGCGCTTCCATAAATCCACACAAGACGAAGAGTGACAGAAGTACCCCTGCCCCACAAAGTAAGTGGAGCGAAGCATTTTCCGCTCCCAACCACCAACAGAGAGACGGCGCCAATCGAATTGCTCCGGACATCTGCCCAACGACATCAAAAAATCGAGACGCGGGCAAAATTCCCTGGCTTCCTACAAGTCCCGGGAACTGAATCCAATAAGAGACAAAGGCAAGAAGATAAATCAGTGCCAATCCCTTGATGAAGAGTCGCATTCCTACTGAAAATACGGCAGGACTCACTTCATTACCAGAGATCCACCGGCTCAATAAAGAAAAAGCGGACCGATTCCGTGCAACGAACCGATAGAAATATTCACTGATTGCGGCAAAGATAAAGATGTGATCGTAAAGAAATGCCAGCAGCTTGCCCCAGCGACTTCCCCAAACCAGTGCATGAAATACCGCATCCGCTCCCTGCCTTCTTTGCTCTCCTTTTTCAAAGTATTGAATGGATTGTGCGAACTCTCGGCTAGAGACCTCCGGATATCTCCAAGCCGCAGTTTGATAGGGCTCATATCGGATACGATCGCCGGTAGCTCTTTGCCAGCGAGCCACCCATTGCCGGCAAAAATGACAGTCACCATCAAAAACTAATAAAGGCGTCTTGGATTCGGGAGGAACAGGAAGTTGGTGTGGCATATTGTGTCGCTCAGTCAGTCATGTATCGTAGTGGGGATACACTTCCCCTCCGTTCGCTCCTTGCGCCGCCTATTCCTACTTTGTTATCAGTCCCTTAGAAAAGGGAAAGTTTTTCGTACAAAGTAGGTGCAAGTAGGCTATGGATGGCCTATTACCAAGGTTTCACATGGATTGGAAAGACCACCTGGAGAAACGAATGGGCTGGATTGCCATCCCGGGCCTCATTCGTTACATAGCATCTGCCAACTTATTAGTGTTTATCCTGGAAAAGCTTGTACCCAACTATTTGGGTTATCTTAGGCTCGACCCGGCCGCAATTCTTCATGGTCAAGTTTGGCGCCTCGTTTCTTGGATATTTGTTCCCCAGACATCAAACTATTTTTGGATTTTCTTTGCGGTATTATGGCTTTGGTTTTTAGGCGATTTTTTGGAGTCAGCATGGGGAACATTCCGGTTAAATATTTTTTTCTGGCTAGGGATAGCAGGCTGCACACTCGGCGCATTCCTTGCAGGTACGGACGGCGAAATCTTCAATTGGTATCTGAATTTGTCCATCCTCTTTGCATTTGCGACATTGGACCCTGATCATGCAGTCTATTTCTTTTTTATTCCGCTCAAGGCAAAATGGTTGGCTTGGATCAGCGCACTTTTTCTGGCGTACCCGTTTGTGGTTTCGCCCTTATCGGGCAAATTGGCTCTTTTGTTGTCCTTTTCAAACTATTTGATTTTCTTTGGTCCAACTCTTTGGAAAGAGGCTCGCCACGCAAAAAAGACACGCCTTCGTCAGCAAGAATTTCTCCAAGCGTCTCAACCAGACGAGCCGACTCTTCATCGATGCCACTTCTGTGCCGCCACTGAAACATCCGCTCCGAATCTGGATTTCCGGGTATCGGCTGATGGCCATGAGTACTGTTCTCAACATCTGCCCTCCCTGTCTCAAAAGCCACTGCGGTAAAGAATCGCGAACGTTTTTTTTCACGGATTGTTTCGAATTTACGGGCGCGTACAGGGCCTGCGCTTGAAATTTTAGATTCATCATTTAGATTATTGCTGTGAGGCGGAGCACATTAGAAATTTCAAGAGATCTGGAGGCAACGGGTCTTACTAAACCTCAAGCTGAAGCTATTGCTGAGAAAATCGTTGAAACCGTCGCAGCCGAAAATGATCAGCTATAGCATAGTTCGTAGTTGGTGATTCGCAGAGCTCAAGACCGCGGAAATCTCGAATTTTTTTTGAAATTTGGGTTGAGGTTGAGTGCTTGCTTATCTGATGGTTGGAGACATGATCACAAAACTTCTCCACACTCGCTATCGCGTCCAGGATCTCGAAAAAACCATACGGTTTTACTGTGATGTTCTAGGGTTGGAAGAGGTCAGCCAAAGCACTAGCGGGCGCGGTTCACAGCTAGTTTTTTTAAAAGCTCCTCAATCCGAAGAACTCATTGAAATCTGTAAATATGAAGCTAGTGGGCCCGTTCAGGTCGGTAATGATCTCACACACCTCGCATTTGAAGTAGACGATTTAAATGCCTTTGCAACGCACTCTGCTAAGCTCGGTTATCCGCTCACCGATGGCCCTCACAAAACTGATAGCGGATCGGTCATCGCTTTCATAGATGCACCGGAGGGATACGAAGTGGAGCTCATTCAAAAGGCGAAGGTTTAAAAAACTAATAAACCACTGCTCATACCATCTATTTAAGATCACCAGACTGATGTTCTTCGCTCCTACTTCTTAAAAACAGGCCAATTATCCATAAGAGATGGTATCAGGTGTATGGTTGCCGGGCATGTTCGGGTGCGCTTACTTCGGGATATTCAAAAACTTTCCCCTCGTAATTCCGAATCACCACTTTTTCTTCGTTATGGTACAAAACATAGTCAGGGTTGATAGGCACTTTGCCGCCACCACCAGGCGCGTCGATTACGTATTGCGGAATAGCATATCCCGTCGTATGCCCGCGTAGCCCTTTAATAATTTCTATGCCTTTGCTAACAGGCACCCGCAAATGGTTGGATCCCCGAATGAGGTCGCATTGATACAAATAATACGGCCGAACTCTACAAATCAGCAATTTGTGTACGAGCTCCCTCATCACGCCGACACTGTCATTGACGCCAGAAAGGAGTACGCTTTGATTTCCTAAAGGTATGCCGTGATTGGCAAGTCGCTCAAGGGCTTCACGCACTTCCAAGGTCAACTCTTTGGGATGATTGACATGGATACTCATCCAAAGGGGATGAAATTTTTGCAGCATCTGACAAAGCTGAGGTGTAATCCGCTGCGGAAGAAAAATGGGTATCCGCGTTCCGATCCGCAAAAATTCAATATGCGGGATCGACCGCAAACGGCTCAGCAGATACTCCAATTTTTCGTCTGAAAATAGCAAGGCATCGCCACCGGAAAGCAGGACATCTCGCACTTCCTTGTGACGCTGTAAATATGCAAACGTTTGCTCAAGGTCAGTATGCAATGCTTGTTCCCCTACTCCGCTTACAACCCGGCTTCTCGTACAGTATCTACAATAAGCCGCACAACGATCTGTCACCAAAAACAGAACCCGGTCCGGATAGCGATGAACTAAACCAGGCACCGGCATATGAGAGTCCTCTCCACAGGGGTCCGTCATTTCGACCGCAGATGTCTGCCCCTCTTCAAACCTGGGAATCACTTGACGCCGAATAGGACATTCGGAATCGTTAACGTCTATTAAATTGAAAAAGTGGGGCGTGATCGCCATAGCGAGCTTACTGCCAGCTAACAATACCCCAGCTCGCTCCCCAGCACTCAGAGTCAGGTGCTCCTCCAAACTCTCCAGTTGCGTAATTCTGTTACGTAACTGCCACCGCCACTCTTGCCAATCGTTCTCTAATACATTTGGCCAATGGCCGGGAGCATGCGAAATAAATCGAGCGGCAGCATTTGCTAAATTAGATTCCATATTCAATTAATGGCTGGTGAAGGTAGACAACCTGTTTAATTTGTCAACCGATGCGAATACATAGGCACTCTCTCTCTCTGTCTATATATATTCGCAAATGCAAGGCTCTATGCGTCCAAAAAAGTAAGGCAAGTCGTTTTACTAAAAACTTGTACTTATTCTTATATTAAGATATCCGTAAGTATAGCTCTCTACGTTTGCAAATCCTGCATGTGGGCTTGGCGCCAACCTTTGATAGTATCCGTCAAAAAATAGAACGCAGTGTGTTGCGAGGATTTTTAGACAGGTTATTTAAATCGATTGCGCAGTCGTTTTATCAACGAAGGTCTCTGTTGGAGTACCGTAATGGTCGTCTTCGCCTCGTCCTGCTTGATTTTTACTGACCAGCCCTCTTGCTTGAGGCTCTCAATGGAATCAGGAATTGAAACACGAAGAACCTCCGATTTGAAGTGCGGCATTCGAGGGTTATGGTCGCAATGACCGCCCACAATTGTAGACCATCTTTTTTTGGACAGCTCGTTATAGAGGTCCTCGAGGTGGGAACTGGCTGCAGGGGGCTGGTTCACCGTAGCTTTTAATTGGTTGTTGCCACCGGCGGCTCTTGTTTTCAATTTTCCTCTGCCGCTCGGGAGACTGCTTTCCGTTAGAAAATCTGCAACCGAAATATTTTGCTTGGTCGCTACCATAGTAATCTTTTCATTCCGGCTCTGTCGCACTGTCCAGCCCCTGATGGCAAGCTCTCGTTGCAATCCGTGCAGCGACAACCTATTGCGATTCTGAGCTGCTTTTTTTGACACCTTCACTACCTTAAAATACAGAATTCACGCAAATTTTGCAACAGGTCGCTTTTTGGAGTCTGTAGCTGAAAAAAGACTTCGTTTACAATTGCAGGTTCCTAACGGAAACCAGCGATGCTGGTTCTCCTCCGTTGTGCATCAGCAAGAAATTCGGCCTGCGCATCAAAAAGAGGGCCCTGAGGGGGGATGGTGTAGTATATACCTTTGGAGTCCATTCGACGAGCTTTAACGTTGTCCCTCCATAGCCAGTCCAGGATTTCTTCCACGTGCTCTTTTATTTTGGGAGAGATTACAGGAAAGCAAAGTTCGACACGGCGGAAGAGATTTCTGGGCATCCAGTCCGCGCTTGAAAGGAATAACCGGGGAGCGCCTCCATTTTCAAACCGATAGATTCGGCTATGTTCCAAAAAGCGACCCACAATACTGCGAACCTCGATATTTTCACTCACACCGGGAACTCTTGGGATCAGCGAGCACATTCCACGTACTAAAAGGCGAATAGGAACTCCTGCATTGGAGGCTCGGTAAAGTGCGCGAATCATATCTTCTTCAATTAGGGAATTGAGTTTTGTATAAATCCCGGAGGGTCGACTGGCATTGGCATGTTCGATCTCGTCATCGATCAATCGAATGAGCTCTGTTTGCAAATTGAAAGGGGCAATGAGAAGTTCTTTAAATCCGGAGAATTGCGAGACGCCGGTTAAGAGATTAAAAGTTTCCGCTAGCTCGGTCGTAATGGGCTCGCTGCATGTGAATAAGCTTAAATCCGTATAGATTCGGGCTGTCGCCGGGTGGTAATTTCCGGTTCCCAGATGAGCATAGCGCCGGATGACATCTCCTTCGCTTCGGACAACGAGCAACCCCTTTGCATGGGTCTTGAGTCCCGAAACTCCATACACCACATCCACTCCGGCTTCTCTCATTATTCGTGCCCATTTAATATTGGCGGCCTCGTCAAAACGGGCTTTTAATTCAATGACAGCCGTCACTTGTTTGCCATTCTGCGCCGCAGTAATCAGTGACTGAACAATCGGCGAGTCTGAACTCGTCCGGTAAAGGGTTTGTTTAATTGCCAACACGTGAGGGTCTTCGGCAGCTTGGCCGAGAAAATCGATGACTGTCTGAAAATTATCATAGGGATGATGAAGCAAGATATCTCCCTTTCGAATGTGAAAAAAGATATCCGCGTCGGCTTCAAGTGAGACGACGGTTGCCGGCGTAAAGCGTTTGTAACGGAGATCAGGTCGATCCAGTTGAAGCGCAAGCGGCATAAACCGTACTAGGTTCAGCGGCCCTTCGATTCGGTACACATCGTCCGACTCCAGAGAAAAAATCTCCAACAGGCGCTCGACCAAGTCCGCTGGGCAGTCCTCCTGAACTTCTAATCGCACCGCCGCCCCTCGGTTCACCCGCCGCAGTTCGCTTTCGATCGCATGAAGCAAGTTGTGCACCTCTTCTTCGTCAATATACAGGTTGCTGTTTCGAGTAATGCGGAACATATGGGCTCCCTTCACTTCAACCCCCTTGAATAAGGCACCCACGTGGTGCCTGATGATGTTGCCAAGCAATACAAAGTCCTCTCCTTCCTTTTTTTGGGAAAACGGCACCACCCGTGGAAGGATGTGAGGAACTTGGACTACGGCCAAATCGGTACTCAAATTAGCGCCTTCCAGATGAACAATAACATTAAGACTTTTATTGAGCAATTGAGGGAAGGGATGCGCCGGGTCCACAGCCAACGGTGTGAGCACTGGGTAGAGGGAGTTTCTGAAAAAAGCGGCGAAATATTCTCGCTCGATAGGAGGTATATCCGGATAATGGTGAAACCGGATGGCTTCTTCGGCCAATTTGGGCTGCAGATCCTCTCTCCAACAACGATATTGATCGGCAACCATCCTGCGAACGCGAGATGAAATCAAAGCGAGTTGTTCTGTTGCTGAGAGGCCATCGGGGCCCGTTTCCAAAATATGCGTTTGCTTTTGCTGCTTCAAGCCAGCCACTCGCACTTCAAAAAATTCATCCAAGTTGGAGCTGACGATACAAAGAAACTTTAAGCGTTCGAGTAACGGATTAGCCTCATCCAAGGCCTGATCTAGCACACGTTGATTGAATTCCAGCCAGCTCAGCTCACGATTCAGAAACGCCTTGGACGCATCAGTTGCCACATCATAAATCCTCTAATTCCCTCAGGAAGGGTCAAGTCCTGACTTCGCCGACTTCGTCGGTTTCCTTTGGAAGCCACAATTACAAACGACATTTTTTGAGCTACAAGTCTTTGGGAGTTGTAGTACAAATAATACCAATTTTCATCAGAGGCTTTCTAAAAGAAAACGACGAAGCTGGCGGTTACCATCCTAACACGACAGCAAAAATCAGGGGAGCGACAATGGAAGCATCTGATTCGATAACAAATTTTGGGGTATCGATGCTGAGCTTGCCCCAAGTAATTTTTTCATTTGGAACTGCACCGGAATAGCTGCCGTAACTGGTCGTTGAATCGCTAATTTGGCAGAAATAACCCCAGAGAGGCACCTCTTCGCGCCGCAAATCCTGATGGAGCATCGGCACGACACAAATTGGAAAATCTCCGGCAATACCGCCGGCAATCTGAAAAAAACCGATCGATCCCACCTTACCGAGTGGCTTGGCCGTAGTCGTATACCAACTCGCTAATTCCATCATATATTCGATGCCACTGCGGATTGTACTGACATTGCCAATATTTCCGCTGATACAGTGTCCGGCATACATGTTGCCCAATGTGGAATCTTCCCATCCGGGAACAAAGAGGGGCAGGTTTTTTTCCATTGCCGCCACAAGCCAACTCTGGTTCGGATCAATTTGATACTTCAGATTTTTCTTGCGAAGAACACGATATAAGAATTCGTGGGGAAAGTAACGCTCCTTCGCCCGATCAGCCGCCGTCCATTCCTCCAAGACGGCGGACTCAATCCGGCGCATTGCTTCCATTTCAGGAATACAAGTGTCCGTAACACGGTTCATATGACGATCCAGGAGTGCCTTTTCGTCTGCCGGGGTAAGGTCACGGTAATGGGGAACACGCTCATAAAAATCGTGGGCAACCAGGTTGAATAAATCTTCTTCCAAATTTGCTCCGGTACAGCAAATCGCGTGTACCTTATCTTGGCGGATCATCTCAGACAAGGAAAGACCCAACTCAGCTGTACTCATTGCTCCCGCAATCGTCACCAACATCTGCCCCCCCTGTTGCAAGTGCTTACAGTAAGCATCTGCGGCGTCTTTCAACGCCGCCGCATTAAAATGACGAAAATGACGCGTAATAAAATCACTTACCGTCCTGAACTGATGGCCTGTTTTCATTTATAAGAATTTATAAAAAGAGAGGCCGATCGTTATCCGGACCAGCAACGGTCTATCCTTCTATTGTTGGCAAACAATTTTACTCCTCGGCCGGAATTCGGTCAGGAGTATTGTTACTGTAGTACGCTTCTCGTCCAAACATCGCAAGCTCTTTTGTCACCAGGACCAATACGACTCTGTGATCATCTCAGCAAAAATTGTTCATCTGAGTTACAAACAAACTATTTGCATAACATTCTCATTTTAAGTTAAATATATCTGTGAACTACTTTGCTGAAGCCCTCAATTCCGCCCTGGACGACATCACATCGAATCAAACACGTCTCTCTAAGGAATCCGGATTGGACGCTTTACAAATTTCGCAGTATTGCGACGGCCTCGCCTTGCCCGAGATGGGTCCACTCAATCAGATACTTGAACTTGGCCGCTTTGAAAGGGGCCATCGTTTGAAGCTCATTGCCGCGTACTTTCAGGATTTGATCCCAGCCGAAGTCGCTCAAACTATCACGGTCACAAGTACTGACCATGTGGAAATCCGGATAGCACATGAATTGGCTTCGAGTCTCCCTGAGGAACTCCTCAGTACTATCGCCCTCTCAAAGTCAGAGAACTTGTCCGGGACCCGTGATATCCGGTAGCGGAAGGGCCTCCTCGAGTAGATCGGGAGATCAGAATCAGGATATAGCAAGGCCCGTATAAAATGATCATGGATTTGACTGAAATTTTGGCTCCAGGCAAGACGTAAAAAAGAGGCCATATCTGTAGATGCGGACTATTTTTTGCAACAAAGCTTGGAGGCAACACCTGGCCGTGGGAACGGCCGGGGTAGACTTGCCGAAGGCAAGCCCCGAAGGGGCGAGACTCAGCGGGGCTGAGTGAGTCAAAAGGGCGGCAAAGGCGTAATCATTTTATACGGGCTTTGCTATAATACCCGTCCATAACTGGTTGCTCGGAAGAGCCCGGAAGCAGGACAGGCAAAAAAAATGGGGGGCGATCGGAAAAGGATTCTGTTTTTGTGGCGGCGCTTGCTGATCTCGGATGATCCGCAAGTCTTAACCAATTTATCCAACGTGTCTTATCGTTATTTAGCTTTCCTCGTCCGTCTTTGCGCACCTCACCTAAAATCTCTCAATGAGATTTACAAACCCTCTGATTACATAACTTATTAATAATAATATATTAATATTAATTATCCCTTGGAGTAAGGCAGTTTTTTGACAAAAATTATTGCCGTGTAGTAAATTTTTTATTAGTTTTCACCGTCGGTCTAATTAACCTGCGTCGATGATCTGAAATCTTCAGATGTCTTTCATAAGTCCCCTACTATGTTACCAACGACAAATCGCACTCGCGATGGGCTTGCACATATTGCGAGCATAATAAACGTCTCCTTTTTCTTAACAGCATCTGGTATA
Source organism: uncultured Verrucomicrobiae bacterium (assembly GCA_963706715.1). Taxonomy (GTDB): domain Bacteria; phylum Verrucomicrobiota; class Verrucomicrobiia; order Chthoniobacterales; family Xiphinematobacteraceae; genus Xiphinematobacter. The sequence continues at coordinate 436,502 of CAVPNI010000004.1, forward strand.
GCGGCTGGTTTGGCGCCCGGCGTAGGCCAACAGTCAAGCGCAACATCACAGACGGAGGCTCATTCGACCATAGCTGCTAACAAACATAATGGACATATTCCTTCACCCGGCCTTGGACCTGGCGAAAGCGTTGTCTTCCCTGCAAACACCAGGTGGCCCATTATTTATAGAGATCAGGATGGTGAATTAGGTTTGACATTACCAATGTCGGAAGGGATTTGGGGAACCGGAGATTGGTTTGGACTGCGACACACACTGGAAGATGCTGGCGTGGATATCACCGGGGGCTACACCAATAACATTCTAGGAAACGTAGTGGGCGGCAAAAAACGCGGCTTTGTTTACGCCGATCAAATCTGGCTCCAAACAGATTTTAATATGGAGAAGCTTGTTGGATGGAAAGGGGCACATATTGGTGTTTCCGTCATAGACCGAAATGGCCAACAAATGTCTTCGAGATATACCGGTAACTTCTTCAACCCCGACCAAATTTGGGGATCTCAAAGTTTTGAATTGTACACTATTTACCTCGACCAGACTCTTTTTGATGACTGGGTAAATATTAAACTCGGACGGTTGGCGGTCACCGACGAATTTTGCCACTCTCCCCTCTATGGCCTTCTGGTCAACAATGGTATCGATGGGCAACCCAGTGCAATATGTAGCAGCGGTTGGATGACCGCATGGCCGGCCTCAACTTGGGGCGGCCGTATCCGGATCAACGATAAAAAAGATCACCTTTATGGTATGTGCGGCCTCTACCAGATCACGAGCCGTCAATATAATCCAAATTATCATGGTGTGGATTTTAGCATTCGCCCGTATGACGGCCTTGGAATGATCGGGGAAGTGGGATGGACACCGGAATTTCAACCTCATCCGCGACCACTTGACACGCCGGAAGTCAGCAACGTTCTCCCTAGCGATGGTGACGACGGATGGCATGGCATGCCGGGTCATTATAAATTTGGCGGCTATTACATTTATTGGCCGGATATTCCTACATTCGACGGTAAGAAAACGCTCGGTACTTATGGGCTTTATTGGTGCTTTGATCAGATGGTTTATCAGGCTAAACCAGGAAGTAACTGTGGTCTCACACTCTGGGGATCTTTCGTTTTGGCACCAGATCAGCGCACCGCAACGCTTCCGTTTTCATTCTACGGGGGCGCTATTTATACCGGCCTGATTCCGGGTCGCAGCAAAGACAAGACGACCGTGGGCGTCATCTACGGAGCCTTCAGTGACGTTTACGCACATTCCGAAAAGCCCCCAAAATTACCGGATGGTGATCGTGGTGTTCCTACCTATGAGTTGGTCCTGGAAACTTGTTATACTATCCAACTGTCTAAATTCTGGCAGGTGCAACCAGATGTGCAATACATTATCAATCCGGGTGGAACCGGACGTATTCCCAATGCTTTGGTCATCGGAGCTCAAGTCAATTTCAGCTTCTAGAAAAAAGCGCTATCGCTTCATGCGGCTCGCCTCCGTGGTTTCCTCCTCTTGGAGGCAAGGCATTCAGTTCGGATATGGTTTAAAGACGAGTGCCTGTGAATTGAGGCAATAACGCAATCCGGTGGGGTCCGGGCCATCTGGAAATACGTGTCCTAAATGTCCGCCGCAACGCACGCAGAGAATTTCAGTTCGCGTCATCCCATGACTTTCGTCGGGGCATTCCAAGATATTTTCTTCTGCAAACGGCGCAAAAAAGCTGGGCCAGCCTGTTCCTGAGTTAAATTTACAAGTAGAGGTAAAGAGCGGGAGCTGGCAGCCGCCACAAAAATAAATTCCAAATTGATGATGATCTATTAAGGTTCCGCAAAACGAAGGTTCCGTTCCCCTTTTCCGCAGAATCTCAAAGCGCACATCTCCCAACTGTTGTCGCCATTCGGCTGGAGTTTTTACAACGGTGGGTACTGTGCATGGCGGACCTTGCCGCCCATCTGAAAGCACAAGACGGACGACGACTTCCTTGAGGGGCGATTGAGGATTTTGTTCCATGGGACTGTTCACAAAGTAGGGCGCCGCACTCCAGAGTTAAAAAATTTCTTTCTTCTCGCGTCCCAGATCCCCGATACGCTAACACGCCAGAATGCAGTTGTTCGATGTCCTCGAGGCCAGTTTGGCAGCTTATCTCCTGGGGAGTATTCCAACAGGTTACCTGGTAGGGAAGTTCCATGGCAAGGACCTTCGGAAAGAAGGCAGCGGCAACATAGGTGCTACCAACGTGGTCCGGGTTCTTGGGAAAAAATGGGGGTACTTAGTTTTCGCCGTCGATTTCCTAAAAGGTATTTTGGCTGTTGTCCTTGCTCTGACTCTTGCAAAAGGAGCCGCACAAAGGGAATCACTGGCACTGATTGCGGCAATTTCAGCGATCTTAGGCCACAATTTCCCAATCTGGCTGAACTTTCGGGGTGGCAAAGGGGTGGCTACCACCGCGGGGGTCATTCTTGTGCTCTTACCCTGGCCAGTGTTTATCGCCGCATTAATCGTCTGGGCTCTTGCTTTTTTTACCACGCGCTATGTTTCTCTGGCGTCTTTGCTGGCGGCGGTAACTGTTCCAGTGACCTGCGGTATCTTATTCTGGCTTGGAAAAGTGAGTCTCATATTCCTCTGGATTGGTTTGGGTATTTGCGCGCTGGTGATATGGCGACACAGGAGTAATCTCGCCCGCCTTTTTGCTGGGACAGAGTCTCGGTTTACAAAGTGATGTTACGCAAAAAAAATAGAACCTTGTTGGTCAAAATGGTTTTTTGCTCTCAAAGCTCCTAAAAGTGCGCAACCTCAGTTACAAAAAAGACCGATAGAAACGCTCCCTTTGAAACTATTTTTAGCCGTGTCTTTTTTTTATGCGTAAAAAAATCAGCGTGATTGGGGCTGGTGGTTGGGGTACCGCACTCGCTATTTTGTTTGCAGAAACCCGAGCTGCAATACGCCTCTGGGGACACAATCCCAACGTAGTGGAAGAATTGGTCAATCACCGTACCAATTCCACTTATCTACCCGGAGTGCGCTTGCCGCCCAATGTCTACGCTACAAATCGATTAGAGGATAGCCTGGATGCTGAGTTTATCTTTATGGTGACACCCTCCAAAGCCATCCGCGACGTCATCGGCCGGATGGCACAAATTGGAGTCCCTGCCGAAACTATTTTGATCTCCTGTACAAAAGGAATCGAACACGAAACTGGTAAATTGATGAGCGAGGTCTTGGAAGACTGCCTTCCGAATAATCCTTTGGCGGTGCTCTCCGGCCCTAATCATGCCACTGAGGTTGCTCAGAAAATTCCAGCGGCGGCTGTTTTGGGCTCGACTCATCCGGATCTTCTTGAGCAACTGCAAAAGTTTTTTTTTCTGCCCAGCTTTCGCCTCTATACGAGCAATGACATTAAGGGAATCCAACTCGGCGGCGCCTTGAAAAATGTCTTTGCCCTCGCAGCGGGTGCTTCGGATGGCTTTAATATGGGGGATAACGCAAAGGCGGCCCTCGTCACCCGCGGCCTTGCGGAGATGACTCGGCTAGGTGTTGCCCTTGGAGGGAAGCGGGACACGTTTTACGGCCTGAGTGGTATCGGGGACTTGATGGTCACATGCTTCAGCCGCCATAGCCGTAACCGCGCTTTTGGTGAGCGGCTGGGACGAGGTGAACCTCTGGTCGCTATCCAGAACTCAATACACATGGTCGCAGAAGGAGTCCCCGCCGCTCGGAGCGCTCGGCGGCTTGCCCGGGAATTGGGGGTGGAAGCACCCATTATCGAAGCGGTCTATCAAGTTATTTATGAGGGGAAAGCCCCACACGATGCTTTATGGGCGCTCCTGGAACGTCGGCCACGGACCGAACCGGAATCATTTTCCCCGGACGGGCTATAGCGAAAGTCCGTCGTTGCAAGATGATTTTCCAAATGGTAAGATAGTTAATCTATGGAGATCTTATTAGGAGCCATCATGACATCCAAGTTCGCCATGGTTGCATGGGGCGCTCCCTCCTTTCAGGAGCTGGTTGTTATTTTAGTAATTGTGCTCATTATATTTGGAGCCAAACGGTTACCAGAGCTTGCTCGCGCACTGGGGCAAAGCATGAATGAATTCCGAAAAGCCAAAGACGAGTTTGAAAAGGAGCTTCATAAATCCACACCTGCTGCTCCCACAAATCAGTCGAGTGAGGAACAGAATGCTCCCGTTCTTCAGCCTGCTTCCCAGACAGTTCCTACTTCACCGCCGTCGGCGACGGCTATTCCTCCGCCGGGGTCCATTTCTCCTCATTCCACGGAAAACCGTCCCTCGTAATTCCGGGAATGTTATGGCGTTTAGTGTTCATTTACATCGTCGCATGTGCCGCGATATCCGCGCAGGCAATTTCATGCAAAATAGTTATATATAATCTGAATAACTACTCCCCCCGAGGAACCGTTCATTCGACCGCCAAATCTCCGATTTCCCTCTCCGCAATCGAAACCATTCTTGGCAAACTTGAACCCGATGTCCTGGCTGTCTGTGAGATGGGGTCACGGGCGGATCTTGCTTATCTGCAACGCAGATTGAAAAAAGCGGGCCGCAATTTGCCTTACACTGCCTGGGTGGATGGTCCCGATTCCTCGCGGCATCTGGCGCTGCTGAGCCGTTTTCCAATCGAACGAGACGATTCCCGCAAATCAGTTTCCACCAACATCTCCGGATACCTTATCAAACGAGGTATTTTAGACGTCACTCTGCGTTTGGAAGAAGGCTACGCGCTGCGCTTAATCGGATCGCATTTAAAATCACAGAAGCCGGGAAATATCGATTCCAAACAAGTTCGAAATGCAGAGTCACAATCGCTCGCTTTGCATATTCGAGAAATTTTAAAATCGACTCCGGACGTTAATCTACTGGTTTTTGGCGATTTTAACGATCGGCCTACCTCTCCGGCATTAAAGACCGTACTTGAATCACATCCGCCCAGTCCTCTTTATGACCTCGCTCCCATAGATAATCAGGGCCTGCGCTGGACCTATCATTTCGCTAGGGACGACGTTTACTCGCGCTACGACTACCTTCTGGCCGGGCCGGAGCTCATTCCGGAAATCGTTGAAACAGGGATTGCCCATTTTCCATCCTGGAATGTTGCCAGTGATCATCGGCCCCTCTACCTTGTCATCTCGACCTCTCAAATACTTAATGAGAGAAATTTACAATGATTATTGCACCCATTACATATCATGCTTTGTGGAAAATTTTTTAAATACGATTATTACCGTCTATGCGGCCCTTTTCCCTATCTGTAATCCGTTAGGAGTCGCCCCCTTATTTCTGATAATTACTCGCGGAGACAAATCTCAACATCGTCGTCAACAAGCACTTAAAGGGGCGACATTCGTTTTTTTCATATTAACAGCATTTTTGCTGGCCGGTTCCTTTATCTTGAATTTTTTCGGAATTTCACTGGATGGTGTCCGCATTGCCGGTGGACTTGTTGTGACTGGTATCGGCTTACGACTCCTCCATCAGGCACCAGACTCTGCTCGACAAAGTATCGAAACGGAGGAAGCAATGGAAAAGGCTGATATTTCCTTTAGCCCCCTGGCACTACCACTCTTGGCCGGGCCGGGTACCATTGCCGTGGTAATGACCAAAAGCAGCCAATTCGCATTTGATTTCGTTCCCCTCGCAGCCGCAGTCGTAGCAATTCTCCTGTTGAGCGCCACATGTTGGCTCATTTTAAGCCAAGCCGACCGTATTCTTGAGGCTATCGGCATCACTGGAGCCAATATTCTGACAAAAATCATGGCATTCCTCTTAGTTTGCATAGGAGTCCAGCTTTTCCTCACCGGAGCCGTTCATATCTTCCACTCCCAAATTTGGAAACCATGACGACTTTGCCAACTTCGTCGGTTTCCTTTAGAAGCTGGCTACGCCAGATTCTTTTAGAAGCCGCCGGTCGAAAATAACGTCTTTTTAAAACTACAAGTATAGCAAAGCCCGTATAAAATGATTACGCCTTTGCCGCCCTTTTGACTCACTCAGCCCCGCTGAGTCTCGCCCCTTCGGGGCTTGCCTTCGGCAAGTCTACCCCGGCCGTTCCCACGGCCAGGTGTTGCCTCCAAGCTTTGTTGCAAAAAATAGTCCGTATCTACAGATATGGCCTCTTTTTTGCGTCTTGCCTGGAGCCAAAATTTCAGTCAAATCCATGATCATTTTATACGGGCCTTGCTATATCTCTAAAAAACTAGCGGGGCTTAGCGCTTTCTTTGGTATGTGAGGAAACATTCTCCTCCATTCACGTCCATAGATTTTAGTCGAAAATCGAGTGCATGAGTAAAAAAACCTCCCGGCAGTCCGGATAAAGAAGGGGCATCGTATCCACCAAAGACGAGAGGTGTAATGGTAAGATATACCTCCGTTACCACGTCCGCTTCCAGCAAGCTCCGCATTAAAGTTGGCCCTCCTTCACAAACCAGTGTTCGTACTTCATAGTGACGGTATAGAATATGCAGGATTTTTTTGAGGGAAAATTCCAATCCCGGCAACGTGTGGACAATGACTCCTTTGGGAAGCGTCTTTTGTATTCGGAGGGAGGGGTGGACGGCCGTAAAGATGAGCAGCGGAGAGCGCATCGCAGAAAAAATCTTCATTTGAGACTTCAGTCGGGCTTGGCCACTGACTAAAACCCGCAGAGGTTCGGCTGGCTTCCCAGCCAATTTACGTGCCCGGCGAAGTTCCGGTCGCGAAAGTCCGAGTACCATATGGTCAATTTCCGCTGTCTTTCGACCGACCATGAGAGCATCACCGCGAGCGCGAATTTCCTGTAGGCGCTTTCGGTCCATCGGAGATCCAAAGCCACTGGGAGTCCAGTTTCGCGTCGAGACCTTACCGTCGGCGGTCATGACAAAGTTGACGATCACGCGGGGTCCATTTCGATCGCTCATGGAGACTCTTCGATCCGTTTTTCCATTTCGCTGATCTGTTGCGTCATATCCTGGATCGGGGCTTTTTTGGCGCTACCGGGTCGATAAGCCGCATAAAGCACTCCCCCCACCAAGCTCCAGAACATGATCATGAGGAAACCTGTAAATGAGATTAAAACAGCGACAGCTTCGGGTGTTCCGTAGAGGGTATTTAGCATCGTTTGAAGCAGTCCCTCGCGCACACCCAGGCCGGAAAGACTGATTGGCATGGAAGCGATGGTAAGCACGATGGGGAGCACCGAGAAAATATCCAAGAGAGAAAGATGCGATCGGAAGGCGAGAGAGGCAAAATAGAAAGACCCGAAAAGAAAGAGCTGCCCCACTGCGGAAATCACCAGAGCACGCAAAACTGGTCCCGTACGTTGTGCATATAGAAAGAAGGCTTTTCCTAATTCAATGATCTGCATACGAAGTGGAATCCATTTCGGTAAGAGATGGATCCATCCCAAACGTTCGATAACAAAAGCGACCATTAACATCGCCACGCCGCTCCCTAAAATGATTGCCAAGATACCGAGCAAGCGGCGAGTCTCAGGGTGGGAATAGAGAAGATCGAATCTCCAAAAGCTCAGAACGGTTGCCACTAAGACTAATCCAAGAACCCCTAAGACCCGATCAACAACCACAGAAAGAAATGCAGAGCTTTTTTTATCGGGTACTTCCTTTATCAAATAAAATATTTTGACAATATCTCCACCGGTTGAACCGAGCAGAAACAGATTAAAAAAAGCTCCTATCATATTTAACCACAACGTTCGCCACCAACCCAACTGAATGCCTTGAACTTTAAGAAGGATGCGCCACCGTTCGGTCTGTACAAATAGCGTCACGCCCACACAAAGGATGCCCGGTAATAGCCAAATAAATTCCACGGTTTTCAGCGTGTGAACCATCATCTGGCGCTTTTCCGGATCATGGAAAATCCATAGAAGGAGTACTATGGTCACCAAAATTTGTGCTACGGTAGCGAGGATTTTTTTCATTTGCAGAATGTACTTTTCCAGCGCTTCGCGGCTGTAACAATTGCACCGTTTTCGGTAAATCCTCTTAAGTCCAGCACAAAGACACTACATTTCGGCAAAAGGGGCATTAATTTCTCATAGGCAATCGCGCCCGTGAAAGGCGGCAGATACCGTTGAGCGAGCCCCTGAAGGTCGTCAACAGAAGAGCCGATCGCTCGCGCCCCTATCTGTTCCAACCACTGCCGGTGATCCAGAAGCGTCAGATAGTGCTTGATCTGGGCATGTCCAAAGTTGTGCCAATACCCGAATGCCGGATGGTTCAATTCCTCAAGCAATGGGAGAAATTCTCGTTCGGTGGGGCAAGCCTCATACGCCTCGCGATTTTCGATGGCCAAACGGATTCCTCGCTCCGCCGCATAATTTCCAAGTCCCTGCAAGCAATCGATCACGCGCCTTTTCAAAACAGAAGATTTTTTTTCTCGCTCAAGAATTTCCCGAATTTTAGCACAAGCATATTGTTTTGTATAAAGTCGGCCCTGCGAAGCCAGTTTCAGCAGGCGTTGGTGAGATCCCACACCTGGAGCGCTTCCACACTCCAATATTACCACCCCGGCCTTGAGCTGAGTGGCATAATTGATTGTCTGTTGGGTCAGACAAACGGCAAGCGTTCGCTCTTCTTCATCCTCAGCAGTAAATTGCGGCCCCTCAAGACCATTCAATGGCGAAAAACAGAAATTGCGGAGGTGCGAAATACGCATTTTTCCTTGATCGACAAACTCAGCAATCTCGGGAAGTAAAGAAAAATCCAACCCCTGATGAAGCTCAGCCCAGTCAAAACCTAGAGCCGCAATCTCCTCCAGCATTGCCTTTCCGGAACGATGCCGCCGGAAATTCCATGCGGTGGATAAGGATAGTTCGTAGTTGGTAGTTCGTGGTTCGTAGTCGTTCATAGTTGCTGGTTGGTTCATGGGCAGTTCGTAGTTGCTGGTTGGTAATCCTTGTTAGTTCACAGTTAATACTAACGTTACGATTTTATATTTTTCTACCGGTGCGATTTCTTGAAAAAGCGAGCCATACAGCAATCCGTCTTCAGCTCTTACCATATAGCGAAACGCCTATAAAATGATTACAAATTTGGCTGAAATTTTTGCTTCAGACGCGACGCGAAAACGAGGCCATATCCATGTGATACGGACTTGTTTTCGTAACAAAGTCTGGAGGAAAAATAGCGACAAAGGTGTGATCATTTTATAGGCGTTTCGCTATAGAGTCAGAACATCTAAGTACTGAGCGATAAACGGTTGCGCGTGACACTCTACGAACCACGAACTTATATGGGAACTGGGGCGAGCTTCCAGATTTCGCGTGCGTACTCGGTCACCGTCCGATCGCTTGAGAATTTTCCCATACGCGCGGTATTTAAAATTGCCATCCGAGCCCATTTTGCTTTGTCACGAAAAGCTAAATCCACCTGTTGCTGGCAATCGCTATAGGCGCGAAAATCTGCGAGCACCAGGAAAGGATCTTGATAAATCAAATTGTCGCGAAGAGGACTCAAGGTGCCGGGAGGATCGTTCGGGATGAAATAATTGGATCCCACCCAATCCACCACGGCGCGTAATTCTTCGTCTTTATGATAATATTCCTTCGGACAATATCCCCTTTCCAAAAGAGCGGCAACCTCATCGATTTTCAGGCCAAAAAGAAAAATATTTTCATCTCCGACTTCTTCGCGAATTTCGACAGTGGCTCCATCCAAGGTTCCTATGGTGAGTGCGCCATTGAGGGCTAACTTCATATTGCCAGTACCGCTGGCCTCTTTGCCAGCAGTGGAGATCTGCTCAGAAAGATCGGCGGCCGGAACAATTCGCTGAGCCAGAGAAACACGGTAGTTCGGTAAAAAGACGATCTTCAGTCTTTTGTTTACCCGAGGATCTTCATTAATTTCAGTTCCGATGGCATTGATCGCCTTAATGATACACTTTGCCATATCGTATCCTGGCGCAGCCTTGGCAGCGAAAATAAAAACCCGTGGAATAGTATCCAAATCAGGATCTTGGAGCAGGCGCCTATAAAGGGCCAAAATATGCAGAAGATTCAGGTGTTGGCGTTTGTACTCATGCAAACGTTTTATCTGAACGTCAAAGAGCGCGTGAGGATTCACACTGATTCCGCATTCCTGCTCGATAATATGGGCCAAGTCCCGCTTATTGGCTAACTTCACCTCTATGAACTCGCGTTGAAATTCGGCATCGTCCGCAAATGGTTCCAAAGCGCGCAGGTGGGTAAGGTCCTTGACCCAAGCATCTCCGATTCGCGCGGTAATTAAGGCACTCAAACGAGGATTGCATGCTAAAAGCCAGCGGCGCGGTGTAATTCCATTGGTCTTGTTATTTATCTTACCAGGATTCAGGATATTAAAGTCAGCAAACAACTCCCGCTTCAAAATTGCTGTGTGCAATTCTGCCACTCCATTGACGGAATGGCTGCCCACAACGCTCAAATGAGCCATGCGAACCATCTGCTGTTCACCTTCTTCGATAAGAGACAGCGAACGCTTTTTCTCAAGATCTCCGGGCCAACGTGCCTCCACCTGCTCTAAAAAGTGAGTATTAATGTCAAAAATAATTTGCAAGTGTCGCGGTAAAATTTTGCGAAAAAGTGAAACACTCCATTTTTCGAGCGCCTCGGGAAGAAGTGTATGATTCGTATAAGCAAAAACGCGGGTAACAATGGACCATGCAAACTCCCAGTCTAATGCGTATTCATCGATCAAAATTCGCATCAATTCCACAACGGCAATCGTGGGATGAGTGTCATTCAATTGAATCGCAACCTTTTCGGGAAACACTTCCCAATCGTCGTTATTTTTGTGAAACCGGCGAATGATATCTTGGAGTGAGCAAGCCACAAAAAAGTATTGTTGGATAAACCGCAGTTCACGGCCTTTTTCCGTTTTATCATTAGGGTACAAAACCTTGCTGATCGTCTCGCTGTGATTTTTCTCCCGAACAGCTTCGTCATAACCCCCACGATTAAATGCCTCCAAATCGAAATCTTCCGAAGCGCGTGATTCCCAAAGCCGGAGATAATTGACAGTCTGAGTCCCAAAACCAGGAACGAGAATATCATAGGGGATTCCGATTATTTTTTTAGCGCCTTCCCATTTTTGCATATAATTGCCGCGATCGTCGAAGATGTTATCCACGTGACCATAAAGTCGAATTTCCGTGGCATGCTCCGGCCGCATAATTTCCCAAGGAGTTCCGTAATTCAGCCAGGCATCCGGTAACTCCACTTGATAACCATTCCGAAATTCCTGTTTAAAGAGCCCATATTGATAGTGGATTCCATAGCCAATCGCAGGAAGATCCAGCGTGGCCATTGAGTCCAAAAAGCAGGCTGCAAGACGCCCAAGGCCGCCATTCCCAAGAGCCATGTCGTATTCCTCTTTGCGCAGCTCTTCGAGATCCAAGCCAAGCCTGCTCAATGCCTCTTCCACTTCGCCAAAAACTCCCGCGCCGTAAAGGCTGTTGGAGAAAAGACGCCCCATGAGGAATTCCAAGGAAAAGTAATAAAGGCGCTTGACATTTTTTTGATAGTACTTCGCTTGCGTAGCAAGCATCCGTTCCACCAAGATCGTCCTGACAGCCTTGGCGGTGCTGATCCACCAGTCCCGTGAGGTGGCTGTTTCCGTGTCGCGAGCCAATCCCAACTTTAGCTGATCGTAAATGAGTTTCTTAAGTCCTAACACGCTTGCGTCCAGTGAAGAATGAAACTCCGAAGATGTCATCTCCACGCTCTTCGTTCTCAAAGTTTTGTTCATTGTTTAAAAAGTACTCCCTAATGCGGGTAGCATCCCCCAATTTATCCCCCTTGTGAAAATTTACATTATAAATGACAAAGTTAGCCATGCATGGATCAAATTCTGTTACTTCCGCTAAACCTGGCAATGAGTATGCTGCGATACTGCCATGTTCGCAAAGAGGAAGTGGTGGTTCTCCTTCGGTCCCGACACGTCAAAGTTGGGGTAATTCTTCTGAGGCCGCTAGGCCACGCGCCTACCCGCATTCCCACCCTATCCACTCACAACCGCCTCCCAGTAATTATTCCAGTTCTTCCACCGGTTCCCCGCGCCCTAGGAGACCAGCTCCGCTCCCACCTCAACCGACCTACCCCGCTCCTAACCCATCACAGGCAGTCGTCTCAACTTCGCCGTCAGCATCGGCGGAAATTAATTCTCCTGGAAACCGTACTTCCTCAGATTCCTTAAGGCCAAAACTCTTTCAGAGATTATCGCAGCGATCCCGTAATTCCGCCTATGAATCTGAAGCGTCGTCTTCCCGGGCTCCTCAGAATGGGAAGCGGGTTCATTTTTTTGATCCGGCGCCGTCCAAGGAATTCAGAGAGGTGGTCATCAAGGCAAACTCTACATTGTTCTCTACGGACTTTGACCAAAATTATGCCAACGCTCTCGAAACAAGTAACCCTCATCTCTCTAAGGAGGAAATCACTGAAATTATTGGAAGAATCGAGCAGTTTGCTTCCAATCCAAATGAAGACAAATTAGATCTCTCAAGACTTGGATTGTTAAAACTCCCCGAAGATAAATATCTGGCCAGCCTACTATCTACTAAATGTGCAACATTGGATTTATCAGGCAACCAGTTGCTTTCCGAGCTACCTGCGTGTATCCATAGCTCTCAAACACTTCGGGAACTTAAGATAAATCAAACCTCAATTGATTTTAAAAAGGAAGTCAATAGAAAGGAAGTCAAACGGGGTGGCAGCAAATTATTTTCTACATTGGAAAGCCTTGAAGCAGGCGGAACCCCTAACAAAAAAACGGATTACACGAAATTTACAGCTCTAAAACATCTGAAAATAGATGGCTTAACCGGGATTAGGAAAATACACGTTCCTTCCTCGATAGAGACACTTGACACTTCACACTGCCAAAATCTCTCTAATATTAAAGGACTTCAGAAAGCATCCAACTTACAAGATCTGACGTTAAGAGGCTGCAAAAATTTGAAAGGGCTTGATAAAAAATCTTTCAGGGCCACTACTTCTTTAAAACAGATCGATGTTTCTTATACCGCTCTGCGAGATATCCCTGATTTAAGTTTTCAGGCAACACTCAAATCGGTTTCCGTTCGGGGTACCGACATCCCGGACGGCAGGCTTTCTTCTTTAAAAAATACGCCGGTTGAGGTGCTCGATTTAAGCGATAATAAAAAAAGGAAAAATTTTCCGGATTGGATATTTTTTCTAAAGTCATTGGAATCGCTTGACTATTCCAAGACAAGCATCACAAACATTTCTGACGAACTTAAAAAGTTACGTCGGTTGGAAAACCTGAATCTTAATCGCGCCCGCTTGAAGAGTCTTCCTCCTTGTATTGAAGCTGGATTCAACGCAGAAGTCGAATCCGATGATGCCGCCAATCCTCTGAAATACTATGTGACTGACGGAGGTGAAGAGCGCCACTTGAATATCCAATTTTCGGAAACTCCGGTTGAAAAACGCCTTCTTCATCTTCAGAGAAAAAAAAGTCCTACGCTTGAAGATATTAACAAATCTCTGCATGAACGCCCCTCTTGGTTTAGAAGAATTTTTAAATCTTATTAGGAATACCTACGTTTCAACCTGTTAAGTCTATCAAACAGTAGAGAAGGCTTTTTTGCCGCGACCAAACCTGTGCTATATTAGGATTCTATGAAAGTGAAAATGTTTCCAGTCTTGTTTGCAAGAGTGAATGGTTTCTTGTTCTCTCCACAAAATTTCACTGGCAATAGGATAGAGAAGGCTATCCCCCGAGTACATCAGCCTCCTGTCGTAAAGAATCAACCTCCCGCCCTTTCGCTCAGACACACAGCAAAATCTGACCAGCCAGTTGTGCCGAGAATCGAAAACCCAGCAGCCGGCGTCGCCAAGGCTTGTACCACCACGGAAACAACGTTTTCCGACGAACACCAGGTCGAAATCATGTTGCAAGTTTGGAATCCTCACATGTCTTCAGAAAATCTGGAAAAGGCCGTGGCACAAATTACGAACTTTATGAAAGATCCAGCCGCAACCAGATGCGATCTTTCCGGATTGGGTATCAAGGCTTTGCCTGTTTATTTCCCTTTTAAGGAGGCGCTTTCCGAGCGATGCACACATTTGAATTTGTCTGGCAATCAACTCGATGAATTGCCGGAGAATTTCCTGTTCCTTAAAAATTCCTTAGTGCATTTGGATTTGTCAGATAATCCCATCAAGCATCTTCCGGACTGGTGTTACGGTATCAGCCAGAGAACTTTTTCCGAAAAGGTTCGTGCTGCCGTAAAACCACCCCATCAAGAAAAACCGTGCCGGAGTTCCCTTGAGGAGCTCATTTTAGATAAAACCGACATTACTAAGTTAAGCAAACGAATTCGTAATCATGTTCATTTAAAAGAATTGAGCATCCGGGATACCCGTCGGCTCCGTTACCTGCCAAACGAAATCTCGCACCTGAGTAAACTGGAACATTTAAGAATCGCGGGAACTAAAATCATTTCAATTCAGCCACTTTCTCCAACCCTTACTGGGCTCGATGCTTCCAATACTCCTCTTAACGCATTACCAAGCAATATTGAGCAGTTGAAAAATCTGGAAACTTTGAATCTCTCCAGTACCCATGTAAAAATTCTTCCGGATGGGTTTGGTGAACTCCCTCTCAAGACGTTAGACCTCAGCAACAATCCCCAAATAAAGCGACTCTCCAACTGCATTTTTTCCTTGCGGAATTTAGTGACGCTAAATTGCAAGAATAACAAAAACCTTAGACTGACCGATGAAGAGATTGAGAATTTGAAGAGGAAAGTTAAATATTTTTGTCTATAAAATCCCCTTGTTTGAGACATACATGTCATCGACAAAGATAGTTTCTCCTGGAATTTGCCGGTTTAAGGTAGTTCCTAAAAAAATCTGCTATCGACGGCGTGGGCGAAATTGAAATCGTTGCAAGTACCCACATCGCATCAGTATAATCTGCGTATTTTGTCCAAATTGTAAAAACTGGTTTTCGGAAGTATAATACTTGACGAAGTTCAAGAAATTATATGCCATCAAAAAAAGTACAAAATGGGTGCGTTTCATTATATGATCGTGATAACCTGGAGGGACTATTATCTTCAGCTAACTATACACCATCAATCCGCCGCCCTTTAAATCGGGCAGAGGTCAAACGCTCTTCCATTCGATCATTCAGTTCGTTCAACCCGCAAAATGTCTCTACCTTTAAAGCCGAACCCAGATCTCACTCCACTCCCCCATCCCTAGCAGTTACACCTCAAAACTCGCCACGCGGTAGCGTATCCGATTTAAGTGATAAGAGCAATTCGAATAAGGGAAGCGGCTCTGGCAAACGCAAACGGTTAATCGATCATCAGCCTGGATTTAGAACTACCCGGTCTCCGATTTCGCATCCAATATTTGTCACATCGCCCGCCATACCTGAAGGCCAATCCTGGGGTATCGCTGATATAAAACATCAATCGAATTTAGTAGCAAAATCAAATGTTGGCGCACCGAATGATGTCGAACCTCAAGCGCCTCAATCATTTTCGGAATCAAAAAATATTGGTGCGTTGAAGCGTACACCGTCTTCGGAAAATAAGGCTGAAGCGCCAGGGCCTCAGAATCCTTTGCAGGTGCTTTCTGAAACGCATAAATATTTAAAGATTTTAAAGACAAGAGAAAAAGTCTATTCGTTGCAATTATCAGACAAAGAAACGTTCCTAGAGATTGACGCAAAAACTGCTGAGCGCGGAAAGGAACTTACGAAGTCGGAAGTACGCGCTTTACTTCGAAAGGAGGAGAACCGAAAGTACATTTTCGGATGCCTCGATAAAGTAGACTTATCAGGCAATGATCTGGAAATTACAGAACTTCGGTCTAAAAATAATCGCACCAGAAAACAACTTTTTGAGAACTCCTCGAATTGGACGTCGGCCTGGACGAAGGAGACACCCGAGGGTATCCTGGAAATTAATTTATCTAAAAATCAGGATTTAGGCTGCATTCCATTAGAGGTTTATACAAAGAAAAAATTATTTAAAGAGATCTCTATAAATAACACAAGCATAGATTTTTGTCAGGATTTTAGAACGATGGGGAAATCCCTTCGAATTATAAAAGATAAACCAATCGGATTTTTTTCAAAATTAGAAAAGCTTGACCTGGCAAACACACCCATTTCGAAATTTTGCTTTAGAAAAAGGCCACTTCTGAGATGGATAGATGAATTTATGGGCAGGAAGCCTTACGCTCCACCGTCAAATCTATCGGAATTAAATTTATCCGGTTGCAAAGATCTTCGTGACATGAGCGGATTAAAGGACACTCCTAAGCTAAAAAAGCTTGAATTAGCAAATTGCCGAAAGGTCAAGAACCTTTCCAAGTGCCTTTCTTATACTAAGGATTTGGAAATGCTGGATCTTTCTGATCATAAAGGAAACGAAATTCCTCGAGGCGTGTTTTCTCTGAGGCAGTTGAAAGAGTTGCGTTTTAGAAATAATCGCCTTGAGAGATTACCTCAACGACTCAATGAGTTAGACCATCTGGAGCGGCTCGATTTCAGTAAGAATAAAATCAAAAAAATTCCTCTTGAAATTATGCGGTTAAGTTCTTTGAAAGTGCTAAATATCTCTGACAATTATATCCAGGAGCTACCCGAAGAACTCGAACAATTGAAGGATCTGCGGAAGTTGGATGTAAGTGCTACTTATTTCAGAAAATTACCTAAATGCATCAGGGCTGAATTTTTAGATCCAAAGGAACCCAGTCAAGGACTGAAATTCTTCAGAATAATCAAAAACGACGAAACAGGAGAAGAAACCAAAGTGGAATTAGACTTGAAATGGACAGGCACACCACTTTACCGGGATTGGCAAAAGCTTTCTAAAGAAGTCTCATCTTCCAAGATCCTGCAAGTCAATCAGATCTTGCATGGAGAACGCCGAGCTGACTCTTCCGGACAGTAGGTTTTATTTATTAATGACACGGCCGAGATGGCAATTCAGGCATACTTGCATTTTGGTAGAGAAAATGCGAAGAGCGGGACCTCCGTATCTGCTCCTGTAGTTCAACGGATAGAACGGAGGTTTCCTAAACCTTAAATCTGGGTTCGATTCCCGGCAGGAGCATTTTTAGTTCGTAGTTCGTAGTTCAATGGAAACTGCTGAAACCAACCACAACCCCACCTAGGTTCCGTGCCTTTTTATCCTCTTTTGGTCTTGTTTTCACTACCATTCCTCACTGACAACTGACAACTTCTACGAACCACGAACTATCAACCAGAAATGAACCAGACCACAAAACCACGGCTCGGCGCGACCGTCGGCCCCGAAGGGGTCACCTACCATCTTTGGGCTCCTAGTGCCCAGGAAGTAGTGGGCAGAGTCTATTCCAGCGCAGGAAATACGGCTCGTTTGGTACCGTTAAAACGCAATAGCGAAGGATACCATACGGGAATAGATCCCGCGGGCCGAGCTGGGGATCGATATATGTACCTTTTGGATGGTCGAGGGCCTTATCCGGACCCGGCATCCCGCGCGCAGCACACTACCCCTCATAGTCCTTGCATCGTCGTCGATCCCAAAACCTATGTGTGGCATGACGTTGATTGGCTGCGGCCTGCGTTTCGCGATCTGGTTTTATACGAATTACATATCGGAACTTTTGGTGGAACTTACCGGGGTTGCATCGAACACCTCGATCTGCTGCGAGAGTTGGGGGTCAATGCGTTGGAAATCATGCCGGTCGCGGACTTTCCCGGTTCGCGAAATTGGGGATACGATGGTGTTTTAATTTACGCTCCGGCACGATGTTACGGAACTCCGGATGATTTCCGTGCTTTAATTGACGCCGCGCATACCCGAGGTCTGGCGGTAATTCTCGACGTGGTTTACAATCACCTGGGACCGGACGGAAATCATTTAGAACGTTTTTCTCCCGATTATTTTCATCCATCACATGGAACTCCCTGGGGAAAGGGGTTCCAGTTTCGTCTTCCGGGAGTTCGACGATTCTTCGTCGAAAATCTTCTCTACTGGATGGAGGATTTTCACGTGGATGGTTTTCGATTGGATGCCACCCAAGAAATCACAGATGAATTATCACCGCACGTCCTGGAAGAAATGAGCACTTTGGTGAAATCACGAGGAGGTTACATCATTGCCGAGGATATGCGTAATGAGGCTAAAATCGTTTCTCCTACTTTCGAAGGTGGTAGAGGATTTAATGCGGTATGGACTGAGGATTTTCACCATGCCATTCGTGTTGGTCAGACCGGTGAAAATTCCCTTTATTATGGCGATTTTAACGGTTCAATCGATGAGCTGATTTCCACTTTAACCCATGGATGGCACTATCGTGGAGAATATTCCAAATTTTGGAACCGGCATCGCGGCACAGAGAGCAAGCACCTATCTCCTCAAGCATTCGTCTATTACCTCTCCAATCACGATCAGACTGGGAATCGTCCCTTAGGCGACCGACTCCATGAGCTCATCTCACCGGCAGCTTATCGAGCAATGAGCATGTTCTTTTGCCTGCTTCCGTATACTCCCATGCTTTTTATGGGGCAGGAATGGGCGGCTTCCACACCATTCATGTACTTTACTGATCATGAACCTGATTTGGGGCGAGCGGTTACCGAAGGACGACGACGCGAATTTACGCACCTACAAGGCAATGTGCCTGTGCCGGACCCCCAAGATCCCGCTATCTTCGAACGTTCGCGTTTGGATTGGACTGAATACCGGAAGCCAGGACATGCGGAAATTTGGAATCTCTACCATGCCTCATTGCAATTGCGGCATAAAGAGGCGGCCTTTCGTCCTGCCTCCCATGACGGTTGGAAAGTAGCGCTAATGGGGACGGATGGAGTCGCTATCCATTATCAAACAAAAGATCGTGAATTTGTGCTCATTTACCACCGGAAAAGCATTTCCGAGGATCGAATTCCTTTTGCAGGTGATTGGAAGATCCTTTTGAGCAGCGAGGATACTGATTTTGGCGGCCAAGGCACCCCAAAATTAAATTCGGGACGTCTTGCCTTTACCGGTCCCATCTCTGTTTTAGTTCGTAGTTCGTGGTAAGGAGCTTCCAGTTTATGTATCAATCCGTGAAGCAATTTTACCATTTGCCACACCAATAGGCCCTTATAATTCTTTTTCATTACGAATATTCCGGTTGTACGAAATATCGCTTACCAATGAAAAACCGCCAACTTCTACGAACTATTTTTGGTTGGTGGCAGATTTAATAAAACGAGACGCAATCTTTCGAACTTTGTCATATCCATATAGCGTCCATAGAGCCGCAGATACATTCCCACATTTTTATCGCTAGCATCGGAACGGTTCACTCTAAACAAAAAGGCCAAACCGATACCCAATGGATAAGCATATAGGGAATTAGGAAAATAGCGCTGTGCAGCAATGGTTGCACCAACGAGACAAACGGTCCACACAACCATCCAACAAAATTCCGCAATCAGCGGAAACTTGCTTTTGAAAATCCCGCATTGTAGTGCTTTCAGTGTCAGGGGAAAGCTAAATGCACCGATGAGCAGCAGATTTCCCAAAAACCAGGATCCAACGATCCAACCGGCCACGAAATCAAGAACTGCAAAACCGATTTCTTTCATAAATATCTTAGCAAACACTACCACAAATTCACATTTTCAAGCCTCTTAGCAACGCAATTTTCAGATGATCATGCCAATGTAAAAGTTCGAAAATAATTATTAACTCACTTGCCCTACCTATCTTAGCAGGCACCACTCAAAAGGCGCTTTGACATGGGACTGTTAATAAAGTAGGAGTGGGCTGGAGCGAGATATGCTATCAACTCGATCAGATATCACTGAGAACCCTCTGCGAGAGGGGCTATTCCATCGTCCTACGCCTCAACCTTGCGCCTTGGTGATTTTTGGAGCGACCGGCGATCTGACGCATCGCAAATTGATCCCAGCACTTTATAATTTGTATGCTGATGGAAATTTGCCGCCGGCCTTGACCGTGGCCGGATTTGCTCGCAGGGAGAAATCAGATGACCAGTTTCGCGCGGAACTCAAAGAAACCACTACGAAATTTTCGCGGCAAAAAATCAATGAGGAGCTCTGGAATCACTTTGCCTCCTCAATCCACTATCACCCGAGCGAATTTGGAAACGCGGCAGGCTATACCGCCCTCGCAAAAAAGTTAGATCAGTGGGACACCGAAAATGGCACGCATGGTAACCGGTTGTTTTATTTGGCTATCGCTCCTGATCAATTTGAAGTCGTCTTGGAAAATCTGAGAACAAGCGGATTAAATACCACCAAGCCTGGAAGTTGGGCGCGAGTGATTGTGGAAAAGCCCTTTGGAACGGATCTTCCAAGCGCTCAACATTTAAATGCCCTGGTACAAGGCTCGTTTCCTGAATCCGGCACTTATCGAATCGACCATTATCTTGGCAAAGAAACCGCTCAAAATATTATGGTCCTGCGTTTTGCTAATGCTCTATTTGAGTCGGCATGGAATGCTCGATACATTCACCACGTTCAGATTACGGCAAGTGAAATCCTGGGTGTTGAAGGACGCGCCGGTTATTATGATCGTGCGGGTGCTTTGCGTGACATGGTCCAAAATCACCTTTTGCAGCTTCTCTGCCTTACCGCAATGGAGCCGCCAATCGATCTGGAGACGGATAGTATCCGTGATGAAAAAGTAAAAGTCCTCCATTCGCTGCGCCCCATTACCGGCAACGAAGTCGCCTCACGTGCTGTTCGAGCGCAATACGGTGCCGGTTCTATCAACGGCAAGCGAGTTGTGGCTTATCGAGATGAACAAGGAGTCACCCCCGAATCGAAAACAGAAACTTTTGTCGCTTTGCACGTCAGTATTGACAATTGGAGGTGGGCAGGCGTGCCATTCTTTATCCGCGTTGGGAAGCGACTTCCCAAACCGGGTACGGAAATCGCCATCCATTTCAAAAATGTTCCGCAAGTTCTCTTCAACAAATGCAGTAAACTGCTGGATGAAAATGTTCTTGTTATCCGAATTCAACCGGACGAAGGAGTGTCTCTGCGCATGAGCGCTAAGCTGCCTGGCTCCAGTGTTCGTATTGAACCGGTCAAAATGGATTTTCACTATGGCACTTCGTTTGGAAAAGCAACACCGGAGGCCTACGAACGACTTTTAATGGACGCAATGAGTGGCGATGCCACTCTATTTGCTCGACGGGACGAAGTGGAAGAAGCCTGGAAGTTTATCGATTCCATCCGTGAATTTTGGGATCATTCAGGAGACGAACCGGTTGTCTATTCAGCTGGGACCTGGGGACCATCCGACGCGGATCGACTCATTCAACGCTTTGGCGCGAACTGGAGACGTCCGTGAACGCCGAAATTGTTGGGCTGCCCGTTGAAATTGGGCTCATCGAAAAAGAACTGGGCAAATTATGGGAAGAGAATGCGGACGTCAAGACGCGTGCCTCTTTAATTAATCTGGTCCTCTACACTGAATCCGCCAAGGAAATCGAAAGCAATACTCGATTAATTGCGGAAATTGCCAGTCGACACGCTTTAAGAGCCATCGTAGTTTTTGGCAATCCGGCGGCTCCAGAATGCAATGCCCGGGCTTGGATTAATGCCCATTGTCATACTGTCGGCCAAGGAAAGCTTCAGATTTGCTCGGAACAAATCACCTTTCAACTCGAAGGAACTGCCGTCAGTTCGCTCGCAAGCATCGTCTTTTCCCACCTGGATACTGACTTGCCCCTGTGCTTCTGGTGGCAAACAGAATTGCCCGCAAAGATTGATATTGCTCTCTGGAGACTCGTGGATCGCTTGATTTTTGACAGCTCCACGTGGAAAGAACCGGAAACACAAAGTAAGCGCATTCAAGAAATCGCCACATCGGCAGCAGACCGGATTGTCCTCTGCGATCTCAGTTGGACACGGCTGCTCCATACTCGTTTTGCTATCGCAAGCCTTTTCGACTCCTCTTCCACACTTCCGTATCTTCGGAAAATCTCTCACATCGAAATCAGCCATGCCCCTGGTTCTCGCACTGCAGCGCTTCTTCTCTTAGGCTGGATTGCCGCACAGCTTAAATGGACCCTTCAATCTTCCTCCGGATCTTCCCATTTTTTCATTTCTCCAGATGGGGTCCAGGTTTCCTTTCAGACTGTCGAGCAGACCGGCCCCCTGATCAGTCGTTGTCACCTGGAGGCGGAGGCGGAAAAAGCGTCTTTTCAGCTCCAACGGCCGGAAGGGTCGGAATTTTATCAAATCAAAATGGAAGGCCAGGGCCTCCCCTCGGCTGAACACTTGATTGCAGCTGGAAAAGAAGCGGTGTCGGATATTCTGGTCGAAGAACTCGGACGCTCCGGAAAACATCCGCTCTACTGCAACGCCTTGAACGCCATCCTCCCCCTTCTCTCCGTCTCCAGTGCTGGAAACAAAAGTCCTTGATTGAAGGTCTCTCAAATAGTAAGAGTAACGTTCGCAGCCGTTTTCCTATTGGATAGGAAAAAGACTGAACCAGAAGGCTGAACTAGGATTTATCAATGAAAGAAGCCATATTGTGCGTTAATTCTTGGAAATCGTCTGTGAGCTGGAGGCCCGTCTGCGCTGCAATAACAAACGTAGCAGAAGTTTAACAGCTCCTGCACAACCACCTAAAGAAACAATTAACCTTATATGGCCGCACAGGCAGAGCTGCAAGAACTGATCGCTAAATCAGTTAAGAATTACAAAGAAGGAAGCATTGTTAAAGGATTTATCCTCGAAATACGTCCCCGCGAATTTCTGGTAGATATCGGATACAAGTCAGAAGGGGTCATCCCCATCAGTGAGTTCGACGATCCGGAGGAAGTCGAAGTCGGCGACGAAATCGAGGTTCTCTTAGAACGGCTCGAAAACGATGAGGGCATGTGTGTCCTCTCCAAAGAAAAGGCGGCACAACGCCAGAATTGGGAAAAAATTGTTTCCGTTTTTCACGGTGATGGTCTGATCCGCGGCAAGGTCAAAGGAGTCGTAAAAGGTGGCCTCACCGTCAATGTGGGCGTGGAAGCCTTTCTCCCCGCCTCACAAATCGATATTACCCCGCCCAGAGATCTCCAGCAATTTGTTGGGAATGTTTACGATTTCAAGATTGTAAAAATTAATGAGGATCGCAAAAACGTGGTTCTCAGCCGCCGAGAGCTCATCGAAAAGGAACGCGCCGACAAGCGCTCGAAATTCCTGGGCACCATTCAGAGCGGAGATCGAGTCATGGGGACGGTCAAGAACATCACTGATTTTGGCGCGTTTATTGACCTCGACGGAATTGATGGCCTCCTCCACGTCACCGACATTTCTTGGGCTCGTGTCGATCACCCAAACGACATGCTCAAAGTCGGACAATCACTGGAAGTGGTTGTCCTGGATATCAATAAGGAAAAAGAACGAGTTTCTCTTGGTCTCAAGCAGACTCAGGATAATCCTTGGGACAAGATTGAAGAACGCTTCCCGGTGGGGCGCAGCATCAAAGGCAAAATTACCAACCTCATGCCTTATGGCGCATTCGTCCAGATCGAAGAAGGCGTTGAGGGTCTTATCCATGTTTCCGAACTTTCCTGGACCAAGCGGATCGCCAGGCCATCAGATGTCCTGACCCTCGGTCAAGAGGTTGAGGCCGTTGTCCTCGGCGTCAACAAGGATGAGCAAAAAATTTCCTTAGGCGTCCGTCAACTGGAACCCAACCCCTGGGATGAAATCGAGCAGCGCTATATCATCGGTAAACAAGTTTCCGGAAAAGTCCGGAATATGACCGCTTATGGCGTCTTTGTTGAGTTGGAGGACGGAATCGATGGAATGGTACATGTGTCGGATCTTAGCTGGACTCGTAAGATCAATCATCCCAGCGAAATTCTACAAAAAGGTCAACAAATCGAGGCCGTTGTCATCGACATTGACAAATCCAACCAGCGCATCAGCCTCGGCTACAAACAGCTCGAAGATGATCCTTGGAAAGATATCGAAGGCCGGTTTCGCATCGGGGATCTCGTCAAAGGTACCATCACCAAGATTACAAACTTTGGCGCCTTTGTTCAGCTAGAAGGTGATATTGACGGATTAGTCCATATCTCTCAGATCAGAGAAGATCATGTGGAACGCGTCAAAGATGTCCTCAAAGTAGGCGAGGAAGTGGAAGCGCGCGTGATCAAGGTCGATAAAGCGGAACGTCGTATCGGCCTCTCCATTAAAGCCGCTGGCTACAGCGAAGAAGCTTTACGCCGCGAAAGCGAAGCTCTCGATAATCTCAGGCCCGGTGAAGACATGGTCGGATTGGCACAAGCCTTTCAAGCTGCCGAAGAAGAATATCGTCCTGGTGATACCAAGAAGAAAAAATAATAACTGGCGTTACGCACTTTTAGAAGCTCTGGGAGCAAAAAAGATCATTTCAACTAACAACGTTCCATTTATTTGTAGTTCAATAAAATGTTGTTTGTAATTATCTGCTTCTAAAAGGAACCAACGAAGTTGGTTTTGCGTAACATCACATAATAATCCCATGAAAGAAAAACCGAAAATTACTGCGTATTTGAAAACCTCGTGCGGATGGAGCAACGGCGTCCGAGCTATCTTAGCAAAATACGACCTTCCCCACGAAGAAAAGGATATTATAATACATCCTCAATTTCGCTGGGAAATGGAACAAAAAAGCGGCCAACCGCTTTCTCCCTGCATAGTTGTTAATGATCAGATGCTAGCCGACATTAGTGGAGAAGAATTGGAAAGCTATCTCCTTTCCAACGGACTCGTCGAAGCTTCGCCCCGAACTACTGATGTTCCCACAAATGCCCCGTGCACAGATGAGCAACACGCCGCTATGGTAAAATTAAAACCGTAGCAAAGTAATCATTCGGGATTTCCCACCAAAGAGGCCCGGCCTTTTTTTTAAAAGAGAAGGTCGGGCTTTTTATTTTGATCTACAAGCTTGTGGCTCAAAGGGGCGTCATTTACAGTTGTTAGCTCCTAAAAGAAACCGGCTCTGCCGGCGGACGAAGTCCGCTGCGACCTTTCCTTAAATAGCTGTATCAGGGCAGGCACTAAAGACAGGAGAAACACCAAAGCAAAACAGTGACTGACAACGCTGAATGGCGTTTGCCCGAAGGTATAGCGCCTTTGCCCCATTACGAAGACAAAGGCAATCGTAAAAGACATTCCAAAGTTATAGGAAAACAAGTAAAGCGCCCAGAGGCTTGTCGCTTTAAACGAGCGGTCTTTTAACCAGCCAAGTTGCAAAGCAACCACGGCAATGAGGGTAAGTAATAAAGAGACGAAATAAGTTGCATTCATAATACGTCCTATCAGCAACACCAGACTGGGCATGTGCACTGTTTGATGGAGCCCCTGCAATGATAAGATACTATGAGTGTAATTCTGAAATGGCACCCACGCATAAGAGCGATATTTGAGCAGGATTTGTTTACTCCGATTTAATTCGAAGGGAACATCAATGTATTTTTCGGGATCATAAATCCGATATCGTGGCGGGGAGTAAAAAAACCAGAGCTGAGCAGCTATTTTTCTTATTATGCGAAGGGGGTATTCTTTCCACGCACGAAAATAGTAGCTGTAATAGAAATCTTTTATCTTTTTTTCATTGTAGTTCAGACTCTTTTTTAATTCACCCACCGGACCAAAATATCGAACATCATCCGGATCAAAGCGGGTAAAACCTGCGTACGTCTTCATCGGGTGGCCAATCACCTGATTCAGAGACCGCAGGAAGTTTTCCACAATAGGACGTCTGGGATCAGAGGCGGGAAGGACATGCGCATCCTTTTGAACGAGATCATAAACCATTTCCGCCGAAGAACAAAAAAGCGACTCGGCCAAAAAGTACTCATTGCCCGTAGCTCCATGTGCGGAATGCACATAGTGATCCGGCCATATTAATAAGCCAGCCACGAGCCCTATGCCACAAAGCACGGTTCCGATTTTTACAGCCCAACTGCCAGGTCTCAAAATTAGCGCTATCAGTACTGGCAGAAGCGGACACAGGACTCCAAATCCAAAGTAAGGCCGTAAAAAATAAGCTGCTGAGGAGAAAAATATCAGACAAACCGCAAGAATTCCTGCCTGAAAGCCAAAATAACGGTCTCGAAGAAATACCCTTCGAGAAAACTCCGTTGCTAGCAAAAGGCAAAGCGCAATGACGAAAACAAAGAACACCTCCGGTCGAATTTTATGCTCATCCAGCATAATAATTTCCGCAAATAGAAAGAGCGCCGCAACCATTAAACCGCCTGCCCGGTGAAGAGCCTTCACCAGTACTCCACTGGGGAGAAAATTGCGCATCCGGTGCCAGGCCAATATCAGGAGACCACCCGCTAATATGCCCACACTATGTTGTACCACTATGATCGCTGTAAAATTCGGCCAGACCCTCAGGATTTGCTCTAGCAACCATGAATAAAGAAATTCACGGTACGTTGGTGCTCCAGTTCCCTGAGCTAATGGTGCAATCGCAGGCTGTAGATAGTCCCAGGAATCAAAGTCTAAGAACGGAATCGACGGCAACTGCGTTCGCAACCGGATTGCCGCGCCAAAAATAATCGCCAAGATGGTCCAGTAAGCTGTCTCCCAGCCCACTGGGAATTTACGAGGTTGATCACGGAACATGGGATTTTGAAAAAACGGGAACAGCGACTTTGCAAGAACTGACCTATCTTGTCTTGCACTTTTTTGGAGAAGTCCAATCCTTTCCTCCCAGCTTCTTTTAACCAGCTTTTTAGGTCTATTTTACCAGCCGGCCGCTTCTGTCGCATCTAAGATACGGGAAATAGCATCTGAACGCCAAGCGGGTGCGCGACGCCGTTGATTATTTTCCAAAATGGATTGAAATGGCTGGGACACATCTGTCCAGACAACGGCCTCAAACCAATTGAGATAATCTTCAATAGCCGCATAGCGTTGATTTAACGCATCTCGCAACTTTTCGGCTTTTTTGATGCGTCCATCCAGGTTCTTGCGCGGATTCCGAAGTAGGGTTTCAACTATCTCTCGATATTCGTCGATCAGCGGGCGGTACATCGGGTGTGCACGCAAACTAAGAAGCAACAGATCCTGGGCCTTCCCACGAAGCAAATAGTGATACTTAGGCATTGCAGCTATTAAAGGAAATGCTTCCACGCCAGCAACCATCTTATTTTTAGGGGGTTTCACGACCTCGGGAAGAGAAATTAAAAGAATGGCATTTAAACGCCGGGCGGTCTCACTCAACATAAGAGGAAGCACCCTTTGGGCAACCGTGGGACGTGCCAAGTTTAGCACCCAAACTTTGGTCAGATTGTTAATATTTCCATGTAATGCAGGAAAGCAAGCTATTAGCGATGCAGGGGCTCCATCCCAGTCGGAAGGGTTCGAAAGAAAAGAACGCAGACCTCTACTCCCATCAGAAAGTTCAATCAGAGATTGTAAAAGCGCTCGCGCTTTGACTCGATAAATGACCCGAGAAACGGCATCCATCATCTCGGGTCTCTCAACAAGAAATGCTTTCAGATCCAAATTCTGAGTCACCACCAACGCTGCGGCATAAGACCGGGCAAAATCGCCCTCCGCGGTATCCAACACATCCTGAAGTGCAGCGTCTACAATCCAATCCGGAGGTTGGCGATACTCGCTCCCCACACCTGGAGGCAAGGCAGAGTAAGCGCTCCGCAAAGCAAGTGTTTGTAACACCTTCCAATCAAATTTGAGATCGCGTATTTCGTTTAAATCCAAGACATCGAGTTGAATTTTTAAATGGTTATCATCAGTAAGTAATAGCTTCGTTTCAAAAGGTGCCCGGATCGGACCGGAGGAAGAATTCTCCACTAAACGGATGATAATTGGCCGCTGCTGGCTGAAAGAACCAAGCCGCAAGAGACTATTCCAGCGATCCGCCAAACTGTCTGCACGCCGCATCACATAGGCAACCAAATCTCTTTTTTCTCCGTAGACGACAAATTGCCGGGAAACACTTGTTTGCGGCACGGGAAGGGCTCTCGCGGAAAGGCCCTCTGAATTCAAGTTTCCTCCCCACACTAGAATAAATAAAAGGCCGCAAAGAATCCGGCGCACAATCGTCCTATTTGTCCGGCGTTTTCGGCTTGGTTTGTGATTCCGGCTTTGCCTGTGTTTCCTTTTGAGCAGGCTTTGGAGCCTTTTCCCCCTTCTCTTGCTTGGCAGCTTCTTTATAGCCCTGGCTGCGGTAATCCGTAATATAAAATCCACTGCCTTTGAAGATCAAGCCCGCACCCGTCCCGAGCAAGCGTTTGACCTTGCCATGGCCCCAGGTCTCCATTTGGCAGTGAGAGGCAGGGCACTCGGTCAATGCCTGATCCTTCATGGACTGAAATATATCGAAATGTTTTTGACACTTCTCGCATTCGTATTCGTACGTCGGCATAATCTTTCTGAGCTGAACCCTACATCCTACACATGAAATCGCGTTTCGCAACACGCTTAAAGGCCCCCACCGACTTGACCATAGCCTTTCCTTGCATTAGTGATTAGTTATCATATGAAAAGACTGCACCTGTGGCTGAGGATCACTGCCTGGATGACACTAGGTTTCCTTGCCATTGGCTGTGCCGGCCATGACCGCCGGTTAAATAGCTCTTCCGCGTCATATATGGGCGGCAGCCCGGAACAGGATCCCATTTCCCATCCGGAGTCACGGGCTTACTGGGATGGGGATAATGTGAACGGCGCCCCATCCATAGTGCTCAACCTGACTCGTCAAAAGATGTACTACTATAAGGGTGGTCAGCTAGTGGGCATGTCCCCTGTTTCAACAGGTCGCGAAGGGTACGACACCCCTGCCGGGGACTTCCGGGTCCTCCAAAAAGACAGAGACCACATTTCCACCCTCTATGGAGATTTCGTCGATGCCAGTGGCAGCGTTGTAGCCGCCAATATTAACGCCAACGATGCCAAACCTTCGGGCGCATCATTCCGAGGCGCCCCCATGCCATATTTTATGCGGTTGCACGGGGGTGTAGGCACTCACGCTGGCTTTTTACCGGGAGTTCCCGACTCACACGGGTGTATCCGCATGCCAGAAAAAATGGCTGCAATCTTCTTCGAAAATACGCCAGTCGGGACGCCGGTTAAAATTACATATTAAAACTGACTCTTTTCAACGGTCAGTTCGTATTGTCCACGCTTTTAGCAATAATAGCACCTAAATTGACTAGTTTCTTAATTATGGGCAAAAACTTCTTACTTTCGTTCTCATTTGTCATTCCATTGATCAGGCTCACAGCAACGCTCAAAGGAGACTCACCATGATGGTTCGGAGCATTTATCTTGACCTTTGCATCAGAATTATCAAGTACATCGAACATTTTTACAATTTTACTGATATTTCCTGGCCAATTCCGTACTGCATCTGCTGCCTGTCGAATCGCCAGATGCCAAATATTCTCTCCAGTTTGCGAATCCACAATGTCACCACGAGCCCCATGATCCAATAACTCCCTCATCATTTCGACTTGATTTTGATCTTTTAACTCTCTGTCATTGGAAACACTGTCTGTTTTCAATGTCTTATGCAGAGGAAACTTGCCTTCACTATCCGGCCTGTTAATAACTTCCTGAGCTATCGAGTCTAGCAATAATTTCAGCATTTCCAGGCTATCCAAACTACGTAGAGGAACCATGTGCAACACACTTTCTCCAGTTTGATCATTGATAGCATTAATATTAGCACAATTTTGAAGAAGTGCTTTGACAGCCCCCAGTCTACCACTTCTCACCGCACTATGTAGAGGAGTATCTCCCTTAAAATCAATGGACTCAATATGAATTTCAGCCCCGTTTTTGATCAATAATTCAACCAATTCCGCCGATCTTGCAAAATGCAATGCATTCTCTCCGGTTTGAGGGTTGATATATTGGACAGATGCACCGTTATCTATTATTTTTCCTACTGTTTCCGGTTTGCAATAGCGAATGGCCTTATGCAAAGCTGTTTCTCCCTTTTGGCTCGGATCATTAATTAGTTGTTTAGCCTTATCATAACAAAGCAATATATTAACCAATTCTTCATAAACACGATGTTCCTGATTGGCGCATCCTGGACTGAGATCTGATGTGTGCCAGACTGTTGTTGCCACATTATTATCATCACACTCAAGGATCCCATCAGCCCCCGCCTGAAGAAGTTTTTCCATCGTGTCAAAGCTTTTTTTGTCATATAACTCATTTATAGTCTGACACAGCGGCATTGCGTTATCTCGATCAGAAATATTAATAATCTTATCGATATCTTTATGTTGTAACAATATTTTCAGAATCTCGGGTTGATTGTTTCTAATAACATGGGATAATATCGTACTTTGTTGATATATAGCATCAATCGAGCATTTATCTAGCAGTCTCTGAAATGTTTTACTGGTATCATTCCTGGCAAGAGTGAATAAACATTCTTCTTTCCATCCATTAGGCATCGCATCCAGCAAAGATTCTGGGATAGCGTTGTTTTTAGCTCCATTTAAGATTTCACCCAAAACTGCTTCTTTCAACGGCAGGTCTTTCATGCCCAAATCCGGATACTGTGGATTCCTCAGAACTTCTATTTTGTAGTCAATTTTATCAAGGGCGTAAAAAAAGCTTTCAAGGAATTCTTTTGTCGTTTGCTCTGCAAAAATTTCTTTCTTTTGTTTTGGAAAGTCGAGGATTGTTTGCACATGGCTGGCAATTGGTTCAAGCTCATCGCTAGAAAACTCCTTCGAGTTGTCTGTATCCAAAATTCCTACCTCAATCAAAGCGGATTTTAATATCTCATCAGTCTTCAATTTCAACTGATCGTGAGACAACCCATCAACACATTCCTTGCTGAAACCGACAGACTCGACAAGATACTCCTTAACGTTATCTGTAGTAGGAACTAATAGCACCTTAATTGCCCTCTTGTTTCTGTCATTTAAACTTCTTACCGCCTGTTCGATAGAAGCCCATTCCCACTTAAATGAAGGCTCATCTTCCAGAGCTTTCAGATCATTCTCGTGAACGCCTTCTGATTTAAAGAGATTTCTGTTTGCATCGGGATTCATTTTTGAAATCACCCCCCTACATGGGTGCAAACGCTGTAGCGGGCGTTCAAGTCGACTCTCCACCCAATAATCGACTCCGACATCAACTAGCGTCTCCGGCGGAGAATATCCACCGCCTGTCTTAATAAAAGATCCTTCCGCAGTCTGATAACAATTACCAGTTTTACGAATGTAAATCAGGTTGGCAGCATTCGCAGCAAGTTTAGCAAGAGAGAGCGGAGAAGTTTTTATCGATCCATTCATATGAATAGATCATCTCGGAAAGTTCTCAGCTTACTAAGCTAATTTCTTAGTACGTGCAACCCATGTCGATTGGGTATATGTCACCTATTATTTGCTATTAATTCAGCAATAACAACCTACCTTGCGATCATTAAAGTTTAGGGTAATCTGGCGCTTTATGAACTTTGGAGGCGATGCGCAACCGTAAGGCGTTGAGGCGAATAAATCCTGTGGCATCAGACTGATTGTAAGAATTTGTCGGATCAGCCTCCATAGTGGCAATATGAGGGTTGTAAAGGCTCACGGGGCTCTTGCGTCCCCCCGGGATGATATTTCCCTTATAGAGTTTTAACCGCACTGCACCGGAGACGTATTTTTGAGTTTCGGTGACAAGTGCTTGAATTGCTTTTCGTTCGGGCGCAAACCAAAATCCATTATATACTAAAGTACTATAATGAGCGATCAGTGAATCACGCAAATGCATCGCCTCTCGATCCATAGTAATGGATTCCATTTGCCGATGTGCAAAATGAAGAATGGCGCCCCCGGGAGTCTCATACACTCCCCGGCTTTTCATACCGACAAAGCGGTTTTCGACCATGTCCACTCGACCGATGCCATGTTTGCCTCCTAGTTTGTTGAGGACACGCATGATCCAAAAGGGATTCAAAACAGCGTCGCTTTTGCTTTCATAGCCTAAAGTGGACAAAATTTCCCACAGCTCCGGGTGAACTAGGCCAACACAGTTTCCCTTTTCAAAAACAAGCTCGAGGTATTCCGGTTGATCCGGCGCATCCTGCGGCGAGACACTTAGCCGAAACATGTCTTTGTTGCCTTCCTCAAAAGCGTCAAACCAAGGATCCTCCAAGATACCACTTTCGTAACTAATGTGCAAAAGATTACGGTCCGTCGAATACGGTTTCTTTGCCGAGACGTCCACAGGAATTCCGTGCGCAATAGTGTAGTCGATCAGTTCCTTTCTTCCAGGGAATTTTTCGCGAAATTTTTCCTCCCGCCAGGGGGCGATGACAGAGAGTTCGGGTGCCAGGGCCGCAGCCGCCAGCTCAAATCGAACCTGATCATTTCCTTTTCCTGTTGCGCCGTGGGCGATAGCGTCAGCCGACTCCTTACGGGCAATTTCTACCATCCTTTTCGCAATAACGGGACGGGCAATACTGGTTCCAAGGAAATATTGCCCCTCATAAAGGGCACTGGCTTGCATTATCGGAAAGATAAAATCTCGAGCAAACTCCAACCGCAAATCCTCCACGTAGCACCTGCTTGCCCCAGTCCGGAGCGCTTTTTCTACCAATCCATCCAGCTCTTCCTCCTGACCGATGTCCGCACAAAAAGCGATGACCTCAGCGGAATAAGTCTCTTTCAGCCACTTAAGGATTACGGATGTGTCCAAGCCTCCTGAATACGCCACAACAATCTTCATACACGCCCGCTCATACACGGGTCCGATTTTCGATGCCAGTCTGATTTAACCGCATTCCCTCATTTAAAGGTTTTATATACCCATCGCCATTG
This sequence comes from uncultured Verrucomicrobiae bacterium, assembly GCA_963706715.1. Classification (GTDB taxonomy): domain Bacteria; phylum Verrucomicrobiota; class Verrucomicrobiia; order Chthoniobacterales; family Xiphinematobacteraceae; genus Xiphinematobacter. The sequence goes on from CAVPNI010000004.1 coordinate 469,274, forward strand.
AAGATACCGACGACTTGATTTCTCGTATCAACGACAATTTCCATGCCATTCAGACGGTTTCTTTATGTTGAATGGATATATAGCAAAGCCCGTATAAAATGATTACGCATTTGCCGCCCTTTTGACTCACTCAGCCCCGCTGAGTCTCGCCCCTTCGGGGCTTGCCTTCGGCAAGTCTACCCCGGCCGTTCCCAACGGCCAGGTGTTGCCTCCAAGCTTTGTTGCAAAAAATAGTCCGTATCTACAGATATGGCCTCTTTTTTGCGTCTTGCCTGGAGCCAAAATTTCAGTCAAATCCATGATCATTTTATACGGGCCTTGCTATACAACTTGAGTTTTGTTGTCTGATATCCTATTTTGTTTATTCTTTTGAATCCGTTCAATTTTCATTTTTATCAGTGGTTTTTGTCCATCTTATCGGCCATAGCGGTCGGCCTCTCCAAGGCAGGTTTTGTCGGTGCGGGCATCATTCCAATTGTCGTGATGGCTCGTTTGCTACCCACAAAGGCTTCCACCGGAGTCATCCTACCCATGCTGATGATAGGCGATATAGTCTCTGTCGTCCTATTTCGCCGCCATACAATCTGGCGCCATGTCCTTTGTCTTCTACCCGCCGCCATCGCGGGTGTGATCTGTGGCGCTTGGCTGATGAGCTACATCCCTTCGTCCATATTTGGACATGTCCTTGGCGGATTGATTCTTTCGATCACGGGCTTGATGCTATTACCACGATTCTTTGGTCATCAATTGGCTCGCATTGCCCAACATCCTGGGGTAGCAATCCCGTCAGGCTGGCTGGCAGGAGTCACCACCATGTTAGCTAATGTCTCTGGTCCGCTGATGACGGTATACCTCCTCGCATGCAAGTTGCCAAAAATGCAGTTTGTTGGAACTCTGGCCTGGTTTTATTTCCTTCTTAACCTAAGCAAATTACCCTTTAGCGTTGGCATGGGGCTCATCAATAGAGAGAGTCTCTTTCTCAACCTGGTCATGGTGCCTTTTGTCCTTGCGGGTGTTTGGCTGGGCCGTCGTCTGCTCGCCGCCTTTAGCCAAACCGCATTCGAAATGATGCTTCTACTGTTTACTTTCGCCGGGGGATTGCAGCTATTGATCACCGGATAGAGCTCAAGTACCCGCGAAGGCAAGTGCTTGGACTACAACGTCCAATCCGGATTTCAAGCTTCACTTCGAATAAGCCGCTGTATTTCAACGAATAAATTGAAAATAAAAAATAGCTTTTTTGCCTTAGTATCGGCGACGTTTATGATTTAATAGCCTATTCGCCCACTATAGCAAGGCCCGTATAAAATGATCATGGATTTGACTGAAATTTTGGCTCCAGGCAAGACGCAAAAAAGAGGCCATATCTGTAGATACGGACTATTTTTTGCAACAAAGCTTGGAGGCAACACCTGGCCGTTGGGAACGGCCGGGGTAGACTTGCCGAAGGCAAGCCCCGAAGGGGCGAGACTCAGCGGGGCTGAGTGAGTCAAAAGGGCGGCAAATGCGTAATCATTTTATACGGGCTTTGCTATATAACCGCGGAGATCATGAAAGCACCATTCCTATGGCTCTTTACGCAGCGTTACCGTCCCGATTATGCTATGTAAAAAAAACGGTCTTTAACAACATCCGTGATTCTTTTTTAAGCGCGGAGGAGAAAATGTATCAGATCACGAGATTAAAGCAGCAATTTGAAAGTTTCGAGCCACAGATCTCTCACACGTGGCGGCAGGCTGGAATCCGAACCGCCGCCTCAACAACGGAAGTCCACGGTGGAACTCCCATCACTCTTTTCAGGTGTCCGGAGGCCGGAAGCACCCAGCTTCATCAGTTCATGAATGAGCCGCAAAATGCCGCCTGGTCCTCGACGGAGAGAGAGAAATGTCTCTCGAAAACCTCGGAAAAACCGAGAAATCAGCCGAATGGCCGGACATTTGCTTTTTAGTACATCCGGCCGTAAAAAGATAAATGATTGAATTTCTGCATCCTTTTTTGAACAAGAAATAATAAACGCTAAAGAAATGGCGCTCATCTCTGAAGACACTATCCGGCAAGTGGCTGTAGCCAATGATATTGTTGACGTGGTGAGTTCCTATTTTCCTTTGAAACGTACGGGGGCTTCGTGGCGAGCTCTGTGTCCTTTTCACAAAGAAAAAAGCCCCTCATTTCACGTAAATCCCGCACGGCAGACGTTCCACTGTTTTGGCTGCGGCGCCGGCGGCACGGTAATCCGGTTTGTAATGAATTACGAAGGTGTTGACTTCCCTACCGCTGTGCGTCGACTTGCTCAACGCACTGGTATCCCTTTGGTTGAATCTCAAACAGATCCTAAAATCCAAGGTGAGCGCGCCCGACTACTGGCTCTCCACAGTCAAGCTGCACGTTGGTTCCATCAAAATTTACTCAAAGGGCACGACGCTGCATCCGCACGTCAATATTTGAAGTCTCGAGGCCTCTCTAAGGAGGTAGCGGTCAATTGGCAGCTCGGCTACGCACCGAAATCATGGAACGCCTTTTCCGAATGGGCGCTTTCCCAAGGTTTTTCAACCCAAGAACTGGTTCGCTCCGGATTGGTCAGCCAGCGTGAGCGTTCCCCTGATTTCTATGATCGTTTTCGCGACCGGCTGATGTTTCCCATCCGTAATGACTTTGGAGAGGCAATTGCTTTTAGCGGCCGCCTCCTGACGACAGATTCTCTCGAGGGCGGGAAGTACGTTAATTCCCCAGAGACGCCACTTTTTTCTAAAGGCCGAACTCTGTTCGGATTAGACAAGACGAAACGCGCGCTCATCGACGCCGGAGAAGCCATTGTCTGCGAAGGACAAATCGATTTGATTTCCTGCTTTGAGGCAGGCATTCACAACGTAGTAGCTCCGCAGGGTACTGCCTTCACTGCCGACCAAGCACGTCTTCTCAAACGCTACGTGGAAGCTGTTCTGCTTTGCTTTGATGCGGATTCAGCCGGACAGCAAGCTATTGAACGCTCCCTTCCCGCTTTATTGAGCTGTGAGCTCTCAGTAAAGATCGTTCAGCTCCCTGTCGGCGAGGACCCCGACTCTCTGATACAAAGTAAGGGGGCGGATGCCTTGCGTCACCTCATCTCACATGCTGTAAATTACTTCGATTTTGTGATTGACCGAGCAGCCGAGGAAGGAACTTTGGACTCTGCGACGGGCCGGACCAATTTGGCACGCAAGCTTGCGGGTTTTATTCGTCTGAGTGAGACTCTTGCCCTGCGTGAAACGCTCTCCATAAACGTCTCCTCTCGCCTTGGTATTTCCTTGGAAGCCTTTGCTCAGCTTATGGCAAGAGCCAATACTCAGGTCTCCCAAGAAAGACTCGACACCGCCGACCCTCTCTCGGTTCCATCCTCCCACGCCCTTGGAGAAGGTCCGGAACTGCTCTCTCGGCTTGCTCTTGCGTCCCGGGAAGTCCGTGATTGGCTTTCAAAACAAATTTCCCCTTCCCCTCAACAACTGTTGCCGAGGACATATCTTTTGCATAAAATTGTTTCCAGTGAAGTCTTCTTGGAGGATACAATTTCATTTGGCAAATTTCTGGAATCTCTTGATCCGGGGGAGACTAACACCGTGTTGTCTTGGAACATGCAAAAAATACCTGAAGCACCTCTCACTGTTGCCATTGACTGTTGGCGGGGAATTTTAAGAAACCATCTCAAAGCAAAACAAGAACTGGTTAAAGCGAAGCTACGAAATGTTCAGAGTAGCAGTGATGAATATCTTGCGATTCAAAAAGAATTTCTTGATCTTCACAAGCTGCTGCAAGATAATTCACGACCTTTTTCTGCTCAAAAATCTGCATAACGGCCATACGGATTGAAGACGACGCCCAAATCCTCTACGACGCCCGCTGTGACGCCAAAGAGCAAATCATTGAAACCACGCTCATCGGGAACATCCCCAAAGGTTTCCTCAGTACAGAAGCCCAAGAAGGTCACCAAAGCATCCATCCGCGTTAAGGCGCCCCGAAAATCTAAAGTGAGTATCAACGCAAATAAATCGCCCGTAGCAACAAAAAAAACCGCAAAGAAATCCCTTTCCAAGAAACGTGTCCGCAAAACTAGCGTTTCCAAAGGTGACAAATCTTCTACTGTTGTGGGCAAAAAAAGCAGCAAAACTACAAAACACCTGCCTACAGCTCCTGCTGGTAAGCCCACCGAAACACAGCCCACTGCGACGATGTCGGTGAAAGTTCCTGAAAAGGCAGCCGCTTCGCCGCCTCCGGAAACGGCAACCGGCGTCCAGGAACAGCAAAAATTACTTCAAGAAAAAGTCCGTGAGCTCATAAAACTGGCTAAGGAGCAGGGATATGTCACCTATGAAGATCTCGATGAGGCCCTCCCTGAAGCCATTAACGATCCGGAGAGTTTCGAATCGATCATGTCACAGTTACGTGCTGTGGAAATCGATATTATCGAATCTTCTGAGGTAGACCGAGTTAAAGACGGCAAGAAGGATTCTGATGAGGAGGAAGAAAAGGACGAAAAGCCTGATAATAAGCTCGATATTCTCGATGACCCGGTACGCATGTACCTTAAGCAAATGGGGCAGGTTCCCCTATTGACTCGCGAACAAGAGGTGGAAATCTCCAAGCGAATCGAGGAAGCGGAGATTAAAGTACAAAGTATTCTCTATCGCTTTGGGTTTACTGCGAAAGCTCATTTGGATCTCGCTCAAAAGCTGATTGATGCCCGGGAGCGTTTTGATCGCGTCATTCTCGATAAGAAAATCGAAAGCCGGGAACGCTATATGAAGGTCTTGCCCCGGATTTGTCAGCAAGTGCGCAAACAAGCCGAGGTGGTAGCGGATATCTATCGTTCTCAAATTTCCGCTCAGGTGGAACCGGTATCTGAAGGGCTCAAGAATTTTGAAAAGAACCTGCTTTTCCTCAAAAAGTTGTACCCGAAGTTTTACTTCAAACAAAAAGTTGTCGAAGACTTTGTTGGTCTGGCTGATGAGAGCTATCGGCTACTTATTAACCTCTGCCATCAGGAGGAAAGGGTTCCCGAAGAGGGTAAGCAGCGCCAGAATATCTTAGCGCAGATTAGAGAAATGGAAAACCGATTCTGGCTCGACCGGACAGAATTTATCTCTCAACACAGCGAACTGAAGCAATGGCATCGCAAAGCACTACGCGCCAAGACGGAAATGGTGGAAGCCAACTTGCGTCTCGTTATTTCTATCGCTAAAAAATATACAAACCGAGGACTCTCTTTCTTGGATCTGATTCAGGAAGGCAATATGGGCCTCATGAAGGCGGTTGAAAAATTCGAGTATCGCCGTGGTTATAAGTTTTCAACTTACGCCACTTGGTGGATTCGACAGGCGATCACGCGCTCAATTGCAGATCAAGCACGCACCATTCGAATTCCGGTGCATATGATCGAAACGATCAATAAGCTCATTCGTGTCCAAAAACAGCTCGTTCAAGAGTACGGCCGCGAGCCCACCCCGGAAGAAGTTTCCGAAGAAATTCAATTGCCGGTCGAGCGGGTGCGAGCAGTTCTAAAAATGGCTCAGCAGCCCATCTCACTCCAAGCTCCGGTGGGTGATAGCGAAGATACCAGCTTCGGTGATTTCATCGAAGATAAGGGTGCGGAAAATCCGGCCGATATGGCTGCCATCGTCTTATTGAAGGACAAAATCAAAGACGTTTTAGGGACTTTAACAGAACGCGAGCGCCAAGTGCTGGAACAACGCTTTGGATTAGTGGATGGATATAGCCGCACTTTGGAGGAAGTAGGCCGTCAATTTAAAGTAACCCGCGAACGTATCCGCCAAATCGAAGCAAAGGCGCTTCGTAAAATGCGCCATCCCACCCGCATCCGTCAGCTAGAAGGATTTTTAGAGCCTCAAGAGCTTTAACAAATTGCAAAAATCTCTCGGGTATTTTTGTATTATCGGAGGGTCGCAAACTATTGAAATTTCCGAGGACGATGGCACTGGCGACCTTAGCATGATAAGGCCTGTTTTAGATGGAACGTTCGTATCCGCCGCTTAATACTTCATTAAGCATTAAGCAGAGTCTGTATTAGCCACGAAAGTAGCTCTGATACCAACCGCTATGCCACATATCAGCTCGAAAGCAAATTTATTTCGATTAATTAAGTTATTATAAACATATTACACATTAATTTACCTCATCACTGTTTTCGGTTTATGATTTGCGAGCATCCGTATATTCTGGCGGAAAATAGTTTTACAATTTTATAGAGCCACGTATGTACGAAATTTGCCGTTCAGCTATCGAAAGAGTCTCTCTGCTGCTTTCCCAGTCATTAAAAGAACAAACCTCCACGGAACACCGCCAAGGAGCAAAGTTAGCCCGGCTTATGGAGGATCCATCGGGGAAAGCATTCACGCTTGCGATGGTGGATGAAGTTTTCCGCAGTGCGAATGCAACGCGACAGGGTCGGCATTGGAGGGAGATCATAAAAGAATTTGGGGTTCCAAAGTATTTGGGCGCTTTGGATCATTGCCTTCTTCGGCTGGGAGCTACGGCAAGTATGTTGACGCCCTGTTGGGTAATGCCGCTCGTGGCGCATTGGCTGCGGAAGGACAGTTCCCGAGTAATTTTGGACGCTGAACCGGAGGCGTTAAATGGCTATCTTCAAAGCCGGACTGCGGACGGATTTCGAATTAACTTGAATCAACTTGGCGAAGCGGTGCTTGGCGAAGAGGAGGCATCTCACCGGTTGGAAACTGTTTTACAGCATCTGGAAAATCCTCGAATCAATTATATTTCTGTTAAAATTTCAGCGATTTTCAGCCAGATCCATTTGATTGCTTGGCAAGAAACTCTCGAGGAAATCAAAAACCGGTTGCGGCGTCTTTACCGGGCGGCTCTGCGAGATCACAAATTTATCAATCTCGACATGGAAGAATATCGCGACCTGTCCCTAACAGTGGCCGCATTTCGTGAAGTACTCAGTGAGGAGGAGTTTCATCAGCTTTCCGGTGGCATTGTTCTGCAAGGCTACCTTCCCGATTCCTGGGAGGCTCAACAGGGGTTGACTCAATGGGCCATTCGACGAATCGCAAAGGGAGGAGCAGAAATCAAAATTCGGCTCGTGAAGGGTGCGAATTTGGCTATGGAAGCCGTGGAGGCAGAGCTTCATGGATGGAATCAAGCTCCCTATCAAACCAAGGTTGAGACAGACGCAAATTACCGGCGCATGCTGGAATTTGGATGTCGTCCTGAAAACGCAGCAGCTGTCCGCTTTGGAGTTGCTTCACACAATCTGTTTGACGTGGCACTGGCACTGGAACTTCGAGAAAAATTCGGCACCTCCGATCGCATTGAAATCGAGATGCTTGAAGGAATGGCTAACCATCAGGCACGAGCTGTCCGGAATATGGCAGGCACGGTATTGCTTTACGCCCCTATCGTTTCTCGTAGCGATTTTCTCGGCGCAATGGCGTACTTGGTGCGGAGACTCGACGAGAACACAGCCCCGGACAATTTCCTCCATTCCTTATTTGCCCTCAAACCGGACTCACCGGCATGGAAGGTCGAGAAAGAGAAATTTATTCGGGGATGGGAAATGCGATCCACCGTCTCCGCTCTCTCCCGGCGCTTATACCCTGCGGTCCCGGAAAAAGAAGGCTTTTTTAATGAACCTGACAGTGATTGGACACAGACACGCACGCGCGCGGCACTAGACCACGCCATTTCTTCTCAGACTTCCCTCACGCTCCCATCTCTTCCGGATTTGTCCCAAACCCTCGATGCTGCCCAAAGAGGCCAAGCCACCTGGGAAGCACTGGGTGCGAAAAAACGGTCCGAAATTCTTTTAAAAGTAGCCCAAGTGCTGTCAGCGGAACGTCTTCAAACCATTGCCTGTATGCAAGTCGATGGGAAAAAAGCCGTTTACGAGGCCGATATTGAGGTTTCAGAAGCTATCGATTTTGCTCGTTATTACGCTGCGACATTCGACGTCTCTCCAGATCTGCGTGCGGAAGCCCTGGGGATCGTTGCAATCACTCCACCGTGGAATTTTCCTTACGCAATTCCTTGCGGCGGTATTTTGGCCGCACTGATAGCCGGCAATAGCGTCGTTCTCAAACCGGCTCCTGAGACCACCAAAATTGCGTGGCTCTTGACTCAACAGCTCTGGCTGGCAGGAATTCCCCAGGATGTTCTCCATTTTTTCCCTTGCAGCGACGGAGAAACCGGCAGCGCACTGATTCGAGACCTCCGCGTGGCTGCGGTCATACTGACTGGTTCGTGGGACACAGCTCGATTATTTCAGGAATGGCGTCCTTCTCTGCGGCTTTTTGCCGAAACAAGCGGTAAAAACGCCATCATAATCACTGCGCAGGCGGACCGCGAGCTTGCAATCAAAGATCTTGTAAAATCAGCGTTTGGGCACGCGGGCCAAAAATGCTCGGCAGCAAGTCTCGCCATTGTGGAGAAGGAGGTCTATCACGATCCGATTTTCCGGCGTCAGCTCCGAGATACAGCAGCCAGCCTCGTTGTGGGGCCCTCCACAAATTTTAACAATGTGGTGACCCCGCTGATTCGTCCGGCAAGCCCAGCCCTCTTGCGCGCCTTGACGACATTGGATGAAGGCGAAGAGTGGCTCCTTGAGCCCAAACAGAATCCGGAAGATCCCTGTCTTTGGTCACCAGGTATTAAATTGGGAGTGCGGCCGAACTCATGGTTCCATCGGAATGAGTGTTTTGGACCCGTCTTGGGGATCATGTGCGCCTCTTCACTTGAAGAAGCTATTTGCTGGCAAAATGCGACGGATTACGGCCTCACGGCGGGTCTTCATTCGCTCGATCCCATTGAGCAAAAGCACTGGATCAGTCAAGTTGAGGCCGGCAATCTCTACATTAACCGACCTATCACGGGTGCCGTCGTACAGCGTCAACCCTTTGGTGGCTGGAAGCGCTCTAGCATTGGAGCTGGAATCAAAGCGGGCGGCCCGCACTATGTCCGTGCCTTTACCCGTCTTTCAGATTCCGGCAACGTCCCGTTCTCCACTGTAAGCACTCGCTATTCCGAAGCATGGAAAGAAATTTATAGTGTTGGACATGATCCTTCCAACCTTCGGTGCGAATCGAATATTCTGCGCTATCGTCCACGTCGTGGTGTCATCCTTCGACTTGCAAAAAAAGATTCTCAAATATTAGAGCGCGCTCAATTAGCCTCGCAACTGACGGGTACTCCCTTGATCGTTAGCATTGCCGCGGAAGAGTCCGATCGGGATTTTATTAAGCGGCTCGGTGAATTAGTCAAAAAAGCCGATACCCTGCGAACTGTCAAGCCGCCATCAGATGCTCTTCTAAAAGCTGTTTATGAATATGGTCTTAACTGGATTGAAGCACCTGTAACCGCTCACGGTCACAGTGAATTGTGCTTTTGGCTTCGCGAACAAGTAATTTCCCAAACGTTACACCGTTACGGCCAAATTCCAGCTTGGATTCCTCAAACTCGCCAAAAGGAGAATTTGACGTCGATGGCGCTGTAATTCCCCCGTCCTCAGTCCGCTACTGACGATTTTAATAAGTGATGTTACGCAAAACCAACTTCGTTGGTTCCTTTTAGAAGCCGATAATTACAAACGACATTTTATTGAGCTACAAATAAAGGGAACCTTGTTGGTTGGAAGGATCTTTTTTCAATTATCAGAGGCTCCAACAGTCTTGAAGAATTTAAACTCCCCGTCACGTACCTGAATGATGACCACATCTTTTTTAGGATTGCGGTTCTCATCAAAAGTAATTGTCCCAGTCACAGCCGGAAAATTTGCCGTTGCCGCCAGGACATCACGTAGTTTTGCTGGTTCTGCCGTACCAGCGCGCTGCATGGCATCGGCTAATAGCTTAAAGGAATCATAAGCAAGTGCGGCTAAAGATGAAGGAGGCACCCCGTATTTTTCTCGATAATTTTTGACGAAATTTTGGATTACCGGAACTTTGTTTTCCGCTGAAAAGTGATCAGTGAAATAGACCCCCTCTATCGCTTTGCCTCCCATCTTAAGGAATTCGGCGGAGTCCCATCCGTCTGAACCTAAAAACGGGACATCCAAGCCCAACTGACGAGCTTGATTAATGATTGAGGCAGCTTCGGTATAATAAGTGGGAAGAAAAACAGCATCTGGGCAGTCAGCTTTTATTGCGGTCAACTGAGCACTAAAATCCTTATCGCCTGCACCATAGCTTTGCCGAACGGCAATCCGTCCGCCCAGTGCGATAAAATCCTTCGAAAAGCTCTGTGCCAAACCAATGCTATAATCTTTTGTCGTATCCAAAAGAACCGCAACATTTCGCTTTCCCAAAACAGAATACGCAAATCTCGCCATGACCTGGCCTTGAAAAATATCGGTAAAACACATCCGGAAAATAAAATTACCGGTCTGTGTAACTTTCAGATTTGTTGATCCCGAGGAAATGAACGGGATGCCTGTCTTCTGGGCAATCGGGGCAGCTTCCAGAGATCTTCCCGAAGCACCCTCTCCCACAAGTGCACTGACATGCGACCGACTGATTAATTCGCGGGCAATAATAGACGTTTCGCCAGCCTTGGATTGATTATCTTTTGCGATGAGCTGTATTTTGCGTCCTCCTAATACCCCTCCGCGGGCATTAATTTCCTCCACTGCAAGTTGCGCACCCTGTAAAGAATCCTGTCCATAGCTCGCCTCTGCCCCCGTCAGAGGAAGCAGCATCCCAATTCTGACGATGTTTTCAAAATCGCTCTTGTCATCGTTTTTCTTGCATGCCTCCAAGGCAGTCGACAACAGCACACCGGTTAGCAAACATGTTAACCAGGCAAATACTTTTAAGAAAAACCCTCGCCGTTTCATTTTTATATCTATATATCAAGCAGTTGGTTGAATTACCGTCAAAATCTACAGGCTGAAAGAAATATCAAAAATCCTTTAAATGCAAGTATGACAACCGCTGACAATAAAACAAGCTATCCGTCCCTTCCCGCGGTCAACCGCCTTTCATGCTTTATGTTAAGGAACTTCCCTGCGAACAAAGCGAAATTTACCGTCCTGAATTCTCAGAAGCACCAAGGATTTTGAGGGATCACGATCCTGGTCAAAAGTAATTTTCCCACTGACTCCGGGAAAATCACGGGTGGCTGCAAGCGCATCCCGAATGGCTCGAGGATTTGTGCTGCCAGCTCGCTTTATAGCGTCTGCCAGCAGCATCAATGCATCATAAGCATTAGCTGTAAATGACATAGGATTATCTACATTTTTCTTCCTGTATTTCTCTACAAATAATTGGACAGCAGAATCGGAATCTTCTGCCGAAAATCCGTCTGTAAAAATTGCTCCTTCCGCAGCATCTCCTGCGACGCGCACAAGATCCGGAGAATCCCAGGCATCGCTCCCAAATATATCCAGCTTCAATCCCAGTGATTGCGCTTGCTTCATAACAGAGGCAACATCTGTGTAGTAACCGGGAATCACCAAGCAATCTGCCCCGGAGCTTCGAATTGCTGTTAATTGTGCCATAAAATCTTTATCTCCGCCGCTATAGCTCTGCTCCCCAACAATTTTACCCCCTAACTCCTCAAAACGCTTTTTGAAGCTTCTTGTGACAGTCGTACTATGATCTTTGCTGACATCCACAAGAAATGCGGCACGGCTTTTCCCAATGGAACGAATGTATCGGGCAAGAATTTCCCCTTGTTGACCATCACGATAACTCACGCGAAAAACAAAGTTGCCCGTCTTTGTAATTTTATCATTTGACGCAGAGTTAGCAATCAATGGAATTCCGGATCTCTGGGCAAGAGGTGCCGCTTCGAGCGTGCGTCCGGAGGCAACTTCTCCAATCAATGCAACAACATGCTCTCTACTAATAAGCTCTCGTACTATGGAAGAAGTCTCCCCAGCTTTCGATTGATTGTCCCGGACGATCAACTCGATCGGCTTTCCTAAAACACCACCATGACTATTGACCTCTTCCTCCGCCATGCGAAGCCCCACCATGGCATCATGCCCATAACTGGCCTCTGATCCGCTAATGGATTGAAAAACCCCTATGCGAATGCACTCGGGGCCAGTCTTTTTTTGGCAAGCCTGCACAAAGAATGCAAACAGAACCATCGCAAAAGACACTGCAAGAAACCTAAAGATTTTCAAGAGGAAGGATAAGGACATAACAACAAAGCTTCTATGAATAAAATACGGCTATTACGGCACAAATAAGAGCATACCTTCATAATGTGTCCGTCGCCAGTTTGTACACAAGTATCTGGAAAATTGCTATCGTTTAAAAAAAGCGACCTGCAAGACAGATACGGTTTTAACAAAAGACAGGTATCCTATTCTGCCTCAACCACCAACTACGAACCACCAACTGCGAACTACCCACTAACAACTGTAAGAGCTAGGTTCCGCTCTCATCTTGGTAGGAAGGAGAAAAATCCTGAACTTCCTCTAGGGTCCTTCCACTTGTATCAGGCATAACATACAATGCCCAAAGTAGTTGTAATAACATCAATAAAGCAAAAAAAACAAAGGCGACACTAGGATAGCCGCCAGCCATCAGCGGAAAGACCCAGGAGATGAGCGCTGCCAGGCCCCAATGGATGGTTGCGCCAAAGGACTGCCCTTTGGCTCGCACTGCATTTGGAAATATTTCGGAAATAAAAACCCAGATCACGGCCCCTTGAGAAACGGAAAAAAAAGCTATGAAGCCCAATAACCCCAAAAGGATCATCACGCGATCCCAGCCCAATGGGAGACTAAATTGCCAGGCCACGATGAGAAGGCAGATTCCCATTCCAATAGATCCAATCCGAATGAGGTTCCTTCTACCGATCACATCAATCGTTAACATTGCAATGACCGTGAATAGGACACATATCGAACCAACGGCGATCGATTGAAGTAAGGCGGCATTGCGCCCGGCCCCCGCTATGGCAAAGATCGAGGGAGCATAGTACATCAAAGCATTGATCCCGGAAAACTGGTTGAATATCACCAATGCTAACACTAATAAAATCGGACGTAAGTATTTGGATTGAAAGAGCGGCTCTCCTCCGGACAAGGCTGCTTGTCCGAAACTAGTACGAATCGTGGCCACTTTATCTGTGGATTGCAAGACGCCCAATTCCGCCAAGACATCCACCGCTTCGTGCAATCTTCCTTTTAAAACCAGCCATCTCGGGCTCTCAGGAATCAACAACAGCAGGATTAAATAGAGAGCGGCGGGAAGTGCCACCACCGCTAACATCCACCTCCAAGCCGCTTCTTCACTTTGAGGGGCAAGTGCAATCAAATAATTTGAAATAAAAGATGCCAGAATGCCGACGACAATGTTTAGCTGGAAAATAGAGACCAGTTGGCCACGCTTATTAGCAGGGGCAATTTCCGAAATGTACAAAGGCACTACAACCGTCGTCGCACCAATGCCCAATCCGCTGACAACTCGAGCAAGAATAAAAACTTGCGAACTCCATGCCGTGGCACAACCCAGAGCGGAAACGAAATAAATAAACGCGACCACCAGAAGAATCCCTCGCCGCCCAAAAAAATCTGCTAATTTACCTGCACCCACAGCACCAAAGATGGTGCCCGCTAACGCGGAAGCTATAACAATATTGAGTGACAAGTCATTTAATAAGAAATAGTTTTTAAAAGCTCCGGCAGCACCTGAAAGAACCGCTGTATCAAAACCAAGCAAGAAACCACCGAGTGCTGCGATAATGGCACTAGCCAAGGCTGTCGGAGGGCATTCTCGGCTGTTCATGGTTTCCTTTTCTTTCTTTTGTTTGTACAGACCGCCATAGCATGCCCCCTATAAAATGACACATGCGTTGTCTGGGATTTTTTCTTCAGAGTTTGTTTCAACAAGCTAGCCATATACCAACTAATAACTGTAGAGATAATAAGCCACCCATCATGTGGCATCGCCAAAAAAGAAAAAACTCTTGCTCCAAGCCCAACGGCTCTCTCATTTCAAGCCTGTGATACATAATGGGCTAAAACATAATCGATTATATGTAAAAAGACAAACTCAGAAAAAATGATTGCCGAACTGTATATGTTGTTTACGTACAACGCCGCCCACCATTGTCCAGTCAATAGGCTGCGCATGGTGAAGCACGGCGGGCAGAGCATCCTTCAAGCCACCGGAATAAGGAAAAGCTATCAAATCCGCATGTGCACCGGCGGCAAGCACGCCAAGACATCCTGCCAAGCCAATTGCTTTTGCAGGGTAAAGGGTGACCATATTTAAAGCTTCCTGCTCAGTCGTCCGATGCAAACGCTGGAAAAGCTGCATTTCTTCAAATACGTTCAAGGAATCATTGCTTGCCAAACTATCCGTACCTAAGCAAATGTTGATGCCCAATTTTCGAAGTCTTTCGAAGTGAAATTCCTCTCTGTTGAAGTAGGCATGTGCTTTAGGACAATGTACAATCGTATAATTTTGCGCGTACTTTTGTAGGATTTTCCAATCGGTTTCCGCCAAGACGTTCATGTGCACAAGAATGGTCCCAAAAGGAAGGAGATCCCGTTCTAATAAAACTGTAAGCGGTGATTTTTGTTTTTTGACTGAACATCCCACGTTTTTGAGGAAATCAAATAGTGGCCCACATCCTTCTTGGAACATCTCCAACTCTTCACGGGTTTCCGCGAGATGGGTGGTTACCGGCAGCGCATATTTTTCCGCGTAGAATTTAACGGCCCCATAAAGGGAATCCGAAGTCGTATAAGGTGCATGAGGAGAAAGACCGGCTCCGCCAAGCCAATCGGGATGTCTCTCCGGAAAGTTTGGTAAATCCTTCGCAAACGTTTCCATGCAGACGGGAGAGCGAATGTCCATCACTTCATGAAACCACCATGTCCGAAGAGGAGGAACGGGTAACGCGATCATGATGTCCGGGACAGCTTGGATGTTAAAAACCGAAGTAGTTCCCCAACGGCGAAGCTCGTTCAATCCCTCTCCAATGGCTGCCGCATATTGTTCGTGGGTTTGAGTGGATTTGAGAGCAATGATCTTTTGAAGCCATTCGCAAAAGCTTTTTCCCGGCGGGATTTTGCATCGCATGCCAGTATAATCCAGATGACAATGAGCATTGATGAGGCCGGGCAGCAAAATACTCTCCCCTAAATCAATGCGCTCTTCCGCGGAGATGTCGACTAAGTCCCGGTAACGTCCCACTGCGATGATTTCACTGCCTTTGATTGCCACTGCGCCATTTTCAATTGGCGGCCCGGCTTGTGTGAGGAGAATGCGCGATCGTATCAATTTCATTTACAAATTCATGGTTCATGGTTCGTAGTTGCGAAGCATCCCAAATTACCAACCACCAACTTCTATGAACTACGAACTTTTACCATACGCCGAGCTTCGGCAACAAACAGGTGACATGCTTCGGAACAAATCAATGGAATTTCGAGGCGGCCTCGCAGTATCATTCCATTAGAGTTTGTGACGTCCCATCTCCTCCGCCGCAAACAGCCGGTCTCACAAAAGTTTTGTATGAGATCCCGGGCTTCAGCATCGGTCATTTTTGCGGTGATACGATACATTCCGCTTTGGCGCTCCAAAGTCCGTCGTAACGGATTGCCAATGAGCTGATTTCGTAGTAATGTCAGCCAAAGTCCAAGTGCTGCCGGATAAAAAAAATCCAGTGCTAGGTGAAGTTCTTCGATCGAGGCCACCTGCAACTCCCAACCATGGCGAAGGTTTGGTGCGGTTTTCAGGGGTCGATATTTCCCAGCATCATCATATCGTGCAATCTCTTGCGCCGTATCCGGCTCCTTGTAGAGCTGCAAATCACTGCGGCCAGTATCATCCGCATGAAAAATCCGAAAGTCTTTGGTGAGCTCTATCTGACCAATCCTCGAAATTCCCTGATTAAGACAATATTGTAAAAGAGTACGGATGTTTTGGAGATTCATTTGCCACTCACTTTTCTTTCGAAGATAGCAAATTATACCCAATCACGATAAATTACTTTCCGAGAAAAATGGACGAAATTTATCATTATGAGCTCAATTTTGCTGGGATGCTTCTCCCGGAATAGTTCACAGGCTATTACAAAAACTGATCCGTCGAAACAATCTGCGTCGCTGAAAATTGGAACAGGCTATAATCGGATTATTCCGTCCAAGGGAAACACACAATTAAGTGTTCATAAGTCGAATATTACTTTGCCCTCTTCTTCTGGCAGCCCTCAGGTTTCCCGATGGGTACCTGATGAAAAATATCGCGCTCAAGTTTATTCACACTACCAGGAGCATGGAAAAGAAGCTTGGCAAACCATTGAACAATTGGATCGCTCCCTCAACACCAACCAGTCCGAACGATGTATTAACGAAATTCTCAATCAGTTAGATTCATTCCATTCTGGCTGCTCGGTGGAAAAATCCGGCGAAATCTATCCAAATTCAGTTACTATTAATGACTTGTCTATACAAAATCTCGACTTCGACTGTCTCAAAGACGACGAGAAAACTTTAAAGCAACTGAGTATCAAAATACAGAATTCATCACAAACAATAAAGAATGAAAGCTTGCGGATCCTTAAATATATTCAGCGGGAATCTCAAGAAGATCGTTGTTCCATAGGTGATATTAAAAGCGCCATTAGCAACCTTCTCTCCAAATTGCAGCCATTCTTCAGAAAAGCAAAATACCAACCGGTAGAAAGTGATTTAATAAAATTTCAAGAAGCACTTGAAAATCCAAGAAAAGATAAAAAGGAATTTTTTTCTGAATTATCTCGATTTTGCAAAATCTTCATCCGTAGTTTACAAGAATAGAGGCTCCTCGACATATAGCGAAAGTCCCTATAAAATGATCATGGAATTGATGCACTTGGCTCCCGCCAAGTCGCACCCTTGCGGGCTGCAAAGGCGTAATCATTTTATAGGACCTTCGCTATACTACAGGACTTACGCAAAAGGGCCAGAGAATGGGTAACGTATGTATTCCAAATCAATATGGAGGAGTCATTCCCGCAAGAACAACTTCCCGCTACCTCAGAACGGCTTGTACGGCAGATACTTTCCGTCAAGCGTAATCACCGCACGCGAGCCGCCTTGCGGATCGTCGACTTTCTTGATGTCGATCTTGAAATTGATTGCGCTGATGATGCCGTCACCGAACTTCTCGTGGACCAGCGCCTTCAGCGTCGAACCGTAAATCTGCAGCATTTCGTAGAATCGGTAGATCGTCGGATCGGTCGGTACGCCATCCGGAATGCTGCCGCGCACTGGGATGGTTTGCAGCAGACGGACTGCGTCGTCGCCGAGTTCGAGTTTGTCGGCTACGACCTTGGCGACGTCGGCGGGTAGCGGATGCTGGCCAAGCAGCGCGGCAGTGACAAATGCGAGGCTGAGCCCGGTGCCTTCGGTGATCTGCTCGAATGTCAGGTTCTTGCGGACCTTCGCGTCGATGATAGCGTCGATCAAGGCTTCACGGGAGGTCTGGTTGTATTGCGATTGTGTCATGATGATACTCCTTGCGATGGAATGAAGTTGGAAAGTAGTTGTTCAGACAGCGAGGTTGAGTCGAGTCGAGGTTGCACAAGCATGTGGATGTTCCGCAAGAGAAACGAAGCGGTTCGTAGTGCCGCCGAGCGTATCGATCGAGCCGGATTGCGGATCAGCAACAGTTTGCCCGGCTCGCACTAGAACTTCGGGAATCCGTCGATGATTTCTTGCATTTTTCACGATAAGCAACCCCACTAATTTCTTAGTAACTGACGTTACACACTTTTAGAAGCTCTGGCAGAAAATAAGATCATTTTAAGCAACAAGGTTCCCCCTTTTTTTGCGTAACATCACTTAGTAACCTTGTCTTCTCCGTTTCACTCGAAGCTGAGCGAGCGATTTTTCAAGATTTGCTTGAACGAAAGCCAGCTCTTCTCCTCCGATGTGCGGCTCACGCATTGTTGCTTCGGCTCGGCGAATTGCTTCTTGGACTTGTTGTTCGTCGATATCGGCTGCATTCACGGCCAAATCAGTTAAGAGAGAGATCTGTGCCGGTGTGACTTCGACAAAGCCTTCTCCAATCGCCATCCGATTTTCTTTAGTGCCTTGGCGATAACGCAATTCCCCTGGTGTGACTTGCGTCAAAAGCGGACTGTGCTCGGGGAGAATACCTAATTCGCCTTCTATGCCTGGGATGACGACTTCATCAACTTCCCCGGAAAAAATGCGTTCAACAGGAGTGACAATTTCGAGCAGAAGTTTCGCCATGGCTATTTGGTTTGATTGGTGACCTGATCAATACCGCCCTTCATATAGAAATTCCCTTCAGGCACATCGTCGAGCTTTCCATCCAAAATTTGCTTAAATCCACGGATGGTCTCCGCAATGGAAACGTATTGGCCAGGAGCGCCTGTAAAGACTTCCGCAACGTGAAAGGGCTGACTTAAGAAACGTTGGATTTTACGAGCCCGATAGACTGTCAATTTATCCTCAGGAGAAAGTTCATCCATGCCTAGAATGGAAATAATATCTTGGAGGTCTTTATAGCGTTGAAGCACTTTCTGAACACCACGCGCAACTGCGTAATGTTCTTCGCCTACGATTTCCGGCGCAAGTGCCTTGGAAGTGGATGCTAAGGAATCAACTGCCGGATAGATCCCCAGTTCCGCAATGGAGCGTTCGAGTACAATGGTCGAATCAAGATGTGCAAAGGTGTTTGCCGGCGCAGGATCAGTCAAATCATCCGCAGGCACGTAAATGGCCTGAAATGAGGTAATTGAGCCTTTTTTGGTGGAAGCAATCCGCTCTTGAAGATCTCCCATCTCCGCGGCAAGAGTCGGTTGATAGCCTACTGCAGAAGGTATGCGGCCTAGTAGAGCGGAGACTTCTGAGCCAGCCTGTGAGAAACGGAAGATATTATCGATAAATAATAGAACGTCCTGATTTTTTTCATCGCGAAAATATTCTGCGATGGAAAGTGCACTCAAAGCCACGCGCAAACGTGCTCCAGGAGGTTCATTCATTTGACCATAGACAAGCGCCACTTTGGATTTTCCAATGTCCTCCTGAACAATGACGCCTGCCTCGGACATTTCGTTGTAAAGATCGTTTCCTTCGCGCGTCCGCTCACCGACACCAGCAAATACGGAATAGCCCCCATGTCCCTTAGCAATATTGTTAATGAGCTCCATAATAACGACCGTCTTTCCTACGCCAGCGCCACCAAAGGCTCCAACCTTACCTCCCTTGGTAAAGGGGCAGATGAGATCGATCACTTTAATTCCCGTCTCTAAGATCGTGGATTTCGTATTTTGGTCTAACAACGACGGTGCCGGACGGTGAATGGAATAGCGTTTTGTTGCATTTACCGGCCCTCGTTCATCAACGGGCTCACCAATCACGTTCAAAATACGACCCAATACTTCTTCGCCTACCGGCACTGAGATCGGTGCGCCGGTATTAGTCACTTTTATCCCTCGCATTAAGCCCTCTGTTGAAGACATCGCGATGGTGCGCACCCAGTTTTCACCCAGGTGTTGTTGGGTTTCCAGAATGATTCGATGAGGCTGATCCTGTACATTATAATTTACCTCAAGCGCATCGTAGATTTTTGGCATTGGCCCTTGGACGGGATCAAATTCCACGTCCACTACCGGTCCGATCACCTGGACAATGGTTCCTGTGTTGCTCATAGTTCTTGAAGTACGTTATTCTACAGCCAATTGGGCGGTTGAGATTTCGATGAGTTCGGTGGTGATTGCTGCCTGGCGAACTTTATTGTATTCTAGGGTGAGGTCTTTGGCCAACTGTTTGGCATTATCTGTGGCATTCTTCATCGCTACCATCCGCGCACTGTGCCCGGAAGCTCGGTCGTCCAATACCATTTGGTAGACCTCGAAATGTATGTAAAAGGGTAAGATAGCGTCGAGCACTTGGTCAGGAGATGGCTCAAAAAGAAAAAGGCTCCCATCCTTTGCATTGGGATCTTCAGCAAGCATCTTTCCCTCAAGGTGATATCCGGAAAGCGGCAGCAAGGTCACTTTCGTAGCTTGATGCGTCAGTGTGTTAATAAACCGAGGAAAGAGCACGCTAATTTTGTCAACTTCTTTGGAAACAAATTTTTCAATCAAAAATTTGGAGACTGTTTTGGTTTGTAAAAATGAAGGTGTATCCGCGAGCGGAAATTCCGCAATGAGATTTCGCTTCATCCTGCTAAGAAATTGCGCTCCTTTCTTGCCCATTGCAACAAAATCGGTCTTTGCAGCATCCAGTGGCATCACTTCTCGAAATAGGTTGGTATTGAGTGCGCCGCAGAGACCTTTATTTGTGCTGAGAAGGAGTACCAGTTCCTTATTGACTTCACGCTTGGCAAGCAGGGGATGAGCAGCCGGGTCAACCCCCTCTGAAAGCCGAGCCAGTACGCGGTTTAATACTGTTGCATATGGATGGCCGGCGGTAGCTGCTTCTTGCGCCTTGCGCATTTTCGAAGCGGCCACCATTTGCATCGCTTTCGTTATTTGAGCGGTGTTTTTAATTGATTTGATCCGCCGTCGCAGGTCGCGTGTCTGCATACTTAGAATAGAAAACTTACCGGAAAATTGTGAAAAATTCTTCCAAAGCTTGTTTCAGCTCCGCTTCCATATCGCCATCGAGCGCCTTCTTTTCGACGATTTTCGCTACGAGTGGAGCCTTCCGGTAATCCATAAATTCCACCAGTTTGGTACTACATTCGTGAATTCGCTCCACTTCAATGGAATCGAAAAATCCATTTTTCATTGCCCAGAGCAGGATAATTTGATGCTGAATGGAAATCGGGTAATGCTGCGGCTGCTTAAAAAGCTCCACAATCCGCTGTCCACGATTTAATTGTTCGCGTGTTTTGGAATCCAACTCCGATCCGAACTGAGCAAATGCTGCTAGTTCGCGATATTGAGCCAGGTCACCTTTGATTTTACCAGCCACCTGCTTCATTGCTTTTACTTGCGCGGCTGACCCAACGCGGGAAACAGAGAGCCCCACGGAAATAGCCGGCCGGATGCCCTGGTAAAAAAGATCGGTTTCCAAATAGATCTGACCATCGGTAATGGAAATGACATTGGTTGGAATGTAGGCCGATACGTCGCCCGCTTGTGTTTCAATAATGGGAAACGCTGTTAAAGATCCATTGCCCGCTCTCTCGCTTAAGCGTGCGGAGCGCTCTAATAAGCGGCTATGGAGATAAAAAACATCTCCAGGATATGCCTCCCGCCCGGATGGCCTTTTGAGCACCAAAGAAACTTGCCGGTAAGCAACGGCATGTTTTGAGAGATCATCAAATATCACTAAGGCATCCTTGCCATTTTCCATGAACCACTCCCCCATACTCGCTCCCGCAAAAGGAGCTATGTATTGAGTGGTCGCACTATCCGAAGCTGAAGCAGAAACGATGATCGTATAACGTAAGGCATCTTTGGCTTCCAGTACATCGATGACACGCGCAACATTAGCGTTTTTCTGTCCTATGGCGACGTAAACACTGTAAACCGGACGAAAATTCGGGTCGCCGGAATTTATTCCCGCATGGTTAATTGCCGCCTGGTTGAGGATCGTATCGATGGCGATTGTGGTCTTGCCGGTGGCACGATCGCCGATGATTAATTGACGTTGTCCTCGCCCAATGGGTGTCATCGCGTCGATGGACATGATTCCTGTCTGAAGAGGCTGAGAGACAGGTTGCCGTTGGACGATACCGGGAGCCATACGTTCCAAGGGATAAAATTCCTTGGAACCAATCGGACCTTTCCCATCAAGCGGTTCTCCCAGTGCGTTGACCACTCTTCCCAGAAGAACCTCGCCAACAGGAACCTGAAGTAGCTTACCAGTGCACTGAACTTCGTCGCCTTCGCGAATCCCTGTGTAGTCTCCAAGAATAATTGCGCCAACGTTCGTTTCTTCCAAATTCAATGCTAATCCGAAAACTCCACCGGGAAATTCAAGCATCTCATTTAACCGAACCCGGCTAAGACCTTCAATGCGTGCCACACCATCGCCGATCTCTTGAACGACACCCACATTGGCTCGAGTGAGGTTCGAGACTTTGAGATTCTCGATCTTTGTTTCAAGTTCCTGCAAAATATTGCTCATGACGCTAAATGACTAATTGACTGATTTTAAAATTTTCGGATGGCGAAGTCTTAATGCATGGAAAAGACCGAAAAGAGGGTGTGGATGGCTGCTGTGACTGCACCGCAAGAAGACGCCGCAATCGATCTGAGATTGTGCCATCCCAAACTTCACTCCCGATACGAATCCGTAAACCGCCCAAAAGACCCGGATTGACTCGAAATTGGATTTCAAGGTCCATGCCGTGAAGGGATTTAAGTTCTTGTACAACGAGGGATGTTTCCTCCGCCGAAAGCGGCACAGCACTTTGGACTTCCGCTTGCCGCTCCGCAAGGTTGAGGCGGATCAGCCGTGTCAATGTTCGCAAAATTTGGAAGTAATTACGCGGTCTATTGCTGAGCAAGGCATCCACGACCGTATGCACGCGGTCTCCTTGAACCCTCCCTTTGTTCAAACACAGACGAAACAGCTCTCGGCAGAGACTACGGCTTTCCTTACTCAATTTCATGGAATAAAGACATTTGCATCTGGCTAGGTTGCAACTTCCCGGAGTGTTTCTCCAGCCAGGCGTTTTTGATCTTCCTCGGTGAGGACCTTGCCAGCTACCTTAGCAGTTGTTTGTACAACGAGTGAAGTCATTTCATTTCGCACTTCATCCACCATTTTTGACCGTTCATGGGCAATGGTGTCTCTTGCCCTGGCAATGATGGATTCAGCATCTTGTATGGCTTGTTGCATCTGTTTCTGCGTTTGGGCTTCCGAGGCAGCGCGCGCCTCCGCAAGAAGGGCCTGAGCTTCCTCATTCGCTTTACGCAAAATTTCCTGGTAACGAGCTTCGGCCTCAGCCAATTGCGATTTAATTTTTTCCGCGTTTAATTGTGCTTCTTCAATTCGCTTGCGTCTCTCAGCCAAAAGCTTGAGCACTGGCTTAAAGGCCAGCTTGTTCAAAACAATGTAAACAATAAGAAAGAGGATGACCTGCGAAATAAAATGAGGCCAATCCACTCCGAATTGTTGGAAGATATTGTTAATCACATTCATAGGCGATGAGAATCCTGCAGGTTATGGAGTACACCTGGCACCCACTGATGATTAACGGCCTTGGAAAGCCAGAATCAGGGCGTAGATAGCAATGGACTCGGCGAGCGCAATCCCAAGAATACCCAGCGCCAAAACGCGTCCGAAGGTTCCGGGATTACGGCCGACAGCCTCCACCATTTTAGCCCCAATCAGGCCAATACCAAGGGCGGCACCCGCTCCCGCTAACCCTAGCGTAAAGCTTCCGGTAATTCCAGCGGTCGTTGCCGCTTCTGCAAGGATTTGAGTAAGCATATATTACGTTATAATGATGTTTTGATTAGAAGTTGAATTTATGGGTTTTTATTTCATCAGAGACTTTTGGAAAGCTCTAAAAGAAAAAATATTTCATCATTCTGCATGAACAGTGGAAAGCTGAAGGTAAACGGCTACTAACAACATAAATACCATGGCTTGAACGAATCCGATTAAAAGCTCCAGAAAGTAAAATGGTGTCGGGATCAGCACACCGAGCACTGTGGCCAACCATTCTGGCAGATGAAGGGTCTGCCCCAAGTTGATCATGGTATGAAGCAGACTCTCGCCAGCATACACATTTCCATAAAGTCGAAGAGACAAGGAGACGGGCCGAATGAGGATGGATATCACCTCCAAAACGCCCACAAACAGGAAAAGGGGAACCAGGAGGACTAGAATCACTCCTTTAACTCCTCCTTTAACTCCAAAGAGGTCTTTGATGAGCCCGGAAAAGCCCACTTCTTTAACGGTCCACACAAACCAAAAACACATCGAGATGACTGCCAACCCAAGCGTCATATTCAGATCCGCCGTAGTGGGTCGAAGCAAGGGTACTTCCACTTCGCTCACCGTCATGGGGCCGACTCTGGGCCCCCAACCGATAGTCCCGACACCCGGAAGCAATCCAAACCAATTTGAAAAGAGAATAAAAAGAAACAATGAAGCAAGAAACGCAAATGATTTTTTGACTACGTGAGGGCCTACAATTCCCTCTATCGCTTCGTAAGCGGTTTCAACGAGTGTTTCAAAGAGATTTTGTAGCCCCCCCGGTACCATCTGCAACCGAACGGTGGATTGCCGAGCAAACAGAAGTACTAATCCCACTACGAGAACTGACACTAAGATCGAATTAGTGAGCCATTCCGAAAAACTGAGTGAACTGACTGAAAAAAACCGGTTGGCCGACTCAGCCTTTAATGGCAAAACGGCAAGGAGCACTGAACTAAAAGATTGAGGGACAAATAACATGCCGGTTATGTTGCGATTAAAATGTATCGACGGGCGCTTATTAATATGCCATTTCCTGACAATAAATCAAAGTACTCGTCAAATTTATCTTCTGCGACGACGCTTTGTCTGCATTATCGCCTGGGAGGCAGCAGGCCATCTCTAATCTTTAGAAAAAGAATGGCAAGCCATTATTGTGATTTTTTGCTCTCGGAAGCAAGAGCTGATGCCTCGTTCGCAAGTTGGGCGACGCCAACTATTCCCACGACCTGCCCGTTTGGGTTAATGACAGGAAGCACTGAGGCCTGATGCTGCTGCATAATTTCAACGGCTTCCGAACAAGTGCTTTCCGATCGAATAGCGGGCAATTGAAACCCGATTTCCAGCAAGGTCCGCTCTGGGAAACTGCGAGACATCTCCAGGATTTCCCGTCGGCTCACCATTCCACGGAACTGTAATTGTTTATCCACTAAGGGATACTCAGACATGGGCTTCTTAGAAATCTCCTCCACCGCAGCTGCCACCGAAAGATCAAACGGCAGGGCAAGAAACCGCGGAGCCATTACTTGCCCTACACAGACCTTTTCCGCGGCCTGCTTAAAAACGGCATAAGCCATTTCCTGTTGAGCCACTAAAAGGATAAAAAGTCCGATGAAAGGTAAAATGATGCTTTTGCTTCCAAAAAGGCTGTTTTCCCAGCCAAACCAGGTGGCAATTCCCGCAGCTATGAAAAAGAGTGCGATCCCTTGTCCAATCCTCGCCGCTATGATAGTCGCACGGGTTCGATCCATGAACAGTGCCAAGGCTGCTCGTAAAACTCGACCTCCATCCATTGGAAAAGCAGGAATCAGATTAAAAACAACTAATATGACATTTGCTGCAAATAGCTGAGGGAAAATAGCTCCACGATTTGTCTCGAGAGAAAAGGCCGAGCTGAATAATGTCCCGCCCATTGCCACAAACAGCAAGATGGCAATCACCACATTCACAGCGGGTCCCGCCAGGGCAACAACGATTTCTTGAGCTGGTTTATCTGGAAGTTTTTCTAATCGTGCAATCCCGCCAATTGGCAAAAGGGTGATGTCCGGGGTGCGAATCCCATATCGTCTGGCGGCTGTGGCGTGTCCCAGCTCGTGGAGGACAACGCAAGTAAAGAGCAGAAGGATAAAAAACAATCCCGCGAACATGCTTTTTATTCCTCCGGTCTCATAGGCCATCCAGGCGTACCAAGCTAAAAGCAACAGGAATGTGCCATGTATCCGAATTTCGGTGTCCGCCACTCGAGCTATCTTGAAGGACCAACCCATGGGATAACTCGATTAAAACCCTTCCGGCTGACTTCGTCAGCTTCTTTTAGAAGCAAAATTGCAAACAAACATCTTTTTGAGCTACAATTTGCGATCCGGTGGTAGTATCAATTTTTGACAGTTCCTCACTGTCGTCCTATTTTTTCCGCTTTCGATGCATATTCCAAAAGTCCTTATCGCCGATCCCATTTCCAAACGGGGGGTAGATGCGCTTGCTGAAGGCAGTGCGCTCGAAGTCGTAGTAAAAACCGGCTTACAGGAAAGTGAACTGCTCTCAATGATCTCCGAATTCTCAGCGTTGATCGTCCGCAGCCAAACAAAGGTCACCAAAAATTTGTTGGAGGCCGCCACTCGCTTAAAAGTGGTAGGCCGGGCAGGCGTAGGGGTGGATAACGTCGATGTTCCAGCCGCTACCATGCGCGGAGTTGTGGTGATGAATACCCCTGGAGGCAACACGATTTCCACTGCCGAGCACGCATTTTCGCTTTTAGTCAGTATTGCTCGAAGCATTCCCCAAGCACATGCCAGCATCCTGGCTGGAAAATGGGATCGAAAGAATTTCGAAGGCGTCGAACTTTATAATAAAACTATCGGAATTTTGGGGATGGGTCGCATTGGCACAGAGATTGCCAGACGTTGCATTGCGTTTGGAATGCAGGTGCTTGCCTACGATCCTTATCTGTCTCCGAACAAAGCGCGTACACTACAGGTAGAGCTTTTTGAAACCCTCGACGACCTTCTTCCCCGAGCCGATTTTTTGACTCTCCATATGCCGCTCACGAAAGAAACCCGGCATATAATTGATGTTAGGCGTCTACAGTTCATGAAAAAAGGAGCGCGCATCATCAATTGCGCCCGAGGCGGGCTTATTGATGAACAAGCACTCTATCATGCGCTCCAAATGGGTCAAATTGCGGCTGCAGCTCTTGATGTTTATGAAGTGGAGCCGCCTCCCCCTGACTATCCGCTCCGCGGACTTCCGAATGTTGTCTTCACGCCCCACCTTGGCGCCTCCACGGCGGAGGCTCAGGAAAGCGTCGGCATAGAGATTGCCCAAGCAATCCGTGCACTTCTTCTCGATGGGGAAATTCGCAATGCGGTGAACGTGCCAAGTATTGATGCAAAGACGCTCTCCGTCTTGGGCCCATGGCTGGAACTTTGCGAACGCTTGGGAAGTTTTCTCTCCCAAATTGCTCCGAAACGCTGCGAGGAACTTTGGGTCGGATTTAGCGGGGGCATCAGTCAACAAAATCTGGTGCCGCTCACACGTTCGGTCCTCACCGGATTCCTCCGTCATGCTGGCGGGTCTGAAGTCAACCAGGTCAATGCTCCCGCGCTTGCCAATTCCCTCGGATTAAAGGTGACGGAAAGCCGCCATAGCGACTCCGGGGAGTTTACTGAGTGGATCGAAGCCCGTGCTACGTCGGGACAGGAAGAAGTCAGTGTCCGAGGGACATTTTTCGGTTCCAAGCCGCGTCTGGTGATGATTAACCATCGCTTTGTGGAAGCCGTGCCAGAAGGGATCATCCTCATGCTCGAAAATCGGGATCGACCGGGTATTGTTGGGCATGTTGGCACTATACTGGGTGAACACAATATCAACATCGCCTCGATGTCTCTGGGCCGCCTTGAAGCCGGCGGACATGTGCTCACCCTTCTTAATTTGGACACCGCCCCGGCTGAAGATCTGATGCAACGTTTGGGCGCGGATCCGGATATTTTTTCCGCCAAGGTAATTCAATTGAACGACGCCCAAAGTGCTTCGGAAAGCTTTCAACTCTGAGTCCCAATTCAGAAAAAAATTCCTTTTGCCGTTTGAAAGGAATTGAAGAGCATGTAAATTTAGCAGCATGAATCTGAGCACCTTAGCAATTGCCAAGGACTTGGAAGCCACGGGCTTCACCAAAGCTCAGGCAGAAAGTGTTGCTGAGAAGTTCGCAGAAATGTCAGAACAGCAACGCAACGAGCTGGTAACTAAAGATTACCTCAAAGTGCAATTTGCGGAATTCTCAGAACAACAGCGCGAAGAAATGGTAACTAAAGATTACCTGAAAGTGCAACTTACAGAATTCTCAGAGCAACTCCGCAATGAGCTAGTAACAAAAGACCAACTAAAAGCAAAAATTGCGGAGGTGAGCGTTGAAATAAGAGAATCCCATATCAATACCATTAAATGGTTGATCGGATTGCTATCCGGGTTTTTGGCTTTAATACTCAGCTTCATTTACTTTTTGGTAAAGCCAGGCTAATTCAGAACAGATGCAGGGACAAATGATAGACGGCGCAAAAAGAAGCAATTGAGGGATCAGTTGGAGGTGAAAAATTCCAGCGTAGGTTCAAATACTCGCCGAAACTAAACCAAAAAAACGGCACATTTGTAGAGGACTCTGGAAGCGCTCAATGCCTTCCGCTCAGCGACGATAATTCGGTATCCATCTCCCTGCGCCATTCCGTCGCGTTCCAAATTCGCTGCTAACCCACTCAAAGATTCAATTTCGTGTGCGAGCGCTGGGTCATCCGTAATGGCAACGATCCGTGGCTCCTTCTCCTCAATCACAACTACATCTGCTAACCGCAGCGCCGGCCCACCTTCCTTCGGAACTGCCACAGCTCGACGAGCAATTTGAATCATACGGGCGTGCGTGCTGGGCACCAC
Source organism: uncultured Verrucomicrobiae bacterium (assembly GCA_963706715.1). Lineage (GTDB taxonomy): Bacteria > Verrucomicrobiota > Verrucomicrobiia > Chthoniobacterales > Xiphinematobacteraceae > Xiphinematobacter. The sequence goes on from CAVPNI010000004.1 coordinate 497,562, forward strand.
TGTCTCCAGAGCCTGTGATACCCAATTCAAAAGATGACCCCGGACTTCGTCCAGCGAGGATGACTGAAGAATCGCCACCATATTTGATTCTTTTTCGACGGCTCTCGCCAAAGCAGACATTTCCTTTAAGAATTCTCCCCGCTCATCGGCAGGAACGTAGTACATACAAACCAAATGCACCGGCACACCATCCGGAGCACCATAATTAATCCCCACCGGAGACCATCCCGCCGCACATAAAAGAGCTCCTCCCTCATGTTTTGTGCGCGTATGGGGACAAGCAATCGCATGACCCAAGGCCGTGTTTGCATGAGCTTCCCTTTCCATAACCATGTGAAAAATATCCAAGCTGGGAGGAACACTTGGAATTGCTTCAATCAAATTCGAAAGTAATTCCAGGGAAGCCCTTTTATCCGAGTTCGTCAATTCGACCAGACGGCCTTCTTGCAGGGCAACAAGCAAACTCCTCATAGAAATGAACCTTTGCCTAAAAAAAGAGAGAGGTGCGAGGAAAATAATCGAAACAAGTGTGTCAACACAGTATACCGAGTGGAGAAAACGCAAAGTTTTTACGTTAAAAATATGTGTGATTTTAAGAAGTAATGTTCTATTTGCAATGCATAATACTTTCTCTACTATAAAATCAGGAGGATTCCATGGAAATTTAAATTTTCCGGTCAGCACCTCGTCCAAAACTAAGTTTTTGCCTACGAAGACAGTACCATCGCTTCAAACATTCTCAGCAAGAATTGTAGAAACAAAAACGGTAACGGTAAATTTTATAACGCTCAAATAGCAGATGCAATAGGGCTAAGATCTCCAGCCCAAATAATTTTCATCGAGATTTTTTACAAGCAACTCTGCGAAGAAATTGAGGATCGGGCCGCAACCGTAAGAGCAATTGTCGATAATAGTCCACTCGACGACCATTCTCGAGAAACCTACGAAATTCACGCTAACCTCATTCAGCATTTACTTCTGGAAAACGGAATTATTTTTTGGGAGGACGTCTTGGAGACTACTCCGTCTTTTGATTATGCAAACAAAGCCCAAGTTGAGAAAAAGCTTCAGGATTGGGTCACTGAACAAAAAATAAACTTGAAATCCGCTGCTCTCAATCTCTTTAAGAACCTTCGGTTTAATGAAATAAATAAAGGAGGCTGGAATAGGTTTAACAGTTTAGATGTTCTCATCAATAACTTTCAATTTATGAGCCCGACGGAAGCCTCCCAGCACAGCAGTGAGAATCTAGCTCTTATGGCACAACCTGAAACACTCTTGAAACTCTCGCAACGTCGAGAAGCCCGTCATCTTTTCGACAAAAATCTTTTGGCTACAAAATTCACTTATTCGGAAGTTAATCCAGTTTATAAGTATACACCAAAATACGCACCATTTCGCGATAGTCCGTTTTCTGTTAATAAAAAATCCTTAGAGGATTATATTAATAACGCTAATAATAACAGCACTTCCTTGCACGAAGTTATCAAACGGAGAAATCCCGATGTATTTCATCAACTGTGCAAATTAAAAGGACGTATAAACTATTCTAGGGACAGTCAAGGAAATACCCCGCCGCATATAGCCATTACAGAAGGCCGCATTGACATGCTTAAAGAACTATAGCATGACCCCTATAAAATGATACATGAGTTGTCCGGGATTTTTTCTTCAGAGTTTGTTTTAACAAGCTGGCCATATCTGTAGATACGGACGGATTGTTGAAACAAATTCTGGGGGAACACCGAGCCGTGGGAACGGCTGGGGTAGCCTGTCCGGCTTTGCCGGACAGCCCCCTCACAGGGGCGAGACTTGGCGGGAGCCAAGCGAGGCAAAAAGAACGACAAGGCATGGTCATTTTATAGGGGTCATGCTATATATCGGTTAGGAGCTAATTTTGAAATAAAAAATAACAACGGTATCACCGTAAGAGACCTGATAGTAAATAAAGAATGCAATCCCGCTATTAAGTCATGGTTTGAAAACATTGAAAAGGATCGGGCTCCTATCCATCCTCAATCATCTCCAAACCGTTTATAAAACCAGGTTTTCATAAAGTGTGCGAGTATGACGTAAGCGACCATAAATCCGGCTATCCACAACCAAAGTGCCGAAGGCAACGGCACAAGCCCTAAAAAGGAGGCAAAAGGAGAATATGGGAGCCAGACTCCGACTGCCATGACTAGAAGGGTCATCATGGCGAGAAAAGCACTGGATCTGCTTTGAAAGAATGGGATCCGCCGAGTGCGGATGACATGCACGATAAGGGTTTGTGTCAGAAGGGACTCCACAAACCACGTCGAATGGAAAAGCGTTTCCAGATACGCGGAATGAGCATCTGCGGGCCCACCTGAAGGCAATGCCTTATAAGAAGCACAGCCAAAGAAATACAATAACACGAAGAACGTACAATAATCGAAGAGCGAGCTCACGGGCCCCAGACACATCATAAATTTTCGAATATTTGAAATATTCCATTTTCTGGGCTGTTTAATATATTGCCGGTCCACATGGTCCGAAGGAATTCCGATTTGAGAGATATCATAAAGTAAATTATTTATTAATATCTGAACGGGCAACATGGGAAGAAAAGGTAGTAAATAAGATGCTCCTAGCATGCTGAACATATTGCCAAAATTTGAGGACGACCCCATCTTAATATACTTGATAATATTCCCGAATACCTTGCGCCCCTCAATAATTCCTTCTTCCAATACCATGAGGCTTTTTTCCAAAAGAATAATATCCGCGCTTTCCTTCGCGACATCCACGGCTGTATCTACGGAAATTGCAACATCCGCAGACTTCATAGCCATTACGTCGTTAATTCCATCACCCATAAATCCCACAACATGTCCTTGCTTTTTGAGGGCTTGAATCACCTGCTCTTTTTGAACTGGTGCCAGCCGAGCCAAAACGTTCGCCTCTTGAACAGCACGCAAGAAATCATTTGGAGGGAGATTTTCCAATTCAGGACCGGTTATCACGCGATTAGCCTTGAGTCCCACAGCCATGCAAACCTTGCGACTGACTAATTCATTGTCCCCGGTGAGAATCTTGACCGCCACGCCATGATCCACAAGCGCTTGGATCGCAGCTTCCGCGGTATCCTTGGGGGGGTCAAAAAAAGCAATATAGCCAAGTAAAATGAGGCCGTTTTCTTCCGTCTTCGAAAAACTTTGTCTGGATTGATCAAATTCCTGGTAAGCAACCGCAACCACCCGGTATCCCTCCGAACTTAAGTCCCGGTATTCTTCCAATAAGTCTTCGCGTACAAATGGGATTAAAGGATAAATTTCTTCATCTACCTGATAATGCGAGCAGATCGCGGATACTTCTTCGACGGCTCCTTTACAAATGAGAACGTGGGCTCCCTCATAACCAATGATCACGGACATTCGCCGCCTTTGAAAATCGAAAGGGATCTCATCCACTTTAATACAATTCCGGTCAACATCCAGTTCCGTATGCGCAAGAACCGCTCGATCTAACAAGTTGCGAAGACCCGTCTGATAATAACTATTCATCCAGGCATATCGTAAAACGTCTTCACTTTCCCTGCCGGTAACGTCCACATGGCGTTCCAAAACTACGCGATCCTGGGTCAATGTCCCTGTTTTATCCGTACATAAGACATCCATCGCTCCGAAGTTCTGAATAGCATCCAGCCGACGTACGATAACCTTCTTTCCGGACATGAGGAGGGCGCCCTTGGACAAACAAACGGTGAGAATCATAGGCAGCATCTCCGGGGTGAGCCCCACAGCGACAGAAAGGCCAAAAAGTAAAGCCTCGGTCCAATTATGTTTCGTAGCTCCGATAATCAGAAAAACAATTGCGACCATGACCACCATGCAACGCACCATGAGCATGGTAAAACCATGGATCCCTTTTTCAAAACTGGTGGTTTCTTTCCGCTTAGCCAGGCGTTCTGAAATTTTTCCGAAAAATGTGGCTCTCCCTGTCAGCAAAACCAAACCGGTGGCCGATCCGCTCACCACATTGCTTCCCATGAAACACGCATTGTTCGCTTCCAATGGGCTCTGCATATTTCCCGGCAAGGATTCCGCGGATTTCTCAATGGGCATGGATTCCCCGGTCAAAGCCGACTGGCTGACAAAAAAATCTTTCGCCGTAAGAATCCGCAAATCCGCGGGGATAATACTTCCGGCGGCCAGAACCACAACATCTCCAGGAACCACATCTTCAATTGCAATCTCCTTTTCCTGGCCGTCACGAATGACAATCGCCATCGTACGTATCATTTTTTGAAGAGAGCGCATGGCATTGGTACTCCGCGCTTCTTGCACATAGGAAAGCCCCACGCTAATAAGGATCATGAAAAGCACGACGGTGCCTGAATAGGGATCCCCCATAGCATAGGAGACCACCAAAATGACAAGGAGCTGGATCACGAGCGGATTTTTACATCGCCGAAGGATGTCTATCGCCCAGTTTTCATGCCGCGCGGATACTACGCGATTCGGCCCCGCTTCCTCCAACCTTGTAGCTGCTTCCTGATCCGTAAGTCCCTGTTCACAAACTTCCATTTTCTTCCGTAGTTCCGCAATTGGGATCGACAGCGATTCCTTGACATCAGAAGGAGATTCGGATTTGCGCGTGAAAATCATACTGAGAGTACGGTATGGGTGGGCTCTGCTTTCAAACGAAGAATCCCATTACTTCCGGAGTTTAGGAGTTGGGAGTCAACAGTAATATTTGTCATCGTAATAAGACATCTTTTTATTATAGGTTTGGCAGTCTCCATGCATATCGAGGATTACGGCTTTTTGAGCGATACGGAAACCGCTGCCTTAGTCAGTCGTGACGGTTCTGTGGATTGGCTTTGCATGCCGCGTTTTGATGCCCCAGCTTGTTTCGCAAAATTGATTGGCACTTCGGACAACGGCTTTTGGAAGATAGCACCACGACACCCAATTACAAATATCCGCCGAGGCTACCGGAGAGATACACTTATTTTAGAGACTGAGTTTGAAACGGAAAGCGGATGTGTGCGTTTAACTGATTTTATGCCACCACGAGATGAAAATCCCTGCATCGTCCGCATCGTCCAGGGAGTACGAGGTACTGTGGAAATGGAAATGAGGATGGTCATTCGATTCTTGTATGGAAAAATCGTCCCATGGGTTCGCCGCTATAACGAAGGCATCGTAGCAGTGGCCGGACGGGACGCGTTGACCCTGCGTAGTGATGTGCAAACCCATGGAGAGCAGCGGAGTACTGTCGCTCACTTCGTAGTTTCCGCAGGAGACACTAAGTCCTTCGTGCTCACTTCGTATTTGTCATATAAGACGCCACCCAAAGCGCTCCAATCCGAAGCTGCACTACGGAAAACCGAAAAATATTGGAAAAAATGGTCTGCTCAAATGCAGCCAATCGCTTATGAGAATGAGCCCATTCGCCGTTCCCTTCTTGTGCTGAAGGGGCTTACTTTTGCTCCCAGCGGCGGGATCGTCGCCGCTGCCACAACTTCCCTCCCAGAACGCCTTGGCGGCGAACGAAATTGGGATTACCGGTTTTGTTGGTTGCGAGATGCAACATTCACCTTGTACTCCCTCTTATCTGCCGGATACACAAGCGAGGCTACAGCTTGGTGCAATTGGCTGTTGAGGGCTATTGCCGGTGATCCCGCTCAAATGCAGAGTCTCTACGGGCCCGCGGGAGAACGGTTTCTTAGAGAATACCAGCTACCATTTCTTGCCGGTTACGAAAATTCTCAGCCGGTGCGTATCGGCAACGCCGCTTCGGAACAATTTCAGCTCGATGTTTACGGGGAAATGATCGACATGCTCTATCACGCTCGGCGTCGGGGTTTAAAATCAGATAACGACGTTTGGCGACTCCAACGTCATCTTATTCAATTTGTTGTCAAGCACTGGAACGACCCCGATGAAGGTATCTGGGAAGTTCGTGGAAAGCGCAGACATTTTACCCATTCCAAGGTCATGGCATGGGTGGCACTGGATCGAGCTATAAAGACATGCGAAAAGCTCCGCACCGAAGGAGATACAAAGTTGTGGCGATCGGTCCGTAAGGAAATTCACAAGGAAATCTGTGCGCGAAGTTTTAATAAAAATCGTGGCGCTTTCACACAGTCCTTTGATAGCGAACGACTGGACGCCAGCGTACTCTTCATCCCCCTCGTCGGATTCCTTCCTCCCAGTGACCCTCGGGTTCGCAGTACTGTCGAAGTCATTGAAAAAGGGCTTTTGTCCAATGGCTTCGTAATGAGATATGATCCTGACGATTCCGAAGCCATTGACGGCCTTAAACCCGGAGAAGGTGCCTTTCTGCCCTGCTCATTTTGGCTCGTTGATTGTCTCAATCTCATCGGCAGACGCCAAGATGCTTTGGAGCTTTTCCAAAGACTGCTTTCAATACGAAATGACCTTGGCCTTCTGTCGGAAGAATATGATACCGCTAATGGACGTCTAATAGGCAATTTTCCTCAGGCCTTCTCGCACGTTGCTCTCGTCAATTCGGCTACTAATTTGATCAGCACGTCAGGACCAGCCATGGAACGTGGCGTTCACAATTGCCCGAACCACACTCAAAACAGCTCCTCGACATAACGAGTGGGTCAGGAAAGTGGACCCGCGTCCAAACAATAGTCCTCAACTTCCTCAAGAGCCTTCTGCAACAAAAAGACCGGGGCCCAACGCCCCTCAATCAAGGAAAGGCGCTCATTCACCCACTCCAATTGACGAGGGACCCTATTTTCTGAGCCACAGGACAACTCAAGGGCTAGCTTATCTTTGCTTTAATCCGTTCTGCGGTTTGCGAGTCAATATTGTGCCAATAGACCAGAAACCGCTTCTTGACTTCGGAGTGCTTCAAGCTCTTGTATTGACCAAGCAAGGTTTCGACGAGCCGATCGCGTTGCTCATTATCAAACACTTCACGAACCAGGATACCCGCTTGGGTAAAGTCGTCATCATCGCTTCGCAAAGTATAAGCTGCGCGGACTAATTCACCGTCGGCGCGCCACCCGGAACCCTCCGCAGCATAAGCGGGGTCCGCTTGAGGACCTCCAAACGAATTGGGTGCATACACAGGAACCTTGGGAGGGTTATAATAATGCCTTAATTGACCATCCTTAGCATAGGAACACACCTCTACCTTAGGCCGATTCACTGGCAGTTCATTATAATTGGTTCCAATCCGGTAACGATGTGCATCCGCATAAGCAAACATTCGGGCCAGCAGCATTTTATCGGGACTGGCATCAATACCAGGAGCTATATTGGATGGTTCAAACGCGGCTTGTTCAATCTGCGCAAAATAATTTTCCGGATTTCGATTCAATTCAAATTCGCCGACTTTAATCAAAGGGTAATCGCTATGCGACCAAATTTTGGTTAAATCGAAAGGGTTGTATCGATAGGCCTTAGCGTCTTCATAAGGCATGATTTGAAGTAAAACAGTCCATTTAGGATTTTCACCACGTTCGATTGCCTCATAGAGATCGCGCAAATAATAATCCGTGTCCACACTAGCGATCTCCTTGGCTTGTGCATTTGTAATATTCTGAACACCTTGCTGAGTATGGAAGTGGTACTTGATCCAGACTTTTTCACCCTTGTGATTGATCCATTGATAGGTGTGCGAGCCATAACCATTCATGCGTCTCCAGTTTAACGGCAAACCGCGATCGCCCATGAGATAAGTAACTTGGTGAGCGCTTTCGGGTGAAAGGGTCCAAAAATCCCACTGCATATCGGCATCGCGCAAATGGGTATGGGGCAAACGCTTCTGAGATCGGATGAAATCCGGAAATTTCATGGGATCACGAACAAAAAATACCGGGGTGTTGTTGCCCACGATGTCGTAGTTCCCTTCCGTCGTATAAAACTTCAGAGCAAAGCCACGGACATCGCGCCAGGTATCCGGAGATCCCAGTTCTCCGGCAACTGACGAAAAGCGGGCCAGCATTTCTGTCCGCACACCTTTTTGAAACAATGCCGCGCGAGTATAAGAACTTACATCTTCAGTGATGGTCAGTGTGCCGAAAGCACCACCGCCTTTGGCATGCACCACACGTTCCGGAACACGTTCCCGATTAAACTGCGCATGTTTCTCGAGCAAATAATGGTCGTGGAGTACAATCGGGCCATCAGGACCGACGGTTCTTGAATGTTCATCTGATGCAACCGGACAGCCTGCTGTTGTGGTGGTGTGGTTGTTATTATCGCTCATAAGAATTTGTTTTTATTGATATTTTGCCAGATTTTCACAGGGGTGCCTGCCCTGATTTTGCCGCATCGTTGGCAAATCAATCTCTAAAGACGCGTGTCAGTCAATCTATAAAAATGATCGATGCAACCATTTCATCCACACCAATCCAAAAAAATATAAAATACGAAATGCAAGAGATTGACTGTAGACATGCAATGTCGTTGCAATCTCTCAATGGATTTTCATGACATTCTTCTAAATAAAACCTCTTTTAACCGGCATGCCTATTCCATCAATCGTCCGTTGGGTATTTGGCAGGCAAAAATTGATAAGGCTGTGTATAGTAAAGGGCCGGAGCCATCACAAGGGGGGAGACGCAGCGGAATACATCTTTATGTAGAACACAAACGCAGCGGCCAAAAGATTTGGCTCTTTATTCCAATTTTACCGGGGTTTGATCCCTTAACTATAGCCGACAACTTTAATGCAGGGGACCTCATCGAAGTTGAGATTGCAATTTCTAAATCGGGCTTGCCCGCTGTGAAGACACTTCGCAAACTCGATCGACCGCCGACTCGGTGGCTCGGGCAAAAAAAGCTTCCGACCCAGGAATAAGAAACTTTTATCCCTACAGTTGTCAGTTCGTAGTTGGCGGCTCGTAGCCCACACAGCCAAAAAAAAGCTGCCGATTCATCCCATGAACCGGAGTGTTCATGGGCAGGCCACACAGCTAAAAAATTCGCGGCCACTCCCCCAAGAACTAATAAAAACTCTCAGTTCTGAGCAGATGTCAGCCCGTGTTCAATTTGCAACTGAGAACCACGAACTACCAACTAATACCATCTATTTAAGATAACCAGACTGATGTTCTTCGCTCCTACTTCTTAAACACAGGCCAATTATCCATAAGAGATGGTATAACAATTGTATTATAGGGGTCATGCTATAGATCAAAAAGACGTAATTTTCAATCGCCAGCTTCTAAGAGAAACCAACGCAGTCGGTTACTCAGCTATCACCACGCGGGTTCCTATTCTAACACAATCATAAATGATCTTTGCTATTTCTTCCGGCAATCGGATGCAACCGTGCGAGGCTGCATAGCCCGGCAGAAAGCCAGCGTGCATCCCCACACCCTGCCAGGTGAGACGCATAAACCACTTCATGGGAGCGCCGACGTAAGTAGTACCACTCGGAGCTGAATCAATTTTCAGACTCACCCCCGCACGGACGACTTCCCCGTTGGCATCTACAAAATCACCGTAAACGCTGGAATGGTGGTCTGCGTCTTTTTCCAAAATCGTATATTGTCCCTTGGGCGTCATACCGGCTACCTTTCCGGAGGAAAGCGGCGCATCGATAGCTATCTCTTCCCCTACCTTAAAATAAATTCTTTGTCGCATGAGAGAAATCAAGATGAAGACGTTTTGAGGAGTCGCCTGGCTCAGTACGCGAGGAACTACCAGCGGCGGGTCTTGCTGATGAATTAAATCGGTTGCTTTTTTTTGTTTAAATTTCGTCGAAGAAGAACCTGGATTGAGGGGGGGAGATGCGGTAACTCGCCCTGAGTCCCGGCGCGAGAAAGGGAACAAGGCTTTTTTTCTGGTGACGCCTTCTTGGGAAGTGCGCCGTCCTTTCCTAGCATCTTGCGAATCAGTAAATTTTCTCGCTCTGTCCGGAGAAGGTGGCTGTTCAACTGCCTCCGGAGAAACGGGGTATGTGACCATCAACAGTACTGTCAAGAGCCAAAAGAGATGGGAAGCCGCCATGTCATTTCGATTATTAAAGTCACAGGCTCATTGCGTGCTAGGAAAAATGAAAAAGATTGCTCCGCCTTCGTTTTAGATTTATCTAAGTAACTGTATGCAACTTGGCATGGTTGGCCTTGGTAGGATGGGAGCAAACATGGTACGCCGCCTTCTTAAGGCAGGCCACGAATGTGTCGTATATGATACCAATGCTACCGCTGTCGCGCAAATCGCCAAAGAGGGAGCGAAACCGGCCTCTTCGCTAGAGGAACTGGTGTCACTTCTTAAAAAATCGCGTAATGTCTGGATCATGGTCCCAGCCGCCATCACTGACAAGGTGGTAACTGAGCTTTCCAGCCATTTGGAAAAAGATGATACGATTATTGATGGTGGGAATTCTTATTTCCGCGACGACCGAAGGCGTTCCACAGCTTTGCGTCCCAAGGGCATCCACTATCTGGATTGCGGTACCAGTGGCGGAGTCTGGGGGATGGAACGCGGTTACTGCCTCATGATTGGCGGTGACAAGGACGCCGTCGATCGCTTGGACCCTATCTTTAAATCGCTCGCACCGGGCCGCGGCTCTCTTCCGCAAACTCCAGGTCGAGAGAACCTCGGCGGCACCGCAGAAGAAGGTTATCTTCATTGCGGCCCATCAGGGGCGGGACATTTTGTCAAAATGGTCCACAATGGCATAGAATACGGACTTATGGCGGCTTATGCCGAAGGTTTTGATATCCTTGCCAATGCTAACGTTGATACGCGTCCGCATGAAGCTGATGCGGAAACCGCTCCGCGCATGAACAAGGATCTCGATTACAGCTTAAATTTAAGGGACATCGCGGAAGTTTGGCGTCGCGGAAGTGTCATCAGCTCATGGCTCCTCGATTTGTTAGCTATTGCTCTGGCCAAAGATCCTTCTCTTGCCAATTATTCCGGCCATGTTGCGGATTCCGGGGAGGGACGCTGGACTGTCATGGCCGCCATCGAAGAAGCTGTATCCTGTGGGGTACTCAGTGCCGCTCTGTATTCACGCTTTCGTTCTCGAGAAGAGCATACCGTTGCCGAGAAGATCTGCTCTGCCATGCGATTTCAATTCGGTGGCCATATCGAGAAGGCCTAAAGATGTTTCTATTGCGTGGCGGTTTGCTTGAAGTGAGAAAAGCCAATGTGGGTTATGGGTAAGAGGGCTATTTTTTTCTTTTTGTGGATTGCAGGCCCTCTTTGCGCACTCTCGATACTCACAGCATGTTCCTCCCTTCCTCCCCATTCTCCATCAATTCCGTCGCATTCAGCGCAACGATCTCAGCAAGTCTCGCAGCTTCTTTGGACACCGAGCGAAAGCCGCGCCATCTCACTAAAAGCTATTACGTTAAATGACCCTTCACATCCAACTGTTCGCTTGATCCTGGAAAAAGAGGGAAAGCTTCTCCTTCAATTAGAGGCTTCTCCAAATTCTGTCTCTGCCAGAGGCCCCCTTGGCAACTGGCAGGGTTCACCTAACAACGCCCCCCAATCCTTAAAAATCTGGGTTGCATTTGCACTTTGCCAAAAAAATATCCTAATGAAAGGATTTCTGTGGCAAGAGGATTCGAGGTATTTCTCTCTCCGCAGCATCGATGGGAAAGAGTCTCTGCATGTCCTCCGAAAATTTTTCAAAACGTGAGCCACCAGCCAGTTACGCTGGTTTTTAGGAGCCGACGATTGCAAAGAAACTTCTTTTGATCTACACACTTCTAAAGGAAACGGACGAAGTCCGCGCTGGTTTTTTTAGGAGCCGACGATTGCAAAGAAACTTCTTTTGATCTACACGCTTCTAAAGGAAACGGACGAAGTCCGCGCTAGTTTCTTTTAGGAGCTGGCAGTTACAGATGAACTCATTTTCGATTTACCGGCTTCTAAAGAAAACTGACGAAGTCAACCATCCTTGGCCAAGCTCTTTTTTGTGTGGCTCATACCTGCGTCAACTCTGGGGAGTCTATAGATGCTATTCCTTAGGGCTCAATTCGACGCTGAACCAGCTTTTCCAAAGGTCTTCGAAGGCTTCGGCTGAAAAATTCGTCACCAACCTCCGCAAAGTCTACTCTGAACTGGAAAGACTTGGCGTCGCACTCATGGAGTACAAAGGTTTTGAGTCCATTTGCCGCCTGGAGGGAGCGATCCTTGCCGCCAATCATCCGAGCGGAATGGATATCATTGCTCTTCTTAATAAAATTCCTCGCTTGACTTGCATCATGCGCGCCTCCTTTACACGCAATCCTATTATGCAAGGAGCCGCTCGAATGATCGGTTGCATTCCAAATGATGCGGGTACATCTTTTATCCGGCAAGCTGAACGCAAATTGAAGTCAGGAGAAAATCTCCTCATTTTTCCCGAGGGTACCCGTACGGAACCGGGAAGAACGGTAAATCCCTTCAAAAATGGCTTTGCTTTGATCGCAGTCCGCAACCAGCTTCCCATACATACAATTCTTATCGAAAGGGAACATCGTTATCTCGCAAAGGGGGGGTCAGTTTTGGCACCGGCAAAATTACCGATTACAACACGCTTGATAGCCGGAAAAATTTTCTATCCCGAACCGAATGAAAAGCCTCGCGGACTGAGCGCTCGCCTTCAAAGATACTTTCAAAGTGTTCTGCAGCTTTCCGGAGATGCAGTTTACGTAGCGGAAGGGAAAGTTTAGTGGCTCCGTCTTCCTCGCATATCCTGCTGATCCCCTCTTATAATAGTGGTCCTCGCTTAGTGGAGGTGGTCCGAGCGGCAGCCAGTTGTTGGAATCCGGTACGGGTTCTGATAGACGGCAGTTCGGACGGCAGCCCGGAGCGGTTGCGGTCTGCTGCCATTGAAGGCGTACAGGTATGGTCCCTTGCTCAAAATAGCGGTAAAGGAGCGGCAGTTCTTTACGGGATGCAAATTGCCTATTCCCAGGGCTTCACTCATGCATTGGTCATGGATTCGGATGGACAGCACAGCCCTCAACACATCTCCGTTTTCATGGAGGCCTCTCGGGCCGAGCCGGAAGCCATGATCCTTGGTCAGCCTTTATTTGGTCCTGACGCACCGCGCGAGCGTGTCTACGGACGTCGCATCGGGAATTGGTTTACAACTTTGGCAACCTTGGGTGGAGACATTCGGGATTCTCTATTTGGTTTTCGAATCTATCCGTTGGAGCCCTCATTAAAGATCTTACAGGCAATCCAAACTGCGCGAGGCTTTGATTTTGATACAGAGCTAGCCGTTCGCCTCTATTGGGATGGAGTCCCTCCTCGCAACCTGACTTGCCCTGTTTATTATCCGATTGACCAGGAGGAGGGCATTAGTCATTTCTGTTATTTTCGACATAACTTTTTATTAGCCGGTACGCATTTGCGCCTATTCTGTGGGATGCTAAAGCGTATTCCAATGCTATTCAGCTTAAAAAAGAAGCGGCGGCATCGTTCGAATGCGCACAGAATTCTAGATTATAAGGAAAAAAACATTCCTATTTGATATTTTTCGAAATCACCGAATTGTGTTTAAGAAAAACAAGTTGAGTTTAAGGGGCCTGATTCTCGCTGCCGGAGGGGTCATTTTCCCTACCATAACACTTGCGGCGTCACTGACCGGCAAGCGCAAAATCACCTCCTTAGCAGCCATTGCCTCCGCTACTGCCGTGTTAGCACCAACCCTTTGGCGCAACAATTCCGCCTTCGGACCTACCTTTACTCGCTTCCAAACTTCTCGACGCGAAGTTTGGCTCACCATCGATGATGGTCCATATCCCAGCGAAACTCTCGAAATACTGGGTGTGCTCGCACGATTTAAGGCTAAGGCCACCTTTTTCCTCGTGGGCAACCAGGTGGAGCAACATCCTCAATGCATCTCTCAAATCCTAGCTGCGAAACACACGATTGGAAACCACACACAAAATCATCCCGTGAATCGTTTTTGGGCTCTTCCTTCTTCTGCCATTCAAAAAGAAATCAGTGATTGTTCTCGCAGTCTCACATCTGCAGGAGCTCCGCATTCGCCTTGCTTTCGGTCGCCGGTCGGTATGACGAATCCCTGCGTTCACCCGATCTTGGCTCGTAAAAAATTAAAACTGATTGGCTGGCATGCCGGTGGCATGGACGGATTTATTTCTCCTGAAGCATATTGGCAGCACCGTATTTTTCCGCGCCTCTGTCCCGGAGCGATTCTTCTTCTTCATCAACTCAAGCACGGAGGTGGCGCGACAACCCTTTATCTTTTGCTGAAACAATTGGGACGACTGGGCTATGCTTGTGTCCTTCCTCAGGAAACCGCTCTTTTTTAAGCATATCACTACAGTTGTCAGCCCGCGTTCAATTTGCAACTGAGAGCCACGAACTAACAACTGTAGAGCTATGCCAGGTCGTCTTCACTATAAAAGAACTTTTTATCGCCATTTCTATCGCGCGGAAATTTTCGAGATTTTAATGCGGTTGCGAAACTATGTTGGTTCAGGCATCGCACACCGGATAGCTCGGACAATTGCTCGCATCTACACTGTAGCCCATCCCGAAGTCTTGGAAGTAATACGGGATAATCTGTCGCTTCTTCAAACCACTTCGGCTAGCCGAAAATCCGCCATTCGCGTCTTCGAGAATTTTAGCGAAATGCTCGTCGACTATTTTGGTTTATATCGTCACCACCCCATGAAAGCCGCACAAATATGTCCCGATAGCCAAGGGGAGGAGACCCTTCTGGAAGCCTACCGCCGCGGAAAAGGCGCAATTCTCGTGACCGCTCATTTTGGATTTTTTGAACTGGGGTGCGCTCTTTTAGCGAAACTGGGAATCCCCTTCACAATTTTAACACTGCCCGAATCCACCAATGCAATGACTCAGTGGAGAGCCAGGTTTCGCGCACACTGGGGCGTCGATTCCCTCAGCATTGGTGCCGATCCCTTTGCCTCCCTGGAAGTGATACGTGCCCTTCGTCAAGGACGCTTTATAGCCATGCTCATAGATCGTCCTTTTGATAAAAATACGCTCGTCATCGAAACCCCAGGTGGTCAGACCTCATTTTCTCTCTCCGCTGCCTTGCTTGCCCATTTAGCTCAGTGCCCCATGATTCCTGTTGCTATCTGGAAAGCAGGTAAAGTATACCGAATGCAAATCCATGAAGCCATCTGGGTAACTCCAGCCGACTCCGCTGGCCGTCAGCTAGCGATAGAAACAGCTACCCGTAAAATTGCCCATTCCCTACTCCAAAACATCATTCAAACTCCGGAACAATGGTACCAATTTATCCCCGTCCGTATCTCGTCATTTTCTGCATCGTAATATCACTTTCCACACTCACCGCCGCACCTCCTCCTCAGGCCACTTGGTCTTCGCCAGACGGGCAGATATCCTCGCCGGACGGACAACTAATTAAAGAAGAAACCAATCAGTTTTTGGCTCGTCTGGCTGAAGTCCGCAAACAGGCTGGCGACAGTGAAGTATCCTTTCGTGAGAAACGTATCTTCCCCTTCATGGACAAACCGGTGGAAAGCACTGGCACTCTCGCTTTCCATCCCCCCAATTCTTTTCGACGTAAGGTAAATCAGGGAAGTCTCACTGTCTCCAATGGTAAAACTTTGTGGATTTATGACACGGCTCTTCAACAAGTGGAAATCTACGATCTAGCTCAAACTCCTTTTCTCAGGGATGCACTCACTGCCATGACAGCCGCTCTCGCAGCCGACCAACTACCAACACTTTTTAACTGCGTATTGTATCGTAATAATAATGGTAGCACGACGCTCTCTCTCGTTCCGCGTACGGCGGCGCTCCGCAAAGTAGTTTCCAAAGTCATCCTAGTGCTGCACTCAAATCTGAGCGCTGCTCAACTCGAAATTTACTCTCCCGAAGGAGATCGAACTCTCACCACCTTCGGAGAAGAATCTCACACACGATTTTCCCCAGGAATATTTGAATTTCGTCCTCCCCCAGGCACTCGTGTTTCTCGACCGCTCGCAAAATAAAACGCGCATCCTCGGATAAAACCGCACATCTCTCGATAAAAGTGCGCGCCACCATCGTCAGAATTTCTGACAAGAAAAATTTTGCTGCGGCAAGAAAGTTTTTGAGAAACAATTATTTGATTTTCAATATATTGCATAATAAATTTATCTCCAGGTCTTAAATAAAATTTCGATCCGGGGATTTACCGGCTGCGGCAACGGCCTTCACCAAAACTTCAAACCTATTATTTTTTATGAAACTTCTCTGTAATTATCCGACCCATGTTCATGGGCTCGATGGTTTATTTCCATCAATCACCCAAGATCATTACAATGCTTATAATATCGAGGATGAGGAAAGTATTCCGGACTCTGCTCATCCTATCAAATGTACCGATTCTAAGTTGATTCTAAAATCGTTCCATTTATGGAATCAACAGTCAGCCGTTTCCGAATCTTCAAAACGATTGCATCGGGACACACG
Organism: uncultured Verrucomicrobiae bacterium; assembly: GCA_963706715.1. Taxonomy (GTDB): domain Bacteria; phylum Verrucomicrobiota; class Verrucomicrobiia; order Chthoniobacterales; family Xiphinematobacteraceae; genus Xiphinematobacter. The sequence goes on from CAVPNI010000004.1 coordinate 513,938, forward strand.
CCAAGTTGCTTTACAACAACCACAGGAGGATCTCGGAAATCATTCTTCAGCGTCCGCAGAAGGGAAAGAAATCAAAAATCCTTTGAAAAGGCACATGGCTTTTTCACTAGTAGAGCGAACTCTGACCAAACGTCCTGCCAGCTTGCCTCGACAAGCAAATTTTATTTCCAATGAACAGAGGCAGATGATCAAGACGATGCTAGGTCTTCAGAGAGATAAGATCGTAAAAACGTTGAATTCGCCGCTTTGTTCTTCGAACTTACGCCGAATATTAACATCTATTTTGGAGGATATTTCACTGCTATTTGCACAAATTGAACAGTCTGTTACCATACCAGAAGCATGTTGGTTTCTTAAAATGGCAGATGAACGCGTCTCAAAAGAGACCGATGCTCTGTTGACCATCCTACGTCACCCACGAGTCGCAATATTTGAATCACAATGGGTGGTAGTCGCGGAGTACATCGAGAGAACAGTCCTTTCAGACTCAGAGGATCTTACTGTGAGCAGTAGAAAACAGGCGATTTCAAAATTCCTTTTAGAATTCGCATCTGAAATGGATTTTTCTCAAGATCAGCACTCCGGAGAAATCACTAACGAATCTATTCAAGAATTTCGACAGAAATCCAATCAACGAAAAGCGCATCTTCTTGCGGCGGCATCAGCGGTGCCAGAGGCCTCAAGTCAGGAGGAAATTGATTCTGCTCTTGTCGATTTATTCAATAAACTCAAACGACTCAATTATCCAATTTCTTCAGAGCGGAGTCTTGTCGGAAAAGAAATATTTAGCATTCCTGATGACCTCTTTGGGTTACGCAGTCAACTAGGAGAAGCTAGTCTTCGCCCTTAACGGCTCCAACCGGAAGCAGTTTTTTGTAAGAGTTTTGAAAATCAATCAGTCGGCAGCTCACAGAGAGCATAAGCCATTTGCCAACTTCACAGCGAATCGAGAACAGACATCTCCGCAACCTTCCCAAGCAGGTTCCTCCTCATTAAATTTCCGAGTTGTTGCAACGGCGACAATAGCTTCCGCTAATCAACTGCATATTCGGGAAATTCAACTTGATCCCCAACTTGAAAATCAACGCACGTCGATACTGGAACTCTTAAGTCAATATCGTTGGAAATTGGAAAATCTGGTAAAGATACTTCAATCACATTGCAACCGGGATGTAACATTATGTGTTTTAGTAGCGTCGCTTTCCAATTCTATCTCCATAAACATCCGCATGGTTCAACTAGCCACAACCCTTCGCGATTTGCGTCAAATATTGGATAAGCTACAGAACGTTGTGTTAGATATTTGTACGCGCGTTCAGAATATTGCATCCCCTCCCTTGCTCGCCAAATTTGTGAGTTTACGTACTGATATTGTCCTCAGATTGTCGGCGTCAGCTTTTGATCGGACACGGTTGCTGACTCAAAAGGAAGAAATTCTCAATCGAATGCAAAGGGTTATCGTAAATATTGATGAAGCAAAAAACGTCTTTCCTGGGCAGCTCTCAACAAAATTCATTCGAAGACTCGATTGGGGATACGATGCCTGCAAAAATGATCTCCTGTTAGCCAAATGGAGCATCCAATATGCGCAAAGCAATGAAGACATCTACCGTGCATTATGCACTCTGCGAAAATCAATTGCTCGAAGCCAGCGGACTTTAAAATCCGTTCTCCGTTCGCCTCAACGCAATTTTCAGGAAAGGGCATTCAGCTTTCTAGGAAAACTCTATGTATTGCGTCGCGAATTGGGTGAAACAGTCAACGTACCCCAGACCACGACCAACCCTCAACAGCAGTTAGCTGTTTAATATCAAAGGATTGAAACTATCGACTACAGCCTGCGGGACATTATAATTGCCTCATGCAAGGTCCCATGGCGGAACTCGATTTAAAAAGGGATAACTTGTTACCCAAAGATGGTACGGTCATCTATTATAGTTCCATCTTTCATCCCGAAGAGGCTGTTGCTCACTACGCAAGCCTTCTCGAAAAAATTCCCTGGAAAAGCGACGAGATCATTATCTTTGGAAAACACTTTGTTACAACACGTCAAGTCGCCTGGTACGGAGATGAACCCTATGTTTACCGTTATTCTGGAGGAATCAAGACCGCTCTTCACTGGACGGACGAACTATCCGGCCTAAAAGCTATTGTGGAAACACGTCTGAAAACAAAATTTAACTCTTGCCTACTCAATCTATATCACAACGGCCGAGAGGGAATGGGGTGGCACAGTGATAATGAAAAGATACTAGGCAACGCCCCAACCATTGCATCGCTCAGTTTTGGTGCCGAACGGAAATTCTCTTTTCGCCACAAATATACTAAGCAAACCCTCTCAATGTTGCTGGAAAATGGAAGCCTGCTAGTCATGAAAGGCGTCACTCAAATGTACTGGCAACACAGCCTTCCCAAATCACAAAAAGTGAATTCCCCTAGAATCAATCTGACATTTCGCGCGGTTGTCTAAAATTACCGGCATCTGTCAGCCAAAATCTGGCGAATTGCAATGCCTACTTCATGAGGAGTGATGCTTAAGATGCATTTCTTAGCGTGATGCACACAGACTTCCAAGCCACATCCAAAACACGAGGTGCGATGGTAGAATATTTGGTTCCGGCTCCCTCCCTTAGGAAACCACTGGCCAGGAAAATTTCGTGCGGAAAAAATTGCCACGCAAGGCGTATCCATTATCGCTGCCAAATGCATAGGACCACTATCATGCCCGACAAAAAGTTCAGCCTCTTTCAACACAGCGGCGCTCACTCTAAATGAAGTTTTGCCACAAAGATTTAACCGTGGTCCCGACCATTCATTCAAGAAACGCTCAGATCGTTTAAAATCAATCTCGGCACCAATCATCACCCACCCGATTTCAGGGTATTCCGTTCTGAGAGAGCGGATCAATGTCAGCCAGTTGTCCTCTGTCCAATCCTTAGTATCCGACTTAGTCCCTATACTGGCTGCTATCCATCGTTGTGCGGTAAATTCCTTACGTGCAAGCAAATGAGTGGCATCCTCAGTGTCTTCGGCTGTAACTGCCAGATCCCAGACGGTGGGATCGAGCAGGTTTACTGATACCAGAGGACGAACACGTCTGGCTAAACGTTCCGCTTCCCACTCCCAAGTTCCCTGCTGGCCTTTACTCGGATACAAGTCCTTCGAAGCAAAGGGAATTCCGATTATTTTTTTTGCACCGGTCAATTTAAGAAATGCCAAGTCGCGGAGACTTGTCTTCCAGCCGCGGGGAGCCGCCAAATGAACCGCAACATCAAACCTTCTTTTTTGTAAGTCCCCTATCAAGGCAAGAATTGCAGATACATTTCGTGCCCCAAGCGGATACGTTAACACCTCATCCACAGTCCCAACCGGGATCAAAATTTCCTTCATTTGCAACGCATCGTCGCGAACCGGCGCATTGGTAAGCAGGCAAATTTGAGCTTGCGGAAATTTTGCTCTGATAGTGCGAAAACACGGTAATGCCAAAAGGGTATCCCCGAGGCTGCCGAGACGATAAATTAAAATCCTCATTGTCCGGTCGATGCTCAGGGCTGCCTCATATAAAAAAGCAAAAGAATTGCAATAGAAAGGATACAGGCGAAAGGATGTAGCGATGAAGAGCGAAGAGCTACGAGAAAATTTTGAAGATTTCAGGACTTACGCAAAAGCCATGGTAAGGGAAGGAAATTTGAGTTGATGAAAAAGGAAATCATCGAGGATTCCTTGTTTGACGCGGTAAAGAGTTTTTGCGCTATCTCTGGCAATATGAGCTAAACGGCCCCAGACCAAGATAGCAGAAGCGATGTGGTTACGCTGAATACGAGCCTTTCTGCATTGGCAGCGTTCAATTCCTGTTAACTGCTTAGCCTCACGATGAAACTGCTCAATCTTCCAGCGCAAGCCGCACATCTCAAGTGTGAGCTTGGAAGAATCTTGAGTTCGGTCGTTAGTAACCACGTAGTCCGTGCGGTGTTCTGACACCTCAACCCGGAACAGTTTCACTTTGTGTTCTTTGGGGAATCCCTTGATTTTGATTGTCTTGCCATGTGCGAGTTCTGATTGATTCCACTCTAAGGAGTCCACTCGCTGATAGGGCCGTTGAGCTGCGGAATCATCCACCAAACGGTTGTCACTTAAGGGACAATAATAGGTTTTTCCCAGCGATTCAATGAAGAGCATCAGATCACGCTTAGCATACCAGGTATCCACCAAGACATGCCGAAAGAGCAGCTTTTTGTGATGTACAAGGTTGCTGAGCATGTCCCGTACATGATCATGTTTAGTTTTTCCGTCGCCAGCAGGATCGTAAATTCGATAGTCGATCAGCCAGTATGCGTTGGTCCGCGGATTGACGTACACGCAGTTCACCACTCCAATGCCTTTGATCAGTCCGTGTGCGTTACCGCTATACTGGCGGCGAACCAGTTCAATCTTATGCGAAAAATTCTTGTCGATCACCGTGTCATCGAACACCACGCAGCACTCTTCATCAGGGATAATCTCTCCGCGCACGTTCTCCCATATCAGACGCGGCGTTATCTTCTCCTTACTGAGAAATCTGTTGATTGCATCGTGGCTCATGTTTTCCGTATGCTCGGCAAAATTTGTCAGCGTGTAGTTGATTGGGCTCACCAACAGGTACTGGCAATAATCAAGCAGGCTTGGGCAGCTTCTCATACCTTCTTCTCTACAATCCTTTCTCAAGCTGGACGCTACCTCTATTTTGTAGTAATTCTTCCCACACTGTTTTTAGGCCTTTTTGCGTAAGTCCTGGATTTTATAAACGGTCTGGATGACCCACGAATGGATCGCAATAAACTTCATGGTGTTGAAGAGATACTGTTTTTGACTTTATCGGCAATAATATGCGGTTGTGAAGGTTGGCGAGATATTGAGCGGTTTGGGAAATTAAAATTAGAATTTTTACGGACAGTAATTCCCTATACCCATGGGATACCCTCTGACGATACAATGAGGCGTTTTTTTCGCGCCCTTGACCCCGAAAACTTTCGAACTTGCTATAGCTATTATTAAGCACGCTGCTTTGAATATGCTGCAAAAAGCTAAAGGGAAAAGGGACTCAATCAAACTCCTTAGAAAGTCTGCTGGATGGGATAATAAACAACTCTTCACCATTTTATCCTCTTTTTAAGTAAGGCAACCCTGTCCTTGCTGGCCGATGCTCCGGAATTGCGGTGGGTAATGGGAGAAAAGGCTCGTCTGAAGGCGGCGGCGGTCAGCTGGAAGTTGCATGGCGACTGCGTTTGGCGAGAGGTGGAATTGCTCCTTCATGCGGAAGCACGGACGCCTTCTTTTTATGAATCGTTTGCCAGTGGCGGATGAGGTCGAACCAGTCGAAATCGCTGTTATGCCAGTTTGGAAATTCGAGGTTGTCAGTTGTCTTGGAGAATATACAATCATTACGAAAAGTCATCAAACTGTAATCTATCACTGTAGAACAAAAAACACATGAATAAACTTATTAACAAGGTCGCCGTGGTGACGGGTGCTTCAAAGGGGATTGGCGCAGGTATCGCGAAAAGGCTCGGCGCAGCTGGCGCAGCGGTTGTCGTCAACTATAACAGTAGCAAGGAAGACGCTGACCGCGTAGTCGCGGAGATCACTGGTAACGGTGGTAAAGCCATCGCGGTGAAGGCAGACGTATCGAAAGCGGCCGATGTGAGGCATCTCTTTACCGAAGCGGCCAAGGCGTTCAGCCTTGTTAACGTGCTGGTCAACAATGGTGGCGTTTACTCGTTCGGTCCGATCGAAACGGTTACGGAGGAAGAGTTCCATCGCCAGGTCAACATCAACCTCCTCGGTGTTTTCCTGACCATCCGGGCCGCTGTGGCGCAGATGGGAGAAAGCGGCGGAAGCATCATCAACATTACCTCGGCCGCAGTCGTAAAGTATCCCGAGGCAAGTTCGCTCTTCACAGCCACTAAGGCTGCGGTGAGTGCCGCGACGAAGGTGCTTTCCAAGGAATTCGGCGCGAAGAAAATCCGCATCAACGCGGTCTCGCCCGGCTACACGGAAACCGAAGGACAGTACACCCGCGGTCTCATGGGTAGCGCCTTCCTCAATGAGGTGATTGCCGCAACCCCGTTCCAGCGCATTGGTCAGCCCCAGGACATTGCGCCTGTGGTTGAGTTTCTCGCATCGGACGATAGCGCATGGGTCACGGGCGCAGAAATTCTGGTGTCTGGTGGCTATCGCTAAGCGATATCGACCACGCTGCGATAGAGGCGGGCTTGGTACCGCAAGCCTGCCTCTGTTGTAAGTACTGATTCCACAAGCAGAGACACGCCCGATTGCAAAGATGCATAATATTGTAGACAAAGTTAAGGCGTGAAAATTCTGATCTACCGCCTTGGCAGCTTGGGAGACACCCTCCTGGCGCTTCCCTGCTTTCATGCTATTCGAGCGAAATTTCCGGAAGCACATATTTCCCTATTAACCAATGTGCCGGTGAGCGGCAAAGCCGCGCCAATGCTGGAAATTTTGGATCATACTGGGACAGTGGACGAGGTGCTGGAATATCCCGTGGGGTCCCGAAGCCCTTCTGCCATTCTCTCATTGGTGCGCCGCTTGCGTGGGAGAGATTTTGATTTGGCTGTTCATTTGGCAGCTGCGCGGGGATGGGGTGCAAGTGTGCGAGATCTTGCGTTTCTTAAACTGGCCGGAGCGAAGAGAGTGGTAGGTGTACCAGGGCTGCCTCATATAAAAAAGCAAAAGAATTGCAATAGAAAGGATACAGGCGAAAGGATGTAGCGATGAAGAGCTACGAGAAAATTTTGAAGATTTTATAAACGGTCTGGATGACCCACGAATGGATCGCAATAAACTTCATGGTGTTGAAGAGATACTGTTTTTGACTTTATCGGCAATAATATGCGGTTGTGAAGGTTGGCGAGATATTGAGCGGTTTGGGAAATTAAAATTAGAATTTTTACGGACAGTAATTCCCTATACCCATGGGATACCCTCTGACGATACAATGAGACGTTTTTTTCGCGCCCTTGACCCCGAAAACTTTCGGAGAGTTTTTACCTAAAGATAGATACAAATTTTTCCTGAAAAGAAGCAAAAATATGTTGAGTGGTAAGAGCGCACCAAAGCTTAATGGAATCGTAAACCATGTTAACTTTTTTGAGACGACTTTAGTACGACGAGTCATACGAGCTAAATGGTGACGTGTATTGCTATTATCTCGCTCAATAGAAACAGTACCCGATTTGCCAATGATATGGTGATCCTGCGGTAGAATTTTTGCGAAGGCATCCCAGTCATCGGTATAGAAAATACAATTTTTGAGGTGTTTTACTTTTTCGTAAAGTTTTCTAAAGGTTGCAGCATCACGATTGCCGACAACTAGAGGCAACAGTTCTCCCTGTGCTACGATCCAAGGCCTTGATGATCCACTTTTTGTTTTTTTTTGACCCACAAAATGCCACATCTCATCAAATTCCATTTCCTTGATATCACCTGATACTTTTGGGTCTGGCAAGGCACTCATTTCTTTTCGAACCCATCGGTAAATTAAAGCCGGAGAATGGCCAAAAATCTTTCCTAACATGTTAAAAGAGGCTTTCCCCAAGCTATACAAAAGGACACAAAGCGCCTTTTTAGCCGCAATTTTAAAATTCGTACGCTTATCTTGTGGGATAAAATTCAGCCCGCATTCTTTGCATTTATAGCGCTGATGGCCTCTTACTTTTCCGTTTTTGACTATGCTTTTCCCCTCACATTTTTTACACTTCATTGTTTCTTGTAATTTACTTGAGGGGAATACCTTCTGTCTCAAATATCTATCCGTATGTCAATACTCTCTAGAATTTCGCAGTTTTTCCAAAAATGGCGGATTTACTGGCGTTCGATGTGCCTTCACCATTCTACCCAAGGAATTGGATGCCGACACGGGTACGGGCGAGTTCCAACCTCTACACCCCCTTTGGAATCGGCGTTTTAGCACAAAGTTCAACGGCGTAGGATATCCCGTTCAACGTGCCGCTGAAGCCTTATATTTCCCCGAAGGCAAAGCCGACCTCATTCAACACTACATGAGCAATGCTCACATTCTGCGGGAAGCTGTAACCGCTTGCGGTCTCCCGGTTTTTGGAGGCATCCATGCACCCTACCTTTGGGTACGCGGTCCGGAAGGACGCTCCTCGTGGGAATTGTTCGATCCCATCCTCGAAGAAGCAAATGTCGTGATCACACCCGGAAGCGGCTTTGGCGAAGCCGGTGAAGGTTATTTCCGAATCTCTGCCTTTAACAGCCGGCTCCAATGCCAAAGAAGTGGCAAAACGATTGCAGATGATCCAGCTGGTATAGCAAACGCCCGTAGTTCTATACCCATCGCCATTGAAGATACCGGCAAATAGACGATTATTCAGACGGTTTTTTCATGTTTTCAGACGGTTTCTTCATGTTGAATGGGTAATATATGTCAGACAAAAATCAATCCACGGTTGGCAGAATATTACCCTGGCTGATGGTTGTTGTTGCAGGGGCTTCTCTGAGAACAGGGATTTCTTCGCTTTCGCCGATACTGGATCGCATTCAGGCAGACTTAGCTTTAAGTGCCGCAGCGTTAGGGATTCTTACAACAATTCCTGTAATGTGTATGGGGGCCTTATCCTCCATTGGATCTGCACTGGAGGAACGCATAGGGATGAAACATGCTATGGTGGTAGCGCTGGGAACGTTGACAATTGCATTTTTATTACGTTTAGAAGCCAAAAGTTATGCGATTTTGTTGATGACAGCGGGACTAGTGGGGATCGCAGATGCTATTATTCGTCCCATCCTTGCTGGTTTCATCAAACACCATTTTCCTACGCATGCCAGTGCTGCCATGGGAACGTATACGGCTAGCATGGGGGTGGGTTCTGCAGTTGCTGTTTATGGTACTCAAAAGATAAATGCTTGGACTCATTCTTGGCCAGCTGCTTTGGCCGTGTGGGCAATTCCTACTGCAATAGGTTTGGTAATATGGCTCCTCTGGAACGCTCGTGAGGAACATGACGCAAGAGCAACAGATTCTTCAAAAGTTTATCCTATCACGCGCCTAGAGATAACAGGATTCACCCTCTTCTTTGGACTCCAAGCAGGACTCAATTATGTGCTCCTTGCTTGGTTCACTACACTCTATAAAGAAGCAGGCTATACAGATCATACGAGCGCAGTATGGTTAACTGTGTTTATCCTATTGATGACCCTAAGTGGACTACTTTCCCACTGGCTGATTCGTATTTTGAAACTGAGCGATACAGGAGCTCTGTGGCTTTACAGTGTATTGGCTGTGGTGGGAGCTTTATCCTTGCCTTACATTTCGGTACTTCCTTGGTGCGCGCCCATATTGCTGGGCCTCACTTCAGGAAGCATTTTTCATTTAGCGCTCATGATGCCACTGCACTTCTCTCACAGTCGACGGGAAGCAACACGCCTCTCTGGAATTATTCAATCCAGAGGATATCTCATCATCGGGGGCCCTCTTCCTTGGATAGCGGGTGTTGTGTCAGATCGCGCTGGCTCACACTCGAGAATAGCATGGTTTGTTGTGGTAATTTCTTTTCTGTTGCTTGGGACAACCCTTTGGATAGGGACTATCTATCGAAAATATCATAACCCTCCTTCTCAAAATGATTCCTATGAAAACTTATCAGAAGCGCCATAAATTCATATGTCATTGATTCCACTTTTTGCAAAAATTCAATGGTCCAATTATCTTAAAGAAATGGCATTATAGGTTTTCTCTTATAGTTTTTTTTATCTAAAGTGAAACCTATTAATTTACGAATTATTATTTTATTTGAATGCATCTTAATCATCTAGAAATTAAAATTCATTCCCAGCAAAATGGCATTGGAATAGATCTGATTCCCGCCAAATTGTGGAGTATAGTACGCAAAGGCACCTAAACGAGAACCTATTTGAGCAGTGATGCCAGCAACTCCAAAGGCATTGTTGCGTGCTGCTCTTCGACTCTGGAAGTAAAAAGGCACGCCCCTACCATTGGCGAGTCCCGAGCTAATCGTCTGTCCATAATTAAGAAACTCATGCTGCCAGTACATACCGAGGGTAGGCAAGATTTGAGAGTTGGGTGTAATTTGCCAAAGATAGGAAATATTACCAGGACGCCTGCAAAGTAAATTAAGTATAAACTACCTACGATGGATGGAATGCAGGGAGATTAATTAAAAAAAGCGTTGTGCCGAGCGGGCATCAAGAGGGAATAGAAGGTAAGATGCAACTTTTTGAATGTCTGCAGAGAATTGATGATCCGCGTAAAAAACGAGGCATACGCCATCCGTTTCAGTCAATATTAAAACTAGTTCTACTTGGATTTACATGTCGGCTAGTGTAGGCCGTCAAACAGATTGCATATTATAATCAGAACTGGTAAAAGTTGCTAATGAGAATAGCAGCAATCATAAAACTTACGGACAAAGAACGCAAGAAATTAGAAGAACTAAAGAGAGGAAGAAAGAATGCGGTTCGTGTGCAGGAGAGGGCAGCCATGATATTGCTGGCAGCTGATGGATATGAAAACCAGTGGATAGCTGAGAAGTTAAAGCAAGACCCTGGGAAAGTGGGTCGCTGGCGGAAACGATATGCACAGCAAGGATTGGCAGGCATACTCAAGGACAAGACACGTCCAGGTCGTATCCCCCCTATTTGTCCCTCCACAAGATCGCGCATTATTCAGCTTACAGTGAGCAAAAATCCTGCTGGAGCCACACATTGGAGCCGGGAATCCATGGCGCAGGAAGTTAAAGTAAGTCCTTCAAGTGTAGGACGTATTTGGGCAGCTAATGGATTGAAGCCACATCGGGTCAAAGCTTTTAAACTCTCCAAGGACAAACACTTCCAAGAAAAGCTCAATGATATCATAGGCCTTTATCTTTCTCCACCCGAGCATGCCATCGTATTCTCTTGCGATGAAAAGAGTCAAATCCAGGCCTTAGATCGTACACAGCCAGGCCTTCCACTCAAAAAAGGGCGCTGCCAAACTTTGACCCACGATTATATAGCAAGGCCCGTATAAAATGATCATGGATTTGACTGAAATTTTGGCTCCAGGCAAGACGCAAAAAAGAGGCCATATCTGTAGATACGGACTATTTTTTGCAACAAAGCTTGGAGGCAAAAGGGCGGCAAAGGCGTAATCATTTTATACGGGCTTTGCTATAGATTGTAATCACGGATTGTGCAATGCCCATCACTTGCGTGAGCTCACCTACCTCTACGAAGAGCTGGAACAGGACTGGGCAGGAGAGATGATTGAGCTCTTGGTGCATGCCAATAATCAAGTGAAGCAACACACAAGTCTGCCACCAGAGAAAGTGGCACATCTGCGGGATTTCTTCCATACACTGCTTGAAGTAGGTGACCTAATCAATCCAAGAAATCCTCCAGTTAAGGGCAAGCGTGGTCGGGTTAAACAGAACAAAGCAGCCAACTTGATCGACAGGCTGCGTCTCTATCGCGATGAGGTATGGAGATTTATTACCAACCCACAAGTTCCATTCACTAATAACATTGCTGAGCAAGCCATACGCATGCCCAAGGTAAAACAAAAAATCTCAAGTTGCTTTCGTACTCAAAAGGGGGCCGACATCTTCTGCACGCTCCGATCATACTTGGCTACCATGTATAAGCAGGGCGCCAATGTCTTTCACTCTCTGATTCAGTCTTTTCGTGCTTCCATACTTCAACCTAGGTATGGCTGAATAGTTACTCCGCAGGAATCAGGCGTTCTTCTGAAATAAGTTGTCCGATAGGGAAAAGAATACCTTTTTTACGAGAGCCGGATGCTTGTGGTAACCTGCGACTAAAGTTTGGCGATCCTGCACAAATTCGGCCGACGTTTCCGTGAGGCCTTCGAATTTGGCAGCAGAGGCAACGTTGATTTCCGGATGAAATTGCAGATAGAGAAAGATGTCATTTTTCAGACGGTTGCTTCTCAAATAACCTGGTGCAGCCAGTAACTGCTATCGACCTAATGGGTATTTATTAGCATTCCACGATTTCTTGTTTTACCAAAATGAATGCTTATCGCTGAACGGTCTCGGCTAGAGGCAACCCCAACGCTCCGGCATAGAATACGATGAGTACGGCAGGCGAATTTCCTGTTTTCCCGCGATGAACACTATTTATCGATTCCAAAACTGCTTGCCCTTCGGTAAGTTCATTTTTTTCACCTGATTTTTTTTCAATGGTGAGCTTTCCTGAGAGCACGTAGGCAGCTACGGGAATGCCGTGAGTATGCCAGGGGAGTGTGCTATTTGGCGGCAGCGTAATTTTTAAAACCGTTAACTGCGGCGGAGCACACGGATATGCTTTATACGGGATCATGTCCCAAGAAGCGCCACCTTGCACCAAAGTTTCTATTTGAAGGGATTTACCCGCTCCTTGATAAGGAGTCTGAGCCTTCGCTGAAGGCAACGCCAGCAAAAGCATGCCAACCAGACAGACCTGGAACCTCATCGAGCCGGATCGCGTTAACATTGAAAAAATTCTCATTTGCCCTCACACTAACAAACTGCCTTGTGTATGTGACATAATACAGGGTGGCAAGCCTGATCCTCCCGGAATATCTCATGAATCCTAACCTATTCCAAATTTTAATCTTAGGTATCGTCCAGGGAGCCGCAGAACTGCTCCCCGTTTCCAGCTCTGCTCATGTCATTGTGGTAGAAAAGTTTATGGGGCTGGACCCCGCCTCGCCCGAGATGACGTTTCTCTTGGTGATGTTACATACCGGCACGATGTTTGCAGTGATCTGCTATTTCTGGAAGTCGTGGCATCAAAATTTCTTTGGTTCTTGGGAAAAATTTCGGTCCGCAGCTTTTCATGTCCTGATCGCCACCTTTATTACGGGGATAGTGGGGCTTTCTTTGGAATTCCTGATTGAAAAAATCTTTCTACGGCATCATGGCACAGCCGCCGAGGTCGAGATGCTCTTTGGCCAGCTCCCGTTAATCGCAGTTGCTCTCAGCTGCGCAGGCTTACTCATTGTGTTTTCAGGTCTATTGAATGAGAAACATCCCAAACAAGGATCTCTAACTCCCACAAAATCAATTTGGATTGGCGCCATACAAGGGCTGTGCCTTCCGTTTCGTGGGTTTTCACGTTCCGGAGCAACGATATCCGCAGGATTATTAGCCGGAATCGCACGCCGCAAATGCGAAGAATTTAGTTTTGTCTTAGTCGTCGTTCTTACACCACCCGTTATTATTAAGGAACTTTGGCGGCTCCTCAAATCGCGTGCGGACATTATCCATCCGGTCCATTTGGCGAACCTGCTCTTCCCTGGACTATTTGGCATGGTTTGTAGCTTTATAGCGGGCCTTCTCGCTCTTTGGCTCCTTTCCAGTTGGTTGGAAACAGGTCGCTGGAAATTCTTTGGATACTACTGTTTTGCCTTTGCGTTAGTCGTCTTGGCAGTCGCAAAATTGGGTTTCTGATCGGCTATTCGGCTATTTGCTTCTTTAAGTAACTAACGTTACGTGCCTTTAGGAGCTCTGGAGCAAAAAAAACATTTGTGACACAACAAGGTTCCCTTTTTTTTGCGTAACATCATTTAATAAAGTAAAATATTTTGGGCCGATACCGAAAAGATATTTTTCCCAGTTTACGTTAGCTCGAATACTCAATGAACCATCCCCTTCTTAATATCCCTTCACCTTTAGCTCCATTGAGAACCATCACCTTCCTGTTTACTGATATCGAGGGAAGTTCGTTGCTTTGGGAACATCATCCGGATGCTATGGCATCCGTTATTGAACAACACGATCGACTACTTTCATCGCTCTGCACGCAAAAAGGGGGATATGTATTCAAACGAATGGGCGATGGAATCTGTGCTGCTTTTGAAGCTCCCTTGTCAGCAATCACTGCCGCTATTCAAATACAACGCACATTGGCAATTGAACACTGGGAGGGCATCGATTGCTTGAGAGTACGTATCGGCATCCATACCGGGGTCGCCGTTTGGCGGGAAAACGACTATTTTGGCCAAGCCCTCAATCGGGTCGCACGGATTATGTCTGCAGCGCATGGCGGCCAAATTCTCATCTCAAGAGTAACTGCTGAGTTACTGAAAGACTTCGGCAGTGACAATTGGTCATTGCGTCACCTCGGCGAACATCGTCTAAAAGGTCTGGAGCGCTCCGAACACCTCTATCAGGTACTCGCCGAAAGCCTGGAGTCCCAGTTCCCATTTCTCCGGACACTCGAGGAAATTCCAAATAATCTCCCACGATTAACAACAAGTTTCATCGGGCGTGTAAAAGAATTGGATGAGGTCAAACGATTGATAGCATCTCACACTCTACTCACTCTCGTTGGGTCCGGAGGTACTGGAAAAACCCGAATGGCTCTCGAGGCTGCTACCGATACTGTTGCCGATTATCCGGATGGCATTTGGCTTGTTGAATTAGCATTAATCTCCGACGGTCATCATGTCCTCGAAGCCATCGCCGCTGCATTCGAACTGAGATCCGAAGGAAATACCTACCTTGAAGAAGTATTACTCAATTACCTTCGTTCGAAGAATCTCTTGCTTCTTCTCGACAACTGCGAACATGTGACGGCGGAATGTACGGAAGTGGTACGGAAAATTCTTCATCACTGCCCGAAGGTGCATATCGTTGCAACCAGTCGCAATCCACTTGGAGTTTCAGGAGAAACCGTCTGGAATGTTCCACCACTTGAATTGACGGCCCTGGACTCCCGATACCTGAGAAATGATCCGCATCTCATTCAAACTATCTCACAGTGCGATGCTGTTAAGTTATTTACGGAACGTGCGATTACCGTCAAACCAGACTTTGCGATCACTTCGCAAAACGCCCGCTCGGTAGCCAAAATTTGTTCCCGCTTAGATGGCATCCCCCTTGCCATTGAGCTTGCTGCGGCGCGCATTAAGGTTATGACCGCAGAACAAATCGTCGAGCGTCTTAAGGAAGGATTTGGGTTTTTACGATCAAATCGAGCTGATGTGCTCCCACATCAGCAGACTCTGGAGAAGCTCATTAGTTGGAGCTATGAACTTCTTACTCACAAAGAACAGATCCTCCTGTCTCGGCTAGCTGTGTTTAGCCCAGGGCGTACTTTGAAGGCGGTGGAAGCGGTTTGCTCCGGAGGCGGTATCGGCCGAGAGGAAATCATCGACTTGATCCAACAGTTGATCGACAAGTCTTTGCTCTCTGTTGAAGATGGGCCGGCTCATGAATCTCGTTACACCCTCACGGAAACTCTTTGGGAATTCGTTCGCGAAAAATTTGAGGCTAGCGAAGAATTTCACCGAATTCAGGAGCGCCATTTGGATTATTTTCTTGCCTATGCCGAAGAAATTAGGCCGAATCTTTTGACAAAAGATCAGCTCCTCTGGCTGGAAATTGCATCGGCAGAACGAATGAATTTCCAAAAAGCGGTAGAACATGCACTGGTCACTCCATCCGGTTCGGAAAAATGCCTCCGGCTTGTAAGCGCCTTGGAAAGACTCTGGGAGATCCAGGGTAATAATTTGCAGGAATCACTGAATTATACACGCCGCGCTTTGGAACGTCCGGGCGCAGAGGAGCCAAGCGTCTTTCGCGCCAAAGCCCTTCTTGCAGCCGCGCGATTGAGTTGGTGTTTGGAGCTCAATGACGAGGCACGGCGCTTTTATCAACTCGGCTTGGAGCTCTATCAAAAACATGGCGTTAAACCGAAAGTGGAGCTCGCGCGATGCCTCCTCGGATTCATCGAACGCAATGACGGGCATCTCGATATCGCAGAAAAAATTTTCCATTCTGGCCTTGCTGCGGGCAAAAAACTCCATTACCCGCTTCTCACCGCGGCGGCTCTAAATGGGCTGGGGACTATTTGTCAAGATCGGGGTGATTACTTATCCGCACGCCAATATAAGGATGAAAGCTTAAGACTTTATCGGCAGGCAGGATACCGCTGGGTCGTGGCTCTCATCCTTTGGAGCGTGGCTCGTGCGGCGCTCGCCCAAGAAGATGTTGCTACGGCAACAAATGCCTTGGAAGAATTTCTTATGATCGCCCGAAGCTTTAGAAATGGCCGGCTCATCTATTATGCACTGATAGGATTTGGCAACTTGAAGCTTTTTTTAGGAAAGCCCCGCCAAGCCGCACGAATTCTTGCGACGGCAGAAGCCTTGAAAGAAGAACTCGGCGTCGGATCGCTCGGAATCAAACAGGTTGAACGCGAACAACTAGTCCGCCGTTTAAAAGAAGCGCTGCCTGCGGACGAACTAGCGGATATCTGGCGGGAAGGGCGCAGTGCAAATCTCAAACAGTTGATTGAGGAACTCGAAATTTCTCGAACTAGGAAAGCCTTATAGAGATCAAGCACTCTCCTATCATCCCTAATGACAGCCGCAACCTCCTGAACCGCAGCCGGTTGATCCCGAACCCCTCTCCACGCTTGGAGTGGAAGTGCCCATCAGACCGAAACCACCGGTAATCACGCGTTGAATGCGTTTGCCATTTTCCGGATGTCGCTTCAATGCGGCGTCACGCATACTTTGCTGGATTTCAAATAATTCGGGTTGCTCTTCCGGCGTTTCCGGGATGGTTTCGTAGACGTAGGTAGGCATAATTGATCCTCAGCAATAGATATTTTTTTACAGATGCGACAGTCAAATTATGCGCATTTTCGCTACTGATCCGCACCTCGAAATTTTGCAATTTACGCGTTGAGATCCAAAAATTCTCACAATCCTCCATGCCGCCAAATGGAGAACAGCAGTCGAAGACACATATAAATTCCAAAACATAATCCCACTGTTCCGGGAACAGAAACCTTATTGATGAGGGGAGGGACATGTGCTAACGCCACAATACTGGAACAAATGAGCACGGCTGCTGTTAAGATCGCATTCGCCAATCGATTGGAGATAGAATCCAACGTCTTACGGAGCGGTTCAAAACCTTGAGGATCGATTTTATGTTCTAAGGGGATGTTACATTTTCCCCTTTTCAGATTCTCGTAAAATGTTCGAAAATCATAAGGAAATTTCTTTAAAAAATCGACTGTTTCATCCGCCAGATGCCCAATGAGCCTCCAAATTTGGCAGATCGTTAATCGATCGCACAACATTCGCGCCGCAAACGGCTCCCCAAGCAATATAAAGTTCAGATCGGGATTGAGCGAAATGCCGATGTTTTGAACCTGTCCAAGTGCCTTGATCCCCATATAAAAGGACGACTTCAGCCGGAGACGATTATTTCGCAACAAAGCCAGTAGTTTGTTGAAAACATGAGCAAGGTTGATTTCTCGGAGAGGCCGATTGAGATGCTCCTCAGAAAAACTTTCCATTTCGACTAGCATTTTTTCCGGATTGTCAACGATACCTTCTTCAGACATCTCGAGAATCGCTCGCATTGTCAGTTGATGGTTTCTCTCTCCCAACCCAACTACTAAATTCGCCACACTTTCACGTGCAGTCGGATTTAGGGCACCCATCATTCCATAATCGTATAATCCGACTACCCCATCCTCCAATACGGTCATGTTACCAGGATGGGGATCTCCATGGAAGAAGCCATGGATAAAAATCATCTCATAAATCAAATCCGTAATACTTTTTGAAAGAACCACCGGGTCGACACCTAATTTTCGCAGTTTTGCAATCCGATTAATCGGAGCACCCTCTATAAAATCCATCGTGAGCACTTGTGTCGTGGTTAATTCCCGGTATACTTGCGGCACAACGATGTGAGAGTTCTTCTCAAACTGTTCCCGAAAGCGTTCGGCGTTCGACGCTTCGTGTTCAAAATCTATCTCTTTATACAGCGAGGCAATAAATTCGTAGACTATACCTCGCGGGTTTAAACTCGCTAAGTCGGTAACATGCCTTTCTAAAAAGCCAGCAAAATCCATAAGAATGGCAGTATCTTGTTCGATAATCTTCGTAATGCCTGGGCGTCTTACTTTGACAGCAACCTCTGTTCCATCCAGGAGATTAGCATGATAGACCTGTGCAATGGAGGCGCCGGCTATAGGCTCAAAATCAAAGCTAGAAAATAGCTTTTCGATCGGTTTATTGAGTTCTTCTTCTATGATGCGGCATGCTTCCTCCGTCGGGAACGTTGGGACGGAATCTTGTAGTTTACACAGTTCTTCATAATAGTCGTCTGTGATGAGGTCTCGACGGGAACTCAACATTTGACCGAATTTGATAAAAGTCGGTCCCAATTCTTCTAATGCCAGTCGAAGTCGCACGGGAACGGGGTTCTCCTGGTATGACTGGCTCGGCGGGGCCTGGATGCGCCCCCCTTCCGGCCCTAATAATCGCTCCAAAATCATTAGTTTCAGAACATCCGCAAAACCGTACTTAAAGAGAATGCGAAGGATTTCGCGATAGCGCGGTATGTGAGCAGCAAAATCCACTGCCGTACGGAGTGTATCCCAAATCACCTCTCCACCGTGCCCCTTAAAATTAGATAAAGTAAAGACGGAATTACAATGCGGACTTCGCCCGTTTCCTTTGGAAACTTGTAGCGCAAAAAAGACTTTATTCGCCAAAAACCAGCGGGGCTAAGGGGTTACTGTTTTTCCGATTTGCCTGTAAGAAACCGAACGGGTTGAATGGCGCGGGGAAATCTCAGCACCACTGTCACTCCCTTTCCCTCCGTACTCTCAATCCCTATTTCGCCGCCGTGTGCTTGTATCACGCGTTGGACAATCATCAATCCTAGGCCCGATCCCGATTCCTTCGTAGTAAAATAAGGTTCGAAAATGCGGGCCATGTCGTCCATTGGAATTCCGGGACCAGTATCGGAAAAAATGACGAAAATATGCGATTCGTTCGCCTCCGTCCGAACCCGCAAGATACCGCCGGTTTTCATAGCCTGAACGGCATTGCGAATAATGTTGTAAAACGCTTGTGTAATCTGATCGCAATCCACACGCAGCCCGGGTAAGGAACGGTCGAGTTCCAGCTCGACCAAAACATCGCGATTGGAAATCTCAACTTGCAGAAAGGCAATGGAGCTTTCAATGAGACGATTTATGTTTTCCAAGCTCAGTTTAAGCGGTTGAGGACGGATTGCGCGAAGAAATTGGGCGACGATTTGATCCAAACGCGCGACCTCGTGCCTAGCGACGCTGACCGAATTTTCCAATTCCGTGCGAGCACGCGCCGGGAGCTTTTTGATGTGGCGACTCATCAACTGCAGATGAATGTCTAATGAATTCAGGGGATTTCCAATTTCGTGGGCAACCCCAGCTGCCAAAAGGGTCACAGCAGAAAATCGCTCCGACTCAATGGCCGCTCGTGTCGTCCGGCGCGTCTCTGTGATGTCCCGCAAGATGATAGCACGTAAAATGATTCCCCGCTCCCCCGATTTTGACCCTCTTTTGTCTTGTGCTTCTACCATCAGCGGGACGACGTAGTAGTTCAAAAAACGGTGCTTGGGGTAAAACACCTCCAATTCGCGGTTCGCTGTCTCTGTTGCAACGGAAACCGCCGACTCGAGTCCTCGAATCACCTCGCCTATGGGTCGGCCGGTGCCGGACTCTTCCTGGATTCCAAAAAATGTACAAGCCGCTCGATTGAGATAGAGGATCTTTCCCTCGGAACCGGTCACAATCACCCCTTCAAAAATCGCGTTGAAAATCGTCTCCAGGAAGCCCTTTTCCCGAGCCAGTTCCTCCAAATACCCCTGAAGCTCACCGGGGTCGATCCGTTGTATCCGTTCCAGTAACTTTTCAAGGAATCCCCGTTTCATGACGCTTTAGCCCGATGATCCCTGCGCAGCAGTAATCACCTTTAACAGCAAAAAAATCAAAATTTTTTGAAGTGATCAAGATCATCGACGGCTTCACTTCATTTTGCTACGTCATCGATAGAATGGACAAGTGCTTTCGAGAGCTGTCTATTTTTCTTGGGGAAGTCCAGTAGGAGGCTATGCAGATGCCACAATTAAAAACACGTCCGAACCTGAAGTTTTGGGACTGCGCGCGCCAAAAAATCAATGCAACAATCAAAAAATAGATTAAACTCCGAACTGTGCCAATTTCTCTCACGGTCTCTTCGAGCTTATCTCCCGTGTCCACTTTTTCGGCATCACTTCAGATCGGAGTGGCCGACATTAATAACACCTCATGCAACCTGTTGATTAAATTTTTCGGCAATCAGTTGCACAAGCAGAAGTTCGGTAGGATAGTGAAATATGAATAAGTACATTCTCATGTCAGTCCTATCCATCTTAAGCATGGCCTGGCCACTATCGGTTGTGCAGGCGCGCTGTGGATTGGGGCGAAATATCGGCCTGGGTGGGAACATTCAACCATTTGAGGTTCCCGCTGTAAACGAATGGGTCTCGGTGAATGGGTTCACTCTAAAGGTGAATCGGGTAAAATGGAGCATCCAAACGGCACCTACAAAACCTATAACTGCTCTCTTTAGAGATGACAGTACTGCCATTCGAGCCCTCCGTTTACCACATTTACGCCCCGATCAAAGCCTCCGGGATTTGGCTTTGGCGAGCGCCTCTTCTCCAGGTCAGAATATCCGCCTCGAAAATATCCGCACAGCCTTCGAAGTCCGTGGAGTTAAGGCAAGTTATGGGGGGACTCCCAATCTTCTGAGCCAAAATCCTCAACTTGTCCGGTACTATTTCCAGGGACGACACGGGGAGGTAACTTGTTTTGAAGTTTCGGCCACAAAAAAATTTGCTGACTGGTCGGAATCTAATAACCTGATCCTAAATACATTGTCTCACGAACGGTCTGGCTAGCGGATCAAGTTTTCAAAAGGCTCCTTGGAACTGCGCTATCCAATGAGCCTTTTGTCGCAATACCGGACTTGTTTCTAAACAAATGGAAGGTGGATCTCTCCTGATGAAGCAGCGGAATCCGTTGCCTTGGGTGGACCAAACTCGCGCCGTCGGCAATTGGTATGCCAGGTCGTGGCAGTGCGCGCAAAATTCTGCAGAATTTGATCAAACATCTCCAAATCCATCCCGTTACCTGAAATAGTCTCCAGAAGAAGGAATTCATTTGCGTTTTCATCGAAGGCGAATCGACAATTGCAAGAGCGGTGCAAGGCGTAATCAGCCGCCAGCAACGCCTTCATCAGATCAGTTTCGATTTCCTGATCAATAGGTGGCAGAGCACTGTATACGTAGAGCATCTGCGCATCACTCGAAAGCTCGAAATCCAGGTTTACCGTTTCATCTAAGACTACCCGGCAAAGTCCGGCTTCGTCTAATTTCATTTCTGGCAAACCGACTCTTGCTCCGAATTGCCGAATTAATTCTTCAAATGCGTTTGTTTCCATCAGATTCTTTCCCTTTCAAGCGGTATACACCGTATGTTTTTGTTTGTTTTTATAATATAGGTTGACCCTCTTCTAACTTTGTAAAAAAGGATGCCGCCTGTTGTACATTCAACAAGTTGCGTCTGGAGGGTTATAAAAAATGTTTCTCTACACGAAATGTAAAAAGGCGGAAAGATTACCCATGCCCTCGGCCTACCGTTTGCGCTATTGCTTTCGCGAGGCAACTTCGTCAATCTGTTTTAAGAAGAATTCGGGATCAGCGTAGAAATTTTTGATACAGCCTTTGCAGCAAAACCTTATTTCATGGTTTTTGTAATCAATTGCCACAGGTTCCCCCATCATACCCCCAAATCTTTCTCCGGAAACAAGACAATAGCTGAATGGGTAAGGGACTTTACCCAAATCAGCTTTTACTAAAAAGGCAGCGGAAAAGAAAAACAATAGGCATGCCAATTTAGTGATGCGATACGACATAAAACATTGGATTTTTTATTGTAACTACACAGCCCCAGCAAAAAAAATGCAAAACATGGTATAATGCATTCCCTTATATAACCCATTCAACATGAAGAAACGGTCTGAATGGCATGGAAGTTGTCGTTGATACGAGAGATCAAGCATAGTCGCTCGATAGGATTCAAATTTGAGCTGTAAGGGGAAGGTAATGCAATTCAATGTTGCGTTCCAAAGCGGCTTTCCGCACAAGATCACTGCGATGGTAGCCAGATTGATCCAAGATGACGTGCAACTTCGGGGCGGCTGGGTACGCCACTTTGATACAGTCTAAAAAAGCCACTGTAGTTTCGGCGTTGACAGTACGTTCCATGCTATACCGTTTTCCAATTCTCTCTTGTCATGCTCTGTTAGTTCAACGTTCATTCCAGCTTATTATCGTCTATTCGCCGGTATCTTCAATGGCGATGGGTATATACCACCAATGCCCTGGAAAGCGTGAACATGAGGATTCGGAAAACCATCAAAATCGGGGACAATTTCCAAATGATGAAGCGGCCATAAAACTGATTTATTTGGCTCTACGCAACAATTTGACTGGTCCAAAATTTCGTTGCACCTCCAAACTTTACGAAAAAGCGTTGTGAGTCCGTGCCGTGAACATCAAGCTTTGTCAGTCAAAATCCACCGAAAAATGATATCCGATAGATGTCCGGTTTTTCCAGGAGCAAATTTTTCGGCTAACCCAAGTCTTTCGAAACCAAGGCGTTGATAAAATTTATGAGCGTTTGAATCTGTGGAGTCAGTAAAAACCCATAACTCCTCGCAAGGAATGGCACGAGCAAGGCCGATGGATACATGGATTGCGGAGGTGCCGAAATTACGACGCCGAAATTGAGGCCGGATTGCAAACCATCCAAGCCAGCAAATCGTGGGAGCCATCCCTGGCGTTTTGTAGAGCCCCGAGATACCCACGATTTCAGAGTGCACTTTTAAAAGGAATATCCGCCAATATTCCAGAGGAGTAGTAGGGTGACCAATCTGACACCAGTGGAGTATATCCAGTCGAAACACGTCGCAGAAATCAATTTCACGCAGTATTGGGATGAACATCTCAATCTGCTTCGTATCGAATACTTCTACCTCTTGCATAAGAATAAGTGGTATCAATTATTAATCCCTTCGGGTTCAAATCCCCGCCGCTTGCGGCAGGGATTTTTATCCTTCGTCATCCGTGCCAGCAGACTTTGAAAAAATCAGCTGGGATGGTTTGGCTGTTCTTTGAACTAGCACTACAGTTAGTGTTAGTAGTTGGTAGAAGTTGATAGCTTACTTTCCGGCAACTACAAAGCCTTAATTTTTATAGAACCACCAATTGACAATTGTAGTGTTAGAAAATTGCCCTCGATTTTTCTCCCATTAAATCCTGGAAATTCCAGGTCTGACACATTACTTTTTGCAGGTAGCGAAGTCTCTTCAGTTTTTGAATTTATCACATTTAACTATAATGTTTTATGCTGGAAACTTTGCTTTTTTTGCCCTTACGGTGAATTTTCCAGGTTAGTCTCAATGCTGTTGACTTAACCAAGCTATCCGCGTCACCGCAGCCTTCGCCCGATGGCTCGAAATTGAAACATAAATGCTTAATTCAACGATATTTATTAAGATTAGTCTGGTTTTCTAATTTGGCCGTGACTAGTCACCAGCCACTTATAGCTGGTTAAGGCTTCTAGCCCCATGGGGCCGCGGGCGTGCAATTTCTGCGTACTGATTCCAATTTCCGCACCCATTCCGAATTGCGCGCCATCTGTAAAGGCGGTGGATGTATTGACGTAGAGGACTGCTGCGTCGATATGTCTGCTAAAATAGTCCGCAGTCTCTGCTTTTTCTGTAATGATCGCTTCGCTATGGCCCGAGGTGTGCTCTCGAATGTGTTGGATCGCTTCCTCAACAGATACCACAACTTTAATTGCCATTGCATATGAAAGGAATTCACGACCGAAATCTTGCTCTCTGACTTGTTTAAGGAGGGTGGCCGGGTAACAGGCCGTGAGTGTATCGTATGCTCGTGGATCAGCAAAAATTTCGACGTTATGATCCTTCAAAGGACCAATCAGAGAATAGAGATCCGCAATGCGATTCTGATGGACTAATAAACAATCCAAGGCATTGCAGACGCTCACTCTGCGTGTTTTGGAATTCAGGACAATAGCGCGACCTTTTTCAAGATCACCTTCACTATCAAAATAGGCATGTACGACGCCGGCGCCCGTCTCAATGAGGGGAATACTGGCATTCTGTCTGACAAAATCAATGAGAGCCTTTCCCCCTCTGGGAATACAGACATCCACTAAGCCATGGGCGCGAAGGAGCAGATTGGTATATTCGCGATTGGGGGCAAGGAGCTGCACGGCATTGCTGTGAGTCGAGCGCCTTTTCAGTATTTCTTGAATGATCTCAACCAAAGTCAGATTGCTCTGATAGGCTTGTGTTCCACCTTTTAAAACACAGGCATTACCGGTCTTAAAGCACAATGCGAAGGCATCGAGTGTCACATTGGGTCTGGCTTCGTAAATGATCGCGACAACCCCAAGAGGTACGCAAATTTTCCGCACTCGTAGTCCATTTGGGAGAGTTTTATCTTCTGTAATCTTATGAATAGGAGTTGGTAAATCGGCAATCTCGTCTATGCTATCGGCGATCTGCCGAACCCTATTCTTGTTGAGTAGAACGCGGTCGAATAAGGGGTCCTTGGGATTGATACTGGCAAGGTCCCGACTGTTTGCATCGAGGATCCTATCGGTGTCGTCGCGCAGTAATTGAGCAACAGCGGTAAGTAACTCATTACGCTGTTTATCGTTCATTAAGGCCAAATGTCGGCTTGCTTCTTTGACCTTTTTGAGTTGTGCGATAAGATCCACAAAAAACCTCCTAAAAAATACTTAAATAATCGTAGTGAATTAAAACCGGATTATTTTTGCATCCGATATATTCCTTGAGGCTACCAGCACTATATTTAACGATTCCCATCCCGAGCGTTCGACGATTAGGTCCGCAAATCTCGACAACGTCACCTTTCTCAAAATCCCCGTCATAGGATTGAACTCCTATTGGAAGAATACTTACGGCGCGCTGGTTTTCTCGCAAAATTTCATAGAGACGATTGTTTATGAAAATTCTGCCTGTTTTTTGTTGGGCTGCATATGCAATCCATCGCTTGATATTGGATTTTTTTGAAGAAGCTGGAATAGTAGTCCCAATGGCTTCCCCGGCTACAATCCTGATGATTACGTTTGGCTGTTTAATAGATGCGATATGCGTGGCGATTCCAAGACGGGAGACTTTTCGCGCGGTGTTTAATTTACTGATCATTCCCCCTCTGCCCTGTGTGCTTTTTGCGCCGGAAATGTAAGGCCAGTCCTTTTCTTTGCTAATAATAGGAATGACATGTGCGTCGAATTCTTGTGGATTTTTGGCGTACACCCCCTCGATATGACTAATAATAATAAGCTTATCCGCATTGATTTGCGCTGCAATTAATCCAGCCAATTCATCATTATCCGTAAACATCAGTTCCTCGATTGCGACAGTATCGTTCTCATTCACAATCGGGATAATCTGACTATTTGCTAAAATTTTCGTAATCAAGCGCCAAATATTCAGATAATGCTGGCGAGTGTAGAAATCTTGCTTTGTCAGCAGCAATTGAGAGGTCAGAATACCATGCGCTTTAAATAGTCGAGTATAGAGATGCATCAGCTCATGTTGTCCCAGTGATGCCAGAACCTGTTTTTCTGCAAGAGATGCACCATACCCTTTACCCAATAAAGGGGATGCGATTTTTCTACCAATGCCCACCGCCCCGGAGCTTATTAAAACAATTTCATGCCTCTGTTGCCGGAGCTTGGCGATCTGATCGACGACAGAGCGCATCACTTTATTACTGGGGACGCCGCGCTTGGATAAGATGCTCTGGGTGCCGATCTTAACGACAATTTTCATATAGCATGACCCCTATAAAATGACACATGAGTCGTCTGGGATTTTTTCTTCAGAGTTTATTTTAAAATGATGTTACGCAAAAAAAAGAGAACATTGTTGGGCTAGAATAGTCTTTTTTGCTCCCAAAGCTCCTAAAAGTACGTAACGTCAGTTACCAAGCTAGCCATATCTGTAGAAGAACGACAAGGCATGGTCACATTTTATAGGGGTCATACTATAGCAACGTCAGTTATTCAAGTTTGGAATCCTCGACTTGAGCGGCCTGTTTTCGCCGAAACGCTCCCAAAGCTTGAGCGATGAGGTCGTCACCCCCCCTAGAATCGCTGCTGCGAAGAGAGCGGCATTCCGTGCTTCCGCCAACCCAATTGCAAAGGTAACGACAGGGATACCAGCAGGCATTTGCACAATGGAAAGGAGAGAATCTACCCCTCGTAAAATGCGGCTTTCCACAGGCACTCCCAATACCGGCACTAGCGTTTGGGCAGGCTCTAAGCGAAATCCGTTCGATGTCCTTACCAGATAATGCGGAAAATACACTCATAGGTTCCGGAAACTTTCCGAGATTTCCGAGAGACTCGTCCTTCCAAAATCTTCTCAAACATTCCGCGTTCCATTTGTTGAGTTTCAGGCCAAGTTTCGAAAATGGTGGCTATAGGCGTGTGACGTTCAACAATTCGAAATTCATCACCGACTTGCACCTCGGTCATATATCCTTCGCGATCTCGAAGTTTAGCTAATGTCATCGCCCGGTCTTGTTGTTTCAGCTCTCCTAATTTTTGCCGATACTCAGCGGTTTTTTGCTGAAAAAAAAGCAATAGCAACTTGCCAGGTGCAGTGGGACCAAACAGTAGACGAGCGCTTTCCAGTAGAGAAAGGGCAAAGTCATTGCTCTCCAGTGGAAAAAGTTCGTTCGCTTTGGTACTTAATCGATATAATAACTCCGGGCGACCGACGGCCTTCCGGTTTTTTTCCGTATCCAAATAGCCTTGCCGCTGCAGTTCAATACAATGCTGTTTTATCCCCATATAGCTCATACCAAGCCGATTTGCCAGGTCCCTAACACAGAGTTTCCCAGCCTTTTTTAGTTGGCGAACAATCACCAATCGTTGGCTCTTGCCAATTTCTTCGATCAGGCTTTGTTTCATGCAATATTATGGCGGATTTATGGCGTTGCTGAATTTGGGTTTTTCCGGGATTATACTGGATAAAGTGTAGGAAAAAGATTGAGTTTACCGCAAAAGAAAAGAGAGAGTATTCACCTAAAGATAGATACAAATTTTTCCTGAAAAGAAGAAAAGATATCGTGAGTAGCAAGAACAGTCCAAAGCTTGATGGAATCGTAAACCATGTTCACTTTTTTTGAGACGACTTTAGTGCGCCGAGTCATGCGCGCTAAGTGGTGGCGTGTATTACTATTATCTCGCTCAATAGAAACCGTTCCGGATTTTCCAATGATATGGCGATCTGGAGGCAGAATTTTAGAGAAGGCATCCCAGTCATCAGTATAAAAAATACAATTTTTGAGCTGTTTTACTTTATCGTAAAGTTTTTTAAAGGTTGCAGCATCACGATTACCGATGACCCAGGCAACAGTTCACCCTGTGCTACGATCCAAGGCTTTGATGATCCACTTTTTGTTTTTTTTGACCCAACGAAATGCCACATCTCATCAAATTCCATTTCCCTGATATCACCTGATACTTTTGGGTCCGGCAATGCACTCATTTCTTTTCGAACCCATCGGTAAATTAAAGCCGGAGAATGGCCAAATATCTTTCCTAACATGTTAAAAGAGGCTTTCCCCAAGCTATACAAAAGGACACAAAGCGCCTTTTTAGCCACAATTTTAGAATTCGTACGCTTATCTTGTGGGATAAAATTCAGCCCGCATTCCTTGCATTTATAGCGTTGATGTCCTCGCACTTTTCCGTTCTTGACTATTCTTCTCCCCTCACATTTTTTACACTTCATTGTTTCTTTTAATTCACTTGAGGGGAATATCTTCTATCTCAAAAATCTATCTGCATGTCAATACTCTCCTTCTTTTTAGCATACCCAGTTCAATTGTATCTATTTAATTGTAAAATGATCTAGCACCCTCATTGCCTGTATGGGGCTGCAAGAACCCAAGATTCCAGGAGGTCGATGGGCCCCCATGGAAAGGATGCCGTGTGTTACCGCAATCCACAATCGATGAAATCAAAAGACGACATGGAATTTGAAACCATTGCGGATCACCAGCGGTAATTCCGTGTCTGGCGGCAAAGGGAAATCAAAAATTTTCAAAGCAATCGAAATCACAGTCGAACAAATTTAATTGATCCATCTGGATATGACAATTTGCCCGTGCGGATGATTTCGGAGAAATCATGCATCTGGAATCGTAAGGGACCAACCGTAAAGAAAAACCTAAATCAGGCCCAGCAAGTGTTATCTTAATTTTGGTCCCTCGTCAAATGGAGTGGGAAAATGGGCGCCTTTCCTTGATCCAACAATGTCTTCAGTCAAACAATGGAGCCTCTACGAACTACGAACCACCAACTACGAACTAAGCTATTGTCTGGACGCGGGTCCACTTTCCTGACCCACTCGTTATGTCGAGGAGCCATAGTTACTAATCGTGTTTCTATTGGCGGAAGGCAAACACTCACTTGTGTTTGATTGTAGGAACGGATGGGTTTTTAAGTCGGCTGTTAGTGCAGACCAAAACCGCGTCGTTAATGCACTCATACGGATCATTCCGTTTTTGCCGCAGGAGGTTTGTGTAGCCGAAAGTCATCCCGTTATCGGAGGGTATTTTCAGCGACGCATTACCGGCCATCATCCTAGTGTGGAATATTCGATGAAAATTGCATACCAGATTAATCAAAACGCGTTTCGAAATCATCTCTATTTCACCGATATCGTTCCAAATAATATTATTGTTTCGTATAATACATCATATCTTATTGATATTTGCTGCACTAATTTATAGTGACGTACTAAAGGCCTTGTAGCAGCCAAAGTTGACAACAACTGAAGGGAGTGAACGCGCTTAAAATTTGCTCCCTATTTGCGAAAATTTTCGGACTTATTGCTGGACTAGATACGATTCCGTTCCTTTCACCTTCAGTGGGCCTTTGGATTTTTGCGGCTGCTTCAATTCTCAAAGATCTTCTCAATCGCATCTGTGATTTTCTAGACGATGGTAAAGAAAATCAGAGTTTTAAGTTTTTGTCGAAATAAGCGAGAAGCACCGCGTCCTAGGGACTTCTTATAAATTCATAAATTATGAAAAGCCTGCGTTCCGATAATTTACGTTCTGAAAGTTCGGATGATGAAAATTACAAAATTGTCGAATCTCAGTCTCCAGTACTGCTTTTTTTCGGCCATAACTTTCTAATTCTTATTAGCGAATCTGGAAAATGTATTGGCGAGATGGAAGGATTGGCAATTAGCAAAGAAGGAAGGACCAGGTCGATTGGCTATTGGAAGTTAGACAGACTCAAAGTTTATGAATTTGCACATCCCCATTTGTGCAGTCAAGGTCAACCTCGGCAAGTAATTTATAGGGGAAATCAACAGGATACCATGAAGAGATGGGAAGCAGCCAGGGATGCCAAAAAGGTCATCAACCAACTCAATCTACCGTATCCGTTTCTGGGATTGGGCAAAAATAGCAATTCTGTGGCTAGCACCCTCATTGCCTGCATGGGGTTGCAAGAACTCAAGATTCCAGGAGCTCGATGGGCCCCATGGAAAGGATGCCGTGTGTTACCGCAATCCACAATCGATGAAATTAAAAGACGGCATGGAATTTGAAGCCATTGCGGCTCACCAGCAGTAATTTCGTGTCTAGGGATAAGAGAAAATCGAAAATTTCAGACGAAATTAAAATCACAGCCGATCACATATAATTGATCCAACTGGATATCACATTTTGCCCGTGCGGATGATTCCGCAGAAATTGTGCATCTGGAATCGTAAGGAGAGAACATCGTTCGAGAGGGATGAACCACACTTAACAAGTGTCATCTTATTTTAACACTCAAATTGTTATTGCTTGCAACAGGTGGCGACGAGCGTAGGGAATTTCTCCACACTTTTCACTTGCGCAACTTGCGACCTGGAAGATATTTACCAACGTAGTTTAAAGCGTTTTAAGGTTCACTTGCCGATAAATTATAATAATTCCCCGGTCATTAGGATTCCTCCGGCAAAGTGACACCCAAAAACAGTTATCAAAAGCACTTGGTTTTAATTAAGTGATGGCAGAGACATGCATTAGCAATAAGAATGATTATATAAGTTAGGTCTATAATTATGAATAAGCGTTTATTAGTTATATTATTGATAGCCAATTTTGGCTCTCGAGGAGCATTTGCAATTTCTCCGAACATTTCAACGGAAGTAATGCCACTGAAGGAGAAAGGAGAAAGTCGGGCGGCAATCGATGTTAATAATTCCGATCAATTGACTGATGGAATTGTCAGTCAGCCAATACCAGTTCAAATTACTGAAGAGCCACGAGCAAAACAGGTCACTTGTGGAGCATCCCATACCGTCATCCTTCGAACCGATCACAGCGTCGGATGGTTGGGATTTTATGACGCACAAGTACCTCCTCAGGGAGAGAAAAACTTCAGCGAGCAGAAAGATCGCCTGCGAGTACTAAATAACATTGGAAACATCATCCAAGTTGCCTCCGGAGATGAGCATACCCTCCTGCTCAGGAGTGATGGAACCGTTTGGGCTTACGGAAAAGGAGAGAAAGGACAATTGGGTAATGGGCAAAACAGGCACAGCCTGGTGGCTCCTGTGCGAGTAAGCGGAATTACTAACGCATTAGCAATTGCAGCGGGAGGAGACAGCTCACTGGCAATTTTCGGAGACGGGTTCGTGGCAACCTGGGGAAGCAATGAATCTGGGCAACTAGGAGATGGAACAACGGAAAACCGATCAGTGCCTGTTACGATTACCGAATTCGCTGACGGTTCAAAGATTACTGGTGCCGCCATGGGTAAAAACCATGCACTCGTGCGTAGAGAGGATGGCACCGTTTGGATCTGGGGCAGCAACAAAGACCAGCAAATTCTGGGAAACAGCGAATCGATGATTACCACCCCACAGAAAATCCCTGAGCTAAGCAAAGTCAAAACCGTAGCAGCCGGAGAAGGATATTCCTTAGCACTCTTAGAAAATAAAACCGTCTTTGCCTGGGGGGCCTCCCCGGAGTCCTCCCCGGAGTCCTCGCCGGACGGGCAGAATAGGCAGAATACGGGACTAGGAACCCCGCTTGTAACCTCTACGCCGACTCAGATTCCCGGACTGGAAAATGTCGTGCAAATTGCAGTCGGTTCCTCGCATGCCTTAGCGCGCCTTCAAAATGGAACCCTTAAAGCGTGGGGCAATAATGATCACGGCCAACTGGGAGACGGTACCTTTAACAGCCGAAATGCTCCTGTGGCAGTTAAGAACCTTACGGGAATTACTAACATCGCCGCCGGGAAAAAACATTCCAGTGCCGTCCGAAACGATGCCACCGCCTGGAGTTGGGGAAGCAATGAAAACCAACAATTAGGACTCTCGGTAGCGCGCGAACATCGAAGCGCTATGAAACTGACAGCAAGCGGCATCGATACACAAAAAATCCTCTTCGGTACCACCGAAAACATCGGCAAAAACGGCAGTCCAAGAAACGATCAGCCGACAATAAATCACAACAATTCGCTCCCCCAAGCCACAACTCAGCGAGAAACCGAAGGACCTATCGGCATTCCGAATTCCAACGTGCTCGTCGAACAAAGTGGCATGCCACCTGATCACACAACCGAGGAAAACCTCCCTGACTCTAGCTTGGGATTCACCATCGTTTTCCCGGGAGACGGAGACATCCTTTAGCCATCAATAACCTCGCCGCCACCTATGAAGCACTTTTTTCAGATACTCAGCACCCTTATTGCCGCGAACGCTATTGTAAATGCGCAACTAAATGAGTCTCCAGAACAGATATTCATACGAGGCACTGGCAATGATTACTACTCTAAGTCCGTTGTCGTTCCATTAAATTCCCAAAAAGGAATGGAGCTAAACCCATCAGGCAACAATGCAGACAAATTCCCCGAAACAGCGCCCTGGTTCGATCGGATTCAAAAAATTCCGAGAAAATACATTACGATAACGGGAGATCGAGCGAATTATGACTCCACATTCGAAAACCCTCTTGTTGCCTTTGGAAGCTTAGCTGGAGGAACTGCATTACAAGTGAACCAAAACTATAGTTTTCTCATTTCCGTCGGAGCGAAATTAGATGCAGGTCCGGTTTCCGATTCTGTTCAATTGGCAGAACTCCTCATATCGGCCTATTCAAAAAATTCATTCCTAGGAAACAGAAACCGAATTCCTTCAGAACACCGATTTTCACTGAGAATTCCTCAGAGAGGTACCGCAGCATGGACACAATTTGTAGCTAATGGCCGGCAGATGGAAATCTCCGATACTGTAACCGGATTAGATACTTTATTAACCCTCGACGAAGAGACCAACGAAGAAGAAAATCCGAAAATCCCTTATATCCTCACATTACGAGCTGCGAACGCCGATTATTACTTTACAGTCGAGGCACAAGGAACCTGTAAAATTGGCAATACCTGGTATCCGGCTACAAAGAAAATCCATGAAAGCGATCCGGCTCCCAGAGAAATCCTTTTTTGTTTAAACTTTGAACCCAACCTCGCCGCATTAGAAGGCGGCTTACGTCTAAGTCGGCGGGAACGCAGCTTTTTCGGAGCAATTCGCGACTTTTTTGTGAACCTATTTCGGGGTGCCAAAAAAACCAAATTTATAGATTGGGTCGCCGCTGCGATAAAATATACCGCACAGCTCAACACCGAAATAAATCTCGAAAAAGAGCGCAACGCACGAATACAAGCATCGATTTGGCGTAAAAATCACGCAATAGAAAAACGCAGAGAAGAATATCAATGGGAAAATGACCCGGAGTATAAGAAAAATGGGTACCCGCCACGTGAGCCCAGACTAGAAAAAGTCGAAGCATTGAAGAGAGAGGCGGATGAGAAAGAAGCAGAGTTCAACCTGCAATTGCAGAGAGAACATAGAGTGATCGAAAGAGACGGACAGAAACATAGCTATTGGCCATGGCGTGAAGCAAACGCAAAGGAACAGAAAAAAGAAGAACTGAGATGGCCTGTTTATGTAGAACATCACGGCCTTCCTCGGGAACCCGAATTTAAAAAGGTAGCCGAGCATAAAATAAACGCTAAGCAAACCTATACCGAGCAGAAGCAGATAAGAGGTATGGGGCCACCAAACTCTCACGGAAACATGTCGGGACCAACTGGCCTCCGTAAAGCCATACACGATCCTGTAAACGCGGTGACCGGTGAATTTTATGTAAACACTGTCGACATCACACTCAACGGCCCGATGCCACTGGAAATTGGACGTAACTATTCTAGTCAAAGCATCGAGGATGCGACAGATTTTGGATACGGTTGGAAAATCTCCTGTTTCCCTTACCTCCTAATATCCCGAGATAAGACCGTTATCCATGCTGCGGAACTAGATGGTTCAGTCATTGCATACATCCAAGATCCCAATAATGCGAATCGATGGATTCCGACTATGCGCGACAACGCACACCTAAATAATACTAGTGGAGAAACCTTAGGGGCCACGGGAAACATATTTAATGCATACATTGAAAAACAACAGCATCCTTCCGAGACGACCTACATCCTACAAAGCCCCAACGGCGATAAACGGACATTCAAAGTGCGACAATTCCCAAAAAATGGGAACAACCACGAGACAATCTGCCTGGAAAAATGGGAAGACAATAGAGGTAACTACTATTCCTTCCACTTTGGCACCAATACTAACGAACACAACTACGGCCGGCTTTCGCAAATTCTTTCAAGTAATGGCCAGTCCGCCCGATTGTCATACGACCAAGCGGGTCACATTACCCAAATCTCCGGTGAAGAAGCCGATAATGCCCGCCGCATTTACTATCACTACAATCAAAATGGCGACCTAATAGAAGTTAAACCGACGCAAGAAACAAGCATTAGCTACCAATACGATGCTAACCATCGGATCAGCCGTGAACGGAAACCCGACGGCCGTATCTTGAAAAATACCTATGATTCCAAAAACAGAGTTACAGAACAAGAAGCTACAATGGGAGACAATCCGGAACCCGTGCGGAATGCTAAATTTGCTTACGACGATAAATCCCCTGAAGGCGCAAGAGCTATTACTGGTTCCACAACCATTACAGATGTCAACGGAAAGAAAACAATATATGAATATGAGCAGAGCCTGATTACCAGAATTACCGATCCCTGTGGAAATAAAATTGAACAGCAATGGTACACCTTCAATGATGAAAGCCCCGGAGCCTATTTCCGCAGTCTAAAAGAAAATACGGACAAGCGTGGCCTTCGTACCTCCTATAAATATGACTCCAAAGGCAACCTCATCGAAAAAACCGTTGTCGGCAACTTGACCGGAAACCAAGATAATGAAACCGCCACGACCAGATTTTCTTACAACAACAAGAACCTTCACACATCCATTCAAGACCCGCTTGGAAACGAAACCTCCATTGCGTACGAAGATTCCAATTATCCTTGGCTTCCCACTCGCATAGAGCGCAAAATTCAAGACACAGTCCTAACAAGCACACAATACACCTACTACGAAATTAGCGCCGACGGAAAACTCGCAAAGGGCCTACCCCAAAAAATAAAAAGAGCTGCCGGAACCCCGGACGAAACCCTCGTCGAATACACCCACGATGCCCGCGGATTCTTAACATCCGAAAAAATAAACACGGGAGCCGGAGACATCATCACCCGCCTTTCCCACAACAACTCGGGACAACTCATAGAAGAAACCGATCCCTCCGGAGCAGCTTCCCGCTATACCTATGACCAGACTGGAAACCGTACCCGAATAGAACGCCGGGACAAAAATGGGACATCACTCAACACCATACAAATCCATTACAACAAAAACGGAGAACCCGAACAAATCGACGGAGGACCGGAACAAGACACCATAAAATACAAATACGACTATGCAGGACGCCTGAAAGAAGAACAGCGAGGGAGCCCTAACACCCCCAAAACCACCTACAAACACGACCTATTTGGAAACCTCATCGAAATTCGAAAAGGCCAAACCATAACAACAATGACCTATGATGAAATAGGCCAAAAGCGCATTAAAACACAAGACAGCGAAAAACACGAATATACCTACGAAAAAGGAGGAGAAATACAAACCCACAAAAATGCCTTAGGCGCAGTCACAACAAACCAATACACAAGCGAAGGAAAACTTGCACAGCGAGAAAATCCGGACGGAAGCATCGAAAAATGGCGCTATCAACTCGATGGCCGCCTCACAAAACACATCCTTTCTAATGCCTCCTACTTTGAGATTACTTACAATGATCCTCAGCGGACCATTACCCGCACACACAAAAACTCATCCGGACACACATTAACTACGGAAACTTATGGATTCGATCACCGGGGTAACTTCACCTCCTACACCGATCCCGAAGGCCATACCTTTACCAAAAACTACGACAAACTTGACCGCCTGAAAAATGAAAGCGGGCCTCCTGCCACATCCGAGGCCGCTCAGCGAACAACCGCCATCACATACGACGATCACAATCGAACCATCACCATTGCCAATGCCCTCGGCGAAAAACAAACCCTCACCCAAGACCCAATGGGGCGAACCACAAAACTCATAATCCAAAATGCCGACGGTACAATCGTGCGGGAAAATACCTCCTCCTATACCCCCAATAAAATCATCGAAACCAACGGAACCATTAGCACCACCACCCTCATCGATAAACTAGCACAAACAATAACCAAAACCTACACAGACCAAAATAAACAACAAATCCTATACAATGAAACCGATAACACCGTTACCTTCATAAACGAACTGGGCGAGAGAACCACACACAAATACAATACCTTCCAGCGCCTAACAAAAACCATCCTCCCTAACAAAACTGAAATCAACCATAACGCGAGCCCAGTAAACAAACAATACGAACTAAACATGCCCAAGGGACTTTGCTGGAGCGTTGAATACTCCGCAGCGGGCAAACAGATCTCCGAAAAACTAACCAAAAAAACCGCTCAAAACCTACAGACGCGCAACAGAACCTACACATACCACACAACCACCCCAAACATCGGGCGATTACAAACCACACGAGATGCACGAGGACTCGAACACACCCTCACCTATGATCCGGCTGGACGAGTCGAAAAAATCGTAACCTCAGGCTCCGTCACCGGCGTTCAAAACTTTACCTATGACCGCAGAGGATTACTAACCTCCATTTCCCAAACCAGCGACCAGAGCGAAGCGGTCAAAATCGCTCGAACCTACAGCCCCTATGGAGACCTCATCGAAGAGACCA
The DNA here is from genome assembly GCA_963706715.1 of uncultured Verrucomicrobiae bacterium. GTDB lineage: Bacteria > Verrucomicrobiota > Verrucomicrobiia > Chthoniobacterales > Xiphinematobacteraceae > Xiphinematobacter. The sequence goes on from CAVPNI010000004.1 coordinate 550,156, forward strand.
TCACCTTAAATGGCCAGATTCACCAAAAAACCACCCAAAAATGGGACGGAGCTGGTCGAAGAACAGAACTAACCACAGCGAACCATAAACAAGAATTCACCTATCGAGCTGATGGCCTCCTTGCACAAACCCATCTACCGACAGAAAACAAAACCATTAAATACACCTATGGCCTCGATGGCATACTGAGAGAAAAAACCAGCGATACCATCAAACAAACACAGACAGTGGATAACCGAGGAAGAATCCAAACACGAACCACACAAATAAAAAATCAGAGATTCCTTAACGAAATATTAAAATGGAGAGCAAATTCGACAATATCAAACTACCAATCACAATACCTCAGCGGCGTCCCATCAAGTAGAGACTTTACCTACAATAGCCAAGGCCAACTCGTTAGCGAAACCTATCTCGATAACACCAAACAAAATCAAACCATCGACTATATATTTGATGGGAACACTGAAGAGCCCGGCTTGGGAGTGCTCCTAAAAGGGCACGATTACCATGTCCGTAAACTCGATGGCCAGTGGAAAATGGATGCATGGATGCGGCCTACCCAAATCTATACAAAAAATGGTGAACTGAAAACCGAAATAACAGGAAGAGTGCGCCCGGAAGCTGACATCCAAATAAGACTCAATGGAGTCAGATATGGCGCAGTGAAGGCCTTGCGTTCCGGAACAACTGACGAATGGTGGACGGCCCCCATTACCGTAAGACCCGGTGAATACATAATAAAAGCGGAAGCATACCATCGGCATGTGCCAGGTGCTGCAAGAGCCGGTGAATACAAAAGATTCAGCGTTGGCATCCAACCTCGCATCTTCACCTACAAATACGACTCGGAAGGAAACCTTACCGAAAAACTAGTCGAAGGAACCGCTAATTCAATCGCTCCTATGTACCTTGCTATGGCAAAAGATCCCTGGGGAGGCGACTACAAAATCCTCCATCACCTAAACAACAACCACACCATCCAATACACCTGGGATGCATGGGGAAGACTATTGAAAGCAGCTAGAAAAGAGCGCCATGTGAATAAAAAAGGGTACCAATGGAGCGCAACCTACGATAGCCTCGGCAGAAGATTAAAAACCGTATACACCCCCGTGGTAGGAGACGTTCCAGTTCATGAAAAATCAGAAACCATATTAAGCTATTACGATCCGGAAGTCGAATTCCTGGAAATCGGAGTCAAAGTCAATGAGCAAGTCACCACCTGGAAAGCGTATGGCGTCGATAAAGATGGAACCTACGGAGGATTGCAAGGAATTGGAGGCCTTGAAGTCATTATGGCACCAAATCCCACCCTACACGGAGTCGTTATAGGAGAAAGAGCACGCTACACCCCGACAATAGCCCATGACGTTATTCACGATGCCTTGGGACACGCTATGGCAACATACGACGGAGGAAGCGAAATAAAACTAATTCCGGGCCAAGCGGGCGCCTACGGACCATTACCCGGAAGACTCCCCTTATTTTTATCATCCGAGCGAGAACGCAGCCTCGAAAGTGTGATCAATTGGCTTGGAAAGCGGATGGATGAAACAGGTCTTTACTACCTAGGGAAGCGTTACTATGACCCCGAAAACACCAGATTTATCTCCCCAGACCCCTTCGGACACTTCGGTAGCCTC